>NZ_OZ248573.1:0-51335 GCF_965234775.1 Limnohabitans rimovensis (SeqCode) | reverse complement strand
GGTAGTGAAGATCCTATATTTCATTTGGGTTTTAAACCATCATTCAATGGACTCCAGCCCACCAGATGAAGGTTTAAAGGCCGCTAGGTTTCACCACCTAGCGGCTTTTTCATTGGTAAATCAAGGGTTGTGGCAAAAGAGCAGCCTGCGTTTTTATGCTCTCAAGCCAACACCCGCCCCGGATTCATCAGGTTGTGCGGGTCCAACGCATCTTTGACCCGGCGCATCAGCGCCATCGCCACCGGGTCTTTGTAATCGGGCAGGGTGTGCACTTTCAAACTGCCCACGCCATGTTCGGCGCTGATCGATCCATCAAAGGCTTTGACGCTGTCGTACACCAAGGTGTTGATGGCGTCCTCGTGGCTTTGTAAAAACGCTGCTGGGTCCACGCCCACTGGGGCTTGCACATTGAAGTGCAAATTGCCGTCGCCCAAATGGCCAAAGTTGACCAAGCGCATGCCGGGGATGGCTTGGGCCAGGGTGCGCTCGGCCTGATCCACAAAGGCGGCGATGGATGAGATGGGCAGAGAGATGTCGTGCTTGATGTTGAGCCCTTCTTGCACCTGGGCCAGGGTGATGCTTTCGCGGATGTGCCACAGCTTGCGCGCTTGGGCTACGCTTTCGGCCACCACGGCGTCACCAATGATGCCTTGCTCGATGGCTTGTTCGAGTACATGCTCAAAGCGCTCACGGGCGTGGTCTTGCGACTCGCTGTCGGTGTTTTCCAGCAACACGCAGTAGGCGTTGTCGAGCCACAAGGGCACCTGCATCTCGGGGAAATGTTTGTCCACCAAACTCAAGGCAAACTGGCCCATCATTTCAAAGCCGGTGAGGCCCGCTCCGAGCTCGCGTTGGGCCAAGCCGAGCAATTGCACCGCTGCTTCCACCGAGGCCACCGCCGCCCAAGCGGTCAATTGCGCCGCGGGCTGCGGATACAGCTTTAGGGTGGCGGCGGTGATGATGCCCAGCGTTCCTTCGCTGCCGATGTACAGGTCGCGCAGGTCGTATCCGGTGTTGTCTTTGCGCAAGCCGGTGAGGCCGTGCCACACATCGCCTTGCGCGGTGACCACCTCCAACCCCAAGCACAGCTCTCGCGCATTGCCATAGCGCAGCACCTGGGTGCCGCCGGCGTTGGTCGACAAATTGCCACCCACCGTGCAACTGCCCTCCGAGCCCAAACTCAGCGGGTACAGCAGGCCTTGTTCTGCGCAGCTTTGCTGCAACTGTTGCAACACGCAGCCGGCTTCGGCCGTGACGGTGAGGTTGGCTGGGTCAATGTGGCGCACGCGGTTCATGCGTTGCAAGCTGAGCAACACCTGGTGGCCCGATTCATCCGGGATGGAGCCCACCACCAAGCCGGTGTTGCCGCCTTGGGGCACGATGGACACGCCAGCTTGGGCACAGGCTTTGACCACGGCAGCCACCTCGTCGGTGCTGCCTGGGCGCACCACGCACAGGGCGCGCCCGCGAACACGCCCGCGCCAATCTTTTTCATAAGCTTCCAAGTTGCCGTCGCTCAGCACATGGAGGGCACCCAGGATGTGTTGCAGTTGTTCGATCAAGGGATTCATGGCATGGGGTTTGGGGTTTCAGTGGATTGGGCCGCCCGGGCGGCGTCTCGAAAACGCAAGCGCACATGCAGTGCGCAAGCGACAAACAAGACCAAGCACAAGAGCACTTGGCCCAAAGCCAAGGCAGCACTCCAGCCCGCGTCGCCATAGGCGCGCACCACGCCTTCGGTGAAATACAGCCACACCAGCAAGCTGACCCAGCGGTAGGTGTACATGCGGTTGCGCAGCAAGCCCGCCAGCGGAAAACACAGCGGGATGACCTTGATCGCCCACCAACTGCCGCCCTCGCGCAAGGGTGCCAGCCACAGCTCCCAGGCCAGACCGAGAATGATCAGTCCGACCAAACTCAGCACTGCCATGCGCCTCGTCCATGTCACGTGGGCGGCTTCGTTGGGCAGGGATGGGGGGGAGGTGGTTGCAAGGGTCAAGGGTTTTGCCTCAAGGTGGGGCGCAATGGCATGATCGCAGCATGATTGTCTCGCATTTGAAATTGGGCTTTGAAGCTTTGCAACGGTTTCCGTGGCGTGTGGCCTTATCTGGTTTGCGCCAACGCTTCCGAGACGACCGCTTGGGCCAAACCGCTGGGGCTTTGACCTTCACCACCACCATTGCCTTGGTGCCGTTGTTGACGGTGGCCTTGGCGGTGCTTACCGCGTTCCCCTTGTTTGGCCAGTTTCAAACCGTGTTGCAGCGTTGGTTGGTGGAAAGCCTGATCCTCGACAGCATTGCGCGCCAGGTGCTGGGTTATTTGACCCAGTTCACCAGCAAGGCCAGCCGCTTGGGCTCCTTGGGTTTTGTGGCCTTGTTGGTTTCTGCGGTCGCGTTGGTGTTCACCATCGACCGCACGCTCAATGCGATTTGGCGGGTGCGTCAAGCGCGCCCGTGGGGGCAGCGGGTGTTGATCTACTGGGCCGCTTTGACGCTGGGCCCCTTGGCGCTGGCCACCAGTTTGTTCATGCTGACCACTGCGCTGACTTGGGGTGGGCAAAGCTGGGGGCCGGGGCAAGCGTGGCTGCGCTTCATTTTGGACGTTCTGGAGTTTGGGCTCACCGCAGTGGGCATTGGCGCTTTGTACAAATACGTGCCCCACACCCATGTGCCGGCGCGGCATGCGTGGTGGGGTGGTGCGCTGGCCGCAGTGGTGCTCGAGTTGGCGCGATGGGCGCTGGCCCAGTACCTGGCCAAGGTGGGCACATTCGCTGCGGTGTACGGCGCCTTTGCCACGGTGCCAATTTTGCTGGTGTGGATCTACATCACCTGGGTCATTGTGTTGGTGGGTGCCGTTGCCGTGGCCAGTTTGCCTGCCTGGCTGAGCGGCGCGGTGCGCGACAGCAGTTCACCCGGGTGGATGTTTCAACTGGCTTTGGAGGTCATTCGCAAATTGATTCAGCAGCGCGGCACAGCACCTCATGGCATGACGGTGCTGGATGTGGCCAGCGAGTTACAGGCCGACCCCCGCGAGGTGGAAGCGGTGTTGGTCACCTTGCTTGATTTTGATTGGGCTGGGCGCTTGGTGCCCAGCGATGAAACCCAAGCGCCGCGATATGTGTGGTTGGCCGATGTCAGCCAACTGCCTTTGGCACCGTTGATGGTTCGCTACTTGTTGGCCGATGTGCCCGCCAACCAAGCCCTGTGGGCGCAGTGGCAAGGCCTGCGCTTGGCCGATGCCTTGTAGCCTGGGTGGGTCAGCGCAAAAACTGGCGCAAGGCTTGCAAAGTTTCCTCGGGCGACTCGTTCATTTGGTGGTGGCCCATGGGCACCGTGACCACCTGCACTTTTTTGCCTGATCTCTGACCTTGTTCGATCAAAGCCTGCGTGGTTTTGGGTGGTGTCATTTGGTCCAAAGCGCCATTCACGAACAGCACTGGGCAACTCAGGTCTGCCATGGCTTGCAAGCCTTGGGTGTAGTTGTTGCAGGCGGTAAATCCTTGGTGAAGCAAGTTGACCTCGCGGTTGCTGGCCAATACCCGCCGGTTCAAAGCGGTGCTGGCCCCATGCACCCAAGTGCCAGGGCCGAAGGCGGACGGCGGTGCGGCCAAGGTGGCGCGCGAAAACACATTGATCATGGCAATGGCTTTGTCCGGCTCGGTCAGCGATGCCGCCAACAAGGGGGCCGCCACCGGCATGGGAAAGGCCGTGCCGACCAAGGCCAAATGGCTGATGCGCTGCTTCAAGCGCGCAGCCGCTTCCAAGGCGATCAGGGATCCCCAGCTGTGCCCCACCACAGCCACCCGATCCAAACCGGCGGCATCGAGCATGGCGTGGATTTGATCGGCCGCATCTTCAACACTGGCCGCTGCGGGCCCTGCGCTGCGGGCATGCCCTGGCAGGTCAATGGCCAAGACATTCCAACCATGGTGGGCCAAGTAGCGGCTTTGCAGCACCCAAACGCTGTGGTCGCACAGCACGCCATGGACAAACACCACGGTGGGTTGCTCTGGGTTGAAAGCTTTGCCCCCGGTGTAGGCATACACGTTGAAGCCGGGCCAGGTGATGTTCATGCGGCCCCCTGGCTTGGGGTGGTGGGTTGGTTGGCCGCTTTTTCAGCGGCTTTCAAAGCCCGCTTCAAGTCGTCGATCAAATCATCGGCGTCTTCCAAACCCACCGACAAACGGATGGTGCCTGCACCAATGCCCGCTTGGGCCAGTGCCTCGTCGCTCATTCGGAAATGCGTGGTGCTGGCGGGGTGGATGACCAGCGATTTGCTGTCGCCCACATTGGCCAAGTGGCTGAAAATTTTCAGCGCTTCTATGAAAGCACGGCCTTGGTTGCGTGAACCCTTGATGTCAAAGCTGAACACCGACCCCGCTCCCCGTGCGCCACCGCGCAACAATTTTTGCGCCAAAGCATGGCTGGGGTGATCGGGCATGAGTGGATGACCGACCCTCGACACCATGGGGTGGGCCGCCAAAAACGCCACCACTTTTTCGGTGTTGACCAAGTGGCGCTCCATGCGCAGCGGCAAGGTTTCCATGCCTTGCAAAATCAACCACGCCGAATGCGGGCTTAAACAGGCACCAAAGTCACGCAAGCCCTCTCGCCGCGCCCGCAGCAAAAACGCGCCCACGGTGCTTTCCTCGGTGAACACCATGTTGTGAAAACCGGCATAAGGTTCGGAGAGTTCGGGGAATTTGCCGCTGGCCTCCCAATCGAAGGAACCGCCATCGACCACCACGCCGCCAATCACCGTGCCGTGGCCGCTCAAAAACTTGGTGGCCGAGTGGTAGACCAAATCTGCGCCCAAGGACAAAGGCTTCATCAAGTAAGGCGTGCTGAGTGTGGCGTCGACCAACAAGGGCACACCGTTGTCATGCGCCATTTGCGAGAGGGTGGGGATGTCCAGCACATCCAAGCCCGGGTTGCCCACGGTTTCGCCAAACAACAACTTGGTGTTGGGGCGGATGGCGGCTCGCCAAGCGTCAATGTCACCGGGTTTGACAAAGGTCGTCTCGATGCCAAAACGGCGCAGTGTGTAATGCAGCAGGTTGTGCGAACCGCCATACAAAGCCGAGCTTGAGACGATGTGCGAGCCCGCACCCATCAAAGTCGCCACACTCAGGTGCAGCGCGGCTTGGCCGCTAGCGGTGGCGATAGCACCGATACCCCCCTCTAAGGCAGCGATGCGCTGCTCGAACACCGCAGTCGTGGGGTTGCTGATTCGGCTGTAGACGTGGCCAGCGCGCTCGAGGTTGAAGAGGGACGCAGCGTGTTCACTGGACTCAAACACAAACGAGGTGCTCAGGTGGATGGGCACGGCGCGGGCGCCGGTGGCAGGGTCTGGCCCCGCGCCCGCATGCAGGGTCAGGGTGTCAAAGTGGGGGTCGGCGTAACCAGGCATGGTGTTCTCTCGTCAAGCGCAGTGGCAATGGTGATTTTGAATCGCCATTGTGGGCTATATTCCTTGCATAAAAATCGATCCTCACGGTTTCAAGCAAGGAGTATCTCCATGAAAGTCAGCGACATTTTGCGCGTCAAGGGCAGCACACTGTTCACCATGGCGCCACTGGAGCCATTGATGCATGCGGTGGAGATCATGGCCGAGAAAGACTTGGGCTCTTTGGTGGTCATGGACCATGGCGATTTGGTGGGCATGCTGACCTTTCGCGAGGTGATCCAAGCCATTGTGAAAAACGGCGGTCAGGTGGGCGACACCACGGTGCGCGGCGCGATGGACGACCACCCCTTGACCTGTTCCCCCGAGACCGAACTCGACGAGGTGCGCCGCATGATGCTCGAGCGCCACGCCCGCTACATGCCGGTGATGAGCAGCCGCATGCTGATGGGCGTGATCAGTTTTTACGATGTGGCCAAAACCGTGGTCGACAGCCAAAACTTTGAAAACAAGATGCTCAAAGCCTACATCCGCGACTGGCCCTCTGAAGCCGGCGCATCGTCTGCAGCCCCCAAGGCCTGAACCCGCGGGCCTGGCTTGCCGACCGCCCCCCTTCTTTTGCGCAAGCCTGACAACAGCCCCACGCCCTGAGGGGGGTGTTGCCGATCGAACCCATGAGGAACCCTTCCTTGCCCATGTCTGCCAACGCGCGTTTGTTCATTTGGTTTCGGGTGCTCTTCAACGCCCGTTTTTACTACCCCATCTTCACCATTTTGTTTTTGGACCTGGGTTTGACCCTGGGCGAATTTGCAGCGCTCAATGTGGTTTGGGCCGTGACCATTGTCTTGTTGGAGGTGCCCAGCGGCGCCTTGGCCGACCGGTATGGGCGCCGCCCCTTGGTCATCGCAGCCAGCGTGCTGATGGTGTTGGAAATGTTGGTGTTGTGCGCCATGCAACCCGGTCAGCCCGAGGTGGTGTTTTGGTTGTTTGTGGTCAACCGCATTTTGAGTGGCGCTGCCGAGGCCTGCGCCAGCGGCGCCGACGAAGCCCTGGCTTACGACTCATTGCCCCCCACAGAGCGCACCACCTTGTGGCCGAACGTGATGGCCCAGTTGATGCGCTATTCGGCGGTGGCGGTGGTCTTCACCTCGATCAGCGGTGCTTGGCTGTACACCCAATGGACCAAATGGCCGGTGGTGCTGTGCCTGATCAGTGCGCTGGCCTGCTTGGCCGTGGCTTGGCGAATGACCGAGTCCTGGGCCAAACCCACGCAGGCGACGGTGTGGCGCAGCATAGGTGCCACGTGGCGCGACATTTTGCGCACTGGTGCTTGGATTTGGCATTCACAAGTCGCTTTTGCTTTGATCGTGGTGGGTTTGGTCTTTGACAGCTTGGTGCGTGTGTTCATGACGGTGAACAGCAATTTTTACCGCTTGATTGGCATTGAAGACGCGTGGTTTGGCGTGATTGGCAGCGCTACAGCCTTGTTGGGCTTGTTGCTGGCGTCCTCCATGAAATGGGCCACTTTGCGCTGGGGTGGTGTGGCCAATTTTGTGGGCTTGGGCGCGCTGCTGTGGGTGGGTTTGTGGGGTGTGGCCAGCGCCAGACCCGGTTGGTGGGGTGTGCTGGGGGTGGTGCCCTTGTTTGTGGGCATGCGGTTTTTGCACTTCTTTTTGTCCCATTACATGAATGCCATTGTGCCGTCCGAGCAGCGGGCCACGGCTTTGAGTTTTCGGGGTTTGAGCATGAACCTGGCCTACGGCGGCATGACCTTGTTGTTTGGTTGGCACACGGCTTGGTTGGCCCAGGACATGAATCTTTCAGCACAAGACATGGCGGTGTTTGCCCAGTCTTTGCAATGGTGGCCCTGGTTTTTTATGGTTATGCTGTTGGCCACGGCAGGCCTGTTGGGCTGGCGCCACTTGAATTCCAAACCCATGGAGGCATGACATGGCATTTGCAACCACCGACGACGGCGTGAAGCTGTATTTTGAAGAGGCCGGGACTGGCCAAGCGCTGGTCTTTGTGCATGAATTTGCGGGTGACTGGCGCAGTTGGGAGCCGCAAATGCGCTTTTTCTCACGCCATTTCCGCTGCATCACTTTTTCGGCCCGTGGGTATTTGCCTTCAGACGTGCCGGCTGACCCATCGTCTTACTCGCAAGCGCGGGCGGTGCAAGACATCGTCACATTGCTCGACCATTTGGGGATTGCCCAAGCCCATGTGGTGGGTTTGTCCATGGGCGGATTTGCCAGCTTGCACATGGGGATTCACCATGCCCAGCGGGTCTTGTCTTTGGTCATTGCGGGTTGTGGTTACGGGGCCGAGCCCGATCAACGCGCTGTCTTTCAGGCCGAGGCCGACGCCGCTGCGGCGATGTTTCACCAAGCGGGCCCCATCGAGGCGGCGCGCAAGTACACCATGGGCCCCACGCGGGTGCAGTTTCAAAACAAAGACCCCCGAGGATGGGCCGAGTTTGCCGCCCAAATGGCCGAGCACGACCCCGTGGGATCGGCCAACACCTTGCTGGGGGTGCAAAAAATGCGGCCCTCGCTGTGGGACTTGGTCGAGCAAATGAAGTCGATCCACGTGCCGGCCTTGATCATCACCGGCGACGAAGACGACCCCTGCTTGGAGCCCGCCTTGTTGATGAAGCGGCACATCCCCAGCGCCTCTTTGGTGGTGTTGCCCAGGGCAGGGCACACCAACAACTTGGAAGACCCCGATACCTTCAACCGCCACTTGATGGACTTTTATCTGGCTGTGTTGTCAGGCCGATATGGATTGCGTGACCCCAGGTCGCTCAAGGCCGGTATTTTGGGGTTTGGCAAGTGAGCTGACGGCTCACGTTTGGTAAGAGGGGTCTATCTTGGCCATCAAGCGCATCACGGCTGAAAAATCCAACTCGCCATGCCCCACCTTTTTGCCCCCAGGGCCGATGCGAAAAAACCATTCGTGGCGTTGCGCTGATTTCTCCAGGATGTCATCGCTCAATCGGGTGAAGGCTTGACCTGACATCATCACCTGCATTTGCACCTGGCATGCCAGCATCAGGCGGTACATGCGCAAAAAAGCCGAGTCAACAGTCTCACCCACCGTGACCAGACCATGGTTGCGCAGCACCAAGGCCACGTTGTTGCCCAAAGCTGCGACCAAACGGCTTCTTTCATCCACCTCCAGGCTGGGCCCTTCAAAGTCGTGGTAACCAATGCGGTTGTGAAAGTCTGTCCCCTCCAGGGTCAGCGGCAACAAGCCATCCTTCAAGCAAGCCACCGCCATGCCTGCAACCGTGTGCACATGCAGCACACAGTGCGCATCGTCACGCGCGTTGTGGATGGCGGCGTGGATGTTGAATCCAGCCGGGTTGATGGGGTATTCGGTGGGGGTGAGCACATGGCCATCACCATCGATGCGAACCAAATTGGATGCGGTGATTTCTGAATAGAGCAATCCATAGGGGTTGATCAAAAACTCTGAGGGGTCGTTGCGCACCCGCAGCGATATGTGGTTGGCTGTCAATTCAGACCACCCAAAATGGTCGACGGCACGATAGGCAGCAGCCAATCTGAGGCGAAGTTGCCATTCGGCGTGGTCGATGGGGGCCGTTGCACTGCTTGCCAGTGAATCCCTTGCAGTGGGCACCAAACCATCTGCCGGGTTGGCTGAGTCAAGCGGGTGGGGCGCATTCATTGGGAGGTCTTCCCAGCCTGTTTGTCTTGGGTATGGGTGTCGAAGTCGCTGGCGTCGTGGCGCTCATGCAATTGGTCTTCCAAGGGGCCGGTGACCCGGTTGACTTTGCGGCCGCGCTGAACGGCGGGGCGTTGGGCCACTTCATCGGTCCAACGCAGGACGTGGGTGTATTCGTGCACGCTCAAAAACTCGCCGCCTTCGTACATTTGCCCTTTGGCGGTGGCGCCATACCAGGGCCAAATGGCCATGTCGGCAATGGTGTAGGTGTCGCCACAGATGAAGCGGTGGTTCGCCAAGCGCTGGTTCAGCACGTCCAATTGGCGTTTGACCTCCATGGCGAAGCGGTCAATGGCGTATTCGATTTTGAAAGGTGCGTAGGCATAGAAATGGCCAAAGCCGCCACCCAAATAGGGCGCACTGCCCATTTGCCAAAACAGCCACGACAAGCATTCGGCGCGCTGCGCCATGTCAGTGGGTAAAAAGGCGCCAAACTTTTCGGCCAGGTACATCAGAATCGCGCCGGACTCAAAAACCCGCACGGGCTCAGTGCCGCTGCGGTCCATCAGCGCAGGGATCTTGGAATTCGGGTTGACCTCGACAAAGCCACTGCCAAATTGATGGCCATCACGGATGCGGACCAACCAAGCGTCGTATTCGGCACCGCTGTGGCCCAAGGCCAGCAGCTCCTCCAGCATGATGGTCACCTTGATCCCGTTGGGGGTGCCCAAGGAATACAGCTGCATGGGGTGTTTGCCAATCGGCAAGGCCTTTTCATGGGTGGCCCCGGACACGGGCCGGTTGATGTTGGCAAACTGGCCACCATTGGCTTGGTCCCAGGTCCAGACTTTGGGGGGTGTGTAGGGGGTGTCGTCAGACATTTTGAATTTCCTTGGTCAGCAGGTTGGCAAGCATAAAGGAATCCGGCTGGCAGGGTGGGCGTCTTGGCGCTCAGGGATAATGGATTGCATGAGCGGCAACACCTTTGGCACCCTTTTCGCAGTCACCAACTTTGGTGAATCCCACGGTCCAGCCATTGGCTGCGTGATTGACGGCTGCCCACCGGGCATGGCTTTGAGCGAGGCCGACATCCAACACGACCTCGATCGCCGCCGCCCTGGCACCAGCCGCCATGTGACGCAACGCCAAGAGCCCGACCAAGTACAAATTTTGAGCGGCGTCTACCAAGGCGTGACCACCGGCACACCCATTGCCCTGTTGATTCACAACACCGACCAGCGCAGCAAAGACTACAGCGACATCTTGCAAACCTTCCGCCCAGGACATGCCGACTACACCTACACCCAAAAATACGGTGTGCGTGACCCGCGCGGTGGTGGCCGTTCTTCAGCCCGTTTGACCGCGCCCACCGTCGCAGCTGGCGCTGTCGCCAAAAAATGGCTCAAAGAAAAATATGGCACCACATTCATCGGCTGCATGACGCAGCTGGGCGAACACCCCATCGTCTATGAAGACTGGGACCATGTGCCAAACAACCCCTTTTACGCACCCATTGCCGATGTGGCCCACCTCGAGGCCTATATGGACAGCCTGCGCAAAGCCGGCGACTCTTGCGGCGCTCGCATCCGTGTGGTGGCGCGGGGGATGCCGGTTGGTTTGGGCCAACCGATTTATGACCGATTGGACGCCGACATCGCCCACGCCATGATTGGCTTGAACGCGGTCAAGGGCGTGGAGATGGGCGCGGGTTTTGCCAGCGTGGCGCAGCGCGGCTCGACCCATGGCGACAGCTTGACGCCCGAGGGTTTTGCCAACAACAACGCCGGTGGCGTGCTGGGCGGCATCAGCACGGGGCAGGACTTGGAGGTGAGCATCGCCATCAAGCCCACCAGTTCCATCCTCACGCCGCGCGACAGCATCGACAGCGCGGGCAACGCCGTTGAGGTGCAAACCAAGGGCCGCCACGATCCCTGCGTGGGCATTCGCGCCACACCCATTGCCGAGGCGCTCTTGGCGCTGGTGGTGATGGACCATGCGCTGCGTCACCGTGCGCAGTGTGGCGATGTACAAACTGTTTTGCCCCCGATTGCTGCACAGCGCAAAAGCTGATGCCCCTCTCCATAGGCCCAGGGCTGCGCCAAGGTTTGTGGCCGTTTGGCTTTTTGTCCGCGGCCTATTTCACCCACATTGGTTTTTTCAATCCCTATTTGTCACTGTGGTTGCAGGACCTGGGCCTGAGCGTGTTGGCCATTGGGGCCCTCACAGCGATGCAATCGGCGACCCGCTTGTTCGCCCCTTTTTTATGGGCCTGGCTGAGCGACCACACGGGACAACGGGTGCGTTTGATGCGCCTGGGGGCCTTGGTGGCTTGGTGCGTATCACTGGGTTTTTACCTCAGCCAAGAGTTGTGGTGGCTGAGTTTGGTGATGGTGCTGTTGTTCTTTCACACCAGCCCCTTGATGTCGCTGAGCGAAGCGGCCATGGCCCAGCGCGTGAGTGTGGGCGGGCAATTCAGCACCCAACGCTATGGCCGCGTTCGGCTGTGGGGGTCGATGGGCTTTTTGGTCACCGTATTTGTTGCCGGTGCCTGGTTTGAACGCCATGGCATGGCCGATTTTCCCCATTGGACGGTGGCGACTTTGGCTGTTTTGAATGTGGCGGTTTGGTGGCTGCCCCATCAGGTGGATCCACCTGCGGCGCAAAACCTGGCTGGGCGTTTGGGGCCTGTGCTGCGACAAACCCCGGTGCGCTGGTTTTTCGCCACCTTGTTTTTTCACATCTTGGCCCACACCAGCATTTATGTTTTCTTGTCTTTGTATTTGGACGGCTTGGGTTACAGCAAAACCATGATTGGCGCTTTTTGGGCTTTGTCGGTCGTGGTCGAGGTGATTTGGTTCTATTTTCAAGGCCGTTGGATGCACCGCATGGCTTTGAGCAGTTGGCTGATTTTGGCTGCTTCTTTGACGTTGCTGCGCATGGTGCTGACCGCTCAAGCCGCCGATGTCTGGTGGGTGTTGGCCCTGGCCCAGGTCCTGCATGCCTGGACATTTGCCGCCCACCACTCGGCCTGTGTGCAATGGATCAGCCAAGCTTTCGCAGGGCCCTTGCGCGCCCGTGGTCAAGCCTTGTATTCGGTGCTGGGCTATGGCCTCACTGGGGTTCTGGGTGCCTTGGGAGGCGGGGCCATCAGCCAAGTCTGGGGCATGGACGTGGTGTTTCAGGTGGCGGCCATCAGTGCTGTGGGGGCGCTGTTTTGTGCATGGCGGTTCAGCCTGGCCAAGAGCCATGGCCTGGGTACTTTTTGAAAATCTGGGCCACAAATGGGCTGTGCGAAAGGCGCACAATGGCGCTTCTTTCTGGAGAATGACATGACTTTCAAAGGCTTTTTGTCGGTGTGTGCTGCCTTGGCTTTTTCAAGCGCAGAGGCCGCCACCGATCCTGTCTACCAGCAGGTTTGTTCGGTTTGCCACGCAGCGGGTGTGGCGGGTGCGCCCAAGGTGGGGGACAACAAGAAGTGGGCCCCATTGATTGCCGAAGGCCAGGTGATTTTGACCGCCCATGGGTTTGTGGGTGTTCGGGGCATGCCCGCCAAGGGTGGTAAGCCCGATTTGGCTTTGAAAGATTTTGCCGGCGCCTTGGTGCACATGGTCAATCAATCGGGTGGCAAATGGACACCACCCAATGCGGCCCTGCTGGGTCAGATGGAAAAAGAAGTGGTCAAGCGCGAGCAAGCGCTCAAAGCGAAAAAGTAATTCGGCTCAGTCCCGGGGCTTGAACCCCAGCACCATCATGGTCGGGATGGTGCCATCGGTGTCGCGCGGCAAGGTGTCGGTCTTGTCCAAGGCTTTGATCACCGCTTCATCCCAGGCTTTGTTGCCACTCGACTTGATGAGCTTGCGCGACATGATCTTTCCGTCAGGCGCGGTGCGCACTTCCACCTCGGCCACGGGGTTGCCGCTGACATCATCGGGGTTGAACACGATATTGGGTTTGACGCGGGCAATGATGCGCCCTCCGTAGCTGGGTGAGGGGCCAGAGGCCCGCAATGCGTCACCCGTGGCATTGGGGCTGCCCGTGGCACCGGCCATGCCCGCCATGCGGCGCAGGTTTTCGTCGCGCATGGCTTGCAATTTGCGCTCGTCTTGGGCGGCACGCTTGGCCTCTTGCTCTTTGCGTTCTTTGTCCTTGCGGTCTTTTTCTTTTTGCTCTTTCAGGGCAAGCTCTTTTTTATCGCGCTGTTCCTGGGCTTTTTCTTTCTCGCGCTGGCGCTGCTGCTCTAGCGCTTTTTCCTTTTCTTTTTGTTCGATCTGTTTTTTGAGTTTGAGTTGTTCCTGCTCGAGTTTTTTCTCTTGCTCGGCCTTCTTTTGCTTGGCGATGGCAATGTCGGCATCTCGGCTGGGGGCCGGTGGCGTGGGCTTGACTTTTGGTGCCGGCGGTGGCGGTGGAGGCTCGGGCGTGGGTTCTGGCGCAGGTGGTGGGGGCGGGGGTGCGGCGGCTTTGGGCAGGGCTGACCACAGCTCGGCTTCCACGGCTGGGGTGCTGTCGGTGGGCCAGCTGATGCCCCAGGTCAGGGCAATGAGCAACAGCAAGTGCACCACCAGTGCCAGGCCCAGCGAGCGCCCCAAACCTTGGGCCGGTGGCGGTGCAAGTTCCAGGTGCATCGAAGCGGTGCTCATGGGGTGGCCGAGTTGATCAAGGTTGGAGCTGCACCGATAAACCCACGCGTTGCACCCCTGCGCGTTGCAAACTGTCCATCACCTTGACCACGGTTTCGTATTTGATGCCTTTGTCGGCACTGATCACCACCGGCGTGTTGGCATTGCCCCCTTGCAATTGCATCACTTGTTGCGGCAAAGAGGACAGGGTGACCGAAATTTGGGTGCTGGTGCTGCCGGTCGACTTGAGTTCGATTTTTTCTTGCGCGTCGATCAGCACTTGGATCACTTGCTCGGGCTGGGCGGCGGCCTTGCCCACGCTGGGCACGTCGATGACGCTGGGCGAAATCAGCGGGGCCGTGACCATGAAGATGATCAACAGCACCAACATCACGTCGATGAAGGGCACCATGTTGATGTCGTTGATGGCCCGCCGACCACGGGCGCTGCGGGGTGAGGCAGAGGGCATGTGGGTAGCCCCGCTCAATGACCCGATGTGGACTGGCTGCCCACATTGCGTTGCAAGATGTTGGAGAACTCTTCCATGAAGGTGTCCAAACGGATGGCGACGCGTTCAATGTCGCGGCTGAAGCGGTTGTAGGCCAGCACGGCGGGGATGGCGGCAAACAAACCAATGGCGGTGGCGACCAAGGCCTCGGCTATGCCGGGCGCCACTTTGGCCAGGGTGACTTGCTGCATGCTGGCCAGGCCGGTAAAGGCGTGCATGATGCCCCACACCGTGCCAAACAAGCCCACATAGGGCGAGACTGAACCGACCGAAGCCAAAAACGACAACTGCGATTCGATGGCATCCATCTCGCGCTGGTAGCTGGCGCGCATGGCGCGGCGCGCGCCGTCCATCAACACCGCGCTGTCGCTGATGCGGCGCTCGCGCAGTTTTTGGTATTCGCGCATCCCGCTGGCAAAAATACGCTCCATGGGACCGGCCAGCTTGGCATTGCTGGTGGCAGCGGCGTACAAGTCATTCAGGCTGGTGCCGGACCAAAAGTCGCGCTCGAAGTTTTCATTCAGGGCTTTGATTTGCTTGAGCGCAATGGCCTTGCGAAAAATAGCGGTCCAACTGGCGACCGACACGCCCATCAGCAACAGCACCACGGCTTGCACCACCCAGCTGGCATTGAGCAGGAGGTGGATGATTGAAAAATCTTGGGTCATGGCAACAGGTCCAGAAGGGAAGTGGGTATTCTCGCAGGGCGCATGCTGGCGGCATCCACCCAGCCAATGCGGATACTGCCTTCGCAGAGCAAAGTGGCGCTGGCACCGTCTTGGCGCGAGGCTTGCTGCATCAGGCTCAAGCTGGCGCGCCCTTTGTCTTGCAGTTCAGCGCTGACATGAATGACATCGTCGAGCCGTGCAGGCAACAAGTAGCGCAAGCTGGTGTGGGTGACGACAAACATGCCGCCGGTGGTTTCGCGCAAGTGCTGTTGCTCCAAACCCAAATGGCGCAGCCATTCGGTGCGGGCGCGTTCAAAAAACTTCAGGTAGTTGGCATAAAAAACGATGCCGCCGGCATCGGTGTCTTCCCAATAAATGCGAATCGGGTGAACAAATAAATCAGCCATGCGACAACCATTGCTTTAAGCGTTGCATGGCCTGAACCAAGTCGGGCAGGCTGCTGGCGGTGGACAAACGCACGTGGTGTTCAGTGCCGTGCTGGCCAAAGTCGCGCCCAGGCGTCATGGCCACGTGGGCATGTTGCATGGCGGCCAGACAAAAGTCCCAGCTGTTGGTCAAGCCCATGCGTTCACAAATGGCGGCTACGTTGGCCCAAGCGTAAAAAGCGCCATCGGGCATGACGTCGACGGCCATGCCCATTTCATTCAAGGCTGGCACCACGGTGTCGCGGCGCAACTGAAACTCGCTGCGGCGTTGCTCGTAAATGGCCAAGCTCTCGGGCTCAAAACAGGCCAAGGCGGCGCGCTGGGCAATGGTGCTGGGGCAAATGAACAGGTGTTGGGCCAAGGACTCGAGCACCGGCACCAGTGAGGGCGGCACCACCAGCCAGCCCAGCCGCCAGCCGGTCATGTGGAAGTATTTGGAGAAGCTGTTGACACTGATCACATGCTCCCCCAGTCGCAAAGCGCTTTGCCCGTAAGTGCTGTCGTACGACAAGCCCAGGTAAATTTCATCGACGATGGTGACGCCGCCACGTTGTTGCACGAATTGGTCGATGTCGCGCAAGGCTTCGGGGTGGATGGATGTGCCGGTGGGGTTGGAGGGGCTGGCCAGCAGCACGCCTTTGGTTTTGAGGCTCCAAGCTTGCCGCACTTGAGCGGCATCGAGCTGGTAGCGCTGCGCTGCGCTGGTGGGCAGCAGCACAGCGCGACCGCCAGCCGCTTGCACAAATTGGCGGTTGCAGGGATAGCTGGGATCGGGCAGCAATATTTCGTCGCCTTCGTCCACCAGTGCCATGCAGGCCAGGTGCAGGGCAGCTGATGCGCCCGCAGTGACCACAATTCTTTCAGGGGCCACAGCCAAGTCCCAACGCTTTGCATACCACTGGCTGATGCGCTCGCGCAAAGCTTGCAAGCCCAGGGCGTGGGTGTATTGGGTCTGTCCATCTTGGATGGCTTGATGGGCTGCCGCTTGCACCAAGGGCGGGGCCGTGAAGTCGGGCTCTCCGATGTTGAGCGCGATCATGGGGCGGTCGGTGTGGGCGAATTGCTGCGCCAACAGTGCCGCGGTCTTGCCCATTTCCATCACATAAAACGGCTCAATGCGTTGGGCGCGTTGCGACAGTTTCATGGCGTGTGGCATGGTGGTGAGGGGTATCAGCCTCGTGCCAAGCCCGCGTCTCGGTCGGCTTTTACCTCGTGTGGGCGCAGTTGCGCGGCCAAACCGTTGAGCACGGCGTTGATGTATTTGTGGCCATCGGTGCCACCAAACTCTTTGGCCAGTTCAACGCATTCGTTGATGGCCACGCGCCAGGGCACGTCCACGCAGTGCTGAAGCTCATAAGCGCCGATCCACATGATGGCGTGCTCCACCGGCGATATCTCCAGCATGCGCCGGTCCAGCAAAGGGGTGATCAGCACATCCAAGGCGGCACTGTGTTGGGCACAGCCTTCAAGAAGCGCCATGTAATGGTCCGGATCGGCTTTGTGAAAGCCAGCGAGCTCGCGGGTAAAAGTGTCCACCGCTGCGACATCGTTACCACCGACTTGGACTTGGTACAAGGCTTGCAGGGCAAATTCGCGTGAGCGGCTGCGGGGTGTTTTGCTGCCGGCCTTGCGCGCGCCGGTTTGGGTGGTGCCGGTGCGGATTTGGCGTGGGGGGCGCACGGTGCTCAACGCAAACGCTCCAACAACAAAGCCATTTCGATGGCCACCCGGGCCGCGTCGCGGCCCTTGTCGGTTTGGCGCGCCACGGCCTGTGCCATGTTTTCGGTGGTCAAGATGGCGTTGGCGATGGGGATGCCGTGGTCCAAACCCACCCGGGTGACGCCGGCGCCGGATTCGTTGGCGACCAGCTCGAAGTGATAGGTCTCGCCACGCACGATGCAGCCCAAGGCGATCAAGGCATCAAAGTCATCGCGCTCGGCCAAGGCTTGCAAAGCCAGAGGCACTTCCAGCGCGCCAGGCACCTGCACCGTCTCGATGTTTTGGGGTTCTATTTGGTGGGCCTGTAACTCGGCCACACAGGCCTGGTGCAGCGCATCGGTGATGTCGGTATTGAAGCGGGCTTGCACAATGCCGATGCGCAGGCCTGCACCATTGAGTTGCGCAGTCTGGGGTGGGTTTTGTGGGGTGAACATGGCCGCTCCAAGGGTTCAGGTCAGGCGCTGTCGCCAGGGATCAGGTAGCCGGTGATTTCCAGGCCATAACCGGTCATGCTGGGCATGCGCCGCGGCGTGCCCATCAAGCGCATGCGTTGCACACCGCATTCACGCAGGATTTGGGCGCCCACGCCATACGAGCGCAAGTCCATGCGGCCGCGCTCGGGGCCGTGGGCAGAACGGGCGGTGCCATCAAACTGGGCCAGCAATTGCGGGGCCGATTCGCCGCAATTGAGCAGCACCACCACGCCGCAGTTGTCTTGGTCAATGCGTTGCAAGGCAGCGTCCAGGCTCCAAGAGTGCATGGTGCGCCCGACCTCGAGGGCGTCGAGCACCGACAAGGGCTCGTGCACCCGGGCCAAGACCGGTGTGCGTGCATCCCATTGTCCGCGCACCAAGGCCAAGTGCACATCCCCTGAATTGGGTTCTTGAAACGCATGCGCTTGAAAAATGCCGTGAGCGGTGTTCAAAGCGCGGCTGCCGACTTTGCTGACCAAAGACTCGGTTTTGCTGCGGTGCTCGATCAGGTCGGCGATGGTGCCAATTTTCAGGCCGTGCTCGGCTGCAAACAGTTGCAGATCGGGCAAACGCGCCATGGTGCCGTCGTCTTTCATGATCTCGCAAATCACGCTGCTGGGGTTGCAACCGGCCATGCGGGCTAGGTCGCATCCGGCTTCGGTGTGGCCGGCGCGCATCAACACGCCGCCATCCACCGCTTGCAGGGGAAACACATGGCCGGGTTGCACCAGGTCTTGGGCACGGCTGTGGGCGGCCACCGCGACTTGCACGGTGCGCGCCCGGTCGGCCGCAGAAATGCCGGTGGAGACCCCCTCGGCGGCCTCGATGGACACGGTGAAGGCGGTGCCGTGGGAGGTGCCGTTGCGCATCGTCATGGGTGGCAGGCCCAGGTACTGGCAGCGCTCGCGCGTGAGGGTCAGGCAAATCAAGCCACGGCCAAAGCGGGCCATGAAGTTGATCGCCTCTGCACTCACGTGGTCGGCGGCGAGCACCAGGTCACCTTCGTTTTCGCGGTCTTCTTCGTCGACCAAGATCACCATGCGGCCAGCGCGCAGCTCGGCCACGATGTCTTCAACAGGGGAGATGGGTATGGGTTTTAAAGCTGCATTCATGGGTGAGGAGGCGCCAAGCTGGGGTCGGCGCGCAACATGCGCTCGACGTAGCGGGCAATGAGATCGATTTCCAAATTGACTTTTGACCCGGCTTTGAGCCGGTGCAAAGCGGTGTTTTGCACGGTATGGGGGATCAGGTTGATGCTGATTTCGGTGCCGTCTGCATGGTCAAGGACGCGGTTAACGGTGAGGCTCACCCCATTGACGGTGATAGAGCCTTTGTAAGCCAGGTATTTGCCCAGTTCGGCGGGGGCCAGCAGGCGCAATATCCAGCTCTCGCCGACCGGTTCAAATTGAACCACGCTGCCCATGCCATCGACATGGCCTGACACCAGATGTCCGCCCAAGCGGTCGTTGGCACGCAGGGCTTTTTCCAGGTTGACTTCGCCCAAGCCGTCCAAGCCGCTGGTTTTGTCCAGCGACTCGGCAGAGATGTCAATGCAAAAGCGGTTGTCTTGGGGTTGCAGGTCGGTGACGGTCATGCAAGCGCCATTGATGGCGATGCTGTCGCCCAGGCCCACATCGGCCAAATAGCCATCGGGCACGGACAGGCTCAGGCGCTTGCCGTGTTGTAAAGAGCGACCCAGGTCGTGGACGTCGACGATGCGACCCACGCCGGTGATGATTCCGGTGAACATGTGCGTATTCTCGCAGGGTTCAGCGCAGTACCCTGGCCATCAAGCGCAGATCGTCGCCAAAGGGGGTGGTGTCGACCCAGCGCAAGCGGATGGCCGCCTCCAGGCGCTCCAGGGTGGGCAATTGGGCCATGCCCTGGCCGGGTCCAATCAGACACGGTGCCAAATAAAGCAGCAATTCGTCCACCAAGCCTTCGCGCAACCACGAGCCGTTGAGTTTGTGGCCGGCTTCGATGTGCAATTCGTTGATGCCACGCTGGCCCAAATCGGCCAATAAAGCGGCCAAGTCCACCTTGCCGCTGGGGTTGGCCAGCAAGGTGGTTTGCGCGCCGCGCTGGACCAATGCCTCGCGCGCGTTTGCGTTGGCCTGAGCGCCGTAAACCCAGACCGGCCGCTGGGGCCCCCACAGCGCGGCGTTGAGGGGTGTTTGCCATTGGCTGTCCACCACCACCAAAGGCGGCTGGCGTGGGGTGGCGACCATGCGCACGTCCAGCAAGGGGTTGTCTTGCAGCACCGTGCCCACGCCGGTCAAGACCGCACAGGCGCGGGCGCGCCAGTGGTGCCCATCTTGGCGCGCCGCTGTCCCGGTGATCCATTGGCTGACACCGTTGCTCAGGCTGGTTTGGCCGTCCATCGACGCCGCCACCTTCATGCGCACCCAGGGCAAGCCCGTTTGCATGCGCTTGAAAAAACCAATATTGAGCTCTTGTGCCCGCGCTTGGCCCACACCCAAAGTCACCTCGATGCCAGCTGCACGCAACCGGGCCATGCCTTGCCCTGCAACCAAGGGATTGGGGTCTTGGACACTGATGACCACCCGGGCCACCTGGGCTTGGATCAGCGCATCGCAACACGGCGGTGTGCGGCCGTGGTGGCTGCAGGGTTCTAGGGTGACGTAGGCGGTGGCGCCACGGGTGTCATGGCCCGCTTGCCGCGCCTGCTGCAAGGCCATGACCTCGGCATGCGCCTGGCCCACAGCCTGGGTATGGCCTTGGCCAATGCTTTGACCCAGGGGAGAAACCAGCACACAACCCACCCGGGGGTTGGGGGTGGTGATGTAGAGGGCTTGTTCGGCCAAGCGCAGGGCCTGGTCCATCCAGAATGCATCGCGGTCAGACATGGCACTGATTATCAGCGGCCCCAACATTCTTTGGCCGACAGGCTGGCGTATTGCACGCCTTGTTCGCCCAAATGGTTCAGGGTCAACACACCGCAGGCATCAGGTGCTTGGCTGGCTTGCGGCACAGCTTGCAGAAAAAAGGTGTTGGCGGCAGGGTCGGTTTGCAGTTGAATTTGGTAGGCCCCGCCAGAAACCTGCAGCAGGGCAGGGGGCACTTGTGTGGGGGTGGGGTAAGAGCCTTGGGTGGCTGCGGCACGCTCCAACCATTGCGCGGTTTGCATCAAGCTCAGTTTTGCCAATTGACGCTGGCCCCGGCGCAAATGGTTTTGGTATTGGGGCACCGCCCAGCTCATGACCACGGCGAGCAGGGCCAGCACCAAGAGTGTTTCCATCAAGCTCAATCCGGACTGTTGGCGAATTCTCATGGCAGCACCTCATGCCAACTCAGCCATCGCCCGCCGGTGGTGTTGTCGCTTGCCCCTTGCCACCAAGCTTGTAAGACGATGGGCGCAGACCGCGGCGAGGCTTGGGCCAGGGCCGTGATGCGCCACAGCGGTGTGGTCTTGGTGGCGTCAGCGCTGGAGAAAGCCTCCAACCAATAGCCACTGCGCTCAGCCAAAGCGGGGTTGATTTGGCTGCCCCAATTGGGTCCCCCACCGGTGTACTGGCCATAGCGTGCAGCCGTGTTCAAGCGCTGTAGCCACTGTGTGGCAGAGGTGGACTCCAATGCATCGGGCGCGCAAATGCCATCCATGCAAAGGCCAGACGGCAAGGCTTTTTTCAACTGCGCCAAACCGGCGCTGGTGTGGGGTATGAAAGGTGTTTGGGGCAATGTCTCTGGCGCTGGGGTGCTGTGGCGTGCGTCCTTGATGGCCGCAAAGCTGGCCAGCAAATCTTGTTCAGCTTCGCGCAGCAAGGCCTCTGCGGCCCAGCGCGCCCGCAACTCGTCGCCATCACTGCGCAGCAAATTGGCATGCAACCACAAGCCCCGCGCCAAAGACGTGGCGCTCAGGGCACAAAGACCCAACACAGCCATGACCGTGGGCAATGCCCAGCCTTGATGGGCGCTTCGGGGGTGTTTCATGGGGCTGGGTTGGCCGCTTGGCGCCAGGCGAAAATTTGGCGTTGCACCCAACGCACGCGGCCATCGTTGGGCAGGCTTTCGCCGCGACAACCTTTCAAGGTGTTGGGCATGGCCTTTGAAGCAGGTGCGCCCGTGCGACGAATGCACACTTCCACGGCCAGCACTTGGTTGGGAACCATGCCCGCTTGTGCTGGCACCCATTGCAATTGGGTCAAGCCATTGCCATCTATGGTGCTTTGCGCATAGCGCAACTGCAGGTCCTCGATGCCCTCGGCCAAGGCCTGTGCGCTGGCGCTGGGGTTGGATGCGTCAAGGCATGTCAGCTCTGATTTGGTGTTGACGGTGAAACGGTTTTGCATGGTGCTGTTGCTGCCTTTGGTGTTGCCTTGGCAGTCACGTCCCTCTAGGCTGCGCAGGTGGGCCGTGGTCAAGCTGTCTGCTTGTGTGCCCGTGCCATCTGTGGCAACCCACATGGGCGTGGGGGTGGACAAAGCAATGGGGCCCGCAGCGACTTGCGTCGCCTGTGCCGCACCGGCTTGCCGGATGTGTTGACCCAGGGTGCGCCACACCCAGCTCATTTGTTGGGCTTGTTGCAGGCCCTCTTGCGTCAGGGTGTGGTTTTGTTGCGCAAAACCCCAAGTGCCCATGGCGGCCAACACCACCATGGCCGCCAAAGCTTGGCCCACCAACCAATCGGCCAAACTCAGACCGGATTGGCGCGGCAACCCCCAAGATGCGACCAGATGGGGATTGCTTTTTGGCTTTTTCATGGCCGCACATGCAACCAAAAGCAACGGTGCTGAGCCGGGCAGTTCAGGCCCGGGGGCTGTGTGTTCGATTCCATCAGGGCTTTGTCCGGATCGCGCCAGGCCAATGCAATGCCGATGTGTTGCGGATCGGATGGCGAAGGCCAGATCTGGGTTTGTGCGCCGGGCATGCGGCTTTGCACTTCTCGGGTCCATGCCCACAGATCGGCCCAAGCCCATTCGACCAAGGCGCAGGGGCGGTTGTTGCAGTCCACGCTGTTGGGCGCTTGGCCCCAGTTCAGGCGATAGGCGTCCAATTGCCCTCGGTTGGCGCGCATGCGTTCTGCCATGTCTTGAACCAGCCAAGCGGCTTGTTCGGTGTTGAACTGGCTGCGCCATGAGATGGCCGTCTTGCCTTGCAGCCACAGCAAGCCCAGAACGCCCAAGGAGAGCACGCCCAAAGCGACCAAGGCCTCGGGCAAGCCCCAGCCCGAACAACGGCTGTTGCCCACAGAGTGGACCTTCAGTTGCTGCATTTGTCCCCCGATAGCCAGCGAACCCGACCCGCAGCACTGATGCACACCGTGCTGGCCACTGAGCTGCGCAAGTCGTTTTGGGGCCTGAACACAAAGCTGTCACCCACCGTGCCCGGCTCTCCTCGGCGGTTGATGCTGAGTTTGTCGGTGCCCTGGTTGTGCTTCATGGCCACACCCTCAGGCAAGCTTTGCTGCGCCAGGGTTTTGTCGTCCAAAGTGATCACGCGCCAGCCGCAGCGCCAGTCACTGGCTTGGGAGCTGATCCCAGGGCAATCGGTGGACCGCACCATCCGCACATCCACGCCTTGTTGGATGGCCTGTATTCGCGCCCATTGCAGACTGTGGACAAAGCCTTCTCGAGCCGCCTGAACCTTTGCCTTTTGCATGCCCAATTGCCACGACGACATGCCCCAAGCCGCGCCGATCGCTGTGAGAGCCAACACGCACAAAACCTCTGCCAGCCCAAATCCTTTGGGGGGCTTTTGTTGCATATGGGTGCGCAATGCGTGCATGGTTGTTTAATGACAAATAACTCATTTTTAATCTGCTTTCATGCCCTTGGCAAGTGGGGCATGGCCCGGGCCGTGCACATGGGTTGGGGGTTCATTGAAGAGATGGTGGTGGAATCCTGATAGAATCCGCCGCTTCGAATCTTTAGGCGCGTAGCTCAGCTGGTTAGAGCACCACCTTGACATGGTGGGGGTCGTTGGTTCGAGTCCAATCGCGCCTACCAATGCCTCGTTGCTTCACCAGTAAGCAACTTTTCACTTGACCAGTGGCTTGGTTCTTTCAATACATTTCTGGTTTCTTCTCGGGTACCCTGACTCACAAGGGGTCGTGACCTTTGGAACGGGTGGCGGGTAATGTGGGCGTGCCATCCTTGACCACCTTTGCTTCTGCATCAATGATTTCTCCCTCGGCCTGGCCTCGGTGTTGGGCCCAAGGCGGGGCTTTTCGGGTCCACCGCTGATAACTGTTCAGGGCCATGATGATGTTTGGCCGACGGCCTGTCACTGCCCACTTCAACAGTGAGATCACGAACAGGATCAATCCGATCACCAACATGCCCAGCAAAAAAGCCAAGCCCACTGCCAGCAGCCACAAACGCAGCAGCCATTTCATGTGCCACCTGCCGGTCCCAGTTTGGCGCTTGGTGCGCCAGGCCGGTCAGAAAACAAGATGCCACCTTTGGCCTTGGATGTGGGGGGCGTTTCCATGATTTGAACCATCACGTCGCCCGGTGTGACATCAAAGTGGCGCACCACGGCATCCGTCACGTCTTTCACCAAGGCGCGTTTTTGATCCAAGCTGCGACCCTCCACCGCATAGATGTAAATTTCAGGCATGGTTTTTCCTCGTTGTGGTGCAGATATGGAGTTTCACATTGTCTGTGCAGCTTGCAAATGGGTTGACCCCGTGCTTGCCCGCTCCCCCGGGAAAACCTGGATTCGATTGCGAGAGGTCATTCCTAGAATGACCCAAAATCCTTCAATACATCACCACAAGAGAGCAACAGGATGGTCAAAAAATCGCCTGAGACCCGGGTTGCCGATGCCGCATCAACGCGGGTGATCAAGAAGTACCCCAATCGACGTCTGTACGACAGCGCATCTTCTTCGTACATCACGCTGGCAGACATCAAACAATGGGTGATTGATGGGGTGCCCATCCAAGTGGTGGACGCCAAAAACAGCCAAGACCTCACGCGCAGCATTTTGTTGCAAATCATTTTGGAGGAAGAGGCCTGTGGTTCGCCTTTGTTCACCGAAAAAGCCTTGGCCGACATGATTCGTTTTTATGGCCACACCATGCAAACCCACATGGGCAGTTTCATTGAAAAAAACATGCACATGCTCAAAGACATGGTGGGGCAATACAACGCTCATGTATCTCCTTTGTCGGGCAACCCTGGTAAACCGTTTGCCGGCATGCAGGCCCCTGCGGTCCAACACATGATCAGTGGTTACATGGAGCAGTCGCAAAAAGCCGTGGCCCAAATGCAGGCCCAAATGCAAGAGCACATGAACCGACACACCGAACAAATGCTGGCCGCCATGGGGCTGAAACGCTGAACCACGCCAGGCTCGAATTGCGGGGACAATGCGAGCATGTCAATATCTGAAATCCAGGCCCCAGCGGGCCCGCGCGCCACGCCACCCAAAGTGGGTTTTGTCAGCTTGGGTTGCCCCAAGGCTTTGACCGACTCAGAACTCATCCTCACCCAACTGAGCGCCGAGGGTTATCAAACTTCCAAGTCATTTGAAGGCGCGGATTTGGTGATCGTCAACACCTGCGGCTTCATTGACGATGCGGTCAAGGAAAGCCTGGACACGATTGGCGAGGCTTTGTCGGCCCATGGCAAGGTGATTGTCACCGGCTGTCTGGGGGCGCGCGAAGATGAGCGGGGCGGTAATTTGGTGCGCCATGTACACCCCAGTGTGCTGGCGGTCACCGGTCCACACGCGACCCAAGAGGTGATGGATGCGGTGCACCTGCACCTGCCCAAACCGCACGACCCATTTGTCGATTTGATGCCAGCCCCCATGGGTGTGGCGGGCATCAAGCTCACGCCACGGCACTATGCTTATTTGAAGATCAGCGAGGGCTGCAATCACCGTTGTACTTTTTGCATCATTCCTTCGATGCGAGGCGATTTGGTGTCGCGTCCCATCGGTGATGTGCTCAATGAGGCACGGGCCTTGTTTGAAGGGGGCGTCAAGGAGTTGTTGGTGATCAGCCAAGACACCTCAGCCTATGGCGTGGATGTGGCCTATCGAACGGGTTTTTGGGATGGCAAACCAATCAAAACCCGATTGCTGGAACTGGTCGAGGCCTTGGCCGACTTGGCCCATGCCTACGGCGCCTGGGTGCGCTTGCACTACGTTTATCCCTATCCCAGTGTGGACCTCATCTTGCCGCTCATGGCCACGGGGCGAATCTTGCCTTACCTGGATGTGCCCTTTCAGCACAGCCATCCCGATGTGTTGCGCCGCATGAAGCGACCCGCCAGCGGTGAGCGCAACCTGGAGCGTTTGCAGCGTTGGCGCGAGATCTGCCCTGAACTGGTGGTGCGCAGCACCTTCATTGCGGGCTTTCCTGGCGAAACTGAAGCCGAGTTTGAGGATTTGTTGGCATTTGTGCGGGCTGCACAAATCGACCGCGCCGGTTGTTTTGCGTACAGCCCGGTGTCGGGGGCCGCGGCCAATGACATTCCAGGCATGGTCCCGGCAGAACTGCGCGAAGAACGCCGTGCCCGTTTCATGGCGGTGGCCGAAGCCGTGTCGGTGGAGAAATTGCGCCAGCGCATCGGCGCCCGCATGCAGGTCTTGGTGGACTCAGCGCCAGGCTTGGGGCGCAAGGGAGCTGTGGCGCGCACCTATGCCGATGCTCCTGAGATCGATGGCGTGGTGCGCATCTTGCCACCGCAAAAAGCCAGTAAAACCTTGCGTGTGGGAGAATTCACCATGGTTCACATCGTGGATACACAAGGGCACGATCTGGTGGCTCAGGCTGTATAGGTCCAAAAAATGCCAAAGCCCCAAACGAAAACAGCTGCAAACATTTGCAACTGTTGATGTAGGTGGTGCCCAGGAAGGGACTCGAACCCCCACGATGTTACTCGCTAGTACCTGAAACTAGTGCGTCTACCAATTCCGCCACCTGGGCATTTCAGGAAAGAGAGAAATTCTATCAAACAATTCAGTCACCCCAGCGCAGGTTTGCTGGAGGAAATCGAAGGCACCGTGTTGGGTCACCGCGACGGACACGGTTTTGTCCGCCGAGATGATGGCGCGGCAGACATATTTTTGGCACCAAATGAGATGCGCGCCGTGTTGCATCTGGACCGCGTCAAGGTGCGGGTGTTGCGACTCGATCGCAAAGGCAGGCCTGAGGGCCGCGTGGTGGAAATCATCGAACGGCCACCCCAGCCCATCATTGGGCGTTTGCTGCAAGAAGGGGGCATTTGGTTGGTGGCCCCCGAAGACAAGCGCTATGGCCAAGACGTTTTGATTCCCAAGGCAGCCACCGGACAGGCCAAGGTCGGTCAGGTGGTGGTGGTTGAGTTGACCGAGCTGCCCAGCTTGTATGGTCAACCGGTGGGCCGCATCAAAGAGGTGCTGGGAGAACTCGATGACCCTGGCATGGAAATCGAAATCGCGGTGCGCAAATATGGCGTGCCGCATGAGTTTTCAGCCGCTTGTTTGGACCTCACCCGCAGCCTGCCCGACAAGGTGCGCGCTCAGGACAAAAAAGACCGGGTTGATTTGACCGATGTGCCCTTGGTCACCATCGACGGTGAAGATGCGCGCGACTTCGATGATGCGGTGTATTGCGAGCCCTCACGCGTGGGCCGGGGCAAAGGCTGGCGCTTGCTTGTGGCGATTGCCGATGTGAGCCATTATGTGGAGTCTGGTGGGGTGATTGATGTGGACGCCTATGAGCGCGCCACCAGCGTGTATTTTCCGCGTCGCGTGATCCCCATGTTGCCGGAAAAGCTCTCCAACGGTTTGTGTTCGCTCAACCCCGAGGTGGAACGTTTGTGCATGGTGTGCGACATGCTCGTCACGTCAACAGGGGAAGTCCACGCCTACCAGTTTTACCCTGCGGTCATGCGCAGCCATGCGCGGTTGACCTACACCGAGGTGGCGGCCATTTTGTCCAATACTCGGGGGCCAGAGGCAGCGCGACATCCAGATCGCATCCATGATTTGGAACATTTGCACGATGTCTACCGCGCCCTGTTGCAAGCCAGACAGGTTCGCGGCGCGGTGGATTTTGAAACCACCGAAACCCAAATCGTGTGCGACGACAGCGGGCGGATTGAAAAAATTGTGCCCCGCGTGCGCACCGATGCCCACCGGTTGATCGAAGAGGCCATGTTGGCCGCAAACGTTTGCAGCGCAGACTTCATTTTGCAAAGCAAGCACGCCGCATTGTTTCGGGTGCATGAGGGACCGACCCCCGAAAAACGCGAGACCTTGGCCAATTACCTCAAGGCTTTGGGATTGGGCTTGTCGATCAGCGACAACCCCAGCCCTGCGCAATACCAGGCGATTGCGCAAGCGACCAAAGAGCGGCCAGACGCTCAACAAATCCACAGCATGTTGCTGCGATCCATGCAACAGGCCATTTACACGCCTACCAATAGTGGTCACTTTGGCTTGGCTTTCGAGGCCTATACGCATTTCACCAGCCCGATTCGCCGTTACCCGGATTTGCTGGTGCACCGCGTGATCAAGGCTATCTTGGGCAAGAAAACCTACAAGCTTCCGGTGCGGCCGCCAGAGCCCCCAGGTCGATTCAAAATCACCAAAAAACCAGCCCCGGGTGCCGTGGCCAAAGTGGTCAAACCCGTTGCCGCTGGGCCCGACGCCAGTGGTTGGGAAGCGGCAGGCTTGCATTGCAGCGCTTTTGAGCGCCGTGCCGATGAAGCCAGCCGTGACGTCGAAGCCTGGCTCAAATGCAAATTCATGCGCGAGCATTTGGGCGAGGAGTATGGCGGCGTGGTGACGGCCGTGACCGGTTTTGGCTTGTTCGTCACGTTGGACAACTTGTATGTAGAAGGTTTGGTCCACATCACCGAGTTGGGTGGTGACTTTTTCCGCTTGGATGAGGTGCGTCAAGAGCTGCGTGGCGAGCGCACCGGAATACGGTTTGCGATTGGTACGCGGGTGCGCATCCAAGTCAGCCGGGTCGATTTGGATGGTCGAAAAATTGATTTTCGTTTGGTCACCGAAGGCACGCCCTTGACCAGCAAGGGCCCTGCGGCATCAGGTTTGAATGTCCCGCCACCCACCCGTGGCAAGCGCAGTGGCAAAGGGCTGGGCAAGGCCAGTGCGCCGCAACGTGCGGCAAAATCACCCATCCAAGCGCTCAAGGCCGCTGTGAAAAAAGCGGTGGCCAAAGGCAAAGGGCGCAAAAAGCGCTGAACCCCCACACAAATCGCATTCAAGAGGACCACCGTATGAGCAGCCCCAAAATCGCAATCATCACTGGCGCCGGTACGGGCATCGGCAAAGCCACCGCACAGGCTTTGTTGGGCGCGGGTTACCGCGTCACCTTGGCCGGACGCCGCGCAGAGCCCTTGCACGCGGTGGTCGCCGAATTGGCGGCCAAGTCCGATGAAGCCTTGGTTGTGCCCACCGATGTCGCCGATCCAGTCTCTGTCAAGGCCATGTTTGCTGCCACCGTTCAAAAGTGGGGCAGGGTGGATGTGCTGTTCAACAACGCTGGTGTCGGTGCCCCTGGCGTGCCTTTGGAGGAGCTGACCATCGAGCAATGGAAGCAGGTGGTGGACATCAACCTCAACGGCATGTTTTACTGCATTCAACAAGCTTTCATGGTGATGAAATCCCAGTCACCCCAAGGCGGTCGCATCATCAACAATGGCTCGATTTCGGCCACCACGCCGCGCCCCAACTCCATTGCTTACACCGCCACCAAGCATGCGGTCAAGGGCCTGACCAAAACCGCCTCCTTGGATGGCCGCAAGTACAACATCGCCGTGGGCCAAATCGATGTGGGCAATGCAGGCACCGACATGGCCATGCGCATGGCCACCGGCATTTTGCAAGCCAATGGACAAATTGCCGTGGAGCCTTTGATGGATGTGAACTTGGTGGGGCAAGCGGTCTTGCACATGGCCAATTTGCCATTGGAGGCCAATGTGATGTTTCAAACCATCATGGCCACCAAAATGCCTTTCGCCGGTCGGGGCTGAACGCAAGCTTTGTTCGCCACCAGGCGCATCACAACCGAACGGCTTTGGCCAGTGCCTCGGCGGTGAGTGCCTCGTTGTTTGGCCAGCGGTCGGCCGCCGATCCATGTTGAAACACCGCCAAGTGCGCGGCGGGTGAGGCTGCCAGCCCGCGCGCCAGGGCTGCGCCCACCAAGCCAGCAAGCACATCACCCGTACCGGCACAGGCCAGTCGTGGGTTGCCTGTGGGGTTGATCGCCGGTGTTTCGTTGGGTGCCGCAATCACGGTGCCCGATCCTTTGAGCACCACCACACACGACCAGCGCTGGGCCAACTCTTGTGCAGCGGCCAGACGATCCATTTGCACTTGTTCCACCGTGCAACCCAGCAAGCGCGCCGCTTCCAAGGGGTGCGGTGTGAGCACCGTGGTCAAGCCAGCGCTCGCCCTGCGGGCCAGCAGAGTTTGCAGGGCGCTGTCTTGGGCGATGGCATTGAGTGCGTCGGCATCCAGCACCAATTGAGCCGATCGCGACAGCACCCGGGGCAAGTGTGGGCGAACCGCCTCGCCGCCGCCACATCCGCACACCACCGTGTGCGCCAAGTGGGTGTGGGAATCCAACGCCGTGGCCAGGAGGCTGGGGTATTGGCTTTGCACGCCCGCAAGTGCGCTGGGGTTGAGCAAGCCCAATACCACCTTGCCCACGCCTGCATGCAATGCGGCCAAGGCCGCTAAAACAGCGGCCCCGGTCATGCCTGGCGCGCCGCCCAACACCAACACTTGGCCATGGCTGCCTTTGTGGCTGTGGTGGGCTTTGTGGCTGAGAGGGCGGGGCGCGATCAAGCGGGCGTCTGCACGACATAACGTGCCAGAAGGGTGACCCAGGTCTTCAAACCAAACCTCACCAGCTGCGTCTTTGCCATGAAGGGTGAACAAACCAGGCTTGAGGGTGAGCAAGCTCAACGTCGCCAGGGGAGCTGTGCGTTGGGGGCTCAATTGGGTGTCCATCCATTGGCCGCTGTCAGACATCAAGCCGGTGGGCACGTCCACGCACAGCAAGGGGGTGTGGGCTTGACGCAAACGATGCATGTGCTGTTGCAATTGGCCTTCTGGGGGGCGGGCATGGCCCAAACCCAACAAAGCATCGATCCCTAAGTCCCATTCTGTGGGGGCATGGTCATGGATCGGGATGCCCTCTTTTTTCACTTGGCCCAAAGCGTCCAGGGCTTCAACGGACGGATTTGAGCCAGGGCAAAGGGTGAGCCAAACGCTTTTGCCCTGGGCATTCAGATGAATGGCCGCATGCAAACCGTCGCCGCCATTGTTGCCAGGACCACAAGCGACCCAAATGCGTTGGGCATGTGGTGCCCAAGCCATCGCCAGTTGGGCCACTGACTGGCCAGCACACTGCATCAAACTCGGTTGAGGACGGCTGCTTTGGGCTTGGGCTTCAATGGCGCGCGTTTTGGCTACCCCGTGCAAGGGCCATTCAGTGAATGGGGTGATCCGTTGCATGGCGTTTGACAGATCTGGGTGTCAATGGCGAAAGCGATCCAACCCCAGGCCGCTGATGTCAATCTCCGGCGGGCGATCGCTGACCAAGTCGCTCAAGACCTTGGCACTGCCACTGGCCAAAGCCCACCCACTGGAGCCGTGGCCCAAATTGAGCCACACACCGGGCACACCGCTGGCCCCCAAAATGGGTGGGCCATCGGGCAACATGGGTCGAGCGCCTTTCCAAATTTGCAGGTTGTCGGAAATTTTGGCCCCGCCAGGGAACCAGTCGCTCAGGACTTTGTACAGGGTTTCCAAGGCCGCTGGGTTGTGCTTTTTCGCGGTACCACCCAACTCGGCGCTGCCCGCCACACGAATGCGTTGACCCAGACGTGAGATGGACACCTTGTAGCGTTCGTCCATCAAACCACTGCGCGGGGCGTCCAAGGGGTTTCGAATGGCTGCAGTGACAGAGTAGCCATGCACGGCAATCATGGGCAGGTGCAAACCCAAAGGCCGAAGCAAAGGCAAGCTGCCCATGCCAGCACAGACCACCACGGCATCGAAGGACTCTGCTGCGCCATTGCCTTTGACCTGCAATTGGGTGGGCTGGCTGCGCGACAGGGGCAAAAGCGTGGTGTTGAATGCAAACTGCACGCCCAGGCCCTCGGCTTTTTGTTTCAGCAGCAAGGCATATTGGCGGCAATTGCCCACCTCATCCTGGGGCAAATGAATGGCTGCGTGCAGCGCGGTTTCTGGGTTCAGGGCCGGTTCCAACGCCAGGGCTTGCGCAGCATCAAGCAGTTTGTGGGTGACACCGGCATCGCGCAAAAACTGCAAATTGTTTTGTGCCAACGCCAGGTCTTTGGCGCTGCGCAACAGCACCATATAGCCTTCAGATCGATCAAATTCGATGCGCTCGCGCGCGGCAGTGTCATGCAGTTGTTCGCGGCTGTAAAACGCCAAACGCTGCATGCGCTCGCGGTTGGTGAAATATCGGCTGGCGCGGCAGGCCTTGAGCCATGATGCCATCCAAGAGACTTCAGCGCCGCTGGGCCAACCCAGGCGCACGGGCGCATGGCGTCCAAACAAATGCAAAAAAACTTTCCAAGGCATGCCCGGCGCAGCCCAGGGCGTGACGTATCCCGGTGCAACCACGCCGGCATTGGCAAAACTGGTTTCTTCACCCACGCTGCCGTGGCGTTCAAAAACTATGACGGTGTGTCCTTGGCGGGACAACTCATAGGCGGTGCTCACCCCGACGATGCCCGCCCCTATGACGGCGATCTTCATGGGGAATCCCAGTCATGGGACCCTGGGGTGGCGGAGCGTGTGTATGTTAAGATCATTGGGTTTTGTTGGCGTGAGGGCTTGGTCTTTCACAGTTGACGAATCAATCCCAAACCAGCCCCCACAAGGTGTTGACCTGTTTTCACAAGTGGGTCAATGAAGGGCTGGATTTTAGACCCAACCTTTGGAGAAATACCATGTCAGTCACCATGCGCGAAATGCTTGAAGCCGGCGTCCACTTTGGACACCAAACCCGCTTTTGGAACCCCAAGATGTCTCCGTTCATCTTTGGTCATCGCAACAAAATTCACATCATCAATTTGGAAAAAACATTGCCCTTGTTCCAAGAGGCAACCAAGTTCGTGCGCCAATTGGCCTCCAACCGTGGCACCGTTTTGATGGTGGGCACCAAGCGCCAAGCCCGCGACACCGTGGCCCAAGAGGCCCAGCGTGCAGGCGTTCCTTATGTGGACCAGCGCTGGCTCGGTGGCATGTTGACCAATTTCAAAACCGTCAAGACATCGATCAAGCGTCTCAAGGACATGAAAGCCCAACAAGAGCTGGGTTTGGATGCCATGAGCAAGAAAGAGCAATTGATGTTCGCCCGCGAACTCGAAAAGCTGGAAAAAGACATTGGCGGCATTCAAGACATGGTCACGCTGCCCGATGCGATCTTTGTGATCGATGTGGGCTTTCACAAAATTGCCATCGCCGAAGCCAAAAAACTGGGCATTCCGTTGATTGGTGTGGTGGATACCAACCATTCGCCCGAAGGCATTGACTACGTGATTCCAGGCAACGACGATTCTTCCAAGGCCGTGACTTTGTATGCGCGCGGCATTGCCGATGCGATCTTGGAAGGCCGCGCCAATGCCGTCAACGACATCGTCAAGGCCGTGGGCGAGGGTGATGACGAGTTTGTTGAGGTCAATGAGGCCGCTTCCGCCTGATATTTTTCGTGGCAGGCGTTTGCCAAAAGGGGCTCGAGCAGCCCCTTTTTCACAACTTTATTTTTTGAACAACATTTGATTTCTAACGGAGAACACCTATGGTCGCAATCACAGCAAGCATGGTCGCCGAACTGCGCGCCAAAACCGATGCCCCCATGATGGAGTGCAAAAAAGCCTTGACCGAAGCCGAGGGCGACATGGCCAAGGCCGAAGAGTTGCTGCGTGTCAAGCTCGGCAGCAAGGCCGGAAAAGCAGCCAGCCGCATCACCGCTGAGGGTGTTGTTGCTGCACATGCCCATGGCAAAGTGGGTGCCCTGGTCGAACTCAATTGTGAAACTGACTTTGTCACCAAGAACGACAGCTTTTTGGCCTTGGTGAGCGCCACGGCTGAGTTGGTGGCCTTGCACAACCCCAGCGACGTGAGCGCATTGGCCGGCCTGCCTTACAGCCAAGACGGGTTTGGCCCGACTTTGGAGGATGTTCGCAAAGGCTTGATTGGCAAGATTGGCGAGAACATGAGCCTGCGCCGTTTCGTGCGTTTCGATCGCGGCCATGATTTCGCTCACTATCTGCACGGCACGCGCATCGGTGTGGCCGTCGAGTACACCGGTGACGCGCAAGCTGCCAAAGACGTGGCCATGCATGTGGCGGCGATGAAGCCCGTGGCATTGACCAGCCAAGATGTCCCTGCCGATTTGATCGAAAAGGAGCGATCGGTCGCCACCGCCAAGGCGGCTGAATCAGGCAAGCCTGCTGATATCGCAGCCAAAATGATCGAAGGATCGGTCCAAAAATACCTCAAAGAAGTGTCGCTGTTCAACCAGGTGTTTGTGAAGAACGACAAGCAAACGGTAGAGCAAATGCTCAAGGCCACCCAAACCACCATCCACTCATTCACCTTGTATGTGGTCGGCGAAGGCATTGAGAAAAAGGTCGATGATTTCGCTGCCGAGGTGGCTGCCCAGGTAGCGGCCGCCAAACAAGGCGCTTGATAAAGTTAAGGTCACGCCGGGCAGGAAGTTCGGTGTGACCTGGTTCTTGGGCATCGTTTTGCCAGGGACTGCCATTACACTTTGACTGATCTGCAAGGAACCTGAACATGCCATCGCCCAAGCCCGCCCATCAGCGCATACTGCTCAAGCTGTCTGGGGAGGCATTGATGGGGGATGATGCTTTTGGCATCAATCGCGCGACCATTGTGCGCATCGTCGAAGAGGTGGCAGAAGTCACCCGATTGGGCGTGCAGCTGGCCGTTGTGATTGGTGGCGGCAATATTTTTCGCGGCGTCGCTGGTGGGTCAGTTGGTATGGACCGCGCCACGGCAGATTACATGGGCATGCTGGCCACCGTCATGAATGCCTTGGCTTTGGCCGACACCATGAACAAAGCGGGTTTGACGGCCCGTGTGATGTCAGCCATTGGCATTGAGCAAGTGGTCGAGCCCTATGTGCGCCCCAAGGCCTTGCAATATCTGGAAGAAGGCAAGGTGGTTATTTTCGCTGCGGGCACCGGCAACCCATTCTTCACCACCGATACGGCAGCGGCTTTGCGCGGGGCTGAAATTGGTGCTGAGGTGGTCCTCAAAGCCACCAAGGTCGATGGCGTTTACACGGCTGATCCGCACAAAGACCCCACAGCCACGCGCTACAGCACCATCAGTTTCGACGAAGCCATCGGGCGTAATTTGGGCATCATGGATGCCACGGCGTTTGCCTTGTGCCGCGACCAAAAGTTGCCCATCAAGGTTTTTTCCATCGTCAAAAATGGTGCCCTCAAACGGGTGATCATGGGCGAGGACGAAGGCACCTTGGTCCACGCCTGAACAACCTTCAGCACAGGAGACAAGACGCATGACCATCGCTGACATCAAAAAAACCATGGAAAGCAAAATGGACCAATCCATTCAAGCTTTTGGCCATGGCCTGACCAAAATCCGCACAGGTCGGGCCAATCCGGGTTTGCTGGACTCGGTGCAAGTGGATTACTACGGCAACATGACCCCCATCACGCAGGTGGCCAATGTCAGCTTGCTCGATGCCCGCACCATCAGCGTGCAACCGTGGGAAAAGGGCATGGGCGCCAAAATCGAAAAAGCCATCCGTGACAGCGATTTGGGCCTCAACCCCGCTTCCATGGGCGACTTGATCCGCGTGCCCATGCCGCCCATGACCGAAGAGCGGCGCAAGGAGTTGACCAAGGTGGTTCGCAGCGAAGGTGAAAACGCCAAGGTGGCGATTCGAAATTTGCGCCGCGATGCCAACGATGCGGTAAAAAAATTGGTCAAGGACAAATTGGCCTCTGAAGATGAGCAAAAGCGTTCCGAGGCCGAGGTGCAAAAAACCACCGACAAGCACATTGCCGAAGTGGACAAACTGATCGCGGCCAAAGAGCAGGACATCATGTCCGTCTGAGACGGCCAAGGTTTCATGCTCAAGCAGCGCATCATCACCGCCTTGGTTTTGTTGGCGCTTCTATTGCCGGCATTGTTTGCCACCCACCCAGAGCCCTTGGCCTTGTTCACCTTGATCCTGATGGCTGCGGCCAGTTGGGAGTGGGGACGCCTCAACGGGCTGGGTTTCCGCCCTTCCCTGATCTTGACGGGCATATGCATATCTCTGTGTGCTGCCAGTTGGTGGGCGGGTTGGGCCGTCCAAGCGCCAGCGGCCTTGTGGTGGATAGCGGGTTTGGTTTGGTTGCTGGGCGGGGCTTGGATGCTGCGCCGGGGCGTGGTGGGTTGGGGCTTGTGGCCCCGTGGGGCCCGGTGGCTGGGTGGAATCTTGGTTTTGTGGCTGACTTGGTTGGCTTTGTGTCAGTCCAAAAACATGGGCGTGAATTACCTTTTATCGGTGTTGGCCTTGGTCTGGGTGGCCGATGTGGCGGCCTACTTTGGCGGTCGTGCCTTTGGTCGGCGCAAGCTGGCGAGCAACATCAGCCCTGGAAAAAGTTGGGAGGGCGTCTTCAGTGGTGTGCTGGCCGTGTGTGTATTGGCTTTGATTTGGTTGATATTGGATGATCATCAAACCCGTGCAAGCCCCAGTCTGTTCAGCATGCTGTTGCAACACTCTCCGGTTTGGGCTTTCTTGGGCGTGGCTGTGCTGGTGGGCATGAGTGTGGTGGGCGATTTGGCAGAGTCGTTGGTCAAACGCAGCGCAGGTGTCAAAGACAGCAGTGCCTTGTTGCCCGGTCACGGGGGTGTGTTGGACCGGGTGGACGCCTTGTTGCCCACATTGCCTTTGGCCCTGATGCTGGTGCAAGCATGAGTCTGCCCATGAAGCAAAACCTGACTATTTTGGGCTCCACAGGCTCCGTTGGCGCCAACACCTTGGATGTGGTGGCGCGTCATCCTGATCTGTTCTCGGTTTTCGCTTTGACGGCAGCGGTACAAGTTGACACCATGCTCGCCCAGTGCCAGCGTTTTTTGCCCCGTTATGCGGTGATGAGCAGCGCGCCCCATGCGGCACAGTTGCGTGAAAAAGTGCGTGAATTGGGCTTGCCCATTGAGGTGCTGTCGGGCCCTTCCGCCTTGGACCAAGTGGCCAGTGCCATCGAAGTCACCACGGTCATGGCGTCTATTGTCGGTGCCGCAGGTTTGTCCTCCTGCTTGTCTGCTGCACGTGCGGGCAAGCGTTTGTTGTTGGCCAATAAAGAAGCCTTGGTGGTGGGGGCCGAAGTTTTTTTAACCGCTGTTCGCGAGGGCGGTGCGACGTTGCTGCCCATTGACAGCGAACACTCTGCGATTTTCCAATCGCTGCCCGAAGACGCGCGCACTTGGGACGCGCGGGTGGAGAAAATCATCCTGACGTCATCCGGTGGTCCGTTTCGCCAGCGACCAGTTCATGAGTTGTCCTCGGTGACCCCCGACCAAGCCTGTGCCCACCCCAATTGGCAAATGGGGCGAAAAATATCGGTCGACTCGGCCACCATGATGAACAAAGCCTTGGAGGTCATTGAGGCGCGTTACCTCTTTGGTCTGGCGCCTGAGCGCATCGAGGTGGTCATCCACCCTCAAAGCATTGTTCACTCTATGGTGCAGTACCGCGACACCTCTGTGGTGGCGCAGTTGGGTACCCCCGACATGCGGGTGCCCATCGCCTTTGGCTTGGGTTGGCCCGAGCGCATCGCCTCTGGGGCCCAGGCCCTGGACTTTCAAACCCTGTCAGCCATGACATTTGAGGCCATCGACAGCTTGGATCACCCAAAGCGATTCCCTGGCCTGTGGCTGTCATGGCAAGTGCTGCGTGCCGCCCCAGGTACCACGGCTGTGCTCAATGCGGCCAACGAAGTGGGGGTGGAGGCCTTTTTGAATGGGCGCATCCGCTTTGACCAAATTCACCACCTCAACTTGGAGACTTTGTCGGCCTGCTTGCCTGATGCACCGCTCAATTTGGAGGATGTCTTGAGCATCGATCAACAAGCCAGACGCACGGCTTTGGGCTTGTGCCAGCGCTGGGGCGCATGAAGCGGCATCCATGACCTTGCTTGCTTTTTTGGTGGCCCTGGTGGTATTGATTGCTGTCCATGAGTATGGCCATTACCGCATGGCCGTGGCATGTGATGTCAAGGTTTTGCAGTTTTCCATCGGTCTGGGCCACCCCATTTGGCGCTGGCGTTCCAACCGCCCTCGGCAGGGGCAAGACACCGAGTTTGTCGTGGGCTGGATCCCCTTGGGCGGCTATGTGCGCATGCTCGACGAAACCGAATCCGAGGTCCCAGTCCATGAGCGCGAACGGGCCTTTAATCGACAAAGCTTGTGGCGTCGCAGCGCCATTGTGGCCGCAGGTCCCATGGCCAATTTGTTGCTGGCGTTTGTATTGCTTTGGGTCTTGAATGTATGGGGGGTTTCCATGCCCCAAGCCATTTTGGCCAAACCTGTCTCTGCATCCATTGCCGATCAAGCGGGTTTGCGCAGTGGCGACATGGTTTTAAGTGTGGCAAATCAAGGTGGCACGCCCCAAGACATTTATTCGATGCCTGACTTGAACTGGGCGCTGATGCAAAACGTCGGTGCGGTATTGGATTTGCTGGTGCAGTCGCGTGACAGTGGCAAGCAACGCCAGGTGCAATTGGATTTGACCCAAGCACACACCGACACCAGTGATGCCCAATGGCTGCGCAGTTTGGGTTTGCAAGGCGCATGGACTGCGCCCGTGGTGACCGAAGTGGTGGTGGCCAGTGTGGCCCAGAGCGCAGGCATCAAACGCGGCGACCGGGTTTTGCGGGTGGATGGCAAAGTGCCAGAAGATGCCAGTGAATTGCGCCAGCTGATCCGCCAGGCGGGGCAAAACGACCCGCCCAAAGCGCAAATATGGGAGGTGCAACGCCGTGGCGACAGTGCCTTGTTGATCGAAGTCAAGCCCGAGCGCATGCAAGAGGGCCAGGCTTGGGTTGGGCGGATTGGGGTGCGCTTGGGAGAGCCGCCGGCCCAAACTTTGGTGCGCCATGGACCTGTTCAAGCCGCTCAACTGGCGGTGCAAAGGTGTTGGGAGTTGTCCGTCACGACCTTGCACATTTTTGCGCGGATGTTGGTCGGGCAAGCTTCCTGGAGCAATCTGTCTGGCCCGGTAACCATGGCCGAGCAGGCGGGCCAATCTGCACAACAAGGATGGACCACATTTCTGGCTTTTTTGGCCTTCGTCAGCGTTGGCCTGGCGGTTCTGAATTTGTTGCCCATTCCAATCTTGGATGGGGGGCATCTGATGTGTTATCTTTGGGAGGCAGTGACAGGGTCGCCACCTGCCAAGGCTTGGATGGCCGGGCTGCAAAAAGTGGGTCTGGCAGCGGTTCTCTCCTTGATGGCCGTGGCCCTTTACAACGATGTGGCTCGCTGGCTTTTTTGATCAATGGCACCGGTTGCAAGTTCAAACCCCAATCACGACATGAATGCTTTGTTTTCCCGCGCCTTGTATCGAATAGCCCAGGCATTGACCTTGTTCTCATTGGCTGCCAGCATGGCTTGGGCTGTGTCGCCTTTCATCGCACGTGATATCCGCATTGAAGGCCTGCAACGGGTTGAGCCAGGAACCGTTTTTGCCACCCTGCCGTTTCGGGTGGGTGAGACCTACACCGATGAAAAAGGCACCGCAGCGATTCGCGCTTTGTTTGGTTTGGGCTTGTTTAAAGACATTCGCATCGAGGTCAAGGACGATGTGGTGGTCGTGTTGCTCGAAGAGCGCCCCATCATTGCCAGCATCGACTTCATTGGCACCAAAGAATTTGACAAAGAGGCATTGCGCAAGGCCTTGAAAGAAATTGGTCTGTCCGACGGTCGTCCTTATGACCGTTCATTGGCCGATTTGGCCGAACAAGACATCAAGCGCCAATACGTCAATCGCAGCCTGTATGGGGTTGACATCGTCACCACCATCACCCCGGTGGAACGCAATCGCGTCAACCTGACCTTCAATGTGACCGAAGGCGACATGGCCAAAATCAAGCAAATTCAATTTGTGGGCAACAAAGTTTTCAAATCCTCCACCCTTGAGGATTTGATGGACTTGAATTCCGGCAATTGGATGAGTTGGTATACCAAATCTGATCGTTACTCGCGCCCCAAACTCAATGCCGATTTGGAAACCTTGCGCTCGTTTTATTTGGCACGCGGCTACTTGGACTTTCGCATTGACTCCACACAGGTGTCGATTTCGCCCAACAAGCAAGACCTGAGCGTCACCATCAATATCTTTGAAGGCGAGATGTTCGCTGTCTCCTCTGTCCGTTTACAAGGTTATTACCTGGGCAAAGATGACGAATTCAAGACCATGATCGGCATCAAAGTGGGGCAGGCCTACAACGCCGAAGACGTGACCAAAACCACGGCTGCATTCACTGAGTATTTTGGTAATTTTGGCTTTGCATTTGCGCGGGTTGAGGCGGTCAATGAAATCGACCGCAGCACCAACCGTGTGGCATTGGTGCTGCAAGCCGACCCCTCTCGGCGCGCTTATGTGCGAAAAATTAACCTCACGGGCAACAGCAGAACCCGGGACGAAATCATTCGCCGAGAGTTTCGACAATTGGAGTCGGCCTGGTACGACGGCGAGCGCATCAAACTTTCTCGTGACCGGTTGAAGCGCTTGGGCTACTTTAAAGATGTCAACATCGAAACCCAAGAAGTGCCTGGCAGCTTTGACCAGGTGGATTTGTTGGTCAAAGTGGAAGAAAAGCCACTGGGGTCCTTGCAGTTGGGTGCGGGTTTTTCCAGCGCTGAAAAACTGGTTTTGACCTTTGGTGTGCAGCAAGACAATATTTTTGGCAGCGGCAACTTTTTGGGCATTCAACTCAGCACCAGTGAATACAACAAAGTGATCTCGGTGGCCACCACCAACCCATACTTCACCGAAGATGGTGTATCCCGCACCTTCTCTGTGTCCCACCGCTCCATCAAGCCCTACATTGACCAAGCGGGTAATTACCAAACCGAGAGCACCAATGCGGGCGTGACCTTTGGCGTCCCGATGACCGAACTGGACCGCATTTTTGTGGGGCTTGCGGGTGAGCAAACCATCACCAAGCCGGGCTCGAACATGCCGGCTTCGTTGATTGGGTCTTGCTCTTATGACAAGACCTGCACCTCTGTCCCTCTCACCTTGGGTTGGGCGCGCGATGGACGCGACAGTGTCATCACGCCGACCAAAGGTCGCCTGATGCGGGCCAATACCGAGTTCGGCGTGGCGGCCGACACCCGCTATGCCAAAACCAGTGCCTTGTATCAGCAGTATTTCAATTTCACCAAACGCTATACCTTGGGGATCAACGGGGACGTGGGGGTGGCGCAAGGCTTGCAAGATTACGAACTGCCCACCTACAAAAACTTTTACGCCGGTGGTCTGGGTTCGGTGCGCGGCTTTGAGCAAGGCTCCTTGGGGCCGCGTGACACCACGGGTTTGGTGGTGGGTGGCGCCAAAAAACTGGTGTTCAACAGCGAGTTTTTCATTCCTTTCCCAGGCGTGGGCAACGACCCCACTTTGCGTTTGTATGGCTTCTTTGATGCTGGCAATGTCTATGGTGTGAGCGACAACGTGGATTTCGCCTTGATGAGAACTTCTGTGGGGGCAGGTATCAGCTGGGTCAGCCCGGTTGGTCCGCTGCGTTTTGCGGTGGCCGAGCCGATGAACAAGTTTCGGGGCGATAGAATACAAAAATTGCAATTTCAGATCGGGACATCGTTTTGATGAACACCATGCGAACACTTTCTATGACAGTGGCTTTGGCGCTGGGTACTTGGGCGTCTGCCCAGGCGCAAGAATTCCGAATTGGTTTTATCAGCACCGATCGGATCTTCCGCGAGGCCAATACCGCCAAAGCAGCGCAAACCAAACTGGAGCAAGAGTTTTCACGGCGCGAAAAAGAGTTGATGGACTTGGGCAACACCCTCAAGACCAACTCTGAAAAGCTCGAGCGCGAAGCGCCCACCTTGTCAGAGACCCAGCGCGTTGCGCGTCAGCGCCAGTTGAGCGAGCAAGACCGTGAGTTCCAGCGCAAGCGCCGTGAGTTCCAAGAGGACTTGAACGCCCGCAAAAATGAAGAGTTTCAACTTGTGCTCGAGCGTGCCAACCGGGTCGTGCGACAGGTGGCTGAGTCTGAAAAGTATGATTTGGTGTTGCAAGAGGCGGTTTATATCAACCCCAAACACGACATCACCGAAAAAGTGATCAAAGCCATCAACGGCACCAAGTAAACGCTGTTGGCGGCACGGTGTGGGACTGTACTTAAGTCAAATCACCGAAGCCTTGGGGGGCGAGTTGCATGGCAACCCACAAACCCACATCGACCGCTTGGCCCCACTGGGGTCTGCTGGTCCAAGTGATTTAGGCTTCCTCAGCCACCCCAAATACCAGTCCCAATTGACCAGCACCCAAGCAGCCTGCGTGGTGGTTTCTCCTGAATTGGCGCCAGCCGCCCAGGCCCGTGGTGCTTGCATCGTCACCCCTGACCCCTACCATTACTTTGCCCGACTGACCCAGTTGTGGCGCACCCATCACCCCCTGCCTGCGGGGCCGCGCATCCACCCGACTGCGGTGATTGATCCTGCCGCCTTTGTTGATGCAACAGCCCACATTGGTCCCTTGTGTGTGGTCGAGGCCGGGGCCCGCATTGGCGCGCACAGCCGTTTGCATGCCCGCGTCCATGTGGGCCACGATTGCGTGGTGGGTCAAAACTGCATCTTGCACCCTGGGGTGGTGTTGGGTGCCGATGGGTTTGGCTTTGCCCCCCATGAGGGGACCTGGGTCAAGATCGAGCAATTGGGTGCCGTGCGCCTGGGGGATTCGGTGGAACTGGGTGCCAATACCTGCGTCGATCGAGGTGCTTTGGAAGACACCACCATTGGCCAAGGGGTCAAGATCGATAACTTGGTGCAAATTGGTCACAACGTCCACATTGGGGATCACAGTGCTTTGGCTGGCTGTGCTGGGGTGGCGGGCAGTGCCCGCATTGGTGCCCATTGCACCTTGGGGGGTGGTGCCATCGTTTTGGGCCACTTGGCATTGGCCGACCATGTACACATATCTGCCGCCAGTGTGGTCACCCGTTCGATCCATCAAAGCGGGCATTACAGTGGCTTTTTTCCCATCGATGACAATGCGGCGTGGGAGAAAAATGCCGCCAGCCTGCGCCAACTTCACCGACTGCGTGAGCGCATCAAGGCGCTGGAGCAGCGCCCCCAACCACCCCTTTGAGCCTCGCCATGGACATCCATCAAATTCTCAAGCAGTTGCCCCACCGTTACCCGATTTTGTTGGTCGACCGCGTGCTCGAAATCGACAAGGGCAAGCGCATCAAGGCGTTGAAAAATGTCTCTATCAATGAACCCTATTTTTCGGGGCACTTTCCGCACCGGCCCGTGATGCCTGGCGTGTTGATGCTGGAAGCTTTGGCGCAAGCCGCGGCATTGTTGGCCTTTGACATGCTGGGCACCACCCCGGATGACAAAACCGTTTATTACTTTGCTGGCATTGATGGGGCGCGTTTCAAGCGGCCCGTGGAACCTGGGGATCAGTTGATTTTGGAGGTCACGCTGGATCGGATGAAAGCGGGCATCTTTAAATTCAAAGCCTGTGCCAAGGTCGGCGAGGAGATTGCTGCCGAAGCGGAATTGATGTGCACCATGCGCACCATTGCATGACGCGAGCCCAGCAGCGTGATGACACCACCCCTGATCCACCCCACTGCGCTGATTGACCCCCAAGCCGAACTCGACAGTTCGGTCCAGGTCGGTCCGTACACCGTGATTGGCCCCCATGTGCGCATTGGTGCGGGCACCACGGTGGCCGCTCATTGCGTGATCGAAGGCCACACCACGCTGGGGCGCAACAACCGCGTGTTTCAGTTCAATTCTTTGGGCGCGATCCCTCAAGACAAAAAATACAACGGCGAACCTTGCGAGTTGGTGATTGGCAACGGCAACACCATCCGCGAGTTTTGCACCTTCAACATCGGCTCACCCGGGGGCGGTAGCGCAACCCGATTGGGGGACGACAACTGGATCATGGCCTATGTTCACCTGGCCCATGACTGTCAGGTGGGGAATCAAACCATTTTTGCCAACAACACCCAACTCGCCGGCCATGTGGAGGTGGGAGACTGGGTGATCTTGGGCGGTTTCACGGTGGTGCATCAATTTGTGCGCTTGGGTGCGCACAGTTTCACGGCCATGAACTCGTTGTTGTTTGCTGACCTGCCGCCATTTGTGATGTGCCAGGGTCAACCGGCGCAGGCCCGCTCCATGAACTTTGAAGGCTTGCGCCGTCGCGGTTTTGGGCCTGAACGCCTGGCTGCGGTCAAAGCCATGCACAAGGCGCTGTACCGCAGCGACCTTTCTTTGGAGCAGTCCATTCAAGCCATTGAGGCCCTGAGAAACGCCGAGACCCAAGCGGATGTGGATTTGATGCTGGGTTTTTTGCGCCAAGCATCCCCTCAGCGTGGCATTGTTCGCTGAACCTGGGACTCAGCCCCTTTTGTCCCCACCCATGCCTGACCCGAATGCGCCCACTTTTGCCATGGTCGCGGGTGAGGCCTCGGGCGATATGTTGGCCGGCCTGCTGCTCAAGGGCATGCGCCACCGATGGCCCACAGCCAAGGCCCAGGGTATTGGTGGGCCCCGAATGGCCGAGCAAGGGTTTGAGGCATGGTGGCCGCACGAGCGGTTGGCGGTGCGAGGCTATGTGGAGGTGCTGCGCCATTACCGAGGCATCGTGGCCATTCGACGACAACTTTTTGAGCGTTTGAAGGCCGACCCTCCATCGGTTTTTGTCGGTGTGGATGCGCCCGATTTCAATTTGGATTTGGAGCGCCAATTGCTGTCGATCGGTGTGCCCACTGTGCATTTTGTGTGCCCATCGGTGTGGGCTTGGCGCGCCAACCGATTGGAAAAAATCCGCCACAGCGTGCGCCACATGTTGTGCATCTTTCCCTTTGAGCCGGCTTTGTTGTCAGCGCATGGCATTGCCAGCACCTATGTGGGTCACCCATTTGCGGCGACCATCCCGATGCAATCCGACAAAGCCGCAGCGCGCCAACGATTGGATTTGCCCGTGCAGACCAGGGTGGTGAGCTTGATGCCCGGCAGCCGGGCCTCCGAAGTCGATCAATTGGCCCCTGTTTTTTTGCAAGCTGCGGCGTGGCTGCAAAAGCGCGAGCCCGACTTGCATTTTGTCTTGCCCACATTTGCGGCCTTGCGCCCACGCCTGCAGGCTTGCATCAGCCGCTGGGGGGAAGGTCTCAATTTAACCGTGACAGAGGCGGGGTCGCATGGGGCCTTGGCGGCATGCGATGTCTGCCTGGTCGCCAGCGGCACCGCCACCTTGGAGGCGGCATTGTTCAAGCGCCCCATGGTGATTGCCTACCGCATGAACCCATTGAGTTGGCAAATCATGCGCCGACAAAAGTTGCAGCCTTGGGTGGGCTTGCCCAACATCTTGGCCGCTGAATTTGTGGTGCCGGAATTTTTGCAAGACAAGGCCACACCCGAGGCCCTGGGACAAGCCGTGCTGGACTGGTTGAACCAAGCCCAGCGTGTGGCGCAATTGCAGCAGCGGTTTGTTGAAATGCACCACTCTTTGTTGCGCGACACCGCGCAGTTGGCCTGCGATGCGATCGAACAAACCCTGGCGCGCTGAACAAGTTGCCTTGCCTTGGGACGTGCCTGGTCTGGTGGCCGGCGTGGACGAGGCTGGGCGTGGCCCCCTGGCTGGCCCCGTGGTGGCCGCGGCGGTGATCTTGGACGACTTGAAACCCATTGCCGGTCTGGCCGACTCCAAAACCTTGAGCCCGCGCCAACGCGAGCGTTTGAGCGCAGAAATCCATGCCCGCGCTCTGTGCTTCAGCGTGGCCCAAGCCAGCGTGGAAGAAATCGACCGCCTCAACATCTTGCAAGCCACTCTGCTGGCCATGCGCCGTGCTGTGATGGGCCTGCGCCTCAAACCCCACAAAGTACTGGTAGATGGCAACCGCTTGCCCACCCTGGACATCGTTGCCGAAGCGGTGGTCCAAGGGGACCGAAAGGTGCCAGCCATTTCTGCCGCCTCCATCTTGGCCAAGGTGGCGCGGGACAGGTGGTGCCTGGAGATCGATGCCGAGTACCCGGCCTATGGTTTTGCGGCCCACAAAGGCTATGGCACGGCGCAACATTTGCTGGCTTTGCAAACGCATGGGGCCACGCCTTGGCATCGGCGCAGCTTTTCGCCGGTGGCCCGCGTGTTGTCTCGGGAGCCACAATGAAAGCCGCGCTGGTTCAAACCATTGAGTCGCGCCACAACCCGGCCTTCAAGGCCTTGCGTGCTTTGGCCCAAGACAACTCAGCCTATCGCAAGCGTCATCAGGTTTGGCTGGAGGGCGACCATTTGGCGCGTGCTGCCCAGGCACGGGGATGGGTGGTGGAACAACTCGTGGTGGCCCAATCGATGTGGGAGCACCTGGGCCAGATGTCCCCCCTTTCTGCCCAGCGCATCATGTTGCTGCCGGACGCCCTCTTCGACACCTTGAGCCCTTTGGCCAAAGACCAAAAAATGGGCTGTGTGATTGATTTGCCCGTGGCCCCCGTGATGGCGCCTGGGTTGGCCACCGTGGTGCTCGATCGGGTGCAGGATGCCGGCAATGTGGGGTCTATTTTGCGCAGTGCCGCCGCCTTTGGCTTTTCCCAGATCCTGGCCTTGCGGGGCACGGCAGGCTTGTGGAGCCCCAAGGTCTTGCGTGCCGGCATGGGGGCTCATTTTGCGTTGCGTTTGGTCGAATCGGCAACGCTGGAAGACGCCTTGACTTTGGGCGTGCCCTTGTTGGCCACCAGTTCTCACCAGGGCGATTGGCTACATCAATGTGTGGGCCCGTTGGCCTTGCCTTGGCCCTGTGCCTGGTTGATGGGCCATGAAGGGCAGGGTGTTCAAGCCGGTCTGCTGGCCGCCGCGCAGCGCTGTGTGCGCATTGCCCAGCCTGGGGGTGAGGAGTCGCTGAATGTGGCCGCTGCAGCGGCGGTGTGTTTGCATGCCAGTGCAGCGGGACAGGCGCCGCTGGGGTAACCCCTCGGTTACAATGGAGCGCTTTTCGCACCCAACCGCACGCCCTCAGCTCGATCTCAAGCATCCCCCTTTCACAAGCAGCGACGCAGATCCCACCGAAACCAGTTTTCTGTGGGATTTTTTGAACGCGCTGGGGCGTCACCGAACTTCGGAGAACCCAGTGCTTTTGTCTTTACAGGGGAAACATCCCGCGGCCATCTTGGCGCTTGCTGACGGCACGCTGTGGCAAGGCCAGTCGATAGGGGCCCCGGGCACCACCGTGGGTGAGGTGGTCTTTAACACCGCCATCACCGGCTATCAAGAAATCCTCACCGACCCCAGCTATTGCCAGCAACTGGTCACCTTGACCTACCCGCACATTGGCAACTACGGCACCAATGCCGAAGATGTCGAAGCCGATCGCGTCCACGCTGCTGGCCTGATCATCAAAGACCTGCCCTTGGTGGCATCCAACTTTCGCAGCCAGCAGGATTTGTCCACTTATTTGAACGCGTCAGGCACGGTGGCCATTGCCGGCATTGATACCCGCCAGCTGACCCGCCATTTGCGCAGCCATGGGGCGCAAAACGGCTGCATCATGGGCTTGCCCGCCGGGCAGGTCGTTATCCCCGCTTTGTGCCAGCAAGCCCTGGCGGCTGCCCAGGCTGCACCCAGCATGGCTGGCTTGGATTTGGCGCAAAAAGTCTCCACCCCCCAAACTTTCGATTGGCAGCAAACCGAATGGCAACTGGGCATAGGTTATGGTCAGTTGGCGGCCCCGCGCTTTCACGTCGTGGCCTATGACTTTGGGGTCAAGCACAACATATTGCGCATGCTGGCGCAACGTGGCTGCCGCCTGACGGTGGTGCCGGCCAAAACCCCCGCGCAAGAGGTGTTGAAGCTCAAACCGGATGGTGTGTTTTTGTCCAACGGACCGGGGGACCCCCAGCCTTGTGACTATGCGATTGCGGCCACCCAAACCTTGATCGAGTCGGGCTTGCCCACGTTTGGCATTTGCCTGGGGCACCAAATCATGGCTTTGGCCAGTGGTGCCAAAACCTTCAAGATGAAATTCGGCCACCATGGCGCCAACCACCCCGTCAAAGACCTCGACTCAGGCAGGGTGTCCATCACCAGCCAAAACCATGGCTTTGCGGTGGATGCGCAAACCCTGCCTGCACATTTACGCGCCACCCATGTGAGCTTGTTTGATGGCACTGTGCAAGGTCTGGCCCGCACCGACAAGCCCGCATTTTGTTTCCAGGGCCACCCAGAAGCTTCGCCTGGCCCGCACGACATCGCCTATTTGTTCGACCGCTTTGTCGGTTTGATGGATGCGCGCGCATGAGCACCCTGCGCCTGCCAATCGTTTTTCTAAACCCAATTGGGGTTGAGTCCCTTCACAGCGGTACACCGAGAGATCAGCATGCCTAAGCGCACAGACATCAAAAGCGTCCTCATCATCGGCGCAGGCCCCATCGTCATTGGGCAGGCCTGTGAGTTTGACTATTCGGGCGTTCAAGCCTGCAAAGCCTTGCGCGAAGAGGGGTTCAAGGTCATCTTGATCAACAGCAACCCGGCCACGATCATGACCGACCCGGCCACAGCCGATGTGACCTACATCGAGCCCATCACCTGGCAAACGGTGGAAAAAATCATCGCCAAAGAACGCCCCGACGCCATCTTGCCCACGATGGGGGGGCAAACAGCCCTGAACTGTGCGCTCGACCTCTGGCGCAACGGGGTGCTGGACAAATACCAGGTCGAACTGATCGGTGCCAGCCCTGAAGCGATCGACAAAGCCGAAGACCGCCTCAAATTCAAAGATGCGATGACTAAGATTGGTCTGGGATCAGCGCGTTCTGGCATTGCCCATTCGATGGACGAGGCTTGGGTGGTGCAAAAGTCAGTGGGTTTTCCCACCGTCATCCGCCCCAGCTTCACCTTGGGCGGCACCGGCGGTGGCATTGCCTACAACGCCGAAGAGTTTGAAACCATTTGCAAGCGCGGCTTGGAGGCCTCGCCCACCAATGAGTTGTTGATCGAAGAGTCTTTGCTGGGGTGGAAAGAGTTTGAGATGGAGGTGGTGCGCGACAAAGCGGACAACTGCATCATCGTGTGTTCCATTGAAAACCTGGACCCCATGGGCGTGCACACCGGCGACTCCATCACGGTGGCGCCGGCCCAAACCTTGACCGACAAGGAATACCAAATCATGCGCAACGCCAGCTTGGCGGTGTTGCGGGAAATTGGCGTTGACACCGGTGGCTCGAATGTGCAGTTTTCGGTCAACCCCAAAGATGGGCGCATGATCGTGATTGAGATGAACCCCCGGGTGTCGCGTTCCTCCGCCCTGGCCTCCAAGGCCACCGGTTTTCCCATTGCCAAGGTGGCGGCCAAATTGGCCGTGGGCTATACCTTGGATGAATTGCGCAATGACATCACGGGCGGCGCCACGCCCGCCAGCTTCGAGCCCAGCATCGATTACGTGGTGACCAAGATTCCGCGTTTTGCCTTTGAAAAATTCCCCCAGGCCGACAGCCGATTGACCACCCAAATGAAGTCGGTGGGTGAGGTGATGGCCATGGGTCGCACCTTTCAGGAGTCGTTCCAAAAGGCCTTGCGCGGCCTGGAAGTCGGCGTGGATGGCATGAACGAAAAAACCCAAGACCGCGAGGTCTTGGAAAAAGAACTTGGTGCACCAGGGCCAGACCGCATTTGGTATGTGGGCGACGCCTTTGCCCAAGGCATGAGCGTGGATGAGGTGCATGCCTTGACCAAGATCGATCCTTGGTTCTTGGTGCAAATTGAAGACATCGTCAAAATTGAGTTGGAACTCGACACCACGGCGCTCGACGCCATTGATGCGGCAGACATGCGGGCCTTGAAGAAAAAGGGCTTCTCTGATCGCCGCTTGGCCAAGCTCACCCACAGCAGCGAGCAGGCGGTGCGTGCCAAGCGCCATGCACAAGGGGTGCGTCCGGTTTACAAGCGGGTGGACACCTGCGCGGCCGAATTTGCCACCGATACCGCTTACATGTACTCCACGTATGAGGACGAGTGCGAGTCCGAGCCCAGCCAGCGCCAAAAAATCATGGTCCTCGGTGGTGGCCCCAACCGCATCGGCCAAGGCATTGAGTTCGACTACTGCTGCGTGCACGCCGCCCTGGCCATGCGCGAGGACGGTTACGAGACCATCATGGTCAATTGCAACCCCGAGACGGTGTCCACCGATTACGACACCAGCGACCGCTTGTATTTCGAACCCCTCACCTTGGAGGATGTGCTCGAAATTGTGGACAAAGAAAAACCTTTGGGCGTGATTGTTCAGTACGGTGGGCAAACTCCGCTCAAACTGGCCCTGGGCCTAGAGGCTGCGGGTGTGCCCATCATTGGCACCAGCCCCGACATGATCGACGCGGCCGAAGACCGCGAACGCTTCCAAGGCCTGTTGCAAAAACTGGGGCTGCGCCAACCGCCCAATGCCACGGCACGCACCGAGCCAGAGGCCTTGGAAAAAGCCGCGGCCTTGGGGTACCCCTTGGTGGTGCGGCCCAGCTATGTACTGGGCGGGCGGGCGATGGAAATCGTGCACGAACAACGCGACCTGGAGCGCTACATGCGCGAAGCCGTCAAGGTCAGCAACGATTCACCCGTGTTGCTCGATCGCTTTTTGAACGATGCGATTGAATGCGATGTCGATTGCTTGCGCGACCCCGAGGGCAAAACCTTCATCGGCGGCGTGATGGAGCACATCGAGCAAGCGGGTGTGCACAGCGGCGACTCGGCCTGTTCTTTGCCGCCTTACTCGCTGTCTTCCGCAACGGTGGCTGAGCTCAAGCGCCAATCGGCGGCCATGGCCGAGGCTTTGAATGTGGTGGGCCTGATGAACGTGCAGTTCGCCATCCAGCATGTGGACGGCCAAGACGTGATTTATGTGCTCGAAGTCAATCCACGCGCCAGCCGCACCGTGCCCTATGTCAGCAAGGCCACCGGCATTCAATTGGCCAAGGTGGCGGCGCGTTGCATGGTCGGCCAGAGCTTGGCCAGCCAAGGCATTACCCGAGAGGTCACCCCACCTTATTTCAGCGTCAAGGAAGCGGTGTTTCCGTTTGTCAAATTCCCTGGTGTGGACACCATCTTGGGGCCAGAGATGAAATCCACCGGTGAGGTCATGGGTGTGGGCAAAACCTTTGGCGAGGCTTTTGTCAAAAGCCAAATGGGTGCGGGCACCAGGTTGCCGCGCCCCACCGATGCCGTGCGCAAGGTTTTCTTGACCGTGAAAAACAACGACAAACCCCGCGCAGTGGCCGTGGCCCGCGATTTGGTGGCCATGGGTTTTGACTTGGTGGCCACCAAGGGCACGGCCCAGGCCATTGCCGCAGCGGGCTTGGCCGTGGTGGCCGTCAACAAAGTGACCGAGGGCCGCCCGCATGTGGTGGACATGATCAAAAACAATGAGATCGCGCTGGTCATCAATACGGTGGAAGAGCGGCGCAATGCCATTGCCGATTCGCGGCAAATCCGCACCTCTGCACTGCTGGCCCGGGTCACCACCTTCACCACCATTGCCGGTGCGGAGGCTGCGGTGCAAGGCATGCAGCACATGGACCACCTCGAGGTTTATTCGGTCCAGGAGTTGCACGCCCAATTGGCGGCATAA
>NZ_OZ248572.1:0-76206 GCF_965234775.1 Limnohabitans rimovensis (SeqCode) | reverse complement strand
CAAATACCTCGTCTAAATTTGCAAGAAATCTACATCCATTAACGCAACAACTTGCAAATTTGCCGACAGGATTTACACCATATCTTCAATTAATTCATATGCTTATGAATTGTTCAGGGCGGACTAATGAGCCCAAAGTCACCGACACCGCTAATTGCGCCGCGCCGGTTGTCGGGCAGATTGGTAAGTGTTCGATGGACAGTCCCATGCTCAATTCAGCTCCAACACCGAAGTGCCCGAGACCAAAGAGGCGTTTACAGAGATCCCCCGCCATTTTGACCAACACCTCAGTCAGTAAGCCCTGGTGTGTCATTCATGGATGTGCTCATCGGGCAGCGATTGAGTGGAATGGCCCGATGGCGGGTCTGAAAGGCTGACCATGGCACGCCTGGCCATCATGAGCGCCATGCACGAGGAGTTGGACGCCTTGCTCGAGCGCTTGCGCGACAACCACGATCGACCACTCGAGCACCGCCCGGGCTCTTTGCGCGCTGCCCGTGAGGCCCCAGCACAACGCATGCCCATGGTGCAGGTGGCGGGTCGGCAGTTTTGGCAAACCCAGTGGCAAGGCCATGAGGTGGTGCTGGTGTTGTCGCGCATTGGCAAGGTGGCCGCCGCCACCACCGCCAGCGTGTTGATCGAGCGCTTTGGGGTGGACCGCATCATTTTCAGTGGCGTGGCTGGTGGTTTGGCCGATGGGGTGGGTGTGGGCGACGTGGTCGTGGCCAGCGCTTGTTTGCAGCACGACATGGACGCCTCGCCTTTGTTTGCGCGCCACCAAGTGCCCTTGTATGGTTTGGACCGGTTTGCCTGTGACGCCCGCATGTCGGCCTTGCTGGTGCAAGCTGCGACCGATGTGCTGCGCCAAGCGCCGACGCATCTCGGGCAAGCGGTGGCCACCCGCTGGGGTTTGGGCCGGGCCCGGGTGCACCAGGGTTTGGTGGTCAGTGGCGACCGGTTTGTCGCCAGCCACGGTGAAAGCCTCGCCTTGCGCCAAGAGCTGCCCCAGGCCTTGGCGGTGGAGATGGAGTGCGCGGCGGTGGCCCAGGTGTGCCATGACTTTGGGGTGCGCTTTGCCGCGGTGCGCACCATCTCGGACCGGGCCGATGCCAGTGCCGCCACCGACTTCAATCGCTTTCTCAGCGAGGTGGCCAGCCCTTACAGCGCGGCCATCGTCACCCAATGCGTGGCCTTGATGTGATGCACTGCGGGACGCAGGGCCAGAGATGGTTCAGGGCGGGTTGGTTTTGACGCAGCGAAAGCCGATGTAAACCACCCGGGTGTCGCGCGGTTTGGTGGCCACATCGTCGGCCACTTGCCGCTCGGGGCCATACCACCATGATCCGCCGCGGGTGATGCGCTCGTTGCCCGAGCCACCGTCCACCCATTCCCACACATTGCCGCCCATGTCGTACAAGCCGTTGACGCCGGGCGGGGTGGTCATCACGGGCACATGGCCTGTGCCACGGGTCAAGCTGCCGTTGGGTGCTGTGCCTTTTAAGTTGGCGCATGGGCCCAGGCAATGGCTGCCTTTGGCAGTGGCACCCAAGGGGTAGGGATAGCGTTGGCCACGCACCCAAGCCGAAGGTGGCGAGGGCCGTTGCTCCAGGTAAGCGGCCGAGGTCCACTCGGCATCGGTGGGCAAGCGCTTCCCACTGTGGCGGCAAATGGTTTGGGCTTCGTCAAAGTCCAGGTGTACCGCCGGCTCGTTATCGCGCGCGGGCACACCAAAAGGCGTGCGCCAAGTCCAACCGGGCTTTTGTGTCCAGCCCGACTCAAACACCGTGCCACCCCCGGCCCGCTCGGCCTGGCTCACAAATCCAGTGGCGCTGGCAAAAGCCTTGACCTGGCCGATCGTGACCTCGTGGGCATCCCACTGCAAGGGGCCCACCAGCAGGGTGTGACCGACCGGATGGTTGACCCCGAGGGCGTTGCCCATGAAGGCCACAGCTGCCCACAGGCAGGCCGTGGCTGGCCAGCGTCTCAATCGGCGGCCATGGTCATGAGTGTGCCCATGAAGGCCACCGAGCCGGGCACCATCCAGGGGCTTTGCGGGGTCCGCTCTTGGTTTTCTGTGGCCGGTTGCAGGTCTTGGCCCAGTCGTGGGCGGCGTGCATCGAGCACCCGAAAGGTGCCCCATTCTTGTTGCAGCTGTTGCGTCATCACCACCAAGGGGCCGTGGGCCACCCGTGTGGTCACTTTGTCGCCCCGTTGGCTCAGCAATGCTTGGATGGGCTGCAAGTTCTCTTGCGTCCATTGGTTTCTCCAGCGTTGAATGGCTTTTTGGGTGAGCCATTTTCCGGCATGCCGCGTCAGACGCGGCGGGCAACCAACCAAAATCCAATGCATGGGTGCGCCTTGGATGAGCAAAGGCGTGATCTGCTGCTGGGCATGTGTTTTGTCGTCAATGTATACGAGCCAAGTTTCCACGCGGGTCTCCTTCAGGTTTGAACGCCAGGGTTGGGGGATTCGGTGAGGCTGTTGCGCCGGGCACGCCAACGACCCGCCAGCAAGACGCCAGCAATGGCCAGGGTGATGACAATGATTTGCAACCACAGGTTGGACAAAGGCAGAGATTTCAAATAGTCGGCGAGCAAGGGCTCGGCCAGCACCATCTTGGCGGCGGTGAAGGCCAACACAGCGGCACCCAATTGGATGATCACCGGCCAGCGCTCGACCAACCGCAGCACCAAAGAGCTGCCAAACACCACGATGGGCACACTGATGAGCAGGCCCAGCACCACCAAGTCCATGGCGCCGTGGGCCGCACCGGCCACGCCCAATACGTTGTCGACACCCATCAAGGCATCGGCCACCACAATGGTTTTCATGGCACCCCAAAAATGGGTGGGGCCAGAGGCGCCCTCGTGCTCGCCGGGCTCCTCGCCCAGCAGTTGATAAGCGATCCACAACAAGCCCAGTCCGCCCACCAACATCAAGCCGGGTATTTTCAGCAGCCAGACCACGCACAAAGTCATCAGGCTGCGCACCACGATGGCACCCACGGTGCCCCAGAAGATGGCTTTGCGTTGCAAGGCGGGAGGAAGGTTTCGCGCGGCCAGCGCGATCAAGATGGCGTTGTCGCCGGCCAAGACCAGGTCGATCAAGATAATGGCCAGCAATGCCGACCACCACGGGGCAGAAAATAGTTCCACAGCAAACTCCACATTGACATCAATCACAGCCCGTGGAGGCGCGGAAAAACGAGATGAGTGGGGACCCGATCGACGCTTCGCCGCACCCCATGGGTGTCGGATCGAAGGTCTTGCTCAGCTTGTGATGATGCTGTTATGTGCCCAACAAACCGGAAGCAAAGCTTCGTAATGACGATTTGTTGATCCCGCTGATCAAACCTTTTGGTTGACAGCGGAATGGAGCTACTCCCCATCGAGTGGGCGAATTAAACCTGCAATTGAAAATCCCCGGCTTTCTTGTGGGATTTGCGGGCTTGTCCTGAAAAGGCAGGACTTTCTGTTCTTACTGCAACCAACCGCGTTTGCGGAAATAAAACATCGGAACGATGGCGCTGGTCAGCATCAAAATCAAGGCATAGGGGTATCCCCACTCCAAGCCCAGTTCAGGCATGAATTGAAAGTTCATGCCGTAAATGCTGGCGATCAAGGTGGGGGGCAGCAAGGCCACACTGGCCACCGAGAAGATTTTGATGATCTTGTTTTGGTTGATGTTGATGAAGCCGACCGTGGCGTCCATCAAAAAATTGATCTTGTCGAACAAAAAGGCGGTGTGGCTGTCGAGTGACTCGATGTCGCGCAAAATTTGCCGCGCCTCTTCAAACTGTTCGGCATTGAGCATCTTGGCGCGCATCATGAAGCTCACGGCGCGGCGGGTGTCCATCACATTGCGCCGAATGCGTCCGTTCAAGTCCTCTTGGCGGGCAATGGCGCCCAGCACCTCGCCGGCCAAGGCATCGGTGACCACTTCGGACAGCACCAATTTACTGGCTTTTTCGAGTTCGTCGTAAATTCCTTCGAGGGTGTCGGCAGAGTATTCGGCGTCGGCGTCAAAGAGTTTGAGCAACACATCTTTGTCGTCTTCAATCAGGCCAGGTGCACGGCGCGCGCGCATGCGCAACAAGCGAAACACCGGCACGTCTTCGTCGTGGATCGAGAACAAAACGCCTCGGCTTTTGAGCGACTCGTTTTGCTGGTTGATGATGAAAGCCACCCGCACCGTGCGGGGCTCGTCTTCGTTGGCGATCAAAAAGTCACTGCGGATGTGCAACTCGCCGTTGTCTTCTTCATAAAAGCGCGCCGACTCTTCGATGTCTTCGTCCATCGCGTCTTCGGGAATGAGCACGCCAAAGTGTTGGTTGATCCAGCGCTTTTCTTCCAGGGTGGGGGACTCGAGGTCAACCCAGATGGGTTGAAAGCGCGACAGCTCTTCCAAGGACTCGATTTCCTCTTGGAACAAGCGCCCGTTGGCAAGGGTAAAGATGTTGAGCATGGCAAGGGGTGGCGTCAGTCACCAAGTTTCGAAGGCGTTGAGTGAATGGCAGCTTTCGAACCTCTGGCAGCGCGGCCTGAGCAGGCCAACCCGTTGCGCGAAGAAATCCGAAAGCTACCAACTGGGGCAGGTTTCCAAGGAGTTCGCTCCGTTTTTTTACAGCTTTCCATTATGGCATCGAAGCGTGCAATTTTTTGATTCGGCAGGGCCTTTTCCGGGCTGGATGTGTCACGCCGCAAAGTTTGATGCAAGGGCCCATTTAAATCAGGCATTTGAGGGCCCGGGTGGTTGCCAAACTGTTAAGGCCGGTGCATAGTGGGGTTGTCTGAGCGCCCTGGATGCCTTGGCCTCTAGGGCGTCAGACCCATCAACTTGTAACCCAGGAGGCTCCATGAACTTGACGATCAGCGGTCACCATTTGGAAGTGACCCCGGCCCTGCGCAGTTATGTGACCCACAAGCTAGACCGCATCACCCGACACTTTGATCAGGTGGTGGATGTCAAAGTCTTGTTGACTGTGGAGAAGCAAAAGGAAAAACAAGGCCGCCAACGCGCCGAATGCAACATCCATGTCAAGGGCAGCGATATGTTCGCTGAGAGCGCCCATGCCGACTTGTATGCCGCGGTCGACGACTTGGTGGACAAACTCGATCGCCAAGTGGTGCGCCATAAAGACAAGTTGCAAGACCACCAGCACACCACCGTTAAACGGGTGATGGTGTCCTGATCCGCGCCAATCCAGCGCTGGCTGGTTTGGCGCGATCGGCACCTCTACACCCACCAACACTTACCAGGGGCGCGGGCTGGGACCACGCTGGGGCCAAGGTTTTTTGTACTGGACAAATTCCGATTTGAGTGTGGTTCTGGGCAGACACAGGTATCACAAAGTATTTGGGTTTGTTCGGATGGCAGGTGCATAATCTGTCACTCTTTTGTGACACCTTCATGAACCGACTCTCCGCCATCCTCCCTCCCGAGCAGGTCTTGGTGTGCGTGGACGTGACCAGCAAAAAGCGTGCTTTCGAAGAGGCGGGCTTGTTGTTTGAAGACCGCCACGGCATGAACCGCGCTTTGGTGGCTGACAGCTTGTTTGCCCGTGAACGCTTAGGCTCCACCGGTTTGGGCTATGGGGTGGCCATCCCCCACGGTCGCATCAAGGGCCTGAAGACCCCCATGGCGGCGGTGTTTCAATTGGCCGCACCGATTGGGTTTGACGCCCCCGACGAGCAACCCGTATCCTTGCTGATTTTTCTATTGGTGCCCGAGGCATCGACCCAAAAACACCTCGAAATCTTGTCCGAAATTGCCGAGTTGCTCAGCGACAGCCGGGTGCGCGACCGCCTCAAGGTCAGCCAAGATGCGCACGAATTGCACCAAATTTTGTCCACCTGGAAATCAACCCAGGCCGCCTGAAGCGCACCCTGCCATGACGTACCCGCAGCGCAGCAACCACTCAGGTGGCCCCCTTTGAGGCCCACCGTTGTCAGCGCCGATGTGTTGTTTGAGGCTTTCCGCGAAAAGCTGGGCTGGCATTGGGTGGCGGGCACTGGCGCGTCCGAGCGGCGGTTCGATGAGGTCGCGGTGCGCGCGGCCAGTTCGGGCGCCGACTTGGTCGGCTATCTGAACTACATCCACCCCTATCGCATCCAATTGCTCGGTCACCGCGAAGTCAGCTATTTGAGCAACTCCAGCCCCGAGGACTGTGCCCGCCGGGTGGCGCGCATCGTCACCCTGGAGCCGCCGGTGCTGATCTTGGCCGATGGGCAAGTCGCACCTGAGGCCTTGGAGTCGATGTGCGAGCGGGCCCAAATCCCGATGTTTGCCACCCGCGAGTCCTCGGCCTTTGTGATCGACATCTTGCGCGCTTACTTGTCCAAGCACTTTGCCGACCGGGCCTCGATGCACGGCGTGTTCATGGATATTTTGGGCTTGGGGGTGATGATCACGGGCGAATCGGGCCTGGGCAAAAGCGAATTGGGCTTGGAGCTGATCTCGCGCGGCAACGGCTTGGTGGCCGATGACGCGGTGGACATTTATCGCATCAACCAAACCACCCTGGAGGGGCGCTGCCCCGATTTGCTGCAAAACCTGCTCGAGGTGCGCGGCATTGGTTTGCTCGATATCCGCGCCATCTTTGGCGAGACGGCGGTGCGGCGCAAGATGCGCCTCAAACTCATCGTGCACTTGGTGCGGCGCGAAACCTTGGAGCGCGATTACGACCGGTTGCCCCACGAACCCTTGACCCAGGACGTGTTGGGTGTACCCGTGCGCAAAGTGGTCATCCAAGTGGTGGCCGGGCGCAACATCGCCGTGTTGGTGGAAGCGGCCGTGCGCAACACGATTTTGCAATTGCGCGGCATCAACACCTACGAAGAATTCGCCGAGCGCCAACGCCAGGCCCTGCAGGCCTGAGGCTCACCCAACCGCACCTCGGTGCGGGCAGGCGCTGCGGGTGCAGTGCGCATACAAGCTCAAGGCGTGGTCTGCGATGCGAAAGCCCTTGGCCGCTGCCACATCGTTTTGCAGCGACTCGATTTGGGCATCAAAAAATTCCTCGACCCGTCCGCAGTCCAGGCACACCAGGTGATCGTGGTGGTCGCCTTCGTTGAGTTCGTAAACCGCTTTGCCCGATTCGAACTGGCTGCGGCGCAGCAAGCCCGCTTGCTCAAACTGGGTCAATACCCTGTAAATGGTGGCCAGGCCGATGTCGGCACGCTCTTGCACCACCAAGCGGTAAACGTCTTCGGCCGACATGTGGCGCTGCCTGCCCGCATGGAAATACGCCAAGATTTTTAACCTGGGCGAGGTGGCTTTGAGGCCTGTGCTTTTGAGATCGTCAATGTGGGCCATGGCGGTTTTTCAGTCAGGCCCGATGCTTGTGCGAGCAGGCCCAGACGCTAGAATCAACGCATGATAGCGTTTGCATTAAACCCCACCAAAGCCAACCAGCGGACCGCGAACTGGGCCCTGTGTGTGTGTGCGGGCTTGTGTGTGTTGCTGTCGGGTTGCGAAACCGCGAGCCGCACCGCCAGCCGCACCATCACTGCGCTCACCCCCTATCGATTTGATGTGGTGCAAGGCAATTTTGTCTCCAAAGAGCAAGTCCAGATGCTGCAAAAAGGCATGACGCGCCGGCAGGTGCGCGACGTCCTGGGCACCCCCTTGGTGGCCAGTGTGTTCCATGCCAACCGATGGGATTACGCCTTCACCCTGCGCCGCCAAGGTGCCGAGCCGCAGCAGCGCAAGATCAGCGTGTTTTTTGAAGGCGACACCTTGGTGCGTTTTGAGGCCGACGAATTGCCCACCGAGGCCGAGTTTGCTGCCCGCATCGACAACCGCCGCATTGACATCAAAGTGCCCAAGCTTGAAGCCAGCGAGGCCGAATTGAGCAAGTTCAAGCCCAAAGGGCCTGTGGCACCGGCCCCCAGCAGCGAAGCGCCGGTGAGCATGAGCTACCCGCCCCTGGAGCCCGTCCAGCGTTGAGCTGGGCTGCTTTGACCCCCATGACCACGCCCCAAACCCCTTTGCGCATTGCCGTCGCTGGCGCCAGCGGCCGCATGGGCCACATGCTGATCGAAGCGGTGAACAACGACCCCCATGCCCAATTGGTGGGCGCCTTGGATGTCGCCAGCAGCCCGGCCATTGGCAGTGATGCCACGGCCTTTTTGGGGCACAGCAGTGGTGTGACCATCACCTCTGATCTGCGCCAAGGCTTGGCCCAGGCCCAGGTGCTGATCGATTTCACCCGCCCTGAGGGCACCTTGCTCCACGCGCAGGCCTGCGCCGACATGGGTGTGCACATGGTCATTGGCACCACCGGTTTCAGCGAAGCACAAAAAGAGCAGATCGCCCAAACCGCTCAGCGCATCGCGGTGGTCATGGCACCCAATATGAGCGTGGGCGTGAACGTCACCCTCAAGTTGCTGGCCATGGCAGCCCAGGCCATGGCCACCGGTTACGACATTGAAATCATCGAGGCCCACCACCGCCACAAAGTCGATGCCCCGTCTGGCACGGCGCTGAAAATGGGCGAAGTGGTTGCCCAAGCTTTGGGGCGCGACCTGAAAGACTGTGCGGTGTATGCCCGCGAGGGACACACCGGCGAGCGCGACCCCTCCAGCATTGGTTTTGCCACCATTCGCGGTGGCGACATCGTGGGTGACCACACGGTGTTGTTTGCCGGCACCGGCGAGCGCATCGAGATCACCCACAAATCCTCCAGCCGCGCCACCTATGCCCAAGGCAGCATGCGCGCGGCCTGGTTCTTGGCCGCCCAGCGCCATGGTCTGTACGACATGTTCGATGTGCTGAACCTGCGCTAGAGGCCGCTGTGCTGCCTGGCTGGGCCCCTGCGGACGCCGTCTCTGGCGTGGTGCTGGGCTTGTTGTTGGCGGCATCCATCAGCACCTGGGCTGTTTTGCTCAGCCAAGCTTGGCGACTGCGCCGTGTGCACCACGACCTGAACCTGTCCAAGGCCTTGTTTTGGCAAGCTCCCCATTGGCAGCAAGGCCTGCAGGTGTTGCAAGACACGGAAAAAGAAGGCTTGCTGTCACGCTTGGCCCAAGCCGCCCAAGCACCGCTGGCCGGCACCTTGGCGGCCAGCACCACGGTGACTGCGCAGACCGAGCGCGCTTTGCGCGACGCCTTGCATCAGGCCAGTGCGCGTTTGCACCACGGCCACACCTTTTTGGCCAGCGTGGCGGCCAGTGCGCCATTTGTCGGACTGCTGGGCACGGTGTGGGGCATCCGCCGCGCCATGCTGGGCTTGGACGCCTCGGCCTTGGTGGGCCTGGACCGATTGGCCGCGCCCGTGGGCGAGGCCTTGCTCATGACCGCCTTGGGGTTGGGCGTGGCGATACCCGCTCTGATCGCCCACAACCTGTTGTCGCGCCAAGCCCGGGTGTTGGAGGCAGAACTGGAAGGTTTTGCACACGATCTGCTGGCCCTGCGATCCCCGAATCGGGAGTGAGGCGCACCATGGCTTTTGCACGACTTTCAAGCGCAAACCAAGAGGCCGCGCCCATCAGCGAGATCAACGCCACCCCCTTGGTCGATGTGTTTTTGGTGCTCATGCTCATCTTCTTGTTGTGCGCCCCGATGGCTGGGATTCAGCTGCCACTGGACTTGCCCACGGCTGGCGCGCAGGGCGCGAACGCAGCCACCGTCCAGCCGGTGGTGATCGACATCAATGCCCAGGGCCAGTGGCATTGGCAAGGCCGGGCCACGGGCCTGAACGAACTCCTGCAAGCCTTGCAGGCCGAGCAAGCGGCCAACCCGCAAGCGCGCTTGCAACTGCGCGCCGATCAAGCTGCCGCTTACGGCCGGGTGGCCGAATTGATGGCGGCTGTGCAAGCCCAGGGCTGGCAGCAGCTGGATTTGGTCTTGCGCCCCAGCGCCAAACCCTGAGGTCAGGGCTGCAAGCGCCAGCGGCCCAGGCATCGGCCCAGCGCCTAAAATCCCGCCACTCCCCCGACCCCAGGCCCCTGCGCCCAGGCGGGGTTTCTCATTGAGCCCCATGCAAGACACCTACCAACCTTCTGCCGTTGAATCGGCCACCCAAGCCGAATGGGTCTCCAAAGACGTCTACCGCGTCAGCGAAGACACCAGCCGCCCCAAGTACTACGCCTGCTCCATGCTGCCTTACCCAAGCGGCAAGCTGCACATGGGCCATGTGCGCAACTACACCATCAACGACATGCTCACGCGCCACCTGCGCATGAAGGGCTATAACGTCTTGATGCCCATGGGTTGGGACGCATTTGGTTTGCCGGCCGAAAACGCGGCGCTCAAGAACGGTGTGCCACCCGCCAAGTGGACTTACGAAAACATCGCTTACATGAAAAAGCAGATGCAGGCCATGGGCTTGGCCATCGACTGGAGCCGCGAAGTCGCCACCTGCGATGCGACGTATTACAAGTGGAACCAGTGGCTGTTTTTGAAGATGCTGGAAAAAGGCGTGGCCTACCGCAAGACCCAAGTGGTGAACTGGGACCCGGTGGACCAAACTGTGTTGGCCAACGAACAGGTCATCGACGGCAAAGGCTGGCGCACAGGTGCGGTGGTGGAAAAGCGCGAAATCCCGGGCTACTACCTGAAGATCACCGACTACGCGCAAGAACTGCTCGACCATGTGCAGGTCGGCAACCCCAAGGCCACCTTGAACGGTTGGCCCGACAAGGTACGCCTGATGCAAGAAAACTGGATCGGCAAGAGCGAGGGTGTTCGCTTTGCCTTCCCCCACACCATCCAAGGTGCCGATGGGAAACTGATCCAAGACGGCCGCATGTACGTGTTCACCACCCGCGCCGACACCATCATGGGCGTGACTTTTTGTGCCGTGGCCCCTGAACACCCCTTGGCGCTGCACGCGGCGGCCGCTAACCCCAAGCTGGCGGCCTTCTTGGAAGAATGCAAAGAGGGCGGCACCACAGAAGCCGAGTTGGCCGTCAAAGACAAGGTGGGCATGGCCACGGGATTGCATGTCACCCACCCCCTCACTGGCGCACAAGTGGCGGTGTGGGTCGGCAACTATGTGCTGATGAGCTATGGCGACGGCGCGGTCATGGGTGTGCCCGCGCACGACGAGCGCGACTTTGCGTTTGCGCTCAAGTACCAGTTGCCGATCAAGCAGGTGGTTGGCCTTGGCGTGGTGGCGGCCGATGCGGGGGCAACCCCCGGCTCGTCAGTCGCAAGCTCCGATTCCTCACCGGGGGCTGCCCCCGCACCAGCCGCCTTGGCGAAATCGACAGCCTCTGGCACAGACGTCTCCACCAAGTTCCAGTTTGATCAGGGTCAATGGCAAGAGTGGTACGCCACCAAAGACGGTGTGTGCGTCAATTCGGGCGAACTCGATGGCCTCCGCTTCAAAGCAGCGGTAGACAAAGTGGCCGACTTGCTGCAAGCCAAAGGTTTGGGCGAGAAAAAAATCACCTGGCGTTTGCGCGACTGGGGCGTGAGCCGTCAGCGCTACTGGGGCACACCGATTCCCATCATCCACTGCGACGAACATGGCGCCGTGCCGGTGCCTGAAAAAGACCTGCCCGTGATCCTGCCGCAAGACTGCATCCCTGACGGCTCGGGCAACCCGCTGCACAAGCACGAAGGTTTCCACAGGGGTGTGGTCTGCCCCACCTGCGGCAAACCCGCACGGCGCGAAACCGACACCATGGACACCTTTGTCGATTCGTCGTGGTACTTCATGCGCTACTGCGACCCGACCCACACCGACGCCATGGTGGCCGAGGGCACGCAGTACTGGATGCGCGACGCCCAACACGCCACGGGTGGCAGCGGCATGGACCAGTACATCGGCGGGATTGAGCACGCCATCCTGCACCTGCTCTACGCGCGGTTTTGGACCAAGGTGATGCGCGACCTCGGGCTGGTGAAGGTCGATGAGCCCTTCACCAAACTGCTCACCCAAGGCATGGTGCTGAACCACATTTATTCGCGTCGCACCGCCAAGGGCGGCAAAGACTATTTCTGGCCGCACGATGTCGAGCATGTGCTGGACGACACCGGCAAAGTGGTGGGCGCCAAGCTGAAAAACGCAGCCGACAGTGGCGACGGCAAACTGCCTGTGGGCACCGCCATCGACTACGAGGGCGTGGGCACCATGTCCAAGTCCAAAAACAACGGCGTGGACCCGCAAGACCTGATCGAAAAATATGGCGCCGACACCGCTCGCCTGTACACCATGTTCACCGCCCCGCCCGAGGCCACGCTGGAGTGGAACGATTCGGCGGTGGAGGGCAGCTTCCGGTTTTTGCGCCGGGTGTGGAACTTTGCTTTCAAGCACGAAGCCAGCCTCAAGGCAGCGACCGCAGGCAACTTGAGCCAAGCCAGCTGCCGCAAGCTTGCTGCCGACCTGCGACGCGATGTGCACCTGACGCTCAAACAAGTCAGCTATGACTACGAGCGCATGCAATACAACACCGTGGTGTCGGGCTGCATGAAACTGCTCAATGCCTTGGAAGACTTTAAAACCGACGGCAGCCCCGGTGACCAAGCGGTGCTGTGCGAAGGCACCTCGGTGTTGCTGCGCATGCTCTACCCCGCTTGTCCCCACATCAGCGCCCATTTGTGGGCAGAGCTGGGCTACGCCGCTCGCACCGGCGACTTGCTCGACGCGGCTTGGCCCAGCGTGGACGAGAGCGCCTTGCTGCGCGACGAGATTGAACTCATGCTGCAAGTCAACGGCAAATTGCGCGGCTCCATTTCGGTGCCCGCCACCGCCAGCAAAGACGACATCGAACAAGCGGCTTTGGCCAGTGAAGCCTTTCAAAAACAAGCCCAAGGCGCGGCACCGAAAAAGGTGATCGTGGTGCCGGGGCGTTTGGTCAACGTGGTGTTGTGATGTACACCACCCAGCGCCGAGCCTGGTTGCGCAGTGCCTTGGCCCCGCTGTCGGCGGTGGTCTTGGCCTCGTGTGGTTTTGCGCTCAGGTCGTCGCAAAAGTTTCCTTTCAAAACCCTGTACACCGGCCCCATCGCGGCCTCGCCCCTGCTCATTGAGTTGTCGCGCCAGGTGGCCGGCACCGGCGGTGTCGAGGTCATCATCGATCAGCGCCAGGTCGAGCGCGCCGAGGTGATTTTTGAGTTGCTGCAAGAGCAGCGCGAGAAGGTGGTGGCTGGGCGCACATCGTCGGGCTCGGTGCGCGAGTTTTTGTTGCGCACCAATTTGCGCTTTCGCTTGCGCACCCGCGAGGGCAAAGAGCTGATCCCTGAAACCTTGTTGGTGTCCACCACCGACATCAGCTACAACGAAACCCTGGCCTTGTCCAAGGACCAAGAAGAGCAAATGCTTTACAGCAACATGGGCAAAGACTTGGTCGGCCAAATTGTTCGCCGCATGGCCGCGTTGACCAGCCTTTGAGCGACGCCCGTGCAAGTCTCTCCCACCCAGCTCGGCACCCATCTGGAAAAAGGTTTGCGCAGCCTGTATGTGCTGCATGGTGACGAGCCCTTGCTGGTGCAAGAGGCGGCCGACGCCATTCGCGCCAGCGCCCGAGCCCAAGGCTTCACCGAGCGCACCGTGTTCACGGTGGCGGGGGCACATTTTGACTGGGCCGAGGTGTTGGCCAGCGGCGCGTCCATGGGCTTGTTTGGCGACCGCCAACTGGTCGAGGTGCGCATTCCCTCGGGCAAGCCGGGCAAAGAAGGCAGCGCCGCTTTGCAGCAACTGGCCGAGCGCGCCGCCGACAGCCCCGATGTGCTCACTTTGGTCAGCCTGCCCCGATTGGACAAAGCCACCAAAAGCAGCGCCTGGTTTGAGGCCTTGGAAGGCGCGGGCGTCGGCCTGGCGTTTGAGACGGTCGAGCGCGCCGCCTTGCCCACCTGGATCGCCCAGCGCATGGCCGACCAAGGCCAGCGCGTCGAGCCTGGCGAAGCCGGTCAGCGCTGCTTGCGCTTTTTTGCCGACAAGGTCGAGGGCAACTTGCTCGCCGCGCACCAAGAGATTCAAAAGCTCGCCTTGCTCTACCCCGAAGGCGAATTGACCCAAGAGCAGGTCGAAAGCGCGGTGCTGGATGTGGCGCGCTTCAATGTGTTCAAGCTCACCGAGGCGGCTTTGGCCGGCCAAACCGCACGCGTTCAGCGCATGCTCGAGGGCTTGCAAGCCGAAGGCGTGGCTGCTGTGCTGGTGCACCACACCCTGGCCGAAGACATCCGCAACCTCAAGCGCGTCAAAGACGCGGTGTTGGCCGGCCGCCCCCTGCCAATGGCGCTGCGCGAGTTGCGCATTTGGGGCGTGAAAGAGCGCTTGTTCGAGCGCATCGTCCCTGGCATGAGCGCCACCACGGTGGACCGTTTGCTGTGGGCCGCGCACCAAGTCGATGGCATTGTCAAAGGCCTGCGCCCCGCCGCGTGGCCGCACGAGCCCTGGCAGGCCTTGCAGCGCTTGGCCATGATGCTCACCCGCCAATGTCGCCCACGTTGATGCGGCGTTGCGCCTGGGCGATACACTGAACCGCGCAGTTTTTCTGCCGATGGAAAGGACAAGATGAACGGTGCTGAAAGTTTGGTGCGCAGCCTGCTGGCCAGTGGGGTGGACACTTGTTTTGCCAACCCGGGCACATCGGAGATGCATTTCGTGGCCGCCCTGGACAAGGTCGCGGGCATGCGCTGCGTCTTGGGTTTGGCCGAAACCGTGGTCACCGGTTGTGCCGATGGTTACGGCCGCATGGCCGGCAAACCCGCGGCCACCTTGCTCCATTGCGGGCCTGGGTTTGCCAATGGCATTGCCAATGTCCACAACGCGCGCCGCGCCAACACCCCCATGGTCAACCTGATTGGTGACCATGCCGTCTACCACCGCCCGTTTGACTCGCCGCTCACCGCCGACACCGAAGGGTTGGCGCGGGCCACCTCGCATTGGGTGCGCACCAGCGCATCCAGCGCCCAGGTCGGCGCCGATGGCGCGCAAGCGGTGCAAGCCGCGCGCAGCGCACCGGGCCACATCGCCAGCCTGATCTTGCCCGCCGACACCGCCTGGGGCGCAGGCGGCGTGGTGGCCGACGCTTTGCCCGTGCCCATGCGCGACGCGGTGGCCCCCGAGGTGCTCTCGCACCTGGTGCAACTGCTGCGTCGGCGCGAGCCCACGGTGATGGTGCTCTCCGGCCAAGCCTTGAGCGAGGCCGGTCAACAAGCGGCGCACCGCATTGCGCTGGCCACGGGTGTGGCTTTGCGTGCGTCGGCCCAGGTGGCGCGCATGCCGCGCGGGCGCGGGCGTGTGCCCATCGACCGCATCCCTTATGCGATTGAAGGCGCGCTCAAATCATTGGCCGGCCACCAACATGTGGTCTTGGTGGGGGCCAAACCCCCCACTGCGTTTTTTGGCTACCCCGGCAAGCCCAGTCTGATGTCCCCACCCGACGCCCAAATGCATGTGCTGGCCCGCCCCGACCAAGACGCGGTGGCCGCGCTCGAATGGCTGGCCGACGCTTTGGGCGCACCGGCTTGGGCGGGCGCACCCGATACCGGGCCGCGTCCGACGGTGCAGCATGGCGCCTTCAGCCCCGACGCCTTTGCCGTCACCTTGGCCGCGCTCTTGCCCGACAACGCCATCGTGGTCGAAGACGCGGTGACCTCTGGGCGCAGCCTGTTTGGCCACACCTTTGGAGCAGCAGCCAACGACTGGTTGCAAATCACTGGCGGCGCGATTGGCCACGGCTTTCCTTGTGCCACCGGTGCAGCCGTGGCCTGCCCGGAGCGCAAAACCGTGTGCTTGCAGTCCGACGGTGGTGGCATGTATGCCTTGCAATCGCTGTGGACCCAGGCGCGCGAGCGGCTTAACGTGGTCAATGTGGTGTTTGCCAACCGCGTGTACAAAATTTTGCAAGGCGAGTTGCTGGCCGTGGGGGCCCAACCCGGCCCCGCGTCCAACGAGCTGTTTGACCTGGCCCGCCCCGAACTCAACTGGGTGCAACTGGCCAACGGCATGGGTGTCGAGGCGGTGCGGGTGCAAACCCTGGAGGGCTTTGCCGATGCCTTTGCCGCCGCCTGTGCCCGCCCCGGGCCGTTCTTGATTGAGTTTCAGATTTGAAATTTGCGACACTTGGGTTTTCGACGTTCATAAGGGCCACTTCCATGAAAACAACTTTGCAACGCTTGCTGTGGGCCACTTTGGCCGCATTCACTTTGGCGGGCACCGTGGGCGCGCAGCCCTTTCCCAACAAGCCGGTGAAGATCATCGTCACCTTCCCGCCCGGTGGCACGCCCGACATTTATGGCCGGGTGCTGGCGCAAGAACTGGGCACGCTGTGGAAACAGTCGGTGGTGGTGGAAAACAAAACTGGCGCCAGTGGCACCATTGGCACCGACTTTGTAGCCAAGGCCGCGCCCGATGGCTACACCTTGTTGTTTGCGGCCGATGCGTCCATCACCATCGCGCCCAATTTGTACACCAACATCCCCTACAACCCGGTCAGAGACCTGAGCCCGATTGCCAACGTGGCCACCGGCCCGTTTGTGATGCTGGCCTACCCTGGCTTTCCGGCCAACGATGTCAAAGAGCTGATCGCCCTGGCCAAAAAGCAGCCCGGAAAAATCAGCTACGCCTCCAGCGGCCCGGGCGGCCAGCAGCATTTGTCGGGTGAAATGCTCAAGAGCATGGCGGGGCTGGACATTGCGCACATTCCCTACAAAGGCTTTGGCCAAGGCGTCAACGATGTGATGGCCGGCCATGTGCCCCTGATCTTTGGCGGCATCACTGCCTCCATCCAACTCACCCAAGGTGGCAAGCTCAAGGCCTTGGGCGTGACCAGCGCCAAACGCGCCAAAGCCCTGCCCAATGTCCCCGCCATTGCCGAGGTCTTGCCCGGCTTCAAGATCGAGGCCTGGTACGGCTTGATGGGCCCCAAAGGCATGCCCGCTGATTTGGTGAAGAAAATCAACGCCGATGTGCTGTCCATTTTGAAGCGCCCCGACTTTCAGGCCAAGCTCAGCGCCGACGCCATCGAGCCCGTGGGCGGCAGCCCCGAAGACTTTGCCGCGCAAATTGCGACTGACCTGAAAGACTGGTCACAGTTGCTCAAGTCCATCAACCTCAAAATGGATTGAGCGCACAGGGGCCTTGGCAATCCTTGGCACCCTTCGCAACCCTTTTTAGCCTTCAGCGACCCTCTGCCAAAATCAGCCCATGAACGCCGCCGCCACCATCCCCGAACTCATGCGCACCTTGGGCCTGCAAGCGCGTTGCGCGGCCGCGGGCATGGCGCGGGCCACGGCGGCGCAAAAAGCCCAAGCCTTGCGGGTGCTGGCGCGTTTGCTGCGCGAACACACCGCTGCTTTGCAAACCGACAACGCCAAAGACCTGAGCCGCGCCCAAGCCGCCGGTTTGGCCGCGCCCATGGTCGATCGCCTGAAGCTCTCGCCGCAAACGCTTGAAACCTGCGCTGTGGGTTGCGAGCAACTGGCATCCATGCCCGACATCATTGGCAGCATCAGCGGCATGAGCCAGCAGCCCAGCGGTATTCGCGTCGGGCAAATGCGCGTACCCATTGGCGTGTTTGGCATGATTTACGAGAGCCGCCCCAACGTCACCATCGAAGCGGCGTCACTCGCCATCAAAAGCGGCAATGCCTGCATCTTGCGCGGCGGCTCTGAGGCGATTGACTCCAACAAAGCCTTGGCTGCGCTGGTGCAACAAGCCTTGGCCGAGGCCGGTTTGCCCACCGATGCGGTGCAACTCGTGCCCACCACCGACCGCGCAGCCGTGGGTGAACTCATCACCATGCCCGCCTATGTGGACGTGGTCATCCCGCGCGGCGGCAAGGGCTTGATCGAGCGCATCAGCCAAGACGCCAAGGTGCCGGTCATCAAACATTTGGACGGCAACTGCCACACTTATGTGGACGACCCGTGCGACTTGGACATGGCGCTGACAGTCGTAGACAACGCCAAAACCCAAAAATACAGCCCCTGCAACGCCACAGAAAGCCTGTTGGTGGCGCGCGGTGTGGCGGCGGCGTTTTTGCCGCGCATCGGCCAAGTGTTTGCCGACAAAGGCGTGGAAATGCGTTGCTGCTCCGAGGCCAAAGCCTTGTTGCAAGGCGTCAAAGGCGCGGTGCTCAAAGACGCCACCGAGCAAGATTGGTTCGAGGAGTATTTGGCGCCCATCATCAGCATCAAGGTGGTGGACGGCTTGGACGCGGCCATTGCCCACATCAACCACTACAGCAGCCACCACACCGACGCCATCCTCACGCTGAACCATGTGCACAGCCAGCGCTTCATGCGCGAGGTCGATTCGGCCAGCGTCATCGTCAACGCCAGCACCCGCTTTGCCGATGGCTTTGAATATGGCTTGGGTGCAGAGATTGGCATCTCAACCGACAAATTCCACGCCCGTGGGCCGGTGGGCATTGAGGGCCTCACCTCGTTGAAATATGTGGTGTTGGGGGCGGGGGAAGTGCGGGGTTAACGATTCAGCCAAATTTGGGGGCCATGTGTTTAAGTTTGAATGGGACGTGCAAAAAGCCGCCAGTAATTTGCGCAAGCATGGTGTTTCATTTGACGAGGCCGTGAGCATTTTTGGTGATGCATCGGCCCTGACCTTCGCTGACACGGACCACACCGAGGTTGAAGATAGAAGTCGAACTTATGGAATGTCTGGCAAAGGTCGACTTTTGGTGGTTGTGCACACAGAACGTCGAAACGGGATTAGGATCATCAGTGCCAGAAAGGCAACACGATATGAAAAAAGCATCTACCAAAACGACTGACCTCGACATACCTGTGCTTCAGCGTGAGCAGTTGGGTCATGGTGTTCGCGGTAAATACCATAAGAGGTTTTTGCAAGACAGCAATGTCGTCGTGTTGCAGCCAGATATACAAAAGGCATTTCCGACCTCTGAGGCGGTCAACAAGGCCCTGGCACACATGCTGGCATTTGCCAAAGAAGCGCAAGGTTTAACCAGTAAGTCAAAAGCGACAGCACGAAAGCGCTTGACTGCTTAACTCAGCAACAGTGAATGGCCCCGACAACCTGTTGGCGATTGGATTCGGCCAGAGTCATCGTCAGCACCTGTTTTGCCGTTGGCTTAGCGTCTGTCACGCAGTTTGCAAGACCTGCATCAATTCCAGCAAGCCCATCGCTTGTGCACCATGCCTCATGGGAAAACGTTCGGTGCCGGGGTAAACCACAAAGCGCTGGGAAATGTCTAAATCATCGCAAGCCAATCCAAAGCCTTTGCTCAAAGTGGGCGCGGTCGAGCGTTTGATGTCAATGGCCATCCAGGGTTTTCCGCCGCGCTCCAAGACCAAGTCAATTTCAGCCCCCGCGTGGGTGCGGTAGGTGTAGGGCGTGACACGGGCTTGGGTGGCCGCCAGCAAGTTGTCGATGCAAAAGCCTTCATAGCTCAAACCACACACGGGGTGCCCAGCCACGGCGTGAACATTCTCCAGGCCCAACAACGCATGCACCAAACCGCTGTCACGCACATACACCTTGGGCGCTTTCACCAATCGCTTGCCAGTGTTGACACTCCATGGCCGCAAGCGGCGCACCAATTGCAAGTCGACCAGCAAATCGATGTAGCGCTCCAAAGTGGGGCTGCTGACGCCCAAGCCACTGGCGAAGCGGCTTTGTTGCAAAAATGCGCCCTGCTGATGGGCCAACATGGTCCACAACCTGCCCACGGTTTCAGCGGGCAGGCGAGGGGCGAACATGGGCACATCGCGCTGCAAGTAACTTCGCACAAAGTCCTCGCGCCAGCGCAGGCTGGCGGCCTCATTGGCGGCCAGCAAACTGTTTGGAAAACCGCCGCGCAGCCAAAGGGTGTCCAGGTCTGTCGATGCCCACTCCAAGGCTTGAATTGGCCCCAAATCCACATAGGCCACGCGCCCGGCCAGGGTTTCACTGCTTTGCTGCATCAAGTCCAGCGAGGCCGAGCCCAACAGCAAAAAATGGCCAAAGCGTTGACCGTCGCGACGCCGCTCGTCAATGATGCCGCGCAAAATGTCAAACAAGCCGGGCATGCGGTGGATCTCATCCAGTATCACCAGCTTGCTGCCCTGGGAGCGCAAAAAAGCATCGGCATCGTCCAGCCGCAAGCGGTCAGCTGGGCGCTCAAGGTCCAGATAAGTGCTGCCCGCTGGCCAGTTGGCAGACACTTGCAGGGCCAAGGTGGTTTTGCCCACTTGGCGCGGCCCAAGCAACACCACAGCCGGGGACTCTTGCAGGCGTTGGGTCAGCGTTGAAAGGAATTGGCGGTCAATCATCATTGAAATTTTAACGCCTGACATTAGATTTTCAATGTATTTTTAAATAATTCAATGCCAAAGTCCATGGCTGCTGGCCTAAAGTGAACTTGCGGATTCTTCTTAAAGGCGAAGTTCCTGATTTTGTAAGCCTGTCTCAGCCCACTGCTTGAAGCTGTCAGAATCACCCCCACTTAAGCACCACTCTCATATCTATAAGCGACCCCATGGTTCCTCACCTCATCACCGCGCTCACTGGCCCCATCAACGAGCTCGAGCAACGCATCCTCGACTCCATGCCTGCCATCGAGCGCTGGTTTCGCATGGAGTGGATGGAGCACACGCCACCGTTCTACACCTCGGTGGACGTGCGCAATGCGGGTTTCAAGTTGGCCCCCGTGGACACCAACCTTTACCCCGGCGGCTGGAACAACCTCACGCCCGAAATGCTGCCCTTGGCGGTGCAAGCGGCGATGGCCGCGATTGAGAAAATCTGCCCCGAGGCGCGCAACCTGCTGTTGATCCCCGAGAACCACACCCGCAACACCTTTTATTTGAGCAATGTGGCGCAACTGGCGCGCATCTTCAACATGGCGGGCCTGAATGTGCGCATTGGCTCGATCAACCCCGAGATCAAAGAGAACACCACCATCGATCTGCCCAACGGCGATGCGGTGACCTTGGAGCCGGTGATCCGCAACAAAACCCGCTTGGGGCTGAAGGACTTTGACCCCTGCACCATCTTGCTCAACAACGACTTGAGCGCGGGCATCCCCGGCATCTTGGAAGACCTGCACGAGCAGTTTTTGCTGCCCCCGCTGCATGCGGGTTGGTGCGTGCGGCGCAAGAGCCAGCACTTTGCCTGTTATGAGGAGGTATCCAAGCGCTTTGGCAAGTTGCTGGGCATTGACCCGTGGTTGATCAACCCCATGTTCAGCCAATGCGGCGAGGTGGATTTCAGCGAAAGCGCGGGCATGGAGTCGTTGCGCAGCCATGTGGACGCTTTGCTGACCAAAACCCGGCGCAAATACAAAGAGTACGGCATCAATGAAAAGCCGTTTGTGGTGGTCAAGGCCGACAACGGCACCTATGGCATGGGCATCATGACGGTGCGCGATGTCAAAGACCTGGAGGTGATCAACCGCAAAACCCGCAACAAAATGAGCGTCATCAAAGATGGTCAAGAGGTGAGCGAGGTCATCATTCAAGAAGGCGTGCTGACCAACGAGCGCATCAACGACGCGGTGGCCGAGCCGGTGGTCTACATGATGGACCGCTATGTGGTGGGCGGCTTTTACCGGGTGCATGCCGAGCGCGGCGTGGACGAAAACCTCAACGCCCCAGGGTCGAGCTTTGTGCCCTTGGCGTTCGAGCAAAGCGCCCACACGCCCCAACCTGGCGTCAAAGCGGGGGCCAGCGTGCCCAACCGTTTTTACATGTACGGCGTGATTGGCCGTTTGGCCATGTTGGCGGCCAGCTACGAGCTCGAATCCACCGACCCGGACGCGGAAATTTACGATTAAAGGCCTCAGGCGCGATATTTAGAGTCGCCAGCCGATCGAAAAGGGTTTCCAAACGCCCGGAAGCTCGCATAATGCCGCTCTTGCCCGGCTCCGCGCGAATTTCATGCAACATCAAAAATCTTCTTTGGCCGCCCTCACCTTGGGGGCCATCGGTGTGGTCTACGGCGACATTGGCACCAGTGTCTTGTATGCGGTCAAAGAGGTGTTTGGTTCGGGCCATGTGGCCTTCACCCCCGACAATATTTACGGTATTTTGTCCATCTTCTTTTGGACCTTGACCGTCATTGTTTCGCTCAAATATGTGAGTTTGGTGCTGCGGGCCGACAACAACGGCGAGGGTGGTTTGGTGGCCATGTTGGCGCTGGCTTCGCAATCGGTCAAAGACAAGCCCAAGCTGCGCCGGGTGCTGCTGGTGGTGGGTATTTTTGGCACCTGTTTGTTTTATGGCGACGGGGTGATCACCCCGGCCATCTCGGTGCTGTCGGCGGTGGAGGGCTTGGAGGTGATTTCTCCAGGGCTCTCCAAATATGTGGTGCCCCTGACCTTGGTGATTTTGTTTTGTTTGTTTGCGGTGCAAAAGCACGGCACCAGTGGCATTGGCAAGTTGTTTGGCCCGATCACCGTGGTGTGGTTCATCACCATTGCGCTGCTGGGTGTGTATCACATCGCCACTGAACCGATGATTTTGTGGGCCATCAGCCCGCACCATGCCATCCGATTCATGTGGAACGACCCGGGTACCACCTTCATCATTTTGGGCGCGGTGGTGTTGTGCGTGACCGGTGGTGAGGCCTTGTATGCCGACATGGGCCACTTTGGCAAACAGCCCATCCGCATCGCTTGGTTTTCGGTGGTCATGCCTGCGCTCACCCTGAACTACTTTGGCCAAGGTGCTTTGCTGCTCAACAACCCCGATGCGGTGAAAAACCCCTTCTACAACATGGCGCCCGATTGGATGCTGTTGCCCTTGGTCATTTTGGCCACTGCCGCCACGGTGATTGCGTCGCAGGCCTTGATTTCGGGCGCATTCAGCGTGACCAAGCAGGTCATTCAGTTGGGCTTTTTGCCGCGTTTACAGGTGCTGCACACCAGCGTGCGCGACACCGGGCAAATTTACATCCCCTTTGTCAACTGGGGACTGTTTGTGGCCATCGTGTTGGCGGTGGCGCTGTTCAAATCGTCAAGTAATTTGGCGGCGGCTTACGGCATTGCGGTGTGCACCGACATGCTGATCACCACGGTGCTGACGTTTTTTGTCATCCGCTACAGCTGGAATTACCCGCTGTGGTTGTGCCTGGCCGCGACCGGCTTTTTCTTTGTGGTGGACTTGGCGTTTTGGGCCTCCAACTTGCTGAAATTTTCCGATGGTGGCTGGTTCCCCCTGGCCATTGGTGGGCTGATTTTGTTGTTGATGCTCACCTGGCGCGATGGCCGAGAGCTGCTCAGCAACAAGTTGCGTGACGACGCCATTGACCTGCGCTCGTTTTTGGATTCGGTGTTCACCGTGCCGCCCACCCGGGTGTCGGGCACGGCGGTGTTTTTGACCGCTGACCCGGGCGCTGTGCCCAATGCCTTGTTGCACAACCTCAAACACAACAAGGTGCTGCATGCGCAAAACCTGTTTGTCACGGTGCGCAACCACGAGGTGCCCTGGATTGGGCTGGACAAGCGCATTGAGACCGAGTCGCTGGGCCATGACTGTTGGCAGGTGACCATCCATTACGGTTTTAAAAACGACCCCGATGTGCCCTTGGCGCTGAGCTTGTTGCACGGGCGTGGTTGCGACCTCGAGCCGATGAACACCAGCTACTTTTTGTCGCGCGACAGCATCGTGCCCACGGTGCATGGCGAGATGGCGCAGTGGCGCGAAAAACTGTTTGCGCAAATGCACCTCAACGCCAGTGCGGCGGCCGACTTCTTGAAGTTGCCCAGCAACTCGGTGGTGGAGCTGGGCAGCAAAATCGAAATTTGAGCGCGCTGCGCCCAAGTTGCTTTCACTGCTAAGCTTGCCGGCCATGGACATCCTATTTGTTGCCGACCCGCTTGCGTCTTTCAAAATCTACAAAGACAGCACCTTTGTGATGATGCGCGAGGCCCAGCGCCGGGGCCACGCCATCTGGGCCTGCGAAACCCAAGACCTGTCGTGGCGCAGTGGTGGCCAGGTGCAAGCGCCCATGCAGCACATCGTGTTGCAAGAGGGTGCCGACCCGTGGTTTCGCGTGCAAGACAGCGCTGTGCGCGCTTTGCACAGCTTGGGCGCGGTGGTGATGCGCAAAGATCCCCCCTTTGACAGCGAATTTTTTTACGCTACGCATTTGCTCGAGCGTGCCGAGGTGGAGGGCGCGCGGGTGTTCAACAAACCTGCGGCCTTGCGCGACCACCCCGAAAAACTCGCCCTGATGGAATTCGCCCAGTACGCCAGCCCCACGCTGGTCACGCGCAGTGCGCAAGACGTGCGTGACTTTCATGCCGAGCACCACGACATCATCTTGAAGCCCTTGGATGGCATGGGAGGGATGGGCATTTTTCGGGTGCGCGCCGATGGCCTGAACCTGGGCGGCATCATCGAAACCCTGAACCGCGATGGCGCCCAAAGCCTGATGGTGCAAAAGTACATCCCTGCCATTGAACAGGGCGACAAACGCGTGCTGGTGATTGGTGGCCAGGCCGTGCCGTTTGCGCTGGCACGCATCCCCCAAGGCGGTGAGGTGCGCGGCAACCTGGCCGCCGGTGGCAAAGGCGTGGCGCAGCCGCTGAGCGTGCGCGACCAGGCCATTGCCGCCGACCTCGGCCCCCAGTTGGCAGCCCGTGGCCTGTTGTTGGTGGGCTTGGATGTGATTGGCGACTGCCTCACCGAGGTCAATGTCACCAGCCCCACCTGCTTTCGCGAAATCATGGACCAAACCGGCTTTGATGTGGCCGCCATGTTCGTCGACGCCTTGGAACAGGCCCTGGCCTGACCGCGCGGGCCTTCGGCCTGCGCTTGTCGCATGGGGCAGTGGCTTGCGCCCACAAGGTTTGCAACGCAGGCCTGCACCCACCCCCGGGCCTGGGGGTGGTCTGGTTAGAATTCCGCGACTCCCAAGTCCTTGGGACCGCGCGGCCAGTGTGAGCGTGCACAATCTGCTCCCTTTTTGCGCCATGCTGATACACCCTGAATTCCCCCCCACCCTGGAAGCTGCACATGCCCGCATGGCGGCGGTGCAAGTGCACGACTACGCGCGCACGCGCCAATCGCTGCACGGTGCGGTGACGCAACTCTCGCCTTACATCACCCATGGTTACCTGAGCGTGCCAGATGTGGCGCGGGCCATGGTGGCGCGGTTTCGCATCGGCGTCCAACACCGCTTGATCCATGAGCTGGGCTGGCGTGAATATGCGCAGCACCTGTATGTCCATTTGGGCGAAAGCCTGGGCCAGCAGGCCTTGCACCCCGGCCCCTTGCAGGAGGGCGACTTCAAAGCCGAACTGCCGCTGGACGTGCGCCACGCCGCCACCGGGATTGCCGCCATCGACTTGGCGGTGAGCATGTTGTACAGCTGTGGTTACTTGCACCACCAAGCGCGTTTGTGGCTGGCCAGTTACATCGTGCATGTGCGCAAAATCGATTGGCGGGTGGCCGCGCAGTGGATGCAAGGCCATTTGCTCGATGGCGATGTGGCCAGCAATTGGCTCAATTGGCAGCGCGTGGCGGGATTGGCCGGTGACCCGCCATGGGTGTTCAATGCCGAAACCGTGGCCCGCCATGCCCCCGCAGATTGGCACAGCCGGGGCTCGATGATCGACAAGCCCATCGAGATGATGGAGATCATGGCGCACAACGCGGCCTCGTTCACCATTTCTGAAGAACTCAAACGCATCCCCTGGGCCATGAGCGAGCCCGAACTGTTGCACCGTCCCCCCGCTTTGCTGGATTGGCAAAGCCCTGATCCGCAGGCATGGGCCGGACGCGATGTGTGGCTGGTGCATCCGTGGTCGTTGGCCGCCTTGCCCAGCGATTTGCCCAGCGGCGTGGTCGCCGTGGGCTTGTGGTGCGAGGAGTGGATGCAGGCCATGCCTTGGAGTTTCAAGCGCTGGATGTTTGTGGCCCAGCGCATGGGCGCATTGGCACCGGTGTGTGCTTTTGGTTCGGCCACCGATTGGCAGACCGCTTTGTCCCAGGCCAGCAGCGTGGCTTGCTGGGACCACCCGCGGTTACCCGCGTGGACAGGGCTGGCGGTGCAGCGCCGGTCACCAGCGCGTTTGTTCAAAAGCCTGGACGAGCCTTGCCTGTCCTTCACCGCTTGGTGGCAGCAGGTCTCAAGTGGCGTGCGCCACTTTCGTCACTTGGCGGCTTGATCGGGCTCACCCGTTGTGGGTGCGGGGCGCACGGCGGTCACAAAATGCTCGGTATCGCCAAAACAGGCGGGCAAGCCTTTGTGCTGGGCGTACTCGAGCACCACCTTTTGCCCAATGTGGGTGTTGATCTGATCGACCACCGCCGCGTCGCGCACGGTGAACGCAAATTTCTCTGGCATCGCTGGAACTGCCGCCAAGGCGCGCACTTGTTCACCCTCCCAGGTTTTGCAGACCCAGCCTTTGTGCGAAATTTTTTGCACATAGCCCACGCTCTCGCCGCGCGAATACGCAAAGTGATAGGCAGCAAAAAAATAAGCCACCACCAACACCAAGGCGGCCACGCTCAACCACAGCAAGCTGCGCACCAGTTTCAAGGCCCAGCGGCGCAGGGTGAAGGTGGCGTTGTCCATGGTTTGTTTCATGGAGGCATGGTAGCGCACCACTGTCGCAACCATGCGCGCAGGTGTGATGAAATCGGGCACGGGCACCTGTGCGATACAGGGGCCACCATGACTGAGGCAGGGAATGAAAAAAATTGCGGTTTGGGTGTCGGGGCTGGTCTTGGGGGCGGTGTTGCTGGCACTGGGCGTGTGGCGCTACAGCTTGCCCCAGCGCGATGGAAACTTGCCGTTGACAGGTTTGAGCGCTGCCGTTCAGGTGCATTACGACAACTTTGGCGTGCCCCATTTGCAGGCCCAAAACGAGGCCGACTTGTACCGCGCATTGGGCTTTGTGCACGCGCAAGACCGTTTGTTCCAGATGGAGATGATGCGCCGCTTGGCCAAAGGCGAGTTGGCCGCCGTCCTGGGGCCCAAACTGCTGGACACCGATCGGGTGTTTCGCACGGTGGGCCTGCGCCACCATGCCGAGCAAGCAGCTGCGCGCTTTGACACCCAAAGCGAAGCCGGGCAAGCGATGCTCGCGTATTTGGATGGAGTGAACCAGTTTCAAAGCAGCCGGCCTTTGCCGCTGGAGTTTCACCTCTTGCGCATCCAACCCCAGCCGTTCACCCTGGCCGATACCTTCAGCGTGGCCGCATACATGGCCTACAGCTTTGCCGCGGGGTTTCGCACCGAACCGGTGTTGACCCAGATCCACAATGAACTCGGCCCCGCCTACAGCGCTTTGTTTGACCGGCCTTGGCAAGCCGATGGCGTTTGGCGTCAACCGGCCCCGGCCCCAGTGTCGGCACCAGCGGTGGCGCTGGCCGACAGCGGTGCGCCGCGTATGCCAACTGGAGTTTCCATTTCCAAGAGCCCCGCAGCGTTGAGCGATGCCCGCCAATGGATGCGCTGGTCGCATGCGGCGATGGATGTGGCGGGCATGCCGGTGCTCGAGGGCAGCAACGCCTGGGTGGTGTCGGGTCAGCGCACGGCCAGTGGTCGCCCCTTGTTGGCGGGAGACCCGCACATCGCCTACTCGGTGCCAGCGGTTTGGTACGAGGCCCACCTGAGCAGCCCGGGCTTTGAGTTGTATGGCCACTTTTTGGCCCTCAACCCGATGGCCTTGTTGGGCCACAACCGCGACTTTGGTTGGAGCCTGACCATGTTCCAAAACGACGACACCGATTTGGTGGCGCTCACGGTGGACCCGAAAAACCCCAACCGCATTTGGCACCAAGGTGCCTGGGTGGATTTGAGCCTGCGCGAAGAAACCATTGCGGTCAAAGGCGCAGACAGCGTGGTGCTGCAAGTGCGTAGCTCGCCACACGGGCCGGTGATCAATGACGCTTTGCCTTCACCTTCCAGCGGCCAACCCTTGGCCCTGTGGTGGACGCTGTACCACACCGAAAACCCCATCGTGGAGGCTTTTTACCAACTCAACCGCGCCAACACCCTGGACAAAGCGCGCCAGGCGGCCAGCCTGGTCCATGCGCCAGGTTTGAACGTGCTGTGGGCCAATGCGCAAGGCGACATCGGTTGGTGGGCCGCAGCCCGCTTGGCCATTCGCCCCGATGGCGTGGACCCATCGCGCATCTTGGACGATGCGCGTGGCGAGGCGGTCAAACTGGGGTTTTTGCCCTTTGAGCGCAACCCCCAAGAAGAAAACCCAGCACGTGGTTACATCGTGTCGGCCAACCACCAGCCTGCGGGGCCCACCGTGGTGCCCGGTTACTACAACCCCGGCGACCGGGCCCGGCGCTTGTACCAACAGCTTGGCCAAGACACGGTGCGCTGGGACACCAGCAACACCCAAGCCCTGCAACTGGACAACCAAACCGATTACTTTGTGCGCAGCTGGCGACCCATGGCAGATGACTTGCGTGCCGCCGCCGCCAACGACGAGGAGCGCATGTGGGTTGAGTTGCTGCTGGCTTGGGATGGCCAGCACGGTGCCGACAAAATTGCCCCCACCTTGTCGAACCAGTTGGCCTTTGATGTGTTGCAACAAGCCATGGCCGATGAGATGGGGCCGGAATGGATGGCGTTGCTCTTGCGCACCCGCTTGGCCGACATGGCTTTGCCCCGCTTGGCCGCCCATGCCCAGTCGCCGTGGTGGGATCGGCGCGATACCTCTGGCGTGGAAACCCGTGCCCAGGTGGTGGCCGATGCCTGGCGCGCCAGCGTCAAACACTTGAAAACCACTTTTGGTCCTGTGGTGCAAAACTGGGCGTGGGGCCAGGTGCACACCTTGACCCATGTGCACCCCTTGGGCCGTGTCAGCCCTTTGGACCGGGTGTTCAATGTGGGGCCGTTTGCCATGGCCGGTGGGCGCGAAGTGCCCAACAACCAAAGTTATTCGTTGGGTCCTGCACCCTGGTTGGTCACTTATGGGCCTTCTACCCGGCGCGTGATTGACTTTGACCGACCGCAAGCGGCACAAGGTGTGTTGTCGGTGGGGCAAAGCGGCGTGTGGGGCGATCCGCACTACAGCGACCAAGCGCTGATGCATGCCCAAGGCCGCAGCCGAGGCCAGTGGCTGGACGCGCCCGATGTCGACGCGCACACCCGCAGCGTGCTGTTTTTGCGCGCCCCGTGATGGCCGTCAGCGAGGTGGCTTATTCGACTTGGATGCCCGCTGCTTTGACCACCGGTGCATAGCGGCCCAAGTCGCGGCGAATTTCATCGCGAAATGCCTCGGGGCTGCCCGGCGTGGCCTCGATGCCGAGCACGCGCAGTTTGTCGCGCACCACCGGGTCGTTCAAGGTGGCATTGAGTTCGGTATTGAGCTTTTGGATGATGGCCGCCGGTGTTTGCGCTGGTGCCAAAAAACCCACCCATGATGCAGCGTTGAAATCGTTCACGCCGCTCTCGGCAAAGGTGGGCACATCGGGCAATGAACTGGCGCGCTGGAGGCTGGACACGGCCATGGGTTTGAGCTTGCCCGACTTCACATGGTTATAGGCGCCAGCGACTGCGGTGTAGACCAGCGGGATGTTGCCGCCCATCACATCGATCATGGCCTGGCCACCGCCTTTGTAGGGCACGTGGGTGAGTTGCGCGCCCGAGCGAATTTTGAACAGCTCACCGGCGATGTGCGGTGTGCTGCCGGTGCCCGAGGTGCCATAGGACAAACCGCCCGGTGTTTTTTTCGACAAGGCGATCAGCTCTTGCAGGTTTTTGGCTGGCACGTTGGGGTTGGCCACCAAGATCAAAGTGGCGTCTCCAATCTTGCCAATCGGCGCGTAATCATTGATGGGGTCGAAACCCACTTTGGCAAACACGTGGGGGTTGATGACCATGGTGCCGTCAAAGCCCATCACCCAGGTGTAGCCATCCGGCGGCGCGGCCTTGGCCAAGGCCATGCCGATGTTGCCCGAAGCACCAGGTTTGTTGTCGATCACGATTTGCTGGTTCAGCCGCCGCCCCAGGTGCTCGGCCACCAAACGCGCACTGGTGTCGGTCACGCCGCCGGGGGTGAAGGGCACGATGATGCGAATGGGTTTGCTGGGAAAATTGTCGTCGGCGGCGATGGCGCCAGATGCCCACAAGCTGGCCCCCAGGGCCAAGGCCCCTGCGAAGCGACGGCGGTTGAAATGGGAAGTGAAAGCCATGGTGTGTCTCCGTGAAAAGGTGATGTGCCTCAGGGCATGTAAGCGCCGCCGTTGACGAACAGGGTTTGGCCCGTCATGTAGGCAGAAGCGTTGGAAAGCAAAAACAAAACCGGGCCCACGATGTCCTCGGGTGTGGCCATGCGGCCCATCGGCGCGAGCTTGGCCAAAACCTCGGTGGGCAAGGGCGGCTCGCCTTGCTCATCAGAGCGCCCGGTGCCACCACGCAGAAAAGCCGTGTCCACGGGGCCCGGTGCCACGGCGTTGACGCGCACATGGGGCGCGTTTTCCAAAGCCAACTGGCGCATCAGCAACAGCAAGCCTGCTTTGGCCGGTCCATAGGCACCATACATCGGCCTGGCCCAAGCGCCCAAGCCCGAAGAAATATGCACCATGCTGCCGTTGGCGCTGGCGCGCAAATGGGGCATCACTGCGCGAGAAATGTAAAACGCCGAGTCCAAGTTGCCTTGCATGACCTCGTGCCACACCTCGGTGGGCGTGTCTGCCAAGGCCAATGGCGCGGACATATAACCCACCAAATTCACACAGCCATCCACGCCGCCGAGTTTCGCCGCCGCTTGGGCCACAGCCTGGTCCACGCTGGCGGCGTCTTTGGCGTCGATTGGAAACAGGTGCACGCCGGGCAAGGGGTGGCGTTCAATAGAGGCCAGCAAATCCAGCACCGCCACTTGCGCGCCGGCATGCACGGCCGCTTGCGCCACGGCACGGCCTATGCCGCCACAGCCGCCCACCAGCAGCAAGCGCTGCCCAGTTTGGGCCAGGGGGTTGGTTTTCAATTCAGACATCGGTGTACTCCAGGCAAGGGGTGTGGGCAGCTCGCGCGCACCAGCATGGGCTGCGCCAGCACCAAAAACGGTCACAAAGCAGTGGCATGTTAAGGGCTTTTCCGGGCATGGTGCGGCGAATTTTCTGGCATGATGCAATGCATTCATTTGAATCAAATACCTTGCAACTCTTACAACAAATCATCAATGGCTTGATGCTCGGTGGGGTCCTGGCCTTTGTGGCCGTGGCCTTCACCCTCACCATCGGCATGCTCAACTTTTTGAACTTCACCATTCCCGCGCTGTTCATGCTGGCGGGCATGGTCACCTGGGCGTTGTCCACCGCTGGCCCACACTGGATGGGCTGGGGTTGGCACTGGGCTTGGGCGGCGCTGGCGGGTGTGGGGGTGGCGGTGCTGGCCTCCTTGGTGATCGAACGCTTCACCTACCGCTACATGAAGGCGCGTTTTGGTGACGCCACCGAACATGCCTTGCCCCTGGTCAGCTCCTTGGGCTTTTTGATTGTGTTTGAGCACCTGGCCATGGCCTTGTGGGGCGGTGATCCGCAGCGTTTTGAGTTGCCCTTCAAAGACACCAATTTGCAATGGGCGGGGTTGTTTGTGGGTGTGCCGCATTTGATCAGCCTGTGCCTGGCCATTGCTTTGGTCGCGGTCTTGCACCAGGTGCTGGCGCGCACCCAAACGGGTCGCGCTTTGCGCGCGATTGCCGAAAACCCCGATGCCAGCACCTTGATGGGCGTGGAAGTGCAGCACATCGTGCCTTTGGTGTTTGTGATTGCCGGCATGCTCTCGGCCATGGCCGGCATTTTGTATGCCGCCAGCTATGGCACGGTCACCCCTTTCATGGGCGAGGCCATCGCCAGCGATGCCATTGCCGGCATGGTGCTGGGGGGCTTGGGCAATATTTGGGGGGCCATCGCGGGCGGCTTGTTGGTGGGCCTGGTCAAGGTCTTGGCCATCAGTGTGTTTGGGGCCGAGATTGAAAAAATCCCCGTCTGGGGCCTGTTGCTGGCCATTTTGATCGTTCGCCCTTCGGGCTTGTTTGGGCACACCCACATCGGTAAGGGGAAGTTTTGATGTCGGGTTATGTCAGCGGTTTGTTGGCCATGTTGGCCATCAACACCATCATTGCTTATTCGGTGTTTGTACCGGCATCTGCGGGCTTGCTCAACCTGGGTGCCGCTGGCTTTGTGCTGGTGGGCGCCTACAGCGCTGGCGCGCTCACCATGTTGTGGGAGTTGCCCCTGTGGGTGGCCGTGCCCTTGGGGGCGGTGGCGGCGGGCTTGGTGGCCTTTTTGATTGCCTTTCCGATCTTGCGCACCCGTGGCATCTACATGGTGTTGGCCACCTTTGCTTTTGCCGAGGTGGTGGCCGGTGTGTTGATCAACATCCCCGCATTGGGGGGTGCAGCAGGCCTGTCGGTCATGGCGTATGCCGGCTTGCCGGTGGTGGCGCCGGTGGCGGTGTTGGTGGTGTGTTTTGTGGCCTGGTTGATGGCCACCCGCTTTGGTCTGTCGGTGCGCGCGGTGCATGACGATGAAAACGTGGCCCACTTGTTTGGCGTGCACCTGCGCATGACCCAGGTGATGGCGTTGACGATTGGTGGCGCCATCGGTGGTTTGGGCGGGGGTTTGTTGGTGCACCAATTCAACTTCATTGACGTGCAATCGACCGGTGCGATGTTCAGCATTTATGTCTTGTTGTATGTGCTGATGGGGGGCACCCAAACCGTGTGGGGGCCCTTGTTTGGCGCCTTGTTCTTCACCTTGGTGCCCGAGGCCTTGCGCAAACTGTCGGAGCTCGATCCATCGCTCAAGTTTTTGGAAGGCGGGCGCTACATCTTTTTTGGCCTGGCTGTGGTCTTGCTCATGATGTGGCGGCCCCAGGGCGTGGTCACCCGCACCATGCTGGAGAACTTGCGTTCGATGTGGGGTGGTCAACGGGCCCAGGCGGAAACATCTGGCGGGGGTCGCGCATGAGCACGGTGCTGTCGCTGTCGGGTGTGAGCAAATCCTTTGGTGGGTTGAAGGTGATTGACGATGTCAGCTTTGCCGTGCCCAAAGGCAGTCGCACCGCTTTGATCGGCCCCAATGGGGCGGGCAAGTCCACCGTTTTCAACCTGATCTCGGGTGTGTACCCGATCGACAACGGGGGCATCACGGCCCTGGGCCAAGACATCACCCACATGTCGGTGGCGCACCGGGTGGCGCATGGTCTGGCGCGGTCGTTTCAAAACATCCGGCTCATGCCCCACCTGTCCACGGTGGAGAACGTGATGCTGGGCGAGCACCACTTGAGCTCGCCATGGTCTCTGGCCCGTGGCCAGCGTGCCAGCGAACGTGCCCGCGCTGCTTTGGCTGACGCGGGCCTGGGCACTTATCCCGGCCAAGTGGTGGCTGACTTGCCCTATGGCATCCAAAAGCGCATCGAGGTGGTGCGCGCCATCATGGCCCAGCCTCAAATCTTGTTGCTCGATGAACCCGCCGCTGGCTTGAACCATGTGGAGACCAATGAATTGCGCCGCTTGCTCGAGCGCTTGTCCGAGCGCGGCATCACCCTGTTGGTGGTCGAGCACGACATGCCCTTTGTGCGCACCTTGTGCAACCACGTGGTGGTGCTCAACTTCGGCAAAAAGATTTTCGAAGGCACGCCCGAAGCGGTGCACCGCGACCCAGGCGTGCTCGAGGCCTATTTGGGCACGCCCACACCGGCCGGGGGTGACCATGCTGCTTGATGCCCAAGGTTTGAATGTGGTGTACGGCCGCACCCATGCGGTCAAAGATGTGTCGGTTCAAGTGGACCAGGGCGAAATCGTCACCGTGCTGGGCGCCAACGGGGCGGGCAAAAGCTCGCTGCTGCGGGCTTTGCAAGGCATGGTCAAACCCCAACAAGGCGAGTTGTTGTTCAAAGGCCAATCGGTGCTGCGCCAAAGTGCTGCGTGGCGTGTTGGGCAAGGCTTGGTGTTGGTGCCTGAAGGACGGCAAATTTTTGTCAGCCTCACCGTCAACGACAACTTGCTGATGGGCGCTTACATTCGGCGCGACAACCCGCAGCGCGAGATCGACGCCATTTATCAACGCTTTCCCAATTTGGCCGCGCGCCGCGACATGCTGGCCTCGGTGCTATCCGGCGGCGAGCAACAAATGCTGGCGATTGGCCGTGCCTTGCTCAGCAAGCCCGCGCTGATGATGCTCGATGAGCCCTCCTTGGGCCTGAGCCCCTTGTTGGTGCAGGCGCTGTTTGGCTTGCTCAAAGATTTGAACCGTGACGGTTTGTCGATATTGCTCGTGGAGCAAAACACACACATGGCGCTGGCCACCGCCCACAGGGCCTATGTGTTGGAGTTGGGGCGGATGGTTTTGCAAGGCAATGCCCATGACATTGCAGCCGACCCGCGCATGGCGGCTGCTTATTTGGGCGCTTGAACACAGGAGCATGAGATGAACAAACGTATGTGGACCCTGGCTTTGGCCGCAGGCCTGGCCCTGCCGGTTTTGAGCCAAGAGCTGGTGTTGGGTTTGACCCACGCCAAAACCGGCCGCTTTGCGGGCGTGGGCGTGGGCACTGAAATCGCCGTGGACATTGCCGTGGCTGAAATCAACGCCGCTGGTGGCGTGAACGGTAAAAAAATCCGCGTCGAAAAATTCGACACCGGCAGTGACGCCAAAAACGCGCAAATTGCGACCCAAAAATTTGCCGAAGATGCCAAGGCCTTGGCCATCATCGGCCCCTTCTCCAGCCAAGAAGCCCAAGTGGCCTTTGCCGCTGGTGAGCGCTTGGAGATTGTGCAAATCCCCAACGCCGCTTCGGCCCCAGGTCTGACCAAGGACCGCAAATGGGCTTTCCGCGTCACCGAAGACGAGGGCAAGCAGTTTGGCCGCTTGCTCAAGACCATGTCCGCCAAAGGTGGTGTGTCCAACAAAACGGCTGCAGTGATGTTTCCCAGCGACGAATTTGTCGGCAAGTCCTTGGCCACCTGGATGCCCAATTTGCTCGAGGCCAATGGCTGGAAGATGGTGATCCCCGCTGAGGGATTTCCCACCAATGCCACCGATTTGTCGCCCCACATCACCAAGCTGCAAGGCAACTCGCCCGGTGTGTTTGCCTTTGCGGGCTTGCCTGAGGGCACGGCCAAGGTGATGAAAGAGCTGCGCCGCCAAGGCCACAACAGCATGCTGATTGGCGGCCAAATTTTTGCCGACCCCGACATTGCCAAGATCTTGGGCAGCGACGGTGAAAATGCTACTTTTGTGTCCTGGTACTGGTGGGACCTGAACGACCGCACCCGCCAGTTTGAGAAAAAGTTTCTCGATGAAGCCAAAAAGCGTGGCGTCAACAAGACCGGTGCCCACCACGTCGATGCCTCTGCTTACGACATCGTGTATGTGTACGCCGATGTGATGCGCCGTGCTGGCATCTCCGGTGACGCGGCCAAGCTCAAGGCTGAGCGCACCGCTATCCGCGACGCCCTGGCCGCCACCAACCTCGACGGTGTGGTGGGCAAGGTGTGCTTCAGCAAGGAACGTGACTCCGAGCTGGCCGCTTACATCATCCGCATCAAAAATGGCCAGCGCACATTGCTGGACTCGCACGCGCCTGACCGCTGCATGTGAAGCCGCTGTGGGGCCAGCGCGCCCCACGTGAGACCTGCGTTGTCAACGCGCAGGTCAGAGATGACAACGGGGCCCATGGGGCCCCGTTTTTTTGGGTCATACCATCCTGGGCCACGCCAACCCAGCCCGTCCCATCAGGCGATGTGGGTGTGGTGGTTTTGCAGGTACCAGCTGGATATTTCTTCGCGGGTGGTCCACCACACATCGGGGTGGCTTTGGGCGTGGGCCAAGAACTCGCGAAAACACGGCATGCGGTGCGGATGCCCGGACACGTGGGGATGCAGGCCAATGCTCATGATGCGGCTGGACTCGGCGCTTTCGCGGTACAGCTCGTCAAACTGGTCTTTGAGCATGCGCGCGGCGTCCCAGGTCGACATGGCGCGGCGGTGGAAGAACGTGAAGTCGTTCAATTCAATGGTGTAGGGCACGTTGACGATGGGGCCGGATGGCGTGCTGATCAGGTAGGGCTGCTCGTCGTTCATGTAGTCGCAGAAAAACTGCAGGCCTTGCTCGGCCAGCAAGTCGGGCGTGTTGGGTGTGCTGCGCAGCGATGACGACAACCAGCCCTTGGCCTTGCGCCCCACCGTCTTTTCGTACACCGCCAAAGTGGCGGCAATCAGTTGGCGCTCTTTGTCGATGTCAAAGGTGTACTTGGTGAGCAACTCGCCTTGCTCGTAGTTGTGGGCCACGATTTCCCAGTTGCGGGCGTTGGCGTAGGCCACGATCTCGGGCCGCTCCAAAGCGGTCTTGGCATTGATGGTGATGCCAAAGCGCGCACCCATTTCATCAAACAGCTTGAACATGCGCCACACACCGACGCGTTGGCCGTATTCGCGCCAAGTGAAGTTGGGAAAGTCGGCCACATTGCCGGGCAAAGAATCGGGCAACATGGGCGGGCCACCGGCGTAGTAGGGCTCGGTGGTGTCTTTGGTCAAGTCCCAGTACTCGCAATTCATCGTGATGATGACCGCCAACTTTTTGCCATTGGGCCAGCGCAGGGGCTTTCGGTTGATCATCGGTGACCAGGGATAGTGCATGCAAAACTCCTTTTAAACTCGGACAAGAATGGATTGGCCTTTTCGGGCCAAGGGGTGAGGAAAACGCGGGCGCATTGGCGCCACATAACCAAGGGCATCTACATGAAGACGCAACAACTGGGGCAATTCACCATCGATCGGGTCACCGAATACGAGGGCTCGTTTGCTCCGCTGAAAAACATTTTGCCCAGCATCACGCAGGCCGACATCGATGCCCATGCCGATTGGCTCAAGCCCAACTATGTCGACGAACAAGACCGCGCCATCATGTCGTTTCACAGCTACCTGATCCAAACCGGGCGGCACCGCATTTTGGTCGACGCTTGTGTGGGCAACGACAAAGAGCGACCCCACCGGGCGAGTTGGAACCGGGCGCAGTTCCCTTTTATGCAGTCGCTGGCACAGGCCAGGGTGTCGCCCGAAGACATTGACTTTGTCTGTTGCACCCACATGCATGCCGACCACGTGGGCTGGAACACGCGCTTGCAAAACGGGCAATGGGTGCCCACCTTTCCCAACGCACGCTATGTGTTTGCCCAAACCGAATACAGCCACTGGGAGAAAACCCACCGCGAGGCCTTGGCCAAAGGAGAGCCTTCGCCCAACCATGGCTCGTTTGCCGACAGCGTGTTGCCGGTGGTGGAGGCGGGTCGCGCGTTGATGGTGCAAGATGATTTTGAATTCGAGCCCGGCCTGTACCTGGGCGCGGCCCACGGCCACACCCCGGGCAACTGCGTGCTCCATGCCCACAGCCAAGGGCGCCGTGCGATTTTCAGCGGCGACATCTTGCACACCCCGGCCCAGCTGATCAACACCGATTGGTCGTCGAACTTTTGCTTCGACCCGCAGACCTCGGCCCAGGTGCGCAAAGACTTGGTGCACAGCATTGCCGACACCGACACCTTGCTCATGACCGGCCACTTCCCCACACCGGTGGCTGGGCGTGTGGTCAGCCACGGCGACCACTTCCGCTTTGCGGGCGCAGACCAACCGGCGGCTTGACGGTTGGATGGGCGTCACAACAAGCCCAACATGATTTGGCTGTTCTCCACCATGGCCTTGGGTCGGGTGGAAATGATGTGGGTCTGGGTGCGCATCTTGGCCAGCAAGGGGTCGCGGGCGCGCAAGGCCTCGATGATTTCCAGGTGCTGCTGGTTGGAGCGGCGCACCGACACCTCGCCGGGCCAGTTGTGGTTTTTCATTTGCACCAAGGGCAGCTCGATCAAGGGCTTGGCCAGGGCGTTCAAACGCACCGAGCCACTGGCGCGCAGCATCACGCCATGAAACTGGTTGTTGCTGGCCTGAAACTGCGCAAACAATTCGTCGTTGTCCAAGTTGGCTTGCAGCAAATCTTCGATGTGGGCGCTGATGTGCGCCAGCTCCTCGATGTCTTCGGGCTTGGCATGCAGGGCGGCCAAGGCACTGGCGTGGCCTTCCAAGGTGGCGCGCAGTTGAAAAATTTCATCGATCTCGGCCATTGACAACTCGGCCACAAAGGTGCCCCGACTGGGCTCGCTGCGCACCAAACCGTCGGAGGCCAAGCGGCGCAAACTGTCGCGCACCGAGGTGCGCGAGACGCCCACCCGCTGTGCCAATTCTTCCTCGATCATGCGCTGCCCAGGCTGGTATTCGCCCGTCAGGATCAAGCTGCGGATGGATTGGTAGGCGAGGTCGCTGGCGCGGGTCATGGCGGGTGGATTGAGTCGTCAATTGTGTACAAATAATAGATGCCGAGACACTGGATTGGTGGAAGTAAAGGGTAAACACTTAGTTATTGAGGGATTTGGGAGGTTGATTGGGGTTTATTTGGTGAAAAATGCATACAGGCCAGAACAATTGTGTACATTTTGGGCCTTGCCCACCCTTTAAAGAGGTTTCCCTTGAGTCAAGCACATGTGATGATTTCTGGCGCCGGCCCAGTTGGCCTGGTGGCCGCTTTGGTGTTGGCCCGCGCAGGCGTGCGGGTGACCGTGGCCGAAGCGGCCCCCGCCCTGAGTTTGGATTTGCGCGCGTCCACCTTCCACCCGCCCACCTTGGACATGTTGGCCCCCTTGGGTTTGACCGATGGCCTCATTCCCCAGGGCTTGATTGCGCGCTACACCCAGCAGCGCGATCGCCAAGAGGGTTTGATCGCCGAGTTCGACATGGAGTTGCTGCGCGGTGACACCGACCACCCTTACCGCTTGCAGTGCGAGCAATGGAAGCTGACCCAGCTGATCAAAGACCAGCTCGACACCATGCCCCATGTCACGGTGCACCTCAACACCAAGGTGGAAAGCGTTGACCAAACCGCCGACGGCGTGACCACGCGCTTGAGCACCGATGGCCAAGCCCACGAGGTGAAGAGTGATTATTTGATCGGCGCCGATGGGGCCTGGAGCGCGGTGCGCAAAAGCCAAAACATCGAGTTCGAAGGCTTCACTTATCCCGAGCGTTTTTTGGTGGTCTCCACCGCGTTTGAATACGCTGACCACCTGCCCAAGCTGAGCTACGTGAACTATTGCTCCGACCCCAAAGAGTGGTGCGTGCTGCTGCGCGTGCCCACGCTGTGGCGCGTGCTGTTCCCCACCAAGGTCGAAGAAACCGATGATGAGGTGATGGGCGACGAGTCGGTCCAACGCCGCTTGCAAGGCCTGTTGCCCCAGCCCGTGCCCTACCAAACCGTGCACCGTACCTTGTACAAGGTGCACCAGCGCGTGGCCAAAAACTTCCGCCATGGCCGTGTGCTGTTGGCTGGCGACTCGGCCCACATCAACAACCCACTGGGCGGCATGGGCATGAACGGTGGCGTGCACGACGCCATGAACCTGTGCCAAAAACTGTTGGGCGTGATCCAGCAAGGCCACAGCGCCGACATGCTCGACCGCTACGAGCGCCAGCGCCGCAGCATTGCGATCGAATACATCAATGCCAGCACCGCGCGCAACAAAAAAGAAATCGAAGAGCGCGACCCGGTGGCGCGCAAAAAAACCCAAGACGAATTGCGCGCCATCGCCGCCGACCCGAAAGCGGCCAAGGCGTATATTCGCAAGACATCCATGTTGGACGCCCTAGAGCGCGCAGAGGCCATCGCATGAGCAGCATTCACCAAGGCATTTCCACCCTCAGTGGCAACGAACGCCGCGCCCAACTGCGCGCCAAGATCAAAAAAGGCGAGCTGGTCATTGCGCCCGGCGTGTTTGAAATGATCTCGGCCAAAGTGGCCGACCGCATGGGCTTTGACGCTTTGTACATGACCGGCTACGGCACCGTGGCCTCATACCTGGGCTTGCCCGACGCGGGCATCGCCACCTACAGCGACATGGTCAACCGCGTGACGCAATTTGCCAGCATCACATCCACCCCGATGATTTGCGACGGCGACACCGGCTACGGCGGCTTGCTCAATGTGATGCACACCGTGCGGGGTTACGAGATGGCCGGTGCATGCGCCATCCAACTCGAAGACCAAGAGTTCCCCAAGAAATGCGGCCACATGCTGGGCCGTCGGGTGGTGCCAGCCGAGGACATGGCGGCCAAAATCCGCGTGGCGGTGCAAACCCGCACCGACCCCAACTTCATGATCATTGCCCGCACCGATGCGCGCACCACCCATGGCCTGGACGAGGCCTTGCGCCGCGCCGAGATGTACGCCAAAGCTGGGGCCGATTTGTTGTTTGTGGAAAGCCCCGAGTCGGTGGAAGAGATGGAGCGCATTGGGCGCAGCTTCGATTTGCCTTTGGTGGCCAACATGGTCGAGGGCGGTCGCACGCCGGTGCTGCCGTTTGAGCAACTCAAGGCCATTGGCTATGGCCTGGCGATCTTTCCGGCCACCGCCTTTTTGGCCGCCGGTGCCGCCTTTGAGAGCGTGTACAGCACCTTGAAACAAGACCGCTCGACCACCCAGGTTAAAGCGCCCTTGTATGAATTTCAAAAGTTCTCTTCACTGATGGGCTTTGATTGGGTGTCGGCCTTTGACAAAACCCATGCGGCCAACGAATAAGGGGTGGGCATGAACCGCGATGAAATTTACCAACACCAAGGCCTGGGCGGCACCTCGGGCATTGGCCAGCGCTGCGCTTTGATCCTGGTGGACTTTGTCAACGGTTTTGTCGACATCGACCAGTTGGGCGGGCCGCACATCGAGGCCGCTGTCAATGCCACCGTGCCCTTGCTCGCGGCTTTTCGCGCCAAGGGTTTGCCGGTGGCCCACACCCGGGTGGTGTTTGAAGGCGATGGCGCCAATTTCAATGTGTTTGCCTTGCGCGTCAAGCCCTTGCAAAAGCTGACCGAGACCGCGCATGGTTCGCAAATCGTGCCCCAACTTCAACCGGTGGCCGGTGAGTGGGTGATTCGCAAGCAAACCGCGTCGGCGTTTTTCAACACCGGCTTGGCCGATTGGTTGCACCTCAAAGGCGTGGACACCGCGATCATCGTGGGCTGCACCACCAGCGGCTGTGTGCGCGCCAGCGTGGTCGATTCGATGCAACACAACTTTCGCACCGTCGTCATCAGCGACTGCGTGGGCGACCGTGCCATCGAGCCGCACGACGCCAACTTGTTTGACATGCAGCAAAAGTATGCGGATGTCATGACCCGCGACGAATTTTTGGCACAACTGAAATAAGGAGACACACCATGGCCGACCATCTGGGCTACCGCAAAAAACTGGGCACCTTGGGCCCATCCACCAACACCATCGTGCAGCCCGACTTTGACGACCTGCGCCCAGTGGGGGTGACCAACCACTACAGCCGCATCGCCATCCCCAACAACCCGGTCAACGACAACGAAAGCTTTTTGAAGCTGGTCGACAACATCAACAAAGCCACCGTAGAAGCAGTCGACACGCTGACCTCGTGTGAGATGGACTACCTGGTCATGGGCATGTCGGCGGCCACCTTTTGGAACGGTCGCGATGGCGCGGAAAAATACCTGAAGATGATGACCGAGCGCGCCGGCGTGGGCGTGTCTTGCGGCTCATTTGCCACCGAGGCCGCGCTCAACACCTACAAGGCCAAGCGGATTGCCTTCATGTCGCCTTACTTCGAAGTGGCCAACGAACAAGTCAAGCGCTTTTACCAAGACTGCGGCTTCACCGTGGTGCGCGACATTTGCTTTCACCGGCCCAGCCCGGTGCAAATTGCCCACACCAACGATGACATGATGCGCAAAGCCATTTTGGAACTCAATGGCGACGATGTCGACGCCATCGTGCAGGTGGGCACCAACATGTCGATGATCCGCTTGGCCGCTGCGGCCGAGTTGTTTCTGGGCAAGCCCGTGATTGCCATCAACACCGCCACCTACTGGCATGCCCTGCGCGCTTGTGGCATCCCCGACAAAAAGGCTGGCTTTGGCCAGTTGATGGAATTCCATTGAGCTAGCGCTCCCACTGGCGCGGCCATTGATGCTGGCCGTGCCCGATGCCGCCGAGAATGACGCCCTGGGCTAGGCCGGGTTGCAGAGCCGCTTGCCAGACAGTGCAGCCGAGCCCATGCGCAGCCACCGATGAAAGCGAAGAGCACTGGGCTCGTCGCTTTCATGTATGAAGGACTTGCTGTTTCAGCTTATGAGCCAGCGGGGACCAGGACGCTCTCGGGCGCGTTCAGAAAAGCAAACGGGTTCAAGAACTGCCTTCGCCAAAACAAAGCCCGATCCACCTCGCTCAAACCCGCTTCATCGCAAATGGACGGCCATTCGTTTTCGATCGTTCTGAGCTGGTGGTTGACGATGGCAATCGCTGCTTCAGACCCGAGCAGAAAGGACGGTGCAGCCGCCATGCAGGTGGCGATCTGGCTCCTGCGATCACTGCCGTGAATGAGCATGGCCTGCGAAGCCTGTTGACCTGTGCGCGATTGCGGGCAAATGTCATAGGCAGGTGTCAACGCCAACTGATGACCGTCCCAGAACGCTGAGTGGTTGCGTGCGTGATCATCGGTGTTGCCGCACAAAATGTTGAAGACCATGCGGGCGAAAAGTTCGTGCAAGCTGGCCGTTGAATGGGCGAACCGATGGCGGATGCATTCTGCGAGCTTTTCATAACTGGCATAGGCGGCCATCATTTCGTCCAACTCAAAAATCGTTAACGCCGACACCATGGCGCGCCTGCGCCACCGGTCTCCGTGTCGAACCCGATCAAAGCGCTCAATCAGTAACACATCTTTCCCCATGGCCGTGCGCAAATGGACGGTCGCCACGTTCAGACCTACTTTGCGTGCCAAGCGCATGGCGATGAATTCGGCTTTCACCACACTGTAGAGATCATGGCTGGAAGAAAATTTAGCGATGAACTTGCGATCACCATCGTCCAGCAATACTTTGGGGCGCGCGCCCCCCAAGGCGGTCCCGTGCAGCAAGGCCTGGTCCAATTCTGGCGAAAGCGCAATGCCTTGCTCGACCTTTTCGGCAGCTGTCAGCAACTCTTCCAGCGAAGGCTGCTGCGTCTGCCGCGGCACATACTGGGTCGGTGATGTCTGAAAATCCAACGCGCCAATTCTGTCCGAGCCAGACTCCAGCAGATAGGTCAATTCATCCAGTTCGAACTGGGCAGCGTCTGTGCCTTTTACCCCTAATTTTTGATGGATCAGGACGCGACGCCCCCAAGCGTCTGGCGATGCATCGCGAAGGCAACTCGGCATGTTCAAGCCGGGGATGATAGAGAGGCTGCCCGGCTGAAGCGGTAGTTCGGGGGCATACAAAGAAATGGCATCCGGGCGAGCCAGGTAGCTGCGGCCATAGTTGAACACCAACTGGGCGCCTTGCTGGGTCAGCAAGCCTGCGACAACGGGCTCTGTGGCATTCGGCAGCCAAGCCCAGACGTAAGCTTCTGAGTGCGAAGTGTGGGCATCAGAAGTCATCTTTCACCCCTTGGGTGCGGGCGCGCACGGCTTTGGGCATGAGCGCCATTTTTTCTCGGTGCAAGGCCAAATGGGTGTTCAACTGTCGCTGCTCTTGGTCGAACAGCGGTACCCCACAAATGGTGGCCACTTCGAACACCGCACCGATAGAGCAACCAGGGTCACCCCGCTCAATGCGTTGCAGCAACGCACGCGAGATACCTGCGCGTGCAGCCAAGTCTGTGGTGGTCAAGGCTTTGTTCAGACGGGCCGCGCGCACAAGCTGCCCCAACAACTCAAGTGCACTCAAGTTGTACTGGGAATAGGGACGCGAGATGGGTTTGACCATGAATTTGACTCATTAAAAGGTCTTTGCACGGCATTGTGCAACATTAATGAGTCATTTTTTCATGGATTGCTGGCCAGGTCAACTGTGGCTTGAGCCATTCATGAATCGCCAAGGGGCCCTAAGCCCCTTTCATACCGCAAAAATTGCCGTTTCAATCAGCCACCGCTACCCGCCCCAGCACTTCGCCTTCATACATGTGCAGCGCAGGCAGGCCGCCGGTGTGCATGAACAGCACTTTTTCGCCGGCTTTGAAATAGCCTTTGCGCGCCAAACCCATCAGGCCCGCCATGGCTTTGCCGGTGTAGACCGGGTCAAGCAAGATGCTTTCGGTTCGCGCCAGCATTTGCACGGCCTCGACCATCTTGGCGTTGGGAATGGAGTATTTGGGCTGCCAGTAGCCGCCGTGGGTGACCACCGCTTCGCGCGGCACTTGGATGCCGGTACCCAGCAAGTCCATCACCGCTTGCGCGTCTTTGTGCACCAAGGGGTCTTGGTCGGCCGGGTCGCGGCTCACACCAATGCCAATCAGCGGGATGTTGATGTGGTTGCCCAAAAAGCCAGCCAGCATGCCGCCGTGCGTGCCAGAGCTGCCCGAACCCACGATGACCTTGTCAAAAGCCGCGCCCGAGTCATACCACTGCTGTTGCATTTCTTGCACGCAGGCCACATAGCCCAAGCTGCCCAGCGCGTTCGAGCCGCCGCCGGGGATGATGTAACCCTTGCGCCCTTGGGCTTGCAAGGCGCTGGCGATTTTGCCCATGGCCTCGGCCATGTTGCTGCCCGCAGGCACCAAGGTGATGTTTTCCACGCCCAGCAGGTGGAACATGAAGTTGTTGCCGGATGCATCGGTTTTATAGGTGCCGGGCACGCGCTCTTCAATCACAAACTGGCAGCGCATGCCTTCTTTGACAGCAGCGGCCAAGGTGATGCGGCAGTGGTTGGATTGCGGGGCACCGCAGGTGATCAAGGTGTCGGCACCTTGGGCCAGCGCATCGGCGGCCAAAAATTCCAGCTTGCGGGTTTTGTTGCCCCCGGGAAACAGGCCCAGCATGTCGTCGCGCTTGATCCAAATGTCGGGGCCCACCCCGCCCGGGCAACTCGCCGCCAGCGCTTTGGAAAAGCGCGGTGCGTGGTCGATGGGCGTGGGCGCGTGGGTGTATTGGCGGCGGGGAAAGCGGGACAAATCCATGAGGGGTTCCTGGTGGGGGGCGAAAAATCAATGCGCTTTGACGCGCAAACGCCAAGCGTGCAGCAGCGGCTCGGTGTAACCACTGGGTTGGGCCTTGCCCTTAAACACCAAATCGCAAGCCGCTTGGTAGGCCTTGGAGGTGTCAAAGTGGCCGGCCATGTTTTGGTACAGCGGGTCGTGTGCGTTTTGCTTGTCGACCACCGCGGCCATGCGCTCAAACGTGGCACGCACCTCGGATTCGCTGACCACGCCATGGTGCAACCAGTTGGCAATGTGTTGGCTGGAAATGCGCAGTGTGGCGCGGTCTTCCATCAAGCCCACGTTGTGGATGTCGGGCACTTTGGAGCAGCCCACACCTTGGTCAATCCAACGCACCACATAGCCCAAAATGCCTTGCACGTTGTTGTCGAGTTCTTGCTGCTTGTCGGTAGCGTTCCAGTCGGCCTTGGCCACCACGGGGACGGTGAGCAGGTCTTTGAGCAAACTGTCGCGTTGCTTGTCGGCATCGATTTTTTCCAGCTCTTTTTGCACATCGCTCACCAACACCTGGTGGTAGTGCATGGCGTGCAGCGTGGCGCCTGTCGGGCTGGGCACCCAAGCGGTGTTGGCACCGGCCTTGGGGTGGCCGATTTTTTGTTCCATCATGGCTTTCATCAGGTCGGGCATGGCCCACATGCCCTTGCCAATTTGCGCCTTGCCTCGCAAGCCGCAGGACAAACCCACCAACACGTTGTTGCGCTCGTAAGCGGCAATCCAGGCGCTGCTCTTCATATCGCCCTTACGCAGCATGGGGCCGGCCAGCATGGCGGTGTGCATCTCGTCGCCAGTGCGATCCAAAAAGCCAGTGTTGATGAAAGCCACGCGGCTCGATGCCGCAGCGATACAGGCTTTCAAGTTGACGCTGGTGCGGCGCTCTTCGTCCATGATGCCCAGCTTCACCGTGCTATCGGGCAAGCCCAAGACCTGTTCGACACGGCCAAACAACTCGGAGGCAAACGCTACCTCGGCGGGGCCGTGCATTTTGGGTTTGACGATGTAGACAGAACCGGTGCGGGAGTTGCGAATGCCGTTGGCACCGTGCCCTTGCAAGTCGTGCATGGCGATGGCGGTGGTGACCATGGCGTCCATGATGCCCTCGGGGATCTCATGCGTTTGGCCGTTGGTACCGGTGTAGAGGATGGCCGGGTTGGTCATCAGGTGGCCCACATTGCGCAAGAACAAGAGCGAGCGGCCATGCAGCTTGACCTCGCCGTTGCCCTTGGGCGCGTGGTAGACGCGGTCGGCGTTCAAGCCGCGCTTGAAGGTGGTGCCGCCCTTGCTCACGTCTTCGGTGAGCGTGCCTTTCAAAATGCCCAGCCAGTTGCTGTAGGCCAAGAGTTTGTCCTCGGCGTCCACCGCGGCCACGGAGTCTTCCAGGTCGAGGATGGTGGACAAAGCGGCTTCGACCACCAAGTCGCACACTCCGGCTGGGTCGGTGGCACCGATGGGGTGCTTGGCGTTGATTTGGATGTCCAAATGCAAGCCGTTGTGGATCAGCAAAACCGAGGAGGGGTGCGTTGCATCGCCTTGGTAGCCGACAAATTGCTTGGGGTCGGCCAAGGCGGAGGTTTTGCCGCCCTTGAGGGTGACCACCAAAGCGCCTTTGACCACGGCGTAGCCGATGGAGTCGATGTGTGAGCCATGCTTTAGCGGCGCGGTACGGTCCAGCACATAGCGGGCGTACTCAATCACTTTGGCGCCGCGCTTCTCGTTGTAGCCCGGGCCTTTGGCGCAACCGTCGGATTCAGAGATGACGTCGGTGCCATACAAAGCGTCGTACAGCGAGCCCCAACGCGCATTGGCCGCGTTCAAGGCGTAGCGGGCATTCAAGATGGGCACCACCAATTGGGGGCCGGCTTGCTGGGCCAACTCGGCGTCGACGTGGCGGGTGCTGACCTTGAAGGCTTTGGGCGGCTTGACCAAATAGCCAATGCCTTCCAAAAAGGCCTTGTAGGCCTTCATGTCGGCCACCGGCCCTGGGTGGGCTTGGTGCCAGGCATCCAACTCAGTTTGCAAGCGGTCGCGCTCGGCCAGCAGGGCCAGGTTTTTCGGGGCCAGGTCGGCCACGATGGCATCAAAGCCTTGCCAAAAATGGGCGCTGGTAATGCCGGTGCCGGGCAACACCTGCTGGTCAATGAACTGCAGTAAGGCGGCGTCAACATGAAGGCGGTGGATGGCGGTGCGTGCGGTCATGGTGTGGGTCAAAAAAGGTTTGGGAATCGATCATCTTAAATTAATCAGCGTTGGCCCTCGGCTGGGTCTTTGACCCGTCGCTGCCTGCATGCAGAGCCTTCTGTGGCTACTTATTGCCAAAGCATGCCGAAAATAGCCATAAAGAATTAATAATAAGGCTTTTGATCGCCCCTCACCCCCCTCAAGGAGCCACCCCATGAAACGATTTGTTTTGGCCATCGCCTGTGCTGTTGCTATGCCACTCTGGGCCCAAACCACGCCGGTGAGCACCCAATTGGACGCCCAAGCCAGCATCGAAGTGGACAACGACGAACTCACCGTGGTGTTGTCCGTCAGCCGAGACGGGCCGCGCCCTGCCGCTTTGACCCAAGCTGTGTTGGGCGTGCTCACCAAGGTCACCGAACAGGTCAAGCGGGTCGATGGCGTACAACAACAGGTGGGCGATGTGTCCGCCTTTCCCGTCTGGGGCCCCAAAGGCAAGACCGATCAATGGAGCGCCCGGGCCAGTTTGGTCTTGGTGTCAAAAAACCTGGGCGCTTTGGCAGCCTTGGCATCCGAGTTGACAGCCGATATGCAGTTGGGCAGCGTCAACTTCCACCTGTCCAAAGAAAAGCGCAAGGCCCTGGAAAAGCAACTCATGGGGGACTTGGCGGGGGAAGTTCACAGCAAGTCGAATGCGGTGGCACAGGCTTTCGCGTTCAAGGGCTATGCCATCCAAAGCCTGAACCTGAGCGAGCAACGCCAAGCCGTGGCCATGCCCATGGCGCGCATGGCCATGGCCAGCGCCATGGCCGACAGCGTGCCCATTCCCACCCAGGCGGGCAAATCGATGGTGTCCCTGCAAGCCCAGGCCACCGTGCTGTTGAAGCCGTGAGGGCGGGTCGCATCTACCCAGGCCAGCCAAAACCACTGCGCGCTGACAGTGTGTCCCTGGGCAGGGAGCCTGGCCCGTAAAATCGCGCCCCTATGCTTCTTGTCAAACAACAACTGCTGGCCGATCTGGGCCAAGCCCTGAGCGCGCTGGTGCCGGGCCACGCCCACAACCCCCAACTGGAATCGCCCAAAGTGGCGGCGCATGGGGATTGGGCCATCACCGCCGCCTTGCAATGGGCCAAGCCCTTGGGCCAAGCCCCGCGCCAAGTCGCAGAGCGGCTGCGCGCCGATCTGCAGGCCCGACCGGCGTTTGCCCAATGGGTGGACAGCATGGACATCGCCGGGCCTGGTTTCATCAATTTGCGCTTGAAGCCAGCAGCCCACCAAAACATCGTCCGCGAGGTGCTGCAAGCGGGCGCCGCCTTTGGGCACCAGGCCAGCAGCGGAGCGCGCATTTTGGTGGAGTTTGTTTCTGCCAACCCAACCGGCCCTTTGCACGTGGGCCACGGCCGACAAGCCGCCTTGGGCGACGCCATTTGCCAGCTGCTGCAAAGCCAAGGCCATGCGGTCTACCGCGAGTTTTATTACAACGACGCCGGGGTGCAAATCGCCACCTTGGCAACATCGACCCAACTGCGCGCCCAAGGCCTGAAACCAGGCCAAACCGGTTGGCCTGAGCAGGCCTACAACGGCGACTACATCCAAGACATTGCCGACGCCTTCATGGCGCGCCAAACCGTGCAAGCCGATGACCGCCGCTTCACCGCCAGCGGCGACATCAACGACCTGGACGGCATGCGCCAATTTGCCGTGGCCTACCTGCGCCATGAGCAAGACCTGGACTTGCGCGCTTTTGCGGTGCGCTTTGACAACTACTACCTCGAGTCCAGCCTGTACACCAGTGGCCGGGTTGAGCAAGCAGTACAGCGCTTGCAAGCCGCTGGCAAAACCTACGAGCAAGACGGCGCCCTGTGGCTGCGCAGCACCGATTACGGCGACGACAAAGACCGGGTGATGCGCAAAAGCGACGGCAGCTACACCTACTTTGTGCCCGATGTGGCCTATCACATCACCAAGTGGGAGCGGGGCTTCACCCGCGTGGTCAACATCCAAGGCACCGACCACCACGGCACCATTGCCCGGGTGCGTGCGGGCTTGCAAGCGGCGAATGTGGGCATCCCCACCGGCTACCCCGACTATGTGTTGCACACCATGGTGCGGGTGGTGCGCGGTGGCGAGGAAGTGAAAATTTCCAAACGCGCAGGCAGCTATGTCACCTTGCGCGATTTGATTGAATGGACCAGCAAAGACGCGGTGCGCTTCTTCTTGCTCAGCCGCAAGCCCGACACCGAATACGTGTTCGACATCGATTTGGCGCTGGCGCAAAACAACGACAACCCGGTGTTTTATGTGCAGTACGCCCATGCGCGCATTTGCTCGGTGTTGCTGCGCCAGGCTTGGCCCGAAGAAGCCCAGCGCAACGCCCTGAGCCCTGAGCAGCGTGTCGCCGGCGTGGCCCAGGCCATGGCCGACTTGCAAGCGGTGGACTTGCAGCCCTTGGACAGCCCCCCAGCCCGCGCCTTGATGCTCAAGTTGGCCCAATACCCCGAGATGCTGAGCGCCGCAGCACGCGATTTTGCGCCCCACGATGTGTCGTTTTACCTGCGCGACTTGGCCGCCAGCTACCACAGCTATTACGACGCCGAACGCATTTGGGTCGACGATGTGCCGGTGCGCCAAGCCCGCATGGCCTTGGTCGCGGCCACTGCGCAGGTGTTGCACAATGGTTTGCAAATGTTGGGCGTATCGGCGCCCACCAGCATGTAAGGACGGGGCACATGAGGCAACAACAGGGCGGCACGCTGCTGGGTTTTATTTTGGGGTTGATCGTGGGCCTGGCCGTGGCCTTGGTGGTGGCGGTGTATGTGACCAAGGTGCCCATTCCCTTCATGAACAAGGCCCAAAGCCGCAATGCCGAGCAAGACGCGGCCGAAGTCAAGAAAAACAAGGACTGGGACCCCAACGCCCCCTTGTACGGCAAAAACCCAGCCAAACCCGCTGCACCGGCCGAACCCACGGATGCGGCACCGACCCCGGCAACGCCAGCGGTCACTGGGGCCGGTGCCAGCGCTGAGGATAAAAAAACCGACGACCCTTTGGGCGACTTGGCCCGCGCCAAAGCCGGTGCCGACCCCTTTGTGTATTTTGTCCAGGCCGGTGCTTACCGCAGCGAGCCTGAGGCGCAAGCCCAAAAAGCCAAGCTGGCCCTCAAAGGCATGGCCTCTGCGGTGAGCGAACGCGAGCAAGACGGGCGCACCGTGTACCGCGTGCGCTTGGGCCCGTTTGACAGCAAGGACGATGCCGAAGGCACCAAGAAAAAACTCGACAGCGCCAAAATTGAATCCGCCTTGGTGCGGGTGCAGCGCTAAAACCTGAACCCCAAGCAAAGGAACAAGCCATGAAACGACGCGACTTCGCACTCGCCGCCAGTGCCGGACTGCCGCTGTGGGCCCTGGCCCAAGGCCCCGCCCCCACCAAACCTGCCCCCCAAGAAGGCATTGAATACGTCACCTTGGACAAGCGCGTGCCAGCCGAGTCCAACGACGGCAAGATCGAGGTGATCGAATTCTTTTGGTACAGCTGCCCCCATTGCAACGCTTTTGAGCCGCGCTTTGCCCAGTGGATCAAAGCCGCGCCCAAGGACGTGGTGGTGCGCCGCGTGCCAGTGCGTTTTCGCGATGACTTTGAACCGCAGCAACGCATGTTCTACACCTTGGAGGCGATGGGCAAGCTTGAAGCCTTGCACGTCAAACTGTTCACAAGCATCCATGGCGAAAAGCAAAAGCTCGACTCTTTTGACGCCCTGAGCGCTTGGGCTGTTAAAAATGGTTTGGACAAAGCCAAATTCGCTGAAGTCTTCAACTCCTTCGGCGTGGCCACCAAAGCCCGCCGGGCGACGCAGTTGCAAGAGGCTTTCAAGGTGCAAGGCGTGCCGTCCTTGGGCATCGCTGGGCGCTTTTACACCGACGGCAGCTTGGCCTCCAACATGGAGTCGGCTTTGGCTGTGACCGATTACCTGATCGGACAAGTGCGCAAAGGGCGTTGATTTAATTGGGGTCAGATTCCAATTTCTTTGGCTCCCATGTTTGCTGAGCCCGCCCCGCTGGCGGGTACGCCGCCCTCCGCCAGTCGCTGCGCTCCGATGTTGTCGGGACGACGCACCCACCATCGGTGCTGCGAACAGCAAATCTGCGAGTGAAAAAATATGCATGCCTTCTTGGTGGTGAATCGCAGAAGCCTTTGCTGCTCAACTATTTGCAAACCCACATCACATAGAAACCGACACGAGTGGGTGTGCGGGCCGACGACGTTGGAGCGAAGCGACCGGAGGAGGCCTGCATACCCCGAGATGGCGGTTTATGAGGGGGAGTCCAAAGCCACGCATACCCCGAGATGGCGGTTTATGAGGGGGAGTCCAAAGCCACGCATACCCCGAGATGGCGGTTTGTGAAGGGGAGTTCAGGGCACCTCATACCCCGAGATGGCGGTTTACGAGGGGGAGTCTAAAGCCACGCATCCCCCGAGTTGGGGGTTGAGTAGGGGCAGTTCAATGACACGCAAATCTTGAGCAGAGATGAGCCCCAAAAATGGCGTTCCCCAGCGACAAGTGCACCGCTACAATCGCGCCCAACCATGTCCAGCAAGATTCATGCCTTCGCCATTCAAGCCAGTTTGACCCTGGTCATGGGCCTGTCTTCCACGGCCGGGTGGGCAGAGCGGGCGGACCGTGACAAGCCGCTCAACATCGAGGCCGACAACCTGCGCCACGACGAACTCAAACAAATCAGCGTATTTACTGGCAAGGTCGTGGCCACCAAGGGCAGCATCGTCATGCGCGGTAACCGCTTGGAAGTGCGCCAAGACCCTGAGGGCTATCAGCATGCGGTGCTCAGCGCCGAAGAAAACTCCCGTGCTTTTTTCCGACAAAAACGCGAAGGCTTTAACGAATTCATGGAGGGTGAGGCCCAAAGCATTGAATACGACGGCCGCGCCGACCAAGTTCGTTTCAGCCAGCGCGCCGAGCTGCGCCGCTTGCGCGGCACGGTGGTGAGTGACGAAATCGTCGGTCAGTCCATCACCTACAACAACCTCACCGAGGTGTTCACGGTGGATGGCCGCAGTGATGGCAGCAAAACCACGCCAGCAATGGGCGTCAAACCCGATGGCTCACGGGTGCGAGCGGTCTTGTCGCCGCGCACAGACAGCGGGGCCAAAAAATGATTGCGGTATCGGGCGCGCTGTCGGCGTCCGGTGCGGACAGTCGCCTGCAGGCCCTGCACTTGCGCAAGTCTTACGGCAGCCGGGTGGTTGTGCAAGACGTCTCGATTGGCGTCAACAAAGGTGAAGTGGTGGGTTTGCTCGGCCCCAATGGCGCCGGCAAAACCACTTCTTTTTACATGATCGTGGGCTTGGTGCGCTCGGATGGGGGCACCATCAGCATCGACGGCCAGGCCATTGAGCGCCTGCCCATCCACCGCCGCGCTCGGCTGGGTTTGAGTTACTTGCCGCAAGAGGCGTCGATTTTTCGCAAGCTCAATGTGCAAGACAACGTGCGCGCCGTGCTCGAGTTGCAGCGCGACGACAACGATCGCCCGTTGTCGGGCCCCGAGATCGAGCGCCGCTTGGCCACCTTGCTCGGTGAGTTGCGGGTCGACCACCTGCGCGATTCCCCGGCCCAGGCTTTGTCGGGCGGCGAGCGCCGACGCGTGGAAATCGCCCGTGCGCTGGCCACCCAACCGCGCTTCATCTTGCTGGACGAACCGTTTGCCGGCATCGACCCGATCGCGGTGATCGAGATCCAGCGCATCATTGGCTTTCTCAAGTCGCGCGGCATTGGGGTGCTCATCACCGACCACAATGTGCGCGAAACCTTGGGCATTTGCGACCACGCTTGCATCATCAACGACGGCCGTGTGCTGGCCCAGGGCACGCCCGCCGAGATCATTGACAACGCCGATGTGCGCCGGGTGTACCTCGGTGAGCACTTCAAAATGTGATGAAGCAAGGTCTCTCCCTTCGCGTCTCCCAGCACCTGGCGCTCACGCCCCAGTTGCAGCAGTCGATCCGTTTGCTCCAGCTCTCCACCATGGAGCTGAGCCAAGAGATCGACCAAATGCTCGACGACAACCCGTTTCTGGAAAAGGAAATGGAAGAGGCTCCGCGCGAGGAATTTGGCTTGACCAAGGCCGATGCCCCGGCCCAAAACGATGGCGAAGAGGTGATGGACTTTGTCCCCGGCTCTTCTGTCAGCGAGGTGGCGGTGGACAACAGCGCCAGCGACACCGAGCCATCGGTGGACGGTGTGGCCGAGAGCTGGGAGGGCGACGGAAGCAGCGAAACCCATGCCGACGACCCCGAGTGGGGCGGCGATGCGCCTGCGCGCAACGGGGCCAATGACGGCGACGACACCGATGCCACGGAGCTGGCGCGCAGCCAAGAGTCGCTCACCGCTTTCTTGCACCGCCAAGCCTTGGCGCTGCGCTTGAGCGAAACCGACCGGGCTGCCTTGCGTTTTTTGATCGAGTCGCTCAACGACGATGGTTATTTGGAAGACAGCTTGCTCAGCTTGGCCCAGGGCCTGGCCGGGGACGATGAAGAACAGATCGAAGAGTTGCAAGAGCGCTTCCAAATGGCCTTGCATTTGTTGCACAGCTTAGAGCCGGTGGGCGTTGGCGCGCGCCATTTGGGCGAGTGCTTGACCTTGCAACTCAAGGCCTTGTCGCCCAGCTCGGAGGAGGCCATGGGGGTGCGCGACTGTGCTTTGCGCATTTGTGCCCAACCCCTGGAGCTGTTGGCGCGCCGCGACGTCAAGCGCTTGGTGCTGGCGGTCAACGACAGCGAGACCACCATCAAATTGTCGATTGCCTTGATCGCCCGCCTCGAGCCCAAACCCGGGCGTCGCTTCATCGATGTGGAACGCAATGCGGTGGTGCCCGACGTGTTGGTCACCCGCACGGGCACCGACCGCCAGGGCAACCCCAAGTTTCGCGTGGCACTCAACCCCGATGTGATGCCGCGCCTGCGGGTGCATGACATTTATGCCAACGCGCTCAAATCGGCCGGCAAGGGCGAAGGCCACCAAGGTTTGCAGCAGCGCTTGCAAGAGGCGCGCTGGTTCATCAAAAACATCCAGCAACGCTTTGACACCATCTTGCGCGTGGGCACGGCCATTGCCGAGCGCCAAAAAAGCTTTTTGCAACACGGTGAATTGGCCATGCGGCCGATGGTGCTGCGCGAGATCGCCGACGAGCTGGGTTTGCATGAGTCCACCATCAGCCGGGTCACCACGGCCAAGTACATGCACACGCCCTATGGCACCTTTGAGCTCAAGTATTTCTTTGGTTCGGGTCTGGGCACCGAGAGCGGCAACAACGCGTCGAGCACCGCCGTGCGGGCCTTGATCAAGCAGTTTGTGGCCAATGAAAACCCGAAAAAACCGCTCAGCGACAACCAGCTGTCAGACATGCTCAAGGAGCAAGGCATCGACTGCGCCCGCCGCACCGTGGCCAAGTACCGCGAATCCCTGCGCATTGCGCCCACCAATTTGCGCAAGACGCTCTGAGGCTTTGCCATGAACCAACTGGACTTGTTTTTGCCCTGTGCGGCTGGGGTGGAACATTTCCTGGCCCAGGAAGTGCGCAGCGTGGTGGCCGACCCCGGCTTGCACGTGGGCGTGGCCCGTGGCGGTGTGCGCTTGCACGGCTCATGGCGCATGGCCATGCAACTCAACCTGCACAGCCGCTTGGCCATGCGGGTGTTGGTGCAGTTGTCGCACACCCCGTATCGGCATGAGGACGATGTGTACGCCGGTGCCCATGCGGTGGCGTGGGAGGCTTGGTTCACGCCACAACACAGCTTCAAGGTCGAGGTCACGGCCCAGCACAGCCCGCTCAAAAGCCTGAACTTTGCCACCTTGCGCGTCAAAGACGCTGTGGCCGATCGCTTCCGTTCCAAAGGCGGCGAGCGCCCCAGCGTCAACACCCAGTGGCCCGATGTGCGCTTGTACGCTCACCTCACCAGCGACCACATGACGCTGTACATCGATACCTCGGGTGAGCCCCTGTTCAAACGCGGCTGGCGCGTGGACAAAGGTGATGCCCCTTTGAAAGAAACCTTGGCCGCGGCCATGCTGGCCGCCAGTGGATGGAGCATGCCACTCATCAGCGCCCCGGGTGAAGCGCCCCCTGCCTCGCCCGCGGTTTGTGGCGTGGAGTTGGGCTTGCCCTTGTACGACCCGTGTTGTGGCAGCGGCACCATTGCCATTGAGGCGGCCGCCATCGCTTGCAACATGGCACCTGCCTTGATGCGCCGCTTTGCGTTTGAAAAATTGCTGCCCTACCAAGCCCATGTGTGGGATGGTTTGCGCGACCAAGCCCGCGCCGCCCAAGTGGCACCGCGTGCCACGGTGTTTGGCAGCGATGTGGCGTTTCGCATGGTCGACTTTGCCCAACGCAACGCCGACCGCGCCGGTGTGGCCCACGCCCTGGTGCTGCGCGGTGGCGACGCCTTGCAGCGCATGCCGCCCTGTGACAGCCCTGGGGTGATGCTGCTGAATCCACCGTATGGCGAGCGCATCGAGGTGGCCGGTGTGGCGGGCGCGGCCACGCGCCGGGGCAACCCCCTTGCCGCTCAAGCCACCGCGCCCGACTGGGACACCGACAACGACGGGCCCACACAACACGGTCAGTCGCGCAGCGATGCGGGTGCGCGCGAGCAAGCGCAAGTCACGGACGGTGGCGACTTCTTTGTGCAACTGGCCAGCCACTGGAAGAAAAACTACACCGGTTGGAGCGCCTGGGTGCTCACCCCCGACCTCAAATTGCCGGGGCGCATGCGCTTGAAAGAATCGCGCCGCGTGCCCATGTGGAATGGCCCCATCGAATGTCGGTTGTTCCGCTTTGACATGTCGGCGGGCTCACTGCGCCGCCCGGCCAAAACCGACACCCCTGCCGCCTGAGCCCACCCATGCGGGGCGTGGTCATCGACACCAACATCGTGCTCGACATGTGGGTGTTTGACGACCCGCGCTCTCGCCCCTTGAACCAAGCTTTGCAAAGCGGCGACGTGCACTGGTGGGCCAGCGCCGAGATGCGCGAAGAGTTGCTGCGGGTGCTGGCCTACCCGCATTTGTTGGCCCGCCAGGCATTGCGCGGTATCAATGCCCTGGACGTGCTGGCGCAGTTTGACCAGCATGCCCACAGCGTGTCCAGCGCCGAGCGCGCGCCTTATGTGTGCAACGACGCCGACGACCAAAAATTCATCGACCTGGCCGTGGCCCAACAAGCCACGCTCATCAGCAAAGACAAGGAAGTCTTGCGCATGAAAAACCGCCTGGCCCGCCTGGGTGTGGCGGTGTTGCCGGTGTGGGTGCCGCCCGTCTAATGCGGGCGGCTTGGCTTGGCCTGGCGATGGATGCGCCTTGGCGCGAGCGACAGCTTGTGCAAAACCCAGGTTCGCTCAGTCCACAGCGTCGGGAATGAGGGCCAGCAAATCGGTCACCCCCACATCCACGTCTATTTGGTGGAGCAAGGTGCTGGCTTGACCCCGGTGGTGGGTTTGGTGGTTGAAAAAGTGGGTCACCAGCGGGGCAAACGCCTTGCATTGCTTCACCCCTGCCATGTTCGTGTAGTGCAGCGGTTGCGCGAAATGCACAGGCTGAATTTCCTGGGACCACGCCACCAGCGTGGCGTCCAATTGCTGGCGATAGGCTTGCAAATCGGCCCATTGCCTGAACAACTGCTGATTCAAGGCCGTCGGCTTGGGGCCGTTTTGCAGGGGCCTCAGCGATGCAAAACCAGCGGGGTGCGTGGCAAAGCGCAACAGCCAAATGGTGTCGGCCACGGCGATGTGTTGCAGCGTGCCAAACACCGAACCAAAAAACGCCCCTTGGTCTTTCATCAACAGGTCCGCCCCCAGCCGAGATGCCGCCTCATACATGCGCTGGTTCATCCACTGGTTGTAGTGGGCCATCAGTTGGGTGAATTCAGGGATCATGGTGCATGCCTGTTCAGTGAAAAATGAATAATATAAGGCTAATAAAAACGGTTGAAGATGGTTCATTGAGGCGGCGTTGAAGCCGAAATCAATCAAAAACGCCTAAAACAGCCATAATAGTTGTAATGTCCATTTTTAAGGCTTGCGAACATGATCACGATGACGTCTCTGGCCGCTCAAAACCAGTTTGGAACCCTCATTGATGCCTCTCAAAGGCAACCGGTGACTGTGACTCGCCACGGCCGCCCGGTGGCGGTGGTGATGTCTTTTGAGGACTATCAGGCCAGCATGCAAACCATTGCGCCCCATGTGGCGGCCCTGATCGGTGAAAGTTATCCGCTGCGTGGCAAAGCGGCGGGGGACTCAATGCGCCAGCACTTGGCCAGCATGAGCAATTTGGCAGCCGAAGAGGGCTTGACCTCAGCCGATGTCACCCGCATGCTCCATGAACCATAAGCCTGCCTATATCGTTGTCGATACCAATGTGTTGATCAGCGCCGGTTTGCTGCCCCAATCCACTACGGCGCAAGCATTGGCCTTGGCCGTTGAGCATTTTGTGATGGCCCAAAACGAGGACACATGGCATGAACTGGAAACACGCATCGCACGGCCTAAATTTGACCGCTACTTTGGCGAATTTGGCCGCCTGCGCCATCTGATCAAAATTGCCCAATCGGTTGAGTTTTTCGAGGTCACTGCGCAAGCCTCTGTCAGTCGCGACAAAAGCGATGACAAATTTTTGGCCTTGGCCATTGACGCAGGGGCCCGTTGGGTTATTTCTGGCGACCCGGATTTGAAAAATGTGCAGGTGTACAAAGGTGTGGAGGTCCTATCGCCCACAGAATTTCTTGACCGCATGAGCCAAAAACCAAAACACATCGCATAGACAGACGGTGTGGCCAAAGCCGAAAGAAGAAAGTTCAACCCAATGTCGGGGAGTCGTCATGTCACCACAAGCTGCATCTGACTTCGCCAACGCTTGGATACGCGCTTGGAATGCGCGTGACTTGCCCGCCATCTTGGCGCACTATGCCGATGATTGTGTGTTGCATACCCCCCTGGCGCAGTGGTTGAACCCCAGCACCCAAGGGGTGTTGTTGGGCAAGCCGGCGATGGCGGCTTATTGGCACAAGGCCTTGCAACACCCGGGCGAATGGCAGTTTGCGCTGACCCATGTGCACACCGGTGTGAACAGCCTGGTCCTGGCGTACGAGGGGCCGTTGGGGCCCGTGACCGAGTTTTGCGTCTTCAATGCCCAGCACTTGGTGTGCCAGTCTCATGTGCTGTACGCACCAGAGCGTTTGCAGGCGCTGTTCCATCGCTCCGTTTGAGTTGCTGGCTGGCACCCCCGTGGCACACAGGCATACTGGGGGCGTTTATCTTTCACTGACCAAACTGCAGAAATGCGGCGGTCGGTTCTTTCAGGGGTTCAACATGATGCGTCGTTTGTTTTGGTTGTGTGTGGGTTTGTGGTGTATTCAAGCGCCGGTGTGGGCCCAAGAGTGGCCGAGCAAGCCGATCCGGTTGATCGTGCCGTTTCCCGCGGGTGGCCCGACCGATTTGGTCGGGCGCGAAGCGGCCAACATCTTGCGCGACGAACTCAAGCAAAGCGTGGTGGTGGAAAACCGCCCCGGTGGCAATGGCGTCACGGGTTTGGTCGCCTTGGCCAAAGCGCCGCCTGACGGCTACACCATTGGCTTGTTGGCCATCACGGCGGCCATCGCGCCGCATGTGGGCGAGCCGGGTTTTGATGCTTTCAAAGACTTTGCGCCCATCACCAATTTTGTGTCGATGACGCCGGTGCTCATCGCCAACAAAGACGCCCCGTTCAACAGCTTGGCCGAGATGATCAAAGCGGCCAAGGCCGGGGCCAAGTTGGCGTATGGCACCCCAGGCGTGGCCACGGTGCCGCACCTGGCCGCCGAGTTGCTGCAAGCCCAAGCCGGCATCTCATTGCTGCATGTGCCCTACAAAGGCGCGACCCAGCAAATCCAAGACCTGATCGGGGGCTCCACGCAATTGGACTTTCAAAGCTCTTTGGTGGTGGCCTTACCACAAATCAAGGCCGGCAAGGTCAAGGCCTTGGCGGTGTTTTCGGCCAAGCGCTCGCCGCAATTGCCCGACGTGCCCTCTGCGGCCGAGGCGGGTTACCCGGCTTTGGTGGTGCAACCGTGGTTTGGCTTTGGCGCACCGGCGGGCACTCCGCCTGCATTGGTGCAAAGAATGCACGCTGCACTGGTCAAGGGCTTGCAAAACCCCGAGGTGATCGAGCGCTTCACCAACATCGGCGCCACCTTGCACCCGAGCGCCTCACCGGCTGAATTCGCCGCCTACATCCGGCGCGAGCACGAGCGCTGGGGCAAGGTCATCAAAGACGCCAACATCAAGCCAGAGTAAGCCGCCACTTGGGTGTGGGCGCGCCCCGCTCACCCGCAAAGGGGTTCAGCCGTGAAAGGCCAATAACTCAGCGGCGGTCTCGGTGGGCAAGGCCTCGGGGATGAAGTGACCGCAGGCCATGGCACGGCCACTCAAGGGGCCGCTGCACTGGGCTTGCCACAAGGCCATGGGGTCAAACAGGCGCTGCACCACGCCTTGCGCGCCCCACAGCACATGCAAGGGGCACACCACTTTGTCCCCTTGCGCTCGGTTGGCGCGCTCGTGTTCCAAGTCGATGCTGGCACCGGCCCGGTAGTCTTCGCAGGCGGTGTGGATGGCGGCGGGCAAACCATTGGCCGCCAGCGTGGGGTTGGTGAAGCAGCGTTCATATTCGGCCAGCGCCTCAGGCTCGATGTGGCCCAGGCCCGCGCTGCCCCAACCGCCCAGCTTGGCGTGCAGGTAGGCAAGTGGATTGCCCGCGATCATGGTCTCGGGCAATGGCGCGGCTTGGGTCAAATGAAACCAGTGGTAATAGGCCTGTGCAAAGGCCATGTCGGTGGCGTTGTACATGTCCAGGGTGGGCGCGATGTCGAGCACGCTCAGGCGCAGCACCCGATCGGGGTGGTCCAGCGCCAAGCGGTAAGCGACCCGGCCACCCCGGTCGTGGCCGCTGAGGTGAAAGGCTTTCACGCCCAGCGCATCCAGCAAGCCCACCACATCGCTGGCCATGGCCCGCTTGCTGTGGTGGCTGTGGTCAGGCCCGCCCAGGTGGTGTGAAGAGTCGCCATAGCCGCGCAAGTCGGGCATCACCACGAAGAAGTGGTGCTTGAGTGCTTGCGCCACCCGGTGCCACATCACATGGGTTTGTGGAAAGCCGTGCAACAGCACCAACACGGGTGCGCCCAACTTCCCGCCCGTGCGGTAGCACACCGTTTGCCCGTTGACCTCGGTGGTGTGGCGGGTGAAGCCTTCAAACCAAGTCATGTCTGTCTCCTGATCGTTGGCAGCGTTTGATGGGGCCTGGGGGAGGAGCCCAGCACGCTACGGTACACAGTGTATTCACAGTGATTGGCGGTAACGCGCCATCATGTTCTCTTGGGTTTCGGCTTCAATGGCATGGCCTTGCGTGGCTTGTATTTGATCGCGCAGCATCTCACCCATGCTGGGCATGAGGTGACGTTGGGCGTGATTGGAGGGGTTCCACAGCTGAGCCCGCATAAAGGCCTTGGCGCAATGCAAATACACCGCCTGCACCTTGACCCGAATGACCAGCGCGGGTGTGCGTCGCGCATCGGTGCAAAGTTGGCGCTCAGTTGGGTCGGTCGACAGGGATGCTTGGCCATTGATGCGCAGGGTTTCGTCAAAGCCGGGCAGCATGAAGAGCAAGCCCAGTTGGCTTGTGTCGATGATGTTCTCCAGCGTGTCCAGACGGTTGTTGCCCGGTGCATCCGGGATCAACAAGGTCTGGTTATCGATGACTTTCACAAAGCCCGGGTCACCCCCGCGTGGGGATGCGTCCATTTGGCCCAACGCGTTTGAGCTGGCCAGCACCACAAAGGGAGACAGGGCGATGAACTGCTGGGCATGTCGATCCAATGACCGCATCTCTTTCAGCGTGGCACGTTCGCTGGCGGCTCCATACAGTTGGCGCAGCTGGTCACGGGTGGTGAGGTTCATGTTTACCCCTTTGCAAATGAATGGGTCTGTGCTCGGCCTGTCGTTTGTCAAGTCGTCCGATGACTGATGGAAAAACGTTCAAGCCTTGGCGGGTGGTTTTTGTCCCAACCAAAGCAACAAACTGCGCAAGGCGTGTTGCACGGTGGCGCGGCGCACTTGGGCGCGGTCGCCGTCAAAGTGCTGGCGCTCGGTTTTGACCCATGCGGTGTCGGCCCCCAGGGTGGGGCCGCTGTCGCTGGGCAAGGCCCAAGCAAAGCACACCGTACCCACGGGGCGTGAGGCGCTGCCCCCGGTGGGGCCAGCCACACCGGTCACCGCCAGGCTGACCTGCGCTTTGGAATGGCGCAAGGCACCCAAGGCCATGGCCTGGGCCACCGGCTCGCTGACCGCGCCGACACGGGCAATCAGGGCCGCATCCACACCCAAGGACTCATGCTTGGCGTCGTTCGAGTAAGTGACAAACCCCCGCTCGAACCATTGGCTAGACCCAGCCAATTCGGTGCAGGCCGCAGAGATCAGGCCGCCGGTGCAACTCTCGGCGGTGGCCAGGCTCCAGCCGCGTTGCAGCAGTGCCTGGGCCAGTTGCTCGACCAAGGCCGAGGTGTCATCGGTGGGGTGTGAACTCATGTGACGGTCCTCCATAAAGCGATCACCAACAGGGTGCAGAAAGCGGCCACCAGGTCGTCAAACATGATGCCAAAGCCGCCACGCCAACCAAAGCCTTTGAACGACTTGTCGGCCCAGCCCACCGGCCCAGGTTTGGCGGCATCGAAAAAGCGAAACAGCACAAAGGCCCAAAACTGGGCCCAAAAACCCGCTGGCAGCAGCAACCACAGCACCAACCAAAAGGCGACGATTTCGTCCCATACGATGTTGCCCGGGTCGCTCACGCCCAAGTTGCGCGCGGTGACGGTGCAGGCCCACCAACCCAGGGGCAGGCTCAGGCCAATCAACCAGGCCAACTGGACGGCATCAAAGTACAAATGCAAAACGGAAAAACTGGCCCATGCCCACAGGGTGCCCACCGTGCCAGGGGCCCACAGGCTGAGCCCGGCGCCAAACCCCAGGGCAATGACATGCGCGGGGTGGCGCTTCATGAATTGGCGGTCGATGGCGATGTTCATTCAGGCAAAGTGGTCAAAACTGGTGAGGCGGCTCACATCGATGGCTTGGCCTTGGGGGTCGAGCACGCGCAATCCAGCGGGGGTGATGCGGCCCACCCGGCTGACGGGTGTGGCGCTGGCTTGGGCGGCGGCCCACACGGCAGCGCGATGTTCGGGCGCGGCGGTGAACAGCAATTCGTAGTCATCGCCACCGGTCAAGCCACAGGCCAGGGCTTGCACCCAGGGCAGGGCGGCCAGGTCGGGGCAATGGGCGGGCCAAGCGGTGTCGCCATCGCTGGCATGAAGCAGCCAGCGGGTGTCGATGTCCGCGCCCACACCCGATGCCTTCAAGATGTGGTCCAAGTCGCCGAGCAAACCGTCGCTCAGGTCGATGGCCGCATGGGCCACACCCCGCAAGGCCTGGCCCAGGGCCACACGTGGCGTGGGCCGCTCCATGCGCGCACGGGCGCGCTCAAAGGCGTCGATGGGCAAATGCAGTTGGCCGCGAAACACCTCCAGGGCCATGCGCGCTTGACCAACCACGCCGCTGATATAAATGTCGTCGCCCACCTGAGCTGAGCTGCGCAGCAAAGCTTGGCCGGGGGGCAACTCGCCCCACACGGTGATGGCGATGGTCAAGGGCCCACGGGTGGTGTCGCCGCCGATCAATTCGCAGCCATGCGTGTCGGCCAGCGCCCACAGGCCTTGGGCAAAACCACGCAGCCAAGCGTCATCGGCCTGGGGCAAGGCCAGGGCCAGGGTGAAAGCGCAAGGGGTGGCGCCACACGCGGCCAGGTCGCTCAGGTTGACCGCCAAGGCCTTGTGGCCCAGGGCTGCTGGGTCGACGGTGGACAAAAAGTGGCGACCTTCGACCAGCATGTCGCTGGAGATGGCCAGGGCCTGGCCGGGGGTGGGCATCCAAATGGCGCAGTCGTCGCCCACACCGACTTGAGCGCGCTGGGGCGGGCGTTTGAAATAACGCTCGATGAGCTCAAACTCGCCCATGCGGTTGGCTCAGTGCAGGTTGCGCGAGCCGGGCTCGTGGCTCAAGGCGTCGAGCACAAACATGGGGATATCGACGTCGAATTTCTCGCCGTCTTCGGCCACGCAAAAGTACTGGCCGTGCATGGTGCCGGTGGGGGTGCGCAGCCGCGTGCCACTGGTGTATTCAAACGATTCACCCGAGCGCAGCAAAGGCTGATGTCCCACCACCCCCAGGCCGCGCACTTTTTCGTGCAGGCCTTGGGCGTCGTTGATGTTCCAGGTGCGCGAGATCAGTTGCGCGGCCAAGCTGCCGGTGTTGGTGATGGTGATGGTGTAGGCGAACATGTACAGGGACGCACTGGGGTCGGACTGTTCGGGCAAAAACTGCGGTTTGACGTCGACGCGAAACTGGTATTTGGGCATGGTGTGTGTTCGCTCAAGGGTGGGTGATTTTGTCTCATGGCCAATCGGGTGTGTCGGGGGTGAAATAATCGCCCCATGAACACGCCCACCTATCGCATCGCCCCATCCATTTTGTCGGCTGACTTTGCCCGCCTCGGTGAGGAGGTGCGCCAAGTCATTGATGCCGGCGCAGACTGGATTCATTTCGATGTGATGGACAACCATTATGTGCCCAACCTCACCTTTGGTCCGATGGTGTGCCAAGCCCTCAAGCCACATGCCAAAACCGCGGCCGGCGTGGCGGTGCCGATCGACGTGCATTTGATGGTCTCGCCAGTGGACGCCTTGGCCCAGGCCTTTGCCAAAGCCGGTGCCGATCTGATCAGTTTTCATCCCGACGCCAGCACCCATGTGCACCGCAGTGTGCAAGCCATCCAGGGCGCGGGTTGCCAGGTGGGTTTGGTGTTCAACCCCGCCGAGCCGTTGGACGTGCTCGATTGGCTGATCGACGACATTGATTTGATTTTGATCATGAGCGTCAACCCCGGCTTTGGCGGCCAGGGCTTCATCGACTCGGCCTTGCGCAAGGTGGAACAAGCGCGAAAGCGCATCCAAGCCAGCGGGCGCGACATCCGCTTGGAGGTGGACGGCGGCATCAAGCCCGACAACATCCGCCGGGTGGCCGATGCCGGGGCCGACACCTTTGTCGCGGGCAGCGCGATTTTTGGCCAGCCCGACTACGCCAGCGTGGTGCGCGCCATGCGCCAGGCCTTGTCCTGAAGTCCAACCGCTTCAAGGCCAGGTGACTGACGGTACCTGGGGCCATGGCGAGGGCCACCCGCTGACGTTCCTCAACAGAATTTAGCCAACTTTCAGGCCATGCCGCGCCACTTGCGCCAGCGTGTGCTCACGCCCATGCGCAGGCCTTCGAGCAGGCTGTAGACCACCGGGATCACCAGCAGGCTGAGCACGGTCGAGGTGATGAGGCCGCCGATCACCGCGATCGACATGGGCGAGCGAAAGCTGGGGTCGGCCAAGCCCCAGCCGAAGGCCAGGGGCAACATGCCCGCGCCCATGGCGATGGTGGTCATGATGATGGGGCGGGCGCGCTTGTGGCATGCATCCATCAAGGCGGCCATGCGACCCAGGCCTTGGTCGCGCTGGGCGACGATGGCGTACTCCACCAGCAAGATGGAGTTTTTGGTGGCAATGCCCATCAGCATGATCAAGCCAATCAGCGAGGGCATGGAAAAGCTTTTGTTGGCCAACAGCAAGCCGACAAAAGCGCCACCCAGCGACAAAGGCAAGGCAGCCAAGATGGTCAGCGGGTGCAAAAAGCCTTTGAACAGCAACACCAGCACGATGTAAATGCACAGCACCCCGGTGAGCATGGCCAAGCCAAAGCTGGCGAACAACTCGCCCATGGCCTCGGCGTCGCCGACCTCGACCACCGCAATGCCAGCAGGCAGGTTTTTCACTGCGGGCAGGTTTTTCACTTGCTCGGTCACATCGCCCAGGGGCAGGCCAGAGAGTTCAATTTCAAATTTGATGTTGCGCGCACGGTCGTAGCGGTCGATCACCGCGGGGCCCGAGCCCATGCTGATCTGGGCCACCTGGGCCAACATGACCGGGCCGCGCTTGCCGGGCACGCTCAGGCGCCCCAAGGTGTCCAGGTCTTGGCGGGCACTGTCTTGCAGTTTGACCACGATGGGGATTTGGCGCTGGTCCAAGTTGAGTTTCGCCAGGCCCGCGTCGTAGTCGCCGGAGGTGGCCATGCGCAAGGTCTCGCCAATCGCCGCGCTGGTCACGCCCAGATCGGCGGCGGCGGCAAAGTCGGGCACCACCACCACCTCGGGGCGCACCAGGCTGGCGCTCGAAGCCACATTGCCCAAACCGGGGATCAGGCGCAACTCGCGCTCAATGGCCTGGGCCGAGCTGAACAAAGCTTCGCGGTTTTCGCCGGTCAGCACCAAGATGTATTTTTCGCCCGAGCCGCCCAAGCCAACTTTGCTGCGCACCCCGGGCAGGGCGGTGAGGGCTTGGCGGATTTGTTGCTCGATGACTTGCTTTTTCGGGCGCTCGCCACGCTCGCTCATCAGCAAGGTGAGGGTGGCTTTGCGCGGCTCGCCCGCGCCCGAGGTGTCAAACGGGTCGGCACCCGCTGCTCCGCCACCAATGGTGGTGTAAATGCTTTTCACATGCGGCACTTGGCTCAACATCTGCCGCGCGGCTTCGGCGCTGGCCTGGGTTTGGGCCAGCTTGGTGCCGGGGGGCAACTCCAAATAAACCTGGGTTTGGCTGTTGTCGTCGGGCGGGATGAAGCCGGTGGGCAACAAGGGCACCAAAGACAGGGAGCCGATGAAAAACGCCAGGGCGCCCAAAACCGTCCACCAGCGGTGCTGCAAACACCACTGGGCCAAACGCAAGTAGCCGCCCATCCAGGCCGGGCGTGCCTCGGCGTGCACGATGGGGCGCAACAGGTAAGCGGCCATCATGGGGGTGAGGGCGCGCGCCACGACCAAAGAGGCAAACACAGCCAGCGATGCCGTCCAACCAAACTGCTTGAAAAACTTGCCCGGGATGCCGGCCATGAAGGCGGTGGGCAAAAACACCGCAATCAAAGTGAAAGTGGTGGCAATCACTGCCAGCCCAATTTCATCGGCGGCTTCCATGGCCGCTTGGTAAGGTGACTTGCCCATGCGCAAATGGCGCACGATGTTCTCCACCTCTACGATGGCGTCGTCGACCAAGATGCCCACCACCAGCGACAAGGCCAGCAGGGTCACCACGTTGATGGAAAAGCCCAGGGCTTGCATGCCAATGAAGGCCGGGATCACCGACAAAGGCAGGGCCACGGCGGTGACAAAGGTGGCGCGCCAGTCGCGCAAGAACAACCACACCACCAACACCGCCAAGATGGCCCCTTCATACAGCAGGTGCAAAGAGCCTTGGTACTCCTCGGCCACGGGTGAGACAAAGTCAAAGGCTTCGGTCAGTTCGATGTCGGGGTGGGCCGCGCGCAATTCGGTCAGGGCTTTTTGCACCGCTGCGCCGACCTCGATTTCGCTGGCGCCACGGCTGCGTGAGACTTCAAAGCCCACCACCGGCTGGCCATTGAGCAGGGCCGCAGAACGCGGCTCGGCCACCGTGTCTTGCACCTGGGCCACTTGGTCCAAACGGATGCGCCGGCCATCGGCCAAGGTCAACGACATGCGCGACAAGGTTTGGGCATCGGTGACCGTGCCCAGGGTGCGCACCGGTTGCTCCCCCCCGGCCACATCGGTGCGCCCGCCCGAGCTGTCGGACTGCATTTGTTTGAGTTGGCGCGAAATATCGGCCGCGCTGGCCCCCAGGGCTTGCAAGCGCTGCGGGTCCAAAGCGATGTGGATCTGCCGCTCCACGCCGCCCACCCGGTTGACCGCGCCGACACCGCGCACCGCCAGCAGCTTGCGCGCAATTTGGTTGTCGACAAACCACGACAAGGCCTCCGCATCCATGCTGGGAGAACGCACGGTGTAAGCCAAGATGGGTTGGCCAGCCAGGTCGAGTTTGCTGATGACCGGGTCTTTCAGGTCACCGGGCAATTCGCTGCGCACCCGGTTGACGGCCGAGCGCACATCGTCCAAGGCCTCTTGGATGGGTTTTTCCAAGCGGAATTCGGCGCTGATGGTGGCGCTGCCGTCTTGCACTTTGGTGGTGATGTGCTTCAAGCCTTGCAACGAGGCGATGGCGTTTTCAATCTTGCGCGCCACCTCGGTTTCCATTTGGGCCGGGGCGGTGCCGGGCAGGCTGGCGGTGACCGTGATGGTGGGCAGGTCGATGTCGGGAAAGTTTTGCACCTTCATCGACCCAAACGAGACCATGCCTGCAAAGCAGAGCATGACAAACAGCATGACCGCAGGGATGGGGTTTTTGATCGACCAGGACGAGACGTTGATCATGGTGCGATCCGAACCGTGTCGCCATCATTCAAAAAGCCCGCACCCTGGGTGACCAGCTTCACGCCCTCCGTCAGGCCTTGGGTGATTTCGATCTGGTCACCCACCCGGCGGCCGGTTTGCACCTTGACCAAGCTCACACGGTTGTCGGCCTTGACTTGCATCACATAGTTGAAGCCATCGCGGCTGACCACTGCGGGGGCCGGTACCGTCACGGCGCGGCTGCTGCCCGATTGGATGCTGCCACTGGCATACATGCCGGCCAGCGCAGGGGCGTGTCCGGCGCTGGGGGTTTGCAAGTCCACATACACCAGGGCTTGGCGGGTTTGTGGGTCCACCGTGGGGCCGAGCATGCGCACCCGGCCACTCAAGCTGGCGCCACTGGCGGCCATGAGGCTCACGGCCATGCCAGGTTTGATGCCCCCCAATTCGCTGGCGATCACCTCGGCGCGCCACTCCAGGCGGCCTTGGCGGATCAAGCGAAACAACTCGGTGCCCGGGGTGAGCACCGCGCCGACCGATGCGCTGCGCGCGGCGATGATGCCGCTGTCGGGCGCCAGCACCTGGGTTTGCTGCAGGCGCAGCTGCTGGCTGTCCACACTGGCTTTGGCCGCGGCGACGCGGGCCACAGCGGTTTCTTCAGCGGTGATGTATTGCACATACTGCTGGGCGCTGATCACGCCGGTGGGTTGCAGGCCACGGGCGCGCTCGGCGTTGGCGCGGGCTTCGTTGGCCGCGGCCTGGGCTTGGCTCAGGTTGGCTTGGGCCTGGGCCATGTCGGCTTGCACCGGTGCTGCATGGAACACCGCCAGCACTTGGCCGGCTTTGACCACATCGCCCACATTGACGCGCACCTCGGTCAGGCGCAAACCCCCAATTTCGGTGCCCACGCTGGCCTCTTGCCAAGCGGCGATATTGCCGTTGGCCTTGATTTGCATCGGCAAGGTTTGCACGCTGGGGCTGCCCACGGTGACGGTCAAGGCGGGTTTGGGTGGTGCGGCTTTGGGCGTTTGTGCCCCAGCCATGGGCGTCAAGCAAGACAGACCCAAAAGGAGAGCCAGGTGGGCCGCGCGGGTCAAGGCGGCGTGCCGTGAATAGGAAGTGGGGGTCATGGAGGTGTTGGCGCTGTGAGAAAAAGCGCCCATCAGAAAGATGGCCTCATTTTAAAGGGGTGGTCTGGGTGAACAGTGACTTGGGGATTGCATGCCCTTGGCGGGGGCAGGGGCGGTTGGGGCTGCGCTAGCATCGGGCCCCCAACAAACCGCAGCGGAGCATGCCATGACCATCCAAGCCATCATGATCGACCTGGATGGCACCTTGGTGCACACCTTGGGCGACTTTGCCGCGGCCATCAACCGCATGCTCGGCGATTTGGATTTGCCAGCGGCCAGCACCGAGGTTGTGGCGCACGCGGTGGGCCAGGGGTCAGCGCATTTGATCCGCAGCGTGATCGACCACCAACTCGGCTTGCCTGGGCAACAGCGCTGTGCGGGCCGTTCGGTGGACAACCTGTATGAGCCTGCGTGGCTGCGCTATCAACACCACTATGCGCAAATCAACGGCCAGTTTTCTGAGGTCTACCCAGGTGTGGTGCCCGCTTTGCAAGCTTGGCAAAACCGCGGCATGCCGATGGCGTGCTTGACCAACAAACCCGTGGCTTTTGCCAATGACTTGCTCAAGGCCAAGGGCTTGCATGGCTACTTCCAGTGCGTGTTTGGTGGTGATTCGTTTGCGCGCAAAAAGCCCGACCCTTTGCCGCTGCTGGAAACCTGCTGCGTCTTGGGCCGTGACCCCGCCCACACTTTGATGGTGGGGGACTCGCGCAACGATGCACAGGCTGCCGATGCGGCGGGCTGCCCCTTGGTGTTGGTCACTTATGGTTACAACCACGGTGAACCCATCCAGGCCGTGCCCGCATTGGCGCATGTGGACGACTGCCAACACATCCACGATGGCCAGTCTTGGGTGTGGCAGCGCACCGGCCCTTGAGAGACCACGCGTGTTTGTTACACTGCGCGCCATGTTCATACACCGCATCACCATCACAGGTTGCAGCGACCGGGGAGCTTGGCCCTGGCGTCGCCGCGTTGACCTGGCCGTGCGGGCGCATTGAACCTTTTCCCCTCGGCCTCCCCACCCCCCTTTTTTTGACCCTTTGACGGGTCTTTCCCTGGATTGAACGCCCCTGTGGGGCTGAGCTGTGGAGGCTCTCTCTGTGATCACCGAACTCGAATACAAAAGCCTGGCCTTGCAAGGCCACAACCGCATTCCCCTCATGGCCGAGGCGTTTGCCGATTTGGAAACCCCGCTTTCGCTCTACCTCAAGTTGGCTTTTGCCAAAGACGGCGGCAAGTACAGTTTTTTGCTGGAATCCGTCGTGGGCGGGGAACGGTTTGGGCGCTACAGCTTCATTGGCCTGCCGGCACGCACCTGGTTGCGCTCGCATGGTTTTGGCGAACAGGCGATGACCGAAGTGGTCAAAGACGGGGTGGTGGTGGAGACCGACCACGGCAACCCTTTGGACTTCATCGAGCGCTACCAAAAGCGTTTCAAGGTCGCTTTGCGCCCGGGCATGCCGCGTTTTTGCGGCGGCTTGGCCGGTTATTTTGGTTACGACACGGTGCGCCACATCGAGAAAAAGCTGCAGGCCACTTGTCCCCCGGACAGCCTGGGTTGCCCCGACATCATGCTGCTGCAAACCGAGGAGTTGGCGGTCATCGACAACCTGTCGGGCAAGTTGTACCTGATGGTCTACACCGACCCGGGCGAGGTCGAGGCCTATGCCAATGGCAAGAAGCGTTTGCGCGAACTCAAGGACTTGCTCAAGTACTCCGTCAGCGCACCCCCCTTGCGCCCGAGCACCAGCCACCCGGTGGAGCGCGAATTTGCCAAGGCCGACTATTTAAAGGCGGTGGAGCGCGCCAAAGGCCTGATCGAGGCGGGCGACTTTATGCAGGTGCAGGTCGGCCAGCGGCTGAAAAAGCGCTACACCGAAAGCCCCTTGTCGCTGTACCGAGCCTTGCGCTCCTTGAACCCCAGCCCCTATATGTATTACTACCACATGGGTGACTTTCATGTGGTGGGGGCCTCGCCCGAAATTTTGGTGCGTTTGGAGCACAACAGCCCTGCGACAGGCCTGGCGGCTGAGGGGGGCGCGGGGCGCAAGGTCACCATCCGGCCGCTGGCGGGCACCCGACCGCGTGGCGCCACCCCAGAGAGGGACAAAGCCATTGAGCAAGAGTTGATCCAAGACCCCAAGGAGCGCGCCGAGCATGTGATGCTGATTGATTTGGCGCGCAACGACATTGGCCGCATTGCCCAAGTGGGCAGCGTCCAAGTCACCGAGGCCTTTGCCGTGGAGCGCTACAGCCATGTGATGCACATCGTCAGCCACGTGGAGGGCGTGTTGCGCGAAGGCTTGGACAACATCGACGTGCTCAAGGCGACCTTTCCCGCGGGCACTTTGAGTGGCGCGCCCAAGGTGCATGCGATGGAGTTGATCGACCAGCTCGAGCCGACCAAGCGGGGCATTTATGGCGGGGCTTGCGGTTACCTCAGCTTTGCGGGGGACATGGACTTGGCCATCGCCATCCGCACCGGCATCATCAAAGACGACACCTTGTATGTGCAGGCCGCCGCCGGGGTGGTGGCCGATTCGGTGCCCGAAATGGAGTGGCGCGAAACCGAGCAAAAGGCACGCGCTTTGTTGCGCGCCAGTGAGCTGGTCGAGGAGGGCTTGGAATGAAGCTTTTGATGATCGACAACTACGACAGCTTCACCTACAACATCGTGCAGTACTTTGGTGAGCTGGGTGCGCCTGTGGAGGTGTACCGCAACGATGAAATCAGCTTGGCCGAGATCGCCCAACGCCAGCCCACCCATTTGGTCATCTCACCCGGCCCCTGCGCCCCCGAACAAGCGGGCATTTCGGTGGCGGCGATTCGACACTTCATGGGCCAGTTGCCCATTTTGGGCGTGTGCTTGGGCCATCAAAGCATTGGTGCCGCCTTGGGCGGGCGAATTGTGCGGGCCCAACAGCTCATGCATGGCAAAACCTCGGTCATCCACACCACGGGCGAAGGGGTGTTTGCGGGCTTGCCTGAGCGCTTTGTGGTCAACCGTTACCACTCCCTGGCCATAGAGCGCGACACCTGTCCAGCCGACTTGCTGGTCACCGCGCGCAGCGAAGATGGGGAGATCATGGGGGTGCGACACCGCAGCTTGCCGCTGCAAGGCGTACAGTTTCACCCCGAATCCATCTTGACCGAACATGGCCATGCCATGTTGAAAAACTTCCTCACAGGTGCCGCATGAAAACCGTTGACTTGCGCAGTGATACCGTGACCCAACCCACGCCCGCGATGCGCCAAGCCATGGCCGCGGCCCCCGTGGGTGACGATGTGTTTGGGGGCGACCCATCGGTGAACGCTTTGCAAGACCGCTTGGCCGCGCTCACCGGCAAAGAAGCGGCCTTGTTCATGCCGTCGGGCACCCAAAGCAATTTGTGCGCATTGATGGCGCATTGCGAACGGGGGGACGAATACCTTGTGGGGCAAAACGCCCACACTTATCGCTATGAGGGCGGCGGGGCCGCGGTGCTGGGCAGCATCCAGCCCCAACCCCTGGCCCAAAACGCGCAAGGCCAAATGGCCTTGGCCGACATGGCCGCGGCGATCAAGCCCTTGGACGCCCACTTTGCCCGCAGCCGCTTGCTGTGCCTGGAAAACACCTGGAGCGGGCATGTCATGCCCATGCCCTACCTGCAGCAAACCACCGACTGGGCCCGCCAACGCGGCTTGGCCACCCATTTGGACGGTGCGCGGGTGATGAACGCCGCCGTGGCCCAGGCCCAGACCGAGGGCAGTGACGTTTGGACCGAGTTGCGCCGCATCGCTGACTTGTTTGACAGCGTTTCCATCTGCTTGAGCAAGGGTTTGGGCGCACCGGTCGGGTCGGTCTTGTGCGGATCAAACGCATTGATGGCAAAGGCCCACCGTTGGCGCAAGGTGTTGGGCGGGGGCTTGCGCCAGTCGGGCGTGTTGGCGGCGGCGGCCATGCATGCGCTGGACCACCATGTGCCCGGCTTGGCCCAAGACCATGCGTTGGCACAACGCCTGGCCGCCGGCTTGCAGGGTTTGCCAGGCATGCACGTTGTTTCGGCCCAAACCAATATTGTTTTTCTCGATGTCGACCATGGCTTGGCGCCAGCGTTGCTGGCCCACCTGCGCCAAGATGGTGTGCTGGCCACCGGCATGGCGCGCCTGCGTTTGGTCACCCATTTGGATGTGGATGCCGCGGGCATCGACCAAGCCCTGGCCAGCGTGCAGGCATTTGCCGCGACCCACGCCGAGCGTTTACGGGCGCAACCCTGAATTTGATTGGATTGAAAGCAAACATGAGCCCCAAGGAGAACCCCATGCCCATCACCCCTGTTGAAGCGCTGCAACGCACCATCGAGCACCGCGAAATCTTCCACGACGAAATGCTCAGCGTGGTGCGCATGATCATGAGTGGCGAGCTGTCGCCCGTCATGACCGCGGCCTTGATCACCGGCTTGCGGGTCAAAAAAGAAACCATTGGCGAAATCACCGCTGCGGCCCAGGTCATGCGTGAGTTTTCCACCAAAGTGCATGTCAGCGATGCGCGCCATTTGGTGGACATTGTGGGCACCGGTGGCGATGGGTCACACACTTTCAACATCTCCACTTGCACCATGTTTGTGGCGGCGGCGGCTGGGGCCAAGGTGAGCAAGCACGGTGGGCGCAGTGTGAGCAGCAAAAGCGGCAGCGCCGATGTGCTGGAGGCCTTGGGCGTGAACATCCAGCTCAAGCCCGAGGCCATTTCGCGCTGCATCGAGCAAGTGGGCATTGGTTTCATGTTCGCCCCCAACCACCACCCAGCGATGAAAAATGTGGCACCCATTCGCAAGGAGTTGGGCGTGCGCACCATCTTCAACATCTTGGGGCCGCTGACCAACCCGGCTTCGGCGCCCAATATTTTGATGGGCGTGTTTCACTCCGATCTGGTGGGTATTCAGGTGCGTGCCTTGCAGCGTTTGGGTGCCGAACATGCGTTGGTCGTCTATGGGCGCGATGGCATGGACGAGGTCTCGCTGGGTGCGGCCACCTTGGTGGGTGAACTCAAAAACGGTCATGTGTCCGAATACGAAATACACCCCGAAGACTTTGGCTTGACCATGGTGAGCAACCGTGCCTTGCGCGTGGAGACGCCAGAGGCATCGCGCGACATGTTGCTGGGCGTGTTGCGCAACGAAGCGGGCCCGGCACGGGACATCGTCATCTTCAATGCTGGCGTGGCTTTGTATGCGGCCAACGTGGCCCCAGACATTGCCCAAGGATTGGTGCTGGCGCGCCAGGTCATCGAGTCGGGCCAGGCCATGCAAAGATTGGAGCAACTCATCAGCACCACCCAAAGCTTGGGGGCTTGAACCATGTCCGATATCTTGCAAAAAATTGTCGCCACCAAGCGTGAAGAACTGGCCCTGGCTTTGCGCACCAAGCCCCTGGCTCAGATGCGTGCCGATGCGGAAAGCCGTGTCCTCACACGCGACTTTGTCGGTGCGTTGCGCCGCAAAATCGACGCAGGACAAGCGGCGGTGATTGCCGAAGTCAAAAAAGCCAGCCCGTCCAAAGGTGTTTTGCGCGCTGATTTTGTGCCCGCCGACATTGCCCAAAGCTATGCCCAAGGCGATGGCAGCTTGAGCGCGGCTTGCTTGTCGGTGTTGACCGACCGCACCTATTTTCAGGGGGGCGTGGACGACTTGAAGCAAGCGCGGGCCTCGTGCGACTTGCCCGTGCTGCGCAAGGATTTCATGATCGACGCCTATCAAATCTACCAAGCCCGCGCCATGGGGGCCGACTGCATTTTGCTGATCGCTGCGTGTTTGGACGACGCCCAAATGGCGGATATGGAAGCCGTGGCTCGGGGCCTGGACATGGCGGTGTTGGTGGAAGTGCACGATCAGCACGAAATGGACCGTGCCCTGAAGTTGAAAACGCCGTTGCTGGGGGTGAACAACCGCAATCTGCGCACCTTTGAGGTGTCGTTGCAAACCACCTTGGACCTGCTGGGAGCCTTGCCGGCGGGGCGCATCTTGGTGACCGAAAGCGGCATCCAAACCCGCGAGGATGTACTTCGCTTGCGCCAAGCTGGGGTGCAGGCGTTTTTGGTGGGCGAAGCCTTCATGCGCCAACCTGAGCCCGGCTTGGCCTTGGCCGAACTGTTTCAGGCTTGAAGCCTCAACCGGCGGATCAAGGCGAGCATGCAACAGCCGCTGTGGCATGACGAGGCCGAGGCGTCAAACCGCTTGCGCCACTGGCCACCCGACGCGCAAGGTCAAATGCCCGGTGCGCACGGCGCTGAACCCTTGAGCGAGGCGTGGCAGGCCCTGTGGGGGACATTTGCCCGCAGCGATGCGGGGCGTGCGGTGAACGATTTTTTGGCCGAGCGCTTGGCCGCCGGTGCGGTGATTTACCCCAGCGACCCCTTGCGGGCCCTGCGCTTGACGCCTTTGAGCGCGGTGAGAGTGCTTATCCTGGGGCAAGACCCCTATCACGGGCCTGGGCAGGCCGAGGGCTTGGCCTTTTCGGTGGCGCCCGGTATCAAAATCCCGCCGTCCTTGCGAAATATCGTGCAAGAGGTGCGCCGCGACGTGGGTTTGGACGCGCCTGCGAACGGCTCTTTGACCACCTGGGCCCAGCGTGGGGTGTTGCTGATCAACACCAGTTGGACCGTGGAGCAGGGCCAAGCCGGTAGTCATGCTGGAAAAGGTTGGGATGCGCTCACTGACGAAGTAATCCAATCTGTATCTGCGTTTTCACCGCTGTGTGTGTATATGTTGTGGGGCGCGCATGCCCAGTCCAAAGCCTTGGCGATCGAAAAAACGGCGACCCAATCGGGCCAACAATGCCTGGTTTTGCAGGCCAACCATCCCTCGCCCTTGTCGGCTCGGCGGGGCCCCAGGCCCTTTGTCGGCTGTGGTCACTTCTCTTTGGCCCAGTCTTGGCTGCGCGAGCGGGGCGTGAACTGGCGTTGGGATTGGGCACTGACACCCCAAGGCGCGGCATGAATACCGAGGTCAATCTGCAATATATGCTATAGTGCGCGGTTCTGCGGAGGGGTGCCCGAGTGGCTAAAGGGGGCAGACTGTAAATCTGTTGGCTTACGCCTACGCTGGTTCGAATCCAGCCTCCTCCACCAGTGCAAAGATGTGACTTTGGGTGACCTGCGACTGTGAGGGTGTGAACCCGATGCGGGAGTAGTTCAATGGTAGAACCTTAGCCTTCCAAGCTAATGACGCGGGTTCGATTCCCGTCTCCCGCTCCACGTCTTTGAGGTTGTCGGTTGGTTGAATGCCCATGTGGCTCAGTGGTAGAGCACTCCCTTGGTAAGGGAGAGGTCGCGGGTCCGATTCCCGCCATGGGCACCAGTTTTTTGGTGCAGTGGCACTTTTTGATGTGCTTTTTTTTCGGAGTCGATAAATGGCAAAAGGCAAGTTTGAGCGGACCAAACCGCACGTGAACGTGGGCACGATTGGGCACGTTGACCATGGCAAGACGACGCTGACAGCGGCGATCACGACGATTTTGTCGGCGAAGTTTGGTGGTGAGGCCAAGGCCTACGACCAAATTGACGCAGCACCTGAAGAGAAGGCGCGCGGCATCACGATCAACACAGCTCACGTGGAATACGAGACGGCCAACCGCCACTACGCCCACGTGG
>NZ_OZ248571.1:0-155095 GCF_965234775.1 Limnohabitans rimovensis (SeqCode) | reverse complement strand
GAAGAGCAAGCTAAGGACGTCAACAGACTAGTTGAATACCGGTCTGTTTATGCCGCTATTTCTTTAGATTGTCACAACAACATTTGGTCTCTCGAGTCAGACCACATCAACCAAAAAAGCGATCACTCGTATGAATTTTTACACTACGGGAATCAAATGGTGAAAAGAGCCACGATGAATTTAATGATGTCCGTCGGGTTGTTGACTGAATCGATATTTAAGACGCATCGATTTTTTCAAACCCAAAACAGTCGACTGGACTCCATCCTGGGCAAATGGATTAGCTATCGACAAGAGCTCGAGGCGGCTTATAAAAAAATCAGCCCTGCTTTTTAAATCCAAGCCAGCACCCAGTTGTACCAAGTTTGTAATGGGGAGATGAAAAATTTCCCTATTTGAAGTGAGCCGCCTTATTCAACTGTTGACATTTTTCAAGCCACGAAGTTCACCCCCTGATCAACGTCGGCAACCACAGCACCAAGCTGGGAAAAACCACCAACAACGCCAGCAGCAACAAGTCGGCGGCAATGAAAGGCATCACGCCTTTGTAGATGGTGCGGATCGGCACCTGCGGCGCCAAACCATGCAACACAAACACGATGATGCCAATGGGCGGGATGATCATGCCCAACTCCACCACCACCACATTGACAATGCCCCACCACACCGGGTCAAAGCCCAGCTTTTCAATCACCGGCAGCACAAACGGCAAGGTGATGAGCATGGCAGCGATTTCATCGAAGATGGCCCCCAAGGCCAAATAAGCCACGATCAAACAGGCCACGATGCCCAGGGGGCTGAGGGGCAACTCACCAATGGCCGCCACCAAAGCCTCCGGCACCCGCGCCAAGGTCACAAAGTAAGAAAACACCGACGCGCCGATGATGATGGTGTAGATCATCGCCGTGGCGCTGGCGGTTTCGCGCAAGCCCAGCCACACGTTGTGCCAATCCAAGCGCCCGCGCAGCAGGGCAAAGACCAAGGCCAGCACCGCAGCCACCGAGGCGGCTTCATTGACGGTGAACACCCCGCTGTACAAGCCCAAAAACACCGCCAGCATCAGCACCAACACGGGCGCCGCATCGCGCAAAGCGAGCCACTTTTCAGCCGATGCGACCGGGTCGCTCAAGGGGGCCAATTCGGGTTTCCAGCGCACCACCCAGGCAATGGCCAACAGGTTCACCAGCAAGGCCAACAACGCCGGCACGATGGCGGCGTAAAACAAATCAAAGATAAAGGTCTTGGTCACCACGCTGTACAAAATCATCACGATCGAGGGCGGTATCAAGGCCTTCAGCGTGCCCCCGGCGGCAATGGTGCCGGTGGAAAACGCTGGCGAATAACCGCGGCGCAGCATCTCGGGCAAAGCGGCCTTGGCAAAGGTGGCGGCGGTGGCGGTGGACGAGCCACACACCGCGCCAAAGGCCGCGCAGCCGCCGATGGTGGCATAGGCCAAACCGCCTCGGCGATGGCCAAACCAGGCGGCAGCCGCACGGTAAATATCACGCGAAAAACCGGCCGCTGAGGCAAACGTGCCCATCAGCAAAAACAAGGGCACGGTGGCCAAATCCACACTCGCCAGCAAACCAGAGGTTTCGCTGGCCAACAAGGTCAGCGCGGGCGACCAGCCGCTTTGCAAGGCATAGCCCACCAAACCCACGGCCAGCATGGCAAAGCCAATCGGCACTTGCAAAAAAATCAGCGCACACAGTGCCAAAAAGCCCACGCCGCCAATGGCCAATGCACTCATGTGGGGCTGCGCTCACTGTGTTCAAAGCGGCCCCAGCAGCGGCCCAGCTCCAACACCACCACGATGGTTTGCACCAGCACGGCACATAACAAAATAGCACTGACCCCATACCAAAAGGGCGCGGTGGGTATTTTCAATATCCAAGTGGTTTCGCCCGCCTTGGCCATCTTGCCGGCAAACACCATGAACTGCCAGGCCATGGCGGCCATGATCAGCGCCACCACGATGGCCGCCAGCGCATCCAAAGCGCGGCTGATGCGCGGCCAACGGGCCACGGGCAGGGCCCGAATGACGATGTTGCTGCGTTCCATCAAACCCACCGGCAGGCAGCAACTCACGGCCAGCGCGATCGCCACCGCCGCCACATCGCGCACCCCCTCAATGGGTTGATTGAGCAGCCAACGGGCCAGGCCATCGACCAGGGTGAGCACGGCCAAAAACAACAAGGCCGACAAACCCAGGGCCGATAAAGCGCGGGTGGCGGTCAGCCCCAAACGCTCCAGCCACAGCAGCCCCCCCGAGGGGCGAGGAGGCGCTTCAGCGGCCGGCGCGGACATTGGCGATTTCGGCCTCCACCAGGCTCAGCAACTCTTTGTTGCGCGGGCTTTTGGCGGTCCACGCATCAATGACCGATTTGAAGGCCGGCTTCATGGCGTCCAAATCGGCCTGGGATGGGAACACCACCCGGCGCTTGGGGTCGGCTTGCAGTTGTTTGACCACCGAATCGTTATAAGCACCAATGCCGTCATTGAAGCGCTGGGCGGTCCACATGCCGCTGTGCTTGCGGATCGCGTCTTGGCCGGCCTTGGGCAAGCTGTCGAACTTCTTTTTGTTCATCAACATGGCCAGGGGCACCACGCCCAAGCGGGTGAAGTAATGCGCGTTGGTCACCCTGGAAATGCCAAAGTCCACCAGGGGCGCTGGGTGCGAGGTGGTGCCATCGATGGTGCTGCGCCCAATCGCCTCGGGCACTTCAGTCACCGGCATGCCAATCGGTACCGCCCCCAAGGCCTTGACGGTTTCACTCTCAATCGCCCCCGAAGCCCGGATTTTTTTACCCTTGATATCGGCGATGCTGTTGATCGGTGTGCGCGCATGCAAGCTATAGGGCGCCGTGCCAAACAAACCAATGGGGAAGAAGTCGTCATAGCCCTTGACCTTGCCGCTGTTGACCAAGCGGGTGAAGACCACGGTGGCTTCTTTCAGGTCGTTGAACAGGCCGGGCAACTCGAACACTTCGTTTTCTTGAAACCGCCCGGGTGTGTAAGAGGCAATCACCCAAGCGATGTCGGCCACCCCGTCAAGGACCATTTGCGCTTGCTGCACCGGGCTGCGGCCCAAGGCCCCGTTGGGAAACAACTCAATTTCAATCGCCCCGCCCGAATCCTTGTTCACCGCCTCGGCAAACGGCTTGAACACGCTCAAGTACGTGGCCTCTTTGTCGGGCGAGAAGATGGAAAACTTGAGCTTCACAGGGGCGGTTTGGGCCCACGTGGCGCCGCTGATGAGCATCAGCGCGGCAGCTGTCAGGGCGCGCAGGCGTTGTCTTTGGAACATGGGAGGTCTCCTGTTTTTTGATGTCGACGTGACAATGTAATGCATCAACAAAAAATGTCAATATTTAAGATTTTGTGCAATGCAGCATGGTTTTTTGATCAATTTATTTACGCAAGTATCACCTATTGAGATAACATGAATTTCAAAATTTCTTCCTCCAAGAAAGCCTGTCATGTTCCAGCCCCCTGCCGTTTCGTTCAGCCACATGGGCTTGTATGTCACCGACATTGCCCGACAAGAGCGTTTTTTCACCCAGTTTTTGGGCTTCACCGTGACCGACCGCGGGACCCTGCCCACCCCCAACGGGCCAGTGCAACTGGTGTTTCTCAGCCGCGTGCCCGACGAGCACCACCAAATGGTGTTGGCCACCGGCAGGCCCGCTGACTTGGGCTTCAACACGGTGAACCAGTTGTCGTTTCGCGTCCCAGACCTGGCCAGCCTGCGCGCGTTTTTCAACGCCATGCAGCAAGACCCGTGGCGCCAAGAGATCACCGAGGTGCTGCCAGCCTGCCATGGCAACGCCTTGTCCATTTACGCCAAGGGACCAGAAGGCAATCGCCTGGAGCTGTTCATCGACACCCCTTGGTATGTGAACCAACCCCTGCGCGAACCCTTCAGTTTTGCGCACAGCGACGACGAGATATGGCAGTGGGCCCATGAACTGGCCAAACCCCTGCCCGGCTACCGCCCACGCGAACAATGGGTGGCCGAGATGAAACAAAAAATGGGGGTGCATTGAGCAGCCTGTCGTCAAGCCTGTCTGTGCTGGGTTTGTTCACCGAACAACACCCCACCTGGAGCGCGGACGCCATCAACGAGGCCCTGGGGTTTTCTCGCCCCACGGGTTACCGTTATGTGCGCGAGTTGGTCCACAGCGGCTTGGTGGCGCGCATCGCCCCGGGCACCTATGCCCTGGGCCCGCGCATCATTGAGTTGGACTTTCAAATTCGGCTCAGCGACCCCTTGCTCAAAGCGGGCTTGCCGGTCATTCAAGAGCTGGTTGAGTCCACCGGCTGCGAAGTCAATTTGATCGGCCTGTACGGTGATCACATCGTCACCACCCACCAGCAACCCGGCATTGAGCGCTTGCCTTTGAGCTTTGGCCGGGGCCGCCCCTTGCCGGCGTTTCGCGGGGCCGGCTCGAAAATCATCGTCGCCCACTTTGGCAAAAACAAACTGAAAAAACTCTACGACGCGAATATCGACCAAGCCCAACAAGCGGGCTTGGGCAGCGATTGGGACGGCGTGCGCTCAGCCCTCGCGCAACTCAAAAAACAAGGCCACGCCGTGTCGCAAGGTGAACTCGACCCAGGCTTTGTGGGCGTGGCCGCACCGGTGTTTGCCTCCGATGGGGAAATTTTGGGCAGCGTCATCGCCGCCTTGACGCGCCACCGCCTGGGCATCACCGACTTGGACCGCCTGATTGCCAAGATCAAAGGTGGTGGTCAGCAAATCAGCGAGCGCGTGGCGCATTGGGCCAAAACCCAGGCCCCGCCGACCAGCTTGCCCCAGCGGGCCAAAGCCGCATGAGCAACGCGAACCACAGCTGTGAGGTGGCGATTGTGGGCATGGGGCCCACGGGTGTCATGTTGGCCCACCTGCTGGGCGCCTTGGGCGTGGACACAGTGCTGATGGACCGCGAGCCCGACTTGCTCAACCTGCCCCGCGCGGTGCACTTTGATGGCGAAGTGATGCGCATTTTTCAAAATGCCGGTTTGGCCGCTGCGCTACTGCCCCATGTGCGGGCCTCACAGGGCATGCAATACATCAACCCACAAGGGCAATTGCTGCTCGAGCGCAAGCCCGCCACGGCAGCGGGCATGCACGGCTGGGCCAACAATTATTTGTTCCACCAGCCCGATGTCGAGCGCATCTTGCGCGATGGATTGGCGGCACACCCCAGCGTTCAAGTGCGCTTGCAACACGAGGTCACTGACTTGCTAGCCTCACCGACGGGTGTCGACATGGCCATGGCTGATTTGTCCCAGCACACCACCCCGCGTTTGCACGCCCAGTGGGTCGTGGGTTGCGATGGCGCACGCTCCCAGGTGCGCGAACACATGGCCACGGGCTTGGACGATCTGGGCCTGCACCAGGCTTGGTTGGTGATCGATGTGGAATTGCGTCAAGACCTGGACCTGCCAGTGGCCACGGTCCAATACTGCAACCCCGCGCGGCCCATCACCTATGTCAATGTCACAGGGCGGCGCAGGCGCTGGGAGGTGATGGTCATGCCAGGCGACAGCCTGGAACAGATGACCGAGCCCGCACACATTTGGCCTTTGCTCTCACCTTGGATCCAGCCAGAGCAAGCCACGTTGGTGCGCACCGCCATCTACACCTTTCACTCCTTGCTGACCCAGCATTGGCGCCAAGGCCGTTTGCTGCTGGCCGGTGACAGCGCGCATCAAACGCCACCGTTTTTGGGCCAAGGCATGTGTGCGGGCATTCGCGACGCGGCCAACTTGGCCTGGAAACTGCACCGCGTCTGCCGCGGTGCGCCCGAGGCCTTGCTCGATACCTATGCCAGCGAACGCATGCCCCATGTCAGCGACTTCATTGCCACTGCCGTCAAACTGGGCAACATCATCCAGTCCACCGACCCGCTGGTGGCGGCCCAACGCGATCAACAATTCTTGGCGCAAGGCCCGCAAGAAATCGTCAACCTTTCACCCCCTTTGGGTCCTGGCTTTCACCGGGGCCAAGGCCTGGCTGGCCAAATCACCGCGCAACCCACCTTGAGCGATGGGCGCTTGCTCGACGACGCTTTGGGCCAAGGCTTTGCGGTGGTCTCGGCCCAGGCCATCGACACGGCAGGTGTCCCCGCGCCAACCCTGCACGCTTTAACCGCTTTGGGCACCCAATGGCTGCACGACCCTGCGCTGCACGACTGGCTGCAGGGCTTGGATGCCCTGTGTGTCTTGCTGCGGCCCGACCGCTATGTGTTCGCCACCGCCCAATCTACCCAGGAGATGACCCAGTGGGATCTGTCCCTGGCTTTGATTCAACACAGCACCGCCCCCCATCACCCAACCCCATCACCCACCGTGGAGGAGAACCGCCCATGAACCAAAAACCCCTGAACCCCATCACCGCCCAAGACATCGCGCAATTCCAAGCCGATGGCGTGGTGTGCTTGCGTGGTATGTTCGACAGCGAGTGGATCAGCCGGATGCAAAAAGCGGTGGACCGCATCATGGACGCGCAAAACCCCTTGGCGCGCCCGCGCGAAGTCACCCAAGCTTTGGGGGGCACCAGTGGCCGCTACCACATTAACTCGTTTGTTTGGCATTGGGACGACGACTTCAAAGACTATGTCATGCACTCGCCCAACGCTGAAATCGCAGCCACCTTGATGGGGGCCGATGAGGTGCGGGTGTTTTACGACCAGGTGTTTGTCAAAGAGCCCAACACGGTGGAGATGACCGATTGGCACCATGACCTGCCGTTTTGGCCCATGCGGGGCGAACAAATTTTGTCGGTGTGGGTGGCCCTGACCGATGTCACCCACGAAAACAGCGCCTTGGAGTACATCGCGGGCTCCCACCGCTGGAACAAGTTTTACCGGGCCGCCATTCCTGACAAAGACCCGAACTTCAAATCCACCTTGGAAGAATGCCCCAACTTCAGCGAACTCAAAAACGACCCGCAATACCGTTTTTTATCGTGGGAAATGAAGGCGGGCGATTGCTTGGTGCACCACCCCTTGACAGTGCATGGTGCGGCTGGCAATTTTTCACCCACCAAGCGCCGTGCCGCCATCTCTACCCGCTACTTCGGCCCCGATGTCACTTGGGACCCGCGCCCGGCCACCATGAAAATCACCGGAGACCCCCAGCTGCCAGCCGGCCAGCACCCCAATCACGACGGTGTGTTTCCGGTGGCTTGGCGGCGCGCACAAGCCATGGCCTGATTCAAAAAAATTCGTCTGTATAAGCCACCACTTTGCGGGTTCAGCGGCGCTCACAACGGCCGCTGAACAGGCCCCTTCGGCACCCACACCGTGCGCCATTCTGCGCCCACCTCCCGCGTTATAAGATGGCGCGATTCTTTTCTACCGCTCGGAGTTCTTATGACTGTTCGCCGTTGGATTTTGTGCTGGGCCATGGGTTTGTTGTGCACGGGCTCATTCGCTCAAAGCTTTCCCAGCAAACCGGTGCGCTTGGTGATGCCGTTTCCCGCCACGGGTCCGGCAGATTTGATGGCGCGCATTTATGCCCAAAAACTCAGTGAGCGCTGGGGCCAATCGGTGCTGGTGGACAACCGGGTTGGTGCCACCGGAACCATTGGTGCAGACATCGTTGCCAAAGCCAGCCCAGATGGCCACACCCTGCTGTTCACGGTCGATCTGCCGATCGTGATGGCACCGGCTTTGATCAAAACCCCCTACGACCCCCGTGCTGGTTTCACCCCCATTGCCATCATGGCTGAAACCATGAACATGTTGGTCGTGCACCCTTCATTGGGTGTTTCCAATCTGAGCGAATTGATCGCTGCGGCGAAAAAAAAGCCTGGGCAATTGACCTACTCGTCCGCTGGTCAAGCCTCACCAGCACACATTTGTGGGGAAATGCTGCGCTTGAATGCAGGCATCGACATTGTTCACGTGCCCTATAAAGGCGCAGCGCCCGCCATGAATGCGGTGTTGGCCGGCGAAGTCTCCATGTTTTGCGGACCCATCACCCAGGGCCTGGCCCATGTCAAAGGTGGCAAGCTCAAAGCCATTGGGGTGACAGGTAACAGCAGTTCTGCCTTGGTCCCGGAACTGCCCACACTCTCCACCACCATTCCCGGCTTGGTCGTCTCATCCACATATATGCTGTACGCACCCCCAGCGACGCCAGCGAATATCGCGCAACTGATCAAAGCCGACCTGCGCAAAACCTGGGAAGAAAAAGACGTGCGTGAACGCTTGGGTGCCATGGGCATGGACCTGATTTGGCTGGAAGGCGCTGAGTTGACCCGGCGAGTGGATGCCGATTTGGCCAAATGGTCGAACGTGGTCAAAACCGCTGGCATTCGCGCTGATTGAACATAAACTGCCATGTCCAAAGCCCCCAACTTCATCCTCTTCATCACCGACCAACACCGCGCAGATCACTTGGGCTGCTATGGCAACCCCTTGGTGAAAACACCGCATCTGGACGCTTTGGCCTCGCGCGGATGGGTGGCCGATGAGTGTCATGTGGCGTCCCCCATCTGCATGCCCAACCGTGCATCCTTGATGACCGGTCGGATGCCTTCGCGCCACGGCGTGCGCCACAACGGCATCGAGCTTTCTTTGGACGAGCGAACCTTGCCGCAAGCCTTGCGTGAAGCGGGTTATCAAACTTTTCACGTCGGCAAGTCGCACTTGCAAAACATTGAAGTCAAGCCTGCTCAATACCCCAAGCCGGGAACATCGCGCCTGGCGCACGAGGCACGGCGTGAGTCGCCAGGCCGCCATGGACAAGAGATTTGGAAGCGTTGGGAAGACGATCCCCATTGCGACATCGAAACGCCTTTTTACGGTTTTGACCATGTGGACTTGTGCATTCACCATGCCGATGATGAATTCGGCCATTGGCGCCGCTGGGCGCGCCAACAAGACCCAGATGTGGACGCCCTGATTGGCCACAAAAACGCCATTCCCACCCCAGAATTTGAACTCACCCAATGCCAGCAGGCTTGGCGCACCCGATTGCCCGAGCACCTGTATCCCACCCACTGGATCGCCGACCGGGCCATCGCCCGTTTAACACAAGCGCAAACATCCGATTCACCGTTTTTTTTGCATTGTTCATTTCCCGACCCCCACCACCCATTCACGCCGCCCGGCAAGTATTGGGACATGTACTCACCCGATGACGTTGAATTGCCGCCCTCGTTTCATGCGGCCCATTCTGGTTTGGCGCCACACATGCGCGCCTTGTACAAGCAGCGTGATGAAAAATCGGCGATCAAAAATACCCAGGCCTTGTTTGCCTGCACCGAGCGCGAAGCGCGTGAAGCGATTGCACTGAACTACGGCTCCATCAGCATGATCGACGACGCCATTGGCCGCGTGGTAGCCCATCTCCGAGCCCTGGATATGGCAGACAACACCGTGATCGTTTTCACCGCCGACCATGGTGATTTTTTAGGTGACCACCAATTGATGCTGAAAGGTCCGATTCACTATCGGGGCTTGACCCGCGTCCCCTTGATATGGGCCGATACCCACGCTGCATCGGAGCCGCGCACCTCCGCGCTTTGTCAAACCGTTGATTTGACGCCCACGATCTTGGAGCGGGCCGGTGTGGCCCCATGGAATGGCATTCAGGGGCAATCGCTTTTGCCGCTTCTATCGGGCCAGGTCAAACAAGTGCGGCCCGATTTGTTGATCGAGGAAGAGGGGCAGCGTTATTACATGGGCTTCACCGAAAGGGTGCGCATGCGCAGCTTGATATTTGGCGCTTATCGCATCTCTGTTTACGATGGGGTCGAATGGGGGGAGTTGTACGACCGCAGCACCGACCCTGAAGAATTGAACAATCTGTGGGACGTGCCTGCGCATCATTCCTTGCGCGCCAGCATGACCGAGCGCATGCTGCGCCAGATGATTGCGCTGGGTGAAACCAGCCCATACCCGACGCAAATTGCCTAAATTGCCTAAATTGCCGCTGAACGGGTGCAATGCATCCAGGCATGGGCCAAGGCCCCTCGCGGGTCGTTGGGTACTTGTTCCACCCGCCATGCCACGTGGCCATCGGGTCGAACCAGCACCGCACCGGTCTCTGAGACCTGCCGCAGCGCTTGCCACGCGCCATTCACATCTTGACAGTCGCCCATTTGCGCAATGATTTTGCAATGCAGTTGTTGCCCATCTGATGGTGCCACTGCCACCACCACGGGCCGCCACAAAACATCGCTGCAAAGCAAAACCCATTGCCCTGGGCACGCCCATGTTCATGCATTACGTCACCTCCAAATCGGCCTTGATTGGGATGACCCGTGCAATGGCCACCGATCAGATGGCGCCAGCGAGGCAGCCGAGTTTTATGTGCTCAATGCATTGACGCCAAAAAACGAGAAGTCAACCCATTACTTCTGGGGATTGGTGCGTAATTTTTCGATCGATGATCCAGCGGTGACTGAGTTGCAGCAAAAACTAAACCGCGAAACATTTTTCGAAGATGTCGAAATTTTGTCCCAACAACAAATCATGCTCGACTCAGCCCCAGCCGGATGGGTGCCCGTTTCTGTGCCCAACGATGGCGGCTGTGTTCAGGCCGATCGCATGTGCAAAAAACTACATGCGCAAGAGCAAAACCAAACGGGTAGCCAGCCTCACTGAATTTTGATATTGGCCGATTTCACCAAGCCAATGTACATGTCAAGCTCTTTGGCCATTAGGTTCTGAAAGGCACCCAAACCCAGGCCCACAGGCTCATTGCCGATGCCCAAAATGCGCTCGCGGATGTCTGGGCGCGCCAGCAGCTTGCTGAACTCTTCGTGCAAGCGGGCCGATACGGCCGGCGGCATTCCGGCAGGGCCGATCACACCGATCCAGGTATCGCTGATCACGTTTTTGAATCCCAACTCTGGCATGGTGGGCGCGCTGGGCAGCAAGGGAGAGCGTTTTTCTGCCATCACACCCAGCACACGAATTCGCCCTGCCTTGATGAAACCCAGCGACGAACTCAGCGCCGAAACGGACGATGGCACCTGCCCAGCGATCACAGACTCTACCGACAAATTGGCCCCTTTGTAGGGAATGTGATTCAACTTGATATTGGCATAGTGCGCAAACAACTCGCCGGCCAAATGCACCGTGGTTCCCGCGCCAGAAGTGGCATAGGCCACGCCACCCGGATCGGCTTTGGCCGCTTGCACATATTCAGGCAGTGTTTTCCAAGGGCTGTCTGAGCGGACCACGATCATGTTGGGCGTGGTGGTCAACAAAGTGATGCCCGTGAAGTCCTTTTCGGCATGGAAAGGAATGCTCGGGTTCATCGCATGGTTGATCAAATGGGTATTGGGTGCCACATACAGGGTGTAACCATCGGGGGCCGACTTGGCCACATAGTCCGCACCAATGATTCCTGCCGCACCGGGTTTGTTTTCGACCACCACCGGCTGGCCCAAGGCCTTTTGCAATTCAGGTGCCAAAATTCTGGCCATCACGTCGGACACGCCGCCCGCCACAAAGCCCACGACCAACTTGATGGGCCGATTGGGGTAACTGCCTTGCGCATGCGCAGACATCGACAACAGGCCCAGCAGTACACAGGCGAGTGCTTTTAAATTCATGTTGACTCCTTCAGTCCAATTGGATATTTGCTTTTTGCAGCACTGCGGCCCAGCGCTCCTGCTCGTCTTGCAGCACTTTGCTGAATTCATCCGGCCTGGAGGCCACGATATCCGCCGCATAACTTTGCATTTTTTCAACGATCGCCGGGTGGCTCATGGCCTTGGCCACCGCACGTTGAATTTTGTCAATGATCGCTGGCGGCGTTTGGGCCGGGGCTGCCAAGCCATACCAACTCTGTACCTCATACCCCGGTATGCCAGATTCATTGATAGACGGAATGTCTGGCATTTGGGGTGAGCGGTTGGATGACGTGCGCGCCAAAATTTTGATGCGCCCGGTTTTCACATGCGGGCCTGCGGTGGAATAGCCGGTGATCATCATGTCGACCTGGCCACCGATCACATCGGTCAGGGCCGCTTGAGCGCCTTTGTAAGGGATATGCACGATATCGACGCCACTCTTTTGCTTGAGCAACTCCAGCGCCAGATGGCCCACGCTGCCCTCACCCCAAGACGACATTTTGATTTGCCCAGGTTTGCTTTTGGCCAGATCGATCAATTCTGAAAACTTGTTCACGTTCAGGTCTTGCCGAACCACCAACACAAACGATTGCCGCGCCATCATGGTCACGGGGGCAAAGTCGCGGATGGTGTAACCGTTTTTGCGGTAAAGCTGTGGGGCAATCACCAATGTATCGGGCAAGGCCACGATCAAGGTGTGCCCATCGGGCGGCGACTTGGCCACATATTCAGTGGCAATGCGCCCACCAGCGCCAGGTCGGTTGTCAATCACCACGGGTTGGCCCCACTCCTCCCGGAGTTTCTCCGCAATCATTCTGGGCAAGGTGTCGGTGATGGCCCCCGGCGGGTAGGGCACCACGATGCGAACCGGGCCTGTGGGAAACGCCGTTTGTGCATGGCTGAGTGCTGCTGCAAACAAGACCAGCACGATGGAGAGGATGCGTTTCATGTCAGGCTGCCTTTGATTTGAGTTGTGCTCGGTGTTGCTCGGTGGCCACCTCGTCTATCCCACCCAAGGTGGTGAATTTGACGCCGTAATCCGCGGTTGCCGCTGCGGGCGTGACATAACCCATGGCCAAGTCTTGCTTGAGCTTCATCACGGGCCGATCCAAGGGATCGCCATAGCCACCCCCGCCAGCCGTTTCGATCATGATGCGGTCCCCCTCAAACACGGGGTGGTCGCCCTTGAGCACAAACTCTTTGTCGCCGTTTTTGCGCATGATGCACACCCCCGAAGGCTTGCCAGGTTGACCGCCTTTGAGGCCCCAGGGAAGGCACTTGGTGCGGTCTATTTTCAAGTTGATGCGGCAAGCTGCCAACACCCGATAGACCTTGATCACTCCAATGCCACCCCTTTGTTGGCCCGCCCCACCTGAATCGGGGCGCAGCACATACGAGTCCAACACATAAGGGCATGTCGCCTCCTGCATTTCGATGGGCACATTGGAGGTGTCGCCGTGCAAGTTGGAGCGCGATGGCCCATAGCCATCCTCCAAGGATGTGGCGCCCCAGCCCCCACAAATGGTGTCCAGGTTGTAAAAGGGTCGCCCTGTGATCGGGTGTTTGCCATGGAAGGCATGCACCCCATAAGTGCCATGGTGGGCGGCCGCAACCCGTTCTGGAAAGACCTCAGCCATGGCGCGAATAACCGTGTCCACCACCGTGGGGATCATGTTGCCAGACGAACCCAACGCAGCGTCTTGCCCGGCAGAAATGAATGTGCCTTCGGGAATCACAATGTCCAAAGCTCGAAAATCACCCTCGTTCACGGGTTGATCGGAGGAGAACAGGTATTTCACCGCCACCCGAGCAGCCGCCACGGCACCCCCATTGCGCCCAGCGTTGAGTGGGCCGGGTCGTTGGGGGGAAACTTCTGAAAAATCAACGGTGAGCTTGTCGCCGAACTTTTTCACGGTGATGTGGATGGGCACTGTGCTGTCAAGGTCGATGCCGTCGTTGTCCAAGAAAGAGCTGGCCTTGTAAATGCCATCGGGCGCGGATTTCAAAATCGCCCGCATGGATTGATCCGATTGGTCCCACATCATCTGAACTGCCGCGTGGTAACTGTCTGCGCCATATTTCACAGCAATGTCATGAACCATTTTTTTGCCGAGCAAGCATCCGCCAATTTGCGCCTCAATATCACCCATCAGCATTTCAGGGAAACGCGTGTTGTAGCGAATGACTCGCAGCATGTCTTCATTGCGCCGACCCTCGTTGAACAGCTTCACGGTGCGCAGTTGCAAACCCTCTTGGAAAATCTCCGTGGCGGTGGTGGAGCTGCAAGAGCCAATCATCATCCCGCCAATGTCTATCCAATGCATGAGCACACAGAAAAACGCCATCAGTTGGCCATCGTGAATCACTGGCGTGTACATCACCACGTTGTTCAAATGCTGACCCAGGGTGCCTGCATGGTTTGAAATGACGATGTCCCCATCTTTCAAGCCTTCAGCCCCATAAATTTCAAGCCCATCGCGCACGGCTGTGCCCAAAGCATTGGCCACAAAAATAGCCAAACTGCCCCGGGACTGTGACACCGACTGACCCGTGGCGTCCACAATGCCCACTGAGTAGTCTTTGTATTCGCTGATAAACGCACTGAACGCGGTGCGGGTGATGTTTTTGTCAATTTGGTTGGGAATGGACACCAAATCTTGGCGAATCACCTCCATCGTGATGGGGTCGGTCACGTGTGTGGGCATGGCGAGTTCAGACATCGCAAACCTCCAAATTTATTTCACCATAAGCACCGACCTGTGCTTTGTCACCAGGCATCAACACAGTCGTCGAGCTGAATTCTTCAATGATCGCCGGGCCCGCAATGGCGAAGCCCGCCGGCAAAAGCTCTCGTTGCCACACAGGGACGGACAGCCACCCATGCGGTTGTGCAAAGTAGACGTTTCTGACTTCCTTGTGGGTGGGTGGCAGGCCCACGGGCAGTTGAACACATTGCAGCAAGTCTGGCTTGGGTATTTCTGCGGTCGCGCCCAACTTCAAGGCCAACACCTCCACCTCACAGTCGGCATTGGCATGGCCAAACCGTTTTTGATAAGTCTGCTCAAAATCACCCAAGAAAACCTCGATGTCTTTGTCTTTGTCGTAGGCAACCCGCACCGTATGGGTTTGGCCCAGGTATCTGGCTTCCAAAGAATATTCAAAATCAATGGCGCGCTCACCCAAATCGCGCTGCAAACCTGCCCGTCCCTCGGTTTCCAACTCGGCAAATATGCGGTTGATGTGGGCTTGCGCGTCCGACGTCGCCATGGTCAAAAAAGTCCGCGCCAGATCCATCCGTGCGCCAGCAATCAGCATGCCCAAAGTGGAGAAATTACCCGGGTGCGGTGGCACCACGACGTGGCGTATGCCCAGCGCCCTGGCCAGCACCGAGCCAAACAACGGCCCTCCACCACCAAACACAAACAGTTTGAAGTCCCGCGCGTCAATGCCTCTTTCAATGGTGATTTCTTTGATCGCTCCCGCCATGGTCACGGTGGCAATGTCCAAAATGCCTTGAGAGGCTTTTTCAGCTGCCAAATCTCCCGTGTACCCCAAGGGCTTGGCGATCAATTCGGTGACCGCCGCTTTGGCCGCTGGGATGTCCAAGCGCAGCTTGCCTTTCATGAAATTGCCCGAACCAATGCGCCCCAACACCACATTGGCGTCGGTCACCGTGGGCTCTCGCCCACCACGGCCAAAGGCCACCGGGCCGGGCTCCGATCCCGCGCTTTTGGGGCCCACACTGATGCGGCCAAACCCATCGACCGCTGCAATCGAGCCGCCACCGGCACCCACCTCCACAATGTCGAGCACCGGTGTTTTCAGCGGGAACCCGCGCTCATATCCGCCCACATAGTAAATCGGGTGGACATCAAATTGCCCGTTTTGCACCAACGCGCATTTGGCGGTGGTCCCGCCCATGTCAAAGGCGATGAGGCGATCAATGCCCAATAACTTGGCATAAGCGGCCGCACCAATGCAACCCCCAATGGGGCCCGACTCGACCAAGTTGACGGGCTGCTCCATCGCGCGTTCCACCGACAACACGCCGCCATTGGAGCCCATCATGTAAAAGCTGCCTTTAAAGCCCTTGGCCAGGAGGCGTTCGTTGAAGGTGCGCAAATAAGATTCAATGCGTGCACCCACATAGGCATTGGCCGCTGCTGTGGAGGTGCGCTCGTATTCATACCACTCGCGGGTCAAAGTGGTCGCACAAGTCACATACACACCTGGCAACCAGGCCTTCAAGCGCACACAGGCCAACTCTTCATGGCAAGGGTTGGCATAAGCGTTCATGAAGGAAATGGCCACCGACTCAACGCCCAAACGCTTCAGTTCTAGCGCCAAGTTGTGCAAGGCTTGCTCATCAAGCGCGTTCACGACCTCGCCTTTGTGGTTGATGCGCTCCGCGACTTCAAAACGGTGTGAGCGGGGAATCAAGGGCGGGTCACGCCGGTAGTCTTGCTTGAAAGGCACCGGCCGGTTGCCTCGGGCAATCTCCAAAATATCCTTGAAGCCTTCGGTGGTGATCAGCGCCGCCACGCCGCCTGAGCGTTGCAAAAAAGTGTTGATCACATGGGTCGTGCCGTGCTTGAACAACAAGGACTCTGACAAAGACACTTCGGTACCAGACAGCCCGTCCAGCACCCCGTCCACCAAATGCGTGTAATCGGTCAATGTTTTGCTGTAGGACACCGACTGGGTCACCGCGTCGTAGACAGCGACATCTGTAAAGGTTCCACCGGTATCTGCTGCCACCATGTATCGCATCTGGAATCTTCCTTTTTTGAGCGCAAAATCCTCTGACCCACTCTAGCACCACTTGGGCCAAAGCTGACCGCGACCTGACGCCTGCGCTACAGCCCCAAACGACCAAAAACCGCTCAGACTGATATGATTGACGTTGACGTTAACGTCAATTCCTGATCGGGCACTTTTCTGCCTGAAAGCTGTGTGGAGACACCCCATGACCGACCTGTCCGCCGAATACCAAGCACTGGCCAATTACCGCCCCAAAAACAAGGTGCGCTTTGTCACCGCCGCCAGCTTGTTTGATGGCCACGACGCGGCCATCAACATCATGCGCCGCATCTTGCAAGGCATGGGTGCCGAGGTCATCCATTTGGGCCACAACCGCTCGGTCGACGAGGTGGTCACCGCTGCGCTGCAAGAGGACGTGCAAGGCATCGCCATCAGCTCTTACCAAGGCGGCCATGTGGAGTATTTCAAATACATGGTCGATTTGCTGCGCCAGCGTGGCGGGGCACACATCCAGGTGTTTGGAGGCGGCGGCGGCGTCATCGTGCCCGCAGAAATTGAAGAACTCCAAGCCTATGGCGTGACACGCATTTTCAGCCCGCAAGACGGCCAGCGCATGGGCTTGCAAGGCATGATTGGCGAGATGATCATGCGCTGCGATCAAGACTTGAACGCCCACGCACCCACTGCACTGAGCGCCATCCAAGGCCACAGTGAAGCCCATTGGCGTGCCCTGGCCCAACTCATCACCGCCATCGAGAATGGCCAAGCCCCATCGGATGTGGTGGAACAACTGCGGGCCCAAGCCCAACAACACCCAGTGCCTGTGATCGGCATCACTGGCACGGGTGGCGCCGGCAAATCATCACTGACCGACGAGTTGATTCGGCGCATCCGCTTGGACCAGGCCGACCGCCTGCGCATCGCCGTCATCTCCATCGACCCTTCCCGGCGCAAAAGCGGTGGCGCTTTGCTCGGCGACCGCATCCGCATGAACGCCATCGCACCCTGGAGCCTGGGTGACACCGGCCAGTCTGGCCAACGCGTGTTCATGCGCAGCTTGGCCACGCGTGAGTTCGGCAGCGAAATCAGCGCGGCTTTGCCCGACGTGATTGCTGCGGCCAAATGCGCTGGCTTTGATGTGGTGATCGTGGAAACCTCGGGCATTGGCCAAGGCGACGCGGCCATCGTTCCGCATGTGGATGTGCCGCTGTATGTAATGACGCCCGAGTTTGGCGCAGCCAGCCAGCTGGAAAAAATCGACATGCTGGACTTTGCCGAGTTTGTGGCCATCAACAAATTCGACCGCAAGGGTGCCTACGACGCGCTGCGCGATGTGGCCAAGCAAGTGCAACGAAACAAAGAAGCCTGGACCACACCCACCGAGCAGATGCCGGTGTTTGGCACCATGGCTGCCCACTTCAATGACGACGGCGTGACCGCGCTCTACCAAGCCATGAAGCCGCGCCTGCAAGCCTTGGGCCTGCCCATCCAAGACGGCTTGCTGCCCACCGTGGCGGTGCGCCACAGCTCGCACCAAACGCCCATCGTGCCCGGCGCGCGCAGCCGCTATTTGGCTGAGATCAGCGACACCGTGCGCGGCTACAAGTTGCGCGCCAAGAGCCAAGCCCAACTGGCGCGCGAGATCCAACAATTGCAAGCCGCCGCCCACATGCTGTCAGAGGGCAAGCAAGGCCGCGCCAAAGCCAGTGAAGCCGCCACCGACCTGGCCGCGCAACGCCTGATCCATTTGGGTGCGACCGAGCGCGCCCTGCTCGCCGACTGGCCCCAACTGCAACACGACTACGCCGGTGACGAACTGGTGGTGAAGGTGCGCGACAAAGAAATCCGCACCGCGCTGGTGACCCAGTCTTTGAGTGGCACACCGGTGCGCAAAGTGGCGCTGCCCCAGTACCACGACCATGGCGATGTGCTGCAGTGGTTGATGCTTGACAACGTGCCTGGCCGCTACCCTTACACCGCTGGCACCTTTGCCTTCAAGCGCGACAACGAAGACCCGACCCGCATGTTCGCTGGCGAAGGCGATGCGTTTCGCACTAACCGCCGCTTCAAACTCTTGAGCGAGGGCATGCCCGCCAAGCGCTTGAGCACCGCTTTCGATTCAGTGACGCTGTACGGCAACGACCCCGACCTGCGCCCCGACATTTACGGCAAAGTGGGCAACTCAGGCGTCAGCATCGCCACCTTGGACGACATGAAGGCCTTGTACGACGGATTTGATTTGTGTTCACCGTCCACCAGCGTGTCCATGACCATCAACGGCCCCGCGCCCACCATTTTGGCGATGTTCATGAACACCGCCATCGACCAAAACCTGGACAAATTCCGCGCCGACAAGGGCCGCGAACCCAATCCCCAAGAAGCTGCCGACATCCGCGCTTGGGTGATGCAAAACGTGCGCGGCACGGTGCAAGCCGACATCTTGAAAGAAGACCAAGGACAAAACACCTGTTTGTTCTCTACCGAGTTTTCCCTCAAAGTCATGGGCGACATCGCCCAGTACTTTGTTGAGCACCAGGTGCGCAATTTCTACAGCGTGTCCATCAGCGGTTATCACATCGCTGAAGCGGGGGCCAACCCCATCAGCCAACTGGCCTTCACGCTGTCCAATGGCTTCACCTTTGTCGAAGCCTATTTGGCACGCGGCATGCACATCGACGACTTTGCGCCCAACCTGAGCTTCTTCTTCAGCAACGGCATGGACCCCGAGTACACCGTCATGGGCCGCGTCGCACGGCGCATTTGGGCGGTGGCGATGAAAGAAAAATACGGCGCCAATGAACGCTCGCAAAAACTGAAGTACCACATTCAAACCAGCGGCCGCAGCTTGCACGCGCAAGAGATTCAGTTCAACGACATCCGCACCACGCTGCAAGCCTTGATTGCGATTTACGACAACTGCAACAGCTTGCACACCAACGCGTTTGACGAAGCCATCACCACACCCACCGAAGACTCGGTGCGCCGCGCCATGGCGATTCAGCTCATCATCAACCGCGAATGGGGCTTGGCGAAAAACGAAAACCCCAGCCAAGGCGCTTTCATCATCGAAGAGCTGACCCAGCTGGTGGAAGAGGCGGTGCTGTCCGAATTCGAGCGCATCTCTGAACGCGGCGGGGTATTGGGAGCCATGGAAACCGGCTACCAACGGGGCCGCATCCAAGACGAGTCCATGCACTACGAAATGCTCAAGCACACCGGCGAGTTGCCCATCATTGGGGTCAACACCTTCAAGTCCCCGCACGGCGATGGCGCGCCGCAAAAAATCGAGCTGGCCCGCTCCACCGAGGACGAAAAGCAAAATCAATTGCAACGCTTGCAAGGCTTCCATGCCCATCACGCCCCACAAGCCCCACAGATGCTGGAGCGCTTGCGCCAAGCGGCATTGGCCAATGACAACGTGTTCGAGGTGTTGATGGATGCGGTGCGTTGCTGTTCGCTGGGGCAAATCACCCGCGCATTGTTTGAGGTGGGTGGCCAATACCGCCGCAACATGTGACCCCCCATTCCCCGACCCGCACACCCCATTTGGTGTGCACCGATTTGCACAAACGCTACGGCGATAACCATGCCGTGGACGGGGTGTCGTTCGCCATCGCGGCAGGCGAATGCCTGGGCGTGATCGGGCCCAACGGCGCGGGCAAAACCACCACCTTGCGCATGTGCCTGGGGCTGACCACGGCCGACAGCGGCCACATTCAGGCCTTTGGCATGGACATGCCCGCCGACGACTTGGCGATCAAAGCCCGCTTGGGCGTGGTCAGCCAGTTCGACACCCTGGACCCCGACTTCACCTGCGCCGAAAACCTGCTGGTGTTTGGACGCTACTTTGGTCTGGCCGATGCCACCATCCGTGCGCGCATTCCACAGCTTTTGGAATTTGCGGCCCTGTCGCACAAGGCCGATGCCAAACCCGGCGAGCTGTCGGGTGGCATGAAGCGCCGCTTGAGCCTGGCGCGCGCCTTGATCAGTGACCCGGCCTTGCTGATGCTGGACGAGCCCACCACGGGTTTGGACCCCCAAGCCCGCCACCTGATGTGGGAGCGCTTGCAGCAATTGCTGCAACAAGGCAAATCCATATTGCTCACCACCCACTTCATGGACGAGGCCGAACGCTTGTGCGACCGCTTGCTGGTGCTGGACCACGGCCGGGTGATCGCCGAGGGCAAGCCCCGCGAACTGATTGCTGCGCATTTGGAGCCCGATGTGGTCGAGGTGTTTGGCGCGCGTGCTTTGGCCTTGATCGACAGCCCCTTGGCCCAGATGGCGCAACGTGTCGAGCGCAGCGGTGAAACCGTGTTTTTTTACACCGATGCCGCACCCGCCTTGCTGGCCCAGTTGGCCACGTATACCGGCTTGCGCAGCCTGCACCGCCCCGCCAACTTGGAGGATTTGTTCCTCAAGTTGACTGGGCGTCAAATTCGAGAGGCCAGCTGATATGCGCATGCGCTGGTGGCCTGTATTTCTGCGCAACCTCTTGGTGTGGCGCAAGTTGGCGCTGCCCAGTTTGGTGGGCAACATCGCCGAGCCTTTGATGTGGCTGGTGGCCTTTGGCTACGGCATGGGCAGCTTGATCGGCGAGGTTCAAGTGGGTGGGCAACGCGTGCCCTACCTGTTGTTCTTGGCCAGCGGCTCCATTTGCATGAGCGCCATGAATGCTGCCACCTTTGAGGCCTTGTACTCGGCGTTTTCGCGCATGCATGTGCAAAAAACCTGGGACGGCATCCTCAACGCTCCGGTGCGGCTCGATGACGTGGTGCTGGCCGAAATGCTGTGGGCTGCGTTCAAGTCCTTGTTCACGGTGAGTGCCATTTTGGTGGTCATGTTGGCCCTGGGCATCAGCCACAGCCCCAAACTCTTGGTGGCTTGGCCGATCTTGCTGTTGGCCGGCATCACCTTCAGCTGCATGGCCTTGGTGTTCAATGCGCTGGCCAAAGGCTATGACTTTTTCACCTATTACTTCACCTTGTTTCTCACCCCCATGATGTTTTTGAGTGGGGTGTTTTTTCCGCTGGATCAATTGCCCGATTGGGTGGGCTGGTTGGCCGCATGGCTGCCGCTGACCCAGGTGGTGGAATTGGTGCGCCCCCTGTTCATGGACACGTGGCCCACCCACCCATGGCGTCACCTGGGCATGCTCGCGTTGTATGCGGGCGTATCGTTCCAAATCGCCCTGGTGCTCACGCGACGCCGCTTTGCCCGCTGATTCGCAGTGCTTGGATCACTGCTGATGGATCTGGATCTGATGAATGGAGGCCCCCATGTCTGACAACCCCCAAGGTCGCATCGTGTGCGAGGTGCGCGGCGCCATTTTGTGCATCGGCATCGACCGCGTGGCCAAGCGCAATGGCTTCACCTCGGTGATGCTGCGCGAGCTCAGTGCCGCTTACACCCGGCTGGAAGACGAACCCGGCTTGCGCGTGGGTGTCCTGCATGCGCTGGGCGAGCACTTCACCGCTGGCTTGGATTTGCCCAGCATGGCCGAGTCCATGCAACGCGGCGAGCGCATGTGCCCCGACGGCTGGGTGGACCCGCTGGACTTGGGCCACCCCGGTTTGCGCCGCCGCACCAAGCCCATGGTGGTGGCGGTGCAAGGCATCACCTTCACCTTGGGGCTGGAGTTGATGCTGGCCGCCGACATGGTGGTGGCGGCTGACAACTGCCGTTTTGCCCAACTCGAGGTCAAGCGCGGCATCATGCCAACGGGTGGCGCCACCATCCGCATGGCCCAGCGCGCCGGTTGGGGCAACGCCATGCGCTATTTGCTCACCGGCGTCGAGTTTGACAGCGCCACCGCGCTGCGCCTGAACTGGGTGCAAGAAGTGGTGCCAGTGGGGCAACAACTCGCACTCGCCTTGGCTTGGGCAGACCACATCGCCGCCCAAGCCCCACTGGCGGTGGTGGCCACGCGCCAAAACGCTTTGCAAGCCCTGGAGTTGGGGCCTGGAGCAGCGGTGCAAAGCTTGAGCAGCACACAACAGTTTTTGTCACGCAGTGCCGACGCCACCGAAGGCGTGCGTGCCTTTGTGGAAAAACGACCACCCCGTTTCAGCGGCACATAAAAAAAACCGTGGTCTGTGAAACAGACCACGGCCGTGCAACCCTTGAGCGCGCTTAAAACTGGCGCTCAGGCAATGTCAATTTCAAACCCTGGTGCTGTGCCTGCAGCTTGATCTGACAGGCCAAGCGGCTGCCCGGCATGCGCTCGGTGGCCACAAAGTCCAACATCTGCGCCTCGCTGCTGTCAGGTACTGGCAACAGCGCCAACTGGGCTTCATCGATCATGCAGTGGCAAGTGGCGCAACTGCAGCAACCGCCGCACTCGCCCAACAAGCCATCCACACCCGAGGTCAACACCGCCTCCAACAAAGTTTGGCCTTCTTGGGCCGCCACATCGTGTGTAGCGCCCTGTGCGGTGGTGACATGGATCAACAACATTTTTTCACCATCAATCGGCGTACACGCCAGCGGCCTTGATGACCGGTGTCCATTTGGCAATCTCCGCGGTCACAAAGGCCTTGTGGTCAGCGGCTTCAACCCGTTTGTCAGCAACCACCACGGCACCCAAACCTTCTTGCTTTTTGATGAACTCGGGGTCCTTCAAAGCCAGTTTGAGCGCGGCATTGATTTTGGTTTGCACATCGGCGGGCAAACCTTTGGGGCCATACAAGCCGTGCCAAATGGTGACCTGGAAGTTTTTCGCACCCGACTCGTCCAAGGTGGGCAGGTCTTTGAGCACTGGCGTGTTGATGCGCTTGGCCGTGGTCACCCCAAAGGCCTTGACTTTTTTACCTTCGATTTGGGTCGTGGTGTTGGTGGTTTGGTCACACATCAAGTCCACCTGACCGCCGATCAAATCGGTCATGGCTGGGGCTGTGCCTTTGTAGGGCACCGTGGTCATGTCCACTTGGATCGAGGCTTGCCACAGCATGCCGCACAGGTGCGAGGCCGAGGCCAAACCGGCATTGGCCAAGTTGATCTTGCCCTTGTTGGCATTGACCCACACCATCAATTCTTTGTAGTTGTTGGCTGGCAACTGGGGTTTGCCAATCAAGGTCATGGGCACGTCATTGATCATGCCCAGGTATTCGAAATCGGTCTCTACCTTGAACGGCAGGTTGCGCACCAGTGAGGGGAAGATGCTCATGGCAATGTGGTGAACCAACAAAGTATGGCCATCGGGGTTGGCCTTGGCCACTTTGGCCGCGCCAATCAAGCCGCCCGGGCCGCCGGCGGCGTTTTCCACCACCACGCTCGCGCCCAAGGTTTTGCGCATGGCCTCGGCCAAGTCACGTGCCACGCGGTCGGTGGGGCCACCGGCAGCGAAAGGCACGATCAGGGTGACGGTTTTGTCTTTGATGGGGTAATCGGCGGCAATGCCTGCCACTGGGCCCAGCGCCAAGGCCAATGAGGCCCATTTCATCCACGTGTTTTTCATCTCAAGTCTCCTGTTTATTAGCTGGTGATGCTACCAACTGAACGCGGCTCATCGCATCGTGGGTATTACGTAAATGTGCATCAATGCCAATGAAGCGGGCTTGTTTGACCTGGGTCAAACCCTCAACACCGGCATGGTCAAAGCGCTCTCGCCCTAGCGGTAACTGCGGGCGTCTTCAATCACTTTGCCATCGTTGGGCAAGCTGTGGGGCGCAGCCCATTCAATGGCAGCACGCAGCTTGGTGACTTCGCGCACCGCGTCACCCAGTTGTTGGGCCAACTCGGGAGATGCGTTGTCGGCTTCGACCTTCAAGGTCATTTGGTCGTTGGCCATCTCGCCACTGACCACCAAACGGCCCCGACCCAGTTGTGGAAAACGCTTGAGCACTTGGGCCACCTGCGATGGGTGCACAAACATGCCACGCACCTTGGTGGTTTGATCGGCGCGGCCCATCCAACCCTTGATGCGGGTGTTGGTGCGCCCCGTGGGGCAAGGGCCCGGCAAGATGGCAGTGAGGTCGCCCGTGCCAAAGCGAATCAAGGGGTAGTCGGGGTTGAGCGAGGTCACCACCAATTCACCCACTTCACCAGGGGCCACGGGGTCACCGGTGCCGGGTCGCACAATTTCCACGATCACCTGCTCTTCCAGCACCAAGCCTTCGCGCGCAGCGGTTTCATAAGCAATCAATCCCAAATCGGCGGTGGCAAAGCATTGGTAGGCATGGATGCCGCGCTCGGCCAACCAATCGCGCAGCGAAGGGGGAAAGGCTTCACCACCCAACATGGCCTTGGTCATGCTGGGCAAGGCCACGCCCATCTCAGCGGCTTTCTCAACAATGATTTTTAAAAAGCTGGGCGTGCCAATGTAGCCCGCCGGGCGCAGCTCGGCCATGGCCTGCACCTGTTGCTCGGTTTGACCGGTGCCACCGGGGAACACGGTGCAACCCAAGGCATGGGCCCCGGTTTCCATCATGGAGCCCGCGGGCACAAAGTGGTAGCTGAAGCAGTTGTGGATCAACTCACCCGATCGAAAACCAGCTGCGTACATGGCCCGGGCCATGCGCCAGTAATCGCGCCGCGTGCCCTCGGGTTCATAAATCGGGCCGGGGCTGGCAAACACGCGGGGCATGTGCGGACCAAAGCCAATGCTGGCAAAGCCGCCAAAGGCATGGCGCGCGCGCTCGGCTTGTTGTCGCTCGTGCAACTCGCTTTTGCGGGTGACGGGCAATTGGGCCAAGGCCTCGCGGGTGGAGATCTGGCGCGCATCGACACCGGCCAAAATTTGCCCAAAAGCCTCGCTGTGCGCTTGCGCATGGGCCACTTGCGCCGGCAACGCAGCCAACAAATCGGCCTCGCGTTGGGCTGGGCTGCGTTGTTCTAGTTCGTCGTAAAAAGCGTTCATGGCGATGTGGTGAGTGCTGCGCCAGGCCTTGATGGGCGCAGGTGCGGTTTCAATGGTGGTGCGGACAGGGTTCAGGCCAACCAGCGCTTGCGCCGCTTGTAGCTTTTGACGTCTTTGAAGCTCCGGCGCTCACCGCCACCCATGCCCAGGTAAAACTCTTTGACGTCTTCGTTGTTGGCCAATTCGCTGGCCACGCCGTCCATGACGATGCGGCCCGACTCCATGATGTAGCCATAGTCGGCGTACTTCAAGGCCATGTTGGTGTTTTGTTCGGCGAGCAAAAAAGTGACCTTTTCTTTTTCGTTCAGGTCTTTGACGATGTTGAACACCTCTTCCACGATTTGCGGCGCCAAACCCATGGAAGGCTCATCAAGCAACACCATGTTCGGGTTGGCCATCAAAGCGCGACCAATGGCGCACATTTGCTGCTCACCGCCCGAGGTGTAGGCGGCTTGTGAGGTGCGGCGGGTTTTCAAGCGTGGGAAATAGTTGTAGACCTTTTCCAAATTGGCCGCGATCTCGCCCTTGTCGGTGCGGGTATAGCTGCCGGTCATCAGGTTTTCTTCAATCGTCAAGTGGGCAAAGCAATGCCGCCCCTCCATCACCTGCACCACCCCGCGCTGCACCAAATCGGCGGGCGAGAGGTTTTCAATGCGCTCACCGCGCAACTCAATGCTGCCCTTGGTGACCTCGCCGCGCTCACCCCGCAGCAAATTGGACACGGCGCGCAAGGTGGTGGTTTTGCCCGCACCATTGCCACCCAAAATGGTGACGATCTTGCCATTGGGCACCTGCAAAGACACGCCCTTCAAAACCAAGATGACGTGGTTGTAAATGACCTCGATGCCATTGACGTTGAGAACGATGCTGTTGGGTTCCATGTCTTGCCTTGTTCAACCAATCGCCAAGCCTGCACGGCAAGCCTGGCGATTGGGGGCTCGTTGGAGCCCCCAGCCGGACCTGTGCACGCCAGAGGCGCACACAGGCCAGGCCTTGCCGATCACGACTGGCAGTCTTGACCGGTGCGGCGTGTCCACTTCTTCTCGGCAGCGTACTTGTCAGCGGCGGCCTTGATCATGGGTTTGATGATCGCGTCGTCTTGCTGCATCCAGTCGCTGGTGAAGTTCCACTTTTTGCCATCCCACTGGTGCATGCGGGCCCAGGAAGCGCCCTGGTGGTCTGCGCAGGAGGTGGAGATGGGGCGCATCACGCCCTTGAAGCCCAAGGCGTCGAGCTTGGCTTGGGTCAGGTTGAGGTTTTCATAGCCCCAGCGCGCTTGCTCGGCTGACACCCACTTGCCTTTGCCAAAGCGCTCTTGCGCAGCGCGCACGCCTTCGACGGCAAACATGCCAGCGGTCAAACCACGCATGTACAAGACCTCACCCACCTCGGCTTTGGGGCCTGTGCCTTGGCCTTTGTCGTGCACCTTGGCCAAAATTTCTTTGACCACCGCCGAATTGGGTTCAGCACCGTGTTGCAAGGCCAAGGCGTTGTAGCCTTTGGCGCCATCGCCCACGTCTTTCACATCGGGCTCGGCACCGGCCCACCACACGCCATACATCTTGTCGCGCGGAAAGCCCGTGGCCAGGGCTTCTTTGAGGGCGGTGGAGTTCATCACACCCCAACCCCAGTTGAGCACATAGTCAGGGCGGTTTTGGCGGATTTGCAACCAGGTGGCTTTTTGCTCCACGCCGGGGTGGGCCACGGGCAGCAAGGTCAGCACAAAACCATGCATGGCGGCACGCTCTTGCAACAAAGGAATGGGCTCTTTGCCAAACGGACTGTCGTGGTAAATCAAGGTGATTTTTTTGCCCTTGAGTTTGTCAAAGCCACCCTCTTTGGCCGCCAGGTGCTGGATCAAAATATCGGCCGCACCCCAATAGGTGCCGGTGAGCGGGAAGTTCCACTTGAACACCTGGCCATCGGCCGATTCGCTGCGGCCATAGCCCGCAGTGATCAGGGGGATCTTGTCGCCCGGGGCTTTTTCGGTCAGCGCAAACGTGATGCCGGTGGACAAAGGTTGGAACACGGTGGCACCGCCGTTTTTGCCTTTGAGGCGCTCGTAGCACTCGACGCCACGGTCGGTGGCATAGCCGGTTTCGCATTCTTCAAACGACACCTTCACGCCGTTGATGCCGCCACGCGCATTGACCAACTTGAGGTAGTCGGCATAGCCATTGGCAAAGGGCACACCATTGGGTGCATAAGCGCCGGTGCGATACACCAGCAAAGGGAAGAACTGCTCTTTGGGTTGGGCCACAGCCGGTGTGGCCACGCTGGCGACCACAGCAGCCACAGCCAAGCCAGCGGCGAGGGTGAAGTTGCGCAATTTTTGACTCATCAATGTCTCCTTTAGAAAATAAACAACGGGAAAAAACTCAATGCGGGAAGGGCCACACGCGCAGCTTTTGCTTGCCCAGGCTCCACAGACGCGCCAGGCCGTGGGGCTCCACAATCAAAAACCAAACAATCAAGGCACCAAACACCATGTACTCGGCATGCGAAATGAAGGCCGTTGACACATCAAAACCAAAGAGGCCACCCAACAATGGAATGGCTTGGTTGAGGAAAATCGGCAGCACCACGATGAAAGCAGCCCCAAAAAAGCTCCCCATGATGGAGCCCATGCCGCCAATGATGACCATGAACAGCAAAGAGAAGGAACGGTCCACCGAGAACGCCGCCGGCTCCCAAGCGCCCAAATGGATAAAGCCCCACAGCGCACCGGCCACGCCCACAATGAAAGAGCTGACAGCAAAGGCGCTCAATTTGGCGTACATCGGGCGAATGCCAATCACCGCTGCGGCCACGTCCATGTCACGAATGGCCATCCACTCGCGGCCAATCGCGCTGCGCACCAGGTTTTTGGCCAACAAGGCAAACACCACCAAGATGGCCAAGCAAAAAATATACTTTTGCACCGGGGTGTCAATCGGTTGGCCAAACACCTGCAGGTTGGACACCGACACCGAACCCGACGAGGTGTTGTTGGTGAACCATTTGATGCGCAAGAACGCCCAGTCGCAGAAAAACTGCGCCGCCAGCGTGGCCACTGCCAAATACAAACCCTTGACGCGCAAGCTGGGTATGCCGAAAAAGATGCCCACCAAGGTGGCAAAAAATCCGCCCGACAGCAGCGCCACCAACAAAGGCATGTCGTCAACGCGGATGAAGGTGTTGTAGGCTGCGTAGGCGCCCACCGCCATGAAGCCCCCCGAACCCAGCGAAATTTGGCCGCAGTAGCCGACCAAAATGTTCACGCCCAGCGCGGCCAGCGACAAGATGAGAAAGGGAATCAGGATGGCGCGGTAAAGGTACTCATCGACCAGCAAGGGCACGCCAATGAAGGCAAACGCCACCAAAGCCAAAACGGCCCAGCGGTCTTGCGTGATAGGGAAGATTTGCTGATCGCCCCGGTAGCTGGTTTTGAATTGACCGTTTTCTCTATAAAACATGTTGCCTGCGTTTCACTTTAAATCGTTTCAGTTCGACACGCGTCTGTCAGACGCGATCGATGATTTTTTCGCCAAACAAACCTTGCGGGCGAAACAACAACACCACCAGCGCCAGCACATAGGCGAACCAAATTTCAATGCCGCCACCCACGTAGGGGCCTAAAAACACCTCGGAGAGTTTTTCACCCACGCCAATGATCAGCCCGCCCAAAATCGCACCGGGCACCGAGGTCAGGCCACCCAAAATCACCACCGGCAAGGCGCGCAAAGCCACGGCCGACAGGGAAAATTGCACGCCCAGCTTGCTGCCCCAAATCATGCCGGCCACCAAGGCCACCACACCCGCCACGCACCACACAATGACCCAAATGCGGTTGAGTGGGATGCCAATCGATTGCGCCGCTTGGTGGTCATCGGCCACCGCACGCAGGGCGCGACCGGTGGATGTTTTTTGGAAGAACAATGTCAGCATGGCCACCAAGGCCGCTGAGATGCCCGCCGCAATCAGGTCTTCTTGGCTGACCAACAGGCCGCCTTCAAACACCGAATCGAACAGCATCAAAGGCTCTTTGGGCATGCCAATGTCGATCTTGTAAATGTCCGAGCCAAAAATGGTTTGACCCAGGCCGTCTAAAAAGTAAGTGATGCCCAAGGTGGCCATCAACAAAGTGGCACCTTCTTGGTTGACCAAATGGCGCAAGACCAGGTATTCCACCAACCAGGCCACCGCAAACATCACCGCGCCGGCCAAAACAAAGGCGATCAAGTTGGCCACCAACAAGTTGTCCAAGCCCGTCAAAGCGGTGATCCACTCGGCAAAACGGGCCATGGCCAAGGCAGCAAACAGCACCATTGCGCCTTGGGCAAAGTTAAACACCCCAGAGGCCTTGAAGATGAGCACAAAGCCCAGGGCCACCAGCGAATACAACATGCCGGCCATCAGGCCGCCAATCAAAGTTTCTAGAAAAAATCCCATGTCGCTTCCAATCCGTTGGCGCTGCTGTGTCGTCTCAAATGTCAGTGCGAGGTGCCGAGGTAAGCGCTGATCACCTCGGGGTTGTTGCGCACTTCTTCAGGGGTGCCATCGCCAATTTTTTTGCCGTAGTCGAGCACCACCACCCGGTCGGAAATGTCCATCACCACGCTCATGTCGTGCTCGATCAACACCACGGTGGTACCGAACTCGTCGTTGACGTCCAAGATGAAGCGGCACATGTCTTGTTTTTCTTCGACGTTCATGCCCGCCATCGGTTCATCGAGCAGCAACACCTTGGGCTCCAGCGCCAGGGCTCGGCCCAGGTCAACGCGCTTTTGCAGGCCGTAGGGCAACTGCCCTACGGGGGTTTTGCGGTGCGCTTGGATTTCCAAAAAGTCGATGATGTGCTCGACATAAGCGCGGTGCTGCATTTCTTCGCGCTCGGCCGGCCCAATGCGCAGGGCTTGCAGCAATATATTGCTTTTGATGCGCAGGTTGCGCCCGGTCATGATGTTGTCGAGCACACTCATGCCCTTGAACAAAGCCAGGTTTTGGAAGGTGCGGGCAATGCCCATCTCGGCCACTTGGCGGCTGTCCATGTGGTCAAAGGTTTGACCGCGGAATGAAATGGTGCCCGTTTGCGGGGTGTACACCCCATTGATGCAGTTGAGCATCGAGCTTTTGCCCGCCCCGTTGGGGCCAATGATGGCGCGAATTTCATGCTCGCGCACATCGAAAGAAATATCGGTCAAAGCCTTGACGCCCCCAAAGGCCAGGCTGATGTTTTTCACATCCAACACAACGTCGCCAATGCGCTTGCTCATGCCGCTCTCCCCACGGGTGCAAACAGCTTGGCATCACTCAAGCGCAATGTGGCGCTGACGCTGCCGCTGCGGCCGTCCTCAAACTTCACAGCGGTCTCAATGAACTGCGATTGCAAGCCACCGTACAAGGCGTCCACCAGCACTTGGTATTTGTCGGCGATATAGCCGCGCCGAACCTTGTTGGTGCGGGTGAGTTCGCCGTCGTCGGCATCGAGCTCTTTGTGCAACACCAAAAAGCGGCTGATCTGGCTGCCCGCGAGCAAGTTGTCGGCGCTCAAATCGGCATTGACTTTTTCCACACAATCTTGAATCAGTGCGTAGACCTCGGTCTTTTGCGCCAAGTCGGTATAGCCGGCATAGGGCAGGTTGCGCCGCTCGGCCCAGTTGCCCACGGCGTCAAAGTCGATGTTGATCATGACGCACACTTTTTCGCGCTGGTCGCCATAGGCCACCACCTCTTTGATGAAGGGGAAGAACTTGAGCTTGTTCTCCACATACTTGGGCGCAAACATGGCCCCGTCGTTGTCGCCACCTTTGATGCGGCCCACGTCTTTGACCCGGTCGATGATCTTGAGGTGGCCTTGGGCATCCAAAAAACCCGCGTCGCTGGTGTGATACCAGCCGTCGGCGGTGAGCACCTCGGCCGTGGCCTCGGGATTTTTGTAATAGCCTTTGAGCAAACCTGGCGACTTGACCAAAATTTCGCCGTTGTCGGCCACCTTGATTTCCACCCCCGCACACGGCACGCCCACGGTGTCGGCACGCGCTTCGTTATCGGGTTGCAAACACACGAATACGGCGGTCTCGGTTGAGCCGTACAACTGCTTGAGGTTGACGCCGATGGAGCGGTAAAAGGTGAACAGGTCTGGCCCAATGGCTTCACCAGCGGTATAGGCCACACGCACGCGCGACATGCCCAGGTTGTTGCGCAGCGGTCCGTAGACCAGCCAGTCGCCCAGCGTGTATTGCAGCGACGCCCACAAGCCAATCGATTTGCCATCCATGCGCGCCGGGCCATGGGCACGGGCCACATCCATGAAGTAGCCAAACATGCTGCGCTTGATCGAACCCGCGTCTTCCATGCGGATCATCACACTGGTCAACAAGCCCTCAAACACCCGAGGTGGGGCAAAGTAATAGGTCGGGCCGACCTCTTTGAGGTCGATGGCCATGGTCGCTGCCGACTCGGGGCAATTGACCACGTAACCACAGCACAGCCACTGGGCATAGCTGAAGATGTTTTGGCCAATCCAAGCCGGTGGCAAATAAGCCAGCACCTCTTCGTTGGGGCCCAAATGGTCAAAGTCTGCGCCGGCTTGGGCGCGGTCGATCAAGCTGTGGTGGGTGTGCACCACGCCCTTGGGGTTGCCGGTGGTGCCAGATGTGAAAAACATCGCGGCCACATCGTCGGCGTGACCGGCGTCGATTTCTTGCTGGGCCCAGCTGGGGTGTGCGGCCACATGGGCGGCCCCGGCGCTCAAACAGGCGTCCAGCGATGACAAGCCGGCTTCTTGGTAATTGCGCAAACCGCGCGGGTCGTCATAAATGATGTGCGAAATGGCCGGGCATTGGCCACGGATTTCGATCATCTTGTCGACCTGCTCTTGGTTTTCCACCACCGCAAAACGCACCTCGGCGTTGTTGATGGGGAACACATATTCAGAGGCCACTGCGTCTTGGTACAGCGGCACCGGGATGGCGCCCAAGGTTTGGGCCGCCAGCATGGCGGCGGTCAGGCGCGGGCGGTTGGCACCCACCACCACCATGTGCTCGCCACGGCGCAATCCGGCCAAATGCAAACCCGCAGCCATGTGCACCACCATCTTGGCCATGTCTGACCAGGAGTGGGTTTGCCAAATGCCATATTCTTTTTCGCGCATGGCCGGGGCCTGCGGTCGCTGCTGGGCATGGCCCATCAACAATTGCGAAAACGTGCGCTCCATCTTGTCCCCAATTGGTCTTGCCCTGCATGCGTGTGGGCTGTGTTCGTCCAAGCACCGCCCCAGGGCAGGCCCTTGGGCTTTGTCTCTTGCGTGACTGTAAAAGGTACTTTGACATTATTTTGTCGTTACAACGACAATCTAGGGAAAGCCCTGATCTCGACTGACCCCCTGCTGACATGAACACCGAAACCCCCCTGCACCAACGCCGCCGCCCGCCCACGCCCGCAGAACTGGCGGGCATTCCTTGGTTGGCCGCCATGACCGAGGCTGAGCAGGCCTTGGCCGTGCCGCGCATCGTGGTTGGCGATGCCCAACCCGGCGACCTGGTGTGCCGCTTTGGCAAAGCGCCCACCTACTGGTTTGGGGTGGTTGAGGGCCTGCTCAAGATGAGCACCGACAACGAGCAAGGCTACAGCGTCACCTTCACCGGCCTGCCCTCGGGGGGTTGGTTTGGCGAGGGCACCGCGCTCAAGCGCGAGTCCTACCGCTACAACGTGCAAGCCCTGCGCAACACCACGGTGGCGGGCCTGCCGCTGGAGACTTTTCACCTGCTGCTGGACAAGTCCATTGGTTTCAACCGCTTTGTCATGAACCAACTCAACGAACGCTTGGGCCAGTTCATCGCGGCGCGCGAAATCGACCGCCTGGCCAACCCCGATGTGCGCGTGGCGCGCAATTTGGCCGCGCTGTTCAACCCGGTGCTGTTCCCTGGCGTGGGCGAGGTGCTGCGCATCACCCAGCAAGAGCTGGCTTATTTGGTGGGTTTGTCGCGCCAGCGGGTGAATGTGGCCCTCAATGCTTTGCAACAAGCCCAATGGATTCGGCTGGAATACGGCGGTGTGCGCGTGCTCAACCTCACCGCCTTGCGCAGCCATACACTCGACACCCCATGAACGACGCCCTCACCCGACTGAACAAACGCATGGCCGAGCTAGGTCTGTGCTCGCGCCGCGAGGCCGACGACTGGATCGCCAAGGGCTGGGTGAAGGTGAATGGCGAGGTGGCGGTGCTGGGCAAACCGGTCAGCCCCTTGGACCGCATCGAGGTGGACAAACTCGCGCGGGGCCAGCAAGACAAACAAGTCACCATCATCCTGCACAAGCCCATGGGCTTTGTCAGCGGCCAAGCCGAGGACGGCCACACCCCCGCCATCAACCTGATCGAGGCCGGCAACCGCTGGCGCGACGACCGCTCGCCCACCCGTTTTGTGCCGCGCCAACGCATGGGGCTAGCGCCTGCGGGCCGCTTGGACATCGACTCGGTGGGTCTGCTGGTACTGACCCAAGACGGCCGCGTGGCGCGACAGTTGATAGGCGAGAACTCCGAGGTGGAGAAAGAGTATTTGGTGCGGGTGCAGTATGGGCGCTTGCCTGTGGGTGAGGTGCAAACCGATGTGCAGTCGCTGTTTCCGCCCGAGCAACTGGCCCAGCTGTGCCACGGCTTGGCGCTGGACGGTCAAGCCTTGAAGCCGGCCGTGGTGGACTGGCAAAACCCCGAGCAACTGCGCTTTGTGCTGCGCGAGGGCAAAAAACGGCAAATCCGGCGCATGTGCGAGCTGGTGGGCCTGACCGTGGTCGGCTTGAAGCGGGTGCGCATTGGCCGCGTGAAGCTGGGTCAACTGCCGGTGGGGCAGTGGCGGTATTTGGCGGCGGGTGAGGTGTTTTAGGCCCCTTGAAATCCCCGCCCCAGACCCCTATATGACAATTCATGTTGCGTCAGCCCGTTCTGACGCCTTTTCTTGATTTCACTTTTGTTTTTACAAATCCCATGAGCACCCAAAAACACGCCTTCCAAGCCGAAGTGGCCCAACTGCTGCATTTGGTCACCCACTCGCTGTACTCCAACAAAGAAATTTTTCTGCGCGAGCTGATCTCCAACGCCTCGGACGCTTGCGACAAGCTGCGTTATGAAGCGCTGAACAACGCTGCGTTGTTTGAGGACACACCGACGCTGGACATCCGCGTGGCGTTTGACAAAGCCGCCAAGACGCTGACCATCAGCGACAACGGCATTGGCATGAGCGAGCAAGAGGCGATTGACCATTTGGGCACCATCGCCAAGAGCGGCACCCGCGACTTCATGAGCAAACTGAGCGGCGACCAGCAAAGCGACGCCAAAGACCAAGGCTCGCTCATTGGCCAGTTTGGCGTGGGCTTTTATTCGGGCTTCATCGTTGCCGACAAGATCGTGGTGGAAACCCGCCGCGCCGGTGCGGCCCCTGCCGAGGGCGTGCGCTGGACCAGTGGCGGCAGTGGCGACTTTGAGGTGGAGACCATCACCCAAAACCAACGCGGCACGCACATCATTCTGCATTTGCGCGACGACGCCGACGAGTACCTGAGCAACTGGAAGCTCAAGTCCATCATCAACAAATACTCTGACCACATCGCCTTGCCCATCCTGATGCGCAAAGAGGAATGGAAAGAAGGCGAGAAAGACCAACCCGGCGAGATGGTGGTCACCGACGAGTGGGAAACCATCAACAAAGCCTCGGCCTTGTGGACCCGCCCCAAAAAAGACATCACAGAAGAGCAACACGCCGAGTTCTACAAAGCCATCAGCCACGACTTTGAGCCGCCGCTGGCGTGGAGCCACAACAAGGTGGAAGGCAGCACCGAATACACCCAACTGCTGTACCTGCCCAGCAAAGCGCCGTTTGATTTGTGGAACCGCGACAAAAAAGGCGGCATCAAGCTGTATGTGAAACGCGTGTTCATCATGGACGACGCCGAGGCCTTGCTGCCCACCTACCTGCGCTTTGTGAAGGGCGTGGTGGACTCTGCCGATTTGCCCCTGAACGTGAGCCGCGAGTTGCTGCAAGAAAGCCGCGACGTGAAAGCCATCCGCGAGGGCAACACCCGCCGCGTGCTGTCCATGCTGGAAGACTTGGCCAAACACGACGCACCCGCGGCAGACGCCAGCGACGACGACAAAAAAGACGCCGGCAAGTTCACCAAGTTCTATACAGACTTTGGCGCGGTGCTCAAAGAAGGCTTGGGCGAAGACTTTGCCAACAAAGACAAGATCGCCAAGCTGCTGCGCTTTGCCAGCTCCACCACCGACTCGGTGAGCGTGGGCTTTGCCGACTACAAAGCGCGCATGAAGGAAGGCCAAGAGGCCATTTTCTACATCACCGCCGACAGCTTGGCCGCGGCCAAGAACAGCCCGCAACTGGAAGTGTTCCGCAAAAAAGGCATTGAAGTGCTGCTCATGAGCGACCGGGTGGACGAATGGGCGCTGGGCTTTTTGAACGAGTTTGACGGCACGCCGCTGCAAAGCGTGGCCAAGGGCGCGTTCGACTTGGGCAAGCTGCAAGACGAAGAGGAAAAGAAAGCCGCCGAAGAAGCCGCCGAAACCTTCAAGCCACTGCTGGCCAAACTCAAAGAGGCTTTGAAAGACAAGGCCGAAGACGTGCGCGTCACCTCGCGCTTGGTCGATTCACCCGCGTGTTTGGTGGTGAAAGACGACGGCATGTCGCTGCAACTGGCCCGCATGTTGAAGCAAGCCGGTCAAAGCGCGCCCGAGAGCAAGCCCATTTTGGAAGTGAACCCCGAGCACCCGCTGGTGAAAAAGCTCGACACGCCCGAGGGAAACATCCACTTCCACGACCTCGCCCACATCGTGTTCGACCAAGCCCTGCTGGCCGAAGGCGGCATGCCCGAAGACCCAGCGGCTTATGTGAAGCGGGTGAATGCCTTGTTGGTGTAACTGAGCTTCATTGCACATCGAAGGCGTTGCGAGGGGCGCAAGCCCCGAGCAACCCTTGGAGGAAATGCTGGGGTGGGTGTCTCCGTGATCGGCAGGGGCCATCGATCACCCAATCTTTTTTCCCTGTAAATTCAGGCCTCCAACGGCCCCACGCGGGCCCCTCTGACCCCCGCACAAGGAAGCCCATGGCAAACCCACACCACATCGTGATCATTGGCGGGGGCGCGGGCGGGCTGGAGTTGGCCACCCGCTTGGGCGACACCCTGGGTCGGCGCGCACAGGCGCGCATCACCTTGGTGGACAAAAACCGCACCCACATTTGGAAGCCCAAGCTGCACGAAATCGCTGCGGGCAGCATGGACATGGGCGACCACGAGGTGGACTACATGGCGCAAGCGCACTGGCACCACTTCACCTTTCGTTTGGGCGAGTTGCGCGACATCGATCGCGTCCATAAAACCGTGGCGCTGTCACCCTACCTGGACGAAGCTGGGCAAGAGGTCACGCCGGTGCAAAGCATTGCCTACGACACCTTGGTGGTGTGCATTGGCAGCCTGAGCAACGACTTTGGCACGCCCGGTGTGCGCGAGCACGCCATGCGCTTGGAAACCGCCGAGGACGCGCGGCGCTTTCACGCCCGCATGGTCAACGCCTGCATCCGCGCCCACCACCAAGCCGCCGCACTGCGCAGCGGGCAATTGCATGTGGCCATCATTGGCGCGGGGGCTACCGGCATTGAGCTGGCGGCCGAGTTGCACCGCACCACCCGCGAGGTGGTGGCTTACGGCTTGGACCGGGTGAACCCCGACAAAGACATCCGCGTCAAGGTGATCGAGGCCGCGCCGCGCGTGCTGCCGGCCCTGCCCGAGCGCTTGTCCACCGCCACCACGCTGTTGCTGCAAAAGCTCGGTGTGGAAGTGCACACCAACGCCAAGGTGGAAGCGGTGATGGCCGATGGCGTGCGCCTGTCCGATGGCCGCACCGTAGAGGCGGAAATTGTGGTGTGGGCCGCTGGCGTGAAAGCGCCTGACTTTTTGAACAACCTGTCCGGGCTGGAGACCAATCGGCTCAACCAACTGGTGGTGCTGCCGACGTTGCAAACCACGCGTGACAGCGACATTTTTGCCTTGGGCGACTGCGCGGCTTGCCCCTGGCCCGAAAGCCCATCCGATCGCCTGCCCAATGTGCCCCCCAGGGCGCAGGCCGCGCACCAACAGGCCAGCCACATGGCCCAACAAATCCAGCGCCGCTTGCGCGGACAAAGCCTGCAAGACTACCGCTACCGCGACTTTGGTTCGCTGGTCTCGCTGGGCCAATTCAGCACGGTGGGCAATATGATGGGGGGCTTGATTGGCGACAGCTTGATGATCGAAGGCGTGTTCGCCAAGATGATGTACCTGTCGCTGTACAAAATGCACGAGCTGGCCTTGCACGGTTGGACCAAGGTGGCGCTCGACACCCTGGCGCGCTTGATCTTGCGCCGCACCGAGCCGCATGTGAAGCTGCACTGAGGCAGGCCCCTGCCACCAACCGGCTGACGTGGGCGGGTACCCCATTCGCAATGCCTTGGCCGAGCGCAACAAAAGCGGTCACACCGCAGCTGTTCATTTCACGCCCCCATCCACTTCTCTGCGTTTGAATTGGCCTGCACAGCGCGCACCGACCAGCTGCGCCCTAAGGTGTACAGCCTGGGGTTCGTGCGATAGAGCTGGGGGGTGTTGGCGCCAGCCTCTCAAGCCAGCAAGCCGTTCAAAAAATCATGCGCCACCATGATTTCAATCGCGTCCCGGGTGTGGCTGTGGCTTGCATTGCGCACCACCTGCACGGCTTGCACCGGGGCTTTCTCCAGGGCGAAGCGTTGCAAGGCGCGGTGCGGTTTGACATCTGACATTTTGCATTCCACCAAGTGCGTCAGTTGGTTTTTGTCGCTCAAGGCAAAGTCCACCTCAGCCCCGTCTTTGGTGCGGATGTAATGCAAGCCTGTTTCTTTGCCTTGCACATCATGCTGCCATTGCACATGCTTGAGCAGGCAAGCCGCCACCAGGTTTTCAAAGCGCAGACCTTCGTCGCCTTCGACCAGCCCGGTGTCGTAGAAATACACCTTGGGTGACTGCAACACCGAGCGGGCGATGTTGTCGTGGTAGGGGCGCACCACAAAAACAATATAAAGCGCCTCCAAAATATCCAGGTATTTTTTGAGCGTGGCCGGCGACACCGCCAAATCGCGGGCGATGCTGGCCAGCGACAAAGGCGAACCCACGCGCGAGCGCAGCATTTGGGCAAACAAGCGAATGGCGCTGACCTCTTGGATGCGCGAAAACTCCAGCACGTCGTTGCGCACCAAGCCATCAAAGTATTGCCTGCGCCAGCGTTCGGCCTGCGCCTGGTCCAAAGCCAGGCACGGCTCGGGAAAGCCGCCACGCTCGAGCAAGTGCGTCAGCGCGGCAGCGGGTGTCGCGCCACTTTGCTCACACCACTCGCGCACCGAGAACGGGTGCAGCCGCAAGCCAAAAAAACGACCCGCCAACGACTCACCACCTTGCCGAAATATATCCATGCGAGCGCTGCCCGTGACCAGCAGTTGTTGCCCTGCGGGTTTGCCGTCGTAGACGCCTTTGAGCCAGGCTTTCCAAGCGGTCATTTTGTGCACTTCGTCCAGCACCAGCAGCGGGGCTTGGGGGCTCCAACGCTGGTTGACGATCAGGGCGCGGTCGGCAGCAACGTCGTAGTTCAGGTACTGACCACCCAGCTGAGCGATCAGCTGGCGGCTCAGCGTGGTTTTGCCCACCTGCCGAGGGCCGGTCAGGAACACCATTTTCTGGCCCAGATCGGCCTGTACACGGTCGTCAAGATAGCGCTTCATGATGAAATTTTACGACTAAATTGCATAACATTGCAAATTAGTCGCGACTTTTGTGAAATATGCTTCAATAAAGTCGCATTTTAATTAAATGCCGAATTCGCGCCTTGCGCTGTGGCTGACCCTGGTCTGGCTGGCTCGCAGTGCCCCTCAGGGCAAAGGCGACAAAGGCAAAGGCGCCCCACCCGGGATGGGAGTGCGGTCCACATTCAGCACCATGGCCACCAACACGTAATAGCCATTGGTGGCGATCAAGTCCATCACGCCTTGCTCGCCAAAACGGCTGAACACCCCGTCGTAAGCCGCGTCGCTGACCCGCGTGGTGGCGTGCAGTTCGTGGCAAAAGTCGTAAATGACGGCTTCTTCGGCGCTCATGGTTGCGGGACGTTGACCTTGGGCAATGGCGGCGGCAATGGCCGGGTCCAGGCCGGCTTGCAATGCCAGTCGGTGGTGGGCGTGCCACTCATACTGCGCGGTCCACTGGCGGGCGGTGACCAAAATGGCCAGCTCGGTGAGCTTGGGGCCCAGGGTGCTTTTGAAGCGGATGTGCGAGCCCATTTTTTGCAAATGGTCGCCCAACTCAGGGCTGCGCAAGAACACATTGAACGGGCTGCCCAAGGTGGTGTCGGCGCTGTTGGCGGCCGAGCCGGCCACCGCCGCGCGCGGGCCAGAACGGATGGCCGCCGCGAGTTCGCGCTGTGCGGGTGTCATGGTTTGGTCGTTCAACAGCGAAAAACGCCGCCCATCGCTGTGTGCTGTGGTTGACATGGTCAATCCCCCTTATTTAAATGACTAAAACAGACGCTTCAATGAAAACGCCCGACCGTCCATCGCTGGGCCAGGTCGGGCGTGCCGCTGGGGCGTCAAGCCGGATGGGGCTTAGGCCTTGGCGTATTTGCCGGTGAGCTGAGGCGTGAGGCCTTCCAGACCTTTTTCAGTGCGCTCCAAACGCGTCTCGCGCGCCCAAGTGCGCTTGAGCTCGTCTTTCACATTGACCGTCAAGCGGCCCATGCCTTCGCACTCCAACTCGATCTTGTCGCCGTCTTGGAACGACGACAAACCCCGGTGGTTGGTGCCGGTGGCAATGATGTCGCCAGGCTCCAAGTCGTGGATGTGCGACACCCATTCGATGCAACGCGGAATTTTGTGCGCCATGTCGTCGGTGTTGAAGTTTTGCTTCAACTGGCCATTGACCCACAGCTTGACTTGCAGCTTTTGGGGATCGGGCACTTCATCGGCGGTCACCAAATATGGGCCAATCGGCGCAAAGGTGGCGCGCGACTTCATTTGGTAGAACACGTTGGTGGGGGGCACCACACCACGGGCCGAGCCGTCGATGAAGTTGATGTACCCAAACACGTGGTCCATGGCGTTGGCGGCGGACACGCGGCTGGTGGGCTTGCCAATCACCAAGCCGAGCTCGGCTTCGCCTTCAAACACCGAAGCGGCAAAGTCGGGCAGCACCATGGTGTCGCCGGGGCCAATGATGCAGCCAGGGGACTTGTGGAAGGCGTTGATGGGCGAAGGCTCTTTGAGGGTGCCGTCTTCCATGTAGTTGACCGCCATGCACTCGATGTTGGTGGGCTTGGGCACCGGTGGGCGGATGCGCACCGAAGCCACGGGCACGCCGGTGCCAGAGGCCGCAGCGGCTTCAAGGCGGGCGCGGAAATCGCCGAAATGGGCGATCAAACTGTTCATGCGGTCGCCGGGGCCCACATGGGGAATGTTGGCCACCACCGAGGTGACATCGACCACCTGATCGCCTTTGAGCACGCCCAAGCGAAAGTCATTGAAATGCATTAGCTTCATGAAATCTCCTCAAATCCATCATTTGCGATAAACAGGCAGCCGCGCCACCCACGAACACCATCATAAGCCGACCCGTATGGGCGTCACGACAAGGGTGTCACCCATGCTCTGGCGGCGGTCTGCGATCACCAAAGCGTCGGCGGCGCACACCCCTTGGCCCAAGGGCAAAACCATCAAGGGGTTGACCTCGGCTTCGATCACCCCGTCGCCCACGGCCAACACCGCCGCTTGCGAAAAGCGGCTGATGGCCTGGGCCAAGGCAGCCAGGTCGCCGACCGCTTGTCCGCGCAAGCCTTGCAAGGGGCTCAAGGCGCGCAGCTCGGCAATCATCTCCAGGGCCTGGGCCTCGTCCACTGGCGCCAAGCGGATGCTGCGCTCGCGCACCACCTCGGCCCAAATGCCGCCAGCGGCCAGCATGACGATGGCGCCGGCATCGGCATCGCGCTTGAAGCCCAACAACACCTCGGCCAAGCCTTTGACCATGGGTTGGACCAAAATTTCAAAATCCGCTGGCAGCGGCGCGTGGCGGGCGACATTGGTTTTCACCTGCTCCATGGCCACGCGCACGCCCTGCGCGTCGGCCACACCCAACACCACGCCGCCATGCTCGCTTTTGTGTGCCAACTGCGCCGAGCAAGCTTTCACCGCCACCGGATAAGCAAACGGCAAGGGCAAGGGCACCGGCCCATCGGCAGACACCGCCACTGACGCCGCCGAGGGCAAGCCCAAGGCCGTCAGCCAAGCGTGCGATTGGCGTTCGGACCAAGTGAACAACGGTGTGGGCACCAGCACATGGGCCTGCCGCAAAGTGCCTGTTGGGGCCGTTGGACCGCGTGCGGCCAAGGCCGCGCGCACCGCAGGGGCGCGGCGCGACACCAAGGCGGCGATCACATCGGCACAGCACTCGGGCGTGCGAAAGCACGGCACCTGGGCGGCGGTGAGTTGGGCGATGGCTTGGGGGGCGTCGGGGACGATCATGGCCGCCAGGGGCTTGCTGTGCGCGGCACTGTCGATGATGGGCTGCACCGCCAATTGCGGCTGAAACCGCGCCGACGAGCCCACCACCGCGACCACCGCGTCAAATTCGGGCGCCGCCAGCATCACGTCCAAGGCGGCTTTCATCACGGCGTAGCGGGTACCGGCCAAGGTCAGGTCCAGCACCCGGCCAGGGTTCACAGCCACGCCCAAGGCCTGCAAGCGCTGCAAGGTCTCGGCACTGGCCGCCTCGACCACCACACCGCGAATGCCGAGTTGATCGACCAACATGGCCGCGCCACCACCCGTGGTGGTGACCACGCCAACACGGCGCAAGGGCTGCACCGCGTTCAACAAGGGCCAGCGGACGGCCAAAGCCTGGGCTTCGAGCAAGGACTCCAAAATGCCCACCCGCGCCATACCGCTGTCTTTGAAATAGGCGTCGGCGATGTCGTCCTCACCGGCCAAGGCGCCGGTGTGGCTTTGCACCATGTCAGCCGCCACGCTGGAGCGGCCCAATTTATAGACCACCACCGGCTTGCCGCGCTCGGCCGCCGCCAGGGCAAAAGCGCGCAGGGCCTGGCCGTGGTGCAGGCTTTCCAAGAACAGCACATAGCCCTTGATCTGCGGGTCGTCCAAGGTGGCGGCGCAGATTTCGCCCACGCTCAAATCGACCTCATTGCCCACCGAGACCAAGCTGGCAAAACCCACACCCCGGGCGCGACCGCGCGAGACCAGGGCACCGATCATGCTGCCGCTGTGCGACACCACCATCACCTCGCCCACTGGCATGTCGGGCTCGGCAAACGCGGCGTTGGCGGTCAGGGGCATGCGCGCACGCGGATTGACCACGCCCAAACTGCTGGGCCCGATCAGGCGCAAACCGTTTTCGCGGCAGATGTCGCGCAAGGCCTGCTCACGCGCCAAGCCCTCGGCACCCGCTTCGGAAAACCCACTGGCCAACACCGTGACCAAGCGCACACCCAAACGCGCGCATTCGCGCACCGTGTCGATCACGGTGTCCGTGGGGGTGATGACAAACACATGCTCCGGCACTTCGGGCAGGCTGGCCAGGTCGGGCCAAGCGGTCTCGCCCTGCACCTGGGCACGGCGCGGATTGACCGGGTAAATACGCCCGGCAAAACCGGCTTGGCGCAAAAACATGAGCGGGCGGCCCGATGTTTTGCTGGCATCGTCCGACGCCCCCACCACCGCCACGCTGTGGGGCGACAACAGCACCCGCGCCAATTCGGCGCCTTGCAATCGGGGCTGGGCGGGTCCCGCCGCTGATGGGGCGGCACTCATGCGGCTTTGGGCGGGCGTTGCGAAAACGTTCGCTCAAAAACGCCTTCTGCGATGCGGTTTTTCAGCATTTCGATGGAGCCGCCGGCGATCATCCAACCCCGCGTGCGGCGCACACAGTATTCAATCAGGGTTTCTTGGCTGTACCCAGTGGCGCCCATGACCTGCATGGCCTCGTTGGCCACCGCCCAACCCGCTTGGTTGCAGGCCAGCTTGGCCATGGCCGTGCTGTGCGCGCTGGGCAGGGCACCTCCCTCGCCCTCCATCGCGGCCTTGTAGAGCATCAACTGCGCGCTCTCCAGCTGCAAGGCCATGTCGGCAAACTTCCATTGCAAACCTTGGAACTCGCACAAAGGGCGGCCAAACTGCTTGCGGATCAAGGCATGTTCACGCGCCACATTGAAGCAGTAGCGCCCCAAGGCCAGCGAGCGCGAGGCATTGCCCAAGCGCTCCACATTGAAGCCGGCGATTTGCTTTTTGAACCCGCCAATGCCCAACAGCACCTGGCTGGCCGGGATGCGGCAGTTTTCAAAATACAACTGGCTCCACTGCTCACCACTCATGAAGTTAGACGGCTCGCCAATCGAAAACCCAGGCGTGCCGCGCTCCACCACTACCGAGCCAATCCCGTCCACCCCGGGGCCAAAGCGCACATAAATCAAAAACAAAGACGCATGCGGGCTGTGGGTGGAGAACACCTTGCTGCCGTTGATGACCACCTCATCGCCCTCCAGCGTGGCGCTGGTGACCAACTCGGTCACCGCCGAGCCGGCTTCGGGCTCGCTCATGCCCAAGCAGATCACTTGCTCGCCTTTGAGCAAGCCCGGCAAGTAACGCGCTTTCTGGGTCGAGCTGGCGTATTCCACAAAGGTGCGAATGGGGCCAAAGTTGCCGGCTTGCACGATGTCGGCGCTTTTCGGGCAGGCCAAGGCCACCTCTTGAATGGCCAGCACCGCGTGCATCAAGCTGCCACCTTGGCCGCCGTCGCGCTCGTCAAAGGCAATGCCGAGCAAGCCTTGGCGGGCCAAGGCTTTGGCCACATCGGAGGGGTAAGCCGCTGAATGGGCCCGCGCCAATGCGCCTGGCGCCAGCTCGGTTTGCGCGAAGCGCCGCACCGCTTGGGCAAAACTGTCGTGCTCTTCGTTCAAATGGAAATCCATGCCAAATTCCTGTGGTCAAGCGGGCGATTCTGACAAGGTTTGCCCCAGGCCCCAGGTCCGACCCGCGCGACCCATGCCCCGCCCTGCCCCAGCCTGTCGCTCAAGGGACGCGCCGGCTTGTTAAGCTGTGCCCTGAAACCTGGCCCTGGCCGGCCACCGCCCGCCAGACAACGCACAACACCTCAACGGCCCCACCCTTGCCATGACCATCATCGAATCGCTGGCCGCTTATGGCGCTCAGTTGTCCACCGCGCCGCTGTCCCCGGCGGTGCTGCACCATGCCAAGCGCGCCGTCATCGACTGGTATGCCGCCCTGTTGCCCGGTGCGGTGTGCGAACCGCCCACCTTGCTCGAGCAGGCCTTGGCCGACGACTTGGACCATGGCCGCGCCCGCTTGGCGCTGGGCCGCGCCGCATCCACCCGCACGGCCGCGCTGATCAACGGCACCGCCGCCCACACGGTGGAGTTTGATGACATTTACCGCGAAGCCATTTACCACCCGGGTGCGCCCACCATCGCTGCCGCCTGGGCGGTGGCCCAAGAAACCAATGCCTCGGGCCTGGATTTGCTGCGCGCGGTGGTGGCGGGCTACGAAATATCCACCCGCATTGGCGCCACCTTGGGCCGCGCCCACTACAAACATTGGCACAACACCGGCACCGTGGGCAGCTTTGGCGCGGCCGCTGCGGCCGCGACCTTGTACCGTTTGCCACCCAGCGCCTATGCCCACGCGATGGCCACGGTGGGCACCTTTGCCGCCGGTTTGCAACAAGCCTTTCGCATGGACTCGATGTCCAAGCCCCTGCACGCGGGCCGCGCCGCCGAGGCCGGAGTGTTGGCCGCGCAAGCCGCGCGCGCTGGTGTGACCGGCTCTTTGGACATTCTGGAGGGCGAGGCCGGCATGGGCGTGGCCATGGGCAGTGGCCCCAACTGGCTGCCCATGCTGGGCGACTTGGGGCAGGTGTTCAACATCCAACACATGACCTTTAAAAACCATGCCTGCTGTGGCCACACCTTTGCCGCCATTGACGGCGCGCTGGCCTTGCAACAGCGCATGGGGGTCGCCGCCGAAGATTTGGCCGAGGTGCACATCGAAACCTATCAGCCCGCGCTGGATGTGGCAGGCAACCCCAACCCACAAACCGCCGCCGAAGCGCGCTTTAGCTTGCCTTTTGTGGTGGCCAGCGCCTTGGTGCATGGCAGCGTGCGCTTGGCCGCCTTCACCCCCGAGCGTTTGGCCGACGCGCAAGTGCGTGGTTTGATGCAGCGCCTGAGCCTGCGCGCAGACGCGCAAATCGACGCGGGCTTTCCTGGGCAACGCGCGGCGCGGGTGCGCTTGGTCACGCGGGATGGGCGCGAGGATGTGTTCTTCCAGCCCAACCGCAAGGGCGACCCCGAAGACCCGCTGACCGATGCCGATTTGGACAGCAAATTCATCGAACTGGCCGCACCGGTGATTGGCGACGCCAAGGCCCGCGCCTTGCTGCAACAACTGTGGCAACTCGAGCAAGCCGCCCAACTCCCCTGAACCGAAAGCCCGCCCATGGAATTTGACTTCTCCGCCATGGCCCCGAGCCAGTGCTACAAACTGCTGGTGAGTGTGGTGGTGCCACGCCCCATCGCCTTGGTCACCAGTTTGAACGAGGCGGGCGTGGTGAATGCCGCGCCTTTCAGCTTTTTCAACCTGATGGGCGACGACCCGCCGATTTTGATTTTGAGCATCGAGCGCAAGCCCGGCGGCGCGGCCAAAGACACCGCGCACAACATCGCCTTGCAGCGCGAGTTTGTGGTCAACCTGGTGGACGAGGCCACGGCCGAGCGCATGCACGCGTGTTCGCGCGACTTTCCCAGTGACGAGAGCGAGGCTACCGCCGTGGGCTTCACCACCCTGCCCTCGCGCGCGGTGGCAGCGCCGCGCATTGCCGAGTCGCCGGTGGCGCTCGAGTGCAAGCTGTACCAAACCATCGACATCAGCCCGCTGCGCCAACTCATCATTGGCCAAGTGGTGTGGCTGCACAGCCATGAAGGGGTGTTCGAGCCGCAGACCTTGCGCGTCAACATGGACCGCTATTTCCCGGTGGGCCGCTTGTATGCCGACCGCTATGTCACCACCCGCGATCAGTTTGTCGCCGAGGGCAGCCCCGAGTACTTGGCCGCCATCCGCAGCCAAGGCCGGTTGTAAGCCCGGGCGTTTTCAGCGCAGGTGGTCGCGCAGGGGGTAGTGCGGCACCAACACCGACTCGGCCCACAGGGCGGCACCCAACAAGGCCACGTCGCTGCCCAGCGGGCCAATCAACGTCACCCCCAAAGGCAAACCTTGCGGTCCCGCCGCGGTGGGCAGGTGCACACAGGGCAAGCCCAGCAACGTCCAGTTGCGGTTGAACACCGAGTCGCCGGTGCTGTGCAAACCCTCTGGGGCTTCGCCCGGCGCGCTCAAACTGAGCAGCACATCGCAGTGTTGCCAGGTGGCCTCCAGCTGGGCGCTGCAATGGCGGGTCAAGGCCTGTGCCTCCAGGTATTGGCTGTGCGGCGTGGCCATGCCCTGCTCCAAGCGCAGCCATAAATCACGGCTCAATTGGCTGCGTCGGTGTGCCATTTCCCAGGCGGTGGCGCGGGCGGCCTCGTAGCGCATGACCACGCCTTGGGCTTCGTACAAGGTGGTGAAGTCGCCCGCCAAGGAGACATCGCTGACGCTGGCGCCAGCCGTTTTCAAACGCTGGGCGGCGTCCAGCAAGGCCTGCTGGGCGCTGTCGCTGGCTTGGCCCCATAGGGGGGTGCGGTGCAAACCCACGCGCAGTGGCGCAGCCGGCACGGTGGCAGGGGCTTGGCCGATCAAGGCCTGGGCCCACAAAGCCACATCTTCCACATGGCGCGCCAACAAGCCAATGGTGTCGAGCGACTCGGATGAGAACTTCAACCCGGCGCGGTTGATGCGGTTGAAACTGGGCTTGTAGCCCACCACGCCACAAAATGCGGCGGGGCGAATGGTCGAGCCTGCGGTTTGGGTGGCAAAGGCCAAGGGCACTTGAAAGTCGGCCACAGCAGCGGCCGACCCGCTGGAAGACCCGCCCGGCGTGTGGCCTGCGCGGTGTGGATTGACCGTGATGGTTGGGTGGATGTTGGCGAATTCGGTGGTGTGGGTTTTGCCCATCACCAGGCCACCAGCGGCGCGGGTCAGGGCCACACACGCGGCATCGGCCAGCGGTTGGTGCTCGGCATAAATCGGCGAGCCATAGCGGCTGGGCAGGTCGGCGGTGTCCAAGATGTCTTTGACCGCCACCGGCACCCCATGCAGCACACCTTTGGGCGTGGTTTGGGTATCCAGCGCACGCGCTTGGGCGATCACCGCGTCTGGCGACAAGTGGGCCCAAGCATGCAGCTGCGGCTCTCGCGCCGTGGCGCGGGCCACACAGGCCTCAGCCAAAACTTGGGCGCTGAGCTCACCCCGGGCGATGCGCCGCGCGGCTTCGGCCGCGCCCAAGTGGGCGGCGGAGGCGTCGCCACGCTGGGCGCCGCTCATGGCGCGCCCGGCACGGTGCCGGCGGGCAAAGACTCGATGTGGGTGCAAATATCGCCCGGGCGAGTGAGCCAAATCTGATCGCGGTGCTTCAAGATGTGCTCAAACACCCGGCGCAATTGGCGCACGCGGTAGGGTTGGCCCATGATGAAGCTGTGCAGCACGATGGGCATCACCAAGGGGCGGCGCTCGGACTCGTGCAGCATTTCGTCAAATTGATCGATCAGGCTGTCGCAAAACAATTGCGACGGGGTGCGCCGCGACACGCATTCCAACGAGTCGTTCAAGTCGTGGGCATACGGCACCGACAAGATAGGGCCATGCTGGGTGCGAAACCACACCGGTTGGTCGTCCAGCGACCAATCCATCATGTAGCGAAACCCGGCCTCTTTGAGCAGGTCCAAGGAGTCGACGGATTGCGAAATATAGGGCGCCAACCAACCCTTGGGGCGCGCGCCTTCGTGGTCGAATATTTTTTGCGATGCCTCTTGGATGCAGGCACGCTCTTGGTCGTAGGCCATGTCGGCTTGTCGCTCGCTGTTGGTGCGGCCATGGCCCACGATTTCGTCGCCGCGCGCGCTGAAGGCCTGGACCATCTCGGGGCAGTAGTCGTACAACTCGGTGTTGGTGAGCAGGCCAAAAGGCAACTGGAGGGCATCGGCCAATTCCAGCAAACGCCAAGCCCCAACCCGGTTGCCATAGTCGCGCCAGGCAAAGCTGCGGGTATTGGGCTGGGGGTGTGGCACCGCGTAGTCATTACCCAGACCTTCGCCAAAGGCAAAGTGCTCCACATTCAAGGCAATGTGCACCGCCAGGCGTTTGCCGCCAGGCCAGCTGTAATCGGGGCGGCGCGAAATGGCCGAATAGTCGTAGCGTCCGTGGGTTTTGAGCATTTTGGGTTTCTCCTGGATGCATCTTATATGCCCACCCGCCCGCAGAATTCAGGCGTGGGGCTGTGGCTATACTGATTTACAGACCTGTTTGATGGAGCCATCATGTTGTTGACCCCTGCCGCTCAAGGCGTTTTTCCCATTGCCCCCACGGCCTTTCACCCCGATGGCCGCATTGACACGGCGTCGATGGACCGGTTGACCGATTTTTATGTGGCCTGTGGCGCCACTGGCGTGACGGTGCTCGGGCAAATGGGCGAAGCGCCCAAGTTGTCGCACAGCGAGAGCGTGGCCATCACCACCCAAATGATCCGCCGTGCGCCCAGCTTGCCGGTGATTGTGGGCGTGTCTTCGCCGGGCTTTGCCTCCATGCATGCGCTGACCCAAGAGGTGATGGCGGCCGGTGCCGCCGCCGTGATGATTGGCCCACCCAACACCTTGCGCACCGACGACCAAGTGATCAACTATTACCGGCAAGCGGCCGATGCACTGGGCCCAGATGTGCCCATCGTGGTGCAAGACTACCCGCTGTCGTTTGCGGTGCAAATGAGCCCCAGTGTGATCCGCACCATGGTGCAAGAAATTCCCTCCATCGTGATGCTCAAACACGAAGACTGGCCGGGGCTGGAAAAAATCAGCACCTTGCGCCGTTTTGAAGCGGATAAAAGCATGCGCCACATCGCCATCTTGTGCGGCAATGGCGGCTTGTTTCTGGACTTTGAAATGTCGCGCGGTGCCGATGGCGCCAACACCGGCTATTGCTTCCCCGACATGCTGTGTGACGTGGTGCGCTTGTCTCAAGCAGGACAGCGCGATCAAGCCCATGACTTGTTTGACGCCCACCTGCCCTTGCTGCGCTATGAGCAGCAACAGGGCGCTGGCTTGGCGGTGCGCAAATACGTGATGCAGCGGCGCGGTTTGCTGACCAGCGACGCGCAACGCAAACCCGCAGCCATGCTCAGCGCCACCGCCCGCCAAGAAGTGGAGTATTTGCTCACCCGACTGGCGCGCCACGACCCACGCGCCAAACTGCCACCGCTGTGAGCGGCGTCAAACGCCCCAAGCCCGTGCGACGCTCGCAGGCCCGATTCATGCTTACGCACACAATGGATGCATGGAACACGACGCTTGGCTGTGCCGTTGGCGCTGGACCCACAATGATTTCTTTTTCCATTTGCATCTCAAAGGTTTGTTTTGACAGAATTTGACTTGACCATCCGAAATGGCACCGTGGTGAATGCCGATGGGCGCATGCGCGCCGACATCGGTGTGCGCGACGGCCTCATCCACACCCTGGCACCCAGCTTGCCCGCGGGCCGCCAAGACATCGACGCCAGCGGCCATTGGGTGTTGCCCGGCGGCATCGACAGCCATTGCCATGTGGAGCAAATCTCCAGCAACGGGGTGATGACCGCTGACGACTTTGACTCGGCCACGGTGGCGGCCGCTTTTGGGGGCAACACCACCATCATCCCGTTTGCCGCACAACATCGGGGCATGGCGCTCCCCAAAGTGGTGAGCGATTACCACGCCTGTGCCGGCCCCAAAGCGGTGATCGACTACAGCTTTCACCTGATCGTCTCCGACCCCACGCCCCAGGCCTTGCAACACGACCTGCCCGATTTGATCCGCAAGGGCTACACCTCGTTCAAGGTCTACACCACCTACGACAAGCTCAAGCTCGATGACGGGCAAATGCTGGATGTGCTGCACACCGCCGGGCGCGAAGGCGCTTTGGTGATGGTGCATGCCGAAAACAACGACATCATCAAATGGATCGCCCAGCGGCTGCTCGACAACGGCCATGTGGCGCCCAAGTTCCATGCGGTGTCGCACGACCCGCTGGCCGAGAGCGAAGCCACCCACCGGGTGATTGCGCTGTCGCGCTTGCTCGATGTGCCGGTGTTGATCGTGCATGTGTCGGGCATCGAAGCGGTGCGCCACATCCGCCATGCCCAAACCCTGGGGGCGCGCATTTTTGCCGAGACCTGCCCGCAGTATTTGTTCCTCACCGCAGACGACATTGACCGCCCGGGCCTGGAAGGCGCCATGTTTTGCTGCAGCCCGCCACCGCGCGATGCCGCCTCGCAAGAAGCGGTGTGGGCCGGTTTGCTGGACGGCACGTTTCAGGTGTTCAGCTCCGACCACGCACCTTACCGATACGACGAATCGGGCAAGCTGCCCAAAGGCGAAAAGACCACGTTCAAAGACATGGCCAATGGCGTGCCCGGCATCGAGCTGCGCATGCCGCTGCTGTACTCCGAAGGGGTGCACACCGGTCGCATGTCCCTGGAGAAGTTTGTCGCCCTGACGTCCACCGACCATGCACAGATGTATGGTCTGGCGCACCGCAAAGGCCGCATCGCGGTGGGCTTGGACGCCGACATCGCCATCTGGGACCCGCTGCGCCAAACCCAGGTCAGCACCCACATGCTGCACGACCGGGTGGGCTACACCCCTTACGAAGGCAAAAGCCTCACCGGCTGGCCGACCACGGTGATCAACCGTGGGCGGGTGGTGATCGCGCACAATGAATTGCAAGTGGCCCGTGGCAGCGGCGAGTTCATTGCCCGTGGCAAGCCCGGCCCCTTGGTCAACGCCCCCGCCAGCACCGGCTCGGCGGGTTTTCTCAAATCTTTGCTGCCCAAATTGTCATGAAACGCCCTTTCCCCCTGGCTGTTGCCCAACTCGGTCCCATCCATTTGCGCGACAGCAAAGCCGCCGTGGTGGCCCGCTTGGTCGAGCTGCTCAAAGAAGCCCACGCCCGCCACGCCCACTTTGTGGTGTTTCCCGAGCTGGCGCTGACCACGTTTTTCCCGCGCTACTGGATGACCGACGAGGCCGAGATCGACCGCTACTTTGAAGCGGCAATGCCCAATGCCGATGTGCAACCGCTGTTTGATTTGGCACGCCAATATGGCATTGGCTTTTACCTGGGCTATGCCGAACTGACCCCTGAGCGCGAGCGCTTCAACACATCCATCATCGTGGACCGCCAAGGCCACATCGTCGGTCGCTACCGCAAGGTGCACCTGCCCGGCCACGACGACCACAAACCGGCCGCGCCGTTTCAACACCTGGAGAAAAAATATTTCCAAGTGGGCAACGAAGGCTTCAAGGTGTGGGACACCATGGACACCCGCATGGGCATGTGCATTTGCAACGACCGGCGCTGGCCCGAGACCTTTCGCGTCATGGGCTTGCAAAGCGCCGAGGTGGTGGTGCTGGGCTACAACACGCCTTCGCACAACATCCACTGGAACGAGCCGCCGCACCTGCGCATGTTCCACCACCTGTTGCTGCTGCAAGCCCATGCGCACGAAAACGCCTTGTGGGTGGGTGCTGCGGCCAAGTGCGGCGCCGAAGACGGCTTTCACATGATTGCGGGCTCGGCCATTGTCTCGCCCACCGGCGAGGTGGTGGCACAAAGCGCCAGCGAAGAAGATGAACTCATTTTCCACAACTGCGATCTGGCCTTGGGCGACACCTTCCGCCAGCACGTGTTCAACTTTGCCAAGCACCGCCGCCCCGAGCACTACCAACTCATCGTTGACCGCGTGGGTGCGGGCAAGCCGCTGGGCTGATCGTTTTATTTTTTTAACCACAAAAGGAGTGTCTGCATGAAAACCAAACTCACTGGACTGGCCCTGGCCTTGTCCGCCGCGTTCAGCGGTGCCGCCATGGCGCAAACCATCCAAACCGCCGTCGACGCCACTTTTGCGCCCCATGCCATGCCCAAACTGGGCGGCGGCATTGAAGGCTTCAACGTCGACATGGCGATGGAAATTGGCAAACGCCTCAAGCGCCCCGTCAACATCGAAGGCACCCAGTTCTCGGGCCTGATCCCCGGCTTGAACGCCAAAAAATACGACTGGATCGCCGCCCCCACCACCGTGACCCCCCAGCGTGCCGAGCAAATGCTGTTCACCGAGGGATACCTGGACACCGATTTCCAGTTTTTGGTGAAAAAGTCTGACGCTGAAATCAACAACCTCGATGAGCTCAAAGGCAAAACCATTTCGGTGAATAAAGGTTCGGCTTATGAAACCTGGGCCAAAGAGAACATGGGCAAGTTCGGCTTCAAGTACGACATTTACGACACCAATGCCGATGCGGTGCAAGCCGTTTTGTCGGGCCGTGCCCAAGCCAATTTGGCCGGCAACACCGTCGTGGCCTGGGCCGCCAAGCAAAACCCACTGGTCAAAACCACCTACACCATCAAAACCGGTTTGGTCTGGGCCATTCCTTTGCGCCTGGACGACAGGGCTGGCCGCGCCGTGCTCTCCAATGCCGTCAAGTGCATGAAGATGGACGGCACTTACGCACGCCTGCATGAGAAGTGGTTTGGCAGCAAGCCCGCCGCCGATTCAGCTGCGGTCAAGGTCTCTCCAGGACACGGCGTGGTGGGCATGCCCGGCTACGACCCCACCCCAAACACGCCGCAATGCTCTTGATGCGCGCGGAGATGTTTGAGCAGGGCTGGGCATGAGACCAGCCCTGGAGTTGCGCGAGCTGCGCAAGGCTTACGGCCCCCTGGCCGTGCTGCATGGGGTGAACCTCAGCGTGCCCACGGGCAAGCTGGTGTTCATCATCGGGCCCTCGGGCTCGGGCAAAAGCACCTTGCTGCGCTGCTGCAATTTGCTCGAGGTTCCGGAGTCGGGGGCGGTGATGGTCGACGGCAAAGACATCACCCTGTCTGGCGTCAACCTCAATGATTTGCGCCAGCAAGTGGGCATGGTGTTTCAGTCGTTCAACCTGTACCCGCACATGACCGCGCTGGGCAATGTCACTCTGGCCTTGCGCAAGGTGCAAAAAATGAGCAAAGCCCAGGCCGAAACCGTGGGCCTGGAAGCTTTGGCCCGGGTGGGCTTGACCGACAAGGCCGATGCCTTTCCCGGCCAGCTCTCGGGCGGTCAGCAGCAGCGCGTGGGCATTGCCCGCTCGTTGGCGCTCAAGCCCAAAATTTTGTTGTTTGACGAGCCCACCAGTGCCCTCGACCCCGAGTTGGTGGGCAGCGTGTTGAAGGTGATGCGCGAGCTGCGCGAGTCGGGCATGACCATGGTGGTGGTCAGCCATGAAATGGGCTTTGCCCGCGCTGCGGCCGACCATGTGGTGTTCATGGACCAAGGCCACATTGTTGAAGAGGGCAGCCCCCAGACGATTTTTGACACCCCCCAGCACCCGCGTTTGCGCGAATTTTTAGCCTCACTGGGCCAACGCTAGAGCGCATGAACAGCACCGCGCCCCTGTCCTCGTTGGACCGTTTTATATCGAGCTTTTTCAATGCCGAGGTGGCGGCACGCTATGTCGCGCCCATTCTTGATGGCATGTTGCTCACCATTGGTCTGGGGTTGTGCGTCATTGCCACCGGCTTGGTGCTGGGCTTGGCCTTGGCGGTGCTGCGCATCCAGCATGTAAAGCTGGTCAATGCCTTCATCATTGCTTTTGCTGATATTTTTCGCGCCCTGCCACCGCTGGTGGTGATCATTTTGTTGTTCTTTGCCTTTCCCTACATCGAGCTGTCGATGAGTGCTTTCACCGCCACTTGGTTGGCGCTGTCCTTGGTGCTGGCGGCATTCACCGAAGAAATTTTTTGGGCCGGTATGCTGGCCATTCCCAAGGGCCAATGGGAGGCCGCCCGCTCCACGGGCTTGGGGCCTTGGGGAACCTTGGTCCATGTGATCTTGCCGCAAGCCGTTCGCATGACCGTGCCGCCGTTGACCAACCGCACCATTGCCATCACCAAGGGCACGGCCCTGGGCTCGGTGGTGGCGCTGCACGAGGTGCTGAATGTGTCCTCATCCGCGTCGAGCGAGGCCGGCAACGCCACACCGCTGGTGATGGGCGCGGTGGCGTATTTGATTTTGTTCATTCCCTTTGTGGTGTTGGGGCGCTGGGTTGAAACGCGCTTCACCTGGAAGCGTTGAGCCATGGACAACCTGATCAACGTTTTCTTCAACCCCGACATCATCGAAAAGGTGTGGCCGTTTTTGCTGCAAGGCCTGTGGATGACGCTGCTGCTGTCGCTCACCGTGGTGCCGCTGGGCTTGGCCGGCGGTTTGGCGGTGGCCTTGGCCGGCAACCAAGGCCCGCGCTGGTTGCGCTGGACCACGGTGGTGTATGTGGACTTCTTTCGTGCCTTTCCGCCCCTGGTGCTTTTGATCTTGATTTACTTTGGCGTCCCGTTTTTGGGCATCGACCTGCCCAAATTTGCCGCGGTGGCCTTGGGCTTTTTGCTCAACACCTCGAGCTACTACGGCGAGGTGTTTCGCGCAGGCCTGGAGAGCGTGCCCCGCGGCCAAATGGAGGCGGCGCGCTCTACGGGTTTGAACCGCGCCCAAGCGCTGTGGCATGTGGTCATCCCGCAAGCCACGCGCAATGTGCTGCCTGAGTTGATCAGCAACACCTTGGAGGTGATCAAACTCACCGCCTTGGCCAGCGTGGTGGCCTTGCCCGAACTGCTCAACAACGCACGCCAAGCCCAGGCCCTGACCTACAACCCCACCCCGATCGTGCTGGCCGCGCTGATGTACCTGGTGCTGCTGTGGCCGGTGGTGCGCTTGCTCAGCCGCTTGGAGCACAAAAGCTCAGCCGTGCGCTGAGTCAGCCTCACCATCGGTGGTGAGTTGAAGGCCTTGCCGCCCGCTACCTCAGCCCAAGGCTTGCTGGGCCAGCACCCGGCCCATGGCCAAGGCCACACCGGCTTGGGTGGGGTCGATGACCGGCACCTTTAAGAAATCTTCCAAACGCTGGCGGTAGCGCGCCATGCCAGCGCAGCCCATGATGACCACGCCCGCGCCGTGCTCGTGCACCAGCCGTTGGCCCACATCGCGCATGCGGGTGAAGGTCAGCGACTCGTCGCCCAAATTGACCACATTGACCTCGATGGGCAAGTCGCGCGCCAACTTGTGGTCCAAGCCCAGCAGGCGGATTTGGCGCAAATGGCGGGGCACGGCCCGCGCCAGGATGGAGATAACCCCAAACTTATCGGCCATGGCACTGGCTGCGTGATAAGACGCTTCGGCGCAACCGATCACGGGGCACGGCAAAACCTCGCGCATGGCAAACAAGCCCGGGTCTGAAAAACAAGCCAACACCCAAGCATCAATCTCGCGATAAGCCGGGTTTTCTTCCAACCAGCGCAACAGCTTGTCGCTGATGCTGTCCACATGCGCTTGGCTTTCAATGCCGGGTGGGCCGCTGCGCAGGGTTTGGCAATCGAGTTGGGGGCCACCTTCAAAGCGAAAGGGTTGCAAGGCCAAGCTGATGTGGTCGGTGACCGCTTGGGTGCTGTTGGGGTTGATGACCAAAATTTTCGACATCTATTCACTCCATCGAATTCAAATGACAGGGGTCAGGGCACCGTCCATCGAGACCATGGCCCCGGTGACGTAACTGGACTGAGCGGCGCACAAAAAGACCACCATGCTGGCAATCTCGTGCGACTCGGAAAACCGCCCCATGGGCAGCTCAGCGCTGGCGCGCTCACGGGCTTGCGCGAGGCTGATGTTTTCTTGCTGCGCCAAGTTGTGTATGCGTCCCTGCAAGCGGCCGGTCAAAGTTTGACCCGGGTTGATGCCATTCACCCGCACACCACGCCGGGCATAAGCATTGGCCCAACCGGTGGTGGCCAACATCAAAGCCGCATTGGCCGCGCCGCCAGCCAAGTGGGTGGGGCCGGCCACTTTGCCGCCATTGCCAATGATGTTGACGATGTTGCCTTTGCCGCGCTGGCCCATGCGCTTGATGCACGGGTCGGTCATGTGCACATAGCTGAAAAATTTGGCCTGCATGGCGTCGTGCCAAGCCTGGGGGGTGAGGTCGTCCACCGGCACGCGCTGCGCCGCACCGGCGCTGTTGACCAGCACCTGGACTGGCCCGGCCACAGACTCGGCTTGGTCCAAAGCTTGCAAAGCGGCGTTGGCATCGCGCAAATCGGCGGCCACGGTGTGCACCTGATCGGCGCTGGCGCCCTCAGAAATGAGTTGGTCGCGGGCCTTGGCCAAGGTCTCGCTGTTGCGCGCCACCAAGGTGACCCGCGCACCTTGGGCCACAAACGCCTGGGCGCAGGCAAAGCCAATGCCTTGACTGCCCCCCGTGATCAAAACATGCTCGCCTTTGAGTCCCAAGTCCATTCGGTTTTCCTTGTGGTGATTGGCGCGCATTGTCGCTCTTTGTGCTGGCTTGGACTTCCCCTCGTGAACCGCCATCTCGGGTTATGAGTTGCCCTGAACTCCCCCTCGTAAACCGCCATCTCGGGGTATGCAGCCCTCCTCCGGTCGCTGCGCTCCAACGTCGTCCGCCCTCACACCCACTCGTGTCGGTTTTTCAGTTGCGTTGTTGCGTGCTGGGTATGGACTCCCCCTCTGAAACCGCCATCACGGGGTAAGCAAGCCTCCTCCGGTCGCTGCGCTCCAACGTCGTCAGCCCGCACACCCGCTCGTGGCGGTTTCAATGAGGTGTTGATTGACAGCTTGTTGGCGCGCAAACGCGCTTTCCATTTAAACCTGGCATGCGCACACCACCGCATCGCTTGCGCCGCTTGGGTTCGCAGCACCGATGGTGGATGCACCGCCCGACAACATCCGAGCGCAGCGACTGGCGGAGGGCGACGTGCCCACCGGCGGGGCGGGCTCAGCGGACCGGCGCCCCATCAACCGCCATCGCGAAGGACGCAACCGTTAACGCGAAAGAAGTTGAAATCTGACAAGGGTCATGACTTCGCTCGCTTTTGCACGGCCTTGACCAGCTCTGCCATCTTTTCTGTGACCCGTTGCACGGCCGATTGGTAGACCACGCTGTCTTCCCTTCTGTCCACCGCCATCACCATGACGATGAGAACATCATCCTGCACGCCATAGACCAACCTATAGCCTTGTTTGTTGAGCTTGATCTTGTAATGCCCGGCCAGTGCACCACGAAGCGCCGCGCCGGGGACATGCGGGTTGTCCAAGCGCTTTTTCAGCAATTTGCGCAATGGCTCTTTGACCGAGCCATCCAGCTTTTGCCATTCTGCCCATGCGCTGGGGACAAACTGCAAGCGGTATTTGTGTGGGCGCGCTGGATCGTTGGCTTGCGCAGCCTTAGATGGCATCTATGTCGACCTCGATGGCATTGGCCCGCTCCCCCAAGCGGGCCAACACCGTGCGGCCCAACTCTTGGTCTGACAACTCCTCCAGCATGGCCTCGAACAAAGCGGGCTCAACCATGTAAAACGCGGCCTTGTTGTGGTTCAGCACCGCCACCGGGCGGCTCTTGGCCTCGCGCAGCACGGCCGCCGGATTCTTTTTGAACTCAGACATGCTGATCATGAGGTCGGCATAAATGGCATCCATATTTGACTCCTTAATTGGCTCTTATTATGGCGCTTAAATGGCAATTCCACAACTTTGCTTGGTGGTTCGAGTACCCAAGAACTTCTCCTCGTAAACAGTCATCTCAGGCGATGAGTGGCTTTGAACTTCCCTTTTAAATCGCCATCTCAGGAAATGCTTTGCCCTGAACTCCCCCTCTGAAACCGCCATCTCGAGGTATGCAAGCCTCCTCCAGTCGCTGCGCTCGGATGTTGTCGGCCCGCACACCCGCTCGTGTAGGTTTTTCAGTTGCGTTGTTGCGTGCTGGGTATGGACTCCCCGTCTGAAACCGCCACCTCGGGGTATGCAAGCCTCCTCCGGTCGCTGCGCTCCAACGTCGTCGGCCCGCACACCCACTCGTGCCGGTTTCCAAGAGATGTTGGTTAGCAAATTGTTGGCGCAGAAAAGCATTTGCCATCCAACACCAAGATGGCATGCTCATGTTTGAGTGCGTAAAAGCTGTTCGCAGCACCGATGGTGGGTGCGCCGCCCGACAACATCCGAGTGCAGCGACTGGCGGAGGGCGGCGTGCCCACCATCGGGGCGGGCCCAGCACAAACAGCTCAACCAGCTCATCTGGCTTAGCCGGGTAAAGAGGTCAGGCAAAATCGCCCCGCCCCACTGAGGCAACCTCACACTGTTTGTTCAAACCCCTTGGAGATGCCCCCATGATTCCTGACCTGAAGTTGCGCCACATGGGCATGTTTGTGCGCGACATCGAGACCATGGCCGCGTTTTATACGGATGTGCTGGGTTTTTTGATCACCGACCGTGGCGATGTGCGCGGGGAGAAGGTGGTGTTTTTGAGCCGCGATGCGCAGTCCCACCACCAGTTGGTGATGGAGAGCGGCCGCCACCCCGGCGATGGGCCGGGCTACGGTTTGCAGCAAATTTCATTTTGGGTGCCGCAGCTCGATGGATTGCGGGTGATGCACCAGCGGGTGCGCGCACGCAACGACACCGGTTTGATCCAGTGCGTGGACCACGGCAACTCATGGTCGCTGTATTTCCGCGACCCCGAGGCCAACCGCATTGAGGTCTATACCGATACGCCTTGGCACATTGCCCAGCCGTATTTGGAGCCGCTGGACTTGGACTTGAGCGACGCTGAGATCACCCGCCGCACCGAGCAGCACATGGTGGGCAACCCGAGCAAGCAAAACCGTGCCGATTGGGTAGCGGCCTTTGCCGAGGAAATTCGCGCCAACCACGCCGCGCGCAACCAAGCCTGAAGGCAGACCACAACTGCACCTCGACACGCTCACGCACTAACGAACACCAGCGGACCCGCACCAGCCCACGCGCGGTGCTGGCGCTGGTCGCGGCAAATCAGTCGGCAGTGATGTTGTATTTTTGGACCGAGCCCACCCAGCGTTCGATTTCATCTTGCAAAAATGCCTGTTGCTGGGCCGGCGGGATGTTTAGCAGCCGCCCGCCGTCGCGCTCCACACGCGCAATGAACTCGGGCTCGCGGTTGATTTGGGCCATGGCTTCGCGCAGTTTGGCCACCACGGCTGGCGGGGTGCCGGTGGGGGCAAAGATGCCAAACCAGCTCTCGCCCTCAAAGCGGGTCAAACCGGTTTCGTTGACGGTGGGCACCTGGGCCAGGATCGGGCTGCGCGCAGCAGATGAAACCACCAAGCCCTTGAGCTTGCCCGACTGCACATATTGTTTAGAGGCTGACATGTTGTCAAACATCACGTCCAAGCGCCCGCCCATCATCTCTTGGTGCGCGGGGGCAGCACCCTTGAAGGGCACATGCAAGGCCTCGACGCCCAAGCTGCTGAGCAACACCGCGCCCCACACATGCTGCAAGGTGCCCACACCACCTGAGCCGTAGCTGAGCCGGCCAGGGCGCTCTTTGCCGTACTTGACCAAGTCGGCCAAATTGTTCACCGGCAAATCGGGACGCGCCAGCATGACAAACGGATAGGCCGAGATATAGCCCAAGGGGATGAAGTCGCGCGCGGGCTCATACGAAAGGTTTTTGATCAAGGCTTTGTTCATCACCATGTTGAAGATGCCGCCCATCAACAAGGTGTGGCCGTCGGCAGGGGCTTTGGCCACAAACTCGGTGCCCACCAATGAACCTGCACCGGCGCGGTTTTCCACCACCGTGGCTTGGCGCAACACCTCGGTGAGTTTTTGCGCCATGTTGCGCGCCAAGATGTCGGTGCCGCCGCCCGGTGCTTGGGGCACGACCAAGCGAACGGGGCGGTTGGGAAAGTCTTGGGCGCTGACACCAGTGGCCCACAACAGGGAAGCGGCCAGTGCGCCCAAGGCCGTGCGACGCCACATCCGCAAAGGTTTGTTATTCATGGGGGATCTCCTTATTAAGCTTGTTTGCATGGTGAATGGCCCATCACTGGGTCATGCGGCATCGACGATCTGTAGACGGGGCACGCCAACGGCCCGGTGCGGGCTTGGCATCATGCTGGCAAAAATCCCAGTTCGGCGCGCAAATCGGACAAAGACGGGCTGGCCATGTGGGCAATCAAGGCCTGGGCCATCTCAACTTGTCGCGCACGTTTGGCCAACACCGCGGTATATACCGTGGCCAGTTCATGCGCTTTGGGCAAGTCGCCCACCAACTGCACACCGGGGGTGGACAAAATTTCGGTCACTTGGGTGCAACCAATGGCTTGGGGATCTTTGCTCAGGCCCATGGCCTTCATGGCGGTGGCGCCATTCGGGTGGGGCCGCAAGCGGTCGGCCAGTTCATCGGCCAGCCCCAGTTTTTGCAACACCTTCATGAAGTGGATACCAGCCGTGGCCAGTTGCGGATCGGGGAAGTAAATGGCACTGGCTTGGCGCAAAGCTTGGCGCAGGGCATCGGGGGTGGACACCGGCACGGGTGCTTGTCCAGCCAACACGGCGACACCGGTTTTGACCACGCCCAGATCCTGCGCCGTGCCCTCCACGGCCAAGCCCTGTTGCACCAGGTCTTGCACCATGGGGCGGGTGAGGATGAGCACATCGCAAGGCGCGCCATCGATGAGTTTTTGCTTCATGGCGCCGACCGCACCAAAGGTACCGCTCAGGTGCAGATCGTGCTGCGACTCAAAATCGTCGGCCAAAGCGCGCACCAAACCTTGTGCAGCGCCCCCACTCAGAATGTGCAATGTGCCCATGACCTCAATCCATTTTGATGTTGGCGCTGCGGATGACTTGGGCCCACTTGGCCACATCGTCTTGGATGTATTTGTCAAATACAGCTGGGTTCATCACCATCGGCACCGCGCCCTGTTTGGCCCACAGTTGGCGAATATCGCTTTGCGAAGCGATTTTCGACACCGCTTGGTTGAGCCGATCGACCACTTCTTTGGGCGTGCCCTTGGGAGCCATCAAGCCGACCCAAATGGTGGCCTCGTAACCGGGCACGCCGGCCTCGGACAAGGTGGGCACATCGGGCAACACCTCCGAGCGCTGGCGGCCGGTGGTGGCGATGGCGCGCACTTTGCCGGCCTTGACCTGCTCGGTCATGGTGGTCACGGCGTCGAACATCAAATCCACTTGGCCACCGAGCACGTCGGTGCGCGCCCCCGAGCTGCCCTTGTAGGGGATGTGCACCAGGTCAATTTTGGCCATGCTTTTGAACAACTCGCCAGCCATGTGATACGGCGTGCCCGGCCCAGAAGACGCATAGTTGAGCTTGCCCGGTTGGGCTTGCGCGCGCTTGATCAGATCGGCCGCGTTTTGCATGCCGGTGCCGGGGTAAGCCACCAACACCAAGTCCGAGTAATTGATCGGGGCCACGCCCACAAAGTCGCGCAGCAAGCTGTAGGGCTTGTTGGGGATCAGCGTTTCGTTCACCGTGGAGGCATTCGACATCAGCAACAAGGTATAGCCATCGGCCGGGGCTTTGGCCGCCACATCGGTGCCAATGACCGAGCCCGCCCCGGGCTTGTTGTCAACCACAAAGGACTGGCCCAAAGCGTCTTGCAAGCGCTGCGCCATAAAACGCGCATAGTTATCGGCCGGACCGCCGGTGGCAAAGGGCACGACGATTTTCACGGGGCGTTGGGGATAGCTTTGCGCCCCGGCCCAGGTGCAAGTGGCAAGTGCAGCCACCAACGCGAGCAGATGGCGACAACGGGGGAATAAGTTTGTCATGATCGGTGCTTTCACTCTAATTTGCCCATGCGCCGCACCACTTCGCTCATGCGTTTGATGTCGGCTTGGACGTATTTTTCAAAATCAGCGCTGTCCAGAAATTGGATCGGGCTGCCCGCATTGTGGATGACCTCGCGCGCCTTGCTGTCTTGTGCGGCCATGCGCGCTGCGCTGCGCAGGCGTTGGACCACCGCTTCCGGTGTGCCACTGGGCACAAACAAACCAGACCACTGAGCATATTCGGCATTGAAGCCTTGGTCCTTCAAGCTGGGTACATCGGGCATCGACTCGAGCTTGCCGGTACCCCAATGGCCCAGCACCCGGATCTTGCCCGCCTTCACGTGCTGCAACACGGTCGCCGGCCCGGTGGAAACGGCTTCAATTTGCCCGCCCAACAAGGCCAGCACCGCTGGGCCCGCGCCGGTGAAGGGCACATGGGTGAGTGCAATGCCACTGGTTTGGGCCAAGATTTCCATGGGCACATGCATGGTGCCGTAATTGCCCGAGGAACCATAGTTGATGGCCTTGGGGCGGCGGCGCGCATCGTCGACAAAGTCTTTGGCGGTTTTCCAAGGGGCGTCGGCGCGCACGGCCAACACCGTCGGGTCGGCGGTGTAGCGGGCGATCGGGCGCAGATCGGTGTGGCCATACATGGCAGGGCGACCGACCAAGGCATCGGCCTCCGGGATCACGCTCAGCGATGACAGGGCCATCAAGACGGTGTAACCATCGGGTTTGGCCTTGGCAACTTGACCCATGCCAATGCCGCCGCCCGCACCCGGCTTGTTCTCGATCACCACGGCTTGGCCGAGTTCGCGCCCCATGGCTTCGGCCACGGGGCGGGCCACGATATCGGCCACGCCACCTGGCGGAAAAGGCACCACCATGGTGATGGCCTTGCCAGGAAATGGGGGCGCAGTTTGTGCGCTCACGGTGACGCAACTCAACACACTGGTCAAACCAATGACTGCCGCCAGCCAAGGGCGTGGTTGGATGAATGATTTCATAAGGTCTCCTCAGTGAGGGGCCGATCATCGCGAAGGCCCCAAGTCAGTGCACTCTATCACCCCTGGTGGCCTGTTTCGGCCAGGGTTTTAAACCACCAATGGGGGTTCTTGCATGGCCTCGATTTGTTCTTGCAACATATGGACCTGGCCGCGCCAGTAATCGGGGCCATCAAACCAAGGAAAGTGCACCGCAAAGGAGGGGTCATCGCGCCGGTGCGCCAACCAAGCGCTGTAGTGGATCAAGCGCAAGGTGCGCAGCGGCTCGATCAGGGCCAGTTCGCGCCGATCCAATGCGCGCAGGGTTTCATACCCATCCACCAGCTGACCCAGCTGGCGTGTGCGTTCATGGCGCTCGCCGCTTTGCAGCATCCACAGGTCTTGCACCGCCGGGCCCATGCGGGCGTCATCCAGGTCGACAAAATGCGGCCCGCCATCGGCCCGCTCGGTGGGGGTCCACAAAATATTGCCGGGGTGGCAATCTCCATGCAAACGAAGGGCGCGCACACCGCCCTCTTGACCGACACCCGCCTGTGTCCAAGCCTGGCCCACCAAGGTGAGGGCTTGCTCACTGAGCGACGACCATTCTGAAAGGACTTCGGCTGCCACCGCTTGCTGATCCAACAGCCACTGGCGCGGCTCGTCACCAAAGGTTTGCACATCCAGGTTGGGGCGGTCGGCAAAGGCCGACAACTCGCCCACGTTGTGGATGCGGGCCAAAAATCGGCCAATCCACTCCAGCACCTCGGGGTCATCCAACTCAGGTTGTCGCCCGCCCCGGCGCGGGCTGACGCTGAACCCAAAGCCCGGGTGCTCGGCGTCATCCACCGCCAAATGGTGCAGTTGTTGCCCGTGCAACACCAGCGGGGCCACCACCGGAATGTCTTCCAAGGCCAGCTGATTGGCAAAGGCGTGCTCCTCCTTGATCGCCGCTTCAGGCCAGCGCAGGGGGCGGTAAAACTTGGCCACGACGCCGCTGTTGTCGTCAAGCATGGCCAAATAAACCCGGTTTTCATAAGAGCTCAAGGCGCTCAAACGGCCATCCACCGCCAATCCCAAATCCGCCAAAGCATCCAGCACCCGATCGGGCGACAAGGCTTGGAAAAACGGCACCGCCACCTCAGACCCCCCACACGATGGGCTGCTGGGCGCGCTCGCAGCGCTCGAGCATGGCAATGAAGGGCTGCACCCGCTGGCGCAAGCCAACAGCGGGCGCTGGTGGCGGCTTTTCGCCTCGGGCGCGGGCTTCATCGGCAGCCTGCGCTTGTGCTTGCTCAGCCTGCGCCACCGCCGCTTGCAAGGCCAGCACGGCAGCCGCCATGTCGGCTGGCTCGATGATGCCTTGCGCCACATCCGCTTTACCCAGGATGGACAAGACCTGGCGGGCGTTTTCAGGCAGAAAAATCAAGTCGCCCGCCGCCTTGGATTTGAATTTGTAAATCATGGTGGCATTGTGCGCCGTGAATTGCCCGGCACCGCCAGGCTGGTGCCATGGCTTTGCCCAAGATCAAAGAAATAGCCGCAGAGCTTGACAAGGATTGCTTTAAGCCTCAACAATTCGGGTATGAATATCTTATGCATCGGTGGTGGGCCGGCGGGTTTGTACTTCGCCCTGCTCATGAAAACCCAAAATCCCCAACACCACATCACCGTGGTGGAACGCAACCGGCCCTACGACACCTTTGGCTGGGGTGTGGTGTTCAGCGACAAAACGCTGGAGAACTTGCAGCAAGCCGACGCGCCCACCGGGCAGTTGATTGCCGACGCCTTCAACCACTGGGATGACATCGAGGTGTTTTTCAAAGGCCGAAGTGTTCGCTCCACCGGTCACGGCTTTTGTGGCATAGGGCGAAAACGCTTGCTCAACATCTTGCAAGCACGCTGCGAAGAGCTGGATGTGAAGCTGCTGTTTGAACAAGATGTGAGCGATGACCAGGCCCTGGCCTTGGAATACCAAGCCGACTTGGTGATTGCCTGCGACGGCCTCAACAGCCGGGTGCGCACCCGCTATGCCCAAACCTACCAACCCGACATCGACACGCGCTTGTGCCGCTTTGTCTGGCTGGGCACGCGCAAAACCTTTGACGCCTTCACCTTTGCGTTTGAGCAAACCGAACACGGTTGGTTCCAGGCCCATGCTTACAAATACGATGGCGAGACCTCGACCTTCATCGTGGAAACGCCCGAGCACGTGTGGCGCGCCCATGGCTTGGATGAAATGGACCAGGCCGAGGGCATTGCGTTTTGCGAAAAGCTGTTTGCCAAATACCTGGACGGCAACCCCTTGATGAGCAATGCCTCGCACCTGCGCGGCTCGGCAATCTGGATTCAGTTCCCGCGCGTGATTTGCAACTCCTGGGTGCATTGGGAGGCCATTGGTGGGCGCCAAACCCCCATCGTGCTGATGGGGGACGCGGCACACACCGCCCACTTTTCGATTGGCAGCGGCACCAAGCTGGCCTTGGAAGACGCGATTGATTTGGCCCAGACCTTTGCCCAACACCCCGATGACGACATGGCCACGGTGCTCAAAGCCTACCAAGCGCGGCGCAGTGTCGAGGTGCTGAAGATCCAAAACGCCGCGCGCAACTCAACCGAATGGTTTGAACATGTGGACCGCTACACCCACATGGAAGTCGAGCAATTCACCTACTCTTTGCTCACCCGTTCGCAACGCATCAGCCACGAAAACCTGCGCTTGCGCGACCCGGTGTGGCTGGAGGGCTATGAAGCCTGGCTGTCGGGCCGCAAGCCAGTGGCCCCGATGTTGCTACCCTTGAAGGTGCGCGAAGTCACCTTGAAAAACCGCATCGTCGTCTCACCCATGGCGACCTACCATGCCACCGATGGGGTGGTGGGCGACTTTCACTTGGTGCACCTGGGTGCACGGGCGATGGGCGGCGCAGGCCTGGTGATGGTGGAGATGACCAGCCCCACCCCCGAAGGGCGCATCACACCGGCCTGCCCCGGCCTGTGGAACGACACCCAGCAACAAGCGTTTGCCCGCATCGTTGACTTTGCCCACCAACAAAAAACCCACATCGGCTTGCAACTCGGCCACAGCGGCGCCAAAGGCTCGACCCAAGTGGGCTGGGAGGCCATTGACGAGCCTTTGCCCCAGGGCAATTGGCCGCTGATGGCCGCCAGTGCGGTGCCCTATGGCCCTCAAAACGCCACCCCACGCGCCATGACCCGCGCCGACATGGACGCCACCACCGCGGCCTTCGTGGCCGCCACCCAGCGCGCCGATGCAGCCGGTTTTGATTGGCTGGAGCTGCACGCCGCGCACGGCTATTTGTTGTCGGGCTTTTTATGCCCCCTGACCAATCTGCGCAGCGACGAATACGGCGGCAGCATCGACAACCGTTGTCGCTACCCGCTGGAAGTGTTTGCGGCCATGCGCGCCGTGTGGCCGGCGCACAAACCGATGGCGGTGCGCATCTCCGCCCACGATTGGGCCGAGGGCGGCAACACCGACGACGACGCAGTGGTGATGGCCCGCTTGTTCAAGCAAGCCGGTTGCGATGTGATCGACGTCTCTTCGGGGCAAACCACGCGCCAAGCCAAACCGGTTTATGGCCGCATGTACCAAACGCCATTTGCCGACCGCATCCGCAACGAGGTGGGGGTGCTGACCATGGCCGTCGGCGCGATCAGCGAAGCCGACCATGCCAACAGCATCATCGCCGCTGGACGGGCCGATTTGTGTGCCGTGGCACGGCCCCACTTGGCCGACCCCGCCTGGACTTTGCACGAAGCGGCCAAGCTGGGCAGCCGCGATGTGGTGTGGCCGCGCGCCTATGAAAGCGGGCGCGATCAGCTCTACCGCAGCTTGCACGCAGGGCGTTGAGTTCACCATGGATTTGGAAGCCCGGGCCCACAGCGAGCACCCCGAAGCTTTGCGGCTGTGGCTGCGCTTGCTCACCTGTACCCAGCTGATTGAAAAGCAAGTGCGCCACCAATTGCGCACCGAGTTTGACACCACCTTGCCCCGCTTTGACTTGATGGCGCAACTCGAGCGCTCCCCCGACGGCATGAAGATGAACGAGTTGTCGCGGCGCATGATGGTCACCGGTGGCAACGTCACCGCCATCACCGACCAGCTGGCCAGCGAGGGCTTGGTTGAGCGGCTCGATGTGCTGGAGGACCGCCGCGCCTGGCGCATCCGCCTCACCCTCAAGGGCAGAAACACCTTTCGCGACATGGCCCAGCAGCACGAAGCCTGGATCGTGTCGGCCTTTAACAATTTGAATGAAAAAGAAATTCAAACCCTCTACAAATTACTCGGGCGCGTCAAGCAACATGCCCATTCCACCCCAGAAACGGAGACACCGTGAACCATTACATGACCGCCCCCAAACCCATGCATGCGCAATACAGCGCGCAAGCGGGCCAAGCCGCCACCCACTTCCATTGGGCCTGCCACGACGGCGTGGCCACGGTCACGCTGAACCGGCCCGAGCGCAAAAATCCCCTCACCTTTGACTCTTACGCCGAATTGCGCGACCGCTTCAACGCTTTGCGCTATGCCACCGATGTGCGCGCGGTGGTGGTGCAAGGCGCAGGCGGCAACTTTTGCTCGGGCGGTGATGTGCACGAAATCATTGGCCCCCTGACCCAAATGAGCATGCCCGAGTTGATGAACTTCACCCGCATGACGGGCGACTTGGTCAAAGCCATGCGGGCTTGCCCGCAACCCATCGTGGCCGCCATTGATGGCGTGTGCGCTGGGGCGGGCGCGATGATCGCCCTGGCCAGCGACCTGCGCCTGGGCACCGATGCCGCACGCGTGGCCTACCTGTTCACCCGCGTGGGTTTGGCAGGAGCCGATATGGGCGCTTGCGCCCTGCTGCCCCGCGTGATTGGCCAAGGCCGGGCCAGCGAGTTGCTCTACACCGGCCGCGCGATGACCGGCCAGGAAGGTTTGGCTTGGGGCTTTTTCAACAGCCTGCACAGCAGTGAAGATGTGGGTGCAGCGGCACAAAAAATGGCTGCGCAAATCGCCCAAGGGCCCAGCTTTGCGCACGGCATGACCAAAACCATGCTGCACCAAGAGTGGGCCATGACGCTGGAACAAGCCATCGAGGCAGAGGCCCAAGCCCAAGCGATTTGCATGCAAACCCAGGACTTCACCCGCGCCTACAAAGCCTTTGCGGCCAAAGAAAAACCTGTTTTCAAAGGGGACTGAGATGCGCGCACCCCAATGGCAATTGCCTTTCTTTGGGCCTGAGCACCAGACGCTGGCGCAGGGCTTGCACGCTTGGTGCCCAAGCCAAGCGGTGGACGAACACGATGACCGCCAAGCCTGTCGCGAATGGGTGCAACGCTTGGGCCAAGGCGGTTGGTTGCGCTACTGTGTGCCAGCGGCACATGGCGGCGCCTTGCCGCAGCTGGACTCGCGCGCGCTCGTCATCCTGCGCGAGACCCTGGCCTGGCATTCCCCCTTGGCCGATTTCGCATTTGCCATGCAAGGCCTGGGCAGTGGCGCCATCACCTTGGCGGGCACGCCCGCACAACAAGCCCAATACCTGCCTGCTGTGGCACAAGGGCACAAGATCGCTGCCTTTGCATTGAGCGAACCCGATGCGGGCTCCGACGTGGCGGGCATGCAGACCAGCGCCCAAGCCAGCGCTGCAGGTCATGTGCTGAACGGCCAAAAAACCTGGATCAGCAACGGCGGCATCGCCGACTTTTATGTGGTGTTTGCCAAAACCGACCCCCAAGCCGGTGCGCGCGGCATCACCGCCTTCATTGTCGATGCCGACAACCCCGGCCTGGACAGCACGGCGCACCTGCACGTCATGTCGCCACACCCCTTGGCGACCTTGACCTTTCACCAGTGCGCCCTGCCCGCGCAAGCGCAATTGGGCGACACCCATGGCGGCTTCAAATTGGCCATGCGCACCTTGGATATTTTTCGCGCATCGGTGGCCGCCGCTGCCCTGGGCATGGCGCGCCGGGCCCTGCACGAAGCCACCCAATATGCCCAGAACCGGCGCATGTTTGGGCAAACCCTGGCCGATTTTCAATTGACCCAAGCGCGCTTGGGCGAAATGGCCGCCTTGGTCGATGCCGCCGCCTTGCTCACGTACCGCGCGGCTTGGATGCGCGACACCCAAGGCAGCAGCGGCGAACATGCTGCCGCATACACCCAAGCCGCCGCCATGGCGAAGTACACCGCCACCGAAAACGCCCAACGCGTGATTGACATGGCGCTGCAAATGCACGGCGGGCGCGGCGTCGAAGTGGGCGTCAAAGTGGAGGCCTTGTACCGCGACATCCGCGCTTTGCGCATCTACGAAGGGGCCAGTGAGGTGCAATTGCTCATCATGGGCAAATCTGTTCTCAAAGGGGTGTCCACATGAGTGCACACATCGACCGGTTTGTCAACGAACGCCTGCCCCCTGCAGCGCTGCATCCCCAGATGCTGCGCGACCTGCCTGAATTGAACTTTCCCGATCAACTCAATTTGGTGCAAGAGCTGTTGGACCGGGCCGGCGAAAAGGGTTGGGGCGATCGCCCTTTGCTGCGTTCACCGCGCATCACCTTGAGCTACCGCGAAGCGCGCGAGCGCGTCGACCGCATTGCCCAGGTGCTGGTGCACGACTTGGGGCTGGTTCCAGGCAACCGGGTGCTGCTGCGCGGTGGCAACTCGGTCGGCTTGGCTTTGGCCTGGATGGGTGTGGTCAAGGCCGGCTTGGTGGCTGTGGCCACCATGCCCTTGCTGCGCGCCAAGGAGTTGAGCGAGATCATCGCCAAAGCCCAACCCAGCGTGGCCCTGTGCGACGCCACGTTGCTGCATGAGTTGGAATTGGCCCAGCAACAGCAACCGGTGCTCGCCACCATCGTGCCCTTCAATTTGATGGATGCGCCCGGATCGTTGGCGGTGCGCGCTGCGGCCCATGACGGCCACTTCAGCGCTTGCGCCACCCACGCCGACGACATCGCCATGCTGGCCTTCACCTCGGGCACCACTGGCACACCCAAAGCGGCCGCGCACAGCCACCGCGACATCTTGAGTGCTTGCGAAGCCTGGCCGCGCCATGTGCTGCGCGCCACGCCGCACGACATCGTGATGGGCTCACCGCCTTTGGCGTTCACTTTTGGTTTGGGCGGTTTGCTGGTGTTTCCGATGTGGGCCGGTTGTTCGGTGTATTTCCACGACCAGCCCTACACACCGGCCACCATGGTTGATGTGATGGCCGAAGTGGGATGCACCATTTGCTATACCGCGCCCACGTTTTACCGCCAAATGGCAGCCCACATCCAACCCGGTAAAGTGCCCAGCCTGCGGTTGAGTGTGAGCGCAGGCGAGGGTTTGCCTGACGCCACGCGACAGTTGTGGAAGCAAGCCAGCGGCTTGGAAATGCTCGATGGCATTGGCGCCACCGAGATGTTCCACATATTCATTTCTTCCGCTGGCGACGAGGTGCGCCGTGGTGCGATTGGCAAAGTTGTGCCCGGCTATCAGGCCAAGGTGGTAGACGAACACGGACACGAATTGCCGCGCAACCAAGTGGGTCGCCTAGCCGTCATCGGTCCCACCGGTTGCCGTTATCTCGATGACCCGCGACAACAGCGCTATGTGCAATCGGGCTGGAACTATCCCGGCGATGCGTTCATGCAAGACGATGACGGCTATTTCCATTACCAAGCCCGTGACGACGACATGATCATCACCGCGGGTTACAACGTGGGCGGCCCTGAAGTTGAGGATGCTTTGCTCAAACACCCGGCCGTGGCTGAGTGCGGCGTGGTCGGCAAGACCGATGTGGAGCGCGGCATGATCATCAAGGCCTATTGCGTTTTGCGCCCGCCCCACACGGGCTCCGCTGAATTGGTCAAAGCCTTGCAAGACCATGTCAAAGCCACCTTGGCCCCTTACAAATACCCGCGTGAAATCACTTTTGTTGAGCAGTTGCCGCGCACCGAAACCGGCAAATTGCAACGCTTTAAATTGCGCCAGATGGCCCACACCTGAAAGACCCTATGCACCAATTGATTCAACCCGAAGGCTGGGAGCGCCCCAAGGGCTATGCCAACGGCATTGCCGCACGTGGCACCCAAATTTATGTCGGCGGCATGGTGGGATGGAACGCCCAGCAGCAATTTGAGAGTGATGATTTTTTGCAGCAAACTGGCCAAGCTTTGCGCAACATTTTGGCGGTGTTGCAAGCCGCTGGCGCGGGCCCTGAGCACATGGTGCGCATGACTTGGTATGTGACCAGCCGCGACTTGTATGTGGCGGCCCTCAAGGGCTTGGGTCCGGTGTACCGCGAGGTGATGGGGCGCAACTTCCCAGCCATGACCTGTGTGGCGGTGAGTGGCTTGGTGGAAGAACGCGCTTTGGTGGAGATTGAAGTCACCGCCGTGTTGCCCGACCCGGTGGCCTGACCCCCTTGATGGGGCTTCGCTCATCGCACGCCTCACTGCACACTGCATCCCCCTCCTGGCCAGCGCCTCACGTCATGCGGGTGACGCCAGTTGCGCAATCGCCCAGTCATTGAATGCCTTGGCGTTTTCATAATTGGCCCAATGGCCGGTGTCGGGCAGCAGGGTCAAATCGCGCAGATTGCATTGGTTCAAGCGTTCGGGTGCGGACGATAAGTTTTCCAGATACAAGGCGTCCAGCGCGCCCCACAAGGCATGCACGGGACAGCGCCATTGGGTTTGCAATTCCATCATCACCGTGCTGCGTGCAATGCGGCGCCGGCGCAGTCGATCGCGCACCACATTGCGCTCTTGAATCTCCAGGGTTTGGTCGATCAGCGATGCTTCATGGGCCAGCATGATGCTCATCAGGTTGTGATGATGAACGGCGTTGCGTTGACTTTGGTCCATGTTCGGCAAAAAACCGCGCAGGGGCAATGTGTCCCCAAACAGGCCCAATCCCGGCACACCCACCAGCAGCAGGCGTGACACGCGTTCAGGGTGTCTGGCGGCCACGAAACCCGCCGTCAAACCGCCAAAGGAAAAGCCCATCACGGGGATGGCTTGTCCACCCAATAGTTGCGCCATGCCTTGCGCCACCCAAGGGGCAATGTCATCAGCGTCTTTGGCCTCGGGCGGCAATGCTGAGTCGCCCATGCCCGGCAAGTCCATCGCCCACACGGCATGGTCTTCGGACAAGGCATCGATGTTGCGCACCCAATGCGTCCAACTGCCACTGCCCCCGTGCAGCAACACCAGCGGCTTAGTGTGCGACCGGTTCCACACATGCCAAGTTTGCTGCACACCATTGACCACCACGTCGATGCGTTCTGCACGCGTTTGCAAAGCTTTTAAAACGGGGTCGCGCATGGTTTCATTTCCACCAAAGAAAACGCCCACTCAAGAGTGGGCGTTTGGGTTTCAGCATGTATGCCACTGAAAATTTGGTTGCGCGAGCAAGATTTGAACTTGCGACCTTTGGGTTATGAGCCCAACGAGCTACCAGGCTGCTCCATCGCGCGGCAAGGGTGTGATTCTATCTTACTCAGCGGCGTTTGGTTCACTGCTGACAGTTATTTCTGGGCGGTCGACCAATTCAACCAAAGCCATGGGTGCGTTGTCACCCACGCGGTAACCCATTTTCAAAATGCGGGTGTAGCCACCGGGACGTGCTTTGTAGCGCGGGCCCAAATCGGCAAACAACTTGACCACGCTGTCGCGGTCGCGCAAGCGGTTGAAGGCCAAGCGCTTGTTGGCCAGGGTCGGCTCTTTGGCCAAGGTGATCATGGGCTCAACCACACGGCGCAGCTCTTTGGCTTTGGGCACGGTGGTTTTGATGACCTCATGTGCGATCAGCGAGTTCATCATGTTGCGCAACATGGCGAGGCGGTGCTCGCTGGTGCGGTTGAGTTTGCGAAGTCCGTGTCCGTGACGCATGGTGGATCCTTTCTAGCTTGTTTTGCCGGCCGCCGTATCAGGTACGGCCAGGGGACGGATGTCTGTGTGGCTCAGCGCTTGCTGTCCAAACCTGCGGGCGGCCAGCTTTCCAGCTTCATGCCCAAGGTCAGGCCACGCGAGGCCAACACTTCTTTGATTTCGTTGAGGGACTTGCGGCCCAAATTAGGGGTCTTGAGCAGCTCGTTTTCGGTGCGCTGGATCAAGTCGCCAATGTAGTAAATGTTTTCGGCTTTCAGGCAGTTGGCAGAGCGAACGGTGAGTTCGAGCTCGTCCACGGGGCGCAGCAAAATCGGATCGAACTGCTGCGCGCCACGGGGTGCGGGCGAGTCGAAGGCGGCCAGCTCGTTGCCCTCGAGTTGGGCGAAAACAGCCAACTGTTCCACCAAAATCTTGGCCGATGCGCGCACGGCGTCTTCAGCGGTGATGGCGCCATTGGTTTCGATGTCCACGACCAAACGGTCGAGGTCAGTGCGCTGCTCAACGCGGGCGTTTTCCACGCTGTAGCTCACGCGCTTGATGGGCGCAAAAGATGCATCCAACACAATGCGGCCAATCGACTTGGAGGGCTCTTCGCCATAGCGGCGCACGGTTCCGGGCACGTAACCACGGCCTTTTTCAACTTTGAGTTGGATGTCAATCTTGCCGCCTTGCGACAAATTGGCGATCAGGTGCTCGGGGTTGATGATTTCCACATCGTGCGGGGTCTGGATGTCTGCTGCGGTGACTTTGCCTTCGCCTTCTTTGCGCAGGCTCAGGGTGACTTCGTCACGGTTGTGCAACTTGAACACCACGCCTTTGAGGTTCAACAGGATGTTGACCACATCTTCTTGGACACCGTCAATGGTGGAGTACTCATGGACCACACCAGCGATGGTCACTTCGGTCACGGCATAGCCAACCATCGACGACAACAACACACGGCGCAGGGCATTGCCCAGGGTGTGGCCATAGCCGCGCTCGAACGGCTCGAGCACGACGCGGGCACGGTTGTGCCCAATGGGTTCAACGTGGATGGCTTTGGGTTTCAACAAATTCGTCTGCATTCGGACTTCCTCTCAATACCCCCGGTTCGTTACACCGGTAAGGCTGGATTTCTCACCCAGACAGGCTGCGCAGTCGGCCTGGGAACGACAAGGTTGATGAACAACCACGATCAACGTGAATACAACTCGACGATGAGTGATTCATTGATGTCGGCTGCGAACTCGTCGCGATCCGGCACCTTTTTAAAGACACCCTCGGCCTTATCGGCGTTGACGTCCACCCAAGCCGGCAAGCCCACTTGTTGTGCCAACTGCAGCGCTTCGCCGACACGGTTTTGCTTTTTCGACTTTTCGCGCACCGCGATCACGTCGCCGGTCTTGACCATGCAAGAAGGAATATTGACTGACTTGCCATTGATGGTGATGGCTTTGTGCGAAACCAATTGACGGGCCTCAGCACGTGTGGAGCCAAAGCCCATGCGATACACCACATTGTCCAAACGCGATTCCAAGATGAACAGCAGGTTCGCACCGGTGTTGCCCTTTTGGCGGTCGGCTTCTGCAAAGTAGCGGCGGAACTGGCGCTCCAAGACGCCGTACATGCGCTTGACTTTTTGCTTCTCACGCAACTGCAAACCGAAGTCAGAGGTGCGCTGGCCAGAGGTGCGGCCGTGTTGGCCGGGTTTGGAGTCGAACTTGGCCTTGTCACTGATCGAACGACGCGCGCTCTTCAAAAACAGGTCAGTGCCTTCTCGGCGGGATAGTTTGGCCTTGGGGCCTAAGTAACGTGCCACTTGATTTCCTTTGATGTCAACTGCCCGCCACGGGGACGGGGAGCCTGTGCCAGAAAAGCACAGGCGGTGGGCTTGGGGTTAATGGATCAGATGCGGCGGCGCTTTTGAGGGCGGCAGCCGTTGTGCGGAACCGGGGTCACATCAGAGATGGAGTTGATGCGAATGCCCAACGACGCCAAAGCACGCACCGACGACTCGCGACCAGGGCCAGGGCCTTTGATCTCGACGTCCAGGTTTTTGATGCCCTGGTCGATGGCCGCACGACCAGCCACCTCGGATGCGACCTGGGCTGCAAACGGGGTTGACTTGCGCGAACCCTTGAAGCCTTGGCCACCCGAAGACGCCCATGACAACGCGTTGCCTTGGCGATCGGTGATGGTGATGATCGTGTTGTTGAAAGATGCGTGCACGTGGGCAATGCCGTCCGCGACATTCTTGCGAACTTTCTTGCGCACGCGCTGCGATGCGTTGTTTGCTGGTGCTTTTGCCATGGTGTTGCCTTAATTATTTCTTCAGGGCTTGGGCGGCCTTGCGCGGACCTTTGCGGGTGCGTGCATTGGTGCGGGTGCGCTGGCCGCGCATTGGCAGACCACGGCGATGTCTGAAACCACGGTAGCAACCAATGTCCATCAATCGCTTGATGTTCATGGTGGTTTCGCGGCGCAGATCACCTTCAATGGTGAGCGCATTGATTTGCTCGCGGATTTTTTCCAACTCAGGGTCGGTCAAATCTTTGATTTTTTTAGCATAGTCAATACCGCACGCCACGCAAATTTTGCGGGCGCGGGTTCTGCCAATGCCGAAAATAGCCGTCAAGCCCACTTCAGCGTGCTTGTGCGGAGGAATATTGATACCAGCGATACGTGCCATGTGCGTCCTCTTTAATCCCAGTCCATCAACCTTGGCGCTGTTTGTGGCGCGGATCTGTACAGATCACACGAACCACACCCTTGCGCCGGATGATCTTGCAGTTGCGGCAAATTTTCTTGACCGAAGCCGAAACCCTCATTTCACTCTCCTAAAAGCCCGGACTCTGATCCGGGCACATTGTCAACTTGCTTAACCTTCTCAGCCCCACGCCTCACTTGGCGCGGAACACAATCCTGGCCCTGCTCAAATCGTAGGGCGTCAATTCCACTGTCACCTTGTCTCCTGGCAGGATGCGGATGTAGTGCATGCGCATCTTTCCAGAAATGTGACCCAAAACCACGTGGCCATTCTCTAACTTCACCCGAAATGTGGCGTTGGGCAGGTTTTCAACCACCTCGCCCTGCATTTGGATCACATCATCTTTGGACATGCGTCTTTAGCCACCCAAGCTCGTGCGGAAATTGGCCTTCTTCAACAGCGACTCGTATTGCTGGCTCATCAGGTAGTTTTGCACCTGGGCCATGAAGTCCATGGTGACCACCACAATGATCAGCAAAGACGTGCCACCGAAGTAGAAAGGAACGTTGTATTTCAATATCAAAAATTCAGGCAACAAGCACACAAAGGTGATGTAGATCGCGCCAGCCAAAGTCAGGCGGATCAAAATTTTGTCGATGTGCTTGGCGGTTTGATCACCCGGGCGAATGCCAGGAATGAATGCACCGCTTTTCTTCAAGTTGTCTGCGGTCTCACGGCTGTTGAACACCAAGGCGGTGTAGAAGAAGCAGAAAAACACAATCGCACCGGCATACAGCATCACATAGATGGGTTGACCCGGCGACAAAGCACCAGCGATGTCCTTTAGCCAGCGCATGCTGTCGCCAGAGGTGAACCAGCTGACCACCGTGGCCGGCAGCAAAATGATGGACGACGCAAAAATGGGGGGGATGACACCCGACATGTTCAGCTTGAGCGGCAGGTGCGAGGCTTGACCGCCATACACCTTGTTGCCCACTTGGCGACGCGCATAATTGACCAAAATCTTGCGCTGACCGCGCTCGACAAACACCACGAAATAAGTGACCAAGCCGACCACGACGACAATGAAGATGGCCACCAAAATGCTCATGGCACCGGTGCGCACCAACTCGAGCAGTCCGCCGATGGCGCCAGGCAAGCCCGCGGCGATGCCGCCAAAGATCAGGATAGAGATGCCATTGCCCAAGCCGCGCTCGGTGATTTGCTCACCCAACCACATCAGGAACATAGTTCCAGCGGTCAAGGTGACCATGGCGGTGATGCGAAAGCCCAAACCCGGCGCCAACACCAAACCGGCTGACGACTCCAGCGCCAAGGCAATGCCCATGGACTGAAACAGGGCCAGTCCCAAGGTGCCATAGCGCGTGTACTGGGTGATTTTGCGACGACCGGACTCGCCTTCTTTCTTCAACTGCTCCAGCGTGGGCACCACGTAGGCCATCAATTGCATGATGATGGAAGCAGAGATGTAGGGCATGATGCCCAGGGCGAACACGGTGAAGCGCGACAAGGCACCACCCGAGAACATGTTGAACAAACTCAGGATGCCGCCTTGCTGCCCATTGAACAGCTGCTGCAATTGGCCTGGATCAATGCCAGGCACAGGAATGTGCGCACCCACCCGGTAAACGACCAGCGCGAGCAACAAAAACACCAAACGGCGACGCAGGTCACCGTAGTTGCCGTTTTTGGATGTCGATGCAGAAGTGACCAAGGCAGGTTCCGTTGTTTAAGAAGGTCAGGCCACCGAGCCGCCAGCGGCTTCAATCGCGGCTTTGGCCCCAGCCGTGGCACCAATGCCATTGAGCTTGACGGCGCGTTTGATCTCGCCGGTTTTGATGATCTTGACCACACGCACCATTTCGCCCACCAAACCGGCGGTTTTGAGGGTGAGCATGTTGACCTCGTCCAAACCCAAATGGTCCAAGGCTGTCAAAGTCACTTCGTCGTTGAAACGCAAGGTGCGCGACTTGAAACCGCGCTTAGGCAAGCGGCGTTGCAAAGGCATTTGACCGCCTTCAAAACCCACTTTGTGGTAGCCACCTGAACGTGATTTTTGACCTTTGTGGCCACGGCCAGCGGTTTTACCCAGGCCAGAGCCAATGCCGCGTCCAACGCGGCGGCGGTTGGGGCGCGAGCCATCAGCTGGTTTGATCGTATTGAGTTCCATCTTGAACCTTTAAAGCACTTCGATCAGATAGCTGACCTTGTTGATCATGCCACGCACTGCAGGGGTGTCCTGCAGTTCGCTCACGCTGTTGATTTTGCGCAAGCCCAGGCCACGCACAGTGGCGCGGTGAGACTCTTTGGTGCCAATCGGGCTGCGCACGAGTTTGATTTTGACGGTGGTTGTGGCGGTCATGTGAGACTCCGTATCAAGCGAAGATGTCTTCAACCGACTTGCCACGCTTGGCCGCGACTTCAGAAGCCGTGGTGCAACGTTGCAGAGCGTCCAACGTGGCGCGAACCATGTTGTAGGGGTTGGAAGACCCGTGGCTCTTGGCCACGATGTCGGTGATGCCCATCACTTCGAACACCGCGCGCATGGGACCGCCGGCAATGATGCCCGTGCCCTTGGGGGCTGGGTTCATCATGACGCTGGCAGCACCGTGGTGGCCGGTCACAAAGTGGTGGATGGTGCCGTTCTTCAACGACACCTTGTTCATATTGCGGCGCGCCTCTTCCATGGCCTTTTGCACAGCCAGAGGCACTTCTTTGGATTTGCCCTTGCCCATGCCAACGCGGCCATCGCCATCGCCCACCACGGTCAGTGCGGCGAAACCCAAAATTCGACCGCCCTTGACCACTTTGGTCACGCGGTTGACCGCGATCATTTTTTCGCGCATGCCGTCATCACGGGCGCTGTCTTGCACTTTTGCTTGAACTTTTGCCATGTTGAATTCCGATCTTTAGAACTGCAGGCCAGCTTCGCGAGCGGCATCGGCCAACGCTTTGACGCGACCATGAAAAGCAAAGCCAGCGCGGTCGAATGCCACTTTGTCAATGCCAGCAGCTTTCGCTTTTTCGGCGATGCGCTTGCCAATGATTTGGGCTGCGGCCGCCGTAGCGCCCTTGCCCGATGCACCCAAGGACTGGCGCACTTCGACTTCTGCGGTCGAGGCGGTGGCGATCACTTTGGCACCGTCGCCAGAAATGACGCTGGCGTAGATGTGCAAATTGGTGCGGTTGACAGTCAAACGCGCCACGCCTTGCTTGGCAATGCGGATGCGGGTTTGACGGGCCCTGCGGAGTCGTTGCTCTTTTTTGGTCAACATGCTGCCGTTCCTTATTTCTTCTTGGTCTCTTTGATCGTGATTTTTTCGTCCGAATAACGGATGCCTTTGCCTTTGTAGGGCTCGGGCGGACGAATGGCACGGATCTCAGCGGCGATTTGACCCACGCGTTGGCGGTCAGCACCTTTGATGATGATTTCTGTGGGGGCCGGTGTTTCCACCTTGATGCCAGCGGGCATTTCTTTATCAACAGGGTGAGAAAAACCCACCGTCAAGTTGAGCTTGCTACCCTGGGCTGCTGCTTTGTAACCCACACCCACCAGGTTGAGTTTTTTCTCAAAGCCTTTGGTGACACCTATGACCATGTTGTTGACCAACTGGCGCATGGTGCCGCTCATCGCATTGGCTTCGCGCGACTCATTGGCGGGCAAAAAAGTAATGTTGGCCGCATCCTTTTGGATGGTGACCAAGGCATTGTTGGCGATGTGCAAATGACCACCCGTGCCCTTGACACTGATTTGTTCAGGCGCAATGGTCACGTCCACTCCAGCGGGGACAACCACAGGCATTTTTCCTACTCGAGACATGTCTGTTTCTCCTTGGGCTTAGGCCACGTAGCACAGCACTTCACCACCGATGCCGGTGGCGCGTGCTTTGCGATCGGTCATCACGCCTTTGGAGGTGGTGACAATCGCCACGCCCAATCCGTTCATGACCTGGGGAATGGCGCCGCTGCCTTTGTACACGCGCAAGCCAGGGCGGCTGACACGCTCGATGCGCTCGATCACTGGGCGACCGGCGTAATATTTCAGGGCGATTTCCAATTCGGTTTTACCCGTTTCGGTTTTGACGTGGAAGCCGTCGATGTAGCCTTCGTCCTTGAGAACCTGGGCAATCGCCACCTTCACTTTGGAAGAGGGCACGCTCACAGTGGGCTTGGCCACCATTTGCGCATTGCGAATGCGGGTCAGCAAGTCGGCGATGGGGTCACTCATGCTCATATTGAATATCTCCTGCCCGTTTACCAGCTGGCTTTGGTGATGCCGGGAATCTGGCCTGCAAAAGCCATTTCACGGATCTTGGCGCGTCCCAGACCAAATTGGCGGAACGTGCCACGCGGGCGACCGGTGATTTCGCAGCGGTTGCGTTGACGTGTGGGGTTGGCGTTGCGGGGCAGTTTTTGCAAAGCCTGGCGCGCGTCAGCACGCTCTTGCTCTGTGTGCTTGGCGCTGCCCGCAATGGCCTTGAGTTCGGCGTATTTTTGAGCGTACTTGGCGACCAGTTTGTCGCGCTTGAGTTCGCGTTCGATCAATGCTACTTTAGCCACGTTGTACCTCAGTTCTTGAACGGGAAGCGGAAACCTGCGAGGAGCGCCTTGCACTCTTCGTCGGTCTTGGCTGTCGTGGTGATGCTGATGTTGAGACCGCGCAAGGCATCTACCTTGTCGTACTCAATTTCAGGGAAGATGATTTGTTCTTTGACGCCAATGTTGTAGTTGCCACGGCCATCAAATGCGCGACCGGAGATACCCCGAAAGTCGCGCACGCGGGGCAGAGCCACGGTGACAAAGCGGTCCAAAAATTCAAACATGCGCACGCCACGCAAGGTGACCATGCAGCCAATGGCTTGCTCTTCGCGGATCTTGAAACCGGCGATGGCTTTTTTGGCCTTGGTGACCACAGGCTTTTGGCCAGCAATTTTGGTCAAGTCGGAAACCGCGTGCTCCATGACCTTTTTATCGGCCACCGCCTCGCTGACACCCATGTTCAAGGTGATCTTGGTCAAACGCGGCACCTGCATGGGTGACTTGTAGCCAAATTTAGCGATCAGCTCGGGAACCAGCTTTTCTCTATAGTGTTGTTGCAAACGTGCCATGGTCATGCCGCCTTGATTTCTTCGCCGCTGGACTTGAAGACGCGCACTTTGGTGCCGTCGGCCAACACCTTGATGCCCACCCGATCGGCCTTGCCGGTGGCGGCGTTGTAAATGGCCACATTGGACTGATGAATGGCCATGGACTTCTCCACAATGCCACCCGTTGTGCCCGCCATGGGGTTGGGCTTGGTGTGCTTTTTGACCAGATTGATACCATCGATCAACAGGTGCGTTTCATCTTTGCGCACCGACACTTTGCCGCGCTTGCCTTTGTCACGACCGGTGATGACGATCACCTCGTCGCCTTTGCGAATTTTGTTCATGGCCCGTCCTTAGAGAACTTCAGGCGCCAAAGACACGATCTTCATGAACCGCTCGGTGCGCAGTTCGCGCGTGACCGGGCCAAAGATGCGGGTGCCAATGGGCTCCAACTTAGCATTGAGCAACACAGCTGCGTTGCCATCGAACTTGACAAGTGAGCCGTCACTGCGGCGAATGCCCTTGGCAGTGCGAACCACCACAGCGCTGTAAACCTCGCCTTTTTTGACGCGGCCACGCGGTGCGGCTTCTTTGATGCTCACTTTGATGATGTCGCCAACACTCGCATAGCGACGCTTGGATCCGCCGAGCACCTTGATGCACAAAACGGACTTCGCGCCGGTGTTGTCGGCGACCTCTAACCGAGATTCAGTCTGGATCATTTCAATATTTCCCAACTTGTATCAAAGCTTGGGGCTGTTGCCAGCCTTGAGCGCTTTGATCAGTCTTGGTCCCGTCATCCGCGTGGCAAACCACTTGCCGCGCCTCAGTTGGGGTAGATACTTTGCTTGAAAATCAAGCGAAGCCGCAGATTATGCCATGGTTTTTGGCGTGGCGTCAAATTATTTATGGGCGCCGCACAGGAAGCAGCCTTTCTGACCCTTGTCCTTATTAAGATACCGCTTTAAATTGCCCCCCTTAGATAGGCACCCCATGACAAGCACCACCCCCCTGGCCACTGATTTGCTGGTTTTCATTGGCGGGGGCAACATGGCCAGTGCGATTTTGGGCGGTTTGCTGCGTGAGGGTCACCCACCCCAGCAAATTTGTGTGGTCGACCCTGACGCCGCAATCCGCGAATCCTTGCAGCAAGGCATGGGCGTCCAGGTGTTGGCCGCGCCCGACGCCACGCTGGGCACAGCCACCCATGTCATTTGGGCGATCAAGCCGCAGCACTTCAAAACCGCAGCGGCCCAAGCCGGCCCATTTTTAAAAGGTGCTTTGCACCTGAGCGTGGCTGCAGGCATTCGCTCGGACAGCATCGCCCAGTGGCTGGGCAGCGAACGCATCGTGCGCGCCATGCCCAACACACCCGCTTTGGTGGGCCTAGGCCAAACCGGCTTATATCCCCGCGCAGCTGTCACGAAGGCAGACCGACAGTGGGTGCAACAGGTGCTGGGCTCCACCGGGGCGTTTTTGTGGCTGGCCCAAGAGTCCCAACTCGATGCGGTCACCGCCCTGTCGGGCTCAGGACCGGCTTATGTGTTTTATTTCATCGAGGCGATGGTGCGCGCTGGGCAGTCCATGGGCTTGAGTGCTGAACAGTCGCAGCAACTGGCCATTGGCACTTTTGTCGGCGCCTCCGAGCTGGCCCGCGCCAGCCAAGACGCACCCGCCGTCTTGCGCGAACGCGTCACCTCCAAAGGCGGCACCACCCACGCGGCCTTGAGCGCGATGGAGCAAGACCAAGTGGCCCAAGCTTTTGAGCGCGCCATGCACGCCGCTTGCGCACGCGCCAAAACCTTGGGAGATGAATTTGGCGCTTGAGCCACGCGTGCGAGAATCATTCTTCTTTTTTAACCAAGGGATCCAACTATGAAAAAACCCCTCTTGACACTGGCCAGCGCCATTTTGTTGACCCTGCCCAGTTTGAACTGGGCCCAGCAAGCGGCTCCCGCAGCGCCTGCTGCCCCAGCCGTCGCGCCTGCCCCTGCTGTGGCACCTGCCACCGCCACACCAAACAACACCAGTGCTGCCCCCAAGGCTGAAAAGAAAGCCAAAAAAGCGAAAAAGAAAAAGGCCAAAAAAGCCAAAGCCGCATGAGATTTGCTTCTTGAACAAAAAGCCCCCGCTGGGGGCTTTTTGTTTGGGCGGTCCCCAAGCAGGGTGATGGGCTGCGTCTCAGGGGCTCAGCGCCAAACCCAGGGCCAGGCCCGCAAACAGCGTGGCCGCCATCCAGTGGTTGAGGCGGAAAGCCTTGAAGCAATCATCGCGCTCGCGCCCTCGAATCAGCCGGTAATGCCAAACCGCTTGGGCCGCCGCCGCGCCCCAAAACACCATCCACACAGGGTGCAGCCCCAAGGACCCCAGCCACCCCCCCCAGGTCAACAGGTACACCGCATAAAAGCCCATCACCATGGGCACATCGCGATCGCCCAAGGTGATGGCCGAGGTTTTCATGCCAATGCGCAAGTCATCATCGCGGTCGACCATGGCGTATTCGGTGTCATACGCCAACACCCAAAACAAATTGCTGAGCAGCAAACCCCAAGCCATGGGCGGCACGGCATGCCACACACCGGCCAACGTGTGCTCGCCACCGCGCACCGCGGCAAATGCCATGGGTATGCCAAAGCTAAAAGCCACCCCCAACACCGCCTGGGGCATGGACACAAAACGCTTGGCATAGGGGTAGACCAAGGTCACACCCAGCGCCACCACCGACCAAGCCATGGTCACCCCATTGGTGGTGCACACCAGGGCAAACGCACACAAAGCCAGCACAACGCCCACGGCCAAGGCCTCGCGCACCGAGACAGCACCCCGTGTCACAGGGCGTTGGGCGGTGCGCTTCACATGTTTGTCAAAGTCGCGGTCGGCCACATCGTTGACGCAGCAACCGGCGCTGCGCATGAGCACGGTGCCGGCCACAAAGACCACCAACAAATGCCAACCGGGCCAACCGCCAGCGGCGATCCACAAGGCCGACAGCGATGGCCACAACAACAACAGCCAACCCGCCGGGCGGTTGAAGCGAATCAGGTCAAGGTAGAGCGCCAGTTTCGTGGGTGGGCGCAGCGGTTCAAGCGGTGTGGCGTCGTTCATGGCGAGGGCAATCAGCCTCAGGTCAGGCGCTGAACGCCCGGCAAATCGCTGGCGTAAATGGCGTTGCGCAGCGCTGCAATGGCTTCGTAACGGGTGAAGCTGCGCCGCCAGGCCAACACCACACGCCGGGTGGGCGGTGCGTCGTCCCCGTCTACCACGGGCAGGTAGCGCACATAACTGTCGGCGCTTTTTTTGCGCTTGGCGCTGGCTTGCAGCGCCTCTTTGGGCACGCTCAATCGAGGCACCAAGGTCACGCCCATGCCGGCCGCCACCATGTGCTTGATGGTCTCCAGGGACGAGCCCTCAAAGCTTTTGCGAATGCCCTCGGCCTGGCTGGAAAAGCGCGCGAACTCTGGGCACACCTCGAGCACATGGTCACGGAAACAATGTCCGTTGCCCAACAGCAGCATGGTCTCCGACTTCAAGGCCTGCGCCGTGATGGAAGTTTGTTGTGCCAAAGGGTGGTTGCTGGGCACGGCGGCCATGAAAGGTTCGTCATACAAAGGCGCCACCGCCAAACCAGCATCCGGAAAAGGCTCAGCCATGATGGCGCAGTCAATCTCTCCGGTGCGCAGCATTTCCAGCAACTTCACCGTGAAGTTTTCTTGCAGCATGAGCGGCATTTGCGGCGACATTTCAATCGTGTGTCGCACCAACTCGGGCAGCAAATAAGGGGCGATGGTGTAGATCACACCCAGCTTCAATGCGCCCGACAACGGGTCTTTGCCGCGCTTGGCAATTTCTTTGATTTGTGCTGCCTGCTCCAACACGCTTTGGGACTGGCGCACGATTTCTTCGCCCAGAGAGGTGACGCTCACTTCATTGGCGTTGCGCTCAAAAATTTTCACTTCCAGCTCTTCTTCGAGCTTTTTGATCGCCACCGACAAAGTGGGTTGCGACACAAAACACGCATCGGCGGCGCGGCCAAAGTGTTTTTCCCGCGCCACGGCCACGATGTATTTGAGCTCGGTGAGGGTCATGGTTCAGGCTTTCAGAAAGTCTGATTTTCCACCCAACCAGCGAGCCACATGGGTGGCCGCCATCTCGGGGTGTTGATCCAACATGCGGGGCGCCAGGGCACGGGCCCAATCCAACAAGTCGCCATCGGTGGCCACATCAGCAAAGCGCAGCATGGCCGCACCCGACTGGCGCGAACCCAAAAACTCACCCGGCCCACGGATGTCGAGGTCGCGCCGCGCAATCTCGAAGCCATCATTGGTCTCGGCCATGGCGCGAAGGCGCTCACGCGCGGTGTCGCTCAATCGGCCATGCTCGCCCAAGCTGTACAACAACACGCAAGCTGAGGCCGCAGCACCACGCCCCACCCGTCCGCGCAGCTGGTGCAACTGGCTCAGGCCAAAGCGTTCGGCGTGTTCAATCACCATCAGCGAGGCATTGGGCACGTCCACCCCCACCTCGATCACCGTGGTGCTGACCAACACGCCCATCTGCCCTTGCACAAACAGCGACATCACCGCTTTCTTTTCGGCTTGCGCCATGCGTGAATGCAGCAAACCGACCATCACACCGGGCAGCGCCTCGCACAGGGCTTGGTGGGTGTCGGTGGCGTTGCGCAAATCGAGGGCTTCGCTTTCTTCAATCAGGGGGCAGACCCAGTAAATTTGCCGTCCCTCGGTGAGCTGCACACGGATGCGCTCAATCACCTCGTCGCGGCGGGTGTCGGCCACCAGCTTGGTGACGATGGGCGTGCGACCTGGCGGCAACTCGTCGATGGTGGACACATCCAGGTCGGCGTAATAGCTCATGGCCAAGGTGCGCGGGATGGGCGTGGCGCTCATCATCAGCAAATGCGGCTCGCGCGGGGCGAGCGAGCGGGTGGGGTCGCTATGGGAATGTTCGCTGATGCTGACGTCACTGGGGTTGGTTTGTTCGTCCGACAGCTTTTGCCGCAGGGCCAAGCGCTGGGCCACGCCAAAACGGTGCTGCTCGTCGATGATGGCCAAGGCCAGCGCTTTGAACTGCACCTTGTCTTGAATCACGGCATGGGTGCCCACCACCAGCGCGGCTTGGCCACTGGCCACCAAAGCCAGCATCGCGTCGCGTTCTTTTTTCTTTTGGCTGCCGGTCAGCCATGCCACTTGCAAGCCCAACGGCGTGAGCACCGGTTCTAGCCAGCCAATCAATTTTCGAAAATGCTGCTCGGCCAAAATTTCCGTGGGTGCCATCAAGGCGCATTGCCAGCCAGCGTCAATGCACTGGGCGGCAGCAAGAGCTGCCACCACGGTTTTGCCCGAGCCCACATCGCCTTGCAGCAAACGGTGCATGGGTTGTGGGCGCTCCAAATCTTGGGAGATTTCAGCCACCACCCTGTGTTGGGCTTGGGTCAAAGCAAACGGCAATGCGGCTTCCAAGGCCGTCAACACGCCAGCCTGGTTCAGTGCCTTGGGCAAACGCGGGGCACGCAAGGCCGCGCGCTCGCGCTTGGATTGCCATTGCGACAACTGCTGGGCCAACAACTCTTCGGCTTTGAGCCTTTGCCAGGCTGGGTGGCTGCGGTCATCCAGTTGGGTCAGCGACACATTGGGCGCGGGGTGGTGCAAAAACTGCAAGGCTTGGGCCAATGGCCAGGTATGGGCCGGCGCCTGTCCTGTGGGGATCGTCTCGCTGAAAGCGCCCTGCCGCAATGCATGGGCCAAACCACCTTGCACCGCCTTGCGCAAATACGCCTGGGGCATGGTGGCGGTGCTCGGGTACACCGGCGTCAACGCGGTCGATAAGTCGCCACCGGCGGCTTGCACGGCGGGGTGCATGCAGCTGCGCCCCATGAAGCCACCGCGCACCTCGCCACGCAAGCGAACATGGCGCCCCACTTCCAATGCCTTTTGCATATTGGGGTAGAAGTTAAAAAAGCGCAGGGTGCAAATTTCTTCGCCATCTTCCACCACGGCGACCAGCTGTCGACGCGGCCTGAATGTCACCTCACAAGAGCGAACCGTGGCTTCAAACTGCACCACCTCGCCATCACGGGCATCGGCCAGTTTGACCAATCGGGTTTCGTCTTCGTAGCGGTAGGGCAGGTGCAAGGCCAGGTCCACATCGCGAACCAGACCCATTTTGCGCAAGGCCTTTTGAGGGGCGCTCAGGGGTTTAGCAGCTGGCGTTGGCGCGGTGGGCATCCCCTGGCCTCAAAAGCCACCGCTGTAGCGCAGGTGACGCAAGGCCACTTCGCACAATTGAATCAACAACAGCAACACCAGGGGCGATAAATCAATCCCGCCCAAGGTGGGCAGGATGCGCCGCAGCGGCCACAACAAGGGCAGCACCATGCGGTCCACCCAATCGGCCATGGCCGAATCGGTGCGCACCCACGACAGCACCACATGCACCAAAACCAGCCCAAACAGGCCGGACAGGCACAGCGCCAACAAATCCAAAAAGGCCACCCACAGCACCATCCACCACAGGCCGCCGCCCATGCCCAGCCAAATCATCAGTCCGATCTTGGCCAACACCACCAAATAAGCGGCCACCAAACTGGCGGTGTCGAGCCGCCCGATGGACGGCATCACGCGCCGCAAAGGCAGCACCAACCAATTGGTGAGGGCAAAAATGAACGGCCCCAAGGGGTTGCCCGCCCTGGCCGCCAGGGGAATTCGGTGCCACTGCATGTACAAGCGCATCAAACACGCGCCGCCCACCAAGCCGGTGACCAGTTGCAAAACGAGAGAAAGCATTTCCATCCACATGGCCTGAATTGTGACCCATGCCACAATTTGTCTCCTCATTTACTTGGAACGGGCCTGTTCAGCCCTCAAGACCATGCACGACACGCCGCCACGCTCATTTGTATTGAGCGACTTTGACTTTCACCTCCCCCCCGAACTGATCGCCCAAACCCCTGCGCCCGAGCGCAGCGCATCGCGCTTGCTCGACGGCCGAGGCGCTGTGCCGGCGGATCGCATCTTCAAAGACCTCCCCGCCTTGCTGCAAAAAGGCGACTTGCTGGTGTTCAACGACACCCAGGTGGTGCCTGCGCGTTTATTTGGTGAAAAGGCCAGCGGCGGTCAACTGGAACTCTTGGTAGAGCGGGTCTTGCCTTTTGTGGAGGGCGAGCCACCCCACCAAGTGGTGGCGCACATGAAGGTCAGCAAAAAACCGGCGGTGGGCACGGTGCTGCGCATGTTCAACCGCGATGGTTCTGGCGTTGCTTTTCAAGCCACGCTGTTGAGTCGATGGCCGGATGCAGATGGGCCCTTGTTTCGGTTCAGCTTGAGCGATGAGCCGCTGCCCCTGATGCAAGCCCATGGCCACATTCCCCTGCCGCCCTACATAGCGCGGGACAAGCACAGCCAGAACGCGCAGGACGCCCAGCGTTACCAAACCGTGTTCGCCAAAAACCCAGGGGCAGCGGCCGCACCAACGGCGGCGCTGCACTTTGATGCGCCGCTGCTGGCCGCTTTGCAAGACATGGGCGTTGAGAGCGCCAGCGTCACCTTGCATGTGGGTGCGGGGACGTTTTCACCGGTGAAAACCGAAAACATCGCTGAACACCGCATGCACAGCGAGTGGTACAGCATTCCCCCAGCCACCTTGCAAGCCATCGCCGATTGCCAAGCCCGAGGCGGTCGGGTGGTGGCGGTGGGCACGACCACGGTTCGCACCTTGGAGAGCTGGGCTCGCAGTGGCTTGGCCGAGGGCGACACCGACATCTTCATCACGCCGGGCTTTGATTTCAAAGTGGTGGATGTGTTGATCACCAACTTCCACCTGCCCAAATCCAGCTTGTTGATGTTGGTGGCGGCGTTTGCAGGCTTTGAGCGGATGCAGGCCTTGTATCGGCATGCCATTGGCAAGACTTACCGGTTTTTCAGTTATGGGGATGCGATGCTCCTTCAACGTGCCGCCACTTAAACTGCCCCCATGCTGACATTCGACCTGCTCAAAACCGAAGGCCTGGCCCGCCGTGGCCGCCTCACCCTCAACCACGGCGTGGTGCAAACGCCCATCTTCATGCCGGTGGGCACTTACGGCACGGTCAAAGGTGTGATGCCGCGCAGCCTTAAAGAGATGGGTGCGCAAATCATTTTGGGCAACACCTTTCACCTGTGGATGCGCCCGGGGCTGGACATCATGCAAAGCTTTGGCGGCTTGCATGGGTTTGAGAAATGGGACAAACCCATCCTCACCGACAGTGGCGGCTTTCAGGTGTGGAGCCTGGGCGCGATGCGCAAAATCACCGAAGAGGGCGTGCATTTCGCGTCACCGGTGAACGGCGACAAGCTGTTCATGTCACCCGAGGTGAGCATGCAAATCCAAACCATCTTGAACAGCGACATCGTCATGCAGCTTGATGAATGCACGCCTTACGAAACCAACGGCAAATTGACCACCGAAGCCGAGGCCGCCAAAAGCATGGAGATGAGCTTGCGCTGGGCCCGTCGCTCGCAAGACGAGTTTGCAAAGCTGAACAACCCCAACGCCTTGTTTGGCATTGTGCAAGGCGGCATGTTCGAGAACTTGCGCGAAGCGTCGCTGGAACAACTGGTGGCCATGGACTTCCCCGGCTACGCGGTGGGCGGTGTGAGCGTGGGCGAGCCCAAGGACGAGATGCTGCACATCATGGCGCACACCCCGCACCGCTTGCCCGCCCACAAGCCGCGCTACCTGATGGGCGTGGGCACACCGGAAGATTTGGTCGAAGGCGTGCGCTGCGGCGTGGACATGTTTGACTGCGTGATGCCCACCCGCAATGCCCGCAACGGCACGCTGTTCACCCGCTATGGCGACTTGAAACTGCGCAACGCCCGCCACAAAGCCGACCCGCAACCCATAGACCCCAGCTGCACCTGCCATGCGTGTGCGGGCACCTCGGGTGTGAGCTGGAACGACGGTGGCCGCGAAGGTTTCAGCCGCGCCTATATGCACCACTTGGACCGCTGCGGCGAAATGCTCGGCCCCATGCTGGCCACCATCCACAACCTGCACTACTACCTGAACCTGATGCAAGAGTTGCGCGATGCGCTGGACGCGGGGGATTTTGCAGGTTTTGTGGCGAGGTTTAAGGGGGACAGGGCGAGGGGGGTTTGAGGCGAGCCAGGATCGAAGTCAAGGCGTGGTGTGCTTGCGCTGGGCAAATGTTGGTCAGCGCTATTGGGGTTAGGCCGCCGCCAGTTGAAGCTTGCCAACCCGTTTCAAATTAACGCTCTGGCGCGCTAGCCAAAGATCGTAGGCATCTTGCATGGCGAGCCAGCTCTCTGGCGAACGACCTACCGATTTAGACAGGCGCAGGGCCATTTCTGGCGTCACACGACTAGATCCCTTTAGAACTCTGCTAAGCGTTGACGCCGATACATCTAATTTAACGGCGAGTTCTCTACCGCTAATACCGTTCGGTTCAAGATAAACGCCGGTGATGAACTCGCCTGGGTGCGGCGGATTGTGCATGGCCATCAGTGATAGTCCTCATAATCTAAAACGTATGCGTTTCCGTCCTTGAACTCAAATGTCATACGCCAATTTGCGTTCACGGTGATCGACCAACGCCCCTGAAGCTCGCCTTTCAGTGGGTGCAGTCGGAAGCCCGGAATGTCCATATCCTCAATGGTCTGAGCGGTGTCCAAAGCTGCCAACTGCATGCGAAGACGCTTTCCGTGACTTGCCTGCACCCCCGCTAGACTTCCCGTCTCATAGAGCTTGCGAAGGCCCTTGTGCTGGAAGGACTTGATCATGACGGTCAGTCTAACATGATGCGCACCACGCAACAGGCGGCCATTCGAGTCGACCATGAAGAGGCGGCATTGACGGTAAAACCAGTTCTTCGGCTCTTGGACAATCTCAAGACCCAACGCCTTTGCGTTGGAATAGAGAACATCAACGTCTTGGTTACCTGTACTTGGCAGCCGTTATGAACTGCCCAAAGGTCTCGCACCAGACGATGACCGCGGTGTACTTTGCAAGGTCAATGTTTGCTGGCACGGCAACTAGGGTGTGTTTACGCCATCTAACGTTCGAGTTAACCGGTCGTGAGGCGGGATAGGGTGAATTCACCTTCCCCAGTTGGCGAAGCAATGAACTCCGAGTCAGCCGGAAGGAAGCCCTTCGGTAGCGGCTGCGCCGCAATGGGGTTGTGTACAAGCGCGGAAGGCTCATGGTTTCCGAATACTGTGCCGCCATTGAAGTCGACAGCCCAGATGGCACTCACGCCCTGGTAGCGGGGATCAAGGAACGCATGGGTTGGAACGGACGCGCCATTCGGCTTCGGGATGTGATATCGCTCTTGATAGCCGGTGCCCACGCTCTTGAAAGAGGTTCTATCAATGCAGATCTGAAATGGGCCGACGGGAAAGACGGCTTCGACCGCGTACGGAAACTGGCTGATGCCGTGAAGTGCCGAGATGGGGCCGTGCCGCAACCTGCAACCGTTCACGGCGATGACATAGACATCATCCTCCGTCACTAGACCGCTTCGCAGATAGCCCTTCACTCTGCCGTCGGCGCTGCCGATGAGCTGTTCGGTCTTGTCTTTGATTACGCTTGTCCAGCGAAGCAGAATCGCCTCATGCGGCACCGAGCCGGCGTGGTTCGTTTGGATCTCAAGCCAGTCGTGTGGAAGCCCGATCGGTTCAGGGCAGACTACCTCAACCCACACTCGTCTGGAGCCATCAGCAAGAAGGAAGTCTGGGCCTTTACCGACCTTCATTCTCGCGGGGCGAGGAAGATCCTTGATACGATCGTAGATGAGCGCTTCAGAGACGCACGACCAGAACTTTCTGTCGGACTCGCCGGTGAGTTCGATCTCGTACTTCGAGTCAGCCAGACCGCTGGCCAGGAATGCCGCGCAGACTCTCTGTATCTCCGCGCGATAGTCACTCCGAAGCCCTGAGCCGGGGTAGCGAAGTTCCAGGCGCTGCGAAAGTGTGGGCATGTGACGGCTAACGTAATGTAGACCGCAAAACACGGTTGATACAGCCAGGCAAGGTCGATTCATCCTGTTGTCGATATTCCCGCAAGCCTCTTGAGCCATGGCTTGCAGTTAAATTTGCTCTTTTCATGTAGGAATTCCCCATGTAACCCGCACTCCTGCTTTTAAGTCCACCGGCTTGCTCGATCAAGTACACAAGCAAATACGGTGTAAGCACTATAGCGTCAAAATTGTATTAATTTAACTCTAAATAGCTCATATTCATCCCATTGGCTTCGAGCTTCCTATCCAAAGTGGCCCCCTCATGCTCTATATGCAGACGTTCGTAACCCCGCAAAATCAAAGCAAAGCTGTCGATGGTGTCTGACCGTTTCAATGTAGATGCGCAGCGTAGAAGGGCACATGTCGGTGCGCTTTTCCAGCATGCCTCACCGCCCAGAAATGTGTGAAAGCACCCAAACGTTCTAAAAGCCAACGGGCTCGGGGCATCCACACCCAAAAAAACCAAATTGACACACCGATTTGGCGGTGCGCACCCAATAATCACGGCCTTTACTGTGGAGTGATCATGCGGATTTGCTGCGGGCCGTACAAGGCTTGGGTGTTGGGTGTTTTGTGGGGCCTGGTGAGTGCCAGCGTCAGCGCCGCTTGCCTGGGCGACGCCAAGGCCGTGCGGGTTCATGTTTTTGATGTGGTGCCGCAATTCACCGCTGCGCGGATTTACGGCAGTTGGTCGCCGCTGTTGCAGCGGGTGGGCGCCGCCAGTGGCTTGTGTTTTGAGTTGCGCGTCTCGCCCTCCATCCCCGAGTTTGAGCAAAAACTGCTGCAGGGAGAGCCGGCGTTTGCGTTTGTCAATCCATACCACGCGGTGATGGCGCACAAAAAGCAACGCTATGCGCCGTTGCTCTCGGATGGCGATGAAATGCTCAAAGGCATTTTGGTGGTGCGCCAAGACAGCCCCACCCGACAACTGCAAGACCTGCAAGGCAAGACCTTGGCGTTTCCGGCACCGAATGCGTTTGCGGCCACTTTGTTGATCCGCGCCGAGTTGGCCAAGAAAAAGATCGATACCCAAACCCAGTTTGTCAAAACGCACAGCAACGTTTACCGCACGGTCATCCAAGGCGAGGTGGCCGGTGGCGGTGGTGTGAACAACACCTTGGACAGCGAGTTGCCCGAGGTTCGCCAACAACTTCGGGTGCTGCACGAAACCGCCAGCTACCAGCCCCACCCTGTGGTGACGCACCCCAGTGTTTCGCCCGCCGTGCGCGAGCGTTTTTTCAAGGCCTTTGAATCCCTGACGCTTGACGATTCCGGCCGAAAAATGCTGGACGCGGTGGGCATCAGCAAGCCCGTGCAGGTGAATTACGCCAAGCACTACAAGGTGCTGGAAGACCTGGGCTTGGAAAAGTTTTTGGTCATCCCCTGAAGCGCCCATGCTGGATCGCCAAAATTGGAAAGACGCCAGGCCCGCGCTGCTGATCGCGTTGGCGCTGGCCTTGCTGCAAATCGCCACCGGTTGGATCACCTACCAGCAATCTACCCAACTGGTGCGCGACACCAAGTTTTCATCGGCCGCCAGTTTGGCCAATGGCTTGGTGGCGGCCATTGCGGATTTGGTGGTGCTCAAGGACTACGCGGCGATTGAGTCGCGCATGCTGCAAACCATGGCCAACCCAGAGGTGGTGCAGGCCGCGCTCATCAACCTGGAGGGCAAGGTGCTCTCGGGTTTGCAGCGGGAGAACGGCAAACCCAAACTCGTTTTCAACTTGCCCGCCGAGGTTTTGTCGCCCCAAATTCTGGGCCAACCTGTGGTGCAAACGGTGGATGAAGTGCACATCACCACCTGGACCAAGATCGATGTCGGCACCGGCCTGGGTTGGGTGAAGCTCACCACTTTGGTGGCCTTGGACCAAGATGAGCTGACCAGCTTGCGCCAGCAAACGCTTTGGTTGTCCATCGCATCGTTGCTTTCGGGCGCAGTGATCCTGGGGCTTTTTTTGTGGCGCGCTTATTTCTCCTTGGTCAAACGTGAAAGTGTGATTGCCGACCAATTGGACGACGTGTCGACCCGGCTGCACCAATCCGAAAAACTGGCTTCACTGGGCCAACTGGCAGCGGGCGTGGCGCATGAGATCAACAACCCGATTGGCTATGTCTCGTCCAACTTGAACACGCTGAACAAATACATCGCCATTTACGACAAAACGATCGACCAGTTGCAAGCCCAAACCCAAGCGCAGCCCGCCGCAGGCCAAACGTCCACGGCGGCCAAGCAGGCACCCGTCAAAACACCCAATCACCAGGCCATTCGACAAGATGTTCAAGACCTGCTGCGCGAGACCCAAGAAGGCATCACCCGGGTTAAAAACATCATCCAAGACTTGAAGGATTTTTCGCGCTCGAATGCTGCGCAAAACTTCACCTTGGCCGATTTGCAGCAAGGGCTTCGCTCCACCCTGAACATCGTGGCGGGCGAGGTCAAGCCCCGTGCCGAATTGGACTTGCAACTGTCGCCACTTCCCGATGTGGAGTGCGTGCCCTCGCAAATCAACCAGGTTTTTTTGAACATGGTGGTCAACGCGGCCCAGGCCATGCCCAAGGACCACAAAGGCAAAATCAACATCCGCTGCGGCGTGGCACAAGACACGGTTTGGTTTGAGTTTGAAGACAATGGCGTTGGCATGGATGCAGCCACCATTGCGCGCATTTTTGACCCGTTCTTCACCACCAAAGATGTGGGCACCGGCACCGGCTTGGGCCTATCGGTCTCATTGGGGATTGTGAAACGCCATGGTGGCCAAATCCTGGTCCACAGCACCCCTGGGGTGGGGACCACTTTCAAAATCGAATTGCCCCTGCGCCAGCCGCAAGCATTGACCAACCCTTCTGGAGTGAGCGCATGAACGACAGCACCCCCCCACACACCGAAGAAGCAGCTGTGTCAGTGCCTTGGGACCCTTCGGCCGTGAAAATTTTGTGCGTCGACGACGAGCCCAATGTGTTGTCGGCCCTGCGGCGCATGTTCACACTCGAAGGCTGCACCATCAGCGTTGCCGACAGCGGGGCCGCAGCCCTGCAAGCCCTGGCGGACGAGCGCTTTGATGTGATCATCTCTGACATGCAAATGCCGGAGATGAATGGGGCGCAGTTGCTGCAACAAGTGCGTCAGCAATGGCCCCACACCATGCGCATTTTGCTGACCGGCACGGCCGACTTGGCCAATGCCGTGGCCGCCATCAATGAAGGTGAGATTTACCGCTACATCGCCAAGCCCTGGAATGACGAAGAGCTGTTGGGCGTGGTGAAAGGGGCGGTGGCATTTGCCAGCCTGGCCAAAGAGCGCGACCGTTTGTTTGCACTCACGCAAGACCAAAACAAAGCCCTGGAAGAAATGGTCGAGACCTTGGAAGAAAAGGTTCAGGCGCGCACCGCTTCTCTGCGCCAAGCGTATATGGCGTCGATCAAGGCCTTTTCTGGGCTGCTGGGTTTGCGCAACCCAAAACTGCTCGAGCACTCCACGCGCGTGGCCAGCACCGCCATGAAAATGGCCAAGCGGGCGGGCCTTGACGATGCCATGGCGCAAGATATTTTCATTGCCGGTTTGCTGCACGACTTGGGCAAGATCGGCCTGAGCGACCGGGTGTTGAACACCTTCATCGACAATCTGCCGCAAAGCGATTTTGTGTTGTTCGAATCCCATGCAGCCATGGGCGCCACCTGCCTCAAAGGCTTAGAGGGCATGGACGCAGTGTCGCACATGATTCGCGCGCACCATGAAAATTTTGACGGCAGTGGCTACCCCGATCGCTTGTCGGGCGAAGCCATCCCCGTGGGCGCCAGGTATTTGGCCGTGGTCGAGGTGTATGAAGAACTCATGTCGGGCGATTACGACGGCAAACCAGCCAGCCATGCCATGGCCATGCGCAGCATCAGCAAAAATCGCGGAACGCTTTTTTGCCCCCAAGCGGTTGACTTGTTGGTGCAGGTGCTGGGTGGCGTCCCTGCCTCACCCGAGCCGCGCCCCACGGCACCCACTCCCGCACCCACGGTGAAGCCCGAGGCGACAGCGGGCAATGATGTCTCTGCCAAATTGAGCTACCGACATTTGGTGGAGACCATTCGCAAGTTCTCCCATGCACGGATTGAAGACTTGCGCGGCCAGCCCAATGGCTTTTTGTGGATCCATGTCGAACAAGGGCACGGCCAAGGCAATCCTGATTTGGTCATTTGGCTCAAAGGCCATGGATTTGTCTGGGCTTCTGCACAGTCTGCCTGGCACTTTCCCTTTTGACCGGCTTTTGAGCCAATCGGCCCGCGCAAAAGGGTGACGATCTACACTGAGCCTCACTCTGGAAAGAAGCACCCCATGAACTCCCTTCGCACTCTCTTTTGCGCGCTGATCTTGTGCAACCTTGCCGCCCCTGCTGTGGCACAAAACATCAACTGGCGCGGCACCATTGCCTCTTTTGATGGCAAGGCCTTGGGCGTGAGTTTGCGCGACGGCTCTGTCGTGGTGGTCGACGTGCCGGAAAGTTTGCCAATTTCAGCCACCGCAGCTTTCACACTGGCAGACGTCAAGCCGGGCATGGTGCTGGGGGTGACCACGCTGCAACGCGCCGATGGCACCACGGTGGCCATCGATGTGCGACCCATCCCAGCCACCGCACCGCAAGGCTTGTCGGCTTACGATTTGCAACCCCAGTCCACCATGACCAATGCGGTGCTCGAGGCGGCTGTGGCCAGCGCCAACGCACACGAACTGCTGCTGAACTACAAAACCGGCACGGTCAAAGTGGTGGTGCCGCCTGGCACGCCCATGTCACGGGCCGTGCCGGGTGTGCGAAGTGACTTGGTGGTGGGCGAGGCCGTTTATGTAGCCTCGCGCCGCAATGAGGCGCAAGGCTTCACGGCGGTGCGGGTGCAAGTGGGCAAGAACGGCATCAAGCCCACCCAGTGATCAGGCCACCGCGCCTTGGGCTTTGAGTGCCGCCACTTCGGCGGAAGACAAGCCCAAAGCGGCCAACACCTCGTCGGTGTGCTCACCTGGCTGGGGCGGGTGTTGGCGCACACCCAGGCGTTGACCATCCAGGGTCAAAGGCAGCAAAGCGGCGCGCGCCATTTGCCCGGCCCGGGGGCCATCGGTCAAGCGAACATCAGCCAAGCCACCGGTGGCTTGTAAATGCGGGTCGTCAAACAAATCCTCTGGCTTGGCAATCGGCGCATAGGGCAAGCCAGCGCTTTCAAACAACTGGGACAAATCTTTGGCGCTCCACACCGCCAAACGCCTGCGCAACTCCGGCAGCAGTTGCGCGCGCAAACGCACCCGGTCGTTGTTGGTGGCGTATTCGGGCCGAGCGAACAAGTCGGCAAAGCCCAGGCGCTCGCAAAACACCTTCCACTGCGCATCACTCACCGCAGCCAAAAAGATTTGCTCGCCATCTTTGACGGTGAACACGTCGTACACCGCCCAAGCGGAAATGCGGTCCGGCATGGGCGACGCCGCTTGACCGGTGATGGCGTACTGCAGCATGTGCTGCCCCACCAAAAACACATTGTTTTCAAACAAGGCCGATTGCACCTCTTGGCCACGCCCGGTGATGCCGCGCTGGATCAACGCACCCATCACACCAATGGCACCAAACATGCCGCCCATGATGTCGTTGACACTGGTACCGGCCCGCAAAGGGTCGCCGGGTCGCCCAGTCATGTAGGCCAAGCCGCCCATCATTTGCACCACCTCATCGAGCGCGGTGCGGTGCTCATATGGGCCAGGCAGAAAGCCTTTCAGGCTGGCGTAAATCAAGCGCGGGTTGTCCTGGTTCAGGCTGGCATGGTCCAAGCCATATTTGGCCAAGGTGCCGGGCTTGAAGTTTTCGGCCACCACATCGGCGCTTTCACACAGGCGCCGCGCCACCGCTGCCCCCTCGGGCTGATGCAGGTTGATGCGGATGCTTTTTTTGTTGCGATTGAACATGGGGAAAAATCCCGCGCCTGAACCCAGCAAATGGCGGGTGCGGTCGCCATCGATCGGCTCGACCTTGATCACCTCTGCCCCCAAATCGGCCAGCACCATGCCGCAGGTGGGTCCCATCACCATGTGGGTGAATTCAACCACCCGCAAACCACTCAGGGGTTGGTTGGTGGTCAATGGCGCGCTCATGGGCTGGTGAACACCGTCAACACACCGGTGTAGCCATGCAGGTGCCGGTGGGCGATTTCGCCACCGGCAAAAAACCCGACCAGGGGCACATCGCCCAATGCACGGCGCACGATGTGCATTTCCGCACTGGGACCGCCAAAGTGCGGCCCACCTCGGCCAGCACAGCTGACATAGATGGCCCCCACGATGCGCTTGGAACCGGGCCCGGGTGTTGCACTGTCCTCTGCTGTCCATGGCATGGTGTCGTCGTCCATCAAAGCGGTCGCTTCCAAGGCTTCGCGGATTTCAGAGCCAATGCGCATCAAGTCGGCCCGCGCGGCGTTGACATTTCGTTCGCAAAAACTCAGGCCCATACCGGGCGTGACCATCTCGGCCACCGCCACGGCTTTACGCGCCGGGTCTAACCCCACGATGTGGCGCACCAGGACCTCAGCGCCAAACTCTTGTCGGGGCCGAATGGGCTGGTCGTTGGCTGACGACAAGCCCACCAAAGTGGCGCGGACTCGGGCCAACGCGGGCTGGGGTTGGTCCAAAGAAATTTTCAAATCGCGCATCAACACATCCAGCGCCGGCTCACCATCCAAAGCCAACACCAAATGGCCCTCGCATTCGGTGATGGTGTGCTGGTCAGAGACGGGCACACAGCCTTGGGTGACCCGCGACATCAAGGCCACCTCTGGGCCAAAGGCCACGCCACTCAAACCACCGCTGTAAACACCGCCCGCCGCACCTTGACCGCGCACGTGGCCGCCCGAGCTGACGGCAAACTGCACCGCAGCATGGCGGCTGCTGGCCAGGCCCCCAAACACGTAATCGCCGTGGGTGCGTTGGGCCAGCTCGGCAATCAAATCGCCCACATCGGGGGTTTGGCCATCCGCGTGCACCAAGGCGGTGTGGGGCTCAAAACCCATGTGCTGGCCCAAGGGGGCCACGCCACTGAACACCCGGTACTGGTTGTGCGGCAACTCGCACAGCATCACCGTCAAGGCGGGCTCGTCAAAGTACTCGACGTTGTTGCCTGCAATGCCCACACCCACCGTGCCCGCCCAATCGGTGACGGTGGGCAATTCGGCGCTCAACCAATCCAAGATGTCTTGGGCTTGGTCGGCATAGTGGTCGGTGATGTAAATCAAGCCCAGGGTGGGCTGCGCTGCATGGGTGGGCAAACTCAATTGCGCTTTGAGTTGGGCCAACACCAAGCCGGCTGCCATCGGCCACTGCGGGTGGGTGGCGTGGGCACTGGGAAACAACTTCATGGGCGTTTGGTCGTGGCTCGTTTGCGGGCAGCTGGGCGTTTGCTGGCGGGCTTGGTGCCTGCGGCTTTGGCCGCATGGGCAGGCGCGGCTTTGCCCGCCATGTCCATGCCCGCCGCTTTGGCCTGTTGCTGCATGTCGCTCATGGTTTTTTGGGCGATGTCTTGAAACTGCTGGGTCAAGGCGCCCCACCATTGAGAAGGGTCGATGGCGGCACCAGCGGCGGGCTTGCTGCTGGCTGAGGTGCCCTTGGCAGCGGCGCGTGGCGCCGTGGCTTTTTTGGGTGACGGCGCAGGTTTTTCTTCAGCGGCTTTGGGGGCATTGGCGGCAAACATAGAAGCCCCTGTGGGCCAAGCACTGGGTTTGGCCTTGAGCGATTCGGCCAGGTCGCCCATGCTCATGTTCATGTCTTGCAGGGTTTTGAGCGTCATGCGCTGCACCTCCAGCGCCTGGATGGTGGCCGCAATGGCTTGGGTGTTTTGGTTCAGCCAAAACTGCACAGCCTTGAGTTCTTGGATGCGCTTTTCCAACTCTTGCGGGTCCAAGGTGGGCGCGACCCAAGCACTGGGGCCCATGCCCGCTGCAGCGCCTTGGGATTGCAGATTTTTTAAAAAATCAAAGCCCGGAACAAATTGGCTGAAATCAAAACCAGGGGTTTGGTTCATGCGGCACATCCTTGCAGGCGGGCCGTCCCCCATGGACCGCCCTATGCCCCGAGCTTATCCGAATCAACCCCGCGCACAGCTGGGGCAAATGGGAACTCGCTCTTCAGTGTTTGTGCGCCGAACCCTTACCGCCCTCTTTGCCCAAGCCGTGGGTCATTTCTTTCACCGGCAGTTTGACCTCTTGCTGCGACACCACGCCTTTGCTGTCCTTGAATTTCAAGGTGATGGTCACGCTGGTATCTTTGGCCAAGGGGCCTTTGAGGTCCATCAACATCACGTGGTAGCCGCCGGGCTGCAATGCCACGGGCTTGCCCGCAGGCAAGTCGATGGCGGGTACAGCGGCCATCTTCATCACGTTGTTGTCCATCTTCATTTCGTGCACCTCGGCCACACCGGCCACCGGGCTGCTCACCCCCACCAATTGGCTGCCTTGGGTGGCGGTGAGCTGCATGAATACACCGGTGGCTTTTTGTCCCGGCACGGTGGCGCGCGCCCATGGGTCTTCGATCTTGACCTGGGCCCAAGTGGGCAGTGCCCAAAATGCACCCAGCATCAAACCCACAGATATCAAACGTTTCATGAGAAAACTCCTTTAAAAAAAATGGAATCGACGGTAGCCCAAGGCAGGTTCAGGGCTGGCGCTCGGTGATGAAGCCAATGCCCTGAATGCCCGCGCGTTGCGCGGCCGCCATGGCCTGGGCCACGCGCTCGTAGCGCACATCTCGGTCGCCACGGATGTGCAACTTGGGTTGGGGTTGTTTGGCGGCCTCGGATTGCAACAAGGTCACCAGGGCTGCATCGTCAATGGCGGTTTCGTTCCACCAGTAGCGGCCCTGCGCATCGACACTCAGCCGAATGGTTTGCGGCGGCGTGTCTTGCGCTTGGTTGGTGGCACGCGGCAATTGCACATTGACCGCGTGCTTCATCACCGGCACGGTGATGATGAAGATGATGAGCAGCACCAACATCACGTCCACCAGGGGCGTCATGTTGATCTCGTTCATCACCTCGTCGGTGTCGTCTTGGGTGCCAAAGGCCATGTTCGCGCTCCGGCTCAGGGTGTGTGGGTACGGTCTTGACCGTGGACGCGGGCGCCGGTGATTTGCAGCGCATGCAAGTCGTGGGCAAAGCGATTGAGCCGCCCAATGACTTGCTTGTTGCCGCGCACCAATGCGTTGTAGCCCAGCACCGCAGGGATGGCCACAGCCAGGCCCAAAGCGGTCATGATCAAGGCCTCACCAATGGGGCCGGCCACTTGGTCGATGCTGGCTTGACCGGCCGCGCCAATTTGCACCAGCGCGTGGTAAATGCCCCAGACCGTGCCAAACAAGCCCACAAACGGCGCGGTCGACCCCACCGAGGCCAGCACCGCCAAGCCCGACTGCAAGTGCGCCGTGGCCTCGTCGATGGCCCGTTGCAAGCAGCGGGTGACCCAGTCGCTCACATCGAGTTGCTGCGCCAAAGCCGGGCGAGCAGCGTGGTTTTGCACATGGTCAAGCGCCTCGCGGGCTTGTTGGGCGAGTTGTCGAAACGGGTTGTCTGCAACCTCGCCCAAGGCTTGCTCGCCTGCGGCCAAGCTATCGCAATGCCAAAAGGCGTCCACCAACTGGGCTTGGCGTTGGTGCCGCCACAAATGGCTGGCCTTGAGAAAAATCACCACCCAAGAAGACATCGACATGACCAGCAGCAACAAGGCCACCAAGCGGGTCACCATGTCGCCTTGGGTCCACAGGTTGACCAAACCAAATTCATTGTTCATGCGTCACTCGTTTCCCAATTTAAATTCAATCGGCACCTGAAACCACATGGTCTCGGGCACACCACCGCGTTTGCCCGGCACATAGCGCCAGCGCATCACCGCATCGGCAGCGGCGCGATCCAATCGACCATGGCCGCTGGATTGCTGCACCTCAGCTTGCTGGGGCACGCCGTCTGCGCCAATGAGCACCCGCATCACCACCCGCCCTTGCTCGCCCATGCGCCGGCTCATGGCGGGGTATACCGGTGGCGATTTGGCTTGGTAGTCTGCCACGGTGGTGGGCAGGTCCACTTTGGTGGGCGCCGCAGGCGCGGCGGGCACGACCACGCTGGGCGCAGGGGCCACAGGGGCTGTGGCCGAAACCGGCGCATTCACCGGCGCAGTGGCCGCCAGGGTGGGCGGGGCTGCGGGTGTCTGAGTGGGTTGCGGCACAGGCTCCGGGGCCAAGGCCAAGGGTGTGGGTGCCAGGCTGGGGCGTACCGGGAGCGCAGGTGGCGGCGGCGGTGGAGGCTTGATCTGAGGTGGCGGCGGTGGCGGCGGCACTTCGCTCACCAGGGCCACGGGGATCACCCACTCGGTCGCGCGCTTGAGCAACCCCGAATGCAATGCCCACAAACCTGCCATGTGCAGCACCACCACACCACCGATCAATACGGCAGTGCGCTGCGAAGAGTTCCATGTGGGGTGGTGCACAGCTGGCATTACATCATCAGTGAATTTGCAGAAAAAGTCATTGAAAAAGATCGCCCGCATCCATCAAAATAGAACCCTGGTTGTTAGTCGCAATGTACGCGGCTCTGAGGGATGAACATGAACATCTGATACACCAGCCAATGGTTCTCCAGGCAAACGCGATGAATAGTAGTAGCTGATGTCATTGTTTTTTCGGTCTGTCAGGTTCAGCACATCCAAAGTGACATCAATGTCTTCTGACATTTTCCTGCTCAGCCTGAAATTGGATGTGAGACTGGACTTGGATTTGACAGACGCATCTTCAATCAAGGCGGCTGCGCCTATGTACCTGATACCCAAGGAGGCCGACCACGGCCCCATATTTCTCATGGCAAGCGAGACATTTGCCACCTCTTCAACTGCGTTAGGAATGTAGTTGCCAACCGGATCGGCATCTGAGTACCTGGGCGTGGTCCAAGCCAGGTTGACATCCATGAGAAATTTGCTGTTCGGTGTCCAATGATTACTCCACTCCACGCCCGTTCTCTGGCTGGGTCGGCCTAGTTGCGTGGTGCCTGCGTCGCCGACATAGACCAATTCCGAATCAAAATTCAAACGCCAATATGCCAGCGTGGTCTGAAGATCCGGGATGATTTGAGACTTGACACCCATCTCCTGCCCCATCGAACCCACCAGGCCAGGTACGGGATCAATAGGCTGTCCTGATTTCGGGTCTGTCTTAGCGGTCGTACCTCGGGCGTCATTGCTATGGAAGCCTCTGCCTGAGTTGAAGAAAAACTCCGTTTTATGCCAAGGCCCCAAGATCAATGAAAATTTAGGTGAGATCTTGAAGTCACTCGACGATCCTGAGTTTTCGGACAAAGTGTGACTGATTACATTGGCAAGGAGTTGATCGGCTCGCACGCCCACTACGGTACGCAACCAACCAGTCCAACCGATTTCACTCGATCCATATAGACCGGCCTGGGTTTGCTTGACAGAATCATCGCGAACTGTGCCTGAGGTCGAAATTTGCCCCGCATTGGCGTCGAACAAACCCACACGAATGCTGTCTTGCCTGAGTTGAACGCCCAGCGTATTTTGAACAATTCGCTTTGGGCCCAATTCACTGACCCAGGTTTTGTAGGCTTTGCCACCCAACACAGTTCTGTTGTCCGTTTGAGCAAATTGATCGCTGGCCCGATCCAGGCTGTAAGTGAAATTGGAAAAGAGGTTCAGATCATATTTAATGGCATACCACTCGACCTTGGTCAATTCATTTTCGGAGTTCGAATGCCAAGTCCCTGACAAGCTGTATCTGCTGGTGTTGGCACCATCCGTTGAATCCAATGAGTCGTATAGCCCAAATGGGCGGCCCATGAATACGCCTGAGTCAATCAATCGCTGAGGGATTTGATCAGTGGAATTCCAACTTGCTGAATATGCGGAAAGGCTGGTCGTCCATCCCTCCCTGGGGCTTCCCGAACTGAGAATGAATTGCGCATTGGTTTTGCGCATGCCTTCTGGAACTGTCCAGGGACCATTGTTATTCATGCGTTCTAATGCGCTGAGTAATGTGAGACCTTCACCCACATGGCGAGACTCACCAGCGACTGCCCGCAAATAACCTCGATCGCCAACAGTGAAAAAAGCGAAGGGTTTATCAAACTTGGTTCGATAAGTGATGCTGGCCGAGCCTGCTGATGAAAAATCTCCTTCAGAAGCAAAGTAAGGTCCTTTTCGGTAATCAATGCGACTGACCAGCTCGGGAATCAGAAGGTTTAAATCACTGTATCCATGCCCGTGTGCGTGGGTGGGCATGTTGATAGGAACACCGTTGAGCGTTGTAGAAAAGTCTGTCCCGTGGTCTAAATTCACACCACGCAAAAAATACTGATTGGCTTTACCGTCGCCAGAGTGCTGGGTAACGACCATGCCGGGAATGTATTCAAGCACCTCAGCTGGACGCAAAAGGGGGCGATTTTTCAACAACTCAGCGCCCACAACACCCTGCGTGGCCGCATCGCTGGTTCCAATGGCGTTGTCGTAATGCCCGATGACCTCGATGGGTGCCAATTCATGTGCCGAAGCAATCTGACTTATAGAAAAAATGAATGTGACAACAACGCCAGCAGGAACACCAAGATCTAACGCACATTTAACCAATGGATTTACCTTTCGCAGCGGGCGTGAGCAAAGCATTTAGATCACCAAATTGGCTGACGCAGGAGTTGAATCGAATTTTATGTGGTGTCCACATTCATTCATCCTACTTTGACCAATGCCTTAGAACGCCATGACTTGAATACTTCAACCAAAGCGACCATGGGCGCTGTCATGGTCAACAAAGGCATCGCCCACAACATGAATGCGGCACTCAACCACATACCCCACGAGGGGCTGCGCCAAGCGCCTGGCAACAAAGCGGGTAATCCCACTGACCCCATCGCGCGGCGTTTGAAATACATCACCCAACCGGACACCATCGAAAAGATCAAACCCAAGCCAAAGATGAGCAGCACAGCTTGGTTCCAATAGCCCAGCTCGGCCCGATGAAACGGAATGCCCACCCCCGTGGCTTTGCCAAAAAAGGTTTGCGCATCCCAACCGCTGTAAAACAAGCGCTCGCCGCTGTAGGCGTCCACCAACAGGTCAAAGCGGTCCATGGGCTGACCCCGCTCAATATGGTTGGCACGCCACACGCCAGCGGGCCCTTGGGGCGGCATGATTTGCATAGTCACCTGTGGGGCGTGTTGGCGTATCGCTTGTACCGCTTGCTCCCAATTCATCGGAGCGTGCCCCTCCACAGGTTTGGACTGAAAGTGGGCGGGTATGCGCGGAGACGCTTGCCCCGCCGCATCGCGCAGCCAACGCACCCGCTCGCCGGCGTTTTTGCTCCAAGTCAGACCCGTGGCCAAAATGGCAGCAGTGACCACGCTCAAGCCCACGCCAGTCCAGGCATGCCAGCGCCGCCATGCGGCACGACCTGCGCCGCGCACGGGTGTCGCATGGGGCTGGGGCCACCACAAATAAGCGCCCGTAACCAGCATCACCATCACCCAACTGGCCGCCAGCTCAATGATCCAGCGCCATCCATCGCCTTGTAACCAACTCGAATGGAGTTTTCGCGCCCAAACGCTGAAACGCTGCGACTGCTCCAAGCTGCCCAACACCTGCGCGTTATAGGGGTTGACATACACCACCAAAGATTTGTTGGGCAGGCCAAAACTGGGGCGCAAAAAGGCAGGCTTGTCAGGCTTGGCCACATGCTCGGCAGCGCCATGCTCGCCATGACCACTGTGGCTGGTTGCCGCAGGTGCGGGGTGGGGCTTGACCGCATGCTCACGGGGTGCCATCCAGGCAAAGCGCGCACTTTCGTTGACCCTTTGCGCGGGCACCACCGAATGCAGTGTCCAACCATCCGGTGCAGCGCTGCGCGCAGCGTCAACCAACTCGTCAAAGGGGCGGGCTTTTTCAAGCACCTCCACCTGGTCCAAATGGACATACAGCGCCGACTCGATTTGCGGGGTGAACACATATAAAGTGCCCGTGATGGCCGCCGCCACAGCAAAAGGGCTGGCGATCAAGGCGGCCCAAAAGTGGATGCGCCACATCAGGCTGCGGCGCTGGGCGCACAAATGTGTCTTGTCTTTGTTTAGATGGAAAAACATGGTCAGTTTTCTGGCCCTTGACATTGGACAGACGCGCACTGCAGCCCCAAGGGGACGCACTGAGATCCAGCCAATGGAAAGCCGATCAATTAATCAAACTTAGCCTCAAGACCCACGTAGAAAGACCTGCCATCGCCTGGGTAATAACGGCGCCCATCTCCTGGAACAGTGGTGTAGTTGGCTGCAATGTTGGTTGTGGCAGCATATTTCACATCTGCCAAATTACGTGCATCCAAAAACCACGACCATTTTTTATCAATCGCTTGACCTGCCTTGAACCCTAACAGTGTGTAGCTGTCGTTGTAAACGGTGTTGGCGTTATCCATTGGCGCTTGATTGGGCACCCACTCAAACTTAGGCCCTAAATACATACCTGGCTTACCACCTATTTCCTCACCAAATCGGTACAGAACCTCACCACGAACGATGACAGGTGGGAAGCCAGGCAGTGCGTTGTTGCCAGCTGTATCGTTGTTAACGAATCTGAAGTCACTGTACAAAAGCGCCAAGCGGGTATCCAATTTTTTGTCATAAATATGTCTCAAGCCAAACTCAATGCCTTGATGCAAAGACAAGGGAATGTTGGTCGTTGAGGAGGTCGTACAAGCCGCGTTTGAGCAAACGGAGAGAAATTCGTTTTGCAAACCAGCCCTGTAGTATGTGATATCCCAATCGTACTGATGCTTATCTATGCGCGCTTCGCCACGGGTGCCGACCTCCCATGTGATGCCGGTTTGCGCCATATTCGCCGTAGTTGTTGTTCCCGCAAGACCAAAAATTGGCGCTTCGAAATTGCGACTGATGCTGGCAAACACTTGATTGGATGGCGTCAGTTCATGGGTCACGCCTACCCGCGGACTCCACTGAGTGAATGTGTAATCGTAGTTATTGGTTAAAAGAATAGCGTCCACAACCTTTCGTGATGCCCTGTCGTACTGAAGGGCTGCCGTCCAAGTCGTTCGGTCAGAGGACTTATATTTGTCCTCAATGTATAGATTGTCATTTATAGACTGTTGGTCGTAATTTGAAGTCGCCGCTCCCGTGGCAACGCCTAAATGATTTGTGGGCTTTGAAGTGCCTTTGGTTGAACCAATGCTGGGTAGATAAGCGACGCTGATTTGATGCTGGTCATAAATGCGAGTTGCCTTGATGTGACCGCCCATGGATTTCGCATTTTGCTCAATGATGGAATCAATCGGGTGCCATAGGCTGTAGTTCATAGAGTAAATGGCAAATTCGTAGATGGTGTTGCCATCTCGCACTGTCGTCTTGTTGGCGATGCGTTGAGCTTCAACATCACGTCGGCGATTGGCTTCCTCACGAAATGGATAGATCCCTGAGCTGACCGAGCTGTTCGCCATGGCTGGATTGCTGTCCAACTCCGCCTTTGTCAAATATCCGGGAAGCTGAGATTTGCTGTTGACAGCGGCCACATAAAAACGCGATTCAATGTCTTTGCTGACTTTCACGCCAAAGTTGCTCAAAAGCTTTTGATTTTCCATTTTGGCGTGATCTCGAAAGCCGTTTTGCTTGGTCTGTGATCCCGCCACGTAGTAATCCCAGACGTTTCCATTGGTCGCGTTTGGCTTTGAAACCGCAGCAGCGCTGCCAAATAACTTGTTGTATCCGTAGCTTCCTCCTTCAACCCTCACCAAACTACCAGGATTGCTATACCCGGTTGGTGCTGCGAAATTAATCGCACCGCCCAATGTTGTCGCACCATACGTTGTTGCGTTAGGGCCGCGCAAAACCTCAACATAACTCGATGCATTCGGATCCACAGTTTGCATGTCAAAGAAGCCATCCGCGTAGTTAACGGGTACTCCGTCCTGCATGACTTTCGTGCCAAAGCTGTGAAAGGTTCGACTGAGTGCTGAGCCACGAATAGAAATCCTCGCCTCCTCTGAACCAAACCGATCTTGGATAAATACGCCCGGGGCCAGGCCCAGGCTATCGCTCCAAGTCGACTGACGACCTTCTCGCACTTGATTCAAATCAACAATAGAGGCACCACCAGGAATGGCCCTGGCACTTTCCTTGGCGCTCTCAATTGAGTTTTGGGTCAAAGAGTCCGTCTTTCCCGTGACGACCACAGTGCCCAATGACTTATCACTGATGGACTGTGCGTGCACTGCACCCATAAATAAAAAAATTAGAACGCAGCCAATCAACCATTGAGTTGGGTTGAAAGACGGAGGACTGTGCCTTGGCTCAGCCATGTGATTTTGATTTTGTTTCATGATTTTGAAATTTTTTTCCGCGCTCAGTGCGCATGTGCCGGCGTGGCTGTGGGTGTGTTTTTGGGTTGTTGCACCACCACTTTGACCTCGACTTCACCGGCCTGCTCAAAGCGCAGCCACAGCGAGAAGCGGTCGCCCACGGCCAAGGGGCGTGGCAAACCGGTGAGGGTCAAGGTGTGCCCTTGCGGGCTGTTGTGGCGCATGGGCACATCGGCGTTGGCCGGTATGTCAATCGCAGCGACGGTGGTTTTGCGCACCGCGCCTTGGGTGGTGTCGATGTGTTGCCAAGCCATGCCGGTGGTCAGGGAGGTGCGCGCCGACAGCAATTTGTCGGGGCGATGGCCGCGATTTTTTAAGGCACGGAAATACACCTGGGCGCTGAGTTCGCCTGGCTGGCTGGGGGTGGCATAGGGGTGGTCGATGCGCACGTCCCCGGCGTCATAACCATGGGCCTGGGCGGTCGCGCACAGCGCAAAAATACCCATCACCAAGCCAGCGCGCAGGGCGCGCCAAGCGCGAGACGCCTTGGAAAAAAAGATAAATGCGTTCATGGTCCACCTCAATGCATTGACAACACGGATGTGGGCAGGGGCAACAAGCCATGCACCACGCAGGCAAAGCGCCAAGGACTGGCACTTTGTCAGTTCACAGGGTCAAAGCAGAGAGGGCGGGGCGCGGGCCAGTCCAGGCGACCACTGCACGGACGGCAGGTACTGGCTGACGGCTTGCAACTCGGGCGGGGCCGAGGTCAGAGGTGCCCATGCGGGAACCAGGGGGGTGGGCAGGCCACATGCCAGTTGGGCATGCAGCACACAAAAAGCACAAGCAGGGTTGGCCGCGTTGGCAGGGGCCTCGCTGCCCGCGTCCAAGCTGGCCACCGACTTCATGCCCGTGCTGGTACAGACCATGGCCATATCGCCCATGGACGGGTTGGGCGACACCACGGCTTGCGACAAGGCCGGGGCGATGGCGGCGAACAGCAGCGCGGCACTGGCGATCCAGTTCCACAGCTTGAGTCGTTTGGCCCAGGTGTTCATCGTGGCGCGATTCTAATGAAACCGAAACTCACCCAAAGTGGGGGGCGCGTCGCTGGCGCAGCGAGGCCACGCCTTCGTGCACATCGGGGCCCGCAAAACCCATGAACTCCAGGGCCAGCGAGGTGTCAAAGGTGGGACCCGCTTGGCGCAACCAGTTGTTGAGGGCGTATTTGGTCCAGCGGATGGCGCTTTGGCTGCCGTTGGCCAACTTGTCGGCCACTTCATAGGCCTTGTCCAACAGGTCTTTGTCTTCCACGCACAAAGACACCAAGCCAATGCGCTCGGCCTCTTCGCCGCTGAGGGGTTCGCACAGCATCAAGTGGTATTTGGATTTGGCCATGCCACACAACAGCGGCCAAATGATGGCCGCGTGGTCGCCTGCCGCCACGCCCAAACGGGTGTGGCCATCGACAATCTTGGCGCTTTTGGCCGCGATGGAGATGTCGGCTAATAAGCCGGCGACCAAGCCCGCACCCACCGCCGGGCCGTGCATGGCGCTCACGATGGGCTTGTCGCAGTTGATGATGTTGTAGACCAAGTCGCGCGCTTCGCGCCACACCCGCGAGCGCACCTCAAAGTCTTGCGCCATGTCTTGCACCAAGGCCAGGTCGCCGCCACCCGAAAAGCCCAGGCCTTCGCCGCGCAGCACCACACAGCGCACGCTGTCGTCTTTGCCCACATCGCGCCAAATTTCAGACAACTCCTCATGCCCGGCATGGCCGGCTGTGGGCAGTTTGCCATTTGCGCCCGCCTTCATTTGGACGTCGAGCACGCTGTCGGCGGGGCCTCGGCGGGTGATGGTCATGGTGGTGTAAACGCTGTAGTCGATGGGTTTCATGGGGGTCTTTGCGGTCAATGAAGATGCTCTTTATTGTGCCTTCAGCGCGATGGCGCACCGCTTTTGTTGACCAAGGTCAAGGCCAACGCATCACGGCGAGCGCATGATGAAAGCATTGACATCTTCGGGAATTCGCATGGACACCACGGCCGCTCAGCCTTATTTGTATCAACTGACCCGCCAGCGCATCCAATTGTTGGCGCAAGTGGCCCAGCAGCGTGGGGGCAAGCTGGGCCGGGCCGAGGTGGCCCACACCCACTTTGACAACAGCCAAGACGACCAGGCGCAAATCCGCAGCGAGCGCGAGCTTGAATTTGCGCTCAACGAGCACGAGTTGGTTGAGCTGCAAGCCATCGAAGACGCGTTGAAGCGCATCCAAGAGGGTGTTTATGGTTTGTGCCTGTCGTGTGGTGCACCCATCCCGCACGAGCGGTTGCACGCTGCGCCACAAGCCCTGCGCTGTGTGGCGTGCCAAACCACGTTTGAAACTGCCACAGCCCACTGAACCACCAAGGAACCCCATGTCTACTTTTCACGCCGTCGTTTGGCTAGACCACCAAAACGCCCATGTGCTGATGTTTGACCGCGAGCATGTGCAGGCCGAGCGCATCCAGTCACGCAGCACCCACAGCCACCAAGGCAAGCATGCGGACACCAAGTCGTATTTCGCCGAAATCAGCCACGGCTTGGCGGGGGTGCATGAAGTGTTGTTGACTGGGCCGGGCACCGCGCGCACAGAGTTTCGGACGTGGTGCGATGCGCATGCCAAGGGGTGCGCCCACGCCATCATCGACAACGTGGCCAGCGACCACCCCACAGACCCGCAGTTGGTGGCGATGGGGCGTCAGTACTTTTTAAAGTTTGACCAGATGGCCAGCGACCCTAGCCAGCGTTGAGCGGAGCGATGCGCTGGTCGATGGCGCCAAAAACGCTTTGGCCATCTTTGCCCTTCATTTCAATGCGCACGGTGTCGCCAAACTTCATGAAGTCGGTGCTGGGCTGGCCATCCAAAATGGTTTCAATGGCGCGCTTTTCGGCGATGCAGCTGTAGCCTTTGGGCCAGTCTTTTTTGCCGTCGCGCTCAATGGCTTTGTTGCTCACGGTGCCGCTGCCCACAATGCTGCCCGCGCGCACGTTGCGGGTTTTGCCCATGTGAGCTATCAACTGACCAAAGTGATAGGTCATCTCGGGGCCGGCTTCGCACATACCCACTTTGCGGCCATTCCAGCTCACCTGCATGCTCAGGTGCACACGCCCACCTTGCCATGCGTCTCCCAACTCGTCCAGCGTCACCGCCACCGGGCTGAATGCCGTGGCTGGCTTGCCTTGAAAAAAGCCAAAGCCTTTGGCCAGCTCATCGGGGATCAGGTGGCGCAATGACACATCGTTGGCCAACATCACCAAGCGCACACCGTCCAAAGCCTGCTCTGGTTTGGCTTGCATGGGCACATCCCCGGTGATGACGGCCAACTCGGCTTCGAAGTCGATACCGAAATCCTCGCTGGGGCAGATCACGTCGTCACACGGACCCAAAAAATCATCGCTGCCGCCTTGGTACATCAGGGGTTCGGTGTAATAGTTTTCGGGCACTTCGCTGTGGCGGGAAGCGCGCACCAACTCCACATGGTTCATATAAGCAGAGCCGTCGGCCCACTGATAAGCACGCGGCAAGGGGGCCATGCACATGCGTGGGTCAAACGCAAACGCATGCCGGGCTTTGCCGTGGTTGAGGTCGTGCGAGAGGTCTTGCAACTGCGGCAACATGAAGTTCCAGTCGTCCAACACCTGTTGCATCCGATGGGCAATGCCAGTTGCATAATGCGCCGTGGTCAGGTCACGGGACACCACCACCAGTTGCCCATCGCGCGATCCGTCTTTATAAGTGGCCAATTTCATGGTGTGGGGATTCCGATGTGGGGAGGTGTTCAAGTGCCGGGCGCAAGGCGCCGGTGGATGCTTCGATTGAAAATTTTACAGGACGGGTAACTCGGGCATGCGGTTTGTAACCATTGCTTCGCAGATGCGCACCAGGGCCGGGCCCAGCCCTTGGGTTTGGCTGATCAGCGCGGTTTTGCACATGTGGGTGCTGTTTCAATGGCCCACTTGGCAGGCTCAGGCAGCGCCCTCGCCGCGATGGCAAGTGCAGGTGCTGACCGATACAGCCGCTTCCGATCTGCGCTGGGCCCCCATGCCGACCGCCGCGCTGCCCACACCGCCCAACCAGCCCTCTGCCCTGCCCCAACCCATTGCCGCCACGCCCCCAGCGTCGCACGCCAGCCGCGCTCCCGCCAGCCTCACCACCCCAACGACAGCGCCCACGCCGGCACTGCCGAGCCCTGAAGCAGAGGCGGATGTCGCAGTGCAGCCGCACACGGACACCCTGCTGGCCCAGGCCAAGCCCGCCATGGCTGCAGCTTCTGCGCCCAGCACCACGGCAGCTGCCCCGTCGGCTGTGGGCGGCTTTCGCCCCCCGGTGGGCGCACGTTTGCGCTATGACCTGCAAGGCATTGCCAAAGGCTTTGGTTATTCGGCCAAGGCCGAGTTGCTGTGGCAACCCGACGCCAGCCAATACGAGTCCCGCTTGGAGGTGTCGCACTTTTTGCTCGGCTCTCGGGTGCAAACCAGCCAGGGTCAGATCACCGCCGAGGGGCTGGCCCCGCGTCGGTTTGGTGACAAAGTGCGCAGCGAGCAAGCGGCGCATTTCCAACGTGACAAGGGGCTGATCACTTACAGCGCCAACACCCCCGACGCACCGCTGCTGGCCGGCACGCAGGACCGCTTGAGTGTGTTCATTCAAATTTCCGGTCTGCTGCTGGCAGAACCCCAACGCTGGGGGACCGGCGCTGTGATGAACTTCAACACCACCGGTGCGCGCGACAGCGAGCCGTGGGCGTTTCAAGTGGCGGGCATGGAGCAACTCAAAATGCCCTATGGCAACCTTGAGGCCCTGCGTTTGGTGCGACAAGAGCAAAAACAATATGACCAGCGCGTCGAATTGTGGATGGCACCCAGCTTGGAGCACCTGCCGGTTCGCATCCGCATCACCCAAACCAGCGGTGACCAGGTGGACTTGTTGTTGCGCAGCAAAGAATCCGCCAGCACCAACCCTTGACCCCTTTTGATGCCCCACGCAAGCTCAAGATTGGCGCGCTGGGGTCGATTCCAAACTTGACCGCTCCTTGGGGCGTCAAGGTCTGCCCCGAACGGGGTGGGTGGGTGGCTGCACCAGTGCAGCTGCGTTTTTGCAGGAATGCGGCCATGGGATACCTGATTTCATTTGTATTTGGCATTTTTGTGGCCACCATTGGCCTGGGTGGACGCGCACCGGTATTGGATGCGCACTGGAGCCCTGCCCACCAAACCGCACCCGCCTCGCGCTGATTTCTGCCTGGGCTGCCATCGTTGGCCTTGAAATGGGCGCCGCAGCGCCGATATCAGGTTAATATGATCGTCAACGACACCACGGGCAGCACCATGAATACGCTTTACGACTCCGAGTCATTTGCCGTTGTGCACATGGCAGCCGATGTGCCCGGCGACAAACCGCAAGCCACGGCCCAACCCATGCTGTCGCGCCAGGGGTTTGAAATTGTCGACAAACGCAACGGCAAAGAGGTGTACCTCGATGGCTATTGGGCCGAGCTGTTTCAACAGCACATCACCCAGTGGCAACTCAAAACACCGACCCAAGACGAAGTGGAAGACACGCTGGCCCAATACGCCGAATTGGCCCAAAACCCGGTGGTGATGCACTGAGTTAGGAACTTGAAGTTCACTTGAAAAAAGCCCGCTGCTGCGGGCTTTTTTCATGCCGGTAAACCGGCAATGACATCGGCCAATGTGGCCACCATGTGCTCGATGTGCTCACGCTCCACAATGAAGGGTGGCGCAAACACCAGGTTGTCACCCGCACTGCGCACCAAAACCCCTCGGCGCAGGCATTCTTGAAACACAGCATACCCACGTTGACCCGCACCTTGGGCAGAAGGGCTGAGCTCCACCGCAGCAGCCAAGCCCAAGGAGCGAATGCCCACCACATGCGGCAGCCCCTTGAGGTTTTGGTGCATCGCCCGCCCAAGCAAAGGGCCCATTTGGCCTGCGCGCTCAAACAAACGCTCTTGGGCCATCAATGTCAAAGTGGCGACCGCCGCCGCGCAAGCCACCGGGTGCCCCGAATAGGTATATCCATGCAAAAACTCGATGGCATGGGCCGGGCCCCCTTTTTCGGTCACGGCCTGGTAAATGGCTTCGCGGCAAATCACCCCACCCATGGGCACCACGCCATTGGTCACGCATTTGGCAAAGTTGAGCATGTCGGGAACCACGCCAAAGTAGTCCGCCGCAAATGGCACGCCCATGCGGCCCAAGCCAGTGATCACCTCGTCGAAGATCAACAAAATGCCGTGCTTGTCACATATTTGCCGCAAGCGTTGCAAATAGCCTTTGGGCGGGATGTACCAACCCGCGCTGCCGGCCACCGGCTCGACGATGATGGCGGCCACATTGCTGGGGTCGTGCAAAGGCAAGATGCGCTGCTCGAGTTCGTTGAGCAGGTCGTTGGAAAACTCGGGCAACTCGCCTTCGATGTAGGCATGTTGTTGTGGGTCATGGATGAAAGCCATGTGGTCCACGCGGGGCAGCATGGCCGCGCCAAAAGCCTTGCGGTTGCCGCTGATACCGCCCACGCTCATGCCGCCAAAACCCACACCGTGGTAGCCGCGCTCACGGCCAATGAACACCGTGCGCTGAGCTTGGCCGCAGGCGCGGTGATAAGCCAAGGCCATCTTCAATGAGGTGTCGGCCGCCTCTGACCCCGAGGTACAAAAAAACACCCGGTTCAAGTCGCCCGGCGCCAATGCGGCCAGCATATCGGCCGCTTCAAAAGCGCGGTCGTTGCCAAACTGAAAGGCCGTGGCGTAATCCAGCGTGTCGAGTTGTTTTTTGATCGCCTCGTTGATGGGCGCGCGGTTATGACCCGCACCCACACACCACAGGCTGGAGATGCCGTCGAGCACCCGCTGACCCTCTTGGGTGGTGAAGTGCATGCCGTCGGCACCCACCAAAACCCGAGGCGACTGGCGAAAGTCGCGGTTGGGCGTGAAGGGCAACCACAAATGATTGCCAAGGGACGGTGGGTTTTGCATGAGGGTCTCCCTGAATGCGCCAGCCTTGGCCTTCAAGTGCCCGCCAGCTTCAGGGCATTCTAATTTGCAAGTTGTCTGGCAAATCCAACACCACGCTGCTGCTGGCGGTGACCACGCCCAAGGTGAGGGCGTCTTTGTGTGCGTACTCGGCGCACTGCTCACGCGGCGTGCGTGCCGTGGGGCAATGCAAGGTGATGCGGTCGCGGGGGCGGTTGCGGTCCATCTCTCGGATCAAAACAAAGCCGCTGGCGTCTTGCATTTGGTACAGGGCGATGTTCAACAGCTGCGCATCAAATTTAGCGCCCATGCGCTCTTGGTAGAAGTCCCACATTTCTCGGGCGCGCTCTGGAACCAGCGCACCGGTGAATGGCATGCTGGGCCCATGGATACCCACCACAGTGAGGTGCGGCGCGACACCCGTGGCGTATTGGCGCTCTTGGCCCGCCATGAACAACAAAGAACATGCCGACAGACACTGGCCCACCACCAAAGTCGTCAAACCTTGCCCTTGCAGCCAGCGCGCCATCGCCATGCCGGCGGGCAAATCGCCCCCGGGTGAGTTGACCAAGATCAGGCGCTTGACTTCGCCACGCTCAAACTCGGCACGCAACAGGCGGTCATCGTGGCGCTCAATCACACCCGACACAAACACATCGCTGCCCACGCGCTGAACCGTCATGGCATTGGCAGCGCACATGCATGAGAAAAAACCCAGAGCGATCCACTTCAAGCCCGCAGCGTGCGAGTGGCGCCACACATGCGAAAGTACTCTTCTGAGCAATCGCAAACCGCATTTTTCGGCATCAACGAAAGTATGTGTTTTTGAAAAAATGTGTGTGCTGTTCATATCGCCTCCACCGGTGTCGGTATGGGTATGAATCAGCAAAAAATGTGCCTTTGACAGCCTCCTACTTTTGGTTTCTTCACTCGCAAAAGGCGCCATAAATGCGCACCTTTGAACTCATGGCGATGCACGGTTTTTTGACACACAGACAAAGCCCAGCGCACGAAAAAGTGCATTCACGTCAGAACCGCTTTATTCGCCCACAAGTCCTGCGAAAATATCTGAATGACTCCTTCTTACATCCTCACTTTGTCGTGCCCCGACCGCCCGGGCATCGTTCACGCCGTTTCAGGTTTTTTACTCGAGCGCGGTGGCAACATCGAAGAGGCCGCGCAATACAGCGACTTGGCGACCGGCTTGTTTTTCATGCGGGTGCGCTTTGTGTGTGACCAAGCCACCGAGGCGGTGCTGCGTGCGCAACTGGCAACGATGGCACCCGGCTTTGACATGCGCTGGGACTTGCACGCGAGTGGCCAAGCCATGCCCTGCGTGATCATGGTCAGCAAAGAGGGCCACTGCCTCAACGATTTGCTGTTTCGCTGCAAGAGCGGTTTGCTGGGCGTGGATGTGCGCGCCATCATCAGCAACCACCGTGACTTTTATCAGCTGGCCGCCAGCTACAACGTCCCCTTTCACCACATTGAAGTCAACGCCGCCAATAAGGCGCAGGCTGAAGCACGCCAGCTTGAAATCATCCACGCTGAAGGCGCGCAATTGGTGGTGTTGGCGCGCTACATGCAAATTTTGTCCAATGCCATGTGCGAGCAACTGGCGGGCAAAGCCATCAACATCCACCACAGTTTTTTGCCCAGCTTCAAAGGCGCCAAACCCTATCACCAAGCCCACCACCGTGGGGTCAAGCTGATTGGTGCGACAGCCCATTACGTCACCGCCGACTTGGATGAAGGCCCCATCATTGAACAAGACGTGGCGCGCGTCGACCACAGCAAAACCGTCGAAGACCTCAGCGCCTTGGGGCGCGACACCGAAAGCCAGGTGCTGGCGCGCGCCGTCAAGTGGCACAGCGAGCACCGTGTGCTGCTCGATGGCCACAAGACCGTGATCTTTAAATGAGTTCACGCATCCCACCCATCCAGTGCCTGCTCACCTTTGAGGCGCTGGCCAGGTTGCGCTCGGTCACGCTCACTGCCGAAGAGCTGTTTGTCACGCCCAGCGCGGTCAGCCACCGGGTCAAGCAGCTCGAGCAGCTGTTGGGTGTCAAGCTGTTTGGTCGCGCCGATTTCTCCTTGACCTCTGAGGGCAATGAATACCTCTCCCATGTGCGCCAAGGTTTGGCCAGTCTGGAGCGCTTTCCCGGTCAAGATGGAGGGCTGAACACCGGCAAACGCAAATTGCGTTTGGCTGTGACCCCCACCTTTGCGCGCTCGATCTTGATGCCGCGCTTGCGCCAATTCACCGAGGCCTATCCCGAGATAGACCTGACTTTGCAAGTGACCATACCGTTGCTGGATGTGGTGGCAGAGGACGCCGACTTGACGGTGCGCTTTGGCACAGGACGGTACTCAGATTTAGAACATGTGTGCATCCTCAAGGACGAGGTCACCCCTGTGGCTTCTCCTGCTTTTGCCCGCGAATTTGGCCCTTTTGATGAACCCGAAGATCTCAAAGAAGTCACTTTATTGCGCAGCCCATTAGAACCATGGCGAACCTGGTTTGCAGCCCATGAACAAGACTGGCCCGAACCCTTGGATGGCTCTTGCATGAACGATGTGGGCTTGGTGTGTGAAGCGGCAGCGCAAGGCCTGGGTGTGGGCTTGGTGCGCCTCAAACTGGCAGCCCCTTGGCTTGAAAATGGCAGTTTGGTCAGGTTGTTTGACAGCCAAATTCCAAGCCCCCACGCCCACTATTTGTGCTGGCGAACAGGTACCATGGACAGGTGGGAGTGTGCTGCATTCGCGCAGTGGTTGGAGCAAGCGGTTCGTTGAGTTTGCCCGCTGTGGCCGCACCCACACATGCGGCTTTGCATTGCTGTTCGCCAGGCCTGAACAACATCTCTGCGCACCCTGATGGGGTGTTTGACTGCATGCCATGACCTTGCCTGATCCGTCTACAGCCACCACCACAGCACCCAATCATTTTCCCCCAACCCCACCCATTGGCGCGCGCTGGCGCACCACGCTGGTGGGAACGCTGATGGGCTTGATCATGCTGGCGCTGGGCAGCTTTGTGGTGTTGATGTCACAGCACTTGGCCCAAGAGCAAGCCCAAGAGGCGCTTGAGCGGTCTTTGCTGCGCCAAGCGCAAGACATCTTGAAGTTTCGCAATTTCTACACCACTGAAGTCATGGCGCCAGCCCAATCCAGCGGGGTTCGCGTTTCACATGATTTCAAAGACAAGCCTGGCACATTGCCCTTGCCGGCCACCATGGTGATTGAGCTGGGCCATTTTTTCAACCAAGAAGAGAAAGGCAGCAGCACGGCCTACTACAGCGACATGCCGTTTCCTTGGCGCGCGCTGCAGCGCCAACTCGATGGTTTTCAAAAAGACGCCCTGGTGGCGCTGCGCCAGAACCCAGATCGCCCCTTCATCCGCGAGGAACAACGCAATGGCCAAACCTTTGTGCGCCTGGCCCTGGCCGACCGCATGCAAGAGGCTTGCGTGAGCTGTCACAACACTTACCCCCAGTCTCCCTTCACCCAATGGAAATTGGGCGATGTGCGTGGCGCATTAGAAGTGTCAATGCCCATCTTGCCCACGCGCACCAACACCCATCAGCTGATCAACTACACCTTGGGCATACTGACTTTCGTGGCCATGCTGGGCTTGTTTTTGTTTTGGCGCGCGTTGCGCTCAGCCGACTTGCATTTGCAAACGGCCGAGGGTTTGGCGGCCAAGTACCAAGAAAGCAACATCGCTTTGCGCGCAGAAGTCATGCAACGTGAAGCCATGGAGCAAGGCCTGCGCGACAGCCAAAAAGACCTGATCGAAGCCAAAGCCAAGGCAGACTCTGCCAATGAATTGAAAAGCCAGTTTTTGGCCAATATGAGCCACGAAATTCGCACCCCCATGAACGGCGTGGTGGGCATGACCCAAATGGCCCTGCAGACTTCGCTGGACCCACAACAGCTCGAGTACATCAGCTTGGCCAATGTGTCGGCCAAACATTTGATGGCGGTGATCAACGATATTTTGGATTTTTCAAAAATTGAAGCTGGGCATCTGAGCTTGCAGCCCATTGCTTGCAGCCCTTGGGATGTTGCGGTGCAAACCGTGCGCAGTTTTCAGCGTGAGGCCCAAGAGAAAGGCCTGCTGCTGTCGATTGAGAGTGATGGCAGCGACCCGCCATCGGTGATGCTGGACCCAGTTCGCTTGCGCCAGGTGTTGACCAATCTGATTGGCAACGCCATCAAATTCACCGCCAAAGGCGAGGTTCAAGTGACCATGCGCGCACTGCCCAACAGCCTCAATACCGCTGTCAGCTTGGCATTCTCTGTGCGCGACACAGGCATTGGTTTCGCAACCGAACAATCCACCCGATTGTTTGACCCTTTCATCCAAGGCGATGGCTCCATCACCCGTTCATTTGGTGGCACCGGCTTGGGCTTGGCCATCAGCCGCAACTTGGTTCGGCTCATGGGCGGTGACATCCATGCCATCGGCAAAGTCAACCAAGGCGCCACCTTCAGCTTTGAAATCAAAGCCCCCCTGGCACCGGCTTGCGATACCCACATGCTGGAGGCATCCACGGGATTGACCGACCCAGCCCTGCCCGTTTTGCGTCAACACATCTTGGTGGTTGAAGACCATGCCATCAACCTCAAATTGGCCTGTCTGTTGCTTGACCGAATGGGCCACACCTACCAAACCGCTGCCAATGGCCAAGAGGCCTTGCAGTTGTTGACCGAGCAAGCCTTTGACATGGTTTTGCTCGATGTGATGATGCCCGTGCTTGACGGGATGAGCACCCTCAAGGCCTTGCGCCAGTGGCTCAACAGTCCTTTGACGAGCATGCCGGTGATCATGGTGACCGCCCATGCCATGACCGGCGACCGCGAACGTTTTTTGGCCGCTGGGGCCAATGGCTATGTCTCCAAGCCGATTGGTTTTGAAGCCCTGGAACAAGAAATCCAGCGTTTGGCACGGGCCAAAACCCAGCCGCCATCCATTTGATCCACAAAGCTTTGCATTTTTTTCACACGACAAACCCCCATTTGGGCCTACATTGGGGGCCTGTTGAAACCAAGCCTAATCATGAACGCTGTTGCAACCCCACCCTTAGAAACACCCCTGGCCGCCACTGCGGTTGCCCCGGCAGAGGTGTTGTCGGCCTTGCGTACCGTGCTGCCCGCCCACGCGGTGCTGTCCTCCAGCGAAAACACCACGCCTTATGAATGCGATGGGCTGACCGCTTACCGTCAACGCCCCATGTGCGTGGTGCTGCCCGAAACCGAAGCGCAAGTGCAAGCCGTGTTGCGCACTTGCCAGCGCTTGGGCGTGCCGGTGGTGGCGCGCGGGGCGGGCACCGGTTTGTCGGGCGGGGCCATGCCCCATGCGCAAGGCGTCACCTTGTCGCTGGCCAAGTTCAACAAGATTTTGAAAATGGATGTGCACAGCCGAACCGCCGTGGTGCAGTGCGGTGTGCGCAACTTGGCCATCAGCGAGGCCGCCGCACCTTTGGGCCTGTACTACGCGCCTGATCCATCGAGTCAAATCGCTTGCACCATTGGTGGCAATGTGGCGGAAAACTCGGGCGGCGTGCATTGCTTGAAATACGGCCTGACCCTGCACAACGTGTTGAAGGTCAAGGGCTTCACCATGGATGGCGAGCCCATCGAGTTTGGTGGCGACGCTTTGGACGCGCCAGGCTTGGACCTGCTGCCGTTGGTGGTGGGCTCGGAGGGCATGTTGGCCATCACCACCGAGGTGACGGTCAAGCTCACGCCCAAACCACAGTTGGCACGCTGCATCATGGCGAGCTTTGACGATTTGCGCAAAGCCGGTGACGCGGTGGCTGCCGTCATCGCGGCGGGCATCATCCCTGCAGGCTTGGAGATGATGGACAAGCCCATGACCGCTGCGGTGGAAGACTTTGTTCACGCCGGCTACGACCTGAGCGCCGAGGCGATATTGCTGTGCGAGAGCGACGGCACGCCCGAAGAGGTGGAAGAAGAAATTGGCCGCATGAGCGCGGTGCTGCAACGCTGTGGCGCGACCGCCATTGCGGTGAGCCGCGACGAGGCCGAGCGCCTGAGGTTTTGGAGTGGCCGCAAGAACGCGTTTCCCGCCAGCGGCCGCATCAGCCCCGACTACATGTGCATGGACTCGACCATTCCGCGCAAACGCTTGGCAGACATTTTGTTGGCGATTGCCGAGATGGAAAAAAAGTACGGCTTGCGCTGCGCGAATGTGTTCCATGCAGGGGATGGCAACTTGCATCCGCTGATTTTGTTTGATGCCAACGACCCTGACCAATTGCACCGCTGCGAACTCTTTGGCGCAGACATTTTGGAGACCAGCGTCGCCATGGGCGGCACGGTGACCGGCGAGCACGGCGTGGGCGTGGAAAAACTCAACTCCATGTGCGTGCAGTTTTCAGCCGCTGAAAACGAGCAAATGTTTGGCGTCAAACGCGCCTTCGACCCGCAAGGCTTGCTCAACCCTGGTAAGGTGATTCCCACCCTGCAACGCTGCGCCGAGTACGGCAAGATGTTGGTGAGGGGTGGGCAAATCAGCCACCCGGATTTGCCGAGGTTTTAGATTGCTTCGCTGCGCTCGCAATGACTCGTATTGTCATTGCGAGGAGCCGTCATTGCCAGGAGCGTAGCGACGAAGCAAAGTGACAGTAAAGATTGCTTAAGCCATTCAGGCCTCGCAATGACAATTCCATCTCTAAGAACTTATCCAACCCAACTCACGCATGGCCCAACTGGCGTTCCACACCTTGACCATGTGTGCGACCTGATCGTTGGCGTCCATGGTCAAGATATAGACATAGTGGGAGTGCGTGGTTTTGTGGGTGGGCGGCACGGGGCCGCCTTCGCCCACATGGGTGGCATGGTAGGTCGCAAAAAACACCGCTTGGCGCTTGGCCTCGTCGTAGCCCTGGGCGTGCAGTTCATAGTGGGCACCGGCTGCGGTGACGGTGCCAAAGCCTTTGATCCACTCGCAGTAAGCCTGCACCGTCTTGACCTCGATCAAAGGCTCGCTTTGGGCCACAAAGCTCGCGCCTTCGGCGACATAGGCTTTGCAGCCCTCCCAGCCCAAAGGGGTTTCGCAAGCATGAAAAAAGCGTTGGGCGTTGTCAAAGGTGGACATGGTTTCTCCTTCAAAAAGAAAACCAATATACCAATTTAATTCAATTAGTGAGTATTAAAAATACATATTTCGACTGTGGGGATTGCTTCGCTTCGCTCGCAATGACAATCAGTAGGCTACCTATGACATTGCGTGAGGCGATGCTGGCACCTTTACCTCGCCCCAAACACCGCAGTCCCCACGCGCACCAGGGTGCTGCCCGCTTGAATCGCGGCCTCCAAGTCAGCGCTCATGCCCATGGACAAGGTGTCAAAGTGCGGCAAGCACAAGGCGGTTTGCAATTCATCGAACAAGTGCTTGGCTTGGGTGTGCACCGCCAGTTGCGCGTCAAAGCCCTCCACTGCATCGGGGATGGTCATCACGCCGCGCAGCACCAAACGAGGTAATGTCGCCACCGCTTGTGCCAAAGCCAATGCATCAGCAGGTGCCACACCGGCTTTGGTGGGGCCGCCATCGATGTTGACTTGCAAACACACTTGCAATGGCGGCAGGTGTGCGGGGCGTTGCTCGCTCAAGCGCTGGGCGATTTTCAGGCGGTCCACGCTGTGCACCCAGTCAAAGTGCTCGGCGACCAAACGGGTTTTGTTGCTTTGCAAGGGGCCGATGCAATGCCACACCAAACCGGCCACGCTTTTGAGCGCGACGATTTTGTCAACGCCCTCTTGCACATAGTTTTCGCCAAAGTCGCGCTGCCCCAAGGCGGCCACAGCAGCGACGGCATCGGCGGGGAAGGTTTTGGACACGGCCAAGAGTTGCACGCTGCCCGGGCTGCGGCCACTGGCCTGGCAGGCCGCACCAATGCGGTCATGCACACGTTGCCACGAGGAGGAGAGGCTGTTCATAATGGAACTATAACGATCAGGGAGGGGACGCATGACCATCGACACATGGATTGGCCAAGCCATGGCGCAGCGCGCTTCGGACATTCACTTGCGATCAGGTGCCCCGCCGATGATGCGCGTGGATGGCGACTTGCACACCCTGACCCCACAAATCTTGGCCCGTGAAGACTTATTGGCTTGGCTACAAGCCTTGCCGCCCACATGCAGGCCGCCCACTTTGCAAGCCCCGCTGGATTTTGACGCTGCCCTGGTGTTGCCGAGCTTAGGGCGTTTTCGCTGCAACCTGTTTTGGCATGACCAAGGGATGGGAGTGGTGCTCCGACCCATCCCAACTAAAGTGCCGACCTTGGAGGGCTTGCAATGCCCAACCGCTTTGGCCCATTGGGCGAGCCAATCCCATGGGCTGGTGTTGGTGACGGGCCCAACTGGCTCGGGTAAGTCGAGCACCTTGGCGGCGATAGTGCAGCACATTCACCAACACCAGGCCCGCCACATCATCACGCTGGAAGACCCGATTGAGTTTGTTCATGGATCTGGCCAGGGTTTGGTGACGCAACGCGAGGTGGGGCGCGACACGGCCAGTTTTGCCGTGGGCTTGCGCGCTGCTTTGCGCGAAGACCCCGATGTGATTTTGGTGGGGGAGTTGCGCGACACCGAAAGCATCCGCTTGGCCTTGACCGCGGCCGAGACGGGACACCTGGTGCTGGCGACCTTGCACACCAACAGTGCGGCCAGCAGCATCACCCGCATGGTGGATGTGTTTGAGCCGGCAGAAAAAGGCTGGGTCCAAAGCCAACTCAGCACCAGCCTGCTGGGCATTGCCTCCCAGGTGTTGCTGCGCCGCGCTCAGCAACCCGGACGGGTAGCGGCCTTTGAGATATTGCGCGTCACACCCGCTGTGGGACAAATGATTCGCGACCAAAAAATCAATCAAATCGCCCACGCCATGCAAACCGGTGCCCGCTGGGGCATGCAATGCATGGCGCAAGATGTGCAACGTTTGGCTGCAGCTGGTGTGATCGATGCACACGAAGCTCAAAGACATGGCCTGACGCGCAACACGGGGGACTGAGGCTCTGGGTGGCGCGATGGCGTGCGCCGCTTGAGCGGGGCACTATCATTCGGTTTTTTCAACACAACCTTGACACCCCCATGAGCAGCCTGAACCCCAAAACCTACGACACCACTCCCCCCATGTCTGTGGCCTTCATTGGCTTGGGCGTGATGGGTTTTCCCATGGCCGGCCATTTGGCCTTGGCTGGTCACCGCGTGACCGTTTACAACCGCAACGCGGCCAAGTCGCAAGCGTTTTGCCAAGAGTTTGCTGCCCAAAAGCCCCTGCATGCACCCACCCCACGCGAAGCCGCGCAAGGGGCCGATTTGGTGTTTTGCTGTGTCGGCAATGACGACGATTTGCGCTCTGTCATTTTGGGTCCAGACGGCGCCTTGGCCGGCATGAAGGCCGGCACGGTGCTGATTGACCACACCACCGCATCGGCCATGGTGGCGCGCGAGTTGTGTGCCCTGGCGCAGAAGCAAGGCGTGGCTTTTGTGGATGCGCCGGTCTCGGGTGGTCAAGGGGGCGCGCAAAACGGATTGCTCACCGTGATGTGCGGCGGCGATGAAGCGGCTTTTGAGCGTGCCAAGCCGGTGGCCATGGCGTTTTCACGCGCCTTCACTTGGATGGGCGCCAGCGGTGCGGGGCAATTGACCAAGATGGTCAACCAAATTTGCATTGCCGGTTTGGTGCAAGGCCTGTCGGAGGGCATCGCCTTTGGCCAACGTGCGGGGCTGGATGTGAACCTGGTGCTGGACGTGATTGGCAAAGGCGCTGCCCAGAGTTGGCAGATGGACAACCGTGGCAAAACCATGGTGGCCGACAAATTTGACTTTGGTTTTGCCGTGGATTGGATGCGCAAAGACCTCGGACTGGTGATGGACGAAGCCAAGCGCAATGGTGCCCGCGTGCCCGTGACCGCCTTGGTCGACCAGTTTTATGGCGATGTGCAGGGCCTGGGCGGTTCGCGCTGGGACACGTCCAGCTTGATCAAGCGTTTGAAGTGATCACACCTGGGGCCTGCAATGGCCCTGGGAGTGGTTTTGCCTGTGCTCAATGCAACGGTTACAACGCTCCGTGCCTTGATCGCTGAGGTCAGGACTTGCCGGCGGGTGTTGCGGGCGCAGGGTCGGGCTGAAGCGTTTTCAGCTCTTCTTCGGTGATGATCTCAAACACCCGAATGATTTTTTGCACACCACTCACGCCGCGTGCGATCTCCACCGCACGGGTGGCTTCACGCTGGGTGACGCGCCCCATCAAATAAACCGTGCCACGCTCGGTCACCACCTTGAATGCACTGGCAAAAACGTCTCGGCTGTCGATCATCGAGGCCTTGACCTTGCCAGAAATCAAGGCGTCATTGCTGCGCTCTGACAGACTGGAATTGGGTGCCACCGCCAATTCGTTGACCACGCTGCGAACGTTTTCCACCCGATTGAGGATTTGCTCGGCCAATTGCTTTTCTTGGGCTTTGGAGACTTCGCCCGTGAGCAGCACTTGGCGGTTGTAGCTGGTGACATTGATGTGAACGCCAGAGCCAATTTGCTCGCGAATCCGTGTGCCGGCACGCAGCTCAATGCCTTGATCTTCGAGTTGCGCGCCCGCCGTGCGCCGGTCTGAGGCCACCATGGTGCCGCCCACAAAGCCACCCACCATCAAGGGTGCCACACAGCCACTCAATAGCAGTGTCAGCACGGACAAGCCGGCCAAGCGAGAAAGATGGAAACGAAGGGATGATGTCATGGGGTTTCCTGGTCACCGAGAAGTTGAGAATCAACGCCATCACACATGCAGTGAATGGCCAACAAATGCACCTCTTGGATGCGGGCAGTGCGCTCGTGCGGCACACAAATGTGCACATCGGTTTCGCGCAACATGGTGCCCATCTTTCCGCCACCTTTGCCGGTCAAAGCAATGACGGTCATTTCGCGTTCATGGGCCGACTCGATGGCGGCAATCACATTCGCCGAGTTGCCACTGGTGGAGATGGCCAACAGCACATCCCCCGACTGGCCCAGCGCCCGCACTTGTTTGGCAAAAATTTGGTTGAAGTGATAGTCGTTGGCAATGGCCGTCAGGATGGAGCTGTCGGTCACCAGCGAGATGGCTGCCAATTCAGGCCGTTCGCGCTCAAAACGCCCCACAAACTCTGCCGCAAAGTGTTGTGCGTCACCGGCCGAGCCGCCATTGCCACAAGCCAGCACTTTGCCACCATTGGTGACACTGGCCAAGATGGCCTGCACAGCGGCGGCAATGGGTTTGCTCAAGATTTGCGCCGCCTGGTACTTGAGGTCGGCGCTGTCGATGAAATGCTGTTCGATGCGTTGCTCTAACATGGGGTGATCATAACTTCTGGTGGCCTCCGTGTTGTTACATCGCATCAAATGCCGCTTGAATCCACGCCAGGCCCTCTGGCTCGACCACGATCACGTCAAAACGACACGGTGGCTCAACGGCCAAACGCGACAAGTAATGCCGCGCGGCCCACACAATTCGCCGCCGCTTGGCAAAACCGATGCTGGCCGCCGCACCCCCATGGTCGCTGCGGCTGCGCTGGCGCACTTCGACAAACACCAGGGTTCCATCCCGGTCGCGCATGACCAGGTCGATTTCACCGCCACCGCGCCCTGGGGTTCGATAATTGCGCGTCATCAAACGCAAGCCTTGGTCTTGCAAGTGTGCCAATGCCCGCGCTTCCGCGGCATCACCTTGCTGTTTGGTGCTGACCCGCTTTGGATCGAGATTGCCCATTGAGTGCCTCCCCCATGAGTGCTTCTTTTGAACCTGCACTGGCCGCTGCGCATGCCGCCGCTGCCATGCAAGACCACCCGCAAGCCACTTTGTACATGGTGGGCACCCCCATTGGCAACTTGGCAGATATCAGTTTGCGCGCTTTGCACGTTTTGACACTGGCCGACACGATTGCCTGTGAGGACACGCGCCACAGCCAAAGCCTGTTGCGCGCCTATGGCATCGACAAAGCAGCCCACCAGTGGCTGGCAGTGCATCAACACAACGAGGCCCAAGCCAGCGATCAAGTGCTGGCCTTGTTGCGCCAGGGCCAGCGGGTGGCCTATGTGAGCGATGCCGGCACCCCCGGCATCAGCGACCCAGGCGCCCGCTTGGCGCACGCCGTAGCTGCCCAAGGGCTGCGGGTGATGCCCATCCCTGGTGCCAGCAGCATCACCACTTTGCTGAGTGCCTGCGGCAGCACCAAGGCACAAGTCGCCGGTTTCGTTTTTTGGGGCTTTTTGCCCTCCAAAGGGTCTGAAAGGGCCAGCGCTTTGCAAGCCTTGGCGAATGAACCACGGGCCCAAGTGCTGCTCGAATCACCCCACCGCATGAACACCTTGGCCAGCGATTTGTCCACCCTGGGTGAGCGACCTGTCACCGTGGGTCGGGAGCTGACCAAGCAGTTTGAAGAGGTCGCCACCCTGCCAGCCCATCAATTGCCCGGTTGGTTGGCCCACAGCCCGCAGCGCTTGCGCGGCGAATTCACATTGGTGGTGCACCATGCGCCACAACACACCGATGAAATGGCCCAAGCGCGCCGGGTGCTGGGTTTGTTGTTGGCCCAAGTGCCGGTCAAAACCGCTGTGCGCTTGACCGCTGACATCACCGGACAAGCCCGCAACCTGCTGTATCCCCTGGCCTTGGAAATGCAGAATGACGACCCGAATCGGGAGATGGATTGAGCCTTTGGCCTCGCATCGCCTGCAAGGTGAGGCAGATGGGCAATTGGTGCGGCTGGCGGGGATCGAACCCACGACCCTTGGCTTCGGAGGCCAATACTCTATCCACTGAGCTACAGCCGCATTGCGTGAGCAGACATTGTAGGTGCGCTCGGCGCATGGCGAGTGCACTAAGCCGCAGACGCAGACGCCGACCAAGTCTCATGCAAGCCCGCTGTCAGCCCGCGTCGAGGGCAAATGTATAATTCTGGATTGATTTCAGCGCCTCAGCACAGGACACGCCCCATGAGCGATAAGCACGAAGAAGACCACACCGGCCCCATTAAAACACCCACTCAATTGCTGGTGACGGTGGCCATTTCATTCATTGCACCTGTGTTCATCATCATCGGTCTGGTCTATTACGTCAGCACCCAAAACAAGCCTGCAGCGGGTGCCAACAACTCGCCCGAAGCGGTGGCCGCTCGGTTGCAAAAGGTTGGCAGCGTTGAGGTTCGAGATGCCAGCCGTGAGCTCAAATCCGGTGAAGAAGTCTACAAAGCCCAATGCACGGCCTGCCATGCGGTGGGAGCGGCTGGTGCACCCAAATTTGCAGATGCTGGCGCTTGGGGTGCGCGCATCAAAACAGGCTACGAAAGTCTGCTCAACTCGGCCCTTAAAGGCAAGGGTGCGATGGGTGCGCAAGGCGGTGGCGATTTTGAAGATTTGGAAATCGGGCGTGCCGTTGTTTATTTGGCAAACTCTGCTGGCGCCAAATTTGCCGAACCGAAAAAGCCCGAATCGGCCAAATAATTCGCTGGTTCGCTCATTGAAAAAGGCCCCCCTTGGGGCCTTTTTTTCTGGGCCCACAAGGCCTACGTTCAGTGTTCTTGAACCAACATCCCCCAAGCATCAATCTGGTGAGTTCAATGACCAGCTTTGCGGGCTTTTGACATAGCCAAATTGAGCCGGTAATTCTGCGCTTTGGCATGCTTGCACGTTCCAAAGCCCTTGCTCGATGGCTTGGGCGGCCCAGGCCACATCTTGGCTTTGCAACAAGCCAAAGCCCACTGGGCATGCCAAATAGACCTTACCGTTTTCATCCACCCAGCATTCCTGTACCACGGTTGGCAAGCCCGTGTGGGTGCGCACCGTGCCATCCGGATCGATGCGCCACACCCATGGCGTGGCCTCCAATTCGACGAAGACCTGCTGTGGTCCATTTTGAAAGTACCAGCAGCCATGTCCATTAGCCATGTAGTTGCGGCCAATGAAGTCGATCAGCTTATCGTGCTTCAGTTGTGAGCCCTTGCTTACGGCAAATGCACCGCCCGCCTGCGCTCTTTCATCACGCATATACCAATGGCCGCGAGCATCCAAACCCAACCAACCATGGCAAGCGGGCACATTCGGCCATTTGGCCATGGCTTGTTTGACGATGTCATCCATCAGGGATTGAGCCTCCACCACTGCATCAAATATTCTGGCAAATCTTGCAAGCGTCCAGGTGGCGATCCCTGCAGAAAACCCACATGCCCGCCAGTGTCAGTTTGACACAGCACCACCGATGGGCTGACCTGATCGGCCTGCGGCCAGCTGTGGGCAGGCACGAATGGGTCATTGCGGGCGTGGATGATCAGGCTGGGGCAGGTGATGGTGCGCATCCCTGGCTTGGCAGATGCCCGCTGCCAATAATCCTCAGTGTTGGCAAAGCCATGCAATGGCGCGGTAAACACATTGTCAAAGTCGTACAAAGTTCGCGCGCGTTGCATCTTGCCCAAGTCGAACAAACCCGGGTGACGTTGCCACATTTGCCCCGCTCGATGCTTCATGGTGCGCAAGAACATGGGCGTATAGGTCCAGCGATTCACGCCCCGCCCCATCGCATGACCACTGGCGGCCAAATCAATGGGTGCGCAAATGGCCGCCAGTGAGCGCACCAGTTCACCGGCTTGGTGTCCTGCTTCCTGCGCCCAACGCAACAAAGCGTTGCCGCCCAAGGAAACACCCGAGACATGAAGTCGTTCATGCCTTAGCCGCAAACGACGCAATATCCAATCGATTTCAGCATGGTCGCCAGAGTGGTATGCGCGTGGCATTCGGTTGAGCTCACCGCTGCAACCCCTGAAATGCGGCACCGCCACATGCCAACCTGCCGCGTGCGCTGCATGTGCGCAAGAACGGATGTAATGGCTGCGCGAGGAGCCCTCCAAGCCGTGGTACATCACCCAGCAAGCTTGCCCGGTGTGCCCGGGCCAAAAGTCCACATCGATGAAGTCGCCATCTGGGCAGTCCCAGCGTTCACGCTGCCAAGGGATGGGGGGTCCAGTGTGTGACCACAGCGCCGAGGCGATGGTTTGCACATGCCCCCCGTGCGCCCAAAAGGGTGCGCGGTAGGCCCATTTCAATGCAACACCTGCGGCGCCTCTCCGATTTCTGGGGCCTCACCTTCGGTGCCTGGACTGGCGTGGTGTACCACCATGCGCCACCCTTGTGCGGTGCGGTGATACACATTGGTGGCGGTGACATAGGCTTCGCGCGGACCATCGGGCGTGAGTATTTGAATGGTTTCAATCACACTGTGCACAGCACTGGTGAGCGACTCGACTTTGCGCAAACGTTGCGGGTGGGCCTGGATGGTGCCATTGGAGAACATGCTCTCAAAGGTGGCCCGAATGGCCAAAGCACCCATCACCCGTGGACCGCCAGGGTGGACACACACAATGTCCTCTTCGTCGGACCAACACGCCATCAAGCGCTCGATGTCGCCGTTTTGCATGGCCTCATAAAAGGCCATTTCCACATCGTCGGCACTGCCGCCCAAAGCGGCGGCACGCAATTTATCTTTGGGCATGGTGCGATTGTGCCTTGCTGAACCAGCGCATAAAAAACCCCGGCACACGGCCAGGGTTGTAGGGCAAGCGAAGGCTGAGTTTCACTTCTTACCGCGGTACTTTCGCAAGGCAGCGAGTTGTGCCGCAAATATCATCAGCTCGGATTGGGCCGCAGCCATGTCCACTTCGGTTTTGGCGTTGCGAAGGCTTTCTTCAGCCGCTTTTTTAGCCGCATTGGCGCGCTCTTCGTCCAGGTCTTTGCCACGCACTGCTGTGTCTGACAGCACGGTGACTGAGTCGGGTTGCACCTCTAAGATGCCGCCAGCGACAAACACAAATTCCTGTTCGCCATCGGGCTTGTGAATGCGAACCGAGCCGGCTTTGATGCGCGAGATCAATGGTGTGTGACGCGGATAAATGCCCAACTCGCCCACTTCCCCTGGCAAGGCCACAAAGGTGGCTTCGCCAGAGTAAATCAGCTCTTCAGCACTGACCACATCGACTTGCATGGTTTTCATTGGGCTTCCTTATCAGGTGCGGTTGCAGCCCAAATCAAATTTTCTTGGCTTTTTCGATGGCTTCGTCGATCGTGCCCACCATGTAGAACGCTTGCTCGGGCATGTGATCGCACTCGCCGGCCACGATCATTTTGAAACCGCGAATGGTTTCGGCCAAGGTGACGTACTTGCCAGGTGAGCCGGTGAACACCTCGGCCACGTGGAATGGCTGACTCAGGAAACGCTGGATTTTGCGAGCGCGGGCCACGGCCAGCTTGTCTTCGGGTGCGAGTTCGTCCATGCCCAAAATCGCGATGATGTCGCGCAGCTCTTTGTAGCGCTGCAAAGTGCCTTGCACCGCACGGGCGGTTTCGTAATGGTCGTTGCCGACCACCAAGGGGTCGAGCTGGCGGCTGGTGGAGTCCAAAGGGTCCACAGCAGGATAGATACCGAGCGACGCGATGTCACGCGACAACACCACGGTGGAGTCCAAGTGGGCAAAGGTGGTGGCAGGAGATGGGTCGGTCAAGTCATCGGCTGGCACATACACAGCTTGAATGGACGTGATGGAACCTACTTTGGTGGAGGTGATGCGCTCTTGCAAACGGCCCATTTCTTCGGCCAGCGTTGGTTGGTAACCCACGGCAGAAGGCATACGGCCCAACAAGGCTGACACTTCGGTACCGGCCAAGGTGTAGCGGTAGATGTTGTCCACGAAGAACAGCACGTCTTTGCCTTCATCACGGAAAGATTCGGCAATGGTCAAGCCAGTCAAAGCCACGCGCAAACGGTTGCCAGGGGGCTCGTTCATCTGACCGTAAACCATGGCCACTTTCGACTCTTCCAAGTTCTTCAAATTCACGACACCTGAGTCGGCCATCTCGTGATAGAAGTCGTTGCCTTCGCGCGTACGCTCGCCCACACCAGCAAACACCGACAAGCCGCTGTGCGCTTTGGCGATGTTGTTGATGAGTTCCATCATGTTCACGGTTTTGCCCACACCGGCACCACCGAACAAGCCGACCTTACCGCCCTTGGCGAAAGGACACACCAAGTCAATCACCTTGATACCGGTTTCCAGCAGTTCTTGTGAAGGGCTGAGTTCGTCGTACGCAGGGGCTTTGCGGTGAATCGAAGCGGTTTGGGTTTGGTCCACAGGACCTCGCTCGTCGATGGGCGAGCCCAGCACGTCCATGATGCGACCCAAAGTGGCTTTGCCCACCGGCACAGTGATGGCTGCACCGGTGTTGGTGACCATCAAACCGCGGCGCAAGCCGTCAGAGGTGCCCAGCGCAATGGTGCGCACAATGCCGTCGCCCAATTGCTGCTGCACTTCCAGCGTCAGGGCCGTGCCCTCGAGTTTGAGCGCATCGTAAATGCGTGGCATGTGGTCGCGCGGAAACTCCACGTCCACCACCGCGCCAATACATTGGACGATTTTTCCTTGAATACCTGCGTTGGTCATTGCCTGAGCCATTTTGATTCGCTCCAAAAATAAATTGCGTTACACCGCCGCTGCGCCGGCCACGATTTCGGACAATTCCTTCGTGATCGCTGCTTGACGGGTTTTGTTGTAGATGAGTTTGAGTTCGCCAATCACACTGCCGGCGTTGTCGGTGGCGGCCTTCATGGCCACCATGCGAGCAGATTGCTCTGAAGCCATGTTTTCGGCCACAGCTTGATAGACCAAGGACTCGATATAGAGCTCCAACAGATCATCAATCACAGCAGGGGCATCAGGCTCATAGAGGTAGTCCCAAGCGTAACTGCCAGAGGCCTTGGTCTCTTCGCGCATCTTGTCTTGCGACAAGGGCAGCAGCTGTTCGATCACTGCCTCTTGCTTCATGGTGTTGATGAATTTGGTGTAGCACAGGTACACCGCGTCCAATTTGCCCTCGGCATATGCATCGAGCATGACTTTGACCGGGCCAATCAACTTTTCCAAATGCGGCGTGTCGCCCAGTTGGGTCACATGGGCGAGCACCGGTGCGCCCACTCGGTTCAGAAACCCCAAACCCTTGTTGCCAATCGCAATGGTTTGCGGCGTGCCACCGTGGACCTGTACGTCCTTGAACTTTTGGGTCAGGGCCCGCAAGATATTGGTGTTCATGCCACCACACAAACCTTTGTCAGTGGTGACCACCACAAAGCCTGTTGACTTGGCCGCGTGAACCTTCATGAAAGGATGCACATACTCGGGGTTGGCTTGACCCAGGTGAGAAGCAATATTGCGCACTTTTTCACTGTAAGGACGGGCCGCACGCATGCGGTCCTGGGCCTTGCGCATTTTGGACGCGGCCACCATTTCCATGGCCTTGGTGATCTTCTTGGTGTTCTCCACCGATTTGATCTTGCCGCGTATTTCCTTGCCTACTGCCATGAAGTGCTCCTTGCCACTGAATGGCGATCAGACGAAGGACTTTTTGAAAGCTTCGATGGCTTTGACCAACTCGGCTTCTGCGTCCTTGTCCATGGCCTTGTCTTTTTCAAGCTTGGCCAACAAGTCAGCGCACTTGTCTTTGAGGTAGTGGTGCAAACCACTCTCAAAATGCAGCACCTGGTTGACTTCAATGTTGTCCAAAAAGCCTTTGTTGGCGGCGTACAAAGTGGCGGCCATCAAGCTGATGGGCAGCGGGCTGTACTGGGCTTGCTTGAGCAACTCGGTCACACGGGCGCCGCGGTCGAGCTGCTTGCGGGTGGCTTCGTCCAAATCAGAAGCAAACTGCGCAAAAGCCGCCAACTCGCGGTACTGGGCCAAGTCGGTACGGATACCGCCCGACAAGCTCTTGACCAATTTGGTTTGAGCAGCACCACCCACACGCGACACGGAAATACCGGCGTTAATGGCTGGGCGAACACCCGCATTGAACAAGGAGGTTTCCAAAAAGATTTGACCGTCAGTGATGGAGATCACGTTGGTGGGCACGAAAGCCGACACGTCACCCGCTTGGGTTTCGATGATGGGCAGCGCAGTGAGTGAGCCGGTTTTGCCTTTGACTTCACCTTTGGTGAAGGCTTCGACGTAGTCGGCGTTGACACGGGCTGCACGCTCGAGCAAACGGCTGTGCAAATAGAACACGTCGCCGGGGTAGGCTTCGCGACCTGGTGGGCGGCGCAGCAGCAAAGACACTTGGCGGTAAGCCACGGCTTGCTTGGACAAATCGTCATACACGATGAGGGCGTCTTGGCCACGGTCGCGGAAGTACTCGCCCATGGTGCAGCCTGAGTAGGCCGACACATACTGCATGGCTGCAGACTCAGAAGCGGAAGCGGCCACCACAATGGTGTAGGCCATGGCGCCAGCTTGCTCGAGAGCACGCACCACGTTTTTGATCGACGAAGCCTTCTGTCCGATGGCCACGTAAATACAGGTCATGTTCTGACCCTTTTGGTTGATGATGGCGTCAATCGCGACAGCGGTTTTACCGGTCTGGCGGTCGCCAATGATCAATTCGCGCTGGCCACGGCCCACAGGCACCATGGAGTCAATAGACTTCAGACCCGTTTGCATGGGCTGGTCCACCGATTGGCGGGCAATCACGCCAGGCGCGACTTTTTCGATCACGTCGGTCATTTTGGCGTTGATCGGGCCTTTGCCATCGATGGGCTGACCCAAGGCATTGACCACGCGGCCGATGAGCTCGGGGCCCACGGGCACTTCCAAAATACGACCCGTGCATTTGACGGTATCGCCTTCGGAGATGTGTTCGTACTCACCCAAGATCACCGAGCCGACAGAGTCGCGCTCCAAGTTCAGCGCCAAGCCGAAGGTGTTGTTGGGGAACTCCAGCATCTCGCCTTGCATCACATCGGACAAGCCGTGGATGCGGCAAATACCGTCGGTGACCGAAATCACTGTGCCTTGGTTGCGCACATTGGTATTGCCTGTCGAGCCCTCGATGCGGGTTTTGATCAGTTCAGAGATTTCTGCGGGATTGAGTTGCATGACTCTTTCCTTCTTCCTATGTATGGGCCAACCTGTGAGCGGGATGCTCAGGCGGTCAGCGCGACTTTCATTTGTTCCAAACGGGCTTTGACTGAGGTGTCAAGCACCTCGTCGCCGACCACCACGCGCACACCGCCAATGAGCTCAGGCTCGAGAGCCACCTGCACCTGGAGCTTGCCGCCAAAACGCTTTTCGATGACCTGGGTCAACTCTCCCAGGGCCTTGGGCTCAATCGGGAAAGGGCTGAAGACCACAGCTTGCCGAACACCTTGCATCGCATTGACCAAGGTGTGAAATTGCCGGGCAATTTCGGGCAAAACGGACAAACGTCCGTTGTCAATCAAGGTGCTCAAAAAATTCACCGCCACGGCGGGTAGATTTTGCGGCCCCACTTGAGTGATCAAAGCCATCACCTGGTCATGGCCCACCTTGGGGTCATGTGCATACTGCTGCAAACCTTCATCAGCGGCCACCACAGCCAAGCCATCCAGCCACTGGGTAGCTTGCGTGACATCGGCCTTGACCACCTGAAACAGGGCTTCAGCGTATGGGCGAGCTAAGGTAGCGATTTCAGCCATGTTGTTACCGCCTCAAAGCTCAGACTTGAGTTGATTGAGCAAATCAGCATGCACACCGGCGTTCACCTCTTTGCGCAAAATTTGCTCAGCACCTTTAACAGCCAAAACCGCGACTTGATCGCGCAACTGATCACGCCCGCGCAGGACAGCCTGTTCGGCTTCTGCTCTGGCTGCAGCGATGATTTTGTTGGCTTCTTCGGTGGCGCGCAACTTGGCCTCGTCAATGATGGCCAAGGCGCGGTGCTCAGCTTCGGCCATGCGCGCAGCAGCTTCAGAGCGGTTTTTGGCCAGCTCGACTTCAACATGCTTGTGTGCATTGGCCAGCTCAAGCTGGGCGTGCTCAGCAGCCTTCAGACCGCTCGCGATTTTTTCAGCTCGCTCGTCCAAGGCGTTGGCGATGGGCGGCCACACGAATTTCATCGTGAACCACACCAGGATCGCAAACACGATCGCCTGGACAAACAGGGTTGCGTTGATACTCACGACAACACCTTTCTATGGGTGAAAGCGGGAATTACTTCAGGACAAAGGGGTTGGCGAAGGCAAACATCATGGCGATACCCACGCCAATCAAGAAAGCAGCATCGATCAGACCGGCCAACAAGAACATTTTGGTTTGCAGTTCGTTCATCAACTCAGGTTGACGAGCGGCCGCCTCCAAATACTTGCTGCCCATGATGCCAATACCAATACAAGCACCAATGGCGCCCAGGCCAATGATCAAGCCAGATGCCAGTGCGACAAAACCAAGAACGTGTTCCATTTGATGCTCCTAAGGAAAAGTGATGGAAGGTTGAAAAAAAGTGATCAGTGCGCGTCGTGCGCCTGCCCGATGTACACCAGTGTCAGCATCATGAAAATGAACGCTTGCAAAGTGATGATCAGAATGTGGAAGATGGCCCAGATGGAGCCCGCGATGATGTGCCCCACGGGCAGCAACACCCCGGACAAAGAGGCCGCAGCTGCACCACCCATCAGGGCAATGAGCATGAACACCAACTCGCCCGCGTACATGTTGCCAAACAGTCGCATGCCGTGGCTGACGGTTTTAGCGGCAAATTCAATCATTTGCATCACAAAGTTGATGGGCCACAAAATGAAATGATTGCCAAATGGTGCCGTGAAAAGCTCGTGCAACCAACCACCAGCGCCTTTGATCTTGATGTTGTAGTAAATGCAGACCAGCAACACAGAACAAGACAAACCCAATGTGGTCGACAAATCAGCTGAGGGAACAACTCGGAGGTAAGCATGATGGGGATCATGGCCACCCATCTCGTAATACTTGGCCCACAACCAAGGCAACAAATCCACCGGCAATAAATCCATGGCGTTCATCAAGAAGATCCAGACGAACACGGTCAGGGCCAAGGGCGCCACCAACTTGCGACTTTCGGCGTTGTGAATGATGCCCTTGGCCTGGTTGTCCACCATCTCCAGCAGCATTTCAACCGCCGCCTGGAACCGACCCGGCACGCCAGCGTGTGCCACGCGAGCAGCACGCCACAAAACGAAACAACCCACAACGCCCAACAAAATGGACCAAAAAATCGAATCCAAGTTGTAAACAGAAAAATCAATGATCCCCGACATCGGCTTGTTTTGCAGATGGGCCAAATGGTGGCCGATGTATTCACCGGCTGTGGGGGCGTGATCAACAGACATTTTTCAGCTCTTTACATCCTGGGTCAAAGGCGTCGGCCTCCAAGCCAACGCCAACAAATAAACTTTCATCGTCACCACCAAGCCCGCCAACAAGGCAGGCCAACTCAAATCCTCAACCACCTGGGGCGCCAGCAACAAAGCCAACACGGTGAGGACGACTTTCACGCCCTCCCACACCAAGAGCCCTGCTGCCGCTGTCAGTGGACTGGCGGTGGTCAGGCGAGAGGTCAAACCCCTCGCAAACAATGCAGCCGGGATAAAAACCGCCGCGGATCCGTAAAAAACAGACACCGCCAAACTGACCCGACCTGACCACCCACCCACCAGCGCAGCCAAGACCACGCCCACAGCAACTTGCCAAAACACCACTCGCCAAACAGACAAAGCGGGGTTTTTTTGGCGCCACTGCGCGGCCTGTTCTGCCGTCAGGGGCTGAAAACTCTCTTCGTCGCCTTCAGGTGTTGCAGCATCGCTTGATTTGCCGGACTGCATTCTGGTCTTGTTGGTTGACATCCAGGTTACGCCCAGCGAATTTCGCAAAGCCCCGCATTCTAGGGCAAAAGTTTTTGACCTTTTGCCATCTAAGGAATTGAGGCGGATAATTCACGCATGAACACTGTGAACCCCATTCCCAACATCCCCTGCCACCTCAACGGACTCACCCTGCCCCTGAACGAGGCCAAAGTCAGCGTGCTCGACCGGGGGTTTATTTTTGGTGACGGCATTTACGAGGTGGCCCCGGTTTACCTCGGCCAATTATTCCGCTTTGAGCAACACATGGCGCGCATGGCGCGTTCTTTGAACGAATTGCGCATACCCAACCCGCACACCGAACCGGCTTGGCGCGCGCTGATCCAAGACCTGCTGCAACAACATGCCCAAAGCCTGGGGCAGGAGGTCAACGAGTTAAACCAAATTGTTTATATCCAGATCACCCGTGGTGTGGCACCCCGCGACCATGCCATGCCGGCTGGGCTCACCCCCACAGTGTTTGTGATGGTCAACGAAATGAAGCCCATCGCCGCCAAAGACCGTGAGAACGGCGTTGCCTGTATCAGCGCCGAAGACTTTCGCTGGGAAAAAGCCCACATCAAAAGCACCAGTTTGCTGGGCGCCGTGTTTTCGCGCCAAATCAGTGCCGATGTGGGTGCCCTGGAAACCGTCATGTTTAGACATGGTTTTTTGAGCGAGGCTGCGGCCAGCAATGTGTGGGTGGTGAAAAACGGTCAGGTTTTTGGCCCCCCAAAAAACCATTTGGTGCTTGAAGGCATCCGCTATGGTTTGATGGACGAAATTTGCGCCCAACAAGGCATTTCTTTCGCCCTGCGCCCGATCACCCGCGCCGAAGTGTTTGATGCCGACGAGTTGTTGTTGAGCTCTGCGACCAAAGAGGTCTTGGCCATCACCAAGCTGGACGGTCAAGCGGTGGGCCATGGCGCTACAGCGGGCAAACCCGGCCCGGTTTACCAACAGATTTATCATGCCTATCAAGCCGCCAAAAAAGCAGTGGCCTGAGCCATGTCAGATCCCAGCCACTCCAGCGCCACAGGCGAGCGCACCACCTTGATCGAATTTCCATGTGATTTCCCGATCAAGGTCATGGGCATCCATGACCCGGGCTTTGTGCCTTCGTTGGTGGAATTGGCGAAGCAATTTGACCCCCAGTTCAATCCCGACAGCATCACGCTGCGGGCCAGCCGAAACGGCACCTACCAAGGGGCCACTTTGACCGTTCGCGCCCTCAACCAAACCCAGTTGGATGGGCTTTACCGTTGCCTGACCCAGCACCCCTTGGTCAAAGTGGTGCTGTGACTGCTGGGTTGGCACAGGCTTGAAGGCCATGGCGCAACAAACCACCACCCCACTGGGCGTTGAAGTGCGCCAAATGGGCCAAGTGGCATACCTGCCCACGTGGCAGGCCATGCAAGACTTCACGGCACAACGCCATGCGGGCACCACCGATCAAATATGGTTGTGCGAGCATCCCCCCGTATTCACACAAGGCTTGGCTGGGCGCGACGAGCACCTGCTGGTGCCTGGCGACATTCCAGTGGTGCGCACCAACCGGGGCGGACAAGTCACGTACCACGGCCCAGGCCAAGTGGTGGCTTACACGCTGATCGACCTCAAGCGCGCGGGCTTTTTTGTCAAAGAGCTGGTCTATCGCATCGAAGAGGCGGTGATCAAAACGCTGTTGCACTTTGGCCTGACCGGGCACAGGGTTGCCGGCGCCGCCGGTGTCTATTTGCGATTGGATGACCCCAGCGGTCATGCGCGCTTGCCCCAGCGGCCACAAAAAACCTTGGCCGATGGCGTGGCTTCAGCGCCAGACTTTGCAGGCATGGGCAAGGTGGCTGCGCTGGGCATCAAAGTCAGCCGCCACTGCAGCTATCACGGCGTGGCCTTGAACGTGGCGATGGACCTTTCCCCCTACCTGCGCATCAACCCTTGTGGCCATGCCGGCTTGCAAACCGTCGATCTTTCTACAATGGGTGTTCATGTGGACCCGACTGATGTGGCCCATGTCTTGGGCCAAAAGCTCACCCTCCAACTTGCGCCCAGAACCTGAGCGATCTGCCATGAGCCAAACCCGTACCCCTGCCGTGCGCGACGCACAAAACACAGATACCTATAACCCCCTGGCCAAGCAAAAAGCAGCTGCCAAGTTGTCGCGCATCCCCGTCAAGGTTGAGCAAGGCGTGCCGGTGCTGAAAAAGCCCGATTGGATTCGGGTCAAAGCCGGCTCGCCGAGCACGCGCTTTTACGAAATCAAAGACATCTTGCGCAAAAACAACTTGGTCACGGTGTGCGAGGAGGCCTCTTGCCCCAACATCGGTGAGTGCTTTGGCAAGGGAACAGCCACCTTCATGATCATGGGCGACAAGTGCACCCGCCGCTGCCCGTTTTGTGACGTGGGCCATGGCCGCCCAGACCCGCTGGACGCGCAAGAGCCCAGCAACCTGGCCCACACGATTGCGGCCTTGAAGCTGAAGTATGTGGTCATCACCAGTGTTGACCGCGATGACCTGCGCGATGGCGGTGCCGCCCATTTTGTGGCCTGCATTGAGCACACGCGGGCACTTTCACCCGACACCCAAATTGAAGTGCTGGTACCCGACTTTCGTGGCCGTGACGATCGCGCGCTGGACATCCTCAAAGCCGCGCCCCCCGATGTGATGAACCACAACTTGGAAACGGTGCCGCGCTTATATGCCCAAGCCCGCCCCGGCAGCGACTATCAATTCAGCCTGAACCTGCTGAAAAAATTCAAGTTACTGTTCCCCCAAGTGCCCACCAAAAGCGGGCTGATGGTGGGCCTGGGCGAAACCGACGAAGAGATTTTGGCGGTGATGCAAGACATGCGCGATCATTTGATTGATCGCATCACCATTGGCCAATACCTGGCCCCCAGCAGCAGCCATTTACCGGTGCGCCGCTACGTCCACCCCGACACCTTCAAAATGTTTGAAGCCAAGGCCTACGAGATGGGGTTTCAACACGCGGCGGTGGGAGCGATGGTGCGCTCAAGTTACCACGCCGATCAACAGGCACATGCGGCGGAAAGCCGCGCCATTTAAGGCACAGTGGCACGCGTACAGCTGCCTTGGGCCCCAGGCCTGAGGTCAAGCTGAGGCCATCAACTCCGCTGGGTTGTCGCTGGCCAAAACCTTTTGTGCCCAAGGTTTTAAGCGTGAGGTATCGCTGCGCAACACGACTTGCTTGACCGCCAAAATTTGGGTCGGGTGCATGGAAAAGCTGCGCAAGCCCATGCCCAGCAACAAACGGGTGAGACTGGGGTCGCCCGCCATTTCGCCACACACGCTGATCGTCTTGTCCTGTGATTGACCTTGGGCAATGGTGTTGGCCACCAAATGCAAGATCGCCGGATGCAGTGGATCGTACAAATCGGCCACTTGCTCATCGGCACGGTCAATGGCCAAGGTGTATTGGATCAAGTCGTTGGTGCCGATGGACAGAAAGTCAAAATAAGACAAAAACATGGGCACGGTCAAAGCGGCGGCTGGGATCTCAATCATCGCGCCGACCTTGAGCGGACCATAGGCCACGCCTTGCGCATCGAGTTGCGTGCGAGCGCGCGCCAGCAAAGCCAGGGTTTGGCGAATTTCTTTGCCGTGGGCCAGCATGGGAATGAGCAAATTCACTTGGCCATGCGCCGCCGCTCGCAAAATCGCCCGCAACTGGGTCAAGAACATGGCCGGGTCGGCCAAGCTCCAACGGATGGCGCGCAATCCCAACGCCGGATTGAGGTGGGCGGTTTCACGCACATTGCGGTCCAACGGTTTATCGGCACCAATGTCGACGGTGCGAATGGTCACTGGCAAACCCTGCATGCCCTCAACGGCACGACGGTAGGCCTGGTATTGCTCTTCTTCACCCGGCAAATTGCCCGCACGCCCCATGAACAAAAATTCACTGCGAAACAGGCCCACCCCCACCGCACCAGCGGCCAATGCAGCGGTGGCGTCTTCGGGCATTTCAATGTTGGCCAGCAATTCAATTTTTTGACCGTCCAAGGTCAAGGCGGGCGTCAAGCGCAGGCGTGAAAGGCGCTCACGTTCCAAGCTGGCTTGGCGTTGCTTGAAGCCATATTCGGCCAGCACGATGGGCGAGGGGTCAACGATCATCACGCCAGCATCGCCGTCGATGATGACCCAGTCGTCTTGCTTGACCCAATGGCTGGCATTGCGGGCCCCCACAACCGCGGGGATGTCTAGGCTGCGCGCCACGATCGCGGTGTGCGAAGTTTTGCCGCCCACATCAGTGACAAAACCTGCAAACACACTTTGTTTGAATTGCAGCATGTCAGCGGGCGACAGGTCGTGCGCCACCAACACCAGGGGCACGTCTTCGGTGTCTTCCAACAGCAGGTCTTGCTGGCGTTGGCTGCCCGGGCGGCGCACCGCTGGTTGCGGCATGCCCGTGGGCGCCCCCTTGAGTTGACGCAACACGCGCTCGACCACTTGCTCCAAGTCGGCCTTGCGCTCGCGCAGATAGAGGTCTTCCATTTCGTCAAACTGGCGCGCCACCACATCGAGTTGGCTGGTCAACGCCCATTCGGCGTTGTAGAGGCGCTCGCTGATCCAATGGGCCACGCCCTCGGCCAGCAACTCATCTTGCAGCAGCATCAAATGCACATCGAGCAAGGCGGCCAACTCGGCGGGCGCATCTTTGGGCAAGGCCAATTGCAATCGCTGTACCTCTTGGAACACCACCTCTTTGGCGCGCTTCAAGCGATCAATTTCGCCATCAATTTGGTCTGGTTTGATGAAGTAATGGGCCACATCAACACGGCTGGAGGCGACCAACACGGCGCGGCCAATGGCAATGCCCCGCGCGACGGCCAATCCATGGATGGAAAAGGTCATCTCAGGCCCTTACGGTCATGGGTGCGACGCAAAACCAGCCTGGTCATCACTCGCCTTCGCCAAACTTGTCGGCCATCAGCGCCAACAAAGCCTGCATGGCTTCTTGCTCTTGATCGCCCACGGTTTCCAGGGTCACTTGGCTGCCCACCCCAGCGGCCAACATCATCACCCCCATGATGCTTTTGGCATTGACGCGGCGCTCACCCTTGGAGAGCCAAACTTCGCATGGAAAACTGCCTGCGAGTTTGGTGAGCTTGGCCGAGGCACGCGCATGCAAGCCCAGTTTGTTGACGATGGTGGTGTTTTCAATCATGGGTATCAATCGCTTATAAATAATCAGACCGGGGGTGAGATTTCCACCACCCCCAAGGCGCCGCCGGTCATTGCACGCTGCACCAAGCCCTCGATGGGTTCGTGGCGATAACAGACGCTGCGCAGCAGCATGGGCAAATTGACGCCAGCAATGATCTTGGCTTTGCGGTCCCGCGCCCATTGCTGTGCGACGTTGGCGGGGGTGGCCCCCAGCACATCGGTGAGCACCAGCACATCACCATTGGGAACTCCAGCCCACAATTGCTGTGCGGCTTGCAAACTTTGCTCTGGTGTGTCGTCGGCTTTCACATCCAAGGCCAACACCTCGGCCGCACATTCGGGATACACATGCATCGCACAAGCCTTGAGCGCTTGGGCCAATGGGGCGTGGGCAACGATGAAGATGCGGTTGTTCATGGCGGGCGATGGACGGTCTCAAGCGGAGGGCTGTTGATTATCTCCGCGCGCCCACCAAAAATAGCCGTAGCCGCCAAGGCTGCACAGCATGAAAAAGCCCAGGGCGCCTTGGTAAGCGGCGGTAATGCTCCATCCGGCGGCCAATAAGGCATCTATCCACAAACCCATGCCCCATTGGATGACAAATACACCGGCAAAAACCACCAGGTTGTAAGCCGACAAGGCGCGTCCCGCCAAGTGCGATGGGAACGCCATGCCCACCGCTGGTTGGGCCAAAGAGACCACCGTGTTGGTGATGAAAAAGGCAATCCAGGTCACTGTGCCGGTGTCTGCCCCACCCCACACCACGCCCAACATGGCCAACAAATTGAACGGTACCCCCCAACCAATCAGCCGGTTGGCGGTGTAGCCATGGCGGGTCAGCCAAGGGTTGACCATGCCCCAGCCCCAAAAAGCCAGCAGCATGCTAACGTTGATCCAAAACAAACCGGTGGCAGCCTCCAATGCGGTGTAACCCGAGACTTTGTTCAACCATGGCCCCGCCCACAGGGTTTGCATCGCGACCAAGCCCCCGTAACTGAAAAAGCCCAATGGCGACATGCGTCGAAAATAAGGGTGTCGCCAGACCTCAAGGTATACACGCCACCAGGGCTGATCTTTTTCCTTGGCGGCCGCTGGTGCAGGCACGGTCTCCCACTTGGGCACCCACCACCAGATGAACACCATGGACAACAACACCATGCCAGCCATGGCCCAAAACAAAATCCGCCAGCCCACCATAGGCAATAGCCACTGCACTGGCAAAGTGGAAGACAACATGCCCAAGGAGCCGGTCATCAACATCCATGAGTTGGCGCGCATTTGGGTGGGTGCGTCAAACCAGCGCCGATACGCGGTCAACGGCGCCATCAGGCAGCAAGACACGCCCACACCGGTGAGGATGCGAGCCAAAAATAAACCCGTGAAGCTGTCGGCACAAGCAAACGCCACACAACCCAATACCGCCGCCACCAAAAATGACAAGATCACTTTGTTCGGGCCATGGCGGTCGAGCCAATTGCCCATGGGCAATTGCATGAGTGAAAAACCCAAAAAGTAACCGCCGGCCAGCAGGCCCAAGTCGCTCGATTGCAAGCCAAACTCGGGGATCAAGGTGGGAGACAACGTGGCGGTGATGGCACGCACCAAAGCCGACAAGTAATAGGTGAAGGCAAAGCACAGGAACACCCGTACCGCCATGGATCTGGACAAGGCTGAGCTCATGGCTGTGCGATTCCTGAAAAATAGGTGTCAGCCGCAGCCTCCACGGAACGGTCTTGCATGGGTGCATACACCGCAGTTTGGTATACCCAGCCACCTTGCGCAAACCACAAGCTGCGCACCTGTCGGCTGGGGCCATCGACGGCCCACTGAGAAGGGTTGGCATCGCCACCAACGGCTCTCACAGTCACCGTCTGGGCTTGTACGGCGTCTGCACGAGCACCCCAACTGACCAAACTGGCCTGTTGCCAGGCCTGGATGGCGTCCGAAGCCTGCCAACCTGCAGGCAAAGACATTGCCGCAAAACTGAAGTCCTTCCCCTGGGCAGAACAAGCCTGCATGTGCAGCACCGTGGCTTGCTCGCGCAAGGCGATATTGCGTTCAGCCACATCGGGCTTGCACGGCATCAGCACCCGCACCGGCGCAGATGCATGGCGCACCTCGCGCCAATTCAGCGCGGGGCTGCAACTGGCGATACCGGCGCACAGGCCAAGGATCAAGGCCCGGGCGACGGGGCTGGGTTTACACATGGGCTGGATTATCCCTGCCCAGACCAGACGCTTGAACCGCCTTGTCTGAGCCACGCTCCCAGGTCTTTTCTGGTTCACAATTCGGTCATGAATTCTTTAGACGGCATCCGCATTCTTGATCTCTCCCGTGTGCTGGCCGGGCCTTGGTGCACCCAGACCTTGGCCGACCTGGGAGCCGATGTCATCAAGGTTGAAAAACCAGGCTTGGGTGACGACACCCGCGGCTGGGGCCCGCCCTTCTTGGCCGACACACAGGGCAAGGACACCACCGATGCGGCTTATTACTTGAGCACCAACCGCAACAAACGCTCCATCACCTGCGACATAGCCAAGCCCGAAGGTCAGGCTTTGATGCGCGAGTTGGTGGCCCATTGCGATGTGTTCATTGAAAACTTCAAGGTGGGCGATATGGCCCGCTATGGTCTGGACGCACCCAGCCTGTTGGCCATCAACCCACGCTTGGTTTATTGCAGCGTGACTGGTTTTGGCCAAACCGGCCCATACAGCGACCGTGCTGGCTATGACTACGCCGTGCAAGGCATGGGCGGCTTGATGAGCGTCACTGGCGAACGTGACGATTTGGGTGGTGGCCCGCAGAAAGTGGGCGTGGCCGTGGCCGATTTGTTCACCGGCATGTACGCCAGTGTGGGCATCTTGGCCGCATTGCGCCATGTTGCACTCACCGGCATGGGCCAACACATTGACATGGCTTTGCTCGACACCCAAGTGGCCATGCTCGCCAATTTAGGTGCCAACTATTTGGTCTCTGGACAAAAAACCGGCAAGGTGCCGGGTCGCGCTGGTAACGCACACCAAAACATCGTGCCTTACCAAGTGTTTGAAACCGCGCCATCAGAAACCGGTGAAAAAGACCATTTGATTTTGGCCGTGGGCAACGACAGCCAGTTTGTGAAATTTTGTGCTGTGGCCGGCCTGGGCCACTTGCCCTTGGACCCCCAATACGCCACCAACCAAGCCCGGGTGCGACACCGTGGGGTGTTGGTGCCCCTGTTGGCCACGACCATGAAGTCCCGGCGCAAAGCAGACTGGCTCAGCGCATTGGAAGCGGCCAAAGTGCCTTGCGGGGCCATCAACAATTTGGCCGAGGTCTTCAGCGACCCCCATATCCAAGCCCGTGGCATGGTGTCAAGCTGGGAACACCCGTTGGCTGGACCGGTGAATTTGGTGGCCAGCCCGCTCAAGCTCAGCCGCACACCGGTGCGCCAAGACCATCCCCCACCGCTGTTGGGAGAGCACACCGAGGCTGTGCTCAGCGAAGTGCTGGGTTATGGTGCTGCAGATATGGCCCGCTTGCGCGACCAAAACATCATTTGAAGTGCGCTTGGCCTCAGGGCTGTTGGCTGGAATGCATCAGTGCTTGGGCTTGCCATGCTGATGGCCCTTTTTTGATGGCCCTCTTTGCAAGGTGCCATTTGCCACCCAGCCCTTGATCAAAAGGGCGGGTGGCTGGGAAAACCATCAGTCTTTGCGGAAGTTGTCATGGCAGCCCTTGCAGGTGCCACCGGTGGCTGCAAATGCCGTCTTGAGGTTGTCCAAGTTGCCCGTTTTGGCAGCGGCGTTGAGTTTGGTGGCCTCGGCTTGGAGTTTGTCACCTGCCTCTTTGAATTTGGCAGCATCTTTCCAAATTTCGGGCTTGGCGCGTGTCTCGCCCTTGTCGCTGCCTTCTGTGAAAGCGGCCCAATGCAGTTTGGACATGACTTCCACCACCGCAGCGTTATCAGCTGCGGCTTTGGCGTCAAAAGGGACACGTCCCTGGGCCATGGCGCCGATGCGCCCAAAGTGTTGGCCCATCACAAAGAAGCTGCTTTTGCGGTACTTGATGGCATCTTCGGGCTTGGCAAATTGGGCCATGGCAGGCAATGCTGTCAGGGTTGCGGCAATGATCAACAGGTTGCGCTTGAATGTCATGGGTTTCTCCTGGGTAAGGGGGATGCGGGAATGAAGTACTGCAGTATAAAGTGCTTACTTTAAAGCTTTGTGAATAACGCAAGTTTTTTCATGTATCTTGTGACCCATGCATTCAACCCCAGCCACTGACCCGCCCCCAACTGTCCGCGTCTGGGATTTGCCCACGCGTTTGTTTCATTGGCTTTTGGTGGTCTGCGTGGTAGGCCTGGTCGTGACTGGCAACATTGGCGGCGACATGATGACATGGCACGCACGTTTTGGCTTCGCCGTTTTGACCTTGGTGCTGTTTCGGTTGACTTGGGGCTTTTGGGGAGGTTACTGGTCTCGGTTTCAGCGGTTTCAGTTGCACCCCCAATCAGCCATCACTTATGTGCGCGCCATCCAACGGGGCGAGCACACACCGCAACTCGGTCACAACCCCTTGGGTGCTTGGTCGGTCTGTTGTATCTTGGTCTTGTTGGCATTACAAATCGCCTCGGGCATGGTGGCTGATGACGAAATTTCGTTCACTGGCCCCTTCAGCCAATGGGTCTCCGGTCAATCGGTCACTTGGGCCACTTGGTACCACAAGGCGGTCGGCAAAAAGCTGCTCTTGTTGTGGTTTGGCCTGCACATGCTGGCCATGGTGTTTCATCGCTGGCGTTTTGGCGAGAACCTGGTGACAGCCATGTTCAGTGGTGACAAGGTTTTCCCTTTTGAGGCCACAGCCTCACAAGACCGCGCTGTCCACCGTTTCCGGGCTTTGCTCACGCTTGTGGTTTGCGCAGGTTTGGTTGTTTGGTTGGTCAATCTGCCCATGCCTGGCAGCCCATGAATGCATCTGCGCATGGCCAATACCCAGATCATCAGCCCCGACACACCAGACCTGCTGGCGCAGGCGGCCACCATTTTCAGAGAATACGCCCAGTCTTTATCCATTGATCTGGGCTTTCAAGGCTTTGCGCAAGAGCTCGCCTTGCTGCCTGGCGACTACGCTGCCCCACGCGGCGCCTTGCTATTGGCCACCGTAGATGGTTTGGTGGCCGGCTGCTGTGCCTTGCGCCCCTTGGACGGCTGCGATTACGCCAATGCCAGCGAGATGAAGCGCTTATATGTGCGAAGCGCCTTCCGCGGTTTTGGTTTGGGCCGAGAGCTGGCCTCACGCACCCTTGACCTGGCCCGCCAAGCCGGCTACAGCCATGTATTGCTCGACACCTTGGACGATATGGAAGCGGCCCGCTCGCTGTACTTGGAGTTGGGTTTTGAGGAAATCCCTCCTTACTATCACAACCCCATTGCCGGAGCGCATTACCTCAAAGTCGATCTTTGAAGCGCCCACACTGCTCAAACTTTGGCATGCCCAAAACAAAAGCCCCCTGGCGGGGGCTTTTTGCATCATGCGCTCAAATGGCGCACAAGCTTTGCTCAAGCTTTGGCTTGGGCCAACATGGTTTGGGCGTCGCTGACCTCGAACTTGCCGGGGCCTTCCACGTTCAAAGTGGCGACCTTGCCGTCTTTGATCAACATGGAGTAGCGGTTGCTGCGCAAACCCATGCCACGCGCCGTCAAATCCAAGCTCAATCCGGTTGCTTTGGTGAAGTCTGCGCTGCCGTCACCGAGCATGCGCACTTTGCCAGTGGTGTGCTGTTCACGGGCCCAAGCACCCATCACAAACGCATCATTGACGCTGACGCACCAAATCTCATCCACGCCAGCCTTTTTCAGGTCGTCGAAATGCGTGACATAACCGGGCACATGTTTGGCCGAGCAAGTGGGGGTGAAAGCGCCTGGCAAGGCGAACAATGCGATGGTTTTACCTGCCGAGGCTTTGGCCACATCGACCGGGTTGGGGCCAATGCTGCAGCCATTGCCTTCGACTTCTGAATATTCCATCAGGGTGGCGGTGGGGAGGGCGTCTCCGACTTTGATCATGGTGAACTCCTGTGCAAGGTTGAAATAAAGATATTGGAATGTACCAATGAAAAACGACCCTATTGTGGGTCGTTTTTCAAAGTCTGACAGCGCTGAGGGTGATCAACTCAAACTGCAGCTGCTTTCTCAACCAAACGGGTGGCAACCCAGCTTTTGGTTTTGGAGATGGGGCGGCTTTCAGTGATCTCGATCACGTCACCCATGTGGTACTCGCCTTGCTCGTCGTGCGCATGGTATTTGCTCGATTTGCCCACGATCTTGCCGTAGAGGGCGTGCTTGACGCGGCGCTCTACCAACACGGTCACGGTTTTGGCGCGTTTGTCGCTGACCACCTTGCCAATCAAGGTGCGCTTGAGGGATTTTTTCGGTTCCGTCATGTTCGATCCTTATTTGGCCGCTTGCTTTTGGACCAAAATAGTTTTGGCCCGCGCAATGCTGCGGCGGGTGACGCGCATTTGGGCAGTGTTGTTAAGTTGTTGGGTGGCTTTTTGCATGCGCATGGCAAAGTGGGCTTTTTGCAGCTCTTTGACTTCGGTTTGCAAGGCGGCCACATCTTTTTGGCGCAATTCGGATGCTTTCATCGTCATATCTCCTGGCTCATTGGCCCATCATGCGGGCCACAAACGTGGTCCGCAAAGGCAATTTGGCAGCGGCCAAACGGAATGCTTCACGCGCCAATTGCTCGGGCACGCCAACGATCTCGTACAACACCTTACCGGGCTGGATTTCAGCCACGTAGTACTCGGGGTTGCCCTTGCCGTTGCCCATGCGAACCTCGGCAGGTTTTTGGGAGATGGGCTTGTCAGGAAAGATCCGAATCCAAATGCGTCCACCCCGTTTGACGTGGCGAGAGATCGCACGGCGAGCAGATTCAATTTGGCGGGCTGTCAAGCGACCACGGTCGGTTGATTTGAGGCCAAAGTCACCAAAGGCCACGGTATTGCCACGGGTGGCGATACCGGTGTTGCGGCCTTTTTGTTCTTTGCGGTATTTGCGGCGCGCTGGTTGCAGCATGCTTATTCTCCTTTTCCGTCCGCAACCGTGCCAGTGGATGCGGGCGCGGACACTTTACGAACGCGCTTAACGGTGGTTTTCGGTGCATCGGTGGCTTCGGCTGGCTTGTCGCTGCCATCCACCGGTGCGGCTTGGGTTCCTTCAGGTCGGCGTCCGCCACGGGCAGGACGGTCACCCGTGGGGCGTGCATCACGGCGCGGGCCGCGAGGGCGACGATCATCTTCATTGCGGGGCTCGGGAACGCCTGGGGCATCATTGCGGCCCAGGGTGTCGCCTTTGTAGACCCACACTTTGACGCCAATCACACCATAGGTGGTCTTGGCCTCTGAAAAGCCGTAGTCGATGTCTGCACGCAAGGTGTGCAATGGCACGCGGCCTTCGCGATACCACTCGGTGCGAGCAATTTCGATGCCGTTCAAGCGGCCAGCCGACATGATCTTGATGCCTTGGGCGCCCAAACGCATGGCGTTTTGCATGGCGCGCTTCATGGCACGGCGGAACATGATGCGTTTTTCGAGCTGCTGGGTGATGCTGTCGGCAATCAGTTGTGCATCGATTTCGGGCTTGCGCACTTCTTCGATGTTGACAGCAACCGGCACGCCCAGGCGCTGGGCCAGGTCGCGCTTGAGGTTTTCAATGTCCTCACCTTTTTTACCGATGACCACGCCGGGGCGTGCGGAATAAATGGTGATGCGGGCATTCTTGGCAGGTCGCTCGATCAACACACGCGAAACCGCTGCATTTTTCAGCTTGACCTTCAGGTACTCACGCACCTTGATGTCTTCGGCCAACATCCCAGCAAAGTCGCGGTTGCTGGCATACCAACGGCTGGCCCAATTGCGGCTCACCGACAGGCGGAAACCGGTGGGGTGGATTTTTTGTCCCATATCTTCCTAGACCTTTCAGTTGCCAACCGTCACATACACGTGGCATGTGGGCTTGCTGATGCGGTTGCCACGGCCTTTGGCGCGTGCGGTGAAACGCTTGAGAGTGGCACCTTGTTCGACGTAAATGGTTTTCACCTTCAACTCATCGATATCAGCACCATCGTTGTGTTCTGCGTTGGCAATGGCTGACTCCAGCACTTTTTTGACAATGCCAGCGGCCTTCTTCTGGGTGAAGTTCAGGATATTGAGCGCCTGATCCACTTTTTTGCCCCGAATCAGGTCGGCAACCAAACGGCCTTTGTCGACCGACAGGCGAACGCCTCTGAGGACTGCACGTGTTTCCATCATGGCTCCTTACTTTTTCTGGACTTTTTTGTCCGCCGGATGACCCTTGAAATTACGGGTCAGGGCGAATTCACCCAGCTTGTGCCCGACCATTTGGTCAGTCACATACACAGGGACGTGTTGCTTGCCGTTGTGAACAGCAATGGTCAAGCCGATGAACTCTGGCAGGATCACGGAGCGACGCGACCAGGTTTTGATCGGTTTTTTGTCTTTGTTGGTCACGGCTTTATCAGCCTTGGCCAACAAGTGATGGTCAACGAAAGGACCTTTTTTGAGCGAGCGAGTCATTGTGCCTACCCCTTATTTCTTGCGACGCGAGACGATCATGACTTGCGTGCGCTTGTTGTTGCGGGTGCGGTAGCCTTTGGTCAGGTTGCCCCATGGGTCAACCGGAGCGCGGCCTTCGCCTGTGCGTCCTTCACCACCACCGTGCGGGTGATCCACCGGGTTCATGGCGACGCCACGCACGGTGGGGCGAATACCCATCCAGCGCTTGACACCGGCCTTGCCCAATTGGCGCAAGCTGTGCTCTTCATTGGCGACTTCGCCGATGGTGGCGCGGCATTCGATGTGGATCTTGCGAACCTCACCGGAGCGCATGCGCACCTGGGCGTAAGTGCCTTCACGTGCCAACAAAGTGGCAGAGGTGCCCGCAGAGCGCGCGATTTGAGCGCCTTTGCCAGGTTGCAACTCGATGCAATGAATGGTCGAGCCCACCGGAATGTTGCGAATGGGCAGTGCGTTACCGGCGCGAATGGGCGCTTCTGCACCACTCATCAGGCTGGCGCCCACTTCCAAGCCACGCGGTGCAATGATGTAGCGACGCTCGCCATCGGCGTAGCACAACAAAGCAATGTGGGCTGTGCGGTTGGGGTCGTACTCCACGCGCTCAACCTTGGCGGGAATGCCGTCCTTGTTGCGACGGAAATCGACCACGCGGTAATGGTGCTTGTGACCACCGCCTTTGTGGCGGGTGGTGATGTGACCATTGTTGTTGCGACCTGCTTTTTGGAACTGCGGCTCCAACAAAGGCGCATAAGGATCACCTTTGTAGAGGTGGTCGCGGGTGACCTTGACCACGGCACGGCGGCCGGGTGAGGTCGGTTTCATTTTGATGACCGCCATGATTACGCAGCCTCCCCAGACAGGTTGAGCTCTTGGCCGGCTTTCAGCGTCACATAAGCCTTGCGAATGTTGTCGCGGCGGCCCATGGAACGACCAAAGCGCTTGCTCTTGCCCTTGATATTGACCACGGAAACGCCCTTGACCTCGACCTTGAACATCAGTTCAACGGCTGCCTTGATCTCGGGCTTGGTGGCGTTTTGCAACACGCGGAAGGTGACAGAGTTGTTTTTCTCAGCCACCATGGTCGCTTTTTCAGACACGATGGGAGCCACCAAAACCGCCATCAGGCGACCTTCGTCATATTTCACTGCGCTCATGCGAACATCTCCTTGAGCTGATCGATGGCCGCCTTGGTGACCAGCACTTTTTTGTAATGCACCAGCGACAAAGGATCTGCGTAACGGGGCTCAACCACCAGCACATTGGGCAGGTTGCGAGAAGCCAAGTAAAGGTTGTCGTCGACCACATCCGAAATCACCAGCACCGATTGCAGGTTCATGGCCTTGAATTTGGCCGCCAGCAATTTGGTTTTGGGCGCTTCAATTTTGAGCGAATCCACCACAGCCAAACGACCTTCACGCGCCAACTGGGAGAAGATGGCGGCCATGCCGGCACGGTACATCTTCTTGTTGATTTTTTGGGTGAAGTTTTCTTCTGGGCTGTTCGGGAAAATCCGACCGCCGCCGCGCCACAAGGGCGATGACGTCATACCAGCGCGAGCGCGACCGGTGCCTTTTTGTTTGAACGGCTTTTTGGTCGAGTGCTTGACCATTTGGCGGTCTTTTTGAGCACGCGTGCCTTGGCGAGCGTTGGCCTGGTAAGCCACCACAATTTGGTGCACCAGGTCTTCGTTGTATTCGCGACCAAACACGGTTTCAGGCGCATCGTATTTGGACGAAGCCTGACCCTGGTCATTGAGGAGTTCGAGCTGCATCAGTTCGCTCCTTTGGACTTGGCTTTGATGGCAGGGCGCACGGTGACGAAGCCACCGGCCGAACCAGGCACTGCGCCACGGATGAGCAACAACTGACGCGCTTCATCGATGCGCACCACGTCGAGGTTTTGCGTGGTGACCGTTTCGTCACCCATATGACCCGACATGCGCTTACCAGGGAACACACGACCTGGGTCTTGCGCCATAGAGATCGAACCCGGCACATTGTGCGAACGGCTGTTACCGTGCGATGCGCGCTGGGAATGAAAGTTGTGGCGCTTGATCGTGCCCGCAAAACCCTTGCCGATGGAGGTGCCCTGCACATCCACTTTTTGGCCCACGCTGAACACAGCGCTGACCGGCACAGCAGAGCCTGCCGCATATTGGGCAGCGGTCTCAGCAGTGACGCGGAATTCTTGGGTGATTTCGCCAGCTTTGACGCCAGCCTTGGCCAAATGGCCAGCGGCGGGCTTGGACACACGCGAAGCTTTGCGCGAACCAAATGTGACCTGCAAGGCCACATAGCCGTCGTTTTCTTGGGTTTTCACCTGAGACACGCGGTTGTCAGACACATCCACCACCGTGACAGGAACAGTATCCCCGTCATCGGTGAACAGACGCATCATGCCCACCTTGCGGCCCAGCAGTCCCAATAGGGTGCTATGACTCATTGTTTTCTCCAAAACTCTCACCGCGACCACTTCAATTGGCAGCCACGTTTTGACGTGAAAGAAGGTTGATAATTCTCACTGGCGCCAGTGAGCCCATGATTATATCTGAACTTTGGGTTCAGCACAAGCCTTGGGCACAAAGCTTAAATTGGCCCCCGCGAAGGGGCCCTCACTCACTGCAACTTGATTTCGACATCCACGCCCGCGGGCAAGTCGAGCTTCATCAAGGCATCCACGGTTTTGTCAGTGGGGTCCACGATGTCCATCAATCGCTGGTGCGTGCGAATCTCGAGTTGGTCGCGGCTGGATTTGTTGACGTGCGGTGAACGCAAGATGTCAAAGCGCTTCATGCGTGTCGGCAAGGGCACAGGGCCTTTGACGATCGCGCCGGTGCGCTTGGCAGTGTCAACAATTTCGGCCGCAGACTGGTCGATCAATTTGTAATCAAACGCCTTGAGGCGGATGCGAATTTTTTGCTTGGCAGACATTTTTATTCCTGGTCAGTTCAGGCCCGAGGCGCGCCGCACCGGCGCGTGCACAAGGGCCAAGAGCTTATGGGTTAGGCCATGATCTTGGCAACAACGCCGGCGCCGACGGTTTTACCGCCCTCGCGGATGGCAAAGCGCAAGCCCTCTTCCATCGCAATCGGGTGGATCAACTTCACCGTGATCGACACGTTGTCACCCGGCATCACCATCTCTTTGCCCTCTGGCAACTCGATGGCGCCCGTCACGTCCGTCGTGCGGAAGTAAAACTGGGGGCGGTAGTTGTTGAAGAAAGGCGTGTGGCGACCACCCTCGTCTTTGCTCAACACATAAATCTCAGCCGTGAAGTGGGTGTGCGGCTTGATCGAACCGGGCTTGCACAGCACCTGGCCGCGCTGCACGTCTTCGCGCTTGGTGCCGCGCAACAAAATTCCCACGTTGTCGCCCGCTTGACCTTGGTCCAGCAGTTTGCGGAACATCTC
>NZ_OZ248570.1:0-166617 GCF_965234775.1 Limnohabitans rimovensis (SeqCode) | reverse complement strand
CAGACGGTGCTGCAAGCCATTTCGCCATCTCAGCGGACAAACTATGGCGTTGTAGTTTGAGAAATTCAATTGTTCAGGGCGGACTATTGATGGTCACAACCCCGGCAGAGATGGTGACCGCGCTGTTGACGTTGAGGTCCAGGATTTGCCCGTCGTCCAGGGTGAACGTGGCCGAGGTGACTGTTGACGCACCACCTGCCACCACCGACAAAGAGCCCGATTTGGCAAACGCACCCGCCCCACCCAAGATCATGCCGCCGCCCGCTGCGCCTTGTTGGGCCGGGGGGGTGTACACGGTGGGTGCGAGGGCGATCGCGCCACCAGTGATACTGGTGCCGCTGGAGACGGCAATGTCGGTCACATTGGTGAAGCGCGTGGTGCTGGTGAAGGCGACGTCGCTGCTGGCGGATTTGGCACCAGAGCTGAATGCGGCCAAGGTGCCGCTGTAGGTGCCCTTGGTGCTGGCACCTGCTGTCGCACCGCTGCTGATGTTGGCAAACGCGGCGGCCACCTCGGCGCCGCTGTTGGCGACAGTGGCGGTATAGGTCAAACCCGCTACGGTGATGGTTTGGCCCTTGCTCATGGCCGGGAAGGTCAACACCGAGGTTTCGGTCACACCGGTCACAGTGCCCGAAGCGCCGCCCGTGCGAATGGATGCTGCCGACGATGTCGGTTTGCCCGCCGTGATTCGGATATGTTCCGCCACCGTCGGCTCGGAGGTGGTTTTGTAGACCGGTTTGATGCCCACGCGCTCGCCGGTGCTGCCGTTCAGCACGGGGAAACCGTTCCACTCGGTGTTGTCGGCGATTTGAACGATTTGCTTTTTCAGCTGCTGGAATTCCAGGTCCAAGTAGCTGCGCTGCTCGTTGTTGTTGGTGTCGTTGGAGGCTTGGATGGCCAACTCACGCATGCGTTGCAGCATGTCGGTGATCTCGTTGGTCGCGCCCTCAGCGGTTTGAATCAAGGTGATCGCATCGCCTGCGTTGCGCACTGCTTGGTTCAAGCTGCGCACTTGCTGGGTCATGCGTGTGGCAATGGCCATACCCGCCGCATCGTCGCGTGACGAGTTGATGCGCTTGCCGGTCGACAACTGCTGCATCGAAACTTGCTGGTTGCGCTCGGTCAATTTGAGCGCCGCCTGCGAGAACAATGCCTTGACGTTGGTATTGATGACTGCCATGAGAATATTGATTCAATCAATATGCTTGTGCAATATTCGTACCATTCGTCGAGATTTATTTGGGTATTTAAGTATTCAAAAAACCCATTTCACTGTCAAAAACATGACTGATCACACAGGTCTGCGTCGGCGGGGTCTGTCAAAGGCTGAGTGCGGCGCCCCCAGCCTGCAGCCAATGGTGGAGGCCAGTGCGCCTTCGGGTGGCAAGGTGCAGTCGATGACACGGGGCAGCCAAAAGGAAATCCATTGTTCATGGAAGATCGCCATGGGTTTGAGGGTTCATGCTAGCCTTGTCCGATGCAATATCTAACCAGGGCCTACCCTCAGATGAGCCATTCAACATGAACCCAGACGAATACTGGCCCTCTTGTGGCCACACCCAGTTGCGCGTGAATGGGCAAGGCCATTTGACGGTGACCGATGACTTTTTGCGTTGGTTATTGCACCGACCGGAGTTGGCCCCGATCGATCAATCCTGCGCGCATGAGCGGGCCTTGCACGAGCGACTCCTGGATCATCCGCGCAGCGACATTGATGCTGCACATTTGGCTCCATTGAAGGATCGCGATGCCGCTGAAAACTACGCCATTTGGGCGCGCTTTCGCCAGCGTTTGTTGGCCAAGCCGACTTTAGAGGCCAGTTATTTGGCCTTGTTTCAAGGCCAGGGCGTTGATGTTCCGCCCCTGTTGGTGCAGCAACTCACACAGGTGTTGCTGCGCCACATCTTGGGCACCACCGCGACGGCGTTGCAAGTGCGCATGGCGGAAATGCTGTTTCGGGTTCAAACCATATCGGTTCAAGAGGATGGCTCGGTCATGGCCGCCGACCGGGACACGGTGGAGCGCTTTGCCACCACCGGTGGTTTTGGCAGCTTGGGCGAGTTGCTGCAGCAAGGTGGCATGAGCCTGCGCACGGTCGATCTCGATGTGTTGCGTGCTGACAATGCGCCCTCCTACTGGGCGCGCAGCGAGTCGTTTGACTGGGTGGTGTGCATGAACCGGGGTGAACCGGCGCTTGACGCCTTGTGCGAGGTGCTGCGCCGGTGGATTGCTCATTTCTTGGGTATCGGTGTGCACATCCAAACCGTGACCGACATTGATGATGAAAACTGGGTCTGGCACACCGGGTTGGATGCCCAATCCAGCGCGATGTTGAATGCCCTGTACCAAGGCCAAGAGGTGGCTCCCGAGCAGATGCAACGCATGATGTGTTTGTTTCGGTTGGACTTCAACGCTCCCCAGGACATGCGTGCTGATCTGCAGGGCCACCCGGTGTATTTGGGCATGGCCGTTGACGAGCGCAAAAACCTGCAACTCAAACCGCAAAACTTGCTGGTCAATTTGCCCCTGGCCCAGCGCTCTTGAGCGCCGCCTGTTTGGTGCGTCCGTTGCGCCCGATGCGGCCTCCGCTGCACGCACACATGGTCTGCCACAAGCCACTGCAAGCTGGCCGCAGTGGCTACACTCGTTGACCACCATGAAAACCGCCACGCGCTTGATTGTTCGAACCTTTGTGATGGCCGCCGCACTCGGTGGGGCTGGGAGCATGGCCAGTGCCGCTGAAGTTTTGGTCGCGGTGGCCGCCAACTTCATGCAACCGATGAAGCAAATTGCCCAGGCATTTGCCCAACACAGCGGGCACCAGGCCCAGTTGTCTTTTGGTGCCAGTGGACAGTTGATGGCCCAAATCCAGAATGGCGCACCCTACCAAGTCTTGTTGTCGGCCGATGCCGCTATGCCCGCCCAATTGGTGCAAAAGGGATTGGCGGTACCCCACACCTCATTCACCTATGCCGTGGGTCAATTGGTGCTGTGGAGCGCAGACCCCAAGGTGGTGGATGGGCAAGGCGATGTGTTGCGCAAAGCGTCGTTTCAGCGCATTGCGCGCGCCAATCCCAAGCTGGCACCTTATGGTGCCGCCACCATGCAAGTGGTGGAGCGCATGGGCCTGGGCGCGGCTTTGGAAAAAAAATGGGTGCAAGGTGAAAACATCAACCAAACCCATCAATTTGTGGCTTCGGGCAATGCCGATCTGGGCTTTGTGGCCCTGTCACAAGTCGGGGCAACCGGGTCTCAACCCACAGGTTCCCAATGGTTGGTTCCCAGCCATTGGCACGATCCCATTTTGCAAAACGCCGTCTTGTTGACCAAGGGCAAAGACAATGCAGCGGCCATCGCCTTGATGGTGTTTTTGAAAACACCCACCGCCCGCGACATCATTCGCCAAGCGGGCTATCGCTTGGACCCCCCATGATGAGCGGATGGTTCTCGGATGCCGCCTCCGCATGGAGCGCCGTGGTCTTGACGGTGCAACTGGCCAGTGTCACCACGGTTTTGTTGTTGATCGTGGCCACCCCTTTGGCCTGGTGGTTGTCGCAAACCACTTCGCGTTGGCGTGCGCCCATCTTGGCGTTTGTCACCTTGCCCTTGGTGTTGCCGCCCACGGTGCTGGGCTTTTACCTGCTGGTGGCGATGGGCCCGCAAGGTTGGTTGGGGCAGTGGACACAAGCCATGGGCTGGGGCTTGCTGTCGTTCACTTTCAGTGGTTTGGTGTTGGGCTCCATGGTGTTTTCATTGCCGTTTGCGGTGCAGCCTTTGCAACATTCGTTTGAAGCCATGGGCCGGCGCCCGATGGAAGTGGCGGCCACCTTGGGGGCACGCCCGCTGGATGCTTTCTTCACCGTGGCCTTGCCCTTGGCGCGACCGGGCATGGTCACCGCCGCCATCTTGAGCTTTGCCCACACCGTGGGTGAGTTTGGTGTGGTGCTGATGATCGGTGGCAATGTGCCAGGCCAAACGCGGGTGGTGTCGACACAAATTTATGGCCATGTCGAGGCCATGGAGTACCCCCAAGCCCACGCACTGGCCTTGGGCATGTTGGTGTTTTCGTTTGTGGTGTTGTTGGCCTTGGCCGCGGTCAAGCGGCGCTGGCCGGGGGTGGGTTCTTGAGCATGGGCCACAACCACATCCGCTTGCGCTTGCAGCGGCCCAACCATCTGTTGTCGCTGGACGTTTCCTTGCCCGACCAGGGCATCACCGTGATCTTGGGCGCATCGGGCTCGGGCAAAACCAGTTTGCTCCGCTGCGTGGCGGGCTTGGAGCGGGCCCAAGACGCGCATGTGGAGATGGGTGGTGTGGTGTGGCAAGACGACCCGCAAGGCGTTTTTGTGCCCACCTGGCAGCGCGCGGTGGGCTATGTGTTTCAAGAGGCCAGTTTGTTGCCCCACTTGGATGTGATGCAAAACTTGGCCTATGGCTTGAAGCGGGCGGGCCAACGTGTCACCACACACAGCTTGGAGCAGGCTGTTGATCTGTTGGGCATTGGTCCGTTGCTGGGCCGCTCCACCGCAGGTTTGTCGGGTGGCGAGCGCCAACGGGTGGCGCTGGCGCGTGCGCTAGCCAGCCAACCGCGTTTGCTGTTGCTCGATGAACCCATGGCGTCCTTGGACGCGGCCCGGCGTCAAGACATCTTGCCTTGGTTGGAAAAAATGCGTGACGAACTGCATTTGCCCATGCTGTATGTGACCCATGCGGTGGACGAAGCCGCCCGCTTGGGCGCACACATGCTGGTGCTGGAAAATGGCCAGGTCAAAACCCAGGGTTCGGTGGCCGAGGTGTTTGCCAACATTGAGCAACCCATGTGGGTGGGCGAAGACATGGGCGCATGGCTGCAAGGCAGCGTGGTCGAGCGCCACGCCGGTTGGCATTTGTGCCGCGTGGCTTTTGACGGCGGGCAGATGTGGCTGCGCGACAGCGGTGTGGAATTGGGACAGATGGTGCGCATGCGCGTCTTGGCGCGCGACGTCAGCATCGCCACCGAAGCGCCGCTTCACACCAGCATCCAGAACCAACTCAGCGCCGTGATCGAGGCGGTGGCGCCCGATGCCCACCCCTCACAGGTGTTGGTGCGATTGCGCGTGGGGCCGTGGGCGGTGCTGGCGCGCATCACCCAAAAGGCGTGGTCGGATTTGTCCTTGCACACAGGCCAAGCGGTGTGGGTGCAAGTCAAGTCAGTGGCCGTGGTGGCTTGAGGGTTTGCGCCGGTGTGGCGCGGCTGGCCGCTTTCTTGCCCTGGACCCTTGAGCGCACAAGGGCCTCGAGCGGCGCTCTCCTGGCGGTGGTTGGGCCATGATTGGCAAATCCAACAGAGTTTTACCCCAAAGGGTGCGCGACGATATATCGCCTCAGGGCTTTAGCAAGGCATGCACCCAGGCCAGTTGCTGGGGCAAACACACCGCGTGCAAGTCGTATTTTTCAACCATGGTTTGGCGTGCTTGCCGCCCCAGGCGTTCGCGCTCAGCGGGGTGGTCCAGCAGGTGGACGATGACCTGGACCCACAGCGGTACATCAAAAAAAGGCACCAAGTGGCCGTTGACCTGGTGCGCCATGACCTCCGCCACAGGCGGGGTGTCGCTGGCCACAATGGCCGCGCCCATGGCCATGGCTTACCTCGTCGCCGCCCACCAATACCACGTGGGCGCGCGGGCGTTGTTGCAGCAAGGCCGGCAAGCAGCGCATGAACACGTGGTAGCCGCGGTAGGGCTCGAGGTTGCGGTTGACAAAGGCCACCACCTCATGGCCTTGTGCCACCAAGGCCGGGGCCAAGTGCTTGAACTGCCCCGGAAAGTTTTGGTGCACCAATAAGATTTTCAATGGATGGGCTTTCAAGCGAAATTCAATCCCGGTAAGTCGGGTCCATCCGATCGAGCATGCGCAGCAGGCCAGGCCACTCCATCACGCCATAGGGGCGGCGGGTTTGGGGTTGGTAGTTGAGGTAGGTTTCTTGCAGCACCGCGTCGGGCACGGTTTGCAAGGGGGTGTTGCAGGCCATGGCTTGCAGTTGGGCGCGGCACGACAGCTCCAGGCGGTGCATCCAGTTGAAGGCCTCGCCCACGGTGCGCCCGCAGGTGAGTAGGCCGTGGTTGCGCAGCACCATGGCCTCGCTGCTGCCCAGGTCGCGCACCAGCACGTCTTGTTCGGCCATGTCGAGCACCACGCCCATGTAGTCGTGGTAGCAGATGTTCAGAAAGCGCATCGAGGTTTGGTTCATCGGCAGCAAGCCGCAGGCCAAGGACGACACCGCCATGCCCGCAGGGGTGTGGGTGTGGATGACGCAGGCCACCTCGGGCCGTGCTTTGTGGATGGCGCTGTGCAAAATAAATCCGGGTTTGTTCAAGCCGTATTTCAGCTCGCCAAAGTCGGGTTGGTGCAGCACTTGGCCGTCATGGTCGATCTTGACCAAGCACGATGCGCTCATTTCCTCGTACATCATGCCGTAGGGGTTGGTGAGAAATGCGTTTTCTTCGTCGGGCACGCGCAAGGTGATGTGGTTGGCCATCATGTCTGACATGCCGTAATGCGCCACCAGCCGGTAGCAAGCGGCCAGGTCGACCCGGGCTTGCCATTCTTCGGGGGTGACATGGGATTTCAGTGAGGGCAGTGTCAATCGTCCCAGGCTCATGGTGTGTCTTTCGTTGGGTGGGTTTTATTCGGGCTTGTCGCCTGGGGTCACCCAGCGCGCATGCATTTGGCGGTCGTCCAAGGCCTTCACCACGGCCGCATTATGTGCACACCCAACTCTTTCTTAAGTGCCTGATCCCCATCAGCGCGCAGCTGGACTTTACCGCTGATGAAAAAGACAACTGCGAGGTGATTTTTGGCACGGCGTTTGACAACATCACCGCCTTTGCCGCGGGTCGGCCGCAAAACGTCGCTGCCTGATGCAGGTTTGGTGGGGCCCCGTCGGGATTGAGCCAACAGATGACCACGGTTTGATGCGACGCAAAAACCGATTGGCATCAAACTGATTTGTCGGCGGCTTTGCTGACCCACAGCTGCTCATCGGCGGCCAGGTTTTCCAGCAGTTTGAGCAGCACCCCCCGCGTGGCCTGGACCTCTTGCGCGCTCAGGCCTTGGGTGCTGACTTGGTTGGTTTGCTCGGCCAAGGGAACCAATTTTTTTTGCAAGGCCCGGCCTTTGGGCGTGAGGTAGACATACATGTTTTTTTTGTTCTCGGGCGCTTGGCGGCGCTCGATGTAGCCCAGCGCTTCCATGGCCTTCATGGCGCTGAAGGTGGTGGGCTCCATCACACCGGCTTGAACACTCAATTCGCGCTGGGTCAGGCCGTCGCTGTGCCACAAGATGCGCAAAAAAGCCCAGTGGCCAAACGGCACCTGGTGCTGGGCCAAGCGCGCTTGCAAGGCCCGGGTGTAGGCGCGGGCGGTGTCGCGCACCAAGTGGGCCAAGCGGTCGTTGGGCACCGCTTCTTGCCAGTGGCGCAGCAGTTGCTGGGTGTCTTTTTTCATGCCACCGGTGCGACTTGGTGGTCAGGGGTCACGGGGCTGCCGCTGTGCGCCGAATGCAACAAGGCCAAGCTCACCGCCGTGCTGGCGCGCGCCCAATGCCCGTTGTGCAAAGTGGTTTGGCCCGATTGGGCCGCGACCATTTCATCGATCACCTCTTGGCGCGGCACCGGGCTCAGCGGGACGGTCTCAAAGCTTTGGTGGTCGTGCCCGTCGATGGCCACGCCCGTGGGCGTCAAGCGCAAATCCGCGCGTTCGCAGCCAATGATGACCGGCCCAAAGTGCGGGTGGGCCAGCGGTGCGCTGTCGGGTGCGGGCGCGCTCCACAAGCGCCCGCCGTAGTTGCGCTCGGCTTTCAGTGCCGCCTCTTGCGCCGCGTCGGCCACGTTGCGCAAACGCGCCCGCGCGGCACCGTGCGTGCCGGGCGGTTTGGCAAAGCCCATTTCGTTGATGCCGTCCATCCACGCATCGCTGTCAAAGTGGCCGTAGCCGCTGTAGCTCATGCTGGCAAAAGCCCCGCCTTCAAACGCCAGCAGCGCGCTGTAGGCGCCTTCGGTGGGGCGCTCGGCGTCCCAGTTGCCGGTGTGGGCCATCACGCTGCGCACCAAACCGCCACCGAGCAAGCGCACCATGTCGACTTGGTGCGCGGCCTGGCTGTGGATGACCCCGCCGCCCGCATCGGTTTGCAACTCCTCGGGGCGGCGTGGGCGGTATAAAAAATCGGTGTATTGAAGGGTGTGGATCATGCGCACCCGGCCGTAGCGCCCACTGCGGATGAGTTGGTGGGCGCGCAGCACCGGCCCATTGAAGCTGTGGCTGTGCCCCACGATCAAGGCCGTGTGGGCTTTCTCGCAGGCCGCGATCATGCGGGTGCAGTCGGCCAAGTGGATGGCCATGGGTTTTTCCACCAGAACATGTTTGCCGTGTTGGGCGGCCAGCACCACATGCTCGGCATGGAATTGGTGCGGCGTGGCCACATAGACCCAGTCCACATCCGGGCGCTGGCACAAGGCCTCCACCGAGCCCACAGGGGGGGCTTGAAAGTCGCGCTCAAATTGGGCGCACGCCAGGGGCTGGGGATCGCAGGCGGCCACCAACTGCACCCGGGGGTCGTGCACAAAGGTGGGCATCATCAAGGTGAAGGCGCGGCCCAGGCCAGCCACACCGATGCGCAAAGGCCTCACAGGTCCAGCTCCAAGGTGGCGCCACCGACCGAGCGCGACACACACGGCATGAGGTGGGTGGCCTGTTCATCGGCCAACAGCACCAGGTCGCGGTGCTCCACCGCACCGGCGAGCAAGCCGGTTTTGCACGAACCGCAGGTGCCGCTCTCGCACGAGCTGGCCACACGCACACCCGCTTGGCGCAAGCTCTCCAAAATGCTGCGATCCGCTGGCACAGTGATGCGCTGGCCGCTGTGGCGCAACACCACCTCAAAAGCTTGGTTCTCGGCCCAACCCTGTTGGCTGGCGCCGAAGCTTTCAAAATGGATGTGGTGGGTGGGCCAATGCCCACTCATGTCGCGCACGCAGTCCATCAGGCCTTGTGGGCCACAGCAATACACATGGGCGGCGCTGGGGGTTTCCAACAGCGGCCACAGGTCCAGCGCTTGGCTGGGGTCGCCGGCGTCGTGGTGGATGGTCACATGGTCACGCCAAGGGGCTTGTTGCAACTCGTTCAAAAATGCCGTGCCCTCGGCGTCGCGGCTGCACACATACAAGTGAAATTTCGCCGCCGGGGTTTGGGCCAGGGTTTGCGCCATGGCATACAAAGGGGTCAAGCCAATGCCGCCAGCAATCAGGATGTGCTCGGGGGCTTGGGGGTCCAGGGCAAACAAGTTGTCGCCGCCGTGAAGGGGCAATTCGTCGCCTTCGTGAACCTCGTCAATCAAGCTGGCCGAGCCGCCACGCCCATTCGCCTCGCGCTTGACCGCAATCGCCCAATGGTCGCGCGCTTCGACAGGGCCGCACAGCGAATAACTGCGGATGTGGCCCTGGGGTGTGGACAAGCGGATGTGTGCACCTGCTGACCAATCTGGCAAGTCCTGGCCTTGCGGATGGGTCAATTCAAAGCGCACGATTTCGCGGGCGATGGGGTGTTTTCGGCGCACCCGCAAGGCGCTCAAAGGGGCGGCTGCCAAAGAGAAATGGGACATGGTTTGTACCAAAGCCCGAAGGCTTGACAAGGTGTAAACTGGATCCATAATCTTAGAGCACTAAGCAAATACGGGCAAGCCATTTCTGCGCCAGCCCAAACCGCCAGCCCAGGAGCGACCATGCTGACCCACGAAGAAAACATGTTGATGTGCCGTGTCGAGGGCGATGCCCCGATGGGCCAGTTGATGCGCCGCCACTGGCAAGTGGTGTGCTTGTCCGAAGAGGTGCCCGAGCCCGATGGCACCCCCGTTCGCGCCCGGGTCTTGGGCGAAAACCTGGTGGTGTTTCGCGACACCGAGGGCCAGGTCGGCGTGTTGGATGAGCAGTGCCCGCATCGGCGCGCATCGCTGGTCTATGGCCGCAACGAGCACGGTGGCTTGCGCTGCCTGTATCACGGCTGGAAGATGGACGTGAGCGGTCATGTGGTCGAGATGAGCTCGGAGCCCACGGGCAGTGGCTTGGTCAGCAAGGTCAAGCACAAGGCCTATCCCACCCACGAATGGGCGGGTGCGGTGTGGGCGTATATGGGCCCGCCGGAGACCATGACGCCCTTTGTGCCCCCGCGCTGGGCACCCACCGACGATGTGCAGGTGTCCATCGCCAAAATCATCATCCCAGCCAACTGGGCGCAAATTTTGGAGGGCCAAATCGATTCGGCGCACAGCTCCAGCTTGCACTCTTCAGACATGTTGCCCGCCCGTGTGGACGGTGCCAAGGCCAACAACGAAAACTGGTTGCGCCCCTCCACCGACAAAGCGCCGCGCATGCAAGTCGAGCTCAACGGCTATGGCTTTCGTTATGCGGCGCTGCGCCGACCGATCCAAAACGCCGCCACCCATGAGTACGTGCGCACCACGGTGTTTGTGGCCCCGGCAGCGGCCTTGATCCCGCCCAACGACCAATACAACGTGGCCAACTTCAACACCCCCATCGATGACGAACACACCGCGTTTCACTTCATCGCCTGGGGCGACCCGCAGACCACGCCCGACACGGCGGCATGGCGCAAGTTTTTGCACACCGAGGTGGGTGTGGATGTGGATACCGCCTTCCATCCAGCGCGCCATGTGGGCAACCATTTCAAGCAAGACCGCGCCGCCATGAAGGCGGGCAATTTCACTGGCATCCCTGGCATTCCGAACCAAGATTTGGCGATGTGGGTGGGCATGGGGCCCATCGTCGACCGCGAGCACGACCGCTTGGGCGCGAGCGACATGGCCATCGTGGCCTTTCGCCGCCAAATGCTGGACGCGGTGAAGTCCTTTGCCAATGGGGGCCCGGCCATCGGGGTGGGCGAGTTGCAAATCCCCGAAGCGGTTTGTTCCTTCCAAGGCGTGATCCCCAAAACCACCGATTGGCGCGTTTATTCAGCCCAGGCCTTGGGCGTGCCCGGCCCAGAGTTGGTCACCTGAACGGTCGCACCCCTGTCAATTTTTTAACCTCTGAATCAAAACACCATGCAACGCAGACACTTTTTGGCCGCAGCCTCATCCATGGCTGTCGCTTCTCCCACGGCATGGGCCCAGGCCTATCCCAGCAAACCCATCAAGTTGGTCGTGCCCTTCCCACCCGGGGGTGGTGCGGACAACCTGGCGCGGGCGGTCGCGCCCAAGCTGGCCGAATTTTTGGGCCAGGCCATCGTGATCGACAACAAACCCGGTGCTGGCGGCAATGTGGGCAGCGAGGGCGTGGCCCGTGCTGCGGCCGATGGCTACACCTTGTTGTACGGCACCAATGGCACCCACGGCACCAACCATGCGTTGTATGCCCGCACGGGTTTTGAGTTGCGCGACTTTGCCACCTTGGGGCGGGTCTCGTTCATCCCTGCGATGTTGGTGGTCAACCCCAACTTGCCGGTTCAAACCGCTGCACAGTTGCTCACGTATTTGAAGGCCAACCCTGGCAAGCTGTCGTTTGCCTCGGCGGGCAATGGCACCACCTCGCACATGGCGGGAGAGTCTTTTCGCCGCATGGCCGATGTGGATATCCAGCACATCCCCTACAAAGGGGGCGGCCCAGCTTTGACCGGCTTGCTGGCTGGGGACGTGCAAATGATGATCGACCTCACCGCCAATCTGTTGGCCCAAGTCCAGGCCGGCAAGCTGCGCGCCTTGGCCGTGACCACACGCCAGCGCGTGCGCGGCTTGGCCGATTTGCCCACCTTGGAAGAGGTCGGTTTGAAGGGCTTTGACCTGGCCGCCAGCGATGGCTTGTATGCCCCCGCTGGAACACCCCCAGCGGTGGTTGAGCGCATCAATGCCGCTTTGCAGCGCGCCTTGTCTGACCCCGAGGTGATGGAGCGTTTGCGCGGCCGCGGTGCCGAGCCGGTGCTCAGCACACCGGCTGAACACCAAGCGCACATCAACCGTGAATTTCCCATGTGGGCACGCTTGGTCAAAGAGACCGGCGCGCGGGTGGACTGATGGCCATGACCCCCGCCGCATTCGTTGGGGCACCGCCTCCACTGCCGGGCAAAATCATCGCCACGCGCCAGTACTTTCAGGCCATGGACAATTTTTTCCAGGTGTTTGCGGTGCGCCCGGGCGAGCGATTGCTCATGCTCACCGACCCGCTGCTCGACCCGGCTGTGATCCAAGCCGTGCAAGGCCTGTGCTTGTCGCGCGGGGCCCATTTCGAGATGTACATGGCCCCCAACACCACCTTGCCCGCCGTGCCAGAAACCGTCAAACCCTTGATCGCGGGCGTGGATGTGGTGGTCTCGACCTGGTTTTGCTCGATCGAAGATCCGTTCAACGTGGCCCAGCGCAAAGCCGGCCAGCGCTGGATCAAGATCACTTACTTCCGGGATCTGGATTTGCTGCACACGCCGCATGCGGCTTTCCCGGTGGATTTGGTCGGCGAGATCATCCGCGCCACCGAGCGGCGTTTCCCCAAGGGGCGTGATTTTGAATTGCGTTTCAGCGACGCACGTGGCTCCGACCTGCGGATTCCCTACACGGCGGCGATGCGCGACGCCATGTTTGCGGGCAACCGCTGGCGCGGCAAGATGAAGGCCGATGAACCCGGCTGCTACGTGCACTACCTGCCCACCCATGGCCCCAATTTTTGGGACAGCACGGCCATGAAACACGATGGCAATGCGGCCATCGCCATTGACGGGGTGCTCTACCCCCAAGGGGCGATTGGTTTCGACCAAGTCTTTGAAGAGCCCATCGCCGTCGAGTTTCGCAACCGCTTGGTCACGGCGGTGCACGGCCACAGCACCGAAGCCGGTTTGTTGCGCGAGATGCTGATGGGCGGCAAACTCATCGAGGGTGGGGGCTGCGGCTTCAATCCCCGCGCACCGCGAAACGTGATTTACCCAGCGGGCTCGAATGCGCCGGGGGCGTTGCACTTTGGCATCGACCTGGCCCAGCCCAGCGACTGGATTCGCCGCCACATGCCCAACTGGGAAGAGCCGCCCGTGCACCAAGACCTGGTGGTGCTTGACGCCACCGTCACGGCGGGCGAAGAAACCATCATTGACCAAGGTTTTTTGTGCGCCTTGCGCGACCCGCAAGTGGTGCAGGCCGCGGCGCGCTATGGCGACCCGGTGTCGATGCTCGAAGCACCCTGACATTTTTCAAGGAATTAAACATGCAGACCTCATCATTCTCACGTTTCAAGTTTGGGCTTTTGTGGTGTTGGGCCGTGGCTGCGGCCATGGGCATGGCCAGCAACGCCTGGGCCCAGGCCTACCCGAACAAGCCCATCAAATTCGTCATCACCCATGCCGCTGGCGGTTTGCCCGACACGGTGGCACGCATTTATGCCCAGCGCTTGAGTGAGCGTTTGGGCCAACCGGTCACGGTGGACAACAAGCCCGGAGCCAATGGCATGGTGGCGGCACAAGCCATGGCCTTGGCCCCCAAAGACGGCTACACCTTCATGGTGACCGATGGGTCGACTTTCTCCATCAACCCCTTGATCAGCAAGTCGCTGAGTTACGACTACAAGCGCGACTTTGTCGCCGTGTCGTTGGCGGCACGCGCGCCGCTGTATTTGGCGGTGCACCCGAAAACACCGGCCAACAACCTGCGCGAATTGATAGCTTTGGCCAAAGCCAAACCCGGTACCTTGACCTATGGCTCTTCGGGCATTGGCAGCACCCATCACCTGACCATGGAGTCGATGAAGGCGTCATTGGGGTTGGAGATCACCCACATCCCGTTCAAGGGCACGGGCCAATCGGTACCGGCCTTGGTCGGTGGGCAGGTGGACATGCTGTTCTCGGCCTTGCCCTCGTTGCTGGGCTTTGTCAAAAGTGGCCAGGTGCGTTTGCTGGGCAACAACGCGGCCAAGCGTTCTGCCCAAGAACCCAATGTGCCAGCCATTGCCGAGACCATTCCCGGCTTTGACTTTGCCCCGATCATCGCCGTGTTTGCTGCCACCGGCACCCCTGTTGCGGCCATTGAGCGCATCAGCAATGAGATGGCCGCCATCGCCAAAATGCCCGAGGTCGTGCAAACCTTGAGCAATGCAGGCATCGAGGCCATTGGCGGCAGCGCCGCCGAATGCCACCGTGCGGTGCTCGAAGAGGTCGATCGCTTGGGCAAGGCCGTGGCCCAGGCCGGGATCCAAAAGGAATGACCACAGCTGCACGGCCCCCAGGCGTTACCCAGCGCACCCACAGGGACCGTCTGGGCTTGGAAGCGGTGCGGCTTTGAGCGCGGTTGCGCTGTGGGACAACTGGTTGTCCACCCCTGGTTTGGCGCTCATGCTCACCGTGGGCGTGTTGTCGTTTTGTGTCGGTGGGGTGGTCAAGGGCGCGATTGGTGTGGGCCTGCCCATGCTGGCCGTGCCCATGATGTCGCTGGTCATGCCCGCGCCACAAGCCATGGCCTTGGTCGCTGTGCCGGTGATGGGCTCCAACCTGTGGCAGGTGTGGACGGTGGGCCAGTGGCGGCAAAACCTGCGCCGCTTTTGGCCGCTGTCGCTGGCGCAATTGTTTGCCACCGTCTTGACCGTGCGCATGACGCTCGAACTCGATGTGCGCCACCTCAACCGCATGCTGGCCGGGGTGCTGGTGTTGGCGGTGGTGCTGATGGCCTTCAAGCCGCAGTTTGACGTCTCACCAAGCCGCGAGCGCTGGGTCAGCGCATGTGTGGGGATGTTCTCCGGCATGTTGGGCGCGGTGTCGTCCTTGACGGGGCCGATCATCATCACCTACATGATGGCTTTGCGGCTCAGCCGCGAGCAGTTCATCGGTGGCATCAGCATCGTGTACTTGTTTGGCTCTTTGCCCCTGTACAGCGCCATGTTTTATTACGACCGCATGGGCCTGGGGGAAGTGGGGTTTTCTATATTGGCCTTGCTGCCCATGGCCGTGGGCTTGTACCTGGGGCGGTTCTTGGGCCAGTTCATCAGCGAAAAAGCGTTTCGCCAAGTTTTGTTCGCGTATTTGTTGACCATGGCGGTTTTGTTGGTATTGCGCTGATCAGGGTAAATACATACAAATATCGCGAATGTGCTTACATGATTAATCTATAAAAATATTATCATCTTTAGCATTTCAATCGAACCAAAACGGTACTTGACTGCGATGAAACAAGATGCAACACGGGATTTGGACGACTTCACGCTGGACGATTCCGTTCCTTATCTCATGATCCGCGTGAGTGGTCTGATGAACCGCCAGTTGGAGTTGGATTTGCGCCCCTTGAAGGTGAGCTTTCAGCACTGGCGCGTGTTGGCGGTGCTGGCCCAAAAAAATGGCAGCTCGATCACCGACCTGTCGGAGTACGCGGTGGTGCCCCATTCCAGCCTGAGCCGCTTGCTCAGCCGCATGGAGGCCGATGGCTATGTGCGCCGCCAAATCGATACCCAAGACGCCCGCACCGTGCGGCTCTACACCACGCCGCTGGGTGAGGCCATGTACCGGCGCATCTTGCCCATGGCCGTGGCCGTTCGCGAGCGGGCTTTGGTGGGCATGTCAGAGACGCAAAAAACCAGCTTGCTGGGATCGTTGAAGCACATGTTGGGGCGCATGCAAGCCGCCTGAACACTCGTCCCCCGCTGGCGTGGCAGCGGGGTTGAGTTTTTTTCCGGCGCTAAGCCTTGGTGGTCGCAGCGCGGGTGCGGGCAGTGACCTCGATCGCGTCGACGATGGCTTCGTAGCCGGTGCAGCGGCAGTAGTTGCCGCTGATGTGGGCGCGGATGTCGCTGCGGCTGGGGCAGCCGCCTTGTTCGAGCAAGGCGCTGGCGCACATCACCATGCCGGGGGTGCAAAAACCGCATTGCAAAGCGTTGCGCGCCACAAACGCTTGTTGCAGGTCTTTGTATTGCCCTTGGGCATCCAAGCCTTCAATGGTTTGCACTTCACAGCCCTGGGCTTGGATGGCCAGCATCAAACAAGCGCGCACGATGCGCCCATCCACCCGCACGGTGCAGGCACCGCACACGCCGTATTCGCACCCCAGGTGGGTGCCGGTCAGGCCCATCTGCTCGCGCAAAAAATCGGCCAGGTGTTGGCGCGGCTCGACCTGGGCTTGGACGGCCACGCCATTGACGTGCAAAGACAAGGGGTGCAAGGGGTTCATGGCAGTCTCGGGGGTGGCTGGTGTCACAGGCGGGGCCAAGCGCGCTGCAGCAGCACAGTGGCCAAGTGGCGCTTGGTGTCGGGCTGGGCTTGCAGGTCGGCCTCGGGGTGCAGGTCGGCATCGATGGCTTGGCGCAGGTCGGCGTAGCTGGGCATGCCGTCGCGGGCATTGAGCAAGGCTTCGGCGCGCACAGCGCGGGTGGGCCGGTCGCCACAACCCAAAAACACCAAGCGGCTGCGTTGGCTGGCCGGGTGCGACCAAGCGGCCAGGCCAGCCATGGCGTAGTCGCCGTGGCGGCGGCTGAATTCGTCAAACACCATGGCGCTGCCTGCCTCGGGCACCGGGATGCGCACTTCGGTGAGCAACTCACCCGGGGCCAGGGCGGTTTGGTACAGGCCTTGGAAAAAGTCGGCGGCAGCCACCTCGCGCGTGTCTTGGTGTGAGCGCAAGTGCAGGCGCGCGTCCAGGGCCAGCATGCATGCTGGCAATTCGGCGGCGGGGTCGGCCAGGCACAGGCTGCCGCCCAAGCTGCCACGCTCGCGGATGGCGGCGTGGGCAATGTGAGGCATCGCCTGGGCCAACAAGGGCAGGTGTTGGGCCACCAAAGGATGGGCCATCACCTGCGCGTGGCGCGCCAAAGCACCGATGCGCAGCGTGTCGCCGTCCAACGCGATGTTGTCCAGGCCGGGGATGCGGTTGATGTCCACCAGGAAACCGGGTTCGAGCATGCGAAACGACAGCATGGGCATCAGGCTTTGCCCACCGGCCAGCACCGTGGCGTCACTGCCGTGCGAGGCCAAGGCGTGCAAGGCTTCATCGAGCGTGCGCGGGCACAGGTAATCGAAGGCGGTGGATTTCATGGGCGCGTTGGGTGGCGGCGGTCAGTGCGGCTGGGTGTTCAGGCTTGCGGGTGTCGAGGCAGGTGTGCGTGCGCGCTGCGTTCAGGGTGCAGCCGGATCGATGCCAACCCAACCGCGGTGCGAGATGTCAAACACAATGCCATTGGGGTCGCGGAATTTGCGCTCAAAGTCCACTCCATTGCCGCCTTTGAGTTCGCGGTGGAAGGTGCCGCCGCTGGCTTTGATCTGCTCGCTCATGGCCTCCAAGTCGTCGACGATGAAGCCCATGTGGTGGATGCCCACAAAGTCTTTGCCGCGCTCGTCACCGGCCGCGTCGTCGGTGTGGAACTTGAGCAAGGTGAGGTTGATCACCCCGTCGCTCAGCGACAAGCCGTCGCCATAAGGGGTGACGACAAAATTCACCCGCTTCAAACCAAAGGCTTGTTCGTAAAAGGCCGCCGAGGCTTCCAGGTCGGGCACGGAAATGGCGATGTGGCGCAGTTTGGCAGTGGTCATGGGGGCTCCAGGGTTCAATCGGTTAAATGGGGGTGGATGGCGGTGTGAAGGGAGTGGGCATCAAGGGTGAGGGTGCGGCCTGTTCATGGCCGTTGGTCAAAGGCCGCCATGAGGTTGGCTTTGTGCTCAAACCCCACACCGGGGTGGGCGGGCACATGGAGGTGGCCATCGACCACCGGCACGCCGTCCCAAAAGCCGCCATACAAACGGCTGGGGTCGGGGGCCGATTCGTGGCTGCCCAGACCGAACGCGGCCACCACATGGGCGGCGAACAAATGGCCGGCATGCGGCCAAAAGGCTTGGCGCGACCATCCCAGCGATTCGGCGCGATCCATCATGTAACGGTACTCGCCCACGCCGTAAGACAAAGAGATGTCCATTTGCAAGCGGTCTTGGTTCGGGCGCAAGCCGCCGTAGCGCCACAAGTTGGTGGCGTCATCGAGCGAGAACAGGTTTTCGCCGGTGGCGACGGGGCCGCTGTGGCCTTGGCAAAAGGCAGTCAAGGCGGCGTAATCGAGCGCCGGGGTGGGCTCTTCCACCCAGGCCAAGCGATGCTCGGCCAGCACCGCCAGCACATCCGTGTGACCGGCTTGCCACTGGCCGTTCAGGTCCACCGCCAAGTGCGATGCCGGCAAGCCCGCGCTCAGGGCGCTGGCGATGCGCTGGGCATCGAGCTTGGCGTCACGCCCGCTGAGTTTGATCTTGACCGTGGTGTAGCCCCAGGCCAGGCACTGGGCGACTTCGTCGCGCAGCGCTTGCGGGTTGGGGTTGTCGGTGAAGTGGCCGCAGGAGGCGTAAGTGGCGATGCGTGGCGGCGCTGAAGTGGCCGCAGCAGTGGTGTGGACTCGCGCCGTTTCATTTGTGGTGGCAGTGGATGGCGCAGTGGCAGAGGTGCCCATGAGGCCCGTGGCATCGCGCAGGCATTGCCACAGCGGCAGGCCCATTTGTTTGGCGCGCAAATCCCACAGCGCTGCGTCGAGCAAACCCACCGCACCAGGGCGCTCGCCGTGGCCGCCTTGTTTCTCGCCGCGCATGAGCACGGCCACACAGCGCGCCGGGTCGATGTGGCCGTGTTCGTCGAGCAAATCGCTGGGTGCCGCAGCCAGCAAGCGCGGTATGAAGCGTTCGCGGAGCAGGCCGCCTTTGCCGTAGCGGCCAATCGAGTCAAACGCCAAACCGACCAGGGCCTCGCCGCCGATCGTTTGATCGGTGCGGATGACCAGGGCCGAGGCGGTCATTTGGTCAAAGGCAATCGAGGCGTTGCGCATCGCCGAACCAATCGGCAGCGTGGCTTCGTGGATGGCGGTGATCTTCATGCGCGTTGGCCCACCCGGCCCAGGGCCTGCAAAATTCTCTCGGGCGTGTAGGGCTGGCTGGCGATGTGCACGCCCCAAGGCGCCAGCGCATCGTGCACCGCATTGGCCACCGCCGCGCCCGCACCAATGGTGCCGGCCTCGCCAATGCCTTTGGCGCCGAGCAAGGTGTGGGTCACGGGGGTGTGCACATGGGCGATCACGATGTCGGGCATCTCACCCGCCATGGGAACCAGGTAGTCGGCCAAGGTGGAGGTCACGTGTTGGCCTTGCTCGTCGTAGCGGCATTCTTCAAACAGCGCCGCGCCAATGCCTTGCACCACACCGCCGCGCAACTGTTCGTCGGCCAGCAAGGGGTTGAGCACGCGCCCGCAGTCTTCCACCACCCAATGTTTGAGCAGAGTGACAAAGCCAGTGTCGGCATCGACCTCGAGCCAACTGGCTTGGATGCCGTTGGAGGCCATGAAGGGCCGCTGGGGCACCGCGCTGGCGCTGGCGATGGCAAAGGATTGGGGCTGAAAGCCAGCGGGCAATTCGTGCAGGCGAAAGTGCAGCATTTGCGCCAGGCGCTGCCATTCCACACTTTGCGTCCCATGGTGAAACGCGCCGTGGCGCCATTGCACCTGGGTGGCATCCACCTGCATCACCGCCGCAGCGAGTTGGGTCAATTGCGTCAGCAGTTGTTGGGCGGCCAGCAACGCGGCCTCGCCACCGACCACCATGCCGCGCGACGCCCAGGTGCCGCCACCGGCGGGCACGCTGTGGGTGTCGCCACGCACCACGCGCACGGCGGCCATGTCCAGGTGCAGGCTTTGGGCCAGCAACTGTTGCAGCACGGTATCAATCCCCTGGCCTTGGTCGGTGCTGCTGATCATGCAGGTCACACCGCCATCGGGCTCCAAGCGCAGCACACAACCGTCTTGGGCGGTGATGGGCGCACCAGCGGCGCCATAAAACGCTGGGCCAGGGGCGGTGAGCTCGACAAACGCCGCCAGGCCCAAACCCAAGTGGCGGCCTTGAGCGCGCATCTCAAGCTGTTGGGCGCGCAAGCCGGGGTAATCCATCAGTTCGAGCAAGCGCTCCAAACAGGCGTGGTGCGACAGGCCACCCAGGTCCATGCCATTGGCGCCGGTGGCGCCATGTTGGGCCGTGACGCGGTAATTGCGCCGGCGCAATTCGGCCGGGTCCAGGCCCAGCGCGGCCGCGCCCGCGTCCATCAATTGCTCGGTGATGGCGCAAGCCACCGGCTGGCCCACGCCCCGGTACGCGCCCACCGGGGCTTTGTTTTGGTAGGCCACGCGCAGCTGCGCTTGCAGCACCGCCCCCGCATAGGGCGCACCGACCAATGACACGGTTTGCATGCCTTCGAGCACGCTGGTGCGCGGGAACATGGAATAGGCGCCAATGTCCATCAAGTCGTCCACCGCAAAGCCCAGCACCTGGCCTTGCGCATCGAGCGCCAGCTGGGCGTTGACGCGGTGAGAGCGCGCATGCACATCGCTGTTAAAGGCTTCAAAACGGTCGCTGATGAATTTCACCGGTTGGCCCAACAAAACCGAAGCCGCTACGGTGGCCATCTCGTCGTCGTACACATGCAGCTTGATGCCAAAGGCGCCACCCACATCGGGTGTGAGCACGCGCACATCGGTCTCGCGCAAACCAAACAACTGCGCCAACAAGGCGCGCATTTGCTGCGGCACCTGGGTCGATTGGTGCACCGTGAGGTTTCGGCTGGACGGGTCAAACTCGGCGATGATGGCGCGCCCCTCCAGCGGAACACCGGTGTGGCGGGCGTAAACCAACTCGCGCTGCACCACGCAATGCGCTTTTGCGGCCACTGCGGCAAAACTGTCGCCGCCGATCTGGTGGGCCAGGGCCAGGTTGCTGCCCAGGCTGGGGTGGATCAGCGGGCTGTCGGCTTGCAAAGCGGCGGCCGCATCGACCACCGGCGGGCATTCTTCCCAAGCGATGTCGATCAAGGCCATGGCGTCTTCGGCCACGGCGCGGCTGGTGGCCACCACCAGCACCACCGGTTGGCCTTGCCAATGGCTTTGGCCATCGGCCAGCGGGCCTTGGGCCGCGCTGCGGTGCTGGGGCAAGGTGGCCAAGGCGGTGGTCCAGGTTTGGCAAATGCCGGCCAAATCGCTGGCTTGCCAGACCCCGCGCACACCGGGCAGGGCGCGGGCCGCACTCAGGTCAGGTGCCGACCAACGGGCATGGGCCCACGGGCTGCGCAAAAAGGCCGCGTGCAGCAAACCGGGCACGCGCAGATCGTCGGTGTAGCGGCCACGCCCGGCCACATAGCGACGCGCGCCCTCGCGCGGCAGGCCTTGGCCAACCCAATCGTGGGGCGGTGCATTCACGCGGGGCTCGCTGTTCATGCGGTTGTGGTGGGGCGTGGGGTCCATGGCGCAGGCCTCACAAGGGGAAGGGCAGGGCGCGGTGCGCGGCATCGGCGTCGATCAGGTCAACGCGCTTGAGGGCGATTTTCAAGCCCTGAGGCGTGCGCTGCAATCGGTGCAAGACCTTGGCGCTGAAGTGGCGTTGCACCCCGGCGCGCTGCTCCACGATCCACTGCATCGAGCTGACCACCACCTGGTGCGCGCTGCTGTCTTGCAAGCGCACTGCGCTCACATGGTGGTGGGTGCGCGAGGGCGGGGTTTGCACATGGGTCATGGGGTGCAGCAAGCGCTCGGCGCGCAGCAACAACACCTCGGGGGTTTCATCAAACAAGGCCAGGGCGGGCTCGCTCTCCAGCGCTTGCGAGTGGGTGGGCATCCAGTAGCGCCCATCGGCGGTGAACAAATTCACCCAAGCGACAAAACCGCGTGCGTCCAGCAAGGCGGCTTCGTCCCACACAAAACGGTGCCAATCGGGCGGGTTCCAGTCGGTGGGGTTGTGCATGCAGCTGGCCTCAGGGGGTGCGCATCCATTGCAGCCAAGCCTGCAATTGGTGGCGGATCGGCAGCTCGCTGGTGCCAGCGGCTTGCCAGTGGCTGGGGCTGATGGTTTGGTCGCCGCCCAAGCCTCGGCTGGTGTCGATCCAATCGTTGAGGCCTTGGCTCAGGCCTTGTTGGCAGCGTTCGAAAATTTCCAGGTCGTCGCTGGCCACCAGGGAGCCCGGTGAGCTGGCGGTGTTCAAAAAGCGCAGGCTCAGGGCGTGCATCTCGGGCGGTGCGCCTTCCATGGCAAAGCAGTAGCTGGTGACCAGGGTTTGGTCCACCGCCAGGGGTTGCACCATGCGCACGGTTTGAAAGCGCGAGTTCACCGATAAATTGGGCCAGATCAGGTTGTTGAAGCGGTCCACGGCCAACACCGCCTGGGTTTTCTCCGGGCCGTGGCGCTGCACCAAGGCGGCTTGGTAGGCGTTGAACACCGGATCCTCGCGCTGTGCGGCGATCACCCCGCCCCGGTAAAAGCCACCCATGTACACATGGCCTCCGGCATGGGCGTGCAAATCCACGCCATCCCATTCGCTGAGTTTCAAACCATTGGCGAGCAGCATCTGGGTGGTTTGCCCGGTCACGCCGTCGTGGGCGGCCCATTCGGGATGCTGGCGCGCCACCGCCACCGCGCCGCCGTGCACAAACATCGGGTGCACCAAGTCGACCGCATTCTCCATGAACAGCTTCCAGTTGCCCTGGTAAAGCATGCGCAGCTTGCCGCCGGTTTGCACCAAGCGGCCGCTGGGCGAGCGGTCGACCATGTTGTCGAGCGCACTGGCGAGACCGCCCAAAAAATCCACCAGGGGAGCCGCTGACTCACTGTGGCAAGCAAAGATGAAGCCGCGGTAACTTTGCACCTGGCGGATGCGTGTCAGGCCACGCTGGGCCGTGTCGGCGCTGGTCGCGTAGCCCTGGGGCAAGGGCATGGCTTGCAATTGGCCATCGAGTTGAAACGACCAGGCGTGGTAGGCACAGGTGAATTGGCGCGCCTGGCCTTGGGGCTGCACCACCAAGCGGGCACCGCGGTGGCTGCAGCGGTTTTCAAACGCGGCCAGGCCGCCATCGGCTTGGCGCACCACCACAATTTCTTGGGTGCCCATGTGGGCCAAGATGTGGTCGCCAGGTGCGGGCAGTTCGCTCTCGTGGCCCACATACACCCAGGCGCGCTGAAAAATGCGTTCTTGCTCCAGGGCAAATACCGCCGGTTCGGTGTAGATGCTGCGATGCACCCGGTGGGGCTGCACCCATTCGTCAGCATCCCATTGTTTGAGGCCGTCGAAGAGGTGTTGGGCAGGCATGTTCATTCGAGCTGGCTTGCCGCTTTAATTGTTTGCAAATGCATGGAGCGAATGCTAGTTTGCGCAAGGGTCATTTGTCAATTCAGGCTAACGTGATGGGCCAACACTTCTGTGGTCTGCCAATTTCAAGCCAGTGCCAGCAAGGCGCGCAGGTGCTGGGCAAAAAACCCATCCTCCGGGCCCATGGCGTACAACATTTCAAAATGGTTCAGGCCGGCACCCATGTGCCAGGTGCTGTCCATCCCCCGGGCTTGCAGGGCTGCGTTGAAATCGATCCCTTGGCGGATGAACTCGGGCGACTCGTTTTGGCCAATCAGCAAGCGCACCGGGTGGGCTATGCGGTCCAGGTGGCGCTGTGGGCTCAAGGCCTCGACCAGTTCGGGGGTGAATTGCACATAGCTGCTGCGTGCGCTGTGGCTCACGGCCTCCAGGTCGTACATGCCGCTGCAGCTGAGCAAACCGCGCACCTTGAGGCCCGCAGGGCGCGTGGCCACAGGCGTGGTGGCCAAGGTGGCGGCCAAGTGCGCGCCCGATGAGTGGCCGACCAAGACCACGCGCTGGGCATCGGCATCGTGCGCCGCCGCATGCTGCACCACCCAGGCCAGGGCGCGTTGCACTTGATCGGCGAGCACGCCGAGTTGGCCGTCTCGGTCGGTGACCGTTGAAAAGTCTGGCACCACCAGGTTGCAGCCCGCAGCGGTGAGCCATTCGGCGGCCATCGCATAGTCTTGGGCGCGACCGCGCCGCCAAGCCCCGCCATGCACAAAAAACACCAGCACGCCGCTGGCCTGGGGGCTGCGGTACCAATCCAGTGCTTCATCGGGGTGCGCGCCATAGGCATGGCGCTGGTGCAGGCCTCGCGCTTGCAAACGCGCTTGCACCGCTTGGCTGAACGCCGCGCAGGCGGGCAGCACTTCGGAGGCGTTGGGCGCGTGGTGGACTTGGTCGTAGGCCCAGTCGAGTTGGGCTTGGGTGAGTTCGCGCCAAGGGGTCGGGGTGGGGATGTGCATGGGATTCAAGGTGTGGGGCAAAGTGCCGCTGGGCAGCGCTTTCGCGGTGGCGGGTCGGGGAGAGGCGGTTTTCAGCGCGCAGCCAGGGCGTCGCGCTTCCACATTTGCCAGGGGCGATCCAGGTGCTGGTCGTTCATTTCGGCGGTGGCGCTGGCTTCGCCGTCGGTGAGGTAGCTGACCTCGCCCAAGGGCATGGACATGGCTTGCAAGCGGGCGTTGTTTTCGGTGTAGATGGCGCGGTAAACCACTTGTTTGATCGAGCTGCCCACCGCCACGCTGCCGTGGCCGCGCATCAAGGCGACAGGGTGTGAGCCCAGCACCTCGGCCAAGGCTTTGCCCAGGGCGTGGTTGCGCACCAACAAATCAGAGCTTTCACCGGCGCTGTGGCGAATTTCAAAGACCGGTGTGGTTGCGCCCAAAAAACCGCTCATGTGGCAGATGGGGCGCAAGCGCGCGCCGGTGACGCCAAACGGGATGACCGAGGGCGAATGGCTGTGGATGACGGCATTCACATCGGGGCGCATTTTGAAAATTTCGCCGTGGATGAAACGCTCGAGATAGGTTTTGCGGCCACGCTCGTCGATCACGTTGCTGTCGAGGTCGCAGGCCAGGATGTCGTCGGCCTGCACCAGGGCCGGGGCCATGCTGCGGGCAATGAAAAAGCGCTGCGGGTTGGCCGGGTCGCGCACGCTGATGTGGCCAAAGCCGTCGAGCACACCTTGGTTGACCAAGATGTGGTTGGCCAGCACCAAGTCGTCGATGAGGGCGGGGTCGGGATGGGTGCTCATGGGGGGCTTCTCCTGTGGACAAATGGGTGGGGGATGAAAACGGCTGACTGTATCGAAAGGCCATGCACCTGGCTTGCGCTTGGGCGACAAGTTGGGGTGCACAGGCGGGGTGGGCCGCAGGCCTAGCGGGTCCCCCGCTCAGCGCGGGCAGGCGGCTTGCAACAAGGCTTGCACGCCGGGGGCTTGGTTCATGCCCCAGCAAGCGGCGATGGCGGCTTGGGCGCGGTCGGCACCAATGACGCCATCGGCCAGGCTGTGGAATTTGGCTTCGAGCTGGGCGTCGCTCATGGGGTTTTGCATCGAGCCAATGGCGTGCTCGACAAACACATGCACTTGGCTGCCGTCTTTGAGGTGGGCAGTGACGTCGGCCGAGGCCTCGTCGATGTGGTCGTCGACCACCGCTCGCACCTTGGCGCGCAAGGCCACGGTGTCGGCGCGGGTGACAAAGGCGTCTTCGTATTCGTCTTCACCGGCGCGGCCGACCATCAAGCCTGCGGCGCAGCCGTGGTAGACGCTGAATTTGGCTTGCAAGCCGTCGGCGGGGGTTTTTTTGCCGGTCAATTCCAGCACCAGCGAATGCACCTTGAGGTCGATGCGTTCGATATCTTCGGGCGCGATGCCCTTGGCGCGCAATTGCAAGCACGCGTCAATGCTGGGATGCACCACGATGCCGCAGGCAAACGGTTTGTAGGTGTTGAATGAAATTTCAAAGCGCTCGCCCAGCTCGTCGGTGATTTCCGACCAGTCGTGTTTGGTCGACACGGTTTGGATGAAGCCGCGCGGTGCCTCCAGGGCTTTGGCGCTGGCGGTGAAACCGCTTTGGGCCAACAAGGCGCTGGTCAAGCCGGCGCGCGCACTGCCACCGGGGTGAAAGGGTTTGGTCATGGTGCCAAATTGCTCGCGCATGCCGATCGGTTGCGAGGCGGCAATGCCCATGGCCATGGCGGTTTGCTGCACATTCAGGCCGAGCAAGCGCGCACAAGCGGCGGCCGCGCCCACGCTGCCGGTGGAGCCCGTGATGTGCCAGCCGCGGTCGTAGTGGTCGGGGTACATGCAGTTGCCAATGCGGCACGACACATCGATGCCCAGCACCAAGGCGTCGATGATTTGGCGGCCCGAAAAATGCCGGTGCTCGGCCAGTGCGAGCAATGCCGACGCCACCGGACCGGCGGGGTGGATGATGGTCTTCAGGTGGGTGTCGTCAAAGTCAAAGGTGTGCGACGAAATGCCGTTGATCAGGGCTGCGGCACCCATGTCCACCCGTTCGCTGCGCCCGAGCAGGCTGGCTTGGGGCGCCGAATCAAAGGCTTGCATGGCGGCCAAGGCGGCTTGCACGCTGTCGTGACCGGCCGCGCCAATGGCGCATCCCACCCAATTGAGCCAGGTGCGCAGGGCTTCATGTTCGACCGCGTCACTCCAACCGCGTGAGGGGTGAGTGGCCACATGGCGGGCCAAGATGTCGGTGATCGGGGGGGCGTTGTGGTCGGCGCTGACTTGGGTGTTGCGGGCCATATCGATCCTTGTGGTGGGGTGTCTTTATAAATAGAGGGCTCTGGCGGGCCACTGGGGTGCGTGGGCACTTCAGCGCGGCGCGTGCCGGGGCGTCAATCGATCTCGATGCCCCGCTCTTTGGCCACCTGGGTCCAACGTGCGATGTCTTGGCGGATGTATTGGGCAAAGGTATCGGGGGCCATGGGCATGGGTTGGATGGCCTCGGCCGACAAGCGTTCTTTGAGCTCGGGGTTGTTGATGGCTTTGTTGATTTCTTCGTTCAAGCGGGCGGTGATTTTCTCGGGCAATTTGGCCGGGCCCACGATGCCATACCACTGCACGCCATCAAACCCGGCATAGCCGAGTTCGGCAAAGGTGGGGACATCGGGGATCAGCGGGTGGCGCTTGAAGCCGGTCACGGCCAGCGCCCGCACCTTGCCCGATTTGATGTGCGGCAAGGCCGCGGCCAAGCCGGGAAACAAGGCCTGGGTTTGGCCACCCATCAAATCGGTGAAGGCCGGGCCAATGCCCCGGTAGGGCACGTGCACACTGAAAAACTGGGCTTGCAACTTGAACTGCTCCATTGCCAAATGGGTCAGCGTGCCTTGGCCGGCCGAGCCGTAGCTCAGGCCCGCAGGGAACTTTTTCGCATGGGCCACAAAAGCCTTGAGGTCGTTGACCGGCACGCCCGGGTGGACCACCAGCACATTGGGCGTGCCGCCGACCATGGCGATGGGGCTGAAGTCTTTCACCGCGTCGTAAGGGAGTTTGCGCACCGCGGGGTTGGTGCCGTGGGTGCCCACGTAGGCCAGCAACAAGGTGTGGCCATCGGCCGGGGCGCGCGCCACATTCGCCGAGGCAATGGCCCCGCCGCCACCGCTTTGGTTGTCAACCACAAAGGACTGGCCCAGCGCTTTGGTCAGGCGTTCGGCCACGGTGCGGGCGATCAAGTCCACCCCGCCGCCCGGGGCCACGGGGGCCACAATTTTGACGGGCTTGCTGGGGTAGTCGCTGGGGCTTTGGGCCCAGCTTGGTGCCAGGCCCAGGGTGCACAGGGCCACGCTACAGGCTGAAAGCCACCGATGCAAAATAAAACGCGCCTGTGACCCGCCAGACCAGAGCCGGCGCGGGCAAGCAGCCTGCCGTTGCCTGGTCACATGCAGGCGCACCATCAATCCAGTTTGATGTTGGCTTGCTTGATCGCCACCGTCCAACTGGCGATGTCGGCGTCCAACAATTTGGTGGTGTCGCTGGGGCTCAAGTAACGCACCTCAATGCCGGCTTGTTCGCCGCGTTGGCGTGTTTCGGGCAACTCCATGCTGCGTTTGACATCGGCAGCGAGCTTTTGCACCACCGCCGGGGGGGTGCCACTGGGCGTATACAGCGCGACCCACGACTCGAGCAAAAAACCGGGCAAGCCGGCCTCGGCAATGGTGGGCACCTGGGGCATTTGGGGGTGGCGGATTTTCCCGGTCACCGCCAAGCCCTTGAGCTTGCCGGCCAACACATGGCCCATCACCGATGGCGGGGTGGTCATGAACACCTGCACCTGGCCCGACAGCACGTCTTGGATGGCCTGGCCTGAGCCTTTGTAGGGCACATGGACCATGTCGGTGCCGGTTTGTTGCTTGAAAATTTCGGTGCCGATGTGCGACACCGAGCCATTGCCTTGCGAGGCGTAATTGACCTTGCCCGGGTTGGCCTTGAGGAAGGCGATGAACTCTTTCAAGTTGTTCACCGGCAGCGAGGGGTGGACCGCAATCACATTGGTGGCCACGGTGATCAGGCCCACGGGGGTCAGGTCGCGCAGCTCCCAGCCCACCTTGTCCATCAAGATGTGGTTGGCCACGTGGTAGCCCGAGTAGGAGATCAACAAGGTGTGGCCGTCTTTGGCCGAGCGGGCCACGGTTTGGTAGGCCAAGTTGCCGCTGGCGCCGGGTTTGTTGTCGATCACCACCGATTGGCCGATCAGGCGGGACAAGGGGTCGGCGACCAAGCGTGCCGAGGTGTCAACCAAGCCGCCCGGCGGGTTGGGCACCACCAAGCTGATGGCGCGGCTGGGGAAGGCCGGTGTTTGGGCCAACGCAGCGCCGATCCCCAGGCTGGCCGTGATCAACAGCATATAAAAGCGGTGGGTGGTTTTCATGGGCAAGCTCCAACAGTGGGTGAGGGACCATTATTCACCAGCTCCCGGGACAAGGGGCCCGGTTTTGCCGCGCCGGCGACAAGGGCTGAGGCGGGCAGGTCAGTGTCACCCAGCGGCGGTAAGATCCATCTCCTGTATGCCTTACCCCACCTGTTCACCGATGACCACGCCAGGGTTTCAGCGCGCTGTGGGGCCCCGACTTCAGGGGGCAAAACACAGATTGACCCCGGGGGTCTGTCGCGGCTCAGCCAAACCAACACCACACACCGGTGCAACGCCCGGTGGTGAGTTGAATCAAGGCGTCAATCACCATGCCGACGGCCAACACCGGCACGCCCAGGTACAGCAGGGCCATGGCGGCTGCGCCCCAGGTCAGGCGCGGTTCGGGCAAGCGGTGCCCCATCACGGTTTGCACGGGGGCGCGGCGAATCCAGCGGGTCAATCGGTTCATGGTGGAGACATTCTAAAACCATGAAAGTCATCTGGGACGGCCACGACGCCAAAGCCTGGGACCTGGACCATGGCCGCTTGGCTGGCGCTTTGCAACAAGACTGGGCTTATGGCGAGACCATGATGGCGCTGGGCGTGGCTTGTTTGCGGGCGCGGGTGGAGCGCGATGGCCAACCCCTGGCCCTGGCCCAGTTCATTGCGCGCCGGGTGGGCCTGATCGCCACCGTGGCCTTGTGCGCCCATGGCCCTTTGTGGTTGCAGCCCTTGTCGCCCCGCGAAAAGGCCCAGGTGTTGGTGGCCCTGAAACGCCAGTTGCCCTTGTGGCGGCCCCGTTTGGCTTTGTTTTCCCCCGACGAAACCGAGGCCACATCGGGCCTGCGCTGGCCGGGAATGACCCGGGTGGTGACCGGCGAATCCACCGTGATCATCAACCTCGAGCACAGCGATGCCCAGCTGCGCGCGGCCATGGACCCGCGCTGGCGCAACCGCTTGGTGGCCGCCGAAGGCGCCGGTTTGCAGGTGCAGCGGGTGGGTGCCAACCCGGCGCAATACGCTTGGTTGATGGAAGAAGAGCTCAAGCAGCGCTTGGCGCGCGGCTTTTCAGGCTTGCCCCTGGACTGGATTCACCACTACATCCATGCGCGCAAACATGTGTCCAAAACCGCGTTGATCTTGCGCGCCGATGCGGCCGGCGAGCGGGCTGCGGCCATGTTGTTTTTGATCCACGGCCAGGTTGCCACCTACCAAGTGGGTTGGTCCAGTGAGGCCGGTCGCGATCTCAATGCCCATAACCTGATCTTGTGGCAGGCGATCCAAGAGCTGCGCCAGCGCGGTGTGCGCCGGCTTGATTTGGGTGGCGTCAACACCCAGCGCAGTGCGGGTTTGGCACGTTTCAAAATGGGCAGCGGGGGTGAGGTCATCACCCTGTGCGGCACCTACATGTGATGCAGCCCCACACCGGTTTGGAAATCCGCGATCTGGCTTGCGAGCGCGGTGGCAAAACCCTGTTCACCGGGCTCAACCTGTCTGTTTTGCCCGGTCAAAGCCTGCACCTGCAAGGTGACAACGGCAGCGGCAAAACCAGTTTGCTGCGCTTGTTGTGCGGGCTGGCGATGCCCCTGGCCGGCCAGGTGCTGTGGGCGGGGCAGCCCACCACCCAAGCGCGCGAAGATTTTTTGCGCGACATGCTCTACCTGGGCCATGCCTTGGCCTTGAAAGAGGGTTTGAGCGCTTTGGAAAACCTGCATTTCGCCGCTGCCTTGAGCGGCCAGCCGTGGGTGCCCGATGCGGCGTTGCAGGCCTTGCACCAAATGGGTTTGCGTGGGCGTGAGCACCTGCCGTTGCAGGTCTTGTCACAAGGCCAAAAGCGGCGTGTGGCCTTGGCCCGTTTGGGTCTGAGCCCGGCGCGGCTGTGGTTGCTCGACGAGCCCTTTGTGGCTTTGGACAGCGCGGCTTGTGGGGTGTTGCAAGTGCTGATGCAAAACCATGTGACGCGCGGGGGCATGGTGGTCTTCACCAGCCACCAGGCGGTGAATTTGGCGAGCGGCGACAACCGCAGCCACCGATTGGGCCGGGTATGAGCGCGCTGTGGTCTTTGCTGCGCCGCGACCTGCTGTTGGCTTTGCGCCGCCCCAGCGAGGTGCTGACAGTGGTGTTTTTCTTTGTGGTGGTGGCCGCCTTGTTCCCCCTGGCGGTGGGCCCCGAGCGGGCCACCTTGCGCATGTTGGCGCCGGGTGTGTTGTGGGTGGGGGCATTGCTGGCGAGTTTGCTGGCGCTGAACCGCTTGTTTGAGGCCGATCACCGCGACGGCACCTTGGAGCAAATGCTGTTGTCGGGCACGCCATTGACCTTGCTGGTTGTGGCGAAAATCGCCGCGCATTGGGTCTTGTGCGGTTTGCCATTGGTATTATTGGCTCCCTTGCTGGGGGTCTTGTTTGACCTGTCTGGCGATGCCCTGGGCGTGTTGGCCCTGTCCCTCTTGATCGGTACCCCCGTGTTGTCTTGTATTGGAGCCATTGGCGCAGCCCTCACCCTGGGTTTGCGTGGCGGCGGTGTCTTGCTCGCCTTGTTGGTACTGCCCTTGTTTGTGCCGGTGCTGGTATTTGGTGCCGGTGCGGTCGAGGCCTTGGCCGCTGGCTTGGGCAGCGGGGCTCATTTGTCGATATTGATGGCTTTATTGCTTTTGTCTGGTTTGTTCAGCCCTTGGGCCTGCGCCCAGGCCTTGCGCATCGCCCTGGAATAAGCCCATGCGCCGCATTGCCTGGACCCATTACGCCGCACCCCAGACCTTTTATGGTTTGGCTGGTGTGTGTTGGAAGCCCTTGGCGCTGCTGGCCTTGGCCTTGGCCCTGGCGGGCATGTGGGTGGGCTTTATGGTGGCCCCTGCCGATGCCCAGCAGGGTGAGGGTTACCGCATCATTTTTGTCCATGTGCCGGTGTCATGGATGTCGATGATCATTTATTTGGCCATGGCCTTTTGGGGCGTGGTGTGTTTGGTGTTTCGCGCCCGAATGGCTGGCATGCTGAGCCAAGCCCTGGCGCCCACGGGTGCGCTGTTTGCATTTTTGTCGCTGTGGACCGGGGCCTTGTGGGGCAAGCCGATGTGGGGCGCCTGGTGGGTGTGGGATGCTCGGCTGACGTCGGAGTTGATTTTGTTCTTTTTGTACATCGGCTTCATCGCCTTGACCTCGGCCATTCAAGACCCGCGCCGGGCTGATCGCGCGGGTGCTTTGGTGGCCATTGTGGGCGCGGTCAATGTGCCCATCATTTATTTCTCTGTCAAATGGTGGAACACCTTGCACCAGGGTGCTTCGGTGTCCTTGACCCGCTCACCCAGCATGGCGCAAACCATGTTGTGGGGCATGCTGCTCATGGCTTTGGCGTGCTGGGTTTACACGGTGGCCATCGTGCTTTACCGCACGCGCAGCCTGATCTTGCAGCGCGAACGCCATGCCGATTGGGTCGCCCAGTTGCCCGAATTGAGTCCTGGGGTGCGGCCATGAGGTGGGAGAGTTGGTCTGCTTTTTGGCACATGGGCGGTTATGCCCTGTACGTATGGGGCAGTGTGGGCGTGAGTTTTGCCCTGCTGGGCCTGGAGGCGTGGTGGGCCCGGCGCGAGCGCGAGCGGACCTTGGCCTGGTTGCGCGCCGAGCAAGCGGCGCATGCGCATGACAGTTTGGGGGGACAACCATGACAGCACGCCAACGCCGGTTCATGTGGGTGGCAATAGGGGTGCTGGTGCTGTGCGCCGCTGCCGCTTTTGTGCTGAATGCGTTCCAGAGCAATTTGGTGTTTTTCTTCACCCCCACCCAGGTGGCCCAAGGTGAGGCCCCCCAAGGGCGCATCTTTCGCATTGGCGGTTTGGTCAAGGACGGCAGCTTGCAGCGCCAAGATGTTCAAGTGCAGTTTGTGGTGACCGACACGGCCCGCGACATACCCGTGGTGTATAGCGGCCTATTGCCCGATTTGTTCAAAGAAGGCAAGGGCGTGGTGGCCCAGGGCCGCTTGGGGGCGGATGGATTGTTCACAGCGACCGAGGTGCTGGCCAAACACGATGAAAACTACATGCCGCCTGAAGCGCAACACGCTTTGGACAAAGCCACGGCGGACCAAGCGGCTCAAACGGTCAAACCATGAAAGACAGCGATGCTTGCTGAACTCGGACACTTTGCACTGATCTTGGCGCTTTTGGTGGCCTGCGTTCAGGCCACCTTGCCTTTGTGGGGGGCTTGGCGCGAAATCGCCGCATGGCAAGCGCTGGCGCGTCCGGCGGCATTCGCCCAGTTTGGCCTGGTGGCTCTGTCGTTTGCGGCCTTGACGGCGTGCTTTGTCAACAACGACTTTTCAGTCTCGTACGTGGCCCAGCACTCCAATTCTTTGCTGCCCACGGTGTACCGGGTGGCGGCGGTATGGGGCGGTCATGAAGGTTCGTTGCTGTTGTGGGTGCTGATGCTGGCCTTGTGGACGGCGGCTGTGGCGGCGTTTTCTTTCAGCCTGCCCCAGGCCATGGTGGCGCGGGTGGTGGGCGTGCTGGGTTGGGTGTCGGTGGGTTTTTTGCTGTTCATCTTGGCCTTGTCCAACCCCTTTGAGCGTTTGCTGCCAGCCGCGGCCGATGGGCGCGACTTGAACCCCTTGCTGCAAGACCCCGGTTTGATCATTCATCCGCCGATGTTGTACATGGGCTATGTGGGCTTCTCGGTGGCCTTTGCCTTTGCCATAGCCGCCTTGATGGCGGGGCGCTTGGATGCGGCTTGGGCGCGCTGGTCACGGCCATGGACGGTGGTGGCTTGGTTGTTCATGACTTTTGGCATTGGCCTGGGTTCGTGGTGGGCTTATTACGAACTGGGATGGGGTGGTTGGTGGTTTTGGGACCCGGTGGAGAACGCCTCGCTCATGCCCTGGTTGGTGGGCACGGCGCTGATCCATTCGCTCATGGCCAGCGACAAGCGCGGCAACTTCAAGGCCTGGACGGTGTTGCTGTCGATCAGCGCGTTTTCGCTGTCGCTGCTGGGCACATTTTTGGTCCGCTCGGGGGTGCTGACCTCGGTGCATGCTTTTGCCACCGACCCCAAACGGGGGGTGTTCATCCTGATGTTTTTGGCCGTGGTGGTGGGTTTTTCCCTCACCTTGTATGCCTGGCGCATGCCCAAGGTGCGCATGGGGCAAGCGGTGAGCTTGCTCTCGCGCGAAACCCTGCTCTTGGCCAACAGTGTGTTGCTGGTGGTGGCTTGTGCGGCGGTGCTGCTGGGCACCATTTACCCGCTGGTGATCGATGCGCTCAACCTGGGCAAGCTGTCGGTGGGGCCGCAGTATTTCAATGCGGTGTTCGTGCCCTTGATGGTGCCTTTGTTGGTCATCATGGTGCCGGGCACGGTGGTGCGCTGGCGCGAGTCGCAGTGGAGCGAGTTGCTGCTGCGTTTGCGCTGGGTGGCGCTGGCTGCCCTGGGGGTGGGTTTGGCTGCGCCGGCATTGGCGGGTGAATGGTCCATCGGCGCGGCATTTGGCTTTTTCTTGGCCGCCTGGGTGGTGCTGGGGTCGGTACAACACATGGTGTTGCGGTGGCGTCAACCGGGGCAGATTGGGGCGGCCTACTGGGGCATGCAATGCGCACACATTGGTTTGGCGGTGGTGGTGGCCGGCATCACAGGTGTCAAGTCGTATGAAGTGGAACGCGATGTGCGCATGGGCGTGGGCGATGTGGTGACCATCGAGCCCTATGCGTTTCGCTTGCAAGGCATGTCCGAGGTGAAAGGACCCAATTACCGGGCGGTGCGCGCCGATGTCGAAGTGCTTAAAAATGGCCAGCCCATCGACCGCCTGTACCCCGAAAAGCGGCGCTATTTTTCGACCGCTATGCCCATGACCGAGGCGGCGATCGATACGGGCTTCATGCGCGACCTGTATGTGTCACTGGGAGACCCCATCGATGGGCCTACGCCGCAATGGAGCATGCGGGTGTATTACAAGCCTTTTGTTCCCTGGATCTGGGCGGGTGTGCTGTTGATGGTGTTGGGCGGTGGCTTGGCCGCCGTGGACCGGCGCTACCGCGCCGCAAGCCCCCGCACTGAAACCATGCCCACCGGTGTGGCGCCGCAAGGTGGCGCATGAAGAAGTTCCTCATTCCATTGGTGCTGTTTTTTGGTTTGGTGATTTTTTTGGCTTTGGGCTTGCAACGCGACCCGCAGGCCATTCCCTCGCCCTTGGTTGACAAGCCAGCCCCTGCCTTCAGCCTGCCCACGCTCGATCCGGCGGCGGGCGCGTTCAGCCCGGCCGAGATGCAAGGCCGGGTGTGGTTGCTCAATGTCTGGGCGACCTGGTGCGTGGCTTGCCGCAAAGAGCACCCGCTGTTGGTGGACTTTGCCCAGCGCCATCAGGTGCCCATCGTGGGCATGAGCTACAAAGAAATTCAGCCCCAAGACGCACAAGCGCAGGGTATGGACGCCAACGCCAAGCTGCAATTCGCTCGTGAACGCAGCCAGGTGTGGTTGTCGCGCTATGGCAACCCGTATGTGCTGTCGGTGATCGACTTGGATGGGCGCGTGGGCATCCAGTATGGCGTCTATGGCGTGCCCGAGACCTATGTGATCGACAAGCAAGGGGTGATCCGCTACAAGGCAGTGGGCGAGGTCACCCCCGCCATCTTGGCCAGCAAGGTCTTGCCCTTGATCCAAAAATTGAATGCTTCTTGATGGGCGCATTCAACCCTTCCGCCCTTTTTGCCCGGTTGGCTGTTTCCATGCGGCTTTGGGGCCTGGGTCTGGTCATGGTGGGCGTGATGCTGTCTCCCGCAGTGGCCCAAGGCCCTCAGCCCGCTGGACCTGGGGTGGCCGCGCTGCCAACCGCTGCCTCTGAGCCCGCAGGGTCGCTGTCAGCGGCTCCCCTGGCCAGCGGCCAAGCCGTGGCCGCACCCACCATCACCCTGGGCCCTGAGGCTGCGCCGATGACCGAAGAGCCCGTGCTCGAGGCGCGCTTGCTCAAGCTGTCTGAGGAGTTGCGTTGTTTGGTGTGTCAAAACGAATCACTGGCTTCTTCGCGGGCCGAGTTGGCCGATGACTTGCGCCGCGAGGTGCGCGACTTGTTGCGCGAGGGCAAATCCGACCAAGCGGTGAAAGATTTTTTGGTGGAGCGCTATGGCGACTTTGTGCTCTACCGGCCCGAGCTCAAGCCCTTGACGTGGCTGCTGTGGTTTGGCCCCTTTGTGTTGTTGCTGGGCGCGGTGGCCGGCCTGGGGTGGTACTTGCGCCAGCGTCGCCAGTTGGCCGACACGGCCCCGGCCTTGAGTGATGCGGAACGCGCGCGTGTGGATCAATGGTTGAAGGACTGATGTGAATGTTGCTCTGAGTTTTGTGGTCCTGACCTTGCTGATGGTGGTGGCGGTGTTGGGCGTGTTGGTGTGGTCTTTGTGGCGCCCACCGGTGCAGGCCGCCGCTGACGCCCATGAACAAGCCAATGCGCAGGTGTACCGCGATCAAAGTGCGGACTTGGCGCGCGAGCATGCCTTGGGGCATTTGAACGATGCCGAGTATGCCCAGGCCCAGGAGGAGCTGAAACTTCGCTTGCGCGACGATTGGGTCAGTGGTCCGGTTCAGGCGCACGGCGGGGTGACCCACAGGCCGCGCAAAACAGTCTTGGCCCTGTGCCTGATGCTGCCGGTGTGTGCCGTGCTGCTCTATGGCGCTTGGGGCTCTCCCATGGGTTTGGATCCGGCGGCCCTGGCCCGTTCGGCCCCCGATGAAGGCCCCAATGCCACGGTCACCCCTGAAAAGATTGCGCAGATGGTGGGCCAATTGGAGCGCCGCTTGCAAGACGAGCCCAACAACGTGGACGCTTGGGTCATGCTGGCGCGTTTGCAGCGCAGCCAGGAAAAGTTTCCCGCGTCTGAAAAATCCTTTGCCAAAGCTCTGACCCTGACCCCTGATGACGACCTCGCCGTTGAACGCGCTGAGGTCGTGGCGCAGGTGCAAGGGGGCGACTTCAGCGGCGAGCCTTGGGCCGTGATCAACCGCATCTTGAAGGCCAACCCGAACCAAAACAATGCGCTGCTGTTGGCTGGCAGTGCGTCGTTTTCCGAGGGGCGTTTTGCCCAGGCCATTCAATATTGGGAGCGGGTGCGGGCCAGCTTGCCACCCCAGTCGGAAGACATCAATGCCTTGGACAGCGCCTTGGCCCAAGCGCGTGAACGATTGGCCCCTGGGCGCGCCAGCGCCCAGCTACCTGATTTGGGGCGCGCCAGCGCCCAGTCACCAGATACGGGGCGCGCCAGCGCCCAGCCCGCCTCCCCCCCGAGTGTGTCGAATGCGCGCATCGCTGGCCGCGTCAGCTTGGCCCCCGAGCTTGTGGCCCAAACCAGCCCCAACGACACGGTCTTCATTTATGCCACGCCGGCGCAAGGTGGGCGCATGCCGCTGGCGATTGTGCGCACCACGGTGGCGGCACTGCCCTTTGATTTTGTGCTCGATGACAGCCAGGCCATGGGGCCACAATCCAAGCTCTCCAGTGCCAGCGAGGTGGTGCTCAAGGCCCGGATTTCCAAAACCGGTCAGGCCATGGCCCAACCGGGTGAGCTGGGGGTCAGCCTGGGGCCGATCAAAAACCCATCCAACCAACTCAGCTTGGTGATCCGCGGCCCTCTGCCATGAAAAAGGGGCTGCCACAGCAGCCCCTGGCATGACCATTGACAGACCCGGATTCAGCCCGATAGCAAACCGTGGGTGCGGGCAAAGTGCAGGGTTTGGGTGCGGCTTTTCACACCCAAACGGCGGAACAGACGCCACAAATGCACCTTGACGGTGTGCTCGCTGATGCTCAGCTCGGCAGCGATGTCGCGGTTGGACAGGCCCCGGTCGAGCATCACGATCAATTGCTTTTGGCGCTTGGACAGCTTGGTGTCGGTGGGCGCCATTTCCTCGAAATTGGCATCAGCGGACATCAGGCCTTGGATGGCTGCGGAGATGTCGTTGGGGGGGGATGACTTTTCAATGTAGAGGTCGGCACCAGCTTCAATGCAGGTTTCCTCGGCCTCACCCGCAGGCATGGCCGACAGCACCACCAGCGGAACCTCGGGGTACATGGCCTTGGTGTCGTGGACCGCGCTGGTGCCTTTGACGCCGGGGAGCAGAAGGTCCAGCACAAATAACTCAGGGGTTCCATGCTTGATGATGGCCGCTGGCAATTCGCTGAACTTTTCGAGCTCGACCACCACCGAAGTGGGGCGCAGCCTGCGCAGCAGCATGCCAATGGCTTGGCGCACCAAGGGATGGTCGTCGATGATAAATAAGCTCATGGTTTTTCTCCAGGTCAGTAGTTCAGGCCAATGGCCTCGCGCACTTCGCGCATGGTTTGCCGTGCTGTGATGCGTGCACGTTCGGTGCCTGCGTCCACAATGTCACGGACAAGTTGGGGGTGATCCAAATAGGGCTGGGCGCGTTCTCGCATGGGTTGTTGCTCAGCCAAGATGCCGTTTATCACCGGCTGTTTGCACTCAATGCAGCCAATGCCGGCGCTCTTGCAGCCTTGTGTGACCCACGCGCGGGTGGGCTCGTCGCTGTACACCAGGTGGAATTGCCACACGGGGCATTTGTCGGGGTCACCGACATCGCTGCGCTTGACCCGCGCTGGGTCGGTGGGCATGCGTTTGACTTTGTGCGCCACGCTGTCGGCTTCTTCGCGCAAGGCAATGGCGTTGTTGTAGCTTTTGCTCATCTTCGCGCCGTCCAAGCCTGGCAGGCGGCTGGTGGGCGTGAGCAAGACCTGGGGCTCGACCAGCACCGAGCGGCCCGTGCCTTTGAAGTGGCCCGACAGTCGTTCGCGGTCGTCGGCGTCGAGTTCGGGGGCCTGGGCCAGGTAGGCCATGGCCCCTTCCAAGGCTTTGGCGTCGCCGGTTTCTTGGTATTGCTTGCGCGACTTTTCAAACCGCTTGGCGCTGTCGCGGGGCAACTTGGCCAAGCTGGCGGCAATGCGCTGTTCGGCGTTGCGCTCACGCCCATACAAGTGGTTGAAGCGGCGTGCCGCTTCGCGGGTGAGTTCCACATGGCTGGCTTGGTCTTCGCCCACCGGCACATAGTGGGCTTTGTAGATCAGGATGTCCGCCGCTTGCAACAGCGGGTAGCCCAAGAAGCCGTAGGTGCTGAGGTCTTTGTCTTTGAGCTTTTCTTGCTGGTCTTTATAGGTGGGCACGCGTTCCAACCAACCAATCGGGGTGCCCATGGCCAACAAGGTGAACAACTCGGCGTGCTCGGGCAAGCGGCTTTGCAAAAAAATGGTGCATTGCGCGGGGTCCAACCCAGCGGCGAGCCAGTCGATGACCATTTCATAGACGTGCTGCTCGATGACGCTGGCGTCCTCGTAGTGGGTGGTCAGGGCGTGCCAGTCAGCGACGAAGTAAAAGCACTCCATCTCAGACTGCAAGCGCACCCAGTTTTTCAAGGCGCCGTGGTAGTGCCCCAAATGCAAAGCGCCGGTGGGGCGCATGCCAGATAAAACGCGTTCACGTGCCATGCTCATCCCAGCAACCACTCAACAGGGGCCATCAGCCAACGCAAGGCGTCCAGGGTCAGGCCCATGAAGGGCTGCATCCAGATGCCGTTGATGACGCCAAACAACACCAGGGCCATGACGATGTAAAACCCCCAGGGCTCAATGCGCGAAAACTGGATAGCTTGCTTCATGGGCAGCAAACCCACGGCAATACGCCCGCCGTCCAGCGGGGGCAGGGGGAAGAGGTTGAACACAAACATCACCACATTGGTCAAGATGCCGGCTTTGCAAACCTCTAGGAAAAAGCGCTCTTGCACACCCACGAACAGCAGCAAATACAGCACCGTCCACCACAGCAGGGCTTGCACAAAGTTGATGCCCGGCCCGGCCAAGGCCACCCACACCATGTCGCGCTTGGGTTGGCGCAGTTGGCCAAAGCGCACCGGCACCGGTTTGGCAAAGCCAAACAGCAAAGGGCCCATGGGGGTCATGGCGGTAGACAGGTACATCAAAATGGGTAACAAAATCGTGCCCACCAAGTCGATGTGGGCCATGGGGTTCAGGGTGACACGCCCCATGACCCAAGCGGTGTCATCACCCAGCATGTGGGCGACATATCCATGGGCTGCTTCATGCAAAGTAATGGCAAACAACACAGGCAGGGCGTAAATCAAAAGTGTCTGAATCGAATCGGATAAATTCACCCCTCCATTGTGCAATGAAACCAGATGATTTAATCCGAAATGAATCAAAGATTTAACAAATGAAGCTCACCCCGACCCTTTCGCACCAATATGGGCTCGTCACCTAGGTCCATAGGCGTCAAATCGACCACGGTGGTGGGCTCCAAGCTGCAGGCCCCCGCATCCATCACCGCGCTGAGCACTTTTTCATACCTTTCTCGAATCTCTTCGGCGTCGTTGAGGGCTTCGGTTTGGCCGGGTGGGATCAAGGTGGTGGCCAACAACGGCTGGCCATGGGCTTGCAAAAGGGCTTGCAAGCTGGGGTGATCGGGCACGCGCAGGCCGATGGTTTTGCGCTGCGGGTGGCTGACGCGCCGGGGCACCTCTTTGGTGGCTTCCAATATAAAAGTGAACGGCCCCGGCGTGGCCGCTTTGAGCAAGCGAAATTGGCGGTTGTCCACCTTGGCGTAACTCGACAAATCAGAAAGGTCACGGCACAGCAAGGTCAGGTGGTGGCGTTCGTCCACACCCCGGATGCGGCGCAGGTGGTCTACGGCGGTTTTGTCGTCCAGGTGGCAGACCAAGGCGTAGCTGGAGTCGGTGGGCACGGCCATCACCCCGCCCGAAGCCAGCAGTTTGACCGCGATCTGAATCAAGCGCGCTTGGGGGTTTTGGGGGTGAACTTGAAGAAACTGTGCCATGGCGATCGGGCCAAACGTGGAGTGCGCATGCGCTAAAGCCGGCCCATCTCGGGTGGGGCTTTTTCACGTGCATTGAGCCAGCCTGCGCCGGCACCACAGACCATGATCAGCACCATGCCGACCAAACCCCAGCCAGCGGGCACAAAGGAAAACGCCACCCAACCGGCCAAGGTGGAGAACACCACTTGCAGGTATAAAAAAGGCGACAAGCGCACCGGGGTGACGCGGGCAAAGGCCAGGATGAACAAATAGTGCGCGGTCGAACCGAGCAGTCCACATGCCACCAACAGGGCCCAGTTGAGCGGGCTGATGTCGGTGGTCCAGTGCCAGTACACCAGGCAAGAGACCGCAGCGGTGCCCACCCAACCGGTGTAGAAGTGCATGGTCATGGGGCTTTCGGTGCGTGCCATGTAGCTGGTGAGCAATTGAAAGGCGGTGTAGAACAACACCATCGCCAGGGGCAGCACGGCCACGGCCCCAGCCAGGTGGCCGCCCGGTCGCACGATCATCATGGCACCGGCAAAGCCGCCCAAGATCAGCACCCAACGCAGCGGTGAAATGCGCTCTTTGAACAACATGCGCGACAACACCGTCACCGCCAGCGGGGTCAGCAAAGCGATGGCGGCAAATTCGGCCAAGGGCATGTGCTGCAGGCTCAAAAACCCCAGCACGCTGCACATCATCAGCAAAAAGCCACGCAGCAATTGCAATTTGGGTTGTTGGGTGCGCAACAGGCTGCGGCCTTGGCGTGGCCACAGCGTCAAGCTGGTGGAGACGGCTTGCACCACGTAGCGAAACCACAGCACCATCACCATGGGCAACAGGTTCACCAGGTGCTTAATGATCGCGTCCAGCACGGCAAAGCAAATCATCGACAAAATCAAGTAGCCGATACCGGCCCAGGTTCGGCTGGGGCTCATGGGTGCTGAGGCGCAGGCCTCATTGGATGCGGTGCTCGACCAGTTCCCAAATCGGGGTCAAACCCTTGGGCAGTTCTGGCAGCAGGCCCAAATCGATGCGGCTCTCATGCGGGCTGTGAAAGTCACTGCCGCGCGACGCTGCCAAACCAAACTCTTGCGCCACTTGGGCATACACCGTGGCCTCGTGGGCCGTGTGGCTGCCGGTGACCACCTCCACCCCCACCCCGCCATGGGTTTTGAATTCGGAGAACAAGGCGTATTCCTCGTTGGCGGTGAATTTGTATCGGGCTGGGTGGGCAATCACCGCCACCCCGGCGCATTCGGTGATCCATTGCACCGCTTCGCGCAAACTGGCCCAGCGGTGTGGCACAAATCCTGGCTTGCCTTCGGTGAGGTAGTTGCGAAACACCTCATGGGTGTCGCTGCAGACCCCGGTCTCGACCAAATGGCGCGCAAAGTGGGTGCGCGAGATCAGCTCAGGGTTGCCGACAAAGCGCAAGGCCCCTTCAAAGCAGCCCGGGATGCCCACGGCGGCGAGTTGGTCGGCCATTTCTTGGGCGCGTTGTTCGCGACCGCCACGGGTTTTCAGCAGACCTTGGGCCATGCGCGGGTCGTGTGCGTCAAAGCCCAGACCGACGATGTGCACGGTTTTTCCAGCAAACGAGACCGAAATTTCGGTCCCTGTGAGGTATTGCATACCGGCAGATTTGGCGGCCGCCAATGCCCGTGCTTGACCGGCAACTTCATCGTGATCGGTCAGCGACCACAGGTTGACGCCATTGGCAGCCGCGCGCTCGGCCAGCGCCTCGGGCGTGAGGGTGCCATCTGACATGACAGAGTGGCAGTGCAGGTCGGCGTTGAGGTTGGACACGGGTGGATTTTAGGCCGGGGCCTGTATTTGCGTTGAGCGCGCCCAAAGCGGGCCCAGTTTGGGCAGGGCTTGCATGGCGTTCGCGGTGCTGGCTTGGGCCAGATCTGCCAAGGGCATGCCGCGCAACTCGGCCAGGCATTGGGCGATGCGCACCAACTCGGCGGGTTCGTTGCGCCCCATCACAACCCCTTGCGCGCGCTCGGCCTGGGTGCGGTAGAGCCAGCGCGGTGGGATGTCGGGGGCGTCGGTTTCCAACACCAAAGCGTTGAGGGGCAACTCTCTGGCCAAGCGGCGCAACTGCAAGGCGCGTTCAAAAGTGAGGGCACCACCAAAGCCCAGTTTGAAGCCCATCGCCATGAATTGATCCGCCTGTTGTCGACTTCCATTGAAGGCATGGGCCAGGCCGCCCACCACCGGGCATTGGCGCAAACCGCTGAGCAACGCATCGGCCGAGCGGCGCACATGCAACAGCACTGGCAAACCGTGGCGCTGCGCCAGCGCCAGTTGGGCGCGGTAGAAATGCTGTTGGCGCGCCATGTCCAAGCCGGGGACAAATCCATCCAGACCGATTTCTCCCACCGCCACCAAATGCGGGTCGCCTTGGGCCTGGTTCAGGGCTTGTTCCAGGGCCTGTAAATCTTGTTCTGTCGCGTGTGGGGTGAACAAAGGATGGATGCCCAACGCATAGGCGTCGCCATGCGCTGTGGCCAGCGCCCGCACCCGCTCGAAATCGGCCGCCCGCACAGCGGGCCACACGCACAAGCCCACCCCAGCTTGGCGTGCCCGCGCGCGCACCGCGGGCAGATCGGCGGTAAATTCAGGCGCGTCCAGGTGGCAGTGGGTGTCGATCCAAAGCGGCATGTCAAGGTGTCATCAGACGGGTCATGAAGTTAAAACTTTTCCATCTTATGATAAGAGTCATGACCAAGACCTTCTTCATCACCCTATTTGCCGTCTTGGTGGGACTGCTGGCGGGGCCACTGTGGGGCCAAGACATTCAAAAAGTCTTGCTGCATTCACATGACAACAAAACCGCAATCGAGATGAAGTTTTTGAGCGGCAATCGTTTTGACATGCAAGTTACCGAGTCCAAATCTGGCATCCATGGCGACCCGCAAGCCAAGACCGAGGTTTTAAGCGGAAGCGGCAAACGGGTGGCCGACCGCATGGAGTTGTCTGTAGATGGCCGCTCCATTGGCTATGTACAAATGTGGACGGGCAACGGCCAAATCCAAGCCCAGCTTTATTGGGGTGGGCAGCAGGCCCCGCGCGCTTTTGTGGGCGCGGCATTTCGCTGAGCGCGCGCTGCACAACGCCGTCAGCGCCAAAAAAGCGCATCCCAACAGTCATTCAATTGCACCGGCCCAGGACATCTGGCCTCGGCAAAGCTTTTGGGCATCAACCGCTGAGTTGACCCGCCACCAAAGCCAATTGCCGCGCACAGCGTTGTGCCAGTCGCAGGTCATGGGTCACCACCACCACCGCGCTGCCGTGCACCTGGGCCAGTTCCAGCAGCAAGCCAAAAACACCATCGGCCGTGTGCTGGTCTAAGTTGCCGGTGGGTTCGTCGGCCAAGATGCAGGCCGGGCGCGTCACCATGGCGCGGGCCAGGGCCACGCGTTGGCGCTCACCGCCAGACAACTCTGCCGGGCGGTGCTCGGCGCGCTCGGCCAAACCCACTTGGGCCAACAACTGCCGGGCTTGTTCGGCAGCTTGGTGGCGGTCCATGCGCCGAATCCACAGCGGCATGGCCACGTTGTCCAAGGCGCTGAACTCGGGCAGCAGGTGGTGAAACTGATAGACAAACCCCAGGTGCGCATTGCGCAGCCTCCCCATGGCCGCTGCATCCAGGTTCGCCAAGGCCTGGCCCATCAAATGGACACTGCCCTGGCTGGGGGTGTCCAACCCCCCCAACAAATGCAGCAAGGTGCTTTTGCCCGAGCCCGACGCCCCCACGATGGCCACTGTGTCGCCCGCTTGCACTTGCAAGTGGACATCGCGCAGCACCGTCACGTCCAAAGGGCCTTGGTGAAAGCGCTTGCCCAAACCCAGCGCTTGGATCACGGGCTGCATGGGGGTGCGCTCATTCATAGCGCAAAGCCTCAGCGGGTTGGATGCGGCTGGCGCGCCAGCTGGGGTAGACGGTGGCCACAAAAGACAGCGCCAGCGAGATCAGCGCTATCGGCCAGATGTCGGCGCTTTGCGGGTCGCTGGGCATGCGGCTGATGAGGTAAATATCGCGCGGCAAAAAACTCGCGCCCAAGGCGTTTTCAATCGCGGGCACGATCACATCGATGTTATAGGCCACGCCCAGGCCCAGACCCAAGCCGAGCAAGGTGCCGATCACCCCGATCAGCGCTCCTTGCACCATGAAGATCGACATGATGCTGCCCGGGCTGGCACCCAAGGTGCGCAAGATGGCGATGTCGGCGCGTTTGTCGGTGACCAGCATCACCAAGGTGCTGACCAAATTGAAAGCGGCCACCGCCACGATCAGGGTGAGGATGATGAACATCATGCGCTTTTCCACCTGCACCGCGGCAAACCAGGTGCGGTTTTGCCGCGTCCAGTCGCGCACCCACAGGCCGGGGAGCATGGGCATCAACTCGTCGGCGACTTGGCGCGCGCGGTGCAAATCGCGCAGCTTCAAGCGCACGCCGCTGGGCCCTTCCAGTCGAAACAAGGTTTGGGCATCGGCCAGGTGCAACAAGGCCATGTTGGCATCGTATTCATAGTGGCCAGAATCAAACACGCCCACCACTTGCATTTGTTTCAACCGGGGCAAAACCCCTGCAGGGGTGATTTGTCCGCCCGGCGCGATCACCGTCACTGGCTCGCCCACCCGCACCCCCAGGCTGCGCGCCAACTCGCTGCCCAGCACCACCCCAAAGCGACCGGCTTGCAGTTGTTCGCGCACCGCGGGGCTGAGCTGCAGGCTCAGGTCGGTGACCGCGCCGTCCAGCGCCGGATCGATGCCGCGCACCACAGCGCCTTTCATGTCTTCGCCACGGGCGATCAAAGCTTGGGCCGCCACAAACGGTGCGCCGGCCACCACATCGGGGTGTTTCAAGGCCTGGGCCAAGGTGGCCGCCGCATCGGGCAGGGCGCCGCCATCGGGGGCGTACACCTCGATGTGCGACACCACCCCCAGCATGCGGTCGCGCACCTCTTTTTGAAAGCCGTTCATCACGCTCAATACGATGATGAGCGCGGCCACCCCCAAGGAGATGCCCAGCATCGACACCCCAGAGATGAATGAAATAAACCCATTGCGCCGGGTGGCGCGCCCGGCGCGGGTGTAGCGCCAACCCAGCACCAGCTCGTACGGAATGAATGAGGGGTTGGGGCGCGACATGGGTGTGGATTGTGTCATCTTGCACAATGCGCCCTGTGCCAACGCCCCATGCCATCGTGATTCCCTCTGCCCTGGTGGACCCCGAGGACAGTGCTTTTGTCCAGGCCTTGGCCGGGATGCGATTGCCCCACTTGTCGGCTTTGCTGGCGCGCTCGCGGGTGCAGCGCAGCCCCGAGCACCCCGCCCAGCGCTTGAGCACGGTGCATGAATGGGCCCAAGCCCAAGCCTGGGGTTGGACGCCCACAGACGGTTTGTTGCCTTGGGCAGCCATGCGCGCCCAGGCCTTGGGCTTGGACACCGCGGGCGAAAAAGCCTGGGCGGTGTTCACCCTGTGCCATTGGCATGTGGCCCAAGGCCAGATCACCATGGCGTCGCCAGCGCGTTTGGGCGTGACCGACGCCGAAAGTGATGACTTGCGCCTGGCCATGCAAACCTATTGCGAACAAGACGGCATCCAGTTGCACCCCGATGGCCCAGGCCGGTGGTTGGCGGCCTCCGAATTGTTTCGTGGCTTACCCACCGCCAGCCTGGACCGCGTGGTGGGCCATGCGGTCGAGGATTGGTGGGCCGGTGCCGGCATCAGCCAGCCCAGCGAAGCCGCCCAGCACTTGCGCCGCTTGCAAAACGAAATGCAGATGTTGTTCTACACCCATGCCTGCAATGAATCGCGCAACCCAGCCATCAACTCTTTTTGGATCAGTGGCACTGGGGATTTGGCCGCTGCCCATGTTCGGGGTGGCCACTTGGCCCCTGCCGCCCATGCGGGTGACAAGACCGCAGCCATGTCGCCGTCCCATGGCACCCCAGTGACGCAGTCCGTGAATGGCGACGGCATGTGGCCCCACCCAGCCTGGCAGCACCCAGCGGTGCAGCGCTTGCACCAAGCCGCCCAAATGCGCCATGTGGCGGCTTGGGTTGAAGCTTGGCATGCGCTGGACGCCCAACTGCTGGCGCCCTTGGCGAATGCGCCTCTCGCTCAACTGGTGTTGTGCGGCACGCGCCATGCCTGCGTGGTCCAATCCGAGGCCTCTGTTTGGCCGCCCTGGTGGCGCGCTTGGCGGGCCCCCACTTTGCAACAGGCTTTGTTGGACCGATGAAATTCACTCAACGCGATATCCCCCCGCGCAGCCTATGGGCGCTGGAGCAAGCCGGCGTGCATCCCTTGTTGGCGCGCTTGTTCGCGGCCCGTGGCGTGCATGGGCCGCAAGACCTCGACCCCGACCTGGCACACCTGTTGCCGCTGCAAAATCTCAAAGGCGTTCAAGAGGCCGCCGTGTTGTTGGCCGATGCCATTGCGCGCCAAGCCGCCTTGTGCATCGTGGCCGATTACGACTGCGATGGGGCCACCGCCTGCGCCGTGGCCTTGCGCGGTTTGCGCATGCTGGGCGCCCAACGGGTGGACTTTGTGGTGCCCGACCGGGTGGTGGATGGCTACGGCCTGACCCCGCCCATCTCTGAGCGCGTCAAAGCCCAAGGTGCCGACGTGTTGATCACGGTGGACAACGGCATCGCCAGCGTGCAAGGTGTGGCGCGGGCGCGCGCTTTGGGCTTGCAGGTCTTGGTCACCGACCACCATTTGCCCGGCCCCGAATTGCCCGAGGCCGATGTGACCGTCAACCCCAATCAACCCGGCTGCACCTTCCCCAGCAAAAACCTGGCCGGTGTGGGCGTGATGTTTTATGTGCTGTTGGCCTTGCGCGCCGAGCAGCGTCGCCGCGGCGTGTGGGACGCGCCCGGTCAAGCCACGCAGCCGCGCTTGGACAGCTTGTTGCCCCTGGTGGCTTTGGGCACGGTGGCCGATGTGGTGCGCTTGGACGCGAACAACCGGCGCCTGGTCACCCAAGGGTTGAAGCGCATCCGCAAAGGGCAAATGCCCGCCGGCATGGCCGCCTTGTTTGTCGCCGCAGGGCGCCACCCCGAGCGCGCCAGCGCGCAAGACTTTGGCTTTGCTTTGGGCCCGCGCATCAACGCCGCAGGCCGTTTGGCCGATATGCGCCTGGGGATTGAATGCTTGCAAACCGATGATGTGTCGCACGCCACCCAATGCGCCCAAGCGCTGGACCAGATCAACCGCGAGCGCCGCGACATCGAAGGCGGCATGCGCGAACAAGCCTTGTTGCTGGCCCAGTCCATGCTTGACGGCTTTGACGAACCGCCCAGCGCGCTGTGCTTGTTTGACCCCGACTTCCATGAGGGCGTGGTGGGCATTGTCGCGGCCCGCATCAAAGACCAATGGCACCGCCCCACATTTGTGTTTGCCGCCAGCCAAGCCGATGGCAAGGGCGAAGAGCTCAAGGGCTCTGGCCGTTCCTTGCCCGGGTTTCATTTGCGCGATGCCCTGGACTTGATCTCCAAACGCCACCCGGGTGTGCTGCTGCGCTTTGGGGGCCATGCCATGGCCGCCGGGTGCACCATCCATGCCGATCACATCGATGTGTTTGAGTCGGCCCTGCAACAGGTGGCCCAGGAGTGGTTGGACGAGGCCACCCTGCAGCGCCGCTTGGAAACCGATGGCCCTTTGCTGCCCGAATACCGGCGCGTGGAGTTGGTCGAGCAACTCAACAGCGAGGTTTGGGGCCAAGGTTTTGCCGCCCCCACGTTTTGTGAGGAGTTGGAGGTGGTGAGCCAGCGCTTGGTGGCTGAAAAGCATTTGTCCCTGCGCTTGCGCCACCAAGGCGAGATGGTCGACGCCATTTGGTTTGGCCGTGTCCAGCCTTTGGCTGCGCGCGCCACCTTGGCCTACCGCGTCGAGACCGATGCCTGGCAAGGCCAAAACCGGGTTCGGTTTGTCATTGAAGCCGCCCAAGAATGAGGTCGTCCCCCATGTCCCGCATCAAACGCAGTGCCAGCACCGGTTTGCCCACGGTGAATTTTTCTGACCATGGCTCAGTGCGCTATTTGCACCTGGGCACCGATTGGGTTCAGGGCTCGATGTGGCCCGACCGGCCCTTTGACATCCACCTGGATTATGTGCAGCGCATGATGGGTTGGTTATTGTGGGTGCCGCCTGAAGAGGTGGTCCACCTCAAGGCCATGCAACTGGGATTGGGGGCGGGCACCTTGACCAAGTTTTGCGCCAAAAAACTGGGCATGCACACCACGGCGATTGAAATCAACCCCCAGGTGGTGGCGGCGTGTCGTTTGTGGTTCAAACTGCCACCCGACAGCGAGCGCTTGCAAGTGGTGTTGGGCGACGCCGCCGAAGTGGCCGCGCACAGCCATTGGCGGGCCCAGGTGGACGTTTTGCATGTTGATTTGTATGACCATGAAGCCGCTGCACCGGTGCTCGACAGCGAGGCTTTTTATGCCGATTGCCGCCAATTGCTCACGCCCAGCGGTTGCATGGTGGTGAACCTGTTTGGGCGCAGCCACAGCTATGCGCGCAGCCTGGAAAAAATCAGCGCCGTGTTTGGCGCAGATGCGGTGTGGGCGTTCAAGCCCACGCGGGAAGGCAATACCGTGGTCATGGCCCAACGCACCCGCGCGGTGCCTGAACCAGATGCTTTGCTGTCGCGCTCGCTACACATCGAGCAACACTGGGGTTTGCCCGCGTCCAAGTGGTTGCGGGTGCTCGCGCCCGCCACCATGTCACATGGGGATTGATGGTTTTTGAGGGCGCCTCGGGCGTGATCCTTTCGGCGAGGGGGCGGCGAAGCGGTCAAATCGTATACAAAAATCCAGGGTAATAGGTGAAACCCACATAGACGCAGCACCATAACCTGCACACAATCGGCCAGTTTTGTTTCATCGAGGAGATCATTCGTGAACATCAAAAGTCAGAAAGACTTTTTCTCAGGCCTCATGTTTTTGGTGGTCGGTGCCGCTTTCGCATGGGGTGCAACCAAATATTCCATCGGCACGGGCGCGCGCATGGGCCCGGGGTATTTCCCCTTGTTGTTGGGTGTGATGTTGGCGGTTTTTGGCGCCATCATCTGCTTCACCTCTTTGGTCGTGGAAACCGCCGATGGCGAAAAAGTGGGCCGCTTTGGATGGCGCCCCATCATCTACATCCTGGGCGGCAATCTGGCCTTTGGCGTCTTGTTGGGCGGCTTGCCCAGCATTGGCTTGCCCCACATGGGTTTGATCGTGGGGATTTTTGCCCTCACCATCATTTGCAGCAAAGCGGGCAATGAGTTCCGTTGGCGCGATGTGCTCTTATTGGCTTCTGTGCTCAGCGTGGGCAGCTACATGGCCTTCATTGTCTTGCTCAAACTGCAAATTCCGGTTTGGCCAAAGTTCATCACCGGTTAAGGAGAGACAGAGCATGGATTTAATCGCAAACCTGGCCACTGGTTTTGGGGTGGCTTTCACCCCCATCAACCTGATGTACTGCCTGATTGGTTGCATTTTGGGTACCTTGATTGGCGTGTTGCCCGGCATTGGCCCGGTCGCCACCATCGCCATGTTGTTGCCCGCCACCTACGCTTTGCCGCCGGTGTCGGCATTGATCATGTTGGCCGGTATTTACTACGGCGCGCAATACGGTGGCTCCACCACGGCCATTTTGGTCAATCTACCGGGAGAGTCGTCCTCGGTGGTGACCATGATCGATGGCTACCAAATGGCCCGAAAAGGCCGAGCGGGGCCGGCGCTGGCCGCTGCGGGCTTGGGCTCGTTCTTTGCCGGTTCTGTGGGCACCTTGATCTTGGCCGCCTTTGCTGCCCCTTTGACGGAGTTGGCCTTCAAGTTTGGCCCTGCCGAATACTTCTCGCTGATGGTGCTGGGCCTGATCGGTGCCGTGGTGCTGGCGTCTGGCTCTTTGATCAAGGCGATTGCCATGATCGTTTTGGGCTTGTTGATGGGATTGGTGGGCACCGACGTGAACTCCGGTGTGGCGCGCTTCAGCTTTGATATCCCCGAGCTGACCGACGGGGTGGGTTTTGTGGTGATTGCCATGGGCGTGTTTGGGTATGGCGAAATCATCTCCAACCTGTCGCAACCCGAAGAAGACCGCCAGGTTTACACCGCCAAAGTGCAAGGCTTGTTCCCCACCTTGACGGACATCAAATTGATGATCCCCGCCATTTTGCGTGGCACGGCTTTGGGCTCCATCCTCGGCGTCTTGCCGGGTGGCGGCGCCTTGTTGGCCGCGTTTGCCGCCTACACCATTGAAAAGAAAACCCAACTCAGGCCTGGTGAAGTGCCTTTCGGTCAGGGCAATATCCGTGGCGTGGCGTCTCCCGAGTCGGCCAACAACGCCGGTGCGCAAACCTCCTTCATCCCCTTGCTGACCTTGGGCATCCCGCCCAATGCGGTGATGGCGCTGATGGTGGGTGCCATGACCATCCACAACATCCAGCCTGGCCCCCAGGTGATGACCAGCAACCCCGAGTTGTTTTGGGGCTTGATTGCCTCGATGTGGATTGGCAACTTGATGCTGGTGATCTTGAACCTGCCCTTGATTGGCATGTGGATCAAGCTGTTGTCGGTGCCGTATCGCCTGCTGTTCCCCGCCATTGTGTTGTTTTGCGCCATCGGCGTGTATTCGACCAACAACAACACCTTCGACATCTGGTTGGTGGCGCTGTTTGGCTTTGTGGGCTACATCTTCATGAAACTGGGCTGCGAGCCTGCGCCTTTGTTGTTGGGCTTTATCTTGGGCCCCATGATGGAGGAAAACCTGCGCCGTGCCTTGTTGCTCTCGCGCGGCGACTGGTCGGTGTTCGTCACCCGCCCGCTGTCGGGTTCCTTGTTGGCCGCCGCTTTGGTGTTGCTCATCATCGTGCTCTTGCCATCGGTCAAGGCCAAGCGCAAAGAGGCCTTTGTCGAGGAGTGACCTGTGCCGCTGGGCCGTTGGCCCAGTGCCTGTCATCTGCGGCACCTTCGGGTGCCGTTTTTTTTGGGGCTCCAGCGCAGGCCTTCGCTATCATCTGCGCATGAACTTCAATTACCAAACCCCCTACACATCGACCCGTTTGCCTGTGTTTGCGCGCAATGTGGTGTCCACCTCGCACCCTTTGGCCGCTCAGGCGGGTTTGCGCATCTTGTGGCAAGGTGGCAATGCCGTTGACGCCGCCATCTCCGCTGCTGCCGCCCTGACCATCACCGAGCCGGTGAGCAATGGTTTGGGCTCGGATGCTTTTTGTATTTTGTGGGATGGTCAGCAGCTGCATGGCCTCAATGCCTCAGGCTCTGCGCCCCAGGCCTGGACACCGGGCTACTTTCAGTCTAAATATGGCGCATCGGCCACCACGCCGCCCAAGCGCGGCATGGATTCGGTCACCATCCCTGGTGCGGTGTCGGCCTGGGTCGCCTTGAGCGAGCGTTTTGGCAAGTTGCCGTTTGAGGATTTGTTGCAACCGGCCATCGAGATCGCTGAACGCGGTTATTTGTTGCCCGTGGTGGTGCAGCAAAAGTGGGAAGCCGCCACCCCTGAGTTGCAATCTTTGCCCGGATTTGCCCAAAGCTTTTTGCCCTGGGGCCGTGCCCCCAAGGTGGGTGAGTTGTTCAAATTTCCAGCGGCAGCGCGCGGCTTGCGTTTGATCGCGCAAACCAAGGGCCAGGCGTTTTACGGTGGCGAAATTGCCCAAGCCCTGGCGCGCTTTTCAGCTGACAACGGCGGCAGCCACCAGGTGAGCGACTTTGCCCAGTTCAAGCCCGAGTGGGTCACGCCCTTGGCGAAAAATTACCGCCAGCACACCTTGCATGAAATCCCGCCCAATGGCCAAGGCATCGCCGCCCAAATTGCTTTGGGCATTTTGGAAAACTTCGATCTGGCCAGCCTGCCCGTCGATGGTGTGGCGTCGCAGCACCTGCAAATTGAAGCCATGAAATTGGCTTTTGCGGATGTGTACCGTTTTGTCGCCGAGCGCCAAGGCATGGAGGTCAGCACCGAGCAAATGCTGGACAACGCCTACCTGGCCCAGCGCGCCAAGCTGATCGACATGAAGCGCGCCCAGGCTTTTGGCGCGGGCAACCCGGTCAAGGGCGGCACGATTTACCTCACCGCGGCCGACGAAAACGGCATGATGGTCAGCTTCATCCAAAGCAATTACATGGGCTTTGGCTCGGGTTGCGTCGAGCCCACCTACGGCATCAGCTTGCAAAACCGCGGCCATGGCTTCACCGTGTCCACCGACACACCGAACCAAGCCAATTTGGTCGCACCGGGCAAGCGCCCGTTTCACACCATCATCCCGGCCTTTTTGACACAAGATGGTCAGCCGGTGATGAGCTTTGGCGTGATGGGCGGCAATATGCAACCCCAAGGCCATATGCAAACCGTGGTGCGCATGCTCGACTACCAACAAAACCCCCAAGCCGCCTGCGACGCGCCGCGCTGGCGCTTCAACCAGGGTTTGGAAATCAATGTCGAATCCAGCATGAACCCGCAAACGGTGCAAGGCCTCAAAGACCTGGGCCACCATGTCGATGTGATCAACGACAGCTACCAAGACTTTGGCGCTGGCCAGTTCATTTGGCGCGCCGGTGACCCCAAAGTAGAAGGCTATGTGGTGGCCAGCGACCCGCGCCGCGACGGCTTGGCCGCCGGGTTTTGAGCGCTGCCAGCACCACATCTGCCGCCTGTGCGACAAGGGGTTAGCCCGACTGTCGTGCGCACCCTGCGGGTGATAAATTGACCCGTTTTCAATTCGGGGGTTGATGTGAAATTCTTTGCACTTGGTCAATGCTTGATCGCGGTCACCGCATGGTGCCTGCTGGGCGCGGCGCAAGCCCAAACGGCCTATCCCAATCGCGCTGTTCGTTTGGTGGTCGCCGCAGCCCCTGGTGGCGGCACCGACATCTTGGGCCGGATGATGGCCCAACGTCTGAGCGACCGTTTGGGTCAGGCCTTCGTGGTGGAAAACAAAGGCGGTGGCGGCGGCAGTGTGGCTGCCGATTTTGTGGCCAAGTCGCCAGCCAATGGCTACACGCTGTTGGTGACCAATGACCAACTCACCGTGGGTGCGAGTTTTGCGGGTGCCTCCAATTACGATGTGATGAAAGACTTTGCGCCGATTGGTTTGATCGGCCGCACCTCGATCGTGGTGGGCGTGAACCCATCGGTACCGGCCAACACCATTGGTGAATTGATCGCCTTGGTGCGGGCCAACCCTGGCAAATACAGCTTTTCCTCTTGTGGACACGGCACACCCTTGCATTTGGCCGGTGAGATGCTCAACCTATCGGCGCGCATCGACATGGTCCATGTGCCCTACCGGGGATGCTCCCCCGCCTTGGCCGACGCAGTGTCGGGTCAGGTGCCCATCTTTTTTAACATGATCAGCAACTCCTTGCCGCATGCCAAAAATGGCAAGGTGCGTTTGCTGGCTGCGGCGTCTTTGCAGCGTTTGCCCAGCCAGCCGCAGCTGCCCACCATTGCCGAAGCTGGGTTTCCGGCCTTTGATGCCTACCCGTGGTTTGGCATTTTGGCGCCTGCTGGAACGCCCCGCGAGATCGTGCAAATGCTCAGCCTTGAGGTGGCCGCTGCGGTGCAAAGCGCTGAGATTGGCGACAAATTGCGGGGCATGAATTTCGAACCCACCGTGGCCACCCCCGAATCTTTTACCGACATCATGCGCTCGGACCTGGTGCGCTGGGGCCGGGTGGTGCGCGAGGCCAAAGTGAAGGCTGCACCCGAATGAAGCCTGGCCCTGCTCGGGCGTGATGCCTGAAGGTGTGCCCATACAACCCTCTGTGGAAATTTGATGATGAATGTCGAAAACCGTTTTTGCCAGGTGTCTGGTGTGAAAGTTCACCTGCGCCAAGGTGGGCAAGGGCGCCCGATCTTGTTTTTGCACGGTGCCGGTGGCGTGACGGGGTGGAGCCCCTTCTTTGAACAACTGGCCCAGGGCGCCCAGGTCTGGGCGCCAGATCACCCGGGCTTTGGCCAATCGGACGACCCAGCGTGGATCAAGCACATGCCTGACCTGGCCATGTTCTACCTGGACTTTTTGGACCAGTTGGCCCCTGCCGAAGGATTTGATGTGGTGGGCCACTCCATAGGTGGCTGGCTGGCCGCCGAGATCGCGGTGCGCAACAGCCGCCATGTGCGCAGCCTGACCTTGATGGCCAGCGCGGGCTTGCGGGTGCCGGGCACACCCATGGGCGATATTTTCATTTGGAACGACGAGGAAACCGCGCGCCACTTGGTGTTTGACCCCGACCTGCGCGCAGCGCGCTTGGCCGCCCAACCCAGCGAGGAAGAGGCCGATATCTTGGTGCGCAACAAGTTCAGCTTTGCCAAGCTGGCCTGGCACCCGCGCTTGTTCAACCCCGATTTGCAAAAGTGGTTGCACCGCATCCAAGTGCCCACCCAGGTGATCTGGGGCGACCACGATGGTTTGTTCCCGCTCGCCTATGCCCAACATTGGCACCAACAGTTGCCCGCCAGTGCATTGCACATCGTGCCCGATTGCGGACATTCCCCCATCAACGAAAAGCCCGCCGAAACCGCGGCGCTGATTCACCAATTCATTGCCAAAACCGCCGCATGAAAATCCTCAACTTCACCCTGATGCCCTACCGTCCGATGGACATTCCGGCATCCAAACAACACCGCTCAGCTTGGGTGGTGTTGCCCAACACCTTTTACGACCCCGAGTTGGGCGCGCAGGAATACGAGAGCTACATCGACATGCTGGCCGAATCGGAAACCCTGGGCTTTGATGGTGTGTGTGTCAACGAGCATCACCAAACCGCTTATGGGCTGATGCCCGCGCCCAACCTGATCGCCAGCGCCTTGATCCAGCGCACCAAGCGCATCCGCATTGCGATTTTGGGTCGCGCCTTGCCCCTGGTGGGCAACCCGATTCACATCGCCGAAGAGTTCGCCATGCTCGACAACATGTCGCGCGGGCGCATCATCGCGGGCTTTGTGCGCGGCATCGGTGCCGAATACCACAGCACGGCGATCAACCCTTTTTACTCGCACGAACGCTTTCACGAGGCGCACGACTTGATCGTCAAAGCCTGGACCACCCCAGGCCCTTTCCCTTGGGAAGGAGAGCATTACAACCTCAACTACGTCAACCTGTGGCCACGCGTTTACCAGCAACCCCACCCGCCCGTTTGGGTGCCCTCGCAAGGCTCGATCGAAACCATTGAATGGGCGGCCCACCCGAGCCGGCGCTACCCCTTTTTGGTGACTTTTTCTGCCCGCGAAGCGGTGGTGCGCAACCTCACCGCTTACCGTGATCAGTGCAGCCAATACGGCTACGAGGCCGACCCAGGCCAACTGGGCTGGGCCGCGCCGGTGTATGTGGCTGAGACCGAAGAGCAAGCGCAAAACGAAGCGCGTGTGGCGGTAGAGGCCTTGTTCAATGACTTTTTGACGTTGCCGCCCGAGATGCTGTTGCCACCCGGGTACACCTCGGCACAGTCTTTGAAGAAAATCATTGCCACCAAAAAAGCCATTGGCCGCGGTGGTTTTGGCCCGGGCAACGCGCCGCGTCAAACCCTGGAGCGCTTGATGGAGTTGGGCACGGCGCTGGTGGGCACGCCCAAAACGGTGTTGGCCCAAATTGAAAAGGTCCGCGAGCAAACCCAACTCGGAAACTTTGTTGCCATGCTGCAATTTGGCACCTTGAACAACGAGTTGACGCGGCGCAACCAAGCCCTGTTTGCTTCAGAAGTGATGCCCCATTTGCAAGCCCTGTGACGTGCGGGGATTGATGGCGCGGGGCGTGTGAAGCGACGCGGTTCAGCGCCGGTGCTGATTCACTTAGGATAGGCGCCTTTCATGAGCAGTCCGGCGCCCTCCCTCAACCCCTCTTTGGCCAGCGGCTTGTTGCTGGCGTTGATTGGCGCCATTGCCTTCAGCGGCAAGGCCATCATTGTCAAACTGGCTTATCGCCATGGGGTGGATGCGGTCACTCTGATCATGTACCGCATGGTGCTGGCGCTGCCGTTTTTCATCTTGTTGGTGTGGTGGTCCTCGCGCCAAGACCATGCCCGGGCCAACCCCATCACCCGCCGCGACGCCGGCTCTATCTTTGTGCTGGGTTTCATCGGTTATTACTTTTCCAGCTATCTCGATTTTTTGGGGCTGCAGTACATCAGCGCCAGCTTGGAGCGGCTGATTTTGTACCTCAACCCCACCATCGTTTTGTTGCTGGGTTGGGTGTTGTACCGACGGCGCATCAGCCGTTGGCGCGCTTTGGCCATGGCCATCAGCTACAGCGGCGTGGTGTTGGTGTTTGGCCATGAGCTCAGTTTGGGTGGACAAGATGCGATCTTGGGCAGCACCTTGGTGTTTGTCAGTGCCGTCACCTATGCGATTTACCTGGTCATGAGCGGCCAATTGGTGCAGCGCATTGGGGCCATGCGCTTGGTCGGCTTGGCTTCGAGCGTGGCCAGCGTGTGTTGCGCCCTGCAATTTTTATGGATGCGCCCCATGTCGGCCCTGTGGGTGCCCACCGAAGTTTTTTGGCTGTCCCTGGTCAATGCCACTTTGTGCACTGTGGTGCCTTTGGTCTTGATCATGATGGCCATTGAGCGCATTGGCGCGGCCTTGACGTCGCAAGCTGGCATGATTGGGCCCATGGCCACGATTGCCCTGGGCGTGTGGTTGTTGGATGAGCCGTTCAATGCCTGGACCGGCATGGGCACTTTGTTGGTGCTGGGCGGTGTGTATATGGTGAGCAAACTAGGAGATCGATGATGGATTTAGGAATCAAAGGCAAATGGGCTTTGGTGGGTGGCGCCAGCAAAGGCCTGGGTTTTGGTTGTGCGCAGGCCCTGGCCCAAGAGGGTGTGAACGTGGTCATGGTGGCGCGCGGCGCTGATGCCTTGCAAGAGGCCGCCAAGGCTTTGCGCAGCCACGGCACACAAATCTTGGTGGTGGCGCAAGACATCACCACCGAAGCCGGTCGCGAAGCGATTTGGGGCGTCGCCGGCGGGCCGGGCAAAAACTTTGACATCGTGGTCACCAACGCGGGTGGCCCACCACCGGGTGACTTTCGCGATTGGGACCGCGACGCGTGGATCAAGGCGGTGGACGCCAACATGCTCACCCCCATCGAGCTGATCCGCGCCACCGTGGACGGCATGGCTGCGCGTGGTTTTGGCCGGGTGGTCAACATCACCTCCAGCGCGGTCAAGTCACCCATCGACATCTTGGGCCTGTCCAATGGCGCCCGCAGTGGCTTGACCGGCTTTGTGGCGGGCACTTCGCGCAGCAGCCAGTTGGCCGGGCGCAATGTGACCATCAACAACTTGCTGCCCGGTGCGTTTGACACCGACCGCTTGCGCAGCAACCAAAAAACCATCGCCACCAAAGCCGGCAAGTCGGTCGAAGAGGTGAGCGAGGCGCGGCGCAAAACCATTCCGGCACAGCGCTTTGGCACGTCCCAAGAGTTTGGCGAAACCTGTGCCTTTTTGTGCAGCCAGCAAGCCAGTTACATCACCGGTCAAAATATTTTGATCGACGGTGGTGCCTACCCCGGCGCGTTTTGATTTTGATTCAGGAGAACCCCATGACCATTTCTTTGTCCCAAGCCTGCTTGCCCGTGTGCTCGGCCATGCTGGGCCATTTGAGCCATTTGCTCGACAAAGCCCGCGCCGATGCGCAGTCCCGGGGCTTTGATGTCAACGTGCACATCACCGAGCGCTTCGCGCCCGACATGCTGCCGTTCAAAAACCAAATTTTCATCGCTTGCGATGTGGTGAAAAACGGCGTCGCCCGCGTGGCTGGCATGGAAGCGCCCAAGTACGACGACAGCGAATCCACCATCGAAGAGTTGCAAGCGCGCATCCACAAAACCCTGGCCTGGTTGGCCACCGTGCCGGCCAGCGCCATCGATGGGCGTGAAGAACAGTCCTTCACCTTTCCGGTGGGCAAAACCGGCAGCCACACCATGCGTGGACAAGACTACGTGACCATGTGGATATTGCCCAATATGTACTTCCACATCACCACCGCCTACAACCTGCTGCGCTTGAATGGCGCGCCCGTGGGCAAGCGTGATTACTTGATGGGAGCCAACCAGCCTTGACGGGAACCGGGGGCCTCACAGCCCCCAGCACTCATGGGTGATTGGCTCAGGCCGTTTCTGTTTTGGGTTTTTGCGGTTGGGACGACACCACAATCCCGCCCACGATCAAGACAAAGGCCACCAGGTGGTACCACTGTGGCCACTCGCCCAGCACCAGGCTGGAGAGCAAGGCGGCAAACACCGGGGTGAGGTTGCCGAAAAATCCGGCGATGTTGGGGCCTACTCTTTGCACACCCAAGCCCCAGCAACGATAGGCCAGCACCGCCGGGCCAATGCCGATGTACAGCAAGGCGGCCACCACCGGCCAACTCCAATGGATATGGGCATCGGTCAGCGTCCATTCGGCGGCGCTGAACAAGCTCGACCAGACCAAACCCATCACCACCTGGGCCATCAAAAAGTTGGCCCAGTGGTTGCGAATTTCCGGCGGATCGCGGTCGGGCAAGCTGATTTGCCAGCTGTACCAAGCCCAGGCGGCGGTGGCGATCAGCACAAACACATCGCCCTCGACAAACTGCACCTGCGCCAGAAGTTGCCAATCACCCCGGCACATCACCAGCATCACGCCGATGATGGACATCACCGCACCGATCAGCTGATCGCGCCGCACCCGCTGGCCGTAAAACAAGGTGCCCATGGCCAGCATGAACACCGGCGTGCTCGACGCCACCAGGGTCACATTGATCGGGGTGGTGGTGCGCAGGGCCAGGTATTGAAAGGTGTTGTAACAAGCCACGCCCAGCAAGCCCAAGAACAAATAGCGCCGCCAGTGGGTCCACAGCGGGCTGTCCGGGTGCAGCATGCGGTGCGCCAGCGGCAGCAACAGCACCAGCGCCACCAGCCAGCGCAGCAGGTTGAGTGTCACCGGCGGGACTTCGTGATGGATCATGCGCCCAATCACCGAATTGGCTGACCACAGCAGGGGCGGCATGGTCAACAACAGGGCGGTGCCCAAGGTCAGGCGGGGTGAAGCGGGAGCGGTCATATCAATGGCACTCTAACCCATTGGTCGTTGAGTGGCTTGGAAGACCGATAATGCATGGGCGCTGCGAGTCCCACTGGCGGAGACAGGCAGCCCAAACATCACAACCACAAACATTGGAGCCCAAACATGACCAGAGCTGTCCGCATTGACCAAAACGGTGGTCCCGAAGTCCTCAAAATCGTTGATGTCACCGTGGGTGACCCTGGCCCGGGTGAAATCCGCATCCGCCACAAAGCGGTCGGCCTGAATTTCATCGACGTGTACCAACGCACCGGTCTGTACCCCTTGCCCATGCCCTTGAACCTGGGCATGGAAGCTTCTGGCGTGGTCGAGGCTGTGGGCCCTGGCGTCACCCACCTCCAAGTCGGGGACCGCGCGGCCTATGCCAGCCAGCCCCCGGGCAGCTATTGCGAAGTGCGGGTGATACCGGCCAAAGTGGTGTGCAAATTGCCCGATGCGATCGACTTTGACACCGGCGCGGCCATGATGCTCAAAGGCATGACCGCCCAGTTTTTGCTCAAGCGCACCCTGCCCCAAGGTGGTTTGCAGGCCGGTGACTTTGTGCTGTTCCATGCCGCCGCCGGTGGCGTGGGCCTGATCGCTTGCCAATGGGCCAAAGCCTTGGGCTATCAACTGATTGGCACAGCGGGCAGCGATGCCAAGTGCGCGCTGGCCAAGGCCAACGGTGCCGCCCATGTCATCAACTACGCCACGGAAGACTTTGCCGCCCGCGTGAAAGACATCACCGGTGGCAAAGGCGTCAAAGTGGTTTATGACTCGGTGGGCAAAGACACCTGGGAGAAATCGCTCGATTGCTTGTCCCCCTTTGGTTTGATGGCCAGCTTTGGCAATGCCTCTGGCCCCGTGCCACCCTTTGCCCCGGGCATCTTGGGCAACAAGGGCTCGCTGTTTGTGACCCGCCAAACCTTGTTCACCCACATCGCCACCCATGAAGGGGCGATGGCCATGTCCAAAGACCTGTTTGACATCGTCACCAGTGGCAAGGTCAAGATCAATATCGAACAGCGTTATCCCCTGGAGCAGGTGCAACAAGCCCACCGCGATTTGGAAGCGCGCAAAACCACCGGTTGCACGATTCTGACCCTGTGATGCGCGCCACCACCATGCTGCCCAAAACACCTTGGGCAGCCGCCTGGTGCGCGCTGTTTGTCTTGGCTGGTGGGGTTCAAGGCCCCGCCAGGGCCCAAGCAGTCGACACTGTTTTACTGGCCCAGGCCAGCCCGGCGACGGCTGCACCTCAACCACGCCAACCCGCCAGCCCCTTGCAGGCTGCGGCGTCGGCCAGCCGCAAGTGGTCGGTGTACTGGGGCTGGAACCGCTCCACTTACTCCAACAGCGACATCCACTTTTGGGGTGCCGACCATGACTTCACGCTCAGCAGCGTGAAGGCCAATGACATGCAAGCCGATGTCACCACCGAAAATATTTTCGGAACCTTTCTCAGCCCGGCCAACATGACCTTGCCACAAACCAATTTGCGCGTGGCCTACCAGGTCTCGCCAGATACCGCTTGGGCGATCAACCTTGATCACATGAAATACGTGGTCACGCCGGACCAAACAGTGGCTTTTTCTGGGCGCATCAACAATGACCCGCAAACCGGTGCCTCCCGCACGCTGTCGACCAATTACCTGAACTTTGAGCACACCGATGGCCTGAATGTGGTGACTGTGGAATACGAAAAACAATATCCCGTGACCCAATGGAAGGCGCCTTTTGCCTCGCGTTGGGTGGCTTTGGTGGGGGCAGGCATTGTCTATCCCAAGACCAATGTCACCTTGAACATGGTGGGTCGATCGCGCAACGACCAGTTTCACCTCGCCGGCTACAGCGCCGGTGGTGGGGTGGGCTGGGAGGCCGACTTTTTGGACAGCTGGTTTTTTCGCAGCATGTTCAAAATGGGCTACGTGACCTTGCCCGATGTGCTGACCAGCTCGCAAGGCGATAAGGCCTCGCACAACTTCACCTACAACGAATGGTTGATTGCGTTGGGCAAGCGGTTTTGAGTGGGCCATGGCTGTGCCTTGCCATCATTTTTTTCAGGTGAGGGCCGCAGCGCAGGCAAAGCTGCGCGGTTCATTCCCACAGGTCTTTAGATGGCCAATGGGGGTTCAGGTTCGGCTGTGACATCAGGCTGAGCAAACAAATCGGCCTGATCTATGTCGCTGGTGGCGGGTGATGAAACCTCGCTTGCAGCCAAGCCCTGTGCCTGCTCTTGGCGCAGCAATGAACCAACCCGCACACCCAGCAAACGCAACCTTTGTTTCAACGCCACCCGCTTGAGGCACAAACCGGCCTGGCGGCGGATTTCTTGGGCGTCGGCCGTGTGGTGGCCCAAGGTGACGTCGCGGGTCACGCTTTTGAAGTTGTCGTAGCGCAGCTTGATGCCAATGGTTTTGCCCACATAGCCTTTGCGCTGCAAGTCGGCCGCCACTTGCTCACACAAGCGGGTGAAGATGGCACCGAGTTCTGTGCGGTCGTGGGTGGCGTGCAAGTCGCGCTCAAAGGTTGTTTCGCGGCTCATGGACACCGGCTCGCTTTCGGTTTGCACCGGCCGCTCGTCTTGGCCGCGTGCGGCGGCATACAGCCAAGCGCCATAAACCTTGCCAAAGTGGCTTTGCAACCAGGGCAGATCATGCGTGGCCAATTCGCCAATGGTGCGAATGCCCTGGGCGAGCAGCTTGGCCTCGGCTTTGGGGCCAATGCCATTGATCTTGCGACACGGCAGGGGCCAGATGTGGGTGGCCAAATCTGACGGGTGCAAGATGGAAATGCCATTGGGCTTGTTCAACTCGCTGGCCATTTTGGCCAACAACTTGTTGGGTGCCACGCCGATCGAGCAGGTCAAACCCGTGGCTTGAAAAATGCTTTTTTGGATCAACCGCGCCAACGCCCGACCGCCATCGCGCTGGCCGCCCGGCACATCGGTGAAGTCGATGTATACCTCGTCCACGCCCCGGTCTTCCATCAGCGGCGCCATCTCGGTGATGATGGATTTGAACTGCCGCGAGTAATGCCGGTATTGCTCAAAATCCACCGGCAACAAAATCGCGTCCGGACACAGCTTGGCGGCTTTCATCACCCCCATGGCCGAGCCCAAGCCAAATTGGCGCGCTGCATAGGTGGCGGTGGTGATGACGCCGCGCCCCACATAGCCGCTGATGCGCGGAAAAAAATCAACGGGAATGTCGGCCAGGTCTTGTGCCGTCCAATCGCGCTCGGGCCGCTCGGTGCGCAGCCGCTCGATTAAGAGGTCTTCGCGCCGACGCCCCCCACCAATGACCACCGGCAGGCCTTTGAGCTGGGGGTAGCGCAGCAACTCCACCGACGCGTAAAACGCGTCCATGTCCAAATGCGCAATGCGCCGGGGCAGGGACTCTGGGGACAGGCTCACCCCAAGAGGATAGCCCAGTGGGGCATTTGACCAGGCTTCTGGAGCGCAGGTCTGATGAGAGCTCATCATCAAGCTTGACACCGCCTTGGCTCAAGAGATCCGGCGAGCCGCCGATCTATGAAAGTACAAGACAGGTGATTATTTTTAGATCACCCCCGACACCAGCCCGAGTCTTGAGGGCGCTCCACTTGTGGGGCCGGGGGTGATCGCCTTCTTTTGACCCACATCAGCGGGATGTGCATCGCTGGACGGTTAATACTAAGATATGCACATCATTCATCCTGTGTGACCGGCGACAGATGACCAAAACAGAGGTCATGGCTGTTACTCAATGTGTCACTGAGCCCATATGAACCGCATTCAAATTCGCCGCGCCCATATCGATGATCTGGGTTTGATCACGCCACTGTTTGATTTGTATCGACAGTTTTATGAACAAGCTTCAGACTTGGCCTCAGCGACCCGTTTTTTGCAACAACGCCTTCAGCACAATGAATCGGTGATTTTTCTGGCCTTCGATGGCGCAGATGCGGTCGGTTTTACCCAGCTTTACCCGGGGTTTTCTTCGGTGTCCATGGCCCGCACTTTTTTGTTGAATGATCTGTATGTGGTCGGCAGCCATCGGCGCCATGGGGTGGGGTCTTTGTTGCTGGAGGCTGCGGTGGCACATGCCAAAGCAGAGCAGGCTGTTCGCATTTCATTGACCACCAATGTGGCCAATGCCACGGCCCAGTCGGTTTATGAAGCGCAAGGTTGGGCGCGTGAAAAAGCTTTCTTCACCTACAACTTCCCTCTGACCGACTGAAACGACATTGACCCACCGCTATCATCAAGCCCCTTTTCAATTGGAGCGCCCAATGAGCGATGCGGTGGTGGACTTGTTGCGCCAGGCCTTTGACGCGGCCGTGGCCTCGGCCCAGCCGCAGGTGTGCGTGCCGCCCTTCATCCCGGTCAAACCCAAAGGCCGTTTGATCGTGGTGGGTGCAGGCAAGGCCAGCGCGGCAATGGCGCGTGCGGTGGAGTTGCATGCGCCTTGTCCCGTGAGTGGACTGGTCGTCACCCGCTATGGGCATGCGGTGGATTGCGAACACATCGAGATCGTGCAAGCCGCCCATCCCGTGCCCGACGAAGCCGGGATGCAGGCCGCCAAACGCATGTTGCAGATGGTGCAAGGTTTGAGCGCCGATGATGTGGTTTTGTGCTTGATCTCGGGCGGCGGCTCGGCCTTGTTGCCGCTGCCCATGCCAGGCATCAGCTTGGCCGACAAACAAGCCATTGCCCGCGCCTTGCTGCGCTGTGGCGCCAACATTGGCGAGATCAACACCGTGCGCCGCCATTTGTCGGCCATCAAAGGTGGGCGCTTGGCAGCGGCCTGTGCCCCCGCGCAAGTGGTGAGCTTGTTGATATCGGATGTGCCCGGTGACAAACCCATTGACATCGCCTCGGGCCCCACGGTGGGTGACCCCAGCACCTGTGCCGATGCCTTGGCGATTGTTCAGCGCTATGGCATTGACATGCCACCCGCAGCCTTGGCGTGCTTGCAGTCGGGGCAAGGTGAGTCGGTCAAGCCCGATGACCCACGCTTGCAACGCAACACAGTCCACATCGTGTCGTCGCCGCAAATGGCACTGGAAGCGGCCGCGCGGTTGATGGAGCAAGCCGGCCTGCGCGCGCACATCCTGAGCGATGCCATCGAGGGCGAGGCCCGCGATGTGGGCCAAGTGATGGCCGCCATCGCGGTGCAAGTGGCCGAACGCGGCCAAGCTTTTCAAGCCCCCTGTGTGTTGCTCAGCGGTGGCGAGACCACGGTCACCGTCACCGGCGATGGGCGCGGCGGGCGCAATGTGGAGTTTTTGTTGTCCTTTGGCGTGGCCACGCAAGGCCACCCGCGCATCCATGCCTTGGCCGCTGACACCGATGGGGTGGATGGGCAAGAAGAAATCGCTGGTGCGTTCTGGACCCCCCAGACCATGGCGCGTGCCCACGCACTGGGCTTGAACCCCATGGCCGAGTTGGACCGCAATAATGGACACGGTTTTTTTGAGGCGCTGGGGCAGCAAGTGGGCGACGGCCCGACCCGCACCAATGTCAACGACTTTCGCGCCATCTACATCGCTGAATGACATGCACACAGACCCCGTGACAGAAGTCACTTTGCGCTGCGACTTGGCGGCGGCCTATCCATTGGCTGCACGCCGGGGTTGGGACGACACGGTGTGGACCCACATGTCGGTGGCCTTGGCGCAACCTATTTTTTCAACAGGAGAATTTCCATGCCCACCATCCGTGTCGAATTGTTTGAAGGCCGCACGCCCGAGCAAAAGCGCAACTTGGTTGCCGCTTTGACCGATGCAGCGGTCAAAACCCTGGGAGGTTCACCGGAGAGCGTGGACGTGTTGTTGTTTGACATCAAGCCGTCAGACTGGTCCACTGGCGGCGTGCTCTGGAGCGAGAAAAAACCCAGCAGTTGAAACCCCCGCCAGCACCGCGCGGCTGGCGATGGCGGCGAATGGCAGAGCTCCCCGAGTCTGGGCTTGGCGCTTCAGGTGGGGTAGGTGCCAGGCAACAAAATATCGCGGTTGACGTTTTCGATGTTGGTGTGGCCGCAAAAGGCCATGGTCACATCCAACTCTTTGTGGATGATTTGCAAGGCCTTGGTCACCCCGGCTTCGCCCATGGCGCCCAGGCCGTAGACCATGGCACGGCCAATCATGGTGCCGCGCGCGCCCAAGGCCCAGGCTTTCAGCACGTCTTGGCCGCTGCGAATGCCGCCGTCCATCCACACTTCGATGTCAGAGCCCACCGCGGCCACGATGCCGGGCAGGGCACGGATGCTGCTGGGCGCGCCGTCGAGTTGGCGTCCGCCGTGGTTGCTCACCACAATGGCATCGGCCCCACTTTGCACCGCCAAGCGCGCGTCTTCAGCGTCCATGATGCCTTTGAGGATGAGCTTGCCACCCCATTGTTTTTTCACCCATTCGATGTCGGGCCAGCTCAAGCGCGGGTCGAATTGCTCGTTGGTCCAAGCGGCCAGTGAACTCATGTCGCTGACGTTTTTGACGTGGCCAATCAGGTTGCCAAAGCTGCGCCGCGACGTGCCCGCCATGCCCATGCACCAGCGTGGCTTGGTGAGCAGGTTGAGGATGTTGCGCAAGGTGGGCCTGGGCGGAGCGCTCAAGCCATTTTTGATGTCTTTGTGGCGCTGGCCAATGACTTGCAAGTCCAGGGTGAGCACCAAGGCGCTGCACTGCGCCACTTTGCAGCGCTCGATCATGCGCGCCATGGCATCGCGGTCGCGCATCATGTAGAGCTGGAACCAAAACGGTGCTTGGGTGTGCTGGGCAATGTCTTCGATGGAGCAAATGCTCATGGTCGATAAGGTGAAAGGAATGCCAAACTTTTTGGCGGCCTGCGCGGCATGGATTTCACCATCGGCATGTTGCATGCCGGTCAGGCCCACCGGGGCGATGCTCACCGGCATGTGGGTGGGCACACCGACCATGGTGGTGGCGGTGCTGCGGTTTTCCATGTTGACCGCCACGCGCTGGCGCAGCTGGATGGCGTGGAAGTCGTTTTCATTGGCGCGGTAAGTGCCCTCGGTCCAGCTGCCGGAGTCGGCATAGTCGTAGAACATGCGCGGCACGCGTTTCTCAGCCAAAACACGCAGGTCTTCGATGTTGGTGATCACTGGCATGGGTACTCCTGTTGCGGGCTCAAGCCCAGATCACATCTTGGTTTTGGGCATACCAAGCATCGACTTGGGTCTTGACCATGTCCTCGATGCGGTTGCGTTTGATTTTCATGGTCGGGGTGAGGCAGCCGTTCTCGATGCCCCAGGGGGCATTGGCAATCACAATGCATTGCAACTGCTCATAGTTGGCCACTTGTTGGTTGATTTGTTTGAGCAACATCCCCAACTCGGCACTGACTTGCTCGCGCGAGCCGGTTTGCTGCAATTCGAGGCGCAGCTGTTCGGCCAACACCACCAGGGCATAGGGCTGTGACTGGGCGCTGCCCGACACCATGGACAACTCGATCATCGGGTGGGCATTGAGGCGGTTTTCAATGGGTGCGGGGGCCACATATTTGCCTTTGGAGGTTTTGAACAACTCCTTGACCCGCCCGGTGATTTTGAGTTGCCCATCGGAGCGGCGCTCGCCCAGGTCACCGGTGCGAAAGTAGCCATCGGCGGTGAAAGATTCAGCGTCCAGATCGGGCCGTTTGTAGTAGCCGACCATTTGGCCGGGTGACTTGATGAGGATTTCGCCTTCAGGGCTGAGCCTGACTTCGACCCCAGGGTAGGGGATGCCCACATAGCCCGGCTCATTGAACTGCTCGGTGCCGGTGTGCGAATAGGCAAAGTCCTCGGTCATGGCATAGCCTTCGACCAGGCGCAAGCCCAGTTGACGGTACCAGCGCACCAATTCGGCGGGCAAGGGGGCTGATCCGCTGCCGGCCAAGGTGGCTTGGTCCAGGCCCAATCCAGCCAGCACCTTGCGGCGCACGATGTTGCCCAGGATGGGAATGCCCAATAAAAAGCCCAGCTTCTTGGGCGGCATCTTGGCGTAAACGCCTTGCTGGAACTTGAGCCACAAGCGCGGCACCGAAATGAAGATGGTGGGCCGGGCCCGCTGCAAGTCCATCACAAAAGTGTCGAGCGCTTCGGCAAAAAACACCTGGATCTGACCGCTGTACAAAGCCACGCTTTCGACAAATGCGCGCTCGAACACATGGGCCAGGGGCAAGTAAGACAGCATGCGGTGTGCTTTGCCCGCACCCTGGTCTTTTTCGAGGAAATCAAAGATGCCTTGGGCCACATCAGCAATGCGGCCAAAGTTGTGCATCACCCCTTTGGGTTGACCGGTGGAACCAGAGGTGTACATCAGCATGGCCAAATCGTTGGCCGAACGATGGGGTTCGCCGGTCATGGGGCTGGTTTTTGCCACGATGTCGTCCCAGCGCTGGAAAGGTGTAGCGGGCGCCAATGGCATGGCAATGCATGGCACCCCTTCAGGCACACCAGGGGCTTGATCGGGCCAAGTGTCGAGTTTGCCGACAAACAACAGACTGGACTCGCTGTGCTCGAGCACAAACCGAATGGTGTCGGCGTTTTCAGTGGGGAAAATGGCCACCGTGGTGTAACCGGCCATCCAAATGGCCAGCTCGGCCATGAAAAAGTGGGCACAGTTTTTCGACAAGATGCCCACTTTGGCCCCAGGCGGCAAGCCCTGACTTTGCAAATGCGTGGCCATGCGCCGCGCTTGGTCCATGGTTTGCGCCCAGGTGTAGGTGGCCACCTGCCCCCCACCGGTGGGTTGGGTCAAAAAAACCTGCTGGGCCAGGTTTTTTTCATGGCGATAAACGTGATCGAGCAAAGTGGATTTGGACATGGTGTTCGAAGTTCAAAGGGGTGAGGAGATGCCAGCGTTGTGTGGCCAATTCACCTGGCACACAGGTGGGCAAACAATCCGATTCATTCTAAAACCAAGGCATTCAATCCAGTCCCAGGGTTGCCCCTGATGGCCGCTGCCCCAGGAGCCCGCTTGGATTCAAGCCAAACGCTGTTGATGCCGCGCAATTTGCGCCTGCACTTGCGCGGGTGCCGTGCCGCCCACGGTGTTGCGGGCGTTCAAAGAGCCGTGCAAGCTCAACACCTCGTAAACATCTTTCTCGATGGAGGCGTGAAAGCCTTGCAGCACATTCAGCGGTAGCTCAGACAGGTCGCAGTTGTGGCTGGTAGCGGCCTTGACCGCATGGGCCACGGTTTCGTGGGCATCGCGAAAGGGCAGGCCTTTTTTCACCAAATAGTCGGCGAGGTCGGTGGCGGTGGCGTGACCTTTTTTGGCGGCGGCTTCCATGTGGGCGGCGTTGACGCTCAGGCCGCCTTCTTTGGTGCCTGAAGCGTTGGTTTGACCGCCAATCATCTCGGCAAAGATGCGCAAGGTGTCTTTCAAGGTGTCCACCGTGTCAAACAGCGGCTCTTTGTCTTCTTGGTTGTCTTTGTTGTAGGCCAGTGGCTGGCCTTTCATCAAGGTGATCAAACCCATCAAATGGCCGACCACACGACCGGTTTTGCCCCGCGCCAACTCGGGCACATCGGGGTTTTTCTTCTGCGGCATGATGGAAGAACCCGTGGTGAAGCGGTCGGCCAGTTGAATGAACGCAAAGTTTTGGCTCATCCAAATGATGAGTTCTTCCGACAAGCGGCTGATGTGCACCATGCACAGCGTGGCGGCGGCGGTGAACTCGATGGCGAAGTCGCGGTCGCTCACCGCGTCCAAGCTGTTTTGGCACAACTGCGCCTCGCCTTGGGCGTTGACCATGCCCAGGCTGGTGGCGACACGGGCACGGTCCAAGGGGTAAGTGGTGCCGGCCAGGGCCGCCGAACCGAGGGGCAGGCGATTGACGCGGTTTCGAATTTCACCCATGCGCTCTTCGTCGCGGGAGAGCATTTCCACATAAGCCAACAAATGGTGCGCGAAGCTGATGGGTTGCGCCACTTGCAAATGGGTGAAGCCGGGCATCACGGTCTGTGTGTGCTGCGCGGCGACGTCCACCAAGGCGCGTTGCAGGTTGTTGAGCAGTTCGCGGATGGCGTCAATCTCATCGCGCAACCACAGGCGCACATCGGTGGCCACCTGGTCGTTGCGGCTGCGGCCAGTGTGCAGCCGCTTGCCGGCGTCGCCCACCAGTTGGGTGAGCCGCGCTTCGATGTTGAGATGCACGTCCTCCAGCTCCAGCTTCCACTCAAACTGGCCGCTTTCAATGTCTGTCGTGATTTGCTGGAGGCCGCGTTGGATGTCGGCCAGGTCTTGCGCGTTGATGATGCCTTGCGCTTGCAGCATCTCGGCATGGGCCAAGCTGCCTTGGATGTCCGCTCGCCACAGGCGCTGGTCGAAAAACACGCTGGCGGTATAGCGCTGCACCAACTCGCTCATGGGTTCGGAGAACAAGGCGGACCAAGCCTGAGATTTGCGGTCTAGCGAGTTGGAAGAAGTCATGCGGGCATTTTAGGTGTGGGACGTTAAGGCCAGGGCGGGTGTCAACACCTGAAAGCCCTGGGGCATGGGTGCTTCCAACAAGTCTTTGTCGCCGCTCACCAAAAAAGTCAATCCTGCTTTGACGGCGGTGGCAATGAACACATCGTCACTCGGGTCACGGCTGTAGGGCAACACCTTGTCGGGTTCGACCCATCGGGCACTGGCGCTGAAGTCGTGCAACAAGCCCTCGCGCATGTCCAATGAAAGGTAAACATCGAACTTGGGCCGATAGATGCGACTGCGCAACTCTTCAAAGGTGGCGGTTGAAAAAACCAAGCACCCGTTGTTCAGGATGTGCCGAACCAAGGCGTGGGGCGCGCCTTTGCTGGATAGGGCCGCGCTGATCAGGACATTGGTGTCGAGCACCCAATCAGTCACGTTCACTCAGTAATTCATCCAGCTTGTTCTCGGTGAGGCCAGCGGCTTCGGCCAATTGGGCTGACTGCGTTAAGCGGTGCTGCAAACGATCGGCATAAAAAAGGCGCATGGCTTCATAGTCTTTGGCAGACACCATGACACCCACCACGCGGTCGTGCCTCATCACTTGTACCGGCTCACGTTGAGCGGTGTCCAAGAATTGGCCGAATTGGGTTTTGGCTTGGTTGGCGGTGAAGCTTTGCATGGGTTTAGTTTAGCGCGAATCGAACGAATTGCGCGAAATTGAAGCTGGTCCTCAGATGATTTCATTGAAATAAATGAATTGAAATTCATTTTATGAGGGGCATCGAGGATGGCTGTATGTCCTCGCGGTAAACCCCGAACACAGACACCTTGACAGTGCCTTGGTCAAACCTACAGAACAAATATTGCCAAACCCGTCGCAATGACGTTGGCGATTGCGTTGTATTTGGATAGAGCCATCGGTGAGCCAAGAATGCAGCATTCCATGATGTGAAGACTTATTTGTAAAAAAACGTTACAGTGACTTTCCTCGTGCCCAAATGCATCAACTTCTTCACCCGGGAGATTGAATATGTACAAAACATGGACTTGTTTGGCGGTTTCTGGACTGGTGGCGTGCGCTGCCCCCACGCCGGGGCCTGTGGCCGTGGCCCGATTGATGCCGACCCTGGGCAACACCACCACGGGTGAGGTGCGCTTCACCACCTTGGGCGCCAAGGTGTTGGTCGAGGCCCGTGTCAGCGGCTTGAAGCCCGGTGCCGAGCATGGGTTTCATGTGCACGAAAAGGGCGACTGCAGCAGTGGTGACGGTATGAGCACGGGCGGGCATTTCAACCCTTTGGGCCATGCCCATGGCGCGCACGGGCATGGGGTTCACCATGCGGGCGATTTGCCGTCGCTGGTCGCGGATGCCCAAGGCCATGCCAGTTTGCGTTTTGAGTCCGCCACCATCTCGGTGGGCACCGGAGCGACGGATGTGGTGGGGCGGGGTCTGATCGTGCACCGCGACCCAGATGATTTCAAAACCCAACCCACCGGCAATGCCGGTCCGCGTTGGGCCTGCGCTGTCATCCAACGATCCCCTTGAGGCTTTTGCTGACCGATGGGTTTGCGTGTGCCCCAGACCCCTGGGGTCAGTCCGCAGTCACTGTCGCCTGTTGCATGTCCATGGCGAAGCCCCAAAGTGGGCCGTGCTAGCATCTATTCGATACAAGCACCGAACCCAAAGGGAACGTTTTGAGCGCACTTGAATTGACCATCGCCACCCGTGAAAGCCGATTGGCCATGTGGCAAGCCGAACATGTCCAAGCCTTGCTCCAGCAACTGGGGCACAGCGTCAAGCTGTTGGGCATGACCACCCAGGGAGACCAAATTTTGGACCGCTCACTCAGCAAAGTGGGTGGCAAGGGTTTGTTTGTCAAAGAGTTGGAGGTCGCTTTGGAAGAGGGGCGCGCTGACTTGGCTGTGCATTCGCTCAAAGACGTGCCCATGGACATGCCCGAAGGCTTTGCCCTGGCCTGCGTGATGGAGCGCGAGGACCCGCGCGATGCTTGGGTCTCGACGCAGTTTGCCCGCTTGGAAGACTTGCCCGCCGGCGCGGTGGTGGGCACTTCGAGTTTGCGCCGCACCGTGTTGTTGCGTGCGCTGCGCCCCGATTTGCGCATTGAGCCACTGCGGGGCAATTTGGACACCCGCTTGCGCAAGCTCGATGAAGGCCAATATGCCGGCATAGTGTTGGCCGCCTCTGGCCTCAAGCGATTGGGCTTGCAAGCACGCATTCGGCACATCTTTGAGACCGAGCAAATGCTGCCCGCTGCAGGGCAGGGGGCCTTGGGCATTGAAACCCGCTCGAACCGCAGCGATGTGCAACAGGCCTTGGCCTCTTTGTCGCACCACACCTCTTGGCTGGCGGTGGCCGCTGAGCGTGCAGTCAGCCGTGCCATGGGCGGCAGTTGCTCCATGCCTTTGGCGGCGCACGCTACGGTGCAAGGTGAACAGTTGCATTTGCGTGCGGCCTGGGGGGACCCAGAGGGTGACGCCCATTTGGTCACGGCCCAGGTGTTTGGCGTCGTGGGCTCTTTGGAGCAAGCCGAGGCCTTGGGGCTGGAAGTGGCCCAGGCTCTGCGCGCTGGTGGTGCTCGGTGACGGCGCACACACCGCAGCGACGCCCCACTTGAAAGCGGTTGTTGAAACTGGTCTTGACCCGACCTGAGGCCGAGGCCCCGGCCTGGTTTCAAGTCTTGGTTGAGGCGGGGCATCAAGTGCAATGCCTGCCTTTGTTGGCCTTTGGCCCAGCACCGAATCCCCAAGCCCTGGACGATGCGTGGCAGGCGGCCCACAGCTATCACGCGGCCATGTTTGTCAGCAGCCAAGCGGTGCGTTCTTTCTTTGCTGCGAGACCGAAGCACTTGGTTTGGCCCTCGCGCTGTTGGGCCACGGGGCCGGGAACCCGCGCGGCCTTGCTCCAAGCGGGTGTGCAGCCCAGACAGATCGACATGCCGGATGCGAATGCGGTGCAACTGGATTCCGAGGCTTTGTGGGCAGTGGTTTCCCACCAGGTCAAGGCCCCATATTCAGGGCCCAACTTGTCGGTTTTGCTGGTGCGCGGCAGCGACGCACTGGCGACCCATGACGCAGCGGGACATGGCCGCGATTGGCTGGCCCAGCAACTGCAATCTGCCGGCGCACAGGTGGCGTTTGTGGTGGCCTATCAGCGCCGGGCACCCCTCTGGTCTGACAGCGACAGAGACCACGCCGCACAAGCGGCCAGCGATGGTGCGGTGTGGTTGTTCAGCAGCTCTCAGGCTTTGCAGCAATTGCAGCGATTGATGCCCGATCAACACTGGTCCCAAGCGCGGGCTTTGGCCACGCATCCACGCATTGCCGCTGCTTTGAGCATCCAAGGTTGGGGGCAGGTGGCCACATGCAAAGGCGATTTGGTGTCTGTGCGCGAAGCCCTGGCAAAGCACGCCGATTGGCGTTGAGCTGTGCGTCTGCCCAGCGGGGACAGGGCGTGTGTGCAAAGGTCAATAGAATCTCCTCATGAATTCTGAGCCAGCGACTGCTGTACCCCAAGCTGATCCCATGCCTGCCACTGCGCCTGTGTTGGAACCTGTGGCCAGGGTCTCTAAGGCATGGCTGTGGGTCTTGATCGGGGTCTGTTTGTGCGCCTTGGCCATGTCTGCCCTGTTGTGGTGGAAACTGCAAGATATCCAAGAAACTTTGGCGCGGCAAAGTGCCGACAGCGGCTCGGTGTCGGTGGAAGCGCGGGCCAGTGCCAAACAAGCCCAGGAGTTGTCGCGCGACACCGCAGCCCGCTTGGCCTTGAATGAAACCCGTTGGAGTGAAGTGGCGCTGCAGCGCAGCCAGCTCGAAGAGTTGATGCAGAGCCTGTCGCGTTCGCGCGATGAAAATTTGGTGGTTGATATTGAGTCAGCCTTGCGCCTGGCCTTGCAACAAGCCCAACTCACCGGCAGTGTGCAGCCCTTGGTGGGCGCGCTCAAGTCGGCTCAGCAGCGTTTGTCGCGTGTGGCGCAACCGCGCTTGTCACCGGTGTTGCGCGCCTTGACCCGTGATCTGGAACGGGTTCAATCGATTTCTGTCACAGATACCCCTGCCTTGTTGATGAAGTTCGACGAGTTGGTGCGCATGGTGGACGAATTGCCCTTGGCCAATGCGGTGGGCGTGGCCAAGGCGGCACCTGCGCCAGCACCCGCCAGCACTTGGGCGCGTGCCATCAGCGCCAGTTGGTGGGAGCAGTGGCTCAAGGAAGTGGGCACCCAGGTGGCTGATTTGGTTCGCATCAGCCGCATCGACCAACCCGAAGCCACGTTGCTGTCACCCGACCAAGGTTTTTTTGTGCGCGAAAACCTCAAGCTGCGCTTGCTCAATGCGCGCTTGGGTTTGCTGGCCCGCCAGTTTGAAGCCTCGCGCAACGATGTGCTGTCTGTGCGGCGCGATGTGCAGCGGTATTTTGAAGCCAGTGGGCGCAAATCCCAAGCGGCTTTGGCCATGTTGCAAGAGGTCGAGACCCAGCTCAAGCAAGTCGAGTTGCCCCGCTTGGACGACAGCTTGACCGCCTTGGCCACCGCATCGGCGGGGCGTTGAGATGAAGACCGCCATTGGCTTGGTGGCCTTGTTGGCGGTGGCCGTGGGCTCGGCTTTGGTGGTGGGCAGCAACCAAGCGAGTGTGACCTTTTTTTGGTCACCGTACCGCATGGATGTTTCGCTCAATTTGTTTTTATTGGTGTCGGCGCTGGTCTTTGTGGTCTTGCATTTGGCTTGGCGTGCCGTGGGCGGTTTGTTTGAATTGCCCCGGGAGGCCCGCCGCTGGCGCATGCGCCAACAAGAACGCGCCATGCACGGCTCATTGCTGATGGCCCAAACCCAATTGATGGCGGGGCGCTATATCCGCGCGCGCACCCTGGCCCTGGCGGCCATTGAACATGAACGGATATTGGGTCGTTTGCAAAGCGCAGAAGACCCCGGCCCTGCCCATGCCACAGAGGTTCGCCATGTGGCCCATTTGTTGGTGGCCGAATGCGCCCATGCCTTGCAAGACCGGACGGTGCGCGATCAGCATGCCCAATTGGCCTTGCAGGTGGCCGCCCACCTGCCCAAGGGCGCGGCCAGTGTCGCAGCGGCCCAAGACGCGGTGCATTTGAATGCGGCCCGGTGGTCTTTGGTGGACCGCGAGCCGACCAACGCCATGCTGTGGCTGGCCAAGTTGCCTTTGGGCAGTGTGCGTCGCACGGTGGCCTTGCGCTTGAAGCTCAAGGCGGCACGCTTGTCCCAAGACCACCGTTCTGCCTTGGAGACCGCGCGGTTGTTGGCCAAACACGGTGCTTTTGCGGCCGAGCCCGCACGCAGTTTGGTGCGCGGTTTGTTGCAGTCGGTGTTGAGCGATTGCCATGACCAAGGGCAGTTGGTCAAGGTCTGGCAAGGCTTGGATGCCAGCGAGCAAACCATGCCCGAGGTGGCGGTGCACGCCGCTCAGCGTTTATTGGCGGTGCAAGGTGAGCCCAGCTTGGCATTGGTGTGGGTGCAGCCCGTGTGGCGCGATTGGGTGCAAAGTGCCCAGCCTTGGTCGGTGGTGTTGAGCGCGGCCTTGGTCGAAGTGATCGAGCAGGCCTTGCAAAGACAAGCGCCCAGCGCTCAGTGGCTGACCTGGGTTGAGCAAGCGCGCCTGTCTATGCCGCGCCACCGTGAGTTGCAATACCTGGCGGGCATGGTTTGCATGCAACATGCTTTGTGGGGCAAAGCCCACCAGATGCTGGCCCCGTTGGCGGCCCAATTGGTGTCGCCCGACTTGCAGCGCAAGGCATATTCAGCCTTGGCTGCGCTGGCCGAACAGCGCGGCGATTCTGCTGTGGCGCTGACCATGTGGAAGCACAGCGCTCAGGTGGGCCAACAGCCACCGTGACTGCAGCGCAATAAAAAAAGGCACCCCGAAGGGTGCCTTTTTTGCATCAGGCTTGACCTGATGGCGGGTCGAAGGGCATGCTCATTTGGCGCAAGTCCTTGCGTGTCTCCACCAAGATCAACGGACCTTCGTCGAACACCACGGTGGGTGGGCGTTCACGAGGCACATGGATGGGGCGTGGTTCTGCGGCAATGGCTGCTTGCACTTGGGCCACGCGTTCTGCATTGGAATTCACCCACTCCAAACCGCTTTGGTGTGCCAAGGCATTCAGGTCTTGCAAGGGCAAGTCATAGCTGCCAATTTTGGGCATGGCTTGGCGCGATGCCGCAGGGCTTGGTGTTGCGCTCGAGGGGGCGGTTGGATGCACCATCGTGGGTGATGGGTTGACCGCGTCATCCGTTGGCCGGTCGTTGCGCTCGCGGCGCTCACGGCCGTAGCGGTCGCGTGAGCGGCGATCGCGGCGATCATCGCCTTGGGGCGATGGGTTCTGTGCGTCGTTGTCACCGACATGAGAGCCCATGGCCGTGGACTCACCTTGTAAGGCGCTGCCGTGCGGGGCCAACCGTGAGGGTTCATGGATCGCGCCCGCATCCTGCGCTTGCACGCTGGGGTTGTTGTCACCGTTGTCGTTGCCCTCGTTGGAGCGCGGACGGCGCTCACCGCGTTCGCGTCGGCCTTCGCCGCGTTCGCGCCGGCCATCGCGCTCACCGCGCGCTGGGCGTTCGGTTGCGGCAGGTGCGGGCTCCACAGCGCCATTCGTGGCCGCTGTGTTTTGCGCGGTGGTGTCCAAGGCGTTGGCTGTGTTGTCGCGCTCTGGGCGGGCGGGACGATCGCCACGCGGGCCACGGCGCTCGCCGCGTTCGTTGCTGCGCTCGCCAGGACGGGCCTCACGGGGAGGGCGCTCGGCACGGGCGGGGCGGTCGCCACGCTCTTCACGCTCACCGCGTTCTCCACGGTCCGCTCGATCACCGCCGCGATCGTTGCGGTCACCGCGGCGTCCGCCACGGCGACCATCGCCGCTTCGACCTTCGCGGATTGGTTCTTTCTTGTCGCCGGCGCTGCCAGGGGTGGATGCCGGTTGGCCAGTGGCAGGGGCCGCCGGTGTGCCGCCGCCAAACAGGCCTTTGATCCAACCAAAAAAGCCTTTTTCTGCGGGGGCTTGCGCGGCAGGCACCGGGGGCGGCTTGACCGCTGCGCTGGGTGGTGGGGCCACAGGCTTGGGCGCTGCCACGGGGGCGGGCGCATCGGGCAGCACGCCTTTGATGACGGGCGTTTGTTTGTTGGTGGGCTCTTGCGAGCGGCGGGTGACAGCGGTGGGATCTTCGATGTCCTCGGCCATTTTGTAGCTGGCCTGGATGTTGTCCAAACGCGGATCGTCGTGCTTCAAGCGCTCGAGCCGGTAGTTGGGGGTTTCCAGGGTTTTATTGGGCACCAGCAACACATTCAAGCGTTGTTTGATTTCGATTTTGGCGATCTCGGTGCGCTTTTCGTTCAACAAGAAAGAGGCCACTTCCACCGGCACTTGGGCGTGCACGGCGGCGGTGTTGTCCTTGAGGGACTCTTCTTGGATGATGCGCAAAATTTGCAGCGCCGAGCTTTCGGTGTCGCGCACATGGCCAGAGCCACCGCAACGCGGACAGGGGATGGAAGCGCCTTCGCTCAAAGCGGGGCGCAAGCGCTGGCGGCTCATTTCCATCAGGCCAAATTTGCTGATGGTGCCAAACTGCACGCGGGCACGGTCTTGGCGCAGGGCGTCGCGCAAGCGGTTTTCCACTTCGCGTCGGTTGCGCGACTCTTCCATGTCGATGAAGTCGATGACGATCAGGCCGCCCAAGTCGCGCAAGCGCATTTGGCGCGCCACTTCGTCGGCCGCTTCCAAGTTGGTGCGGGTGGCGGTTTCTTCGATGTCGCCACCTTTGATGGCGCGTGCCGAGTTGACGTCCACCGACACCAAGGCTTCGGTGTGGTCAATCACGATCGCGCCGCCCGAGGGCAGGTTGACGGTGCGGGCGTAGGCCGACTCGATTTGGTGCTCAATCTGAAAGCGGCTGAACAAGGGGGCGTCATCGCGGTAGCGCTTCACGCGGGCCGCGTATTCGGGCATGACGTGGCTGATGAACTGTTGGGCTTGTTCGTAAATGTCATCGGTGTCGATCAAGATGTCGCCGATGTCGTTGTTGAAGTAATCGCGGATGGCGCGAATCACCAAGCTGGACTCTTGGTAAATCAAGAATGCGCCTTTGCCGCCTTGGGCTGCGCCGTCAATGGCGGTCCACAACTTGAGCAGGTAATTCAAGTCCCATTGCAGCTCGGCCGCCGCGCGGCCAATGCCGGCAGTCCGGGCGATGATGGACATGCCGTTGGGGTATTGGAGTTGGTCCAGCGCTTCTTTGAGTTCGGCGCGGTCGTCACCCTCGATGCGCCGGCTCACACCGCCGCCGCGTGGGTTGTTGGGCATCAGCACCACATAGCGTCCGGCCAGGCTGACAAAGGTGGTCAAGGCCGCACCTTTGTTGCCGCGCTCTTCCTTCTCGACCTGGACCAGCATGGTCTGGCCTTCTTTGATCACGTCTTGGATGCGCGCCTGGCTGGGGGCCACACCCGGTGCAAAGTACTGTTTAGAGATTTCTTTGAAGGGCAAAAAGCCGTGGCGGTCTTCACCGTAATCGACGAAGCAGGCCTCTAGCGAGGGCTCAACCCGGGTCACCACCGCGGCATAAATATTGCCTTTGCGCTGTTCGCGCCCTTCGATTTCAATTTCGTAGTCCAGCAGCTTTTGGCCGTCTACGATGGCCAACCGGCGCTCTTCGGCTTGGGTGGCGTTGATCAACATGCGTTTCATGGCGTTCTCAATTCATTCAAAACATCACAGGCCCAAAGGGGCCAACGATGCCGAAGCCAACGCCTGAAAACGAAAGGAATGGCCGCTCTGTGCCCAGCTGACGGTGTTAACCGCCGGGTGGACTGTGAGAGGGCTCGGGGATGGGGGCGGGTTGCGCAGACCACAGCTTGCTAAGGCCGTTGGTTGGCAACCGATCACGCAAGGCTGTGGGGGCGGCGGTCGCGAACAAGCCCTGCATCAAGGATTGGAGTCCTTGGTTGCAGGCCTGCATCAGCGCCAACATCATCACCATCACCATTGCAAGATTTCTCGCTGTTATCCGAAGAAGCGGCCAATGCCGCTTCAGCTGGGGTATTCCGTTAGGGTTTTCAGTTCGTCGGCTTTACTTCGGGGTGCCTGTGCCATCCAGTTTCCATGGTTACTGGGTCTGTGGCAGGGGCCCCTTGGGGCATCGACCTCACCGCGGCTCTCGGACATGCTCTAATCTCACTGAAATCAAGCACTTGGAACAAACCGCTGGTGAACAACATTATAGGCACAGCCGACGCATCGGTATCGCCACAGGTCCAAACCCTGCGGGTCGATGAGGAATCGGCGGGTCAAAGGCTGGACAACTTTTTGATCCGCCACCTCAAAGGTGTGCCCAAAACCCACGTCTATCGCATCATCCGCTCGGGTGAAGTGCGGGTCAACAAAGGGCGCGCTGCGCCGGACACCCGCTTGGCCGCCGAAGACATGGTGCGCTTGCCCCCGGTCCGGGTATCCGCTCGGGTCTTGGAAAAAGCCCTGGCCACCGTGCCCGAGCGTGATTTTGACGTGATGCTCGAGGATGCCCACCTCATCGCGGTCAACAAACCCGCTGGCTTGGCGGTGCACGGCGGCAGTGGGGTGAGCTTTGGCGTGATTGAGCAAATTCGCCAGTCCATGCCCCATGCCAGTGAATTTGAGTTGGTTCACCGACTGGACCGGGAGACATCTGGCATTTTGTTGGTGGCCAAAAAGCGCAGTGCCTTGAAGCACTTGCAAACCCAATTTCGCGAACGCTCGACCGACAAAACCTATTTGGCCTTGGTGCGTGGGATTTGGCCGCAACGGCAAAAGGTGATTGACCTGCCTTTGCAAAAGTTTTTGCTGACCAACGGGGACGGCAGCGAAGGTGAACGCCGGGTGCGAGTCGTCGCGCCCAATGACCCGCAGGGTATGCGTGCCATCACCTTGGTCAGAGTGGCCCGCTTGTTGGGGGATTACACCTTGTTGGAGGTGACCATCAAAACGGGGCGCACCCACCAAATTCGCGTGCATTTGGCCAGCTTGGGCCACCCGATCTTGGGCGACGACAAGTACGGTGATTACGATTTGAACAAGGCCTTGCAAAAAACGGGGCTGCGGCGCATGTTTTTGCATGCCTGGAAGTTACAGTTCAGGCACCCGGCCAGCGGGGAACTGGTGGCCCTGAATGCGCCCTTGCCCCCCGAACTCCAAAGTTTCATTGACCATGTCGCTCCCCCGACCCCGCCAGTATGACCTGATCGCCTTTGACTGGGATGGCACCCTGTACGACTCGACGGCCTTGATCGTGCGCTGCATTCAAGAGGCGGTGCGCGATGTGGGCGGCACAGTGCCCGACGCGCAGGCGGCCGCTTACGTCATTGGCATGGCTTTGATGCCCGCCCTGGCCAAAGCCGCGCCGGATGTGCCGGTAGAAAAATACCCTTTGCTCAATGAAAGGTACCGCCACCATTACCTGGCCCGCCACGATGAATTGAGTTTGTTCGAGGGCGTGGTCCCGATGCTGCACAGTTTGCGTGAGCGTCACCACTGGGTGACTGTGGCCACCGGCAAAAGCCGCCAAGGCCTCAACCAGGCCTTGCAGGCGGTGGAAATCAAGGGCTTGTTTGATGGCTCGCGCACGGCCGACGAAACCGCCGGCAAGCCTGACCCCCTGATGCTGCACGAGTTGATGCGCGAATTTGGCGTGGCCCCTGAGCGCACCTTGATGATTGGCGACACCACCCATGACTTGGCCATGGCCCAGCATGCGGGTTGTGCCAGCCTGGGCGTGAGCTATGGCGCCCACGACCCCTCTGGGTTTGCCCATCACCAGCCATTGGCGGTGCTGCATTCGGTGGCTGAACTCCACGACTGGTTGATGCAGCATGCGTGAGTGGGTTGCCTTGTGCCAAAGCCGAGATGTGGCCGACGGCCAGTTGGCTGTGCCCTTTGATGTGGTTTACAACGGCCAATCGTGTCGGGCCTTTGCGGTTCGCTTTGAAGGGCAGGTGCAGGCCTACCTCAACCGCTGCAGCCATGTCGCGATGGAAATGGACTTTCAACCCAATCGCTTCTATGACGCCTCAGGGAAATGGTTGGTCTGTGCCACCCATGGGGCCACTTATTCACCCGCCACAGGGGAATGTTCTGGCGGGCCATGCCGAGGCAACTTGGTGAAAATTGCCACCCTGGAAAAGGACGGCGTGGTTCACTGGCATACTGAACACAATTTACAGCCTTTGATCTTTTGAGACCCCATGACTGACCTTCCCCAAGACAACCCCGCTCCCACCCAACCGCCGGCGACTGCGACCAACACCGTTTGGGAGCGTGCGGTGATGGAAAGCGTTGCCCTGGGCTACTTGAAAGAGCAGCGACGCGCCCGGCAGTGGCGCAATGCGTTGCGTTTGGCCTGGTTGGTTTTTTTGGTGGTGCTGTCTTGGGTGGTTTTGCACCGCGGTGCCAGCAGCACCAGCACCTCCACAGCGCACACAGCGGTGATCGAAATCAAAGGCGAGATCGATGCCGATGGCCTGGCCGGCTCCAGCGCCGTGGTCACCTCTTTGCGCTCGGCCTTTGAGGACGAGGGCTCGCAGGCGGTGGTGTTGTTGATCAACTCCCCCGGGGGCAGTCCGGTGCAGGCGGGCATCATCAATGATGAGATTTTGCGCTTGAAGAAAAAACACAACAAACCCGTTTATGCGGTGGTGGAAGAGTCATGTGCATCGGCGGCTTATTACATTGCGGTGGCGGCCGATCAAATTTATGTCGACAAGGCCAGCATCGTGGGCAGCATTGGCGTGCTGATGGATGGCTTTGGCTTCACCGGCTTGATGGACAAGCTGGGCATTGAGCGGCGCTTGATGACGGCGGGTGAAAACAAAGGCTTTTTAGACCCCTTCAGTGCCCAGACCAAAACCCAACGCGCCCATGCGCAAGCGATGCTGGACCAAATCCATCAGCAGTTCATTGGGGTGGTGCGCAAAGGCCGAGGCGATCGCCTGAAAGAGACCCCAGAACTATTCAGCGGTTTGTTTTGGAACGGTCAGCGGGCGGTTGAGTTGGGTTTGGCCGATGGCTTGGGCAGCTTGGACTATGTGGCCCGAGACATCGTCAAAGCCGAAGACTTGGTGGATTACACCCAACGCGATAACGTGGCCGAGCGCTTGGTCAAGCGTTTTGGCGCATCGGTGGGTGAGGGCATGGGGCGGGTGATGCGCTCGAGCTTGCCCAGCGTGCGCTAAGTCTTTCAAACCCCGATCGCAAAAACCGTCGGCACGTCTTTGGGTGGGGCACGGTTTTTTTGACGCCATGTCTGCACGGCATGGCATTCAACAGCGGCATTGGACAAGGTCAAGCCACTGGCCATGCAAACCCGCGTTTGAGCCTTCAGGTGGGTCATCAGGGCTTGCCAAATGGCGGGGTTGCGATAAGGCGTTTCAATGAAGATTTGGCTTTGACCGCTGCTGAGGGCGGTGTTTTCCAGTTGGCGCAAGCGCGCCTGGCGCTCACTGGCGTCTTGGGGCAAATAGCCGACAAAAGCGAAATTCTGACCATTGAGCCCACTCGCAGCCAAGGCCAGCAGCAAGGACACAGGGCCCACCAGGGGCACCACCGCCACCCCCAGATCATGCGCGGCACGCACCAGCGAACTGCCCGGGTCGGCAATGGCGGGCATCCCGGCTTCACTGAGCAAACCCATGTCGTGACCGGCCAGCGCTGGTGCGAGCAGGCTGCGCGCGTCAAACTCGCCACGGTGATCGCCCTTTTTATGCACCGCATGGGGCAGCTCTTGGATGTCAAGTTGCTGCAGGGGGTGGGTCAGAGGCACCAGTGCGTCAATGCGTTTGAGATAGGCGCGGGCGCTTTTGGAGTTTTCGCACACCCAATGGCCCAGTTGGGCGGCGGCCACCAGGGTGCCTTGGGGCAAAACGTCTTGCAAAGGGGTGGTGGATGCACAGCCAAAATCCAGCGGCGCGGGCACCAGCAGCAAGCGGCCTTTGGTGCTCATGCGGGCACCCGAATGCCCAGCTCGCGCAGCAATGCGCAGGTGCGCATCAAGGGCAGGCCAATCAAACTGGTGGGGTCATCGCTGTCAATGCGCTCTAGCAAGGCGATGCCCAAGCCCTCGCTTTTGGCGCTACCGGCGCAGTCGTAAGCCGGCTCGGCGCGCAAATAAGCACCGATATCGGTTTCGGTGAGGGTGCGAAACTGCACCTGTACGCTGGCCAAGGCGGCTTTGGCAAATTGACGATCCAAACAGACCACGGCCACCGCCGTTTGGAACACCACCGCCTGCCCGCTTTGCCGGCGCAATTGGGCCACGGCATTGGCGTGGTTGCCGGGTTTGCCCAAGGGTTCGCCATGCAGGTCGGCCACTTGGTCGGAGCCAATCACCACGGTGCCAGGGTGTTGAGCGGCCACCGCCTGGGCTTTGGCCATGGCCAGGCGCATGGCCAGATCGGCCGGGCGTTCGCCGGGTTGGGGGGTTTCGTCCACGCCCGGTGCACACACCTCAAATGCCAGGCCCAAACGCTGCAACAGCTCGCGCCGATAGGTCGAGGTGGACGCCAAGATCAATGGCAAGGGGTGGTCTGGGTCGGTGGCGAAGAAAGGGTGCATGCACCGATTCTCTTACACTGGATATATGTCCCACCCCCAGCGCATCCAATCTCTAGACATCTGGGCCCTGGCCCGATCGGGTGGGCTGATCGAGGGCGAGCAAGAGGTGGCTGAGCTGGCGCGCTTGCAATCGGCGTGCGCCGGCCAGGTCCCACAACCGGTGCGCTGGCGTTTACAGGGCTTGCTCAAGCCGGGCGCCGATGGCCACGATCAGCCTTGGATGGTTTTGCAAATCGATGCCGAACTGCCGCTTACTTGTGTGCGTTGTTTGCAACCCGTCCACCACGTTTTTCGCATCGAACGGGCGTTTCGCTTTGTGGCCGATGAAGCCACGGCCATGGCTGAGGACGAGGACAGTGAAGAGGATTTGTTGCCACTGAGCCCCCCCTTGGACGGCTTGAGCCTCATCGAGGACGAGCTGCTGATGGACATGCCTATCTTGCCCAAACACGACAATTGCCAAAGTGAGTATTTGCAAACAAGTGATGTGGGTGAGCCCGAAGAGAAGGCCAAACCTTTTGCTGCCATGGCCCAGTGGCGCAAGCCTTCCCCCCAGGGTGATTGACCGGGCTGTCAGGGGCCAATGGATCAGTTACAATGCCCGATTGATTTGATCGCGCCAACCAGGGTCTTGTGCTTGCACGGTCCGCGTCGCGAAGTTCACCAACCCGATATCAGGAGCCGATCATGGCTGTCCAGCAAAACAAAAAGTCACCTTCCAAGCGCGGCATGCACCGTTCGCACAATGCCCTGAACGTTCCGGGTTTGGCGGTTGAACCCACCACCGGTGAAACCCACTTGCGCCACCACATCAGCCCCAACGGTTTCTACCGTGGACGCCAGGTGATCAAGGCCAAGACAGAAGCCTGATCTTTCTCAGCCACCAAAGCCCGTTGTTCGCCTCAAAGCGCACGGGCTTTTGTATTTGACCCCCCCTTGTTTTGATGGCCCCCAGCCTGCCTTGATGCCATGATCACCTTGGCTGTGGATTGCATGGGTGGAGACCACGGGCCAACGGTCACTCTGGAAGCCTGCCGCCATTTTTTGACCGGCCATCCTGACGCCCATCTTCTGCTGGTCGGCCTGCCCCAAGCCTTGCAGCATTTCCAGCACCCCCGCGCCACCTTGGTCGCAGCCTCCGAGGTGGTGACCATGGAAGACCCCCTCGAAGTCGCCTTGCGGCGCAAAAAAGATTCCTCCATGCGCGTGGCCATCGAGCAGGTCCGCGACGGCAAAGCAGATGCGGCAGTTTCTGCCGGCAATACCGGTGCCTTGATGGCGATCGCCCGTTATGTGCTCAAAACCATGGAGGGCATAGACCGCCCCGCCATCGCAGGGCAGTTCCCCAATGCCAAGGGAGGCGCCACCACCATGCTGGACATGGGTGCCAATGTCGACTGCAGTCCCCAGCACTTATTGCAATTTGCTTTGATGGGTACTGCCTTGGTGTCTGTTCTCAATGGCGACGAAAATCCCACAGTTGGCTTGCTCAACATCGGCGAAGAAGACATCAAAGGTGGTGAAAACATCAGAAAAACCGCTGAATTGTTGCGATCTGCGGCTAAAAGTGGCGATTTAAATTATTACGGCAATGTCGAAGGTGATGATATTTTCCACGGCACGGTTGACATCGTGGTCTGCGATGGCTTTGTGGGCAACGTCGCCCTGAAAGCCAGCGAAGGCTTGGCCAGCATGGTCGGCGGTTTTCTGAAAAAGAGTTTTTCTGTCAATATCTTCACGAAAATTGCTGGCTTAATTGCTTATCCTGCGCTAACTGGCTTTAAACATCTGGTGGACCACCGGCGTCACAATGGCGCGGCTTTGCTGGGTTTGCGCGGTTTGGTGTTCAAAAGCCATGGTTCCGCAGACGCTTTGGCTTTTGAAGTGGCCTTGAGCCGTGCGTATGATGCCGCCCATCACCAACTGCTGGCGCGTGTAGAGCGCCGTTTGGCCCATGCAGCCCCCTTGTTGGCTGCTGCCATGGCAGCCGAAACCATCGCTTGATGCTTTGACATGACTGTTTATTCCCGCATTACCGGCACCGGCAGCTACCTGCCCCCACTCCGCTTGAGCAATGCCGATTTGGTGGCCCAACTGGCTGCCGATGGGGTGGAAAGCTCGGACGAGTGGATCGTCGAGCGCACTGGTATTCGGGCGCGTCATTTTGTGGCCGATGGTGTGTACAGCAGCGATTTGGCCTTTGAGGCCTGCAAAAACGCTTTGCAAGCCGCTGGCAAACGCCCGCAAGACATCGACCTCGTCATCGTTGCCACCTCCACGCCGGACATGGTGTTCCCCTCGACCGCTTGCATCTTGCAGCACAAGTTGGCGCAGCTTGACGCCGACGCTGCAGGCATTGCCGGTGCCCCTGCCTTTGATGTGCAAGCGGTATGCGCTGGTTTCATTTATGCGTTGAGCGTGGCCGACGCCATGATCCGCGCGGGCAACGCCCGCCGGGCTTTGGTGGTCGGCTCGGAAGTGTTTTCCCGTTTGCTCGATTTCAAAGACCGCACCACCTGCGTGTTGTTTGGCGATGGCGCGGGTGCGGTGGTGCTCGAAGCCTCGGACACCCCTGGCATTTTGGCCACCGACATCCATGCCGATGGCAAGCATGTGGGCCTGTTGTGCGTGCCCGGGCATGTGCAAAACGGCCAAATTTTGGGTGACCCGGTGCTGAAAATGGACGGCCAAGGCGTGTTCAAACTGGCGGTGGGCGTGCTCGAGGCCACGGCCCGCACGGTGCTGGACAAAGCTGGCTTGACGGAAGCCGACCTCGACTGGTTGGTGCCGCACCAAGCCAATATCCGCATCATCCAAAGCACCGCTAAAAAACTCAAACTTCCCATGGAAAAAGTCATTTTGACCGTGGCTGACCACGGCAACACCTCGGCCGCTTCCATTCCGCTGGCGCTGGACGCCGGTGTGCGTTCAGGGCAGATGAAGCCCGGCCAGTTGGTCATGCTCGAAGGTGTGGGTGGCGGTTTCGCTTGGGGTTCGGTACTTTTGCGCTATTGATATGACGACATTTGCTTTTGTATTTCCGGGTCAAGGTTCGCAGTCGGTGGGCATGCTTGACGCTTGGGGCGACCACCCCGTGGTGCGTGACACCCTGGCCGAGGCCAGCGCCGCGCTGGGCCAAGACTTGGGCGCACTCATCCACGCCGGGCCCAAAGAAGATTTGGCCCTCACCACCAACACCCAACCGGTGATGCTGGTCGCCGCTGTCGCCGCTTACCGCGTTTGGCGAGCCGCTGGCGGGGCAGCCCCTGCGTTTGTGGCGGGACATTCGCTGGGCGAGTACTCGGCACTGGTGGCCAGCGGCGTGCTGACATTGGCGCAGGCCGTGCCCTTGGTGCGGTTGCGTGCCCAAGCCATGCAAGAGGCGGTGCCGGTGGGCACCGGTGCCATGGCCGCGGTCTTGGGTTTGCCCTCCGATCAAGTCAACGCCATTTGCCAAGAAGCGCAAGCCAGCTTTGGTGCGGGCAGTGCCGAGGTGGTGCAAGCTGCCAACTTCAACGACCCCGGTCAAACCGTGATTTCGGGCAGCAAAGCCGGTGTGGACAAAGCCTGTGAACTGCTCAAAGCCGCGGGTGCCAAGCGCACCTTGCCGCTGCCGGTGTCTGCGCCGTTTCACTGCGCTTTAATGAAGCCTGCCGCCGATCGTTTGCGCGTGGCTTTGGCCGATGTGCCTTTGCAAGCGCCCACGGTGCCGGTCATCAACAACATCGATGTGGCCAGCCCCAGCAGCGCCGACGACATCCGCGACGCCCTGTACCGCCAAGCCTTTGGGCCGGTGCGCTGGGTCGAAGTGATCCGCGCGATGCAGCAACGCGGCGTCACCCATGTGGTGGAATGCGGCCCCGGCAAGGTGCTGGCCGGCATGACCCCGCGCATCGACGCCAATTTGCAAGCCGCCCCTTTGTACGACCCCGCCACCTTGGCGCAGGTCCAAGCCCTTCTTTCTTGAACCCCATGACCACGCCCGACACCTCCCCTCATATCGCTTTGGTCACCGGTGCCTCACGCGGCATTGGCGCCTCGATCGCACTCACTTTGGCGCAACACGGTTTCCACGTCACCGGCACCGCCACCACGCCCGAGGGCGCGGCCCGCATCAGCGAGCAGTTGTCGGCGTTTGCGGGCTGTCAAGGCGCTTGCCTGCAAGTCAACGACGCCGAGCAGGTGCAGGCTTTGGTGGATGGCATGGTCAAAGCCTCGGGCGGTTTGCATGTGCTGGTCAACAACGCTGGCATCACCCGCGACACCCTGGCCATGCGCATGAAAGACGACGATTGGGATGCAGTCATCGACACCAACCTCAAGGCGGTGTTCCGCTTGAGCCGCGCCGTCATGAAACCCATGATGAAGCAGCGTTATGGCCGCATCATCAACATCACCAGCGTGGTGGGCGCTTCAGGCAACCCCGGCCAAGCCAACTACGCCGCCGCCAAAGCGGGTGTGGCCGGCATGACCCGCGCCTTGGCGCGTGAGCTGGGCAGCCGCCACATCACCGTCAACTGCGTGGCACCCGGCTTCATCGACACCGATATGACCGCCGGTCTGCCGCCCGAACAACAACAAGCTTTGCTGGCCCAAATTCCTTTGGGCCATCTGGGGAAACCCGAGGATGTGGCCCACGCTGTGGCTTTTTTGGCCAGTGCGCAAGCGGGCTACGTGACTGGTCAAGAACTGCATGTGAACGGCGGAATGTTCATGGCCTGACAAAGGGCAAACCCTAGGAAAACAACCGGTGTGTCCGCACGGCTAAAATCGCGGACTTCTTCACAACCCTTTGAGGGACATATGAGCGATATCGAAGCACGCGTCAAAAAAATCATTGCCGAACAACTTGGCGTGGAAGAGTCACAGGTCACCAGCGAAAAAGCCTTTGTGGCCGATCTGGGTGCCGACTCCCTGGACACCGTGGAGTTGGTGATGGCATTGGAAGACGAGTTCGGCATCGAAATCCCCGATGAGGACGCTGAGAAGATCACCACCGTCCAAAACGCCATCGACTACGCCTTGACCCACCAAAAAGCCTGATCGATTGGAGCGCATGGCATGAGCCGACGTCGCGTCGTCGTCACTGGTTTGGGTTGCGTGTCCCCTGTGGGCAACTCGCCCACACAGGCTTGGGATAACCTGTTGGCCGGGCGATCAGGCATTGGCTTGATCTCTAAATTTGATACCGAGGGCTTTGCTTGCAAGATCGCAGGCGAGGTTCGCGGACTGGACCTGGACAGCTACATCAGCCCCAAAGAAGCGCGGGGAATGGACAGCTTCATTCACTTTGGCATCGTGGCCGCTTTGCAGGCCGTGGCCGATGCGGGCTTGCCCACCGGCGACGCCTTGGGCGAAGAGGAAGCCACCCGCATTGGTTGCGTGATTGGTTCCGGCATTGGCGGTTTGCCGCTGATCGAAAACACCCATGCCGAGTTGGTGGCCCGGGGTGCTCGGCGCATCTCTCCATTTTTTGTGCCGGCTTCGATCATCAACATGATCTCTGGCCATGTGTCCATTCGTTGCGGCTTCAAAGGCCCCAATTTGGCCGTGGTCACGGCTTGCACCACGGGTCTGCACAGCATTGGCGAAGCAGGTCGCCTGATTGAGTATGGCGACGCCGACGTCATGATTGCCGGTGGCTCTGAAGCCACCGTTTCACCCTTGGGTGTGGGTGGCTTTGCCGCCATGCGCGCCCTGTCCACACGCAATGACGATCCCCAAACCGCCTCGCGCCCCTGGGACCGCGACCGCGATGGCTTTGTGCTGGGCGAGGGGGCTGGCGTCATGGTGTTGGAGTCTTACGAGCACGCCAAAGCGCGAGGCGCGCGGATTTACGCCGAGCTCACCGGGTTTGGCATGAGCGCCGATGCCGGCCACATGACTGCCCCCAACATGGACGGCCCTCGCCGCGCCATGCTCAATGCGATGCGCAATGCGGGTATCAACCCGGATCAAATCCAATACCTCAATGCCCATGGCACCTCCACGCCTTTGGGTGACATCAACGAAACCCAAGCGGTGAAGGCGGCTTTGGGTGAACATGCTTTAAAGGTCACCATCAGCTCCACCAAGTCCATGACCGGCCATTTGCTGGGTGGTGCCGGTGGCATTGAAAGCGTGTTCACGGTGCTGGCCTTGCACCACCAAAGAATTCCGCCCACGATCAACTTGCACAACCCCGACCCTGACTGCGATTTGGACTATTGCGCCAACACCGCGCGCGACCTGCCCATACACATTGCCATGAAAAACAATTTTGGGTTTGGTGGCACCAATGGCACGTTGATCTTTCAACGCATTTGACAGGGCACTGAGCCCATGCGAGCAGCCCCACCGGTGTCGTACCCGATGGGGCCTTGTTTTTTTCAGCAAGCCTTGTATGCCGCGATCACCGTGTTGGCTATTGCGGTCTGGTGTGCGTGGTGCTGGAGCCAAACCGCACCCTGGGCCCAGGGTGCCGTGGCCGTGCTGTTGGGGGCTTGGGTGGTGTGGGCGCAGCGAGATACCCGTGTGCTTCCTGCCTGGTTGGTGTGGGATGGGGCGGCTTGGCGCTGGGAGACGCTGCAAGGCCAGGTCTGTGAAGGCCGCCTGGCGGTTCAATGGGATTGGCAACAGGTCTTGCTTTTGCGATTTGATCCCCCATCTGCGCAGAGCTTGGCGGAATGGTCAGCGCCGCGTTGGATCTGGTTGGCCCGTGGCCCCGAAGCTGAAGTGTGGGAAGACCTGCGGCGTGCTGTTCACGGCCCGCAGACAAAATTGGAAAATTCTGGAGAAATGCCATGATTGATTTGAAGCGAATTTCAAAACCCACCGCTTGGCTGATCGGCTGTGTATTGGGCTGGGCGGTTCTGTCGGCTGCTCCCGTGCACGCCCAGGGCATGCGTGGCTTGCCCGACTTCACCGAGTTGGTTGAACAGGTGGGTCCGTCGGTGGTCAATATCCGCACCCTGGAGAAGGCCACCAACCGCCAGTCCCAAGGCGGCAATGCCGACGAAGAAATGCAGGAGTTGTTTCGGCGCTTTTTCGGGCAGCCTTTCCCTGGCCAGCCCAACACACCGCGCCAGCAGCGACCCAATCGCCCCCAGCAAGAAGAGGAGCAGCCACGCGGTGTGGGCTCGGGCTTCATCTTGACGGCCGATGGCTTCATCATGACCAATGCCCATGTGGTGGAGGGCGCCGACCAAGTGCTTGTGACCTTGCCCGACAAGCGCGAGTTCAAGGCCCGCATCGTCGGCGTGGACAAACGCAGCGATGTGGCCGTGGTCAAGGTCGAGGCCACGGGTTTGCCGGTGGTCAAAATCGGCGACGTCAACCGCCTCAAAGTAGGCGAATGGGTCATGGCCATCGGCTCCCCCTTTGGCTTGGACAACTCGGTGACGGCCGGCATCGTCAGCGCCAAGCAGCGTGACACCGGCGACTACCTGCCCTTTATCCAAACCGATGTGGCCATCAACCCCGGCAATTCGGGTGGTCCCCTGATCAATATGCGCGGTGAGGTGGTGGGCATCAACAGCCAAATTTATTCGCGCTCCGGTGGTTTCATGGGCATCTCATTTGCCATACCCATTGACGAGGCGATTCGGGTCAGCGAGCAATTGCGCACCTTGGGCCGCGTGCAGCGTGGGCGCATCGGGGTGCAAATCGACCAAGTCAGCAAAGACGTGGCCGAGTCCCTGGGGCTGGCCAAGGCCCAGGGCGCGCTGGTGCGCAGCGTTGAGGCCGGGTCGCCCGCCGACAAGGCTGGTGTGGAGGCGGGTGACATCATCACCCGCTTTGAAGGCAAGCCCATCGAAAAATCAGCCGACTTGCCGCGCATGGTGGGCAGTGTCAAACCCGGCAGCAAAGCCAGCTTGACTGTTTGGCGCCGTGGCAGCAGCAAAGAGTTGCAGGTGGTTGTGGGCGAGGTCGAGCCCGACAAAACGGTGCAAAAGGCGGTGGCCCCCGCCGAAAAGCCACCCGCTTCCAATGCGGCGCAGTTCTTGGGATTTTCTGTGAGCGAGCTTTCAGACGCCCAGCGCCAAGAGTTGAAGTTGCGGGGTGGGGTGCGGGTGGAAACGGTGGCTGAGCCTGCCACACGGGCTGGTTTGCGCGAGGGAGATATTGTGATGGCCGTGGCCAACACCGAGATCAGGAACGTCAAAGAGTTTGAGGCCGTGCTGGCCCGGTTGGACAAGACCAAGCCTGTCGCCATCTTGTTGCGCCGGGGTGAGTGGGCCCAATACACCTTGATTCGGCCCCTGAAATGAACAGCCCCGGGCGCCCCGAAAGACCCCAAACCCCACTCTGGGTTGGGGGTTATCCGGGCGTTTGGTGGCGCGCCAAGAATATTTTTTTCACATCAAATCGACAAAAATAAGAAATCAATTTGGATACTGTTGTCATATAGGTCAAAAAAAGACCCCTTGAACACCGATCAAAACCATCATTCCCAGCGTTTAAAATCCACCATGCGAGATGTTGACACTGAGTCCACAGTTCGCCCACAAGTTGTTCAGCTAAATTACCCAGAGATTGTTGATATGTTGTGCATAACTTCCGTGTTGCTGGCTTGCAACGGGCCTTCCAACGGCACCAAGGGCCTTTGCTTGGGGTCCAATTTCCATACAATGAAGTCCCAACTATCGCAGTTGCCATAGATTGTTGGTTCAGGGCGCGTCAGCACTTGACGCGCCCTTTTTTATGGTTTCGCGCCTTTTAATTCAGTCACTTAACAGCATCCATTGATGAAGAACATCAGAAATTTTTCGATCATCGCGCACATCGATCATGGCAAATCGACATTGGCCGATCGACTGATTCAACGCTGCGGTGGACTGAGCGATCGAGAAATGCAAGCGCAGGTGCTCGACTCGATGGACATCGAAAAAGAGCGTGGGATAACCATCAAGGCACAGACCGCTTCTTTGCAATACAAGGCCAATGATGGCCAGATCTACAACCTGAATTTGATCGATACCCCGGGCCACGTGGACTTCTCCTATGAAGTCTCGCGCTCCCTGTCGGCGTGTGAAGGCGCCTTGCTGGTGGTCGATGCCAGCCAAGGTGTTGAAGCGCAGACTGTGGCCAATTGCTACACCGCCACCGAGTTGGGGGTGGAGGTGCTGCCGGTGCTCAACAAAATGGATTTGCCCCAAGCCGATCCCGACAATGCCAAAGCGGAGATCGAGGACGTGATCGGCATCGACGCCACCGACGCCATCCCTTGCTCGGCCAAAACCGGCATGGGCGTGGATGAAATCCTAGAGGCCATCGTGGCCAAAATTCCCTCGCCCAAAGGCAACCCCAATGGGCCCTTGCGGGCCATGATCGTCGACAGCTGGTTTGACACCTACGTCGGCGTCGTGATGTTGGTGCGGGTGGTCGATGGCCGCTTGGCCAAGGGTGAGCGCATCAAGATGATGGCCACCGGCACCACCTACAACGCCGACAACCTAGGGGTTTTCACCCCCGCCAACCAGCCGCGCGAGTCCTTGGAGGCGGGCGAGGTGGGTTACATCATTGCGGGCATCAAAGAACTGCAGGCCGCCAAGGTCGGCGACACCATCACCCTGATCAAAGCCGGCACCGGTGGCGCAGCCTTCACAGCCACCGAGGCTTTGCCGGGCTTCAAAGAGATCAAGCCGCAGGTGTTTGCTGGCCTGTACCCGACCGAGGCCAATCAATACGACGCTTTGCGCGACAGCTTGGAAAAGCTCAAGCTCAATGACTCATCATTGCACTACGAGCCCGAGGTGTCGCAAGCGCTGGGCTTTGGGTTCCGCTGCGGCTTTTTGGGCTTGCTGCACATGGAGATCGTGCAAGAGCGTTTGGAGCGCGAGTTTGACCAGGATTTGATCACCACCGCGCCCAGCGTGGTTTACCAAGTGGTGCGCGCCGATGGCGAGGTGGTGTTGGTCGACAACCCCTCCAAAATGCCCGATCAGGGGAAGATGCTCGAAATCCGCGAGCCCATCGTCACCGTGCACCTCTACATGCCGCAAGACTATGTGGGCGCGGTCATGACCCTGGCCAACCAAAAGCGCGGTGTGCAACTCAACATGGCCTACCACGGCCGCCAAGTCATGCTCACCTACGAGCTGCCCTTGGGTGAAATCGTGCTCGACTTCTTTGACAAGCTGAAATCGGTGTCGCGCGGCTATGCGTCCATGGATTACGACTTCAAAGAGTACCGCGCCGCTGATGTGGTCAAGGTGGACATCTTGCTCAACGGTGAAAAAGTCGACGCCTTGTCCATCATCGTGCACCGCAGCCAGTCCCAATACCGAGGCCGCGCCGTGGTCGGCAAGATGCGCGAAATCATTTCGCGCCAGATGTTTGATGTGGCCATCCAAGCGGCCATCGGTGCCAACATCATTGCGCGCGAAACCGTCAAGGCCTTGCGCAAAAATGTGCTGGCAAAATGCTACGGTGGTGACATCAGTCGCAAACGTAAATTGTTGGAAAAACAAAAGGCAGGCAAGAAGCGCATGAAACAAATTGGATCGGTGGAAGTCCCACAAGAAGCGTTCTTGGCCATTTTGCAGGTGGAAGACTGATGGCCATCTTCACCGCATTTGTGCTGGCGGCCTTTGTCAGCTATGCCGGCGCTTGGTACATGGGCATGTATGACGGCAATTTCGCCCTGTTGCTGTTCACCGCCACGGTGGTTACGGGCCTTTATTGGCTTGCCGAGCGTTTTTACTTTTTGCCCCAGCGCCTGGCCCAGGCACAAGCCCTCGAAGACGAGGCGCTGGCGCGGCGCGAAGAATTGACCAAGCTGGGCATCCAAAAAACCGATGTCAACACCGCCCCCGCCCGCGAGCGTTTGCTGATGCAACCTTGGTGGTTGGACTGGACCGCTGGCCTGTTCCCGGTGATATTGGTGGTGTTTTTGTTGCGTTCCTTTTTGTTTGAGCCGTTCAAAATTCCCTCAGGATCGATGATCCCCACCTTGTGGGTGGGCGACCTGATCTTGGTCAACAAGTTTCATTACGGTGTTCGATTGCCGGTGATCAACACCAAAGTCACCGCTGGCGAGCCAGTGCGCCGCGGCGATGTGATGGTGTTTCGCTACCCACCCAAGCCGAGCTTGGACTACATCAAGCGGGTGGTTGGCGTGCCCGGCGACGAGGTGGCTTACTTGAACAAGCAGCTGACCATCAACGGCCAGCCGGTGCCCAAGGCCAGTTTGCCCGATTTTTTTGAGGAAGACAGCCTGAGCTACATCAAGCAGTTCCAAGAAAGCTTTCCGGTGGGTGCCAGCCCTTCGGAGATGACGCCCACCAAAAACATCCGCCTGCTCAACAATGCAGAGCGGCCAGCGTTTATTGCAGGCACGGAAGACTTTCCCTTTAAAAACCAATGCAGCTACAGCGTCGAAGGCGTGGTGTGCAAGGTACCGCCGGGCTACTTCTTCATGCTGGGTGACAACCGCGACAACTCGTTGGACTCGCGCTATTGGGGCTTTGTGCCCGAGGCCAACATTGTTGGCAAAGCCATCATGGTGTGGATGAATTTCAGCAGCCTCAAACGCATTGGGGCCATCGACTGAGCATGTCAGAACCGCCGGCCGCTCGAACAGACCTGGTGGCGCTGCAACAGCGCTTGCAGCACACGTTCAACACCCCCGCTTTGCTGCACCAGGCGCTGACCCACCGCAGCCATTCGGCCGAGCACAACGAGCGTTTGGAGTTTTTGGGCGACTCCGTGCTCAATTTGGCGGTGGCCCACCTGTTGTTTGAGCGCATGAGCCATGTGCCAGAGGGTGAACTCTCGCGCATGCGCTCTAACCTGGTTCGGCAAGAAAGCCTGCATGAGCAGGCCCTCAAGCTGGGCCTGCCCGGTTTGATCCAGTTGGGCGAGGGTGAACTGCGCTCGGGCGGAACCAAACGGCCTTCGATACTGGCCGACGCACTTGAAGGCCTGATTGGTGCCATTTATTTGGACGCCGGCTACGAGGCCGCGCAGGGTTTGGTGCAGCGTTTGTTTGCCAGTGTGGAGCTCCACCCGCAAATGCAAGCCGTGGCCAAAGACCCCAAGACCGAATTGCAAGAGTGGTTACAGGGGCGTAAGCTCAAACTGCCCATTTATCGGGTGGTGGGCACTTCGGGTGCGGCCCACCAGCAAATTTTTGATGTCGAATGTGAAATCCCTGAACTGGGGCGGCACGAAAGAGGCATTGGCAGTTCGCGCCGCGCAGCCGAGCAGGCCGCTGCGGCGGTGGTGTTGCAAACCTTCAAAGAAAGCCCCCCATGAACCAGCCCGACCCACCCAGCGCAGTGCCCGAGCATGCCCCGCCAGAGGTGCAGCCCAACGTGGCACAGGCCCCGGCGGCCGGTGGTGCACCCCTGGGTGCACCCGTGGGCTTGCCAGGTCAGCGCTGTGGTTTGGTGGCCATTGTGGGCAAGCCCAATGTGGGCAAGTCCACCTTGCTCAATGCCTTGGTCGGTCAAAAAATCAGCATCACATCGCGCAAAGCGCAAACCACGCGCCACCGCATCACCGGCATCCGCAGCGAAGGGCTGGCGCAGTTCATCTTTGTCGATACGCCGGGATTTCAAACCCGGCACAACAACGCCTTGAACCGGTCACTCAATAAAACGGTTTTGGGTGCGGTGGGCGATGTGGATCTGGTGTTGTTTGTGGTCGAGGCAGGTAGTTTTGCGCTGGCCGATGCCAAGGTGCTGGCCCTGCTGCGACCGGGCAGCCGGGTTTTGTTGATCGCCAATAAGTTGGACAAAGTGCACCGGCGCGGCGAATTGGCCCCGTGGCTCAAGTCCATGCAAGAGCGCTATCCGTTCACAGAATTTGTGCCCTTGAGCGCCAAAAACCCCAAGGATGTGGCGCACCTGATGGACATTTGCAGCCGCTATCTGCCTGAACAATCGTGGTGGTATGGCGCTGACGAGCTGACCGATCGCAGTGAAAAATTCCTGGCCAGCGAAATCGTGCGCGAAAAACTGTTTCGCTTGACCGGCGACGAGTTGCCCTACACCTCCACCGTGGTGATCGATAAATTCGAGGAAGAGCCGGCGCACAAAGGCGGGCGCATGGTGCGCATCAGCGCCACCATCGTGGTCGAGCGCGATGGGCACAAGGCCATGGTGATTGGGCAAGGCGGCGAGCGCCTCAAACGCATGGGCACCGAGGCGCGCACCGAGCTGGAGACCTTGTTGGATGCCAAGGTTTTCATCGAGTTGTGGGTCAAGGTGCGCTCTGGGTGGGCCGACGACGAGGCCCGGGTGCGCAGCTTTGGCTACGAGTAGGGCCAGCGCCGCGCGCACCAGCGACGAGCCCGCCTTTGTGCTGCACCGCTACGACTGGAGCGAGACCAGCTTGATTTTGGAGGCCTTCACCCGCCACCATGGGCGCGTGGCCTTGGTGGCCAAAGGGGCCAAGCGGCCCAGCTCAGGCTTTCGGCCGGTGCTGTTGCCCTTGCAGCGTTTGTCCATCGCTTATGGCGGCACAGGTGAGGTGCGCACCCTCAAATCGGCCGAATGGGTGGGTGGCCACCCCATGCCCAGTGGCGACGCCTTGCTCTCGGGTTATTACCTGAATGAATTGCTGATGCGCTTGCTGGCCCGCGACGACGCCCATCCACGCTTGTTTGATTTGTACACCCAAGTGGTGGAGGTCTTGGCCACCGCCCCAGCCACCACCACAGCAGCTGCGTTGCGGGCTTTTGAGTTGTTGCTGCTGCGCGATGTGGGCTTGTTGCCTGACTTGGCGCAGCAAACCCTCACGCTGGGGCCTTTGCAGCGGGAGGCGAGTTACAGCCTGGTGCCCGAGGGGGGCTTGCGCAGCGCTGGCGCGCCCGATGTGGCGGCCTTGCCCGGTGCCTTGTGGCTGGCCCTGGGCGAGGGCCTGGTGAGCGAATGGCCCCTGCCGACCTTGCTGCGCGAATGCGCCCAATGGCCCAGCCACCAACGCCAAGCCCTGCAGACCCAACTGCGCCAATTGCTGCACTACCATTGCGGTGTCCAGACCCTGCGCACGCGCCAAGTCATGCTCGATGTGCAAGCCTTTTAAAGCTTTTGACCATGAACACCGCGCTGTCCGTCAACCTCAACAAAGTCGCCTTGGTGCGCAACACCCGGCACCTGGGCATTCCCAACGTGGTGCGGGCCGCCGAGTTGTGTTTGCAAGCTGGGGCCCATGGCATCACCGTTCATCCGCGACCTGACGAGCGCCACATCCGCGCGGGCGATGTGGCTGATTTGGCGGCTTTGATGCGCGATTGGCCTGATCGCGAATTCAATATTGAGGGCAACCCTTTTCACAACCTCATGGGTTTTGTGCACAGCGCACGACCGCACCAGGTGACCTTTGTGCCCGACAGCGAGGGCCAGTTCACCAGCGACCATGGCTGGTCGTTCCCCGCCGATGCAGCGCGTTTGCGGCCCTTGATCCAAGCCGCCCAGGACCTGGGTGCACGGGTGAGCCTGTTCATGGATGCCGACCCCCAAGCCATGGCCGACGTCAAAGCCGTGGGGGCAGACCGCATCGAGTTGTACACCGAGCCCTATGCCCAAGCCCATGGCAGTGCCCCAGCTGCTGGGGTGCTGGCTCGCTTTGCCCAAGCCGCGCTGGCCGCCCAAGCGGTGGGTTTGGGCGTGAATGCCGGACACGACTTGAACCTGCACAACCTGCGCGACTTTGTGCAAAACGTCAAGGGCGTGCAAGAGGTCTCGATTGGACACGCGCTCATCGCAGATGCCTTGGAGCAGGGGTATGCCCACACGGTGGCCGCTTATTTGGCCTGCTTGCGCTGAAAGCCCGGTCCATGGTTTATGGCATTGGCACCGACATTTGCGATGTGCGCCGCATTCGCCAGTCCTTGGACCGCCACGGTGAACGCTTCGCCGCCAAAATTTTGTCGGACGCCGAAATGCAAACTTGGCGCACACGCTCTGCGCGCTGGCCAGAGCGCGGGGTGCGCTATGTCGCCACCCGTTTTTCGGCCAAAGAGGCCTTCAGCAAGGCCGTGGGCTTGGGCATGCGCATGCCCATGACCTGGCGTTTGTGTGAAATCGCCAAGCACCCCAGTGGCGAGCCCCACATCGTGCTGCATGGCGTTTTGAAAGACTGGTGCGCAGCGCGCCGCTTGGTGGCGCGGGTCAGCGTCAGCGATGAAACCGATTACGCGGTCAGTTTTGTGGTTATCGAACAAATGGAAGCCTGAGCCTTGAATACCCCCCACGCCCCGTTGATTTTGGACATCGCTGGCACCCAACTCAGTCCCACTGACCGACGCCGCTTGGTCCACCCCTTGACGGGCGGATTGATTTTGTTTGCCCGCAATTGGGTCAACCGTGCGCAACTCACGGCTTTGTGCCAGGACATCAAAGACGTCCGTCCAGATGCCTTGATTTGCGTCGACCACGAAGGGGGGCGTGTGCAGCGTTTCCGCACCGATGGATTTACCCATTTGCCACCCATGCGCCGGCTCGGTGAGCTGTGGATGCAAGCGGTGCCGCGCCAGGCCCCCGCAGCCACCGCCGCCTTGCAAGCGTGCCATGCGGCCACCGCTTGTGGCTTCGTGCTGGGTGCCGAGTTGCGCGCTTGTGGTGTTGACATGAGCTTCACACCCGTGCTCGACTTGGACCATGGTGAAAGCGGCGTGATTGGCGACCGGGCTTTTCACCGCGACCCCCAAATCGTTTCGGTGCTGGCGCACAACCTGATGCATGGCTTGTTGCAGTCGGGCATGGCCAATTGCGGCAAACATTTTCCCGGACATGGTTTTGTGCGCGCCGACTCGCACACCGAAGTACCGGTGGATGAGCGCAGCCTGAAAACCATCTTGGCTGATGATGCCAAGCCCTATGAATGGCTGCCCTTGGGTTTGACCAGCATCATGCCGGCCCATGTCATCTACCCATCGGTGGATGCGTTGCCGGCCGGTTTTTCATCGCGCTGGTTGCAAGACATTTTGCGTCGCCAGTTGGGATTTCAGGGCGCCATCTTCAGCGATGATTTATCAATGGAAGGGGCGCGCCACATCGGTGGGAAAACCGTCTCTTACACCGACGCTGCCCTGGTGGCGCTCAAGGCCGGGTGCGACATGGTCTTGCTGTGCAACCAAAGCACACCCAGCAGCGAGGGTGGCGGTCAAGCGGTGGACGATTTGCTGGATGGTTTGTGGTTGGCCCAACAACAAGGCCGTTGGCAAGCCAGTGCCGCCAGCGAAGGGCGACGGCTGCGTTTGTTGCCAAGCAGCCCCGCATTGGATTGGGCTGAACTGATGGTCGACCCGCACTACATGGCCGCGCTGGACGCACTGCCCTGACGGTGCCGTTGGCTGAGCCGGTTGTGCGTGCCAGCCGGTACCGGCCCCGCTCTGACTTTTTCAGACCAAGGCGTTTTCGATCAAGGTGGCCATGCCCATGCCCGAGCCCAGGCACATGCTGATGATGGCGTAGCGCCCACCGGTGTCGGCCAGGTGGTGCATGGCGGTCATGGTCATGCGCAGCCCTGTGGCGCCGGGCGGATGCCCCAGGCTGATGCCACCGCCATATAAGTTGGTGCGCTCGCGTGGGATGCCCAACTCTCGCTCGGCATGCAGGTTCACCACCGCAAAGGCCTCATTGATTTCAAAGTAGTCGATGTCAGCCACTTTGAGTTGGCGTTGCGCCAACAGGCGTTGGATGGCGGGCACCGGGCCACTGCCCATGATCTCTGCGGGTACCCCCACCACTGCCCAGTCCACCAAACGCGCTTGCACCGGGATGCCCAAGCGTTGGGCCGCCGCGAGGCTGGACACCACCAAAGCGGCTGCTCCATCGGTCACGCCGCTGGAGTTGCCCGCTGTCACACTGCCTTTGCCGTCTTTGCGAAAGGCCGGTTTGAGGGAGGCCAACTTTTCCAAGGTGACTTCAGGGCGCGGAAACTCATCTTCCGAAAACAAATGCTGGCTGCCCTTGGGTCCGGCCAGTTCTATGGGGGCGATTTGGCGCGCCAAAAACCCATTGCGCATCGCTGCACCGGCGCGCTGCTGGCTCATGTGGCCCCACTCGTCCATGGCTTGCCGGGTGTAACCAAAGCGTGCCACCATGTTCTCGGCCGTATCGCCCATCAACTCGCGGGTGAACGGGCAGCGGTAGATGTAATCCAAGCCATCGATGAATTCGAATGGACCGCGCTGCGCGCCCCAGCGCACCCGGTGGGCCAAATACGGCACCCGTGAATAGTTTTCGCCACCAGCGGCCAGGGCCACGTGGCTGTGTCCAGATGCAATTTGTTGGGCGGCGGTGACGATGGCTTGTGATCCAGTGCCACAAGCGCGGGTCACGCCCATGGCAGAGCTCTCAATCGGCATGCCGGCATCGATGGCAATTTTGCGGCTGGCAAACAAACCGTCGTGATCCACCGGTGCGGTGTTGCCGTACACCAGGTGGTCGACATCTTGGGCCGTGATACCAGCCCGCTTCAGACTTGCTTGTACCGCGTGCACAGCCAAAGTGGTCAGGGGCGTGTCGCGCAGCGACTTGCCAAAGTCGCCCAGCGGCGTGCGCGCACCGGAACTGAGGATGATGTCTTGGAATCCAGTCATGTCTTGTCTCCTTTTTTGGGGCTATCGGGTTTTCCTGAATGGTCAAGGCGACCAATTAGAAAAACAATCGTTTGGCATTCTAAGCACAAGCATCAGCGCAAGCACAAAGCCAATTTCGACATGAACTCTATCTTCTCCTGTTGTGTCCGCACAACCCCTGCCAGGCCACTGCCATGACCGATGTCTATGTGATTGGCACGGGTTGCACGCCGTTTGGCAAACACGCTGACCGCTCCTTTGCCGACTTGGCGCAATGGGCTTACACCGACGCGATGCAAGACGCGGGCTTGGCCATTTCTGATGCCCATCTGATTGAGCAAGCCTGGTTTGGCAACTGCGGCATGGGGCAGTGGGGGCAGGGCGGTATCCGTGGGCAGGTGTGTTTCACCCCCATGGTGCAAGTGGGCTTGTTCCCCGAGCGCGTGCCCATGGTCAATGTCGAGGGTGGTTGTGCCACCGCTTCGCTCGCCTTTCATGGGGCGTGGAAAGACATCTTGTCCGGCCAATGCCAAGTCAGTTTGGCCATGGGGGTTGAAAAACTCATCAGCCCTGACCGACCCGAGCGCGTCCCTGAAATTTTTGGCACTGCCATCGACCAACTCGAGCCCCAACGCTGGCAAGACTATTACCGGCGCGCCGGAGAAGCGGCTGGCAAACCCTTTGAAATGGCACCTGGGCGAACTGTCTTCATGGACACCTATGCCATGCAAGCGGCTTGGCACATGAAGACCCATGGCACCACGCAGCGGCAAATCGCGGTGGGCGCAGCCAAAAATCACCACCATGGCAGCCTCAACCCCAAAGCCCAATACCGCTTTGAACTCACCGTGGATGAGGTGCTGGCCGACCGCGAGATCAGCTGGCCTTTGACCCGCGCCATGTGCTCTCCACTGGGTGATGGTGCGGCCGCAGCCATTTTGTGCTCTGAAGCGGCGCTGGCCCACTTCTCACCCGCTGCGCGCGCACGCGCTGTCAAAGTGCGCACCAGTGAGCTGTCGGGTGGCAAATACCGTTCCTTGGAAGAGCCCGGCTTGTCGCGCATCGCTGCGGATAAAGCCTATGCGCGCACCGGCTTGAAGCCGCAAGACATCGACCTGATTGAGTTGCACGACGCCACCTCCTTTTGTGAAATCTACCAACTGGAAATGTTGCGCCAATGCCCGGACGGGCAAGGCGGGCGCTTGGTCGAGTCGGGTGAAACCGCCCTGGGTGGTCGCTTGCCGGTGAATGTCTCGGGGGGACTGGTCTCCAAAGGCCATCCGGTGGGGGCCACTGGTTTGTCCATGGTGCATGAGGTGTGCTTGCAACTGCGCGGCGAGGCGGGCCCACGCCAAATCAAAAGCGCGGCGGTGGGCTTGATCGAAAACGGCGGCGGTGTGATGGGCTTTGATGAAGCCGCATGCGCGGTCACCATCTTGGAAAAAAACACATGAGCACAGCGATCGATTGGCACCCCGAAGACCCGGCCACCTTGGCCAACCCCTATCCTATTTTTGAACGCATGCGCGATGAAGATCCCTGCCATTGGAGCCCGCGCTTACGCAGTTGGGTGCTCACCCGGTACGACGACATCAAAGCCGTTTGTTTGGACAAGGACCGGCTGTCTTCAGACCGTTTGCGCCCATTTTTCGAAAGCCTGCCCGGGCCAGAGGCTGAGCGCATTGGCAGCATCATGCGCTATTTATCGTTGTGGATGGTGTTCAAAGACCCGCCAGAGCACACACGCCTGCGGCGATTGACCAGCAAGGTGTTTCACGCCAAGTCCATGCAAGCCATGCGGCCCCAAGTGGAGGAAATTGCAGACTGGTTGCTCAACCGGTTTCGTGACAAGGAAGAGTTTGACTTCATCACCGAGTTTGCAGGCCCCTTGCCGTGCTTGGTGATCATGGCCTTGTTGGGCGTTGCCCGAGAAGATTTGGCCGAGGTCAAGCGCATGTCAGATGACATGGCCTTGTTCATTGGTTCGTCGCGCACATCGGCTGAAAAATACGACACCGCCGAAAAAGCCACCCAAGAAATGGCCGCTTTCTTCCGTCACCTGATTGCCCAGCGGCGCGCCCATCCCCAGGCCGACTTGATCACCGAATTGGTCGAGCTGCGCGATGGCGATGACCGCTTGAGCGAAGACGAATTGGTGGCCACCTGTATTTTGTTGTTGTTTGCCGGCCATGAAACCACCACCAACCACATCGCCAACGGCATGCTGTCTTTGATGCGCTTTCCCGACCAAATGCACAAACTCCGCCAAAACCCGGATTTGAGTGCGGCAGCAGTGGAAGAGTTGCTGCGCTACGACGGCCCATCAGGCGCCCAGGTGCGTTTGGTGGCTCAGCCTTATGAGTTGCATGGCAAAACCTTGCAGCCGGGTGAGCGCATGTTTGTGATGCTCAACTCGGCCAACCGCGACCCCAGGGCCTATACCCAGGCCGATCAACTCGACTTGGAGCGCGATGGCGTGGCCCACCTCACTTTTGGCTATGGCATGCACATTTGCTTGGGTTTCCCACTGGCCCGCACCGAGGGGCAAGTGGCCTTTCCCAAAGTGCTTGAGGCTTTTTCCCAAATAGAACCCGTGGGCGATCAAACCTGGATCAACTCTTTGGTGTTTCGGGGCATGCATGGCTTGCCGGTGCGGGTCAAGCGGGCGTGATGTGGCTGGTGATGGTTGAAAACTAAATACAGGAGACAAAGCATGAATGGAATCAATAAAGCGTGGAGCAGGCGTGAATGGATCGGTGCCGGTGTCGCTGGGCTGGGTGCCGCCGCTGGTTGGGGTGTGCAGGCGCAAACCAAATGGCCAGACAAACCCATTAAATTGGTCGTGGGTTTCCCACCAGGTGGCGCGACCGATGTGGTGGCTCGCATCGTCTCCCAACCGCTGGCTGATGCCCTCGGAACATCGGTGGTGATTGACAATCGCCCAGGTGCGGCCAGCAATGTGGCCATGGCCGAAGTGGCCAGGGCGCCCGCTGACGGTTACACCATTTTGGTGGCGCCCACCACCATTGAGTCGGCCAATCCATTTCTGTACAAAGCCAGTGCCAATCCGGCGACCGATTTGATGGCCGTAGCTGGTCTGTGCCGGTTTCAATTGCACATGGTGGTGAGAAATGGTTTCCCAGCCAAAGATGTGGCCGAGTTGGTGGCTTACGCCAAGAAAAACCCGGGCAAGATGACCTATTCATCCGCAGGGGCTGGCACCACACCCCACTTGATTGGTGAGTTGTTTTTGCAGCAAGCCGGTATTCAAGTGGTGCATGTGCCCTATAAAGGCTCTGCACCCGCATTGCAAGCCGTGCTAACGGGCGAGGTTGATTTTGTGATGGACCCGGGTATTTCCTTTCAGCATGTGCGCGCTGGCAAGGCCAACATGTTTGCCGTGGCCAGCCCGTCAAGGTCCAAGCAATTTCCCGACATTGGCACATTGGGTGAAAAAGGGGTGTCGGGCATTGATTACGACACCTGGGCCGGCACATGGGCCCCTGCGGGTACACCAGATGATGTGCGCGCCAGGCTGTCCAAGGCCCTTTCCCTGGTCATGGCATTGCCAGAGGTTCAGCAAAAAATGCAGGCCTTGAGCGGTGAGGCCATGTACATGGACAGCCCCCAGTACCGGCAAATGCTGAACAAGGAGACGGCGGCTTTTTCTGGTGTCATCAAGAACCGAAAAATCTTGGTGGAGTGATAGGCTGAGTCAACCATGACCGACTTGACGCTTCACGATGTGTTTAACCGCACGCGCCGTGCGGTGCCGGACAAACCATGCCTGGCCGAATCCGCCCTCAGCGGTGGCCAGGTGTGGTCGTATGCGCAAGTGGACCATGAAGTGAACGCCTTGGTGGCGCACTACGGGCAAAGGGGGTGGGGCCCAGGGCACCGCGTGGCATTGGGTGTGGGCAACCACCCCAGGCACTTCTTCCATTTTTTGGCGCTCAACCGGTTGGGCGTGTCGATCGTGCCCCTCAACCCCGATTACCGACTGGGGGAAATCCGTTATGCCTTGCAGCTGACCCAAGCAGATTTGGTCGTATGTCACCCGCAACGCCATCCTTTGTTACAGCAGGCTATCAACGAAGACGCCAGTATCCAAGACACGCCAGTGATTTCTCTGGACGCATTCGATGCACATTTGCCCAGCCCTCGCAAACCCGCCAGCGCCAACACCGACCCCTTGCGCGCCGAAGTGGCCATTTTGTTCACTTCGGGTACGTCTGGCAGACCCAAGGGCTGTGTGCTGACCAATGAATACATCCTCGGCGCTGCCGCTTGGTACCGGGACATGGGTGGGCTGTTGGCCTGGAAAACAGGGGCTGACAAACTGCTCAATCCATTGCCTGTGTTTCACATGAACTGCAGCATGGTGTCATTCCCCACCATGTGCATCACACAAAATTGCTTGGTCCTGCCGGATCGTTTTCATGCCAGCCAATGGTGGGAGGATTGCGTCAAGTCTGGGGCTACGGCCATCCATTATTTGGGCGTCATGCCCCCTGCATTGTTCAAACAACCAGTGTCTGACTGGGAGTCAAAGCATCACATTCGCTTTGGTTTGGGGGCAGGTTGCGACCCCACATTGCATGGCCCCTTTGAGCAACGCTTCGGGCTGCCTTTGATTGAAGTGTGGGGCATGACGGAAACCGGGCGCTTTTTGGGAAATCACCATGACCCGCGCCAAACCCACACCCGTGCGTTTGGTCGTGCCCAGGCACCCTTGCAAGTCAAAGTGGTCGACGATCAAGACGCATCTGTGGCCGTTGGCACCCCGGGTGAATTGCTGGTTCGCGCCGAAGGTGATCATCCGCGGCAAGGTTTTTTCAGTGGGTATTTGCAGGATTCGCAGGCCACTGAAAAATCTTGGCGAGGCGGGTGGTTTCACACCGGTGACGTGGTCAACCAAGACAGCACAGGCATGCTTTATTTTGTGGATCGAAAAAAAGACATGGTGCGCCGCTCAGGGGAGAACATTTCCTCGGCGGAGGTCGAAGCGGTATTGGCCATACACCCCATGGTGATGCGGGTGGCGATTGTGCCTGTCAAGGACGAATGGCGCGACGAAGAAGTCATGGCCGTGGTGATCCCCGTCCCAGGAACCCCTGTCACCCAGGCCACGGCGGCTGAACTGGTGACCTATTGCTTGCGAGAGTTGGCCTATTACAAAGCGCCGGGTTGGGTGGTGTTCCGCCAAGAGCTGCCCACCACGCCGACCAACAAAATTCAAAAGAACTTGATTTTCGAAGTCCATCAAAATCCTTTGGATGGGGCGTGGGATTGCCGTGGGATGAAAAAACGTGTTTGACCTGTCGATGTGCCACCTGTTCATGCCGTGTTGGGGTTTGTCATGTCACGCCAATGCCAGATATTGTTCAAAATGCAGATGAACGAAATGATCTATCAGAGCCCATGAACCCCTCACCCTTGTTGTCTGTTAAAGATGTGCACCTGCGCTTTGGCGGTATCAAGGCACTGGGTGGCGTATCGCTGCAAGCCAAAGCGGGCGAAATCACCGCTGTCATTGGTCCCAATGGTGCGGGTAAAACCAGTTTGTTCAACACCATTTCTGGCTTTTACAAACCCCAGCAAGGGCGCATCCAGTTGGAAGGGCGAGACATCACGCCCACCAAACCCAATGTGCGCGCTGCCATGGGCTTGGCCCGCACATTTCAAAACGTGGCCTTATTTCGCGGCATGACGGTGCTCGACAACATCAAGCTCGGTGGGCACAACCGCATGGCCGCCAACACCTTACAGGCCATGGCCTATTGGGGCCCAAGCCAGCGCGAAGAATTGGCATTGCGCGAGGAAATTGAGCGCGATGTGATCGACTTCTTGGAAATCGACCATGTGCGCCACCAAAGCGTGGCCTCTTTGTCGTATGGTTTGCAAAAGCGGGTGGAGTTGGCGCGTGCATTGGCCATGCGGCCCAAAATATTGATGCTCGACGAACCGGTGGCCGGCATGAACCGCGAAGAGACCGAGGACATGGCCCGCTTTATTTTGGATTTGCAAGAGGAGCGCGGCATGACCATATTGCTCATTGAGCACGACATGGGCATGGTGATGGACATCTCCAATCATGTGGCCGTGCTGAATTTTGGCCAACTCATTGCCAGTGGCACGCCCCAACATGTGCGCAGCCACCCCGATGTGATCGAGGCTTATTTGGGTGTGCGCGAATCGCAGACTGCACCAGGGCAGGGGGCATGATGGACTGGATCACCTTTGCCGAATTTTCGCTCATTGGCCTGTTCTCCGGCGGCTTGTTGGCGTTGGTTGCGCTGGGCTTTGTGCTCATTTACAAAGGCACGCGTGCCATCAACTTTGCCACCGGCGAGTTCATGATGCTGGGCGCTTATTTGGTGTACACCGGGCACAGTTGGTTGAAGATGCCCTTGTGGTTGTCGGTGGTGTTTGGCTTGGCGGGCATCTCCTTGGTGGCCATCGTGGTCGAGCGCTTTGTGCTTCGCCCCTTGGCGGGGCAGCCGGTGGTGTCGGTGCTGATGGTCACCATCGGTTTGGGTGCTTTTTTGCATGGCATGGTGGACGCGATTTGGGGTGGTCAAAACCTGGAAATGCCGCAAATGCTGCCGCGCAAGCCTTTGATATGGGGCGACATCATGTTGCCCGGCGCGGTGTTTTGGAGCTTTTGGGTGGCGCTGGCGGTGATTGCTGGCTTGTCTTTGTACTTTCGCTATTCACGCACGGGCATCGCCATGCGCGCGGCGGCCAGCGACCCGATCACCGCTTATGCCTTGGGCATCGATGTGCGCCGCACGCAGCAACTGACCTGGGTGTTTGCGGGTTGTGTGGGCGCGGTGGCGGGCACCATCGTGGCTTCCATCAGCAGTTTGTCGCCCGCGCTGAGTGGCACGGCATTGGGTGTGTTAGCGGTGGTGATTTTGGGTGGGCTCGACAGCGTGGCCGGTGCCATCATCGCGGGCTTGTTGGTCGGTTGGCTCGAGAGCATTGCGGTGGGCTATTTCGGTGGCAAGGCGCGCGATCTGGTGCCTTATGTGGTGGTCTTGGCCATCTTGATGGTTCGCCCATATGGTTTGCTGGGCACCCGCGACATTGAAAGGCTCTGAATTCCATGCGCATCGGTGATTTCAGAGCCAGCTATGCCCACGATGAGTCCTTGCTCATCACCCGGGTGCAGCGCAGTTGGCTGATTGGGTTTGTCGGCCTGCTGCTGATCTTTCCCTGGGTGGGGGGCAGTTACTTCACCTATTTGGCCTGCTTGACCGGTGTCCATGTGATTGCGGCCATGGGCTTGAACATTGTCACGGGCTTTGCCGGTCAAATTTCCTTGGGCCATGCCGCCTTCATGGGGGTGGGGTGCTACACGGTTGCATTTTTGGACAAGTGGGGCGTGCCTTTTTACTTCACCATACCGCTGGCCGGTATGGTCAGTGCGCTGATTGGCGTGCTGGTGGGCATCCCATCCTTGCGCATCAAGGGCTTGTATTTGGCGGTGGCCACCTTGGCGGCCCAGTTCATTTTGATGTTTGTGTTCAGGGAATGGGATTCGGTCACCGGCGGGGTGCGGGGTGTCAATATTGCCCCAGCCCAGTTGTGGGGATGGGTGATCAACACCGACCGCGATATTTATTACGTGATCATGGCCTGCGCCGGTGTGATGTTGCTGGGTGCGCGCAACCTGCTCAGGACGCATGTGGGTCGCTCTTTCATCGCCATCCGCGACAAAGACATTTCGGCCGAGGTGCTGGGCATCGATTTGTTTCGCGGCAAACTCATGGCCTTTGCCTTGGGTTCTTTTTATGCGGGTGTGGCTGGGGGACTGATGGGGTATTTTTACCGCGCCATCACGCCCGAGCATTTCACCTTCACCTTGTCGATTTTTTACCTGGCCGCCATCATTGTGGGTGGCTTGGGCACGGTGCTGGGCACCATCTTGGGCGCGGCCTTCATGACTTTGGTGCCAGAGGTGCTGCGTGGCATCGTCACCTTGTTGACCATTTGGGCACCCAATGCCATGGAGCTGCTCTCGCCCATGCGTGAGATGGTGTTTGGCGCATTGATCATCGCTTTTTTGATTTTCGAACCGCACGGCCTGGTCGAAATGTGGCGGCGCATACGCCGCTTCTTCCATTTGTGGCCTTTTAAAACTTGAAGGAGACTGACATGAATTCTCGTCGCCATGCGCTCAAAAGCGTTGCTGCTGCCACAGGCTTGAGTGCCCTGGGCTTGCCCCTGACCACCTGGGCCCAGTCGGGTGAATTGGTGGTGGCTGCGGCCCCACCCATCACTGGTGTGTTTGCCTTTGCAGGTGTGGGTCTGAACATGGGTGTTAACGATTACTGCGAGTGGCGCAACGAAGCCAGGGGCGGCATCATGGGGCGCAAATTGCGCTACATCAGCGAAGACTCGGGTTACAAAATGGACCAGGCCATGGCGGTGTTCAAAAAACTGATGGCCGCGCACAAGCCGCCCGTGTTTTACGGTGACTCCACGGCTTGGGCCAAAGCCGCCTCGGTGGAGGTGAGCCAACTGGGCACCACGCTCACCTGCAGCCCCTCTTTCGCCTCCGATTTGGCCGACCCCGATAAAGTGCCTTATTACTTCATGGCCGGTCCGACCTATGCGTCCATGTGCGCCATTTTGTTGGAGTACATCAACAGCCAGGCCAAAGGCGGCACCAAACCCACCGTGGCACTGGTTTACAGCGACACAGAATTTGGCCGTGACCCGATTGAAGCCACCAAGGAGCGGGCCAAGAAAATGGGCCTCAACGTGGTGTCAGAAATTGTCACCAAGCCTGGCAGCGTGGACGTGTCGGCTGAAGTGGCCAAGCTGCGCCGCGCCCGCCCCGACTATGTGATCTTCCATGGGTATGTGCTGGCGCCCATCCCAGAGTTCATCCGCCAAATGCGCGAGGCCGGCATGACCGGTACCCAGTTCATGGGAACCATCTGGAGCATGGACAAATCCACTGCCGAAGCCATGGGCGCGGTGGGCGATGGGTGGATGGGTGTGATGCCTTACCGCTACAGCCACGACACCAAAGACGCTCCGGCCATGGTGACCATGAACCAGTTTGCCCAAAAACGCCGCCCCGATATCAAATACGTCAGCACCTTCTACACCCATGGTTGGTTGGTGGGCACCATCTTTGCCGAAGTGATGGAGCGGGTGCTGAAGGCCAACAAGCCGCTCACTGGCCCCAACATGAAAGCGGCGTTGGAAACCATGACCGATTGGGATTCGGGCGGCATCAGCGGCTTGCCGGTCAACCTCAAGGGACACCAAATTGCCACCGGGCGCATTTACCGTTTCGACGCCAATGCCAAACTGTTTGAGCCCGCCAGTGGGTGGATCAGAACCGCTTGATGGCCATGGCTGAAGAGGTCGTCGACGCCGCACTGCGCATCGAAAACATCGAGGTGGTTTACCACCACACCATCCAGGTGTTGCGCGGCTTGTCCTTGCATGTGCCCAAGGGTGCCATGGTGGCGCTGTTGGGCTCGAATGGGGCTGGCAAAACGACCACGCTCAAAGCGGTGTCGGGTTTGCTGCCCCTGGAAAAGGGCGAGGTGCGCAGTGGCGAAATTTGGGCGGCCAACACATCTTTGAATGGCATGGCGCCGCACTTGATCGCGCGCAGTGGTATTGCCCATGTGCGCGAAGGCCGCCATGTGTTTGAAGACCTCACTGTGGAAGAAAACCTGATCGCCGCCACCTTGGCCCTCAAAGGCCGGGTGGGGGCGGCCAAGCCCGACTTTGATCGTTTGTTTGAGTACTTTCCACGTTTGGCCGAACGGCGCCAACAACGGGCTGGGTATTTGTCGGGTGGCGAGCAGCAAATGTTGGCCATCTCCCGGGCTTTGGTGGGGCAGCCCAATTTGATCTTGCTCGATGAGCCCTCATTGGGACTCGCACCCAAAGTGGTCGAGGAAATTTTTGCCATCATTGCCCGCATCAACCGTGAGCAAGGCGTGGCCATGTTGTTGGTGGAGCAAAACGCCTTTGCCGCCTTTGGCATTTGCAGCGACGCCTACATCATGGAAAACGGAAAAGTGGTGGTCAGTGGTCCGGTCGATCGATTGCGCAACGATGCCGACGTGCAACGCTTTTATTTGGGCTATTCGGAAGGGGCGTCAGAGGTGGCCAGTTTTCGCGACGTTAAACACTACAAGCGGCGCAAGCGGTGGTTGTCATGAGCGAATTCACCCACCTCACCTTGCCGCAAAAATTACAGCATTGGGCGCAGCAGCGCCCCCATGATGTGGCCTTGCGCCAAAAAGATTTTGGCATTTGGGGCCCCATCACCTGGCAAGATTACGAGCGCCATGCGCGTGAGTTCGGTTTGGGCTTGATGGCCTTGGGTTTGGCAGCGCAGTCGCGTATCGCCATCATCAGCGAAAACCGCTGTGAATGGGTTTACACCCAGTTGGGTTGCGGCATGGTGGGCATGATCACGGTGGGCATCTACCCCACCAGCCCGGCCGCCGAAGTGGCTTACCTGCTGCAAGCGGCCGATGTGGGCGCCGTGGTGTGCGAAGACCAAGAGCAACTCGACAAGGTGCTCGAAGCCATGCCCGAGCTGGCCGCAGCGCCCCTCATGGTCGTCATCGACCCCAAGGGTTTGCGCCATTACAGCGATACGGCATGGAAAAGCTTCGAATCGGTCTGTCAGTTGGGGCGGGATGCACCGGCCTCCATGAAGCAAACCCAGGTGAGCACTTTGGGGCAGCAAGTGCCCGATGACATTGCCCTGATGATCTTCACCTCAGGCTCTACTGGGCGGCCCAAAGCCGCCATGATTTCCTACGGCAACATCACCGCCATGGCCTTGGGGGCGCAGCATTACTACCAATGCGATGCCAACGATGCGATGTTGTCTTACTTGCCCTTGTGCCATGTGGCTGAGCAAATATTCACCATTTCTTTGCCCATGCAGTCGGGTGCGGTGGTTAACTTTGCCGAATCCATCCGCACCGTGCAAAGTGATTTGCGGGAAATTGCCCCCACTATTTTTCTGGGTGTGCCCCGCATTTGGGAAAAAATGCATGCTTCGATCGTGTTGAAAATGCGCGAGGCCAGTGCATCTCAGCGCTGGCTGTTTGACCACGCGTTTGCAGCGGTGGAGGGTTTTGCGGATCGGCCGCGCCGCACCTGGACTGGGGTACAAAAAGCGTATTACGCCTTTTGGTATGCCTTGGTGTTTCGCGCCTTGTGCAATTTTTTGGGCTTGCGCGAATGCCGCCGGGCGATGTCTGGGGCCGCACCGGTGTCGCCTGACTTGCTGCGGTTTTTCCGCATCGTCGGGGTGCAAATCACCGAGGGCTATGGCATGACCGAAACCGCGGGCATTGCCACCTTGCAGCGCGACAGCGCGTCACCCCTGGGCACGGTGGGTGACCCCATTCCTGGCTTGGAGGCCCGATTGGCCGAGGATGGCGAGTTATTGCTGCGCGGTCCGACTGTGTTCAAGGGCTACTTTCGCAACCCCGAGGCGACCGCCCAAGCCATTGATGCGGATGGCTGGTTGCACACCGGTGATATCGCCCAATGGGTGCCCACGCCGGACTTGCCGCAGGGCCAAGAAATCAAAATAGTCGACCGCAAAAAAGACATCATGATCACGGCAGGGGGCAAAAACATCTCGCCCAGCGAAATCGAAAACATGCTCAAGTTTTCGGGCTTCATCAAAGAGGCCATCATCGTCGCCGACAAGCGCCACTTTGTCAGTGCCTTGATTCAGGTGGACGGTGAGACTGTGGGCAAATGGGCCGAAGAGAAAGCCATCACTTACACCAACTTCAAAAGCTTGGCCGAACATGCGGCGGTGCGCGATTTGGTTTCCCAAGAGGTGGAGGCGGTCAATCGGCGCATGCCCCAGGTGCAACATGTGCGCAAGTTTCACTTGTTGACCAAAGAGCTCGACCACGATGATGGCGAAGTCACCGCGACCATGAAAATTCGCCGTGAAAGCATTGCATCCAAATACAGTGGCGAAGTGGAAGCCATGTACCGTGGCTGATGGCGTCCCATGAAGGAATAAACCCTATGGCAGAAAGCATTCGATTTGACCAACGCGTGGCCATCGTCACCGGTGCCGGGGGTGGTTTGGGCCGAGCACATGCTTTGGCCTTGGCCCAGCGCGGGGCGATGGTGGTGGTCAATGATTTGGGTGGCAGTGTCCAAGGCCAAGGCGGCGACCAGGCCGCCGCACAAATCGTGGTGGACGAGATCACCGCAGCCGGTGGCAAAGCCCTGGCCAATTTTGACAACATCGCCACGCCACAAGGTGCGCAAGCCTTGGTCGATGCGGCCATGAGCGCCTTTGGCCGCGTGGATGTGCTGATCAACAACGCGGGCATCTTGCGCGACAAATCCTTGGTCAAGATGGACCCCGCCGATTTTGAGGCGGTGATCCGGGTGCACCTGATCGGCTCGGCATTGTGCAGCCGCGCGGTGTGGCCCGTGTTTCAAGAACGACAATACGGCCGCATTGTCATGACCACCTCGGCCGCAGGCCTGTATGGCAATTTCGGCCAAAGCAATTACGCCGCCGCCAAGATGGGTTTGGTCGGCCTGATGAACACCCTCAAGGATGAGGGTGCTCGCTATGGCATTTTGGTCAACACGATTGCGCCGGTGGCCCTCACCCGCATGACCGAAGGCTTGGGTCTGGCGCAATGGATGCAACAAGCCGAGCCCGACAAAGTCAGTGCAGCGGTGCTCTACATGGCCAGTGAGGCTTGTCAGCACAGTGGACAAATTGTGGCCGCAGGTGCTGGATATTTTGCCGGTGTTCAAGTGGTGGAGTCCATGGGTGTGCGTGCACCTGAGGGGCAGGCAACGCCAGAATTTGTGGCCGAGCAATGGTCAAAAATCCATGACATGTCGCAGGCTCGACCGTTTGCCAATGCCACACAGGCCTTGGTGGATACCTTTGGCCCGGGGTCCGCATGAGTGTGACTTTGGCGGGGTCAGCACCCGCAAAACGTTTGTCATCCAGCAACCCGCCTTTGCGCCGCAGCCCCAAGCCGCGTGCACACAACCGCCACCAAGATTTGTTGCTCGCTGCCGCCCAGGTGTTTCGCGACAAGGGCTATGCACAGGCCAGCATGCGCGATATCGCCCAAGCCTCGGGGATGATCGCTGGATCTATTTATTACCACTACGCGGCCAAAAGCGATTTGCTGCTGGCGGTCTACACCGAGGGTGTGCGCTTGGTCAGCCAGGCCATCGACGACATATTGGCTAGCTCTGCCTCTCCGGTGGTGCAACTGGAGCGGGCAGTGCTGAACCACTTGGAGATGATGCTGGGCACCCTGCCAGGGGCTTCGCCGTTTGCCAGTGTGTTCATTCAAGTGCAGCCGCACGACTTCCCCCAAGAAGGCCGCCAAGCCTTGATCGATTTGCGCCACGGCTATGAAGACAAATTCAAAGTGCTGGTGGCCCGCTTGCCCCTGCGGCGTGGCACCGATAAGAGTTTGTTGCGCCTGCAATTGATCGGTGCCCTCAACCATGTGCCCATTTGGTACAAGCCCGATGGACGCAAATCTTTGAATGCCATTGCCAAAGCCATGACCGCCCATGTGCGTTGGGCGTTGGAAGAAGGTGCCACATGAGCAAATTGATCAACACACATGGAGCCAGCGCATGAGTTTGTCTTGGGATTGGGACGACGGTGATGACGACGAGTTGGCCGCTTTGCGCGACATGGTCCGGCGCTTCATTGACAAAGAAATTGCCCCACACCATGCGCGTTGGGAGCGTGAGGGACAGGTCTCGCGCGAACTTTGGCGCCATGCGGGTGAATTGGGTTTGCTGTGCATGGGCTTGCCGACAGAGCTGGGTGGTTCCAGCGCCCACTTTGGCCACAGTGCCGTCTTGGTGCAAGAGTTGGCGCGCAGCGGCTTCAGCGGCCCTTTGTTCCATTTGCACTCAGACATTGTGGCCCCCTATCTGCACCATTACGGCACGCCCGAGCAGCAGCAAACTTGGTTGCCGCGCATGGCCCGTGGTGAGGTGATATCGGCCATTGGCATGACCGAGCCGGGCACGGGCAGCGATTTGGCCAACATCAGCACCCGTGCCACCCCGCACGATGGCGGCTATTTGATCAAAGGTCAAAAAATATTCATCTCCAACGGGCAGTTGGCGGACCTGGTGGTGGTGGCGGCCAAAACCCAACCCGATCTGGGCGCGCGTGGGGTGAGCTTGTTTTTGGTTGACACCACACGCAAAGGCTTTGCACGTGGGCGCAATCTGGAAAAAATGGGCATGCATGCCCAAGACACATCAGAACTCTTTTTTGACGATGTGTGGGTGCCCGCCAACTGCCTGTTGGGTCAAGAGGGCAAGGGCTTTGCGTATTTGATGAACGAGTTGCCCCAAGAGCGTTTGCTCGTGGCCATCACCGCTGTGGGAGCCATGGAGTCTGGTCTGCGTTGGACCTGTGCGCATGTGCAAGAGCGCAAAGCTTTTGGTGCGCCGCTGGCAGAAAAGCAAGTGGTGCGACATGCCTTGGCCCAGGCCTATGGCGATGTGCAAGTGGCCCGCAGTTTTTTAAAGGATTGCTTGCAACGCCATTTGCGCGGCGAACTCGATACCGCTACTGCGTCGGTGGCCAAGTTTTGGACCACCGAGATGCAGTTTTCAGTGCTGGACCGCTGTGTGCAGTTGTTTGGCGGCTATGGCTACATGGCCGAGTACCCGATTGCCCGAGCCTGGGCCGACGCGCGGGTGCAGCGCATCTATGGGGGCACCACCGAAATCATGAAAGAAATCGTGGCGCGTCAGATTTTGGATGCACCCAGCCCGCGCAAAAAACCAAGCCCTTGAGTCGCCTGGGGTCAGGCTGGGTTCAATGTTCGCGGCGCAAGGCTGGGAACAAGATCACATCGCGGATGCTGGGGCTGTCGGTGAGCAACATCATCAGCCGATCGATGCCAATGCCACAACCGCCGGTGGGCGGCATGCCGTACTCCAGGGCGCGCACAAAGTCGTGGTCATAAAACATGGCCTCGTCGTCGCCACTGTCTTTGGCCGCCACCTGCGCGTGAAAACGCGCCGCTTGGTCTTCGGCATCGTTCAACTCGCTGAAGCCATTGCCAAATTCGCGCCCGGTGATGTAGAGCTCAAAGCGCTCGGTCACCTCGGGGTGGCTGTCGCTGGCACGGGCCAAGGGTGAAATTTCCACCGGGTGTTCACATATGAAGGTGGGTTCCCACAGCTTGTCTTCCACGGTTTCTTCAAAGTACAGCACCTGCAAACCCGCCAAGCTGCGTTGGGACAAGTGGTGCTTTTCTTCATTCAAGCCCAACTTTTTCAAAGCTTGGCGCAGCCACTCGGCGTTGTCCACGTGGTCGCCCGCTTCGGTGTGCTTCTGAATAGCTTCGCGGATGGTCAGTCGGGCAAAGGATTTGGACAGGTCAACCGGTTTGCCGTCGTAGGTCAAGAGCAAGGTGCCCACGGCTTTTTCGGCGGCATCGCGCACCAAACTTTCTGTGAACTGCATCAGGTCTTGGTAATTCCAGTAGGCCGCATAAAACTCCATCATGGTGAATTCGGGGTTGTGCCGCACCGAAATGCCTTCATTGCGAAAGTTGCGGTTGATCTCAAACACCCGCTCAAAACCGCCGACCACCAAGCGCTTCAAGTACAGCTCGGGGGCAATGCGCAAGAACATCTCTTGGTCCAAGGCATTGTGGTGGGTGCGAAACGGCTTGGCATTGGCCCCACCCGGGATGGGGTGCAGCATGGGTGTTTCGACTTCCAAAAAACCATGGCCGACCATGAACTCGCGAATACCGCTGACCGCTTTGCTGCGCGCCACAAAGCGTTTGCGCGCGCTTTCATCGGTCATCAGGTCGACGTAGCGTTGGCGGTATTTGATTTCTTGGTCGTGCACACCGTGGAACTTGTCGGGCATGGGGCGCAGGCTTTTGGTCAGCAAGCGAACCTGGGTCACATGGATCGACAACTCGCCGGTGCGGGTTTTGAACAAGCGCCCTTCGGCGCCGATGATGTCACCCAAGTCCCAGTGCTTGAAGTCGTTGTAGATGTCTTCGCCAATTTCGTCGCGCGCCAAATACAGTTGGATGCGCCCGGTGCTGTCTTGCACCGTGGCAAAGCTGGCTTTGCCCATCACCCGCTTGAGCATCATCCGCCCTGCCACCCGGGCCAGCTGGCCCTCTTGGGTCAGCACTTCCGGGGGTTTGTCGCCATGGCTGTCATGCAAGGTGGCCGCATGGTGGGCCGGTTTGAAGTCGTTGGGAAAGGCCACGGCACCACCGGCGGCCTGGCGCTCGCGCAGCACCTTGAGTTTGTCACGGCGTTCCGCGATGAGTTGGTTCTCGTCTTGTGGGGCATCAGCGGCGGGGGTGGTGTCAGACATGGGGCAGTGGTGATGGGGGCCGCACGGCATGCTGCGTCCCAGGGTTGAAAAACCGGCGCGGCTGCGCCAAACGATGGATTTTAGGTGGCTCGACCTGTGGGTGCGGTGAGGCGCCGTGTCGATGCGCAAATCCAGGACAATGGCTGCCTATCCATGGAACCCAACGACATGAGCACTGCCACCGAGCGTCCCCCTTTGCCCGACCACCTCAGCATCGATGACCGCAGCCCACACTATGCGGCCGACGTACTGGCCCATGCGATTGGCATTCGCTTCAATGACAAAGAGCGACACGATGTGGAGGAGTACTGCATCAGCGAAGGCTGGGTCAAGGTGCCAGCCGGCAAAACGTTGGACCGCAAGGGCAAGCCTTTGTTGCTGAAACTCAAAGGGCGGGTCGAGGCTTTTTACCGCTGAGCTTTGCGGCGCTCACTTGAGCGCAACCGCAAAGCCGCGTTGCACCGCTGGGCGGGCCATCAATTGGTCAAACCAGCGCTTGACGTGCGGGAATTGCGCCAAATCGACTTGGTGGCGGGGATGGCGCCAGACCCATCCCAAGATGGCAAAGTCGGCAATCGACAAATCGCCCGCGAAAAATGCGTGATCGGCCAAACGCTTGTCCATCACACCATAAAGCCTCAGGGTTTCGGTCATGTAGCGCTGCAAGCCATAGCGCTTGTCGTCTTCATGGGTCAAACCGGCAAAGTGGTGCACTTGCCCAGGCATGGGGCCAAAGCCACCCATTTGGAACATCAGCCACTCCAAGACAGACACGCGGGCCGCGCCTTTGGCGGGTAAAAAGAGCCCGGTTTTTTCGGCCAAATACATCAAGATGGCGCCAGACTCAAACACGCTGATGGGCTGGCCATCGGGGCCCTGGTTATCGATGATGGCCGGAATTTTGTTGTTCGGGCTGATGCGCAAAAAATCTGGTTTGAACTGGTCGTCTTGGGTGATGTTGACCACTTGGACTTGATAGGGCAGTCCCATCTCCTCCAAAGCCACAGAAATTTTTCGGCCATTGGGGGTGTCAAAGGCAAAGAGTTGAATGCTCATGGTGGGTCAAAGTGGAATGGCCGCACAGGCGGCGTTGGACGAAGAAAGTCGGGGTCGAGAATCAGGCCACCGCATCGGCGGGTTGGCGCAGCAGCATGGCCAAGGTGTTGGCCACGGTTTTGCGCAAATCGCGCCGGTCGCTGATGAGGTCGATGGCACCTTTTTGCAGCAAAAATTCGGCGCGCTGAAACCCTTCGGGCAGAGTTACGCGGACTGTGCTCTCGATCACGCGGGGACCGGCAAAGCCGATCAATGCCTTGGGCTCGGCCATCACCACATCGCCCAGGAAAGCAAAACCCGCTGACACGCCACCCATGGTGGGGTCGGTCAGCACACTGATGTAAGGCAATCCCTTTTTGGCCAACCGCGTCAAGGCGGCATTGGTTTTGGCCATTTGCATGAGCGAGAGCAAGCCTTCTTGCATGCGCGCACCACCCGTGGCGGTAAAGCAAACGAAGGGCACTTTTTGCTCAATGGCGGTGTGCACCCCGCGCACAAAGCGCTCGCCGACCACCGAGCCCATGGAGCCGCCCATGAAGTCAAATTCAAAGCAAGCCACCACCAAGTTGATGTTGTGCACCGAGCCACCCATCACCACCAAGGCGTCGGTTTCGCCGGTATTTTCCAAGGCCTCTTTCAAACGCTCGGGGTATTTGCGGCTGTCTTTGAATTTCAGCGCGTCTACCGGCAAGACCTCTTGGCCAATTTCATATCGACCTTCGGCATCCAAAAAAGCATCCAAACGCGCCCGGGCGGTGATGCGGTGGTGGTGGCCACAGCTGGGGCACACATTTTGGTTTTGTTCCAAATCGTTTTTGTACAAAACGGTTTCGCAACTGGGGCATTTGACCCACAAACCTTCAGGCACGGTGCGCCGATCGGCGGGGTCGGTTTGCTGGATTTTCGGGGGCAGCAGTTTTTCAAGCCAACTCATGTAGATCTCCTGGGCGCAAAGGCCATGTGCGGATTATGCAGGGGCATGGTGGTGCGCAACCGAGCCCCTCAGGGGGTGTCCATGGCCTGGCGTATCTCGGCCATGAAGCTGCGGGCCTCTTCAGCGGCTTGTCCACTGGGGGCGGCCTCCACCAATTGAATCAGCTTGCTGCCAATCACCACCGCATCGGCCACTTGGCCAATGGTTTTGGCGGTGGCGGCGTCGCGGATGCCAAAGCCCACACCCACGGGGATGTGCACATGCTGGCGAATGCGCGGCAGCATGGCTTCGACCTCGTCGGTGTTCAAAGCACCCGAACCCGTCACGCCTTTGAGCGAGACGTAATACACATAGCCGCTGGCCACGGCCGCCACTTGCTGCATGCGTTTGTCGGTGCTGGTGGGGGCGAGCAAAAAAATCAAATCCATCTCGTGCGCCCGCAAGCTGGCCGCGAAGTCCACGCATTCTTCGGGCGGGTAGTCGACGATGAGCACACCGTCCACACCGGCTTTGGCGGCATCGCTCACAAAGCTGTTCACGCCATGTTTCAGGTTGTAGTTCTCCACCGGATTGGCGTAGCCCATCAACACAATGGGGGTGGTGCTGTCGGTGGCTCGAAATTCACGCACCATGGCCAGCACCTCGCCCATGCCCACACCGTGGCGCAGTGCGGCTTCACCGGCTTTTTGAATCACAGGGCCGTCGGCCATGGGGTCGCTGAAGGGCACGCCCAGTTCGATGATGTCAGCACCGCCTTGCACCAGTGCGTGCATCAGGCCCAAGGTGTGCGAAGGCTCGGGAAAACCGGCCATCAGGTAAGGAATCAAGGCTTTGCGACCAGCGCCTTTAAGCGAGGCCATGACGGTGGCAATGCGGCTCATGCTTTGCTCCCGTTCAATGCCGCCAGTGAAATGGCTTGCTCGCCTTTGACGGTTTGGCCTTGGCAGCTGGGGCGGCAGAAGAAGTCGGCGTTGGACAAATCGGCCACGGTGCCAATGTCTTTGTCGCCGCGCCCCGACAGGTTCACCAAAATGGATTGCTTCGGCGTCATGGTTTTGGCGAGCTTCATGGCGTGGGCCACGGCGTGGCTGGATTCCAGCGCGGGGATGATGCCCTCGGTGCGGCACAGGTAGTGAAACGCGTCCAGCGCTTCTTGGTCGGTGATGCCCACGTATTCGGCGCGGCCAATGTCTTTCAAAAATGCATGTTCGGGGCCGACGCCCGGGTAGTCCAGACCCGCGCTCACCGAATGGGTTTCGGTGATTTGCCCATTGGCGTCTTGCAACACATAGGTGCGGTTGCCGTGCAACACACCAGGTACACCGCGTTGCAGCGAAGCCGAGTGGCGACCCGACTCCATGCCTTCACCGGCGGCTTCGATACCGATCAATCGGGTTTTCTCGAACGGGATGTAGGGGTAAAAAATGCCCATGGCGTTGGAGCCACCGCCCACACAGGCCAGCACCGCATCGGGCTGCAAGCCGTGGTGCATGCTGGGCATTTGGGCAATGCATTCCTCGCCAATCACGCTTTGAAAATCGCGCACCATCATCGGGTAAGGGTGGGGTCCGGCCACGGTGCCGATGATGTAGAAGGTGTTGTCCACATTGGCGACCCAGTCACGCAAGGCTTCGTTCAAAGCGTCTTTCAGGGTTTTGCTGCCCGACTCCACGGGCACCACCGTGGCACCGAGCAACTTCATGCGGTAGACGTTGGGGCTTTGGCGCTTCACATCCTCGCTGCCCATGTAGACCACGCATTCCAAGCCATAGCGGGCACAAATGGTGGCGGTGGCCACGCCGTGCTGACCCGCGCCGGTTTCGGCAATGATGCGCGGCTTGCCCATGCGCTTGGCCAGCATGGCTTGGCCGATGGTGTTGTTGATCTTGTGCGCACCGGTGTGGTTCAGGTCTTCGCGCTTCAAGTAAATCTGTGCACCACCCATTTCACGGCTGATGCGAGCGGCGTGGTAAATAGGCGAGGGGCGGCCCACAAAATGCGCCAACTCGGATTTGAATTCGGCGATGAAAGCGGGGTCGTGTTGGTATTGGGCGTAAGCGTCTTTCAGCTCTTCGATGGCGTGGGTCAGGGTTTCGCTGACAAAACTGCCGCCGTAGATGCCAAAGTGGCCGCTGGCGTCGGGTTGTTGGTAGGTGGACATGGTTCGCCTGTTGCAAGGGCCCACAAGGGCCAAAGGTCGGAAGGGGATATTTCAGTCGCCGTGAGCGGCGCGGAGGTCGGCGGCCCGCACAGCCGCCACAAAAGTTTGCATCAAGTGGGCATCCTTGATGCCAGGCGCAGATTCGATGCCTGAGCTCACATCCACGGCGAGCGACAGACCCCGATGGCGCACATCACGAATGCCGTCGGCCACGTTTGCAGGTGTGAGTCCACCAGACAAAACGAGGTGAGCATTGACGTTTGTTGGAAGCCGTGACCAATGGAATGCCTTGCCGCCACCGCCATAACCGTCGACATGGGCGTCGAGCAGCACAGCGTTGGCCTGTGAATAATCTTGGGTGTATTTTACGAGGTCAAACGGGGGTGACGCTTCTCCCAGGGGAATGCGTGCGGCACGCAGCCAGCGCCGACCCAGCCGTTGACCCCAATGGGCACATTCGGTGGGAGTTTCATCGCCGTGGAACTGCAGCCATGCGCCAGGCACTTGGGCAGCGGCGGTTTCAATCTCGCTGGCTTGGGCGTTCACAAACAGCAACACAGGGGTGACAAAGGCGGGCAAGCGGCGGGCCAATTGCGCAGCGCGCTGCGCGTCCACATACCGCTTGCTGGGTGGGTACAGCACCAGGCCAATCGCATCCGCACCAGCGGCCACCGCTGCATCCACATCGGATTCGCGGGTGAAGCCGCACATCTTGATGCGGGTGGTGTACACAGAGGGGGTCATGATGGCAACCAATCATACGCAGGCGTGCGCGTGGGCAAGCCCCATTCCGGCGCGTATTGCGGGCCTAAAAAATACAAGCCATCTGGAGAGAAGGTGGGTGCCGCAACATCCCGGTTGCGGGCATGCAGCACCTCTTGCATCCACGATACGGGTTGAAGGCCTTGGCCCACTTGCAACAAACAACCCATGATGTTGCGAATCATGTGGTGCAAAAAAGCATTGGCTTCAAATTCAAAGCGCCAGTAGGCTTGGCCGTTATCCCCGCCACAGGCCGAAATATCGATCTTGCGCAGGGTTTTGACCGGTGTGGGCGACTGGCATGCAGAGGCCCGAAACGAGCTGAAATCGTGTTCGCCCAGCAGCAGCTTGGCGGCTGTTTGCATGGGCTCGGCTTGCAGGGGGCGAAACACCCAACCCACCCGACCGCTCTCTAAGCTGGGGCGCACAGGGGATGACAACACCACATAGGCGTAGCGCCGGCCCACCGCACTGCCACGGGCATGAAAGCTGGGCGGTACCTCTTGGGCCCATTGCACCGCAATGTCGGCGGGTAAAAAAGCATTGGTGCCGCGCACCCAAGAGGACATGTCGCGTGTCAGATCGGTGTCGAGGTGAACCACTTGCATCAGACCATGCACCCCTGAGTCGGTGCGGCCTGCGCACAAGGTGTGCACCGGTTGTTGGCAAAAGTCGCTGAGCGCGGCCTCCAACTTGTCTTGCACCGTCAGCCCAGAGCGTTGGCTTTGCCAACCTTCGTAAGCCTGGCCCAAGTAGCTCAGGCCCAGCGCCACGCGCATGCGGCTCAGGCTTTTCGCTGGCTCAACCAGCGTTGGGCCTTGAGTTGAATCTCGCCCGTGGCCTCGCGCACCACCTCATCTGCCAGGGCGCGGGCGGTGTTTTGTTGCCCCATGTCCCACAACTCCTCGGCCAAGTTGAGGCGAACCTCATAGTCGGAGGGCGGTGGGGCGTCGCTCAAGTCAGGCGCGACGGCATCCAACGGCGGTGCCACTTCGCGACCTTGGGCCGACACCGACTTGGGTTGGGCATCCAACTCCAGGTCAAAGTTGAAGGGGTTTTGGGGGCTGGATTCGACTGGGCTGGCTCTGGAACGGTCATCGAAAGTTGGGTTTTCTGGCGTGGCGCGCTGGCGACTGCGTCCCCAGGCCAACAAAGCCAGCAGTGCCACCAAGGCACCCGCAGCATAAGGGGTCCAGGGGTGCTCAATGAGTTCGTCAACCACGCTGCCAGAGGCTTTGGCGGGTGGGGCGTTCACGGCTACAGCCACAGCCGGGGCAGCGATGCCACTGGCCGCCTGCGCCAGTGCATTCAGATCGGTCACAGTTTGGCTGGCAGCTTCAGTTTCTTTGGCGGTTTGCTCCACTTGTTTTTGGGCGGCGACTTTGTCGGCTTCTTGGGCGGCGCTGGAGTCGGCCTTGCCCAAGGTGAGCTTGTCTTGGCTGGGCTTCGTGCTGCCATCTTTGACCTGGGCTTGTACCCGTCCTTCAGCGCTTCGGCCGGCCTTGGGCAATTCGGTGCTGGGTGCAGCAGCAGCCAAATTGGCGCGGTATTTGGCAAAGTCAGCGGCCTGCGCTTTGATGGTTTGGCGCGCTTCTGTGGTGGGGGTTTGTTGGGCTTCTTGTGCGCTGGGCAGTTTCAGCACAGCACCGGCTTTGAGGCGGTTGACATTGTTGTCAACGAATGCATCGGGGTTGGCGCGCAGCAAGGCCAATAGCATTTGGTCGAGGGAGACGTTGCTTTCTTTGTGCAGTGCCGCCAATTCGCCCGCTGTGTCGCCGCGGACCACGGTGAGGCTTTGACCTCGTTCTGTTTTGGCAGTTTTGGTGGCGGGGGTCGCGGGGGGTGGGGGCTCAGCAGCCTTTTCAGCCACGGCAGGTGCTGGTGCAGAAGGGGCGGGAACAGTTGGTGCTGTGGGTGTTGCTGGCGCAGGCTCTGGCTGTGCCACGGCGGGCGGGCTGATCACCGGCAAGCTCGGCGCAGGTGCTGGGGCCGCGGCAGTTGCTGCAGGACTCGCACCCGATTGGGTCGGGATGTTGCCCATGAAAACCCGCCGACCTGTGGCCCAGCGGAACTCGATGAGCATGTCCAAGGAAGATGATGTGAGCGGTTGCTCGCTGCTGAACTCAATTACGGCAGTCCCATCGGGCTTGCGCCTGAATTGTGTTTTGATCAAGGCCAATTCGGGTGAAGGGGTCACACGCGCCACGCTGTACAAATCGGGCGATGCCAAAAAAGCCTGCAAATCATTTCCTTCGACCGGGCTGATGTCTTTGACTTCCAACTCGGCCAGCAAGCGTTCACCGGGCTTGGAGAGCAAGCTGATATTGCCCAGGCTGAGGGCCCCGACAGAGCCCATCCAAAAGCTCGACAGCACCCAAAATGCAGCTGTTCGAAGGTTTTTCATGGCAGTATCCAGGACATATTGAACATTCGCAGATGTTACCTTCTTCCTTAACTGCGCAGCAAAATTCTCAACATCCGCCGCAGAGGCTCTGCCGCCCCCCACAACAGTTGGTCGCCAATGGTGAAAGCGCCGACATACTCTGGGCCAAACGCCATTTTGCGGATGCGGCCCACGGGAATCGTCATGGTGCCAGTCACTGCCACGGGGGTGAGGTGTTGCAAAGTGGCCTCACGGTTGTTGGGAACCACCTTCACCCATTCGTTGTCAGCAGCGATCATGGCCTCGATGTCGGCGATCGGAACATTCTTTTTGAGTTTGAAGGTGAGTGCTTGGCTGTGGCAGCGCATCGCACCAATGCGTACGCAAAAGCCATCAACGGGGACTGCGGGTTGCGCAAAGCCCGGTCCTTGACCCAAAATTTTGTTGGCCTCGGCCATGCCTTTCCATTCTTCCCGGCTGGTGCCCCAGAACTCGTCGCCTTCAGTTTTGCCCAGACCCAAATCTTTGTCGATCCATGGGATGAGCGAGCCACCTAAGGGTGCGCCAAAGTTCTCAGTCTCGGCAGCGGTGAGGGCACGCTGCTTAGCGATGACTTTGCGGTCAATTTCCAAAATGGCGCTTTTGGGGTCGTTCAACAGGTCTTTGACCTCGGCGTGGAGGGTGCCAAACTGGGTCAGCAGTTCGCGCATGTGCGCGGCCCCACCACCGGAGGCGGCTTGGTAGGTTTGGGTGCTCATCCACTCCACCAAACCGGCTTTGTACAAAGCGCCCACGCCCATCAACATGCAGCTCACCGTGCAGTTGCCGCCGACCCAATTGAGGCCACCTTTGGCCAAGGCGTTTTCGATCACGGGCAGGTTCACCGGGTCGAGGATGATGATGGCGTCGTCTTTCATGCGCAGGGTGGAGGCCGCGTCAATCCAGTGGCCCTTCCATCCGGCGTTGCGCAGCGTGGGAAACACCTCCGAGGTGTAGTCGCCGCCTTGGCAAGTGATGATGATGTCGCAAGCTTTGAGGGCGTCGATGTTGTGGCCATCGAGCAGCTTGGTTTCGTTTTTCGCCATGGCAGGCGCTGCGCCTCCGGCGTTGGAGGTGGAGAAAAACACGGGCTCGATCAGGTCGAAGTCTTTTTCAGCTTGCATGCGGTCCATCAGGACCGAGCCGACCATGCCTCGCCAGCCGACCAGGCCGACGCGATTTCCGATTTTTTTCATGTGTTTGCCCTTTCAATCCATGTGTTTTTGATCCCCGGCTCGTCTGGCCGGGAAGGGCGCGACGAACCAAGGCGGTTAGCCTTTGGTTGTTTTCAAAGTGATCGTGCGGGTGCGTCCCTGAACCGACGGGGTCCGTGGAGCGTGGGGTGTAGCACTTTGTTTGCAGATCATGCAGGTGATTCTAGCGGCCCTGTCCAACGCTGGCTGACAAGGCCGCGACCATGGGGCTGCCCACGGCCAGCGGTATGTTTGGTTCTATCATGGCAAGAGACACAAGGCCATGGGCCACCATCACGTTTCAGCATCCATCCGCAGCGCCAGGGAGGCGATGAACCATGCACGCACATGACCCTTCAGGAGCGACCCCATGAGGCGATTTCGCGGCCTGTGGCTGGCATGTTTGGCGGTGTTGCTTTCGGGCTGCGCCACGACGGCCAAATATGAACAAATGCTCAGCGCTTGGGTGGGCGCGTCTGAGTTGGACCTTTACCGGACCTGGGGACCGCCAAACAACCAATATGAAGCCGCTGGCAGCAAATTTGTCAGCTTCATGCGTCAGGGGCAGATGTGGGTTCCGGGCACTGCACCTTCTTACCAAACCATCTTCACGGGGAACAGCGCCTTCACCCAAGCCGTGGGAGGCTCCCCTGCTTACAACATCTCCCTGACCTGCCAAACCACGTTTGAAATACGCCAAGAGAAAGTGGTGGGGTCGCGTTGGCAGGGCAACAACTGCACTGCCCAATGATGCGGGCTTGGTGGTGCTTTTGATCAGGCGCGGGAGGTGTCTTAGGCGCTCTGCCCCCAAGCCTGTGTGCAGTCACTCAGGGAAAGATGGCGGCTTGGGCTGGGGCATGAAGCACATGGTCGGCCAAGCTTAGGCTGCGTGCAGGGCTCAAACTGCCCTCGCAGTTGATGATGAATTTTTGCTTCAAGGCTGCTTCGCTCCAGGGCATGTCAGCGTCGCCCATCACCGCGTGGCAGGTGTTCTCCAGCACCCGACCATCCACCAACGACAGTTGCAACTTGGCGCGTCGCCATTGCTTTTGGGTCCATTCATGGTGCACGTGTATGGTCACTTTTTTCTCCAGCTGGCGCACCCCCTCATCCTCAAATTCGGGGCTGGTGTAGACGGTTGAATTCAGGTGCCCCCAGCGGAGCATGGCGGCCACGCCAAAAGACAGCGAAAACTGCGCTTGCAATGGGGTTTGGGGTTGGCGCACACCGCAATACGTCAAGGCTTCTTGGTAAACCCATAAATCGATGTGGTCCAACAAATCCAAGTCAAACTGTGTGCGCAGGCCCAACGCAGCATGCGCGCCGTAGTGGACATGGCGCACTGCCGCATAGGGCTTGAAGTAGGCGGACAAAATTTCAAAATCGTCCGCTCCTTGCCATCCCTCAGGCGCGGATTTTTGATAGACCACTTGCAAATGGTTTTCGATGGCATTGGCGGGTGCGCTGATGCCAGCGGCTGCGGCTTGTGCTGACATTTGCCCCAGCATGGCGGCGTGGCCCAAATAGGTGTTGCGCGCTGTGTCGCCGGTTTGGATCGGTCGGTACAACGAGGTGGGTAATTGGCAGGCCGCGATGTGGATGGCGGTCAGGGTCTGCTGGGCATTGAGCTGTAAGGCGCTGGCTGCCGCTGCCGCGCTGCCCAAGGACGGCCAATTGCCGTCCACATGCATGCCCGGTGCAATGCGCAGCAAGGCACCCATGCGCGCACCCACTTCGTAGCCCAGCACGAAAGCGTTCAGCAACTGCCCCCAATTCAATTGATGCACCCAGGGCCAAATCGCCGCCAAGGCTGCCACGCCAGGGCGGCCGTGGGCACGGGCATGGCCTTCACAGGCTTCGTCCCAACAAGCGGCCATGGCAAAGGCCATGGCGGCACCTGCGCTGGGCCCGGTGGGGGTGGGGTCTGCGGTGGCAAAGGGATCGGTGCGCAGGTGCTGTCCTTCTAGCCACGCCCGCACGGTGGGAGATCGACCACCGGCGATGGCGCAACCCAAGGTGTCAAGCACCAGCCAACGGGCCTGTGTGTCGACCTGTTGGGGCCATGCATGACCAGCTTGGGTGAGTCGCTCGATCAGTTGCTGTAAATGGTGTTCTATCAAGGTGTGCCCCGCAATGCGTCATGCAAAAGCCTGCATCCTAAGCGCTTGCAGTTTGTCTGGGGTCTAAGAGAGTGCTTTCATTTTGGGGTGAAAATGACCCAAGTCGATGCGCGTTTGCGCGCGCCATGTTGTGTGATCCATGAAAGAAGCAAGATGTATCTGAACAGTTCAATCTGGGGTTGGATTTTCAAAGGGTGGGCCTGCTTGGCCTTGTGCACAGCCTTGAGCCTATCGGCGCAAGGTTTTCCCACCAAAGCGATCACCATCGTCGTGCCCTATGCCCCTGGAGCCACCGACCGCGAGGCCCGAAAAATCGCCGAGCTGGCCGCCAAGCACTTGGGCCAATCGGTGGTGGTTGAAAACCGCGATGGTGCGGGGGGCACCATTGGCGCAACCTACGTCGCCCGAGCCAACCCAGACGGCTACACCTTGTTGTATTCGGCACCTGCGGTTCTCACCGTGGCCCCTTTGGTGGGCAAGCCCGCATATGTTTATGAAGATTTGATGCCCTTGGCCCGTGCCAGCATCACCCCCCATTATTTGGCGGCCCGCATCGATGCGCCCTTTCGCAATGCGCGCGAGATGGTGGCGTATGCCAAGTCCAACCCCGGCAAGCTGACCTTTGGCAGCCCCGGCAATGGCACGGCGGTGCATTTGGCCGGAGAAGCTTTGGCCGATGCAGCAGGCTTCCAATTCACCCATGTGCCGCACCGCGGCTTGGCACCGGCTTTGACCGCGGTGATGGGTGGCTTTGTGGATGTGGTGATTGGTGCGCCGGGCGTGATCAACGCCCAGGTGGAGGCCGGCAAGCTGCGGGCCATCGCGCAGTTTGGTGCCACCCGGGCGGCTGCTTTGGGCACCGTACCCACCTTGAGGGAACAAGGCATTGACCTCGCTTTGCGTGCTGACTTTGGTTTTTTTGCACCCAAAGGTCTGCCCGCCGATGTGGTTGTGCGCTTGAATGACGCCTTGCAAAAAGCCATTGAATCGGAAGAGTTCAAAAGTTTTGTTGCCGTGTCCCTGGTTGCACCAGCCTTTCTCAATGCCAACGATTACCGACACGTGGTGGACGCGGAACGAGCGATTTATGCCCGGGTGGTCCCCAAGTTGGCCTTGGACAACCGATGATTTCTTCAGGGGGAATTTGACATGTCCCGCATGCCGGCCTTGTACATTCCCCATGGGGGTGGCCCTTCGTTTTTCATGACCGGTGAGCGCAAGCAACTGTTTCAGCAGACCGAAGATTTTTTGCGCGATATCGACCAGCACCTGCCGGCCAAGCCCAGCGCCATTTTGATCATCACGGCGCACTGGGAAGCCCGCGTGCCCTCCTTCACCAGTGGCTCAAACCCAGCGTTGATTTACGACTACTACGGTTTTCCGCCTGAAACCTATGCCTTGCAATACCCAGCCCCAGGCCAACCTGCATTGGCCGCACAGGCGGCCCACTTGCTCGAGGCAGCCGGGTTCCCCTCGTTCATCGACCCTGAGCACGGCTGGGACCATGGGGTGTTCATCCCGCTCAAAGTGATGTACCCGCAAGCCGACATCCCGGTGGTGGCCATGTCTTTGCAAGCCAATCTGGACCCTGTGATGCACTGTCAGTTGGGGCGCGCGCTCAGCAGTTTGCGCGATGAAGGCGTTTTGATTTTGGGCTCGGGCATGAGCTATCACAACCTGCGCGATTTCGCCGGTCAAGCCCCGGCCTCGTATGCTTTTCATGACTGGTTGGACCAAGCATTGAGCGGTGATTGGCAGACCCGGACCGACCAGTTGAGTCGCTGGCGCGCGGCCCCGGGCGGTGTGGCGTCACACCCCAGGGAAGAACATTTGTTGCCCCTGATGATCGCCAGCGGTGCTGGGTTCGATCCGCCCGGTCGCGCCATTTGGCGCGGTGAAATTGGCCCAACCTGCGCGGGTGCCTGGGCGTTTGATTGAAGGCTCGGCGTCTGCTTCTATGCCTGCTCAACCCAATGCCTTGACCACCGCATCGCCCATTTGCGCGGTGCCCACCTTGGTGGTGCCTTCGCTGTAGATGTCGCCGGTGCGCAGGCCTTGGGCCAAAACTTTTTTCACCGCGTTTTCAATGCGCACCGCAGCGGCTTCTTGGTTCAGGCTGAAGCGCAGCATCATGGCCGCACTCAAGATGGTGGCCAAGGGGTTGGCCACGCCTTTGCCGGCGATGTCGGGTGCGCTGCCATGGCTGGGCTCGTACAAGCCTTGGTTGCTGGCGTTGAGTGACGCCGAGGGCAACATGCCAATGGAGCCAGTCAGCATGGAGGCTTCGTCGGAGAGGATGTCGCCAAACATGTTGCCGGTCACCACCACGTCAAAGCGCTTGGGCTCTTTCACCAACTGCATGGCCGCGTTGTCCACGTACATGTGGTCCAGCGCCACATCTGGGTAGTCTTTGTGCACCTCGGTGACGATGTCTTTCCAGAACTGGAAGGTCTCGAGCACATTGGCCTTGTCCACGCTGGTCACGCGCTTGCTGCGCTTGCGGGCGGCTTCAAACGCCACACGCGCAATGCGCTCCACCTCGGGGCGGGTATAGCGCATGGTGTCAAAGGCTTCTTCGGCACCAGCGAAAGCACCATCGGGCGAGACGCGGCGACCCCGTGGTTGGCCAAAGTAAATATCACCGGTCAGCTCGCGGATGATGAGGATGTCCAAACCTGCAATCAATTCTGGCTTCAAGCTGGAGGCACCGACCAATTCGGGGTAACAAATGGCAGGGCGAAAGTTGGCAAACAGCCCCAGGTTTTTGCGCAAACCCAAGATGGCTTGCTCGGGGCGCAAGGGACGGTCCAAGGTGTCGTATTTCCAGTCGCCCACCGCGCCAAACAAAATCGCATCGGCTTCTTTGGCTAGCTTCAGGGTACTGTCGGGCAGCGGGTGGCCGTGGGCGTCGTAGGCACAACCACCCACCAATGCCGTTTCCATTTCCAGGGGCAAGCCCAAAACTTTGAGCACTTTGACCGCTTCAGCGACGATCTCGGTGCCAATGCCGTCACCAGGCAGAACTGCAATTTTCATCGGAAGCTCTCCGGCAAGGTTTGCGCCAACCAAGGTTTGGCGGTCAGGCGTGCGGCCTCAAAGTCACGAATTTTGTCGGCGTGGCGCAGGGTCAGGCCAATGTCGTCCAAGCCATTCATCAGGCAATAGCGGCGAAAGGGTTGCACCTCAAACGGGATTTCTTCACCTTGGGGGCGCACCACCACTTGGCGGTCCAAGTCAACTGTCAGCTGATAACCCGGGAAGCCAAAGCACTCGTCAAACAACTGGCTGACGATGGTCTCTGGGAGCACGATGGGCAGCAAGCCGTTTTTAAAGCTGTTGTTGAAAAAGATGTCGGCATAGCTGGGCGCGATGATGGCGCGAAAGCCGTATTGCTCCAAGGCCCACGGCGCATGCTCGCGCGAAGAGCCGCAGCCAAAGTTTTTGCGTGCCAGCAAAACGGACGCGCCTTGGTAGCGGGCTTGGTTCAAGATGAAGTCGGGGTTGATCTTGCGCTGCACATGCTCTTGCCCGGGCTCGCCTTTGTCGAGGTAGCGCCATTCGTCAAACAGGTTGGGGCCGAAGCCGGTTTTTTTGATCGACTTCAGAAACTGTTTGGGAATGATCGCGTCGGTATCGACGTTTTCGCGGTCCATGGGGGCGACCAGGCCTTTGTGCACATTGAATTTATTCATGGTCTTGGCTTTCAAACAAATTGGCGCACGTCAACAAAATGGCCGTGAATGGCTGCGGCGGCGGCCATGGCTGGACTGACCAAGTGGGTGCGCCCACCGGTGCCTTGGCGGCCTTCGAAGTTGCGGTTGCTGGTGGAGGCGCAGCGCTCGCCGGGCTCCAGGCGGTCGGCGTTCATGCCCAGACACATGGAACAGCCGGGTTCGCGCCACTCAAAACCCGCGGCCTTGAAGATTTCGTCCAGCCCTTCTTTTTCGGCCTGCGCTTTGACCAAGCCAGAACCGGGCACCACCATGGCCAGCTTGACGTTGCGCGCCACTTTTTGGCCCAAACGTTTGACCACCGCAGCCGCCTCGCGCATGTCTTCAATGCGGCTGTTGGTGCAAGAGCCAATGAAGATTTTGTCCACCGTGATGTCGGCGATGGGCTTGCCGGGTTGCAGCCCCATATAGGTCAAGGCACGCTCAATGGCGAGCCGCTTGTTGGCGTCTTTTTCCTTGTCGGGGTCGGGCACGCGGTCCAGCACCGATAGCACCATCTCGGGCGATGTGCCCCAGGTGACTTGCGGCGCAATCTCGGCAGCATTCAGTTGCACCACGGCATCAAAGTGGGCGTCTGGGTCAGATTGCAAGGTTTTCCAGTAGGCCACCGCATGGTCCCATTCGAGGCCCTTGGGTGACAAGGGGCGGCCGCGCAGGTATTCGATGGTTTTGTCGTCCACCGCCACCAAGCCAGCGCGAGCGCCGGCCTCGATGGCCATGTTGCACAAGGTCATGCGCCCTTCTATGCTGAGCGCGCGCACGGCAGAGCCGGCAAATTCAATGGTGAAGCCAGTGCCACCAGCGGTGCCGATCTTGCCGATGATGGCCAGCACCATGTCTTTGCCCGTGAGCCCTTTGGGCAAGGTGCCATCCACGTGGATGCGCATGTTCTTGGCTTTTTTGGTCAGCAGGGTTTGGGTGGCCAGCACATGTTCCACCTCCGAGGTGCCAATGCCGTGGGCCAATGCGCCAAACGCGCCGTGGGTGGAGGTGTGTGAGTCGCCACACACCACCGTCATGCCGGGCAGGGTGGCACCGTTCTCTGGGCCAATCACGTGAACGATGCCTTGGCGCTTGGACAGAAAGGGGAAGTAGGCGGCGGCGCCGTACTCGGCCATGTTGCTGTCGAGTGTGGTGATTTGCTCTTTGCTCACCGGGTCGGTCAAGCCGTCATACCCCAGCTCCCAACCGGTGGTGGGGGTGTTGTGGTCGGCGGTGGCGATGACCGAACTCACACGCCACACCTTGCGCTTGGCCACCCGCAAACCCTCATAGGCCTGGGCGCTGGTCACCTCGTGCACCAAATGGCGGTCGATGTACAGCACGGCGGTGCCATCTTCCTCTGAAGTGACGAGGTGTTCGTCCCAAATCTTGTCGTAGAGCGTGCGTCCCATGGGGTGGTCCTGGTTGGTTGGCCAAAGAGGGCGGATTTTAGGCCCAGTGTTGGTGGGTCAAAACCCGAGGTGTCGCCTGCATTCAAGCGGTGTCAACAATGACCTCAGGGTCCAAGCGGCGGGCGCGGTGATCAATGTAATAACCGCCAAACTCGGTGTAGCGCAACACATGTTGGCCACACAGTTGGCAAGCGTGCAGCACACACCGGTTGGCGGGAAAGTGGGCGATCGAAACAGGGGCCAGCGGGTCGCCATAACGGGTGCCGTGGGGATGGTGTTCTTCAAAAGTGGGTTCGGCCACATTGGGGTCACGCAGGCTGGCCACAGCGGGCAGTTCGGCCTGCGGCCATTGGGATTCGGTGATGGGGGACCAGCCCTGGCAATGTTTCAAAGCGCAGGAGCAGTCTTGGCTGGGGTTTTGGGCCCAGGCGCGCAAAACGGCGGGGCTTTGGATGAGGGGCAAATCGGACATGCGGGTCAGGGCCAGGTTCGGGTCGGGTGGTGGCGACCATCTGCCCCCACTTGACTCAGACTAACACGCGAAGGCGCGGCGCGATCCCCGGTTGCGGCAGCCGGTGCAAAGGGTTTCCCCTGGGGAAAAAACGCCCATGGCCCTTTCATCCAGGTGCGGAAACGGCCATAATGGTTCTATCGTAAACCGTTGTTTTATATTTGAAACAAATGAGCCCTTCAAGTTCCACCATTCCCAACGACCCTGCGGCTGTCTGGCACGACGTGGCCCCGCGTGCGGACTTGGACCCCGACTTTCCCACGGGGGTCCAGGTGCAAGGCCAAAAAATTGGTTTGTTTTTGCTCCAAGGTGAGGTCCACGCTTTAGAAGATGTGTGCCCGCATGCCTATGCTTTGTTGTCCCAAGGCTTTGTCGAAGATGGCGTGGTCGAGTGTCCTTTGCATGCCGCGCGCTTTGAAATCAACGGCGGCAAATGTTTGAATGAAATCGGGCAGCGCGATTTGCGCTGCTTTCCGGTCAAGGTCGAGGCCGACCGCGTTTGGGTTCAGGTGCCCCAGGCATGAGCGCTGTCCCCGCCATCGCTTTTGAAGGGGTTGACAAAACCTTCCCGGCCAGCCGTTTGCACCCTGAGGTGAAAGCGGCGCGCTCGGTGAGCTTTGCCATCCAGGCCGGTGAGGTGGTGTCCATCATTGGCCCTTCAGGCTGTGGCAAAAGCACCTTGTTGAACATGGGCTCGGGTTTGGCACCACCCACGGCGGGTGTGGTCAAGGTCTTGGGTGTGCCGGTACAGGGCCCCAGCACCCAAGTGGCCTTCATGCTGCAAAAAGACCTGTTGTTGCCGTGGCGCACCATTTCCCAAAACGTCGAGTTTGGCTTGGAGTTGCGTGGCGTGGCCCCAGCGCAAAGGCGAGACAAATCCGAGCAGTTGCTGCAGCAGTTCAGGCTCCATGGATTTGGCAACAACTACCCGCACCAGCTGTCTGGCGGCATGCGCCAGCGCGCTGCACTGGCACGCACCCTGGCGGTGGACCCGACCGTTTTGCTCATGGACGAACCGTTTTCAGCGCTGGATGCGCAAACCAAAATGATCTTGCAGCAAGACTTGGCCCGCAGCGTTCATGCGCAGGGCAAAACCGTTTTGTTCATCACCCACGACTTGGCCGAAGCCGTGGCCTTGTCGGATCGAATTTTGGTGATGAGCGAGCGCCCGGGCACCATCGTCGAACAAATCACGGTGAATTTGCCTGATCGCGACAAACCTATGCAGCGGCGCAAACACCCTCAGTTGGGGGACCACGTGGCCCAGTTGATGGCCTTGCTCAAGCTGGATGGCGACACAGATATCCATTGAACCCTTTCCGTTGACCGAATCTTTTTTCCATGCCTTTGAACCATTGATAGGAGCAACCCATGATGCGACGCACCCTGATTGCCTTGGCCACCGCCTTGGCCACTTTGTCCCCCTTGAGCAGCCAAGCCCAAGCACCGTCAGCCAATCCCCAGGAGATCACTTATTTGCTGCCTGCCCCGGCCATCTTGCCCGCGTTTGGGCCGTGGATGCTGGCGCAAGCCAAGGGCTATTACGCGCAAGAAGGCCTGAACGTGAAGTTCGTCGCAGGGCGCGGTGGCGTGGACGTGGCCAAACAGATTGGCGCTGGCAATGCGGTGATTGGCGGGGCCATTGGCGACACCCCCATCATTGCGCGCGGTCAGGGCATTCCGGTCAAAGCCGTGGCCGTTTTGGGCGCTGGTTCGCTGATGCAATTGGTCAGCCACAAGGACGCACGCATTGAGTCGCCCCGCGAACTCAAGGGCCAGGTGGTCACCACCACCGGTTACACCGACACCACGTATTACGCTTTGCTGGGGATGTTGAGCAAGTCGGGTCTGACCAAAAACGATTTGGACATCCAATCGGCAGGCCCCGCCGGTGTGTGGCAACAGTTCACCGCCAAAAAGGCCGTGGCCATGGCGGCCGTGCCGGATTGGACGGCAACGGCCATGGCGGCCGGTGCCAAGGTCGACATCTTGCCTGCCGATGTGTACTTCAAAAGCATGGCTCAAGCCATTTTGGCCAGCGACGAGACGATTGCCAAAAACCCAGAGCTCATCCAAAAACTGGTGCGTGCCACATTGAAAGGCATGCGCGACATCATGAAAGACCCCAAGGCCGCTGCGACTGCCTATGTCGCTCACGTGCCCGCGCACAAAGGCAAAGAAGACTTGATTTTGCAAACCTTCGAGCTCTACAACAAATACGTCTACGCCAATCAAAAGGTGTTGGGGCAAATGGACGAAGCGCGTTTGATGGACTTGCAAAAGTTCTATGTCAGCAACGCCATCGTGCCCAAAGAAGTGGCGGCCAAAGACTTGTACACCAACCAGTTCGTCGGCTTGAAGTAAATCATGGGTTCGGGCATCAAAACCACCGCTTGGAGCGCCCTGGTCGCGCTCTTGTTCCTGGCCGCCTGGCAGTGGCTGCCAGGGTGGTGGGGCGTGCCCGAATTTATTTTGCCCAATGCCAGCAAAACCTGGGATGAATTGTTTCGCATTTATGGGGCAGAGCGTTTGCTCTGGCACAGCGGCATCACCGCGCTGGAAGTGGTGATCGGTTTTGTTTTGGGTGCAGCCTTGGGGGCGGCCATGGGCTACGCCCTGGGCTTGTCACCGCAAATCGAAGCCATCTTGTCGCCCTATTTGCTGGCCCTGCAAATCGCCCCCAAAGTGGCCTTTGCCCCGTTGTTTGTGATGTGGTTGGGCTACACCATCTACCCCAAAATTTTGGTGGCGATATTGATCGTCTTTTTCCCCGTCTTGATCAATGTGCTGACCGCCATGCGCAATCTGGATGCGGACATGATCAACCTGGCGCGGTCGTTTTCAGCCACCCGCTTGCAGGTTTTCTTCAAAGTGCAATGCCCAGCCACATTGCCCTCCCTGTTCTCGGGTTTGCGCATTGCCAGCACCTTGGCCGTGATCGGTGTGGTGGTCGGTGAGTTGGTCGGCGGCAACATGGGTTTGGGGTATTTGCTGGTCTTTTTTGAAGGGCAGGGAAATACCGCCGGCGTGTTTGTGGTGATCGGGGCTTTGACCTTGATCGGCATCTTGGCCTATTACGCGGTGGTCATCGCTGAAAACCGGGTCTTGCATTACCTGCCCAGCGCGGATAGAAAACCCACATGAGCGCGGCCAACCTTTGCGCAGATATGAAAGGCCGCCGGGTGCTGGTCACCGGCGGTGCCCGAGGCTTGGGGGCGGCATTTGCCAGCGCCTTGATTCAAACCGGTGCGCGGGTGGTGATCACCGACATATTGGACGACGCAGGGCGGGTATTGGCCCAGCAGTTGGGGCCTGATGCCCATTACCTGTCGATGGACATGGCCAAGCCAGAGGCGGTGCGCCAAGGGGTTGACCAAGCCGCGCAGTGGCTGGGTGGCATGGATGGTTTAGTCAACAACGCCGCCATCACCAACAGTGGCGGCAAAGACATGCAAGACATTGCCATCGACACCTGGGATCAGGTGATGGCGGTGAATGTGCGCGGTCCATGGTTGGCCACGGTGGCTGCGCATCCCCACCTCACAGCCAGCACCACCGGGCGGGTGGTCAACATCGCCTCGGACACGGCCTTGTGGGGTGCGCCCCGCTTGATGGCTTATGTGGCCAGCAAAGGCGCGGTGATGGCCATGACCCGTTCTATGGCCCGTGAGTTGGGGCCCGATGGAATCACGGTCAATGCCATCGCGCCAGGTTTGACGCTGGTGGAAGCCACCGCGTACATCCCTGAGGCGCGCCATGATTTGTACCTCAAAGGCCGTGCCTTGCAACGGCCCCAAGTGCCCGAAGACCTGACCGCTGCGCTGCTGTTTTTGCTCAGCCCCGGCAGCGGCTTCATCACCGGCCAGTTGCTGCCTGTCAATGGCGGCTTTGTCATGAATTGATTGTTGAATCAGGAGAACCCCACCATGTCACAAAACCACGCTGCTGCCAATCAACCCATGTTCAATGAACGAGGCTTGCTCAATGCCAACATCCCTGCCGAAGCTGACATCCAGGCCAGCATGCTGCGCCAACCGGGCCAGTCATTTGAGCAATGGATGGCGTCGCGCGTCGCGCGTTTCGAAACCCGCCGCTATGACTGGGACGCGTTGAAGTTTCAAGCCGATTACGACCCCAAATACCGCCGCGCCCAAATGCGCTACGTGGGCACCGGTGCGACCGGCGTGTCCAGCGACAACAACACCGTGCCATGTGGCCACTTCACTTTTTCGACCATGATCATTCCGGCGGGGCACGAGGGCCCTTCGCACATCCACTATGACGTGGAGGAAATCTTCTTCTTGTTGCGCGGCACCATGAAGGTGATTTGCGAAAAAGACGGCGAGCGCTGGGAGTCGGTTCTGCGTGAACGCGACCTGATCTCGGTCCCACCCGGTGTGTACCGCGAAGAAATAAACGTGGGCGAAGAGGATGCCCTCATGTGCGTGATGCTGGGCTCACCCAAGCCCATCACACCGGTGTACCCACCCGAGTCACCCTTGGCGGCGATCAAGCGCAACCTGACCAAGGCGTGATGGACTTAACCCATGTCTTTGTCTGAGCGCATCCAAGACTTTCCGCTGCAACGCATCTCAACCCCTCTGGGCCAGGTGGCTTACCGCAGTGCGGGCACCGAAGGCCAGCCTTTGTGGGTTTTGTTGCATGGCATTGGCTCCGCGTCGGGCAGTTGGTTGGCCCAATTGCAAGCCGCTCAGCGCCTGGGTGTGCGCATCTTGGCGTGGGACGCGCCGGGCTATGGCCAAAGCACGCCCCTGCAACCCGACCAACCCAAGGCCAGCGATTACGCAGCGCGTTTGTGGGCCTGGTTGGATGCGCTCGGCAGCGGCCCCGTGCACTTGGTCGGCCACTCGCTGGGTTGTTTGATGGCCAGTGCCGCTGCCCAAGCCCAACCCGAGCGGGTCAAGCATGTGTGGTTGTTGGCCCCTGCGGCGGGCTATGGTTTGGCAGATCCCCAAGTGCGAGCACGCAAGTTGCAAGATCGCTTGGAAAAACTCCAAACCCTGGGCCCTGCGGGCATGGCCGCGCAGCGTGCCAGTGCCATGCTGTCGCCTGCGGCCAGCGCAGAACAGCTGGCTTGGGTAGAACACACCATGGCGCAGGTCATTCCCGCCGGTTACACACAAGCCAGCCAGATGTTGGCGGGTGACGATTTGGCCACCTATTTGCGCGGCCTGTCGTGTCCGGTGGATGTCGCTTGCGGACAGGCCGATCGCATCACCCCTGCCCAAGGCTGTGCCGAGTTGGCCGCTGGCTTGGGATTGCCCTTTCATTTGTTGGGCGAAGTGGGCCATGCTTGTCCGCTGGAGGCCGCCGAGCGCGTCAATGATTTGATGTTCACCACGTCGAGCGAGTTGGCATGAGCGAGTCTGATCGTTACATCGTGCCCGCCTTGCAAAGAGGCCTGCAATTGATGCAGCAGTTCACCCGGGACGAACCCGCACACACCAGTGCGGCGCTGGCGCGCAAACTGGACATGCCGCGGGCATCGGTTTTTCGCATGCTCTATACCTTGGAGCAAATGGGGTTTGTCGAGCGCGCCGCCGATGGGGTCACCTACCGGCTGGGTTTGGGGGTGTTGCGCTTGGGCTTTGAAACCATTGCCTCGATGGAGATGGCCGAGCAGGCGCGCCCCGTGATCGCCGCCTTGTGCGAGCGCACAGGATATTCATCGCATTTGGTCTTGCGCGAAGGCACCGAGGTGGTGTTTGTGGTCAAGTCACCCGGGCGCAATGCTTTGTTTCACTCCATCCAAGTGGGTGCCCGCTTGCCTGCACATGCAACGGTGCTGGGCCGCGTTTTGATGGGGCACTTGGGTTCGCCTGAGTTGAAAGCGCTTTATCCCCAAGAGCCCTTGCCCGAATACACGGCACAAACGCCGACCACCCGCAGCCAATTGCTCAAGATGATTGAGCGTGACAAGGCCCAGGGCTACGGCACCAGTCAAGGTGGTTTCGAGTCGGGCATCTCCACCGTCGTGGCCCCGGTCACCAATGAATTCAATCAAGTGGTCGCCGCAGTGAGCGTGACCATTCCCAGCCAACGCATTGAGCCCCAAGATTTACCGGGCGTGGTGCAAGAAGTGCAACACGCTGCGGCCCAACTGAGCCAGCGCGTCAGCCACATCGACCCCACGTTTCAAGCCCACGCCCGGGCCCATCCTGCTGCGCCCCCGTCGCGCAGCATCAACCGCATTGCCGCATGAACCCGATGAACCGCCCACCTGTAGATACCGCCCAACGCATCACCGTGGGAGAGCTGGCGGTTCGCTTCATGGAAGCCAGTGGGGTGAAAACCGCCTACGGCGTGATCTCCATCCACAACATGCCCATCCTGGACGCCATGCACCAACGTGGGCAGGTGCGTTTTGTGTCCGCCCGTGGCGAAGCGGGTGCGTGCAACATGGCCGATGCCGCAGCGCGTGTCAGTGTCACCTGGGGCGTTTGCATCACCAGCACAGGCACGGGCGCAGGCAATGCCGCAGGGGCCTTGGTGGAGGCCTTGACCGCAGGCACGCCCATGCTGCACTTGACCGGTCAAATTGAATCTCAATATGTGGACCGAGATTGGGGCTACATCCATGAAGCGCCGGCGCAATTGGCCATGCTCTCGGCGGTGAGCAAAGTGGCGTTTCGCATCCGCGATGCCCAAAGCGCTTTGAGCATTCTGCGTGAGGCGCACCGCTTGGCCCACACCCCACCGTGTGGACCGGTCAGCATTGAAATCCCCATCGATGTGCAAGCCCAGTTGTTGGACCTGCCCGCCGATGTGTCGCCTTTGCCTTTGGCGCCGCTGACCCCCAGCGCTGCACAACTCGATGCGCTGGCGGCACAGTTGCAATCGGCACAACGCCCCTTGCTGTGGCTGGGTGGGGGTGCCCGCCATGCGGGTGCGGCGGTGCAACGTTTGATCGACATGGGTTGGGCCGTGGTCACATCGGTGCAAGGCCGTGGCGTTGTGTCCGAGCAGCACCCCATGAGCTTGGGTGCTTTCAATGTGCAAAAGCCGGTCGAGGCTTTGTATCAAACCGTTGATGCCATGCTGGTGGTGGGTTCGCGTTTGCGCAGCAACGAAACCCTGAACTACAAATTGCAATTGCCCCATCAGCGTTACCGCATCGATGCCAACTCCTTGGCCGATCAACGCGCCTACAGCAGCGAACTTTTTTTGCATGCCGATGCCAGCTTGGCCCTTCACGCCTTGGCCGATCGTTTGCAAGGCCGCATGCGCACCGATGCCAACTGGCCGCAGGCTGTGGCCCAAGCGCGCCAAGCGGCCGAGGCTGTGGTCGACGCCAGCCTGGGCCCTTATGTGGCCCTCAAAGACAGCTTGAACCGTGTGCAAAAGCAAACTGCACAAGGCCTGTGGTGGGTGCGTGACATCACCTTGTCCAACAGCATGTGGGGCAATCGCAGCCTGTGGTTGGACCACCCGCGTGCGGGCGTCCATGCCTTGGGCGGGGGCATTGGCCAAGGCTTGGCCATGGGCATCGGTGCCTCGCTTTCGGCTCAGGCGCACCAGTTGGGGCGCAAAACCGTGGCCCTGGTGGGCGATGGTGGCTTGATGCTCAACCCCGGCGAGTTGGCTTGTGCCCAACAAGAAAACGCGCAGATTGTGGTGCTGGTGATGAACGATCAGCGTTATGGCGTGATCCAAAACATCCAAGATGCGATGTATGGTGGCCGGCGCTGCTATGTCGATTTGTGCACGCCTGATTTCTCGCTGCTGTGCGCCAGCTTGAAGATCCCGCACTTTTTACTGTCTCAGCCGCAAGACTGTGATGTGGTGTTGAATCAAGCCATGGCCCACGAAGGGCCGGTGATGGTCGAGGTGGACATGAACCGTTGGGGGCCGTTTGCCACCAAATTTGCTGGCCCGCCCCGCAAGGAAACCGCATGAGCCAACCCACGGGTTTGACCTTGATCGGTTTGGGCGCGATTGGTCGTGCCATCGTGCAGCGCACCCGCGATTGGCCTGAGTTTTCGCTGCGCCATGTGGTGGTCACACCGCGGTCTGTCGAAGCGGCGCGCCAGTGGTTGGGGCCATCGGTGCAGGTGGTGACCGAGGTGCCATCCGATGCGCAATGGGTGCTCGAGTGCGCTGGCCACAGCGCCATTGAGCAACATGTGTTGTCCGCCTTGCAACGGGGCGTTGAATGTGCGTTGTTGTCCATCGGTGCCTTGGCCACACCCGGCTTGGCCCAGCAGGTTGAAGACGCGGCGCGCCTGGGGCGAACCCAGGTGCATGTGCTCAGCGGGGCCATTGGCGGCATCGACGCCATTGCCGCTGCGCGCTGGGGCGGCCTCAGTGAAGTGACCTACACCGGGCGCAAACCGCCGCAAGGTTGGCGCGGCAGTGCCGCCGAGTCGGTGGTGTCACTTGACAACTTGCGCGAAGCCACGGTGTTGATCGAAGGCAGTGCCGCCGAAGTGGCCATGAAGTACCCGAAAAATGCCAATGTCGCCGCCACCATTGCTTTGGCGGGTTTGGGGCTGCAAGCCACCCGCGCGCGCTTGATCGCTGACCCGAACGTCACAGAAAACATTCATGAAATCGATGTGCGCGGGGCCTTTGGCCACATGCAGCTGACCATGCGCGGCCAACCCTTGCCCGACAACCCCAAAACCTCCATGCTGACGGTGTTGTCTGCCCTGCGCTACTTGCACCATCGCGGCGCGGCCATGACGGTATAGCCAACAGAACCCTGATGGACAAGGAATGACATGATCGAAGGCATTGACCGCATCACCTACGGCATCGAAGACACGCCCGAACAGTGGGCGCGGGTGCGTCGCTTTTACGGCGACTGGGGCTTGCACGAGTTGTCAGCCGGGACGTCGGGCTCAATCTGGGAAACCATGAATGGTGCCCAGGTGTCTGTGCGCGCCGTCAACGACCCCAGCCTGGGTCCCGCCATCGAGACTGGTAACACTTTGCGTGAAGTGCAGTGGGGGGTGACTGACGCCGCCACCTTGACGCGATTGCACCAGCAACTCAAGGACACAACTGGCTTTCAAAGCCAGGGCATGGACGCCGCTGGGGTCAGCCCAGATGCACAGGTGTCGTGTCTGGACCCGCACGGTTTGCGCCAAGTCTTTGCATTGAGCATCAAGCGAGCGGTGGATGTGCGCGGTGCAGCGGCCAATGCCTATGGGGACATCCGTCGCGTTGATCAGGCCTCGCCGGTCTACGAGCGGGCCACGCCGGTGGACATTGGCCATGTGGTGTTGTTCACCGACCGCTTGCAAGCCGCCGAAGATTTTTACCAGGCTTTGGGCTTTGTGACCTCGGACCGCTACCCGGGGCGGGGTGTGTTCATGCGCTGTGCGCCCCAAGCGGGGCACCATGATGTGTTTTTGTTGCAGGTGCCTGGCAAAGCAATGGGGCTCAACCATGTGGCCTTCACCGTGCGCGATATCCACGAGGTGTTTGGCGGTGGTCTGCACATGGGGCGCTGTGGCTGGAAAACCCAGCTTGGCCCGGGGCGGCATCCGGTCTCATCGGCTTATTTTTGGTATTTTGAAAACCCTTGTGGCGGCTTGATCGAATACAACGCCGACGAAGACCACCTCACACCGGCCTGGCAACCCAGGGAGTTCACGCCCGGCCCCACCGTGTTTGCAGAATGGGCCATCGATGGGGGCATTGATGGCCACACCCGCCGCCAGCCGCAAAGTGCAGCCGGCGGCGGATTTTTGACGGAGAAAAAAGCATGATCCCGATCCAACCTACACGATTTCTGCAACCCAATCAAGCCCAGCAGCGCCCACCCACACCTTTTGAAGATTTGTTGGGCGACGCGCTGGAGCGGGCGTTTTTGGCGGGCATCACCGAGTTGGCGCCTTTGGTGGCTTACCTGAATCAAAGTGGCCCGCTGGGCCCCAATGGTCAACCGTGGACCGAGCAAACGTTTGAAGTTGAAATTCACAAACTGGGGGCATGAGCATGGCCGATACAACAACACATGATGTGCAGCAACTTTTGGAACGCGGTCTGGAAGACCTGTGGTACCCCTTGTGCCCGTCGCATTTTTTGAAAGATACCCCCCTGTCCTTGCGCCGCTTAGGGCATAAGCTGGCCTTGTGGCGCGACCATGCGGGACAGGTGCATGCCTTGGAAGACCATTGCCCGCACCGGGGTGCGCCTTTGTCGATGGGCGTGGTCTTGGGCGACCGCCTGGCATGCCCTTATCACGGCATCGAGGTGCGCTGCGATGGCATGGTGACCAAGGTGCCCGCCAGCCCAGGTTGCACGCTCGAGGGTTCGCGCGCGGCACGCGCTTTTCACGTCCAAGAAGCCCACGGAGCAATCTGGTTGTACAACAGCGTGACCCATGTGGATCAGCCGCCACCCTTGAAAGTGCCCGATGAACTCACCAGCGCAGACCATTCGCATTTTCTTTGCTACAACGAGTGGCAGTGCGATTACCGTTATGCCTTAGAGAACGTCATGGACCCGATGCATGGCAGCTTTTTGCACAAGCAATCCCATTCCATGGCCGAAGGCGACATCAGCGCCAAGTTTCAATTGCGGCGCACCGAGCATGGCTTTGTGTTTGAAAAAGAAGGCCAGCGCGATGTCAACTTTGATTGGACCGAATGGGGCGACACCGGCGCGCACTGGATGCGCTTGGAAATACCCTATCCAAAAACGGGTGGTCCCGGTGGCAATTTCATCATTGTGGGTTTTGTCACACCGATCAACCCGCGTTTGGCCGCCGTCTTTTTTTGGCGATGCCGCAGGGTCAGTGGTTGGCAGCGCAGCGCTTGGCGGTTTTTGTACCGCAACCGTTTAGAGGCGCGCCATTGGCGTGTGCTGGAGCAAGACCGGGTCATGTTGGAACAAATGGAGCCCGATGCCCGCGATCGTGAGCATTTGTATGAACACGATGTGGGTTTGTCGCGGCTGCGGCGTTACTTGGAGAGCATGGCGGTCAAGCAGCTGCAAGCCAAACAATCAGCGAAACAGTCAGCCGCCGCAAGCCCTGGTGCCTGAAGCCGCCTCACACCTTGACCCGAAAGGGTGAGAAATCGGTGTCGCGGTCGTAGTGGTCTTCGTTTTCTTTGCGCTTGAGCCAGCCCACCACTTGATAGGTCAGGGGGGTGGCCAGCACTTCCCAACCGGTTTTAAGGAAATACTGCGCGATGGCCACGGCCACCACCTGCTCGGTGGGCCAAATGCCGTAAAAAGCAATCACATAAAAAAGGGATGAGTCGAACAACTCGCCCACGGCGGTAGAGCCAATGGTGCGGGCCCAGAGGTGGCGCCCTTGGGTCCAGATCTTCATCTTGGCCATCACAAAACTGTTGACCATGCTGCCCACCCAAAAGGCCACGATGGAGCCCGCCACGATGCGCCAGGTATTGCCAAACACCATGTTCAAACCCTGCTGCAATTGCTCGTTGTAGCTGCCCGGTGCGGTCGGTAAATTCAGCACCACCCCCGACATGAAGGCTGCGAACAACAAGGCGCCAAAGCCACACCACACGGCACGGCGGTCATGGGCGTAGCCATATACCTCGGTGAGGATGTCGCCAAACAAATAAGCGATGGGGAAAAACAGCACACCCGCGCCAAACACCACGGTGCCCAACCACGGCAGTTCAACTTGAGCCGCTTTGCCCGGCCCAATCAGGTTGGAGCACAGCAGCACGCAAACAAAGGCCACCACGATGAAGTCGTAGTACTTGTAAGTGCGGGGTGGTTGGGTATGGGCCATGGTCGGTTGCATTGAAAAAGACTGGCTGGGATTATGGTTCAGTTCATCTCGCCCAATGTTTTTGATGGGCGAACAGCTCGCACCAAAAGCGGGCGTTTTCCATGCGTGAGATCTGATGTGCGCAGGATCGACCGATCAAAATCATCTTGAACGGGGCGCTTGATTGGTGCCAGAATGCCTACCCCTCTCACCGGAAGCCCTTGCATGTCAGCCTTGAAAAAAAAGCTCTTTAAACATTTGGAACAAGCGGTTTATTGCCGCTTGGGTATTTCACCGGTGCATGGGATCGGTGTATTTGCCATACGGGCCATTCCCAAGGGAACGCATCCGTTGCAAACCATGTCGCTGCCCAAGGAGGTCAAGTTCACCCGCAAAGAAATCGCCGAGCTGCCCAAAAGCGTGCGCCAGCAAATCAATATCTTTTGTTATCACCACAAAGATGAGGTGCGGGTTTCAACCATGGGGCTCAACACCATGGACATGGCTTTCTATCTCAATCACTCAAAAAGCCCCAATTTGCGCATGAAAAAGAGCGGTGTTTTCGAGGCCTTGCGCCGCATCAAAACGGGTGAAGAATTGATGATGGACTACGACCACAGCTTTGGCGAAAAGCACGTTTTTTAAATGCCGCACCCATGAAGCAGGGCTATTGGCCAGCCTTCAGGGGTCTGAGACCTGCAACTGTTTGAGCTTGCCCCCCGTCAGGCCATGGCCTTGGCTTTTTTGATCGACGGGGTTGATCGGTAAATTTGGTTCCACACCTGTGGTGTGAAGTCAGTGTGCAGTGGCGATGTGGTGTCCAGCGCCAAGGGATGATCGGGGTCGGTCAGGGCCAGCGCGTAAATGGGCTCGTGGTCAGTGACAAACAAGGATTTGTATCCGTAGTCACCCACGGGGCCCAAGTTGTAATAACGCAAGCCATTTTTGGCGGCCCAGCGGCTGGCGAGCAAACAAGCAAACATCCCAGGGGAACGGTTTTTGAAAGCCCGGTTCCATTGACAAAAACTGCCATACAACTGGTCGTACTCGGGCAGCATAATGGATACATCAGTCAACACCAGTTCACCCAAAGGGTCGTGGACCTTGATGATCAAAACATCGAGTTTGCGGATGTAGTCCACAAAGCCCTCGATTTCCAAGTCATCGATGTAGCAATTGGCGAAGTGTTCACCGCCCATTTCAAACATGTCGTCAACGGTGATGTTGGCGCCTGGGATCACCTCTTCAGAGATGTCGAATGTTTTGTACTGCTTGTCGTACTCGCTGAATTTTCTGGCTCTGCGGGGCTCTTCCCAGAAGTCTTTAGAGAAGGTATCGACCAAGCCATATTGGTCGTTGATGGGGACGCCATACGGTCCTTCAGGGGGCAGCGCATACACAATGAAGGGTTTGGGTGCGTTGGCCAGCATCTCTTCGGTCACATCGATGTAGGGACACAGAGCATCCCAACGGGAGGTGTAGTAAGTGATGTCGTTGTGCTCGCTCAAGATGCAGAGGTTGTCAGGGGTCCAGCTTTGGTATCCAATGTGCTGAACATCATCGGCTTGGTTGGCCGATTCAATGACTCTCAAGGGCGAAACAATCATTTGCGAGATTCCTTGGGCAGGGGGGGGTGCGGTAACTTTTTCAAGTCGAAGTAATCCACATCGATGGTGAAATTTTGCTGCAAAAAAGCGGGGTCTTTTTTTTCCAACTTGAAGATGGCGTTTTGGACCATGGAGAAGTGGGCCTGGGCGTCACTGTCGGGCTGCTTGAGTTGTTTGACGTAGGTGGGCATCAGCGGGCAGTCGGTGTCGTACAAGAACTGTCTGCGCACAGGGTCGAAAGAAAGCGGGTAGAGACTGCAAGCAAATGGTTTGTCATCGCCCATGGTGCAGCCTAGATCGCCCAAATGTTCGCAACTTCTTTCAATGCAAACACTGCCCAATTTCTTTTTTTCAACCCGGGTCAGGCTGACCTCCAGCGGGGGGTGCCCATCGTCAATGGTGCAACAGCGTTGGCATTCGGCACAGTGGTCAAACAGCACAGTTGACCTCAGGCAAACATTTGATTGGCAGCAAAAGCGCGAATGCAGAGACTCTTGAGCAATGACGCTGGCGGCCATTGTGTTGCCTTATCTGATGTGGCCTGCCAGGGCCATATTGTTTGCGCATTGCTTTTGTTGTTGTTGATGCAGGTCGGGTTTTGAGCCCCAACTCTGCAAATAGTTCTTGCAGCGTATTGTCGCCTAAATTGCGAATCTTGCAAGATGGGTTGAGCACCAGCGCCTAGAACATTTTCAAGCGCAGCAAGGCGTTGGCATGGATGTGTGCATGGCCCTGTTTTTGCGCCTGCATCCAGGCAGTGTCACGGCCACTCAAATGCACGAACATGCGTGTTATAAACGAAAGAGATTGCGCACGATGGCGTGAAAAACCCAGGAGTTCCCCATGGACAAAGGTATGGCCCAAGACCCGACTGCTTGGCCCACGTCAGACTTTTCTCGCGTGCCCTACGCCGTGTTCACGGACGCGGACATTTACCAATTGGAAAACGAGCGCATCTTTCGCGGACCCGTGTGGAACTATTTGTGCCATGAGGTCGAGTTGCCAGAGGTTGGCAGCTTTGTCACCAATTGGATTGGCGACACTCAGGTGGTGGTGACCCGCTCTGAAGACCACAGCTTTCACGCCTTTGAAAATTCATGTGCGCACCGAGGGGCTCAATTGGTCACCACTGTGCGGGGCCGTGCTCAAAGCTTGACCTGTCCTTATCACCTGTGGAGTTACTCCCTCAAAGGCGAACTCACGGGTGTGCCTTTGCTCAAGGGCATGAAGGGCAAGGGCGGCATGCCCGCATCTTTTCAAAAATCTGACCATGGCCTGAATGTGCTGCAAGTCCAATCTCATGGGGGTTTGATTTTTGGCAGCTTTCACGCCACACCCCCTGATTTAAAAACTTTTTTAGGCCCCCATTCGCTGTCCCAAATTGAACGTTTATTGGTTCAGCGCAAGCCCAAAGTGTTGGGCTATTTGCGTCAGCGGATACCTGGCAATTGGAAGCTTTACAACGAAAATGTTCGCGACCCCTACCATGGCTCTTTGCTGCACCAGTTCCAAGTGTCGTTTGGTTTGCAACAACCCACGATGCAAGGCGGGATCAAAGTCGATGCCGATTTGAAAAACACCTGGAACCATTCCATACTCAGTGCCACCGACAAAGACAACCAGGCCTTGGTGGCCCAGGCCTATGAAGGCACCGGTAAATTCAACCCCGACATGAAGATGGCCGACCCCGCCTTGATCCATGTGCCCTTGGATTTGGGGGACGGTTACAAAACCACCATCTTGTCTATTTTTCCGACCTTGATCATTGCCCAGGTGGACAACACCTACGCCATCCGCCACCTGCGGCCCAAAGGCCCGGATGAGGTGGAGTTGCACATCACGTATTTGGGCTTTGAATCAGACACACCCGAGCAAACCCACGACAAAATGCTGACTGCCAACTTCATTGGTCCTTCGGGCTACATCTCTTTGGAAGATGGCGAGGCATTGCGCTTGGTGCAACAAGGCATTCGCCATCGCCGACCGGGTGGGCATGAGGTGTTGGAAATGGGTGGGGTGGGGCCGGTTCAAGACACCGACTATTTGTCGCAAGAAATATCCATTCGCGGTTTTTGGAGCTTTTACCACCGCATCATGGGATTGGGTGGGGCCCAGGCTGAGGGGAAATCTTCATGAGTGCGCACCTGGAGTCCATTCGTTCCTTTTTCAATATTTATGCTGAGTTGCTGGATGCGGAGCAATTCGAAGCCTGGACGGACCTGTTCGAGCCCGAAGATTGCGCTTACCGTGTGTTGTCGCGGGAAAATCAAGACTTGGGGCTGCCTTTGCCCATCATGGGTTGTTACAGCCACGGCATGGTTCGTGACCGTGTGGCGATGTTGGCCAAGGGTGTGTTGACCTACCGCAGAGACCGCTTGTTGCGCCAAGTGACCAATGTGCAGTGCCAGCCTTTGTCCGAATCAATGGTTCAAGCGCGTGCCAATTTGGTGGTCTACCAGTCCAGCGAAGAGGGGGTGAGTCGCTTGTACATGGTGGCGCGCTACCGTGCCGTTTTGCGACCATCCGGCGAAAACTGGCGCATCAAATCCATGGACGTGGTGGTCGATTCTTTTGGCATCGACACCATGTTGGCCGTGCCCCTTTGACTCGGCCAGCGCTCAGGCATTACGTCAAGTCATAGCAAGTGGTTTTGGGGTGCCATTTGCCATCGGGCGTGATGCAGTGCTGGTGGTACTTTTCGCGCTCAAAATCGGACAAAAAATAAGACCGATAGACCGCTTGGTTTTTCAGCACCAGGCTGACGTTGCGCGCCAATTGGCAGCGGTGCTTCATGGCGCATTCGCTCAACTCAGTGGCGTTGGCATAAAAGTGGACCACAAAGCGACCTTCATTGGGCTTGAGTTGTCGGTCAATTTGAACCAGGCAAACCGCTGAAGTCAGGTTTTTGAGACCTGATTCGTTGGCCAAAAAATTCATCTCGGCCAGCAGCAAAGTTTCAAACCAGTCGCCGACCAGCCCTTTGCAGTCGTAAAAATCCCGTTTGACTTGGCGAAATACCGGCGCCGTCATGGGCCAATTGTCGGCGCTCAACAGCAACATGGGACTTTCACCCGATTGCGCCACGGGCGGCGTGTTCGCAGGGGCCACGGCTGCTTCATCCGACCATGGCCAGGTGAATGGCTTTTCGCTACAACCCGATAAACACAGCAACATCAGCAGGCCCAAGCCCAGGCGGCCGCACCAGCGCAGCGCCAATGCGCTCGGCCTGCCGGCCCTGGATGGGGGCTTTAAGCCGGTGTGGATTCGCTGATAAAGCATGTTCTAGCGCGGTGGGGGGTCACGCGCTTAATGTAGACCATGGCCAAGGCATGCGAAAAGGCAAATCCCAATACCCACCCAGGACTCACAATGTCTCTCAAGTACCCGATCAATGCGCACTGTTGTCAGGGCAGGTCAATCATTGTGCGGAAAACAATGCCATCATCAGGGGCTATATGCGGCGCGTTATTTTTATTTGCTGGTTGCTTTTAGGGTTTGTTTGGCCGTGTGCCCAAGCTGGCGGGAATGAGCCTGAGCTGGCCTATTTTCACGATGAAACGGCGGGCCTGGACATTCAGGAGGCTCAGCACAAATCCTTCAAGCCTTTTGACAAGTCTTTGCGCTTGGGCTTTTTGCGGGGAGACACCTGGATTCGGGTCACCCAACAACCGGATCAGTCAGACCACAACGTGGTGGATGGCGAACTCCCGTTGGTTGTTCGGGTGGGCCCACATTATTTAGACCATGTATGGATGTATCAGCAGCTAGACGGGCGGTGGGTGGCTGAGCAACAAGGGGACCTGAAGAGCAAAAAAACAGATATCTGTAGAGATGACCTTTTCTGCTTTACCCCACCCCTGGATTCCAACCAAGCCTTCACTGTGTATTTCAAAATCAACACCGATGGATTTCGCTGGATTCAATTGGATGTCCTGGGTCAAAAAGACCTGCAAAAAAATGTGATCGATCGCATCGTGCGCATCAGCGTGGCGTTGTCATTGTCTGTGTCTTTGCTGCTATTGGGTGTTTTGTTTTTAACGGTTGACTCGTCCCGGTTGATGCAAGCCTATGTCGTTTTTCAATTGGCTTCCGTGGCGTTTACTTTTTCAAATACCGGGGTGCTGGCGAGAGTATTTGCTGACGTGGACCCTGATATTTTGAACAAATGGGGGCAAACCTTCCAGCTGCTGCGCGTGTGCACGATGGTCATCTTGGGCTGGTCGGCGCTGATGCAATTCAAGAACTCACCCTTGTACGAAGGACTTGTCCGAGCCTTGGTGTTGGCTGGCGCGGCTTCCTTGGGCATGCTTTGGTGGTGGAACGCGCAATACGCTTTGCAATTAAGCTTCTTGATTTTTTCGATCAATCCACTTGTCCAGCTATTTGGGGTGGTCAAAGTGCAGGGTCTTGAACCCAGCATTCAAAAAATACTGGTCATTGGCTATGCGTTCTTTGCCTTGATCTTGATTTATGGGTCGATGGTGGCATTTGGGTGGGCGCCTAGTTTCGCGTCAGATGCCACCTTGGCAACAGTTTCAGATTGGCGACTCAATGGTGGCCTGGTGAGCATGCTGGTTTTTTGGGTTGTGATACGCCAGCACCAATCCAGCAAGTTAATGCAGTTAGAGGAAGTTCAATCCTTGCGCTTGGTGCGTTTGCAGGCGGATAACCAAACGCAGCAACTCAAAGAGCGCCAATCTTTGATCGATATGTTGACCCATGAACTGAAGAACCCACTGAGCACCATTCGGTTTTCACTGGAATCGATCAAAAGAAGCCGAGCGCAAGGCGACTCATCTGACGCTCCCGTGCAGCACATTGCCCAATCGGTAGACCGAATGGATGCATTGATCGAACACGTTGCCGAGTCCAACCAGGTCGAGCATGGGCAAGTGGTTGTGCTCGAAGATTTAAATCTGACGCAGATCGTTTTAGAAACGATCATGGACTATTCCCGGCCAGATAAATTCAACTTTATCCATTCCGCCGATACAAGCCTTCACGCCGATCGGCAATTGGTGTCGATCGTGGTTGAAAATTTATTGGGCAATGCCTACAAATATGCCTCCGATGGCCAAGTGAACGTGAGCTTGTCACGTGAGCCCAACGCAACAAGCTCTTTGGGTGCAGTGGTGGTTTTGACGGTCAGCAACCCAGTGGCCGTAGAAAACCTGCCTGACCCAGAACAAATGTTCAACCGCTACTACCGGCACCCCAATGTCATGGGCATTTCGGGCATGGGCATTGGTTTGAGTTTGGTCAAGTCAGCTGTCGAACGCATGGGTGGCGAGGTTGATGTGGAAATTTTGGGGCTACAAGTGACGTTTTCCGTTCGCCTGCCTGTCCCGTTGAAAAGGAACATTGAGCCATGAGCATTGCAGATAGGTTAACGGTTGCTTTGGTCGAAGATGACCGCTTGCTCAGGGAGGAAATTGAGAGCCATTTGACCGCCCACGGCTTTGTGGTGTTTGCCGCCAACAGCGCATCGGCATTGGATGATATTTTGGCCCGCCAGGCGATCGATTTGTACATATTGGACTTGAACCTGCCGGGTGAAGGCGGGCTGAGTTTGTGCAAACGGCTGCGCCAATCCATACCGGGCGCGGGCATTGTGATTTTGACGGCGCGGGTGTCCCTCAACGACCGCTTGGCTGGCTATGAAACCGGCGGGGCCGATATTTATTTGACCAAACCCGTGGCCCCTGTGGAGTTGGTTTTGGTGTTGCGCAGCTTGGGCCGGCGCATCAAAAAGGTCAGTGGCGGGCAGGAGTGGTCGCTGAATTTGCGCGATAGAACCCTGAGCTCGCCCTATGCGTCGGAAAAATTGCGTTTGACCAGCCGCGAAAAAACTTTATTGGTGGCACTCATGCAAGCCCATAACAACACACTGGAGTCGGGTGTGATGTGTGATTTGTATGGCAGCGATGAAACCGATGATTTGATGAGCAAGCATGCGCTGGAGGAGTTGGTGGCCAGGTTGCGCAAAAAGCTCAAAACAGCCATGCCTACCCCATCCGAGACGCCCATCAAATCGGTTTGGGGTGTGGGTTACCAGCTGTGCATTCAGATTGAGTTTGGCCATTGAGCAGCGCCCGCGTGGCCGCTGCGCCCGGCCACTTGTTCACCCGCGCTGCCAGCGTGGGGACAAAACAAATGTGACTGACCGTGTGCCAAGGGCCTTGTTGGCACGGTAAAACCCCATGGTCTCTCGCGCAGGGATGCGCTATAAAGCTTGCTGATCTGCCCCTGCGTGGCAGATTTCTTCTTGGGGATAGACATGGCTGTTTTTTTGCGTTGCATGGTCACCAGCTTGTTCGGCTTATGGCTGGGCTGCGCCCATTCACAAATTGCACCTGGGCGCACCTGGCCTGAGCTGAAACAAGCGGTTCAAGAGCGGGTTAACGCCCAGCGCTACCCGATGACGGGGTTCGACGCCAAAGAAGTTGCCGAAATTTTGGGGCGTATCCAATCGTTGGACCGCAACGAATGGGCCTTGTCTTGGATTCAAAACGGCGACCGCCATGCAAAAACCGCTGCCGCTGTGGCGCCAACCCAACCGCACAAAGCAGCCGAGGCGTATTTATCGGCTTGGCGCTATTACGGTTTTGGCGCCTGGCCCACCCAAAACTCACCAGAGAAAAAACGTGCCCATGCTTTGGGTGCCCAAGCGTTTCGTGCCTATGCCCAATTGGCTGATCCGCCCATCGAGGTTTTGCGCATCCCATTTGAGGGCAAAGAGATCGTGGCTTATTTGCAAAGGCCCAAAGGGGTTGCCAAACCACCGGTGGTGTTGTCGGTGGGGGGCTTGGACAGTTACAAGGAGTTTGTGGTTGAACAATATGGCCCCGATTATTTGAAAGCTGGCTTGGCTTATGTTGCCCTGGACATGCCTGGCACGGGGGAGGCCCCCATCAAAATTGATGTGGGCGCAGAGCGCATGTACAGCACTGTGATCGACGCAATACAAAAGCGCACCGACATCAACCCTGCGCTGATTGGTTTTCAAGGGGTTTCTTGGGGTGGCCATTGGGCTGCGCGCATGGCCCATGCAGAGCCTCAGCGGCTGAAGGCAGTGGTCAATTGGGCAGGCCCCGTACATGGCTACTTTCAGCGCGAGTGGCAACTCAAGGCCCTGGGCACGCGTGAATATTTGTTTGATTTGTTCCCTGCCCGGGCCGCGGTGTATGGCGTTGAAAGCTTGGAAGATTTTTTGAGCTACGGCCCGCGCATGTCGCTCAAAGACATTGGCGCTTTGGGCAAGGCCTCGGCCCCGCAGTTGTTGGTCAATGGTGAGCGCGATACGCAAGTGCCGATCGACGATTTGTACGTGGTCTTGAAAACCGGTATCCCCAAAGAGGCCTGGGTCAACCCAGAGGGCGGCCACATCGGGCGCGGCAAGGACTGGTCGGATGGCCGCATTTTTTCTGAAATCGTGGTGCCTTGGTTTCAACGCAAATTGCGTTGAGCCGCTGACCGCCTGGAACCCCTGAGCTTAAACATTGGAGACAACCATGAATCACTTACAACGCCTTGTTCGTTCTGCTGCAGTGTTGTGGATGGCCTTTGGTGGCCCTGTCCTCTTGGGCAGTGGTCTGGCCGTGGCCCAAGCGGTTTACCCCAACAAACCTTTGCGCTTGGTGGTGACCTTTCCCACCGGTGGTGCGCCCGATATCTTGGCGCGTTTGTTCAGCGAAAAAGCGCAACTGGGACAAAGCGTGGTGGTGGACAACAAGCCGGGCGCGGGCGGCAACATCGGTGCGGATTTTGTGGCCAAGTCTGCGGGGGACGGATACACCTTGGTCATGGGGACGGTGGGGACGCATTCCATCAATGGCGCCCTCTACGAAAAAATGCCTTATGACATGCAAAAGCATTTCACACCGATTGCCTTGGTCGCCTCGGCCCCCAATTTATTGGTGGTCAACAACGACTTGCCGGTGAAGTCTGTGGCCGAGTTGGTGAGTTACATGAAGGCCAACCCCAACAAGCTGTCTTTCGGCTCGCCAGGCATTGGCACCTCGGTGCATGTGTCGGGCGAATTGTTCAAGTCCATGACTGGCACCAGCATGACGCATGCCCCCTACAAGGGGCGTCAATTTGCCATTCCTGACCTGGTGGGCGGCAGCATCCAGCTGATGTTTGACAACATGCCATCGGCCTTGCCCATGGCCAAAGAGGGCAAGATCCGCGCACTGGCCGTTACCACCGCCAAGCGCTCATCGGCAGCACCCGATATCCCGACCGTGGCCGAAACCGTTCCTGGCTTTGAGGCCACCACCTGGTTTGCTTTGTTTGCACCGGCCAACACCCCCAAGCCCATCATCGACCGCTTGAACGCCGAGGTCCAACGCGTGTATCGCTTGCCCGACGTGCAAGAGCGGATGCAAAAACTGGGGCTTGAAGCCGTGCTCTCCAGCCCCGAAGAGTTGGCCCGTTACCAGCAACTTGAAATTGTGAAATGGGCCAAAGTGGTCAAAGAGTCTGGGGCCAAGGCCGAATAAACCACAGCAGGGCCATTGCCTTTGCTTGGCTTGAGTTTGTCATGGGCAACAACCAAAACGACATTGCAGTTGAGCCCTTTCGGGTACCCAAGCGGGTGTTGGTGCTGGGCGCAACCGGCACCGTGGGCCGTGCCACGGTGGCTGCATTGGTGGCCCAAGGCCATCAGGTGGTGTGTCTTGTCAGAAATCGATCGGGTGTGAATGGCGCCTGGGCCCCAAAAGACACCCCCCAAAAGTTACCGGGTGCCGAGCTGCGTTTTGTCGATGCGCTCACCCCCCAAGCGCTGGCGGAAGTGGGGTTTCGGGGCGAACATTTTGACGCGCTGGTGTCTTGTTTGGCCTCTCGCACGGGCTCGCCCCGCGATGCATGGGCAATTGACCACCAAGCCCATGTGCATGCGCTGAGCGCAGCCCAAGCCGCAGGCGTGGGGCACATGGTGTTGCTGTCGGCCATTTGTGTGCAAAAGCCCTTGCTGGCTTTTCAACACGCGAAGCTGGCCTTTGAAAAATGCCTGATTGAATCTGGCATCAATTACTCCATCGTCCGACCCACGGCGTTTTTCAAATCTTTGTCGGGACAAATCGAGCGCTTGCGCCGAGGTAAACCGTTTTTGCTGTTTGCAGATGGCCAGTTGACCGCCTGCAAACCCATCAGCGACGCTGACCTGGGCCAGTACCTGGCCGATTGCCTGACGCTGACAGAGCGGCACCGGCGCATTTTGCCCATCGGCGGCCCAGGGCCTGCCATCACCCCGTTGCAGCAAGGCCAATACCTGTTTGAGTTGATGGGCCAGGCACCACGCTTCAAGCGCGTGCCTGTGGGCTTGCTTGACGCCATCATCGCCACCTTGTCTGTGTTGGGCAAGCTGTCATCCAACTTGGCCGACAAGGCCGAGCTGGCCCGCATTGGGCGCTATTACGCCACCGAATCTATGCTGGTGTGGGACGATAAAACCGGTCGCTACGATGCCGACGCCACACCATCGACCGGCAGTGACACCCTGTGGCAACACTATCAAGCATTGGTCAGCGGCGGGCCAGCCACGGAGCTGGGCGATCACGCTGTTTTTTGAGGGCTTGTGCCAGCCTGGGCAGGGCGTTTGGATACGCCCATTGCGACCGTGGTGTTTAGCCACCACTGGTTTTGAGCCTCGGGTGAAGCAAGATACAGTGAAGACATCCAATCCCTTGAGAGCCCCATGAATTTCCAAACCCAGCACCTCGCCACCTTGGCCAAATACGCAGGCATCAGCTTCATTGCGGGTGCGGTCAACCACGGCATGTTCAGTGAACAACGGTCTTTGTTGACGGCGGCCATCGGTGTGATTTTTTATCTGATCGGCGCAGCGATGGAGCTCAAAGCCACCCATGACGGCAGCAAAAGTTGGGCGGATTTGCTGGGCTTTGGCATCGTTGCATCGATCGGTCTGGGCTTTTTCACCGGCGGCTTGCAGCATTTCCCGGATTCGCCCGAGCGCAGTTTGTGGGTGGTTCCACTGGGCTTCTTTTTGAGTTTGCTGGCTTTGTACTTCAGCCAAGAGTGGCGCAGCCGCATGGGGTTCAAACCCATGGCCATTTACACCGGCACCACGGGTGTCTTGGTGATCGCTGGCGCGGTGTTTGCGGCCTCCTACTGGGCTGACAACGCGGGCGACGGCCATGACCATGCCCACGGCCACGACAACCAGCCAGTGGCCGCAGCGGCCGGTATCACTGCCGTGCGCAATGTGGTCATTGAGGTGAACGACACCATGCGTTTCGACCCGGGCACCTGGCAAGCGCAACAAGGCGAGGTGTTGCGCTTGATTGTTATCAACACCGGCAAAGTCAAGCACGAGTTGGTGGTGGGCCAAGCTCAAGAACTGGCCGAGCATGCCAAAGCGATGCGCCAGTCCAAAGGGGGGCACCACCACCACGACAACGCTGTTTCTGTGGAACCTGGCCAATCGGCTATTTTGATGTTCACCTTTGACAAGGCGGGTGAATGGGGCATGGCTTGTTTTGAGCCCGGCCACTATGAGGCGGGCATGAAGGGCTCCGTGCAGGTCAAGCCCCACACGTGAATCGGGCGGGTGGGGCCCGCAAGCGCACCCCCCGAGGGCTTAGAACTGGAGTCGGATGCCGCTGTCTTGCACTTCAATGCTGTCCAAGCGTTTGCCGATCATGTCGGGGACATGGTAAACGGATGTGCCATCCAACAGGGTCAGCAGGGTGGCGTTGAGGGTGTTGGCAATCGCGGCAGACAGCTCTTTGCCATCGGCCGTGGTCAATTTCAAGATGTTGACTTTGGATATTTCAATATCCCCTTTGTCCTTGTTCCACACGGGTTGGGTGTCGATGCAAAAGTCCCCGTTGGCTTTGGGCAGTTTGCTGGCCCAGGTGCCACACAACTCTACTTTTTGACGCGCCTTGCTCAAAGCCATCGTGGGCTTGTCCAGGGTGATGGTGGCTTTCTCTTTGGGGAACTTTTTGGCCACGGCGATGTCAATCAAGCCCTTTGGCACATTGAGGGAAATGGCTTGAGCGCTGCCAACGCAAAGCAGCCATGCCAGTGCGAAACAAATGCTTTTGCTCATGTGGATGTTCTGGGTTGTGGGGGCGACAAAAAGGTGTCTATGAACTGCTCAATCTCTGGCCCCACTTCAGAGCCAGCCAGCAAACCTTCGCGCCATCGAGCGGGAATGGCCTCATAGCCCAGCCAAGCGCCCATCAAAGCCCCCAGCACAGCACCACGGTGGCAGTTGTCGCCACCTGCGTTGGTGTTGGCGATCAGTGCGCCTTCAAAGTCTTGGTGGTAGCGCGCGGCCAAATACATCACGCTGGGAAATGAGTCTTCGATGTAACAAGCGGGGCTGTACATCCCACCCACCACTGAAGCGACGCTGGCTTGGCTGCCTGGGGCCTTGCCCAACAAGGCGCTCAAACCTTTGCCCAGTGGCGAGGCTTGGCCTTGCAACCAAGCGACCATGTCTGTCGGTGGCGAAAAAACCAAACCAGCCAATAATTTGGCATAAGCCGTGGCAAACACCTCCAGGGGTTGCGACAAATGGGTCAAGCGCATTTGCGTCAAAGCCGCGGCCACGGCCTTCTCAACCCCATGCTGAGCGGCCATGCCCAAGATGACCGGGGCCAAGCCGACCAAGCCACCGACGGACGCGGTGTCGTGCCCTTCAGCGCCGGCACAACGGTTGGGCGGGATGCCCTTTGCCCAGTTGGCAAAAAAATCGCGGTGGTAAGACTCGGCGTAGGTGTCGTTGTGGCTGTCGGGGGTGGTCATGAAGGCCACATACTCAGACAGAAAGTGTTCTGTGTCGTGGCCTAGCCTTTGCGTCATGGAGCGCAACACCAACCTGGCGCACAAGGCGTTCAAGGTGTTCTCGCCCGCTTGCATGCCTTGGTGGTAATGGCGGTTGGGCGGCCCCCAATGGTGCTTTTTGCCCTTGAGAATGACTTCGCCCACCACTTCACCCGACTGTGCGCCGCGACCGGCGCGCGCCGTGCTGGACAAAGACATGATGGAGCTGGGGTGGTGCGCTTTGGGCGCTTGGAAGTCGCGCAGTTCGCCAAAGTCGCGCTGCAAATCGGACAAGCGGTAGTACCAATGCACCGGCATGGCCAGCGCATCGCCCACCAGCATGCCCCACAAAGCACCACGGATACGGTCGGCAGGGGTCAAAGCTTTGGGTTCTGTATGGGGTGTCATCATTTGGGCGGGTTCGTGGTTGATAAGAGCTGGGGTGCGACCCAGGTCCACAGGCTCTGTCCTGTCAGCCAGGTCACCCGGTGTTGGTTGGCGAAGCTTTTCAAGGGCATGGGCATGGCTTGCAAACTCACGCAGATCAGGTGCGTTGCATCGTGGGCCTCGCGCTCAGCCAACAAGGCTTGCAGTGTGTCCATGCCCCAAGCCGCCGCCTTCCAGCGTTTGGCGCACACCAGCGTGGTTTGCCCCTGGCGCGTTAACTTGAAGTCGGCCAAGCCCTGTGGCAAAGCGGTCACTGTGTAGCCCTGGTGCACAAAAGCCTGGCTGAGCAGAGGTGAAAACTCGCGCCAATGCATGGCGGCCATGGCGCTTTGCACTGCATCTGCTTGGGCGGGGCTGAGCAGGCTACGTTGGCGCCAAGCCGCCATGGCACCGATCACCGCAAAAGGCAAGCTGCACAAAGCGCCCAGCACCTTGTAATCGGTGGGTAAAAGGGCTGAGGAGGCCAGTGAAATGGCGGCCACCAGCAGAAAGCTCATCCACCAAGGCGATCGCAACAAGATCGCGAACAAGGAGCGATCGGACATTTTCCATTTCATCGGGTCAGCACCTGCCATGTAGGGAGATGCATTATGGGCGCAGGCATCAACGACCGGTGAGGACAGGGCTGGGCAGCCCCACACTTGCAGCGGCTTTGGTTGCGTCAGTTGGTCTTGGGTGCCGCCGTGACGCTGGTCGGGTCACTGGGTACTCTGATGGGGGCGTTATTGACCAAGCTATTTTGCGTGCCCACCGTGCTGCCGGGTGCGGCAATGTTGCCGTAGTTCAGGGCACCAATGGGTGGGGCACTGACGGGCGCGGCTTGCACCACAGGCGCGCGGGCCACCCCTGAGCTGACGACCTCCGTGGTGGATTTGCGCTCTTTGGCCAGTGACTCATACAAGCCCGCAATTTGCGACGGGTTGTTTTTGGCGATGGTCTCAAAGCTGGCGTCGATGATCATGTTGATGTCGTGCGTGTGGGCTGTGCCCAACCAGTCTGGGCTGTTGGATTTGATCGCGGCAATTTGCTCTTTGTTGCAACTGCCAATGAATTTGCGCAGCCAATCTTCGGCCAATTTGGCCCTTTGGGCGGCATCGTTGGTGCGCAGGCTCATGCCCTTGAAATGCGCCACCAAACAACCGGCAGGCTTGTCGTCTTGCGCCCAAGTCGATGTGCAGGCCAAGGCCAAAACGACGATGGGGGGGAACAAGTGTTTCATTTGCAGGGCTTTCGTCATGGGTGCTGGGGCGGTTGGTTCATCACGTTGGGGTAAAAAATCGAGTTCTCGCCATCAAATCGGCAGCCCGGCTTGAAACTTGAGATCAAAACCAGGTGCCCGGCTTCAAAGTTGGGCGCATCCAGGGGACGCCATCATGCCCTAGGCTCGCCATGGGGCAACGTCAGGGACTATTGTGCGCCATGAAACTGATCGTTCTTGAGGTCTTCAAAGTTGTATTTATGTAGACAAGGCCAACAAGGTGTGAAGCCCCATGCCCGTTTGATTGACCTGCATCAATCATGGGCGAATCAAATGCGCATGTTTGTACTTTAGCCAACCAAACACATTTTGATCTCCATACCATGGGTTCACCTCACTCTAAGGACAACCTCGGTATGAATATCCAACATTTAAAAAGAACGCTCATGGCGATGGCATTGTTGATGATGGTGGCTTGCAAGCCGACGCCCACCGTGGTCAGCGACCCCTATGCAGCGTCTGCCATTGAACTGAAATCGCCACCGGCCCAAGTGAGTGCCGTGCGACACACCGGCCCCTATGCCGCAGGTAACTCTTTGAGCTACAGCGCAGAGTTGAGTCCACTGGACCCGGCGCCTATCAAGCGGGTGCAGTTGGACACCACACACAAGGTCATTGAGATTGCCCCGGGTGTTCACTTCAGTGCTTGGACATTCGGCGATCAAGTCCCAGGGCCAGCCATTCGGGCCAGGGTGGGGGATAAGATTCAATTCAGCATGACCAACCGCAGCGATGAAACGCTGCCCAACATGGCCATGGTGGTCGCACCGATGATGCACTCAATGGATTTTCATGCGGCCATGGTGTCACCCCAGGATAAATACCGGTCCATCGCGCCAGGACAAACCATTGAATTCGAGTTCACCCTGAACTACCCAGGTATCTTCATGTACCACTGCGGTACGCCAATGATTTTGGAGCACATTGCTTCAGGCATGTACGGGGCTGTGATCGTGGAACCTAAAGAGGGCTACCCCACGAAAGTCGATCACGAATATCTGATCATCCAAAGTGAGTTTTATGCCAAACCAGACCCGGCTGGTAAAAAAGTGGCAGGTGCACCGCTGTATGTGTTGGACGCAGAGCGCCTCAAGTCTTCGCAACCAACCCACACCGTCTTTAACGGCGTGCACAACGGCATGGTCAAAAAGCCATTGCCTGCCAAGCCCGGAGAGCGGGTTCGCCTGTTTGTGCTCAATGTGGGGCCGAGCAAAACATCAAGCTTTCACGTGGTCGGCACCATCTTTGACCGAGTTTGGTTTGAAGGCAATCCCGATAATCAAATGCGTGGAATGCAAACCGTGTTGCTGGGTTCGAGCAACAGCGCTATTGTTGAGATGCTGATCCCTGAAGCGGGCTCTTACATCATGGTGGACCACCACTTTGCCAATGCCTCGCAAGGCGCCATTGGTTTGATCTCTACGGTGCAGCAACCCAAACCCGTGGACTTGGAACATCACAATATGGAGGCCAGTGGTTCCCCTAAAGATTCTTTTGCCGCTATGGGAAAAATGGCATTTGAAACAAAATGTTTTGCTTGTCACTCCATTGGCCAAGGCAATAAATTGGGCCCTGACTTGGCTGGGGTGACACAAAGGCGCACAGACCGCTGGTTGACCCAATGGATGACAGCGCCTGAAAAAATGTTGATCAGCGATCCAGTGGCCAAAGCCATGCTGAAGGAATACAACAACATTGCCATGCCCAATCAAGGCTTGAGTGCCAACGAAATTGCGCAATATTTGGCGTACTTCCATTGGATTGATGGCGATGCAAAAGCAAACACACAAGCACCACCCACCAGTGCCAAGGGTCATTGATCATGGCCGCAAAAAAATGGATGGCTCTGTTGTCACTGCTGATGCCGATGCTGGCCATGGCATGTGGCCATTGCGAGGATGACTTGGTTGCGTCCGTTTATGACCATGGCTTGGTGCTGCGCAGCCAGAGCTTGAAGCAACGCATCATGTACATGGCCTGGGATGGCCCTGTCGCCAGGGATGACGCCACAGCGCGTCGCTTGTTGCAGGAGGCTTCCCGGGCAACGGGCGTCACCCCTGGAAGCGTTCGCGTTTCAATCCAACCTGCGGCCTTGTCTGTGGCGTTCAATCCGGCAAAAAACAATCGGACCCAGATCGAAGCCAGTCTGCAAACCAGGTTGACCAAAATGCATGTGATGGTTTTGCCGCTTCCAGAGCGGCCCTGACCGCGGGAAGAGCCGACTAGGATGAAATGCGTCAGCGATGGGCAAACGCATAAACCCCACGTGTAACAGGCTATATACGTTTTCATATGTCAAATTAAATTGACATCGGTTTAATATGTGCGCCTGAGCTCAGGCAAACCCCCATTCAGGCGGCCCTGATGGTTCTCACCCGGGAGATTGCCTTGAACATGTACATCGTTGTGTTCCTCTTGTTTGGCGCTGGATTTGGTCTCTTGACATTCTCTTATCGCCACATTTTCAGCGAGGGGCCCCAAAAGGTCGAGACACCGCCGAATGGTCCGACGCTGACCGCCCGAGTCTTTTGGGCCATGGTCTGCACCTTTTTGTGGCCCATCATGATCCTCACCGGTCTCAACTCAGCTTGGATCCTGGCCAAGCGCAAACGGCAGGCGGTTGTTGCAGACCAATGAACTGGGGCTTGAGATGAGTCGGTGGTTGATCACCACACCTCTATCGGCCCGTACAAGGCGCGGGCCCGGCCTTGGGTGTTGTCGCTGTCGGTCATGATGGCGATACCGATCAAACGCCCCGGCGGGCGACCAAACGCCCGCTCGTAATCGGCCCGGAAGTCGCGCTCGATCAAGTGTCGTGTTTGCCGGTCTCCTGGGCCGGCCACCACCACCTTGCGGATGCGGTCGATGCGGGGGTTGTGCACCACGCTGCCCACCTCTCTTTGGGGGCACCACACATACATCAGCGTGGCGTATGGCATGGGCTCACCGGTCATCAAATGGCTGAGCTCGCTGAGGGCGGATTCACGTGCTGAAAACTCGCTGCGATCGCCGTCAAAAGCCAGAATGACCCGCGCTGGAGAGTCTTCCTTGTCTTGCCGGGCCACATCGGCGTTCATCAAAGGCTGTTCGATGACCAGCGGAAAACGTATGCGGGAATACGGCCCAAGGTTTGGATCGATCTTTTGCCTGAGCATGCTGGCCGAGCTTTGCGCATCGGCGCGAAGCCAAACCTGACCTTCATGTTTCACCAGGGCGTAGCGGGTGGCGACCTTTCCCGGAAAGCGCACTTCGCGCCACTGAGCTTGGTCGGCACTTTGCCAAACGTGGCCAGCTTGCACCACATTGGGCTCATGTTTGACAACGCTTGGTGTTTGATGGGCGCAACCCACCAAGCTGGCCATGACCAGTGCACCACCGCAACAGATCAGCACTTGGCGCAGGTGAGTTGACGGTGCAAACTTGTGCAATAGGAGTAGGCGCAATGTCATTGGCCTAATGTACGAAAAAACCAGCATTGACCCATCACAAAAAACCCGCACCTCGTGAGAGCATGCGGGCTGTGGGCGGAACATTGTGAGTTTCCGTAAACATCTGATTTCGTTGGGTATTTTGGTGGCGCTTCACGGATTCGAACCGCGGACCTGTGGATTATGATTCCATCGCTCTAACCGACTGAGCTAAAGCGCCGAGCCGCAAATTATAGCGAGAGTTTGCTGGGGCTCGTCACTGGCCAAGACATATTGGGTGCGACCGTTTGGCGTCAGCGTGATTGGCATTGATGGGGTGTATCAGAAGCGCAGCTCCAACCTTTTTTCAGGCTCGCACCGTGCCTAACAGCTCAAGCGGGAATGCGAGGATTACTTGGGAGGCAATCTCGGGACTTTGTGATAAGTTCTCAAAATTGAAATCGCTAAAAGCCTGCTTCATGAAAAACATCTTCACTGCCCCCATTTTCTTAACTCTTTGCGCTTGCTCAACTATTGTTGAAGGACCGCCTATCAAAGGAATGAAATTTCGAGACTTGTATCCAGCCTCATTTGGAGGTGGAATCCATGCTGGTTTGGATCTGGATGTGCCTTTGGGGACAAAAGTTAAAGCAATAGCTGACGGCACCGTAACTTTTGTGAATTCTGAGCCACCTTATGTGTTTATCAAGCACCCTGATGGCATTAGTGCCATGTATTACCACGTCGATGGCATCTTGGTGAAGTCAAATCAAAGCGTAAAAAAAGGTGAGGTCATTGCCGCCACAGCCATGACAGGTAAAGGTGGGCCAAATACATCAGCTCCAGTTCCATATCCCCATTTACATTTGGAGCTTACAAAGGAAAGTGTCAACATAGATCCAGAATCCATTGGTATGAGCTGTGAGGGTCAAACTTGGACTTGGCCTGTGGGTTGTGAAAAAAAGCCGGTTAATTAGATCGATGGGTTGATCAGGCCAGTTTGTGATCAGCCCCTGGTGATGAAGTGTCGGGTTGAACCGACAGGTGGATGGAGGGGGTAGATGAATTCGAGGTCCACAGCGTCCAGCAACGGGTGGGTCGAATGTCAGGTCACGCTGATTGGGGGGTGGCCAATCCTGTTAGATTATTGATGGCCGATGTATAAATGTGTAGAATTTCAACTGTTAAATGTAAAAAATAAGAACATTTAAACAATCATGAAATCACTGCCCATGACATCCAACACATCAAAATCAGGCTATCTTTTCTACTTGAATTTGATCAAGTTACGGGATGAACGGCAATCGCATGCGGCATTTGAGCTGGACGCAGCCGCGATGAGACTTTTAGAGTTGATCGCTTTAGATCACTTGAATTTGCGTCCTTCAAGTGAGAGTGGGTTGACCGAAATCCAACCCATAGGCTCAGTGGCTACTGTTCGTGAAAACATTCACCTGCTAGTGGACCTGGGACTGATAGAGCAGTTCTTTATTGGCGAAAACAAGGGCACCAAGTACCTGCGGCCTACAAAGTTGGCAATCGACTATTTGGGTGGTGTTGGGCAGTCAATGATGAAGGCTGTGTAGGAACCTTTAGCTGGTTCGGAGACATCTCCTGCGATGGTTTATTGCCATCAAACTGCTTCAGAAAGAGGACCTAGGCCGCTCTATGTAGCCGAGGATTGCGCAAAGCGATCTGCTCAAACAGCCTCTCGAGCGTCAAGAAAATTTACGCTGGCAGGGGCAGGTCACATTAGGAAACCTTCTCTAGCTTTTAAATTTGAAGCCATTTATCCAAGCTGAGATTCCTTTAATGCTTCTGTGCCTCAGATCGATCATATTGGCGTGATGCTGTGCCCAGCCAACCCAGTGACTCAGACCCTCAACTTGCTGATCGGATTCTTTGGCCTTTTCCTGAACCGTGTTGATCAGTGAGCGAATCAGATCAGCCTTGTTCATATCATTCAAAGCCAAGTCCATGATCTGAACTCTGTGAGCTATTAGCTCTTCATGGGCTTTGCGCTTTATTTCAGCAGACCGGCGTTCTCTTTCGACCTTTTGTTTGATGGCGGTTTTGCGTCTTTCAACGCGACTCTCATAAATGGAAAAAACAGAGTCTCTGTAATCTTCCTCGCGCTTGATGGCCAAATTAATGATGACATTTTTTACACATGAAGAACTAAGCTCTTCAAACTCATAATACTTTGAGCCAGGTTTGATGTATTCATGATCTGAAGTCCAAGAAAAACAAAAAGTCATTCTCTTTTTTTCTTTGAACTGAAGTCTTCTAACAACCGAGGGCTCTTTTTTCAGGATGAATACATGAAACTCTTTCTGTTGACCAAAAACAGTTACATGAAAACTGAAATTTTTCTTGCCTGCCACTTGGACCTTGAGCCCCAGAAATTCAAAGCACTGAATGAAGTAATTGAGCAGTTGAAGCTTTAGCTTGCCTGCCTCGCCTTCATACTGAGGCAGTGAAAAAAACAGATCTCGCTTTCGCATGGCAACCAACGCCCGATCAGCTTCATAGACCTTGCTTGCGATTGGATGAAGATCTACACATTGCGAACAATCTGGAAGCTCCGGGAAGTTTGATTCAACAAACCGCCTGTAATCGTTGAGTGTGTCAGGGAATTCCTCAGGCGGGCTTGGTACTGGAATACTTAGTCCGCCCTGAACAATTGAATTTCTCAAACTACAACGCCATAGTTTGTCCGCTGAGATGGCGAAATGGCTTGCAGCACCGTCTGCAAATTAAGCCCAAACTTGGCACAAAGAAGCCGCAGCTTC
>NZ_OZ248569.1:0-188512 GCF_965234775.1 Limnohabitans rimovensis (SeqCode) | reverse complement strand
AAGATGTATTGTTCGCCGCAATCAGCGCCCCAGAGCTGATGGCCCCGGCGTTGTAAATGCCTAAGGTGCCTCCACTGATGGTTGTCGTACCTGAATAGGTGTTCGCACTCATGAGTGAAATCTTGCCGCCGGTGGCGTTGTTCACCATGGAACCCGAGCCACTGATGGTGCCGCTGAGCATCACGTTCAATGGGTTCAGAGAAAGCGTCGCAGCGCCTGTGTTGGTAAAGCTGTGCAGTGTGTAGCCCGAGGCCGACCCACTGCCCGTTGTCACCGTGCCACCCGTTCCTGCGGTGCCACCCAAATACCTCACCACGACGAGGCCCGAGCCACCTGCACCGCCATTGGTGTCGATCGTGTTTAGTCCGCCGCCAGAACCTCCTCCGCCGCCTCCTGTATTGGCTGCGCCACTTGTTGCTGTGGCCGTGTAACTGGTCGTCGTGGTGGTCAAAGGGGTGCCATTTCCGCCGCCACCCAGCCCACCAATGCCACCTAAGGCTCCCGAGAAGTTTTGGTAGGGAGGCATACCGTGTATACCGCCGCCGCCGCCACCACCGTAATAGGTAGAGGTGCCGGTGATGGAGACACCAAACCAATACCGCCAGCCCCGCCCCTTGCACCAGCGTTTGAGCCATTTGTTTGACTTGCAGGCCCACCAACGCCACCGGCACCGCCGCCGCCGCCTGAGGAATAAGGGTCTGTGCCGATGCCTGTGCCACCAGCGAAACCTTGCCCAGCAGTTCCGGTACCCGCTGGATAGGTAGTACCCGTACCACCACCACCAGACGACAAACCTGTGCCTCCACCAGCAAACGATACCCAGGTAGCACCCTTACCCCCACCAAGTGCGTTGACGGTGGATAAAGTTGTAGAGCTAAGCGATGAAGTCCCGCCGTTGGTACCATGGGATGTGTACGACGAAGTAGAAGCCACACTGGCTGCGCCTGCACCACCTGCACCCACAGTGACAGAGACGCTGGTGTCTGACAGCAGGTCCACAGTATTTGCAACAACCCCACCACCGCCACCGCCACCGCCCACATGGGCGCCGCCTCCACCACCGCCGCCCACCAACAGGTAGTCCACGGTGCTGTCAAGGTCAAACGTCACGCTGCCGTTCAGCGTGATGTTGTTGGCAAAGTTATTGACAGCACGGCCAAACATCACGGTAGCTCCACCCGCTGCAGTCAGTGTGCCCGTGCTGATGGCCGCGTTGTTATAGATACCCAAAGTACCACCGCTGAGGGTGGTGTTGCCTGTGTAGGTGTTGGCCGTGACGAGGTTCAAGGCACCCGCACCCTGCTTGGTGACAGACCCCGAGCCAATGCCGAGTGCACCCACGGTCGTGGTGCCTGCCCCATCAAAGATGAGGTTGTAGTTGCCGCTGATGGCATTGCCCGAACTGGGCATCAAAGTGAGTGAGCCCGCATCCGAGGTGATTTCGCTATCCCCCGTGAGGGTGACCAAGCCGGTGACTGCGTTTACCCCAGACAAGTTTCGCAAAGCGCCTGTCGACGAAATACCTGTGCCGGTGACGGTGATGGCTTCGGCCACAGTGATGCCGCCGGTGAACTGCAGGGCCGCGCCGTTGGCCACCGTGGTGCCTGCCGCCGTGCTGCCTAAACCTGTTTCGCTGCTGACAGACAACGTGCCCGCATTCACAAAGGTGGCACCGGTGTAGGTGTTGTTGCCGTTCAGGGTCAGGGTGCCCGTGCCATTTTTGATGAGCGAGTAGCCAGAACCCGTCAGGGTGTGGCTCATGACGGTGTTGCCCGCGCCTGTGAAAGTGATGTTGCCTGAGATAACGGGCGCTTGTGCACTGGTATCTAAATTCCATGTCACACCTGCGTTGGGGTTGTCAAAGGTGGCGCCCAAATTACCCGCCGTGAATGAACGCCAAGTACCACCGCTCAGGCCGGAATACCGAATGGTGCCGCCATTGATCACCAGGTTGCCCGGATCAAAGCGAAAACCACCCAAGCTGCCATACCAGCCCCAGTTGTAGATATCGAGAACACCACCCGAATTCACATTCACATTGGTGGTGATGTCAGCACTTGAGTAGATAGAGCCAGTGGAATCAAGCTTCAGTGTGCCACCGTTGATGGTGGTGGTGCCTGTGTAGCTATTGGCTTTTGAGAGGGTCAGCGTGCCAGAGCCAGTTTTAGTAAGAGACACACCTGTTCCGCTGATAGGCTGTCCGAAACCAATATTGCCCTGCCCCGTGAAGGTAAGCGGGGCATTGGTGTTAAAAATCGATCTGTAGGTCGAGTTGGTAGCCCCTCCATCATAAAAGTTCCAACTGCTCCCGGCTGTCACGGAGTCAAATGTCGCCCCTAAAGCCGTGACAGTAAGACCCCGGCCTGCGTCATTTGTGCCTGACCCTGAATATCGCAAAGTACCGCCATTGACAACAAGTGCGGTTGCATCATAGTTACGCTCCCCCAACCCACCACCCCAGTTCCAATTGGTTAGCTCAAGCACACCGCCTGAATTCACCGTTGTAATGGCCGTTGCGACATACCCAAATTCAGGACCGGCGGTGCCACAGGTGCTGTCACAGTAAATAGCCCCAGTGATTTTTAAAGTGCCTGCATTGACATTGGTGGCGCCTGTGTAGGTGCTGATACCGCTGAGGGTCAGGGTGCCTGCACCAGCTTTTGACAAGGGGGTCGCGCCAGAAATAGTCCCAGTGATTGTTCCTGCAGCGCTGTTTGTAATGTTCAAGGAAGTGCTTGTGTTGATCGCCGTAGCACTCAACCCCGCACTGGTGACCGCCAGCGTTGAAATCGCCTTGTTTGCGCCAACCGCGCCAGACATCGTCACATTGCCCCCCGCATTGATGGTGAGCCGGGATGGGTTGAGGTTTTTCTCCATCACATAGCCCATCACGTTGTAATCCCAGCCCATGTTTTGGGAGTAACCCGTTCCACCGCTTAAGTCATTCCAACGCGCTTGAACACCAAAGAATTGACCGGCATATTCACCCCCAGTACCGCCACCATTGGGCTCGTCAGTACCAAAGTTTTGGTAGTAACCCGAGGCTGCAGTGACGCCACTTCCGCCCGATGTGCCGTTGGCATTGCCCTGAATACCCAGAACTCTGCCAGCTTCGGGGCTTCCCGCTGCAAACTTCCAGGCATAAGGCTGACTGGCGTTGTCTTTGTCGCGGTAAATACCAATCCAGGCGCCTCGGTAAGCGCCGTTTTCCAGACTGGCCGCCGAAGCCAACATGTTTTCCAAGCTTGAAGTGATGGTGACAAGGTAGCCCCCCTTCGCTTGGGCATCCGACTGAGCTCGGGTCCAACTGTCCACCCCACTGGTGCTGGTAATGGCGCTGTCATCCACAAATGAATACTGGTTACCCGAATCAATGGCGCCCCCGAAGCTCACGGCCCCCGTTGTGGTGCTAATAGAGAATCCATTAGCACTCGAATTGGCCACGATCAACTGCCCTTTGAATTCCAAATTACCAACCCCTGTCGAGATGCTGACGGCATTGGCACCGCCGCCCACATAGAGGTCTCCGCCCGATCGGTTGCTACCGTCAACCGTGCCGCCAAAGGTGATATTGCCGCCGCCTGACACCAAAGACACAGCGCCGCCGCCTGCTGCCATCATGACAATCCCGCCGCCATCGCGTGAAGTGCCTGTCGGGGAAGCGTTGTCGGCATCAAACACCATGTTCAACTTGCCAGTTCCAGCACCTGACTGCGTGATGTTGGCATCGATAAAGATGTGGTTCGCGGCCACCAGCTTGAAGGTGACGTCTGTGGCGCCCGAGCTTTTCTGGATGGCTGACTGGACGTTGATGTTGCCCAATTGGCCGCCCGATGACCCCGTGGTGATGGTCACACTGGTACCCGCATTAAGCAAATTGTTTATATTTGTATTGAGAATGGTCGAGTTGTCGGCCGTGGGTGTCCAGGTGCCACTTGAAAAGCTTCCGGCATAGTCAGACGAAATGATGGTGACGTTATAGGGATCAAACAACCACAAACCCGCTTGGCCATGAGCTGACCCCGCTCCACCCGATGCGCCATCTACATTCAAGTGGTAGCCGGAGGTTTCAATGCGACCGCCGTCCCCGCCATGCGCGCCTGCAGTTGCATAAATGCGGCCTTGCACGCTGGTCGTGCTGTCGATGCGCATAACATCACTCCACAACACCACCTCACCGCCATCACCAAAGTCGGTGGCGCTGGCGTCAATTTGGCTGTCCGCACTCATGCTCACGGTGGTCGCTTGACGCAAAGTCCCACTACCTTGCCAACCACCGCCAATCCAAACAGTTCCGCCTTTAGTGGCCCCCGTTGCGTATACAAAAGTTCCACTGGCAAGATCAATGTCATCACCCTCCACTTCCACCCGCCCAGCTTGAGCCCGTGAACTGCTGACGCGCAAGATGGTGTTGTTTGCCAATGCCACCCTACCAGGCACTGGTCTACTAGGCACTGGTACATCTGGTACGTCAGGCGAAGCTGAACTGGCCTGCACGCCATACGATTTCAAGTGGATGCGACCACCGCCGTCCGTGCCTGAGGCGTCTAAGACTGCGGTTTGCAGATCGACCAGTTGCGTCGCTTCTAGCTGAATATTTCCACCCAAGCCGTCAAGTCCATTGGCGAGCACTTGTCCACTAATAGATAAGGATTCACTCGCAACGACTTTGACGGTACCAGCCGCTCCCACCAAGGACGAAACGTCTAGGCTGGCGCCCCCCGATTGCGTGAAGGTGGTGGCTTGAATGTCAATTTGTCCGCCGGTTTGCACAACTGCGCTGGCTTGTGGCAAGGTGTTGTTGGCAGCAATGAGTCCGGTTTGTAATACTTCCGGTGCATTGAGGCTGACAGTTCCGGCTGGTCCGCCCTCTTGCCCAAGTTGGGCGACGCCCGCATTGGCGCTGATGGTTCCGCTGTTGGCAACTGTGGTCGAGGCTTCGAGGACGATGCGCCCGCCACGGTTGGCTAGGCCTGCAGCTTCCAAGGTGCCGCTGTTTTTGACGACACCGCTGCGGATTTTGCTCATGGCTTGGGCCGACAAGATGATCAAGCCGCCGGGGGCTTGGACTGCCTTTTTGTTTTCGACCAAGGCGTTGATGGTGGAGGCCGAGACGCGCAGTCCGGTCAAGGCGCCGCCGGTGTTGAACTGCAGTTCAATGGTCTCGCCGGAGGCCATCGCCACAGTGCCAAGGTTGGCGATGATGACGCCGTTGTTTTGCACTTCGGGTGCCAACAAGGCAATGTACCCACCCAAGGCGGCACGAATTTGCCCCTCGTTGACGACCGAGCCGGTGGATCCTTGGCGTTCAAACTTAAGTTTGCCCACCATGAAGTCAGAAACGGCGGCTTTATGGGTGGTGGCTACCAGTGCGCCAACGTCAACCGAGGACGACTTTCCAAAGTAGACGCCCTGCGGGTTGACCAAGACGACCTGCCCCGGTGCGGTAATGCGACCCAAAATTTGGCTAGGGTTGATGTCGTTGACCCGATTGAGGGTTGCCGACTGGGCGTTGGGTTGTTGAAAATTGACTTGTCCCTGCGTGCCGACGTTAAAGCTGGTCCAGTCGACCACCGCTCTTTGGCTGGTTTGGTTGATGTTGAGGGTGTTGCCTGACTGGCTGATGGTGGCCTGTCCTGAGCTGACGACCCCGCCAGTTGGAAGTTGTTGTGCGGGTAAGGTTTGGGCACATGCCACAGTTAGTACATATTGAATCACCCATAGCAAGATTAACCTCAAATATGAAGTTAAATGTAATCTTTTAGGCAAGCACAGACGGAGCATGGCCGACATGTATCGGCATGATTTATAAACAATTTAGAAATTAACTAAAATAAAAAATAGTGAGCCAATTAAAAAGGAACGCTAAGTTGTAGCCAAAATCTGTTTCGATCGTAGGTGCCGTCTTGGTCTCTTCCGTCCTGTGTGGGATTAGGGTTTTCACCTAGTCGACGCCCCAAGATAGCTTTGAGTTGAACGCCAGACGTGTCAACATAAGTCGCACTTAAGCCCACCCCTTTCAAAATGTAGGAGTTGTTGACGGGCCCTCCGGGAAAATTCGGATTATGTTGCTGGTGAATTTGCCCCCAGTCATAAAAGGCGGAGACGTTGAAAGATTCGCCAAGTGTTTGCCTCAACTCGAGTGACAAGACCTCACCCTCGCTGCCAGAACCCTCACCCGTTGGGTAAGCTCGGATGCCGGTGGCACCTCCGAGTTGCATTTTTTCAGAGGAGTCTAAATTTCTGTTGGCGCGCTGGAAGGTCAGACTGCCCAAGAACGAAGTTGCTTCATTGATGGCTTGCTGAATGGAGGCTGTCAGACGAAGTTTGCCGAAGGTGCCTTCAGTTTTGGGGCCCGTTCCGTCAGTGATCTGACTCAAGGAGCCATCTAGATTGACTCTACCCGCTGTGAACTGACCGGTGTAACTGAGGTTGGTTCCGGATTCGATGTCGCGGACGGTACCGCTCACCTGACCAGAAGCAGTGTCGACAATGTAATTGGATAGTTCTATTCCTTGGGCTGACACGTTTTGGTATTTCTTAGTGTCTACGTTAAACAGCAAGGAGATGTTTTCCTCGGTCGAGCGTAGAAGCGGGTAAGCCCAGTCGAGTCCTTGGGTAACGGCTTTACCTGCAGCGCCGACCACGCCGACAGCTCCGGTCACGACCTCGTAGGTCATGGCAGAGAGGTTGGCTCCAATGCGCCAACCGTCATATCCAATTGGCAGGCTGTAGGCCATTCGGAGATATTCGCTGCCCCGAGTATGGATGGCAGTGAGGTTGAGTAGATCCGCGACGGCTCTTGGATTAAAAAATTTGGCACTGACCATCGCTCGCTCGGATCCAGTCGAGCGGGATCCATAGTTATCTACCAAAATCTCAGCCTGCCGGCTCTGGTTTTTATACATCTTAAGGATTAGCTCGGTCTCACCGTCCATTTCGCCTTCTTTCAGGCTACCCGTCACACTGACGCCCGGCACCTCGTTTGCCACGGCCAATCCACGCTCGATGGCTTTGGAGTCCAGCGCGTCGCCGCGTTTTTGGCGCGCGTCGAGGACAGCCAAGATGTAGTCTTGGGTCTTGGGCATGGTCTCTAATGCCTTATCGACTTCGACTTTGGAGACCACGGACTCCATCACGCTCAGTTGCAAGTTGCCATCAGTCAGGTCTTGCGGAGGCAAGATGACGCGGGCTAGTCGGTTTTGTTTGTTGTAGTAACGTTCAATGGCGACTCCGACGCTCAGCAAGTCTTCGTAGGACATTTCTTGGCCGATGAACTGGGCTACAGCCGTGTTGAGTTCGCGTGTTGGCAAGGAATTGTTGCCTTTGAAATGGATACTTTTGATGACAACTTTGGCTTGTGCGACGTCTTGGTTTACATCAGTTGCAGGTGGTTTGGGCTGAGGCTGTTTGGGGTCGGGTTGCGCTTTTGTGACCTCTTTGGGTGTCGTGACGGGCGCTTTGGCCACAGCAGTGGGTTTTGCAGATTCGGGGGCTGCCACAGGTGCCACAGGTGCCACGGGAGCCGATGCCGATGCTAGAGCGGATGGCGCAGCTTGGGCTGGTGTGGGCGCCGCAGCTGGTTTTACCTCAGCGATTTTGGTCTTTGGTTCAGAAGCTTGAGGTTCAGGTTGGGCTACCTGTGGTGCCAACTCTTTGGGGGGCAGAAAGTCTGCCTTTTCATTCGGAAGCGTTTGATAATTAAGGATTTTTCCGGGTTCTTCCGGTTCTTTATTGACTACTGTGGCTTCAGCGTTATCGACTTCTTCGAGCTTTTTTTCAAACTGGCTGAGATCGAATTCTTCGACGCTTGGGACTTTATGGTCGTGCAAATTCAATGCGCTCAACATGAGGCAGAGAAATACGTAAAAGAACCATAAAACTGAACCCAGTTTTCTCATCTAAACAATACAGAAGTAACGAAGGATTTATCATTGAGCAATATTTAGACCAAGCAAAAAACTGACAGTCGCTCTAATTTTGATATCTAAGTATGCGTACTTAGTGGGTAATTTTTTAATGCTGGATGGCCGAGCTACTTCCGGCTGATTCCTCAAGAATATGAATCATCAAAACACCAGCGGCAAGGTCTTGCCGTGGTAGGTAAGCCTTGATAATCCATCCTTTTTGGCGATATGCGTCTTCGATGGCCTGGGGAATGCGGTGAAGATCTTTGAAGGGGATTTCTTGTTGCCTGAATACAGAAATGGCGGCTTGCAGCACTTCTTCTTTTAAGCGCTTATTTCCGGTGAACTTAAAAGCCTGGAAAACAGCCTTTTTCTCGCCGTCTCGTTCCAAATTGATGGCCAACGGCAGCGGCGGTAGCGCAATTAATGGTGCGGCCTGCCGGTTCATAGGCAAGTTTTGTTCTGCTTGGCGAAACAATGTGCCAGCGTCGGGAATGGTTTGGGCGTGCGCAACGCCGACAAGCCAAAAGACCAGGGCAGTCTTTGGCTTTGAAGTTTTCATGACAAGTCTAGGTGCCCGAAGTTTTGTGGCGATTTCTCGCCACAAGCTTCAGTGAATCGAAACACTACCACCAGAGATGTGCTTCGCGTAGTCATTGATAAAGTCGCGTTGAACATTTTGAGCTTCCTCAAATAGGTTGAGCTTTTGCAGTACCCAACCGTAATGAAAGCGCGCCACATGTTTTGATGGATCACGTGAATGCGATAACCACTGGCGATACAAATTAGCGGCCTCCTCCACTTTGCCAGAGTTTTGCATTTCATCAGCCGAACGAATTAAGTCATTCAAGCTCAAAGAAGCGGCATGGCCTACAAACTGTGATGTTGACATTAAATTTCTCCAAAATATGTTGTGTTTTTGACATAAGCATAGTTCGTGCCAATAAATAATGACATCTAGCATCAAAGTATGAAAAGGGAATAATTGGCCCAGAGGCGTCATGATATGAGGCCTTGGCCTGCCCGGAGGGGATCGAACCCCCGACCCACAGCTTAGAAGGCTGTTGCTCTATCCAACTGAGCTACGGGCAGACGGATGAAAAAAAGGCCCTGTCAGGGCCTTTTGCTCAATGGTCGGGGCGATAGGATTCGAACCTACGACCCTCTGGTCCCAAACCAGATGCGCTACCAGACTGCGCTACGCCCCGATTTAAGCATTCTAATGCCAGCCAGCGTCTTTCACACCTGCGGTCGATTCTTTTTTCGGGCCTTTTACGCGCAGAACCATGAAATCATTTTCTGGAGTTGAAAAGCCACACGAAACTGACCGAGGACCTCCTGCGAATGCTTTTGAAGCACAATGGCATCTGGTATTCACTTTCACGAAGGATCGTTCATGAAAAATTCCCCCCTCAAAGCCGCTATGGGCGGCGCAGCAGCCATTGGCTTGTCAGTATTGTTCTCCACCCAAGCTTGGGCCGGCAAAACACTGGACACCATCAAGCAGCGCGACCAAATGGTCTGTGGCGTTAACACCGGTTTGGCCGGTTTCGGCGCGGCCGACAGCCAAGGCAAATGGACAGGCCTGGACGTGGATGTCTGCCGTGCCGTGGCGGCAGCTGTTTTGGGCAGCGGAGACAAGGTTCGCTATGTACCTTTGTCAGCCCCCCAACGTTTCACTGCGCTGCAGTCGGGTGAGATCGATATGCTGTCACGCAACACCACCTTTACCCTGACGCGCGATGCGTCTTTGGGCTTGCACCAAACCGCCGTCACCTTTTATGACGGCCAAGGTTTCATGGTGCCAGTCAAGGCTGGCATCAAAAACGCCAAGCAACTCAAAGGTGCCACCGTTTGCGTGCAGTCTGGCACCACCACGGAGAAAAACCTGACCGACTTCTCTAAAGCGAACAACCTGGGCATCAAGCCAGTGGTGTTTGAAAAGCTCGAAGCTGCCAATGCAGCCTACTTTGCAGGTCGCTGCAAGGCTTACACCACCGACGCCTCTGGTTTGGCGTCCATCCGCTCCAAAGAGGCAAAAGATCCGAAAGAGCACGCCATCCTGCCCGAGTTGATTTCCAAAGAGCCCCTGGGCCCCTTGGTGCGCCGGGGTGATGACGAGTGGTTTGCCATTGTGAAGTGGGTCATCTACGGCCTGGTGGAAGCCGAGGAATATGGCATCACCGCTGCCAACATCGAAAAACTCAAGGCCGAGAGCACCGACCCAGTGGTCATGCGTTTGCTGGGCAAGAGTGACGACACGGGCAAGTTGCTCGGCCTGGACCGCGAATGGCTGGTGCGCGCCATCAGCACCAGCGGCAACTATGGTGAAATTTTTGAGCGCAATGTGGGCGAAAAAACCCCGCTGGCGCTCAAGCGCGGCCCCAACGCCCAGTGGGCCAAAGGCGGCTTGCAATACGCACCGCCGATTCGCTGATCACCAGCTCAAGGATGGCCTCTTGCGGGGCCATCCTTTTTATTTGGCATGAACAGTTCTTTCTGGCATCAAAAACAAGCGCGCCGTTGGCTCTATCAGTTGGCTTTGCTGTTGGGCTTGGGCTTGCTGCTGGCTTGGTTGCTCAGCAACACCCTGGCCAACATGAAAGCGCGTGGCATCCAAAGCGGCTTTGACTTTTTGTGGGCCAATGCAGGTTTTGACATTGGCGAGTCGATGATCGCTTTTGACTCCAGCGAACCCTATTGGCGCGCCTTTTGGGTCGGTTTGCTCAATACCTTGCGGGTATCGGTGGTGGGTATCGCGTTTTGTACGATTTTGGGCACCTTGATCGGTGTGGGGCGGGTGTCCAACAACGCCTTGGCACGGGGCATGGGATATGCCTATACCGAGCTTTTCCGCAACGTACCCGTGTTGCTTCAGTTGCTGATTTGGTATGTGTTGCTGGTCGAGTTCATGCCCGATAGCCAAAGCCCACTGCACTTCAATGACTGGTTTTACCTCAGTAAAAACGGGATTTCATTTCCCGTTCCGGTGTGGGACGCCAGCGTCCCAGGCCTGGTGTGGGATGTGCCTGTCTGGCTTGACGGAGAAATCACCCAAGGCATCAGCCTGACCCCCGAATTTTTAGCCATCACCCTGGGACTGAGTTTTTACACCTCGGCGTTTGTGGCCGAAGTGGTGCGCGCGGGTATTGTGTCGGTGCCGCGCGGCCAACTCGAGGCCGCCAAAAGCATTGGCCTGTCCAATTGGCAAACCACCCGCCAAGTGCTGTTGCCCCAGGCCATGCGGGTCATCATCCCGCCCCTGACCAACCAATACCTGAACTTGACCAAAAACTCGTCTTTGGCGGTGGCCATTGGCTACCCCGATTTGGTCAGCATCTCCAACACCGCCCTGAACCAAACGGGTCGGGCTGTGGAGTGCATTGCCCTGATCATGGCGGTGTATTTGTGCCTGTCCTTGGGCACCTCGGCGCTGATGAACGCCTTCAACCAACGCATGGCCATTCGGGAGCGTTGAAGATGACCATCTCGCTGCACCACATTGCCCCCCGCACACCACCGGTGGGACACACCTCTTGGCGTTTGTGGCTGCGCCAAAACCTGTTTGCCAACCGCACCAGCAGCGTGACCACCCTCACCTTACTGGTGTTGGGTCTATGGTTATTGCCCCAGTTGTGGTCTTGGGCGGTGTGGCACGCGCAATTCAAGCCGGATGCCGATGCCTGCCAATCCATCCGCGGCATCGGTGCTTGCTGGGGTGTGGTGAGCGAAAAATACCGCATCATCATTTTTGGTCGCTATCCCTTTGCCGAACAATGGCGCCCTTTGCTGGCGTGTGGCTTGTTGGTGTCCTTGTTGGTCGTCAGTTGCATGCGGGCCTTTTGGCGAATTGGCTTGCTATGGGCTTGGCTTGCAGTGTGGCTGGCCTTTTTTGGCCTGATGGGTGGGCGCTTGTTCGGTGTTTCTTTGGGTTTGAGCCCGGTGCCCACCGATCAGTGGGGCGGCTTGCCCTTGACCTTGATGCTGTCGTCCCTGTCCATCGCCCTGGCCTTTCCACTGGCCGTGTTGGTGGCACTGGGTCGGCGCAGTGACTTGCCCGCCATCAAAACCATTTGCGTGACTTACGTGGAGTTGGTGCGGGGCGTGCCATTGATTTCGGTGCTGTTCATGGCCAGCTTCATGTTTCCGCTGCTCATGCCCGCCGGCACCACGCCCGATGTGTTGTTGCGCGTTTTGGTGGGAATCACCTTGTTTTCGGCCGCATACACCGCTGAAATCGTGCGCGGCGGCTTGCAAGCCATTCCCCGGGGACAATATGAGGCGGCTGCCAGTTTGGGGCTGGGTTACTGGAAAACCCAGCGCATCATCATCTTGCCCCAAGCCCTGGCCCATGTGGTGCCGGGCATCATGAACAACTTCATCGCCATCTTCAAAGACACCTCCTTGGTCACCATCGTCAGTTTGTATGAACTGTCTGGCGCTTTGGGTTTGGCCCTGAATGGCGACCCCTTGTGGCGGCCGTTCAAAATCGAAGGCTATTTGTTCATCACCCTGATTTACTTTGCGTTTTGTTTTGCCATGTCGCGCTACAGCCTGTGGATAGAACACCGGCTGCAACGCAGCCAAGCACGCTGACCCCCATTGTCACCAAGGACCCCACCACCATGAACCCAGAGACCATCGTCTCCTTCGAAAAAGTCAACAAATGGTTTGGCCAATTTCATGTGCTGCGCGACATTGACTTGCAAGTTCGCAAGGGCGAGCGCATTGTCATTTGCGGCCCATCGGGCTCGGGCAAATCCACCCTGATCCGGTGCATCAACCGCCTGGAAGAGCACCAACAGGGCCGCATCAGCGTGGCCGGCATCGAGTTGGGTGACGATTTGCGCGCCATCGATCAGGTGCGCAAGCAAGTGGGCATGGTGTTCCAGCAGTTCAATTTGTTTCCTCACCTGACGGTGCTGGAAAACCTCACCCTGGCCCCGATCCAAGTGAGCAAGCTCTCCGTGGCAGACGCCACCGAGCGCGCCATGCAGCAACTCGAGCGGGTGCGCATTGCCGAGCAAGCCCACAAGTACCCTTTGCAACTCTCCGGCGGACAACAACAACGGGTGGCGATTGCCCGGGCGCTGTGTCTGACGCCCCAGGTCATGTTGTTTGACGAACCCACTTCGGCGCTCGACCCAGAGATGATCAAAGAGGTGTTGGATGTGATGGTCGAGCTGGCCGAACAAGGCATCACCATGCTGTGCGTGACCCATGAAATGGGTTTTGCCAAAGCCGTGGCCGATCGGGTGATTTTCATGGACCAGGGCCAAATCGTGGAGCAAAACACCCCTCAGTCATTTTTTGACAATCCACAGCACGATCGCACCAAAGATTTCTTGGCCAAAATCATTGGCCATTGATGAACCATTTTTTTGAACTGAGCTTGGCATGACAAACACTGTGCGCACCCAAGTGGTCATCGTCGGCGCTGGCCCATCGGGCTTGTTGTTGGGGGCCTTGCTGCACAAAGCCGGCATTGACAACATCATCGTGGAACGCCAAAGCGGCGACTATGTGCTGGGCCGCATCCGCGCGGGCATCTTGGAGCAAGTCACGCTCGATCTGCTGCACGAAGCCGGTGTGGGGGCCACCGTGACCCAAGCGGGCACGCCCCACCATGCGATTGAGTTGGTGTTCCAAAACCAACGCCATGCCATTGACATCACCGGCTTGACCGGTGGCAAGTCGGTCACCGCTTATGGCCAAACCGAAGTGACCCGCGACCTGATGAACGCCCGCGCAGCCGCTGGCTTGACCACCTGGTACAGCGCAGAAGATGTCAGCGTGAATGGCTTTGATGGGCCTCACCCCCATGTGTTGTGCCAACACGAAGGCCAAGCCAAGCGCATTGATGCCGACTTCATTGCCGGCTGCGATGGGTTTCACGGCGTGTGCCGCGCCAGTGTGCCCGCCGGCAGTTTGCAAGAGTTTGAACGGGTGTATCCCTTTGGCTGGCTGGGCATCTTGGCCGATGTGCCGCCGGTCTCGCCGCACGCGATTGTGTACGCCAACAGCGCCGAGGGCTTTGCGCTGTGCAGCATGCGCAGCCTGACCCGCAGCCGCTACTACGTGCAATGCCCCTTGAGCGATCAGGTCAGCGATTGGAGCGATGAGCGTTTTTGGGACGCCTTGCGCCGCCGCCTGGACCCTGCCCTGGCCGAGCAAATCATCACCGGCCCGTCGATTGAAAAAAGCATTGCGCCGCTGCGCAGTTATGTGGCCGAGCCGATGCGCTTTGGGCGAATGTTTTTGGCCGGAGACGCATCGCACATCGTGCCACCCACCGGGGCCAAAGGTTTGAACCTGGCGGCCTCGGATGTGAAGTATTTGAGCGCCGCCTTGATCGAGCATTACGCAGAGCGCAGCGACGCGGGCATCGACGCCTATTCAGACCGTTGTTTGGCCCGCATTTGGCGCGCGGAGCGTTTTTCCTGGTGGCTGACCAACCTGATGCACCGCTTTCCAGACAACGGTGCGTTCGGTCAAAAAATGCAAGACGCCGAGCTTCATTATTTGGTCAACAGCCGCGCCGCATCCACCGCCTTGGCCGAAAACTATGTCGGCCTGCCCCTGGACTTTGCGCAGCACTGAACCATGGTCACATCCAAAACCAGTTCAACCGAGGGGCTGACTTCCAACCCCCGACAACAACGCGTGTTGCGCGGCGTGCGTGTGCTCAGCCTGGCGTTGAACTTGCCAGGCCCCGCCGCATTGATGCGCTTGCAGGCCATGGGTGCACATTGCACCAAGCTCGAACCCCCTGCTCCGCCGGGAGCCACCAGCACCAGCGGCGACCCGATGGCCCACTACCGGCCCAAGGCTTACCAAACCATGCACCAAGGGGTGCGAACGGTGCAAGCCGACCTCAAAACCGCCCCCGGCCAAGCCGTGTTGCAGCGCTTGTTGCGCAACACCGATGTGCTCATCACCTCTTTCAGGCCATCGGCCTTGAACAAGTTGGGCTTGGGCTGGAAAAGCTTGCAACAAAAATACCCGCCACTGAGTTGCGTGGCCATCGTGGGAGCGCCAGGTGCCCGCGCCGAAGAGCCCGGGCATGACCTGACTTATGTGGCCGAGCAAGGCTTGGTCGATGGCCTGCGATTGCCCGCCAGTTTGTTTGCCGACATGGGCGGCTCGCTGATGGCCAGCGAAGCAGTGCTCAAGGCCTTGATGCTGCGCGCCCAACCCGGTCGCACCCAGGGCAAAGGCGTGCTGCTGGAAGTGGCCTTGAGCGATGCGGCCGCCTATCTGGCCTTGCCCAGACACTGGGGCTTGACCACGCCCAAGGGCGCCGTGGGTGGGGCCCATGCGGGCTACCAAATCTACCCGTGTCTTGATGGCCGTGTGGCGGTGGCGGCCCTGGAGCCGCATTTCGCCAAGCGTTTGTTGACTGCCGCTGGAATAACCCAGGTGGGCCCCAACACGCCCCACACGCCGCAGGCGCATCAAGCCGTGGCCCAGTTTTTTGCAGGGCAAACAAGGCGTCAATTGGACCGCTTGGCCAGCAGCCAAGACATTCCCTTGCACACCCTGCCGCGGTGAAGGGTCAGCCGAAACCTCTTGGCGGGTGCGGCTCAGTTTTTTAAATCAAGCCCCGCAAAGGGTGTGCATGGGCTGGCCAGGGATGGCTGAAGAAAGCTTCGACTTCAGAAGCGTCCACTTCTGAAACCCGCTGCGGCTTCCACTGGGGCTGTTTGTCTTTGTCCACCGCCAAAGCCCGGATGCCTTCGACGGTTTCGCTGTCGACCACGGGGCGCCCATGGAAACAATGCCGGACCATGTCGCGCTCCATGCGCAAGTCATCTGCCAGCGACAAACCACGCGCACGGCGAATTTGTTCCAACACCACGCACAGCATCAGGGGCGAGCGGTGGTGCAGCACCTCCAAGGTGGTTTGCGCCCAAGTGGCGTTGGGACCAGGTCCTTGGCCCAAAGTGGTCAAGGCATCCATCATGGCCATCACCGTGGGCAGGGCAAAGACCTGTTGCATATCGCTGTGCAGCCAAACGGGCGCTGCGGGCACTTGGGTGTCGACTTGGCTGCGCAGCCAGTTCAGCACGGCTTGGCCGTCAGGCCACACTTGAGATGTCAAGCCCGCCCACAAGGAGGGCAATTGGCTGCTGGCCACTTGTGCATCGGCCAAACCCACGGCCACGGCCTCGCTGCCACCCAAGGTTTGACCGGTCAAGCCCAAATATTCGCCACAAGCCCCGGCCAAACGGCTGAGAAAGAAACCCCCGCCCACATCGGGAAACAAGCCAATGTGGGTTTCGGGCATGGCCATTTGGGTGCGCTCGGTGACCAAGCGCAAAGCCGCACCCTGGGACAAGCCCATGCCGCCGCCCATCACGATGCCATCCATGAAAGCGATATAGGGCTTGGGGTAGGTGTGGATCAAGTGGTTGAGGGTGTATTCCTCGGTGAAAAAGTCTTCCAAGGCCGGGGCACCGGCCAAAGCGGCTTGGTGAAAAAAGCGAATATCTCCACCTGCGCAGAAATGACCGAACACGCCCTCTTTGTGGCTGCCGCGGATGGCCACCGCCAACACCTCGGTGTGGTCACGCCAAGCCAGCAGGCAAGCCGTCAGGTCGCGCACCATGGACAAGGACAAGGCGTTCAAGGCCCGAGGCCGATTCAGGGTGATCAGGCCCACCCCAGATTTGATTTCACACACCACATCTGACATTTGCCACTCCTTGTGTTTTTCAGGTGAGGGGATTTTGGCGCTCTCGCCAAGCCAAACCTTGGTGCGCCAACAAAGCCCCCAACACCAGCAAACCACCCGACAACACCGAAGAGCTGGGTTCCTCGCCCGCCCCCCACCACGCCAAGAAAATGCCAAACACCACTTCGAGCAAGGCCAGCAAGGACACCTCGGGGGCTTTCAGCACCCTGGCACAAGCCACGGACAACAAGCACGGGATGGCCAGTTGCACCAGGCCCAACAAAGCGAGCCACGCCACGTCAGTGGCCACCGCCTGAAAAGGCATGGACATGGGCAGGGTCACCAAACACGAGATGGCGGCACCGATCAATACGCCCGGCGCCAAGTCCACCGCCAGACCACGCACCGCGGCACGCTGAACCACCGTCCAATTGACGGCAGCGGCCAGGGGCACGCACAAAGCCACGACAAAACCCAGCCAGCCTTGCGTTGCCACTTCGGCGCCAAACATCCAAGCGATGCCCAAGGCCGCCATCACAATGGCGAGAGCGGTGCGAACATCGATGCGCTGACCCAGCACCACGCGGGCCACCAGCGCGGTAAAGAAGGGGCCCATCGCCATGGTGATCAGCACATTGGCCACGGTGGTCATGGTCAGGGCCAGCATGAAGGCGGTGAACATCACCGACCAGCACACCCCCGACAGCCACAAAGATACGCCGCCTTGGCGCATGCCCTTGAACACATCGCGCCCTTGTGTCAGGGGCAACAACACCAAAAGTGACAAGAAAGTGAACAGGCTGCGCCAAAAGGTGATTTCAAAGCTTTGGGCGCTCTCCAGCTGGCGCGTGACCACACCCGCAATCGACCACATGGCGGCGTTGGCCACCATCAAGACCACCGCTTGCCCATGGCTAAGCCCGGCCAACATGTTCAGGCCCCGGTGCGGCTGGCACGCTTGCGGTCGTGCTCTTTGAGGTGGCGCTTGCGCAAACGGATGCTTTTGGGGGTGATCTCGACCAACTCATCGTCCTCAATGAACTCGACTGCATATTCCAAGGTCAGCTCAATCGGCGGCGTGATTTTGATCGCATCTTCTTTGCCCGACACGCGGAAGTTGGTCAACTGCTTTTGGCGCACGGCATTGACCACCAAATCGTTGTCCCGGCTGTGGATGCCCACGATCATGCCCTCGTACACCGGGTCGCCATGGCGCACAAACATGCGGCCACGGTCGTCGAGTTTGCCCAAAGCGTAGGTGACGATTTCACCGTCATCCATGCTGATCAGCACGCCGTTTTTGCGGCTGGCAATTTCACCCCGGTATGCCTCGTAACCATCAAAGATGTTGCTGGCCAAACCGGTGCCACGGGTCAAGTTGAGAAACTCGTTTTGAAAACCAATCAAACCGCGAGCCGGGATGCGGTATTCCAAGCGCACACGGCCCCGGCCATCAGGCTCCATGTTGGCCAATTCGGCTTTGCGCTCGCCAAGGGCTTGCATCACACCGCCCTGGTGGCCTTCTTCAAGGTCCACGGTGAGCATTTCAATCGGTTCATGGCGTTCACCATTGACCTCTTTGTAAACCACGCGGGGTTTGGACACGGCCAACTCATAGCCTTCACGGCGCATGTTTTCCAACAAAATGGTCAGGTGCAATTCGCCACGGCCAGACACCTCGTAAATCCCGTCTTCGTCGGTGTCTTGCACGCGCAAGGCCACGTTGGCTTGCAACTCTTTGTCCAAACGATCGCGCAATTGGCGGCTGGTCACGAACTTGCCTTCACGACCTGCCAAAGGCGAGTTGTTGACGCAAAAATTCATGGTCAAGGTGGGCTCGTCAATTTTGAGCATGGGCAAGGGTGCGGGGGACTGGGGGTCGGTCAGTGTCACACCAATGTTGACTTGTTCAATGCCGTTGACCAACACAATGTCGCCAGGTCCTGCCTCGGTGGCTTGCACCCGCTCCAAGCCTTCAAATTTCAAAAGTTGCAGCAATTTGGCTTTGCCCAAAGAGCGCTCTGGCCCTTGCATCACCAACACCTCTTGATTGGGGCGGATGGTGCCTGCGTTGATGCGGCCCACGCCAATGCGGCCCACATAGCTGGAGTAATCCAGCGAGCTGATTTGCAGCTGCAAAGGGGCGTTGGGGTCACCGGCATGGGCAGGCACGTGATCAAGAACAGTGTCAAACAAGGCGCCCAAATCAGGCCCCCATTGCTCCCCAGGTGTTCCCTCGTTCATGCTGGCCCAGCCATTCAAGCCAGAGGCGTAAACCACTGGAAAGTCCAATTGGTCTTCACTGGCGCCGAGTTTGTCAAACAAATCAAACGCGGCATTGATCACGTAGTCAGGGCGCGAGCCGGGGCGGTCCACTTTGTTGACCACCACAATCGGCTTCAAGCCCAAAGCCAAGGCCTTTTTGGTGACAAAGCGGGTTTGCGGCATGGGGCCTTCCACCGCATCGATGAGCAGCACCACACCATCGACCATGGACAAGGCCCGTTCGACCTCGCCGCCAAAGTCAGCGTGTCCAGGGGTGTCGACGATGTTGATGTGGGTGCCCTTCCAGCTCACCGCGCAATTTTTGGCCAAGATGGTGATGCCACGCTCTTTTTCCAAATCGTTGTTGTCCATCACCCGCTCGGTGATTTTTTCATTCGCGCGGAAGGTGCCCGATTGGCGAAGCAATTGGTCCACCAAGGTGGTTTTGCCATGGTCCACGTGGGCGATGATGGCGATGTTGCGAATTTGTTGAGTCATGCAGGGTTCTCCAAAAGGGATTTGATTTCTAGCGGGCTGAGCAGTCGCGTCGGGATGAGTTCACCGGCTTTGACATGGGCTGTGCCCAAAAGGCTGTGGGGGTCTTGTCCGTAGACAGAAACGTGTTCGCAATCGGGCCAAGCCCCTCGGCGGCGCAAGCCACTCAAGAAGCGCCCTGAATCATGCGGCTCCAATGTGATGGGTTGATGACCTTGCAACAGGCTGTCCACCGGGCGCAGTTGGGCCTGGCGTTGGTTGTCGTCCATGGCCTCCAATTGTTCGAGCGTGATGCAATCGGCCACCCCAAAGGGGCCGCTGCGGGTGCGGCGCAGGCTGATCAAATGCGCACCGCAACCCAGTGCTTTGCCCATGTCTTCGGCCAGCGTGCGGATGTAGGTGCCTTTGCTGCAATCCACCCACATGCGCACACAGCGCAGGCCGTCTTGGGGCTCGATTTCTTGCAAGCGCAAGGAATGGATGGTGATGGCGCGAGGCGCCCGCTCCACCGTCAAGCCCTCGCGGGCGTATTCGTACAAGGCTTTGCCGTCTTTTTTCAAGGCGCTGTGCATGGGTGGGGTTTGCTGGATCGGGCCGCTGAAGGTCTGCTCCACTAGGCGCAGATCATCGGGTGAAAAGGTGGCTTCGCATTGAGCCAGCACCTCGCCTTCGGCGTCCCCGGTGCTGGTGGTTTGGCCCATTTTGGCCACCGCCTCATAGGCTTTGTCGGCATCGAGGTGGATTTGCGAAAACTTGGTGGCCGCACCAAAACACAAGGGCAGCACGCCACTGGCCAAGGGATCGAGCGTGCCGGTGTGGCCGGCTTTTTCAGCGCGCAACAGGTATTTGGCTTTTTGCAAGGCGTTGTTGCTCGACATGCCCAATGGCTTGTCCAGCAGCAGCAGCCCATGCACAGGGCGCCGCTGCACCCTGGTGCGTGGCGCGTTCATGGTCAGTCCTCTTTGGCCCGAGAGGAAACGGCCTTGGCGATCAAGGCGTTCATGTCGGCTGCTTTTTCGGTGGTTCGGTCGTACACAAAATGCAAGGTGGGCACTGTGTGGATGTGCAGTTTCTTGAACAAACCACTGCGCAAAAAACCCGCCGCTTGGTTCAACCCCTCGGTGGCCAAGGCAGCGTCACCACCCAGGCAACTGAAGAACACTTTGGCATGCGCGTAGTCGGGCGTGACTTCCACCGCATTGATGGTCACCATGCCCACCCGTGGGTCTTTGAGCTCACGGGCGATCAGACCCGTCAAATCGCGTTGGATTTGATCGGCCACCCGAAAACCTCGGTGGGGCAAAGATGACTTTTTGGTTGCCACAAGCTGAATGCGAAATCATGTTTTATGACGCCTGGGCGTCACAGAACCCGGGCCACTTCTTTGATTTCAAAGAACTCAATCAAATCGCCCTTGGAGATGTCGTTGTAGCCCTTGATGTTCAAGCCGCACTCAAAGCCTTCTTTGACCTCGCGCGCATCGTCCTTGAAGCGCTTGAGGCTTTCCAGCTCACCCGTGAAGATGACCACGTTGTCGCGCAACAAGCGCAACCGCGCACTGCGACGCACCAAGCCAGCGGTGACCATGCAACCCGCGATCGAGCCGATCTTGCTGACCTTGAACACTTCGCGAATTTCGGCGGTGCCCAAAATTTCTTCTTTTTTGTCCGGGGTCAACATGCCCGACATGGCGGCTTTGAGGTCGTCGACCGCGTCGTAAATGATGTTGTAGTAACGGATGTCCACACCATTGCCTTCGGCCACCTTGCGGGCGCCGGCGTCAGCACGGGTGTTGAAACCAATCACCACCGCCTTGGAGGCAATGGCCAAATTGATGTCGCTTTCGCTGATGCCACCCACAGCGGCATAGACGATTTGCACCTTGACTTCGTCGGTCGAGAGCTTGAGCAAGGACGTGGCCAAAGCCTCTTGTGAGCCTTGCACATCGGCCTTGACGATGATGGGCAACATCTTGACGTCGCCAGCGGCCATGTCGGTGAACATGTTCTCCAATTTGGCGGCTTGTTGCTTGGCCAATTTGGTGTTGCGGAATTTGCCGGCCCGGTAGGTGGCGATTTCACGTGCCCGGCGCTCATCGGCCATGACCATGAATTCGTCACCCGCTTGGGGCACCTCGGTGAGGCCTTGGATTTCCACCGGAATGGAGGGGCCTGCCGATTTGATGGGTTTGCCGTTTTCGTCGAGCATGGCGCGAACACGGCCAAAGGTTTGACCTGCCAAGACCACGTCGCCCACATTCAAGGTGCCCGATTGAACCAGGATGGTGGCCACGGGGCCGCGACCTTTGTCGAGCTTGGCTTCAATCACCAGGCCCTTGGCCATGGCGTCGATGGGGGCCTTGAGCTCCAAAATTTCGGCTTGCAACAGCACTTGCTCTAAGAGTTGATCGATGCCGTCCCCGGTTTTGGCGGACACAGGCACGAAGGGTGAATCACCGCCAAACTCTTCTGGCACCACTTCTTCGGTGACCAACTCGCCTTTGACGCGATCGGGGTTGGCGTCGGGTTTGTCCATTTTGTTCAGCGCCACGACGATCGGCACACCCGCCGCTTTGGCGTGTTTGATGGCTTCACGGGTTTGCGGCATCACGCCGTCGTCGGCGGCGACCACCAAAATCACGATGTCGGTGGCCTGCGCACCACGGGCCCGCATGGCGGTGAACGCCTCGTGGCCAGGGGTGTCCAAAAAGGAGATCATGCCGCGCGGGGTTTCAACGTGGTAAGCCCCAATGTGCTGGGTGATGCCACCGGCTTCACCGGCGGCCACACGGGCCTGGCGGATGCGGTCGAGCAACGAAGTTTTGCCATGGTCAACGTGGCCCATGACCGTCACCACAGGGGCTCGGGGCAAAGACTCTGATTTGGTGGCTGAATCTTCTTCATCGGTGAAGGCCTCTGGGTCATCCAGGGCTGCCACGATGGCTTTGTGGCCCATTTCTTCCACCACGATCATGGCGGTGTCTTGGTCCAAGGGCTGGTTGATGGTCACCATTTGGCCGAGCTTCATCAATTGCTTGATGACCTCAGAAGCCTTGATCGCCATCTTGTGCGCCAACTCTGCCACGGTGATGGTTTCGGGCACATGGACTTCAATGATGCGCTGTTCAACAGGTGCCGAGGCCTGGGGTTGGTCATCGCGATCGCGGTCACGGTTGCGGGCCCGTGGACCACCGCGCCAACTGTTGCGCCCCACACCGGTGTTGCTGTCGCCGCGGGTTTTGATTTCTTTTTTCTTGCTTTGGTCATCGGCCCAGCTGGAAGACAGTTTGGCGCTTTTGAGCTCTTTCTGTCCTTCTTTGGGCGCTGTGGCATCGGTGCCAGCGGGTTTGGCCGCAGCTGGTTTGACTGTGCCCACGGCGGGCTTGTGCAAGGTTCCCTTTTTGGCACCAGCAGCTTCTGCAGGCTTGGGCTCGTCAGGTTTTTTCGCCACCAAGACCCGTTTGGGCGCATTCATCATGGTGCGAATGGCTTCGGCCTCAGCCAAGGCCTTGCTGCGACGCTCGTCGCTGGATTTGCTGGCTTCCAAAGCGGTGTCAGCGGCTTGCTGGGCCTTTTCGGCGGCCGTCAAAGCCACTGGGGCTGCGGGCACGGCGGCCTCAACCAACGGTTCGATGGGCGCTTGGGTCGCTGGTTCGGCCACCGTCTCTTGAGGTGTGGGCTCTTGCTGGGCTTGTTTGGCGGCCAAAGCCCGGGCATCAGCGGCTTCGCGTTTGGCCAGAATTTCGGCTTCTTGGCGGCGAATCAGTTCGGCTTGGCGCAGCGCGTCTTGTTCGCGCCGTTGTAATTCGGCTTCATCAATGGCCGGTGCCACGGGCACGGGCGCAGCCGCGGGACGAGGGGCTTCAACCGGGGCAGGGGCTTCAACGGCCTCTGGGCCATCATCGCGCTTGATGAAGGTGCGCTTCTTGCGCACTTCGACTTGAATGGTGCGGGCTTTGCCGGTGGCATCGGCTTGCTTGATCTCGCTGGTGGACTTTTTGACCAAGGTGATTTTTTTGCGCTCGGGCGATTCTGTGCCGTGGCTGGCTTTGAGATGGTTCAATAGCTTTTGCTTGTCACCATCGGTGAGGGCATCGTTGGGGGTTGATTTTTCAACACCGGCCAAGCGCAATTGCTCGATCAGCGTGCTGGTGGATTTTTTGAGTTCGTTGGCAAACTCGGCAACCGTCGTACTGGACATTTGTGGTGTTCCTCTCCATGACCATTACTCTTGACCTGCGAACCAATGTTCGCGTGCCTTCAGGATCAGGGCCTTGGCCTCCTCCTCCGGTTGGCCGGTGATGGCGGTCAGCTCATCCACGGCCAGGTCTGCCAATTCGTCTCGGGTGTTGACACCGTTTTGCGCCAATGTGGCGATCAAATCGGCATCCAAGCCCTCCAGGTCGCGCAGGTCTTGAGAGACCTCTTCGATGCTTTCTTCACGGGCAATTTCCATGGTCAGCAGCATGTCTTTGGCGCGGGTGCGCAACTCGTTGACGGTGTCTTCGTCAAAGCCTTCGATTTCCAACATTTCTTGCAAGGGGACATAAGCCACCTCTTCCAAGCTGGTGAAACCCTCGGCGATCAAGATGTCGGCAATCTCTTGGTCGACGTCGAGCTTTTCCATGAACAAGGTGCGCAGGTAATCGGTTTCGTTGGCTTGTTTTTGCGCCGATTCGTTGGCGTCCATGATGTTGATCTTCCAACCCGTGAGGTCAGAAGCCAAACGCACGTTTTGACCACCACGGCCAATGGCGATGGCCAGGTTTTCTTCGTCAACCACCACGTCCATGGCGTGCTTTTCTTCGTCCACCACGATCGAGCTGACGTTGGCGGGGGCCAAAGCGCCAATCACGAACTGCGCGGGGTCTTCGCTCCACAACACAATGTCCACCCGTTCGCCGGCCAATTCGTTGGTGACGGCATTGACACGGGTGCCGCGCACACCGACACAGGTGCCGATGGGGTCGACCCGCTTGTCGTGCGAAATCACGGCAATTTTGGCGCGTGAGCCTGAGTCTCTGGCGCAAGATTTGATCTCCAGCAAGCCCTGCTCGATCTCGGGCACTTCTTGGCGGAACAGCTCCATCATGAACTCTGGCGCAGAGCGCGACAAAATGATGGGGGCGCCGCGCAAGGTCAGGTCCACTTCCATGATCATGGCGCGCACGCGGTCGCCGTTGCGCAGGTTTTCTTTGGCGATCATTTCGCCACGTCTCAAACGACCTTCCACCCGGCCGCTCTCGACGATGATGTCGCCCTTGTCCATGCGCTTGACCGTGCCGACAAAAATTTTGTCGCCACGCGACAAAAAGTCGTTGAGCAGCATCTCGCGCTCGGCGTCACGGATTTTTTGCAAGATGACTTGCTTGGCCGCCATGGCACCAATGCGGCCAATCGGCAGAGATTCCACGCCCTCTTCGATGTACTCACCCACCTCGACATCAGACACGCGGTCGGTGGCGTCCATGAGCAATTCTTCAGCATCCGGGTTTTGCAAACCGGCCTCGTCGGGCACCACCATCCAGCGGCGAAAGGTTTCGTAATCACCACTGTCGCGGTCGACTGCCACGCGGATGTCCACGTCGCCTTGAAACAACTTTTTGGTGGCCTGGGCCAAGGCCAATTCGACCGCCCCAAACACCACATCGCGCTCGACATTTTTCTCTCGCGAGATGGCATCCACCAACATCAACATTTCGCGGTTCATGATCTCTGACTCCTCTCGTGCTCAAACTGAACGGGCCGAACGACCCTTGAAATCAACCAAAGGCGCAAGGCGTGCCTCGCGCAACTCTTCCAATGCAAACCCCAGCACCTGTGATGGCGGGGTTGCCCTTTTCTGACTGATCCGCTGACCGGGCTTGGTGGGCGCCTCATCGCGCCAAACAATTTGCCAATGTCCGGGGGCCTCGCCTTTTTCCAGCGTGCCTCTGAATTTTTTCCGAAGTGCCGATACCTGGCCACCGGCCGCAGCACCCATGGCCGCCTTCAAGGTGATGTCAATCACTTCACCCGCAAACCGCTCAAAGTCGGCTTGGTGGCGCAAAGGCCGGTCGATGCCCGGCGAGGACACCTCCAAGCGGCGGTATTCCGCTTCCTCTGCTTCCAACACAAATTGCAGTTGGCGGGTGACTTTTTCACAGTCTTCCACCGTCACAAACACGGCCTCGTCGCCCATGGTCCAGGGGTGGTCAATGGTGATGCGCAGCAAACCACCGGCCGAGCGTTCCAGCTCCACCAGGTCGTAACCGAGTCCGGTCACGGTTTGAACAACAACTTCTTGCAAGGCCACAGACAATCACACCCCAAACCGAAAAGCGATTGACCAAAAAAAACGGGCGGTTGGTATCCGCCCGGTTGGTCGTCAAGCAAATATTATAACCGCTAAATATTTGATTTCAATCGCTTTATGACCTTGCGATGGCTGGGGCTGAGGCCTGCACCAGGGTTTGGGTGTAGGTGTGGCGGGGTTGTGCCAACACGGCTTGGGTTTCGCCTGACTCCACCACTTGGCCATCTTTCATCACCATGACCTGATGGGCCATGGCTTGGATGACGTCCATGTCGTGGGTGATCAGCAAATAGCTCAAGCCACGCTCAGCTTGCAAGGTTTGCAGCAGTTGCAGCAATTGCTTTTGAATCGACACATCCAGGGCGCTGGTGGGTTCATCCAAGACCAGCAATTGAGGCTCCAACACCAGCGCACGGGCCACCGCGATGCGCTGGCGCTGACCACCGGAAAACTCATGGGGGTAGCGCTGCAACAAGCCTGGAAATTCGCTCTCACGCATGCCCACCTCAGCCAAAACCTGCTTGACCATGGCTTGGCGCTCTTGATCTGACAGCTGGGGCTGATGCACCCTCAAACCCTCGCCCACCACGTCTTCCACCGTCATGCGCGGTGACAGCGAGGAGTACGGGTCTTGGAACACCACTTGAACCACGCGGCGCAAGGGCAAGTCTGCTGGGTGATGGTGTTGCCAGCCTTGCCCCATCACTTGCAACTGACCTTGGAACGGCAACAGGCCCAACAATGCCAAGGCCAAGGTGGATTTGCCTGACCCCGACTCGCCCAAAACACCCAAAGTTTCGCCTCGCCGGATGGAAAAGCTGACCTGGTCAACGGCGACAAAAGCACCCGCTTTGAACCAACCCCGCCAGCCCGGCAATCGGGTTCGGTAACTGACCCGCAAGTCTTTCACCTCGGCCACCAAAGGGGCCTGGGCTTGCACATCAGCCAAATGGCGCTGGGGTCGGCTGTCCACCAGTTTGCGGGTGTAGGGGTGTTGCGGTTGTTGGAGCACTTGCTGCACCGGACCGTGTTCCACCACATGCCCCTGTTCCATCACCGCTACCCGATCGGCAAAGCGTTGCACCAAATTCAGGTCGTGGGTGATCATCAACACCGCCGTCCCGGTTTCGCGCTGCAAAGTGTCGAGCAAGTCCAAAATTTGACCCCGCATGGACACATCCAAGGCGGTGGTGGGCTCATCGGCCAACAACAATTTGGGGCGGCAGGCCAAGGCCATGGCAATCATCGCGCGCTGGCGTTGCCCCCCAGATAGTTGGTGCGGGTAGGACTTCAAAAAACGCTCGGGCGGGTTCAAGCCGGTTTGGCTGAGCATTTCTGCACTGCGCTCCCAGGCATCGCGGCGCGACAGAGCCATTTTGAGCAGCAACACTTCAGACAGTTGATCGCCGATGGTGAACAAGGGGTTGAGCGCGGTCATGGGCTCTTGGAACACCATGGCGATGTCTTGGCCACGCAGCTGCTGCATGCGAGCCTCGCTGGCTTGCATCAGGTCTTCACCATTGAACCAGCATGTACCGGTCAATTGCGCGGTGCCCAGCAACCGCAACACACCCAACGCTGTCACAGTTTTGCCCGAGCCCGACTCGCCGACCAAGGCCAGGCGTTCGCCCGCCGCCAAGTCCAGGTCGATGCCGTGCACCACCTCATGCCCACCAAAAGACACCCGCCATTGGCGCAGAGATAACAAAGGGCTTGGGACCTGGCTCATTGGTCCGCCTTGCGCGGGTCCAGGGCGTCGCGCAAAGCGTCACCCATGAAGGTCAGCAACAACAAGGTGCCCACCAACACCAAAAACGTGGACAAGGAGATCCACCAGGCGTCGATATTGGTTTTGCCCTGGGCCAGCAGTTCACCCAAACTGGGCGTGCCTGGGGGCACCCCCAAGCCCAGAAAATCCAAGCTGGTCAGGGCCAAGATCGCGGCACTCATGCGAAAGGGCAAGAAAGTCACCACGGGCGTCATGCTGTTGGGCAACACATGGCGTCGAATGATCGCCCAGGGGCTCAAACCCAGGGCTTTGGCCGCCCGCACATAGTCGAGTTGCCGGTTGCGCAAAAACTCTGCGCGCACATAGTCGCTCAAGCCCATCCAACCAAACAAACTCAACAAGATCAGCAGCAAGCCCACGCTCGGGTCAAACACCGCCGCAAAAATGATCAGCAAATACAGCTCGGGCATGGCCGACCAAATTTCGATGAAGCGTTGAAAGGCCAAATCGGTTTTGCCGCCAAAAAACCCTTGAATGGCCCCTGTGACCACACCCAAAATCGTGCCAACGACCGTCAAGGCCAAGGCAAACAGCACCGACACCCGAAAGCCATAGATCAGCCGGGCCAACACATCGCGGCCCCGGTCATCGGTGCCCAACCAGTTGTCTGCCGACGGGCCGCTGGGGTTGGGCTCTTTGGCAAAGTAATTCAAGGTGCTGTGGTGGTAGGGGTTGACGGGGTAAATCGCCCAGTTGCCGGGCTTGGCGAATTGGGCTTGGATAAAAGGGTCTAAAAAGTCGGTGGGGGTGTCGAAGTCCCCGCCGAAAACCGTCTCCGGCAGGTTTTGCACCAATGGCACATACCAGCGCCCGTCATGGCGGGCCAGCAAGGGCTTGTCATTGGAGATGAGTTCGGCGCCCAAGCTGAGCAAGGTCATGGCCACAAAAATGACCAGGCTGGCAAACCCCAGGCGATGGCGCTTGAACCGCAACCAAGCGCGTTTGGCCGGTGTGGGCGAAGCCACCCAAGTGGATTCAATCGAATTTGACACGCGGATCCACCCACACATAACAAAGATCACTGATGAGTTTGGTGACCAAACCAATCAGGGTGAACAAATACAAAGTGCCCAAGACCACCGGGTAATCACGGCGCATCACACTTTCGTAACTGAGCAAACCCAGCCCATCCAAAGAAAACAAAGTTTCGATCAACAAGGAACCGGTAAAAAAAGCCCCAATGAACGCTGCGGGGAACCCGGTGACCAATGGAATGAGGGCATTGCGCATCACATGCTTCCACAGCACGCGCCCCTCGCTCATGCCCTTGGCGCGGGCGGTCAACACATATTGCTTGCGAATCTCTTCCAAAAATGCATTTTTGGTCAACATGGTGGTCACCGCAAAAGCACCCAACACACTCGCCGTGATGGGCAAGGCAATGTGCCACAGGTAATCCACCACTTTGGCACCAAAGCTCAACTCAGCCCAGTTGCCAGAGGTCAGCCCACGCAACGGGAACCATTGCAACTGCCCCCCAAAAATCACCAGCAAGGCCACACCCAAAACAAAACCGGGAATGGCGTAACCGGTCAGCACCAATAAGCTGGTCAAGGTGTCAAAGCGGGTGCCTGCACGCACGGCTTTGGCGATGCCCAAGGGCACCGATATCAAATAACTGAGAAAGAAGGTCCACAGCCCCAAGCTGATCGACACCGGTAATTTTTCTTTCACCAACTCCCACACCGACTTGGGATGGAAAAAGCTTTTGCCCAAATCAAACCGGGCAAACTGGCCCAGCATTTGCACAAAACGCTCGGTGGCAGGTTTGTCGAACCCATACAGCTGCTTGATCTCTTCGATGCGGGCTGCATCAACACCCTGTCGGCCACGGTAGCCAGCACCACTTTGCGCCGCCCCTTCGCCACCGCCATCGCGGCCTTGCAGTTGCGACACCATTTGCTCCACGGGTCCACCCGGCACAAACTGAATCACCGCAAAGGTCACCAACAACACACCAAACAAGGTGGGAATCATCAACAACAAACGTTTGAACACATACATCAACATGTCAGCGCACCCCCGCCCCTTGACTGCGGTTGGCCGCATTGGCCCACCACGTCGAACTGATCCAAGCTTCGGGTTGGTAATAACGCGGCGTGACCGCCGGTTGCTCAAAGCGCCCGCCCCGCCAGGCCACCCGGTGCACGCCGCCATACCAGTGCGGCACGCTGTAGTGGCCATGGCGCAGCACCCGGTCCAAGGCGCGCAGGGCATCGGTCAACTGCGGCCGGGTTTGGGCGGTGATCACCTGGTCGAGCAAAGCATCTACCGCCGGGTCTTTGAGCCCCAACACATTGCTCGAGCCTTCGGTGTCAGCGGCTTTGGAGCCAAAGCGCTCCAGCAATTCAGTCCCCGGCGACTCGCTGCCCACATAGCGCGAGCTGATGATTTCAAAATCAAACACATCCATGCGTTTTTGCAAAATGGCGAAATCAATCACCTTGTAATTCACGCTGAAGCCCAACTTTTGCAGGTTCTTGGCAAACGGGGTCACCACCCGGCCCATGCTGCCGGAGTTGTCCAAAAACTCCAATGTGAAGGCCTGGCCCTGGGCATTGCGCAAAGCGCCATCGCGGTAGGTCCAGCCGGCATCTTGCAACAATTTTTTCGCCAGACGCAGGTTGTCGCGCAAAGTTTTGCCCGACGCTGGGTCCAAAGACGTCACCGGTGGCAAAGGAACGGGCTGATCAAACACCGCCGCATCGAGCTGGCGACGCAAAGGCTCGAGCAAGGCCAATTCGCGCTCGGTGGGCAGACCCTTGGCCTCAAAGTCACTGCCCACAAAATATCCCCTCACCCGGGTGTAGGCGTTGTAGAAAAGCTGTCGGTTCATCCACTCATAGTCCATGGCCAGGGCAATGGCTTGGCGCACCCGCACATCTTTGAACTTGGGCAAGCGGGTGTTGAACAAAAAACCTTGAAAGTCACCCGCATTGCCATGCTGCAGCTCACGCTTGATGAGTTGGCCGCTGTCAAAGGCTTTGCCAGAATAGGCCCGCGCCCATTCACGCGCCACAAAAGCCTGGATGTATTCAAATTCCCCCGCTTTGAACGCTTCCAACTGCGCCGTGCTGTCTTTGTACAGCCGGTAGGTGATGCGGTCAAAGTTGTACATGCCTTTGCGCACATTGATGTCTTGGGCCCAATACTTGGCATCGCGTTGGTAATGCACATCGCGGCCAAAATCCACCGAGCCAATGGTGTAAGGGCCAGAACCAATCGGTGTGTCGGTGATGATTTTGTCCAGCGGCTTGCCTTCGCCCCAGCGGTGGCTGAAGACCGGCATGCCTCCCACGATCAAAGGCAACTCGGGGTTGACACGTTTGAAATCAAACCGCACCAAACGCTCACCCAGCACCACCACCGCCTTGACCTCTGCAAAGTAGGTGCGGTATTGGGGGGCGGCGGCGCGGCTGGTGAGTTGGTCAAATGAGTGCTTCACATCCAAGGCCAACACCGGGTCGCCATTGTGAAAGCGGGCTTGCGGTCGAATTTTGAAGGTTGCCGACAAGCGGTCTGCTGACACACTGACATCCTCTGCCAGCAAACCATAGGACGTGGTGGGTTCGTCCATGGTGCCAGTCAGCAAGCTCTCAAACAGCAAACTGCTCAATGCCGGTGGTGGGGTTCCCTTCAGGGTGAAGGGGTTGTACTTGTCAAAATTGGAGCCGCGGGTGGGGGCCACCATGGCGATGCTGCCGCCCTTGGGGGCTTGTGGATTCACATATTCAAAATGGCTGAAATCCGGTGGGTATTTGATGTCACCAAATTGGGCATAGGCATGCGCCGCCCAAGAAGGCGCAACCACCCAACACAAACACAGGAACAAAAACCATCGCATGCGACAATTCTGCAAGATTTTCAATGGAGATGCGCGCCATGTCGCAAATAAATGGTTTTTTGAGCGGGAAAAAACTGCTGATCACCGGGGTCTTGTCGAACCGCTCCATCGCCTACGGCATTGCCCGCGCCTGCCGCCAGCAAGGTGCCGAGATCGCTTTGAGTTATGTGGGCGAGCGTTTCAAAGAGCGCACCGCCGAATTTGCCAAAGCCTTTGACAGCGAACTGATTTTTGACTGCGATGTGGGTGACGACGGCCAGATTGAGCGGCTGATGACGGACCTGAGCGCCCATTGGCCAAAGTTTGACGGCTTGGTGCACGCCATTGGATTCGCCCCCCGTGAAGCGATTGCCGGTGACTTCCTCGAAGGCTTGAGCCGAGAGGCTTTTCGCGTTGCTCACGACATCAGTGCCTACAGCTTTCCGGCCTTGGCCAAAGCGGCCCTGCCCCACCTCAATGACAACGCGTCTGTGCTGACGCTGAGCTATTTGGGCGCATTGCGCACCGTGCCCAACTACAACACCATGGGCTTGGCCAAAGCCTCGTTGGAGGCCAGTGTTCGTTACCTCGCTGAATCGCTGGGCAGCCAAGGCCGGGGTTTGCGCGCCAATGGCATCAGTGCCGGCCCGATCAAAACCCTGGCCGCCAGTGGCATCCAAGGGTTTGGCAAGATCCTCAAAGTGGTGGCCGAAGCCTCACCCATTCGGCGCAACGTCACCATTGAAGACGTGGGCAATGTGGCGGCCTTTTTGCTGAGCGACTTGGCGGCTGGCGTCACCGCTGAAATCACTTACGTGGATGGCGGCTTCAGCCAAGTGGTGGGCGGCATCGCCGAGCCCAGCGCTTAATACTGACACCACCCACGCAACGCCCCTGCCCAGGGGCGTTTTCATTCAGGTGCCGACTTTGACGCAATCCGCGTAATAGTGCGTCACACCCTGGGCGTCTTTTTCTTCGACCAAACCATGGATGTCGCTCTCGAACCCCGGGCATTGGGTGTTGAACTCGCGTGAAAACTTCAAGTAGTCGATGATTTTTCGGTTGAACACCTCACCAGGGATCAGCAAAGGAATGCCCGGTGGATAAGGGGTGACCAAACTGGTGGTGATGCGCCCTTCGAGCGCATCGATGGGCACGCGCTCGGTGTTGCGGTGCGCAATTTGCGCATAGGCGTCGCTGGGCTTCATGGCCGGCGTGAGGTCGCTCAGGTACATCTCGGTGGTCAAGCGGGCCACATCGTGTTTGGCGTACAGGCTGTGCACATGCTGGCACAGGTCTTTGAGGCCCATGCGTTCATAGGTTCTGTGCTTTTGACAAAACTCCGGTAAGACCCGCCACAGGTGTTGGTTGCGGTCGTAATCGTCTTTGAACTGCTGCAAAGCCGTGAGCAAGGAATTCCACCGGCCCTTGGTGATGCCAATGGTGAACATGATGAAGAAACTGTAAAGCCCGGTTTTCTCCACGATCACACCGTGCTCGGACAAAAACTTGGTCACGATGCTGGCCGGTATGCCTTGTTGGTCAAAAAGCCCATTCAGGTCCAGGCCAGGGGTGACGATGGTGGCCTTGATCGGGTCCAGCATGTTGAAGCCATCGGCCAACTTGCCAAAGCCATGCCATTTGGCGGTGCGACCCTCTGCCTTGATGATCCAGTCTTCGGCGCGGCCGATGCCATCCTCGACCAATTGATCGGGGCCCCACACTTTGAACCACCAGTCTTTGCCGTACTCGTCATCGACCTTGCGCATGGCGCGGCGGAAATCCAGCGCCTCCAAGATACTTTCTTCCACCAGGGCGGTCCCACCCGGGGGCTCCATCATGGCGGCGGCCACATCGCAACTGGCGATGATGCTGTACTGCGGGCTGGTGCTGGTGTGCATCAAATAGGCTTCGTTGAACAAATGCCGATCCAGCTTGTTGTTTTGCGAGTCTTGCACCAACACATGGCTGGCTTGGCTGATGCCGGCAAGCAATTTGTGGATGGATTGGGTCGAATACACCATCGACTCCAATGGGCGCTCGCGCTTTTTGCCCATGGCATGGTAGGTGCCATAAAACGGGTGAAACGCCGCATGCGGCAACCAGGCCTCATCAAAATGCAAGTTGGCCACATAGCCATCGAGCATCTTTTTGATGGTTTCGGTGTTGTACAACACGCCGTCGTAGGTTGACTGTGTCAAGGTCAGCACCCGGGGCTTGACCTGTTTTTCATCCACCCCTTTGAGCAAAGGGTTGGCCTTGATCTTGGCCTGAATGGTGGCGGGCTCAAATTCCGACTTGGGGATGGGACCAATGATGCCGAAGTGGTTGCGCGTGGGCTTGAGAAACACCGGCACAGCGCCCGTCATGATGATGGCGTGCAGCACCGATTTGTGGCAATTACGGTCGACCACCACAACGTCCCCCGGGGCCACCGTGTGGTGCCACACCATTTTGTTGGAGGTGCTGGTGCCGTTGGTGACAAAAAAGCAGTGATCGGCGTTGAAAATGCGCGCGGCATTGCGCTCGCTCTCGCCAATGGCGCCGTCGTGATCGAGCAATTGACCGAGCTCTTCCACCGCATTGCACACGTCGGCGCGCAACATGTTTTCGCCAAAAAACTGGTGAAACATTTGGCCCACGGGGCTCTTTAAAAATGCCACGCCACCCGAGTGACCCGGGCAATGCCAGGAATAAGAGCCATCTTCCGCATAGTCGAGCAAGGCTTTGAAGAAAGGCGGTTGCACGCCCTCCAAATAACTTTTGGCCTCGCGGATGATGTGGCGTGCCACAAACTCAGGCGTGTCTTCGAACATGTGGATGAAACCATGCAGTTCGCGCAAGATGTCATTGGGCAAATGGCGCGAGGTTTTGGTTTCGCCATAGACATAAATCGGCACGTCAGCGTTTTTGCGGCGCACTTCGTTGATGAAGCTGCGCAGGTTCACCACCACCGGGTCCAAATCGGGACCGGGAGAAAACTCTTCATCGTCAATCGACAAAATGAACGCACTGGCCCGCGACTGTTGCTGGGCAAATTGACTCAAGTCGCCGTAACTGGTCACGCCGAGCACCTCAGAACCCTCGGATTGAATCGCGTCGGCCAAGGCACGGATGCCCAATCCCGATGTGTTTTCAGAGCGAAAATCCTCGTCAATGATGACGATGGGAAAGCGAAACTTCATGCACGACTCCTGTCAAGCCGGGTGAGGGGCGGGTCAAATAGGCGCGAAGTGTACCTGCATAGCACTGCTACAATTTGACGCTTCCGGAGAGGTGGATGAGCGGTTTAAGTCGCACGCCTGGAAAGCGTGTGAGGGTTAACAGCCCTCCGCGGGTTCGAATCCCGCCCTCTCCGCCAAATGCCCCATTCATGGGGTATTTTTTTGGCTATTTTTTGGTCGCCTGCATGCAAATCACGCGCACCTTGAATTCAATTTGCTCAGATGAACTGGTGTCTGTGCTGGGTGGGTCCATGGCCAAGCCTGGAAAAGGTGGTTTGAAGGCAGATAACTGGCAGTGTTTTTCGTAGGCAGACAGGCCAGGCCGCAAATCACCGCCTCCACGCAAAAATGACAGCTCTTTTCGGTGCGGCGCACCGATGGGGCTGGCGTAAAAACTCTCCCGGTCCATGCACTCCATGGGCCTAGCGGCCAAAAACCGGTCCCAGGCTTGGGTGTTTTCTTGGCTTTGTTCTTCCCATTTGGTCAGCCTGATTCTTTGGTCTTGCTGTGACTCGAGTTCAGCCGCAACACCCGCTGTGACACATCGATCAACTTCGGACTGGCATGCAGACAACAACCCCAAAGCTGCCAGCATCGATGCAGCCAAAGCGCGCTGGACTGTCACGCCCGCATTGACAAACGATGTGGATGCTGAAACCACTGGCTCGCTACACATCATGATGACACCTTCAATTCAAGAGGGGCTTTTTTGCCACGGCTCAACCAGGTCAACAAGGAAAAACAGATGAAAGCCAACAGGCTCAAAGCGATGAAGCCAGAGCGATAGGTGCCGGTGGCATTGGATATCCAACCCACCAAGGGGGAGCCAAACACCACCCCTAAAAACGTCACCGCCAGGGTGCCACCCGTGGCCACGCTGGCCATGCCCGGCGGGGCTTGGCGCGCCACTTCGGCGAGATAAACACCATTCCAGCCGATCGCCGTGGCACCAAACACCACCAACACCGCGTTGAACCACAAAGCCGAGGTGCCCACCTCGAAAAAGGCACAGGCCATGGCCGTGCCCGACATGGTGATGGCGAGCAAGCTGAGCGTGCGCAAGGGTTTGATCCAGCGGTCGGCCACATAGCCCCACATCACCCGCCCCATCACCCCACCAAATTGGGTCAAGGTCATGGCCAAGCCGGCACCGACCAAGGTCAGCATCAATTCATCGTGCAAATAGGTGACCAAATAGGTCATCAAAGACATTTGGACCACTGAAAACATGAAGGAACAAACCGCCAGGGTGGCCAAAGAACGGTGCGAAAACACCAGCCGAATGGGTTGCAAAATATTGCCCCAGCGCAGGGGCTGATCGGGTTTTCGATCGTCATCCAAGGCGTCGCGCTGGGGTTGCGCCGCCAGCGCACACAACATGCAAGCTGCCGAAACAATCAGCAGCGATGTTTGCCAATCCACCCACAACAACAGGGGCGGAACCATGGCCCCAGCCATCATTCCCCCCAGCGGGACACCGGTTTGCTTGACCGAAAACACCAAAGACAAGCGGTGTGCTGGCGTAGAGCGGGCCAACAGGTGCGAACTCGCCGGGGTCATGGGGCCGTAACCCAAACCCACCAAAAAAGCGCCCAGCACCATGGCAGGAATCCACGGCATGGCGCACAAAGCCAAGCCCAGCGCGCACAGCACCAAACCCCACTGGCTCACCCGAATGGGGCCCATGCGGATCACGCTGGCACCCGAGGCCAAGCTGGCCAAAATGGCACCCACATAAGAGATGCCGATGTACACCCCCAACAAGGTGGGAGAGACATTCATGGCTTTGGCCACCACCGGGGCCATCACCGGCAAGGTCAACAATGCCATGGTCACCAGGGCCTGGATCAACAAGGTGATGAACAAGGGCATCCAGGTGCGCCAAGGTGGATTAGACATAGAGAAGTTTTCTCAATTCGGTTTTCAAAACTTTTCCAGTCTCGTTCTTGGGCAAATGATCCACCACACGGTATTGCTTGGGCCGCTTGAAGCGTGCCATGTGCGACAAGCAATGGGCATCCAAATCATGCAAGGTTTGTTGTTCGTCCCCATTGGCGAGGGGCCGCAACACCACAAAAGCCACCACTTCTTCGCCCCATTCTGGGTGGGTGCGCCCCACCACCGACACCTCAGACACGCTGGGGTGCAGCAGCAGCACCTCTTCCACCTCACGCGGATAGATGTTGCTGCCGCCCGAAATGATCAGGTCTTTGCTGCGGTCCTTGAGGGTTAAAAAGCCTTCTTCATCCAAGCTGCCCATGTCGCCGGTGTGCAGCCATCCCTGACGCAGGGTTTGCGCCGAAGCCGCAGGGTTTTGCCAATAGCCTTGCATCACCACCTCGCCGCGAACGCAAACCTCGCCAATCTCGCCCACCGCGACAGGCCGGTCTTCATCGTCCATCACCTGCACTTGCAATCCTTCAAAGGGCCTGCCGACCGAAGCCAAACGCAGGGCATGGCGTGGATGCTGGGCATCGCGGTGCATGTCTTTGGAGCTCACGGTGATGGTCATGGGCGACTCACCTTGGCCATAAATTTGCACAAACCGCGGGCCAAATCGGGCCAAGGCCGCTTCAATATCGGCCACATACATGGGTCCACCACCGTAAATGATGGTTTTCAATCCGGTGAACGGATCATCGCTGGGGGCTTCGACCAAGCGCTTGAGCATGGTCGGTGCGGCGAACATGGAGATGCCCTGCCAGTGGGTGCCCAAATCAAACAACTCTTGGGCATCAAACCCACCCGACTCGGGGATCACGTTGCACGCAGCCCGCGCCAAATGAGGCACTGAATACAAGCCCGAGCCATGTGACATGGGCGCGGCGTGGATGATGCAGTCCTCCACCCCGATGTCATCGACATCGGCGAAGTAGTGCTGGCACATGGCCATCATGTTGTGGTGCGACAGCATGACGCCTTTGGGTCGCCCCGTGGTACCACTGGTGTAGAACAACCAGGCCAAATCTTGCGCCCCTCGCGCGGTCAAGGTCATGGCTGGCGCTTGGGCCATGCGCCGGTAAGCCGCGCCATTGATATCCACCACATGGCGCACGCTGTGGGACAGCGCGGCACCTTGCTCACAGGCGCTCAAGGTTTTGGGGTGGGCCAGCACCAAAGGGGTTCCAGCATCGTCAAAGATGTAGGCCAGCTCCTTGGGGTGCAGTTGTGAGTGGATGGGCACAGCCACCAAACCGGCATGCCAAATGGCCAGCAGTGACTCCCAATAAGCAGGGTGATTGCGCATCACCAAACCCACCCGGTCGCCGCTTTGAAGGCCCAGGGCCAGCATGCCAGATGCCATGGCGGACACTTGCTTGAACAAACCCAGATGGTCTTGCAACACTGTTTTTCCCCAAGCCAAGGCGGGGGCATGCGGGTGATCGCGGGCAGCGCGTTCGAGCAAATGGGCCAAGTTCATGGGTACGCGCTCCTAGGCTTTGCGGGGTATGACCACGCCGTCAAATTCTTTCATGGCGATGCCCAGCGCTTGAGAGGCCATGTCTCGCACAGCGGCAGGTTGCCCGGCTTGAAAAATATAAGCCGTGTAAAACTGCTTGAGCGTGGGATGGGCCAAAATTTCTGCCTGGGTGCGGCTTTGGGTGATTTGGTCTCCGTAGACCATGGGCAAAGGCACCCGCACATTGCGCTCAGCATCGCGCAAGATGGCCTTGGGCTCGCCGCCTTGGGCCACTGTGTCCATTTCCTCAAAGAAGCGGCGGCGCATGGCCACAATGCCCCTGTCACTGGCACTCAAGTTTTCTCGGCTGCGGTCGGCGATGCGGCCTTGCCCCACCCAAGCCAAAAAATCTTGGTTCATCACATGGGTGTCGATCCAGCGACCGTGCTCGTCTTTCACCGGGCCCCACCAAGTCGGGATGTGGGTTTGTGCATAAGGCTCGCGTTCGCGCGGCACACGGGTGTATTTCCAGGTGACGCTCAAGGTGTTGTCGTCATCAATGGGCACACGCCACTCAAAGTGCTCCCCCAAGAAGAAGCCGTTGGGCCACAAGCAAACCCGGCCCACGGTCCAGGCCTGGTCGTCTTCGCTGGTGTCTTGTTTGACCCGGTGATAGGTGAAGCCAAACTCAAACTCTTTGAAATCCAACTTCACATGGGTAGCGCCAAAGCAAACCTCGCCGGTGCGCTGGCGGTTGCCCCAGTTCTCGTGCATCCATTCAAAATGCACCGGATCAATCGAATTTTCTTGGCATTGAAACCAATTGCACGGCACCTCTGAGAGCACCACTTGGGTGAAGCCGTTGTCCCACGAAAACGCCTCCCAATCGGGCAGCAAGGGGGCCGGTTGTGGCCCCATGTAAGCCCACAGCATGCCGCCCTTGGCTTGCACTGGATACGCCGTGAGCTTGACCCGCGCTTTGGCTTGGCGCTCAGGGTGCGCAGTGTCCTCAAACGGTTGATGGATGCAAGCGCCGTTTTGATCGAATTGCCAGCCGTGGTAGCTGCAGCGCAAGCCCTGCGCCTCCACCATACCAAAGCTCAAATCGGCGCGTCGGTGTGGGCATTGGCGCTGCACCAAGCCGTAAGTGCCGCCCAGGTCCTTGTACAGCACCAGGTCTTCGCCCATCAAGCGAATCGGTTTGGTGCTGGTTGCGTCAAATTCAGACACGCCCGCGATCGGCATCCAATAGCGGCGCAATAAGTTGCCCATGGGGGTGCCAGGACCCACACGCACCAAGCGCTCGTTTTGCGCTGGCGTCAACATCTGTGCATGCCGGTGATATGGGTGCTCTTCGGGTGGGCTTGCCGCATCAATCGGATTTGATGTTGGCCAATTTGACGGCACGCTCGTATTTGCGAACGTTTTTCTTGATGATCTCGCCGTACTCGTTGGCGTTGCTGTAAATGATGGAAAAACCTGTTTCCTTGAACTTGGCCAAAAAGTCAGGGCTCTCGGTGGCTTGCTTGACTGCTGCCTGCAGCTTGTTGACGATGGCCGGGGGAATGCCCGCTGGACCCAGGACCCCTGTCTCGGCCTGGAAGTCGTAGTCTTTGACCATTTCCGCCAAAGACGGCGTATCGGGAAAACGCGACCAGCGCTTGCCACCGGTGACGGCCAGCAAATTCAAGGTGCCGGCTCGGATGTGGGGCGCAGAGGCGGTGAAAGCGGTCAACAAAATCGGCACATCGCCAGCCAACACGGCGGGCACCGACTGCCCGCTGCCTTTGTAGGGAATGTGGGTGATGTCCAAGCCCGCATCGGCCTTGAAGGCTTCCATCGAAATGTGGTGGATGCTGCCCACACCTGAGGAGCCGTAATTGACCTTGCCTGGATTCGCCTTGACCTCTTTGACCAGGTCTTGCAGGGTTTTGATGCCTGTTTTGGCATTGGCCACCAACAACAAAGGCTCATAGGTCAAGCCAGAGATGGGCGTCAAGTCTTTGAAGGTGTCATAGGGCATGCTTTTGAAAATATGTGGCGCAATGCCCAGTTGGCTGGTGTCGCCCAACATCAAGGTGTAGCCATCGGCGGGCAATTTCACCAATTGAGCGGTGGCGGTCAAACCACCCCCACCGGGTCGGTTTTCAACCACAAAGGGTTGGCCCAAGATGTCAGTGAGTTTTTGGGCCAAAGCGCGGGCCACGAAATCGGGGCTGCCACCGGCCACATAGCCGACCAAAATTTTGACCGGTTTGACGGGGTAGTCTTGCGCCCAAGAGAGCACAGGCGACAGACAAACCAGGGCAATGGACAGGGTTTTGAGCAAAAAATTCATGGGTCATCCTGGTTGAAGTAAAAGGCTGCCTCACTGGGACGGCGGTGGCTGAGCAGGGTCTGCGGCCTGAGAACAAAGACCGGCGCAGATTACACCAAATCGATTTGGCCCTGACGCCAAAGCTGGCCAGCTCAGTCGTGTGCACGACAGGGTCTGCGCGCCGGGCCATGTTGTTGGTTACAGTTTGCAGCCCACCACCCCACCAGGAGCGCCCATTGCCACCACCCCATCCCAGATCAAAACCGTCATCAAGACCGGCGGCACCCACGGCCTGGGCTCGGAAATGACCAAAGCCTTGATCGATGCCGGGCACCGGGTGGTGATCGATATGGCCCAGTGGGCTGACTGCGAACAGGCTACGCCCCTATGGACCCTGCAAGCTTGAACCTCTGCACCAAGGATTTCCGCCTGTCCTCTTTTTTTTGCATGTCTTATCCATGAGTTTTTGGGCTGACATCATCGCCTTGCTGGCTGCCACCTGTTGGGCTGGGGCCAACACCTGCATTGCGCGGGGCTCTTCCCACCAAGGGGGTGAGAACGGGGCTTTTTTATCCATCCTGCTGACCGCCTTCATCGCTGGCGTGGTGTGGTTGATCGGTGGAGGTACCGATGGGCAGGCCTTGAACACCGAGGGACTGGCTTGGTTTGTCGCTGCCGGTGCATTGACCATTTTTGTGGGCCGGGTGTTTTTTCATTCCAGTGTGCAATACATGGGCGCGGTGCGCAGTTCTTCGGTCAAGCGTTTGGTGCCTTTGTTCTCGGTGGTGCTGGGCGTGGTTTGCCTGGGAGAAAGCCTGAACCTGTCAGCGATGGTGGGCATGGCCTTGATCTTTGCCGGGTTTGGCGTCTTGGTGTGGGAGTCCAAGCAAAAAATCACACCGCACCATCCTGGTGACGCCGCGTACCAGGGGCCGACCCGCCAGACCTTGCGCATGGGCATGGTGTACGGGGTGGTCTCGGCGGGGGCTTATGCCACCGGCAATATGTCGCGCAAATTTGGCCTGCTGCACATCCCTGAACCGGCATTTGGTGCCATGCTGGGGGCCTTGGTAGGGGCCATTCTTTTTTTGGCCTCGGCGGTGTTTTTGCAAAGTTACCGCGAGGCGGTGAAAAACACCTTGCAAAAACCCAACCCCTGGCTGCTCAGCGCGGGCATATTGGCTTCAGCCGGGCAGTTGCTTTATTTTGTGGCCATTGACTGGAGCTCTTTGTCGCGGGCCACCTTGATTGTGTCGATGGATGTGTTTTTGACCATCCTGGTGGCCCTGGTGTTTTTTCAGAAACGCGAAGCCGTCAATCGATATGCTGTGACCGCGGCCGCCTTGGGCGTGCTGGGCACTGGCGTGATCATTGGGGGCTCAGCCTGATTGGCGGCACTCTTTTGGGTTTGGATTGGCTTTAAAGAGCGATTCACAGGCCCGCTTTTTCAGTGCTGCGCGGCAACACAATGCCGTCATACGGTTTGGCATCGATGCCCATGGCTTGTGAGAAAGCCAGCCGCACATCCTCGGGTTGACCAGCCTGAAACGGGTAAGTGGCATACAGAATCTTCAAGCGCGGATTGGCCATGATTTGCTCTACCGTGTGGGCTTGCAGCAGCTCCTCTCGGTCCATCATGGGCAAGACCACGCGCTGATTTTGGGCCGGGTCACGCAGGATGCCCTTGGCTTCCTCGCCCTTGGCAATGCGCGCCATTTCATCAAAAAAGCGCCGCCGAATGGTCACCACCCCACCGTCACTGGCACCCAACATCTCTTGGCTGCGGTCGGCAATCACACCTTGGCCCACCCAGGCCAAAAAGTCTTGATTCATCACATGGGTATCGATCCAGCGCCCCTGTGCATCTTTGAGCGGTCCGTGCCACGTGGGGATGTGGTCTTGCACGTAGGGTTCGCGCCCAGCTGGCACGCGGGTGTATTTCCAGGTGATGCTCAGGGTGTTGTGGTCGTCGATGGGCACACGCCACTCAAAATGCTCGCCCAAGAAAAACCCATTCGGCCACAGGCAGACACGGCCCACCGTCCAAGCTTGGTTGTGCTCGTCGCTGTCTTGTTTGGTGCGGCGATAGGTGAAGCCAAATTCAAACTCATCAAAGGCCAATTTCAAATGGGTGGGACCCAGCTTGGTGCTGCCGGTGCGCAGGCGGTTGCCCCAGTTCTCGTGCATCCATTCGAAGTGCACGGGGTCGATGGAGTTTTCTTGGCACTGAAACCAGTTGCAGGGCACTTCAGAGATGACCACCTGGCTAAAGCCATTGGGCCAAGAAAAGGCCTCCCAGTCGGGCAACAAAGGCACAGGCTGCGGCCCCATAAATGTCCACAACATGCCACCTTTGCTCTGCACCGGGTAAGACTTGATGCGGATGCGATCTTTGGCCTTGCGCTCGGGGTAAACGGTGTCTTCATAGGGTTGTGCAATGCAGCGCCCTGATTCATCAAAGTTCCACCCGTGGTAATTGCAGCGCAGGCCTTTGGCCTCGACCATGCCATAACTCAGGTCGGCGCGGCGGTGGGCGCATTGCCGATCCACCAGGCCATAGGTACCGCTCAAATCTTTGTACAGCACCAAGTCTTCACCCAACAAACGAATCGCCTTGGTGGCTTGGTGGTCAAACTCTGACACGCCAGCGATCGGCATCCAATAGCGGCGCAGCAATTCGCCCATGGGCGTGCCCGCACCCACTTGGGTCAGTTGTGCGTTTTGTTCCGGGTTGAGCATGAAGGTTCTCCTGAAGGGGGATCACCAAGCGCAGTGCTGCAGAGGACCTGCTGAGTGCTCAGGACCGCCACAAGACAGAGGCTGGTGATAAATGTGTTGGGGATTTTCCACCACCCCGTCGGCGTCGCCATACTGCAAGGATCATTTCAGCATGTGTTCGTAATCCGCACCCATCACTTGGCTGACGGGTTGACCGGCCCGCAGGGCTTGGGCCATGGCGGCTTCGCGGCCGACGATCATTTCAGCGGCCTGCAAAACGCGGTCAATGTCTGCGGCGGCAATGAACACCGCCCCGCTGGCATCGGCAATCACGTAATCCCCTGGGCAAACCGTCACTTCACCGATGCGCACCGGTTGGTTGGTGAAGGCTTCAGCCACCCGAGAACGAGCGGTGCGGGCCGTCAGGCCACGGGCGTAGACCGGAAACTCATAGGCGCGGGCCTCGTCGATATCGCGCACCGGGCCATCCACCACCACCCCCGCCACTTGCCGCAGTTTGGCCGCCAAGGACAAAATGCCGCCCCAGGAGCCTGCGTCCAAACCGGTGCGTTGCTCGATCACGATCACGTCCCCGGGCTGCGCGGCTTCAATCGCGGTGGTGCCCAGTTGTCGCGGGGCCCCTTCATGGGGCGGCACTTGCGCAGCCGGCACCAATTTGTAGGTCACCACTTTTCCTGCAATGCGTTGTTGGGTCGATTGTTGGGTCAGGCCGCTGACGCTGGGGGGCAGGCCCAATTTGTCCATGGCGTCGGACACCGCACACACATCCAGGCGCTGCAAGCGCTGGCCCGGGTCATCCATGCTGACCGTCCTTGACCACCGCAACGACCTCGATTTGAACCAGCATGCCACCCGGCAAGTCGGCCACCATGGTGTGGCGAGCGGGTCGGTCATGCGGATCAGGGAAACATTGGAGCCACTCTGCATTCAGCGCATCGCGGTGGCTGTTGTCTTTCACATAGGCTTTGACATGCACCACATCGCCCAGATCGGCCCCACCCTGGGCCAACAAGCTGCGCAAGTTCATGAACATGAACTTGGCTTGGCTGGGGCCATCAGCTGGCAAGGTGTCGGTGGCAGGGTCTTTGCCCATGATGCCGGATGAATAAATCATGTTGCCCACCCGGGCACCCATGGGAATCGGGGCATTGCCATGGCTGACGCCAGGCACTTCGATGGATCTGCGGCCTCGGTTGGGCATGGATGTGCTCATTTAATGTCCTTAAAAATCAATGGCTTGCTTCAAACCCGTTGCCCGTGTTGCCATCCTGCGGACGGCCTAGCGTGGAACACGACTTTGAAACCATGCTAAACGGTCAAGCTCGCGGCTTGACAACATCGGTGCAGGCGGGGAAATGCACAGTTGTGCTTGCGATGATAGACTCCCTCCCCCTTTAAGGAGAGCCCCATGCCTGGATTGCTGCCCCTCGTCGACCCCCATGGACTGCTGGAATATTCGGTGGTCTACACCGACCGTTCGCTCAACCACATGTCCAAAGACTTTCAAAGCGTTATGCGCGATATTTCGCGCTTGATCAAGGAGGTCTACCACGCCCACAGTGCGGTCTTGGTCCCGGGCAGTGGCACCTTTGGCATGGAAGCCGTGGCCCGACAATTTGCCACCGACAAGCCTGTGCTGGTGCTGCGCAACGGCTGGTTCAGCTACCGTTGGACGCAAATTTTTGACATGGGCCGCATCCCATCGGCCTGCACCGTGCTTAAAGCGCGGCGCATGAAGCCGGGCGCCCAAGAGCCCTTCTCTCCCGCCCCCATCGAAGAAGTGGTGCGCACCATTGCCGCCGAAAAACCCGCTGTGGTGTTTGCCCCGCATGTGGAAACCTCTTGCGGCATGATGTTGCCCAACGACTATTTGCGCCAAGTCGCCGACGCGGTGCACGCGGTGGGTGGATTGTTTGTTTTGGACTGCATTGCCTCGGGTGCCATGTGGGTGGACATGCAAGCCTGCGGCATCGACGTGCTGGTGACCGCCCCCCAAAAGGGTTGGAGCAGTTCGCCGTGTTGTGCGATGGTGGCCATGAGCGAGCGCGCCCGCCAAGCCATTGACGGCACCACCAGCACCAGCTTTGCCTGTGACCTGAAAAAATGGCTGCAAATCATGGAAGCCTATGAAGCAGGCAGCCATGCCTACCACGCCACCATGCCCACCGATGCGCTCAAGCGCTTGTGCGCCGTGATGTTGGAGTCCCAAGCCCTGGGTTTTGATCGTTTGCGCTTGGCCCAAGCAGAACTCGGTCGCAAAGCCAGAGAAATGCTCAGCCGCCACGGCATCCCCAGCGTTGCCGCCCCCGGCTTTGAAGCCCCGGGTGTGGTGGTCAGCTACACCCAAGACCCGGAAGTTCAGTCTAGCAAAAAGTTTTTGGCCCAAGGCCTGCAAACCGCTGCCGGTGTGCCTTTGCAATGCGATGAAGGCAGCGACTTCATGACCTTCCGCATCGGCTTGTTTGGCTTGGAAAAGCTCCTCAATGTGGACCGCACCGTCGACTTGCTCGAAGGCGCCCTGGAACAAGTCATGCCGCAGGCCCTGGCCCAGACGGCGTAAAACAAACACCTCGCCCAACGTGCCCTCCACCCTGAGGGCGAACTGGGTTGAGGCGGTGTGATACAGGTGAGTCAGGTTTTACCTGTGCACCATCCCCAAGAAAAAGGCCCCTCACGGGGCCTTTTTCAATGGTTGCGGGATCGGCCGCTGATCAGCGCACCACGGACAACATGTCGCGCTTGCCACCTTTGTAGGTGTACAAAGTCAATGCGCCGTTTTTCACATCGCCTTTGTCGTCAAAGGAAATGGTGCCGGTCACGCCTTTGTAGCCTGTGGTTTTGGCCAAAACGGGCAGGTATTTGGCTGGATCACTGGACTTGGCAGTGACCATGGCGTCCACCATCAAATTCACAGCGTCGTACACATAAGGTGCGTACAGCTTCACATCGTCATTGAAACGCTTTTTGTAGCGCACCCCAAAATCGTCCATGGCTTTTTTCTGTGTGCCTTCAACGCCGCCCGCTTCGGCGCACACCACTTGGCCATCGGCCATGGCGTCACCGGCCAATTTGGACAACTCACCGGTGCAAATACCATCACCGCCCATGAACTTGGCGCTCACGCCCAAGGACTTCATTTGCTTGAGCATGGGGCCGGCCACGGCATCCATGCCGCCAAAGAACACCACATCGGGCTTTTTGCCCTTGAGGGTGGTCAAGATGGGCATGAAGTCGGTGGCTTTGTCGTTGGTGAATTCGCGACCCACGATGGTGCCGCCAGCAGCCTTGACGGCCTTTTCAAACTCATCGGCCACGCCCTGTCCGTAAGCGGTGCGGTCATCGATGACAGCAATGTTTTTGCCCTTCATGGTTTTGACCGCATAGCGGCCCAAGGTGCCGCCCAAGTGAACGTCATCGGCCACCACACGGAAGGTGGTTTTGTAGCCCTGGCGGGTGAATTTGGGGTTGGTGGCCGAGGGGGAGATTTGGGGAATACCGGCATCGCTGTAAATTTTGGACGCCGGGATGGAGGTGCCCGAATTCAAGTGGCCAATGACGCCATTGACCTTGCCGTCCACCAATTTTTGCGCCGCTGCTGCGCCTTGTTTGGGATCGGCCGCATCGTCTTCGGCAATCAATTCAAATTTCACCTTGGCGCCACCAATGCTGATGCCCTTGGCATTCAAGTCTTCAATGGCCAAACGCGCACCGTTCTCGTTGTCTTTGCCCAGGTGGGCAATGGCGCCACTGATGGGGCCCACATGGCCAATTTTCACCACGGTTTGGGCTTGTGCCGACACCGCCAACAAAGCGGCCGAAACCAGGAGGGAGTACTTGATCAACATGGGGGTTCCTTTCAAAGGGTTGTACCGAACGGGTGGTGCACAAAATATAACCCATGGTTTGCTTTGTGGGCGCCAAGGTGAGCCAATAACCTGGGCCATGGCATGCCATCCATCCAGTGGTTTAGGGATTTTTGAATGCCGACTTGTCGGTTTCGGCAGGGTCTGCCAAACCTGGCTGAAGGGGGCTTTGCTGCAAATGCGCGCGCACGGTGGCGCGGATCAAATCGGGCAATTGGGCCAACAACTGGTCGGTCACCATCATGCACAAACGGGTTTCGTCCAGGGCCGAGGGAAAAGGCTGGGCTGGGGAATGCGCTGCTGGCGCTTGGATCGGGGCCTGGTTCAGCGCAATTTCTTGGGTCAGGGTGGGCACCCATGATGGGGGTGGTTCTGTGGGGTTCATGGCGCAGTGGAAGTGGGCGAGGCATCGTGCCGGGTCAAGCGGTGCTGGGCTTGGTCGTAGGCACGCCAGCGCTGCCTGGCTTGGGCCCGCTCGGCCTCAGCCAAACCCACCACTTCAATCACCCTTTCATAGTGGGTGTACTCAGTGGGGATTTCCGCAAACAAGTTGAGCAGCATCGGTGGGGTCTGACCGGGGTCTGGCCGGGTCAATGTTTCGCACAACACAATGGGGCTGCACATCAGCACTTCAGCCGGCGCATCGGCCCAAGCATGGGGCACGAATTCGGTGGGTGACAAGGCCCACAACTGCTGGTCGATGTCTTGCAAGCGCTCTCGGGACCCCGTCACCGTGACCCGCGCGCCCCGGGCATGGGCCTTGCGCAACAAACGGCAACAGTAGTCCGTGGGTTGGCTGACATTGAAGTGGAATGCCACTTCCATCAGCGCCCGCCAGCCTCTGCTTGGGACAGCAAGTAATGCAGCAGCAAACCCACGGGTCGTCCGGTGGCGCCTTTGGCCGCGCCACTTTTCCAGGCGGTGCCGGCGATGTCCAAATGGGCCCAGGGAAAGTCCGTGGCAAAGCGCTGCAAAAATTTAGCAGCAGTGACCGAGCCCGCAGCCCGGTCTGCCACGTTGGCCACATCGGCAAAATTGGATTTCAAGCCCTCGGCATAGGCCTCGTCCAAAGGCATGCGCCAACACAGGTCTTGGGCGGCTTCGCCCGCCGTTTCCAGGGCTTTGGCCAGGCCATCGTCGGTGGCATACAGGCCGCTGCGCACATGGCCCAAAGCGATCACACAAGCGCCTGTCAAAGTGGCAATGTCAATCACCGCGCTGGGCTTGAAGCGCTTGGCGTAGGTCAGGGCATCGCACAAAATCAAGCGGCCTTCTGCGTCGGTATTGAGGATTTCAATGGTTTGCCCGCTCATGCTGGTGACCACATCACCGGGCTTCAAGGCGCGGCCATCGGGCATGTTTTCGCAAGCGGGGATCAAACCCACCACATTGATGGCCGGTTGCAATTTGGCCAGGGCCATGAAGGTGCCCATCACGCTGGCGGCGCCACACATATCAAACTTCATTTCGTCCATGCCGGCACCGGGCTTGAGCGAGATGCCACCGGTGTCAAAGGTGATGCCCTTGCCCACCAACACCACCGGCGCCTTGGACTTGGCCGCCCCGTTGTAGTGCATCACAATGAAGCGCAAGGGTTCTGTGGAGGCCTGGGCCACGGCGGCGAATGAGCCCATGCCCAGCTTGGCCACCTCTTTGGGTCCCATAACCTGGACGCGCATGCGCCGCTGCTTGCCCAAACTTTGTGCTGCTTTGGCCAGCATGCTGGGGGTGGCGTGGTTGGCGGGTCGGTTGCCCCACTCTTTGGCCCACTCCACGCCTTCAACCAGGGCTTGCTGGCGGGCAAACTCGGTTTTGTGCTTGACCGCATCGGGCATGGCCAGGGTGACCCGCTTGAGGTTGCGCGCCTTGGCGCTGGGTTTGGTGGTGGTGAACACATAGCTGGCATCGGCCAGGGCCTGCATGGCGGGACCCACCAATGGGGTCGCAGACTCCGGTACCCAGACGGTGATGGCCTCGGGTTTGGCCCCCTTCAACACCCCCCAGGCGGCGGTCAGGGCTTGGCGAACCTGGGCTGCACCTGCACTGCCCGCGCCCACAAAACAAACCCGTTTGGCAGCCCAAGCTGGGGCCTCAAACAAAGAGACATGAAAGCCGACTTGGGTGGAAAAATCCCCGTTTTTGAGATGCCGGGTCAACCAATCGGCCAAAGGACCGCGTGCGGGCTTGAGCCCGTCAGGAACCAGGACCACCAAAGCATCGGTTTTGTGGCTGTGGACGGCATTGGATGAAAGCGTGAGCAAGCTGAAGTTCATAATCGGGTTTTCCTCTGCACGGTATGTTATTCGATTCCAGTCTCAAACAAGAGCTCAACCGCAGCTTTGGCGCCACCTTGGTGGTGCTGGTCACGGTGGTGATGACCATGGTGCTGATCCGCACCCTGGGTCTGGCGTCCAATGGCAATGTCAACCCCGCAGAGGTCAGCCTGGTGCTGGGTTTCACGGTTCTGGGCTATTTGCCCACCGTCTTCACACTCAGCCTGTTTGTGGCCATGGTCAGCACCTTGTCTCGGTTGTACCGCGACAGCGAAATGGTCATTTGGCTCACCAGTGGTCAAGGCCTGGTGCAACTGTTACGCCCCTTGTGGCAATTTGGCTGGCCGCTGATTTTGATCGTCGCCGCCCTGGTTTTGTGGGTCTGGCCCTGGAGCAACCAACAGGTCCAAGAGCTGCGCGAGCGCTATGAAAAACGTGGCGACTTGGAGCGCGTCACCCCTGGGCAATTTCAATCCTCGGCCTCTGGGCAGCGGGTGTTTTTCATCGAAAAAGACCAAGTCGGCGATTTGCAAGGCAAAAACGTTTTCATCTCCATCACCGACGCCGACAAAACCGTGATCGCCACGGCGCGCACGGGCCTCATCGATGTGCGTGACGACGAGCGCTTTTTGGTCTTGGAAAATGGCCAAAGGCTGGAGCGCCGACATGCCAACCAAGAACTCACCTTGGCCGAGTTTGAAACCTATGCCACCCGCATCAGCCGCACCCTGATCGATCCAAGCCAACTGTCGGCCAAGATGCTCACCCTGGATGAGTTGTTGATCCAGCCTAACCTAGAAAACCAGGCTGAATTGGTGTGGCGTTTGGGCAGCATCTTGGCCTGTTTCAATTTCATCTTATTGGCCTTGTTGGTGGCGCAATTCAACCCGCGCTCGGGGCGCAGCTTGCAGTTGATGCTGGCCTTGTTTTCATTTTTGGTCTACACCAACATGATCAACATTGGCAAAGCTTGGGTGGTCAACCACAAAGTCACCCCCCTGGGGTTTGCCTTGGCTTTGCACGGGGGGGTGCTGGTGCTGGCCTTGGCCGGTGTGTGGATCAGGCACCACCAATGGTCTTGGCGCCATTGGCTGCCGGCCCGATCCTTGGCTAGGACCACGCCATGAAAACCATGCGCCGGCTGATTTATACCGAGGTCTTGACCGCCGTGGGTTTTGTGACCTTGGCATTTTTGGGCTTGTTTTTCTTTTTCGACTTGGTTGAAGACCTGCAAAACGTGGCCGGACGCCATTCGCCCAACTACCAACTCAACCATGCTTTGCTCTATGTGGCACTGCTGATCCCCATCCATGTGTATGAGTTGATGCCGATCACGGTGCTCATTGGCTGCATTTTTGTCATGGCGCGAATGGCCCAATCGTCGGAGTTCACCATTTTGCGCACCAGTGGCATGGGCCCTGGCTTGGCCTTGCGCCACTTGATGCTGTTGGGCTTGTTGTTTGCCCTGCTGACATTTGTCATGGGCGACCACATCGCCCCCTGGTGCGAGCGCGAAGGCCGCTTGCTCAAGTCGCGCTTTGAAGGCGGTGTTTTGCACATCGGTCAAAACGGTGCTTGGCTCAAAGAGAAACAAAAACACAGCCAGTTCGCCGTCAACGTGGGGGCCATCAACGGCGAGGGCCAAATGCGCGACATCCGGCTTTATGAATTTTCATCCAGTGGGCGCTTGATCTCGCACACCTTGGCGCAAAAGGGCCGCATCGCCAACACCGGTGGGTGGGTATTGATCGATGTGGCACGCAGCGAGTTCGGCCCCAGCCAAGAGACCCCCAAGCCCGTCGCCCAAAGCCAATTGCCCGACATGCTGTGGCCCTCAGACATCAGCCAAGACATGGTCACCGTGGCCTTGATCAAACCCGAACGCATGGGCATTTGGGACTTGTTTCACTACGTGCGCCATTTGGAAAACAACGCGCAAACCGCGCAACGGTATGAAATTGAGTTTTGGAAAAAGGTGTTCTATCCCTTGAGTTGCTTGGTCATGGTGGTGCTGGCCCTGCCCTTTGCTTACCTGCACATGCGCAATGTCAATATCGCCACCTATGTGTTCATTGGGGTGATGTTTGGGGTGAGTTTTTTCTTGCTGAACAACATGTTTGGTCATATCGGCAACTTGAACCAATGGACCCCATGGCTGGCTGCGGCCTTACCGGGCATGATTTATTCCCTGATGTCGCTGGGCGCATTTGCCTGGCTGGTGTTGCGCCAATGACCGCCATCGTTTTATTCGCCCATGGTTCCCGCGACCCGGCGTGGCAGCGCCCGATGCTGGCCGTGGCCCAGCGCATCCGTGACCTGGCCCCCACCATGTGGGTGGCTTGCGCCTATTTGGAATTGACCGAGCCCAGCCTGCCACAAGCCGTGGCCCAAGCGGTGGAGGCGGGGCATGTGCAGATCCGCGTGGTGCCCATGTTCTTGGGCGTGGGTAAACATGTGCGCGAAGACCTGCCCATCTTGATGGCGCAGTTGCAAGCTCAACACCCCCATGTGCAGTTTGACCTGCAAGCAGCGGTGGGCGAGCAAGCGGCAGTGCTCGACACCTTGGCCTTGGCCGCCACGATGGACATGGGCTTGCAGCCCGCTCCTTCTCAACCCGCCAAAGCGCCCCCATGAACCTGCACCAATTCAAATTTGTCCAAGAGGCGGTGCGGCGCAACCTGAACTTGACCGAAGCGGCCAAAGCCTTGCACACCTCACAACCCGGTGTCTCCAAAGCCATTTTGGAGTTGGAACATGAGCTGGGCATCGACATCTTCACCCGCCACGGCAAACGCCTCAAACGCGTCACCGAGCCCGGCCAACAAGTGCTGCACAGCATTGAGCGCATCTTGGCCGAGGTGAACAACCTCAAACGCATTGGTGAGGAATACAGCCAGCAAGACCGTGGCACCTTGTCGATTGCCGCCACCCACACCCAAGCCCGGTATGTGTTGCCCAAGCCTGTGGCTCAGTTGCGCACCACTTACCCGCTGGTCAATGTCAGCATGCACCAAGGTGCGCCCGCTCAAGTGGCCCAAATGGTGCTCGACGAAGTGGCTGAACTGGGCATGGCCACCGAGTCCCTGGCCGATTACCCCGATTTGGTCACCCTGCCCTGTTATTCATGGGAACATGTGTTGGTGCTGCCCTTGGGCCATCCCTTGGTGGACCAGCCCCTGAGCTTGGCCGCCTTGGCCGAACAGCCCTTGGTCACCTACCACCCGTCTTTCACAGGGCGCACCCGCATCGACAACGCTTTTGCCAAAGCCCATTTGCAGCCGCGTGTGGCTTTGGAGGCCATCGACTCGGATGTGATCAAAACCTATGTCCGGCTGGGCATGGGGGTGGGCATCGTGGCCGAAATGGCCATGAACGAGAAAAACGAGGAAGACCTGGTGTCTCGCCCCTTGGGCCACTTGCTCGGCCACAATGTGGCCCGCGTGGCCTTCAAGCGCGGCGCTTATTTGAGGAATTTTGTGCTTGAATTTGCCCACATGCTGAACCCTTCCCTGACCCACCAAGCCCTGCAAGACGCCATGCAAACGCCTTGGATGGCCCCTGCCCACAACCCATCTTGACCTTTTTTGACCATGACACCGATTCTTGACACCAAACTGCCCAACGTGGGCACCACCATCTTCACCGTCATGTCGGCCTTGGCCACCGAACACCAAGCGGTCAATCTGGGCCAAGGCTTTCCAGACTTTGGCTGCGACCCGGCCTTGATCGATGCGGTCAGTGACGCGATGCGCGAAGGCCTGAACCAATACCCTTCCATGCTGGGTGTGTTGGAGTTGCGCCAAGCCATCGCCCAAAAAATCCACACCCTGTATCAAAAGCAGTACGACCCCGTGGCGGAAATCACCGTCACCGCTGGGGCCACCCAGGCCATCATCAATGCCATCTTGGCGGTGGTGCGCGCCGGTGATGAGGTGATCGTGCTCGAACCCTGCTACGACAGCTACATCCCCAACATTGAACTCGCCGGCGGCACCGTGGTGCGGGTGCCGCTCACCCCGGGGAGCTTTCGGCCGGACTTTGACCGCATCAGCGCTGCCATCACCCCGCGCACCCGCGCCATGTTGATCAACTCGCCGCACAACCCCAGCGCCACGGTGTGGAGCGATGCCGACATGCTGCGGCTGCAAGAAATCCTCGCCCCCACCCAGGTACTGCTGATCAGCGACGAGGTGTATGAACACATGGTCTACGCCCCGCTGGTGCACCGCAGCGCCGCTTCTTACCCGGGCTTGGCCGAACGCGCTTTCATCATCTCGAGCTTTGGCAAAACCTACCATGTCACCGGTTGGAAAGTGGCCTATTGCGCCGCTCCGCCCAGTTTGACCGCTGAGTTTCGCAAGGTGCACCAGTTCAATGTGTTCACCGTCAACACACCGGTGCAGCATGGTTTGGCGCGCTTCATGGAACGCACCGAGCCCTACATGGGCTTGCCCGCTTTTTATGCCCGCAAGCGCGATCTGTTCCGCGCAGGGTTGGAACGCACCGCCTTCAAGCTGCTGCCCAGCGAGGGCAGCTACTTTCAATGTGTGCGCATTGACGAGCTGAAAGTGGCCGAAAAAAACCTGAGTGAGAGCGACTTTTGCCAGTGGCTCACGCGCGAGGTGGGCGTGGCCGCCATTCCCTTGTCGGCTTTTTATGCCGATGGCTTTGACCAGCGGGTGATTCGCTTTTGCTTTGCGAAAAAGGACGAAACCTTGAACCTGGCTTTGGAGCGCTTGGCCCGCCTTTGAACTTGGCTCACCACTGCGCTTGAAAGGCTCAGTGGTTAAGCTGGGCCCAGGCTTTGTCCAAACGCTTGCTGCTGACCGGTTGCGGGGTGCGCAACTCCTGGGCAAAAAAGCTCACCCTCAATTCCTCGAGCAGCCAGCGAAACTCCAGCATGCGCTCATCGGCCACGCCTTTGCGCTCGGCCACCAAGCGCCAATAGCGCTGCTCTTGGGGTTTCAACTCGCCCAAGCGCTGGGCATCCCGGGCCGGGTCGGCGCGCCATTTGTCCAAGCGCAACACCACCGCTTTGAGGTAGCGCGCAAAGTGCTGCAACTGCGGCCAGGGGGTGGCAGCCACAAAGTTTTTGGGCATCAAGCGCTGCAACTGCTGGGCGCAGTCGGCCGTGGCCTCGGGGGCGTTTTTGGTGTCTTTGATCTTGCGCACCGCCAAGGCGTATTCGGCCAACACCGCACCCACCAAGCGCGCCACCTCTTGGGCGATCAGGGTCAAACGACCACGCCCATCGGCCAGTCGGCGTTGAAAAGCAGCGGCGTCGCTGGGCAAGGGGTCGAGCAAAAAGGCCCGGTCAAAAGCCACATCCAAAATTTGACCGCGCAGCTCTTCCACGCTGCCCAGGGGCATGTAGGCAACCGCCATTTTTTGCAAGTCGGGGATGTTTTTTTCCAGGTACTTCAGCGCATCTTTGATTTGCAAGGCAAACAAACGCCGCAGGCCGGCATGGTGTTTGGCGGCGGCCATTTCGGGCTCGTCAAAGACCTCGATGCACACGCCGTCCCCCGCATCGACCAAGGCCGGGAAACCCACCAACACCTGCCCAGACTTGCGAATTTCCATCAGCTCGGGCAATTCGCCAAAGTCCCAGCCGGTGTACTTTTGATCGCTGGACGCGGCCCCGTTGGAGCGGCCTGCGCCGGGTATGGCCTGCGCTGGCGGGTGGCTTGGCCCCGGTGAGGTCCCCATGGCGGGCTTGGCATCGGAGGCCTTGGTGGACTGATCATCAGGGGCCGCTGGGGCCAGGGTTTTGAGTTGGGCCAAGGCCTGAAACGCCCCACGGGCTTGGCTGCCCCATTCGGCTTTGAGCGCACCCAGGTTGCGGCCCATGCCCAACTGCCGACCGTGCTCGTCGATGAGCCGCAGGTTCATGAAAAAGTGCGGGCTGAGCATGTCCAACTTGAAGTCCGCGCGTTTGACATCCAGGCTGGTTTCGCTGCGCACCCGGGCCAACAAGGCATCGGTCAAGGAGCCCAAGCCAAAGGCTTCGTTCTCGCCCATGGCTTGCGCCAGCCTGGCCGCGGCTTCTGGCAGGGGCACAAAACGCGAACGCGGTTTTTGCGGCAGGCTTTTGAGCAAGGCTTGGATCTTGTCTTTGAGCATGCCCGGCACCAGCCATTCGGTGCGCTCTTCGCTGACTTGGTTAAGCACAAACAAGGGCACGCTCACAGTGATGCCGTCACGCGCGTCCCCCGGCGCATGCAAATACTCGGCGCGACAGTCCACGCCACCCAAACGCAGGGCATTGGGAAAGGCCTGTGCGGTGACACTTTGGGCGCTGTGGCGCATCAGGTCTTCGCGGCCCATTTGCATAACCTCGGCCTGGACAGCGCGTGCTTTTTCATACCACTGCTGCAAGCTGCGCCGGCTGTTGACATGGGCCGGCAGTTGGGCCTCGTAAAAAGCCTCGATGATCGCGTCATCCACCAACACATCTTGGCGGCGCGACTTGTGCTCCAAGGCCTCGACCTGGGCCAATAAGCGCTGGTTGGCGCGCAAAAAAGGCCAATCCCCATCGAGTTGACCGTCAACCAAGGCTTCGCGGATGAAGATTTGCCGCGCACCCGCCTCGTCCACCCGGGCATAGGGCTTGCGCCGGCCGCTGTAAACCACCAAACCATACAAGGTGGCTCGCTCCATGGCCAGCACGTCCCCACTGCGTTTGTCCCAATGCGGGTCCAGCATTTGGCGCCGCAGCAAATGCTCGGACACCTGCTCCAGCCATGTGGGGTCGAGTTGCGCCAAACCGCGGCCAAACAAGCGCGAGGTCTCCACCAGCTCGGCGCACACCACCCAGCGACCCGGTTTTTTCTTCAGCCGGTTGCCGGGGTGGGGGTAAAAGCGGATTCCCCTGGCCCCCAAGTAGGCCTCATCGTCATCGGGCTTGAAGCCGATGTTGCCCAGCAAGCCCGACAACAAAGACAGGTGCAGTTGCTCGTGGCTGGCCGGTGCGCTGTTGCGCGTCCAGCGCTGCTCGGTGACCACCGTGACCAGTTGCGCATGCACATCGCGCCATTCGCGCCAGCGCCGCACATGGATGAAGCTTTGTTTGAGCAGGTTTTCCAGCTTGCGCTGGCTCAATTTGTCCTCGCCCACCCGGTGCGACTCGATCCAATCCCACAAGCGCAGGTAGCTGACAAATTCGCTCTTGTCGTCGTCAAAACGGGCATGGGCTTGGTCGGCTGCCGCGCGCGACTCGGGCGGGCGTTCGCGCACGTCCTGGATGCCCATGGCGGACGCAATGATCAGCACCTCGCTCAAGGACTGGCGCTGGCGCGCTTCCAGCACCATGCGCCCCACCCGCGGGTCCAGCGGCAAACGCGCCAGGGCGCGGCCCAATTCGGTGAGTTGGTTTTGCTCATCCACCGCCGCCAGCTCAGACAGCAGTTGGTAGCCATCGGCAATGGCCTTGGGCCGGGGCGCCTCTAAAAATGGGAACTCGGCCACCTCGCCCAGGTGCAGCGACTTCATGCGCAAAATCACGCCGGCCAAAGAGCTGCGCAGGATTTCCGGCTCGGTGAAGGCCGGTCGGGTGATCAGGTCTTTCTCTTCGTACAAGCGGATGCACACGCCTTCGGCCACCCGGCCACAACGGCCGCTGCGCTGGTTGGCGGCAGCTTGGCTGATGGGCTCGATGAGCAACTGCTCGACCTTGCTGCGAAAGCTGTAACGCTTGATGCGGGCGGTGCCCGCGTCGATCACGCAACGGATGCCCGGCACCGTCAGTGAGGTTTCGGCCACATTGGTGGCCAACACCACCCGGCGTTCATGGTGCGGGGCAAACACGCGCTCCTGATCGGCCTGGGACAAGCGTGAATACAGAGGCAAGACCTCGCTGCCACGCAAGGCCGGTTGGCGCGTCAAATGGCCGCGCAAATGGTCGGCCGCATCACGGATTTCGCGCTCACCGGGCAAAAACACCAGCACATCGCCCTGCCCGCGTGGGTCGCGCCACAGCTCGTCCAAGGCATCGGCAATCGCCTCGTTCAACCCATATTCGCGGCTGTCTTCAAAGGGGCGGTAGCGAAGTTCCACCGGGTAGGTCCGACCCGACACCATGATCACGGGTGCAGGACCGTGGGCCGAGGCAAAGTGCTTGGCAAACCGATCGGCATCGATGGTGGCCGAGGTGACGATGATTTTCAAATCGGGGCGGCGCGGCAAAATTTGCCGCAAATAGCCGAGCAAGAAATCAATGTTCAAGCTGCGCTCATGGGCCTCGTCGATGATCAAGGTGTCATAGGCCAGCAGCAAGGGATCGGTTTGCGTCTCGGCCAGCAAAATGCCATCGGTCATCAGCTTGACCGAGGCGCCCGGGCTCAAGCGGTCTTGGAAGCGAATTTTGTACCCCACCACCTCGCCCAAGGGGGTTTGCAGCTCGTCGGCAATGCGCCGCGCGACGGTGGTGGCCGCAATCCGGCGGGGCTGGGTGTGGCCAATCATGCGCGGTTTTTGGCCCGCTGGCGTGTGGCAAGCGCCACGGCCCAGCGCCAGGGCCATCTTGGGCAATTGGGTGGTTTTGCCCGAACCGGTTTCGCCGCAAACGATCACCACCGGATGCTGGGCGATGGCGGCCATGATGTCTTCGCGCCGCAAGGAGACGGGCAGTTCGGGGGGGAATTCAATCTTCAATGGGCGCGACCAAGCCGGGAGAGGTTCTGGGTGACAATCGTTAATTATCCGCTGAGCAAACGTTCCCACACCCCATGTCGACCGTTTTTAACTTCACCTTTGTGCCCTGGTTTCGATCGGTGGCGCCCTATATCCACATGCACCGCGGCAAAACCTTTGTCGTGGGCATTGCGGGCGAAGCCATTGCGGCTGGCAAATTGCCCAACCTGGTGCAAGACCTGGCCTTGATCCAAAGCATGGGCGTCAAGGTGGTGTTGGTGCACGGCTTTCGGCCCCAAGTCAACGAGCAACTGCTGGCCAAAGGGCATTCACCCCAGTATGTGAATGGCCTGCGCATCACCGACAGCGTAGCGCTGGACTGCGCCCAAGAGGCCGCGGGTCAACTGCGCTACGAAATCGAGGCGGCGTTCAGCCAAGGCCTGCCCAACACCCCCATGGCCGGTGCCACGGTGCGGGTGATGTCGGGCAACTTCATCACCGCCCGCCCGGTGGGCGTGGTCGACGGGGTGGACTTCCAACATTCGGGCGTGGTGCGCAAAGTGGACGTGCAAGGCATCACCCAAACCCTGCACGCGGGGGCGGTGGTGCTGCTCTCGCCCTTTGGTTTTTCGCCGACGGGCGAGGCCTTCAACCTCACCATGGAAGAAGTCGCCACCTCGGTGGCCTGCGCCTTGCAGGCCGATAAATTGATTTTTGTGACCGAAACCCCCGGCATCCGGGTGCGGCCCCAGGACCCTGCGGGTGAAGACAACCCGATCGACACCGAGTTGCCGCTGGCCGCCGCCGAGGCCTTGCTTTCCCAACTGCCCCCAGCCCAACTGCCCACCGACATCCCTTTTTACCTGCAGCATTGCGTGACAGCCTGCAAGCAAGGGGTGGAGCGCAGCCACATCCTGCCGTTTGCGGTCGATGGGGCTTTGTTGCTCGAGGTCTATGTACACGACGGCATTGGCACCATGGTGGTGGACGAAAAATTAGAAAGCCTGCGCGAAGCCACCCATGAAGACGTGGGCGGCATCTTGCAATTGATCGAGCCGTTTGAGCGCGACGGCACCTTGGTCAAGCGCGACCGCACCGAGATCGAGCGCGACATTGGCCAGTACACGGTGATCGAGCATGACGGCGTCATCTTCGCCTGCGCCGCCATGTACCCCTACCCAGAAGCGCATTGCGCCGAATTGGCCGCCCTCACCGTCTCGCCCGCGTCCCAAGGCCAGGGCGATGGCGAGAAGGTGCTCAAACGCATCGAGCAACGCTGCCGCGCCCAAGGCATTCAGCACATTTTTGTGCTGACCACCCGCACCATGCACTGGTTTTTGAAACGCGGTTTTGTGCAAGCCGATATCGACGCGCTGCCCGAAGCGCGCAAGCGCAAATACAACTGGGACCGCAAAAGCGTGGTCTTGGTCAAAAAGCTGTCTTGACCTGACTGGCCCACCTCGGGCGACAGTGCTGCCACAGCCCCACCATCATTTGCGTCTGTCGCCACAACAAAAAAGGGCCCCTCACGGGGCCCTTTGGCATTCCATCAGCTTGCCCAACGCAAGCTTGATGGGTGTCGCAAACTCACTTGACGTTGGCCAAGGTCTTTTCGGCTTTGGCCACCAAGTTGTTGCCAATCTGGGGCTTCCACTTGGTATATACCGCGCGGGTGGCGGTGACAAACTGCTCGCGCTGTGAAGCGGTGGGCACCACCACCTTCACACCCAGGGCTTCGATGTCTTTCAACAAGGGGCGACCGGCTTCGACCAAACCGGCGCGGGCCAAGGCGATTTCTTGCTTGCCGGCATCCACGGCGGCTTGGCGCACGATGTCGCGGTCTTGCGCCGTCCAGCTGTTCCAAATTTCTTTGTTGGCCACAAACACCAGCGGGTCGATCATGTAGCCCCACATGGTGACGTTCTTCTGGCCCACGGTGTGCAGCTTGGCTGCAGTGAAGATGGAAACCGGGTTTTCTTGACCATCAATCGCGCCCGAGGACAAGGCGGGTTGGGCATCGGCCCAGCTCATTTGCACCGGGTTGGCACCCAGGGCGGTGAACATGTCGATGAACAGGGGTGAACCCACGACGCGGATTTTCAAACCCTTGAGGTCGGCCGGTGTGTTGATTTCACGCTTGGAATTGGTCAGTTCGCGAAAACCGTTTTCGCCCCAGGCCAAGGGCACCACGCCCGATTTGTCCAAAATGGCAAAAATGTCTTTGCCCACCTCGCCGCCGGTCAGGGCGTCAAGGGAAGCGTAGTCTTTGATCAAAAACGGCAGCGAGAACAGGTTGAGCTCTTTCACCTGGGGCGACCAGTTGATGGACGAGCCAATGGCCAGATCGATCACACCTTGGCGAATCGCGGTGAATTCACGGGTTTGGTCGCCATTGATCAGCGACACGCCGGGATACATCTTGATGTTGATGCGGCCCTGGGTGCGCTCGCGCACCAAATTGGCCCAAATTTCGCCGCCCTTGCCCCAGGGAAAAGCGGTGCCCACCACGGTGGACATGCGGTACTCGGCTTTGTAGCCGGCAGGCAAAGCCTGTTGGGCTTGGGCGGTCAAGCCCATCAGACCCAGTCCCAAGCACAAGGCGTTGAGCCAATGGCGGCGAGTGGAAGGTTTGTTCATGTGGTCTCCTGATAAAAAAGGGTTCAAGCCCCGTTGAAAAATTCGTGATGGGTTTGCGCGAGTCAATACCCCAGGTACTGAGGCAGCCACAAAGCCAAAGGCGGGAAAAACAGCACAGCCAGCATGCTGATCGTCATGGCCAGCACCAGCCACCACACCCAAGGAAAAGTTTGCTCCATCGACACGCCGGCCATTTTGCATGAAACCATCAGGTTGACCGCCATCGGAGGGGTGAACTGGCCCACCGCTACCATCATGGTCAGCAAAATGCCAAACCACACCGGGTCCCATTGATAGGCACGCATCAAGGGCATGACCAAGGGCACAAAAATCAAGAAGATCGACACCCCGTCCAAAAACATGCCCACTACCAACAGCAAAGCCACCAGCAACAACAAGGCGCCGGTGGACCCCAAGCCGGTTTGCAAAATCGCCTGGGTGATGGGGTCAATGATGCTCAAGGTGTTGACCGAATAGGCAAAGATGGAGGCCAAGCCGATGATGAGCAAAATCACCGCAGAAATTTCGGCCGCTTCCTTGAAGATGGGGAACAAATCGGCCACTTTGATGGTGCGGTGCACCAGCATGCCCACAAACAAGCCATAGGCCACGGCCACGGCCGCTGCCTCGGTGGGGGTGAACCAACCCATGCGCATGCCGCCCAAAATCAAAAATGGCGCCATCAAGCCCCAAAAGGCTTCGCGCATGCTGGCCCAAAAAGGGGGACACTCTTGGCTGGCTTCGCCTTGGCCCAGTCCGTGGCGGCGCGACAGCCAAATGGTTGGCAATATCAAAGCCAGACCTGCCAAGATGCCCGGCACCATGCCAGCCGCAAACAAAGCCGGCACCGAAGCCCCGGGCACCAGCACGCTGTAGACGATCAAGGCAATCGACGGTGGGATCAAGATGTCGGTGGCTGCCGCCGCGCCAATCACCGAAGCTGAAAACGCAGAGGGGTAGCCGGCGCGGGCCATGGCCGCGATCATCACGCCACCCACAGCCGCCGCGTTGGCCGGGCCAGAGCCCGAAATGCCGCCCAAAAACATCGCCACCATGATGGCCACCACCGGCAGCATGCCGGGGCCGCGCCCAATGATGGCCACGGCAAAGTTCACCAAGCGCTGGGCCACGCCGGAGCGGTCAAAGATCGAGCCCACCAGCACAAACATCGGCAGCGCGAGCAAGGGGTATTTGGTCAGCGAGGCATAAAAGTTTTGCGGCACCGCCAGCAAGCCAAAGTGAGCGGTGTCCAAGTTGGCCAGGCCGATGGCCAAGACGCCACCCAAACCCAGGGCCACACCAATGGGCACACCGGCCAACATCAGCACCACGAAACTGACGAAGAGCAAAGCACCGATCATGGGTGGCCCCGCAGGCGCTTGAAACGCTGCAACGCTCGGGTGCAGACCACGCCACAAAAAATGGGCAGCCACACCGAATACCACCACTTGGGCACGCCAATGGCGGGGGAGGTTTCGTCATAACGGAACTCGTCCCAGGCCATTTGCGCCGACAACACGCCCATGATCGCAAACAACAGGGCATTGGTCAGGGCCGACAGCAAGGCCAAGCGGTGCTGGCGCTGGGCGGTGCCTCTGTCAAAGAAATACTCCACCCGGATGTGGGTGTCACGCACCAAGGCGGCGGCACTGCCCGCCATGGCCAGCAACAGCATCAAGATGCAAGAAATCTCTTCGGTCCAGGCAAAAGATTGGTCGGTGAAATAACGCACCACCACATTGACCAGGGTGATCAACAGCAAAACGGCCAGCAATCCCGCGCCCAGGCGGTCTTCAAGGGATGAGGATGGGGAGTTCATGGGTCGGATGGCGATGCCAACGCTTCAAAGCCCGTGAGCATAGCGCACCATTCCAGTGCCTTGCTGACACCCTCCCAGCCCCTGTACAGCAGGCCGCTACACTCCTGGGCCGAACCTCCCCGCAGGCCCGCCAAACCCTTGGAGCCCACCTTGTCAGACACCCACCGAACCCCCTTGTTGGGACAGCTCTACACCCAAATGGCGCGCATCCGCGCCTTTGAAAACGCCGCCGAAATTTTGAGCCAAGGCGGCGTCAGCGCCTACAACAAAACCGCCGATGGCAGCGCCAAGGTGCGCGGCCCGCTGCACCTGTCCACCGGCCAAGAGGCGGTGGCCGTGGGCGTGTGTGCCCATTTGCGCGCCAGCGATTACCTCACCTCCACCCACCGGGGGCACGGCCACACCTTGGCCAAAGGCGCTGACCTGACCCGCATGATGGGCGAGCTGTATGGCAAGGCCAATGGCTTCAATGGCGGCAAAGGCGGCTCGATGCACATCGCTGACTTTTCGGTGGGCATGCTCGGGGCCAATGGCGTGGTGGCGGCAGGTTTGCCGATTGCCACTGGCGCGGCACATGCGCAAAAACTACAGGGTCGCGACGACATCACGGTGTGCTTTTTTGGCGATGGGGCGATCAACCGCGGCCCCTTTTTAGAGTCGCTCAATTGGGCCCAGGTGCACCAATTGCCCGTGCTGTTTGTGTGTGAGGACAACCGCTGGAGCGCCACCACCGCCAGCGGGCCGATGATCGCGGGCGGCGGCGCCTCGGCGCGCAGCGAGAGTTTGGGCATCCCCGCCACCACGGTGGACGGCAACGATGTGCTCGCCGTGCACGATGCGGCCCAAGCCCTGGTTGTGGGGCTGCGCGCTGGCAGCGGGCCGCGTTTGTTGCACGCCCTGACCTACCGCATCAAAGGCCATGTGTCGGTGGACCTGGCCGCTTACCGCGACCCCGCTGAATTGGCCGCGGCATTGAAAACCGAACCTTTGGGCCATGCCCGCGCCCGATATCTGGCCATGGGCGGCAGCAGCGCCGAGCTGGACGCGATCGACGCCGCCGCCGCCGCCGAAGTGGCGCTGGCCATGCAAACCGCCGACGCCGCCCCCTGGCCCGAACCCTCGGGCGCCTTCACCGACATCCAAACCACAGGAGACGGCCAGTGGTACTGAACACCTTGCCCCAATGGAGTTACAGCGAAGCCGCTGTGCAAGCCCTGGCACTTGAAATGCAATCCGACCCCCGGGTGGTGGTGGTGGGCGAAGACGTCGGGCGCGGCGGCATTTTTGGCCAGTACAAGGGCTTGCAAGCCCAGTTTGGCCCGCAGCGGGTGATCGACACCCCCATCAGCGAGGCCGCCATCATGGGCGGCGGCGTGGGCATGGCCCTGGCCGGTTTGCGCCCCGTGGTGGAAATGCGGGTGGTCGACTTTGCCCTGTGTGCCATGGACGAAATCGTCAACCAAGCGGCCAAAAACCGCTACATGTTTGGTGGCCAAGGCCGGGTGCCCTTGGTGGCGCGCATGCCCATGGGCATTTGGGACGCCTCGGCAGCGCAACACTCGCAATCGCTGGAGGCTTGGTTCGCCCATTTGCCCGGCTTGGTGGTGGTGTGCCCCGGCAACCCCCAAGACAACCACAGCTTGTTGCGCGCGGCCTTGCAAAGTGGCGACCCGGTGATTTACCTGGAGCACAAAACCCTGTGGGGCCAAACCGGTGCGGTGGATGTGAACCTGAGGGTTCCTTTGGGCAAAGCAGCGGTGCAAAGGGTGGGCGAACAGGTCACCCTGGTGAGCTGGAGCCGCCAATTGCTCGCCTGCCAAACCGCTTGCGAGGCCTTGGCGGCACAAGGCATTTCGGTGGAATTGATCGACCTGCGCACCATTTGGCCCTGGGACCGCGAGACCGTGTTGAATTCCTGCGCCAAAACCGGCCACTTGCTGGTGGTGCACGAAGCCGTGCAAGCCGCAGGATTTGGCGCCGAGATCGCCGCCACCGTGGCCGAACAACTGGGTGCGCGCGTCAAGCGCCTGGGCGCGCCGCGCATCCCGGTGGGCTACTCGCCGGGCTTGGAAGCGGTGTCGCGGATCGGCCCGGAGGCCATCGCCTCGGCAGTGCACGAGTTGCTGGCCCCACGCAAAAGCATTTGATCGGGTACCCCGCGCCGCTCTGATGCACCACTGTGGCGGCAGAGCGCGCCAATCAGCTACCAGCTACCAGCGGAAACGGAAGCGGAAGGCAACAAGCGATCGTGCCCCAGCCTGATGGCCCCAGGCAGTCCTCATCGCCTCTTCAGAACCGGCTTTTTCTTCGGGCCTTGCAAAGCTTGCTAAAGTTCGCCCCATTCAAACGGAGAACACACCCCATGGCACGCACCATTCAATGCATCAAACTCGGACAAGAGGCCGAAGGTTTGGACTTCCCCCCCTACCCTGGCGACCTGGGCAAACGCATTTGGGAAAGTGTCAGCAAACAGGCTTGGGCCGACTGGTTGAAGCACCAAACCATGTTGGTCAATGAAAACCGCCTCAACCTGGCCGATCTGCGTGCCCGCCAATACCTGGCACGCCAAATGGAAAACCACTTTTTTGGCGATGGTGCCGATGCGGCCCAGGGCTATGTGCCCCCCAGCGCTTAATTCAAATCTGCCCCTCGCCTTCACGTCGACGCCCCCCGGGAACTGGGCCACTCTGCGTTGCACCCGCCCATGACAGATGAGGGACTGGACCCTGCCCTCGTTCCCCCCCATTTGCAGCCCGCCCTGACAGCGAGTCGCTTAGGGGAGGTTCCGCGCGCTTGGGCCCACCTGGACCACTGGACTTTGCGCTTGCCCGATGGCGAATGGGGCTTGGCTTTGCTAACCACTTGGGCGATGTGGCAGCAAGACCCTCACGCCCCCCAACGCTTGCATTGGCTGGCCCGCACCCAAGCGCCACCTCCCGTCCAAGATTGGGAAAGGCTGGGCCAAGACTGGCCGCACTTGAAACACCTGGCCCAAGATTGCGCACAGGCCTGCTGGGGTTTGTTGCCCGGTCTGCACCGCTTGGCTTGGGCCGATGGGCATGTGCAACTAAGCCTGTGGGTGGGCGAATCAGCGGCCAGCCAACGCTGGTGGGACCAAACCCCGCATCAGGTTTGGGGCCAACCCCCCACGCTCTCTGGCTCGACAACAACCGCCGATCGTGGTCGCCCAAATGGCGCGCCCAGGCGAGCCGCCCTGGTCTTGGGTGGCGGTTTGGCTGGCGCCAGCGCTGCCCGGGCCTTGGCCACGCATGGCTTTGAGGTCACCGTGTTGGATGCAGGCCCCTCGCCCGCCCATGGGGCATCGGGCTTGCCCGTGGGCTTGATGACGCCCCATGTGTCGGGCGACGACAACCCCTTGTCGCGCCTGACCCGTGCAGGGCTGCGCCAGGTTCTGGCGCATGCCCGGGCGCATTTACAAGCGGGTGAGGATTGGTCGCCCAGCGGGTTGCTCGAGCGCCGCCTGAGCGGCAAAGCGCGCCGTGGCCGCTGGCCCCTGTCTTGGGTGCTGCCCAATGACAATGAGTTTCAACTCATGGGCGCGGCACAAGATTGGTTCGCCCCGGCCAGCGATGCACAACACCTCAGCGCCGGATTGCCCCCACCAGAACCCGGCTTTGGCCCGGAGCCCAAAGGCATTTGGCACACCCATGCGGGCTGGATGAAACCAGCGCGTTTGGTCGCCTCCTTGCTGGACCATCCCCGCATCCGCTGGTGCGGCAACACGCGGGTGGTCAGCCTCCAGCCGGGAACACCCCCCGGCACTTGGGTGGCGGTGGACGAGACAGGCCAGCCACACCCAGCGGAACAGGTGGTGATCGCCCTGGGGCCTTCCAGCCTGGGTTTGCTGGCGCCCCTGTTGCCCAACGCCCATTGGCCCTTGGAGCCCTTGCGCGGACAGGTCACAGGTGGCCCCATGGCGAGCGCCATGGCAAGTTTGTTGCCACCCCATCCGGTGAATGGCTTGGGCAGCTTGATCAGCCAGGTGCCCATGGGGGATGACGGCCCCATGTGGTGGTATGGCTCGACCTATGACCACAGCCGCCAGGATGCCGTTTGCCTGGCCGCAGATCAGGCCACCAATTTGGCCCAGCTTCAAAGCCTGTTGCCCCAACTGGCCGGCTGGGTGCCGGACACCGAAGACGCAGACGCTTTCGCCACCCCCAAAACCTTGGGCTTGCGCAACTGGGCGGGGGTGCGTTGCACCACCTCCGACCGTCTACCGGTGGTGGGCTCACTGGCCCCCCTGGGTGCGCCGGGCGTGCACCTGTTGACCGCCTTGGGTTCGCGCGGCATCACCCTGTCCATGCTGTGCGGCCACTTGCTGGCGGCGCAAATTGGCGGGGAACCTTTGCCCATGGACCCTGCCATCGCCCATTTGCTGCGGCCGGAGCGCTTCAAAAAACAAACCTAAGCCATTGAATATAATGGGTTTTCAAGGGCTTTATGCGATTTCCATATATACCCCAAACTAAATGATTGTTTGAGTTGATATAACCTGAAACTACAGTCCGGTGCTTCAATGAATGGGCCCAGCCCCCTGCACCGTATGTACGCCTACACCGACTTTGACCGCCAATTTGTGCGCGATCGCGCCGCCCAGTACCGAGATCAACTGACCCGGCACTTGGCCGGCCAATTGAGCGACGATGCCTTTCGCCCTTTGCGGTTGCAAAACGGCTGGTATGTGCAGCGCTATGCCCCCATGTTGCGCGTGGCCGTGCCATATGGTGAGGTGTCGTCGGCACAGCTGCGGGTGTTGGCCCGCATCGCCCGTGAGTTTGACCAACCCGACGCCGCCTTGCTGGCCCAGGCCCAGCGCCAGCAAGATGCGATTGGCGCGGCACCGCGCTTGGTCACGGGCACCGCCCACTTCACCACCCGGCAAAACGTCCAGTTCAATTGGATTCCGTTGGCACGCAGTGCCGAGGTGATGGATTTGCTGGCCTCGGTGGACATGCACGGCATCCAAACCAGTGGCAACTGCATCCGCAACATCACCAGCGACGAGCGCGCCGGCATTGCCGCTGACGAGGTAGCCGACCCGCGCCCCTTTGCGGAAATCATGCGCCAATGGAGCACCCTGCACCCCGAATTTGCGTTTTTGCCGCGCAAATTCAAAATTGCCATCACCGGCGCCAGCGAAGACCGCGCGGCCACCGCCTGGCACGACGTGGGCTTGCATCTGCTGCGCAATGCCCAAGGGGACTTGGGTTTTCGGGTGCTGGCTGGCGGCGGCATGGGTCGCACCCCGGTCATTGCCAGCGTCTTGCGTGAGTTTTTGCCATGGGACCAAATCCTCAACTATTTAGAAGCCGTGGTGCGCGTCTACAACCTGTGGGGGCGGCGTGACAACCTCTACAAAGCCCGCATCAAAATACTGATCAAGGCCGAAGGCCAGCGCTACATCGACGAGGTCGAAGCCGAGTACCAGCGCATCGTGGACCAAGACGGCGCCCCGCACACCATCACCCCGGCCGAGCTGCAGCGCGTCAGCCAAAGCTTTCAACCACCGGCCAAACCCGCCCACAGCCCTGTGGACCACAAGATGCAACGCATTTTGGAGGTGGCCGCGCATGACGACACCGAGTTCACCCGCTGGTTGCAACAAAACGTGGCCGCGCACCGCGAACCACACTTGCGCATCGTCACCTTGTCGTTCAAACGCCTGGGCCAAGCACCTGGCGACGCCACCGCCGATCAGCTCGATGCGGCGGCCCAATTGGCCGACGCGTTTTCTTCGGGTGAATTGCGCGTGTCGCACGACCAAAACCTGGTTTTGCCTTGGGTGCCCTGCGACCAACTGCCCGACCTGTGGCGCCAAGCGCGCAAGCTCGGTCTGGCCCGGCCCCACACCCGCTTGCTCACCGACATGATCGCGTGCCCCGGGGGCGACTATTGCGCTTTGGCCAATGCGCGATCGCTGCCGATCGCAGCGGCCATCACCGAGCGCTACCAAGACCTCGATGAATTGTTTGACCTGGGTGAAATTGACCTGCACATCAGCGGTTGCATCAACTCCTGCGGCCACCACCACAGCGGCCACATTGGCATCTTGGGCGTCGACAAGGACGGCCAAGAGTGGTACCAAATCACCTTGGGCGGCTCGGATGGCTCGGTCTTGAGCGGTCTCCCGCAACCGGGCAAGGTGGTGGGCCCGTCGTTTTCCGCCCACGAGGTGGTGGATGTGATCGAAGCGGTTTTGGACACCTACCGCGATGTGCGCCAGCCTGGCGAGACCTTTGCTGACGCCTTGAAGCGCGTTGGCCACGAACCCTTCAAGCGTGCAGCCCATGCCAGCCGCTCGCCCGCCGCGCCCCTGACCCACACCGAACACAGCCCAGCCTGAAGGCCCGCCATGATCACACTTTCACTGCATTTGTTATCCGCCCCGGTGGCCCAGGGGCAACCCCAAGATGGCGCAGAGGTGCCCGCCGAGCCCGGCGTGCTGCGCCTGCCCAACGATGCCGATCTGCATGCCGTCGAGGTGCAACAGGTGCAACGCATCGAGTTGAACTTTCCCAAATTCACCGACGGCCGCGCGTTCAGCCAAGCCTGGTTGTTGCGCCGCCGCCATGGTTTCAGCGGCGACATCCGCGCCTGCGGCGATGTGCGGGTGGACCAGTTGCAACAAATGGCGCGCAGCGGTTTCAGCAGCGCGGTCTTGGCCAACGCGCAAGACCTGGCACTGGGCCGCCAGTTGCTGGGCCATTTCCATCGCTTCTACCAAGGCGACGCCCTCCATGGCCAGCCCCATTTCGGGTCTGGCCAGTCGCCAGCCGTGTATTCCCCACCACCCAGCACGGCACAGCCATGAGCGCGTCCACGACACTCAACCCGCTTCAGCAACCGGCCAAAACCTCCGCCACGCGCTTGCATGCCCAACCCAGCCCTGACTTTGCGCACAAACTGGCGCAAACCCAGGCCTTGCTGCAAAGTGCGGCCCGCGACTTCAGCCCAGTGAAGCAAGCCTCTAGCCTGGGGGCCGAGGACGTGGTCATCACCGATGTGATCAACCGTTTGCAACTGGCGATTCCGGTGTTTGTGCTCGACACCGGGGCGCTGCACACCGAAACACTGGCCTTGCTCGAGCGCTTGCAGGCGTTTTCCCACACGCCCGTGGAGGTGTTGCAACCGCAGCGCTTGGCGGTGTTGAACTTTGTTCGCCACCCCGGTCAGGCCGCCATTTACAACAGCCAGACCGAGCGCCAAGCCTGCTGCCACATCCGCAAATTGGAGCCCCTGGGCCGAGCTTTGGCCGGTCAGCGCGCCTGGATCACGGGCTTGCGCCGCGAACAATCCAACGCCCGCGCCGAGGTGCAAGCGGTGCAAAACGACGTGCAAAACGGCGTGGCCCTGAGCAAGATCAACCCCTTGGTCGAGTGGACCTGGGGCGATGTCTGGCACTACATCGCCACCCACGGCGTGGATTACAACCCGCTGCACGACCAGTTTTTCCCGAGCATTGGCTGCGCGCCGTGCACCCGCGCCATCAGCCTGGGCGAAGACTTTCGCGCTGGCCGCTGGTGGTGGGAAAACGCCTCGGCCAAAGAGTGTGGCTTGCATGCGCCCACTGCAACTGCAACTGCAACCGCCAGCCACATCCCCAAGGCCATCGAGTCAGCCATCCCCACCGGATCCACCGCATGAATGCACGCGCCGAACCCGACCGGCTCGCCCCGTTGAGCAATGCCCATCTGGACGCGCTGGAAGAAGAAACCATATACATCCTGCGCGAGGTGGCGGCCACCTTTGAGCGGCCCACCTTGTTGTTCTCTGGCGGCAAAGACTCATTGGTCATGCTGCGCTGCGCTGAAAAGGCTTTCATCGACCGCCAACACGGGGGCCGCCTGCCTTTTCCCTTGCTGATGATCGACACCGGCCACAACTTCCCAGAAGTGACCGATTTCCGCGACTTTCGCGCCCAAGAACTGGGTGCCGAATTGATTGTGCGCAGCGTCGAAGACTCGATGCGGCGCGGCACGGTGCGCCTGGCCCACCCCGGCGAGAGCCGCAATGTGCACCAATCGGTCACGCTGCTGGAAGCGATCGAAGAGTTTCGCTTTGACGCCTTGATGGGCGGCGCGCGCCGCGACGAAGAAAAAGCCCGTGCCAAAGAGCGCATCTTCAGCCACCGCGATGGTTTTGGCCAATGGCAACCCAAGGCCCAACGGCCAGAGCTGTGGAACTTGTTCAACACCCGCTTGCAACCGGGCGAGCATTTCCGCGTGTTCCCCATCTCCAATTGGACCGAGTTGGATGTGTGGCAATACATCGCCCGAGAGCGCATCGCCCTGCCCTCTATTTATTACAGCCACACCCGCAGCGTGGTGGAGCGCCGTGGCTTGCTGGTGCCCGTGACCGAGCTGACGCCGCCGCGCGCTGGTGAAACCGTGGTCGAGCGCGCGGTGCGTTTTCGCACCGTGGGCGACATCACCTGCACCTGCCCGGTGGAGAGTTTGGCCAGCACGCCCGAACACATCGTCATTGAAACCTTGGCGGCCGAGGTGAGTGAGCGCGGTGCCACCCGCATGGACGACCAAACCTCCGACGCCTCCATGGAAAAACGCAAACTCGAGGGGTATTTCTGATGAGCGACTCCCACGCCGCCTTGAAATTCATCACCTGTGGGTCGGTGGATGATGGCAAAAGCACCCTGATCGGCCGCTTGCTGGTCGACACCAAAGCGGTTTTGCAAGACCACTTGGCCGGTGTGCAGCGCCATGGACAAACCGATTTGGCTTTGCTCACCGACGGCCTGAGTGCCGAGCGCGAGCAAGGCATCACCATCGATGTGGCCTACCGCTACTTCTCTACTGAGCAGCGCAAATTCATCATTGGCGACGCGCCAGGGCACGAGCAATACACCCGCAACATGGTCACCGCCGCCTCCAGCGCCGACGCCGCCGTGGTCTTGGTGGACGCCACCAAAATCGATGCCACCAACCCCCAGCTGGCTTTGTTGCCGCAAACCCGCCGCCACAGCTTGTTGCTGCAGCTGTTGCGCGTGCCTTCCGTGGTCTTGGCCATCAACAAGCTGGATGCGGTGGACAACCCCAGCCAGGCCTATGAAAACATCCGCCAAGCATTGCTGAGATTTACCAAACAAGCGGGTATCGAGGTGGCTGCCGTGGTGCCGGTGTCTGCCCTGTTGGGGCACAACGTGGCCCAAGCTGAACCCGGTTGGTGCGGCTACAACGGCCCATGTTTGCTCGACATCTTGCACCGCTTGCCCATCACCCCGGCTGAGCGGCACCTGCCCTTCAGCGCGCCGGTGCAGTGGGTGGAAAAGCACCATGACCGGGCCGACACCCACCAAGGGCGCCGCATTTTCTGGACCCGGCTGGCCACGGGCCAGGTTCAAGTGGGTGACGGTGTGCGGGTCTTTCCCAGCGGTCAAACGGCGCAGGTGGCGCAGGTGCTCAACACGGTGCGCCAATCGCAAACTGTGGGCGCGCGACACAGCGCAGGCATCGTGCTGGATCGCGAAGTCGACATCTCGCGCGGCGACTGGCTGCTGGCCCCTGAGCCCTTTGCTTCCGCTGGGGCCACGGCCGGCCAAACCGAAATCCGCGCCACCGTGGCGTGGCTGGACGACGAACCGCTGATGGTCGGCCGGGTGTACTGGGCTTTGCACGGTCACCGCTGGGTCAAGGCCAAAGTCAAAGCCATCGATCACCGCACCGACATCCACACCTTGGCGGCCACCCCGGCCCAAGAACTGCCAGCCAATGCCATTGGCCAAGTGGTGTTGGGTTTGCAACAAGCCCTGCCGGTGAGCCCATTCGCCACCTCTCGCCCCCTGGGTTCCCTGGTGCTGGTCGACCCCGCCAGCCACCGCACCGCAGGGGCCGCCTTGGTGTTGGCTTGACGCGCCGCGTGCGCCGCCTCCTTCACCACGCACCGCCACACTGCCCGACCTTTCACAACTCCTTGCCGCACCCCGACGTCCCCGCCATCCGCCTCTATGCCAACACGCCCAAGGGGGTTGGCCGGGCTGGCCTAAAATACTGTCACTCTCAGCTTACACATCGCCACCATGACCCACGTTGTCACCGAATCCTGCATCCGCTGCAAATACACCGACTGTGTTGATGTCTGCCCCGTGGACTGCTTCCGCGAAGGCCCCAACTTCCTGACCATTGACCCCGATGAGTGCATCGACTGCGCCGTGTGCATTCCTGAGTGCCCGGTCAATGCCATTTATGCCGAGGAAGATGTGCCCAGCGACCAGCAGCACATGATTGCGCTGAACGTGGAGTTGGCCCGCTCCGGCTGGCCCAGCATCACCAAGCGCAAAATGCCCATGCCCGACGCAGACGACTGGAAAGAGAAAACGGGCAAGTTGAGCGAGCTCACCCGCTGAACCCTTCTCCCCCTGCCCCTGTGTCAGCGCCCATCGCCACCGATGTACTGGTGATCGGTGCCGGACCGGTGGGCCTGTTTCAGGCCTTTCAACTGGGTCTGCAAGACATCCGCTGCCACATCGTCGACAGCCTGCCCCACCCTGGCGGCCAGTGCACCGAGTTGTACGGCGACAAACCCATTTACGACATCCCCGGCATGCCGCGCTGTACCGGCAAAGAGCTGATCGAGCGGCTGCAAACCCAAGTCAAGCCCTTTGCGCCGGTGTTTCACGGCGGGCATAGCGTCAGCCATTTGGTACCCCAAGGCGATGGATTTGCGGTGCAAACCGCACAAGGCTTGCACGTTCAGGCCCGCAGCGTGGTGATCGCCGCTGGCGTGGGTGCGTTTGAGCCGCGCCAACTGCCCGCCGCTGGGTTCAAACCCCTGCGCGGCAGCCAGGTTTTCTTTGCCGGGCACGACCCATCGGTGTTTGCGGGCCAGGCCTGCTTGGTCGTGGGCGGCGACGGCACCGCCATCGAGGCCGCCTTTCAGCTGTGCGACTTGTCTGGCCCCAACGCGCCCACCCGGGTGGGTTTGATGCACCGGCGTGATGTATGGGACGCAGAACCGGCCCTGATCGAGCGGATGCGTCAATGGGTGCGCGAAGGCCGGTTGCAGTTGCACATTGGTCAACTGCTGGAGCCGCGATTGCAAGACCAGCGGATGCAAGCCGTGGATTGGGTCAACAGCGCAGGCGAAACCCGCAGCTTGCCCTGTGAAGCAATTTGGGTGCAACTCGGTTTGTCACCGCAATTGGGGCCACTGAGCGAATGGGGCTTGGCCATGCAACGCAAACAATTGGTGGTTGACAGCGCCAGTTTTGCCACCTCGGTGCCCGGGATTTTTGCCGTGGGGGATGTCAACACCTACCCGGGCAAACAAAAATTGATCTTGTGTGGATTCCACGAAGCCACTTTGGCCGCGTTTGCCATCGCCGCGCACTTGCGCCCCGGCGAAAGAACCACGCTGCAATACACCACCACCTCCACCCATTTGCACCGCTTGCTGGGGGTGGATGGCCGATAGGCCTCAGCGCTTAAGCAGACACGCCTTGGGTCTATGCCGGCGCGGCCTGACGCAACATGGCGGCGTAACTGGGGGCGGTGTTCATGCGCGCCGTCACCCCTTTTGCATGCAGCATGCGGTGCGCCAGAGGCAAATTCCAGCACGGGATTTGGGTGAACATGTGGTGCTCGCAGTGGTAATTCACCCAATACGGCGCCAGCCACATCCGCTCCCACAGGTTGGCATGGGTGGTGCGGGCATGGTGCAAGGGGTCGGGCTCGTTGGGCGCCACCAAGGCATGCTCTGAAATATTGCGCAAGCGGGTGATCAACGGCAACCAGGTAGCCATGGGCAGCAACCACAAAACCAACCACAGCCACAAGCAACCAACCGCCGCAAAGGCCAAAGCAAAAGCCGCATTGCCGCCCAAAAACCAACGCTCTTGGTGCATCCATTGCCCCAAGGATGACCAGCGGTTCAGCCCCGCTGCGGGGCTGCGCCATGCCATCACCCCCGGGGCGATGCGTTGCTTGAAAAAAGTTTGTCCCGAGATATCGCGCCACATTTTTCGCCGCAACGAGGCCCGGCTGATGGGGAACGGGGCCGACAACACCAAATCGGGGTCTTCGCTTTGCTGAACATAGCGGTGGTGCTGCAAGTGATAACTGCGGTAGGCGCGCATCTCGGTGCCGCAGAACCAAAAGCCCACCGCGTCGTTGATGCGCCTGTTGGGGTGCAGCACCGCATGGGCGGCGTCGTGCATCAAGATGAACAAGCCCAATTGCCGGTTGCCCACCCACAAAACCGCCAAGGGGATGAACAACGGCGACCAAGCCGCCAAGGCCATGGCAGCACCGATCACTGCCCAACAATGGGCCACGCAAGCCAAACCGCGCCATGAAGAGCGCTGGCTCAGGCGCGCCCACTCTTCAGGGCTGAAGAAGTCTTCGGGGTTGACGCGGGGTGCAGCGGCCATGTGGGTCGAAATGATGATTCATTTTGCCAGCCACCGCGGCCAAGTCCAGTGGATGGGCGATCGGCCATAATCACACCGCTTGCTGAGGCAAGTCGCTGGGGGTGCCGAGGTTTGAGGAATCAAACCGACGCTGAGAAAGTCCCTTTGAACCTGATTGAGGTAATCCTCGCGCAGGGAAGCACGCAGCACCGTCACAGGCCCATGGGGCCAGGGTCTGCTTATTTCCTGTGTCAACTTGAAAGAAGACACACCATGGAAAACACATCCAACCAAGCCCTGACACCGATCAGCCCAGACCAACGCGTGTTTGATGCGCGCAGCCATGCCAGCCTGTGGTTCAGCCTGGGCGTGGGCCTGTTGGTGATGCAAGTCGGGGCCTATTTGGTGCCGGCGGTCGGCACCCAAGATGCCGTGTGGGCCATCTTGCTCGGCTCGGTTTTGGGGGCCGGTTTGCTGGCATGGACGGCGCGCATTGGCTGTGTCAGCGGCTTGTCCAGCGCTGGCCTGATGCACACTGTTTATGGCCCCTCGATGGCGCGCTTGCCGGTGCTGCTCAACATCCTGCAATTGATCGGTTGGACGTCGTTTGAACTGGTGGTGATGCGCGACGGCACCGCCGCCATCTTGAAACAAGCCTGGGGCTTGGACCCCGCATCACCCCTCACACTGGTGCTGACCACCGCGCTGTGGGGCGGGGTGTTGATGGCTTTGATGGCGGGCAGCATGCTGGGCTTGGTGCGCGGCTTCGTGAGCCGCTGGGGCTTGCCCCTGGTGGTGCTGTCTTTGCTGTGGCTGACCTGGCACTTTGTCGGCGTGGCCCAGGCCAAGGGCTGGGAGGCCATTTGGAACCGGCCCGGCGCAGGCGGCATGAGCCCCATCAACGCACTGGACTTGGTGATCGCCATGCCAGTGTCTTGGCTGCCCTTGGTGGCCGACTATGCCCGCCATGGCCGCAGCGCGCGCAGCACCTTGGGCGGCACTTGGGTGGGCTATGCCCTGGCCAATGTGTGGTGTTATGCCTTGGGGGTGTTGGTGGTGTCGGTGGTGGAGCCGGGCACCGACTTGGTGGGCGCTTTGCTGCTGGCCCAAGGCGGTTTGCTGGCCCTGGGTTTGATTCTGCTGGACGAATTGGACAACGCGTATGGCGATGTGTACTCGGGCGCGCTGTCGGCACACAGCCTGCGGCCCCAAACCCCGTTGAAGCGCTATGGCCTGTGGGGCGCGGCCCTGTGCACCGTGCTCGCCATGGCCTTGCCCATGCACAGCTTGGAGCCGTTTTTGCTGATGCTCAGTTCCGTCTTTGTGCCTTTGTTTGGGGTGATCATGGGGCGATTGGGCTGGGGGTACCACGCCAACCACTTGTCACCCAAGGGGATTGATGGGACCAGCACCTTGCTGTGGCTGGCAGGCATTGGGCTGTACCACGCCCTGGCCACTTGGGGCCCCGCCTGGGGTTCTGCCCTGCCCACCTTGGCGGCCACTGTGGCAGCGGGCTGGCTCACGCGGCCGGGCGCGGCCCTCAAAGGGGCTTGAGGTGGCTGGCGAGTGGCGCAAACCCGTGGTTGAGCGGCCCATGCCCTTGGCCGGTTTTGATGGGTGCGCCCGATTGAATGGCTTGCAAGATGTAGCCACGGGCCAGGCGCACCGCCTCGCTCAAGCCGTGGCCCAAAGCCAAATGCGCGGCAATCGCCGACGACAGGGTGCAACCCGTGCCATGCACATTGCCACTGGCAATGCGCGGCGAGGCCAAACGCAGGCTGGGTTGGCCGGGCTGCACGAACAAATCCACCACGTCGTCCCCGGGCAAATGCCCGCCTTTGAGCAGCACGGCCTGCGCGCCCATGGCCAACAACTCATTGGCTGCCGCTGGCAAATCCGCGGGGTCTTTCAAGGGTCGGCCCAACAACCAGGCGGCTTCGTCCAAATTGGGGGTGATCAAGTGGGCGCGCGGAAACACCTCGCGCACCAGCACCGCCACCGTTTCCTCGGCAATCAAGCGGTCGCCACTGGTGGCCACCATCACCGGGTCGAACACCACATGGGCGGGTTGGTAATGCGCGATGGCCCAGGCCACCACCTCGGCAACTTCGGGGGTGTGGAGCATGCCAATTTTGATGGCGTCGGTGCCGATGTCGTCGAGCACCGACTGGATTTGCGCCTTCAAAAACGCCGCTGGCACGGCATGGATGTCTTGCACGCCCAGCGTGTTTTGCGCGGTCAAGGCCGTGATTGCGCTCGTCCCGTAGCAGCCCAGCGCGGCAAAGGTTTTCAAGTCGGCTTGGATGCCAGCGCCGCCGCCGCTGTCGGACCCGGCAATGGTCAAAACGCGGGCGTATTGGTGGGTGGGTGGTGTGGCTTTCATGCCCGGCATTATCAAGAAAGAGCAGTGGCTGCATGAGCGCCAGGCCGTGGAGCGTGGTGCTGGGCGCGGGTTTGATGGGCCGCTTGCTCGCCCAAGCTTTGGCCACAGAAGGCCACCGGGTCGAGGTGTTTGAAGCCCAACAAGCCGATGCCCAGGGTGCAGCGGCCCGGGTAGCGGCGGCCATGTTAGCCCCGCTGGCCGAATCGGCCATCACCGAATTGAGCGTGGTGCGCATGGGCCAACATGGCTTGCAGCGTTGGCCCGAATTGATCGCGCAACTTGAGCAGCCGGTGTTTTTTCAGCAAAACGGCACCTTGATCGTGTGGCACCGGCAAGACGCTCCCGAGGCGCGCCGCTTTGCCCAATTGCTGGATCAAACACAAAGCCAATGCCCAAGCCTGCCGAGAGCCCAGTCGCTCAATGCCAGTGGCGTGGCGCAACACGAGTCCGGCTTGGCCGAGCGCTTTGCACAGGCTTTGTACCTGCCCGGTGAAGGCCAGCTCGACAACCGGCAACTGCTGGACGCCTTGCTGCACAGCTTGCAGCAACAAGGCGTGCAACTGCATTGGGACAGCCCACGCAACCCAGACGACTTCAAACCCGGCACAACCGGTCAACCCGACTGGGTGTTTGACTGCCGTGGCTTGGGCGCAAGGGCGCAATGGTCAGCGCTGCGCGGTGTGCGCGGCGAGGTCATTCGCCTGCACGCGCCTGGCGTGCAGTTGGCGCGCCCGACCCGCTTGGTGCACCCGCGCTACCCCATCTACATCGCGCCCAAACCCAAGGATGTATTTGTCATTGGCGCGACCGAAATCGAAACCGAAGACCTGTCCCCTGCCAGTGTGCGCTCCACGCTCGAGCTGCTGAGCGCGGCCTACACCGTGCACCCCGGCTTTGGCGAAGCGCGCATCTTGGAGGTGGCCACCCAAGCCCGCCCCACCCTGGCCGACAACTTGCCGCACATCCGTTGCTCTGGGCTGCGCAGCGTGCAAATCAATGGTTTGTACCGGCATGGGTTTTTGATTGCCCCCGCCATGCTCGACGCCTTGATGGAATGGCTGCACACCGGCCAACACCCCATGGCCGACAATTGGGGCCTGCGCTTTGACACCAACCCATGAACCCCGCCCCCATTCCCGTTTTAATCAACCAACAAAGTCACCTCTTGCCCCCAGGTGCCACCTTGGCCGACGCCATCGAATGGGTGGGCATACAACCGCCTTTTGCGGCGGCCATCAACATGGAATTTGTGCCCCGCGGTCAATACCCTGAACGCCTCTTGCAAAACAACGACGCCATCGAACTCATCGCGCCCATCACCGGCGGCTGAGCATTGCCATGAACCCATCCGATACCCCATCCCACTCTGCCGATACCGACCCCTTGGTGCTGTACGGCCAAAGCTTTGCCAGCCGCATGATGCTGGGCACTTCTCGCTACCCCTCGCCCACCGTCATGGCGCAAGCGGTAGCCCGCGCCAACCCGGCCATGCTCACGGCGTCCTTGCGCCGCCAGACCGCCCAAGGCGACAACTCGGGTGCATTTTGGAAGTTGCTGCAAGCCATGGGCGTGCCCGTATTGCCCAACACCGCCGGTTGCCACAGCCTGCAAGAGGCCATCACCACCGCAGAGATGGCGCGAGAGGTGTTTGAAACCGACTGGATCAAACTGGAGTTGATTGGCGACGACTACACCTTGCAACCCGACACCTTGAACCTGCCCCAAGCGGCATCGCAGCTGATTCAAAAAGGCTTCAAGGTGCTGCCCTATTGCACCGAAGACCTGGTGCTGTGCCAAAAACTGGTGGATGTGGGCTGCCAAGCGGTGATGCCGTGGGCCGCACCCATAGGCACCGGCAAAGGCCCCATCAACCCCTACGCGTTGCGCATGCTGCGCGAGCGCTTGGATGTGCCCATGATCGTCGACGCAGGCCTGGGCTTGCCCTCGCATGCCTGCCAAGTGATGGAATGGGGCTTTGATGCGGTGCTGCTCAACACAGCGGTGGCCTTGGCACAAAACCCGGTGGCCATGGCCGGCGCCTTTGCCGATGCCGTGCACGCAGGACGCAGCGCTTTTTTGTCGGGCGCCATGCAAGCCCAAGACACCGCACAAGCCAGCACACCGGTGCTGGGCACCCCGTTTTGGCACCAGGCATGAAGCGCAACTGGCCACCTGCTATGGCTAACGCCTTTCTCCAAACATGACCACCCCACACGACACCCTGGCCTGGGCGCGGCAGATTACACAGCATCATGCGCAGCTGCAAATTGGCCAGCCGCTGAACCCCGCTGAGGCCGCCCTGCCCGCAGACGCCCATTTGCCCCAGGCCCAAGCTGCCGCCCTCCAAGGGGCGCGGATGCTGGGCTTCATCGAGACCGATGCCCAATGCGTGGCCCAAGCCTGGCAGCACCAAACCCAGCGCCTGGGACAGTTCGACCCCTTGCATTGGCCCGACCAAGCGCTTGACTTTCAGATGCCCACTTGGCCGCGCCAGAACGCTTTTACCCCCTGCCCCCGCGCCCTGGGTTTGTATGCGGTGTTACCCACCGCCCAGTGGGTGGCGCGCATGGCCCAAGCCGGTGTGCCCACCTTGCAACTGCGCTTCAAATCGGACAAACCCGCAGAGGTGGCCACTGAGGTGCGCGCTGCCGTCAAAGCCGTGGCCGGCACGGGTGCCTTGCTGTTCATCAACGACCACTGGCAACACGCCATCGATGCAGGTGCCCATGGCGTCCACCTCGGCCAAGAAGACCTGGACAGCGCCGACCTCACGGCCATCCGAAAAGCCGGCTTGCGCCTGGGGCTCAGCACCCACGGCTACGCCGAAATGATGCGCGCCGACGCCCTGAGCCCCAGCTACATCGCCATGGGTGCCGTCTTTCCCACCACCCTAAAAAACATGCCCACCGCCCCCCAAGGCCTGGGCCGCTTGGGTGCTTATGCAAAGCTGATGGAAGGCCACAGTTTGGTGGCCATTGGCGGCATAGATGAAACCCGTTTTGCCGATGTGCGCCGCACGGGTGTTGGGTCTATAGCCGTGGTGCGCGCCTTGGTGACGGCGGCCGATCCAGAGGTGATGGCGCGCAACTTGATGCGGCGCTTGGCTGGTATTTGAGCGTCTTTGAGCGCTATAGACTTTTTCTGATTTGACAGCGTCTTCAGCTTGTTTCGGGGGCAGGTAAGACGGCCCTAACAAGAAAAAAAGAGGGGTTACCAAACGGCAACCCCTCTTTTTATTGGCTCCTCGACCTGGGCTCGAACCAGGGACCTACGGATTAACAGTCCGGCGCTCTACCGACTGAGCTATCGAGGAATAAATCGGTTTTTTAGCAAAATTCGTGCAAATGGAAGCCACTTTTATGGGCTTTTTTGCCTTAAGCAACAACTCAACATTGTAGCAAAAAATTCATATGGGCTTGAGTTTTTGACCTGCCCAATCACTTGTCAACACTCGGTCTGGTTGAAGGTTCGGCAAATCCGCGCAGCCATGGTTCCAAATGGGCAAAGTCAAAGGTGCCTGATTCAAACATCTGGATCAATTCATCATGTATCTGCATGGGCGCACGGTGCAGTCGCCAACAATTGATGCGCAGAAACACATCGGCAGCGGCAAAGGCAACTCGCTTATTCCCATCTAAAAATGGATGGTTGATGGCCAAGCTCTCGAGCAGCGCCGCCGCCTGTGCAACGATATCTTCGTAGTAACCTGTTTGCGGTCGAAACAGCGCAGCCTTCAGCGCGCCAGGATCACGAAGCCCCAACACGCCCCCATAGCGTTGCATCAGTACCATGTGCATCCCCAGCACATCGGCGACGGTGAGGTAATCGCACTCCACCCCTTACTTTGCCAATTCGCGGTAGAGGTGATCGAAGTCATCAAGGCTGGATGCGAAAGCGGCCATCACATGGCGGCGTGGATGCTCCTTCTGCTGACGATCAATATAGTCTCGCAAAGCATCATCAAGCACCGCCTGAAACTGGCGCCCTTGACTTTCGGCAATTCGTCTCATGGCCAACAGCACATCGGGGGCGGCTTGGGAGGAAAACTTTTCGCGTGCGGTAGTGGTCATCATCACCTCCATCATGATGCATCATGAAATGTCATGATAAAGCAAGATAGTAAGCTCATCAAAAACGTCACCAAAATAAGGCGATTACGCTAGTGATGGACAACCGACACTTGGTAACCCGAAAAATTGGACGGGTCTCGAGCAATATTACCTTGAAATACCAGCATCAAGCTATTATTTCAATGATGTTTACACGTTTCAAACGCAAAGAGCTCTCTGTCATCAATGGCCCTCAGGATAATGTAAGAATTTCTTCAGAGTATCAGGTGGGACCGGTAAGTCAGAGAACGCCCGCCAAGCAACAGCGGAGCTCGGAAATATTATTGCCAATACAGTTAAAAAAATTGCAGTAAAGTACGTCGCCAAGCCTTGATTATTCACATACCACACTTCCAGAGAGCTCTTATAGGGTCCAAGAACGACCTTATAAAAATCGATGGAACCTAATTCACCGGCAAGTATCTCCTCTTCCTGGTGGAAAATGATTGAACCAACACCAGATAAACCGGGGCGAACTTGGGTCACGATTCGCTGAGCATGTTTTGGATAGGTTGAAAAGGCCTGTTCTGTAAGTGGCCTTGGCCCGATCACACTCATGTCGCCAATAACAATGTTCAATAATTGAGGGAGTTCGTTAATTTTGGTCTTACGAAGAAACTTACCAACTGGAAGAACACGAGGATCACCTTTCATTGTTACAGTCCCGGTTCCAATATTGGGACTGTTCTTCAACATGGTTACAAACTTAAACAGTTGAAACGGCTTTCCATCCTTTCCGATACGTTCCTGAAAATAGAAAACTTCTCCTTCGCCAGAGAATCTAAGAATTATCGCGACTGGAACAAGCAATGGTGAAAGCACAAACAACGCAAGACTTGAGAAAAATAAATCGAGAAATCGCTGCATAATTACATCCTTTGATCCAAATGTTTCCCAGTTTCCTTGTGAGCGAAATCCGGGAGTAGATGAAAAAATAACTCCACAATATGTTCTTTTGACCACGACTCTTTGACTCGCAACATATTGATCCCAGACTCAAAGGAGTCAAGTCGGCTGGATTCAAAACTTGCAGAATTGCGGATCACCCCAATGCTTTCAAAGCGCTCCATATCTACATCTTCCTTGTCTGTGAAAAACTCCTCAAAATCTTTTTCTCCCGTTGTATCACTTTTAAAAAAATAACAGGGCCACTTTTTGTTGGCAATTAGACTCTCCGCATTTTCACGTGCCTCGTCTTCATTCGCGCATTCAACGGGCTCGAACCCGAGTTGATGCAGATAACTGACAGCAATCGCTGAGAAAGATATCAAATGTAGTTTCTCACTTAACTTCGGAAAAAAAATGTCTCGGTTTTCACCCAGTAAACATGACATCAAACACAATTCGCCAGATTCTTGCGAGGTTACAAAATATCGCTTCACATCACTGGGAGCAGAAAATGGTTGATGCTTAGCAAATCTCTGGCTAAAACCGTGCAAAAGTGATCCGTCGGAAAATGCAACATTTGCAAAACGTGCTGTCGACACGTTCTGAGTAAGGCTCTCGCGCATCAGAAACAATTCCATTATTCGCTTGCTAGCGCCCATCATGTTCACCGGATTAGCAGCCTTGTCTGTCGACACACAAAAATACTTGCGTGTACCTCCTGCTTTTGCCATTTGAAGGCTCTTTATAGTATTAAAGATATTGACATTTATTAGTCGCATCAAAGTGTAGGGGTCCTTCTCGCTACGAACATGCTTCAGGGCAGACAGATTCAATACGTAGTCGTACGGCCCCTCGACAGCCATTAGACATTCAAATTCACGGCTACCGCAATCGATAGCGAATGTACGGAAATCCCCTAGTGCATATCCAATCGTACTCCTAATATCCCTAACCAACTCCACCATATTGTTTTCACTGATGTCTGCCACATGAAGCTTTTTCGGACCACGCTTAAATATTTCGCGAGTTACAGCTTGCCCGATTGAACCAGCACCACCTATTACAAGAAAACTTGATCCAGATACTAACTCTTGAAGATGATCGCGATGTGCAGCGATATCGGTGTCGAATAAAGGAGAGTCTCTGCCAATCAATTGCAAGTTGTTCATTATTTATCCTACTCAGATTTATTTTTCAGTAAAAATAGTGCTGCAGGCGGAGTTAATCCCATCATCAACACCTTGAACAGGAGCCCAGTTCAAAAGCTCGCGGGTTTTGCGATCATCAACTTGCAAATTACCAAGAAGGCGACGTGCAAGATCACCCTGCCCGAGGGCACTTGCAGCATAACGCAACAGAATTTGGGGCACTGGAACTAATCGCGCAGGCGTGCCCAATCCAACGCCGAGACGTCGAAGAAGCCCTGCGGTTGAAAGATCCTCTCCGTCTCTCACCATAAAAACTTGGTTTGCTGCATTTGGATGGGTTAGGCACGTGATCATTAGCGACACCAAGTTGTCCACGGATACCATGCTACGGAGATTGTCATTTACCGCCCCAAAGGGTAAAGGAATCCCTTTTTTCACCGCCTGCATGATGCTCGCGAAATTACCTTTGACATTGGGACCATATACCAATGGAGGGCGCAAAATAACAACTTCCATACCAGTCTGTTCAGCCAACGCTAGCAGTCCTTGCTCAGCTTCAAGTTTTGTTAAGCCATAAGCATCCTCTGGTGCGGTAATATCATCGATGGTGAATGGTTGTCCGAGTTTGGTTGATTCACCATTAACCTTGATCGAACTTACGAACACAAAGCGCCGCACACCTGCAGCTACGGCTTGGCGAGCCAAATTCAAAGTGCCTTCAACGTTGACTGCGCGAAATGCGGACAACAGGTCGGCCTCAGAGCCTCGCATGACGGAGACTAGTGCGGCGCAATGAATTACAGCGTCTATGGCTTGTAAAGCGGGTAACCAGTTCGTTGTAGAACTCAGATCATTTGTATGAATGCACTCTATATGAGGGTCTGTGCAAGTGAGCTTTTTGCGAGTGCTCACGCGAACATCCAACCCTTGCTCCAACAAACGGGCCGACACCGTCTTGCCAATAAAACCCTGGCCTCCTGTGACCAAAACGCGTGGTGTCATTTAGAGTCTCTGCTACCTGGCTTAAACGCGACAAACAACAAACACAAGATAAAGAACCACAATCTATCGACACGCTTACGTCTGCACTGATTCGCCCGCAAGGCCAACCATAGAAACCCAAGGCGCCCCCCCCGCAAACCTTGCTGCACAACAGGTGCCGAGGTTGCTTGAACAAGATCAGCAATGAGCAACGACTGCTCAAAGCCATGGTTGTTCAGCATTTTTTTAACACGATGCCAATAGGGATTCCATCCCGAATTAACCCCAATCTGGTTGCTTTCATGCTGTCGATATTTCATACTCGACCAACTGTCAATGACCCAATGATAGTTATTCGCCCGCGCAAATGCATAAATTAGCCAGTCATGATAACCAACTCTCAGCAGACTCGCATCTGCACCACGGACCATTTTTTGAACCGATAAAGCGAGTCTATTTTGTAAAACATAAGTACATCCTGGGCCAGCCGCCTCGAACACATAATCCAATAAACGTTGCGGTTGCGATTTATTCACATACTGCGTTCTGCCAGAAGGCCAGAATGCAGTGACGTTACTCGAGTATCCAAGCGCACTTTGCTCCTCCATTAAACAGTGCGCCCGCCAAAGTTTTTCCGAATGCCAAATGTCATCTTGATCTGAGAAACTTACATATTCAAATCCATTTATATCGATGCACCGCAATAGTCGATAGAAATTCGTGCTTGCGCCACCAAAACGATGTCCAAATGGCAACAAAGTAAGTCGCGGTTCCTTTAAGGCCCATTCAGCGAGAAGATTCTCAGTACCATCAGAAGAAGTGTCAACACTTACGAATATTTGAAGCTCTACATATACTTGAGAAAGAATAGAGTTAATCTGCTCTCGTAAGTAGGCAACACCATTAAAAGCAGCAAGGCATACCGCAAAACGTGGCCAATTTTTTTCTATAGACATGTTGCTAAAGTGCATTATGGATGAGCAAACATGAAATTGAACTCACCCCTGTTGTCGAACCGCTAAGTGGTTCCATTATGCGGGCCTGTCCACCTTTGAGCAGTCGCACCCCCTCCATCTTAAATTCCAGTATTTACATAATTGCAGTTTTATTATACTCATCACTATCCCCCCGCGTCACAATAGTTGTCGCCTCCATAGAACCAAGAACCCGGGGGCGGCGATGAAGGACAGAAGTTGGCACGATACGGACAAACATTCAAGGACCGGGCGGTTGCGCGGTTGTTGCCGCCTGAAAGCGCGGCATTGGAGCTGGTGGCTTCGGAGTCCGTCCTGAACAATTGAATTTTTCAAACTGCCCCGAAATAGTTTGTCCGCGTAGATGGCGATATGTCTTGCAGCACCGTCTGCAAATTAAGCCCAAACTGGGCACAAAGAAGCCGCAGCTTCCTCAGCAGCATCCTCATGTTGTGGCCTGCTCCGCACATCACCGCATGCAGCGCATCACCCAGCTCACCTTTGAGCGGGTTTCGACTCAATTTGCCGTCCATCTTCATGTGCCCAATGGCTGGCTCGATGGCACTGCGCCGCTTGATCATCGCCTTCATGGCTCTTGTCGAATGGGCTCGCCAAAGTTTTTCTGGGTGCCAAAGATCATCCTGATCGGCAAAACTCAAATAATCAAAACCGGTCAGATCTACATCGCGCAAAAGACGGTAGAAATTCGGTCCAGCACCACCAAACCGCTGACCAAAAGGCAACAACCTTAGACGTGACTCCGATAATGCCCTCTCTGCAAGGCGAACTTCAGTACCATCTGTAGATTGATCAACACTAATAAACAACTGAACATCAACATTACTTTGCAGTAAAATTGAATTAATTTGGTCTTGAATGTAATTCATGCCGTTGTACGCAGCCAAAATAACAGCAAAACGTGGGGTTATATTAAACACTATATTATCAAGTCTTTAAGCTAGAGACGCCAAATCCTTTACACATGAATTTATCAAATGAAAGTTAATGGTTTTTTAATTAAAGTGCGGAGTAGCATAATTAAAGATTGCAAGGCCGGGGCATCTCCACATGCTACATTGTACGAATAAGCCTCAAGTATGCGCCTTGCGTGTTGAGTATTTGATATACCTACCGTTGAAAAACATCCAGTAATAGGTTCTTTATAATGCTTAAACTGAGCTCCATTTTCATATGCCCGCCTTAAAAAAAATGCATCGGCAAGAATTTTATATTTTTCATCGTAATCCCCTATAGACTCATGCAAACTGCGACGTATTAAAGTACCTACTGAATGGGAAGATACCAACCCGCCGACACTTACAAAGCATGGTCGCATAAGCTTTCGATGAAAAATTTTCTTATTAATCAGCACTGGAAATGATGCTATATCAATACCCTCAAATTCCCCATACTGAATCATCTCATCAATAATTAATAAAGATTTCGCATGGAGCGAATCATCACTACCAACAACAAGATAAAAATCACTTGTGCATTTAGTTAAAGCAAAATTTAAGGCACTATATATTCCCGAATCAAGCTTGGAATAAAACTGAATATTTTCATCACCAATCTCATTCCCCCATGCTGAAGATATTTCACACACCCCACTATCTTTTATAATCCATTCAATATTGGGTCCCAATGCAGGTTGAATGTCAGCCTTCAGCAAGGCCAACCCCTCTGGATTTTTGTGTGCAACTGTAATGATCGTTAAGTTAGGCATCTTTATATATGTAGTTATTTTAAAGAACTCGCACTCCATAAATGAAGCAATTCAGCATTTCTGGAAAATTAAATAGTTTATGAATGAATACAAAAGAAAAGTTACTAAAAGCTCGAACTATACAACAAAGTAACTAATCGCATGAATGCAATAAAAATAAATGTTAATTTTATATTTTTTCCATATGAATCCATCAGAATAAATTTAACTTCTAACAATCTAATATAAATTCCAAACCTAGCAGTAATTATGTAATCAACCGTAAAGCACAAAGCTATAAACACCCCTTCCAAAACAATCAATAACCTTCCATTATCTCTCGAAACAGGCATATGTCTTGAAAAGATAACTATCGAAATAGCAAATAACGATTGAACAATAAGAATTATTTTTGCACTAACATAATAATCAGTATTATCCACCACATATTCCCCGGTTAAATATTTAAACCAAGAGTCCGGAATATATAAATAACCAAAAACATCCAATACTATAATATAATTTAAGATCACTGGAAAGAATAACAGGCCTAAAAATATTAAAAAATATTTAAAAGCAGAAGGCTTTAACCTTCTAAAAATCATATAAATGATTACCGCAACTACTGATGAATAGTGAGTTAAAAATGCGAAACAGGATAAAACAAACCCCTTAATTTTGGACCCACCATAAACAAACACTATTCCAAGAATAGAAACTGAAATTAACTGACGGTATCCACCAAGAATAAGCCCAAAAATAACTAAAAAAAGATATATTGAAGCATAGAGATCTTTTTTTGATACCATAACTAATAATATTAATGTAGGCGTTATAGATATTAATCTTCCAAGTGATTGCGAGTAAAATTTATCATTTGTCGAACTTGTAATATCACATATTATTTGAAAACCTGGCTCCCATATAGTGAAGCCAGAGTTTTCAAAACAGGCGTTGTAGCCTTCGCTATCAAAAGGCGTCAAGACGCCAGTCATAAACAAAAATTGCGTAAGTATGACTATGAATAACTGAGCGAAAATTACAATTTTCCTAGTCATCATTTTTTTATTTAGATTTAATATTTGACACAGAAATCGCTTTTATAATTGTTTTAACAATATATAGTGTAAATCCAGGAAAAATAAGCCCTCGTAAATAAAGTTGAAAAAACCAATAATATAAAACTCTAAGTAGTCCAGACTTCTTAAGATGTTGTTGCCGGGTATAATCATGGGCTTGGTCAATAATCCCTACCCAGTACATTGAAATATCGGCAGGATAATACAACTTTAGCTCTTTTCTAGCTTCGTACCAACAGTATCCATAATCTAATGGCCGGATAAAAAAGTTTTTAACTATTTTAAAGATACTTAAATTTTTTCTCGAAGTATTTTTTTCAGGCAATTCAAAGCGTCTTATTAACTCATTTGGACGGTGGCAAATTTTTGAGCCTTTTAAAATAAATACATCTATCCTGGCAAAAAAATGAGGACTACTACTCCTTCCTTTATAATTTCTGAATCTATCTTTGAATGTATTACTATTTTTTTGTATAGAGTCCCCGATAAATCCAAATGGTAACTTATTAAGATTACAATTTAAATTGCAATCTACACTCAATATGCCTTTTTCAATCCCAAAAATACACAAGTCAAAATCAACCTCTAGCAATAACTTAACACAAGACCAATCAACTAAAAACTCATCATCATCCCCCATTATTATAATATATTTACCCTTTGCACTTTTAAGCAACACTTCAATATTCCCAGAAAATCCAAGATTTTCTTCGTTGCACTGATAATTAACATTATATTTTGAGACAACATTTTTAGTAGCATCAGATGATGCGTTATCAGATACATTTATTTCGCATTGCTCATTACAGTAACCACTTAAAACTAATCTTTTAAGACACTCATCTAATAATTCGCATCGATTGTAGGTTGGAATTAAAATTGACAGTCTTGGAGTTGACATTTTTTCTCTTTCTTTTTAAGCTATAATTAATGAATTTTAGTGTGGCTGAAGTTAATTTTAATTAATTCAAATAAAACTTTGCGTAATTTTTAAATTAGGGTTTTTAAGACGGTGTTTGTCAAGAAAGTTGTCCGCTTTACTAACTAGCCTCCGCAAAACCCGGGGCGATTCATTCTCATCTAATCAGATTACTGACAGGATTATCTCTTTTGTTGATAAACAAGCTCTTCATAGAGACTAGAATATTGCCTTGCAACCTTCACCAGATCAAACTTATCCTCGCACTTTCTCCTCGCTGCATGCCCAAGACTTTTTGATCTGGATTGATCTAAAACCCAAGCTATTCCATTTGCAAGATCTTCCACCTCATATGCAGTTGCAAGATATCCATTTAGCTTATGGTCAATAACATCTAACGGACCGGATGCACCAAAAGCCACGACAGGTGTACCACAAGCCATAGACTCACTGGCCGTCATTCCAAAAGCCTCTTGCATTGAAGGTGTGACGGTGGCATCCGCAGCCGAATAAAGTATAGCCAAACTCACATCGTCATGTAATCTACCCACGTAATGAATAGGGAAACCCAATTTAGGTGGCACGGCAGGTTCATTTGAACCAAACACCAATAAACTCAAATTTTCAAAACCGGGCATTTGAGCCAATCGCTTTAATGCAGGCACAAGAAACTGATAACCCTTGCGGGAATCACTCGTCCCTCCCATCGCGCCGAAAAGAACATAACGTCTATTTTTTGGAAGTCCTAAAATATCTTTTGCGAATTCCTTATCAATTGGCTTGAATAAATTAAGGTCTGTCCCATGGGGTATCACATCGACGCGCAAGTTTCGAAAAAGGCTACTTCTTTGGGCTTCTCCAGCCAACCATGTCGATGGCGCAACAATGGTCATGGGAATATCATTCCAATACTTTTTCTTCTTAGCTATAATTATGGTACTAATATCACTACGGCTTGAATTAAGCTGTGGGCAATTACCACATGAATTTACAAATCGTCCGCAAGAGTCATCGTAGTGACATCCCCCAGTGAATGACCACATGTCATAGAGAGACCACACTATTGGGGCATTTAGATGACGAAATTGTGAGATTGGCAAAAAACCACCACCAACCCAATGTAGATTAATGATGTCAGGTTTTAATTCTGATATAGTTGGTACTAATTTAAAATTAGGCAGAATATTAAGGCTCCATTGCGTTGGTTTTCTGTTTGGGTAAAAGCTCAGCGGCAAAGTGTCTAACTGAGGGCGCACCAGGCCAGAAATCTTGGCCATATTATTTTTCTTTATTGTCCAAACCCACGGAAAATCACCCGTTTTTCGTTGAACACACATCGAGACATCTTGTCCGTTATTTCGCAGCCCTTTGGCCAACCAATATGTAGCCCTAGCAGCACCACCTTCAATATCTGATGTGCTTAAAAAAAGTGTTTTCATTTGACGCTCCCAACTTATGTGCCACATCTGTTCTTTCGGTCAAGCACAAAGACTCATTCAGTGAGCCTCGCAGGCAAAAACCTGGATAACCTATTCGGCAGGACCAATGCTTACCTCTCTGAGTTATTTTAGTGCGCGCTTCAATCCAGACAAGAGCCCTCGTACTAAATTAAGCACTGGCCCGACTAGTCGAGATATAGTTTCTGCTCTTCTCGCATTGGACAAACTCAATTGACCAATCCGGTCAAATACCAAGGCATGTTCAGCACCTTTAACTTTCCCAACATATCGCAATCCAAGTGACTTCATAACGTATGGGAACGTACATCTAAGATGAAATGTGGAAGGTAAGTGACTTTGAATTAGCGGATAAAAGCAATTTGCAAAAATCACCTTTCCCCCTATTGCAACTGCACTTGCAATTTCGCTGGCCAATCTAATTGGATCCTCAACATGTTCAAGAACATCTTGAGCAACAATGGCTTCATATCTTTCAACAGCTAAATTTGGCACCACTTTAATTCGGGGCTCATTACGCAATCGCTCAAGACCGACCTTCGATGGATATGGCTCGACAATATAAACTTCGGCATCAGGCATGACCTCCGCAATTGAAATAGCCAACTGCCCAAATCCACCACCATAGTCAGCAACTAATTTCAGCTTGTCCGCTTGAAGATGTTTCGCAATGGCAGTGCGATGCGAAAAAGAAACGGGATCACACACAGAAAAAATCCCATTCATCAACCAAACAGGGTGTCCATAATAGCCCCCTATTGCTTGATTCAACAGACTAATGCGGTTATCAAGTTTTTGCTCGTGCCAAACTCTATCTAACTCGCCACAAATCCACTCTACTGTTGGCAACTCTGCGGGTAATTGTCGTAAATAATTTACTTCTGCTTCGGATAACCACTCACTAGGTATGCTAAAGCCCCAGATTGAAACTGCATTCATTTCTGATTGAACTGCTGTAAATTTCGTCATCTGTTGAAATTCCTATCTGCGAAGTAAGTTGGCCACTTTAGCTTTTACTCTTCTGTAAAAGGATAAGGCTATAAATTTCTTGGAATATCTGGCATCCAAAACTGTGCTTGCGAAAAAAGCTTCAGGGTGCTTCAAGGGGAATCCCATTTCCTCCACCTGCATGTTAGCCAACACACTACCACCGGTTGTGTGTGTTGCATCTACACCAAAACCGATATTTGAAATCAAATTTACGTTTGGCATGACAGCAATTCGACCATTTAGGCGACTACTAAAATTCCATTGGTAATCCCACGTATCGATCTTGCCATCGTAAACTTTATCAAAAGTACCGGACAAGTAGCGCTGCGCAGCTTTACTACCAAACCAATCTGCAGCACGAACCTCGTCACGAACCTTCGGCCAATGTTTCATTGCAACGTCATAATCGTTTTGCCAGCGACTGCGCCACGATGCCCATCCCCAAATATGGTTGAAGTTTGAGAAATAATAACTGTCGTCATTCAAGCGATGGCCAAACTGAAAGTTATCACCACTGATCATTCCTACTCGCTGATCATCTCTGTAGTATTCTAGCAACTCCTCGCAAAACCTAAAGAAAGTTGGATGCGGCAGGCAATCATCTTCCAAAATAATTGCTTCCTCTACCTGCTCAAATACCCAATCTAGCCCGCTTGACACACGATGTTTGCAGCCCAAGTTAACCTTAGAAAAATTGACCAAAACCTCGCAGTCCCAATCTACACGGTTAATAATAGCGCGTGTGGCAGCAACCTTTTCCGCCTCACCAAGGCGATTTGCACGTGCGCCATCACCTACAACCAACAATTTAGGTGGTTTGGCTTTCGCTATTTCTGCAAATACTCGTTCTGTCGTATCGGGGCGATTGAAAATAATAAAGGCGATGGGGGTTTTGAGTTTAAAGTCAGACATTCGTTATAATATTTCCTTATTTTGCGAGTCCATCATAGCGGCAGATAAACCGCGAATACCCGATGCGTCAGGTTTTCGCCCCTTCACTTCCCAATTCGATGGACGGTAAGATCTTAACTGCGCTGATGGTTAAGCACTAATCATAAAAATACGTTCCTGAAGTGCCAAGATCGTGATCATTACAAGATCGTTATCTATTATCATAGCAGCGGACTTGTTTTGTATCTGGTTTCAGCTAGCTACTCTACGGGTAACCCAGGAAAGCTTTTAATTAAACTTCGGCTTTAGTATTGCGACAACATTCTGGTAAGCATAAATTTCACAGAGCAATGGATTATATTTTTCTATTGGAACAAGACCATCTGGCAGCATTCTAAATAAATTATAGTTTGGCAACATGCTCCAAAAGTCTTTAAAACAAACTCTACTTACTATATTCATTTCATTAAATTCAAAATGGATCATGGCAACCTGACCAGCCTTTAAGTGAGCCTCAAAACCTTTTAGCACTTCAAGCTCATGACCTTCAGTATCAATTTTTAACAGACCCACTCTCGTTATTTTATTTTCAGAGGAAAATTCATCTAGTGAGATGATTTTTACCTCATGTTCTACTGATTTTCCTTGGTGAATCGACTCAATGACTTCTTTGTAAAGTGAAGCATGCTCCGAACCATCATCATTTTCGTAATCGTAGAGTTTTAGTATTCCTTGTACCGCGCCAACTGCTGCGTTATAAGTTTTTACTCTATCAAGCGCTACATTATTTACTAGCTTTTGGTATGTAGCTGGATGTGGTTCAAAAGCAAATATTTCAATACTCGGCTGTTGTTTTCTGATTAACTTTGCATATGTGCCTACATTTGCACCCACATCAATTACGACACCATTATTTATTTTTGAAACATAATTTTCAATGAAATATTCTTCACCACTCATTTTGTCAGTTTCGTAATTCAATATTCCGAGTCCGCGCAAACTCATGCCATAAAGCAACCTATTAAATTTATAAAATATTTTTCTTGCGAATAGCATTCTATACAAGTTATACACTAGATTTTTCATTTTCATCTCTTATAATTAAACGTTTAAAATATTCAGTCCTGACCTTCATTATCAAAATAATTCGCGCTTTAGTTGTAAATAAATCTATAAATAATCCCGTCATCGATTCAGCAATGACACTGCAATAATGGCACGGCCATATTCAACAAGTGCCAACTGGTCACATAATATTACTGTGACAACTGCACTTCGTCGATGATGCAACGTAAACTTTCGATTATGCTATTTTTGATTTTCAACAACTTTTCTGAAGTAAGCTATAGTTTCTTTCAAACCATCTTCCAGTTGCACTTTCGGTTCCCAATCCAACTTATTTTTGGCCAAGCTAATGTCGGGCTGGCGCTGTTTGGGGTCGTCGGTTGGAAGCGGTTGGTAAGCGAGCTTGGATTTTCCGCCGACTAACTGCAATACTTTTTCCGCTAATTCCAACATAGAAAATTCGTTGCGATTACCGAGGTTAACTGGCCCGGTGAAGCCAGCTTCCGTATTCATCATGCGTATGAAGCCTTCGATCAAATCATCAACATAGCAAAAACTACGCGTTTGGTTGCCGTCACCATAAATGGTAATGTTCTCACCCTTCAGTGCTTGCACGATAAAGTTTGATACCACTCTACCATCGTTCGGATGCATGCGCGGGCCGTAAGTATTGAATATACGCACTACTTTGATATCTAAATTATGTTGCCGATGATAGTCCAAAAATAGAGTCTCGGCGCAACGCTTGCCTTCGTCATAGCATGAGCGTGGGCCGATAGAATTGACGTGTCCCCAATAACTTTCAGGCTGCGGATGAACAAGCGGATCACCATAGACCTCCGAAGTTGAAGCCTGAAGAATCTGTGCATTAGTTCTCTTTGCCAAGCCCAGCATATTAATTGCACCATACACGCTAGTCTTAGTGGTTTGCACTGGGTCATGTTGGTAATGCGTCGGTGACGCAGGACAGGCCAGATTAAAAATTTGATCAACCTCAACATAAAGCGGAAAGGTCACATCATGACGCATCATTTCAAAATATGGATTAGCCATTAGGTGCGCAACATTTGCTTTGCTACCAGTAAAAAAGTTATCCACACACAAAACGTCGTGGCCGTCTTTAATGAGGCGGTCGCTAAGATGTGAGCCTAGAAAGCCAGCTCCACCCGTAATTAGAGTTCGCTTCATTTAAATTTCACTTTCTATGTTAGTCACGTTGCTGAATTCATTATTCCTTGATGAAGGATTAATGCACTTTATATCTCCATTACCAAGCTCGAATTCCTGCGTGCACTTCTTCAAAGTTGTATGGCGGTGGACGATGATGAGAATGGTTAGGTATTAACTAGGGCTTTCAATTGCTTACATTACTGTGGCATTTCCCCAATTTACTATACAGATTTCACAGCTCAGTTTGGCGGTGCCTCTTGAACTCTTGGCCGCTATTTGAAATTTAACGACTCAACTCGTAAGCCAGCGCGGGTAATGCAGACTATCTTTAGCAGCACACGATCGATTGCTCGTTTAAGCCACCTTCGTGATTTAACGTCGCTTGTTTGCCGACCATCCCGCAAACCTTTGAATCAAGTGCTTTGATCTTGATTCTTGCTGACAGGTCAGGATGTATGGAGGTCGCCTTCAAAAGCCAACTTCCAAACCCGGCATCCATCAAATGATCCTCAACGGTGACAACGGTAGCGAAGTTTTCCACTTGTCGTGCTTGAGCTTCTTTTGCCTTCATACTCCATAGTGGCATAGAGTTGAGCGACCAGTCCTTTAGGTCGGGATTCTTGACTAGCAGTTGATTCACAATTTCAAGAGTGGCTCCCGTGGTCAAATAGGTAAATCCATTTTTTTCACCTTCACGAATGCTGAGCCACTTACCAGGAAATATCTCGGGTACTTCAGTGTGGATACACGGCTCACCAACTTTCCCAAGACGCAGGTAGCTTGGCTGCGGATTGTTAACGAGGTAGCGCATACAGGCACGTACTTCCATCGGATCACCTGGGGCTGCAATCAGCATGTTGGGCATAACGCGAATCAAAGCGTAGTCTTGTACAGCATGATGTGAGTAACCAAGGTTTCCATAGGCCAGTCCACCACCAACAGCTACTACCGTTACCGGAAGATTGTGATAATCCACATCATTGCGAATCTGCTCAGCGCATCTAAATGTAGGAAAGTTTGCGATTGAGTAGACAAAAACGTGATAGCCCTCTGACGCCATGCCTGCAGCCAGCCCCATCATATTTTGTTCCGATACGCCCGCATTGATGAATCGAGAAGTGGCCGCGTTTGTTTAAACAACTTTCCCAGATTTATAAATGGACTGCGGGCGGGTTGCCAAAGGTGTCGTTTTGCCACGTGGCATATTGATCCGATAGCCTGGCCATTTGTTCAACGATCTATACATGGTGTTTACTTCTTATGGGGTTGAGCGTAACTTGCAATTTGCTGAATGGTGAACTCATGCATATCGGTCGCAGCCAGATAAGCATGATGCCAGGCAGTGATCTTCTCGAGTGCCGCTGAAAGCGCCAAGCGGGGCTGCCAGCACAAACGGGCTTTGGCTTTGGAGATTTCGAGCTTGAGGCAGTTGGCCTCGTGGGAGTTTTCGCCACCGTCCAGTTGCCAGCTTGCGCCGTTGCCCCAACTGCTGACCATGTGGTCCACAATCCACTGAACGGAGCGGGCGTCGTCGTGATGGGGACCAAAATTCCAGCCTTCGGCGTACGCTTGACCATCGGTGTAGAGGAGCTCGGCCAAGGTGAGGTAGCCCGAGAGCGGCTCCAGCACATGTTGCCAGGGGCGGGTGGCGTTCGGATTGCGGATGATGACGGCTTGGTTTTGCTCGAAAGCCCGCAAGATGTCCGGGATCAAACGATCTGCAGCCCAGTCGCCACCGCCTATGACGTTGCCAGCGCGGGCTGACGCTAGGGCAATGCCATTTTCTTGAAAAAAGGAGCGGCGATAGGCGCTGGTAACCAACTCAGAGCAGCCTTTGCTGTTGCTGTAGGGGTCATAGCCGCCCATGGGTTCGTCTTCACGGTAGCCCCAAGCCCATTCTTTGTTTTCGTAGCATTTGTCGGTGGTAATGTTGACCACTGCCTTGACGCCGGGGGTCTTCCGCACGGCTTCGAGCAAATGCACCGTGCCCATGACGTTGGTGGCGTAGGTTTCGACCGGGTTTTGGTAAGAATAGCGCACCAAGGGTTGTGCCGCCATGTGGATCACGATCTCTGGGCTGTGTTCAGCGAGGACTACTCGCAATTTGGCCAGGTCACGGATATCACCGATGACGCTGGTCATGCCTTGGCCTACGTTAGCGACTTCAAACAAACTTGGGTTGGTCGGCGGCGCCAAAGCATAACCAACCACCTGCGCACGCATGGATTGCAGCCAGAGCGACAGCCAGCTGCCCTTGAAGCCAGTGTGGCCCGTCAGCAGGACACGTTTGCCATTCCAAAAGGCTTGATTCATGACCACACCATCCACGGTGCTTCGCCCGATTGCCACAATTCCTCAAGGTGTAGCTTGTCGCGCAAGGTGTCCATCGGTTGCCAAAAGCCGTGGTGCGGGAACGCAGCCAAATCGTCCTCTTGTGCTAAACGTTCCAGTGGTTCGCGTTCCCAGGTTGTCTTGTCATAGGTGATGTAGTCGATGACTTTTGGCGACAGCACAAAGAAGCCGCCGTTGATCATGCCACCATCTCCCTTGGGCTTCTCCGAAAATGTAGTAACTTTATTTTCCTTAAGATTTAATGCTCCGAAACGTCCTGGTGGAATAGTCGCGATTAGTGTGGCTTTTACTTTTTGCGACTTATGAAAGGCGATTAAGTTGGTGACGTTGACGTCACTCACGCCATCGCCATAGGTTAGGCAAAAAGCTTCTTCATCCATAACGTAATCCGCTACACGTTTCAAGCGTCCGCCGGTCATAGTGTCTTCCCCTGTGTCTACAAGGGTTACCTCCAGGGCTCGGCATTTCGTTGATGCACCTCCATGCTGTTCTTGCTAATGTCAAAGGTGACGTCGGACATGTGAAGGAAGTAGTTGGCGAAGTATTCTTTGATGACATAGCCCTTGTAACCGCAACAAATCACGAAGTCGTTTATTCCGTGGTGGGAATAGGTCTTCATGATGTGCCAAAGAATCGGCTTGCCACCGATCTCAATCATTGGTTTTGCACGGGTCGATGTTTCTTCGGAGATTCTTGTGCCGAGGCCCCCGGCAAGAATGACTGCTTTCATGATTTATCCTTGTAGCTGTTTACTGTCTTTTTACTACTGATTGATTCACGATGTCTTGGTAACTGCCTGTGCGTTTGATGCCGCCTTCACCCAACTCGACGATCAGTGTGCAGTTTTTGAGTGTCGTGAGACGGTGTGCGATGATGAGCAGGGTGAGGTCTTTTCTGAGGCCCTCGATAGCTTCCATGACGGCTTGTTCAGTTTCAATGTCCAGCGCGCTAGTGGCTTCGTCAAATATGATGACATCGGCTTGCTTGTAAAGGGCGCGGGCAATGCCGATACGCTGGCGTTGACCACCAGAGAGGCGGATGCCGCGCTCGCCGACAAAGGTTTGGTATTGTTTGGGCCAGCTTTCAATGCTGTCGGCAATTTGCGCTTGTTGTGCGGCTTGCCGGACGCGCTGGGGGTCGGTCTGGTCTATGGGTACGCCAAAGGCAATGTTTTCTTCAATGCTGCTGTCGGCCATAAATATGGCTTGCGGCACATGAGCGATATGGGCTTGCCAGGCGCGGTTATTTGTGGACATCACAGGCTGCCCATCAATCTCCAAGGTGCCATCGGTTGGCTGTAGCAGGCCCATGACGATATCGAGTAGGGTGCTTTTGCCACTTCCGGTGGTGCCGATAAAACCTACGCGGCTACCTTTGGCGATGGTGAGGTTGAGCTGTTTTAGAACATAGGGCGTTTGCGGGCTGTAGCGGAACGAAAGTTGCTTGAGGCTGATGTTGTGCTTGAAGGGCAGCGGTTGGGCTGCTGGCTGGTCGGCGTAATCGGGTAAGGGTTGGTCGAGCAGTTCGAGTGTGTCTTGTAGTGAGGCTTGGCCACCTCGAATACTTGACCAAGATCCATAAGCTTGCTGCAATACAGGCAGTAAGCGCTGTGCGGCGAGCGCCAAGGCGCCGAGGATGGGGATGGCTTTGGCGATGCCATCGGCTTGCTGGGCAAGCGCATAGGCCAGCGCGGCGATAAGTGTCATGCCCAGAGCCTCCATGCCGTAACGTGGGCTGGAGCTGATAAATAAATTGTTGCCCTGTGCACGGCGCAGGGGAAGATCGGCATTGCGGTAAATATGGCAATAGGAAGCTTGGCTGCCATCAATGAGCACATCGCGGATGCCGCCCAAGCCTTCTTGCAGCGATTTGATGACATGGCTGGATTCGCGGGCGATGCGCTGGCTATCAGCCATTAGTTGCCTCCGGGTCAAGAGAATAATAAACGCGTAGATCAGACCAAATCCGCCAAAGGCCGCCAGGGCGATGACAGGCTCTACTGCCAACAGGGCGATAAGGATGGCAATGAGCATGACACTGGAACTGATTAGCGTTAAAGCCGGCACGATAATGTTGTAAATGACACCGCTGGCTTTGCTCGAGATGCCGTTGATGACCTCGCTGCTGTTGCGGGCGCAATGCACTGCATAAGGCTGATAAAGAGTGCGGCGGTAGATGCTGATGCTGAGGTCGGCCCCAGTGGCAAAGGATAGGCGGGTGCTGGCCCAGAGCAGCAATAAACGCATGGCGCCTGCGATGAGTGCCGCCGCCCCAAAGGCGATGGTAAGCGGCAATATTAGCTGCGCTGACGTTTTTAGCCCCAGTGTCTGGATGATTGGCTGTGCGGGGGCGTACTCAAAGACACGCTCTGGGACGGTTAATACTGCTATAAACGGCAACACCGCGCCGATACTAAGAATCTCCGCGAACGAGGCGAGCAGCATCAGCACAAGTAGTAGCCCGAATTGCCCCCGACGACGTGAGCTGATGTGGCGCCAGAGGCGTTTTAGTAGGTTTCGTATGGATTGGTTGGCTTGCATTAGATAAGCTTGAATTCGTTGCGCTACCAAGCCACAAAGCGGTGGATCTCTTCTTCCACTGTGATGGCAGGTCGGTAGTGGAATTGCTCGACGAGGTCAGCCACATCGGCGTAGGTATCGGGCACATCACCGGCTTGTAGAGGCAGTAGCTTTTTTTCGGCGAATTTGCCCAGTGTTTTTTTAGGGCGGCAATGTAGTCCATCAGCTCGGCGGTAAAAAGCCGGAGCACAAGGGCCAAGCCAATAAAACCAGCAGAACCAGTTACAAGAATTTTTCTGTTGATGGTTTCTATATTAATCTTGCCCAAACAAATCGCGGCTATACACCTTGTCTTCCACGTCTTGGATATTGTCGGTCATGCGGTTAGCTACAATCACATCAGCCTCTGCCTTGAACTGGGCCAGGTCATTCACCACCCGGCTGTTGAAAAACGTGGGCTCATGCAAAGCGGGCTCATAGACGATTACTTCCGCGCCCTTTGCTTTAATGCGTTTCATGATGCCCTGCACACTGCTGTCCCTGAAGTTATCTGAGTCCGCTTTCATCACTAGGCGGTAGATGCCAAAGGTGGGCGGTTTCAAGCCCTCACCCCAACCCTCTCCCAAAGGGCGAGGGAATTTTTTCAGTATGTCTTGGGCAATAAAATCTTTGCGGGTAGTGTTAGAGTCGACGATGGCACCAATCAGGGTTTGCGGTACATCGTAGTAATTGGCCAATAGTTGTTTGGTGTCTTTGGGCAGGCAGTAACCGCCGTAGCCAAAGCTGGGGTTGTTGTAGTGGCTGCCTATGCGGGGATCCAGGCATACGCCTTGGATAATTTGCTTGGTGTCAAGCCCGTAGGTGGCGGCGTAGCTGTCTAGTTCGTTAAAAAATGCCACGCGCATGGCGAGATAGGTGTTGGCAAAGAGTTTGACGGCCTCAGCTTCGGTGCTGTCGGTAAACAGTACTTCTATGTTTTGTTTGACTGCGCCTTGGCTCAGCAGTTTGGCAAAGGTCTGGGCGCGCTCACTGCGCTCACCCACCAAAATGCGGCTGGGGTGCAGGTTGTCGTATAGGGCACGGCCTTCGCGCAGAAATTCGGGCGAGAAGATAAGGTTGTCGCACTTGAACAGCGCACAGGTTTTGGCGGTGTAACCCACAGGCACGGTAGATTTGATTACCATCACCGCTTGGGGGTTGATGGCCATCACATCTTGAATGACGGATTCTATGGATCGGGTGTTGAAGTAGTTGGTCTCGGGGTCGTAGTCGGTTGGGGTGGCTATGATGACAAAGTCAGCACCTTCATAGGCTTCTTGCTTGTTGAGTGTGGCGCGTAGGTTCAGGGGTTTGTTCTGTAGGTAATCTTCTATTTCGGCGTCCTCAATGGGCGATTGCTTGCGGTTAAGCATGGCAACTTTTTTAGCGACGATGTCGATGGCTACCACTTGGTTGTGCTGTGCAAGTAGAACAGCGTTGGAGAGGCCGACGTAGCCGAGACCGGCGATGGCAATTTTCATGACTTATTCAACGCTCACGTTAACGCTGAAGCCGTTGGCTTTTAAAAGCGAGTGCTGCTTAGCTTGTGCCAAGTCATGGGCCACCATCTCAGCACACATTTTTTGCGCGCTAATCTCTGGCACCCAGCCTAGTTTTTGTTTGGCTTTGGTAGGGTCGCCGAGCAGGGTTTCGACTTCGGTGGGGCGGAAGTAGCGGGGGTCGATGCGGACGATGGGGTCTTTCGGGCATGGATTCCCGCTTTCGTGGGAATGACAATATGCCACTTCGTTGACGCCCTCGCCTTCCCAGCGAAGTTGAATGCCTAACGCCTCTGCGGTCCAGTTGATGAATTGGCGCACGCTGTATTGCACACCGGTGGCAATCACAAAATCATCAGCCTTTTCTTGCTGCAACATCAGCCATTGCATGCGCACGTAGTCTTTGGCGTGACCCCAATCGCGCAGCGCATCCAAGTTGCCCATATATAGGCAATCCTCGAGGCCTTGACTAATGTTGGCCAAGCCTCGTGTAATTTTGCGTGTGACAAAGGTTTCGCCACGGCGCGGGCTTTCGTGGTTAAACAAAATTCCGTTACAAGCGTACATGCCATAGGCTTCTCGGTAATTAACCACGATCCAATAGGCGTACATTTTGGCCACGGCGTAGGGGCTGCGCGGGTAAAACGGCGTAGTTTCCTTTTGCGGGGTTTCTTGCACCAATCCATACAGTTCGCTGGTGCTGGCTTGGTAAAAGCGGGTTTTCTTTTCCAACCCCAAGATGCGGATGGCCTCTAAAAGCCGCAGCGTACCCAAAGCGTCCACGTCAGCCGTGTATTCAGGGCTTTCAAAGCTCACGGCCACGTGGCTTTGCGCGCCCAAGTTGTAAATTTCGTCTGGCTGGGTTTCTTGCACGATGCGGATGAGGTTGCTGGTATCGCTCAAATCACCGTAGTGCAACTTGAAGTTGGCGTTGTCGACATGCGGGTCTTGATAAATGTGGTCCACCCGCTGGGTGTTGAAGCTGCTGGACCGGCGCTTGATGCCGTGGACGATGTAGCCCTTTTCCAGCAAAAACTCGGCAAGGTAAGAGCCGTCTTGGCCGGTGATGCCTGTGATGAGCGCAACTTTTTGGTTTGTCATGGTCGGTTTTAGTGGGGCTTGGCAACTAAGAAGTTTTGATAGGAAACAGTCAGGCCTTCATGCAGGCCCACTTTGGCTTGCCAACCCAGGGCGTTAAGGCGCGAGCTGTCCATCCACTTGCGTGGCGCGCCGTCTGGCTTGGAAGTGTCGAATTCAATTTGGCCTGTGTAGCCCACCGTTTGTGCAATCGCTTGGGCAACTTCGGCAATGGTCACGTCTGCACCACTGCCAACGTTGATGTGGCTTTGCATGGGGCTGGTTTGCTGGTCGTAAACCGCTTTGGGCAGGTTCATCACGTGCACACTGGCAGCGGCCATGTCGTCCACATACAAAAACTCTCGGCGCGGTGTGCCTGTGCCCCAAATGGCCACGCTGGGGGCGTTGGCCACTTTGGCCTCGTGAAAACGCCTGATGAGCGCGGGGATGACGTGGCTGTTTTCAGGGTGGTAATTGTCACCCGGGCCGTAAAGGTTGGTGGGCATGACGCTGCGGTAGTCCACGCCATGGCTTTGGCCGTACTGCCGGTTGTAGCTTTCACACAGCTTGATGCCTGCAATTTTGGCAATGGCATAGGGCTCATTGGTGGGCTCTAGGGTGCCGGTGAGCAAAGCGTCTTCGCGCATGGGCTGCTGCGCCATGCGCGGGTAAATGCAGCTGGACCCTAAAAAAAGGAGCTTTTTGACGCCATTTTTGAACGCGGCATCAATGACATTGGCTTGCACCATCAGGTTGTCATAGATGAAGTCTGCCGGGTAAGTGTTGTTGGCGTGAATGCCTCCTACCTTGGCAGCGGCCAAGTACACCTGGGTGGGGTTTTCTGCGGCAAAAAACGCTTGCACAGCCAACTGGTTGGTCAAGTCCAACTCAGCATGGGTGCGGGTGATGATGTGGCTTTGTGCCACCCCCTGGGCCAATAACTGGCGCACGATGGCGGAACCCACCATGCCACGGTGGCCTGCAACGTAAATTTTTTTAACGCTCATTTGTTGTCCAAACGGCCGTAGGTGTCTTCAAACCGCACAATGTCGTCCTCACCCAAGTAGCTACCCGACTGCACCTCGATGATTTCCAGCGGGATGGTGCCGGGGTTGGCCAAGCGGTGCACCTCGCCCAGCGGGATGTAGGTGGACTGGTTTTCGGTCAGGGTGAGCACCTTGTCGCCGTTGGTGATTTCGGCGGTGCCCGTCACCACAATCCAATGTTCGGCCCGGTGGTGGTGTTTTTGCAAGCTGAGGCTGGCCTTGGGTTTGACCTGGATGCGCTTGACTTTGAAGCGCCCGCCTTCGTCGATGCTGTCGTACCAACCCCATGGGCGGTGCACTTTGCGGTGCAGGGTGTGCTCTTCGCGATTTGTGGTTTGCAGTTGAGCGACGATGTGCTTCACATCTTGGCTGCGCGATTTGTTGGCCACCAAGATGGCGTCTGGGGTTTCGATGACAACCAGGTTGTCAACGCCCACCAAGCTGACCAAGCGACTGCTGGCATGCACCAAGTTGTTGTGGCTGTCGGTGCTCAGCACATCACCCACATGGGCATTGCCATGGGCATCTTTGGGCAGCACGTTCCAAACGGCGTCCCAAGCGCCCAGGTCGTTCCAGCCAGCATCCAGCGGCACCATTTGGATGGGAAAGTCGCTGCCCGGGCAGAGTTCCATGACCGCGTAGTCGATGGATTCGCTGGGGATGGCTTTGAACTCTGCGTTGCCGGGGCGGATAAAGGCCGCATCGGTGCTGCGCTGTTGCCAAGCTTGTTGCGTGGTTTGGGCAATGTCGGGGCGAAACTGCTCGAGCGCTTTAAGCCACACCGAGGCTTTGAGCACGAACATGCCGGCGTTCCAGTAATAGCCGCCTTCTGCCAGGTAACGTTGGGCTGTTTTACTATTTGGTTTTTCGACAAATTTTTCAACTTTTGCTGCCGCACCTGGAGCATCGTTTGAAAAGGCTTTGATGTAGCCATAGCCTGTTTCTGGCCGGTCTGGCTGTATGCCCAATATGACGATGCCACCAGCCTCTGCACTTTTGATCGCTTGATGCATGGCCAAGGTAAAGGCCTCTGGGTCCGTCAAAGTTTGGTCTGCAGGTGTGACCACCAATATAGGGTCAAGACCAAGCTCGACGGCTTGCAACGCAGCCAAGGTCAAGGCAGGTGCGGTGTTGCGGCCCACAGGCTCTAGCAAAGCTGCGCCCAAACCTATGCCTGCTTCACGCAATTGCTCTTGCGCCAAAAAGCGATGGTCTTCGTGACAGATGATGATGGGCGCAGATACCTCATCGCCCTGCCCTCCCAACACACTCAAGCGCTTGGCAGCCTGCTGAAACAAGCTGTCATCCCCCGTCAAACAAAGGAATTGCTTGGGAAAGCCCGAGCGCGACAAAGGCCACAACCTGGTGCCCGAGCCGCCGCAAAGAATGACTGGTTGAATGTGCGACATGTCAAGAAGCTTTTAATGTGTCTTGCTTGCCCGCGTCTTGACGCAATGACTCAATCTCGGCCTTCAAAGCCTCGTACTCTTGCATCTTGCGGTCCAGAAAACGGCTGGTCAGCGCCACCCTTTCGGCAATGCCTTGGGGGGTGAGCAGGTAAACATACTTGAACTTGTTTTTGCTGTTTTGGAAGTTTTGCATCTTGACCCAGCCCTTGTCCATCAAGGCTTTGAGGCAATAGTTCAAACCACCGACGCTCACACCCAGTTTTTCAGCCAACTCGCGCTGGGTAAGGTCTGGGTTTTCTTGCAGGATACGCATCACCCTGAAGTAGGTGTCTTCTTGAATTTGGGCTTGTCGACTTGTCATGGAGTAGCTCTAAAAAATAAAACTTAATTACTATTTGGGCACGCTACCGCAGTGCGAAAGCACTATTGGGTGTGCAATCTGTATGGCTGTAGGCGTGAAAATTTCGCCAAATGTTGTGCTAGTTTATTGCAAAAAGATCTTTTGTTCAATGCCGAACAAGAAAAATTCCAATAAGTTGCGAATATCTGTATGGTTGATTTGTATAAATCAGCTTTGATTTACTGCATGAACAATTGAGTCAGCTAACGTTATGTTAACAGTCAGACCCAACTCGGTTTTTATCTTGTTGATATCGGGCACATAGATATTGCGGTGTTGCCTTACATCCGATGCTCCAAGTATGTGTATCTGCTTATCGGGTGCTAATTTATCTCTGACTAATTTTGCGAGGTCGAAAATGCTAATAGCTTTGTCTGACCCCACGTTGTAAGCTTGGCCAGGGCGTCCCTTAATTAGAAGGCAATTCAGCCATACTGCTAACTCACGCTGATCTAAGTAAGAACGAAGGGGGGTTCCGTCACCACCCACAGTAATCACATCTGAGCTCAGAGCATCGCGAATAAAGTTACCAATTGCAAAATGTGCATCAAAGGGAAGGTCTTCTCCAATAAAAGCAAAGCATCGGGCAATTACAGTTTCAATCCCATTAGCTTCACCGTAAAGTATGCAGAGATGCTCGGCCATACGCTTACCAATCCCATAGGTACTACTAATTTGTAATGGATCAGGCATACCGCAATAGTCTTCGTGGATCTGACGCATTTCTGCCGGTTGAGGTCCATATACGCCACCAGAGCTGGTTAACAGAAACCTCTTCACTTTAAGCCGTCTAGCTAACTCCAACACATTGCGCGTTCCATTTACAATCTGGTCCAATTTCTCAACAGGAGACATAGCAGCAGCATCTGTTGAATCAGTCGCTGCATGCAAAACAGCATGTAAGGTTTCACCCGGCAGTAATGCATCAAGCGCCGGACGGTCACAAACATCGGCTCGAACCCATCTTAACCAAGGGGCATTAGCCAAAGTCTGATGCCTTGCTGCGAATTTCTCAGGGTTGCGGGATATCACTATGATTTCACTGAATTCCTGCGGCCGCCCAGAGGGCATTCGCCGTGCCTCGGCAAAAAAATGACGTAGTAAGGCGCGACCAAAAAAACCGGTGCCGCCAGTAATTAATAATTTATTGCCCATAAACCTATCATCGCCCCATTAAATCGAGCCGCGCCCGTGCGAGGTCCTCTGGAACTCCCATGTCAATAAAATATCCCTCTCTAACCAGTCCCTGGATAGGCCAATTTGGATCAAGCTTGGCTAGGTAATCGACTTCAAAGCTGAACGGAACTGCCCCAAACGAGATCAAAGGAGCCCGACGCTGTACGTAGAGTCCTGCATTGATAAGTCCCCCAGCAGTATGACCTTTTTCGCCGAACCCGATCACGCGCGTGTCTTCTGCCACCTGCACACGCCCATAACGGCTGCAGTCGTTCACTAAACGCAAAGCCATGCGAGTGGCCCAAGGCGAGGTATCAAAACCATCGACCATTGTGCGAACGTCACAATCAAATAATGTATCGCCGTTGACAACAAGCGCATGATCAAGATTGAAACTCTCCATAGCCAAATACACAGCACCACCGGTTCCAAGTGCCTGTTTCTCTTGTGAATAATTCACCGGGCGGCCTTTCCATGTGGCCTTGATGGCATCTGAAACCTGTTCCGCTTGGAATCCAGTGGCCAATATAAAGCCATCAATCTCCGGTATACAGAGCTTGTCGAGTACGTGTGCCAAGAATGGACGTCCTGCGACATCGAGCAGAGGTTTGGGTGTGTTAAACGTCAAGGCCCCGAGTCGAGTTCCCAAGCCGCCGCACAGAATAATGGCCTTCATATTTAACGTTTTTGTCCAAATAATTCCTCTTCAATGCAGGCGCATAAACAATGTTCGATAAGTAAATGCCCTTCCTGAATTCGTGGTGTCGAATTGGAAGGGACACAAATACAGATATCGCAGAGCGGCTTCATAGCCCCTCCACTTTGCCCTGAAAGCCCAATCACTGTCATGCCTAGCGCCTTCGCCTGTGCGATTGCTTTGATAATATTTGGCGAGTTTCCACTGGTGGAAATGGCGATAAATACATCGCCCTGCTGTCCAAATGCCTGGATCTGGCGTGAGAAGACATCTTCGAAGCCGTAATCGTTGCCGATTGCTGTTAGAACCGAGGTGTCTGTCGTCAGTGCAATAGCTGCAAGAGCAGGGCGATCAAAATAAAAACGGCTGACCAACTCACCTGCAAAATGCTGAGCATCGGCTGCGCTTCCGCCGTTACCTGCAATCAGCAACTTTCGCTGCTCACGATAAGCATGCACGCAAACGGCGCGGCTTGCAGTAAAAGCACTTTCAATTTCAGCGCTAGCCTGCATCTTTTGATGCATCTCAAACGTCTCATGCATTTGCTTCGAGAAAGTTAGTGTGACATCACCAGACACTTCGCCCCCCGTCTATGACTAGATTGGCGCCATTCAAATACTTGGACGCATCGGAACAGAGGAATACTATGGCACCACGATATTCATCTGGTTGAGCCATGCGCCCCATGGGAATCAATTTGACCAAATTGCTGACAAATACATCGTTCTGCCCCGCATAAACACCCCCAGGCGAAAGCGCATTGCAGCGAATTCCCTGATCGCTCCAGTAGGTCGCCAAATACTTGGTTAGTCCAATCAGGCCATGCTTGACAACAGAATAGGTCACTGGCTTAACGGGCTGTTCGTGAGGAGCTTTTCCCTCAATGCGATAAAGCCGTTGATCAGGGGCAATGACACCCAAATCGGAAGCGATGTTAACGATGGCGCCACCCCTGCCATCTTCCGCCATCTGCGCCCCAAACACTTTCGCGCAATGAAAAGCTCCACCAAGTCCCACCTCCAGATCAAGTTTCCATTGCAGATCAGGGAAGTTTTCGAGTCGGGAAAAGTTTTGCCCTTCTGAGCCTTCAACTTTGGGATTGCGAGCGGCGTTGTTGATCAGAACATCCACGCGCCCGATTTGCTGATGAATTCGCTGGGAGACATCTCGAATCGAAGCTTCCGACGTTACGTCTGCCACATGCCCTGTAAAGCGGTTACCAAACTCAGTCGACAAGCGATCGAGATTTTTGGCAATGCCATCGGCATTAATATCCAACAAAACGGGATGCGCTCCAAAGGTGGCTACTGCAGCAGCATGCTGAAAACCCAATAACCCTGCACCACCTGTGATAACCACTGTCTTTCCCGCCATCGAAAAAAGAGATTGATTCATATCTTAATTTGCCCCCCGTCAACTGTAACTACAGTGCCGGTCATAAATGAAGCCTTGGGAGAACAAAGAAACGCAGCAACGTTCGCGACTTCAGCAACATTCCCGAACCTCCGCATTGGGACATTTGTTTCCAACATAAGTTGGACAGCTTTATCATCTAACTTCAATTTATTCTCCCAAGTGGAGCCAGGAAACAATACATTGCCAGGTGCAAGTCCTACGATGCGAACACCGTCTTGTGCCAAAACTACGCTGATTCCTCTCACGTAGCTATTTAACGCTGCTTTGGCAGCCGAATACGCAATAGGTGCCCCTAATGCTGCCAGCCCACATATGGACGAAACACACAGAGCCGCGCCCTTGGATTCAGCCAACGCCTCTCGTGCAGCCGCAATGGTATTTACAGCGGACACAAGATTTAGGTTGAGCATACGGCTCCACTCTTCACTACTCTCAGTACCCGGCTCAACAGAGGTGCCACTGCCAACATTGGCTATGACGATATCGATTTTTCCAGCCGATTGGCGAGCAGTATCTACGACCTTTCGCGCCTGTTCTGGTATGGAAACATCGCCAACTATGTAAAGCACGCCCATGGATTGCGCACTCTGGGACAAAGCACCAAGATCTCGACCATTAAGGATGACCTGACATCCTTCATCGTGCAACGCCTGGGCAATGCCACGACCGATCCCACGCGATGAGCCCGTGACCAACGCAACCTTCCCAGTCAACTCAAGATCCAAGATAGCGCTCCAATAAAATTTGTGTTTTGTCAATATACCGAGCCAGAGTCTCTGAATGATCGCCATCTTGGGCTCGCGCTGTTTGCAATATCACAAGGCCTGAGTAGCGAAGCCGGCCGAGATTCTCAAAGACCGCTTCGAAATTCGCGTTGCCGGTACCCAGGGAGACTGTTGTCCCACCGAGCAAGCGATCCTTCATGTGCACGTTGTAGACGCGTTGGCCATAGGCAGCAAACTCATGGACGGGATCGAAGCCTAGGCTAGCACTGTTGCCTATGTCGTAGTTGATACCAAACACATCAGCAGGGAGTTTCGCGATAAACGCCGCCAACGCATCCGGCGAAAAATCCGATTCAAAGACAATACCGATCATTTTCTGTCGCAGAAACTCAACGCGGGCCATCAGTTCGGCAATGAGCAACGCCTCCTGCTCAGCCGATTCCAGCCGCCCGTTGTCCACCAAAGGTACGACCACAAGGCGCAAACCCAGAGTAGCGGCGCCTTCCAGCACTAAGTCCAACTCCCGCAGTCTCCGCCCGAACTCCTTACCCCGAACCTTCCAGAAAGGACGCTGCATGAAACAATCGCCGGTCAGAGTGCCCACCTGCAATGCATAGCGCTTGCTCAGTTGATGGATCTCTTCTCGCCCAGCCACCGTGCAAAAGGGGTTGTCTTCCAAACCTTCCGCATCCAGCGTCCACTCCAGCCAATGCAGTCCTAGCTTTTGCGCGGCAGGAAACTCATCTCGCCAGTGCTCAACAGGGAAAGCCTGAATCTTTCCATCGATCTGATCGACGAGTCGGCCTTGCATGAATCCAATGCGGTTTCGCATGCTTATAGTCCTTTCGCGGTCCAACCACCGTCAACCACCAGATCGGCACCGGTCATGTAGCTGCTCGCATCCGACATCAGAAAGATCGCAGCCCCCAACAGTTCGCTCGCCTTGCCCCAACGCCCCAGCATTGTTCGCGCAGAACGCGCTTCACGCTTGACGGGGTCGTTGAAGCTGCCCTTGGTCATATCCGTCTCAATATAGCCCGGCGCCAAGGCATTCACGCGGATATTCAAGGCACCCCAATCGAGCGCCAGCGCCTTGCTCAGCATGCGCAGCCCGCCTTTGGATGCCACATAGGCCGGATTCCCCGGAAAACCCTGAAATGCGCCGATGCTGGTGACCATCGCAATAGAGCCACTCTTTTGTGCAGCCATCACCTTAGCCACCGAACGGCAGCACCGGTAAGCGCTGCTCAAATTCACGTCCATCGTGACGCTGAATACATCGTCTCCCTGCGCCATCTCTGTGGTGGGATTGGTGACCCCCGCCACATGCAAATAGCCATCAATGTGGCCGTGGTCGGCATGCGCCCGTTTCACCAGTCGATCAAACGCTGCGCCATCGGTAATGTCACAAACCTGATAGTCAAACGCAATATTCGATGGCGCAGCGGAACGAGAAAAACCCAGCACCTGTGCTCCAGCCTCCTGGAGACCTTGCGCAATCGCAAGTCCAATCCCCCGCGAGGCACCGCTCACCAAGACAACGCGCCCCTTGAGCGAGAAAAGGTCCAAGGCAGACATCATGGAGCCTTATTCATCCAACAAAGGAATCAGCATGTTCCGCTGCAATTCTTCTCTGGACAGGAAGGGAAACAAATCCTCCAGCGGCGAAGAAACCATCTTGCCATCCGGCAACTGCTTCGAAGCAACCCGCGGAATGCGTGGTTCCTCGCGCATCACCACCACCTCACAGAGCAGCGGCCCCACATGGTCCAGCGCCTTCTGCAACTGTGCCTTCAAGTGGGGACCGTTTTCAATTCTTAGGAAGTCAACGCCGTAGGCTTTGCTGAGCGTCTCCAAGTCCGGTAAGCGGAGACCGCTGTTCTCGTCGGCACCGACTTGTCTTTTGAAATAATTCTGCTGTGAGCTGCGAATGGAGGCATAACCTCCGTTATTTACAACAAAGCACTTCACGGGCAGATTATTTGAGGCTAGGGTCGCGAGCTCTTGAACATTCATCTGCAGGCCCCCATCGCCCTCGACGCAAATAGTACGGCGGCGTCCTGCGGCCAAGCAGGCCCCGATGGCGGCCGGCAGGCCGAAGCCCATAGAGCCCGTGCCCCGGTTATGGAAACAGCGCTGACCCGCCTTGAGCCTCAGCGCCAGCAGGAAGAGCTCGGCCGTAAACCCCGCGCTACCCGACGCGATGATGTCTTCGTTGTTAAGCAAATCGGACAGCACATCCGTGAATTGATAGAGGCTCAGGGGCCCGTCCGTCTTGCGATGCTCCGGCTGAAGTAAGGGATACGTTTTGCGCCAATCCTGGATCTTTTTGAGCCAAGCCGCATAAGAAGGCAAACCTGCGTCCTTGCCTAGCTCTTTATGGATAGCCTCCAGAAATGCGCGGGCATCGGCCACGACGGGCAAGGCGATATCCATCTTCATCTTCTGAATTTCAGCCTGATCGATGTCAACCATGATCTTGACCGCACCACGTGCAAATCGCTCGTGCGCATAAGCGGTCATCGCCATATCCAAGCGACAGCCGATGACGAGCACACAATCTGAATTTTGCAATGCAAAATTTGCCCAGCGCGGAGCGATTGCCCCTGGTCGTCCAGCGTAGAGCGGATGATCATCCCCTATCAAATCCATGCCCAGCCAAGAGGTAAGCACCGGAATACCAGTCTTTTCGGCAAACTGCATCAACAAACCTTCGGCATGCGCACTGCGAACGCCACTGCCCACAATCAAGACGGGGCGCTGAGCCCCTTGCAACAACTTCACGGCTTGTTGGATTGAGTCTTGTGCCACGGGCGCCGGCAACACCGGAGTAGGCTTGTTTGCACGACGCAATGTGGCCGGATCAATCACCATGGCTTGAACATCAAGGGGAACCTCCAACCAAACCGGTCCACGGCGCCCCGATAGAGCCGCCGCTTCCAGCTCATCAAAAACTACGCCGATGTCTTGCGCGTTGATCAAGGTGACGGCCTTCTTTGTGATGGATTGGACAATGGTGACGATATCCGCCTCCTGAACACCCAACATACGCAATTGAGTACCTGTTTTCAGGTCAGCTGTTTTGACTTGACCGGAGATAAAGAAAACGGGCGTGGAATCCAGCCAAGCCCCCAGGGTGGCCGTCAGCAAGTTGGTAGCACCAGGGCCACTAGTCACCAGGCAAGCACTGGGACCCGACAGCAACTTGCCCGCCGCCTCCGCTGCAATACCGCAGGCTTGCTCATGAAGGCACACCACCGGCTCGAGACACTCGTGGCGCGCTGCTAGTGCGTCATTGAGGTGCATTGCACCACCACCGGGGAGGAAAAAGACTTGCTTGATTTGAAGTTGGACCAAGCGATCCATGATGTAGTCAGCGACACGCATGATTTAATTTCAGTAAGTTTACAAAAGGAGGATTCGAGAAGGCTCTACGCCCAGACTTTTGAGATTTTCCGCTATAGCCTCGCTACCCCACGAAACGGTAATTACCCAGGTTGCAAGGGGGAAACGAGCAGATGCAGCCACGCTATCTCCCAAAAGAGCAACTCTTGCATACATAAATACCAATTTGAGTTGGCAAGGCTCCGCGTCTAGAAAATTCAGTGCTCCGTAAAAGGGGCGCGGACTGATAACAAATCGGACAGAGGACTAGGCTATCAGTAGGGCGCATTTCCACCTTTATTTCGCCAACGTGCAAGCAACGAAAAACTGATGAAACTCAGACGCGCCAGAACTTATTTTCTTATCTTCAAATTTAAGTACTTCAAGGCCAGACGATCGAACCAAAGACTGGACAGATTTGCTGGTAAAGAAGTTCACATGTTCATGCCAATGACGCTTCGCAAGCAACCGTTCGGGGCCGGTCGTGTAGGTTCTCATGTGTACTTCGTTAGGGACTTCAAGATAAAGCACTGAGTTTCTATTCATAACCTTGGAGATTTCAGAAAGCATGACTGCAGGGTAAGGCATGTGCTCCAGCACATTACTGCACACCACCAGGTCATAGCTGTTTTCCATGGCCTCCTCGAGGTTGACGCGTGACACCCCAGGTATTGGCTCAACCTCACTGATGTCAAAAACGCGAATGCAATTGCCCCCATCTTTGAATGGTGTATTTACCCCGGTATCGCCCCCCCAGTCCAGAACGCTAAGCGTCTTCGGCAACAAAGGGCGCAAAAACTTCTCCACATCATCAAGGTAGCTGATGCCATGTTGGAAACCCTCATTTCGGATTCGATAGCCTGGCTCATATGCTTCTCTCAGTAGCGTGTATTCTTCGTCGCGGTAACCCGTATACAACCTAGATAAGGCGCCATCATCAAAGCGAATATCTAAAAAAATCAGACCGCAATCACGGCAAAACAATGAGTTACAAAGCGAATAAGCGCGCCCCTCCGGGATTGTTTGAAGCCCCCAACTCGAGTCGATGTTCACTGGTGCCCATCCAAATGCACGATCAGCCACAAAGGGCATTAAGACTGCAGGGGATTTTGCAATGCTTGAACAGCCACAACAAACACATGCAGTTGCAATCAACTCATCTTTCATTGAGTTTTACCTAGCGTTAACGGTTCCAACTTAATACCCTCAAGCATATCGAGAGCATGCCAGAAGCCTGCTCCATGATCTTTGTGGCCCTGCCAAACTTCCGGAATAAAACTAAGCCTAGTTGCTGCGCAGATCGCACTCCAAACTGGAGGCCAGTTCACATCTCCCGTCCCCATTACAACACCTTCGCCATTCGTACCGGCAGCATCAGACACATGCAAGTGCGCCGTATAGGGCAGCAACAGTTCCAAGGCCTTCTGAAAATCGAGGTGGAAGTGGTTGCAGGTCATTTGCAAATGCGCCAAATCCAAGCATAGGCGCAACCCAAACGCCTTGGCTTGATGCGCCAATTCCTCAGGCATCATGAAAATGTTTTGATGCCGCTGCCCACCAAAGTGCCAAGGGAAGGGCGCCATGTTTTGCGGGATCAGTTCGGTCCGCCCCCACTGGATTTGCTTGCAAGCGTCATGGAAACGTTGGTACAGCACTTCGCGATGTTCCAAGGGAAATGGCGCGTCGGCAGAGAAGCCGCCCACGTTACCTACGATCAGCAAGGAATCTGCCTTGGGGAAAAACGGTGCGATCGCCAAGGTCGCATCAACCACTCGCTGAAGGTTTTGGATCGAACGCGTACGATAGGCTGCATCCGCGCTCGATAGGTCCAGGAGCTCGCTATTTTCAAATAGCTCTGGCGCATGCACGACAAGACGTGTGCAGTGCGTAGCCTGGAGGTAAGGTGCCGGATCAACAGAAAGATCACGGTAAGAGAGGTGAAATTCAAACAGATCCGGCTCGATGCGCTGCGCGAAGTCCGCAAAATCGTGATACCGCACAGGAATACCCCATTTCACAGGGAAAGCATATTGCCGCTTGGCTATCCCCAGCCCAGTGATGTCACTCTCATAAAGGAAGTCACCTTGGGCAACCGACCTCTGAGCGGTCTTGCCGATTAACTCGGGCAGACGATAGGGCGGCAGACCTTGACCAGGACTGGCGACACGGAAGCAATTTTCCGAGAACACTTGCCCCATTTGGATGGGTCGCTGCGCCACAACGCTTTTTGCTAAGTTTTCCCGATTGAGGAGCTCGCCTTGGCTCACGTGCCGCGCTGGACCGTCCCAGCGTAAAGCCAGCTCAACGCTGCGAATACCATTGACCAGGTTTTTAAACTCCGCGGGTTCAAGGCTCGCCAGATGGTCGGGGCCCTCAAGCCCTCTATCCAAGGTGATGTGCCGTTCAACGATCCGCGCACCCAGAGCCACTGCGGCAATTGTGATTGCCGTACCTCGCTCGTGCCCAGAATAGCCAATCACCGGGTGCAGTTCCTTTAATCTCGCGATGTACGGTAATTGAATATCGCTCTCGGGTGCAGGATAGGCGCTATTGCAATGGAGTATGCCGAAAGGGGTGCCTAGCGCTGTCAGCTGTTCGATCGCACGAACTATTTCGTGCTCGTAAGACATACCCGTGGAAAGAATAAGAGGCACGCCGACAGAGGCAGCCTTTGCAATCAAATAGGGATTGCAAAGATCGGCCGACGCCATCTTCATAGCGGGAACATCCATAGTCGCCAGGGCATCCACACTAGGTTCGTCCCAGGGAGTGCACATATAAGTCACGCCACGGTGGCGGCAGAAGTCACGCAGTTCGCGGTGTTGTGCAAGCGTAAGTTCGACCTTGTTCAGCAAGTCCTGGATGTACTCAGCACCCAGGTCCTCGGCAACAGAGCCGTCGGCACGGATGCGGTAGAGCGCCTCGCGATTGCGAAGTTGGAACTTCACGCAGTCAGCGCCGGCATCGATCGCAGCGTCCACCAAGCGCATGGCCATCGCAAGATCGCCCTGGTGGTTATTACCGATTTCAGCAATGATGAAGACCCTCTCACCGCCGATTACATGCTTATCGATCGTGAATGTGTTGGGAACTGTTGTTTCGGTCATAAAACTTTGGTACGCCAAGAAGTGACACCACTCGTTTCAAAGCGGAAGCTGGATAGTTTGCAATTGTGCTTACGCAGTTCGTCGGCAACTTTCTGGCGATACTGGGGCTGCACAAAAAATAAAAAGAAGCCCCCCCCCCCTGCACCCAATAGCTTGCCGCCCAAAGCGCCAGCATTGCGCGCGGCTTCGTAGATGGCATCGATCTCCGGCGAGCTAATGACTGTGGAAAGACTGCGCTTGAGCTGCCAGGCCGTATCCAGATTTCGACCGAAGTCCAGCAACTCACCGCGAATGAGATGTCTGTGCATTTGACGGCATAAATCAACCATGATTGCCACGTGCTCCGCCTTCGCCTCTTGTGTATAGGCTTCTTTCTGCTGATGGTGCAATTCACCCGAGTTATGTTTAATTCGAGAGTCACAAAGGATCAGACACTCTTCCAACTCGTTAAGGATTGTGGATTCCATCCGGATAGCATGCACCAGATTTTTCTTGCCATCTAGCTCGATCAGGTTGAAACCGCCAAAGGCCGATGCATATTGATCTTGCCAGCCACCGGCAACGCCAAAGCACACTCGCTCGGCTTGGAACGCCAACTCTGCCACTTCGTAAGTCGACCAGCGATCCAGTCGCATCTCATTGAAGGCCGCGACGACCGCCGTGGCCACCGCGGACGAACCTCCCAACCCGGAGCCGACGGGGAAATCTGAGCGCACATACAGATCGAAACCGTAAGTGGGCTTAATGACAGACACCACCGCGCGCAAAAGGCCGCGACTGTCTGACAACAGTAGGTCAATCAAGGAACCGTACTGTTCGTGCATATCGAGATCTTCAGAGTAAATGTGGATCTCTTCGTCAGCCCGAGGGATCAAGGTAGCGTGGCAGTAAAGCGCTACGGTGGTGCTAAGCACAGCGCCTGGGCGATCCACAAAATAGTAGGTTACATCGGAACCTCCGCCGCTGAAGCTGATGCGCACAGGCGCACGCGCGCGGGTCAGAATGGGCGCCTCGGGCGAAGCCAAGTCGTACTCGGGCGTCACCAGATCAACCAACTTGCCATCGGCGTCCACACGGGGTATGACATGGAAGCCCAGATCCAGCAGTTTAAGGATCTCTTCGCGACTCGCATCGACTGAGACACTGCGAAAATTTCGATTCATGCACGACAGCACCAGGTCGGAGGTGCTGCCCCCAACCAGCAGATGACGGCGCAGGTCGCCATTCGTGATCAATCCGACTAAGATGCCTGACTCTTCCAGCACAAATACGATCTGAAAGCGGCTGGACTCCATGCGCTTGAGTGCCGCGAGCACATTGCTCGTGGCCGCCAACGTCAGCTGCTCAATGAGATTGTTCAAAAAGCAACTCCCAGGTAGCCCTCAATCTTCTGCGCTGCGAATTCCAGCATCTCCCGTGTCAGGGAGGGCTGCACACCGATCCAGAAGGTCGAGTTCATCACATTGTCGGTATTTGTTAGATCGCCACTTACGCGGTAGTGGGCCCCTTGCATATAAGGCTGGCGCACCAGATTTCCGGCAAACAGTAGCCGGGTGCCTATCTTGCTTTGGTCGAGGTAAGTCAACAGATCCAGTCGGGAAACGGGACAGTTGTCTTTGAGCGTTATCGGGAAACCAAACCAGGAAGGATCTGAGTGCTCGGTAGCCTGAGGCAACTGCACAAACTCTTCGCAAGCAGTCAGACGATCCTTAAGGAAAGCAAAGTTGTCTTTTCTCGCCTGGATGAAGCTTGGAGCTTTCTCCAACTGGGCCAAACCGCAAGCAGCCTGCATGTCAGTAATTTTCAGGTTGTAGCCCAAGTGACTGTAGGTGTACTTGTGATCATAGCCATGAGGCAGGTCGCCCAGTTGCTGGCAAAAGCGTTTGCCACAGGTATTGTCTTTGCCTGGCTGACAATAACAGTCTCGACCCCAATCGCGAATGCTTTCGGCAATGACTTTGAGTTCGTCATGCTTGGTGAATACTGCGCCTCCCTCCCCCATGGTGATGTGGTGCGCTGGGTAAAAGCTTAAGGTGGCGATGTCGCCAAAGGTGCCGACCATTTGTCCTCGGTAGGTTGTACCCAGCGCATCGCAGCAATCTTCGACCAACCACAAGTTGTATTTTTTGCACAACCCCGTTACCACGTCCAGGTTGAACGGGTTGCCTAGGCTGTGCGCCAACATGATCGCTTTGGTCTTTGGGGTAATGGCCGCTTCGATTTTGCTGGCATCGATGTTGTGATTTAGCGGATCTACATCAACAAACACCGGCACTGCACCAAATTGCAAGATCGGGTTGACAGTGGTCGGAAAACCGGCAGCCACACCTATTACTTCGTCGCCTTTTTGTATAGCCCGCTCACCCAACTTTGGCGAAGTTAAGGTATTGAAGGCTACCAGATTAGCCGATGAGCCCGAATTAACTGTTATCAAATGCTTGATACCGATGAAGGCTGCCAACTTCTTCTCGAACTCAGAATTGAAGCGCCCTGTTGTTAGCCAGCCGTCAAGACTAGCCTCGACCATGTACTTAAGTTCCTGGGCGCCAATGACTTTGCCAGATGGAGGCACGGCGGTCTGGCCAGGTAAAAAGGCCAGGGGCGCATAGATCACATCGGCATATTGCTGCACCAGGGCAGCGATTTCGCGGCGGATGGCGTCGGGGTGCTTGGGTGTGAATTGAATGGTCGAGGCTGTCATTTTGATGATAAAAATTATTGATGCGTATTTATGAATGAGGAATTGTTGATGTAAATTTACGAATTTGGATCAGGCACTGCTGGTTCATGTCCTCATTTGCCAGCCAGGCTCGATGCCAGTCATTAATGTGTTCGAGAGCACTGGCCAATGGCCAGCGTGGTTGCCATCCCAATCGCGCTTTGGCCTTGGAGATGTCAAGTTTGAGGTAGTTTGCTTCATGAAGGTGCTCGAAGTTGTCTTCCTGCCAACTGGCACCTTGGGCCCAGGCTCTTGACATATATTCAACGATCCATTTAACGGAACGGACATCATCGTCCTTAGGGCCGAAGTTCCAACCTTCTGCAAAGGCTTGACCTTGAGTATAAAGTTCCTCGGCAAGGCTTAAGTAACCCGACAGAGGCTCCAGCACGTGTTGCCAAGGTCGGGTGGCATGGGGATTACGGATTATCACTGGCTGGTTTTGTTCGAATGCGCGCAAGATGTCTGGGACAAGGCGGTCGGCGGCCCAGTCGCCACCGCCAATGACGTTGCCGGCTCGTGCTGTGGCAACAGCCTTACCTTGGGATTGCAAGAATGAGAGACGGTAAGCACCGGTAATCAGTTCAGCACAGCCTTTGCTGCTGCTGTAGGGGTCATGTCCACCCATGGGCTCGTCTTCTCGGTAGCCCCAGGCCCATTCCTTGTTGTCGTAACACTTGTCAGTGGTAACGACCACTATTGATTTCACGCTTTTTACCTGGCGGGCTGCTTCCAGCACGTGCACTGTGCCCATAACGTTTGTGGCATAAGTTCCGACTGGCTCGGCGTAGGACAGTCGCACCAAAGGCTGGGCTGCCATGTGGATCACGATATCGGGTTGCGCTGAACTCATGGCTTTTTGCACAGTCACAAGGTCGCGGATGTCGCCCATGGTATTGCTGGCGAGGCCTTTAGCTAAACGAGCCACGGTAAACAGATTGGGTGAGGTGGAAGGCGCAAGGGCAAGACCATGAACTTCTGCGCCCAGGCTTTGCAACCACAAACTGAGCCAACTGCCTTTAAAACCAGTGTGGCCGGTTAAAAAAACACGTTTGCCACGCCAGAAATCGGGGTTAACTGTCATCGCGTGCGAAGCTTGGCCATCCATGGCGTTATTCCCATTTCTTCCAGGGTGCTTGGCCACTGGCCCAAAGGTTTTCAAGCGTTTGCTTGTCGAATAAGGTGTCCATGGGTTGCCAGAAGCCATGGTGCTGATAGGCCATGAGTTGCCCATCCGCAGCGAGTTGCATCAAAGGCTCTTGCTCCCAGACGGTACTGTCGTTTTGTATATAGCCCAGCACTTTGGGGGACAAGACAAAAAAACCACCATTCACGACCGCTCCGTCACCCTTTGGCTTTTCTTTGAAACGCATGACTTGCCGGTTTTGAATGTCGATGGCCCCAAAACGACCTGGGGGAAAGGCTGCTGTCAAGGTAGCGGCTTTGCCATGGCTGCGGTGGAAAGCGATGGAGGCGGTGATGTCAACATCACCCACTCCGTCGCCATAGGTAAAGCAAAAAGACTCTTCGTTTTTAAGGTAATCAGCCACGCGGCGCAAACGACCCCCGGTCATCGAACTGTCTCCTGTGTCAACAAGCGTAACTGTCCAGGGTTCAGCGCGCTTATGGTGAACTTCCATGCGGTTGGATTGCATGTCGAAGGTGACATCAGACATGTGCAAAAAGTAGTTTGCAAAGTACTCTTTTATGAGGTAGCCCTTGTAGCCACAGCAAACAATAAAATCATTAATTCCATGATGAGAATATATCTTGAGGATGTGCCAAAGAATTGGGTACCCCCCTATTTCGACCATCGGCTTGGGACGTATAGCGGTTTCTTCGGAAAGGCGGGTACCCAAACCACCAGCTAGAATGACTGCCTTCATTATTATTGACTCCACACTGAAATAAACTTTGTAATCGTTGTGCTTTAGCAAGGCGAGTTTTTAGGCTTGCTGGCGCACTCTATATTTTACCTCGGAGGCGAAGACAAAGTCATTATTTTGACCAGCCGAACACGCTACCGCAGTACCAAAGCACCATGAGTGTGTACATTTGGCAGGCGCCTAGGTGTGCGACCCTCACTCAGATTAGATTGGATTAATTAACCGAGAAAACAAGGTTTGTTCGACACTGAGCAAAGATTGTATCCTCAATGAACTTCTGCCGAATTGAGCGCCCCGCAATTCCAAGGTCTTGGCAAAAGACATACAAATAAGGAATAAATAATCAATCCAACTGCAAATTCAACCCCTTCGCCGTCGCCGCCCAAATGCGGTCTTGCTCTTGCAAAAACTTCACAAATTGCTCAGGCGTCAATGGGTCGGCTTGAATGCCCAGGTTATCGAATTTCTCCACCACCGCTTTGTCCCTCAGCATATTCGTCGCGATATCGTTCAAGCGCTTGGTGATGGCGGGTGGCAAACCTGCGGGGCCGAAAAAGCCAAACCACCCTTGGGCAACAAACCCGGGATAGCCGGACTCTGCGACTGTGGGGATATTGCCGAGGATGGGCACGCGTTTCGATCCAGTGGTGGCCAGCACTTTCAAGCGCCCACTGTTGTAATTGGCCACCGTGTTGGTGAGCGAGCTTTCGAATGACAACTCCACCACGCCGGAGAGCAAATCTTGCATGGCCGGTGCTGCGCCCTTGTAGGGGATGTGGACCATGCCAATGCCGGCATCAAACGACAGTTTTTCAGCAATCAAATGGGGCAAGGATCCCAAACCCACGCTGGCGTAGCTGATTTTTCCGGGCTGGGCTTTGGCGGCTTTCACCAAATCGGGCAGCGAGTTGTAGGGCGTCTTGATGCCTGCCAAGACAGCACCCGGGGTGTTGACGATATTGGTGATGGGCGTGAAGTCTTTGGCCGGCACAAAGCTCAAAGATTTGTGGATGTGGGGGCCAATCGACATGGCACTGACCGTCATCACGCCCAGGGTGTAGCCATCGGGCTGCGCTTTGGCCAATACCGCCGTGCCAATGTTGCCGCCCGCCCCTGCCCGGTTGTCGACCACCACAGGCTGGCCTAAACCATCGCTCAATCGCTTGGCCAACTCGCGGGCGACCAAATCGGTCACACCCCCGGGCGGAAAGGGCACGATCATGGTGATGGGCTTGACCGGATAGGCCGCTGGCGTTTGGGCCATCGATAAGCTTGAAGCCCCCGCACACACAGCAAAAACAAAGGCGGCGATTTTGATCATCTTAAAAAGCCTCCAGCGCCATGTCAGTCACGCTGCCCGCACCTTCCACAATGCTGTCACGCAGGCCTGGGACTTTGCTCAAAATGTGGTCGGCATAAAAGCGCGCTGTGACGGCCTTGGCTTTCATGAAGGCATCGTCAGGGTTCTTTTGGGCCACCAGATAGGACCGGGCCAACTGCCAACCGGCCATCACATTGCCCGCCAACATCAAATACGGCACGCTGCCTGCAAAGGCGGCATTGGGGTCGGTGGCGGCATGGGCGACGATGAAGTCCACCACCTCTAAAAATGCCTGCCGGGCAAAGCTCAGGCGTTTGGCCATGGCTTTGGACTCTGCCGTGCCCAAGGTGAGCAAGGCCACTTCGGTTTTTTGCACTTCGCTGGCAATGGCCTTGGCGGTTTGACCCCCATCGCGAGAGGTTTTGCGTCCCACCAAATCGTTGGCTTGAATGGCGGTGGTGCCTTCGTAAATGGTGAGAATTTTGGCGTCGCGGTAGTACTGTGCTGCGCCAGTTTCTTCAATGAAGCCCATGCCGCCATGCACTTGCACACCCAGCGAGGTCACTTCCAAGCTCATCTCGGTGCTGAAGCCCTTGACCAGCGGCACCAAAAATTCGTAGAAGGCTTTGTTTTGCTGGCGCGTTTCAGCTTCAGGGTGGTGGTGAGCGGCGTCAAAGGCCGCAGCAGCCACCGACGCCATGGCACGGCAACCTTCGGTGTAGGCGCGCATGGTCATGAGCATGCGCCGCACATCGGGGTGGTGGATGATGGGTGCCGCTGCTTTGATGGAGCCGTCCACCGGGCGGCTTTGCACCCGGTCGCGCGCATATTGAGTGGCCTTTTGGTAGGCCCGTTCTGCAATGGCGATGCCTTGCACACCCACGGCGTAACGCGCGGCGTTCATCATGATGAACATGTACTCGAGGCCACGGTTTTCTTGACCTACAAGGTAGCCCACCGCGCCGCCGTTGTCGCCATATTGCAGCACGGCGGTGGGGCTGGCTTTGATGCCCATTTTGTGTTCGATGCTGACGCAATGCACATCGTTGCGCGCACCCAAAGAACCATCTTTGTTCACCATCACTTTGGGCACCACAAACAAGCTGATACCTTTGACACCCTCGGGCGCGCCCGTGACCCGCGCCAACACCAAATGAATGATGTTGTCGGCCATGTCGTGTTCACCGTAGGTGATGTAAATCTTGGTGCCGAACACCTTGTAAGTGCCATCGGCTTGCGGCTCGGCACGTGAGCGAACCATTGACAAATCCGAACCCGCTTGGGGTTCAGTGAGGTTCATGGTGCCGGTCCACTCGCCGCTGACCAATTTGTGCAGGTAAGTGGCTTTGAGTTCATCGCTGCCAGCGGTCAACAAGGCCTCGATGGCGCCGTCGGTCAGCAGCGGACAAAGCGCAAAACTCATGTTGGCCGAATTCAAAATTTCGCCACAGGCCGCGCCAATGGTTTTGGGCAAGCCCTGACCGCCCATGTCGGTGGGGTGTTGCAAACCTTGCCAGCCACCTTCGGCGTATTGTTGGTACGCCTGTTTAAAACCTGCGGTGGTGGTGACCACGCCGTCTTTCCAGGAAGAGGGGTTTTTATCACCCTCCCAGTTCAACGGCGCCAGCACATCTTGGTTAAAGCGGGCGCACTCTTCAAGCACCGCTTGAGCGGTTTCCATGCCCGCCTCTTCAAAGCCTGGGATCTTGGCGATCTCTTCCAAGCCAGCCAAATGCTGCATGTTGAAGAGCATGTCTTTGACGGGGGCGGTGTAGCTCATGGGTACCTCAGTACAAAATCAAGTGACCCAAAAGCCACGCCTTTGGGTCAGGCCAGGGCTGAAAAATCACAGTTGGGAGACCAACTCCGGCACAGCGACAAACAAGTCGGCTTCCAAGCCGTAGTCGGCCACGCTGAAGATGGGCGCTTCCGGGTCTTTGTTGATGGCGACGATGACTTTGCTGTCTTTCATGCCGGCCAAGTGCTGAATGGCTCCACTGATGCCGCAGGCCACATACAACTGCGGCGCGACGATCTTGCCGGTTTGGCCCACTTGCCAATCATTGGGCGCGTAGCCCGCATCGACCGCTGCTCGGCTGGCACCCATGGCCGCACCGAGTTTGTCGGCCAAGGGCGTGATGACCTCGGCAAATTTCTCCGAGCTGCCCAGTGCACGACCACCGGACACGATGATCTTGGCGGCAGTGAGTTCGGGGCGGTCGTTCTTGGCGATCTCGCTGCCCACATAGCGGCTCTTGCCCCCGTCGGCCAGGGCACTGACCACTTCCACGGTGGCCGAGCCCCCTTGGCTGGCCGCCGGGTCAAAACCCGTGGTGCGCACGGTGATGACCTTGACCGCATCGGTGGCTTGCACCGTGGCCATGGCATTGCCGGCATAAATGGGGCGCTCAAAGGTGTCTGGGCTGTCGACGCGGGTGATGTCGCTGACCTGGCCCACATCGAGCCTGGCCGCCACACGCGGCGCCACGTTTTTGCCGCCTGCTGTGGCGGGAAACAAAATGTGGGTGTAGCCAGCGGCCAGAGCGAGCACCTGGGCGGCGACGTTTTCGGCCAGGCCATGGGCCAAACCGGCCTCATCGGCATGCAGCACTTTGGCCACGCCTGCGATGTGGGCCGCGGCAGCCGCAGCGGCAGCGGCGTTGTGGCCGGCCACCAGCACATGCACCTCTGGGGCGCAGGCCAAAGCGGCGGTCACGGTGTTGAGGGTGGAGCCCTTGATGGACTGATGGTCGTGGTCAGCGATGACGAGTGCGCGCATGTCAGATCACCTTTGCTTCGTTTTTGAGTTTGTCAACCAAGGCCGCCACATCGGCCACTTTGATGCCTGCGCTGCGCTTGGGTGGTTCGCAGACCTTCAGGGTCTTGATGCGGGGCGCCACATCCACGCCGAGGTCTTCGGGCTTGAACACATCGAGCTGTTTTTTCTTGGCCTTCATGATGTTGGGCAAGGTGACATAACGCGGCTCGTTCAAGCGCAAGTCGGTGGTGATGACCGCTGGCATTTGCAGCGACAGCGTCTCCAAGCCGCCGTCGACTTCACGCGTGACTTGCACGCGGCCATCGACCACTTCGACTTTGGAGGCAAAGGTGGCTTGGGGCCAATCGGTCAGGGCCGCCAGCATTTGTCCGGTTTGGTTGCAATCATCATCAATGGCTTGCTTGCCCAAAATGATCAGGCCCGGTTGCTCTTTGTCGGCCAAGGCTTTCAGCAACTTGGCCACCGCCAGGGGTTGCAACTCTTCAGCCGTTTCGACCAAGATGGCACGGTCAGCGCCAATGGCCATGGCGGTGCGCAAGGTTTCTTGGCATTGGGCCACGCCACAAGAGATGGCGATGATCTCGGTGGCAAAGCCCTTTTCTTTCAAACGCACGGCCTCTTCGACCGCGATTTCGTCAAATGGGTTCATGCTCATTTTGACGTTGGCAATGTCCACGCCAGATTGGTCGGACTTGACCCGCACCTTGACGTTGTAATCGACCACGCGCTTGACGGGCACCAAGACCTTCATAAACAACTCCAAAAAGATGAAACATCAACCCACTTGCGGGTGTTGAACGGTGGGACAGTGCCCAGGGAAAACACGAGATTGTAAGAGCAAAACACTCACTTTTAGCACGGTCGTGCTTTTTCGCCCATACCCAGGGCGCCTCACATCTTGAGCAGCTGTGGAACGATCAAAATGATGGGCGGAAAAGCCACCAACAAGGCCAGAACAGCCACCAAGGTGTAGACGAAAGGCATGACGCCTCGGAAGATGGTCGAGGTGTCCAGATGGGGCAAGAGGCTTTTCACCACGAACATGTTCATGCCCACGGGCGGGCTGATCAGGCCAATCATCACCACCAACACAATGATGATGCCAAACCACACCGGGTCAAAACCCAGGCTGACCACCAGGGGGAAAAACACCGGGATGGTCAACAAAATCATGGACAACTCTTCCATGGCGGTGCCGAGCAAAATGTAGATCACGCAGATCGCCACCATCACGCTGATGGGACTGATTTGGTAAGACATCACAAACGCCTTGAGGTCGTTGGGCATGGAGGTGAAGTTGATGAAGTTACCAAATATCAAGGCCCCAACCAAGATCATGAACAACATACCGGTGGTGCGGGAGCTGTCGATCAAGATGTCCAGGGTCACACGCCAGGTCAGGGCTTTGCGGGCCAAGGCGATGCAAAAAGCGCCAAAAGCGCCAATACCAGCACCCTCTGTCGCGGTGAAGACGCCGCCATAAATGCCGCCCATCACGATAAAGAACAACAAGGCCACAGCCCACACATCCTTGAACGCCACCCATCTTTCAACCCAGCTGGAATGTTCCGCACGGGGACCCCAACTCGGGTGGCGCCAGGTGATGAAAGAAATGGTTGCGCACATCAGGACCACGGCCATCAACCCTGGCAAAAAGCCAGCTGCAAACAGTTTGCCGATGTTGGTCTCGGTGACCAAGCCATAAATCACCAAGATGGTCGAAGGGGGGATCAAAATGCCCAGGGTGCCGCCAGCGGCAATGGTGCCAGCGGCCAACTCGTCGGAGTAGCCATGCTCGCGCATCGAGGGATAAGCCACCTTGGTCATGGTGGCTGCCGTGGCAATGGATGAGCCGCAAATGGCCCCAAAGCCCGCACAGGCCATGACGCTGGCCATGGCCAAACCGCCCCGAAAGTGGCCCACCAAGGTGTAGGCCAAGCGGTACAACTCTTTGGACATGCCCGCACGGGTGACGAAGTTGCCCATCAAAATGAACAAGGGCACGACCGACAAGGTGTACTGAAAACCCGATTCATAAACCGTGGAAGTGGCCGATGCCATGGAAGGCAACACACCCTTCATCCACCACAACCCCAAAAAACCCACCAAGCCCATAGAGATGGCAATCGGCACCCGAATCAGGGACAGAGACAACATGGCCAACAGGCCCAAAATGGCTTCAGTCATGGTTTCTCGTGGGCAGCGGTATCAGGTGGTGGTCGGGCCCAGCGAGCCATGCTCGCGGTGGGGAATGAAAATCAGCGCCAAGTGGGTCAAGGCCGCAATGACAATCATCGTGCCCATGATGTAGGCCACGGGTGCCAGGGGCAGTTTGAGGACATTGGTGGTGTCGCCATATTCGGCCACACGCACTGCGCGGCGAAAAATCAAATAGCCAATGCCCGACAAGGTCAGACAACAAATGACATCTGACAGCTTGTTGAAAAAGGATTTGACCGCCGGGCTCATCAAAGTGTCCAAGGTGTCAATGACAATGTGCTCGCGGCGCATGGACACCAGCGGCAGCGCGGCGTAAATCAACACAGCCAAAGCCATTTCGGTCATCTCAAAACCGCCGGGCAAAGGTTTGTTGAGCACATAGCGCCCGAACACATCGACGGTGGTGATGATCATCATCAAAAACAGCACTGCCGCAGAAATCACACCCAATAGTTTTTCCAAGGTTTTGGTCACGCCTGTCATCACTTTTCTCCTGCGCGCGATTGTCGTGCTTTGCGCACCCAGGCATCAAAAGTGATGTTCATGATGCGGTCGGTGCGCAAAAAGTCACGGGCGCGCCGGGCTTGCTCCGCATCCACGGGCACCACCCCACCCACTGCTGCCGCATTGATTTGCAAGCGCGCCATGCGTTCCATGAAGACGGCCAAAAAACAAGCCTCTTGCACACTGCGCCCCGCGGTGAGCAAGCCGTGGTGGGCCAAGAGCAAAGCATGGGCTTGTCCCAGGCTGGCGCTGATCAGTTCGCCCTCGCGATCGGCCGTGGGCAAGCCCGGCCACTCCGGCAAAAAAACCATGTCTTCAAACAAGGGGGTGGCGTCCATGTGGGCGACCACCACGGGCACTTTGGCGGCAGCCAGTGCAGACGCCGCTGGCGGATGGGTGTGCACGATGGCGTTGACATCGGGCCGGCTGCGGTACACCCACAGGTGAAAGCGGGTGGCGGGGTTGGGCTCACGGATGCCGTGAGCCCCCTGCCCTTCAAGAACTTTCAAGTCGTTGTCGATCAACAGCCACGACCCGGGTGTGGCCTCGCCAAAAGCCAAACCCAGGGGCAAGGTCCAGTAGCAGTTGTCGCGCGGTCCGCGAGCGGTCAACTGCCCGGCCAGGCCCGACTCGTGATCCTCATCCGACAGTATCCAAGCGCAATGCGTTAAAAGCTCGCGCGGATCAAGCCCCAAGTTGCTCAATTTCAACGGCCAGCGGCCACCTTTTTGAGCTCTTCGTGGAACTCGGCATAAACCTTGGCGCCGTCAATGCCTTTGGCATTGGCTGCTTTGATCCAATCGTTGATCAGGGGTTCGGTGCGCTTGCGCACATCGGCCACAAAAGCAGGGTTGGCATCGACCATCACCACACCGGCCGCCTTCAAGGCTTCAATGCCCACCTTGTCAGCAGCGTCCCAAGCCTTGCCGGCCAAGCGGGCCAAGGCCTCGCCCGACACCGAGGTGATGGCGTCTTGGTCTTGCTTGGACAGCTTGTTCCACTTGTCTTCATTCATGAAAAAGCCAAATGACGAAGAGTAGAAACCGCCGGGGAAGTAGGTGGCGTGCTTGACCACTTTGTCCAGGTTGAAGGATTTGATGGATTCAGAGGGGAAGAAGGTGGCATCGGCCACGCCAGAAGACAGCAATTCGTAGGACTCAGGTGCTGGCTTGACCAAGGGAGAAGCACCCAGGGCCTTGGCCGAGGCTTCAGAAATGCCACCGCCGCTGCGCACCTTCATGCCCGACAAATCAGCCACCGAATTGACCGGCTTTTTGACCGAGAACATTTGCCCGGGGCCGTGGGTGAACACGCCCAGCAACTTCACGCCTTTGTATTCGTTGGCTTGCTGCAAATACTTCCAGTGGATGCGGTTGTAGGCCACCGAATTGACTTCTGCTGAGCCACCAGAACCTGGCAACTCGGCGAGCAATGGCAAAGGATGGCGTGCAGGTGTGTAGCTGGCAGTGACATAGGACACATCCACCAATCCGTCGCGCACACCGTCAAAAGTGCCGGCTGCGGCCATGGGTGCCTTGGGCAGCATTTGCAATTTGACGCGGCCGTTGGTGGCCTTTTCAACCGCTGCAGCCCAACCACCCAGCACATCACGGGTCAAGGGGTGGCTCGGGCCGACCCAGCTGGACATGGTCAAGGTGGTTTGCGCCGAAACGCCACCCACGGACAAGACACCCAGCACGGTTGCGGTCAGGGCAAATTTGAATGCGGAGAACTTCATGGTTCAACTCCAATAAAAGGGGGGATTGGCGAAAAAGATCAAGTTTTACAACAGATTGATCAGTATAGACAGCCCCACAGCCCCTCAAGCCCAGTGAAAACCCGACCGGGCGGTTGGTTAACGGACAAGGCGCTCCAGCGCCAAAACCTCCAGCGTTTTATCAAGATGGGCATCAACAACCATCACCATCCGAAAAAATGCACCGATAAGATAGGCCCATGCCACCTCGTCCCTACTGCCGCCCATGAAGACCGAGCACGCCAGCACCATGTGGCCGCCTCGGCGTGTGCTGGTCACCGGTGCCGCGGGATTTTTGGGCCAAGCCCTGGTGGTCAAGCATCTGGCGGCCGCCAGTGGCACCTGTGATGTGCTGCTCACCGATCTGGCGCCCAGCCAAACCAGCCCGGCCCATGCGCGCTGGGTGTGCGGCGATGTGGCCGACCCCCAGCTGTGGGACCGTTTGATGGAGAAACCCATTGATTTGGTGATCCATTTGGCCGCCATCGTCAGTGGCCGCGCCGAGGCCGATCCGCTGCTGGGCCGCAGGGTCAATTTGATGGCCCCGTTGGAAATGCTCGAGCGCTGCCGTTTGCAACACAGCGCCACCGGCATCCGAGCCCGGGTGGTGCTGAGCAGCTCCATCGCCGTTTATGGCACGCCCCTGCCACTGCGCATGCGCGACGACCACCCCATCCGCCCCAGTCTCAGCTATGGCGCGCACAAGCGCATGATGGAAATCGACCTGGCCGATGCCTCGCGCCGGGGCGAGATCGATGGCCGCGCCATTCGTTTGTCGGGTGTGGTGGTGCGCCCACCCCAAGCCAATGGGGCTTTATCCGGGTTCAACAGCGACATGATCCGCCAGCCCCTTACAGGGCACGATTACACCTGCCCCGTGGGCCCCGACGCCTGCACCTGGCTGACCAGTTTGGATGTGGCCGTTGACCAGTTGTGGCATGCGGCGCAAACCAGCGAGGAACGTTGGACGCAAGCCCTGCCTGTTGGCGAATGCGCCCTCAACGCCCCGACGTGGCCGGTCACCATGACTGACTTGCAACAGGCTTTGGGCGACATCGACGCCACAGCGCCCCAGCGATTGCGCTTTGATCCCCATTCGCCCTTGCACGAACAATTTGGCCGTTGGCCCCAAGACGTGGCTTTTGATCAAGCTGCCCAATTGGGCATGCCCAGCGACTGGCAACGCCACCAAGGTAATTTGGCCCACATGCTGCGTGCAGCCATGGACCCCATCAACCACTGAAGCCTGACCCATGACCCAGCCCAAACGCCCCCCATTCACCCCACCCACCCGCTTGAACTCGGCCCAACTCATCGAGGGCCTGGACCGCACGCCGCACCGGGCTTTTTTGCGCGCAGTGGGCGTGGATGAAGCCGACTTTGGCAAACCCATGATCGGCATCGTCAGCCAACACGGCGAGAACACGCCCTGCTCCATGTCCTTGGGGCCGCAAGCCGATGCGGCGCGGCTGGGGGTGGCGGCGGGCCAAGGCATTCCGGTGCCCTTCACCACGGTGTCGGTGTCGGATGGTTTATCAATGAACCACAAAGGCATGCGCATGAGCCTGGTCTCGCGCGAACTGGTGGCCGACTCCATCGAGGCGGTGATGGTCGGCCACGCTTATGACGGCTTGGTGGGTTTTGCCGGTTGCGACAAAACCTTGCCCGGCGTGCTGATGGCCATGGCGCGGCTGAACTGCCCCAGTGTGTTTGTGTATGGCGGGGCCATGTTGCCCGGCCAATGGCGCGGCAAAGACGTGACCATCTTGACCGCTTACGAGGGCGTGGGCGCGGTAATGACTGGCCAAATGACCGAGGCCGAGTTGGGCGAGTTGGAGCGCCAATGCGCGCCCACCGTGGGCTCATGCCCGGGTCAATTCACCGCCAACACCATGGCCATGGTGGCCGAAACCCTGGGCCTGGCCCTGCCCGGTTCGGCCATGATGCCCGCCGTTTACAGCGAACGCTTGGCCCTGGCGCGTGCGGCGGGTCGGCGGGTGACCGAGATTTTGCGCACGGGTGGCCCGCTGCCGCGCGACCTCATCACCCGCGAATCCCTAGAAAACGCGGCCGCAGTGGTGGCCGCCACTGGCGGCTCGACCAACGCCGGCTTGCACCTGCCGGCGATTGCGCACGAAGCAGGCATTGCGTTCACCTTGGACGATGTGGCCGAGGTGTTTGCGCGCACCCCCTTGATTGCCGATTTGCAACCCGGCGGGCGATTTTTGGCGGTGGACTTGCACCGGGTGGGCGGCACCCGGTCGGTGCTCAAGGCCTTGCTCGACGGCGGTCACCTGCATGGCCAAGCCCTCACCTTGTCGGGCCGCACGCTGGCCGAAGAATTGGCGCACACCCCAGCACCCGACGGCCAAGTGGTGCGACCCACCAACCAAGCCATCATGGCCACGGGCGGCGTGGTGGTGCTCAAAGGCAACCTGGCGCCAGACGGCGCCTTGATCAAAGTGGCGGGCTTGAAAAAACTGGTTTTTGAAGGCCCGGCACGGGTGTTTGAAAACGAAGAAGACGCTTACGCCGCCGTGTCGGCCAAGCAATACCAGGCTGGGGATGTGCTGGTCATCCGCAACGAAGGGCCCCGCGGAGGACCGGGCATGCGCGAGATGCTGGGCGTGACCGCCTTGGTGTATGGCCAAGGCATGGGCGAGCAAGTGGCCCTGATCACCGATGGCCGCTTTTCAGGCGCCACCCGCGGCATGATGATTGGCTATGTGGGGCCAGAGGCTGCCGCCGGTGGGCCGATTGGCTGGCTGCGCGACGGTGACCGCATCCGCATCGATGGCCAAGCCGCACGCTTGGATGTGCTGGTGGACGCAGCCACCTGGGCCCAGCGCCAAGCCGAAGCACCCCAGCCACCTGCCGAGCACCTGAGTGGGGTGCTGGAAAAATACGCCAAGCTGGTTTCACCCGCCCGCCTTGGCGCGGTGACCCACAGCGGACCGCCGCGACAACCCAGCTGAGTGCGCTCAAGCGGCCGGTCTGACCGCTCTGTTGGCTGATGCAGTCTCAGGCCCCCGGCGGCTTACATGCACTCAAGCCGGCTGTCGCCACTCGAGCGCGGCCACCGCCAGCACCACACCCTTGTCGCGCAGGGCTTGCAATACGGCCAAGTTCACCTCCGAGCGCACGCTGAGCTGGGCGATCATCGGGTCTTTGATCCAGTACACCAAGGTGAACTGCAAACCCAGCGGTGTGACTTCACGCAATTGGGCTTGGGGGGCGGGGTCATGGATCACGCGTTCAACCGCCAAAGCCGCTTGGACCAAAGCCGCCTGCACCACATCCACATCGCTGTCGTGTTTGACCGTCCAGTTGGAGCTGAGGATCAATCCATCTGCAAAAGGCAGCGGTACATCGCGCCTTTGCTTGAGCACCATGCCGGTGGTCAAGTCCTGGTTGGGCACCACCGCATCTTGGCCATTGGCCCCGCGAATCAAGGTGTAACGGGTGGTGATGTCCACCACCTGCCCTTCAAATGAATGCATCACGATGTTGTCGCCAATGCGCAGTGAGCGCTCCAGCAAAATCACAAACCCACTGACGTAATTGGCCGCCAGGTTTTGCAGGCCAAAGCCCAAACCGACCCCCAAGGCACCACCCAACACCGACAAAGCGGTGAGGTCCACGCCAATCGAAGACAGCGCAATCACCAACCCCAAAAACATGAGCAAGGCCCGCAAGGCGTTGCCAGCCATTTTGCGCACCGACAAGTCCGACACCGCTGGGGCGATCAGGGCACGCTCGGCCAAAGTGGACAGCCACAAAGTCACCATCAGCACCAAACCGGTGTAGGCCGCGCCTTGCAGCAAGGTGAGCAAACTCAACTTGTTCTTGCCAAAAACCAGCTCCACCGCTTCCAACTCGTGCAGCAAAGGTTTGTCCAGGCCGGTGAACCACATGACCAGCGCCAACCACACCAACCATGACACCGAGCGCTCCATCCACTGCACACTGCGCGATTGCGGAAACAAGCCGGTGAGCAAGCGCACCAACATGCGAATCACCACCAAAGACAACAGCACCGGCAGCGCCAAGCTCAGCAGCGGCGTCGGGCCATGTGTGGCGGCCAGCGCGCGCAAGCCAAACACCAAGACCAGCGCCAAAAAGGGAAACACAAAACCCTTTGTCACCGAACGGCCGGTCCACCGTGTGTGGCCGCTCATCGCCTGGGACACGCGCCGTGTCAATGCCCAAGCCACGCCCAAGCACAGCAATAAACCGAGCAACTCCAACCACCACAGCGGGTGTTGAATGTCTTGCAACAACTGATCCATGTCACGCACGATTGACTCCTGGCAAACGATGCCACCAGCCCGCCCTGGGGCTGCGGGGCGCTCACACTGTGCCACACTTGTGTTGTTGCCCTCTCACCCTGCTTGCTCACCATGCCGTCTCGCTGCCATTTCACCCTGTCAATGTGTGCCTGCACCGATCGCCCTGTGCAACAGGCCAGGTCTGGGATGGAAAGCTTGCATCGCTGGGTCGCGATGGCGCAAAGCCACTTGACACCGGCGCGGTGGGCATGGCTTTCCGTGCTGCTGGTGTCTTTGTGCGCGGCCCCGTGGGCGGCGGCCCAAACAAAAAACAACCCGCCCAAGGCGTCCACTGCGGCGCAGCAGCAACGGGCTGCCAAACCGGGCAAATCCCAGCACCGCGCCAAAGCGGCCAAGGCCCCGGCCCATGGCGACACCCCCGAAGTACAGGCCTTGGCCGAGCGACTGGCCCAGGCCCACCAACTGCCACTGACTTGGGTGCGCCGCCAAATTGCCCACGCTGCGCGCCTGGACAGCTTGTCTGCACTGGTCTTGCCACCGGCCACCCCCAGCGCCAAAAACTGGCAAGCCTATCGAGCGCGCTTTGTGGAACCGCGCAGAATAGCCGCCGGGCTGGCGTTTTGGCAACAACACAAGCACGCACTGCAACGGGCCGAGCAAACCTACGGTGTGCCCGCCGAACTGGTGGTGGGCATCATTGGCGTGGAAACTTATTTTGGTCGGCACATGGGCAACTTTCGGCTCATCGATGCCTTGAGCACCTTGGCCCTGAACTTCCCCACCGAGCACCCCCGCCACGCAGAGCGAAGTGCATTTTTTCAAGCCGAGCTGGGCCACTTTTTGGCGCAGGCCCATCGGGCTGGACCTTCGGCTTTGAATGCCAAGGGCAGTTATGCAGGCGCAGCGGGGTGGCCCCAATTCATGCCCTCCAGCGTGGCCCAATGGGCGGTGGATTTTGATGGCGATGGTCGCATCGACTTGGCGCGCAGCCCGGTGGATGCGATTGGCTCGGTGGCCAACTACCTGAAATCATTTGGTTGGGTCAGCGGCATGCCCACCCACTACCCCGTCACCCCGCCTGCTGACCCGACCCAGCGCGAAACCCTGCTGCTGCCTGACATCTTGCCCAGTTTCAGCGCCGAACGCATGACCGAGCTGGGCGCCACGCTTCAAGGCCCTGGTATGCAGCACAGCGGCCCCTTGGCCTTGGTGGAATTGCACAACGGCGGGGAAGAACCGAGTTATGTTGCCGGGACCGAGAATTTTTATGTGGTCACCCGCTACAACTGGAGCAGCTATTACGCCCTGGCGGTGATTGATTTGGCCCAAGCCATCCGCGACGCCCGGCCTTGAAGCTCAAACCACCACCGGCTCGGGCTCGAGCATGATGCCAAAGCGTTCGTAAACACTGGTTTGGATGGCCTTGGCCAAGGTCATCACTTCACCACCGGTGCAAGGTGATTCGCGCCCGCCCCGGTTGACCAACACCAAGGCTTGTTTGTCGTACACACCCGCCTGCCCCACCGATTTGCCCTTCCAGCCGCAGGCGTCGATCAGCCAACCCGCAGCCAGCTTGATGCTGCCGTCGAGCATGGGGTAATGCACCACGCCCGGGTCGCGGCCAATGATGTCGGCGCATTGCTCGGGAGTGACACTGGGGTTTTTGAAAAAGCTGCCCGCATTGCCCAGCACGGCGGGGTCCGGCAACTTGGCGCGGCGAATCTCGCACACCCAGTCAAAAACCTCCATCGCTGTGGGCTGGGTTTGACCGGTGCTGGTCACTTTGCGCTGCAAATCGGCATAGCCCAACAGGGGACGCCATTTTTTCGCCAGCCGAAAACGCACGCGCAGGATGGCGGCCCGCCCCGCCAAGCCCATGTGGCGAGTGCCATGCTGCGATGGATCAGGTCCGTGTTTGAACACCGAATCCCGGTATGCAAAGGCGCATTGGGCCGCATCCAAGGTGAACACCTCTCCCCTGTCGAGGTCCACCGCGTCCAATGAATCAAACACGTCTTGCAGTTCCAGGCCGTATGCGCCGATGTTTTGCACCGGCGTGGCACCAACATTGCCGGGTATGAGGGCCAGGTTTTCCAGGCCCGGCCAACCCTGGGCCAAGGTCCAGGCCACAAAGTCGTGCCAGTTTTCGCCCGCCTCGGCCTCCACCCACCAGTGGCGGGCGTCCTCGCGCAACAAACGCCGACCCTGGTTTTCCATTTTGATGACCAAGGGTTTGACGTCACCGGTGATGACGATGTTGCTGCCCCCACCCAGCACAAACTTGGGTTGACCAAGCCAAACCGGGTCGCGCAGCAGGGCTGGCAAGGCCTCGGTCTGGGTCACCCGCACCAGTTGCAGCGCCTTGGCGGCGATGCCAAAGGTGTTGTAGGGTTGCAGGGGGACATTCGACTCGATCTTCATGGGAGAATTGTCGCACCCCATTTTTTCACCCGAGAAGTAACACCATGCCCTCTTTTGACACCGTTTGTGAAGCCGATTTGGTTGAGGTGAAAAATGCTGTCGACAACGCGGCCAAAGAAATCGGCACCCGTTTTGACTTCAAAGGCACCTCCGCATCGATTGAATTCAAGGACAAAGAGATCACCTTGATTGGGGACGCGGACTTTCAACTCGAGCAAATCGACGAAATCTTGCGCAACAAACTGGCCAAGCGCAATGTCGATGTGCGGTTTTTGGACAAAGGCACGGTGCAAAAAATCGGCGGCGACAAGGTCAAGCAAGTGGTCAAGGTGCGCAATGGCATCGAAGCCGAGGCCGCCAAAAAAATCCAGCGTTTGGTCAAAGACAGCAAAATCAAAGTGCAAGCCAGCATCCAAGGTGACGCCATCCGGGTCAATGGCACCAAGCGCGACGATTTGCAAGCGGTGATGGCCCTGATCCGCAAAGATGTGCCCGAGTTGCCGCTGAGCTTCAACAACTTTCGCGACTGAGCCCACGCCCACGCCCACGCCCAGGCCCAGGTCGGGCTGGGCTCGTCTCAGCCCTTGGCGCCGATGCGCGACTCTTTGCCCGCGATCAAACGGGCAATGTTGTCCTTGTGGCGATACAACAGCACCACACTCATGACGCCAATGGACAGGGCAATGATGGGCGCGCCTGACCACACCACTTTCGCGCCCAGCAGGTAAAAGGCCGGGGCAAACACCGCTGCGGCCACAGCGGCCAAGGATGAATAGCGCGAAAAATACGCCACGATCAACCACGTGGCCATGGTCGCCAGGCCCAGCCAAAAATCCACACCGAACAACACGCCCGCTGCGGTGGCCACCCCTTTACCGCCTTTGAAGCGAAAGAACACCGGCCACACATGGCCGGCAAAGGCGGCCAAGGCACAAGCTGCAATCAGGCCGTCGGTATCCATGCCGGGCAAGCGCTGAACCACAAACACGGGCACCCAGCCTTTGACGGCATCGAGCAACAGGGTCAACACGGCAGCCGCTTTGCTGCCCGAGCGCAGCACATTGGTGGCCCCCGGGTTTTGGCTGCCGTAGGTGCGCGGGTCTTGCAAGCCCATCATGCGGCTGACGATGACCGCAAACGACAGTGAACCCATCAAATAAGAGGCCACAACTGCAGCCCCTGCTTGGAGGAGAAAAAAATCCACATCAACCTTTCAAAAAACCCGGGGTGTTTGCAGCCCCCCAAATGGCCGGGTGGGTCGCTGGCCGGGGGGGCGCTTCATGTCATTGTGCGGGGTCGCGCAGGTCTTTGCGGATGGCATCGATGTCGGCCAACACGTCTGCCGACAACAACGTGCCCCAGGCGGCCAGGTTTTCTTCCAGATGCGCCACGGAGGTCACCCCGATGATGGTGCTGGCCACACGCCACTGGGTGTAGCAAAAAGCCAAAGCCATTTGGGTCGGGGTCATGCCATTTTTTTGCGCCAAGCTGTTGTAGCGGCGCGAAGCCGCCAGCGACTCGGGGCGACCCCAGCGCTGGGCTTTCATGGCGTCAAATTTTCCCAAACGGCCCACAGGCGGGTGGTCGCCATGGATGCCCATGGCGTCGTACTTGCCCGTCAGCGAGCCAAACGCCAATGGCGAGTAAGCCAGCAAAGACACGCCCAAGCGGTGCATGGTCTCGTCCAAAGCGTTTTCATAACTGCGGTTGGTCAAGCAATATGGGTTTTGCACTGACGCGATGCGCGGCAACCCGTGCTGCTCTGCAAGCCGCACAAACTCATGCACCCCATACGGCGTTTCATTGGACAAACCGATGTGGCGCACCTTGCCTTGCTGCACCAGTTTGGCCAAGGCCTGCAACTGCTCGTGGATGGGGGTTGCCGATTTTTCTTTGCTGGGGTCGTAGTACATGGCCCCAAAAGCCGGCACATGGCGCTCGGGCCAATGGATTTGGTACAGGTCAATGACATCGGTTTGCAAGCGCTTCAAGCTGGCGTCGCACGAGGCCAAGATGTCTTGGGCTGTCATGCCCTCACCCGCACGCACCCAAGGCATGCCCCGCGATGGGCCGGCCACTTTGGTGGCCAACACAATGCGCTGGCGCATGCCCGGGTGTTGGGCCAGCCAACGGCCAATGATGGTTTCCGTCGATCCATAGGTTTCGGCCCGGGTGGGCACCGAATACATCTCCGCCGTGTCGATGAAATTGACCCCCAAGGCCACGGATCGGTCCAAGATGGCGTGGGCAGTGGCTTCGTTGACCTGCTCGCCAAAAGTCATGGTGCCCAAGCAAATGGGGGTGACGTGTAAATCGCTTTGTCCCAAGCGAACAGGGTTGAGTGAAAGTGGGTTCATGGCGATGAGTTTACTGTCGGGCATGCGCCAAGGGCCGAACCCCAGCCATCAGGCCTGGCGCAGCCCAGCGCGCTGCTCTTCTTGTAAACGCAGCACCCGCCTTTGCACTTTGCCCGTGGTGGTCATGGGCAAAGCGTCGATGAACTCCACGTCTTTGGGGTATTCGTAGGGGGCCAACTGGCCACGCACATGGTGCTGGAGTTCTTGCACCAGGTCTTCAGACGGCGCGAAACCGGCAGACAACACCACATAGGCTTTGACCACATTGCCGCGTTGCGCATCGGGCTTGGGCACCACCGCGGCATTGGCCACGGCCGGGTGCTTGAGCAAGCAGTTTTCGATTTCGCTGGGGCCAATGCGGTAGCCTGCGGCCTTGAACACATCGTCCGAGCGGCCTTGGTACCACAGGTAACCATCGGCGTCGCGGGTGGCCAAATCCCCCGTTCGGCACCAGTCCCCGGTGTATTTATCGGCCGTGGCCTGGGGATTGCGCCAATAGCCCAAAAAGAAAATCGGGTCGTCATGCCCATGCACATCGCGGCGATGCAAGGCCACATCGCCCACCTCGCCCACGGAACACACTTGGCCCAGATCGTTGATCACATCCACCCGGTGCCCTGGATACGGCCGGCCCATGCTGCCGGCACGCGCTGGCCAGCCCACGCCTGCACCGCTGTGCCCATTCATGGCGCAATTGCCGACGATGTAATTGATTTCGGTCTGACCAAACATCTCATTGACGGTCACGCCCAGCTTGTCTTGGCAATAGGCAAACACCGTGTCGCCCACGGCCTCGCCAGCGCTCATGATGGCTTGCAGCCGCAAGCGGTAGTTCTGGCGCGGCTCGGGAAAGGCCTTCATCATCGCCTTGAGCGCCGTGGGGAACAAAAAACTGTGGGTCACCCCGTGCTGCTGCATGAGCGAAAAGGCCAACTCCGGGCTGAAGCGCCCGCGCCAAGCCACGATGGGGCGGCCAAAGTACAAGGTGGGCATCAGGGCGTCGAGCAAGCCACCCGTCCAGGCCCAATCTGCCGGCGACCAAAACACCGCCGCGCTGGAGCGCTCGGCCAGGCTTGCAGCCATGCCCGCAGCGCGGGGCTGGGTGGTTGCCGGCCAGGGGTGGGCGGGGTCTGGCGTTACCGCGCCAGGGCCAAAGCCGAACCAGTTTTGGCTGCACACAAAACCGGTCAGGTTGCCGATCATGGCCTGGTGGGGAATCAGTGCGCCCTTGGGCGCCCCGGTGGTGCCGCTGGTGTAGATCAAGATGGCGGGGTCCTGGGCCAGGGTGGGGCACATGGGGAAATTGGGGGCATCCATGCCTCGCAAATCGGTCAGCACCTGGTCGGCTGCAGCCACCCCCGCCCCCAAGCCCACCACATGGCGCAAAGCTGGGGCTTGGTCGCGCACCGCCATGACCCCGGGCAATGAAGCCGCATCCACAAACACGGCCACGGCTTCGCTGTCGTGCAAGCGGTACGCCAAGGCCTCGGGCCCGAACAATTGCGACAAGGGCATGGCCACCGCACCCATTTGCAGGACGGCGATGTGCACCGCTGCGGTTTCAAAACATTGGGGCAACACCAAAGCCACGCGGTCGCCGCGTTGCACCCCCCAGGCCGTCAATCGGTGGCTGAGCGCATTGGCCGCTTGTTGCAGTTGGGCATAGCTGTGGTGGATGGGCGCTTGCCCCTCGCGGTGCTCGACGATGGCGGCTTGGTCAGCCACTTCGGGCATCTGGGCCCAACGCCGGCAACAAACCTCGGCGATGTTGAAATGGCTGGGCACCTGCCACACCAACCCGGTGTGCATGCTGCGGTGGTGATCAACTTGGGAAGAGGCCTTCATGCGCAAGATCCTTATGATCCAAGGAATGTACCAAGCCCAGAAACCCTCCCGATCCTCGTTTATCCCCATCCGCGGTCTGCAATACCACTTGCGCGAATGGGGCCAGCGCCAAGCCGGCGAAACACCCCTGGTGCTTTTGCACGGCTGGATGGATGTGTCGGCATCATTTCAGTTTGTGGTCGACGCCTTGGCGAAAAATCGCTGGATCGTGGCGCCCGATTGGCGCGGTTATGGCCTGAGCGACCCGGGTGCCACCGACAATTTTTGGTTTCCGGACTACCTGGCCGACCTGGACGCTTTGCTCGACCACCTGTGCCCCGAACAAAGCATCGATCTGGTCGGCCACAGCATGGGCGGGCATGTGTCCATGCTGTACAGCGGCGTTCGGCCCGAGCGCATTCGCCGTTTGGTCAACCTGGAAGGGTTTGGCATGGCGGCCACCATTCCTGCCCAAGCGCCGGGGCGTTATGCCCAGTGGTTGGACCAACTGCGCCAGTTGCGGTCGGGCGAGATGGCCCTGCGCCCCTATGCGGATCAGAACGGCGTGGCCGAGCGTTTGATGAAAAACAACCCCCGTTTGTCTGCCGACAAAGCCCAATGGCTGGCCCCACATTGGGCCGAGCAGCAAGCCGATGGCCAGTGGATCATCCGCGGCCACCCAGCGCACAAAGTGGTCAACGCCCAGTTGTACCAAGTGGAAGAAACCAAAGCCGTTTACCAACGCATCAGCGCCCCCACCTTGGTGGTGCACGCCAGTGACGACAGTTTGCAAACCTGGTGGAAGGGCAAATACGGGCGAGAAGAGTTTCACCAACGGGCGAGCGTGGTTCCCAAGTTGCAGCATGCCACCCTGCCCGATACCGGTCACATGCTGCACCACGACCAGCCCCAGGCATTGGCAGACATGATCGAAGCCTTTTTGGCAAACCCATGAGCACCTGTGATGTGGCCATCGTGGGCGCTGGCGCGGCAGGCTTGTTTTGCGCTGGCATCGCCGCCCAGCAAGGTTTGTCGGTGGTGCTGATCGACCACCACCCCAAATTGGCCGAAAAAATCCGCATCTCTGGCGGCGGGCGCAGCAACTTCACCAACAAAGACATCGATGCCCAAGCCCCGCACAAACACTTTTTGGGCGAGAACCCCCTGTTCGCCCGCAGTGCCTTGTCGCGCTACACCGCGCAAGACTTCATCGCCCTGGTGCAAAGCCACGGCATGGCCTTCCATGAAAAGCACAAAGGCCAGTTGTTTTGCGACCGCTCATCGCAAGACCTGATCGACCTGCTTTGGCAAGAGTGCCAGCGCGGCGCCCAAGGCGGCAGCGTGGAGTTGTGGCAACCCTGTGGGGTGAAAGCCGTGCGCCACCACCCCGGCCAAAGCCACGCCTACGCCCTGGACACCGACCGCGGTGCCTTGCGTGCCCAGGCCCTGGTGGTGGCCACAGGTGGGCTGTCCATCCCCCAAATTGGTGCCTCAGACTTTGGTTACCGCTTGGCGAGTCAGTTCAACCTGCCCCTGGTGCCCACCCGGCCTGGACTGGTACCGCTGACCTTTGGCGGGGACGATGGCGCCATATGCGCCCAAATGGCGGGCGCATCCCTGCCCGTGCACATCTCGACCGGCACCGGCAAAGCCCAGACGGGTTTTGACGAAGACCTGCTGTTCACCCACCGCGGCCTGTCGGGCCCCGCGGTTTTGCAAATTTCAAGCTTTTGGCAATTGGGCGCGCCCATCGCCGTCAACCTTTTGCCGCAACTCAGCCTGCCCCAAGCCCTGGGCCAGGCCAAACAAATCTCGCGCAAGAGCATTGCCAACGAACTGGCCCAATGGCTGCCCACCCGGCTTGCCAATGCCTGGGTGGCGCGCGAACCCCACTGGCAGCGCCCCATCAACCAAGCCAGCGACCGCGCCTTAGATGGTTTGGCCCAAGCCCTGACGGACTGGGCCTTGCAACCCACTGGGACCGAAGGCTACAAAAAAGCCGAGGTCACGGTGGGCGGCGTGTCCACCCAAGCTTTGTCGCAAAAGACCATGGAATCGACCCAAAAAGGCCTGTATTTCATTGGCGAGGTGGTCGACATCACCGGTTGGCTGGGGGGCTACAACTTCCAATGGGCCTGGTCCAGCGCCCATGCCTGCGCCACAGCTTTGGGGGCGGCGCTCAAACCGCTATAATGCTTGACTTTGCTGGCAAACCCCCAACGGCCTGATCACCTGAAGTTGGGGAACAACCGCAGACACGGCTTTGAAGCCCGATCTTCTTCAAAACCCTCTGTTTGCACATCACGGAAACATTTCCTACACATGACCACGATCCGAGTTAAAGACAACGAACCTTTCGACGTCGCCCTGCGCCGCTTCAAGCGCACCATTGAAAAATTGGGCTTGCTCACCGACCTGCGTGCCCGCGAGTTTTACGAAAAACCCACGGCCGAGCGCAAGCGCAAAAAGGCTGCCGCTGTCAAACGCCACTATAAGCGCGTTCGCAGCATGCAGTTGCCCAAAAAGATGTTCTGAGCCTGCGGGCCCCAGTGCACACAGCCCGCCGGGTTCCGCCCGTGCGGGTTTTTTTCATTTTTCAGGAGTTTCCATGAGCCTCAAAGAACGCATCACAGACGACATGAAAACCGCCATGCGGGCCAAAGACAGCGAGCGCCTGGGAACCATCCGCCTCTTGCAGTCGGCCATGAAGCAAAAAGAGGTCGATGAACGCATTGAGTTGGACGACGCCGCCATCGTGGCCATCGTCGACAAAATGATCAAGCAGCGCAAAGACTCCATCGCCGCCTTTGAGCAAGCCGCCCGCCAAGACCTGGTGGACAAAGAAAAGGCCGAGTTGACCGTGCTCAGTGCCTATTTGCCCGAACGCCTGTCGGCCCAAGAACTGAGCGACGCCGTTCAAGCCATCGTGAAAGAGTTGGGCGCCAGTGGCCCCGGCGACATGGGCAAAGTGATGGGTGCAGTCAAAACCCGTTTGGCCGGCAAGGCCGACATGGGTGCCGTGTCGGCAGCCGTCAAAGCGGCCCTGGCCCCTTAAGCCGCTGCGGCGGCCTGAATAAAGTTGCGCCCTCTGGGGCCTTGCAATGCCCGATAAATCATCTTTTCAGCCACTTATGGTGAGCTGGGAGAGGTGATGAAGCGCATTGTTAAAGCCAATGGCTGAATGAATAGCCGTTCGCGGCAAATTCAGGGCATGCTCCCCAGGTAAGTTGGCAAGCCCAGGGCCACCAGGGGCAGCCATGAAATGACCATGGTTCCGATAAAAATCGCCAGCAATGCGGGCAACACGGACTTGGCCACCGTGCGAATCGGCTTTTTAAAGATGGCCGACGCAAAGAATATGTTCATGCCCGCAGGCGGGCATAAAAACCCCATCTCCATATTGGCCAAGAAAATGATGCCGAAGTGGACCGGGTCAATGCCATAGCTCATGGCCAGGGGCAATAACAAGGGCACCAACACCACGATGGCCGCATAAATTTCCATCAGGGCGCCCGCCACAAACAAAAACACATTCAATGCCAGCAAGAACAGGTATTTGTTTTGGGTCAGGCCTTGCACCGCATCGATCACCAAATCGGGAATGCCGGCATCCACCAGGTAATTGGTGAGCCCCAAAGCCATGCCCAAAATCAACATCACACCCCCAATGATTTGCGCGCATTGGGACAAGCACTCGCCCAACGAACGCCAGCTCAACTCCCGGTGCGCCCATCCCAAGGTCAAGATGGCATAGGCCGCCGTTAATGCCGCGCTTTCAGTGGGCGTTGCCAAGCCACTGACCAGTGATGCGATGGCCACCACGGGGGCCAGTATTTCCCATTTGGCATTCCAAATGGCACGGCGCACATCGACGGTTTGAGCCACTGGCGGCGGTCCATGGCGAGTTGCCCGCAAATAACCGCCAAACACCAACAGACAAATGATCATCACCAGGGCGGGCACCAAACCCGCCAGAAACATGGTGTTGATGGGCACTCGGGCAATGATGGCGTACATGATCAAGGGCACCGATGGGGCCAGCAAAACGCCCAAGGCGCTGGCACTCGTGACCAAGCTGATGCCGCGTTGCTCTGGGTAGCCGGCATTGCGCAGCAAGGGCAACAACAAGCCCCCCAAAGCCAAAATGGTCACACCACTGCCACCGGTAAAAGCCGTGAAAAATGAGCACAAGACCGTGGCTGCCAGCAATGTGCCGATCAGACCATTTCCGAAAATCGCCAGAAACAAAACCCCCAAACGCTGAACCGCCCCCGTTTTGGCAAACAACAAACCAGCCAGGGTGAACAAGGGCAAGGCCGGCAAGGACGGATTCACCGTCATTTGGTATTGCGACAGGGCAATGGAGGCCAAAGGCAAACCATCGCTCCAGAACAATGCCAAGGCCAGACCGCCCAACACGGCAAATATGGGCGCACCGCAAAGCAGTGCGGCGACCAATAAAACCAGGCCAGGCCACAGGGGGAGCACTTCGCCATCCCAGCCAGCGGCCAAAGCCAAGCCAGCCAGCGGCCAAAGGCACGACCGTGCCCGATCGACCCAAGCCGTGCCGGCACCCTGCCCAGAGAGTTTGATGCCCAAAATCGCAAAACCCAAGGGCATCACGAGTTGCAGCCACCACACAGGCAGGCCATAAGCCAAATCTTTGGGTGACTGCATTTCAGATTTGACAAACTGCCAACTGGCCCAGGTCAAACAACCACAAATCACGCCGGCGGCCACACGCGCAAACCCTTCACCGCGCTCGAACAAACGGCCCAAACTGGTCAAATGGCCATGGCGCTGAGCGGCCACCGCACCCCACATGGCCATCACCAAGCCCATGTGCTGCACAAACAAAGGGGCGTTTTCGAAGCCACGCCCTGTGATCGGTCGGCCCACCATTTCAACCAAAGGAATCAGCACCATCAAAGACAGCGCCACAGCAGCCAGCACTTCATCCACACGGCCCAAATACCGCATCACTTGCGCCCAGCTCGGTAGGCCTTGACGTGCTGAAACACCTCATCAAAGGTTTCAGCAGGCACCAAATTGCCGCGAATGCGCGGATACAACTTGTCAGCCAACTCTTGCCATTCGCGCAATTGATCTGGGTTGGGCTTGTTCACCACCAAGCCTCTTTTGCGCATGGCCTCGACCGCCTCTTCAACCTCTTGGCGGGCTTTGTTGCGGATCAGCACACCCGCTTTTTCGCCGGCACTGCGCAGGGCCTGCCGCCCGGCGGGTGACATGTCGTCCCAGGCCTTTTGGGTCACCACCAAAGCCCCCACTACCGGGGCCCAATTGATTTCCAACATGTGCGGGACTTTGCTGTAAATTTGGGTGGCCAGGGCAAAGTAAGGCGTGGAAGGCACCACATTGATCATGCCGGTTTGAATGGAGGGCAAGATGTCTGTGGTCTCGAGAGGCACGGGCGTGAAGCCCAGACTTTTCATGATTTCTTGTTGTTCGCTTTCACCCGCAAATGAAAAGAACTTCATTTTTTTGAAGTCGTCGGGCCGCATCAAGGCATCTTTGGAGAAAAACCGGACCCAGCCCGCATCCCCCCAGGCCAAGACCACGAAACCCTTGTCCAAAAACTTTTTCTCCATGGACGCGCGCATTTTTTCTCGCACGTGATCCACTTCGTCCCAGGTTTTGAACAGCAAGGGGATGGATTGCAAGGCATTGATGGAGGGCTCAATTTCGCTCAAACCGACGATGGACAACAAAGCCCCTTGCAGTTGACCAATGCGCATGCGCCGGGCCAGCTCTGCCTCGCCACCTTGGGACCCATCGGGGAAAACCACGTATTTGGCATTGCCCCCTTGGGCCTGCCGCCAAGCCTCACCAATTTCCAACAGTTGGCGGTGATACAGCGAATTTTTGGGCGCGAGCGTGCCAATGCGCAAGGGCTTATCGGAAGCCAGCGCTGATGCCCCCATCAATCCGCACAGCAACAAAGAACCTGCCAACCGGGCCATTCGATCAAACATAGGTCTCTTTCAAAAAAGATCGTCCATCGTGTCCAACAGCCAAGCGGCGCGTGCGCGCATGACTTCATTTTCCAAGTGGCGATGCGCAGCGCTGATCCGAATCGCTTCTTTCAGCCATTGCGCGAACAATTGGGGATCTTGCTTGGCCATGGCAATGCTTTCGGCTTTGGCCACCCAAGGTCCAGCACTTTGGCCCTTGCTTTGCGCGATGGCTTGGTCAAAGTACTTTTCAGCCAGGGTGAGCGACCCACCTGGGCTGGAAGCTTCAAAGGTTCCCATCAAGCTCGACAAGCTGCCACGGCCATGGTCAGGCTTGGTTTCCCATGCCAGCTTGGCCAACTTCATGGCCAAGGGCAGGTCGGCGACCGTATCCGGGTCGTCTTTGGACAAGGAAATCATTCCACCCCAAGCGGCAGCCGCCCAATAGGCCACGCCCACTTGCGCATCCGTGAGGCGCAAAGTTGCACCAGGTTCCGCTTGCGTCAAGGCTTGGGTGAAGCCAGGCGTTGATGTTTCAAGGGCCAACATGGCATGCTTGTGCGCCCTGGCATACAAGCGGGCGGCACGCTCCTTCATCTGTTGAGCGGCTTTGGCGTCCTTGGATTGGATTTTGTCGGCCTCGAAAGACACGAATGCATAGGCATATTGGGTGAAACCGGCTGCCACAGACTCCGCCAGCTTCAAGTTGCCTGGCGTTTCGCGCAACACAGATTCCGACAATTTCAGATAAAAAGCACTGGCGTCACGGGCCAAATAAATATCGTCTTCAGCGTCTTGCCCTTGCGCGACCAAAGCATCGGCCACGTTGCTCAAAATAAAAGGGCGCACAGCGCAACCCGACAGCGAACCAAGCAGCCATAAGACCGAACACAAAAATAAGGCTTGCCGGAAAATTTTCATCTCAAAGATGGGCTGTGCTCATGCCAAAACTCTACTTTTTATTTGTTAAAAATTCGTGACATCTGTCATGAATTCGCCATAAACAAAAACGATGATGGTGTAAAGGAGTTTGTGATGAACGATAGGCCCACACTGGATACAGAGCAGTTGCGTAAGATCCGAGAGGATCTTTTGGACTCCATCGACGAGGAGTTGGAGATGTCGATGGAGGACGGCGAAGACGAAAATTCACCACACGCCAGCCCCGAAGAAAAACAGGCTCGCGCCACTTACTTTCGCGAACTGCTGCGCTTGCAAGGTGAGTTGGTCAAGCTGCAAGACTGGGTGGTGGCCACCAAGCAAAAGGTGGTGATTTTGTTTGAGGGCCGAGATGCAGCGGGCAAAGGGGGCGTGATCAAGCGCATCACCCAACGGCTCAATCCCCGCGTGTGCCGGGTCACCGCACTCCCCGCCCCCAACGATCGCGAACGCACGCAGTGGTACTTTCAACGCTACGCAGCGCATTTGCCTGCGGCTGGCGAAATTGTGTTGTTCGACCGCAGTTGGTACAACCGCGCTGGGGTGGAGCGGGTGATGGGTTTTTGCTCAGACGAGGAGTACGAAGAATTCTTCCGCTCGGTGCCTGAATTTGAAAAAATGCTGGGGCGCAGTGGCATCAAGTTGCTGAAGTATTGGTTTTCCATCACCGACGACGAACAACACGCACGGTTTTTAGGGCGCATCCACGACCCATTGAAGCAATGGAAACTCAGCCCCATGGATTTGGAGAGCCGACGCCGCTGGGAGGATTACACCCGCGCCAAAGAAACCATGATCGAGCGCACCCACATTCCTGAAGCGCCTTGGTGGGTGGTGCAAGCCGTGGACAAAAAGCGGGCGCGGCTCAATTGCATTGACCATTTGCTGGGCCAGTTCGATTACCACGAAGTGGCGCACGCTGAAATCGCCTTGCCTGCACGGGTTCGAAACCCCGACTACATCCGTTCGCCCGTTCCATCAGACATGGTCGTTCCCGAAAAGTACTGAGGGCTCAAAACGCCCTGCGCCACCACACAAGCCGCATCTTTGGAGAAATCGGCCATCCGGATGCGCGCCATCACCTCTGCGGGCGAAAGGCATTCAAACCCGCTGACTTCGCCATCGGTGTTGTGGGGAACCACGCCGTCTGGCAGCAAGAGGCTGAACACCAGCAGCGTCTCGTCGTGCCAGTCCTCAGCCTCCGATCGGGCGGTGGTGATGCGCCCGGCGCGCTGAACCTGATGCGCCAAGCTCGGCACTATGCCCGCCTCCTCATACAGCTCGCGCACCGCACACGACAAAATACCCTCCCCCGCCGCCAGGCCACCTGCCGCCAAGTTGTCCAATCGGCCTGGGTCGGTGGCTTTGCTGAGCGCTCGACGCGCGCACCACATCCGACCATCCGGGGTGAAGCCATTGATGTGAACCGCATGGCTGCGCAGGCCAAAAAACCGAAAAGCCGATCGCTCGAGGCGAAACCACTCTGGAAGCGCTGGGTCGGGGTCGTGCGAAATGGCGCCCCAATGGCTGTAACACTCGCCGCGCCAACCTCGGATCAAACCTTGTTCGCGCAAGGTTTGAGCGGCCAGCGCCAAGGCCTGAGAACGCAGCGCAGGTGAGAGGTGTTGGGCATCCCAGCGCACCACACCTGGCGCGCTGCTGACACCAGGGAGTGCGCCTTGCAGGGCTGGCACATGCTGGGCCTGCAACCAACCAATCGGCTCTGTGCCCATGAAAAACCGGCATGCATCGACCGGGCTTGGCGCAACAGCGCCATCGAGCAAGGTTTGCAAACGCGCTAGATCAGCATTTGATAAGGATTGGCGAAATCGGGTTGATGTCATATGAACAGAAGTGAAGAGTCATTGGCTTGTGCCGAACGGGATGACAAGATCAAAGAAAAGGTCGGGGCTTTAATCGTCAAAGACACATTCCCTGTCAATTGATAAAGATCTCTCGCCGTCTATAAGCATAAATGAGTTGCATGCGAACCTGACCGCTGGTGTATAGCGTCTTGCAATACACCCATGAACCGTCGGTTACTGGCCCATCAGCGGTTTGAAAAGGCTACCATTCAGGCGCAATTTAGTTCACACCAACGAATAGCCCCACACCATGGATTTATTGACCTCACCCCAAGCCTGGATGGCCTTTGCCACCCTCACCGCCCTTGAGTTGGTGCTGGGCATTGACAACATCATTTTCATTTCCATCTTGGTCGACAAGTTGCCGCCCGAAAAGCGCGAGCTGGCGCGGCGCATTGGTTTGTTCATGGCCATGTTCATGCGGGTCGGCCTGCTGTTGGTTCTGTCGTGGATCGTGGGTCTGGTGGCGCCGTTGATGACCGTGGCGGGGCATGAAATTTCAGGGCGTGACTTGATTTTGATCTTGGGTGGCTTGTTCCTGATTTGGAAAAGCACCACGGAAATACACCACAGCCTGGAGGGCTTTGAGGGTGATCAGTCCGCGCGCGCTGGCCACACCTTTATGTCGGTGATTGTGCAAATCATGCTCATCGACTTGGTGTTTTCGCTGGACTCCATCATCACCGCCGTGGGCATGGTCGACCGCATCGAAATCATGATCGCTGCCGTGGTGGTCTCGGTGGTCTTGATGATGGTGTTTGCCAAAAGCATTGGAGACTTTGTATCGAACCATCCGTCCATCAAAATGCTGGCGCTGAGCTTTTTGGTGTTGGTGGGAATGGTTTTGATCGCCGAAGGCTTTGAACACCACATCCCCAAGGGCTATGTGTACTTTGCGATGGCTTTTTCGGTGTGCGTCGAAATGCTCAACATCCGCTTGAGAAAGCGCGCCAAACAAGTGGTGTCATTGCACAAACAAGACCCCATGGCTTGAGCAGCCAGGGCTTTTCAATTCTGCGCCATCAGCCCCGCAAAATCAAAGCCGACCCCAACACCGCCATCGCAGCGCCAAGCCATGCGCCCGCAGCCGGTCGGCGCCGATAGACGCCCCACAGCAGTGGCAACAGCAAAACGGGCGAGAGGGACGAGAACAAACCCACCATGTTCGCCGGCCCGGTTTTGAGCGCTTGCAAAATCAAGGTCATGCCCACGCCCATGGCAATGGTGGCGCTGGCCCAAATGTGGAAAGCGGTTTTGAGTGTCAAGCGTTGTTGCACTTGGGCCACCTGCGCGCCCGCCCACCACAAGGCCGCATGGGCCAAAAAGCTGGCGCTGGTGCGCACCGCTGACGCGGCAACAGCGTCCATGCCATCGCTCATCATGGGTTTGATCATCAAGGTGGCCACCGATTGGCACAGCGCCGCCAACAAACCCAGGGCCACGCCCACGGCCAAACGGCCTCGGGTGTTTTCCCAGGCATGGGTCTCGCTGCCCCGGCGCCCCCAGGCAATCGCCACCATCACCCCCGACACCAACAAGCTCGCGCCGACCAGCGTCCAACCCCACAAGGTTTCACCCAAAAACAACCATGCCAAAAGCACCGAGAACAAGGCGTGGGATGCAAACAAAACCCCGCTGCGGCGCGGTCCCAATCGGTTCATGCAAGCAAACAAAGCCGTGTCGCCAATGAAGATGCCAATCAAACCCGATAGCGCCAACCACGCCACGCTGGCCCCATCCAGGCTGCGCCACTGACCGGTGTAAAAGGCCACCGCCCACAGCAACACCAAGGCAAAAAACAAACGCCAACGGGTGAAGGCAAAGGCCCCGAGTTGGCTGGCAGCAGTGGCTGAAAACAAGCTGCCAAAAGCCCAGCACAAAGCGGCCAGGGCCGCGAGCAGTTCCGCTGGCAAGGGATTCAGCTGCCAGCCACCATCATGCGGTTGATGAGCACCGAGCCCACGGTCTTGGCGCCCATGTTGTAGGTGTCGGCACCCACCGCATCCATGCCCAGGAACATGTCTTTGAGATTGCCGGCAATGGTGATTTCTTGCACGGGGAAGGCAATTTCACCCTTCTCCACCCAAAAACCACTGGCACCCCGGGAGTAGTCACCGGTCACGCCATTCACCCCTTGACCCATCAGCTCAATCACGAACAAGCCCGTGCCCAGCTTTTTCAGCATGGCGGGCAAGTCGTCGCTGGAACGGGTCAGGCTGGAGGTCAAACTCAAGTTGTGCGATCCACCCGCATTGCCGGTGGTGGGCATGCCCAATTTGCGCGCCGAATAAGTGCTTAAAAAATAGCCTTGCACGCGGCCATCGTCAATCACCTTGCGCGCGCGGGTCTTGACGCCTTCTTCGTCAAAAGGCGAGCTGCCTTTGCCGCGCAACACCATCGGATCTTCGTGCATCTGAATGTGCTTAGGAAAAACAGCTTGTCCCATGCTGTCGAGCAAAAAACTGCTTTTGCGGTACAGCGAGCCGCCGCTGATGGCGTGCACCAACGAGCCCATCAAGCCAGCGGCCAAGGTGGACTCGAACAACACCGGGCATTCGATGGTGGCCAGCTTGCGCGAGCGCAAACGGCTGAGCGCCCGCTCGGCGGCGTAGCGGCCCACGGCTTCGGGCGCGGCCATGTCGCTGGCGCGGCGCATCGACGTGTACCAGGCATCGCGCTGCATATCGTCTTCTTGGTCGGGCGAGGCCGCAATCGGGGCCACCGACAGGCTGTGGCGTGAGCTGGCATAGCCACCGCGAAAGCCATGGGTATGGGCACTGAAAAAATGGCTGTGTTGGGCCGACACCGAAGCGCCTTCGCTGTTGACGATGCGCGCATCGGTGTCCAAAGCAGCGGCCTCGCACCGCAAGGCCAAATCGGCCGCACCCTCGCTGGTGATGTCCCAGGGGTGAAACAAATCCAAGTCAGCGTGCTGGTGGGCAATGTCTTTCGCGTCGGGCAAGCCCGCCATCGGGTCTTCGGCGGTGAAGCGGGCAATGTCATGCGCGGCTTGCACCGTGCGCTCAATGGCCGCCATTGAAAAGTCAGATGTGCTGGCGTTGCCCCGGCGATTGCCCACATACACGGTCACACCCAAAGATTTGTCGCGGTTGCGCTCGACCGTTTCCAACTCACCCTTGCGCACCGACACGCTCAAGCCACAGGCTTCCGAGGCTTCGGCACCGGCGTCGGTGGCGCCGAGTTTTTTGGCATGCGCCAAGGCATGGTCGACCAAGGCCTCAAATTGGTCTCGGCGGTGGCTGAAACCAGCGTATTCGGGGGAGGTGTTGGCAGCGGGGCCGCGGTGTTTGGGGGTATGGTGCATAGCGGCGGCTATGATACTTGCCCCGGGTGATGCAGCTTGCACCCCCGGATACAAACCCACACCACATGGCACGCAAACCCAAAAAAGGCTACTTCGTCAAAGGTCAATTCGTGGCCGAAGGCAGCGAGGAAGACCTCGCCCTGAAACGCGAAGCCAAAGGCAACGAGGGCACCAGCAAAACCGACCTCAAACGCGAAAGCGTCGAGCTGCAAAAGCTGGGGGAAGACCTGCTGGGCTTGCGCAGTGCCTTGATGCTGCGCTTGACCAGCCAAGGCCATGTGGACGAAAAACTGTCCGATGCCTTGGTCCATGCGCGGCAAATCACCAACTTTGAAGGCCGCCGGCGCCAAATGCAGTTCATTGGCAAACTGATGCGCAAGCTGCCCGAAGAGGCCTTGCAAGCGGTGCGCGATGCTTTGTTTGAGCAGCACAGCGGCAGTGCCAGCGAAACCCTGTCGCTGCATTTGACCGAGCAATGGCGCCTGCGCTTGATCGACAACGATGCGGCCCTGGAGGAGTGGGTCACGCAACACCCCGACACCGACATTCAGCAATTGAGAACCCTGGTGCGGCAAGCCCGCAAAGACCACTTGAGCGACGCCAAAAGCGTCTCGCAAGGCCTGGCACCGCGCCAAGGTCGGGCCTTTCGCGAACTGTTTCACCTCATCAAATCCCAGCTCACCGCCAGCCATGCCTGAAACCTCAAGCCCGTCGCCCGCCTTGGACCGTGTTCGGATTGGCATCCTCTCCATCAGCGACCGCGCCTCCAGCGGCGTCTACGAAGACAAAGGCCTGCCCGCCCTGCGCGATTGGCTGGGCCGTGCCGTTCAAAACCCCATCGATTGGGAGCCGCGCCTGATCGCCGATGAACAAGCGCTGATCAGCCAAACGCTGATTGAACTCGTCGACTTGGGTTGCGATCTGGTGCTGACCACCGGTGGCACAGGCCCGGCCAAACGGGACGTGACGCCCGAGGCCACCCTGGCCGTGGCGGACAAAGAAATGCCGGGGTTTGGAGAACAAATGCGCCAAATCAGCTTGCGCTTTGTGCCCACGGCCATTTTGTCGCGCCAAGTGGCTGTGATTCGCGGCCAAAGCCTGATCATCAACCTGCCCGGTCAGCCCAAATCGATTGCCGAAACCTTGGAAGGGCTCAAGGACGAGCAAGGCCAAGCCTTGGTGCATGGCATTTTTGCCGCCGTGCCCTACTGCGTGGACTTGATCGGTGGGCCGTATATCGAAACCGATGATGCGGTTTGCCAAGCCTTCAGGCCCAAATCGGCCCAGCGCCCAAAAACGGCTTCATAAATTTGCTCAGCGAAGAAAGCCTCTCGGCATGCGCAACTTGGTATGCAACAAGCCTGGTGTCGAGCGGCTTAAAACTCGAAATAAACCTCACCGAAGTGCAGCACCCAGGGCTCGCCGCCGTGCTCCTCGTGGGTGTTCCATGACAACAATTTCGTGTCTTGCACCAAGTGGTAGAGCAAAGCGTCTGAAAACGTTGAGAAATTGTCCAAATTAAGGGCGTTGCGGTCTTCGGCGTTCAAGTACCACTGGCCTTCTTCGGTGCTGGGTGGGGTGATGGTCAGTGGGGTTTTGAACAGCGGCATCATCAAGCCAAATTGCTCAATGGTGTACTCCAATTCACCGCTCCAGCACCCCCGCATCTCCCACAGGAGCGTCATGCTCACCGGGCGGATTTTGAGGGTTTTCATTCGATCAAGCGGTTGAGCTTTTCAGTCTCGCTGAGGGCGGCTGACGACGATGCTGGTGGCAGATGGTCGGGTTTGTGCCCCGCGCTCAATTGCTCGATGGCCTGGCTCAATTGCAAAATTTGTTGCTCTTGCCGGGCGCAGGTGTCGATCAAGCCCCGCAAGGCCACGCTGATGGGGTCGTCTGAGGCGGTGACGCCGTAAGCCGAAAAACCCATGCGCTGGGCCGCTGCCTCGCGCTGATTGTCAGCCTTGGCATCGGCCAAGATGATGCGCGCCGGGTTGCCCACCGCTGTGGCGCCTGCAGGCACCGGCTTGGTCACCACCGCATTGGACCCAATGCGCGCACCATCGCCCACGGTGAAACCGCCCAACACCTTGGCCCCCGCACCCACCACCACGTCGCAACCCAAGGTGGGGTGGCGCTTGGTGCCTTTGTACAAAGACGTGCCACCCAAGGTCACCCCTTGGTAAATGGTGCAACCATCGCCAATGACAGCGGTCTCGCCCACCACCACGCCCATGGCATGGTCAAAAAACACCCTTTGGCCAATGCGCGCTGCCGGGTGAATTTCAATCCCGGTGAGCCAGCGGGAGATGTGCGACACAAAGCGCCCCAGCCAGCGCAAACGCCAGCCCCAACAGCCATGGGCGAAGCGGTGCAAGATCAAGGCGTGCAGGCCGGGGTAGCAGGTCAACACCTCCCAGCGGCTGCGAGCGGCGGGGTCGCGATCCAGAATGCACTGGATGTCGGATTGGATTCGAGCAAACATGAGGCCGCGAGTTTATCGCTTGGCTTCGTTCTTCGTCTGCGCCGCTTGTGACATGCTTTTGGCAATACCGCGCAAGATGTGTATCTCTTCAGCCGTGGGAGCCGCCCGGTTGAAGAGTTGTTGCAAGCGGGGCATGAGTTTTTTCGGGGCCTGTGGGTCCAAAAATCCCACCGCCACCAAGGCCTCTTCCCAATGTTTGAGCATCCCGGCCACGCTGGCGGCGTCTGCTGGCTCGGCATTGCTGGGACCCGTGCTGACCGCCATGGGCCCAAACCCACCCAAGGCCATGCGCCACTCATAGGCCAGCAACTGAACGGCCGCGCCCAAATTGAGGGAGCCAAAGTCGGCGGTGGTGGGGATTTGCAAGCACACATGGGCCTTATAAACATCCTCATTGCGCATGCCAAAGCGCTCGGAGCCAAACAAAAAAGCCACGCCTGTGGGCGCGGGTGTTTGTGCAGCCACAGCAGCCAGGTGCTCACGCGGGTGCCGCGTGGGGGGGCCAAAGTCACGCGGCGTCATGGCCGTGGCGCAGACATGGCTGATGCCGTCCAAAGCCTCATCCAGCGTGGCCACGATGCGGGTGCGCGCTAGCACATCCAAGGCGCCACTGGCGCGCTGAATGGTTTCCTCGCGGCGCAGCACATTGGCCCAGCGCGGGGCGACCAGCACCATGTCGTCAAAGCCCATCACCCGCAGCGCACGGGCACAGGCACCGACATTGCCGGCGTGGCTGGTTTCAATCAAAACAAAACGGGTTTTCATGGCTTTCACACAGTGCCCCACCCATCTCGGCTGCGCCCCCGCCAAGCGGCGGGGCCCGGGGGCTAAAATGCGATTGTCGCCGCCTGCATCGTCAGGCGTTTTTCATGCTCTTCACGTGATTGGCCCGGTCTCACCGAGGTCGACACGACACACAATCCATGTCCTCCTCCCTGCACCCCATGCTCAACGTGGCCATCAAGGCCGCCCGCGCCGCTGGCGCCATCATCAACCGCGCTGCGCTGGACGTGGAGGCCGTGCGGGTGACCCAAAAAACCGCCAACGACTTTGTCACCGAGGTGGACCAGGCCAGCGAGCAGGCCATCATCGACACCCTCCTCATTGCCTACCCTGACCATGGCATCTTGGCCGAAGAGTCAGGCCAAACGAGGGGCAACCAGCGCAGCGACTTTCAGTGGATCATCGACCCGCTGGACGGCACCACCAACTTCATCCACGGATTTCCGGTGTACTGCGTGAGCATTGCGCTGGCGGTCAAAGGCCGCGTTGAGCAAGCCGTGGTCTACGACCCCACGCGCAACGATTTGTTCACCTCTACCCGGGGGCGGGGTGCTTTCATGAACGAGCGCCGCATCCGGGTGAGCAAACGGTTTCGCCTCAACGAATGCCTGGTTTCCACCGGTTTTCCGTTTCGCCCCGGCGACGACTTCACCCAGTACCTGCAAATGATGAACGAGGTGATGCAACGCACCGCCGGCATCCGACGCCCCGGTGCAGCAGCCCTGGACATGGCCTATGTGGCTGCGGGTTACTGCGACGGTTTTTTTGAAAAGGGCTTGCAGCCCTGGGACATGGCCGCTGGCTCGCTGCTGATCACCGAGGCCGGTGGCTTGGTGGGCAACCTCTCCGGCGAGTCCGACTTTTTGCACCAAAAAGAATGCTTAGCTGGCAACCCCAAGGTGTATGCCCAACTGGTACACCTCCTGGGCAAATACTCCAAATTTGCCGGTGTGGAAGACAAAATAGCCGCCGCCGAGGCCACGACCAGCACCCTGCAAGGGCCACACGCCGCGGTCGACAAACCGAGCCCCACCTGACACCCCACCGGTCACCGCCATGGAGACGGCCACCCACACCCCCATGATGCAGCAGTACTTGGCCATCAAGGCCGAGTACCCGCACACGCTGGTGTTCTACCGCATGGGCGATTTTTACGAGTTGTTTTTTGCCGACGCCGAAAAGGCCGTGCGCTTGCTCGACATCACCCTGACCCAGCGTGGTCAATCGGGCGGACAACCGGTGGTGATGGCCGGTGTGCCCTACCACTCGGCAGAAACCTATTTGGCGCGCTTGCTCAAGCTGGGCGAATCGGTCGCCATTTGCGAGCAAGTGGGCGAAGTGGGCGGCAAAGGCCCGGTCGAGCGCCAAGTGGTGCGCGTGGTCACCCCCGGCACCTTGACCGACAGCGCTTTGCTGGCCGACAAACAAGAAGCTGTTTTGTTGGCTGTGCACCAAGGCCCACGCGCGGGACAAGCCCAGGGTTGCGGCCTGGCCTGGTTGAGCGTGACCCAAGGGGTGCTGCACTTGGCCGAATGCGCCAGCACCGAGGTGGTGGCGTGGATTGAGCGCATCGCGCCCACCGAAGTGATCCACAGCAACGAGCTCACCCCGGCCTTTGAAGCCGCGCTAAAAACCATTGCCACGGTGCGCACCCCGCGCCAAGCGGCGCAATTTGACGCCCCCAACGGCCAGCGCAAATTACTGTCCCAGTTGGGCGTGGCCAGCTTGGCCACTTGGCAAGCGCAGGACATGGTGCAAGCCCATGCCGCCGCTGCCGCCCTGCTGGCCTATGCCGAACACACCCAAGGCCGCGCCCTGAGCCATGTGCGCGAGATGGAAGTGGCCCGCGACCACAGCTTGATCGAGCTGCCCGTCACCACCCGGCGCAACCTGGAACTGGTGCAAACCTTGCGCGGAGAAGATTCGCCCACCCTGTTTTCTTTGCTCGATACCTGCCAAACCAGCATGGGCAGCCGCCAACTCAAACGCTGGCTGCTCGAGCCGCCGCGTGAGCGCAGCGTGGCCCAACAACGCCTGGACGCTGTGGCTGCCCTGCAAGGCCCCAACGGGGTGGGGACCTGGAAGGCTTTGCGCGATGCTTTCAAAGGCGTCACCGACGTGGGCCGCGTGGGTGCGCGCATTGCCCTGCGCCAGGTGCGCCCGCGCGAGCTGGTCGCTTTGGGCCACAGCTTGCAGCAAGCCCAGCAGTGGCCCAGTCTGTTGCCCGCCACCGACATGTTGCAGCGCATTGGGGCCGAACTGCAAATGGACCCGGCCTGCGCCGCTTTGATCGCGGCCAGCTTGCTGCCCGACCCCGCGGCTTTGGTGCGCGACGGCGGTGTGATCGCCCATGGCCACGACGCCGAGTTGGACGAGCTGCGTGCCATCCAAACCAATTGCGATGGCTTCTTGCTCGATTTGGAAACCCGCGAACGCGCCCGCAGCGGCATTGCCAATTTGCGTGTGCAGTTCAACAAGGTGCATGGCTTTTTCATCGAAGTCACCCAGGGCCAATTGGACAAAGTGCCCAGCGACTACCGGCGCCGCCAAACCCTGAAAAACGCCGAGCGCTTCATCACCCCCGAGCTGAAAGCCTTTGAAGACAAAGCCCTGAGCGCCCAAGAGCGCGCCTTGGCGCGGGAAAAATGGCTGTACGAGCAACTGCTCGACGCCTTGCAGCCCTTTGTGCCGGCCTTGATGCGCTTGGCCCAAGCCAGCGCGCAGCTGGATGTGTTGTGCACCTTTGCCGAGCGCGCCTTGAGCCTGGATTGGCGCGCCCCACAGTTTGTCAAAACACCGTGCATCGAGATTGAAGGCGGTCGCCATCCCGTGGTGCAAGCGCGTTTGGCCCAGGCCAGCAGTGGCGGGTTCATTCCCAACGACACCCACCTGGGCCCGAACCAGCGCATGCAAGTCATCACCGGCCCCAACATGGGCGGCAAATCCACCTACATGCGCCAAGTGGCGATCATCGTGTTGCTGGCCAGCATGGGCTGCCCGGTGCCTGCCACTTCATGTCGGCTGGGGCCCATTGATGCCATCCACACCCGCATCGGTGCCGCAGACGATCTGGCCAATGCGCAGTCCACCTTCATGCTCGAGATGACCGAAGCCGCGCAAATCCTCCACGCCGCCACCCCCCACAGCCTGGTGCTGATGGACGAAATCGGGCGCGGCACCTCCACTTACGACGGCTTGTCACTGGCCGCGGCCATCGCCAGCCACTTGCACGACAAAGCACAGTGCTTCACCTTGTTCGCCACCCATTACTTTGAGCTCACCAGCTTCCCCACCGAGCACCGGGGGGCCACCAATGTGCACGTGAGCGCAGCGGCAGGCACCGGCAAGGGGGCGGGCATTGTGTTTTTGCACCACATCGAGCCTGGGCCGGCCAACCGCAGTTACGGCATCCAAGTGGCCCGTTTGGCCGGCATGCCCGCTGCTGTGCTCAACCAGGCCCAACACACCTTGAGCGCCTTGGAAGCCCATGGCGAGCAAGGACAGTTGCAAGTGGATTTGTTTGCCCAAGCCCAAACCCCTGAAGCCCCTGCGCCCAGCCCAGTGGAGGCGCACTTGGCACACATCGACCCAGATGCCATGAGCCCGCGCGAAGCGCTCGACGCTTTGTACGCTTTGAAACGCTTGCTGTGAATCAAGCCGCATGACACCGCACCTGGTTTTCAGCCACGGCAACAGCTTTCCTGCCAGCACCTACCGCCTGCTTCACGACGAATGGCGCGCCAGGGGCTGGCAGGTGCATGCCATCGAAAAGTTTGGCCACGACCCAGCCTACCCGGTCAGCGACAACTGGCCCCACCTGGTGCAACAACTGCAAGACTTCACCCAGTCCATCGCGGCGCAGCATGACACCCAGGTGTACTTGGTCGGTCACTCTTTGGGCGGGTTTTTAAGCGCCTTGGCCGGTGTCCGCATTCCCCATTTGGTGCGCGGTGTGTTGTTGCTCGACTCACCCTTGATTGGGGGATGGCGGGCCCAATTGCTTCGCTGGGCCAAGCGCAGTGGTCGCATCCATGCCTACTCGCCCGGTGCCATCAGCCAGCGCCGCCGGGTGCTGTGGGACAGCGAAGACGATGCCATGACCCATTTTTTGGACAAAGGAAAATTTGCCCGCTGGCACCCCGAGGTGCTGCGCGACTACGTGGCGCACGGCACCCATGCCATTGGCGAAGGTGGCCAGCGCGCACTCAGCTTCGACCGGGACATTGAAACGGCCATTTACAACCACCTGCCCCATGTCATGCCCCACCTGCTGGGGTCAGGCCCCTTGCCTTTCCCTGTGGGATTCATCGGCGGAGAGCAATCCAAAGAGGTGCGCAAAGTGGGCTTGGGGCTGACCCGCCGCATCACCCAAGGCCGCATTCAGATGGTCAAGGGGAGCCACTTGTTTCCCATGGAGTCCCCCCTGGAAACAGCGGCCATGGTGGACGAATGGCTGAAAGCAGACCTCGGACCGATCAGGCCTTCCACTCCACCCAGCCGCCCCAAGCGCTGAGCAGCACCAGGCAGCCAAAGCCAATGCGGTACCACGCAAAAGGCACAAAGCTGTGGCTGGCGATGTAGCGCAACAACCAGCGCACACAGGCCCAGGCACTTAAAAAAGAAAACAGCAGTCCGACACCAAACATGGGGGCATCGGCCCAGCTGAGCAAGGCCCGCTCTTTGTACAAGCTATAGGCGCCCGCCCCCACCAAGGTGGGTATGGCCAAATAAAACGAAAAGTCTGTCGCCGCTTTGCGCGACAAGCCCAGCAACATGCCACCAATGATGGTCGCCCCACTGCGGCTGGTGCCCGGCACCATGGCCAGGCATTGAACCAGCCCCACCTTCAACGCGTCCAAGGGTGACATGGACTCCACATTCAAGATGCGGGCACCGTCATCGGGGTGTGCACCCGGCTCACGGGCACGGCCCCAGCCCTCGGCCCACAAAATGACGAAACCGCCCAGGATAAAGGTAGTGGCCACCACTGTTGGCGTGAACAAATGCGCTTTGATGGCCTTGCCCAACAAGAGCCCCAGCACCACGGCCGGCACAAAGGCGATCAGCACATTCAAAGCAAAACGCCGCGCCAAACGCTGGCTGGGCAAAGCCACGATGGTGCTTTGGATTTTTTGCCAATAAACAATGATCACCGCCAGGATGGCCCCGGTTTGGATGGCGATGTCAAACACCTTGGCTTTTTCATCGTCAAAACCGAGCAAGGCACCCGCCAAGATGAGGTGACCCGTGGACGAAATGGGCAGAAATTCGGTCAAACCTTCCACCACGCCCATCACGGCGGCTTTGAGCAAGAGGGTCAGGTCCACGGTGTTCCTAGTTCGAAAAAAGGGGAATTATCGGCTCCTGGGCCTACATGGGCCACTGAGCCAGCACCAGGGAACCATTCGTTAAAAACCATCAAAAGAATATTTTGTGTTGCATATTGGAGAATTTAAAATCTTAAATTAATTAAAAGGAATTAATTTAATTAAAATACGCATTATTTTGCATGGGTTCTTGAATGAAACTGAACCGAAATTTGGTCTTTGCCCTGTTTCCAGTTGTTTGGGTTGGCTTGACTGCTTGCGGAGAGGGCGAAACTGAGGACAGTTCAGCCACCGACACTTCTAACAACATTGGCATCTATAACCAAACGCTGCCGCAAGCCCTGAGCGCACTGCCTGGCTCGCCAGTGGCTTCAGGCAGCACGGATGTGCGGAGTGACTACGGGATTGGCACCATTGACATCGACCTTTACACATCCAGTGCCGACAGTGCCAGCAGCACTCGCACCTCGGGGTCTGCCAACAACATTCAATTGCAACCCCTGTCCCATCTGGATGCACTCAGTGTCGGAACCGGAACTTTAGCTGTATCAGATGCCTTTTGGAAAAATGGCTGGAACGGCCAAGGCGTTGGTGTGACCGTCATTGACGACTTCAAAACCCAGTTGACCACCCAGTCGCCAAGCCTGGTGACTGGCCCCGTGACCATAACCCGCGTTAAAACCGACACAACCGGCACGGCCACTGCCAGCTACGAGCAATTTTTTCGGCACACGCCTAGGCCATACCCATACAGGAATACCCTGGGGGTGACGCTCATGACCCACGGCGACATCGTGGCGGGCATTGCGGCAGGGGATGAAAAAACCACCGCCTCTTTTTCAGACCCCACCAATGGCTACCAAATCAGTGCCTTCAATTACAGCAACACCAGCCCACCCAAGTGCACAAAAGTACCCCTGGTGACCACGCTCACCTGCGACAACCAGCTGTTCACCGATGCGTCTGGGGTGAGCACTGGTGTTTCTTACCGGCTGGCACCCGGCATTGCCAGGGGAGCGTCCCTGACCACACACACCGTCACGTTGGGTGCCGGCACCGACAGCAAACAACAATGGGCCGACATTTCAGGCGCCATGACCAACGCCAAAACATCCAAGGTCATCAACCTGAGTTTGGGCGCGTTGATCACGAACAATGATTTGAGCGTGGATGAAATGCTGGCGGTGCTTGACGCTTCGCCCTATACAAGTGAACCCGACGCAGTGTTCACTGTGGCAGCTGGCAACGACTCTGGCCCATGCAACAAAAGCGAAAGCAAGCAAATTTTCAATGGTTGCAACACTGTGGCCGTGGCCTTGTCATACCAAGCCCCGACCAAAAACTCAACCTTGGTGGTGGGGGCTTTGGACAGAGATGGCAAAGCCATTGCCAAATACAGCAACCGTGCGGGATTGTTGGCTCAACGCTATTTGTTGGCCCCTGGCAATTCCGGTTACACAGACGCCAGCAACACGGGCATTGCAGGCACCTCGTTTGCTGCACCCCGCGTGGCTGGTGCTGCGGCCATTTTGCGCGGCATGTACCCCCTGCTTTCAGCCACAAGCATCGCCAATGCGCTTTTGCTCAGCGCCAACAAAGACATCGACAACGATGGCACACCCGATTTCAGCGGTGTGAGTCTGGTCTACGGCCACGGCAAGCTCGATTTGCAGCGGGCCATCAGCTACCTAAAAGGCGATTTGAAATTGCCCTGATATTTAGAAAACAACGTTTAGCCAAATCGCCGTTGTGGGACCTTTACTGGCACCTGCCTCTTCATCTATAAAAAAGCCTAAGGTTCACCAAATTTCCAATTTCAAAATTGACTTCGGTACATTCATAAACGCCTTGTCTCGGCTCACCAATGTGGCTTTCAAAGCGACGGCATGAGCGGCAATCATCATGTCAAAGTCGCTTAAGTTGATGCCTTGTGTTTCCAAGCTGCTGCACAGTTCGCCATAGCAAGTCGCGACGGCCGCATCCCATGGCAAGACGTCCATGTGCAACATCACTTGTGAAAGTGCGTTTCTCAACTTGGTCGGTGAACCTCTGCGCTGAATGCCATATTCAATTTCAGCCAAGGTCACGCTGGAAATAGCCGTCTGTCCAATGGGCAATTTGCTCAACTTGGCCAATAACTTGGCGTCACGCCCTTGCATGATGTGGCTGATGACATTGGTGTCTAACAAATAACGCTGTGTCATTTTTCGACAGATTCAAAGGGATCGCGCCTTGCACTGGTTTGGCGGCGCTCGATCAACAGGTCTTCGCTGGCGTTTACAGCCACGGCTTCGAGCAAACCTTGCCAGCTGCTGGGTTTGCGCGAGAGCACCACGTCCCCCGTGGCAGGGTCATGACGGATGAACACTTCGGGCACATCGAATCTGAATTCCAAGGGTAAGCGCACCGCTTGGCTGCGACCCGTGGTGAAAATTTTGGCAATGGCTGTCATGCAAAACCTCGACATGAATGATATATGGCATGATACATACCATCGTTTCCCCAGTCAACCACGACCTCACCCCCCCCTAAAATCCCCGCATGACCAAACCCGCCTCCCCTGCCACACCCGAAGAACACAAAGTCAGCAACTTTCTGCGCCAGATCATCGAAAACGATTTGGACAAAGGCACTTACGCCAAGCGCCGCTGGGCGGGCAGCCCTGGGGACGCGGCGCACCATGCCGCAGGCGCACCCGATATCGCCAAGATCCGCACCCGCTTTCCGCCTGAGCCCAATGGCTATTTGCATGTGGGCCACGCCAAAAGCATTTGCATCAACTTTGGCCTGGCGCAAGAGTACGAAGGCGTCTGCCACTTGCGCTTTGACGACACCAACCCCGAAAAAGAAGACACCGAATACGTCAACGCCATCATCGACGCGGTGAAGTGGCTGGGCTTTAGCTGGAGACAAGCGGGCAACGACGCGCCCTACCAAGCCAGCGACTATTTCGACTTCATGTACCGCGCAGCCGAGCATTTGATCGAAGCCGGTCACGCCTATGTGGACGAGCAAACGCCCGAGGAAATGCGCAACAACCGTGGTGACTTTGGCAAGCCCGGCATTAACAGCCCATTTCGCAGCCGCTCTCCCTCTGAGAACCTGTCCCGCTTTCGTGAAATGCGTGACGGCAAGCTGGATGACGGCGCTGCGGTGCTGCGTGCCAAGATCGACATGGCCTCGCCCAACATAAATATGCGCGACCCGGCCATCTACCGCATCCGCCGCGCCACCCACCACCACACCGGCGACAAGTGGTGCATCTACCCGATGTACACCTTTGCACATCCCATCGAAGACGCGCTGGAGCAAATCACCCACAGCATTTGCACGCTAGAGTTTGAGGACCAGCGCCCGTTTTACGACTGGCTGATGGAGCGCCTCTGCGAAGGTGGCTTGCTGGCTGCACCCTCACCCAAACAGTATGAATTTGCCCGCCTCAACCTCACCTACGTCATCACCAGCAAACGCAAGCTGGCGCAATTGGTGAACGAGAGCAAGGTGAGCGGCTGGGACGATCCGCGCATGCCCACCATCGTGGGGCTGCGCCGCCGCGGCTACACCCCCGAGAGCCTTCGCCTGTTTGCCGATCGCATCGGCGTGACCAAATCGGACAGCTGGATCGACTACAGCACCTTAGAGGGCTGCTTGCGCGAAGACTTGGAACTCAAAGCCCACCGCGCCATGGCGGTGCTCGACCCCATCAAACTGGTGCTGACCAATTGGGATGAAGCATTTGGCGCTGGCCATTTGGAGCCCTGCACCCTGCCCGCTTTGCCCCATCCGCCCGAAGGCCAGCCCGAGCCTGCTGCGCGGCAGTTCACCATCGGCAAAGAAGTGTGGATAGAGCGGGACGACTTCGCCGAAGTGCCGCCCAAGGGCTACAAGCGATTGAGCCCTCCGCAAAGCAATACCGATGGCGCGACCAGCGCAGGAGCGGTGGTGCGCCTCAAAGGTGGCTATGTGGTGGAGTGCACCGGTTTTGCCAAGGATGCGCAAGGTGTGGTGACCGAAGTTCACGCCAAGGTATTTCCTGAAACCAAAAGCGGCACGGCGGGGTCTGACAGCGTCAAAGCCAAGGGCGTGATCACCTGGGTGGGCGTGGCCGATGGCGTCAAAGCCGAAGTGCGCTTGTACGACCGCTTGTTCAGCGACCCGCAACCCGATGCAGGCGGCAAAGATTTCTTGGAAGCCCTCAACCCCCACAGCCTCAAAGTGGTTCAAGCCATCGTAGAGCCTTCCTTGCGCAAGGCCTTGCCCGATGACAAATTTCAGTTTGAACGCTTGGGTTACTTTGTGGCGGACCGGGTGGACCATTCGGCACAGCACCTGGTGTTCAATCAAGCGGTGGGATTGAAGGACAACTGGGGCAAGTGAGCCACATCACCACTCTTACTTTTTGAACATCCATGGAAACCCAACTGACCACCGCCCTGGACCAACTGCACCACGCGTTGGAACAACTGCGCGATGGGTCTTTGCAGACCCGAGACTTTTGTCACATGGCCAGGGCGCAAAAAGTATTGCTGGGCGCTTTGCCTGAGCGCTACCAAACCGTTTGGCTGGGCCTGATTGACAGGATGGAGTCCAGCGCTTTGTTCACCGAAGAGAGCTGCTCTTTCAGCCAAACCGAGTTGATCGACAGCTTGTCCATCTGGCTGGACAAGGCGCAGCGATTGCTGGAGACGTGAGTCCTTAGGGCATCATTGCGCGCTCAGGTGAAAGGGCGCGGCCACTTTGATGGGAATTGGCATCTCAATTTGAACCAATTCATTGGCCTACTTTGCTTAATTTTTGAGCAAGGTTGGCTCACTTCGCTAACGAAATCTCCTCTTGCGCAACCCAGGCGCATCCGGAACAGGGCCAAGGCCTGCCATTGAAAACAATCAGGATTGAGTGTGGGAAGTGCACCGAAAAGAATTCACTTCCATGGCTACTCATCCGCTCAAACCCCATTGCTTTCCTTGCTGAACTGACCTAATCTGGTTATCGGAGACAGCAATCAACTTGAGGACGAGATGAGCATCGACATTGTGAACACCCTCGCCAGCAACTTGGAACCGGGCGATCACCCCTATCTTCAAGGCGCCTGGACACCCTTGCTCGAAGAAGTCAACGCGACCGACCTGAAGGTTCTAGAAGGTTCCATTCCGCTGGACATCGATGGCGTCTATTTGCGCAACACCGAAAACCCGGTCTTGCAAGCCAAGGGCAAGTACCACCCCTTTGATGGAGACGGCATGCTGCACATGGCCGCTTTTAAAAATGGTCAGGTCAGCTACCGCAACCGCTTTATCAAGACCAAGGGCCTGCAAGCTGAACTCGAAGCCGGGCGCGCCCTGTGGGCGGGCCTGATGGAAGACCCCGCCCTGTCCGAACGCGCAGGCTGGGGCGCTCACGGCAGCCTCAAAGACTCCTCCAGCACCGATGTGGTCGTGCATGCCGGACGCGCCTTGACCACGTTTTACCAATGCGGTGAGGGTTATCGCCTGGACCCGCTGAGTCTGGAGCAGGAAGGCATTCCGCCCTGGTCGCCGCTGGACGGCATTTCGGCGCATTGCAAGGTGGACGAAAGCAATGGCGAATTGCTGTTTTTCAACTACTCCAAGCATGCGCCCTACATGCACTATGGCGTGGTCGACAAGCACGACAAGCTGGTGCATTACGTGCCCATTCCTTTGCCGGGTCCGCGCTTGCCGCACGACATGGCTTATACCGAAAACTACGCCATCCTCAACGACTTTCCCCTGTACTGGGACCCCGAGTTGCTGGCCCAAGGCAAGCATGTGGTGCGGTTTTTCAAAGACACGCCCTCTCGCATCGCCATCATTCCAAGGCGCGGTCAGACCAAAGACATCATCTGGTTTGAAGCCGCACCCACCTTTGTGCTGCACTGGCTAAATGCTTACGAAGAAGGCGACGAGATCGTGCTCGACGGCTATTTCCAGGACAACCCCATGCCGCGCAACTACGAAGGCGCTCCCGCGGGTTACGAGCGCATGATGTCGTATCTGGATCAGAAAAAAATGGGCTGCCACCTGCACCGCTGGCGCTTCAACCTGAAAACCGGCAAGACCACGGAAAAGCGTCTGGACGAGCGCATTTTGGAGTTCGGCATGTTCAACCAGCGCTACGCCACAAAACCTTACCGCTATGCCTACAGTGCCGTTCAAGTGCCCGGTTGGTTTTTGTTCCATGGTTATGTCAAACACGATTTGCAAACCGGCGACTCCTGGGCAATCCGCTTGCCCGAAGGCCAATACGCCAGTGAAGCACCCTTTGCCCCACGTGTGAATGCCAAGGACGAAGACGACGGCTACTTGGTGAGCTTCATCACCAACGAAAAAACCCAGCGTTCAGAAATCATCTTGATCGACGCCAAGAAGTTTGAGGCCGGCCCGGTTTGCCGCATTGAGTTGCCGCACAAACTGTGCAGCGGCACCCATGCCTGCTGGGCCAGCGGCGCTGATTTGGAGCGCGGCGGCTTGCTTTCCGGACAAGCACACTGATCCCTCGCCACCACCTTTCCCCGAAAAGCTCACTGATTTGGAGAACAACATGGGACTTGAAACCTTCGTTGAAACACCCCCCTACCTGATTGACAACCCGAATTTACAGGGGGGTTTTGCGCCGGTGGACAAGGAGTTGGAGGTCCAAGAATTTGAAGTCATCGGCGAAATCCCAAAAGACTTCAGCGGCATGTACGTGCGCAATGGACCTGTGCCACAGCACACCCCAAAAGGCAAATACCACTGGTATGACGGCGACGGCATGTTGCATGCGGTTCATTTTCAAAAAGGTCAGGTCTCTTACCGCAATCGCTGGGTCAACACCGACGGTCTGCAGGCCGACCAAGCGGCTGGTGAAAGCCTGGCACCTGGACTCAAACAACGCCTGCCCGAAGGCGCATTGCCTGACGATGCGCTCAAAAACACCTCCAACACCGATGTGAAATTTCACAACGGCAAATTGCTGTCCATGTGGTACCGCGGTGGCGCGGTCTACCAGGTCGATCCCTTGACGCTGCAAACTATTGGCAAGCTCGAGTCCGATCCACGCCTAAAGGGCCTGCAAATTTCGGCCCACTCACGCGTGGACGAGCGCACAGGCGAATACCTGTTTTTTGCCTATGGCAACCAACACCCTTACATGCACTATGGTGTGCTCAGCGCCACCGGCGAATTGAAAACCCTGGTTCCGGTTGAATTGCCGGGCCCCCGTTTGCCGCACGACATGGCCATCACGGCCAACTACAGCGTATTGCATGACTTCCCGCTGATCAACAACCCGGAGGCCTTGAAGGCCGGTCGTTACAGCCTGGAGTTTCACCCCGAGTGGAAATCGCGTTTTGCCGTCATTCCCAGACATGGCAGCGCGCAAGACATCCGCTGGTTTGAAGCCGACCCGCGCTACATGCTGCATGTGGCCAATGCCTGGGAGGAGATCAATGAAAAGGGTGAAACCGAAATCGTCATGCTGGGCACGCCTTACGCCATGCCCAAACAGTTTGACGGCAGCCTGGATGTCAAGCGCTTGCTGTTCACGATTGGCACCCAAGGGACCGAATACGAGTTCTACCAATGGCGCTTTAACCTGAGCACCGGCCAGACCCGCGAAAGCGTGGTGGACGACATCCTGAACACCGAGTTCCCGATGATCAACGCCTGGTACCAAGGCCACAAAAACCGCTATACCTACCATGTGCTGATGGGCCGTGCGCGCACCGTAGAGCAACCCCACTTTGCAGGATTGGCCAAGTACGACCTGGAAACCGGTAGCGCTGTGACTTACCACCCCGGCGAAGGTTACTGGTTCAGTGAGGCCCCATTTGCTCCCCGTGACAACCCGCAGTGCGAAGACGATGGTTACCTGATCGGCTTTGTCTGGAACGGCCTGAAAGACCGCTCAGAAGTCTGGATCATCGATGCACAACACGTCAGCAGTGGGCCAGTGGCGCGGGTCATCTTGCCGCAGCGTGTGCCGCATGGTTTTCACAGCACATGGGTGCGTGAGTCTCTCTTACCCACCCCCTGATGGCATGGCACCGCCAAAGAACACGGATGTCCGAACTCCCAATGCACAGGACTTGTTGGATGTCTGGAACCTGGTGCACTGGGCGTTTTGAAGACTGATTTGGAGACATGGATGACCCTCTTCGAAAAGCACCAGACCCGCTTTGAGCTTGCCCAGCAAGCCTGTGCCACGCGCCATTGCTGGAGCCCTTACCCGGACATGCCCGACAAATACCCCGAGGCAGCGCAGGCCAAAAGCGCAGGATTCGCGGCTTTTGAACAGCACCTGAAGAACGGGCGATTTGAGCTGGACCAACCCGGCATCACAAACTGGATCGGCGAAGAAATATCGCCCTATACCCAACAATCCTTGGGTGTGGTCTACCCGCAATCGGACATCAACACCTTGTTCGACGCCGCCGAAAATTCGATGGGCAGTTGGGCACAGTCCCCTTATATGCAGCGCATTGGCGTGTTGATGGAAGTGCTCGAAGTCTTGTACCGTGACCACCTGTTTGAAGTCTTGCACGCGGTCATGCACACCGCAGGGCAAAGCTACAACATGGCCTATGCCGGTTCGGGCGTGAACGCACTTGACCGCAGCATCGAAGCCCTGGTGTATGCCGAACAAGCCATGCGCTCGGTGGCACCTTCGGCCCACTGGTCCAGGCGCTTTGGCAGCTCTGAAATCCACTTGCAAAAAACCTACCGTCTGGTGCCCCGTGGGACGGCCGTGTGTTTTTCCTGCGCCAGTTTTCCCACCTGGAACGCGTGGCCGTCCATGATGGCGAGCCTGGCCACCGGCAACCCGGTGATCCTCAAACCCCACCCGGCCACCGTGTTGCCCATGGCCATCACGGTCAAGGCCTTTCGCCAGGTGCTGCAGGCCGCAGGCTTTGACCCCAACCTCGTGACCTTGGCCATCGACACCACCAGCGAGCCGATTGGCAAAGTGCTGATCAAACACCCCAAAACGGCCATCGTGGACTTCACCGGCAGTGTGCGTTTTGGCCAATGGGTGGAGCAAAACGCTCACCCCGCGTTGGCCTTCACCGAGACAGCAGGTTGCAACACCGTGGTGCTGGAATCGACGCAAGACCTCGACGCGGCTTTGCGCAATTTGGCCACCACCATGTGCCTGTTCAGCGCACAAATGTGCACCAGCCCGCAAAACATCTATATCCCCCAGTCGGGCGTGAACACGCCGCATGGCACGGTACCCTTCCATGAGGTCGCCCAACGCCTGGCCTCAGCCGTGCAAGCCTTGGCATCGGACCCGAAAAAAGCGTCCATGATTTTGGCCACCATCCAGTCGCCGCAAACCTTGGCTTTGCTGCAAGACCTGCAAGTCCAAGGCCAGCTGCGCGGCCAAGTGCTGCTGTCACCCCAGCCCTATGCGCACCCGGAATTTCCGGGCGCCCGAACCAGCACGCCACTCATGCTGCAAGTCAGCACGCGCGAGCGTGATCTGTATGCCCAAGAGCGTTTTGGCCCCATCAGTTTTGTCATCGCGTGTGAAGATGCACAGGATGCTCTGAAGCAAGCCACGCAAGACGCCCGAAGCCAAGGCGGTTTGACCGCATTTTTGTATTCCACGCGAGAAGACTTTATTGAACAGGCCGAACAAGCCTATGCCCGTGCAGGCGCCCAGCTGACCATCAACCTGGTGGGGGCGATGCCTTTGAACTTTGCAGCGGCCTACAGCGACTATCACGTCACGGGCCTGAACCCGGCGGGCAATGCGACGTTGACCAACCTGGCTTTTGTGGCCGGTCGGTTTGGCATTGTGCAGTCGCGTCGCCCGGTTGCGCAGGAAAGTGGTGAGACCGCATGAACCACCCACGCTTGCCCCTTCGACTGCCGGTATTTGCTGCGCCGATGTTTTTGATCTCGGGCCCCGAGATGGTCATGGCCGCTTGCAAGGCGGGCATTGTGGGGGCCTTTCCAACCCCCAATGCGCGCCCCATCGATAAACTCGACGAGTGGATGAAAGCCATCACCGAAGGCTTGGCGGCCGCCCGTGATGTGCAAGGAGCAGACACCGTGGGCCCCTGGTGTGCCAACCTCGTGACTCACTCGTCCAACACGCGTTTGGCGCAAGACCTGGCGTTGATCGCTCACTACAAACCGCCGGTGGTGGTCACGGCTTTGGGCAGCCCCAAACCCGCCATCGAGGTGGTGCATGGCTATGGCGGCCGGGTGTTCGCCGACGTCATCAACCTGACGCTGGCGCAAAAAGCGGTCAAGGCCGGGGCCGATGGCCTGGCGTGCGTCTCGGCAGGTGCAGGGGGCCACACCGGCTTTTTGTCACCGTTTGCTTTTGTCAGCGCCATCCGCGAATTTTTTGATGGCGAAGTGGTTCTGGGCGGCGGCATCAGCGATGGCTGGGGGATTGCTGGGGCCATCGCAGCAGGCGCAGATTATGTTTACATGGGCACGCGATTCATTCCTGCCACCGAAAGCATGGCGCCCGAGGCCTACAAACAAATGATCGTTGACAGCACGGTGGACGACCTGATCGTCAGCGCAGGGGTGACTGGCACATCGGCCAGTTGGCTCAAACCATCACTGCGACTGAACGGCCTGGACCCGGACAACATGCCCGATGCCCCGTCCCGCCAATACGACAGCAGCACTTCCTTTGCTGGCAAGAAATGGATGGACGTTTGGGCAGCAGGGCAAGGCCTGGGCACCATCCACCAAACCGCCCCCATGGCCAGCATCGTGGAGCAACTGGCCCTCGAATACACCACCGCCATGCAGCGCTTGCAAGCCCTGCCCTATCCCCACAGGAGTTTCCAATGAGCGCACCCGTTTACATTTTGGGCGGTTACCAGTCCGACTTTGCCAAGTCCTGGTCCCGCCAGGGTCAGGACATCTCTGACATGGTGCAAGAAGCCACGCAAGGCGTGCTGGACAACGCCAGACTGGACACCTCGGCCATCGAGAGCATCCATGTGGGCAATGCCTTTGGGGAACTGCAACGCCAGCAAGCCCACCTGGGCTCCATGGTGGCGCAAATGACCCCCGAACTCTGGGGTGTGCCGGCCATGCGCCATGAAGGTGCCTGCGCTTCATCGTCTCTGGGCGTGTTGGCGGGCATGGCTGAGATCGAAGCGGGCCGTTACGACTGTGTGCTGGTGATGGGCGTCGAGGAATTCAAGAACACCTCGGGCAATGTGGCCTCGGTCAACCAAAACGCTGCAGCCTGGCAAGGGCATGAAGACATAGATTGCACCTACATGTGGCCCGCCGCGTTTGGTTTGCTGGCACAAGAGTACGAACGCCGCTACGGGCTTGACCGCAAGCACCTGAACCGCATTGCCGAAATCAACTACGGCAATGCCAAACGCAACCCCCTGGCGCAAACCCGCGCTTGGCAATTCGATGCCCTGAGCTTCACCGATGACGACGAAGCCAACCCGATCATCGAGCCCGGCACACGCCGCCAGGACTGCGGCCAGATCACCGATGGGGCCTGCGCTGTGGTGTTGGCCTCTGCCTGTTTTACACAGGCCTATGCCCGCCAGCATGGCAAGTCGCTGGAGCGCATGGCGCGCATTGCAGGTTGGGGCCACCGCAACGCGGGTCTGCGACTGCGCGACAAAATTGAACGCAGCCAGGGCCAGCCCTATGTGTTCCCCCATGTGCGACAAACCATCGAAGACGCTTGGCGCCGTGCCGGTGTATCGGGCATTGACGCGATGAGCGGCATCGAAACCCACGACTGCTTCACCACCACCGAATACATGGCCATCGACCACCTGGGCCTGACCGCGCCAGGGCAAAGCTGGCAAGCGGTCGAAGATGGCTCAATCGCCCAGGGTGGTCGCTGCCCGGTCAACATGAGTGGCGGCCTGATCGGCTGCGGGCACCCGGTGGGCGCTACCGGCACACGCATGCTCTGGGACGCTGCTCGCCAAGTCACCGGACAAGCCCAGGCCTGTCAGATTGAAGGTGCCAAGCGGCTCCAAACCCTGAACATTGGCGGCTCCTGCGCCACGGTGGTGAGCTTTGTCGTCGAAGCAGGACAAGCATGATCGAAACCTTGTGGCAAGAGCACGCCATGGCGGTGCTGCTCCTCTGGGCTGCCATGGTCGCTGTGTGGTTGTGGGGCCTGCCGCGGGAAAACACCCGCTGGCTTGACCGGGCTTACCCCATATTGCCTTTGGCTGTCGCAGCGCTGGCTCTCAGCAGTGCAGGGGCCACGAATTTTCTGTTTACTTTTTTACAATTGGGTATCTGGCTTTGGGTCTGTCTCACCGTGGTCTGGGGCATCAGCTTGCTCAAGCGAGACGCCAGCATCATGGACATTGCCTACGGTGTGTTGTTGCTGGGCACCAGCTGGTGGCTCTATTTGCACCTCGGCGCACAAGCCCACGCTTCCAATGTCCTTTTGTTGACCATGACCAGCATCGGATTTGGGCGTTACACGCTGTACATCCTTTGGCGAAATTTACCGCACGGTGAAGACCCTCGCTATGCACGCTGGCGCCAGCGCTCTGGTGCACGTTGGTGGTGGTGGAGCTATTTTCAGGTTTTTTTGCTGCAAGGCGTGGTGATCTGGATTTGGACGGTTCCCTTGGTTTTTGGCATGCGCGCGCCCGGGGACATCGGCTTTTGGCACATCGCCGGCGCGCTGGTCTGGTGTGTGGGCTTCGTCTTTGAAGCCGGCAGTGATTGGCAACTGACACGCTTCAAACGCCAACGCACCGACCGCTCGCAACTGCTCGACACCGGCCTGTGGGCCTTGACACGCCACCCCAACTACTTCGGACAGACCTGCATGTGGTGGGGCTACGGGGTGTTTGCACTGGCACACCCCTGGGGATGGTTTTCGGTGCTGCCACTGGTGTATGTCACCTGGTTCATGAACAAGGGCTCTGCAACCGCGCTGATGGAGCGCCACATGGTCAAAACAAAACCTGGCTATGCCAACTATTGCGCCACAGTGCCTGCCTTTTTCCCGCGTCTGCCGAACCGCGCCCCTCAGACCAAGGACACCCCATGAGCCATCCCCTGATCATCGAGGCCTTGCGCAGCCCACGTGGCCGTGGCAATGACAAAGGGGCCCTGCGGCAGATCAAACCAGTCGACTTGCTGGCCCAGCAATTAACCGCCTTGGCCAAGCGCACCGGCCTGAATACTGCGCAGGTCAGCGACACCCTCATCGGCTGTGTGACCCAAACCGCAGACCAAGGTGCCAACATCGCCAAGTTGTCCCTGTTGCGTGCCGGCTGGCAAGACAGCGTGCCAGGCCTGAGCATCAACCGCTACTGCGCCTCAGGTCTGAGTGCTGTTCATCTGGCATCACAGCAGGCCATGGACAACGACAGCTTGGCCGTGGGCGGTGGTGTCGAAATGATGTCGCATGTGCCCATGGCCTCAGACCAAGGGCCGCTCACCCATGACTTTGACTTCCAGCAGCAAACCATGCTGGTGCCCATTGGCATCAGCGCCGACACCATTGCCACGCAAGAAGGTTTCGGCCGTGAACAATGCGATGCCTATGCCGTGGCCTCTCAGCAACGCGCAGTCGCCGCTTTGGCACAAGGGCGTTTTCGCTCGGTCGTGCCCGTTGTGGATGCTCAAGGCGTTTCCTTGCTGGCGCAAGACGAAACCCCCAGAGCGCAGACCACACTGGAGAGTCTGGCCGGGCTCAAACCCGCCTTTGCAGCCATGGCCGAAAAGTACGGGATTGACCGCCTGATGTGTCAGCGCTATGGCCTGGACCGGATTGATCATGTGCACCACGCAGGCAACTCGCCAGCCACGGCAGATGGTGCCTCCGTGGTGTTGCTGGCCAGTCCTGGTGCGGCGGCCAGGCTGGGACTCCAACCCAGGGCGCGCATCTTGGCCACAGCCTCCGTGGGTGTGGACCACACGCTGGCGTTGACCGGAGCGGTACAAGCGACACAAAAGGCTTTGTCAAAAGCAGGTCTGAAAATCCAGGACATTGATCTGTTTGAAGTGAATGAATCCTTCGCCTCACTGATGCTGCACTACATGAAGCACCTGGATGTTCCCCACAGCAAGCTCAATGTGAATGGCGGTGCCATAGCGCTGGGCCATGCGATGGGCTCCACGGGCAGTGCCCTCGTGGGCATGGCACTGGACGAACTGGAAGCCCGGCAAGCGCGCCGTGCCGTGATCAGCCTGTGCGGGGCCGCCGGCTTGGCTGTGGCCATGGTGGTGGAACGCGTCTGACACCTGATCAGCCAGCACTTCGCGCATCACACGCATGATCCACACCCCCGACCTCGAACTCACACAAGCTGCGCTGGCCAGCAGCACACTGAGCCACGGCCTGAAAGTCTTTGGAGACCGCTGGACAGTCCAAGTCATGTTGTCGGCTTTTTTGGGGATTCGACGGTTCGACGAGCTGCAAAACTTTTCCAACATTCCCCGCCCCACTTTGTCTGATCGCTTGCGCTCATTGGTGCAAATCGGGGTTATCAAGCCACGCCTGTACCAGGACAACCCACCGCGCCATGAATACCACCTGACCCGCAAAGGCCTGGGTTTGTACGACGCCACCCTGATGATTTGGGCCTGGGAGAAGAAATGGGGGAATCGCGCGCAAGACCTGCCGAAAAAACTTTTCCATCAACCATGCGAACACCACTTCAATCCAGCGCTGTGCTGCAAAGCCTGCGGTCAAACGATCAGCATGAAGGATCTGGACTACAGCCTTGTGCCCAACACCCGCTTGCGACATCAACCGCTGGAGGGGCTTCGCACCCCACGGATGTCCGTGCGGGAGGCCCGCGACATGAGCCTGGGTTTGCGCGTTGACCGCTGGAGTTTGTTGATCCTCACGGCGGTGGTGCTCGGCTGCCACTACTTTGACCAAATCACCCATGTGCTTGGCATCGGGCCCAAAGTCCTGTCGCGCCGACTCTCGGACATGGTCGAGTGTCACTTGCTCAGCTGCGAAACCGATGGACAGGATGCACGCCGCAGGCTGTACCGGCTGACCCCCAGCAGCCGAGATTTGTTTGGCTACATCGTCTGCCTCTCCAACTGGGCCAGTGAATCGCATTTGCACGAACACAGTTCGATTCGCCCACGCCATCGCGCCTGTCAACACCGCTTCTTCCCCATGGTGGCGTGCGATCACTGCCACCAGAACCTGAACCCCTGGGAAGTCTCATTCCCAACTTCCGATGGGAAAGCGCCATGAATGATTTTTGGCTAACCATTGCCCAACTGACCATCAACGGCATCGCCGTGGGGGCCATTTATGCGCTGGTGGCGCTGGGCATTGTGCTGATTTACAAAGCCACCGAAGTGCTTAACTTTGCCCACGGTGACTTGCTGGTGGTCTCGGCCTTCAGTGCCTGGGGCCTGATCACGGTGTGGGGCTTGCCGTTTTGGCTGGCCTTGATGATCACCGTGCTGGGCGTGGCCCTGTTTGCTTTTGCACTGGATGCCTTGGTCATTCGCCGCATTGCAGGCCAACCGCAATTTGCCGGTGTGATGCTGACCATTGCACTGGCCTTCATGATCCGGGGTGCGGTGAGCATGCTGTTTGGGCCTGAGTCACGCAACTACCCCACACCCTGGAGCCAGCAAAGCACGCAATTGGCAGGCCTGTCGATAGCCAACTTGCAATTGGTGATCCTGGGCGTGTCCATGATGGTGACCTTGGTCCTGTTCTTCTTTTTCCGCTTCACCCGGCTGGGTGTGGCCATGCAAGCGGCTTCACAAAACCAACTGGCCGCATACTTGAACGGCGTGCGCGTCAAGCGCGTGAACTCCATGGTCTGGGCGCTGGGGGGAGTCACGGCGGCATTTGCAGGCGTGCTGTTGGCGCCCATCACCTTGGTGGACATCAGTTTGTGGTTTGTCACCCTCAAAGCCTTGTCAGCCCTGGTGCTGGGCGGCTTTGGCAGCATTCCTGGGGCGATTGTGGGCGGTCTTCTGATTGGCCTGATTGAACAGTACGCCGGTGTCTACATGCCCGATGGCACCAAAGACATCGTGGCCTATCTGGTGCTCATTGCCGTTCTCATTGTGCGCCCCCATGGCTTGTTGGGAGAAGCCCATGGCCGACGCGTCTGAAACGAGAAAGAACCCCATCGATGCGTTTTGATTACCACACCCAATACCGCGAAGGCTTCGCCCTTTGGCGCAGCCCATTTGACCGCAACCTTTATGCCTTGCTGCTGCTGGGCTTGTGCACCCTGCCCTGGTTCATGACGCCCTTCATGCTCGGCGAGACGGCCTATGTGTTCATCTTGTGCGTGGCCAGCCTGGGCTTGATGTCGCTGACTGGACTGACCGGACAGGTGTCATTGGGACATGCCGCCTTCATCGCGATCGGGGCCTATGGCCACGCCTGGTTTTTGTCCAAAGGCGTTCCCTTGCCGCTTTCGATGGTGATGGCCGCAATGCTCAGCGCTGCGGCCGGTTTGCTGGTGGGCATTCCCGCCATCCGTGTCTCCGGTCTCTACCTGGCCATGGTGACGTTGGCCTTTGCCATCATCGTGGAGCAGATCATCGGCCATTGGAGCTCGGTGACAGGCGGTTTTACCGGCCTGGCTGTGAATGACCCAGTTTTTCTAGGCCTGTCGCTGAGCGGCCCCAAGGCTTTTTATTTTTTCTGTTTGTTCACGCTGGTGTTGGTGCTGGTGGCCTTGCTCAACATCTTGCGCTCGGGCATGGGCCGCGCCTTGATCGGCGTGCGTGAATCAGAAGCTGCCGCATACGCCTTGGGCATCCCGGTCGAGCGCATGAAGGCCGGCGCTTTTGCCTTGTCAGCGGGCATCACCGGCCTGGCTGGCAGTATGCTGGCCCATCACCTGAAATACCTCACGCCCGATGGCTTCACCTTGCTGCTGTCATTGGAGCTTGTGTTGATGGTCGTGATCGGGGGCCTTGGCAGTCTGCGCGGCGCAGTGCTGGGGGCCGTTCTCATCAGTTCACTGCCCACCGCCATCTCCCGCATCAAACCGTTTTTGCCCGATAGCGTGGCCAAACAGTTCGGGCTGGAAACCTTCATCTTTGGCTTGGTGCTGGCCCTTTTTGTGCTGTTTGAACCCATGGGGCTGAATGGCCGCTGGCTCAAGATCCGCAGCTTTCTGGAATCTTTTCCGATCTACCGAAAAGACACCTTCAAGCGCAACAAGCGCTACATGAAATCGGAGCGTTACCGTTGAAAACACCCAACGCCACCCCTCCAATGCTGACAGTGGACCAACTATCGCTCACTTTTGGCGGCGTGCAAGCCATTGCCGATCTGAGCCTGGAAGTCAGGCCCGGCGAAGTGCTGGCCGTGATCGGCCCCAACGGTGCGGGCAAAACATCGCTGCTCAATGCGGTCACTCGCGTGTTCGACCCCAGCGGCGGGCAAATCCACTTCAAGGGCCAGGACCTGACCCAAATGCAGCGCCACCAAATCGCCACCCTGGGCATTGCACGCACCTTCCAGAACATTGAGCTGTTTGAAGCTGCCACAGTGCTGGACAACCTGTTGCTCGGGCGCCATCGCTTCTTTCAGGGCCATTGGTGGCAACAAGTTTTGCGCACACCGGCCCTGACCCGACTCGAAGAGGCGGCCCATGCAGAAGTGGAAAAAATCATCGACTTTCTGGACCTCACGCCCTGGCGTCATGCATCCATCGCAGGCCTGCCTTACGGCGTGCGCAAAGTGGTGGAGCTCGGTCGTGCGCTGTGCGCCCAGCCTGAGCTCTTGTTTCTGGATGAGCCAGCCTCGGGACTGAACCCCGAAGAGACGCGTGAGTTGGCCTTCTGGATCGACGACATCCGCAGCGATCTGGGCATCACCGTGGTCATGGTGGAACACGACATGTCCCTGGTCAGTGCAGTGGCCGATCGGGTCATTTGCATGGCACAAGGTCGGGTATTGGCGCAAGGCAGTCCGACCGAAGTTCAAAGTCATCCAGCCGTCATTGCCGCTTATTTGGGAGCTTGAACATGGGTGCCTTGCTGGAAGTACGGAATCTGGAAACTTGGTATGGCCCGATTGCCGCCATGCAAGGGGTGAACCTGAAGGTGGAAAAAGGACAGATGGTCACAGTGCTGGGGGCCAATGGCGCGGGTAAAACCACCTTGCTCAACACCCTGGCCGGGGTGATCGACCCGTTCAAAGGCCAAGTCCTGCTGAGCAACCAGGTCATCCACGGCCTGGATGCCGATGAGGTGTGCCGACGGGGTTTGGTGCTGGTGCCCGAGGGTCGCCAAATCTACCCCTTCCTGAGTGTGCGGGAAAACCTGAACATGGGAGCCTACACACGGCGTGATGCCGAGGGCATTCGACAAGACATGGAGCGGGTTTTTCAATGGTTTCCGCGTTTACTGGAACGGGCGCAACAACACGCTGGCTTGTTGTCCGGAGGCGAGCAGCAGATGCTGGCCATCGGCCGCGCCTACATGGCGCAACCGCAACTGCTGATGCTCGATGAACCCTCGCTGGGTCTTTCCCCCCTGCTGACCAAAGAAATCTTCAACATCATCAGCCGCATCCGCCAAGAAACGGGCACAGCGGTGCTGGTGGTGGAACAAAACGCCGCCATTGCACTGGCGCATGCGGACTATGGCTACATCATGGAGCTGGGCCGCATCGTGGCAGCCGACAGCTGCGCCGTGTTAAGTCAAAAAGCCGATGTGCGCGAAGCCTATTTGGGCGGGCACAGCACCCAAGGTATCAGCGGCACTTCGCAACGTTGGAAACGCCGCAAAACCTGGCGCTGAAACCACACACCACGAACACCCCAGACACCATGAACGCTGCCGCCGCCATCTCCTATCTGGGCGAAGACACGCCCGCCAAAGTCTTTCGCCAGCGCTGTCGCACCTGGGCCGATCAACCGGCCTTGCGCCACAAGCAAAGGGGCCTGTGGCAAAGCACCACATGGGCCCAATACTTTGCCCGCACGCGGGCTACCGGCTTGGCCATGCAAGCGCTGGGGCTTGAACGGGGTCAAGTGGTTTGTGTTCTGGCTGAAAACCGACCCGAATGGCTCTACGTCGACATGGGCGCCCAATGCATGGGCCTGGTCGGCAACGGCGTCTACCCCACCTCGTCGGCGGGTCAGCTGCAACACATCCTGATGGACTCGGGCAGCCGCTTGCTGTTTGTTGAAAATCAGGAGCAGCTCGACAAGGCTCTGGAAATTCGCACCCAATGCCCACAGTTGCAGCGCATTGTGGTGATGGACCGTGAAGGCTTGCGCGGCTTTTCCGATTCAGATGTGGAATTTTTTGATGAATTCCTGGCACGCGGCCATGCTTTGGCCGAAACCCGCCAAGCCCTTTTTGACGCCTCGATCGACAACACCCAAGCCGAAGACCTGGCTTTTTTGGTCTACACCTCGGGCACCACCGGGGCACCCAAGGGGGCCATGACCCTCAACCGCAACCTGGTCTTTCAACTGAGCCTGGCCACCGAATACCTGGACATCCAGCCGGGTGACAAATCCGTGTCCTTTCTGCCGCTTTGCCACATCGCCGAGCGCATGTCTTCTGTCTACAACCCTTTGGCCTTGGGGCTGGTGGTCCACTTTCCAGAAAACTCTGGCACGGTGTTCAACGACATGCGTGAGGTGGCCCCGCATTTGGTGTTTGCACCGCCCCGATTCTGGGAAAAAATGTATTCCCAAATCGACTTGTTCATGCGCGACGCCATCGCCCCGGCCCGCTGGACTTACCACACCACGCGCGCCATGGGCGCAGCCAGGGTCGAGGCCCAGCTGCAGGGACAAGCCACCAGCCCACCCAGCCTTTTGCTCAAAATCATGCAGTGGCTGGCCATGCGCAATGTCCGCATTTTTTTGGGTTTGCAAAACGTCAAAAGCGCACTCACCGGTGCCGCGCCTGTCCCCCCAGATTTGATCCGCTGGTATTTGGGCTGCGGTATCGAACTGCGCGAAGCCTTTGGCATGACGGAAACCACCGGCTTTTGCACCGCTACGCCCAAAGGTGCGATTCGCCTGGGCTGGGCGGGCATCAAAGCCCCGGGCACCGAGCTTCGCATTGGCAAAGACAACGAGGTTTTGGTGCGTGGCCCCAATGTGTTTGGCGGTTACTGGAACATGCCCGATAAAACCCGCGAAACTCTGGACGATGAGGGCTGGCTGCACACTGGCGACTGCGGCGAAATAAATGCCGAGGGTTACCTGGCCATTCGCGACCGCATCAAGGACATTTTGATCACCTCAGGTGGCAAGAACATCACCCCCAGCCACATTGAAAGCCTGCTCAAGTTCAGCCCCTACATCACCGATGCCGTGGTCATTGGCGATGGCCGCAAATACCTCACTTGCTTGGTCATGATCGACCAAGAACATGTGGCTCGTCATGCCCAAGAACACCAAGTGCCCTACACCGACTTTGGCAGCCTCACGCGAGCCCCCGAAGTGGTCGCCCTGATCCACAGCGAAATCGAACGCATCAACCCGCAACTGGCACGGGTCGAGCAAATCAAGTCTTTCAAAATCATCTCGGAACTGCTCACCGCCGAAGACGAAGAGCTCACCCCGACCATGAAACTCAAACGCAAAGTCATCGCCACCAAATATGCGGCGTTGATTGACAGCATGTACCCAAACTGAAGTGGCCGCTCAGGGTAAGCACGCATGCGTAAACCAGGCCTAGAGACTATCTTTTAAACATCAGGAGACCACCATGAAATTCAACCGAAGACTTCTCATCCTCGCCACCACCGGCATGCTGGCCAGTGGGGTACAAGCTCAAACCACCCAAGGGGTGAGCGACAACGAAATCGTGATTGGCACCCACATCGACTTGTCAGGCCCAGCCGCCCCCGGCATGCCCATGCTGCGAAACGGCATGCAGCTGCGCATTGACGAACTCAACGCCGCCGGTGGGGTCCACGGGCGCAAGATCAAACTCATTGTGGAAGACAACGGCAGCCAGCCTCAACTGGCCGTTCGGGCCGTGCAAAAGCTGATCAAAAGCGACAGCGTCTTTGCCATCGTCAACCCCTTTGGCTCCGGGCCCAATGCAGCCACAGTCAAACTGGCCAATGATGCAGGCGTCATGGTCTTCGCCCCATGGGGTGCATCGGGCATCATTCAAAAGGTCAGTGGCAACAGCCCGCTGCTGTTCACCACCGTCATGAACTACGACACCACCACCGCCTCGGCGCTGAGCTGGGCCGTGAACAACTGGAAAACCCAAAAAGTCGGCGTCATTTACCAAGAAGGCCCATTTGGTGATCTGGTGCGTGGCGGAGTCACCCAAGCACTCAAAGCCGGTGGATTCACCATCGCGGCAGAAGCGGCCTACAAAGTGGGTGACATCGATTTTTCATCCCAAGTGGCCAAGATGAAGGCGGCCAATGTCGACCTGATCGTGGCTGGCACCGTGGTGCGTGAAACCCTGGGCGTCATGAGCGAAGTGAAAAAGCTCAACTGGTCGCAAGTCAAGGTATTGACCACCATTCCAGGTCGCTCCAGCATCGTCGCCAGATTGGGCAAAGACAGTGTGGAAGGTCTTTATGGCATCGGTGGCTGGAAACTCCACGAGGCCGACAGCAGTGATGCGGTGGCCAAGAAATTCATGGCCGACTTCAAAATCAAGTTCAACATGGACGCCGATGAGAACGCAGCCAATGCTTACTCATACACATCCTGGTTCATTGCGGGCCTGCAAGCTGCCGGGCGCAATCTGACCTCGGCTGGTTTGGCCAAGGCCATGCCCGCTGTGGCCCATCAGGACTTCACCACCTTCACGCGCCAAAGCTTCACCAACAACCACGTCGGCCCGGAGATGGTCTCCATTGACCAGATCAAAGGCGGCAAGTGGGTTCAGGTTGCTGCACCCGGCAGCAAATAGCCCTTTCCACAGGGGGCGCTCTGAGGCGACCCCCTGGCTTATAAAACCACAGTCTTTACCCCCATAGGCGTGGCATAGAAATCGATTGGATTTCGCCAAAGCTTTATTGGATCGTGATGTTGGCACTCTTAATGGTGTTGGCCCAGCCGGCAGTCTCTGCACGAACCAAGTCTTGCAGGGCAGCAGGGGGAAGGAATCGTATTTCCAGCCCCGCCGCCTTTGCCTTAGAGATCACATCCGGAGTCTCGACCGACGCTTTCACGGCCGCAGCCAGTCGATTGACGACGTCGACCGGGGTTGCAGCTGGGGCAAATATGGCGACCCACCCCTCGAGTTCAAACCCAGGCAGACCAGCCTCAGCGGTGGTCGGAACCTGCGGTAGACCGGGATGGCGAGACTTTCCAGTCACTGCAATGCCCTTGAGCTTACCGGCTTGGATGTGCTGCATCACCGAAGGCGGTGTGGTGATGAACAGCTGCACCTGACCAGAGAGCATGTCCTGAATGGCCGGACCAGAGCCTCTGTACGGCACATGCACGATGCTGGTCGCGGTCTGGGCCTTGAAGATCTCGGTGCCCACATGGGCCAACGAGCCCGAGCCCTGTGAAGCATAGGACACCTTGTCAGGGTTGACCTTGAGGTAGGCAATCAACTCCCCCAATGTATTGGCGGGTATCGAAGGATGCACCGCAATCACGTTGGTGGCGACGGCGGCCATGGCGATGGGCACAAAGTCGCTCTGCGCCCAGCCCGGCTTGGGAAACAGCGAGGGATTACCCAGATGGAAAGCGGAGTAGGACGTCAGCAAGGTATAGCCATCACCCGTCGCCCGTGCAGCGTGGCTGTAGCCGATATTGCCACTGGCACCACCACGGTTATCAATGACAACGGGTTGGCCCAACTGACGCGACATGGCCTCACCCAAAAGCCGACCGGTCGCATCCACCACGCCGCCAGGTGGCGCAGGCACCACCAAGGTAATGGGCTTATTGGGGAACGTTTGCGCAGAAGTTGACATGTTGAATGCCAACAACATCAACGCGGCCAGGCAATGACCTATAGCTCGAGGGTTCATACAAAAGCCCTTATGACGAATGGTCGTGAAAATCTCAACGGAGTGCGAATCAGAGATGCTTTACCCAGAGATCGCTGTGAAATGTAGCGCTGGTGCCCAGCAATGGATGACGATAGGCGTCTTCTCGGCCCTATGGTCAGATTTCAACATGAGCGAAAGAAGATAAGTCACTTCTCAAAGCTGCCGGCCTTCAGATGCCCAGAATTTTTTTGGCTTCGGCCAGTGCTTTCATCGACTCGGTGTGTTTGCCTTCTTTGTGCAACTTTTCGCCCTCTTCTCTCAAAGCTTTGACTTTGGACATTTCTACAGCAGGCAATGCAGTCGTCGGAACTTTTGCGTCGATGGCACGCATTTCACCAGGACAGCCATGCGCCATAGAAAAACTCGCAAAACACATGACCATTGAACCCAAAAAAAGTTGTTTCATAAATGTTTCCAAAAGTTGAAAGAACAGTTTATTTCAACTGGCCTGAACGCATACCCATGCACCGGTTTTTGCCCACAACATAGGCTGGGGAATTTACTTTTCAGGTAACCCTTTTTATCGGCTCATACAGCGTGTGGTTTCAACAAGCCATCACTTATCTAGGCACAGGGACTTGGCAGCGGTGATTTAGTGCCGTCTTTCAAAGCTATCAGCCACAGACAAACCGGCTCTGATTTAAATGGCTTGGAGAAAATCATCCAATGCTTTTTGCACAACCAACAGCCCAAATCAGTTTGACAAAAATCGAATTCTGCAATCAAATGATCCGCCATTGGTCGTTGAAAAGCCGCAGAAAGTGTTCATATGATTAAAGAAATACCCAATCTCCAAACACAAGCCATACACCGACCAGATCCACAGTTGGTGGAGAAATTGCGAGGTACCCCGACTGGATTTTTAGTAGACGCCATGGGTGGCTCGGGGGCATTGGATTACCGCATTCATCCAACCATTGCCGAACAGTATGCGTTCTGCGGCGTTGCATTGACATGTCATGCGGGCCCAGCAGACAACCTGGCCTTGGTGTGTGCCTTGGAGCATGTTGAGCCTGGAGATGTGTTGGTTGTCGGCACTGATGGTTTTACAGGGTGTGCCGTCACAGGGGATTTGGTGCTCGGCATGGCCAAAAATTCAGGTGCCGTCGGCTTTGTCACAGATGGATGCGTGCGTGATATGGTTGGCTTAAAGTCTGTCGGACTGCCAGCTTGGTCAATGGGCGTGACACCGAACTCTCCCCACCGCAATGGACCTGGCACGATCGGTATGCCTGTGAACATTGCTGGTCATGTTGTGCGCAGTGGTGACATTGTTGTCGCAGATCTAGATGGCGTGGTCATCATTCCTACAGAAGCGCTGGCATCTGTGCTTGCCAAGCTACCCGGAATTCGTGCTGCCGAGATGGCAGCCGATGAATCTGTACGCCAGGGTGCGCGCTTGCCTGACTTTTTGAAAACCTAAAGCGCTACTCATTATTCATTTATCCAATGAACCACCACTTGAAACGTGACGGATACAGCGTTTCGGCTCTGCGCCGCATGGCGCAAAAACGCTTACCTCGACCCATTTTCGACTTCATTGATGGTGGCGCTGAAGACGAAGACACATTGCGCCAAAATGAGTCCGCTTTTCAAGCATGGGATGTGCTTCCCCAACCATTGAATGGCGCAGCTGAGCGGGATATCTCTGCATCTTTATTTGGTCATACATTGCAAAGTCCCTTGCTGCTTGGCCCCACCGGGCTTGCTGGCTTATTTTGGCCTCAAGGAGAAATTGAGAGTGCAAAGGCAGCAGCAGCGAAGGGCACTGTTTATTGCCTGAGTCATGGCTCTGTGTGCACGATGGAGCAATTGGCCCAGTCACACCATGGTTTGAAATGGATGCAGGTTTTTATCTATAAAGACAGAGGTTTCACCCGCGAACTGGCCACTCGCGCACAAAACAGTGGCTACGATGCCTTGGTATTGACCATTGACAATCAAATGATCGGTAAACGTGAACGCGACTTGGTCAACGGGTTCACCATTCCGCCTCGATTTGATTTCGCCCAGATGCTGGCGTTTGCCCAAAAGCCTGCATGGTGGTGGTCCATGCGCCATGATTTATCCAAAGTCACCTTTGGAAATTATGTTCAATCGAATGCGCCTGAATCTGTTGCCGCACTGGCGGCCCGCATGGGTGCTTTGTTAGACCCCGGTATGTCCTGGCATGATGTGGTCATGTTGCGCGACCACTGGAAAGGCCGACTGATTTTGAAAGGCGTTCTTCATCCCCATGAAGCAGTTGAGGCTGTCAAGCACGGAGTCGATGCCATCATGGTCTCCAACCATGGAGGTAGACAACTCAACGGCGCCATGGCCAGTGTGCGCGCCCTGCCCGCCATTGTTCAAGCCGTCAACGGTTCCGTTCCGGTGTTACTGGATGGCGGCATACGTCGGGGTAGCGATGTATTCAAAGCAATTGCTTTGGGTGCCACGGCGGTGTTGGTGGGACGCCCCCATTTGTGGGGCCTATCGGTCGCTGGGCAAGAAGGTGTGGAGTGGGTTGTGGATTTATTGACCAACGAGCTTGATCGCGTTATGGGCTTAGCTGGTGCGAAAAATCTCAAAGCAATTCGAGACGGCGACTTTCTAAGACCAGGACATTTGTTCGAGCCGGATTCGAGCCAATAAAAAAGCTGCCTTGACCTGCCCCATTCGGCATACCAACCATGAGTTGGAAGTCCGGTATATCAATCCGATCAACGCCATGGCTTGTTGTGATCCAATCTAAGCGATGCAGACCTTTTCCGCTCAAGACAATACCTTGCAGACTTTGGCAAGTTTTGTCGTCGCCCAAAAGCAGGTTGACTTATCGGAAGCCGAGTTCGTCGATGGCCGACGCCGGCTGGTGGACACTTTGGGCTGTGGATTGGCCGCCTTTCATCAACCGCCCTGTGTACAAGCTCGGCACTTGGCATTGCAAGAGGGTGCTGGTGGTGTCGCCAGTTTATTGGGCACCCGTCTGCGCACGACCGCCGCGCTTGCTGCCTTCGCCAATGGCTGGATGGTGCGCTATTTGGATGGCGCAGACACGTATCCCGGTGGTGGTGGACATCCCAGTGACTGTTGGGCCGGATTATTGGCAGTGGCAGAGGTCAGAAGTCTGGATGTCAACACATTGTTGATGGCTGCAAGAGTGGCCTATAGCGTCTTTCACAATCTGTTCGTATCGGCTCAGTTGCGCGATCAAGGCATCGACAACAGTTTTTACGTCACGCTGGGAACTGCGGCCGGTTGTGCTTTTCTAATGGACCTGGACCAAGCACAAACAGCCCACGCCCTGTCATTGGCTGTCGTACCGAATGTTTCTTTGGGGGTGGCCAGAACCGGGGCGCTGTCTATGTGGAAAGCAGGCGCTTCGGCCAATGCCAGTCGCAACGGCGTGTTTGCCGCGCAACTTGCAGCGGCAGGCCTTCAAGGTCCGGCAATGCCCATTGAAGGGATTCGTGGCCTATGGGATTTGACAAGGTCTTTCACGCTGGAGCCCTTCGATCAGAAAGGTTCGATGCCGCGCATGCAGTTGGCGCACATGAAACAATTTTTGTGTGATTATCATTCTCAAACTCCTATTCTTGCTGCGATGCAATTGCACCAGGAACTCCATGGCGAGTCCATCGAATCCGTCGTCGTGCACACCTATGGGTTTGCACACAGTGAAGTTGCAAGTGATCCTGAAAAATGGACCCCTCAGAACAGGGAAACGGCCGACCACAGCATGCCTTGGATTGTGGCGGGCGTGTTGCTGCATGGCCATTTCGGCGAACACCTTTTCAGCCCCGAACAATTGCAAGATGCTCAGCACCTTTCATTGACCCAAAAAATCAAGGTGCTGGAAGACCCGGAATTGAGCCTGCGCTTTCCCAACGAAATCCCCTGCCGCATATCGGTCGAGACCACCGCCGGACGTCGATTGCAAGTGCAAGTGGATTTGCCCGTGGGACATCCTCGACACCCCATGACAGATGAATCGCTCAAAAATAAGTTTTTAACATTGACTACCCCAGTCCTGGCTGAACATGCGCAAAGTGCTTTCGAAGCCATTTGGCAAATAATGCCCAGTCAATCCGTTCGGTCATTGTTGCAAAGCGTGGCCTTCCCAAATTCTTCAACCATGGCGAGGTCAGCATGAGCACTTTTCAAATACGATTCTTTCAGCAATGGATTGTTCTGCCTTTAGCCATGTGGCTGGCCAGTTCAACCGCCTGGGCTCAGACCTATCCCGAGAAAACAATTACCTTGGTGGTTCCCTTTGCAGCAGGCAGTGGCACCGATGCAGTGGCGCGGCAAGTCGCGCAAAAATTATCGGAACGTCTCAAACAAGCCGTGGTGGTCGATAACCGGGCAGGCGCGAATGCCCAAATTGGCGTGGAGTACGCGGCCAAAGCAGCACCCGACGGTTACACCCTGTTGCTGACCACTGCCACCTCGCATTCGGCCAACCCCTTCCTGTACAAAAGTTTGCGCTACGATCCACTCAAAGATTTCACACCCATTGCACGCGTGGGCATCATGCCGTTTGTGATGGTGGTCAAACCCAGTCTGCCCGTTCGCAACATGGCTGAATTTGTGGCTTATGCGAAGCAAAATCCTGGCAAAGTGTCCTTTGCATCTCCCAACGGTACATCGCTGCTGGCATCGGAGGCTTTGGCAAAGATGGCCCAGTTGGATTTGATCAACGTAGCCTACAAGTCAGCGCCGCAAGCAATGACCGATTTGTTGGCCGGTCACCTCGACTTTTATGTCGTCGATTTCACTTTGGCCTTGCCCCAAATTCGTGCTGGCAAAGTCCGTCCGCTGGGGCTGGCAAACAACAGAAATTCACAGTTATTACCCGATGTGCCACCCTTGGCACAAGCCATCCCTGGTTTTGACTTGCACGCCTGGAATGGCATTTTTGGTCCCGCCGGCATGCCCAAAGCGGTAGCAGATCGCCTGTCACAAGAAATTCAAGCGGTGTTGGCCGATCCCGACACGCAAAGCAAACTCAACGGTATTGGCTTTGACATTCTGCCGACCCGCTCACCCGATGAATTCAAAAGCTACGTCAGTGACCAACTGGCCGACTGGGGCCGAATGATCAAAATCGCACGGATTCAACCTGAGTAAGTCACTTGGCTATTTTTGATGAAATGACAAATTATTGAGGGCAGACCCTTAGCCCTACTTCGCGATTATCAAGCCCACTGTTGAATGTGGTTTCAATTTCTATGAGGTTAAATGGGTTGAGTAAAAGCTGAGATAACGGGCTTTCAATATTGAGTGCCCGCGTGTTATGCATACGCCTCAAATCCAATTTGGTCAGAAGATTGAAGCTTCCAGGACTCACAAGCATTAGAAGCCTTGACCTCAGGAAAGTGTTGCATCTGCTGTAACTTTCGCATGAACAAAGTACTGTTGAAATATCTGATGCCACATCTCAGCCCAGTTGAAGATGTTTCAGAGGGCAAGATATAACTGCAACTGCTGCACATGGGATTTGAGACTGGCTTGGTGGGGAATTGATCCATTTCTAAGAAAGGCAAATACCTTCAAATTGGTTTTGTAAATTTTTGGTGCACGAAATCGACTTTTTTGAATTGCAGAATAGATACAGCAATTTTCATGACAACATTTCCAAGCTTGCACGGCACCTTATTGGTGCTCGAAACGCTGGTTCTACACCATAAAT
>NZ_OZ248568.1:0-216586 GCF_965234775.1 Limnohabitans rimovensis (SeqCode) | reverse complement strand
AGGAAGCTGCGGCTTCTTTGTGCCAAGTTTGGGCTTAATTTGCAGACGGTGCTGCAAGCCATTTCGCCATCTCAGCGGACAAACTATGGCGTTGTAGTTTGAGAAATTCAATTGTTCAGGGCGGACTCTTTATTGATGTAGTCATTAACTATTTCTACTATTTCATGATGCGCTTTTTTCCCCCACTCTTCTAAATTTTCTCCAGTGAGTATCGCAACACTTGGGTTAATTAGGACCCCAATTGCAATGAACTTTAATTCTGCCCTCCAACCCCCGATTGATGGGACACCGACACTGATGTCGAGGTCTAATCCGAATTCCTTTGATATTGCTTTATAGCCATCAATTAATTCAAATAATGTTTTTGTACTGATTTCATGAAGACCTTCAGGGTTTTCAAAATGGATGGGTAATTCGTATTCACTCATGATTTTTATGACAACTTTGCCCCATTTATTTCCAACAAAGCCCTGTCCCTCTCCAACTCCGCCTGCAATTCCGCCTCGGTGGGCATGACCGCTTGGTATTTGCTGGCGAATAGTTGGGCTTTGTCGGCCAGCAGCGAGTACTTGGCGACGGCCGCGTTGCGCTCTGAGCAAAGAATCAGCCCCAGCGTCGGGTTGTCGCCCTCGTTGCGGTGTTGCTCGTCAAACACGCGCACATACATGTCCATTTGCCCCACGTCTTGGTGCGCCAACTTGCCCACCTTCAAGTCCACCAGCACAAAGCACTTGAGCAGGTAGTTGTAAAAAACCAAGTCGATGAAACAGTCTTCGCCTTCCACCCGCAGGTGTTTTTGCCGCGCGACAAAGGCAAAGCCTTTGCCCAGTTCCAGCAAAAAGGTTTGCAACTGGTCGAGCAGGCCTTGCTCCAGGTCTTTTTCGTACAGGGCTGGTACAGCGGGTGCGCCTAAAAACTCCAATACATAGGGGTCGCGGATGAAGTCACGCGGGTCGGGGGCGGCGTCTTTGGCGATGTTACGCGCCGCCTCGTCTTGCAGTTGCGCTTTGGCTTTGTCTTGCGAACTGAGTAAACGCTCGTAATAAAGGGTGGAGATTTGCCGATCCAACGCCCGCACGCTCCAACCTTGCTCGGCGGCTTCTTTGGCGTACCAGTCGCGGGCTTGAGGGTTGTCGATGCGGATGAGGCTGCGGTAGTGTGTCCAGCTCAATTCAAGACGCAGTGCGTCACGAATTGGGAAGCTCTGGAAGAACTGACGCATATTGCGCAAGTTGCTCACATCAAACCCGGCGCCAAACTCCTCGCTCAAGCGCTTGGCCAACTCCGGCAACACCTGTTTTCCATAGGCCGCGCGCTTTTGCCCGCCTTGCTCGTCTTCCACAATCATGCGGCCTATTTGCCAATAGGTTTGCATCATGGCGGTGTTGACGGTCTGCCGCACCTGTGCGCGGGCAGACAGCAGCAAGGCGCGGATGGCTTGGTGCAGGTCGGGTGGCGGGAGGTCAGGCAGCATGGGTCGGATCATGAGACCCGACATATTAACTATTTAATTCTCTTTAATTTTGCTCTAAGAGTTAATTTGAGGGGCTTTTGTAGCCAGCCTTGCATCCTGCGCTATTTACAGCGCCCGGTCTGCCTCATCCAGTCGGTCTAGGACTAACACGGCTTTATTCACATCGCCAGTGGCTGCCATGGCACGGTAATGGTTTTCTGTGTCCCATGCGGCCAAGGCATGGGCGCTGAGTTGCTCCACCAGTTTGTTCATGCTCAACCCTCGGCTTTGCGCCAACGACTTGAGGCGATCAACGGTTTCATCCGGTAGGCGTATGGTCAATGTGCTCATGTCCATGTCTCCAAACATTGTGCGGGTGTCAGCACCCGCAATGGTCCCAAATTCAACTCGCCATTTTGCAAGTCCCGAAGATTGTGGGTGACGATGGCCAACGCACCCCCAGCCAATGCCAACTCAATCAAATGGTTGTCGCCTTCATCGGGCAAATTGGGGCGCCAACCGTAATACACCGTGACCCATCGGCCCTGACTGGCCCAGCGTTAGGCTTGGTCCGCCAACAACGCCGCATACCGCGCCAAATCCACATTGCCACCGCTGATGATGACGCCCACGCGCTGGCCTTGGCAGGCGGGGGCGTCTTGCATAAGGGCGGCCAGAGACAGGCAACCGGTGGGCTCAACCACCATCTTCATGCGCTCGGCATAAAAGCGCATGGCGTCCACCAGTTGCGCGTCGGTCACGGTGTGGACCGCCGCCACATCGCGGCGAATGATGTCAAAGGTGATGGCGCCGACCATGGGGGTTTGCGCTCCGTCGGCAATGGTCACGGGGATGGGGATGCGCACCCGCTCGCCTTTGGCCAGGGATTGCTGCACATCGTTGCCAGCTTCGGGCTCGACGCCAAACACCGCACAGTTGGGCGACAAGGCTTTGGCCGCCAGCAAGCTGCCGCTGAGCAATCCGCCGCCGCCCAGACACACGTACAAGCGGTCCATGGGGCCGTGGTCTTGCAACAGCTCCAGCGCGGCCGTGCCTTGGCCAGCGATCACGTCGGGGTGGTCAAACGGGGGGATGAAGGCGCGGCCTTCGCGCTCAGCCAGGGCTTTGGCGATCGCCATGGCGTCTTCGGTGTAGCGGTCGTAACCCACGACTTGGGCGCCATAACCCCTGGTGGCGGCCAGCTTGGCGCTGGACGCGTCGTGGGGCATGACGATGGTGGCCGGAATGCGCAATATTTGCGCGGCCAAGGCCACGGCTTGGGCATGGTTGCCCGATGAATAAGCCACCACACCAGCGCGCCGCTGGGCTGCAGAGAGTTGTGCCAAGGCGTTGTAGCCGCCGCGAAACTTAAAGGCGCCCATGCGCTGAAAGTTTTCGCACTTGAAAAAAACCTCGGCGCCCACTTGGCGGTTGAGGTTTGACGACTGCAGCACCGGTGTGCGGTGCGCCACGCCGGCAAGCCGCTTTGCGGCGGCTTGCACATCGTCAAAGGTGGGCAAGCTCACTTGGCGATGACGCGCACCATCTCCAAGCACTTGTTGGAGTAGCCCCATTCGTTGTCATACCAAGAGACAACTTTGACGAAGGTGCTGTCCAAAGCGATGCCCGCATCGGCGTCAAACACACTGGTGCATGGCTCGCCACGGAAGTCGCTGGCCACCACTTTGTCTTCGGTGTAACCCAGCACACCTTTCAAAGCGCCAAGGCTTTGCGCTTTCATTTCGGCGCAAATCTCGGCGTAAGAAGCGGGCTTTTCCAGTTCAACCGTCAAGTCCACCACCGACACGTCAGAGGTGGGCACACGGAAAGACATGCCAGTGAGTTTTTTGTTCAGCGCAGGGATGACCACGCCCACCGCTTTGGCCGCACCGGTGCTGGAGGGGATGATGTTTTCCAAAATGCCACGGCCGCCGCGCCAGTCTTTGTTGGACGGGCCGTCGACGGTTTTTTGGGTGGCCGTGGCCGCGTGCACCGTGGTCATCAAACCGCGCTTGATGCCCCATTTGTCGTTCAGCACCTTGGCCACGGGTGCCAAGCAGTTGGTGGTGCACGAAGCATTGGAGACGATGGTTTCGCCTTTGTAGCTGCCGTGGTTGACGCCGTACACAAACATGGGGGTGTCGTCTTTGCTCGGGGCGGACATCAGCACTTTTTTAGCGCCAGCAGCCAAGTGTTTTTCGGCGGTGGCTTTGTCCAAAAAGAGGCCGGTGGCTTCGATCACCACGTCGGCATGCACATCTCCCCATTTCAAGGCGGCGGGGTCGCGCTCTTGGGTCAGGCGGATTTTTTTGCCGTTGACGATCAGGTTGTTGCCATCGACCGACACATCGCCCTTGAAGCGGCCATGCACGCTGTCGTACTTGAGCATATAGGCCAAGTAGTCGGGCTCCAACAAGTCGTTGATGCCAACGATTTCAATGTCGTTGAAGTTTTGCACCGCTGCACGAAACACCATGCGACCGATGCGTCCAAATCCGTTGATGCCTACTTTGATGGCCATGATTGCTCTTTCTTCTTTCAAGTTTCAAAAAAGTTTGCAACTGGACCCACAGGGGCCCAGCGCTCGAAATGGTTTATCCCTGCAAGACCTTCAACACCGTGTCAGCCACGTTGCGCGGCGTGAAGCCAAAGTGCTCGAACAACACCGGTGCGGGGGCGCTTTCGCCGTAGGTGTCGATGCCCACCACAGCAGACACGCCGTATTTCCACCAACCGTCGGTGGAGCCCATTTCCACCGCGATGCGCGGAATGCCTTTGGGCAAAACAGCTGATTTGTAGGCCACGCTTTGGCGGTCAAAGGTGGTGGTGCTGGGCATGGAGACCACGCGCACCGCGACTTTGTGTTCGGCGAGCAATGCTTGCGCCTTCATGGCGAGTTGCACTTCAGAGCCGGTGGCGATGATGACCGCTTGGGGCTTTTTGTTCATGCCCACTTCTGAGGGTTCGGCCAACACATAGGCGCCTTTGTTGATGGCGTCCAAGCCGCTGGCGTCTTTGGCGGCGCTGTCGCCTTTGGGCAGGTAGGGCAGGTTTTGTCGGCTCAGCAACAAGGCCGTGGGGCGGTGTTGGTTTTGCAAAGCCACAGCCCAGGCCACCGTGGTTTCTGCGGTGTCGGCGGGGCGCCACACATCCAAGCCAGGGATCAAACGCAGCGATGCGGCGTGTTCTATGGACTGGTGGGTCGGGCCGTCTTCCCCCAAACCGATGGAGTCGTGGGTGAACACATGCACCACGCGCTGCTTCATGAGGGCGGCCATGCGAATGGCGTTGCGCGAATAGTCGCTGAAAGTGAGGAAGGTGCCACCATAAGGGATGAAGCCGCCGTGCAGCGTGATGCCGTTCATGATGGCGGCCATGCCGAATTCGCGCACACCGTAGTTGATGTGACGGCCGCCGTGGCCGTGCTCGTCTTTCACCACATTGCCCGCCAAATCAATGCGCAGGCTGGGCGTTGATTTGGTATTGGTGAGGTTGGAGCCGGTCAGGTCGGCGCTGCCGCCCAACATCTCGGGGATGGCCGCAGTGAAAGCTTCCAAAGCCAACTGGCTGGCCTTGCGGCTGGCGACGGTTTCGGCCTTGGTGTTGGCAGCAACCACGGCATCCACCACGGTTTGATGGAAGTTTTTCGGCAAATCGCCAGCCATGCGGCGTTTGAATTCAGCAGCCAGCGCCGGATGGGCGGCAGCGTAAGCGGCAAAGATGCCATTCCACGCGGCCTCGGCTTGTGCGCCTTTGGCTTTGGCGTCCCAATCGGCATACACCTCGGCAGGGATGGTGAAAGGGGCATGGGGCCAACCAATGGCGGCACGGGTGAGCGCAATTTCTTCTGCGCCCAAAGGCTCGCCATGTGCTTTGGCCGTGTCCGCGCGATTCGGGCTGCCTTGGCCGATGTGGGTTTTACAAGCAATCAGGGTGGGCTTGTCGGCGCTGTGTTTGGCGGTGGCGATGGCGCGGCTGACCGCTTGCACATCGTGGCCGTCCACGCTGATGACACTCCAGCCATAGGCTTTGAAGCGAGCGGGCGTGTCGTCGATGAACCAAGGTGTGACCTTGCCGTCAATCGAGATGCCGTTGTCGTCGTACAAAGCGATGAGTTTGTTCAGCTTCCACGCACCTGCCAAGGCGCAAGCCTCGTGGCTGATGCCTTCCATCATGCAGCCGTCGCCCATGAACACATAGGTATGGTGGTCGACGATGCTGTGATTTGGGCGGTTGAATTCGGCTGCCAAGAGTTTTTCAGCCAGCGCCATGCCCACCGCGTTGGTGATGCCTTGGCCCAAGGGGCCGGTGGTGGTTTCCACACCTGGGGTGATGCCCACCTCGGGGTGGCCAGCGGTTTTGCTGTGCAGTTGGCGGAAGTTTTTCAGCTCGCTCATGGGCAGGTCGTAGCCTGTCAGGTGCAAGAGCGCGTAAATCAGCATCGAGCCGTGGCCGTTGGACAGCACAAAACGGTCGCGGTTGGCCCAATGCGGGTTGCGCGGGTTGTGGCGCAGGTGCTCGCCCCACAAGGCTACCGCGATGTCGGCCATGCCCATGGGCGCGCCGGGATGCCCGGAGTTGGCTTGCTGGACAGCGTCCATGGCCAGCGCGCGGATCGCGTTGGCCATTGGGGTGGTGTGGGCCATGGGGAAAACTCCGGGGGTTGTGTGGGTGAATCTGGGGCGGGGAAACCCTGGGATTTTAGCCGCTGGGTATTTGGCCCCAAGACACTGCTGTCGCCCTGGGCACGCACCAGCTGGCTCAAGGGCAGCAAGCGGCTTGGGCCTATATTTGAGCCCTGAGCATGACCACACACCATCCGCACCACCACCCCGACCAGACCAGCCCCCAAGCCAGCGCCATGCTGTTGGCTGCTGGTCGCGGCGAGCGCATGCGCCCACTCACCGACACCGCACCCAAACCTTTGCTGCCCGTGCGCGGCAAACCGCTGATGCAGTGGCCCTTGGAGGCCCTGGCGCGGGGTGGGGTGCCATCCGTGGTGATCAACACAGCGTGGTTGGGCGAACAAATTCCGGCACGTTTTGGTGAAGCCTTTACCGCGCCGGGCTTGCCGCCTGTGGTGCTGAACTACTCCGATGAGGGCAGCGATTTTGGTGGTGCGCTGGAGACGGCGGGCGGCATTGTGCGGGCCTTGCCCCAGCTGGCCGATGTGTTTTGGGTGGCGGCAGGCGATGTGTTTGCGCCAGAGTTTGTGTTTTCGGCGCAGACTTTTGAGCGCTTTACCACCAGCCCACAGTTGGCGCACATTTGGCTGGTGCCCAACCCTGCGCACAACCTCGGGGGTGACTTTGGTTTGTCTGATGCAGGTTTGGCGCTCAATCTGCCTAAAACTGCCGTGATGCCTGGCCCAGCCGCTACCAACAGCCCCGCCGTTCAAGCCCTTGGCCACCAGCCAGCACCCCACGTGGCGCATTCACCGCGCTACACCTTCAGCACCATTGCGCTTTACAAACGCGCCTTTTTTGAAGCAGCTTGGTGCCCCATTCCTGCCGGCAACCCCGAGGGCGTGAAAGCACCGCTGGCCGCCATGCTCAGGGCCGCCATGGATCAAGGCTTGGTCAGCGCATCTCTGTATGAAGGCCTGTGGGTGGATGTGGGCACGCCCGAGCGTTTGGCGCAGCTGAACTTGCAGGCTTGAATCCGTCATCGCGAGGCGCTTGGCGCCGTGGCGATCTTCAACTGACGCTGTGGCCCAATAACCTGCGGGCCAATAATGAAGGCATGTCGCGTCGCCCATCTGCTATGAGGTAGACCACCACTTGCTTGCCGTGCAAACGGTAAATCAAGCGGTAGGGTTTGAAAAACACCTGGCGGTAATCTTGGATGCCCACGGCCAAAAGCTCTTTGGGGCGGCTGCCCCGTTCGGGCAGTTTGGACAAGCTTTGCGCCACGTCCATCAAGTGGTCCAACAAACGGTGGGCATTGGCCACGCTGTCGTTTTCTGCAATGTGGTCAAACAAGGCTTCCAAATCTTGCTCTGCTCCTTGGGTGAGCAGCACTTCATAAGCGTTCGACGGGTCAGCCATGCGCGATCAATGACTCAGACTTTGGGGTGTTTGGCCCGCAATCGTTTCACCACATCGGTCAGCGGTTTGGTTTTGCCATCAGCCACTTCTTGGTTGCCCAAGGCCAACAACTTCAACAAGGCCAAGGTGTCTTGGGTTTCCTCATAAGAGGCCACGTCTTGCAACACCGCCCGGGCTTCGCCGTTTTGCGTGATGACCAAGGGCTCGCGATCAGCCGTGATTTGCGCCAGCACTTGTGCTGCATGGGTTTTCAGGTAGCTGATGGGTTTGATCTGGGTGGAGTAATGCATGGACTGAATATAGTCTTTTAAAAGACTTGTGGCAATGACTGAGCGACCCGCGCTTGGCTCTATTGCGCAAACAACCACACACTGGTTTTACATTCAAGCTCCAGCCAAGCCGACTTTGACACCACTCCTACAATCCCGCCATGACCTCTATCTATGCGCAACGCCGCGCCGCTTTGGCCGCCCAATTGGGCGCCGGCGGTGTGGCCATCATCCCCACCGCGCCTGAGCGTGCTCGTAACCGCGACAGCGATTTCCCTTATCGCCACGACAGCTACTTTTATTACCTGACAGGTTTCACCGAGCCCAACGCTTGGTTGGTCATCGCGGACAACGGCCACAGCACTTTGTTTTGCCAGCCCAAAGATGTGGAACGCGAAATTTGGGACGGCATCCGCTTGGGGCCAGAGGCCGCCACCACCACTTTGGGAGTGGACGCCGCGCATTCGGTGCAAGCGCTGGACAGCTTGCTGCCGCCTTTGCTGGAAAACCAAAGCTGCGTGTGGTACCCCTTTGCCACCCACAAAGGCCTGGAGACGCGCATCGATGAGTGGCTGGGCAAAGTGCGCGCCAAAGTGCGCACGGGTGTGGTGTGCCCCTCTCAGCAGCGCGACCTGTGCGTGGTGTTGGACGAGATGCGCTTGGTCAAAGACGCGAGCGAGCAAGCCACCATGCGCCGCGCCGCCGCCATCAGCGCCGCTGCCCATGTGCGCGCCATGCAAACCAGCGCCCGCATGCTGCGCGCGGGCGAAGATGCGCGCGAATACCACCTCGAGGCCGAGTTGCTGCACGAGTTTCGCCGCCATGGCGCACAGTTTCCGGCTTATACCTCCATCGTGGCCGCTGGCGCCAATGCCTGTGTGCTGCATTACCGCGCCGACACCGCGCCCTTGCGTGACGGCGAATTGGTGTTGATCGACGCGGGGTGTGAACTGGACGGCTACGCCAGCGACATCACGCGCACCTTTCCGGCCAATGGGCGCTTTACCGGCCCGCAGCGCGACCTCTACAACCTGGTGATCGCCAGCCAAGACGCGGCGGTGGCTGCCACCCGCGCCGGTGCACGCTTCACCGACCCGCACGACGCCACGCTGCGCGTGCTGTCACAAGGCCTGCTGGATTTGGGCTTGTTATCCAAGCACCAACACGGCACCGCAGACGACGTGATCGCGAAGAAAGCCTACGTTGCGTTTTACATGCACCGCACCAGCCATTGGCTGGGCATGGACGTGCACGACTGCGGCAGCTATGTCGAGACCGGCCACACGCCCCCTGCGGACACCAGCGCTCCCACCACGCCACCGCCCGGGCGCATCTTGCACCCCGGCATGGTGCTCACCATTGAGCCGGGCCTGTATGTGCGCCCCAGCCCCGAAGTGCCTGAGGCGTTTTGGAACATCGGCATCCGCATCGAAGACGATGCCATCGTCACCGCCACGGGTTGCGAGTTGATCAGCCGGGGGGTGCCGGTGAAGGCCGATGAGATCGAAGCGTTGATGCGTTGATCCAGCACTGTCTATCGGTGCACTGCGCAGGCCCAAACAGGCTTCCGTTGCTGATGGATTAGAAACAGAGCCACACCGTTTGCTTGTCAATTTGGCATGGCTGCCCAGCTTGCCACCTACAATCGACCACCCTGTTCTAGCACCGCCCGACACACGTGGGTAGTTCACAGCCACCACGGAGAACCGCATGCCCCAAACCCCACCCGCCACAAACCCCGTTTCACAAGACGAGGCGCGCAAAGAGTTGCGGCGCGCGGCGCTGGACTACCACGAATTTCCCACCCCCGGCAAAGTGGCCATCCACGCCACCAAGCAGCTGATGAATCAGCGCGATTTGGCGCTGGCTTATTCACCCGGTGTGGCCGCCCCGTGCGAAGAGATTGCCAAAGACCCGAATGCCGCGTTTCGCTACACCAACCGGGGCAACCTGGTGGCGGTGATCACCAATGGCACGGCCGTGCTGGGCTTGGGCGACATTGGCCCCTTGGCCTCCAAGCCGGTGATGGAGGGCAAGGCAGTTTTGTTCAAAAAGTTTGCCGGCATCGATGTGTTTGACATCGAGATCAACGAGAAAAACTTAGACAAACTGGTCGACACCATTGCCTCCCTGGAGCCCACGTTTGGCGGCATCAATTTAGAAGACATCAAAGCGCCAGATTGTTTTTATGTCGAGCGCAAGTTGCGCGAGCGCATGAAGATCCCCGTTTTTCACGACGACCAACATGGCACCGCGATTGTGGTGGGCGCGGCCATCATGAATGGATTGCGGGTGGTCGGCAAAGACTTGCAACACGTCAAGCTGGTCACCTCGGGCGCAGGTGCGGCGGCCTTGGCGTGTTTGAATTTGTTGGTCAAGCTGGGTTTGCCCAAGAAAAACATTTTTGTCACCGACCTGGCCGGCGTGGTCTACACCGGCCGCACCGAGTTGATGGACGAAGACAAGATTGGCTTTTCACAAGACACCAGCGCCCGCACGCTGGGGGACGTGATGAAAGATGCAGACATCTTTTTGGGCTTGTCCGCTGGCGGTGTGCTCAAGCCCGAGATGGTCAAGGGCATGGCGGCCAAGCCGTTGATCTTGGCGCTGGCCAACCCCACGCCCGAAATTTCCCCCGAAGAAGTCAAGGCCGTGCGCGACGACGCCATCATGGCCACCGGTCGCACCGACTATCACAACCAAGTCAACAACGTTCTGTGCTTCCCCTACATTTTTCGCGGGGCCTTGGATGCGGGTGCATCCACCATCACCGACGAGATGGAGATTGCCGCCGTTCACGCCATTGCCGAGTTGGCCCAGGCCGAGCAAAGCGATGTGGTGGCCGCGGCGTATTCGGGCGAGCAGTTGGCGTTTGGCCCGGAGTACCTGATCCCCAAGCCCTTTGACCCGCGCTTGATGATGAAGATAGCCCCCGCCGTGGCCCAAGCCGCTGCCGACAGCGGCGTGGCCCTGCGCCCGATTGCCGACATGGACGCTTACCGCGAGCGTTTGCAAAGTTTTGTTTACGCGTCGGGCACCACCATGCGACCGATTTTTGCGGCGGCCAAACGCGCCAGTAAAAAGCGCGTGGCCTATGCCGAAGGCGAAGACGAACGCGTGTTGCGGGCAGTGCAAATTGTGGTGGACGAGGGCTTGGCCAAGCCCACGCTGATCGGTCGCCCCGCCGTGATTGCCCAACGCATTGAGCGTTTTGGCCTGCGCTTGCGCGAAGGCGTGGACTACCAAGTGGTCAATGTGGAAGACGACCCGCGTTACCGCGACTTTTGGCAAACCTACCACCGCATGACCGCGCGCAAGGGCGTCACGGCTGAGTTGGCCAAGATCGACATGCGCCGGCGTTTGTCGCTGATCGGCACCATGCTGCTGCACAAAGGCGATGTGGACGGCATGATTTGCGGCACCTGGAGCCGCCCCGACACCCATTTGATTTATGTCGATCAAGTCATTGGCAACCGCCCTGGCGTGAGCACCTATGCCTGCATGAACGGCTTGCTGCTGCCCGATCGGCAACTGTTTTTGGTTGATACCCACATCAATTTGGACCCGACCGCCGAGCAACTGGCTGAGATCACCATCATGGCGGCCGAAGAAATGCGCCGCTTTGGCATTGCGCCCAAAGCCGCCTTGTTGTCGCATTCCAATTTTGGCAGCAGCTTGCAAGACAGCGCCGCCAAGATGCGCCGCACCCTGGCGCTGGTTCAACAGCGCGCCCCTTGGCTGGAAATTGACGGCGAAATGCACGGCGACGTGGCCCTGGACGGCGCCTTGCGGGCCGAGCAAATGCCCGACAGCAGCTTGACGGGTAACGCCAATTTGCTGGTTTTTCCCAACCTGGACGCGGCCAACATCTCTTACAACCTGCTCAAAACCGCCGCTGGCGGCAATATTGCCATTGGCCCGGTTCTGTTGGGCGCCGCCAAGCCGGTGCACATCCTCACCGCCAGCGCCACGGTGCGCCGCATCGTCAATATGACAGCTTTGACGGTGGCCGACGCAAACGCCACGAGGTCTTAGATCTTGGGGTAGTGCTTACCCACTTATATTTGCCCCAATGGGTCATTTTGAAGGCATTTAAGCCCTGGCTATTGCCTTGGGAATGCTTTTCCTTCATAATTACGGACGTTGCTTCTCGGGTTATCCCGGAAGACAGGTTGACCAGCCAGCCCCGAAAGTTAGGGCTCGCAAACGTCAAATTTCTTCTTTTTATTGTTTTGTGAGGAATTCAGCGGAGATGGACACGCCACTTCGTACCGTCAAATCCAACATCGTGCAGTCAATCCGCGCCCACCGGGTACAGGATTTGCACGCGGCTGCACAACACCTGGGGCATCACTTTTTGTATGCCAACTTGGCCGTGGCCCAAAGCAAACAAGACGTGCTGGACATGATCGCCCAGCAATTCACCTTTCCGCCGCAAACCAGCAAGAACTTTGACGCCTTGTTTGACGGCATGACCGACCCCTTGCACAAGTCTGGCCCGCAGCCTGGTTTTGTGATCGTGCTGGAGCAGGTGCCTGCCCATGCCAAATTTGATAAAGAAGCGCGTGAACAGTTGCTCGACATCTTCCGCGAAGCCTCCGATTACTGGGCCGAGCGCAAAGTTCCGTTCCGTTGCTTTTACTCATTCTCCGTGGCACGCGCACCTGCAATGGCCATGGACAGCGACGGCGTCATGGCCACCAACCCCAGCGGCATTGAGTTGACCGACGGCGGCGAAAAAATGCCCACCGACAAATTGGTCGACATTTCTCCCCTGGCCTTGCGCATGAGCAGCCCGTTCAATGCGGGTTACTGGTTAACGGCCGCTTGACCGCGCTTTAACCCATACCAAAAAGCCCGTTTTCAACGGGCTTTTTGCTTTTGCCTGTGCCTCCATCCTAGATGTTGTCAGCCGCACTGGGCTGCCGATGGCAAAACTGAGCCAAAGCCACAAACTCCGCCACAGACACCTCTTGGGCGCGCCGCTGCACATCAAAATCGGTGGCCACACCCTTTTGCTGCAACCATGCGCCCAAGGTGTGGCGCAGCAGTTTGCGGCGTTGGCCAAAGGCCACCCGCACCAATTCTGACAGCAAGGGCCAGGGCACGTCGGGCACATCGGCCAATGGCACCATGCGCACCACCGCACTGTCTACCTTGGGTGGGGGGTGAAAGGCGTCGGGCGCCACATCGAGCACCTTTTCCATCTGAAAACGCGCTTGCAGCATGACGCTCAGGCGGCCATAGTCTGCACTGTGGGGGGCGGCCACCATGCGATCGACCACCTCTTTTTGCAGCATGAAGTGCTGGTCTTGCACCACATCCACATGGTCGAGCAAGTGAAACAAGATGGGCGTGGAGATGTTGTAGGGCAAGTTGCCCACCACGCGCAACTTGGGCACGTTGAGGCTTTGGGCCAGTTCGGTGAAGTTGACCTGCAACACATCCGCTTCGGTCACGCTCAGTTGGGCGTGGCCGCGGAGTTCTCGCGCCAAATCGCGATCGATTTCGATCACATGCAAGCGCCCCAAGCGCTCCACCAAAGGCTGGGTCAGCGCGGCCCAGCCGGGGCCAATTTCCACCATGGCCTGCCCGGCCTGGGGGGCAATGGCGCTAACGATGTCGTCAATGACCGCGCGATCGGTCAAAAAGTGTTGGCCAAAACGCTTGCGTGGCGCGTTCGGGTGGGCCATGCTCAAAGCGGGTCGTCGCGGTATTCGACGTAAGAGCGGCCTCGGGTCTCTTGGGCCCAGGCGCGGTAGCTGTCTTCTAACTTTTGTTCACGCAAGATGTTGCGCGCCAAGTCGCGTTGCTCTTTGACACTCAACTCGGCCTGGCGCCGCTCCATGACCTGGATAAGGTGGACGCCAAAGCGCGTCACCACCGGGGGCGAGGTTTGCCCGGGGGCGAGCTTGTTCATGGCCTCTTCAAACTCGGGCACAAACATGCCCGGACCGGCCCAACCCAAGTCGCCACCAGAAGCGGCGCTGCCGTCTTGCGAATGCAGGCGCGCCATGGTGGCAAATTCGGCCCGCCCGCTGTCAATTTGCAATTTGAACTCTTGCATGCGGGCCCGTGCCGCATTCGGGCTGAGCTGCTCACCCGGGCGCAACAAAATATGGCGCGCTCGGGTTTGCGGTACGGTCAAGGTGGATGCCTGCGGTTGACGCCGCTCGACGAGCTTGAGGATGTGAAAACCTGCGCCCGAAGGCACGGGGCCCGCCGACTGACCGACGGCCAAACCCTTGACGGCATCGATGAACAAACTGGGGAAGCGCTGCGCCGGTCGCAGGCCCATCATGCCGCCCGCGGCTTTGTCGGACGCGTCAGAGTTTTCACGCGCCATAGCCTCAAAGTCGGCACCGCCTTTGAGTTTTTCCACCAGTGACTGCGCCCGCAACCGCACCGCTTGGCGCTGCGCATCGGTGGCGTCGTCGGGCACCGCCAACAAAATGTGGCCCAGGGCCAGCACGGGCTCTGCCTCCTGGCTGGTTTTGATGCGCTCGGCCAGCAGCTTGTCGATTTCGGGCTCGGTGATGCGGATGCGCGCATTGACCTCGCGTTCGCGCAAACGCTGCAAGGTCAGTTGTTGGCGCAAATCGGCGCGAAACTGCGTCTGGCTCATGCCTTGCTGGGCGAGGCGCTCACGGAAAGCTTCCATGCTGACCCCGTTTTGGGTGGCCATGCCTTGTTCGGCTTGTTCGAGAACGCCGTCTTCAATGCGGATACCCAGGTCTTGCGCCAAGCGCAATTGGGCACGCTCATCGATCAAGCGCTCCAACACCTGGCGCACCAACACTTCGCGGCGCGGCACAAAGCTGCCTTGTTGTTGTTGCAACTGCTGAACGGTTTGCTCGACTTGCTGTTGCAACTCTTGGTTGGTGATGGGCTCAGAGTCAACCACCGCCACGATGAAGTCAGACGATCGGGCACCCGTGGTGTTGGCAGTGATTGGGTTGAGCACTGGGGCCAAAGACTGACCGCCGATGCGAATGCCCTGGGCCAAGCACACCGTGCCGGCGCACAAGAACACAAGGCATGCAAAACGGGCAAACCAAGGCTGCCCCACCGAATTTGTCTGTTCACTCATATTGACCGAATCGGCTTGGAAAGCCCCCGTAGTCGCGCAAGTTTTGATAGCGTGGCACGTAATCCCTGAACACGCCGGTGATGTTGGAGCCCACGCGGGACATCCCCGAAAACTCCATTTGGAACATGACCCGCTGAACCGCTCGATCAGCCGTCAACTGATACCTGTCAAGCGCCACCCGGGTGAGCCAACAGCCGGCATCGTATTCGACCCCGATCAGCGCATCGACCAAGCGCGACTCTTGTTGGTTGTAGTTTAAGCGCCCCACAGTGTACCAACGGCCTTCGCTGCTGCCCAAGCTGTTGTCGGCGCTGCCGTTCGCGGAAAAAAGATTTTGCAGCGGCCACTGCCAACTGGTATCCACAAACTCCCCGCCGGCCGCGCCCACGGCATCGGCTTTGTAACGATAGGCCATGTTCAAAACCCGGTATGGCCCCGGTCGGTAGCGTGCACCCACCGTGGAGCGCACCATGCGCGCCGCGTCTGGGCTGTATTGCAGGGCCGAGTCCAAAGCCCAGGCATTGACCAACTGCAAATTGGTACCCGCCAAGGTGTCGCTGAGCTGCTCGGTGGCTGCCACTCCACCGGGCAACACCACCTCTTGCGCGCGCAACCGATAGCGCTGCGCGAGCACAAAGCGGGCCCGCTCTGCGCCCGACTGCGGGTCCAAAAACCGCGATGTGGCACCTGTGGTCACCTGGTGGCTGTCAGAAATGCGGTCGTATCCGGTGAAGGCGTTTTCGGTGAAGATGGTGGCGATGTTGAAGTCGTAGCTGGCCGAGTCGTAGTTGGGCAGGCTGTTTTGGTCCTTGAACGGGGTGTTGACGTAAAAAATGCGCGGCTCCAAGGTTTGCACCCAATTCAAATCAAACAGCCGGGTCGGGCGGTCAAACACCGCGCCAGCGTCCAAGCTGTAGCCCGGTACCACCACCGATGCATTGCGCACGCCTGTGCTGGCCAAGGCCTGGTCAAACTGGTAGCTGCGTGCATTCAAGCTGAGCTTGGGCGTGACGGAGCCGTAAGGCGTGATCCACGACTGCGCCACTTGCACCTGACTGACCATGCGCTGCGCATTGTCGTTGGTCAGGCTTAAGAATTCGCGGTTGGACTGAAAGCGCGTCATCTCCCCCAGCAGCTGCACATCCAGGCCCGAGGGATAGGCCCATCGGTATTGGCCACTGAGCTTGGGCACCATGTCATACGGCGGTGTGATGGGGGTGCTGGTGTCTTGCAAGGTTTGCCACCGCAGCGTTCTGAATTGCGAGGTCAGGCCCCCACTGGCATAAGCCAGCGTGGCGTCGGCTGGTAGCAAGCGCAAAGCGCCGTTGATGTTGTTGCGCGGAAAGTCTTTCCAGTAGTTGTCGTCACTGACGCGGTTGATGTTCAAGCCCAAGTTCACCGGCCCCAAGCGGGCGGATCGGGTGTCGAGCGTGCCTTGGTGGGTCCAGGAGGTGCCCCAGCGTGAAGACCCACCCAAACGGTCATAGGGCATCACGTCCAGCTTGGCTGTGCCCTGAAAGGGGGGCAGCACGCTTTCCAGATACCGGAACTCGCCCGACATGTTCAGGCCGCGCTCGGTCATCAAGCGCGGCGTGATCAACAAGTCCCGGTTGGGCGCGATATTCCAGTAATACGGCTGCGAGTAAGTGAAGCCGTCAATGCTGTTGGACTCAATGGTCGGCGGCAGCAAGCCGGATCGGCGCTGGCTGGTCATGGGAAAGGCAAACGAGGGCACGCGCACCACCGCCGTGTCTTTGAAATACAAGGCGCCGTTGGTCACCTCGGCATCGCCTTTTTCGCTGTCCAAACTCAATTTATCGGCGCGGATCAGCCAATCTGGCAACCAACTCGGACCGGGTTTGCGCCGACAGGTGGTGTAGTCGCCTTGGTGAATGACCGCGCGCTTTTCATCCAAAAAATCCACCCGCCTGGCCTGGCCATGCCCTTGGCTGCGCAACAACTGGTAAGTGGGCTCGGTGATGCTGCCCTCAAACGCCTCGATTTTCAAATCCAGGTCGGGGCCTTCAAACACATTGCCCGCTTGGTTGATGCGCACGTTTCCGCGGGCGCGGGCCGTGTCGGTGGGCTGAAAGTAATCGATCCGCTCGGCGCGGATCAAGGTATCGGCCCGGCGCAGTTGCACATCGCCCATCATGAGCAAATCCAAATCTGGCCGTCCCGACAAATGGTCGGCTTGGATGAACAAAGGCTGGCGCGCTCGGTTTTGCGCGGGCAACAGCAAGGGCAACAGGCTGCTGGGTTTGAGCACGGGCGCTCCCGGCTGGGGCTGCGCCTGTGGCAACAAAGGCGACTGGGCCACCGCCACGCCCATGCACAGCCCCCCCAGCACGGCCCAAAAGGCTGGTGGCGCGTATGTGGCTTTCAATAGGGGGGCGTTCATGTTGGGGGCGTTCAAGCCGTGATGGACACATGCGACAACCGGCCAGGCGGCCCAGCTCGCAGCACCGGCACAGGTTTGTAGAATGGATTATCCATGAGCATCCCCACCATCGAAGCCGGTCCCACACCGGTCCCCTCCAGCCAAGTGCAGTGGGCAGATGCAGCGCGCCAAGCACATTTTGAGCAATGGTTGCAGGCCTTGGCTGTGAGCCACAGCCTGCACATGCCGAGTTTGCGGGTGGCCTCGGCCGACGCAAGTTTTCGGCGCTACTTTCGCATCGACACCGACCACGGCACATTGATAGTGGTCGACGCGCCACCGGCCCATGAAAACTGTGCGGCTTTTGTCCAAGTGGCCGAGTTGATGCTGGCGGCGGGTTTGCATGTCCCACAAGTGCTGGATTGGCAACGCGAGCACGGCTTCATGCTGCTGACCGATTTGGGGCAACACACCCTGATGCAACAACTCGACGCCCAGCAGCCCCAACAACACCTGGGCGACTTTGCGCGCGCCTTGGATGCCTTGATCGACTGGCAAAGCGCCAGCCAAGCCCACGTGCTGCCGGCTTACGACAACGCCTTGCTGATGCGCGAATTGCAACTGTTTCCCGACTGGTATGTGGCCCAGCAACGGGGCCTGGTGCTGACCGATGCCGAGCGCCAAACCCTGGACCAGGCGTTTGCCACCATCGTGGCACGCAATGTGTCGGTGCCCCAGGTGTATGTGCACCGCGACTTCATGCCGCGCAACTTGATGGTCTCGGGCGACCCGCAAGAGCGCCGCCTGGGGGTGCTGGACTTTCAAGACGCGGTCCATGGGCCCATCACCTACGACATCGCCAGCTTGATGCGCGACGCCTTCATCAGCTGGGATGAGGCCTTTGTGTTGGACGTCACCGTGCGCTATTGGGAGCGCGCCAGGCAAAAAGGCTTGCTGGGCACGGGTGAGCTGTCCACCGACTTTGGCCTGTTTTGGCGCGAAGTCGAATGGATGGGGCTGCAGCGCCACCTCAAAGTGGCGGGCATTTTTGCCCGCCTGGGCCTGCGCGACCACAAGCCCAAATACCTCGCCGATACGCCACGTTTTGTGACCTATATCCGGGCCACCTGCAGCCGCTACCGGGAACTCTTTCCGCTGCTGCGCTTGATCGACCGCATTGAAGGCCAGGCCAACGTGAGTGGCTACGCTTTTGGCCGGGTCTGACAGCGGCCCAAGCACCCATCAGACCCTGTGTCGCGCTTTTTTCACCCTGATCCCTTGATCGCCCAGACCTGCGTGGCGCTGGCCCCGGCCGCCGCACGCCATGTCCAGGTCTTGCGCTTGCAACCCGGTGACGAGATCTGCTTGTTCAATGGCGCGGGTGGCGAATGGTCGGCGCGCATCGAGCACATGGGCCGGAAAGACGTGACGGTGAATGTCCTAGAACACCAGGCCATCGAGCGCGAAGCGCCCAACCAAGTGGTGTTGGCCGTGGGCATGCCCGCCAATGAGCGCATGGACTGGTTGGTCGAAAAAGCCACCGAACTGGGAGTCGCGCGCCTGGTGCCCCTGATGACCGAGCGCAGCGTTTTGCGCTTGCACGCCGATCGGGCGCTCAAGCGCCAAGCCCACTGGCAAGCCTTGGCACATGCCGCTTGCGAGCAGTGCGGGCGCAACCGCCCCCCCACCATTGAGCTGCCCCAAAGTTTGGGCCAATTTCTCGCGCTGGATCATGGACCCGCGGCCAAACGCCTCTTGTCTTTGGCGCCCAGCGCCATGCCACGCCACCCCACTCCCGCTCATGTCACCGTACTCAGCGGTCCCGAAGGGGGCTTGAGCCAGGCTGAAGAGGCCTTGGCCTTGGCTGCGGGTTTTGTCCCCTGGCAGCTGGGCCCGCGCACCTTGCGCGCCGAGACAGCGGCCTTGGCCGCATTGACTTTGTGCGCAGAGGCCGCCCCGATGTAAGCTTCCGCCATGCCGATTTGACCGTGGTCCATTACAAAGAAAGAAAAAAACCATGAACCGACACCTGTGGCTGCTGACCTTGGCACAAGGCCTGTTTTTCACCAACAACGTGACCTTCATTGCCATCAACGGCTTGGTGGGCTTGAGCCTGGCCCCGGTGGGCTGGATGGCCACCTTGCCGGTGATGGGCTATGTGGTGGGCAGCGCGCTGAGTGCGGCCGTGGTGTCGCGCACCCAGGCCCTGTGGGGACGCAAAAAGTCGTTTCAAATGGGCTTGGTGGTGGCTTTTTTCTCTTGTGCCTTGGCCTTGTGGGCGGTGCTGCACCAATGGTTTTGGCTGCTGGTGCTGGCCACCTTCATCGCCGGTTATTACAGCGCCAACGCGCAGCTGTACCGCTTTGCCGCCGCCGAGCTGTCGCCCGCAGAAGGGCGCGAGAAAGCCGTGTCTTGGGTCATGGCCGGCGGCCTCATGGGTGCCATCGTCGGCCCCAACCTGGCCAACCAAACCAAAAGTTTGCTGGGTGTGCCCTTTGCTGGGGCCTACTTGAGTTTGATGGGTGTGGCCGTACTGGCTTGGCTGGTGATTGAGCGCATTGACTTTGGGCCCACCCCACCCCCACCACCCGCTGGCCATGTCCAACGCTCTTGGGGCAGCCTGATGGGACAACCGGTCTTTTTTGTCGCCGCCTTGAGCGCCGCCTTGGGTTATGGGGTGATGAACCTGCTCATGGCCGCCACCCCATTGGCGATGCAAAACTGCGGCATTGGTTTTGGCGACACGGCCATGGTGCTGCAATGGCATGTGATTGGCATGTTTGCACCCGGGTTCTTCACCGGCCACTTGATCAAGCGCTTTGGCGCCTTGCCCATCATGGGGGTGGGCGTGCTGCTCAACTTGGTTTGCGTGGCAATTGCGCTGAGCGGTATTGAAGTGCAACAGTTTTTGATTGCCCTGCTGATGCTGGGTGTGGGCTGGAATTTTTTGTTCACCGGCAGCACCACTTTGTCGATGCAAGGTTATGCCCCTGAGGACAAGCACCGCGCGCAGGCCGTGCTCAACTTTTGCGTCTTCGCCACGATGGCCGTGACCTCTTTTGCATCCGGCGCCTTGGTCACCACCTCGGGTTGGGATTGGCTCAATTGGGGCTCCTTGCTGCCCATTGGCATCATCGGTGTGGCGCTGTTGTGGCTGGCCCGCCACCTGAGCCTGAACAAACCCCAGGCGGCTTAAGACCCTTCGCGCAAGCCCGGCTCAGGGCAGGGCGGCCATCACCTGGGCCATGGCGGCGGTGAGTTTGCGCGCATAAGGCAGGTGCAAAAACTCATTGGGGCCATGGGCATTGGACTGCGGCCCCAAAACACCGCACACCACCATTTGTGCGCGTGGGAAGCCTTGGCTGAGCATGTTCATCAACGGTATCGTGCCGCCCTGCCCAATGAAACCGCACGGGGCGCCAAAGTGGGCGTTGCTGGCGCTGTGCAAGGCCTGGGACAACCAGGGGGCCACATCTGGGGCGTTCCACCCCGTCGCGCCGCCGTGGTGCTCAAAAGTCACCCGCGCTTGGTACGGGGCGTTGTCTTCCAGCAAGATTTTCATCTCCTGCACCGCCTGTGCCGCATCGACCAAGGGCGGCAGGCGCAAGCTGAGCTTGAAGGCCGTGTAAGGGCGCAACACATTGCCGGCGTCTTGCAAGGCGGGCAAGCCCTCGGCGCCGGTCACGCTCAAGGTGGGGCGCCAGGTGCGATTGAGCAAGGCCTCGGTGGGGTCTTGGGTGGTGGGCAAGGTGAAGTTGGACGAACCATGGCAATCATGGTGGGCCCAGGGAAAGCGCTGGTGCACCAAGTGGCCCAAAATCCGCGCCGTGTCTTGGGCCTGGGCCACCCGCTCCGACGGAATTTCACAGTGAAAGCTTTGTGGCAATAAGCGGCCCGTCTGGCTGTCTTCAAGCCGGTCGAGCAACTGGCGCATGATGCGAAAGCTCGAAGGCACCAAGCCCGATGCGTCCCCCGAATGCACGCCTTCGGTCAGCACCTGTACCTTGAGCACGCCGCTGGCCATGCCGCGCAAACTGGTGGTCAACCACAGTTGGTCATAGTTGCCCGCGCCACTGTCCAAGCAAATCACCAAGGCCACCTCGCCCAAGCGAGCGCGCAAGGCATCGATGTACGGCAGCAAATCGCCGGAGCCGGACTCTTCGCAGGTTTCGATCAAACCGACCATGCGGGGGTGGGGAATGTTTTGCGCTTTGAGCGCTGCAATGGCCGCGATGCTGGCGTAGACCGCATAGCCATCGTCGGCGCTGCCGCGGCCATACAGCTTGTCGCCCACGATCTTGGGCGTCCACGGCCCCAAGTCGGCACGCCAACCGTCAAACTCGGGTTGCTTGTCCATGTGGCCATACAGCAGAATGGTTTCAGCGCTGGCGGCGCGGGTGGCGGCCACCTCAAACATCAGCACCGGTGTGCGCCCCGGCAGGCGCACCACCTCCAGGGTCAAACCCGGGATTTTTTGCGCTTCGATCCACGTGGCCGCGTGCAACAGCACCTTGTCCAACCAACCGTGCGCCGCCCACTGCGGGTCAAATGCCGGGGACTTGGCGGGCATGGCGATGTAGTCTTGCAGCTGCGCCACGATGCTGGCGTCCCAGCTGTGGGTCACATGCGCCAGGGCTTGGTCTGGTTGCAAATCTTTGGCCAACAAGGGGGCGTTCATGGGGAGGATCTCCTAAAAATAGGCCATGGATGGGCACTCAGGCCTTGGCGTTTCATTGTGCCTGGGCCGTCGCTGTGGCGTGCTCGGCGTTGCGGACGACCGCAAGCCGAGCCGCCACCCATCACTGAAACGTAAACACCGCCGTGGCAGCGCGCCAATTGGGCCAATGGCGAATCACCCGGCCTTGGTGCAAACCGAAGGCGTCGGTGATGCGCAAATTGTTTTTCTGCGCCAGCAGCGCAAAGTCGCTGTAGGTGCCCACGCGGATGTTGGGCGTGTCGTACCACTGGTAGGGCAGGCGCTTGGTCACCGGCATGCGACCGGTCAAAACGCTCCAGCGGTTGGGCCAATGGGCAAAGTTGGGGAACGCCACCACACCCATGCGGCCGACGCGGGCGGTCTCGCGCAACATGGTTTCGGCATTGCGCAGGTGTTGCAAGGTGTCAATTTGCAGCACCACGTCAAACGACTGGTCGTCAAACATGCTCAAACCCTGTTCCAGGTTGAGCTGAATCACCGACACACCGCGTTGCACACAGGCCAAGACATTGGCGTCGTCAATTTCCACCCCGTACCCGGTGCAGCCGCGCTGCGATTGCAACAGGCTCAGGAACGCCCCGTTGCCGCAACCCAGGTCGAGCACACGGCTGCCGCGGGGGACCAGGTTGGCCAAGGCTTGCATCACCAAGGGGTCGCTCATGCCGTGGCCTCGGTCAAAGAAATTTGATCAAAATAGCTGCGCACCAAGGCCAAGTAACGCGGGTCATCGAGCAAAAACGCATCGTGCCCGTGGGGGGCATCGATCTCGGCATAACTCACGGTGCTGCGGTTGTTGAGCAGGGCGCGCACCATCTCGCGGCTGCGCGCTGGCGAAAAGCGCCAATCGGTGCTGAAGCTGACCAGCAAAAAAGCCGCTTTGGCGCGCGCCAGCGCGGCGCTCAAATCGCCGCCAAATTCGCGCGCTGGGTCAAAGTAGTCGAGGGCACGGGTGATCAGCAAATAGGTGTTGGCATCAAAGTATTCGCTGAATTTGTCGCCTTGGTAGCGCAAATAGCTTTCGATCTGAAACTCCACGTCTTGGGTGGAGTATTGGTAAGCCTGATCGGTCGCCCGTTGCAAGCGCCGGCCAAATTTTTCGTTCATCACGTCATCGCTCAGGTAGGTGATGTGGCCCAGCATGCGGGCAATGCGCAGGCCGCGTTTGGGCACCACGCCATGGGCGTAAAAGTGGCCGCCATGAAAGTCCGGATCGGTGACGATGGCGCGCCGGGCCACCTCGTTGAAAGCAATGTTTTCCGCGTTCAAGTTGGGCGAACTGGCAATGACCAGGGCGTGACGCACCCGGTCTGGGTATTGCAGCGTCCAGCTAAGGGCTTGCATGCCGCCCAAACTGCCACCCATCACCGCCGCGAGTTGGTCAATCCCCAAGGCATCGAGCAAGCGCGCCTGTGAATGAACCCAGTCCTCCACCGTGACCACCGGGAAATCGGCACCATAAATGCGCCCGGTCTCTGGGTTGACGTGCATCGGCCCCGTGGACCCAAAACACGAACCCAAATTGTTCACACCGATCACAAAAAAGCGGTCGGTATCCAAGGGCTTGCCCGGGCCGACCATGTTGTCCCACCAGCCTTCGCTTTTGTCTTGGCCGGGATACACACCCGCCACATGGTGAGAGGCGTTCAGCGCGTGACAGATCAAGACCGCATTGCTGCGCTGGGCGTTGAGTTGGCCATAGGTTTCATACGCCAGTTGGTAGGCGCCCAGGGTCAAGCCACACTTCAAGCCCAAGGCTTGGGTAAATGTCTGTGTCTGGGTGTGGGCGATGAGGGTCATGGAGCAGTTTGGATCGGCCTTGACGGCGCCCGAAGCAGTCCGTTTTTAGCTGAATTTATAGACGCGCCCGCAATCTCTGGCAAATCGGCGCTTGGGATTATTCTAGCCAAGGGCAAAGGTAAGATTCTTTGTGTCAGATCTGCTGGGAGACAACATACCAGGGGGCCATCATTGCGCCACGCTTGTTCAAGCTGCTCACATTTGCCTAAAAATAAGCCCCGCGCATTTATGAGTTCTAATGTATGCGTATTTATTGTAGAATATGCCACTTAAATGATAAATTCCATGAAATCGAAATCTTCGGATATTTTTATTTTTATCGCTTTTGCTGTTTTTGTGTCCCATGCCTGGGGCCAAGCCCTGCCCAGCCTGGGGGCCTTGCCCCCTTTGATGGCCGAGGCCTTGGCCCGCCACCCCCAGGTGCGCATGCAACAAGCGCTGGCATCGGCCGCAGGCATCGATGTGGACAGCGCGCGCTGGCAATACTTTCCCACCCCATCGCTGAGCGTCGAGCGTGCCAACACCGCCAACGACCCGGCCTTGGTCAACCGCGACGATCCCGTCACCATCTTGCGCTTGAGCCAACCGATTTGGACCGGCGGCAAGCTCGGTGCCAATGTGACCCGCGCCACCGAGGTCAGACAAAGCAAAGAAGCGGCTGTGCAAGAGGCGCGCCAACAGCTCTCCTTGCGCGTGCTGCAAGCCTATACCGATTGGCAGTTGGCACACTTGCGTGGCAAAGCCTTTGAAGAGAGCTTGCGAGCCCAAACGAAGCTGCTGGAGCAAGTGGAGCGGCGTTTGGGCGCGGGTGCCGCCACGGAGGCCGATGTGTTGTTGTCCAAAAGCCGGATTGAGTCCACCCAGGCTGATTTGTATGGCATCGAATCCCAAAAGTCCTCCGCCCTGGCGCGCTTGAGTGAGTTGCTGGCGCGACCAGTCACATCGGCCGAGCTCAGCGCCGCGCCCAGCCCCGCTTTGCCCCTGGAGGGCGACGACGCCACATGGATGGGCAAAGCGCAAAGCAACAGCCCCGCCATCCAGCGCTTGCAAGCACAGGCCTTGGCCACCGAGGCCGAAGTCACCGCTGCCCGTGCAGACATGTATCCGCAACTGAGTTTGCGCTTTGAGCGCCAAAACGGCAGCTTTACCTACCTGAACTACGGCACGGTGGACCGGGTGTATCTCAGCGTGACGTCTCAGGTGAGCGCTGGGTTGTCCACCTTCACCCAGCAACAGTCAGCGCAGATGCGCTTGGCCGCCGCTCAGACCGAAGTGGAAACCGAGCGCCAAAACCTCAGCGAGCAAGTGCGCAACGATCTGACCTTGCACCGCAATTTATCGGTGCGCATTCCCTCATTGAGCTCATCACTGCGCTCGACCCGGCTGATTCAAGAGGCTTGGGAGCGGCAGTTTTTGGCTGGGCGCAAAAGTTGGCTGGAGGTGATGAATGCCGTGCGCGAAATCCAACAAGCCGAAAGCCAACTGATTGAGGCCCAGACCAATCAAATGCAACTGAGCTGGCGCTTGACCATCTTGGCCGACGGCGGTCCTCGTCTGCCAGCGCCGTCGATGGCACGCTAAAACCCCAGAAAAAACGCCCACCATGAACACGCTCTACATGACTTTGATGCGTTTGAACGCATTGCAAAACACCGCCAGCGATCGCTTGGCCTTGGTGGAAGCCGTTGATTCAGCCTACAAATCGGTGACCACTGCCAGCGACGCCGAACTCGACCCGCAAAAGGTGCTCAACACCATCAGCACGCACTTGCAAGCACCGCGTTTCAAGTCCGTGCGCCAGCTCGACCCCGCCGCCATGCCGGTGCTGGTCCACGATGCACAAAAGGGTTTTGCCTTGGTGCGCGGTTTGAATGCGCGCCAGCAATGGGTGATCGAGCGCTTCGATGACGAAGAAAAAAAATGGTCGGAAGAGGCACTCGAGGGCAAACCCCAGGGGGTGTTTTTCCGTGGCCTGGCGGCCAAGCCTTTTGAGGCCCACCGCAGCCCCGTGTTTCGCATCATCACCAATGAGTTGTGGCGCTCCAAGTCCATCTTCACAGAGATTTTCATTGGCAGCATCGTCATCAACATGATTGCCCTGGCCAGCTCTTTTTTCAGCATGCAGGTCTACGACCGGGTGGTGCCCACCGGTGCGGTACAGACCCTGCTGGCATTGACCATGGGCCTGATGATTGCCATTTTGTTTGAACTGCTGCTCAAACATTTGCGCAGCCACTTTTACAAGGCTTTGATTGATAGCGTAGACCAGCGCTTGGCGCGTGCAACCTACATGCGGTTTTTGCAAATTCGCCTGGACCAATTGCCCCGCAGCGTGGGCAGCTTGGCCTCGCAGTTGCGGGGCTATGAATCGATCCGCTCCTTTCTCACTGCAGTCACCACCCAAATGGCGGTGGATGCCCCCTTTGCCATCTTCTTTTTGATCCTCATCGGCATCTTGGGTGGGCCTTGGTTGGCGGCCATTCCCTTGGCTTTTTTGTTTTTGTCTTTGGCCATGGGCTTTTACTTCAAAAGCAAGTCCGATCGGCTCGCGGAGGTGGTTTACCAAGCCAGCAACTTCAAGACCGGCTTGCTGGTCGAGAGCATCGAAGGGGCAGAAACCATCAAGTCGGGTCAATCGGGCTGGCGCATGTTGCAGCGCTGGATGAACTCCACCGACGAGGCACGCACCAGCGAGTTAGAGATGCGCACGGTGACTGAAAACGCCCAACACATCACCGCGGCTTTTCAGCAAATTTCTTATGCACTGCTGGTGGCCACTGGCGCGCTGATGGTCAGCCGGGGTGAGGTGACCATGGGCGGCTTGATCGCTTGCAGCATTTTGTCGGGCCGCGTGCTCACGCCCATTGCCGGCCTGCCCGCCTTGTATTTGCAATGGTCCACCACCAAGGTGTCGGTGAAGATGCTCAACTCGCTTTGGAGTTTGCAAGACGACCACCACGGTGTGGAGACGCCTGTGATGCCCGACACCATTCACGGCGCCTACCGGTTTGAGAATGTGACCGCCAGTTATGGCGGTGCGCGTTTGGCTTTTTCATGCCCGCAATTGCAAATCCGATCTGGCGAAAAAATTGGCATCTTGGGCCCCATCGGTGCAGGCAAAACCACTTTGCTGCGTTTGCTCAGTGGCATGTACGCACCCCAACAGGGCCGCATCTTTTTGGATGATTTGGACTTGGGCCATATTCACAAAGGTGTGCTGTCCGAGCACATCGGCTATTTGCAACAAGACGGTCGCTTGTTTGCGGGCAGCTTGCGCGAAAACCTCACCTTGGGCTTGGTGATTCCCGATGACTCGCGCATCTTGGCAGCCGCTGAGCGCACGGGCTTGCTGCAATCGGTGATCCAATCGCATCCAGAGGGTTTGCAGCAAAAAATTGCTGAAGGGGGCATGGGCTTGTCTGGTGGTCAAAAGCAGCTGGTCAACTTGACCCGTGTCGTTTTGCGTGAGCCCTCCATCTGGCTGCTCGATGAACCCACCTCCAATGTGGACAAGGCCACCGAACAGCGCATCATTCAAATGTTGGCCGATACCCTCAAGCCCACCGACACCTTGATTTTGGTCACCCACAAGCCGGAGTTGTTGGTGTTGGTGCAACGCTTGCTCATCGTGGCGCAAAACAAGGTGGCTTTGGACGGGCCGCGCGATGAGGTGCTCAAACGCTTGCAATCCAACACCCCTGCGACAAAAGGAGGCCCCGCATGAGTTACGCAGACCAACACAAAAGCTGGCCGATGATCTCGATTTTGTCGGCGGGTTTTGCGGCCTTGGCGTTTTGGGCTTCGCAATCCGACTTGGATCAACTGGTGCGCGCCACCGGCCAAGTGATTCCAGACGCGCGCACCCAAATCATCCAAGCGGCTGATGGCGGCGTGGTGTTTGAGTTGCGGGTCCAAGAGGGGCAAGCGGTCAAAGCCGGGCAAATCCTGGCGGTGCTGGAGAAAGAGCGGGCGCAAGCAGGTTTCAAAGAAATCGTAGCGCGAGTGGCTTCGCTGCGTGCCATTTTGGATCGCACCAACGCAGAGATCCGCCAAATCCCTTTGGCATTCAACAAGCAAAGTGCGGCCTTTCCAGAGTTCACCAACGCCCAGGCCGGCTTGTACATGCAGCGCAAAAAGACACTGGATGAAGAAATGGGCTACTTGCAAGAAGCCTTGGCCAATGCCAAGGAAGAGTTGGAGATGAACCAAAAGCTGATGAAAACGGGCGACACCAGCCGTCTCGACCTGTTGCGTTCTGAGCGCCAGGTCACCGACTTGGCTGGCCGCATCAGCGCCACCCGCAACCGCTACATGCAAGAGGCGCGACAAGATGCGAGCAAAGCGGAAGAAGAGCTGGCGACCACCCAACAAAAACTCAATGAACGCCAAAGCATCTTGGACCACACCGACATGGTTTCGCCGGTGGGCGGGGTGGTGAAGTACCTGCGTGTCAACACCATTGGCGGGGTGCTTCGGCCCGGAGACGAGCTGATGCAAATTGCCCCCACCGATGGCGGTTTTTTTGTCGAAGGCCGCGTCACCCCCAGTGACGTGGGCAGCTTGAAGCTGGACCTGCCGGTGACGGTGCGGGTGGATGCCTTCGACTATTCCATTTATGGCACCCTGAAGGGCCGCTTGACCCACATCAGCCCCGACACCTTGAGCGAACAAGGCAGCCGCGGCGAAACCAATGTGTTCTACCGCATCCAAGTGCGCCTGGATGCCGATCAGTCACACAACCCGCGCGCCCAAGACATTGGCATCAAGTCGGGCATGACCACCAGCTTGGACATCCGCACCGGCGAACGCACCGTGCTGCAATACCTGATCAAACCCATTTTCAAAGCCTTCCAAGGGGCCATGACCGAGCGATGACCCCCGACCACACCATTTTGGTGTGGTTTTTGCTTTCCTTTGGTGCGATGCGCTTTTTATTCGAAAAAACGCACCTAAATAAAGCAAAACGATGGGGGCTTGCGCATGGACGCACCAAAAACGAGCGCTGACGCACTGTTTATTCTCTTGGGTGCCATCATGGTTTTGGCCATGCACGCCGGATTTGCCTTTTTAGAGCTGGGCACCGTGCGCAAAAAGAACCAGGTCAATGCCCTGGTCAAAATATTGGTGGACTTTTGTGTCTCTGCCCTGGTCTATTTTGCGGTTGGATTTGGCGTGGCCTATGGCACGGGGTTTTGGGTGTCGGCCGAGACCTTGGTGGCGCAAAACGGCTACGAACTGGTGAAGTTCTTCTTTTTAATGACCTTTGCGGCCGCCATTCCCGCCATCATCTCAGGGGGCATTGCCGAGCGCGCCAAGTTTTGGCCGCAACTGATCGCCACTGCGGTTTTGGTGGGCGTGGTCTACCCCTTGTATGAAGGCGTGGCTTGGAACCAGCAATGGGGCATCCAAGCCTGGTTGCTGACCCACACCGGCGCTGAGTTTCACGACTTTGCAGGCTCGGTGGTGGTGCACGCCATGGGCGGCTGGTTGGCCTTGCCCGCGGTGATCTTGCTGGGCGCACGCAGCAACCGCTACCGCAAAGACGGTGCCGTTTCTGCGCACCCCCCCTCCAGCATTCCTTTTTTGGCCTTGGGTGCCTGGATTTTGATCGTGGGTTGGTTTGGTTTTAATGTGATGAGCGCCCAAACCCTGGACAAAATGTCGGGCTTGGTGGCGGTCAATTCCTTGATGGCCATGGTCGGCGGTACCTTGGCCGCATTGGCCCTGGGCAAGAACGATCCGGGCTTCGTGCACAACGGCCCCTTGGCCGGCTTGGTTGCGGTGTGTGCCGGCTCAGACGTCATGCACCCCATGGGGGCCTTGGTGGTCGGGGCGGTGGCAGGGCTCATCTTTGTCAGCATGTTCACCCTGACCCAAAACCGCTGGAAGATTGACGATGTGTTGGGGGTTTGGCCCCTGCACGGTTTGTGCGGCACCTGGGGTGGGGTGGCCGCTGGTATTTTTGGTTTGCCAGCCTTGGGTGGTTTGGGCGGGGTCAGCTGGCAGGCCCAGATATTGGGCACCTTGTTGGGCGTGGTGTGGGCCTTGGTGGCTGGCACCGTGGTGTATGGCGGGCTCAAAATGACGATGGGCTTGCGGCTGAGCCCTGAAGAAGAATTTGAAGGTGCTGACTTGAGCATTCACCACATCAGTGCCAGTCCTGAAAGAGAGGCTTCTTGGTGAGCATTTGCACCAGAGTGTGGTTTTTTTGGGTGCTTTTGGGCCGATTAAACATAAATAGTTTGCACTTTTCATCTTCCTGTCCCACATAATGGATTCGCTTATGTCTTTCAATAAGACAAAAGTGGTTTGGGTGATCGGTCAGTTTCGCGCCTCCGCTTCCTTTGTGTTGTGCTTTCGGGACCCCATCGCTTGTTTTTTAGTGTTTTTTAGGAGTCCCTTGCATGGGCAATAAACTGTACGTGGGCAATTTGCCGTACACGGTGCGCGATGGCGATCTCGAGCAATCTTTTGGTCAGTTCGGTACCGTCACCAGTGCCAAAGTCATGATGGAGCGCGACACGGGTCGATCCAAAGGCTTTGGTTTCGTAGAAATGGGCAGCGATGCCGAGGCGCAAGCCGCCATTGCCGGTATGAACGGTCAGCCTTTGGGCGGACGCAGTTTGGTCGTCAATGAAGCCCGTCCCATGGAAGCTCGTCCTCCCCGCACTGGCGGTGGTGGCGGCTACGGTGGCGGTGGCGGTGGCGGCGGTGGTGGTTATGGCGGCGGTGGTGGCGGCGGTTACGGTGGTGGCGGTGGCGGTGGTGGTCGACGCGAAGGCGGCGGCGGCTACGGCGGCGGCGGTCGTCGTGACAGCGCTGGCCCCGATGGTGGTTTCCGCAGTCCTTACGGTTCTGGCCCCCGTGGCGCAGGTCGCAACGACAACAACCAAGGTTATTGAGTTCTCACTCAACCCAACCTGAAAAGCCCCGCAAGGGGCTTTTTTATGGCGGCCAGTTTTTACTCGGCTATAGGGACCATCCGCTCAACGCCCTGTGGGCGTGATGGACATGCGGACCTTCCCACTCAAGTCCAGCTGCTGCGTCAGGTGATCGTATTGCAGGCGTTGGCCCTCCATGCGGTCGTTTCCGCGCTGTAACTGCACGGCTTGGTCGGTGCTCATGCGCTCACGCCGTGCGTCCAAAAACAGGGATTGGGTTTGCACCACCAAGCTTGGGCCCAGCGGGGGTTTTGCTTGTGGGCCGGATGATCGCTCGATGCGCACATCACCCCACAAGCGCACCTCACTGCCATCGGAGTTGCTCTCACCTTGACGCGCCTTGGCGTAAGTCTTGTCTCCCTGAGGGGTGTACCACAGCAAAACGGGTTGTTCAAAGTGCAAGGTCTGGGTGTCTGGATAGTGCCGCACCTCCAACGCTTGCAGCCGCGCACGGGGCTTGCCATCGGCTTGAAATTGCTGCAACACCACGCGGCCCATGGTGTAGTCGGGCACATGGCGCGGTGCCAACTCTGGCGTGGGCTCTTCGGCCTGTGGGGTGTTGCGCAACAAACCGTAGGTCAAAAAAGCCAACACACCCATCAACAAAACGGGCAAATACAAGAGCAACCAGTTGCCCACATCCAAACACAAATTGACCGCTTTTTGTGCTGTGCGACGAATGAGACCTGGCCCATTCACACCTGGCTCCAGATGCGCAGTTGCCTGGCGTAATCGCCTTTGGCCATCAACAACACATCGCAAAACTCACGCAAGGCCCCGTGCCCGGCCAAAGCCCGGGTCACATGGTGTGCCACCGCCAACACCTCAGTGTGCGCGCCCGGCGGGGCACAGGCAAATGCACTGCGCAACAGCATGGGCAAGTCCGGCCAGTCATCCCCCATGGCTGCGGCTTGTGCCCAAGCCAGGCCCTGGTCTTTGAGGACTTGTTCAGCCACCACACATTTGTCTTTGATGCCAAAAAACGCGCGCTCTAGCCCCAATGCGCTCAAGCGGTGGCGCAAGGGAGCACTGTCGCGGCCGGTGATCACCACCACGGTGACGCCGGCCTCTTTCAACAATTGCAGCCCCATGCCATCCAAGGTGTGAAAGCGCTTGATCGATTCGCCTTGACCGTCCATGTACAGGCCGCCATCGGTGAAGACGCCATCCACATCCAAAAAAGCCAAGCGGACGTTTTGGGCTTTGAGCAACAGTTCGGTGGGAAATTTTTGGGTGGCTTGCATCAAATCACCTTGGCGCGCATCAAGTCGTTGGTGTTGATGAAGCCACAAAGGCGCTTTTGATCATCCACCACCAGCAAGCTGGTGATGCGGTGCTCTTCCATGATTTGGGCTGCTTGGGCCGCCAAGGCGTTGACCGAAATGGTGCGGGGGTTGGGTTTCATCACATCGGCTGCACTGATGGCGCGCAAGTCTTGCCCGCTCTCGACCAGTCGGCGCAAGTCTCCGTCTGTAAAGATGCCCAAAATAGCGCCTTGCTCATCGGTGACCGCCGTGGCACCCAGCCCCTTTTGGCTCATTTCGCGCATGAGTTCTGTCAAGCCCGCTTGTGGCCTGACGGCGGGCAATTGCGGGCCCGCGCGCATGACATCTTTCAAATGGGTGAGCAACTTGCGCCCCAAAGAGCCCCCCGGGTGCGAGCGCGCAAAGTCCTCGGCCTGAAAGCCGCGTGCATCGAGCAACGCCATCGCCAGGGCGTCACCCATGGCCAACTGTGCCGCCGTGCTGGCCGTGGGTGCCAGGTTGAGCGGGCAAGCTTCTTTTTCCACACTGCTGTCCAACACCGCCAAGGCATGCTGGGCCAAGGTGGATTGGGCCCCGGCCGTGATCGCCACAATCGGCACACCTTGGCGCTGCAACAGCGGCAGCAAAACGATGATTTCTTCGCTCTCGCCGCTGTTGGACAAGATCAAGGCCACATCCGTGTCTTTGATCATGCCCAAGTCGCCATGGCTGGCTTCAGCCGGGTGGACAAACATCGCGACCGTTCCGGTCGAGGCCAGGGTGGCGGCAATTTTGCGACCAATGTGGCCGCTTTTGCCCATGCCCATCACCACCACACGGCCCGTGGCTTGCAACAAAATGCTCACCGCCAACACAAACGAGCGGCCGATGGTTTTTTTCATCCCCAAGATGGCCTGGGACTCGATGTCCAAGGTGTTGTGGGCCAAGCCAATCATGCGCTGCGCCTTGCTGTCCAACATGTTGTGGGTCAACGCGACGAGCCGGTGGTTCCTGCTGAGAGGGGGATTGGGTTCAATGGGGGCGCTGGACATGGGTTCATTCTATCGATGCCGCCAATTCGCCCCAACGCGATTCTTAAGTCAACGCACCGTCATTTGCCAATACAAAAGCGGGAAAAAATTTCACCCAACAAATCATCGGCCGTCATTCCACCGGTGATCGTGGCCATTTCTTGTTGCGCCAAACGCAATTCTTCGGCCACCAGCTCGAGCTTCAACGGCTTTTCGAGCAAACCACTTTGGGCATTGGCCAGTCGGGCGTGAAAAGCTTTCAAGGCTTGTAGGTGTCGTTCGCGCCCACTGTATTCGCCCTGGTCGGCGCTGGCTTGTCGCCCCACGGTGGCCAAGATTTCTTGCTTGAGTTGTGGCAGTCCAGCCCCGGTTTGTGCGGATATCCAAATGGGATTGTCATCCCACTCTGGCACGGGCGTGTCTGTGAGCAGGTCCACTTTGTTCCACACTTGTAAACAGCGCTGCTGTGGGCCCAAGCGCTGCTCGATCAAAGTTTGTAGCTGCGCATCACGCTGGCGATAAGCCGCTTGGTCTTGGCGCGACAGGTCATGTAAAAACAGCACGGCATCGGCTTTTTCTAAATGCTGCCACGCCCGCTCAATACCTATTTTTTCAACCACGTCTATTTCGTCAGCTTGGTCATCGCGCAGCCCTGCCGTGTCCACCACGTGAATCGGCACATCGTCGATGTGAATGGTTTGCGCCAAGGCGTCACGGGTGGTGCCCGGTATGGGGGTGACGATGGCCGTGTCCTTGCCCGACAACGCATTGAGCAAGGCGCTTTTACCCACATTGGGCTGGCCCACAATGACCAATTGCAAACCCTCGCGCAGCAAAACCCCTTGGCGCGAGCGCTCGTGCAGTTTTTCACTGGCTTGCATCAGCTGCTGCAACTGCCCCAACGCGTCGGCTTGCTGCAAAAAATCAATTTCTTCTTCGGGGAAGTCCAGCGTGGCCTCAACCAACATGCGCAAGCGGGTGAGCGCCTGCGTCAAGGCATGCACTTCTTCGGAAAAAGCCCCGGCCATGGAGCGGGTGGCGCTGCGCACCGCCGCCTCTGAGCTGGCATCGATCAGGTCAGCCACCGCTTCGGCCTGGGCCAAGTCCAGTTTGTGGTTCAAATATGCGCGCTCGGTGAACTCGCCCGGGCGCGCCAGGCGCATGCGGGGGGCATGGTCGTCGGTATGGCTCGGCATGGCTTGGGCCACGCCCAAGCAGCGTCGGATCAACATTTGCATGACCACCGAGCCGCCATGCCCTTGCAACTCCAGCACGTCTTCGCCGGTATAGCTGTGTGGCGCGGGGAACCACAGGGCGATGACTTGGTCGATCAACCGCCCGTCTTTGTCACACACAGGGGTCAAGGTGGCCATGCGGGGCACCAACTCGCGCCGCAAAAGGGCCAGCACCCAGCTTTGCAAGCCTTTACCGCTGATGCGCACAATGCCCACGGCACCGCGCCCAGGTGCTGTGGCCACGGCCACAATGGGGTCCGACCAAGCGCTCAACATGTCTTCAAGACCCCGCCAATGGTGCGCGCCACCGTGACACGGCGCCGCGCGGCTGAGGTCATTTGCCCAACACACCCATTTGTTTGTTGATCAGCCACTGCTGGGCAATGGACAAAATGTTGTTGGTCAACCAATACAGCACCAAGCCGGCAGGGAAGACAAAAAACATCACGCTGAAGGCCAAGGGCATGATCCACATCAATTTGGCCTGGACAGGGTCAGGCGGCGTGGGATTGAGCCAGGTTTGCAGCATGGTGGTGGCTGTCATCAGCAAGGGCAAAATGTAGAAAGGGTCTTTGGCCGACAGGTCATGAACCCACAACACCCATGGCGCATTGCGCATCTCCACGGTCGACAACAACACCCAGTACAAGGCAATGAAAACAGGGATTTGGATGGCAATGGGAAAGCATCCGCCCAACGGGTTGACCTTTTCCTCGCGGTAAATTCTCATCATCTCCGTTTGCATTTGTTGCGGGTTGTCCTTGAGACGCTCGCGCATTTCCATGACTTTGGGGTTCACGGCTTTCATCTTGGCCATGCTGCGATAGGCTTGGGCATTGAGCCAATAGAAAGCCAACTTGAGCAACATCACCAGGGCAACGATGGACCAACCCCAGTTGTGCAACTGGTCATTGAGGTTGTCGAGCAGCCAGTACAGTGGTTTGGCCAAGATGGTCAACCAGCCATAGTCTTTCACCAACTCCAAGCCGGGGTACAGGGCCTCGAGCTTCTTTTCTTCTTGCGGCCCTACATAAAACTGCGCGCTGACTTTTTGGCTTTGTCCAGGCGCTATTTCTTTCAAGCTGGCAATCATGCCCACGGAGTACAAGTTGTTTTCCACCTTGCGCGCGAAAAACTCTCTGGCCATGTCATTGGGCAGTATCCAGGCCGAAGCAAAGTAATGCTGCACCATGGCCACGTACCCTTGATCGGCCTTTTTCTCAAAAGTGGCTTTGTTTTTTTCAATCTCTGTAAACTCAACCTTTTGGTATTTCTGCGCTGGGGTGTAAATCGCTGGCCCAGTAAACGTGGAGTAAAAAGCAGACTCGCCGGGCGGGGGGTTGCCATCCCTCAACAGCTGCACATACAGCTGTGGCGTGATGGGTGCATTGCCCTGGTTAACGACTTCATGCTCAACTTGCATCGCGTAGCTGTGGCGCTCAATTTTGTAGGTCTTGATGAGTTGAACCTGGTTCACCGGCTCAGACACAAAACGCACCAGTATTTCTTTATCACCCTCTTTGAATTGGGTGCTGCCCGACTGCCACTTAAATGTGCTTTTGTGGGTAGGCAATGGGCCTTGGGCTGAGATCAAGCCCGACTGGGAGAGGTACAACCGGGCATTGCTTTGATCCAGCAACACCACGGCTTGATCCGGCTTTTCAGCGTCGCTGTATTTCAGCAACTCTGTTTTCACCAGGCTGGCACCTTCGGTGTCAAAGCTCAACTTGAGCAAGTCGGTTTCAACCTCCACTTTTCGCCGCTCGCTGAGGTTGGAGGGGCTGCTTTGCTGGGGCACTTCGCCCGCCACACTCAGGCTGGTGCTTGGGACATCATTGGCTCTGCTGGCTTCTGATGTGTTGGCAACCGGCTTGGTGTTGACCGCTTCTTGTGTTTTTACCGGCGCAGGAAAAAATGTGGCGGGCTTGCCGTTGTGCAACTGCCATTGGTCCCACAGCAAAACCAGCGAAAAAGCAAATGCCGCCCACAAAATGGTGCGCCTGATATCGTTCATGGGTGATTCTTTTTTGGAGGGTCTGCGAAAGAGAAAAGTGGCTTGATGGCATCAAGCCGCGACTCAGGCACGGGGTCGTGTCCACCCTGGCAAAAGGGCTGGCACCGACAAAACCGATGCATGCTGAGGTAACTGCCTTTGATCAGGCCGTGGCCTTCCAGGGCTTGTAGCGCATATGCCGAGCAAGTGGGGTAGAAGCGACACGCTCCCCCCAGCCAGGGACTCAAAAGCAGGCGATACGCCTTGATGACGAGCACCAATAGCGCTTTCATGCCGCGCTCAAATGAGTTAACAACTGGTCAATCTCTTGACGCACGGCTTTTTTCAGCGGGACTGAACAAGCGCTGGTGAACACCACCGGATCCATCGCGGCGCGCAGGCGAACCAAATGCGGCACCGGAGCCAACTGCGCTTGTTGCAGGGCAAATGCCGCATAAATTTGTCGGCGCATGGCATTGCGGGTGACGGCGCGCTTGGCCCACCGTTTGGGCAACAAAGCAGCCAGGCACAAGCCTTTGACTTGGTTCGAGGCAGGGGCTGGTTGGATCGATTCAGCGGCTGCCGGCTCTGGGTTTGTCGCCCTGTGAACCACAAAATGCTTGCTGCGTGCCACGGGTGGCGTTTTCATGAGCTGTTGAAATTGAGCCCACGCTTTGATGCGCTTCAAAGGCTGCATGTCCACCGCCGAGATGGGCAGAGTTGGTGTTTGGCGTTGGTCAAACGGCCAAGCGTTTGCGGCCTTTGGCGCGGCGTGCATTGATCACGGCACGTCCGCCGCGGGTTTTCATGCGCACCAAAAACCCATGGGTACGGGCGCGGCGGGTTTTGGAGGGCTGGTAAGTGCGTTTCATGTCATTCCAATCAGATACCCCGATCCATCGGGGAAACCCATGATTATCCCAAAAAAACCAGCGGCTTGTGAGCCTTTCGCAGAAATTAGCGCAAGTTCGCTAATCAGGTCTTTTTGTTTCTACCGGCCTGTGGATAAATTTTTGATAACGTTGTTTTTTGGATGGATAATCGCTGATCTGTCCACAGATTTTATGATCCCCTTTGATTCCACCCCTCACCCCACTGGTTCTGGCGAACAGCTGTGGTTGGAGTGCGTGGAAAAGTTGGCCCAGGAGCTGCCCGAGCAGCAATTCAACACCTGGATCAAGCCCCTCCAAGCCAAGGTTTCTGAGGACCAAACCAGAATCACCATTTTGGTGGGCAACCGCTTCAAGCTCGACTGGGTGCGTACCCAGTATGCCCAGCGCCTGAGCGCCATTTTGCAGGAGCTGCAAGGCCACCCCATTGCCTTGGAGCTCGCGCTCTCGCCCAGAGAGGCCCCTCCGAGGCCTGCCGCATTTCAGCCGCAGCCGGAATCATTCTCCATGGCCGAGCCCGTGGCCGACGCCGAGCCCGCCAACGGCTTTAAAACCCGCCTCAACAGCGCGCTGACCTTTGACTCCTTGGTGGAGGGTTCGGCCAACCGCATGGCCCGCGCCGCGGCCATGCATGTGGCCACCATCCCGGGACAGCTCTACAACCCCTTGTTCATTTATGGTGGTGTGGGTTTGGGCAAAACCCATTTGGTCCACGCCGTTGGCAACAAGTTATTGCAAGACCGCCCAGACGCCAAGGTGCTCTACATCCATGCAGAGCAGTTTGTGTCGGACGTGGTCAAGGCCTATCAACGCAAAACCTTTGATGAATTCAAAACCCGTTATCACTCCTTGGATTTATTGCTTATCGATGATGTTCAGTTTTTTGCCAACAAAGAGCGCACCCAAGAAGAGTTTTTCAATGCTTTTGAGGCCTTATTGGCTAAAAAATCGCACTTGGTGATGACCAGCGACACCTATCCCAAAGGTTTGACCGATATCCACGAGCGTTTGGTGTCGCGCTTTGATTCGGGCCTCACCGTGGCCATTGAGCCGCCTGAATTGGAAATGCGGGTCGCCATTTTAATCAGCAAGGCGCGCCACGAAGGTGTTGAAATGCCTGAAGAAGTGGCCTTTTTCGCGGCCAAGAACGTGCGCTCCAACGTGCGCGAGCTCGAAGGCGCGCTGCGCAAAATTTTGGCTTATTCGCGCTTCAACCAAAAAGACATCTCCATCCCCTTGGCCCGCGAAGCCCTACGCGACCTGTTGTCGATCCAAAACCGACAAATCTCGGTGGAAAACATCCAAAAAACCGTGGCCGACTATTACAAGATCAAAGTAGCGGACATGTATTCCAAGAAGCGCCCCACCTCGATTGCCCGCCCACGCCAAATTGCCATGTACCTGGCAAAAGAGTTGACCCAAAAAAGCCTGCCCGAAATTGGCGAGTTGTTTGGCGGTCGTGACCACACCACGGTGCTGCATGCGGTGCGCAAAATTTCAGGTGAGCGCCATCAAGACAATGAACTCAACCAACAGTTGCATGTGTTGGAACAAACCCTGAAAGGATGATGAAAAATGATCATTCTTGGCAATTTGCGTCATTTTTTCCCTGTGGATGGTTCTGGCATAAGCCAGTACTTGTCCACAGGCAAATGCTTTTTGAACAAGTTATCCCCATTGGACTTGTTCAACTGTGCAGCCTTACACACATGGTTTGCAGGGACACAAGTGCTTGAACAAACAAGAGAAAATAGGCTTCTCCACAAAAAAACCGTTGCTCTACTACTACCTACTATTCTTTATTAATTCATTCAGAGGTTGACATGATCGTCTTCAAATCTTCTCAAGACAAGGTGCTCTCGGCGCTGCAATCGGTTGCAGGCATTGTGGAGCGGCGACAAACGCTGCCCATTTTGGGCAATGTGCTGGTCCGTAAAACAGGCACACACTTGCAATTCACCACCAGCGATTTGGAAATCCAAATCCGCACGAATGTCGAATTGGATGGGGATGCGGGCGACTTTGCCACCACGGTGGCTGCACGCAAATTGATCGACATCTTGCGCTCCATGCCCAGCGATCAAACGGTGGTGCTGGAGTCGAACCAAAACAAATTGCTCTTCAAAGGTGGCAAAAGCCGCTTCAGCTTGCAAACCATGGCGGCAGAAGACTTCCCCTTGGTGCAAGAGTCGGCGCAGTTTGGACCTGCGTTTAGCCTGCCTCAGCGCACCTTGAAAGAATTGCTGCAACAGGTGTCGTTTGCCATGGCGGTGCACGACATCCGCTACTACCTCAATGGCATTTTGTTTGTGGCCGATGGCAAACAACTGAGCTTGGTGGCCACCGATGGCCATCGCTTGGCCTTTGCCTCCTCCACCCTGGACAACGAAGTGCCGCGCCAAGAGGTGATCTTGCCGCGCAAAACGGTGTTGGAGTTGCAGCGTTTGCTCAGCGACAAAGAAGGCTCCTTGGAGTTGCAATTTGCCAATAACCAGGCGCGGTTCCGGTTTGATCACATGGAATTTGTCACCAAATTGGTGGAGGGCAAATTCCCTGACTACAACCGCGTCATCCCCAAGGGCCACAAAAACGCCGTGGTGCTGGGGCGTGCCCCTTTGCTGGCCAGTTTGCAACGCACGGCCATTTTGACCAGCGAAAAGTTCAAAGGTGTGCGTTTGACGCTGGAACCTGGCGCATTGCGGGTGGTGTGCAACAACACCGAACAAGAAGAAGCCACCGACGAAATTGAAATTGACTACGACGGCGATACCGTTGAAATTGGTTTCAACATCAGCTATCTGATCGATGCCTTGACCAATATGGACCAAGAAATGGTCAAGATCGAGGTGACCGACAGCAACAGCTCGGCCCTGATCACCATACCGGAAGACAACCAATTTAAATACGTTGTGATGCCCATGCGCATCTGAATACCATTTGAACTTTTCTTATTTTTATTTGAGCGGCCCATCCAGGGTCGAATGCCTCCATGACCGATTCTGTTGAACCCACCAGCCCTGAACCCATTGACCTGACCGCCAAGGATGCCTATGGCGAGGGGTCTATTCAAATCCTAGAGGGCTTGGAAGCGGTGCGCAAGCGCCCTGGCATGTACATCGGCGACACGTCGGACGGCACAGGCTTGCACCACCTGGTGTTTGAGGTGGTCGACAACTCGATTGACGAAGCTTTGGCCGGTCATTGCGATGACATCGTGGTCACTATCCACTCTGACAATTCCATCAGCGTGACCGACAACGGCCGTGGCATCCCCACCGGCGTGAAGATGGACGACAAGCACGAACCCAAACGCAGTGCCTCTGAAATTGCCCTCACCGAACTGCACGCGGGTGGCAAGTTCAACCAAAACAGCTACAAGGTGTCTGGTGGTTTGCACGGCGTGGGTGTGTCGTGCGTGAATGCGCTCTCCAAGTGGTTGCGATTGGTGGTGCGCCGCGAAGGCAAGGTGCACACCATTGAGTTTGCCAAAGGCTTTGTGCAAAACCGTTTGTTGGAAATGGTCGATGGGGTGGAAGTCTCTCCTATGCGCATCACCGGCGAGACCGACAAGCGCGGCACCGAAGTGCATTTCTTGCCCGACACCGACATCTTTATCCAAAACCACGAGTTCCATTACGAGATTTTGAGCAAGCGTTTGCGCGAGCTCAGCTATCTCAACAACGGCGTTCGCATCCGTTTGATGGACGAGCGAACGGGCAAAAACGATGACTACTCGGGCGCGGGTGGCGTAGCCGGTTTTGTGCAGTTCATCAATGCAGGCAAAAAAATTCTTCACCCCAATGCGTTTTATGCCGAGGGCGAGCGCCCCGCAGAAACCTATGGCGGCATCCCCGGCACCCATATTGGTGTGGAAGTGGCGATGCAATGGAACGAGAGCTACAACGAGAGCGTTCTGTGCTTCACCAACAACATCCCGCAGCGTGATGGGGGCACCCATCTGACCGGCTTGCGTGCGGCGATGACGCGTGTCATCAACAAATACATTGAAGAACACGAGTTGGCGAAAAAAGCCAAGGTTGAGGTGACCGGTGACGACATGCGCGAAGGCCTGTGCTGCGTGTTGTCGGTGAAAGTGCCGGAGCCTAAGTTCAGCAGCCAAACCAAAGACAAGCTGGTGTCCAGCGAAGTACGTGCCCCAGTGGAAGACATCGTGGGCAAGGTGTTGGGCGACTATTTGCAAGAGCGCCCCAACGACGCCAAGATGATTTGCGGCAAGATCATTGACGCAGCCCGCGCCCGTGAAGCGGCCCGCAAAGCGCGTGAGATGACACGGCGCAAAGGTGTGTTGGATGGCATGGGCTTGCCCGGCAAACTGGCCGACTGCCAAGAAAAAGACCCGGCGCTGTGTGAAATCTACATCGTCGAGGGCGACTCCGCCGGCGGCTCGGCCAAGCAAGGACGCGACAGAAAGTTCCAAGCCATTCTGCCCCTGCGCGGCAAAATTTTGAACGTTGAAAAAGCGCGTTACGAAAAGCTGCTCACCAGCAATGAAATTTTGACCCTCATCACTGCGCTAGGCACCGGCATTGGCAAGGTGAGTGCGGAGTCGGGCAAGTCGGGGACCGACGATTTCAACATCGACAAACTGCGTTACCACCGCATCATCATCATGACCGATGCCGACGTGGACGGCGCGCACATCCGCACACTCCTTTTGACTTTTTTCTACCGCCAAATGCCCGAGCTGGTCGAGCGTGGCCACATCTACATTGCGCAACCGCCTTTGTACAAAGTGAAGGTGGGCAAGGAAGAGCAATACCTCAAAGACGGCGCGGCCCTCGATGGGTTTTTGCTGCGCATCGCCCTCAAAGACGCGAGCATCCACACCGGCGGTGATGCACCGCAAGAGCTCAAGGGCGACACCTTGTCGCAACTGGCGCACCAACACCAATTGGCCGAGGCCGTGATCGAGCGCTTGAGCAACTTCATGGACGTGGAGGCCTTGCGTGCCATCGCCGATGGGGTGGTGGTGTCACTCGACAACCTGGAGCAGGCGCAAACCTCTGCCGCGCTGATGCAAACCAAACTGCGCGCCCTGGGCAGTGGTGCCGAGGTGGCGGGCGAGTTTGACGTGCGCACCGACAAACCGATTTTGCGCATCAGCCGCAAGCACCATGGCAACACCAAGAGCAGCCTGATCACCCAAGAGTTTGTGCATGGCGCCGATTACGCGGCTCTGGCTTTGGTGGCGCAAACCTTCCAAGGCCTGTTGGGCGCGGGTGCCAAAGTGGGCCGTGGCGAGGGCGAACGCCACAAAGAAGAAAAGGTTTCAGACTTCCGCCAGGCCATGCGCTGGCTCATCACCCAGGCCGAATCGGCCACGGCACGCCAGCGCTACAAAGGCTTGGGCGAGATGAACCCCCAGCAACTGTGGGAAACCACCATGGACCCCGAAGTGCGCCGCTTGCTGCGTGTGCAAATTGACGACGCCATCGAAGCCGACCGCGTGTTCACCATGCTGATGGGCGACGAGGTCGAGCCGCGCCGGATATTCATTGAGACCAATGCTTTGCGGGCGGGGAATATTGACGTTTGATGTTTCCTCTTTTTACCGTGACACACGTGGGTTACGGCGAAGGGTAAAACGCGCACTCAACGCATAGACTTCTTAGGGCTGCGGATTTGCAGTGATAAGGTGGGCCTCCCCGTGCCTCAAGCCAACCGTCCTGCCCGGTAGTCGTCCATGGCGGCGATGATTTGCTCTTTGGTGTTCATCACAAACGGGCCGTATTGAACAATCGGTTCGCGCAGCGGTTGGCCGGCCAGCAGCAGGGCGCGGGTGCCTTGGCCGGCGCTCAGGCGCACGTGGTCGCCCTCGTTGCGCAAGATGGCCAGGTGTTGGGCGGGCACGGCGGCGGTGTCTTCGCCGCACACCACGTCCACGCTGCCTTGGTACACATAGACCATGGCGTTGTGCTGGCTGGGCAGGGCCTGGTCAAAGTGGGCGCTGGCGCCTTCGGGGAAATGCAGGTCCAGGTAAAGCACTTGGGTGGCGTCGCGCTTCACGCTGCCGTCGGTGCCCTGGCTGTGGCCGGCAATCACCCGCACGGTGATGCCTTGGTCGGTGGTGAACTCGGGCACTTGGCCGCTGGGGATGTCGCGGTACCAAGGCGGGCACATTTTGTCTTTGGCGGGCAGGTTGAGCCACAGCTGAAAGCCCGACATCAGGCCTTCTTCTTGCTCGGGCATTTCGCTGTGGATGACGCCGCGCCCAGCGGTCATCCATTGCACGTCGCCGTTTTTCAGCAAGCCCTCATTGCCCGCGCTGTCGCGGTGGCGCATGCGCCCGTGCAACATATAGGTGACGGTTTCAAAGCCCCGGTGAGGGTGGTCGGGGAAGCCCGCGATGTAGTCGCCGGCCTTGTCGCTGCCAAACGCATCGAGCATCAAAAACGGGTCCAAGCGCTGGTGCAACTCGTTGGCGACGATGCGGGTGAGTTTGACGCCGGCGCCGTCACTGGTGGCTTGGCCGCGCACCAGGCGCTCCAAGCGCCTTGCAGAGGGGTTGGTCATGGGGTTTCTTTCAGGCCGTGGCGTGGGTGGTGGGGTAGCCCTCAGTGGCGATCAGCGCCAGCAAGGGGGTGATGTCTTTCTCGGTGTCCACGTCCACGCGGTTGTGCGCGCGGTCGATGTGCACCTGGGCTTGGGGGTCCCAGCGCAGCACGGTGCGGGTGACGGACTTTTCGCAGTGGCCACAGGTCATGCCGGTGACGTTGAGGGGGTGTTTCATGTGTCTCAGGTGCGTTTGATGCAGCGCAAATCAAGGGGCCAGCGCCACAGCGAGAATAACAAAACCATGAATCAAGCCCCAACTGCCCCCGCCCCAGACCTGTGTGTGCTCGATTGGGGCATCGATGGCATGACCTGTGCCAGCTGCTCGGGCCGGGTGGAGCGGGCTTTGGCGGGTCAGACGGGCGTGGCGCAGGTGAGCGTGAACTTGGCCACCGAGCGCGCCCACATTGAACTCAGCCCCGGTGCCATGGCCGAGGACACGCCAGCGCGTTTGCGCCGCGCCATCCGCGATGCGGGCTACAGCGTGAGGGTGGATGCCAGCACCCCGCAAGACACCGCCGCGCAGCATTGGCGCGAGCTGTGGCCGGTGTTGGCGGCGGCGGCCCTGAGCCTGCCCTTGGTGTGGCCGATGGTGGCGGGCTTGTGGGGCCAGCACGCGATGCTGCCCGTGGCCTGGCAGTTTGCTTTGGCCACCCCGGTGCAGTTTGTGCTGGGGGCGCGCTTTTACCGGGCGGCTTGGTATGCCATCAAGGCGGGCAGCGGCAACATGGATTTGTTGGTGGCCCTGGGCACCACGGCGGGCTGGGCCTTGTCGGTGGGGCTGTGGTGGGCGGCCCCGGCGGGCCACGAACCGCATGTGTATTTTGAAAGCGCAGCGGTCGTCATCACCTTGGTGCTGCTGGGCAAGTGGATGGAGGCGCGGGTCAAGCGCAGCACCACCGAGGCGATTCGCGCCTTGCAAGCCCTGCGCCCGCTGCACGCGCATTGGTTGGGGCCAGACGGCGAGCAAGACATTGACCTGGCCGATGTGCTGGTGGGCGACCATTTGTCGGTGCTGCCCGGCGAGCGCATACCCGCCGATGGGGTGGTGCTGGAGGGACATTCGCAGGCCGACGAGTCGCTGCTCACGGGCGAGCCGCTGCCGGTGAGCAAAGGGCCACAAGACCGGGTGACGGGTGGCAGCATCAATGGCAATGGCCGTTTGGCGATGCGGGTGGCGGCGTCGGGCGCGGACTCGGTGTTGGCCCACATCATCCGCATGGTTGAAGAGGCGCAGGCCCACAAAGCGCCCATTCAGCGCTTGGTGGACCAAGTGGCGGCGGTGTTTGTGCCCACCGTGCTGGCCATTGCGGTGGTGACGGGTTTGGCTTGGTGGTGGTGGGGTGCTGCAGCCGATGTGGCCTTGATCCATGCGGTGGCGGTGCTGGTGATTGCCTGCCCCTGTGCCCTGGGTTTGGCCACGCCCATGGCCATCGTCGCGGGCACCGGCATGGCTGCGCAGCGCGGCATTTTGATCCGCGACCCGCACACGCTGGAGACCGCACAGCACATCGACATGGTGGTGTTTGACAAAACCGGCACTCTGACCCAAGGCAAGCCCACCTTGCAGGCGTTGGTGGTGTTGCCGACAAGCGCAGAAAAGGGTGACGCTGGGGCTGAGAACCAAAACCGCAACGACAACCACAGCCTCAGCCTCAGCCAAAGCCAAGCCCCCTCTCAGGCCGAGACACAGACCGAAGCACAGGCCTTGTCCATCGCCGCGTCTTTGCAAGCCGCCAGCGAGCACCCCTTGGCGCGGGCCGTGATGCAAGCGGCGGCGCAACAGCACCTGGTGTATGCCCAGGCCACCCAAGTGGCTGCGGTGCCCGGCATGGGCTTGGCTGGCGAGGTGAATGGCCAGCGCTGGTGCTTGGGCAGTGTGCGTTGGGCCGCGTCGCAAGGCGTGGATGTGGCGCCGTGGCAGGCCCTTGTGCAAGCGCACCAGCAGCAAGGCCACAGCGTGTCGCTGCTGTGGCCCGAAGGCGGTGCCGCCCCCGTGGCTTTGGCCTTGCTGGCTTTTGGTGATGCCATCAAAGTGGGTGCGAAAGCCGATTTGGACGCCTTGCGTACGCGTGGCTTGCAGTTGCGCATGCTCTCGGGCGACAGCCCGGTCACCGCCCAAGCGGTGGCGGCCCAGTTGGGCTTTGCCCCGCAAGAGGTGCAGGCCGGCATGCTGCCGGGCGACAAAGCGCAGGCGGTGCGCGACTGGCATGCCCAAGGCCATGTGGTGGCCTTTGTGGGTGACGGCATCAACGATGCGCCGGCCTTGGTGGCGGCGGACTTGGGCATGGCCATGGCGCAAGCCGATACCGGCACCGATGTGGCCATGCACGCGGCGGGCTTGACGCTGATGCGCGGCGAGCTGCGTTTGGTGGGGCAGGCGCTGGATGTGTGCCGCTTGACGGTGCAAAAAATCCGTCAAAACCTGTTTTGGGCCTTTGTGTTCAATGCGGCGGGCATTCCACTGGCCGCCAGTGGTTGGCTCACGCCGGTGTTGGCCGGCATGGCCATGTCGATGAGTTCACTCAGCGTGATGCTCAACGCCTTGCTGCTGCGCCGCCACCGCGCCCCTCACTGACTGGCTTGCAGGCGCTGCTGGGCAAAGGCGATGTACCAGTCCAGGCACGCCGGGTTGGCCATGGCGTCGCGGTTGAGCACCTTGTCGATGGGCTGACCGAGCAAGAGTTTCTTGATCGGCAACTCTTGTTTTTTGCCCGACAAGGTGCGCGGCACCTCGGCCACTTGAAAGATGTCGTCGGGCACAAAGCGCGGGCTGAGCGCGGTGCGGATGGCCGCTTGCAGGCGCTGGCGCAAGCCGGTGTCCAGGCTCAAGCCCGGGCGCAGCACCACAAACAAGGGCATGTAGCTGTCGCGGCCCAAATATTCCAAGTCCACCACCAAGGCGTCGAGCACTTCAGGCAAGGCCTCGACCGCGCGGTACAGCTCGCTGGTGCCCATGCGCAGGCCGTGTCGGTTGATGGTGGCGTCGCTGCGGCCATAGATGATGCAGCGCCCCTCGGGGGTGATCTTGATCCAGTCGCCGTGGCGCCACACAGCGCCCGCGCTGGCGGGTGCATCGCCGCCCGTGGGGTGGCGGCCCAAGCCGGGGGGGTAGTGCTCATAGTAGCTGCCCAAATAGCGTTGGTGGTCGGTGTCGCCCCAAAAAAACGGTGGCATGGCCGGCACCGGTTGGGTGACCACCAGTTCACCGACTTGGTCGATCACCGCTTGGCCGTCTTCGTTCCAGGCTTGCACGCTCACGCCGAGCAAGCGGCATTGCATCTCGCCGGGCACCATGGGCAGCTCGCGGTGGGCGCCCACAAATGCGCCCGCGTCGGTGCCGCCCGAAATATTGCACCACCAAATGTCGTTGGCTGGCAAGCCCACTTGGGTATACACGCGGTGAAACTGTTCTGTGCCCCAGCTTTGCACCTCGGCCGACAAGGGTGAGCCGGTGGTGCCCAAGGCGCGCACCCGGTGCAGGCCGGTGTGCTCGGCCAGGTTCAAGTCAGCCTTCATGCAGTTGTTGAAATACGCGGCACCGGCACCGAAAAAGGTGACGCCTTCTTGCGCTGCGTAGCGCCACAGCACGCCCCAATCGGGCTTGTCTTTGGAGCCGCCGGGGTTGCCGTCGTAAATGACGCAAGTGGTGCCACTGAGCAAACCGCTGAGCTGGGCGTTCCACATCACCCAGCCGGTGGAGCTGTACCACATGAAGCGCTCGCCCCAGGAGTTGGGCTCGTAGCTGCAGCCCACGTCGTACATCACGGTTTTGTGCGCCATGCCATTGAGCATGGTGCCGCCGTGGTCGTGCACCAAGGGCTTGGGCATGCCGGTGGTGCCGCTGGAATACACAATCCACAAGGGGTGGTCGAACGGCAGCCACAGGGGTTCAAAGGCGGCCACGGCGTCGTCGTTGCGGGCCACGATGCCGGCCCAATCGGCGGCACCCGGCAGGGTGTCGGCGGTGTTCAACACGCGGCACAAAATGGTGTGGCGCACGCTGGGCAAGGCATCGCGCAGTTGCGCCAACACGCCGATGCGCGGATGGTCTTTGCCGCCATAGGTGACGCCGTCGCAACCGATCAGCACGGTGGGGGTGATTTGGGCAAAGCGGTCGAGCACGGCGTTGGTGCCCATGTCGGGCGCACACACGCTCCACACCCCGCCCACCGAGACCACGGCCAAAAACGCCACCATGGTTTGGGGGATGTTGGGCAGGTAGGCGGCCACCCGGTCGCCGGGCACCACGCCTTGGGCTTGCAGGTGCAGGGCCAGCGCGGCGGCTTGGCGGCGCAACTCGGGCCAAGACAGTTCTTGGCGCTGGCCGCGCTCGTTGGTGCCGATGATGGCGGGCATGCCCGCAGCGTGCGCCTGCGCCACATGGCGCAACACCTGTTGCGCATAGTTCACTTGGGCACCAGGAAACCACTGCGCGCCGGGCATGGTGTTGCGCGCCAGCACCGCGCTGTGCGGCGTGGGGGACTGCACATCCAGGTATTCCCACATGCTTTGCCAAAAGGCGTCGAGCTCGGAGACCGACCATTGCCACAGGGCTTCGTAGTTGTCAAAGCGCAGCCCTTTGTGGCGGGCCAACCAGTCTTGGTAGAGCCGGATTTGCGGAGCGTAGGGTGGGGTGGTCGGGTTCATGGCCCCAAGGTTATCAGCCGCCTGGGCGGGTCGGCCATCGGGAACAACACCATGGGGCCATCACCATGGGACTAACATCGCTGTCCTTTGGGCTTGGGCATGCAGCACCCAGCCCATTCTTTCAGGAAAGCACCACATGCGCATTTGGAAAAAACCGATTTCAGTGGACATCCTCACCGAGTCCCACCACCGCACCGCGCCTGAGCTGTTGGGCATGGAGTTTGTCGAGGTCGGGGACGACTTCATCGTCGCCCGCATCCCGGTCGATGAGCGCACGCGCCAGCCCTATGGCTTGCTGCATGGTGGGGTGAGTGTGGTTTTGGCCGAAACCCTGGGGTCGTGCGGGGCTTATTACTCGTGCCCGCCAGAGGACCGTGCGGTGGGTTTGGACATCAATGCCAACCACATCAAAGGCGTCAAGTCGGGTTGGGTCCGCGGCATCACCCGCGCGGTGCACATCGGGCGCAGCACCCAGGTGTGGCACATCGACATGCACAACGAGGCCGGTGAGTTGACCTGCGTGTCGCGCATCACCATGGCCATCTTGGCGCCGCGCTGAGTCGGTTTGTTGTGCGGGAGGTTGCTAGCGGCGCAGAGCAGGCGCGGCGGCAGCGATCCGCATGTGATGCGGTGGCGATCAAGTGGCGTTTTTTAGGCGCTCGCTTTTCCAGTAGACATCGTCGCCGCCGTCCATGCGGTTGAGCACCCGCGCCAGCACAAACATCAGGTCACTCAGACGGTTGAGGTACTGGCGCGGCGTGTCGTTCAGTGATTCTTCCGCGCCCAGGGCCACCACGGCGCGTTCGGCGCGGCGTGCCACGGTGCGGCACACATGGGCCTGTGAAGCGGCGCGGTTGCCGGCGGGCAAGATGAACTCTTGCAGCTTGGGCAAGGCCTCGTTGTGGTCGGCCAAGGCATGGTCCAGGGCCAGCACGGCCTCGGCTTTGAGCAGTTCAAAGCCCGGGATGCTCAGCTCGCCACCCAGGTTAAAGAGTTGGTGTTGCACCTCGACCAGCAGTTCGCGCACGGCGGCGGGCACGGCTTCGCACAGCAGCACGCCGATGTGGCTGTTGAGCTCATCGACCTCGCCCATGGCGTGCACGCGCAAGCTGTTTTTGCTCACGCGGCGGTTGTCGCCCAAGCCGGTGGTGCCGTCGTCGCCGGTGCGGGTGGCGATTTGTGTGAGTCGGTTGCCCATGCGGTGTGTCCTGTGTGCGCCCAAAGCGCGCTGCTTTGGTTTTTGGTGAATGCGGCCTGCGAGGCCAGCCCATGCGGGCCGGGGCTTTGGACCCCGGTCAGGGGCCGATTGTCCATGAAGCGCCGGTACGGTGGCTTGCCTAGAATGGCCCCCACAGGAGACGCCCACCATGAACGCACCCACCACTGCCCAGCATTTGATTCCCCATGTTCAACAGCGCCCGGTGCCCGACGCCTTGATCGCCAAGCTCAAAGCCCATTTTGGCGAGCGTTGTAGCACGGCCATGGCGGTGCGCGAGCAACACGGGCGCGATGAGTCGGCGTTCACCACCGTGCCGCCACCGGCGGTGGTGGTGTTTGCCGAGTCCACCGCCGATGTGGCCCAAGTGGTGGCCTGGGCCCAAGAAGACCGCGTGCCGGTGATCCCGTTTGGCGTGGGCTCGTCGCTCGAGGGGCATTTGCTGGCGGTTCAAGGCGGCATCAGCATCGATGTGGGGCGCATGAACCGGGTGCTGTCGGTCAACGCCGAGGACTTGACGGTCACGGTGCAGCCCGGCGTGACGCGCAAGCAGCTCAACGAAGAGATCAAAAGCACGGGCTTGTTTTTCCCGATCGACCCGGGGGCGGACGCCAGCATTGGCGGCATGAGCGCCACCCGCGCCAGCGGTACCAATGCCGTGCGCTACGGCACCATGCGCGAAAACGTGCTGGGCCTGGAGGTGGTGACCGCTTCGGGCGAGGTGGTCCGCACTGGAACGCGGGCCAAAAAGTCATCGGCGGGTTACGACTTGACGCGGTTGATGGTGGGCAGCGAGGGCACCTTGGGCGTGATCACCGAAGTCACCTTGAAGCTCTACCCCTTGCCCGAGGCGGTGTCGGCGGCGACCTGTTCATTCCCGAGCATCGAGGCGGCGGTGCGCACCACCATCCAGCTGATCCAAATCGGTGTGCCGATTGCCCGGGTGGAGTTGATCGATCAGCATTCGGTGCGCATGGTCAACGCTTACGCCAAACTGGGTTTGCGCGAAGAGCCGATGCTGCTCATGGAGTTCCACGGCACGCCGGCCAGCGTGAAAGAACAGGCCGAGACGGTGCAAGCGATTGCCGACGAGTTTGGTGGTCAGTCCTTTGAGTGGGCGATGACGCCCGAAGAGCGCACCCGTTTGTGGGCCGCCCGCCACAACGCTTACTTTGCGGCGGTGCAAAGCCGCCCGGGTTGCCGCGCCATCAGCACCGACACCTGTGTGCCCATCAGCCGCTTGGCCGATTGCTTGCTGACCTCGGTGGCCGAGGCCGATGCCTCAGGCATCCCCTACTTTTTGGTCGGCCATGTGGGGGATGGCAATTTCCACTTTGGCTATTTGATCGACCCCAACGACCCACAAGAGCGGGCCACGGCAGAGGCGCTCAATCAGAAGTTGGTGGAGCGCGCCCTGAGCATGGAGGGCACCTGCAGTGGCGAGCACGGCATTGGCTTGCACAAAATGGACTTTTTGCTGGCCGAGGCGGGCGCACCGGCGGTGGAGATGATGCGCACCATCAAACGCGCCTTGGACCCGCACAACATCATGAACCCGGGCAAAATCTTTTTGCTCTGATCAGTCGCTTGGGGTTGGTCGGGCCAGCAACAAGGCTTGAGACTCGCGCACCAAATGCTGCGGGTCAAAGGGTTTGAGCAGCAAGGCGTTGATGCCTGCGGCGCGAAAGTTGGCCAGGTCCACGGGGCTGACATCGGCGGTCAGGCCCATCACCGGGGTGTTGCCCCGGGGTGCGGGCATGGCGCGCAGGGCGTGGGTGGCATCGGCGCCGTTGAGCTCGGGCATCACCAAGTCCATGAACACCAGGTCAAAGTCTTGCGTTTGCAGCGCTTGCAAGGCTTGCAGCCCGTCCCCTGCCTCGACCACGGTGCATTGGTGCCAGGCGTTTTTCAGCACCTGGGTGACCAACAAGCGGTTGAGGCGGTGGTCGTCGACCACCAAAAACCGCCATGCTTTGTCGGCCTGGACCAACGGTTTGTCGCTGCTGCTGATGTGCTCGGGCGAGCTGCTGGCGCGCAAGGGCAGGGTGAACCAAAACCGCGAGCCCCGACCCAGCTCGCTCTCAAAGCCCATGTGGCCGCCCAGCAGTTGAACCAGGCCATGGCTGATGGCCAGGCCCAGGCCGTTGCCCCCGTATTGGCGTTGGATGTCTTGGCTCGCCTGGGCGAAGCGGCCAAACAAATTCGCCTGGTCTTGGGTGGCGATGCCAATGCCGGTGTCGTGCACGGCAAACATCAGACCGTCGGCGTGGACCACCACATGCAGCCGCACATGGCCTTTGGCGGTGAACTTGAGCGCATTGCCCAACAGATTGACCAAGATTTGCATCAAGCGGTGGCGGTCCCCGCTGACCCAGGTGGGCACGCCGGGGGCGACCTCCAATTGGTAGGCAATCGACATGCTTTGCACTTTGGGCGCAAACAAATCAAACGCATGGCCGATGGTCGCGTGCAGGTTGAAGACCTCTTGTTGGGCGTTGAGCCGCCCGGACAGAAACTGTGAATAGTCCAACACATCGTTGATCACCGTCATCAAGTGATCGGCCGATTGCCGGGTGTGCTCCAGCAGTTGTTGGGCCCGCGGCTTGTCGCTGGTGCGCGACATCAACAGGCTGTTGAAACCCAAGATGGCATTCATCGGTGTGCGCAGCTCATGGCTGACGGCGGCAATGAAGTGCTCGCGCAAGGCCTGGGTGTGCTCGAGGTCGAGGCGGGTTTGCTCGAGCTCGTTTTGCCGTGTTTGGCTCTCGGTCAGGTTGCGGCGATGTTGTCGGTCATACACCAGCGGCACGACCATCAAGGTCAGGCAGTTGATGGCGATCGAAGCAAAAGCATAAAAATCTTGTTGATCACCGCTCACGGGCAGCGCTATCCCCGTGCCGCTCCACGTCATCCAGGCCAGTGTGATGGTGGTGAGCCACGACACCAGCAGCCACAGCAAGCCGTGTGCTGGGCCCATCACGTAGTAGGCCATCACCGGGACCAGCATCAACCACACCAATCGCAGCGAAAACACACCGCCTGAGACGCGCGCGGCATTGAACAAATAGGCCACACTCAAAAAACACATCAGACCCAAAACGATGTTGAGGGCCACGCCACGGTGCATCAACCACAACAAGCCCAGGATCAACAAGGCAAAGCCCACTTGCATGGTGGAGCCGTGGCGGTAGGGATTGAACAAGGAAAACGTCAGCGACACCACCACCAGCATCATCATGCACAGAAACACAAACGGCATCTTGTCGGCGCGAAAGCTGGCCGGGAGCAGCGCAACCCAATCTCCGCGCAGCCACTGACGCCAGGTGGTTTTCATGCGGACCCCCTTGGGGTTGCTGCGCCCAGGGCTTGTGAAACCGTGCGCACCAATGCTTTGGGGTTGATGGGTTTGTGCAGCACCATGTCCATGCCTGCTTGCAAGGCCTGTTGCTCGTCCAAGGGGTTGGTGTTGGCGGTCAAGGCCACGACGGGAATGTGGCACCAGGGCGCAGGCAGTTGGCGCAGCGCCCGCGTCAGGGCCAAGCCGTCCATGTCGGGCATCACCATGTCCACCAAAGCCAGGTCAAAGTGTTGGGCCTGCAACAGCGCCAGCGCCTGCGCGCCCGAGCTGGCAGTGCTCACCCGGGCCTGGGGCCACACCGCATGGATTTGCACGGGTGTGAGCATCAAATTCATGGCGTTGTCGTCGACCACCAGCACGTCAAACACGGCGCTATCGGGCAGGAAGGTCGGCGGCGCAATGGCCGCGGCCTGCGGCGTGGTGGCGGGCCACTCGAGCCAAAACACGGCACCCCCGCCGGTTTGGCTGTGCACCCCGATTTGCCCGCCTTGCAACACCACCAAGCGCTCGCACAAGCTCAGCCCCAAGCCGGTGCCGCCAAAGTCTTTGGTGGTTTGCAAGTCGGCCGACTCAAAGCGGTTGAAGATGTGGGCTTGGCGTTGCAAGGCAATGCCGCGACCCGTGTCTTTGACCTGCACTTGCAGGTGTTGGTTGAGCCAAGCCACATGGATCTCGACCTGGCCCTGTGCGGTGAACTTGACGGCGTTATCGGCCAGGTGGCGCATCACCTGGCACAGCCGGGGGCCATCGATCCACACCGCCTGTGGCACGTCGTCTGCAAAGTGGAGTTGCCACGCCAAACCCTTGTCCAAGGCTTTTTGCCGCAGGGGCGCGAGCGACTCGCTGAGCAGGGGGCGCAGTTCGCAAGCGCTGGAAAAAAACACCATTTGTCCGCTTTGCAACTGCGAGAAATCCAATATGTCGTTGACCACTTGAAGCAGGTGTTCTGTGGAGCGGCGGATGTGGCCCACGGTTTCCAGGCCTTCGGGGTCTTGGGAAAATTCGTCTTGCAGCAAACCGTTCAAGCCCAAGATGGCGTTCATGGGGGTGCGCAGCTCGTGGCCCATGGCGGCCACAAACTCGTCCTTGTGGGCTTGTGCCACCCGCATATCGGCATGCACATGCACCAGGGCTTGGTTGCGTTCTTCGGTTTCGTTTCTTTGCTTTTCGGTGATTTGGTCGTACAGGCGCACCATGAGCATCAAGGAGGCGGCGGCCATCACGTGGTTGGCCGTGGCATACAGAACGGTTGCGATGTTGTTGGTGATCGGGTCGGGTTGGCTGTGCAGCGTTAAGAGGTATATCCCTGTGACGATGGCCAGGATGACCAATAGCCACAAAAGGCCGCCGAGTTGACCGAGAAAGAACAGGGCCGGAATGCTCAAAATGCTCAACCACACCAAGGCGCTGGATTGGATGTGCCCGGTTTGGGTGGCAAAGTGGGCCAGCATGGCAATCAAGATCAGCATGCAGAAGTTGACCACCCAGTAGTAGAGCCGCTCGTATCGCACCAAGCCCAAAACCAAGACAAAGGCGCTGGCCACGATATACAACAGATACCCGTCAAAGCCTGGGTTGGGCAGCAGATTGAACACCACCGCATTGAGGCAAAGCAATATCGCGCCCATGCTCATCACTTGGTGCTGTTGGGCGCGCTCCCCATGCCCCAAGCGATGGGTCCAATTCAGCCAGCGGTCCCAAATGTTCATGGCGTTGCGCTGGGCGTGGCTTTAGCCGCGCAGTTTGTCGATCAAGCCGTTGAGCGCATCCAGCGAGCCGAACTGGATTGACAGCTCGCCCATTTCTTCCATGCGCCCATGGCGCTTGACGCGCTTTTTGATGCGCACCTCAACCTCGGCCATCAACAAATCGGACAGCTCCTCTTCGACCCGGCGCAGATCGCGCGACTTTTCTTTTTTGGGCTTTTGGGTGACCAGGTTGAACTCAGCACCGACCTTTTTGACCAGGCTTTCGGCCTCGCGCACCGAGAGTTTTTTGGCCGTGATTTGGTTGGCGGTGGTGATTTGGCTGGCCCGGTCCAGCGACAGCAAAGCGCGGGCGTGACCCATGTCGATGTCGCCGGCCATCAGCATGTTTTGCACCGGCTCGGCCAAATTGAGCAGCCGCAACAGGTTGCTGGCTGCGCTGCGCGAACGCCCCACGGCCTGGGCCACCGCCTCGTGAGTTAGCCCAAACTCTTTGATCAGGCGTTGCAGGGCGTGGGCTTCTTCCAAGGGGTTGAGGTCTTCGCGCTGGATGTTTTCAATCAAGGCCATGACCGCGGCCGACTCGTTGGGCACATCGCGCACCAGCACCGGCACGCGCTCGAGGCCCGCGATCTGCGCGGCCCGAAAGCGGCGTTCACCGGCAATGATTTCGTACAGCGCCTGGGCTTGACCCGGGTGGTGGGGGTCTTGGCTGCTGGCACCGCTGGCTCGGCGCAGGGCGGCGTCAGCGGGGCTGAGTTGGCGCACCAAGATGGGCTGCATGATGCCTTGGCTTTTGATGCTCTCGGCCAGCTCATACAAAGCGCCTTCGTCCATGCGGGTGCGCGGTTGGTAAGTGCCGGCGACCAACTCGCTCAGGGCCAGTTCGTGGGGCAAGCCATCGGCGGCAGGGGCGGGGGATTCGCTGACGGTGGGGCCAAGCAGGGCTTCGAGGCCGCGGCCCAGGCCTTTGGGTTTTTTGGTTGCCATGGTGGGTGGTGGGTTTAGAGTTTGGGGGCGCGCTCAACGAGCTCGCGGGCGAATTCCACAAAGGCCTGGCTGCCTTTGGCGGCGGGGTCAAACACCACGCCGGGCATGCCGTAGCTGGGCGCTTCGGCCAGGCGCACATTGCGCGGGATCAAGGTGTTGAACACCTTGTCGCCAAAGTGGCTCTTGAGTTGCTCGCTCACCTGTTGTTGCAAGGTGATGCGCGGGTCAAACATCACGCGCAGCAGGCCAATGATTTTCAGGTCGCGGTTCAGGTTGGCGTGCACTTGTTTGATGGTGTTGACCAAGTCGGTCAAGCCCTCCAGGGCAAAGTACTCGCACTGCATGGGCACGATGACACCATGGGCGCAGCACAAGCCGTTGAGGGTGAGCATGGACAAGGACGGCGGGCAGTCGATCAACACAAAATCGTATTCAGCGTCGACGGCGGCCAGGGCTTGTTTGAGGCGGTTTTCGCGCCGCTCCAAACCCACCAACTCCACCTCGGCGCCAGCGAGTTCGCGGCTCGCGCCCAGCACATCGTAGGTGGGCATTTTTTGCTGCGATGGCTCGCTGCCCCAACGGCTGGGTATGCGGGCTTCGGTGATGGTGGCGGTTTCGAGCAGCACGTCGTACACGCTGAGCAAAAGCTTGCGCTTGTCCACCCCCGAGCTCATGGTGGCGTTGCCTTGGGGGTCCAGATCGACCATCAACACCCGTTGGCCCACGGCGGCCAAACCGGCGGCCAGGTTGACGGTGGTGGTGGTTTTGCCCACACCACCTTTTTGATTGGCAACACAGAAGATATGGGACATGGGTGGGTGCCTTGGGGTAAAGGGTTTTATTTGCTCAGCGCCAGGCGCAGGCCAAAGGCAATCAGCAAGCCGCCTGCGGTTTTGTTCAGGGCCTGGGCCAGCCAGGGGCGCGCCTTGACGCGCTCGGCCAAACGGTGCGCCAACAAGGACAGGCCGATTCCGTACATCACCGCCAGGGCAGCGGCGGTCAATGCCATGGCGGCAAAGGTGCCCAGGCTGGGCGCCACGGCCGGGTCGATGAACAGCGGGAAAAACGCGATGTAAAACACAATCGCCTTGGGGTTGAGCAAGGTGATGAAAAAAGATTGCCGAAAGCACGCCCCGATGGGGATGTCGACCACCGGCGCTTGACCGGCCTTGGCCAAACACATCTTGGCACCCAACCAGGCCAGGTAAGCCGCGCCCATCCACTGGATGGCGGTGAACAAGGTGGGCGTGGTCAAAAGGACCGTGGCGACACCGGCCACGGCCAACCAAATCAGCACTTGGTCGCCCACAATGATGCCCGCCGTCGAGGCCAGGCCGCCGCGCACGCCACCCTTGGCGGTACAGCTCAAAATGGCCAGGTTTCCGGGCCCCGGAATGAACAAAAAAACCAACACGGCCACCACATAGGCGCCGTAATCTGCCACACCAAACATGCACACCTCTCGTTGCTGGGGCTGTGAGTGTAAAGCCTGGGGTGGTTCGCGTGTCCACTTTCGTGTGAAGGTGCCCGACCTGAAGCTGCTGCTTAGCCGTCACAAAGGGTCCGCGCACATGGGCGTCGGGGTGTGCCTGTGGCGCGTTTCGCCCAGTGTTTCACATGAAACAACCGGGCTGCAAGGTCTCAGCGGGTGAGGGCGGGGCGCATCCACACAAGGCAGCGCTGCGCGTCCAGCCCAGGAACGAGCAGTTGTTCCACATGAAACACATCCACCTCCGGCCCCAGGGCGGACAGTTCTTCGGTGGGCGCCTTGCCTTTGAGCGCCAGCCAAACACCACCCGGGGCAAGCGCTTTGGCCGAGCCACGCACAAAATCGGCCAACGAAGCAAAAGCGCGCGAGCACACCACGGCGTGGGCGGTTTCCATGTGCTCAATGCGTTGATGCAAGCCGCGCAGGTTGGTCAGGCCCAGGCTGGCCGCCACCTGTTGCACAAAGGCGGCCTTCTTGGCCACGGCGTCGAGGCAGGTCACTTGGATGTGCGGGCAGGCAATGGCGAGCACCACGCCTGGCAGGCCTGCGCCCGAACCCACATCCAGCAGGCGCAAGGGTTGGGCGGGCGTGTTCGCCGGAGTGTCCAGGTGCCGCAGCAGGGCCGGCACCACGGCCAGGCTGTCGAGCAGGTGCAGCGTCACCATTTCCAATGGGTCGCGCACGGCGGTCAGGTTGTAGACCTTGGACCATTTGTGCAGCAAACCCAAGTAGCCGATCAAGGCATCGGTTTGTGCTTCCGACAACGCCACGCCCAGTTGCTGGCTGCCCGTTTGCAGGGTGTTTCGCGCCAAGGCTTGGGTGCTGTCGTCCCAGGAGGTCTTCGTGGTGGGTTTGGCCCCGGGGGACGCAGGCTTGGGGGTGGATGCCTTGGCTTGTTGCCCAGGCGGTGTTGGCTTGGGCGGGCTGGGCCTCAAGGCGCGGCCTCGGCCGGCTCTGGCGCAAAGCCACTGAACCGGCCTCGGCGCAAATGGATCAACAACAAAGAAATGGCCGCTGGGGTCACGCCAGAGATGCGCGAGGCCTGGCCCAGGGTTTCGGGTTTGTGGCGGTTGAGTTTTTGCCGCACTTCCATGCTCAAGGCGCTCACCTGCGCATAGTCCAGGTCGGCGGGCAGGGGCATGTTTTCAAAGTGGGCGGCGCGGCCCACCTCGTCGCGCTGGCGGTCGATGTAGCCGGCGTACTTGGCGGCAATCTCGACTTGCTCGACCACGGCCAGCGCTGTTTCATGTGAAACACCGCCGCTGGCCAAGTCGGCGCTCAGTTGCGGGTTTTGATAGCGACCGCCATCCAGGCCCATCAAGTCTTGGTAGCCCACACCGGGGCGGCGCAGCAAATCGGCCAAGCTGTGTTCGTGTTCAATGGGTTTGCCCAACACGCGCACCGCTTCGTCGGCACTCAGGTTGCGCGGGTGCACCCACAGGCTCCGCAGCCGGGCGGCCTCTTGGGCCACGGCCTCGCGCTTGGACTCGAAGGCGCGCCAGCGTTCATCGTCGACCAAGCCAAAGCGGCGGGCGGTTTCGGTCAGCCGCAAATCGGCGTTGTCTTCGCGCAGTTGCAAGCGAAACTCGGCGCGGCTGGTGAACATGCGGTAGGGCTCGGTCACGCCTTTGGTCACCAAGTCGTCGGCGAGCACACCCAAATAGGCCTCGTCGCGCGCCGGTACCCAAGGGGCTTCGCCACGGCATTGCAAGGCGGCATTGATGCCCGCGAACAAGCCTTGGGCGGCGGCCTCTTCATAGCCGGTGGTGCCATTGATCTGGCCGGCAAAAAACAAGCCTTGGATGGCGCGTGTTTCAAAGTGGCGTTGCAGGTCACGCGGGTCGAAATAGTCGTATTCAATCGCATAGCCCGGGCGCAGGATGTGCGCGTTCTCCAAACCGGGGATGGAGCGAACCAGTGCGTACTGGATGTCAAATGGCAAGCTGGTGCTGATGCCGTTGGGGTAGACCTCGTGGGTGTGGAGGCCCTCGGGTTCGAGAAAAATCTGGTGGCTGTTTTTGTCGGCAAAGCGGTTGACCTTGTCTTCGACGCTCGGGCAATAGCGTGGGCCCACGCCTTCGATCTGGCCGGTGAACATGGGGCTGCGGTCAAAGCCGCTGCGGATGATGTCGTGGGTCGCTTCGGTGGTGTGGGTGATCCAACACGGCACTTGGCGCGGGTGCATGTCGGTGCGGCCCATGAAGCTGAACACCGGCACCGCACCGGCGGTCACCCCCCTTTCGGCGGCCAGATCGGCGCCGACCATGCCGTCGCCGGGTTGTTCTTGGCAGCGGCTGAAGTCAATGCTGCGCCCATCTAATCTTGGCGGCGTGCCGGTTTTCAACCGGCCTTGGGGCAGCTTGAGCTCTTTGAGCCGCGCCGACAAGCTCACCGCTGGGGGGTCGCCAGCACGGCCACCGGCGTGGTTGTTCATGCCCACATGGATCTTGCCGTCCAAAAATGTGCCGGCGGTCAACACCACGGTACGCGATCTGAAGCGAATACCAACTTGCGTCACAGCGCCCACTACGCGGTCACCTTCAACCATTAAGTCGTCCACGGCTTGCTGAAAAAGCCACAAGTTGGGCTGGTTTTCCAGGCGTTGGCGGATGGCCGCTTTGTACAGCACCCGGTCGGCTTGCGCCCGGGTGGCGCGCACGGCGGGCCCTTTGGAGCGGTTGAGGATGCGAAATTGGATGCCCGCCTCGTCGGTGGCCAGGGCCATGGCCCCGCCCATGGCGTCGATTTCCTTGACCAGGTGGCCCTTGCCGATGCCGCCGATCGAGGGGTTGCAGCTCATTTGCCCCAGGGTTTCGATGTTGTGAGACAGCAACAGGGTTTTGCAACCCATGCGTGCCGCGGCCAAGGCGGCCTCGGTCCCGGCGTGGCCGCCGCCGACCACAATCACGTCGAAGGTTTGGGGATAGAGCATCTGGGGTGGGCGCCCAAGCGTTGAGCGCCAGGGCGATACAAAGGAATCGGTGGGGTGCACAACCGCGCGCACAAGGCGGTGAACCAGCGGGTGCCGATTTTATACAGGCACAGCCGAAACTGCAGCTTTTTTAAGCAGCGACCCCAACGCGTTGTTTTGGGCGCTCAAAAGCTTTCACCGTGCGGCAGACGGCGCCTGGCCGGGTAGGGGTATGGCCCGCTGCGTGATGTCTCTGCAATGCGCCTGGCCGTGGCGAGCGCCAGTCGTTGGTCATCGCCGTGACGCCACCGGCTGGATGGCGGCGCGCAAGGACTCAGACATATCCCTGCGTCAAGTGCGTGCCGCGTCACCCAGGTTCGCAAGCCCTGTGGCATTTAGGGTAGATTGCAGGCTGCGCCGGAAACCCGGTGTTTTGGAGGATTTTCCCGTGTACGCATTCAAATACCAGCGCGCCGAATCGGTGGGCGCGGCCAGCGCGGCCTTGAGCGCCGATGACTCGGCCAAGGTCTTGTCGGGCGGCATGACTTTGCTGCCATCGATGAAACACCGCTTGACCGCACCATCGGCACTGATCGACGTGGCCCGTTTGCCCGAGATGACCGGTGTGCGCCAAGAGGGCGACCACTGGTGGGTGGGCGCGGCCACCAAGCACCAAGACGTGGCGGCCCACCCGGGTTTGCACAAAGCCATGCCAGGCCTCACCACGCTGGCCGGCTTGATTGGCGACCCGCAGGTGCGCGCGCGCGGCACCTTGGGTGGCTCCTTGGCCAACAACGACCCCAGCGCCGACTACCCATCCGCGGCCCTGGCGTTGCAAGCGGAAATCATCACCGATCGACGCACCATCGAAGCCGACGATTTTTTTCTGGGCATGTTTGCCACCGCCTTGCACAGCGACGAAGTCATCACCGGCGTGCGCTTTGGCACCCCGCAACGCTGTGCTTATGCCAAGTTCAAACACCCGGCATCGGGCTATGCGATGGCCGGTGTGTTTGTGGCGCAATACGCCGCAGCTGGCGAAGCGAACGGCGGCTGGCGCGTCGCGGTCACGGGCGTGGCCAATGGCGTGTTTCGCTGGCACGAGGCCGAACAGGCCTTGGCACAAGGCGCGCAACCGCCAGCCTTGCAGCGCGATGACGTGATCGACGACGTGCACGCGCCCGCCGCCTACCGCACCCACTTGGCCCTGCAAATGTTGGCGCAAGCCCGCCAATCGCTCACCTAACCCCAACCCGCGTGGCCCAGCCACGCCACACCCCGCATGAAACTCAACCTCACCTTGAATGGCACCCCCCGCAGCGCTGACGTGCCCGAGCGCACCTTGTTGGCCGACTTGCTGCGCGACACCTTTGGCATGACCGGCACCCATGTGGGCTGCGACACCACGCAATGCGGTTGTTGCACCGTGCATGTGGACGGCCAAGCGGTCAAGTCCTGCACCATGCTGGCGATGCAAGCCGATGGCTGCACCGTCACCACCATCGAAGGTTTGGGGGCCAATGGATTGCACCCGGTGCAGCAAGCGTTTTCGCGGTGCCACGGCTTGCAATGCGGCTTTTGCACCCCGGGCATGGTGATGGCCTCGGTGGACTTGTTGCGCCGCAACCCCACACCCACACCGGATGAAATTGCCGAAGGTTTGTCGGGCAACCTATGCCGCTGCACCGGCTATGTCAACATCATCCGCGCCGTGCAACAAGCCAGCCAAGTGATGCAAGGAGAGGCGCCATGAATGCACCCCTGTCTGCCCAGCTGTTGCGCAAAGAAGACCAACGCCTGATCACCGGCACCGGTCAATTCAGCGCCGACGCGCAAGCGGTGGGCTTGTTGCATGCTTATGTGATTCGCTCACCCCATGCCCATGCCCGCATTGCCCACATGGACCTGAGCGCGGTGCGCAGCGCAGCTGGTGTGCACCAGGTGTTGACCGCACAAGACATCCAGGACGCGGGCTTTGCCGACTTGCCCAATGTGGCGCAGGTCAATGGCCCACAAGGCCAGCCCCAAACCGTGTGCACCATGCCGGTGTTGGCGCGGGACAAGGTGTTGTATGTGGGTCAACCGGTGGCTTGGGTGGTGGCCGACACCGCCTTGCAAGCGCAAGACGCGGCCGAGCTGGCGCAAATTGATTACGACACCCTCGACGCGGTGGTCACTTATGTCGATGCCACAGCGCCTGGCGCGGTGCAGCTGCACCCGCAAGCGCCCGGCAACACCTCGGTGAAATTTGAGGCGGGCGACCGCGCCGCCGTGGATGCGGCGTTTGCCCAAGCGCACTTTGTCAGCGACATTGCCGTTGACAGCCAGCGTTTGGTGGGCTCGCCCATGGAGCCGCGCGCGGTGTGGGCCTGGCACGATGAGGCCAAGGGCGTCACCCATGTGCACACCCCCACCCAAGGGGTGGGTGGCATGGCGGGCTTTTTGGCGCACATCACGCGCTGGTCCCCTGAAAGCATGGAGGTCCACACCCACGATGTGGGCGGCTCGTTTGGGCTTCGCGCCACGGCCTACAGCGAACACCCCTTGGTGATGCTGTCCACGCGCTTGCTCAAGCGACCGGTGCGTTGGGTGGGTTCGCGCTCAGAGATTTTTGTCAGCGACTGGCACGGCCGTGCGCTGCTTTTGCATGGGCACATTGCCTTGGACGCACAAGGCCACATTTTGGCCATGCGCTTTGAAAACCAGGTCGATGTTGGCGCCTACAACGCCTACTTCAGCACCCACATTGGGGCGCGCAACCTGTCGATCACCATGGGCGGGGCCTACCACGTGCCGGCCTTGCACATGTCTGCGCACATTTACTTCACCAACACCGTGCCGGTGTCGGCGTATCGGGGGGCGGGACGACCCGACATTGCCTATGCCATTGACCGCTTGATCGACCATGCCGCACAACAGCATGGCCTCGACGGGGTGGCGATTCGGCGCAAAAACTTCATTGCGCCCCAAGCCTTTCCCTACACCACGGCGAACCAAACCGTGTACGACAGCGGCCATTTTGAGGCGGTGATGGACCACGCCATCGGCATGAGCGAGCCCCAAGGCTTGGCCCAGCGCCGCGCCGCCGCGTTGCAACGCGGCTGCTTGCTGGGGCGTGGGTTGGCTTACTACTTGGAGGCCTCGGGCCCCGGTGGCGCGGCCAAAGACCAGGTGCGCGGCAGTTTTGATGCCCAAGGCGTGTTGACATTGCGCGCCTTGACCGGTGCGTCTGGCCAAGGCCACGAAACCAGTTTTGCGCAAATCGTGCAAAACGAAATCGGCCTATCTGCCAGTGCCGTGCGCTACCTGGCCGGAGAGCCGGAAAAAGGCTTGGTCGGCAACAGCACCGGCGGCTCGCGCACCTTGTACGGTGCGGGCAGCGCCATCAAAAACCTGTGCCAACAATTCATGGACCAAGCCAAGCCGGCCATTGCGGCTTTGTGGGCGTGTGCCCCCGCCGACATCGGCCATGCCAAGGGCGAGTGGCAAGAGTTGAGCGGCGCCAAACGCAGTTTGCGCTTTGCCGATTGGATCGCCAGTTTGGGCGCACAAGCCGCGCAGGTGCAAGCGGTGGGTGAAGCGGCCTCGGGCGCGACCTTTCCCAATGGCTGCCACATCGCTGAGGTGGAAATCAACATCGCCACTGGTGTGGCCGAGGTGTCGCACTATTGGGCGGTGGACGATGTGGGCCAGGTCATCTCCCCCGAACAGGTGTTGGGCCAGGTGCATGGTGGTGTGGTGCAAGGCATGGGCCAGGCCTTTGGCGAGCACGTCATTTACGACCGCGAAACCGGGCAGCTGTTGACCGGCTCATACATGGACTACCCCATGCCCCGCGCGGGTGGTTTGCTGCGCCACTTTCACCACGAGACCCATGCGGTGCACACCGACCTCAATTTGCTGGGCGCCAAAGGGGTGGGCGAGTCGGGTTGTTCGGGTTCATTGCCGGCCTTGGCCAACGCGGTCACGGATGCGCTGCGTCAGGTGGGCGCGCCACCCATGGACATGCCGTTCACACCGGCCAAGTTGTGGGCTGCCATCCAAGCGGCTCCGCGCAGACCTTGACGCCAGCGGGGTGATGGGGGCTGAACCCAGCCCACGTGGGCTGCTGCGCTGCCGAGCGTCACGCCCGCGCAGCGGTGGCGGCGGTCACACAGAGAATTGGAAGTCTTCCAGGCCCTGGGGCGTCCAATGCACACCACGGCGCTCATCGACCTTGAACCAATGCGCGGCATTCGAGTCCGAGGGCTCCGACGCAATCGTGTTGATGGGGTTGGTGCCCGGCGCTGATGCGCGGGTGTGGGGTGCGCCAAAGTACATGCTGGGCGATTGGTCATCGCTGGAGTAGCGAAAGGCCCAGATGTCGTGGCCATTGGTCAAGGCACAGGAAATGCGCATGGGCTCATCGGCATGGTGTTGGTCCATGATGCGCGAGACATCCCGCAAGGTTTGCGCCATCGCACCGATCGGGTCGTGCACCAAGCCCTTGCTCAGCGCCACCAAAAACAAGGCCTCGCTGTCGGTGGTGCCTTCGCGGTGTGGGTAGTGCACATGGTCGATCAAGTCTTCCACATCTTTGCGGCAGTGCTGCCAGTTGCCCACTTTGCCGTTGTGCATGAAGGTCCAGTTTTTCCAAATGAAGGGGTGGCAATTGGTTCTGGAGATAGCTGTGCCCGTGGTGGCCCGCACATGCGCGAAAAAAAGTTTCGCCTGAACATGCGCGGCCAAGGAGCGCAAGTTGCTGTCGTTCCAAGCCGGGAGGATGTCTTTGAACAAGCCTGGGGTGGTGCGCTGGGTGTACCACGCCACACCAAAGCCATCCCCATTGGTCACCCAGGCCGATTGGGTGGCTGCCAGGCTTTGCTGGACGATCGAATGCTCTTGGTGAAAGATCAAGTCTTCCAGGTAAATCTCTGGACCTGCATAGGCAACCCATCTGCACATGGAAACCTCCCAAAAGAAACAAACAAAGGTTTGCGGTCTACTTTAAGCGGGCGTCAGGCCCGCTTCAGCGACGGGGGTGCGCAGCTTATTTGGCAAACAGCCGAGACGGATCGGCAAAGGCCTTGAACTCGACGGCATTGCCGCACGGGTCCAAAAAGAACATGGTCGCTTGCTCCCCCACTTGGCCCTTGAAGCGGATGTGCGGCTCAATCACAAATGCGATGTGTGCGGCTTTGAGCTTGGCGGCCATGCGCTCCCATTCGGGCATGTCGAGCACCATGCCGAAATGGCGCACCGGCACGTTGTCGCCATCGACGGCACTGGTGTTGTGGTGGCCGGCCTCGTTGGGGCTCAAATGCGCGACGATTTGATGCCCATAAAAATTGAAGTCCACCCATTCGTCCGATGAGCGCCCTTCCGGGCAGCCCAACAACTCGCCATAAAAAGCACGCGCCTTGGCCAAAGACGTGACGGGAAAGGCCAGATGGAATGGTTGCATGGGGCGGATGGTAATCCAAGGGCCGGACCGCCCTGTCACGGCGCCAAAGCAGCCAGTTCATCCAATAATGACTGGGCAATGTCGACCCCAAAGCGTTGGCTGTGTGCCAAGGCCGCGTGTCGGCGGTCGGACGGCAAACGAACGCCGGGTTGGTTGCGCGCCTCGGTCAAAAAAACCTCGGCCTGTTCCAGCCAAGGGTGGCCCATACCCAGCCCAAACACAGCTGGGTCGATGGCCAACAACAACTCGCCACCCAATGGCGGGCCGCCGTCGCCATTGTCCAAGCGAGCTGCCGCCCGGCTGGTGGGTTCACCAATCAAGGGCCCGGCCAACAGTTCGACCATCATCGACAACGCAGAACCTTTGTGGCCGCCAAAGGGCAGCAGTGCGCCGGCCAATGCTTCCCGCGGGTCGCGCGTGGGCTGGCCTTGTGCATCGATGCCCCAGCCTTCGGGCATGGACTCACCGCGGTGCCCCATCAACTCGATCTCGCCACGCGCCACGGCGCTGGTGGCAAAGTCAAAAACAAAGGGGTCTTGCTCGCCCCTGGGCCAACCAAAGGCGATGGGGTTGGTGCCCATCAAGCGCTCTTTGCCGCCGTGAGGGGCCACAATGCATTGGCCGATGGTGAATGCCCAACAAGTCAGTCCCGCTTCCACCAATGGCGTGAGATCGTGCCACAGGGAAGAAAAGTGATAGCAGTTGGTGAGCGCCAATGCGGCAATGCCATGGGCCTTGGCCGCCTCGATCAAAACGGGCGCACCCAAAGCATGGGCCGCAGGGGCAAAGCCATTTTGCCCATCCACACGCACCACCCCAGAGGCCACCCGATGCAATTGCGGCTGGGCTGCGCCATTCACCCGGCCGCTGCGCACACTGGCCACATATCCTTTGATTCGGTACAGGCCATGGGACGGTGAACCAGCGGCTTCTGTGAGTGCCACCGACCGTGCAATCGGTTGGGCTTGGTGCGGAGCCAGGCCACCCGCCAGCAACACCTTGAGGGCCAAAGCCTCCAGGTCTGCAAGCCCCATGTTGACGCGTGGTCCAACACCCATGGCTGCTTATTGGATAACGGCGAGTGGCTGGCCCAACACGTCCCAACGCGGCTCAATGCCCAAGCCGGGCGCCTGGGACGTGGTCATGTGCCCATTCACCCGTTGGGGTGCGCCCGAGGCGATTTCCACCGTCACATAGCTGTTGAAGTCGGTGGCGGAAAAGCAAAACGCCTCGGGGGTGGACTGGGCCAAGTGCGCGATCGTGGCGGTCACGATGTCGCCGCCCCAGGTGTCTTCGATGGTCATTGGGGTTCCAGTGGCCACACAAATGTCGCGCATCATGCGCGCCTTGGTCAAGCCACCCACCTTGCTGATCTTCAGGTTGATGATGTCCATGGCATCGTCGGCCAAGGCAGTCATCAACGATTGAGCGTCCCCAATCACCTCATCCAGCACGAAGGGGTGGGAAGTCCTTTTGCGCACAGACAGGCATTCTTCGTAGGTCATGCACGGTTGTTCGATGTAGACATCCACATCTGACACGGCAGAGACCACGCGCGCGGCCTGTGCACGGGTCCAGCCGGTATTGGCGTCGGCCACCAAAATATCGCTGGGGGCAAGAATGGCGCGCGTTTCGTGGATGCGGGCAATGTCCATGTCGGCATTGCCGCCCACCTTGAGCTGAAATTTCGTGTAGCCCTGTTTTTTATAGCCGGCAATTTTGGCGGCCATGACCTCGGGCGCTTCTTGAGAAATGGCCCGGTACAGCGCCACCTTTTCTTGTGCCGCACCGCCCAGCAACTGACAAACCGGCAAGCCAGTGGCTTTGCCCAGAATGTCCCAGCACGCAATATCAATTGGAGCCTTCACATAGGGGTGGCCGCGCAAAACCGCATCCATGTGTCGGTTGATCATGTCCAGGTTACGGGGGTCCAGGCCTATCATTTTCGGCCCCAGCTCGGCCAGGCCACTGCGAACCCCCAGCGCATAAGCCGGCAAGTAGGCCGAACCCAAAGGACAGCATTCGGCATAGCCGGTGATGCCCGCATCGGTTTCCACGGCCACCACCGTGGAGTCGAAAACTTCAACAAAATTACCGTTTGACCAGCTGTAGCGTCCTTCGCGCAAAGGCAAATCCACTTTCCAAAACTTGATGGCAGTGATCTTCATGGCAGCGTTGAAAAAAAGAAGGGGGGCCTTTTAATGCTTGACCCAGGCGGCGTACCAGCGCTTGAACAACTCCAATTGGTTACGGGCAAAGCGCTTTTGGCTCTCTGACAAACTGTCCGTGGGGTTGAAGTGCAACTCGTACTCGCGGTGGCCTTCCAGCACCATCAAGTACTTGAAGAACAAAACCAAATCAACGCCCACATCGAAGGTGGACAGCACGCGCAATGCACCTTCCAGCTCCATTGCTTGCTGCCTGGCTGTGGCGTCGCCCATCGCCGCTTTTTCGCACAGCGAAGCCAAATGCAACACCTCTTTGGGCAACACATTGCCAATGCCAGTGATGGCGCCTTTGGCACCGCAATTCACATAGCCATGGAACACCTCGGTGTCCACGCCCACCATCAAGGTCAGGCTCTCTGATTTGCCGGTGATGTGCTCGGCAGCGTAGCTCATGGCTTGGGCGCTGCCAAACTCTTTGAAGCCCACCAACTGAGGGTATTTGTCATGCAAGGCAAAAAACAAATCGGCCTTGGTCTCGAAACCGTAATAAGGGCTGTTGTAAATCACCGCGGGCAAGTTGCCGCCGGCTTCCAAAATACCGGCGAAATGCGCATATTGGGCGGCTGCGGAGGAGCCGCGCGACAACACGCGTGGAATCACCATCAAACCAGCGGCGCCCACTTTGTTGGCATGTGCGGCCAGGGCGGCTGCACGCATGGGGTTTTGTGCTCCCGTGCCCACGATCACCCGCAGCCCAGCCTTGACCAGGCCTTCAACGCCGGTCATGCGCTGCTCGTCGGTGAGCAAGGGCCAGTCGCCCATGGAGCCGCAGTAGATCACGCCCGCCATCCCGGCACCGACCAACTCTTGGCCTTTTCTCACCAGGGCATCAAAGTCGGGTGTGCGGTCGGGTTTACACGGCGTCATCAGCGCCGGCATCATTCCGGAAAAAACATTCTTGCTCATGGCTCACGTCCTCATAGTTGTCTGCCCCGGTGCATGGTGCAACAGGGCAGACGCAAGCGGGGTTTAAATGGACGCGCCAATCTTGCGCAAATTGGCGATCACCGGGGACTGGGGTAACCAGATCTTGTCAAATGCTGCAATCACAGCGTCGGTGTCGTTGACCGCGACTTGGCGGATGGGGATGGGCGCTTTTCTGAAGCTTTCCACCAGGCCCGGCTCGGTCGAGACGATGCCGTCCATTTGGATGTCCAACACTTCTTTGACGGTTTTGGTGATCAAGTCTCGGTCAGACGCTGAGAATGTTTGCCACACCCGCCCCGACACCACAGCGGCAAAAGGCATGAACAAAGCATTCATTTGCAGGATGACTTTGGACACCTTGTCAAAGCGCTGGTTCCAAGAAAACTCCAGGTCGGCCTCCAAGCCATCCACTTGGCCATTTGACATGGCGTCAAACACCTGGGGCGTGGGAATCGGCGTGGGTGCTGCACCCAGCAACTGGTAGAAGTCGCGGTAAACCGGCGTGGGGTTGATGCGCAGTTTCATGCCCTTGATGTCGGCCAAGGACTTCAAGTCACGTGATGAAAAAATGGCCCGCATGCCGGTGATGCCCCAACCCAGACCGATGGTGCCGGTGGTGCTGGGCAACACATCGAACAACTTCAACACCTCTGGGTGGCGCACAAACTTGGCCACAGCTGGCGTTGAGCGCACCAAGTACGGGGCGTTGATGGCAGCGATGTGGGGCACGCGTGAGCCCAACTCAGCCGCCTGAATGAAGCCCATGTCCAAAGCGCCAGACTGCAACTGCTGCATCATGGCCGACTCGTTGCCCAACTGGCCGGAGTGGAACACCGTCATGGTCAAGCGGCCATTGGTGGCCTCTTTCAATTTTTCACCCAACAACAAGGCTGCTTTGTTCCAAGAGTGGCCCACGGGCGTGATGATGCCCAGTCGAATTTCTTTGGCCTGGGCCAAAGAAAGCGTGGGCAAAGCCAGCGGCAAGGCGGCGCCATAAGACAGTACTTTTCTGCGGGAAACGGTCATGAGAGTTCTCCTGGTTGATGAAGTGGATTTATTTCAAAAGAGCGAGGGACAAAAACGGATAAATGGACAACAAAATCAGCAGCACACAGGCTATGCCAAAAAACGGCAAAGTGACCATGAACATCTTCCCGGGCTTGGCCCCAGTGATGGCCGCCGCCACAAAAAAGCACAAGCCCACGGGGGGTGACAACAAGCCCAACACCAAATTCACCACCACCACCACGCCAAAATGGCGCGGGTCGATGTGATACACATCGGTGGCCAGGGGCAGCAAAATCGGCACCGTCATGATCAATCCGGGGATGCCATCAATCACCGTGCCGATGATCAACAAAATCACATTGGTCAGCAGCATGAAGGTGATCGGGTCTTTGGCCACGGTTTGAACCCAGGCGGCGGTGGCCTGGGGCACTTTGCCGTAAATCAAAATCCACGAAAACACCGCTGCCGCTGCGACCAAAAAAAGCACGATGGCCGAATAAATGCCAGCCCGCAACATCATCTCTGGCAAGCGTGAGAACTGAAACTCTTTGGTCCAGTAGCGCCCTACCAGTGCCGCAGCCACGGCACCCACGGCAGCAGATTCGGTGGCGTTGGCCAACCCGGTCAGGATGGAGCCCACAATCACGATGGGGATCAACATGGTGGGCGCCGCATTCAAAACGGTGGCCAGGCGTTCCTTGATGGTGCGATGCGGTGCGCGGGGAAAGTTGTACAGGTAGCCCATCACGGCGATGATGACGAAAAACAGCACCGTCAAAATCACCCCCGGCAAGATACCGGCAATCAGCATGTCGCTCACCGACACCTGGGCCAAGGCGCTGTAAACCACAAACATCACCGACGGCGGGATGATGGGGCCGAGCATGCCGCCATAGGCGGTCAAGCCGGCGGCAAAGTTCTTTTCGTAACCTTGCTTTTCCATCTCGGGCACCATGATCTGCGACATGATGGCCACTTGCGCCGTGGCCGAGCCCAAGATCGAGGCCACAAACATATTGGCCAAAATATTCACATAGGCCAAGCCAGCGCGCACTGAGCCGACAAACGCCATGGCCAAATCCACAATGCGCTGGGTGATGCCGCCGCCATTCATGATTTCGCCAATCAAGATGAACAACGGAATGGCGATCAAGCCGTAGCTGTCGACCCCACCAAACATTTGCAAGGGGTAGGACTGGTATAGAACCGGGTTGTTGAGCGAGACAATGAATGCCACACCACCGATGCACAAACACAAACCGATCGGCACGCCGATCAGCATCACCAGCATGAACACAGCAAAGGTCAACATATCAACTGAGGCCTTCCATGCTGGAACTCAAAAACGCGGTGTTGTTGGATCGCGCAATCAGACCCAAGTCCTCGACCAGGTTGGCAGCGCTGTGCACCACCATGGACAGCGCAAACCAAGGCATGACCATATACAAAATCCACACAGGCCAATTCAGGGTTTGGGTGCGCTCGGTATAAATGAAGTTGAAGGTTTGCGCGGCCAATGCGCGGGCATCAAAGCCTGCCTGGGCCATGCCCACGGGGTCCAGCCACAAGACACAAAACCAAAGCAAAACCAATGAAAACGCGAGCACGGTGGCGGTGGCGCTCACTTTGAGCCATTTTTGGGCCTGGTTGGATAAGCGCTCGGTGAGCATCGTGACCGCGAAATCAAGCCGCAAACGCGTCATGGCCGAGGCGCCAATGAAGCACAAAAAAACCACGGAGTAAATGGCAGACTCGTCCACCCAGTACAAAGAAACGCCGCTGTAGCGGGTGACGACGTTGAGCAAAATCAAGCCGGTGATCAGAAACATCAAGCCGGGAACCGCCAAGCGCTCAGCGGCCAGCAACTTGGCAGACAGCCAAATCACCCCCCGAACCCATGGCGGTGACGACCCCAAACCTTCGGCTGGCTGCATGTGCGCGATCTCCTTGAGCGGCATTCTATGGCAAGAATATACATTCTACAATCGAGAGCACCATCGACAACTCAGCCTTTAAGATCGACGCATGAAAAGCCCTTTGGGTCACCGCACTTTGTCTGCCGCCATCGTTGAAGAGGTGCGCCGTGGCATCTTGAATGGCACGTACCCCGCCGGGGAGCAGCTGCGACAAGACGTCTTGGCCAGCACCTTCCAGGTCAGCCGCATTCCTGTGCGTGAAGCTTTGATTCAGTTGGAATCAGAAGGTTTGGTGGTCATCGCGCCGCACAAAGGCGCCATCGTGTCCACGTTTTCTCTGGAAGAAATTGACGACGTTTTTGACCTGCGTGTGATGCTGGAGCCGCGCTTGTTGGTCAAATCAATTGCCCGCTTCAAGGCGGCAGACTTTGCCGAGGTTTCCGCATTGGATGCCGAATTCAAAAGTGCCATCGAAACCCAAGATGTGGCGCGCTGGGGCTTGCTCAATGCCAAATTTCACTTGGCTTTGTACAAACATGCGCGCTTGCCGCGCACCCATGCGATCGTCGCCGCCTTGCTCCAAACCAGCGACCGATTCACCCGCATTCAGATGCGCAGCGGGCGCGCCTTGGACCGCGCAGAAAAAGAGCACCAACAGCTGCTGAAGCTTTGCCAACAAGGCCAAACCAAACTCGCCAGCCAACACTTGGTGGCCCACATCGAAAAAGTCCGCAAAGACTTGCATGCGCTCTTCAAAAAGCGGGCAGGTGCGGTGTCAGCATCCGCGAAACCTTGAGCGGGGCGTGAAACCTCGGTGCTGTCGGCAAACATCGCACCTGGGTCGGGTGCGCCGCCCCTAGGGCGGGCTCAATGGCCGCTGACGACTTCTGGAATGTCTTGTGCGGGCGGTGTGTTGCGGCTGCGCCCACAGCGCACGATGCCGTCGATCATGACCATGCCGATGCCGGGGATGTCGCCCAATTGCACGCTCTCGAGCAAAGTTTTGCCCGCGGTGTGTTGGGCCCGGTCCATGAACACGAAGTCGGCTGCACGACCGACTTCGATCAGGCCGCAGTTGAGCTGGCGAATGCGCGCGGTGTTGCCGGTGGCGAAACAAAAAACCAATTCGGCGGGGATGCTGGCCAGGCTCGAGAGCAGGGCCACCATGCGCAAGATGCCCAGGGGTTGCACGCCCGAGCCGGCCGGCCCGTCGGTGCCCAAAATCACACGGTGCGGGCATTTGAGTTCCAGCGCGGCTTTGGCCGCGGCGATGGCCACGCGTTCGTTGCCGTTGTGCACGATCTCGATGGCGCGGGATGATTTTTCGCACAACTCACACACATGGGCTTCGGGCAGCGAGGTGTGGCCGCCGTTGATGTGACCGATGACATCCGCATCGGCTTCCAGCACCACATCTTTGTCGATCATGCCCGAGCCCGGAATCGACGGGCCGCCGGTGTGAATGGTGCTTTGGATGCCATATTTGCGCGCCCAGGCGACCATCTCTTTGGCTTCATACCCGGCCTTGACCGAGCCCAGGCCGACTTCGCCCAACAGCGTCACCCCCGCATCGGCCAAATCTTTGAAGTCTTGTTCTGTCATGCCCTTTTCAATGACCGGCGCACCGGCCATCACCTTCACACCGCCGGGGCGAAAGTTGTCAAAGGCGCGCTGGGCGGTGATGGCCAAGGCCTTGAGGCCTACGATGTCTTTGGGCCGCCCCGGCAAATGCACTTCGCCCGCAGAGATCATGGTGGTTACGCCGCCATTCATGGTCGAGTCGATCCAGCCGATTTGGTTTTGGCGCGGCGTCCAGTCGCCAAACACCGGGTGCACATGGCTGTCGATCAGGCCGGGGCAGACACAGGTTTGGTGTGCATCAATGGTGGTTTGTGCGCTCGACAGGTCGCAATCTTTCTCACGCCCCACCGCAACGATCAAGCCGTTGTCGACCACGATGGTGTCGGCTTGCAAGATGGGCTGATCAATATCGCCCGACAGCAGCAGGCCAATGTTCTTGATCACGACTTTTCCAGATGCGCCAGCGGCGGCGATGTCGGCCATGGGGGGACTCCTCAAAGAGCGGGTTGAACAGCAGGGTTGACGACACGAAACACCGTGTCGAGCACAAAATGTTTCCATTGCGCCACGGCTGCCGGGGCGTCGATGTTCTCGCCCAAAAAGGCGGTCAAGGTGTGGCGATTGGACATATAAAAATACCCAGTGGCGGCAATCAGCAAATAGACATCGCGCGGCGACACATCGGCACGCATCAACCCTTGCTGCACGCCTGCTTGCAAGATGTCGCCAATCACGGTGATCGCGGGTGAGGAGTATTCCTTGGCCCGCAGCGATTTGACAATGTGGCGGCCCTTGTGCAGGTTTTCTGTGTTGAGCAGGGTGACAAACTCTGGGTGTGCGCGGTAATAGTCCAGCACAAAGTGCACCATTTGCTCGAGGGCCAGAAGTGGTTGGCCCACATCCAGTGCCAACTCAGCCTCAGCGTCATTCATGCGCTGGTAAATGGTTTCCAACACTTCAACGAACAAGCCTTCCTTGCTGCCGAAGTAGTAGTAAATCATCCGGTCGTACGACTTGGCCAAGCGCGAAATTTTCTCCACGCTGCCACCTTCATAGCCGTGCTGTGCAAACACCTTGATGGCCGCGCGCAAGATGCTCTCGCGGGTCTGTTGCGCGCTGTGCTCGCGCACGCCTGCGCTGCGTTTGCCCGCTGGCTTGGCCAAGCGGGCTTTGGGTTGGCGTGCGGTGGTGACCATGGTGAATTATTGGTCGATGAATCGGTGGGCGTGAGTCTCGGGGGCGACGGGTGGGTGCGCCGGCGTGCCCCGCCAAGGGTGGTGAAAACCCGTGTGCCCGGTGCGGCCCGCACCCCTGGGCGCCCTCTGGGAAAACCATGCTTGCGCGGCAAAAAAGGATGCGCTATATTGATGTTTCATGTAGAGAGCAACATTTTGGTGTGGTGAATGCTACACAAACTGCAGCTGGTGTGCAACAGCGCATCGCAGACCCCTGACGAACAAAACCGGTGATGACGGAACACTCGAAAACCGACGGATTGCCCAGCATCGAAGCGCCCGCCGCCCCTGAGTTTCAGGAGCGCGCCAATTTGCGCAACGAGCGCATGAGCGGCGTCAAAATCGAATGCAATGCCTGCCCGGTGCTGTGCCAAATATCGGTGGGGCGTGTCGGCGCTTGCGACCGCTACGCCAACCACGATGGGGTGCTGGTGCGCTTGGATCCGGTGGTTCTGTTGCGCCGCGAACTCGCGCAAACCGAGCCCCAGCTGGTGCCTTTTGTGGCGCGCGGCGAAGATGCCGCACCCGCGCCCTGGAATGGCGACCTGGTCCATGCCGACCAGGTCTTTGTCACCGGCGTGGGCTCTTCCACCACCTATCCCGATTACAAACCCGCCCCCTTCATCGTGTCTTCCAAAGTGGACGGCGTGGACATGGTGACCGTGGTCACCGAGGGCATCTTCAGTTACTGCAGTTTCAAGGTCAAGATCGATACCGACCGCTACTTGGGTGCCGAGCAAGCCAATGTGCGCATGAAAGGCGAAGTGGTGGGCCATGTGACCACCGCCGAATACGGCTCTCAAATGCTGTCGCTGGGTGGCGTGCACCACTTGACGGGTGGCAGCAAAAAAGAAGGCCGCGTCACCGTTGAGATGATGGAGGCCTTGGGCAACAAACAGGCGGTGTCGTTGACCATTGATGGCGGCGCGCAACTGGTCATTCAGGCGGGCCGCGCACCCATCGTCAATGGTGTGGAAGAACAACGCATGCGGGTGGGCTGCGGCTCGGCTGTGGTGGGCATTTTTGCGCGGCAGTTTTATGGCGTGGCTGATGAGGTGCTGGTGCTCGATGACCACATCACCGGCGTGCTGACCGAACACCAAGCCGGCCGTTGCCTGGACATGCGGCCCTCGGGCATTGCGGTGTTGGGCCGCAAGTCCACGCCCGGGCGTTACTTTCAAGTGGCCAACCCTGGCAATGGTTGGGGCGGCACCGACATCGTGGACCCCTTGTCCATCATCGAAGGCTGGGACCCCAAAGTGGTTTGGCCCGGCTTGCGCTTGTTGGTCACCTCCACCACCGGCGAGCATGCGGCTTGGTATGTGCTCAACGACCAGTTGCAAGCGGTGCAGCAAGACATGCCTGCCGAGGTGCGCACCATCGTGGACCGCATTGGCGAAAACTGCGAGCCGTCGCTGTGCAGCGTGATGTTTTTGGGCGGGGCCGGCGGCAGCTTGCGCGCTGGCGTCACAGAAAACCCGGTGCTGCTCACCCGGGCCATCAAACAAGCTTTGGTCAATGTCACCTGTGGTGGGGCCCCGGCGTTTGTTTGGCCCGGCGGCGGCATCACCGTGATGAGCGATGTCTTGCGCATGCCCGACAACAGCTTTGGCACCGTGCCCACACCGGCCATCATTGCGCCGATTGAATTCAGCATGCGCTTATCGGATTATCAAGCCCTGGGTGGACACATGGGCCATGTGCGCTCGCTGGAAGACGTGCTGCGCCACGGCGCTTGGCACAACGAAGGCGCGCCCACCGCGCTCAAGTGGGAAGCACAGCCATCTGCAAATCCCTGGCCGCTCGGGCAAGACCCGATGCTCGGATAAGGTGCGCAACGTGACCGCTTCGCGACAACTTTTACCCGATGGCCGCTGGCACTTTCAGCACGGCCCGATGGACATCGTGATCGGCGCCGATCCGGTGGGCCCCCATGGCCCAGCGGCGGTGGAGGATGCCCATGAAAGCGCTTGGGCGCGTTTTGTACCCCTGCTCGACGAGCTGATGCAAGAGTGGCCGGTGCTGCGTTTGCCGGTGCAAGCCCATCGGCCCTGCCCGCTGCATGGCGCGGTGGCGCGGCGCATGTGGCAGGCCTGCTTGCCGTGGGCGGCGCAGCACTTCATCACGCCCATGGCCGCTGTGGCCGGCAGTGTGGCGCAAAGCTTGATCGCCAGCTACGACCGGCCTGGCGTGGCCCGCGCTTGGGTCAACAATGGCGGCGACATTGCCCTGCACCTCACGCCCGGGCAGTCGGCGCGCGTGGGTTTGTATGCCGACTTGGCGCGCTTGCCAGCGCACGGGTGGGGGCAAGACATCCAATTGGACGGCGCATTGGAAGTCACCCACGCCATGCCGGTGCGCGGCGTGGCCACCAGCGGCTGGCGCGGGCGCAGCTTTTCTTTTGGCATCGCCGACAGCGTGACCGTGCTTGCGGCCACCGCTGCGCAAGCCGATGCCGCAGCCAGCATGATTGCCAATGCGGTCAACGTGGACCACCCCGGCATCGTGCGCCTACCCGCCCACAGCTTGCGCGACATGACCGATTTGGGCGACCTGGCGGTGACCGTTGATGTGCCCCAGTTGCCCGCCCGCTTGGTGCACCAAGCCTTGCAAAACGGGTGGGAGTGTGCGCGCGAATGCCAAGCCCAGGGCTTGATGGCGGCCGCGTTTTTGGTGTGCCAAGGCCAGTCAATGGCATTGACCCTGGGCGGCGCTGTGGATGGCCAACAGGTATCCTGTGCCAGCGATGCTTTGGCGTTGGCTTGAAACGACGCACATCACCCGAACCACTGACACCGAAGACCCGACACATCAGAATCCCAGGAGACGCGAACCATGCCCGCCAACATTCGAAAAATCGTGGTCCAAGTCGATGAGACTTGGCAAGAGATGGGCCGCACCGTGTCACCACCCACGCGCCGGGCTTTGGCCATGGCGGTGATTGCCAACCCCTATGCCGGTCGCTACAGCGAAAACCTCGATGAGCTGATCGCCATTGGCGAAGAGTTGGGCGCTTTGCTGGGCCAAAAGTGCGTGCAAGCCCTGGGCATCGCGCCGGGCCAAGCGCACAGTTACGGCAAGGCCGCGATCGTGGGTGAGGGTGGCGAGCTCGAACACGCGGCCGCTATTTTGCACCCCAAGCTGGGCGCGCCCTTGCGCCAAGCGGTTGAAAAAGGCGCGGCCCTGGTGCCGTCGGCCAAAAAATGCGGCGGCATGGGTGCGGCCATTGACGTGCCCTTGGGCCACAAAGACGCCGCTTTTGTGCGCAGCCACTTTGACGCCATGGAAGCACGCGTGAGCGACGCGCCACGCGCGGCAGAAATCGTTGTCGCCGTTGTCGTCACCGACAGTGGCCGTCCCTTGCCGCGCATTGGCGGCTTGCAAGTCCATGAGATTCAAGGTCAGGACGGTTTGCGCTGAAACGCAGACCTATTTTTTCGCTTCAAACCACCACAGGAGACCCACCATGAAAGCTGTCAACACCCTACGCCGCGCCATCGCGCTGGCGGCCCTGACTTGGGCCGCCGTGCCTGCTCAGGCCCAAAACACCATCAAGATCGGTGAGATCAACAGCTACAAAGTGCAGCCCGCTTTTTTGGAGCCCTACAAAAAAGGCATGGAGTTGGCCATTGACGAAATCAATGCCGCCGGTGGTTTCATGGGCAAAAAATACGAACTCATCACCCGCGACGACAACGCCAACCCGGGTGACGCCGTGCGCGTGGCTGAAGAGCTGATCTCGCGCGAAAAAATCGATGTGCTCACCGGCACCTTCTTGTCCAACACGGGTTTGGCCGTGGCCGACTTTGCCAAGCAAAAGAAAGCCTTTTTCTTGGCCGGCGAGCCCTTGACCGACAAGCTCACTTGGCAAGGCGGCAACGCCTACACCTTCCGTTTGCGCCCCGGCACGTACATGCAAGCGGCCATGTTGGTGCCCGAGGCGGTCAAGCTGAAGAAAAAACGCTGGGCCGTGGTCTACCCCAACTATGAATACGGTCAATCGGCAGTCGCCGCTTTCAAGGCCTTGCTCAAAGCCGCACAACCCGATGTGGAGTTTGTGGCCGAGCAGGCCCCGCCTTTGGGCAAGCTCGATGCCGGTAGCGTGGTTCAAGCCCTGGCCGATGCCAAGCCCGATGCCATCTACAACGTCTTGTTTGGCGCTGACCTGTCCAAGTTTGTGCGCGAGGGCAATACCCGCGGCTTGTTCCAAGGCCGCGAAGTGGTCAGCATGTTGACCGGCGAACCCGAGTACCTGGACCCGCTCAAAGACGAAACCCCCAATGGTTGGTTGGTCACCGGCTACCCCTGGAACAACGTCGCCACCAACGAGCACAAAGCGTTCTTGCAGGCTTACCAAGCCAAGTTCAAAGACTATCCGCGCCTGGGCTCGGTGGTGGGTTACGCGATGATCAAGTCGGTGGCGGCTGGGGTGGCCAAGGCCCAAAGCACCGACTCTGAAAAGTTGCGTGTGGCCTTTCGCGGCCTGCAGGTGGACACCCCGTTTGGCAAGATCACTTACCGCGCAGAGGATCACCAATCCACCATGGGCGCGTTTGTGGGCCGCACCAAAAACGAGGGTGGCAAAGGCGTGATGGTGGATGCGCGCTATTTGGATGGTGCGCAATACCAGCCATCGGCGGCTGACGTGAAAAAATCACGCGCCGCAGACTGACACCCTTTCCTGATGTGACGGGCCCCCTGGGCAGCGACTGGCTGGGGGGTTTCGTTTTCAGGCTTAGACACGAAATGCGTGCCACATGAGTTTTTCTGGCTTCCTCGTTCAGTTGTTGAATGGCTTGGCGGCGGCGTCATCGCTGTTTTTCGTGGCGGCGGGCTTGTCGCTGATTTTTGGCGTCACCCGCATCGTGAATTTCGCGCACGGCTCGTTTTTCATGGCCGGCATTTACATCGCCTACACCGTGGTCGAGCGTTTCGCGGGCAGCATTGGGTTTTGGCCCTGCTTGGCCTTGGCCGCTGTGGCGGTGGGGGTGCTCGGTGCCTTGATCGAAATGCTCTTGTTGCGCCGCATTTACAAAGCGCCAGAGTTGTTTCAGTTGCTGGCCACCTTTGCCCTGGTGTTGGTCATCAAAGACGCGGTGCTGTGGCTGTGGGGCCCGGAAGAATTGCTCGGACCCCGTGCCCCTGGCTTGGCTGGCTCGGTGTCCATCGGGGGTCGGCAGTTCCCCATGTACGACTTGTTTTTGATTGTGGCGGGCCCGATTGTTTTGGCGCTGCTGTGGCTGTTGCTCACCCGCACCCGCTTTGGCACCTTGGTGCGCGCGGCCACCCAAGACCGCGAAATGGTCAGTGCCTTGGGCGTCAACCAAGCTTGGTTGTTCACCGCGGTGTTTGCTTTGGGTGCGATGTTGGCGGGCTTGGGCGGGGCCTTGCAGTTGCCGCGTGAGCCGGCCAATTTGGAAATGGACTTGAACATCATTGGCGCGGCTTTTGTCGTGGTGGTGGTGGGCGGCATGGGCTCCATCCCTGGGGCTTATTTGGCTGCCTTGCTGATCGCCGAAGTCAAGGCGGTGTGCATTTGGCTTGGCATGGTTGAGGTGTTTGGGGTGGCGGTGTCGTTTTCCAAACTCACCTTGGTGGTGGACTTTTTGGTCATGGCCATTGTTTTGGTGTGGCGGCCTTGGGGCTTGCTGGGCAAGCCCCAGGCCCCCAGCCGCTATGTGGGTTTGCGCGAAGAGCCTTTGCGCGCGGCCAGCCCGGTTTATGTGTGGGCCGCGGCCTTGCTGGGCGTGGTCTTGGTGGCCATGCCTTGGCTCACGCCCAACTCACCCTACACCACGGTGTTGATGATCGATTTGTTGATCGCCGCATTGTTTGCCACCAGCTTGCACTTCATCATGGGGCCAGCGGGCATGCACTCTTTTGGGCATGCGGCTTATTTTGGTTTGGGCGCCTATGGCGCGGCGCTGCTGGTGCGCGCTTTGGGTTTGTCGATGGAGGTGTCGTTGCTGGTGGCGCCCTTGGTCGCGGCTTTCGGTGCCTTGGTGTTTGGTTGGTTTGCGGTGCGTTTATCGGGCGTGTACCTGGCCATGCTCACCTTGGCGTTTGCCCAAATCACCTGGGCGGTGACCTTCCAATGGGACAGCTTCACCGGCGGCAGCAACGGCCTCACCGGCGTGTGGCCGTCGGCCCTGTTCAGCGACAAGCGCATGTATTACTGGCTCACCTTGGGGCTGGTGGTGGCTGGCGTGCTGGGGCTTCGGCGGGTGTTGTTTTCGCCGTTTGGTTATGCATTGCGTGCGGGCCGCGACTCGGTGCTGCGCGCCGATGCGATTGGCATCGATGTCAAACGCTTGCAATGGTTCGCCTTTGTGCTGGCTGGCGGCGTGGCCGGTTTGGCGGGGGCTTTGTATGCGTTTTCCAAAGGCAGCATTTCGCCCGAATCGATGAGCGTGGGCAAGTCGGTGGACGGCTTGGTCATGGTCTTGTTGGGCGGTATTCAAACCTTGGCCGGCCCCGTGGTCGGTGCCTTCAGCTTCACTTGGCTGCACGATGTGGTGGCGCGCAACACCGACTACTGGCGCGCCATGTTGGGCTCGGTCATTTTGTTGTTGGTGCTGCTCTTTCCCCAGGGCATTTCCGGCTCGGCGCAAATGCTGTGGCTGCGCTGGCGTGGCAAAGCGACGCCTTCCACGGGGGCCGCACCATGAGCGCGCTGCTGCAAGTGAGCAACCTGGGCAAGTCCTTTGGTGGCGTCAAAGCGGTGGACGGCATCAGCTTTGATCTGGCGCCCGGCGAGTTGCTGGCCTTGATTGGCCCCAATGGCGCGGGCAAGTCCACCACCTTCAACATGGTCAATGGCCAGCTGAATGCGGATCAAGGCTCCATCATGTTGCAAGGCCAAGAGTTGGTCGGGCGCAAGCCGCGCGACATTTGGCGCCAAGGTGTGGGGCGCACCTTTCAAATTGCCGAAACCTTTGCCTCATTGACCGTGGTGGAAAACGTGCAAATGGCTTTGCTCTCACACGACGATCTGCTGTTGTCGATGTGGCGGCGCGCTGCTGAGCATCGCCGTGACGATGCGCTGGCCTTGCTCGACCAAGTGGGCATGAAGCCCCAGGCCGATCGGCCCTGCAATGTGTTGGCCTATGGTGACGTCAAGCGGGTGGAGTTGGCCATCGCCATGGCCAACGACCCCAAGCTGCTGCTGATGGACGAGCCCACCGCCGGCATGGCCCCCAAAGAGCGCAACGAGTTGATGGCCTTGACCAAAGACCTGGTGTTGCAGCGCGGCTTGGCGGTGCTCTTCACCGAGCACAGCATGGACGTGGTGTTTGCCTATGCCGACCGCATCATCGTGCTGGCGCGTGGCCGCTTGATTGCCGAGGGCAAGCCCCAGGACATCCGCGACCACCCCCAGGTGCAGGCCGTGTACTTCGGCACCGGTAAAACCTTTGAAAAGCCCAGCGCTTGACCCGCCCCACATGACCACCCTGAACACCGACACCTTGCTGGAAGCCAAAGGCCTGGCCGCTTGGTATGGCGCCGCCCAAATTTTGTTTGACGTGGACTTGCAAGTCCGGCGTGGCGAAGTGGTGGCCTTGATGGGGCGCAACGGTGCGGGCAAGTCCACCACCCTCAAGGCCTTGATCGGCATGCTGGCGCGCCGGCGCGGTGACATCCGCTTCATGGGCCACGACCTCTCGCGCAGCGAGCCGCACCACGCGGCCCGGCTGGGCCTGGGCTTTGTGCCCGAAGACCGGCGCATTTTCACCGACCTCACCGTCACCGAAAACCTCGAGGTCGGCAAACAAGCGCCGCGCCATTGGCCCGATGGCACACCGGCGCCACATTGGACGCCGCAGCGTTTGTTCGAGTTGTTTCCCAACCTGGGTGAAATGCCGCATCGCCCCGGTGGCCGCATGAGTGGCGGCGAGCAACAAATGCTCACCGTGGCCCGCACGCTGATGGGCAATCCGTTTTTGGTCTTGCTCGACGAGCCCTCCGAGGGCGTGGCCCCGCTCATCGTCGAGCAAATGGTGCAGATGATTTTGGCCCTCAAAGCGCAGGGCGTGAGCATCTTGTTGTCAGAGCAAAACATGCACTTTGCCGAGCTGGTCTCTGACCGCGCCTATGTGCTGGAGAAGGGGCAAATCCGCTACCAAGCCAGCATGCAGGACTTGGCCGCCAACGAAGAAGTGCGACGCAACTACTTGAGCGTTTGAAAGCCACCCACCGCATGCGCCCCCCCACGGTTTTACACGTCAATCAGGTGCGCTGTGAGCTGCCACCCGAAGCGGGCCAAGCCAGCTTGTTGAATGTGTTGCGCAACGACTTGCAGCTCAATGGGCCCAAATACGGTTGCGGTTTGGGCGAGTGCGGGTCGTGCACGGTGTGGGTCGATGGCGTGGCGGCACGCGCCTGTGCCATCCCGGCCCGCGGTGTGGCTGGGCGCGAGATCACCACCTTGGAAGGCTTGGCCCCTTTGCACGGCGTGCCGGGCGAGTTGCATCCGGTGCAACAAGCCTTCATCGACGCCCAAGCCGCGCAGTGCGGCTACTGCCTCAATGGCATGGTGATGATGGCCGCCGCCTTGTTGGCCCGCGAGCCTAACCCCAGCGAGGCCGATGTGCGCCGCGAACTGTCGGGCAATTTGTGCCGCTGCGGCACCCACATCGAAATCATTCAAGCGGTGATGTTGGCCGCGCAGCGCATGCAAGGCGTGCCCACATGACGCGCCGCGCCGCCCAACCCCAGCGCCGCGCTGACTTCCATGCAGCCACGGGGGTGTTGCTCATCACCCGCGAGCCACCCCCGCCTCCGCCCCCGGTCAAAGGCCAGCCCTCTGCGGTGCCCAGCAACCCTGCCGAAGGCGTGGAAATTTTGCTCGCCGTGTGGGACGACGGCAGCGTCACCGCCTTGCATGGCCATGTGGATTTGGGCACGGGCATCGGCACCGCGCTGGCGCAAGTGGTGGCCGAAGAATTGGATGTGGGCCTGTCCGATGTGCATGTGGTGTTGGGCAGCACCACCTTGGCACCGAACCAAGGGCCGACCATTGCCAGCACATCGTTGCAAATGCATGCTGCCCCCTTGCGCGCCGGTGCCTCACAGGCCCGGGCTTGGCTGCTCGAGCGTGCGGCCCAGCGCTTGGGTGCTGCGCCGGCCGATTTGCACGTGCAAGCCGGTGTGGTCATGGTGCGCGCCGACCCCACACGCCAGTGCCGCTATGCCGATGTGTTGGCAGGTGAACATGTGGCCCTCGGCTTGGCGCTGGACACACCGCTCAAACCCGCAGCCGAACACCGGCTCATTGGCCAACCGATGCAGCGCATGGACATACCGGCCAAAGTCACCGGCGAGGCCTTGTTTGTGCATGACATGCGCGTGCCCGGCATGCTGCATGGCCGTGTGGTGCGCCCGCCTTATGTGGGTGCTGACCATGGCGACTTCATCGGCAACACCTTGTTGTCGGTGGACGAGTCGTCGATCGCCCACATTCCCGGCGTGCGCGCAGTGGTGGTGATTCGCGACTTTGTCGGTGTGGTGGCTGAGCGCGAAGAACACGCCGAACAAGCCATGCGCGAATTGCGCGTGCAGTGGAAAGACTGGCCTGGCCTGCCCCCCTTGGGCGACTTGCAACAGGCTTTGCGCACCAACCCGTCCACCCAACGCCGCTTGGTCGATGACGGCGATGTGGACGCCGCCATGGCCCAAGCCGCGCAACGGCTGTCGCGCACCTATGTGTGGCCGTATCAAATGCACGCGTCGATGGGGCCGTCTTGTGCTTTGGCCCTGTGGCCGCCAGAGGCGGAGGCGGGCGATGCGCGTCTCACCGTTTGGGCCGGCACCCAAAGCCCGCATGTGTTGCGCGCCGACCTGGCCAAGCTGATGGGCTTGAACGAGATTGACATTGCCGTGGTGCGCATGGAGGCCGCTGGTTGCTATGGCCGCAATGGCGCTGACGACGTCGCCGCTGATGCCGCCTTGCTGGCCCGCGCGGTGGGTGCGCCGGTGCGGGTGCAACTCACCCGCGAGCAAGAGCACGCCTGGGAGCCCAAAGGCGCGGCCCAGCTCATGGATGTGCGCGGCGGCTTGAATGCCGACGGCAGCGTCGCCGCTTACGACTTTGAAACCAGCTACCCCTCCAACGGTGCACCCACCTTGGCCCTGCTGTTGACCCGCACCATCGAGCCCTTGGCCCAGGCCTATGAAATGGGCGACCGCACCGCGCGCCCGCCGTATGCCTACACCAACCTGCGGGTGAGCGTGAACGACATGGCGCCCATCTTGCGCGCCTCTTGGCTGCGTGGGGTCTCGGCCTTGCCGAGTTCGTTCGCCCATGAAAGCTACATCGACGAGCTGGCCACGGCGGCGGGGGTGGACCCGGTTGAATTCCGCTTGCAGTACCTGCAAGACCCGCGCGCCAACGAGCTGCTGGCCGCCACCGCCCAGCGTGCCGGTTGGGTGGCGCGCACCGGGCCGCACCAGCAAGCGGTGCCGGGCACGGCCGGCGAGGTGTTGCGCGGTCAGGGCGTGGCCTATGCGCGCTATGTGCACAGCAAATGGCCGGGCTTTGGCGCGGCCTGGTCGGCCTGGGTGGCCGATGTCGAGGTGAACCGGCGCACCGGTGAAGTGCACGTCAGCCGCGTGGTGGTGGGTCACGACGCGGGCATGATGATCAACCCCGCGGGCGTGCAGCACCAAATCCACGGCAATGTGTTGCAAACCACCAGCCGCGCCCTCAAAGAAGAGGTGCAAACCGAGCCGCACAAAAACACCGTGGTCGCGCAAGAGTGGGGCGCTTACCCGATATTGAATTTCCGCGATGTGCCGGTGATCGAGGTGGTCACCCTGCCGCGCCAACACGAGCCGCCACTGGGCGCGGGCGAGTCGTCTTCGGTGCCCGGCACCGCAGCCATTGCCAATGCCATTTTTGACGCCACTGGCGTGCGCTTTCGCGAACCTCCCTTCACCCCCGAGCGGGTGCGCGCGGCTTTGCAAAGCCAAGCCGGCGCCACCGATGGCCCCGCGCCTCATCCAGCCCCGCCGGCGGAGTCCCAGCCCATGCCCCAAGGTGTGCGCTGGCCGCAGGCATTGCCCACCTGGTCGCGCGTGGGCGTGGTGTTGGTCGGCGTGGTGGGCACCACCCTGGCCTTGCTGGGTTGGCGCGCCAGCATCGCACCCGTTCAATATAGTCCCAGCAGCTTGTACAGCGCCGAAACGCTGGAGCGCGGCCGCCTGTTGGCCGCCGCAGGCAATTGCGTGGTGTGCCACACCGCGCCCGGTGGCGTGCCCAACGCGGGTGGCCGCGCCATCGACACGCCGTTTGGCACCATCTACACCACCAACCTCACACCCGACCCGGTGCACGGCATGGGGCAGTGGTCGTTCAGCGCGTTTCAACGCGCCATGCGCGAAGGCGTCTCGCGCGATGGGCGGCACCTGTACCCGGCGTTTCCGTTCACATCGTTTGCCAAGATGAACGACGACGACCTGGTGGCCCTGTATGCCCACCTCATGGCGCAAACCCCCGTGGCCTCGTCGCCACCCAGCACCGGCCTGGCGTTCCCGTTTGGCCAGCGCGCTTTCATGGCCAGCTGGAAGGGCTTGTTCCACGACACCCAGCCCTTTGTGCCCACGCCCGGCCAATCTGCCGAATGGAACCGGGGCGCTTACTTGGTGCAAGGCGTGGGCCACTGCGGCGCTTGCCACACGCCGCGCAATGCCGTGGGCGCAGAGCGCGGCGGCGCGGCCTATTTGAGTGGTGCGGTCGTTGACGGCTGGGAGGCGCCGGCGCTCACCGCGCTGTCCAAGTCGCCCGTGCCGTGGAGCGCTGACGCGCTGTACAGCTACTTGCGCCACGGCCACGCGCCCCACCACGGCATGGCGGCCGGCCCCATGACCGCCGTGGTGCAGCAATTGGCCCAGGTGCCCGATGCCGATGTGCGTGCCATGGCCACTTATTTGGCCAGCTTCAACCCGCCCGCCACCGACAGCGCGGCTTTGGCCCAACAGCTCGTGCAGCAAGCCGCCGATCAGCGCAGCGCCTTGGTGGGCAGCCCCGGTCAGCGCATGTTTGATGGCGCTTGCAGCGCCTGCCACCACGACGGCGACGGCCCCAAGCTGCTGGGCGTGAACCAGCCCTTGGCGCTCAACACCAACTTGCACAGCCAGCTGCCCGACAACCTGATTCGGGTGATTTTGGACGGCGTGCAAGACGTGCCCGGCCCGCAAGTGGGCTTCATGCCCGGCTTTCGCCATGCCCTCACCGACTCACAAATCGCCGAACTGGCGCGCTACATGCGACAGCGTTACGCCCTCAGCCAAGCGCCTTGGGAAAACTTGGAGGCAGCGGTGGCGCGGGTGCGGGCTTTGCAGGCGGTGCGCTGAGCACTGAAGAAAGCCTGTCACCCATTCGGGTCGCCTTGAATGGCTTGTGGCCTGTCCTGCGGGTCATGCCATGGGCATGACGTCGGCAGAAAAAGGGAAGCAGGTATAGTTATTTGAAACGGGCTCTCAATAAACCAGCAGCGCCCGTGGGCAAGGCTCAATGTGCACAGGCGGGCGCACCATTTGGCGCTCATAAGGCATGCAACGCTGAGGAGAAACGGATATGACCGCACTGGAATCCCGAATCATTCAAGGCCTCAAGGGGTTACCGCCTGAGCGCGTGGTTGAGGTGGTTGACTTCGTGGAATTTTTGGCTTCCCGTGTGCAAAGGGAGTCGGCCGCACGAGGCTTGACTGACGCCATGGCGCGGCTCGATGCACTGGGCCTGCCACCCATCACAGGCGACGAGATCGAAAAAGAGATTCAAAAGGCACGCCTTGAGCGCGGGGCTGCATAACCAGCTGTCATCCGCAAACATGTCCGCAGCCAAATGCGCATTGTCATTGACACCAACCTGCTGATTTCAGGGGTTATTTCTGCCGGCCTTGCGCGCCAGTTGATGGAGGCGGTCAAGACCGGAGAGTTTGAGTGGTGTACCAGCGAGGTTTTGTTGGCCGAGTTCTTGGAAGTGATGGCGCGGGATAAGTTTGCCTCGCGACTGGCCCTGGCTGGGCTGACGCCCCAGGCCATTGTGGATGACTTGCGCACCCTGGCGTGGGTGGTCTCGCCAACGGAGGTCGCCCGTGTGGTGCCCTCAGACCCGGATGATGACCATGTGCTGGCTGCTGCCTTGTCGGGGGCTGTTGACCTGATCGTTTCTGGAGACAAGCGGGATTTGTTGGCATTGGGCAGTTATCAAGGCATACCCATCGTCACGGCCAGGCAGGCGATGGAGCGTATTGCCACCAGCGAATAAATGCGAGGTTGGCCATTGCAAAACTTTATCTTTCTATCTAGAACGCAGACAGCTAGACCACTTTTGTGCCGGCCTCAAAGTTGGCGTTGTTTTGCAGTTGATTTTTGCCAATCTCATATGCAGGGCCCTGGATGACCCCTGTGGATGATTAATAAATGCGTGTGGGCTTATGATCCCCCTCTTTCATTTGTCAGCCACACATTCACCAGGAGTTTTCATGGCCAAGGCCTCCTTTCACTGGGACGACCCCTTTTTATTGCAGCAGCAGCTCTCTGAAGACGAGCGCATGATCGAAGAGGCGGCACGCGCCTACTGCCAAGACAAGTTGCTGACCCGCGTCACCGAAGCCTTTCGCCATGAAAAAACCGACCCCGCCATCTTTCGTGAAATGGGCGAACTCGGCTTGCTCGGCCCCACCATCCCTGCGGAATACGGCGGCCCAGGACTCAGCTACGTGGCCTATGGCCTGATCGCCCGAGAGGTTGAGCGTGTCGACTCTGGCTACCGCTCGATGATGAGCGTGCAATCGTCCTTGGTGATGCTGCCCATTTTCGAGTTCGGCACCGAAGGCCAGCGCCAAAAATACCTGCCCAAACTCGCCACCGGCGAATGGATTGGCTGCTTTGGCCTGACCGAGCCCGACCACGGCTCGGACCCGGCCAGCATGGCCAGCCGTGCGCAAAAGGTCAAAGGCGGGTATCAGCTCAAAGGCAACAAAATGTGGATCTCCAACTCGCCCATCGCGGACGTGTTTGTGGTCTGGGCCAAAGAGGTCAGCGAATCCGGCGCGGTCGGCCCCATCCGTGGCTTTGTGCTGGAAAAAGGCATGAAAGGTTTGAGTGCCCCCGCCATCCACAGCAAAGTGGGTTTGCGTGCATCCATCACCGGCGAGATCGTCATGGACGGCGTGTTTGTGCCCGAAGAAAACGCCTTCCCCGAGGTGCAAGGTTTGAAAGGCCCGTTCACCTGTTTGAACAGCGCACGCTACGGCATCGCTTGGGGTGCCTTGGGTGCGGCCGAAGACTGTTTTCACCGCGCCCGCCAATACACCTTGGACCGCCAGCAGTTTGGTCGCCCACTGGCCGCCAACCAGCTCATCCAAAAGAAACTGGCCGACATGCAAACTGAGATTTCACTCGGCCTGCAAGGCTGTTTGCGCTTGGGCCGCATGAAAGACGAAGGCACGGCCAGCGTGGAAATCACCTCCATCTTGAAGCGCAATTCCTGCGGGAAAGCGCTGGACATTGCCCGCATGGCCCGCGACATGATGGGCGGCAACGGCATCAGCGACGAGTTTGGCGTGGCCCGCCATTTGGTGAACTTGGAGGTGGTCAACACCTACGAGGGCACGCATGACATCCACGCCCTCATTTTGGGCCGCGCCATCACCGGCATTGCGGCGTTTGCCAACTAAACGGGTGTCGCCCGTCGCGCAGCGACGCGGCGACCCACCCGTGCCAAGCTGTGGCCATGGGCCCAGTGGGCATCAAAATGGGCGCTTCGGCGCCCTTTTTTCATGCGGGTGGGCTGGGGCGATCAGTTCACCCCAGTTAGAGTGATTGTCAAAGCCAAAGAGATTGCCAAGGGAGTTTCACATGCGCAAAACCACGGAATTTGACCCCGCCAACCACCTCGACAACCCGGAGGTCATCGCCGAGTACCTCCGTCTGGCCTTGGCCAGCGGCGACAGCGAATTGCTTTTGTCTGCCATCGGGGATGTTGAAAAAGCCAAAGGCCAAATCCAAATTGGCCCCCATACAGACGTGGGTCGTGAAAGCCGCTAATTGGCGTTGTTTCCAGGCGCAGAACCCATACTTCAAAGTTTGGTAGGCCCTGGGAAGGCAAAGGTGGGCGAATACTGTGTCGATCAGGTGATGGGCGATGGGTCGCCCTCACTGGCTCTGCGCAGCCTCAGCATTTGCCGGTGCCGCCGGCCGGTTGACCATCACGATGCCCGCGGCCACGCCGGCCATGGCGACGGCCAGGCTCCAGGTCCACGGTTCGCCCAGCCACAGGATGGCGATCACCAGGGTGAACATGGGCGATAAAAACGAAAACGAAGTGACCTGCGTGGCTGGGTAATGGGCGATGAGCCACATCCAAATCAAGATGGTGACAAACGCGCCCAAGGTGCATTGGATGGCCACCGACACCCAGGCCAAGCTGGGGGCGTCCCAGTTCCAGGGCTCTCCCAGCAGCAGCGAGATGAGGGGCAACACCAGGGCGCTGACGCCAATTTGGTAGAGCAGCATTTTTTCGGCACCCACTTGGCCCACGCGGGTGGTGCGCAGGGTCACGGTGGTCAATCCCCACAAGGCCCCGGCCAGCACGCCGAGCAAGTCGCCACGCCATTGCAAAGGGTTGTCGCCTGGCCCATGCCAGCCTTCTTGCAAAGCCAGCCCCACCGAGCCAAAGGCCAACAGCAGGCCCAACCATTGCCAGGGTCCTAGGCGTTCAGAGCGCACCCGCAAGGGCACGCACACCGCGACCCAAAACGGCGCGGTGTACAAAAAGATGGTTAAACGCGAGGCGCTGGTGTCGAGCAGGCCCAAATAAATGCTGGCAAATTCCAGGGCAAACAAGCTGCCCGCGAGCAAGCCCGACCACAGGCTGCCGTCACGCTGCCACAGCACGATGCCGCGCCAGCGGCACCACAGCAGCAGGCACAGCGCGGCACCAACCATCCGCAGCGCCGCTTGAAACACCGGGGCGATGAGGGGCAAGGTGAGTTTGATCAGCACCTGCTGAAAGCCCCAGACAAAGCAGCACGTCAGCAACAAGCCAATGGCGGTGGCATCCAGGTGTGAGCGGCGCGAAGTCATGCGGGTAGGTGGGTGTGGGCGTTGTCACCCCCTGCCGGGCGGTGTGTCGGGGCCATGCCCGGGCAGGGTGGCGCGCCTGATTGTGCCTGTGTCACATGCGCGGGCCAGGCGTGCCTTCTTCAGTGGGGCGCCAGCGCTGCATTTTGGCGCTCAGTTGTTCGAGCTGGATGGGTTTGGTCAGGTAGTCGTCCATGCCCGCGGCCAAGCAACGCTCGGCGTCGCCCAACATGGCCAAGGCGGTCAAGGCGATCACGGGCACACGGCCCATGGTGGGGTTGAGGGCTTCGCGCTCGCGCAAGGCGCGGGTGGTGTCAAAGCCGTCCATCTCGGGCATTTGGCAGTCCATCAGCACCAGGTCGTAGGTGTTGGTTTCAAAGGCGCTGAGGGCTTGCACGCCGTTGTCGGCCATGTCGATGTCGCAACCCATGCGGGTGAGCATGGCGCGGATGATGGTTTGGTTGACCGGGTGGTCTTCGACCACCAGCACCTTGATCGGGTGTTCGCGTGTGGCGTTGTTTGTCCAAGGGGTGGGGGCGGTGGGCGCTGCATGGGGCGTGGCCACGGCGGCCATCAGCTCTGGGTTTTGGCGTTGGTGCAAGCGCGTCCACAGGGCGCGCACAGCCTCGCGCTTGGGCGGTGTTTCCAGCCGCCACAGCGGTGCCATGGGCCACTCGGCGGGGGGTAAAAAAACCTGCTGCGACCGGGCCAGCACCACATAAGCCAACACCGCATGGGGCAGTTGTTCGCGTGTCGGCAGGGGGCTGTGGCTGTCAATGAGCACCCAGGCGGGCTTATTGGTGTCGCCACCGATGGGTTGGCGCAAATGGATCATGTGGGTGTGCCAACTTTCGCGCCAGTTGGCGCTGACGGCGTCCACAAACAACGGTGTGGTGGCAGGCAAGTCGGCGGCTGGGGCTGGCGTTTCCACTTCATGCGCTGGTGTGGTTTCCAGGGGCAGCCACACTTCAAACACGGTGCCTTGGCCGGGGCTGCTTTGCACGGTCAATTGGCCCCCCAATAAGCCCACCAGGTGCTGGGTGATGCTCATGCCCAGTCCCGTTCCACCGTAGCGGCGCGCATGCGAGTTGTCGGCTTGGTGAAACGGCGTGTACAAGCGCTCGAGCTGTTGCCCGTCCATGCCAATGCCACTGTCTTGCACCCGCAGGTGCAGCGAAGTGGAGCCGTCGCCTGGTCGCCATTGGGCCCACAACAGCACATGGCCTTGTTCGGTGAATTTGATGGCATTGCCCAACAAGTTGAGCACGATTTGGCGCAGGCGCAGCGGGTCGGAGCGCACCCAGTCGGCCTCGCTGACGTCCAAGTCGCAGTGCAAGTGCAAGCCTTTGTCATGGGCCGATTTGGCCAGCAAGGTGCAGCTGTCTTCCAAGGTGTGCAGCAGGGGAAAGGCCTTTTGATCGAGCTGAAATTGGCCGGCCTCGAGCTTGCTGAAGTCCAAGATGTTGTTGATGATGCCCATCAGGTTTTCGCCTGAGCGGCGCATCAGGCCCGTCCATTCGGTTTGTTGTTCTGTCAAGCGCGAAGCGGCCAACAGGTCGCAGGCGCCCAAGATGCCATTCATGGGGGTGCGGATTTCGTGGCTGATGTTGGCGATGAACATGGCATGGATGCGCGCCTCAATCGCGCTTTGGTCGGCCAAGCGCTGGTTGTGCAGCTCTTGGCGCAGCGAGCGGCTGAGGTTGCGCGAGCCCCACATAAACAAGCCCATCACACAGCACAAGAAAAAGCTCGGCCACCACAGTTGGGCCAACCAGGCTTGTTGCACGGCAGAAGGGTTGATCCAGGCTTGCACCATCAAATCGGGGGCTTCGGTGGCCAGGGTCAACACCGGTGCGCGGCTGGGTGCGGCGCCGTCAACCCAGCCCGAGCCCAATACGGCGGCACCCAACAGCACTTGCAGGGCCGGGGATGTTTCAGTGGAATGGGTGTTGAGCGCCTCGCGCACCAAGCCGGGGTCGAGCAAGGCCACCGCCATGCCGGCGAAAGTGCCGTCGCTGTAAGTCAAGCGCATGCTGCGCGCCAGCAAGGCTTGGCCTTGTTCGTTCACCACATGGCTGAGGATGCTGGCGTCGCTGTTGTTGCTTTGCGCTTGGGCAATGTCTTGCAAGGACGCCTCTAGGGGCAAAGCGGGGATGGACAACAAAGGGTCGCCCGCTGCGGTGGTCACCAGCACCTGGCGATAAGGGGTGCGGGTGTCGCGACCGCGCACTTGGGCCAGGGTGTCGCTGTCAATCAAGCCCGGCCCACTTCGGTTGAAGGCGGCCAAGGTGTAGGCCAGGATGTCGTCGATGTGGCGCAAGGCGTTGTCCAGCCGCGCCTGCACCGATGCGGCAGCAATTTTGGCCTTTGTGCGCTGATCCTCCACGGCAAAGCTGTGGCTGCGATAGACATAGACCAACCAGATGAGCGCCAGCAGGCCCAGCACCAACCACACCCCCCAGCGGATGCGCTCGAGTTGGCGCTCCACGCCACGGGTGTCACCGGCTTGCCCTGAATTGCCCGATGTGTGGCGGCCCAAACCTTGCAACAGTTTCATGCGTAGCGCGCTTGCCAGTAAGCGCGGTCGGCCACTTCGGCCCAGCGCAATTGGTTTTGCAAATAAGCGGTGTAACTGCGGTGGATCTCTTGGGCCAGCGTGTCGCCCTGCACCGCATCGCGCAACACCTGTGGCGTGATTTGCCGAAAGGCACGCGTCACATCGTTGGGCAGGCGCAGCAACTCGACGTTTTTGAATTGGCGCAGGGTCTGCAAGCTGCGCGCGTTTTCGTGGTTGAACTGCGCCAGCATGTCGGTGCACTCTTGCCAGCCGGCGGCGCGCATGATTTCTTGGTGCAGGGGCGACAGCCTCTCCCACACCTTGGGGTTGACGATCAACTCGGTGGTGTGGCCGGGCTCGTGGATGCCGGGCACATAGCAGTGGTTGCACACCTCGTGCAGGCCCAATTGCATGTCACACCAAGGCGACACCCACTCCGCCCCGTCGATCTTGCCGCTGGCCAGCGCGGGCACGATTTCGCTGGCGGGTAAATTCACCGTCACCGCGCCCAAACGGCGCAACACCTCGCCGCCCAAGCCCGGGTAGCGCAAGCGCAAGCCCTTGAGCGAAGCCAGTGATGTGATTTTTTCGCGCATCCAACCGGCGGTTTGCACCCCGGTGTTGCCACAGGCCAAAGGCACCACGCCATGCGCCCGGGCCAAGCGTGTCCACAGCGCCATGCCGCCCCCAAAGCGCAGCCATGCGGTGTGCTCGTTGGCATTCATGCCAAAGGGCACGGTGGCAAAAAACGGAAAACCCGGCGAGTGTGTGGACCAGTAATAAGACGTGCCATGGGCCATGTCCACTTGCCCCGAGGCCACAGCTTCGAGCAGCTGCAAGGGTGGGATGCCCGACTCGCCCGAAAAGCGCACGTCGATGTGCAGCTGCCCGCCCGACAAGGTGTTCACCCGCTGAGCCCAGCGCCGCACCGCATCGCTCAGCCCCGGCATTTTGTCGGGCCAAGCAGCCGCCAAGCGCAAGCGGGTTTCGGACGCCTTGTTGGGCTGTGCCGCTGCCGCTGACCAGGCCAGCGTTGACACAGCACCCGCACCAGCAGCCAACCAACGTCGGCGTGGGATGCGCTCAAAGGGGCTATTTTTCATGAATTAATCAAATAAATGTCCGTCAAAAGTGCTATGAAGTGTAAAAGAAACGAAAACTTTTTATAACTACACAAAAGTTAACAGTAATCGGCATATTTGGTCTTTTATTAAACCTAAGTATTCATATTTGTGGGTTCTCCCTTTGGTGGGCATTTCACCCGCCCCGATGGGGCTGCGACTACACTGGTGCCCCTGTGAATCGACAAGCAAAAGGGCTGATGTGAATACGGAAAACATGCGATTTGGAAGCGGTCATGCGGTCAAGCGTTTGGAAGACGACTTGTTGCTCAAAGGCCAAGGCTTGTTCACCGATGACGCCCAGGTCGAGGGCCTGCAGCACATCTGGTTTGTGCGCTCGGTCTACCCCCATGCGCTGTTGAAAAGCGTCGATGTGGCCGCGGCGCGCGCCATGCCCGGCGTGTCTTTGGTGGTCACCGGCGCAGATTTGGCCCAAGCGGGCATCAAGCCCTTGCCCAAACCCGCTGGCTTCAAACGTGCCGATGGTTCGCCAGCGGCCAGCCCACCGCGCTACCTGATGGCCCATGAGCGGGTGCGCTTTGTCGGCGAAGTGGTCGCGGTGGTGGTGGCCGACAGCGTGGAAAACGCGCGCAATGCTGCCGAGGCGGTGATGGTCGACTACGACGAGCTGCCCAACGCCACCGGCGTGCACGCGGCTTTGGCGGCCGATGCCCCCCGGTTGTGTGACGACGTGCCCGACAACATCGTGGCCGAGACGCGTTATGGCGACGCACAGGCCGCGCAGCAAGCTTTTGCCAGTGCCGCGCATGTGGTCAAACTGCACATTGACAACCAACGCTTGGCCGCCCTGACCCTGGAGCCGCGCAGCGTGTTGGCCTACATCGACCAAGGCCGCTTGACCATGCGCATGAGCAGCCAAATGCCCAGCGGCGTGCGCACCTTGGTGAGCGATTTGCTCGGCCTGCCCAAAGAAAAAGTGCGGGTCTTGGTGGGTGACGTGGGCGGTGGCTTTGGCATGAAAACCGGCATGTACCCCGAGGACGGCGTGGTGGCGTATTGCTGCCATGTGCTGCAACGCCCGGTCAAATGGATGGCCGAGCGCGCAGAAGACTTTCTCAGCTCCACCCATGGGCGTGACATCGAAACCCAGGCAGAAATGGCCTTGGCCGCCGACGGCAAAATTTTGGCCTTGCGCATCGAAACCTTGGCCAATGTGGGGGCCTACCCTGCGCCCACGGGCGTGGCCATTCAGGTGATGATCGGCCCCTGGGTGCAAACCAGCGTGTACGACATCCAGACCATTGACTTTCATTTCACCGCCGTGTTGACCAACACCGCCACCATGGGCGCGTACCGGGGTGCGGGCCGGCCCGAAGCGATCTTCAACATCGAGCGCTTGATGGACGAGGCGGCGCGCCAAATCGGCATGGACCGCGTGGCCCTGCGCCGGCGCAACATGATTGCGCCCAGCCAAATGCCCTACAAAAATGCCATGGGCCAAACCTATGACGTGGGTGCGTTTGAGCACATCATGGACAAAGGCCTGGCGCTGGCGCAGTGGGATGGCTTTGCCCAGCGCGAAGCAGCTTCTAAGGCGCGCGGCAAATGGCGCGGTTTGGGGCTGGCCACATTTTTGGAGTGGACCGGCGGCAACGCCTTGGAAGAAAACGTCACTGTCACCATCGCCGCTGATGGGGTGATCGAGGTGTTCAGCGCAATGGCCCCCATGGGCCAGGGCATCGCCACCTCGCTGGCGCAACTGGTGGTCGATGTGTTTGGGGTGCCGATGTCGCAGGTGCGCATTGTGTTGGGCGACACCGACCGCGGCGACGGCTTTGGCAGCGCGGGTTCGCGCTCTTTGTTCACCGGTGGCTCGGCGGTCAAAGAGGGCTCTGAGCGCAGCCTGGCGCAAGCCCGTGAGTTGGCCGCCAAAACACTGGAAGTGGCGGGTGCCGACTTGGCCTACGAGGCTGGGCGCTTTCAGGTCAAGGGCACCGACATCGGCCTGGGCCTGGGTGAGTTGGCGCAGCGCCAGCCCGATGGCCGCATGCATTTGGCCTCCACCACCAAGGTCAGCGGGCCCACCTGGCCCAATGGCTGCCATGTGTGCGAAGTCGAGGTCGACGCGGCCACCGGCAATGTGGAGTTGGTGGCCTACAGCTCGGTCAACGACGTGGGCCGGGTGGTCAACCCGACCATCGTGCGCGGTCAGCTTGACGGCGGCGCGGTGCAAGGCATCGGCCAAGCCCTGTGCGAGCAAATGACCTACGACGCCGAAACCGGCCAGTTGCTCACCGGCAGCTTGATGGATTACGCCGTGCCCCACGCCGACATCATGCACGCCAACTTTGTCACGGAGATGGACGAGTCCGTGCCCTGTAAAAACAACCCCATGGGCGTCAAAGGGGTGGGCGAGTTGGGCACCATTGGGGCCACGCCTGCCGTGGTCAATGCGGTGGCCGACGCCTTGGCGCGCAATGGCCACGCGGCCCAGGCCAGCCAATTGCAAATGCCCATCACGCCGTACCGCTTGTGGACCTTGCTCAACGCTTGAGCGGTACCCATCCCGCAGCCCACCCCACAGCTCACCCGATGGCCAGCCATGCAGCGGCGTGACTTTCACCGTTGGGCCCAGGCCCACGCCATGGCCTTGGCCTTGGCGCCATGGCAGCAGGCGGTGGGCCAAGCCGGGCCAGACCCACGGCGCTGGCGCGACAACCCGTTCACCTTGGGTCTGGCCAGCGGCCAACCCCGACCCGACACCGTGGTGTTGTGGACCCGTTTGGTGGTCGGCCCGCAAGACCGTGCCGACAGCGGTACCGATGCAGCACGGGTGGTGTGTGAAGTGTTTGCCGACGAGGCCTTGCGCCAACGCGTGTGGCACAGCGACATCACCACCGATGCACAGCGCGGCCACAGCGTGCATGCCCAGGCCACTGGCTTGGCACCTGGGCGCTCTTATTGGTACCGTTTTCGCTGTGGTGATGCGATCAGCCCGGTGGGCCGCACCCGCACCGCGCCGCGCCCCACCGACGATGTGCGCCGACTGCGCCTGGCCCTGGCCTCGTGCCAGCACTATGAACAAGGCGAATATGTGGCCCACGCGGACATCGCGCGCCAAGACCTGGACCTGGTGGTGTTTGTCGGCGACTACATCTACGAGAGCACCAATCCGCGCTTGGCCATCCGCAAGCACACCGGCGGCGAGCCCAAAACCCTGGACGAATACCGCCAGCGCTATGCGCTGTACAAATCAGACCCCCACCTGCAAGCCGCCCACGCCGCGCACCCCTGGTTGCTGATGTGGGACGACCACGAGGTGGTCAACGACTATGCGGCTGACCGCGATACGCGCAACACCCCGTTGGAGGTGTTCATGCAACGCCGCGCGGCGGCCTATCAAGCCTATTTTGAACACCAGCCCCTGGCCTTGGGACTGGACCCGAGCAGCCCATGGGGTGCCAGCATGCGACTGCACCAGCACCTGCCCTGGGGCCGCTTGGCCGACCTGTGGACTTTGGATTGCCGCCAGTACCGCAGCCCCCAAGCCTGCCAAGACCCCAACCGCGGCGGCGGCCGGGTGGTGACCCAGTGCGCCGAACTCGATGAGCCTGGGCGCAGCATGCTGGGTGCCGCCCAAGAAGATTGGCTCTACCAGGGCTTGCGCCAATCCAGCGCCACTTGGAAGCTGCTGGCGCAAGCCACCCAAATCAGCCCCACCTCGGTCAGCACGCCCTTGGGCCGGGCCACTTACACCGATGCCTGGGACGGCTACCCGCAAGCGCGGCGGCGTTTGCTGCAAGCCATGGCCGATGGGCCGGTCAGCAACGTGCTGACCTTGGGCGGCGATGTGCACATGAACGTGGCCGCCAAGTTGCGGTTGCAGCCCAATGATGACAACTCGCCGGTGGTGGCCAGCGAGTTTGTCGCCACCTCCATCACCTCACGCGGCTTGGGTGAAAGCGTGCTCAATGCGGCGCGCTCAGCCAACCCCGACATTGTTTACGCCCGTTCTGATGAGCGCGGTTATGCGCTCATCCACATCGAGCCCGAGTCGGCGCTGTGTGAATTTCGCACCACGCCTTTTCCGGCGGGCACCCGCGCCGATTTGACCGTGCAAGCGCGCTTCCAAGTCGAGCGCGGGCGGGCGGGTCCAGTCAAGCTTTGATTTTGGCCAGCGTCTGAAGGCTGGCACGCGCCACGGCTTGGCGCAACCACTGGTGGGCATGGGGCTGACGCAAGCGTTTGCGCCACACCATGTCCACATGCACGGTGGGCACTTGAAATGGCAAGGGCTTGACCACCAGCCGCTCAAACACCCCGGTCACGCTCAAAAAATGCTGCGGCAGCACGGTGAGCAAATTGGAGTGCGCCACCACCTGACCGGCGGTGAAAAACTGGTTCACGGTCAGCACCACATGGCGCTCGCGCCCCAAGCTGGCCAGGGCCTCGTCGACAAACCCAAAGGGCCGGCCGGAAAAGCTCACCAACAAATGGCGCGCCTGGCAAAAGGTGTCCAAGTCCAATGCTTGTGTCGCCAAGGGGTGGTCTTGGCGCATCACGCACACATACTGACCGTCAAACAAGCGCTGGTGCTGCAAGGCATGGCCGCCTTCCACCGGTGTCGGGGCGTTGAGCTCGGCGAGCAGGGCCGGGAAGTAGCCCACCGCCATATCGATCAGCTCCTGCTCGAGCATGGCGCTGGGGTTGCGCGTGCTAAGCGGCAAAACACGCATGGAAACGCCCGGTGCTTCGCGCTCCAAAATATCGACCAAGCCGGGCATCAGCTCGGCGGCGGTGGCGTCGGCCATGGCCAACACAAAGGTGGCATCGGCGTGTGCGGGCTCGAATTCGCCCGGGTTGAGGCTTTGTTCCAACTGCGCCAAGGCGGTGCGCACCTGCGGCCACAAAGCCAGGGCACGTGGCGTGGGGCTCAGGCCTTGGCCGTCGCGGCGCATCAAGTCTTCGCCCAAGCGTTCGCGCAAGCGGCGCATGGCGTTGCTCACCGCCGGCTGGGTCAGGGCCAATTTGTGCGCCGCCCGCGTCAGGCTGCGCTCGGCCATCACCTCGTCAAAGATGCGCAGCAGGTTCAAGTCCAGGGTGCGGAAGTTGACTTGATTCATAAGTCTGGTGAATGTATCACATGCGCAATCATCACTTGTTTGATGTGGGGGAATACCCTAATATCCATCCATCAGCAACGCTTTCACTGCTTTAAATACGGAGTTCACCATGACCACCTTTGTCCACATCGACTACCCCACAACCCACCCCGGCGTGGAACGCGCCATCAGCGTGGCCCGCAAATTCCAAGGCTTTGGCGCACGTTTGAGCCAAGAGCGTGGCCTGGCCGCCTTGTTGCAATGGTCGGTCGTTGCGGCCGTGTTGGTCGGCGCCTTTCAAGCCATTGAAAGCCTGAGCGAAGACCACTTGATGCTGGCCTGGTTGGCCATGTGGTTGGTGGCTTTGTCTGCCCTGGCCTTTTTTGCCCGCCCCCTGCATCACCTGCATTTGGGCCAGCGCCTGGCGGCTTGGAACCTGCGCCGCAAACAGGCCGAGGCGGATCGCCGTTTGTGGGCCTTGGCCCAAGTCGACCCCCGCATCATGGCTGAATTGCAAGGTGCGCTGATGCGCGGTCGCGGTTAAAGCACGGGCGCCATGTGGGCGCCTGCTTTCTCTAAAAGCCAAAGAAAAAGCCGTTGCATGCAACGGCTTTTTTGTTTTCCCCGCCCAAGGGGCAAAGGTCAAGCGTGCAAACGCTTTTCGATCGCGGCCTTGGTCTGCGGCAGCGCAGCGGGCAGCTTGTGGGCCAGTTGGCTGAATAACTCATCGTGCAACTTGAGCTCTTCCACCCAAGCGGCTTTGTCGATGTGGGTGACGGTTTTGAATTGCTCTTGGGTGAAGTTCAGGCCGGTCCAGGTGATTTCGTCAAACGCCGGGCTGACGCCGAACACGTGGTCTTGGCCTTTGGCGCTGCCCTCGATGCGGTCGATCATCCACTTGAGCACGCGCATGTTCTCGCCATAACCAGGCCAGACAAACTTGCCATCGGCCCCTTTGCGGAACCAGTTGACGCAGTAAATGGCCGGCAACTTGGCGCCAGAGGCTGCCAGTTTGGTGCCCATGTCCAGCCAATGTTGGAAGTACTCACTCATGTTGTAACCCGTGAAGGGCAACATGGCAAACGGGTCGCGGCGCACCACGCCTTGTTGGCCAGCGGCCGCGGCTGTGGTCTCGGAGCCCATGGTGGCAGCCATGTACACGCCCTCGGTCCAGTTGCGCGCTTCGGTCACCAAAGGCACGGTGGTCGAGCGGCGGCCACCAAAGATGAAGGCGTCGATGACCACACCAGCGGGGTCGTCCCAGGCGCTGTCGAGCGCGGGGTTGTTGGTCGCGGCCACGGTGAAGCGGGCATTGGGGTGGGCGGCTTTGGCGCCGGTTTCTTTGGCGATGGCAGGGGTCCAGTCTTTGCCCTGCCAGTCGATGCAGTGCGCAGGGGCGTCGCCCATGCCTTCCCACCACACATCACCGTCGTCGGTCAGCGCGACGTTGGTGAAGATTACGTCACGGTCCAAACTGGCCATGCAGTTGGGGTTGGTCAAGGTGTTGGTGCCGGGGGCCACGCCAAAGTAGCCGGCCTCGGGGTTGATGGCGCGCAGTTTGCCGTCGGCGCTGGGCTTGATCCAGGCGATGTCGTCGCCAATGGTGGTGACTTTCCAGCCCTCAAAGCCGGCGGGCGGGATCAACATGGCGAAATTGGTTTTGCCGCAAGCGCTGGGGAAGGCCGCAGCCACATGGTACTTTTTGCCTTGGGGGTTGGTCACGCCCAAGATCAGCATGTGCTCGGCCAGCCAGCCGGGGCTGCCCGCAGGGCCTTCGGCGGCGGCGCGGCCCATGTTGGAGGCGATGCGCAGCGCGAAACACTTTTTGCCCAACAAGGCATTGCCGCCATAGCCCGAGCCATAAGACCAAATCTCGCGCGACTTGGGGAAGTGCACGATGTATTTGGTTGGGTTGCAGGGCCACGCCACGTCTTTTTGGCCGGCCTTCAGCGGTGCGCCCACGGTGTGCACGCAGGGCACAAACTCGCCATCGGTGCCCAGCACGTCATGGACGGCTTGGCCCATGCGGGTCATGATCTTCATGTTGACCGCCACATAGGGGCTGTCGGACAACTCAATGCCGATGTGGGCAATCGGGCTGCCCAAGGGGCCCATGGAAAACGGCACCACATATAAAGTGCGGCCGGTCATGCAACCATCAAACAAGCCGTTGAGGGTGTTGCGCATTTCGGCCGGGGCGATCCAGTTGTTGGTGGGGCCAGCGTCTTCTTTGCGGTCGGTGCAAATGAAGGTGCGGTCCTCCACGCGGGCCACGTCGCTGGGGTCGGACTTGGCCAAAAAGGAGTTGGGTCGCTTGGCGGGGTTCAGGCGCTGGAAGGTGCCGGCGTCCACCAGTTGTTGGCACAAGGCGTCGTATTCGGCTTGGCTGCCGTCGCACCAATGGATGGCGTCGGGCTTGCACAAGGCGGCGATTTCGCCCACCCAAGCCACCAGTTTTGCGTTTTTAACAAACCCGGGGGCGTTCAAAGCCAGGCCCGGTGTGTAAGGTGCGTTCATGCGTGCTCCGTCGATAGTTGATTCAGGTCAGCCCACCATGTTTCTCACTCGCCAGGGCGGGGTTTTCATGGGCTGAACTCAAGCAACCATTTCACCCTGGGCAGCGCGGCTGGGGCCAGGGTGGAGGCGATTCTAGGCAGGGGCTTGGGCCGGTGCCTGACAGGGTCATGCAAAAAACGCATAACCTTATGTCTGGGGCTCTTGCCCGGCGCCCAACGGGTCGGGGCGCATTCAGCGCAGGCACAAAAAAGCCCCGACCAGCGGGGCTTTTGGATGCGCACCGGGGCGATCAGGCCATAAAAACAGCGATGAAGGCCAGCAGAAAAATCAACACGCCGCCCGCGATGGGCAACACGATGGGCATCAGCGGAACAATGCTCTCCACCACATCTTCGGTATCTTGGTGGTGGTGTTCGTTGTGGTGGTGGGGAGCAGACATGGTCATTCCAAAGGTTTCAGAGATGTGCTTATTTTAAGCCATGGCCCGTGCTGCCACCACGCGCAGCACTTCTTGTCCATAGGCTTGCAGTTTTTTCTGGCCAATGCCACTGATGTCTTGCAAGGCCTCCAGGCTGCTGGGGGCCAGGTGGGCAATGGCGTGCAGCGTGGCGTCGTGAAAAATCACATAGGCCGGCAGGTTGTGGGTGCGGGCCACTTCGCCGCGCCAGGCCTTGAGGGCTTGCAAGCGCTCTTGGGCGTTGGCGTCCAGCGTGGGCAGCCCCGGTGTGCCCTCGATGCGCCGCGCCTTGCGCTCGCTGGCGCGGTCGTGGCTGTGGCGCAGGGTGACGCTGTGGTTCCCTTTCAGGATGGCGCGGGAGGCGTCGGTCAAATACAAGGTGTTGAAGGCCTGCGCGTCCACGCCCAGGGCCTCGGTGGCCACCAGCTGACGCAACACGCTGCGCAACTGGGCTTCGCTGTAACGCTGGCCCACGCCAAAGCAACTCAGGTCTTGGTGGCTGTGTTGCAAAACCTTTTCGGTGCGCTTGCCACGCACGATGTCCATGGTGTGGGCCACGCCAAATTGCATGCCCGAATGCTGTTGCACCCGGTACACGGTCGAGAGCAGCATGCGCGCGGCCTCTGAGGCATCCCAGGTGTCGGGGGGTGACAAACAGTTGTCGCAATGGCCACAACGCATCAGCGGCGGGCTGCCGGCCCCTTCGGGCGCATAGGGCTCGCCAAAATAGGCCAGCAAGCGCACCCGCCGGCAGTCGGTGGCCTCGGCCAGCGCCAGCAAAGCGTCAAGCTTGCCGCGCATCACCTGCTTGTGGTCCTCGCCCGCTGGGCTTTCGTCGATCATGCGGCGCTGGTTGACCACGTCTTGCAAGCCATAGCACATCCAGGCTTGGGCGGGCAGGCCGTCGCGCCCGGCGCGGCCGGTCTCTTGGTAATAGCCCTCGATGTTCTTGGGCATGTCCAGGTGCGCCACAAAACGCACATCGGGTTTGTCGATGCCCATGCCAAAAGCGATGGTGGCCACCATCACAATGCCCTCTTCGCGCAAAAACCGGTCTTGGTGGCGCTGCCGAATGGCCGCATCCATCCCCGCGTGGTAGGGCAGCGCGAGCAAGCCGTGCTGCACCAAAGACTGCGCCACCTCCTCCACCCGCTTGCGCGACTGGCAATACACAATGCCGCTGTCGCTGCCCTCGGGCCCGGTGTGCTCGCGCTGGATCAAGCGCAGCAGCTGGGCCAAAGGCTCCTTTTTTTCGACAATCGTGTAGCGGATGTTGGGCCGGTCAAAGCTGCTGACAAATTGGCGCGCGTCTTCAAGCTGCAAGCGCTCCACAATGTCCGCACGCGTCAGGTCGTCGGCGGTGGCGGTCAGGGCCACGCGCGGCACACCCGCGAAACGCTCGTGCAAAACCGTCAGGCCACGGTACTCGGGGCGAAAGTCGTGCCCCCATTGGCTCACGCAGTGGGCTTCGTCAATCGCAAACAAACCCAGCAAACCGCGCTCGTGCAATTGGTCGAGCAAGGCCAAAAAGCGCGGCGTGGTCACCCGCTCGGGGGCGGCGTAGAGCAAAGTGATGTCGCCACTGAGCAAGCGTTGCTCCACCGCATGGGCCTGCTCGCCACTCAAGGTCGAATTGAGCAAGGCCGCGCTCACCCCCACCTCCAACAAAGCGCCCACTTGGTCGTGCATCAACGCGATCAAGGGCGAGACTACCACCGCCACACCCAAGCCAGCACGTTGCCGTGCAATGGCTGGTATTTGGTAACACAGCGACTTCCCCCCGCCAGTGGGCATCAGCACCAAGGCGTCACCCCCTTGGCTCACATGGCCAATGATGTCGGCCTGTGGGCCGCGAAATTGGTTGTAGCCAAACACCTCGCGCAGCAAGGCGTGCAAGGCCTGTGGTGCCAGCTCAGGCCGTGTGGCCGGGCTTACATCTGCTCCCACGGCAACCCTTCATGGCGCCAGCCATTGACGCTGGAGCGTTGAAAGCGGGGGTCCAAGTCACCCTCAAAGCCATGCACCACGTGGGCCACATCGGAGAAACCAGCGGCCTCCAAGGCAAGGCCTGCGTCGATGGTGCGCTGACCGCTGCGACACAGCAGCACCAGGGGTCTGGCCTTGTCGCCGGCCTCGGCCAGCACCTGGTTGCAAAACGCGGGGATGTCGGGGGTGAAGTCGGGGTATTCGTACCACGCCACATGCACGGCACCCGGGGGGCGGCCCACGTACATCGATTCGATTTCCATGCGCACGTCGATCAGCAAAGCCTCAGGGTTGGCTTGCAAGCATTCCCAAGCCTGCTTGGGCAATAAATGTTTCATGGGGGGCATTTTCGCTGTTTGGCAAAACCCTGTCCGCGTGGGACCGCGCAAGCCAGGTTTCTACAATCGGCCCCATGAACTACACCCGCGCCCAAACTTTGCCCGATTTGCTCCAGCAACGCATCGCCATCCTAGACGGTGCCATGGGCACCATGATCCAGCGCTTTAAGCTATCCGAGGCCCAGTACCGAGGCGCGGGCTTCAGCGGCGAGGGCGGCCAAGCTGAGCGTTTCGCCGACTTTCACCGCGACGTCAAAGGCAATAACGAGCTGCTCAGCCTCACCCGCCCGGACATCATCCGCGACATCCACGAGGGCTATTTGGCGTCGGGTGCCGACCTGATTGAGACCAACACCTTTGGCGCGACCACCATCGCACAGGCCGATTACGACATGGCCGACTTGGCGGTGGAAATGAACCGCGCCTCGGCCCGCATTGCCCGCGCCGCTTGCGACAAGTTCTCCACGCCCGACAAGCCGCGCTATGCGGTCGGCGCTTTGGGCCCCACGCCCAAAACCGCCAGCATCAGCCCCGATGTGAACGACCCCGGTGCGCGCAACGTCAACTTTGAAGAGCTGCGAGCGGCCTATTACGCGCAAGTGCAAGCCTTGGTGGAAGGCGGCGTGGACGTGTTGTTGGTCGAGACCATCTTCGACACCTTGAACGCTAAAGCCGCGCTGTTTGCCATTGACGAATACTTTGACGCCAGTGGCGAGCGCCTGCCGCTCATCATCAGTGGCACCGTCACCGACGCCTCGGGGCGCATCCTGAGCGGCCAAACCGTCACCGCGTTTTGGCACAGCGTGCGCCACGCCCAACCTTTGGCGGTGGGGCTGAACTGCGCCTTGGGCGCGGCCCTCATGCGCCCCTACATCCAAGAGCTCGCGCGCGTGGCCGGCGACACCTTCATCAGCTGTTACCCCAACGCCGGCCTGCCCAACCCCATGAGCGAGACCGGCTTTGACGAAACGCCTGATGTGACCAGCCGCTTGCTGCACGAGTTCGCCGCCGAGGGTTTGGTCAACATCGTGGGCGGCTGCTGCGGCACCACGCCCGAGCACATCGCAGCCATTGGCGACGCGGTGTCGCCACTCAAACCGCGTGGGGTGCATGCTTGGGGTGGGTATAAGCAGGCGGCGTGAGGTGATGGTGCGGTTGATGATGTCCGTTGATCAAGCCTTGATAGGGCGAAAGTAACCCTTGATGCAATCGGTGTTGCGGATGCAAAGTTGAATGTGGTTTTCGCTGCGGAAACCGGCGTTGGGATAGAGGTGCGCGCCTTCTAAAAACGGCCCGCGCACAGAGTCGTATTCTTCTTCGTTGCGCTCTTTGCGGTATTCATGCAAGTAGTTCAGTACCAAGCAATCGAGCTTTCTGCCGGCGTTGTCCGGCGTGTTTCCGGCATTGGAGGGCATGGGTGTGCCTGTCAGCTGCATGGTTTGTTCGAGTTCGGCATGTGCTGTCCGAACTTGCCTCAGCCCTTCTTTGTCAAACAGATCGAGGCAGCGGCGCAGGTCAATGATGGCGCCAATGACAAATGGCGCCAGGATCTTTTCTTCTTGTTGTTTAAGCTCAGCCCACTCAAGTGCGCGCGCAGGATTGCCTTCCCAAAAGTAAATTCCATGGCCCAGCCAGTCATAAATTTTGGTGGAAGGCTTCAGGTGCTTGGTTTTGCCTGAGAGCAGGGCTTCGCCGATGGCCTTGTCACAGCCGTGAAAGCCCAGTACGAAGCTGGGCTGGTATTCGTAAGTCGACCAATGGGCAGACATCAGCCGCGATAGGGTTTGGCCAACGCACCTTTCTTGTTCAAGATACCCGCGCGGATGAGGAATTCTTGAGCGGTTTTTTTGGATTCGCGAATCTCACGGCCAAACGCCTGCATGTCGGCAATGCGTTCATCAGGCGTCATGGCAACCACAGATTTGCCACGAGGCGGTGTGGCCACTTTGCTCGGTTTATTCATGGTGATCATATGGGGCTCCCTGACAATGCATTTTTATGCTTTCAAATAACTATACCTCGTCCATTGCGGCTTGGAAATCAGAAGGGCTTAAAATCTGATCGTCTCAAGGAGCGTTGCAGCTTCGCACGAAGCCAGGCTTGAGATGATTGCCCGCAACGACGCTCGCCTGTTTTGCATCCATCAGGTGAGCCCATGACGACCCCACATACCGCTGTACCCCCCATGAAGCTATCTGGCTTGGAGCCGGTTCGCATTGGCGTGACCGCCAGCGATGACGGCACAGGCACGGCGCAACAAGCCACGTTTGTGAACATCGGCGAGCGCACCAACGTCACCGGCTCCAAAGCCTTCGCCCGCATGATTTTGAACGGCGAGTACGAGCAAGCCCTGGCCGTTGCGCGGCAGCAGGTGGAAAACGGCGCACAAATCATCGACATCAACATGGACGAGGCCATGCTCGACAGCCTTGCCGCCATGGTGCGTTTTTTGAACCTCATCGCGTCTGAACCCGACATCGCCCGTGTGCCCATCATGATCGACAGCTCTAAGTGGAGCGTCATCGAGGCCGGCTTGCGTTGCATACAAGGCAAGGGCATTGTGAATTCCATCAGCATGAAAGAGGGCTTGGACGAATTCAAGCGCCAAGCCAAGCTGATCAAGCGCTATGGCGCGGCCGCGGTGGTGATGGCGTTCGACGAAAAAGGCCAAGCCGACACCTACCAACGCAAGGTGGAGATTTGCGAACGCGCTTACCGCGTGTTGATCGCGGATGTTGACCAAGGTGGGGTGGGCTTTGCGCCTGAAGACATCATCTTCGACCCGAATATTTTTGCCATCGCTACTGGCATTGAAGAGCACGACAACTACGCGGTGGACTTCATCAACGCCACGCGCTGGATCAAAGAGAACCTGCCCGGCGCCAAGGTCAGCGGTGGTGTGTCAAATGTGAGTTTTTCATTCCGTGGCAACGACCCGGTGCGCGAAGCCATCCACACCGTGTTCCTGTACCACGCCATCCAAGCGGGCATGGACATGGGCATCGTCAACGCCGGCATGGTGGGCGTTTATGACGACCTCGAGCCCACGCTGCGCGAGCGTGTGGAAGACGTGGTGTTGAACAGAACGCCTCAGTACAAAGACGGCGAAGCGCACCTGACAGCGGGCGAGCGTTTGATTGAAGTGGCTGAGAGCGCCAAGGGCGCGGCCAAAGACGACAGCGCCAAGCTGGCTTGGCGAGGCACGCCCGAGGCACCGGTGAGCGTGTCGCACAAACTCAGCCATGCGCTGGTGCATGGCATCACCGAATTCATCAACGAAGACACCGAAGCCGCTTACCAAGAGGTGTTGGCCCGTGGCGGCAGGCCGCTGCATGTGATCGAAGGCCCGCTGATGGACGGCATGAACGTGGTCGGCGATTTGTTTGGCCAAGGCAAGATGTTTTTGCCGCAGGTGGTGAAAAGCGCTCGCGTGATGAAGCAGGCCGTGGCCCATCTGATCCCCTACATCGAAGAAGAAAAACGTTTGCAAGAAGCGGCCGGCGAAGATGTGAAAACCAAGGGCAAGATCGTGATTGCTACAGTCAAAGGCGATGTGCACGACATTGGCAAAAACATCGTCACCGTGGTTTTGCAATGCAACAACTTTGACGTGGTCAACATGGGTGTGATGGTGCCCTGCCACGAAATTTTGGCCCGCGCCAAGGTGGAAGGCGCGGACATCATCGGCTTGTCGGGCCTCATCACCCCCAGCTTGGAAGAGATGCAGTACGTTGCCGCCGAGATGCAAAAGGACGACCATTTCCGCTTGCGCAAAATCCCGCTGCTCATTGGTGGCGCCACTTGCAGCCGTGTGCATACCGCGGTGAAGATTGCGCCGCACTACGAAGGGCCGGTGGTTTATGTGCCCGACGCCTCGCGCAGCGTGGGCGTGGCGCAAGGCCTGCTGAGTGACCAAGCGGCACAGTACATCGAAGAACTCAACGCCGACTACGCCAAAGTGCGCGAGCAACACGCCAACAAAAAGCAAACCCCCTTGCTGCCGCTGGCCAAGGCCCGTGCCAACGCCGCGGCCATCGATTGGGCGGCGTTCCAGCCCACCGCGCCAAAGTTCATTGGCAAGCGGGTCTTCAAAAACTTTGATTTGGCCGAGTTGGAGCCCTTCATCGACTGGGGCCCTTTCTTCCAAACCTGGGATTTGGCCGGTCCCTTCCCCGCCATCTTGAAAGACGAGGTGGTGGGCACTGAAGCGCAGCGGGTGTTCAGCGACGGCAAGCGCATGTTGAAGCGGCTGATTGAAGGCCGCTGGTTGCAAGCCCATGCGGTGGTGGGCCTGTACCCCGCCAACAGCGTGGGCGACGACATCGTGCTGTGGACCGACGAGAGCCGCAGCCAACGTGCGCTCACCTGGCACGGCTTGCGCCAGCAAACCGAAAAGCCGGTACATGACGGTGTGCAAAACCCCAACCGTTGCTTGTCTGACTTTGTCGCACCTTTGAACGATGCCAAAGGCCAGGCCAGCGGCTTGCAAGACCATGTGGGCCTGTTCGCCGTGACCGCCGGTGTGGGCGTGGGCTCAAAAGAAAAATACTTCATGGACGACCACGACGACTACAGCGCCATCATGCTCAAAGCCTTGGCCGACCGCTTGGCCGAAGCCTTTGCCGAGTGCATGCATGCCCGGGTGCGCCGCGACCTGTGGGGCTACGCCGCCACAGAGCAATTGAGCAACGAAGAGTTGATCAAAGAAAAATACAAAGGTATCCGCCCCGCACCCGGCTACCCCGCCTGCCCCGACCACAGCGTGAAAAAGCAAATGTTCGACTTGCTGCAATGCCAAGACATCGGCATGACGCTGACTGAGAGCATGGCCATGACACCTGCGGCGAGTGTGAGCGGTTTTTACCTGGCACACCCCGAGGCCACCTACTTCAACGTGGGCCGCATTGGTGATGATCAGGTGCAAGACTTGGCCAAGCGCCAAGGCGTGGACGACAAAGACTTGTTGCGTTTGCTGGCGCCCAACCTTTGAGCGCAGCCATCGGCATCAAATGACACCGTTGTTGCTCACCATCAACTGATCGATCAACAACTGCGCTTGCGCACTGGCGTGGTTGTAAACCACCAAGGTGTGCCCGCCTTGAACCACTGTGTCATTGGATTGCACCCATCCCGTGACACTGAGGTCAATGTCCACGCGGTCATTGCTGCCCCCATACACCGCCACTTGGTGCTTGGCCACGCTTTGGCCATTCACTTGAAACAGGTTCATACCGGCCATGTCGACCACATCTCTGAGTTCAATGGTCAGTTGGTTGGCGGCGGCGTCGCTGGCCATGTCGATGATTTCGATGCTTTCAATCCGGCTCAAACCATCCGGCCCGCCCGCGTCCACATTGGCCACTTTCGTCAAGTCCAGGTCGCCGCCCAAAGCGGAAATGCGCAGGGTGTCCAGGCCACTGCCGCCCACCACCCGCGACAACTGGTAGGTGTTGCCGCCTTGCCCGAACACGTTTTGCAAAGCGGTGAGGTTGCTGAGGTTGAGGACAAAAGTGTCGTCGCCCGCGCCACCCATCATCACATCGGCGCCGCCACCGCCGATCAAAATGTCGTTGCCCTGGCCTGCGGCAAAGGTTTCGCTGTAGCCGGTGCCGGTGAGTTTTTCGCTCGCAGCGGTGCCGACGAAGTCCACGGTTTGGGCCAGTTGGCTGCCGCCAAATATCACGTAGCTTTTTCCGGTGAAGTTACCAATACCGCGCCCACCCACGATCAAATCGTCAAAGCCGTCGCCGTTGACGTCGTCCGCTGCGCTTACCGCGTACCGGGACTTGTCGGTGGGGTCAAGCAAGCCGTTGATCACAAAACCGCCGTTGCCGGCTTCGATCGCAGTGGCCTCCACGGCCGTGTTGTCGGCCTTGCCAAAAATCACATAGCTTTTGTTGCCGTTTGCCGTGCCGACGATCAAGTCGGCCAAGCCATCGCCATTGATGTCGCCGGCGGAGCCCACCGAATAGCCGGCATATTCTTCCGCCAGGCCCTTGAAGGCAAACCCGTTGCTGCCCAAGTTGTTCACATCAATAGCGCCGCCATCGCTTTTGCCAAACACCACATAGGCCGCGCCCGCATTGGCAGAGTTATACGGTGTGCCCACAATCACATCGGCCAAACCGTCGCCGTTGACGTCGCCAGCGGAGCGCACCGAAAAGCCCAATTCGTCGAGGAAGGCCTCCCCCTTGATCACATAGCCTTGGGTGTTGTTCGCGGTTTCCAAGTCGAAGAGGTTGATCGCGCTGGCGTTGGCTTTGCCGAACACCACATAGGCATGGCCAGCGCCAATAGACGCAAATCCTGGTCCTCCAGCACCTGTGGCGCTCACCAGCAAATCGGCCAAACCATCGCCATTCACATCGCCGGCGGAACTGACCGAAAACCCCGCGCTGGCAAAAGATTGGTTGAATTGCCCGTCGTCGTAGAACATTCGAAAGCCAGTTTGCGCCCCCTCAATGTCAAGCAAGTTGACATCTGTATTCAACCCCGTTTGACCAAACAGCACATAGGCATTGGCATTTGTGTCCACACTTCCCTCCGCGCCCACGATCAGGTCTGCCACACCATCCCCGTTGACGTCGCCCGCCGATCGAGCCGATCGGCCCAACAAATTGCCCCCAGCAAAGTTATAGGGCGTGTTCAAAGTAAAACCATCGCCACCCAAGTTTGAAATCTCCACGGCGTCGGTGTCTGTTTTGCCAAACACCACATGGGCAGAGCCAGCGTCTATAGAGTTTGTAAAAGTGCTATCGATGTTGCTGAAGGGCGACCCCACAATCAAGTCGGCCAGGCCGTCGCCATTGATGTCCCCAACCGCGCTCACCGAGGTGCCCAGTTCGTCGCCACGGCCGTTGTTGTTGTTCGTGTCACCATCCCATTGGCCATTGGGATCGCCGCGGATGACAAACCCACCGCTACCTTGCGCAATGTCGCTCAGCTGAACGTCCGTCAAATCGGTTTTGCCAAACACCACATACACATTGCCCGCATAGACATTGGCCCCGCGTGCCCCGATCAGCAAATCGTCCAGGCCGTCGCCATTCACATCCCCGGCGTTGCTCACCGCCCAGCCGCTTTGGTCATCGGCTGTTTGCCCGTGGATGATGAGCTGCTTGGGCTTGCCGGCTTCATCGACTTCGCCAACCCTGATCGGGCCGAGTACCGGGTTGATGGGGGCCGGGTCAGGTTCTTGGTTCAAAGCGAATGGGCTGCTGCGTTGTGACAAATTACCCGCTTTGTCCACCGCATACACCACATAATTTCGTCCAGTCTCCAGGCTAGCCAAAGCCACGATGACGTTATCTTTCTTGGGGGTGGATTGCGACAGCAGCAAACTGTTTGGTGCATTGAGGATGTCGGCCAAGCTATTGATGCTGAGGTTGTCGCCCTCCACCACATACAAAGTTCCGCCTTCGCTCACATCCACTGACAAGCTTTCGATGTTCAGAAAATCGTTGCCGTTGCTCAGGTTGACAGTGGGGGCGGTGGTGTCGATGGGTTGCAGGTCAATGGGGGTGGCGGTGCCCACATTGCCGATGGCATCGCTCAAACTTGCAGCTACTGCGATGGTCTCGCTGCCGTCAAATTGATCCACCTTGGCGGTGTAGGTGTCTAGGCCATTGACACCTACCGTGATGGTGAACCAGTCGGCCAGGGCGCTGCCTTGGATGGTGTTGCCATTGATCTTGACGCTGGCAGTGGCGCCCGTGGTGACGGTAAAGCCTTGGTTGAAGGTTTCGCCAGGTGCGGCATCACTGTCGCCAATAGCGGTCAACGTGACCGTTGGTGCCAAAGTATCGATGGTTTGTTTGGCAAAGCCAGACAGATCAGCATCGAGCACCGAGTTGCCCGCAGCGTCTTTGAGGCCGCTGCCTTTGAGGCTCAGGCTCACCGTGCCGTTGGCCACACCGCTGTTGGGTGTGACCACCACGGTGTATTGGTTCGTGCCCGCCACGGGGGTGACAGAAGTCACCGTGCCTTGTGTGGCGCTGAAATTGGCGGTGCTGGGTGCACTGGCAAGGGCCTTGCTGAAGCTGACCTTAAAGCTGATATCGCTGTTGGTTGGCTTGTCGGAAGTGCCGGTGACGGCGGTGACCACAGGCGGCACGGTATCGCCGCTGGGCGTGGCGTCACTGGTTTTGCCGCCGCCGCCGCCATCGGCAATGGCGGCCACCCCGGCGACGCCGGCTGCGCCTGCGGCCAGCGTGCCCCAACCAAAACCGGGGACGGCAGGGGCCAAAGCCGTCAAAGGGGTGATGCCAAAAGCGACCGGATTGACACACAAGATGCCAGCACTGCCCGGCGACCACAGAACCCCCGCAGCATCGCCTGCCAAACTGGCTGTGGAGTCAATCGCCGACAAAGGGCAGTTGGCCAGGCCGGTTGGAAACACGTATTGGATCGCCGCCGTGGGCACCATTGAGCTGGGGGGCTGGGGGACTGGGGTATCGCCTGGCGTGGGCACATCGCTGTCAAAGTAGTTGAGCAGGTTGACAACCGGCGTGCCGTTCAGCTCAATGACCAGGTTTTTGCCTTTGCGGATGATTTTCTGACCCGCCACGGGCTGTTGGGTCTGCGGGTCCAGCAGGGCATAGATTTTGTTGGGCTCTGCTGGCACGGCCAGTACAAAACTTTTGCTCCCGCTGGTGCTGACAACCGTTTGCGATGGGGGCGCTTTGGATGTGCCTGCCTGTGGGGTGGGCCGATCGCGGCTCAGCAGTAAATAAGACGACATGGTTTTTACTCGCTTGGCCCGCCAAACATTTGGCAAACCGACAACTGGCAACCATTGTATTAATAATTTACACCGAATACAACTATAGATTTATTAAATGCAAGCCAATTCCACAAAAATGAACTATTAAGAGGGAGCCTGACTCACCGACCCTGGGGCTTGATCGATGACCAACTCCCCAAAAAACACAGCCCGCTGATGCGGGCTGTGTGGGGTGGGCGGGAAGAAAATTACTTCTTGGTTTCTTCTTTTTTAACGGCGGCTTTTTCTTTCACTGGAGCGCTTTTGGCCTCGGCCTTGACTTCGGCTTTGGCTGCGGCTTTGGGTGGCGTTTTGTCGCCCGCCGCTGGGGCCAGGTTAGGGGTGCTGGCAAATGATGCGCTGGCAAATGCAGACAACAGGATGGTGGTGAAGAGTTTGTTCATGGAGAGCTCCTTGGTTGAGGTTTGAATCACTCCGAAAGCTGGAGTGATCATTCAACGACCCCTGATGACGCGCTGTTGACCCAAATAAAAAATTATTCGTGTCAACCAAATCACCAAAAAAACATTGATGATGCGCTTTCAATGCGCTTTCAATGCGCTTTCAATGCGCTTTCAATGCGCTTTCAATGCCGAGGATTTTTGTGCCATCCACATGCACACCACCGCCACCAACCCCAGCGCACACATGCACACCAAGCCCCAGGTGTAGCCCCATTGGCTGGACCACAACAAACCCATCAACCAGGGCGCGAAGGCCCGTGCCATGGCGGTGGGAAAGCCGAGCAATCCGTTCAAGCTGCCGGTGTGCAAGCGGCTGACGTATTCGGTCATGGCGGTGGCGCGCACGATGGTGAGCAAGCCATTGCCCACTCCAAACAACAACACAAACAGCAAGGACCACCACACCTGCCCGTAGCCCCAGAGCAAGACCGCAAACCCCAAGGGAATGAGGGCGGGCAGCCACAGGTTGCCCGCGTGAACGGGCAAGCGGTGCTCGGTGGTGTACAGGGCCAGTCGCCCCACCACTTGAAGCACACCGATGCTGGCCGGCATGGCAATGGCCCAGGCCTCGCTCATGCCAGCTTCGCGCAGCAGGCTCACCAAATGCGGCGGCAGTGCGGCTGTGGTGCCCATCATCAACACCACAAACACGCTCAACCACCAAAACGCGGGTTGTTTCAAATGCACCGACCAAGCGGGTTCTTCTTGGCGCGCAGCGCTGCCCCCGTGGGTGCCAGATGAAGGCAATTGCAGGTGCGCAGGTGAAGCCGAGGGCGTGGTAGAGGTAGAGGTAGAGGTAGAGGGTGAGGTAGAGGGTGAGGGTGAGGGTGAGGGTGAGGGTGAGGGTGAGGGTGAGGGTGAGGGTGAGGGTGAGGGTGAGGGTGAGGCGTGGTCGTGCGCGACCCCATGGGTGGCACCGGCTTGTGGGCCATGGGCCATCTCGGGGCCCGATGGGCGCAGCCACCAAGCGTGCAGGGGCGCGCACACCAAGGCGTTGAGCGCGGCCAGCACCCACAGCGCGTCGCGCCAGCCCCAGTGCTCGACCAAAGCGGCGGTGAGGGGGATGAACACCGTGCTGGCCAGCCCACCCAAAAACGTCATGGTGATGATGGCGCGCCGGTAAGCGCTGCCATAGCGTTGGGTCAACACCGTGAAGGCCGGTGTGTACAAGGTGGCGGCCCAGGCCAGGCCCATGCACGACCACACCGCATAAAACCCGGCCACACTGTCGACCCAGCGGTGCGCCACAAAACACAGGCCCACGGCCAAGGAGCCCAAAGTCATCACGCGCCGGGCATGGCCTTGGTCGACCCAACGGCCCACGGCAAAGGCCATCACACCTTCGCCCAGCAAGGCCAGGCTGAAGGCCAGCGAAGATTGCGCCCGGTCTATGCCGAGTGCGGTCTCCATCGGCCCCATGAACAGGGCAAAACCATAAAAACCACTGCCCCAGGTGATCAACTGCGCCAGCGACAACCACCACACCAAAGCGTGTGAAGGTGTGGCGGGGGTTGTGCGCGTCATCCTCCGATTATGCGAAACCGCCTCGATCAACGGGCTTGGCCGTCGCGGGTGTAACCCGCCGCGAAAACACTCACCAGGCGGGGCGGTATTGCAGCGCCTCGGCCATGTCTTGGGCCTCGATGAGCACATGGCCGTGCAAGTCGGCCACGGTGCGGGCCACGCGCAAGCAGCGGTGGGTGCCCCGCCCCGACCAACCCAAGCGCTGGGCCGCGCGTTCGAGCAGTTGCTGCGCGGCGGGCTGGCGCGTCAGGCTGTCCAAGGCTTGGCCTTGCAACAAGTGGTTGGTGTGGCCTTGGCGCGCCAGGGCAAGCTCGCGGGCGGCTTGGCAATCTTGGCGCAAGGCTGCGCTGCTGGCGCCCGGGGGGGTGTTGAGCAAGGCCTGTGGGTTTAGGCTGGGCACCTCCACATGCAGGTCAATGCGGTCGAGCAACGGCCCCGACAACTTGCCTTGGTAGCGCGCCACTTGGTCGGGCGTGCAGCGGCAGGCTTTGAGGGTGGAGCCGTGGTGCCCGCAAGGGCAGGGGTTCATGGCCGCGATGAGCTGAAAGCGCGCCGGAAACTCGGCTTGTTGGGCAGCCCGCGAGATGGTGATGCGCCCGCTTTCCAGCGGCTCGCGCAAAGCCTCCAAAGCGCTGCGCGCAAACTCGGGTAATTCGTCTAAAAACAACACACCGTGGTGGGCCAGCGATATCTCGCCCGGTCGGGGTGGCGAACCGCCGCCGACCAAGGCCACCGAGGTGGCGGTGTGGTGCGGGCTGCGCACCGGCCTGCGCCCCCAGTCCTGTGGCGCAAAACGCCCCACCAGGCTGGCCACGGCGGCGCTTTCCAGGCATTGGGTCAAGTCCATGGCGGGCAACAAGCTGGCAAAGCGCTGCGCCAGCATCGATTTGCCGCTGCCCGGCGGGCCCACCATCAACACACTGTGGCCGCCTGCGGCCGCGATTTGCAAGGCCCGTTTGGCAGCGGCTTGGCCTTTCACCTCAGCCAGGTCAAGGCCCAGCGGCTCAGGCGTGGGCGCAGCGGCGGTCAAGACCGGCCAGTCGGCCTTGTCCGCATCGGGTGCAAAAGCCTGCACCACGTCGCGCAAGTGCAAAGCCCCGTGCACCTTGATGTGCGGCACCCATGCGGCCTCGCGGGCGTTGTCCATGGGCAACACCAGACGCTTGGGGCTGTCTTGCGCCGCCAAGGCCATGCCCATGGCCAAAGCGCCGCGCACCGGGCGCAGCTCTCCCGACAAAGACAACTCACCCGCAAACTCGTGTCCGGACATGGCGACGGCGTCCACCACCCCGCTGGCTGCCAAGATGCCCATGGCAATGGGCAGATCAAAACGGCCTGAGTCCTTGGGCAAATCGGCCGGCGCCAGGTTGACGGTGATGCGTTTGTTGCTAGGAAACGACAGGCCAGCGTTTTGAATGGCGCACCTGACCCGCTCCCTCGCCTCTTTCACCTCGGTATCGGCCAGGCCCACCAAGGTGAAGCTGGGCAGCCCATTGGCCAAGTGAACTTCCACGCTCACGGCGGGGGCTTGCAGGCCCACCAAACAGCGGCTGTTGACCATGGCCAAGCCCATCGAGCTTCCTTTTTTCAAAAATGCAAGTTTTGACAATTTGGTGAAAGCCGTGAAGAATCATGGTTTTCCCTGATCGCCGGGGTGGGTGTGCAGTACCCGTGACCAGCACCCCCATCGTGGCCCAGGAAATCGATTCTTTCATCCTCAATAACCCTGCTTTGGAGCCCAAAATGAGTAAAAAAACATTGGCCTTGGCCGCATTGACATTGGTTTCTGGCGCTGTGTTCGCACAGGCCGCCCCCGAAACCACCCTGACCTTCAACGCTGGCGTGGTCACCGACTACCGCTACCGTGGCATCACCCAAAGCCGCAACGAAGCCGCTGTGCAAGGTGGCGTGGACTACGCCCACAAGAGCGGCTTTTACGTCGGCGCTTGGGCCTCCACCATCAAGTGGATTGCTGACAACTCATACACTGCCAACTCTGGCGGAACACGCACGGGAACGGACATCACTGGAAACGTAGAGTTGGACCTGTACGGTGGGTACAAGTTCGACTTGGCCAAAGACGTGACCATGGATGTTGGTTACTTGCGTTACCAATATCAAGGCAACAACTTGGAAGCAACCAGAACAAACGTCAATGCTGGCCAGTACAACAACGCCAACACCAACGAGGTTTACACCGCCATCACCATGGGCCCCATCACTGCCAAGTACTCCTACAGTTTGGGTGATCTGTTTGGCTACATTGACTCCAAAGGCAGCGGCTACTTTGATTTGTCGGCCAACTTTGAAGTCATTCCCACTTGGACGGTCACACCCCATGTGGGCCGTCAGACGGTCAATTACACCGTTCAAGGCGTGAATGCTTCATACAACGATATGTCTTTGACCGTTACCAAGGACTTCGGTAAAGGCTTGACCACTTCTTTGTCGTACCACGGAACCAATGCTGAGCCCAGCATTTACTCCAGCTCTTTTGACAACAAGTACTTGGGCGAACGCGGTGCCGTTTTGGGTATGAAGTACAACTTCTGACCCCCGGTCAGGCTGTAACGGCCTGACCCAAACCCCGCCGTTGCTATGCCCGGCGGGGTTTTTTCTTGGCCCCCAAAAAGCGCTACCCCCCAACTTGAGCGGCCCATCAAGGCGTTTGTGACCCGTCACGCCGTTGTCATAGCGCGCATCAATTTGGGGATTCATTTGGCAGATAACCCAAAAGCACAATCATGCGCACCAAAATAATGCGGCCACTGATATAGATATGAAATGCATGTGGCTTTGTTGGGGTCAATCCAAAGCGAAACCGCACCAAATTGGCGAAAAAGGCGGGTGGCACAAAGTCTGCTTATACGTGTTACACCTTACTTTGGAGAAACCCATGAAGAAATCCGCTCTGTCCCTGATCACCTTGGCTTTGGCCAGCGGCGCTGCCGTGGCCCAAACTGCGCCAGCGCCCGCCAGCACCCTCAGCTACAACATCGGCGTGGTCACCGACTACCGCTACCGGGGTATCTCGCAGTCCAGCCGCAACCCTGCGGTGCAAGTCGGTGCCGATTACGCGCACAAGAGCGGCTTCTACATTGGCGCATGGCACTCCACCATCCAGTGGATCACCGACAACAGTTCTTATGCACCCGCCACCACCGTCAAGGGGGCTGGCGAACTCGATATTTATGGCGGCTACAAAGGCGAAATCGTCAAGGGCTTGGGCTACGACGTGGGCATGTTGCGCTACGAATACCTGGGCAACACCTTGGAAGACACCGGCGGCGCCAAATATGGGGTGTACGACAACGCCAACACCACCGAGGTCTATGGCGCTTTGAGCTTTGGCATGTTCACCGCCAAGTACTCCTTCTCCACCACCCCCTTGTTTGGCAACTTGCGCTCCAGTGGCAGCGGCTACTTGGACTTGAGCGCGACTGTTGACCTGGGCAATGGCTTGTCCGTGGTGCCGCATTTTGGCGCGCAGTCGGTGGCCAATGTGCCTGTTGCCGCTTACAACGATTACAGCGTCACTTTGAACAAAGACTTTGGCAATGGCATGGTGGCTTCTTTGGCCTATGTCACCACCAACGCCAATAAAACCAACTACGCCCGCCCCAGCGACAACAAGTTTTTGGGTGAGTCGGCCGGCGTGATCGGCCTCAAGTACACGTTCTAAAGAACCTCACGATTGGACACCCCATGAAAATCATCACCGCCATCATCAAACCGTTCAAGCTCGACGAGGTCCGCGAGGCCTTGTCGGCCATCGGTGTGCAAGGCATCACCGTGACCGAGGTCAAGGGCTTTGGTCGCCAAAAGGGCCACACCGAGCTGTACCGTGGCGCCGAATACGTGGTCGACTTTTTGCCCAAGGTCAAGATCGAGGCCGCCGTGGCCACCGAGTTGGTCGAGCGCGCCATCGAAGCCATCGAGGGCGCTGCCCGCACCGGCAAGATCGGCGACGGCAAGATCTTTGTGTACGACCTGGAGCAGGTGGTGCGCATCCGCACCGGTGAAACCGGTAAAGAGGCGCTTTGAGCCGCAGCACCACGAACCCACAGAAAGCCATTACCATGAAAAACTTCTTTGCCTCTCTACTGCTGGGCTTGAGCCTGCTGACGGTGACGTCGGCAGCCTTGGCCCAAACCCCTGCCCCGGCAGCACCAGCCGCTGCTGCTGCAGCCGCCCCCGCAGCCGCTGCACCGGCCGCAGAAGCCGCAGCCCCCGCTGCGGCACCAGTGCCCAACAAAGGCGACACGGCCTGGATGACCGTGGCCACCTTGTTGGTGATCCTCATGACCATCCCTGGCCTGGCCCTGTTCTACGGCGGCTTGGTGCGCTCTAAAAACATGCTGTCGGTGCTGATGCAGGTGTTTGTCGTCACATCCATGATTTACGTCTTGTGGGTGCTGTACGGCTACACCGCTGCATTCACGGGCGGCAACCCATTCATTGGCGGGCTGGACAAGCTGTTCCTCAAAGGCATCACGCCTGACTCGGTGGCCGCCACCTTCAGCAAGGGCGTGGTCATCCCTGAGCTGTCGTTTGTTGCCTTCCAAGCCACGTTTGCCGCCATCACCTGCTGCTTGATCGTCGGCTCGTTTGCCGAGCGCATGAAGTTCTCTGCGGTGTTGCTGTTCTGTGCCCTGTGGTTCACCTTCAGTTACTTGCCGATCGCCCACATGGTGTGGTATTGGGACGGCCCCGATGCGATCACCGACGAGAAAACCCTCGAGACAGTGACCGCCGCCGCCGGCTGGTTGTGGGCCAAGGGCGCGCTGGACTTCGCCGGTGGCACCGTGGTGCACATCAACGCCGGTGTGGCTGGCTTGGTCGGTGCTTACATGCTGGGCAAGCGCGTGGGTTACGGCAAAGAAGCCATGGCCCCACACAGCCTGACTTTGACCATGGTGGGCGCAGCCCTGCTGTGGGTGGGTTGGTTTGGCTTCAACGCTGGCTCCAACCTGGAAGCCAATGGCGTGACCGCCCTGGCCTTCATCAACACCTTGGTGGCGACCGCTGCCGCCACGCTGAGCTGGATCGCTGGTGAAGCCCTGGCCAAAGGCAAAGCATCCATGTTGGGCGCCGCCTCTGGCGCGGTGGCTGGCTTGGTGGCTGTGACGCCTGCCTGCGGTTTTGTCGGCCCCATGGGTGCCATCATCATTGGCTTGATCGCTGGCTTGGTTTGCTTGTGGGGCGTGAGCGGCTTGAAGCGCATGCTCGGTGCCGACGACTCCCTGGACGTGTTTGGCGTGCACGGCGTGGGCGGCATTGTGGGCGCCTTGCTCACCGGCGTGTTCGCAGCGCCCTCGCTGGGCGGCACGGGCATCTTTGATTACGTGGCCAACGCGGCATCGCCCGACTACTCCATCGGCGGCCAGGTGTGGGTGCAATTCCAAGCCGTGGCCACCACCATCGTGTGGTCGGCAGTGGTGTCCTACATCGCCTACAAACTGGTCGACATGATCATCGGCCTGCGCGTCAGCGAAGAAGACGAGCGCGAAGGCCTGGACATCAGCTCACACGGCGAAAGCGCCTACAACCGCTGATCTGAGCGTTTCAGAAAACTCCTCCAAGGTTTTACCCGCCGCGCGTCATGCTCGGCGGGTTTTTTCATGTGCGCCCCGCTTGGGGGAACGGCTTGGGTTGCCCGCCGAAACCAAGTCACAATGCACGCTCTTTGACCCAGGAGACGACGGCATGACCTTGCGTTTGAGCCACCAAGACATGGTTTGTGAATTGCGCCCCGACCTGGGCGGTTGCATTGCCGGCCTGTGGCTGGGGGGCGTGCCCATCTTGCGCTCCACCCCGGGCGATCAACTCAACACCGTGCGCGCCTCGGGCTGCTACCCCTTGGTGCCCTTTTCCAACCGCATCGCTCAGGCCAAACTGGTGTGGAACGGCACCAGCCACCCCCTGGTGCGCAACTTCAACGACGAGCCCCATGCCATCCACGGGGTGGGCTGGCAGCGGCCCTGGACGGTTTTGGACCAAAGCGACAACACCGCTTTGTTGAGCTATGAGCACCGCCCCGACAGCCACTGGCCGTTTGCCTTTGACGTGTCGCAGGCCTTTGCCCTGCAAGGCCACAGTTTGCAAATCAGCCTGTCCATCACCAACCAATCGGGCCAAGCCGCGCCGGTGGGCCTGGGGTGGCACCCTTACTTCGTAAAGCGTGCCCACAGCCATGTGCAGTTTGCCGCCACGGGCCTGTGGGAAATGGGCGAAGACAAACTGCCCACCCTGCGCCGCGCAGCACCGGGCATGGACACCGACTGCCAGCACCTGCGCATCGACAACTGTTTTGACGGCTGGGATGGCCGCGCCCAATTGAACGACGAGTTGTTGCACACCCGCATCGAAGCCAATCTGCGGCATGTGGTGGTCTACACCCACCCTGACTTGGATGTGGTGGCCATAGAACCTGTCAGCCATGTCAACAACGCGGTACACCTGTCCAGCCACAGTGCCTCCCAGTGGCGCGGCGTCGATCAGGCCGATCCATTGGGCTTGCGCGTGGCCCAGCCGGGCGAATCCTATGGCGTGCAAATGACCATTTCGGCGCAACACGCCTAAGGGCCCGCATCAGCACGACGCAGTGTTGGTGCGAACCTGGAACAGGGCTTGTGTGGACTGAGAGAACAGTTCGAACGCTCTGGCAAATTTGGTGTTTTTATCAATTCAGGCGTCGCTCATTTTGTGGCGCGCATGTCGCTGGCTGCCCCGGTGTTGTCGACCTCCTGACACCTGCGCGTGGGGGCCAGCGTCAACGGATTGAAACCAAGCGCTGAAACCGCGCGGACTTTGTGCTTCAAACGCTGCGCACATGCGGCATATTTGTCGAAAAAACCAGACCAAAACTGGCTTGCTCCTTGCTCATTCGATAGGCATCAGGAGGATGAAAAATGGAACCAAACCAGGGAGTAAAAATTGACAAAAATAACAATAAAAAAACACAACAACGCCCCGTTTTTGATGCTGGCGAGTTAGAAGCGCGTTGGCTTCAGATGCAAACCGCTGGCCCCAGCAACGAGCACAGCGCGTTGCTGGGCATTTACGATCGTTTGCTGCATCGCGGCGCCATGCGCACCTGGGCCAAGCCCCTGGCTGTGCCCGACATGGCGGCCTTGTACGCGGCCTTGCCCAACTTTGCGCAACCCTTGGACGAGGTCAAGCGCCAGCTGGCCCTGAGCCAAGACAGCGACGAAGGTTTGGAGCTGATGCCCATGTTGTTGCTGGGCCCGCCCGGGATTGGCAAAACCCACTTTGCACGCCAATTGGCGCAGCTGGTGGGAACCCGCGCCGAATTGATCAGCATGAACGCCATGACCGCGGGTTGGTTGTTGTCGGGCTCGTCCCCGCAGTGGAAAGGCTCCAAGCCGGGCCGGGTCTTTCAAGCCCTGGCCGAGGGTGACTTTGCCAACCCGGTGATGGTGCTCGACGAAATCGACAAAGCCAGTGCTGACGCGCAGTACGACCCGCTGGGCCCTTTGTACAACTTGCTCGAAGTGGACACGGCGTCGCAGTTTGTCGATGAGTTTGTCGACCTGCGCATGGACGCCAGCCGGGTGTTGTGGGTGGCCACCGCCAACGACGAGCGCCACATCCCAGCGCCCATTCTCAACCGCATGAATGTGTGGGAGATCGCACCACCCAGCGTGGACGAGGCCCGGGGCATTGCCAGCCGCATGTGTGGATCGATCTTGTCGCAACACCATTGGGGCCGGTTTTTCCAAGCCGAGCTGGGCGAAGACGTGCTGGACCAATTGGCCCGCATGCCCCCGCGCGACATGCGCCGCTCGTTGATGACCGCCTTTGGCAATGCCCGTTTGGCCCGGCGCGATCGTTTGCTGGGGGTGGATTTGCCCGATCGCAGTGCACAACGCCAGCGCATGGGTTTTGTCGCCTGATGCGGTGGGGGGCGGACAAGGCTGCACAAAGCCTGTTCAAAAAAATCAAACAGGGGCAAGCCAGCGACAGTTAACATGGCCAAATGGACACCACATTGGCACATTGGGTGGCGCAAATTCGCGCCGCTGCGCAGCAGAAACAAACCTTGGTCATCCAAGGCGGCAACAGCAAATCTTTTTATGGCGAAACCGCGAACAGCGCCAATGTGTTGGACACCCGCGCCCACAGCGGCATCGTCAGCTACGAGCCCAGCGAATTGGTGGTCACCGTGCGTGCGGGCACGCCTTTGGCCGAGCTGGAAGCGGTGCTCAACGCGCAAGGCCAATGCTTGGCGTTTGAGCCGCCGCACTTTTCTGTCGACGGCCAAAGCCAAGCCACCGTGGGCGGCATGGTGGCCTGTGGTTTGGCGGGTCCGGCCCGGGCCAATGTCGGCGGTGTGCGCGACCATGTGCTGGGCGTGCAAATGCTCAACGGCCTTGGCGAGTGGCTGACCTTTGGCGGGCAGGTGATGAAAAACGTCGCTGGCTACGACGTATCGCGGGTCATGGCCGGCAGCATGGGCACCTTGGGTGTGATCACCGATGTGTCGCTCAAAGTGCTGCCCCAAGCCCCGGCCGAAGCCACCTTGGTGTGCCATCTGCCGCAAGACAAAGCCTTGGCGGTGTTGCAGCGTTGGGGCGCACAACCCCTGCCCTTGAACGCCAGCTGCTGGGTGCATGACACCACGGCACAACCCGCACAAGACCTGCTCTTTGTGCGCTTGCGTGGCGCGGTGGCGGCGGTTGAATCCGCCGTGCCGCGCATGTGTGCTGATGTGGTCGCCTTGGGCGGGCAGGCTGTTGCCATGGACCCAACGCAGGCCAAGGCCGATTGGTCGGCTTGCCGCGATCAACGCTTGCCCTTCTTCACACCTCCTGCACCCGACTTGGCGCTGTGGCGCTTGAGCGTGCCGCAAACCGCGCCGGTTTTGCCACTGCCCTATGCACCCTTGATCGAGTGGCACGGGGCCTTGCGTTGGCTGTGGGCGCCGCTGTCAGCCGCCAGCGACTTGCGCGCCATTGCCGCGCAAGTCGGCGGCCACGCCACCCTGTTTCGTTCACCCCTGCAAGCCCCAAGCGACATGCCCCAAGTGTTCTCGCCCTTGCCTGCGGTGCAGCAACGCATTCAACGCCAACTGCAACACCAATTTGACCCGCACGGTGTGTTCAACACCGGCCGACTGGGCCTGAGCTGACCACCATGCAAACCAACCTCGCCCCCGAATTTCAAAACACCGCCGACGGCCAAGAGGCCGAGGCGATTTTGCGCAAATGCGTGCATTGCGGTTTTTGCACCGCCACATGCCCCACCTACCAACTGCTGGGCGATGAGTTGGATGGCCCACGTGGGCGCATCTACCTCATCAAACAGGTGTTGGAAGGCGTGCCACCCACGCGTGACACGCAGCTGCATTTGGACCGGTGCCTCACCTGCCGCAACTGCGAAACCACTTGCCCGAGCGGCGTGCAGTATGGGCATTTGGTCGACATTGGCCGCAAAATTGTGGATGAGAAAGTCCCGCGCCCCGCGACTGAGCAAAGTGTACGCTGGGCCTTGAAAGAAGGCCTGTCCTCGCCCTTGTTTGCCCCGGCCATGAAGCTGGGCCAAAGCGTGCGTGCGTTGTTGCCCAGCAGCCTCAAAGCCAAGGTGCCTGAAGCCCGCAGCGCAGGTGCGTGGCCCACACGCCAACATGCACGCAAGGTATTGATGCTCGCCGGTTGTGTGCAACCCGCCATGAGCCCCAACATCAACACCGCCACGGCGCGGGTGCTGGACGCTTGTGGCATTCAAACCGTGGTCGAACCGCTGGCAGGTTGTTGTGGCGGCGTGAAATTCCACTTGAACGACCAAGACGCGGCCCATGTCCAAATGAAGAACAACATCGACGCGTGGTGGCCGCATGTGGCGCAAGGCGTGGAAGCGATTGTGATGAACGCCTCAGGCTGCGGTGTCACGGTCAAAGACTATGGCCACATTTTTCGCAACGACACGGCGTATGCCGACAAAGCCGCCCGCATCAGCGAACTCACCAAAGACTTGAGCGAGTTGTTGCCCCACTTGATGCCCACGCTGCAAGAGCGCATTCGCCCTGAACAAGCCCAACAGCAAGGGCAGCTCGCGTTTCACCCGCCTTGCACCTTGCAGCACGGCCAGCAACTCAAAGGCGGCGTGGAAACTCAGATGAGCGCCTTGGGCTTCAAAGTGCGCGTGGCCAGCGTTGAGGCGCATTTGTGCTGCGGATCCGCCGGTACTTACAGCGTGTTGCAACCCACCATCGCCACCCAACTGCGCGACCGAAAACTCGGCAACTTGAGCGAGATGCAACCCAGCGCTATTTTGAGCGCCAACATCGGCTGCATCACCCATTTGCAAAGCGGCACCCAGGTGCCGGTTAGGCATTGGGTGGAAGTGGTGGACGCAGCCTTGGCCCCATGAGCCACCTTAATTACAAGCACCTTTATTACTTTTGGGTGGTGGCCAAAGAGGGGGGCTTCTCGCGCGCTGCCGAGCGCTTGGACATGGCGATTCAAACCATCAGCGTGCAGGTGCGCGAGTTGGAAAAGTCGCTGGGCTATCAACTGCTCAAACCACAAGGCCGGGGCGTGACCCTGACCGATGCCGGGCAAGCCGCTTATGCCAGGGCCGAAGAAATATTTCAAATTGGTCAGCACATTGCACCCGAGGTCAGCGCTGCCGCCACGGGCCGTGGCGTGCGTTTGGCCGTGGGTTTGTCGGATGGCATTTCCAAAATGGCCGCACACCGCTTGCTCGGGCCGGTGTTGCACACGCCCGGCCTGAAGCTGCTGTGCCATGAGGGCGAATACGAACAACTGATGGCCGAGCTGGCCTTGCACCATTTGGACATTGTGTTGGCCGACCAACCAGCGCCGCACAACCCCAATTTGCGCTTGTCGGGTCAGTTGTTGGCCTCAGCCCCCGTGGCTTGGTTTGGGCAAAGCAGCCAGGTGCACAAAGCAGACATAGACCAATTCCCCCAGTGCCTATCGCGCTTGCCGGTGCTGCTGCCCACCCAGCACACGCCGCTGCGGGCCGCGTTGGACCGTTGGTTCGATAGCCACGGCATCGCGCCCCATGTGGTGGGTGAGTTTGAAGACAGCGCCATGATGGCCGTGTTTGCGCTGGGTGGGATGGGTGTGTTTCCCGCCAGTCTCACCGGCCAAGAAGATTTGGCGTTGATGAAGGGCCTCAAGCGCTTGGGGGTGTGTGAGGCCAAAGAAAACATTTACGCCATCTACACCCGGCGCGGGCGCAACCATCCGCTGGTCGGTCAAATCATTGGCAAACCGGCGGGCTGAGGCGGCAACTCAAGCGATGGTTTGTTGGTCGCGAATGCGTTGCGCCTGGTGCACATCCACAGACCACACCAAACCGTCGCCCATTTGACCCGTGTGACAAGCCACCAACAAGGCGTTGCGCACCATGGCCTCCAATTCTGGGCTGACCAAAATGCACACCATGCACTTATCGGAGAATTCGGTGAGCTCGTCTTTCACGGTTCGCTTGACCATGGCGTCAGGGGCCGTGAAGCCTTGGGCGGGCAACACCGTCAGACCAGGAAAACCGGGTATTGCGCGCAGGGCTGTTTGCAAGCGGGCCATGCGGGTCGGTCGAACAATGGCGCGGATCTCTTTCATGCATTTTCCTTTCAAGTGGGCTCACGCTTCAACAGGAACTTCATCAAACCATTTGTACAAAGTGGGCAAGACCACCAAGGTCAGCAAGGTGGAGGAAATCAGCCCACCGATCACCACAATGGCCAGGGGCCTTTGCACCTCAGAGCCTGGACCGGTGGCAAACAAAAAGGGAATCAGCCCCAACAAGGCCACCGTGGCGGTCATCATCACCGGCCGAAAGCGCTGCACACAGCCTTCGCGCACGGCCTCAGCCACGGCCATGCCGTCTTCTCGAAAGCGGCGGATGCAAGTCACCAGTACCACGCCATTGAGCACCGCAATGCCCCACAGGGCGATAAAGCCCACAGAGGCAGGCACGCTCACATATTCGCCGGAAACAAACAGCCCGATCAAGCCGCCAATGCAGGCAAAAGGCAAGACCAAGATGATGAGCGAGGCCAGGCGCAAAGAGCGGAACAGCAAAAACAGCAGGAAAAAGATGGCGCCAATGGTCAATGGCACGATGACCGACAAGGTCTCCATGGCGCGCTCCATGTTTTCAAACTGGCCGCCAAATTTGAAGTAATAGCCTTCGGGCAATTGGACGTCTTTGTCAAGCCGTTGCTGTACTTCGGCCACATAACCACCCAAATCCCGCCCTTCGACGTTGGCGCCGACCACCACGCGGCGTTTGGCACTTTCGCGGCTGATCTGTGCCGGGCCATCGACCAAGGTGATGGTGGCGAGGCTCGACAGCGGCACTTGAGCCCCACCGGGTGTGGGCAACAAGGTGCTGCCAATGGCTTCGGCCGATTGACGCAGGTGCGGCGGAAAGCGCACCACCACGCTGTAGCGGCGTTCGCCTTCGTACAAAGCCGTGACGTCTTTGCCACCAATGGCGGTTTCAATGATGTTTTGCACATCGGCCACGTTCAAACCTTGGCGGGCAATGGCATTGCGGTCAATGTCCACGGTCAAAGCCTGCTGACCAGACAAACGCTCGATGCGGATGTCGCGGCTGCCGGGCGTGCTTTTGAGAATGCGCGCCACTTGCTCGGACAGGTCTTTGAGGGTGGCCAAATCATCACCAAAAATCTTCACCGCCAATTGCGATCGAACGCCGGTGACCATTTCGTCCACCCGCTCGGCAATCGGCTGAGACAACACAATTTGAACCCCTGGAATGGTGGACAAACGCTGGCGAATGTCTTCATCAATTTCTTCTTGAGAGCGTTTGGATTTCGGGTCGAGCAAAACGATGGGATCAGACTCATTCGGCCCTGCGGGATCAGCGGGCGACTCACCGCGGCCCAGCTTAGAGACCACCATGCGCACCCCAGGCACATCGGCAATGGACTTCATGGCCGCCATTTCCATGCGCACCGATTCATCCAAAGAGATGCTGGGCACCCGATTGATCTGGGGCGTGAGTGCGCCCTCTTTCATGGTGGGCATGAATGATTTGCCCAAAAATGGGAACAAAGCCATGGAGGCGAGCAACAACGCGACTGATACGCCCAAGGTCAAGCGGCTTTGCTGTGTGGCCCCGTCCAGCAGGCGCAAATAATGGCCTTTCAAAAAGGCAATCACCCGGGTGTCTTTGTCGGCGCCACCCTTGAGAAAGTAAGTGCACAGCACCGGCGACAAGAACAAAGAAACCAACAGCGATATGCCCAGGGATATGGCGATGGTCAATGCCAGGGGGGCAAACATCTTGCCTTCAATGCCTTGCAAAGTCATCAAGGGCAAAAACACCAAGATGATGATGGCGATGCCAAACACAGTGGGGGTGGCCACCTCGGTGGTGGCCGACAACACACAACGCACCCGCTCGCCAATGCTGTTGCCCGCATGGCCCAAGCGGTGGTAAATGTTCTCCACCACCACCACGGTGGCGTCCACCATCAGGCCAATGGCAATGGCCAGGCCGCCCAAAGACATCAGGTTGGCTGAAATGCCATAGCGGTTCATCAAAATAAAGGTGGTCAAGGGGGTGATGACCAAGGTGGCCACCACGATCAGGCTGGAGCGCACATCGCCCAAAAATACAAATAGCACCAGCACCACCAGGAAGATGCCTTCGATCAATACCTTGCCAACGGTCCACAGGGCGGAGTCCACCAACTCGGTGCGGTCGTAGTAGGGAACGATGCGCAAGCCATCCGGGAGCATGCCCTTGGCGTTGATTTCGTCCACCCGCTCCTTGACCCGCGTCACCACCTCTTTGGCATTGCCGCCGCGCATCATCAGCACAATGCCAGAGACGCCTTCGGTGTATCCCCCCTTGATGATGGCCCCTTGGCGCACCTCGCTGCCCACCTGCACTTGGGCCACATCGCGCACAAAAACGGGCACGCCGCCCTGCTCCTTGATCACAATGTTGGCAATGTCCTCTTGGGTTTTGATCAAGCCCACGCCACGGATCAAAAACTGTTGGCTGTCTTGCGGCAAGATACCGCCACTGGCGTTGGAGTTGTTGGCCGCGATGGCGCGCACCACCTGATCGATCGACAAGTTGTAGTGGCGCAATTTGCCCGGATCGGCCAAGGCTTGAAACTGCTTGACATAACCACCTTGGGAGTTGATTTCGGCCACCCCAGGGATGGAGCGCAGCAAGGGGCGCACGACCCAGTCTTGCACGGTGCGTCGCTCGGTCAACTCTTCCACGCTGAGGGCGCGCTGGCCGTCGTCAGCCCGCTCCAGGGTGTATTGATACACCTCGCCCAAGCCCGTGGACACGGGCCCCAGCACCGGCACGATGCCTGCGGGCATGCGCGGGGTCACTTCGATCAAGCGTTCGGTCACCAACTGGCGGGCAAAGTACACATTGGTGGCGTCGGTGAACACCAGGGTGATGATGGACAAGCCGCTTTTGTTGAGCGAGCGCATTTCGACCAAGCCGGGCAAACCAGTCATGGCGATTTCCAGGGGAACGGTGACAAAGCGCTCTATTTCTTGCGGCGAACGCCCCACCGCCTCGGTGGCCACTTGAACCTGCACATTGGTCACATCGGGAAACGCATCCACCGACAAGCGGCTGGCAGCGCGAAAACCAAACGCGCACAAAATCAACGCCAAAGCAACCACCACCAAGCGCTGGCTGAGCGCAAAACGAATCAATGAACTCATGGCCGCTTATTCCAGTTCCGCACGCTTGCGTTCGTTGTTGAGATGAAAGGCGCCTTTTGCAACCACATCCACCCCGGCCGTCAGCCCTTTGAGCACGGGCCGCATATCACCTTGGGCAGGCCCAAGCTCTACGGGCGTGAGGCGAAACACCAAATCAGACTTGCGCACAAACACATGGTCGCGGTCGTTTTCACGCACCACCGCTTGGGCCGAAACGGCCAGTGTGTTTTGCTCTTCGCCACGGATGCGCATGGTGGCCAACATTTGCGGCTTGAGATCGCGGCGTGCGTTGTCCACTTGGGTGCGGATCATCACCGAGCGGGTGTCCACTGAAACGGTGTCTCCGACATAAACAATCTTGCCCGAAAGCACCCGGTCACCCAATGCGGGCACGGCTATTTCTACGCCTTGGCCGGCCACCACGGATCGGGCCACTTGCTCGGGCAAGGCGCCCACCACCCACACGTTGTCCAAGTTGGCCACGGTGAACAAGGGGTCGCCCGGTTGGGCCACTTGACCGGTGCTGACCTTGCGCTCAATGACCACGCCGGTCAGTGTGGCGCTGATGGCGGCAGAAGGGTGCAAATTGCCTTGTTCGCGCAAGCGATCAATGGCCTCTACGGGCAGCCCGGCTTGCACCAATTGATCGGATGTCGCTCGCATTTCGGCCCGCGCTACCACCAATTCGGATTCGCGTCGTTGCAACTCTGCGGTGCCAATCACATCGGCTTGGATCAACTGCTGGGCGCGCTCGAGGGCGCGCTGTGCTTGTGACGCTGTGGAATACGCCCGCAGGTAATTGAGCTGCATATTGGTCAACTCGGGGCTGGTCACCCGAGCCAATGTTTGGCCCACGCGCACCCGGTCACCCACCTCGGCCAACACCTGGGTGACACGGCCAGTGACCGAGGCGCCGATGCGGGTGACCAATTGCTCATTGGCCTCAATGCGCCCGGCCACCTCCAGCCAAGGCGTGACGTTCATTGTTTGAACAGTGCTCATCTCAAACTGCGCTTTCATTTCAGGCTTGATCGCCACTTCCAAGGGGTCTGAAGCGGCAGCCGCTTGTTTGGCTGCAGAGGCCGAATTGGGTTTGTCTGAGCAAGCGCTGAGCAAAGCGACAGAGGAGCCAATCAGCAGAGACAGCATGACATGCTGCAAGGCCAGTGAACGATTTTTCATGGTGATGGCGGATGCGAAAGTGAAAATCAGGAGGGAGGCAGCGCCGCATCGAGACCCATCAGTTGGTCCAGGGCCACGCGCGAAATTTGTAATTGATAGCGTGCATCGATGATGTCGGCGCGCACGCTGCGCAGCACCCGTTGGGCATCGAGCACATCCAAAAAGCCGCGCTCGCCAAAGCGATAAGCGGCTTCAGACACGCGCAACGCTGCAAGCGCTTCGCGCAATGAGCCTTGGCTCAGGGCGGCGATGCGCAAACGGGCAATCTCCATCGACTTCCAGGCCAACAAAATTTGTTGGCGCAACTCGTTTTGACGCCCCAGCAGCCGAATCTGGGCGCGCTCCAAGTCGGCGGACGCCTGCGCAATAGGGCCTTGGCGTTGGTCCAGCAAAGGGATATGCATGCCCACGCCCACGTAACTTTGTCGCCATTCGGGATCGAAGGTTTCGCTGTAGCGCACCTCAAAACCGGGCCATTTTTGTGTTTTGGCGCCATTCAGTTCTGAGGTCAACCGCTCCAATTCTGTTTGCAGCGACAAAACCGCGGGGTTGTGTTTCAAAGCCAAGGCGTGCATTTGATCAATGCTCATCATGTCTGGGGTGGCGATCAAGTCGCCCACCAACTGCCAATCCGCTGGCAATTGGTTGGCTGCCATGCGGTTGAGTTCCAGTTGGGCTTGTTGGACCATGAGGCTGGCGGTTTGCAATCGCTCGCGCGCGTTGATGATCTCGGCATCGGCTTTGATGATTTCGTACTTGGGCGCTTCGCCAATCTCCACCTTCAGCCGAACCAATTCGCGCACCTTCTCCAGCAATGTCACCGATTCGGCGGCCGCTTGTGCCTGCGCTTGGTGCAGCAAGCCCTCATTGACGCGCAGCCGCACTTGCGTGATCAGATCGTTGCGAACCGCTTGGGCTTGGTGCAGGCTGTCCTTGGCGCTGGCGCGGGCCGCTTGGGTGCGGAACTGTCGTGCAAACGGGTTTTCAATGAACTGGCTCACGCCCCAGCCTTGAACCACCCCCGGAACCAAGCCGGGCAGTCGGGCTTCGTTGCGGCCTTGCACGGTGTCAATGCGCGGGTTGGCCCAGGCCTGAGCAGTTTGAATGCCCGCTTGCGCACTGAGCGTTTGGGCTTGGGCAGCGCGGATATCGGGGTTGTGGCGCAGCACCTGGCGAATCAGATCGTCCACACCCAAGTGGGGGCCAATGGCGGAGACGCCCGCTGATGGGGCAGGCTGCGCCGCGGATGCGGTCAGGGTGTCGGTGGCGGCATGCGTGGAAAAACTGCCCAGCAGCCATGCTGACAGGCACCAAGCGACCAGGTGGGGGGTAGGGGTGGAGGGCTGATTCATCTTCCGTTGGATTGCTCAAACGGGCGGAGAATAGGGCCTCAAAGCATGTTAAAAAAGCAGAATAATACTGACGCCAACTTCCAATAAAACTGAATATATGGGGCCATCAATCCAGCATCACGCCCCGCCACTCGGCGTCAAGCCGCCAGCGCCGCCTCGATGTCTTTGGTGATCTTGGCCGGTGTGTCGGTGGGCGCATAGCGTCCCAGCACTTGGCCGTCTTTGCCGATCAGAAATTTGGTGAAGTTCCACTTGATGCCCTCGCTGCCCAAAATGCCTGGTGCTTGCGCCTTGAGCCATTGGAACAAGGGGTGGGCGTCGGTACCGTTGACATTGATTTTGGCCATCATGGGGAAACTCACGCCATAGTTCTTTTGGCAAAAAGCGCCAATCTCTTCGTTGCTGCCCGGGTCTTGGCCGCCAAATTGGTTACACGGAAAGCCCATCACCGTGAGGCCCTTGGCGCCATGGGATTGGTGCAATGCTTCTAAACCTGCGAATTGGGGTGTGAACCCACAGGCACTGGCGGTGTTCACGATGAGCAGCACCCGGCCTTGCAGGTCGGCCAATGAAACGCTGCTGCCGTCGATGCGTTGGGCTTGAAAGTCGCTGAGCTGGGGCATGGTGTTCTCCAAAAAGGGTTGGCACCATTGTCGCCAAATCAAAAGCCAGCCTGCGCTTGACGAACCGCTGTTGGGATTACAGTCCCCTGCGACATTGACAAACTCAAACCCGGGGCCCAACAATGCGTCGCAGCTTGTTATTGCCCCATCCATCACAGAGGAATTCACCATGCCCCGCAGCGTCGCCAACGCCTTATTGAACCAGCAATTTCGCCAAGCCCTCACCCCCGGTGCCGGGCATTTGATGCCGGGTGCTGCGAATGCGTTGGCGGCCCGGGTGATTGAGGCCACCGGGCATCAGATGCTGATGGTCAGTGGGGCTGCCGTGGCCAACACCTATTTGGGTGCGCCCGACATTGGTTTGGTCTCGCTGGCCGAGTTGGCGGCCCATGTGGGCGCCATTCGCGATGCGGTCAACATTCCGCTTCTGGTGGATGGGGACACCGGCTTTGGCAACGCCATCAATGTGGTGCACACGGTGCGGGTGCTGGAGCGTGCCGGGGCCAACGCCATCATGCTGGAGGACCAAACCTTTCCCAAGCGCTGCGGCCATTTTGAAAACAAGACCGTGATCTCCAAGTCAGAGATGGTGCAAAAAATCAAGGCCGCTGTGGACACCCGCGAAGACGACCAAATGATGATCTTGGCCCGCACCGATGCCCGATCCATGGAGGGGCTCGAGGCCGCCATGGACCGCGCCAGGGCTTACCAAGAAGCGGGGGCCGACTTTTTGTTCATCGAAGCCCCGCTCAACATTGAAGAGCTGGCGGCCATCCCACGCGAAGTGCCTGGCGTGCACGTGTGCAATTTGGTGGTGGGTGGCAAAACGCCGCTGCTGCCGCAAAAAGAGTTGGCCAAAATGGGCTTTTCGGTTGTTTTGTATGCCAACTTGGCCTTGCAAGCCTCGCTGATGGCCATGCAAAAAAGCCTGCAGTATTTGCACGACCACGGCTCGGTCAATGGCATCGAAGACCAGTTGATGATGTTCAAAGAGCGCCAAATCATGGTCGATGCGCCGCACTTCAATGCGCTCTCCGACCGCTATGGCGAGCGCACGGTTTAAGGCGTGATGCGCGCCATGCCCGATCTGCGCATCTTGATCACCGGCTTTGAGCCCTTTGGGGGCGACAGCGTCAACCCGTCTTGGTTGGTGGCGCAACACCTGTCGCGGGCATCTATCGCAGGCGCGCAGGTGCAGGCGCTGCAGTTGCCCTGCGTGTTTGGTGTGTCGGCCCAAGTGTTGGTGCAGGCCTTGTCGCAACACCAGCCGGATGTGGTGTTGGCCTTGGGGCTGGCCCAGGGCCGCGAGGGCATCTCCATCGAGCGCGTGGCCATCAATGTGGACGATGCCCGCATCCCCGACAACGCTGGCCAGCAACCGATTGACACGCCCGTGGTGCCCGGTGGCCCAGCGGCTTACTTCAGCACCTTGCCGATCAAGCGCTTGGTGCAAGGCTTGCACCAAGCCGGCCACCCGGCGCACATTTCGCAAACAGCGGGCACGTTTGCTTGCAACCATGTGTTTTATGCCCTGCAACACCACTTGTACGGCCAGCGCGCGATCAGCGGCTTTGTGCACCTGCCGGCTTTGCCCGAGCAAGCCGCCCGTGCCGGGCGACCCACCCCACCGAGCATGGCGCTGGCCGATCAAGTCGCAGCGGTGCAGTGCTTGCTGGAACTCTGTGTGGACCACCGGGCCAGCGCTCATGCAGGCGATGTGCGGGTGAGTGGTGGGGCCATCCATTGACTGAGTTTGTGCGCAGCAGCCCGTCGCCAAGGTGTTTGACGTTGTGACCGCCTTGGTCTATGGTCGACTAAGGAGATAACTCACATGACCCAACCGACTTCGGTCACCGACATAAAAGAACCGAGGCTCACCCGTAGTTTGGCGCGCTTTGCTTTGGAAACCCCTTGGGCGGCCATGCCGCCATCGGTTCAATCGGCGGCGGTGCGTGCCAATCTCAACTGGCTGGCCTGTGCATTGGCCGGTTCACAAACACCGACGGTGCACAGTGCATTGGCCGCAGCACAGGCGTTGTCTGGCTCGGGCTCGCACGGCCTCGTCGGGCGGCGCGAAACCGTGGACGCCAGCCAAGCGGTGTTCATCAACTGCTTGAGTTCGGCGGCACACGCGTTTGACGACACCCACCTCAAAACCATCACCCACCCAACCGGCCCGGTGGCCGCGGTGGTGTGGGCGCTGGCCGAACAGCAGGCCGCGCAAGGGGTTCGCTGCTCGGGTGCCGACTTGTTGGGCGCGCTGGTGGTGGGCATGGAAGTGGAATGCCGCTTGAGCAATGCCATCGTCAACCACGGGCGGGGCGCCCACTTGGGTTGGTACATGACCGGCTTGACCGGTGGCATTGGAGCTGCCGTTGCCGGTGCGCGTTTGCTGGGCATGTCAGAAGACCAAGCGGTCATGGCCATGTCCTTGGCGGCTGCGCAGTCGGGTGGTTTTCGGGCCACCCACGGCAGCATGGGCACCGCTTTTGTGCCCGCCATGGCCGCGCGCAACGGCTTGGTCGCGCTGCGCTTGGCGCAAGCGGGCTTTACCTGCACCGAGCACGCCATCGATGGCAACAATGGTTTGTTTTCGGTGCTCTCGCCCGACTGCGATGTCGCGCTGGCTTTGGCCGACCTGGGCCAAACCTACGAAATACTGGACAACGCGCTCAAGCCCTATCCTTGTGGCATCGTCATTCACCCAGCGATCGATGCGTGCATGGCATTGGCCCAGCAACTTAAAAACCCGCTTGAAGAGGTGGCGTCTTTGTCTTTGTGGGTGCATGGCGACACCCTGCGCTTGTGCGGCCGGCGTTTGCCCGAGACCGCTTTGGACGCGCAGATCAGCCTGTACCACTGGGCAGCGGCCAGCTTGATTTACCCCAGCGATGCCTTGGGCAATGCCGAACTACCAAGGGTGCAAGACCCACAATTGCGGGCTTTGCAGTCGCGCATCCAAGCGCAAGCGGACGACAGCTTGCAAAGCGACCAGGCGCGAGCCCAATTGCGCACCCACGCAGGCCAGGTGTTGGACACTTTTATCGAGCACGCCAGCGCCAGCGCCGCCAACCCCATGACCGACGAACAACTCAACCACAAGTTCACGGCCTTGTCCTTGCGTGCATTGCCACAGGCTCAAGCACAGGCGTTGAAAGACATGTCTTGGCAGTTACCCACCCTGACCGACCCATTGGCTTGCTTGCACCAAGCCTGTGTGTTGGCCTGATCGCCGAAAAAACCAACCTGAAGCAAGAGAGGCTAACCATGTACCAGCACACATCCACCACATCTATACGACCCTGGGGGCGCTGGCTTGGCCTGGTCTTGGCCGCGCTCTTGTCGACACACGCCATGGCACAAACGGGTGCGTATCCGCAGCGCCCGATCAAGGTGATCGTGCCCTATGCCGTGGGTGGCGCCACCGATGTGCTCACCCGGGTGGTGTCCGATGCCGTCTCACGCAGCATCGGGCAGCCGTTGGCGATTGAAAACCGCGCCGGTGCCGGTGTGGTGGTGGGCAGCCAATTTGTGTCCAAGTCCCTAGCCGATGGGTACACCTTGCTGGCAACGACCAGTGCACACTCCATCAACCCCACCTTGTTCAAGCGACTCCCTTACGACTCGGACAAAGACTTCGAGCCGATTGCCATCTTGGGCCAGGTTTCGTTTGTGCTGCTGGTCAACCCACAGTTGGAGGTCAGCGATGTGGCCGGCTTGATTGACTTGCTGAAGAAAAACCCGGGCAAATACAGTTTTGGCTCGGCCGGGTTGGGCAGCCCCATGCATGTGGGCCCAGAGTTGTTCAAGACCATCACCCAAACCCAGGCTCTGCACGTGCCCTACAAAGGCGAGAGTGCGGCCCTGAATGATTTGTTGGGTGGGCACACGGCCTTCATGTACGCATCTCCCGCCACCTCTGCGCCGCATGTGCAAGCGGGCAAGTTGCGCGCGCTGGCGGTGACCTCGGCACGCCGCTCCAGCGTACTGCCTCAGGTGCCGACTTTGGCCGAAAAAGGCGTGCTCAATGCAGACACCTACAGCTGGATTGTTCTGATGGCACCGGGCAATACGCCGCGCGAGGTGGTTGATCAACTCAACCGCGAGGTGCACAAAGCGCTGTCCTCGCCCGAGGTGCGCGCCAAGATGGCCGATTACGGTTTTGAGGTGGGCAGCAACCTTAGCGCGGGGCAAACCCGCGATTTCATTCGCGCCGAAGTGGCCAAATGGGCTCCAGTGGTGCGCGCTTCGGGTGCCGTCACCGATTGAACAAACCCACTGACCCGTCTACACATTCCAGTTGTGAGGGGCACGCGCAGGAATATGGCTTCACCTCCGCAGGTACATAAGGGTAGATGTAGGCTGCACGCGCAACCGTGCTTGGGCATGGTCAAAAACCTGCGCAGGTAAACCAGTATTCATTAATGGTGGCCACGCCGCTTTGGCCACAGCGCCAGAGCGGCAGGGTTGCACAGCAAAGGCGGCGCTTGACCGCGCCACAGGGCCTGCACATTGGCCGTGGTGGCGGCGATCAAGGATTGGTCAGATTCAAAGGTGTGACCGACGCGGTGAGGCGTGAGGATCACATGGTCCAAACCGCGCAAACCGGAATCTGCGGCCAAGGGCTCGGTGTGAAACACATCGAGTGCCGCGCCAGCGATGCGTTTTTGGGACAGCAAGTCGGTGAGCGCTGCCTCGTCCACCGTGGAGCCGCGCGCCAAGCTGATGAAAAACGCCGAAGGCTTGAGCAGGCCCAAATGTGCACGGGTCACGATGGGCGCCGCACCGGCCTGGGCGCCGGCCAGCACACACACCACATCACTCTCGCGCATCAAACTCTCCAGCGGTGTGATCGTCACATGGTCGGGCACATGGCCGGGGTTTTCGCGCCGGCTGTGAACCAAAATGCGAACGCCCCAAGGGCGCAACAACTCGGCGGTCATGGCGCTGATGCGGCCCCAACCCACCAGACCGATGGTTTTGCCCCACAGGGATTGCGCCGCCATGGGATAAGGCCGGGGCAGCCCCAGGCGCATGGCATCACGCGATCCGTCCAAGTCGTGCACCAAGTTCAGCATCAGCATGACGGCGGCTTCGGCCATGCCGCGTTGGTTGTCGGGCGTGGCCGCATTGGCCACCACAATGCCGCGCGCCGTGGCGGCGGGCACATCAAAGCCATCGGTGCCCGACACACACGACACCACCGCGTGCAGCCGGGGCGCGGCATCAAAGACTTGTGCTGTCATCGGCATGGTGCCAAAGCCGACCGCCACTTGCACCTGGGCCATCAACGCAGGGTCGCCCAGCAGGGCTTGCACACTCGGCAGGTTGTGGTGTGGGATGTGTTCAGCGGCCAGCCACTGGCGCACACCGTCGAGCAATGGGTCGAGGTGGGGCAATTCCGGAACGGCACAAACCACCACACTCATGGCGACCTCCACTGCGTGTGATGGGCGCGCGCGGTGAGGCAGCCTTGCGCGAAGGCATTAGAGGGCACGGCGGCCATCAATCGCGGTAAGAGGGGTCGATGCGGTCGAGCAGCCGCAGCATGGCCGGCCACTCCATGCGGCCCAGGGGGCTCTCGCCTTCTTGGTACTCGGCAACCGTGCGGCTGGTGAAGCCGCGCTCGGCAGTGGCTTGCGACACGGCGTGCGGCGTGGTGGTCAGCTCTTGCCCGGTGGCCATGGCATCGATCTGGGCTTGCATGGCTTTTTCCAGGTGCGACATCATGCTGAACGCCATGGGGATGCTGGGGCCCGCCACCAAGGTGCCGTGGTTGCGCAAAATCATCACCGACTTGTCGCCCAGGTCGCGCTGCAAGGAGGTGCGCTCGTCAAGGTTGATGGAAAAGCCTTCGGAGTCGTGATAGGCCACTTGGCCATAAAACAAATTGGCGTGTTGCGACAAAGGCAACAAGCCGCATTTCAGCATGGACACCGCCATGCCCGCCCGCGTGTGCGAATGGAATACACAGGCCGCATCGGGTCGCGCTTGGTGGATGGCGCTGTGGATCACAAAGCCTGCCTTGTGCACCTTGTGCGACGAGCCATCGACCTTGTTGCCTTCGAGGTCGATCTTGACCAAGCTCGAGGCGGTGATTTCATCAAACGTCCAACCAAAGGGGTTGAGCAAAAAATGTTGGTTGTCGCTGCCCGGCACCACGGCCGAGATATGGGTGTAGATCAAATCGGTCCAGCCAAAATGCGCCGCCAAGCGGTAGCACGCGGCCAGTTGCACGCGGGTGTCCCACTCGGGGTCGGAGACGCGGGTTTTGACCCCATCGCGTTGGGGCAAGGCACTGACGTTGGCATTCATAGAAGACTCCTGGGTGAGGGGGTGGTCGTGGTGGGTGCCGATGGCGCAAAGCGCCGGGTGTCAGTCCATCAAATTGGGCAACCACACCGCCACAGTGGGGACGCAAAACACCAGCACCAGCAACAAGATGCTCATGATGACATACGGCGTGACCGCTTTGAAAATATGGCCCATGGTGACCTCGGGCGGGGCCACACCTTTCATCGTCATGAGCAACATGCCATGCGGGGGCAGCAGCATGCCGAGCTGCATGCAGATGAGGAACATCACGCCAAACCACACCAGGTCAATGTTCAAGCTGGTGACCACCGGCATGAAGATCGGCAGGGTGATCATCATCATGCTCACCTGGTCGACAAACACACCCAAAAAAATCAGCAAGGCCATCATGGCCACCACCACCACCCAAGGCGCCAGCGCTTGGCCGGTGATCCACTGCACCAAACCATTGCTGGCCCCAGAAAACGACAGGATCTGCGAAAACGTCGTGGCCCCCACGATGATGAACAAAATCATGCCGCTGATGCTGACCGTGCCGAGCAAGGCGCCGACCAAGTTCTTGACGGTGAGCGCGCGGTAGGCCATGGCAAACAGCATGGTCGCCAATGCCCCAATGGCGGCTGACTCGGTGGGCGTGGCCCAGCCCGAGGTCATGGAGGCGATGACGATGACAAATATCGACGTCAGCGGCAACACATAAAAAACAAACAAGCGGTATTTGTCCCAGCCCCGGTAGGGTGTGCTTTCACCCATGGGGGCCAAGCTGGGTTGCATGCGCGAGCGCACGATGATGTAGGCCACAAAGGCCAGTGACAGCAGCAGGCCGGGCAGCACGCCGCCCAGCAGCAGTTTGGAGATGGAGATGCCCGACAGCGAGCCGAGCAACACGGTGAGCGCGGAAGGCGGGATGAGCATGTCCACCGCACCAATGGCCATGATGGGCCCGGTGGCCATGGTCGGGTGGTAGCCGCGCGCCAACATCACCGGCACCATCAGGCTGCCCAGCATGGCCGTGGTGGCAATGGTCGAGCCAGAGATGGCCGAAAACACCGTGCCAGCCACCACCGCGACCACCGCCAAGCGGCCGGGCACCTCTTTGATCAAGCGCTCAATGCCGTCGATCACCTTGACCGCCAAGCCGGTGTGGAACAACACCTCGCCCATCAGCACAAACAAAGGGATGGGGGTGAGCGCCGCGCTCGACACCGACACCACACTGGAGCGGGCCAGTTGCACCAATCCGGGTTCACCACCCAGGTACAGCCACGCGCCCACCAGGTTGATGACCAAAAAGCCAAAGGCCACGGGCAGGCCCAAAAAAATCAGCACGGTCGAGCCGCCCAGCAACAACCAAGCGGCCAGCTCCCAGCTCATGCGGCCGACACCGCGTCGTCGCGCGGCCCTTTGTCAGCATGCCACAAGCGGTACATGCGAAACAGCATTTCAATCGCCAGCAAGGCAAACGCCACCGGCATGGGGGCCAGCGACCACCATTCGGGGGTGACCAGGGTTTTGATCGCCAGCGAGCCCGATCGGTAGCTGGCCATCAGCGCGCTCCAGCTGTTGACCATCATCAGCACGCAACACGCCAGCCCCAACACATCGGCCAGCCACTCGGTGTACCAAGCCGCCGTTTTGGGGATGGCGCGCAACACAATGTCTACCCGGATGTGCTGGCCCCGGCGCAGCAACCACGGCGCGGCCAGCATGGTGATGAGCATGAGCATGCTCTCGGAGACTTGGTTCGCCCAATCCAGCCCCATCATCCCGGGCACCAAGGGCACATTGCGCAACAGCACATCGGCGCTGATGATCAAGACCATGCCCAGCAACAGCGCGGCCGCCACCATCGCCAAGGCGGTGAGCAGATGGCCAAACCAGGTTTCGAGTTGTTGCACGTCAAGCACCCAGCCATGCAGCGCACGGCATCGGTCCACTCATGGGTGTGGCTTATTTGGTCAGGGCTTGTTTGAGTTTGGGCCCGTACTCGGGGCTGTTTTTGATCACTCCAGCCCAGCCTGAGTCGTAGGCTTTGTCCAGGTACTGTTTGGCGGTGGCCGGGTCAAACTTGATGACCTGGATGCCGGCTTGGTCCTGGCGCTTGATCTCGTCTTCGCTGTTCTTTTTCCAGTAAGCGGTGTTGTCGGCTTCGAGCTCGAGCATGTGTTTTTGCAGCAACTCGCGCTGCTTGGGGTTGAGCTTTTTCCATACATCCAAATTGACCACCAGCGACACCTCGGCGTTGTAAAAGCCGGGCTCGACACGGAACTTGGTCATTTTTTGCCAGTTCTGATCGAACAAGCCCGTCAGCGGCCAGCCATAGCCGTCGACCACGCCGCGCTCCAAGGCGGTGTAGACCTCACCGGGTGCGGTGGTGATCACGGTGGCGCCCAAGGTCTGGAAAAAGTCGCGGTACACCGGGGTGATGCGCAGCTTCAACCCGGTCAAATCGGCCTTGTCGATTTTCTTGGTCAGGTACAGGTAAAAAGGTTGCTGCTCGCCCATGCGACCGAGGTAATACATATTGGCTTTTTTCGACCAGATCTCGTTGATCAAATCGAAAGCGCCGCTTTTGCGTTGCTCGGTGATGGTCAATTGGGCCATCTTCAGCGCGTCGGCTTCGGGCATCAGGTTGGTATAAAAAGCGCCAGTGGTCAAGGCCATGTCGACCACGCCAGTTTTCACCGCATTGCCCACCTCAAATGGCGGAATCGCCTTCGGGCCGCCGATGAAGTTCATTTGCAAAACGCCCTTGCCCTCTTTGTTGAGCTTGTCAAACATTTGCTGCATACGAATGACGTAGCTCAGGTTTTCAGCAAAGCCACTGACCACCCGCAAGGTGGTTTCTTGGGCTTGTGCCGACAAGGGCATGACCAAGGCGGTGCACAAGCTGGCAATGGAGAGTCGGATCAGGTGTTTCATGGTTGTCTCGCTCGGTGGGGTGAAGGGGCGTTTACTGCGCAGGGCAAAAAAATGTATCAGCCAAACTGGGGGGATGCCATCGGCATTGACCCCAATGGCCCGCACCCTTCAGCGGGGCGGTGTAAAGGGGTGCGCTTGGTAATCCAATTGGCGTGCGATAAAGCCCTTGAGCATGGCCAAACCGCGGCGCATGGCTTCGCTGTCGGGCATCAGGCCGGGGTTGATGAAGATGTGCGGCGCACCGGCCAAGATGGCCAGCTCCACTTGGCCCCCGCGTTGGGTGTAGCGCTGCGCAAACTCGGCCGCTTTGTCATTGGTAAAGCCCGGCAGCACATCGGCACCGGCTTGGATCAGCAACAGCGGTGGCGTGGCCAAGGTTTCTTGGGTTTGGATCACATGTAGCGGGCTTTCGCCGCGCACGCCTTCAACCCCACCAAAATAATCGTACAAATTGAAGTGATCGTATTTGTGCGGCGCCACAGGCGACTTTTCGGTCATGGCGGTGATCAGGTCATAGCCGCAACCGCTGCAAATCAGGTAGGCCAACTCAGCGTTGTGTGCGTCCCCCTCTGCGCTGCCATAGGCTGCATGGTGGGGGCGCATGCCGGCCATCAGCACCTGGTGGCCACCGCTAGAAAAGCCCAACGCGCCCATGCCCTCCGGCGTGGCGTCAAAGTCGGCCGCGTGGGCTTTGAGCCACCGGATGGCACTGTGGATGTCTTGCATGGCCGCTGGGTGCGGGGCTTGGCCGTTAAGGCGAAAGTCCACCGAAGCCACCACCATGCCCAGCGCCGCCAGTTGCTGATCGACGGGCCCGTCGCGGGTGCGGTCAAAGCGGTTCCAGCCCCCACCGTGCACATCGAGCAGCATCGGCCAAGGGTGTTTTCCGGGCTGGGCCGGCATGTGGATGCGGCATTGCAAATCCAAGCCCGCGACGGTTTGATAAACCACGTCTTTTTCGATCACGTCCAGCTGGTTGTGCAGGTCAAACATGGGGGCCTCTGGTGGGGTTTCGGGCCATGGGTGGCCCAGCATCAAGTGCGGTTCAGGGGGAAGCAATTGCCCAGCCAAGCCTGCAAAAGCGGGTTCGCAAGCGGTTTGATTCCGCAGAGCAGAACCAACTCCGTTGAAGATTATCAATGCACTGTACCGCGCCAAAATACATCATTTTGCGCATCGACTGCGACAACGCGGCCAAGGTGGCGCGCATGGGGCCAACCTCAAGATGGAGTGAGTAACGCTTGCGACCCTATAGGGTTTTCATGGTGCTTCCCCTCTTGCAGTGAATCACCCACGGCCCTAGTATCCGAGCGTCTTTCGCAAGGCATGGCCGCCATCGGCCTGGCCAGAATGACAAGATTTTTCATCACTCACCACTGAACAAGGAGTTACCCATGAGCGAGGACAAGCGCAACCCCACATTGGTCAATCAACCACGTCGGCGTTTGCTGCAGGTGGTGGGTGCCGCGGGCGCTGCCAGCGCTTTGGGCATGCCTTCCGTTTCGTTTGGACAAGCGTCCACCCGAACGGTCAAGATCGGCATGATCCAGCCCATGACCGGCATGTTCGCCTACAACGGCGCACAGGGCATGGTCGGCGCCAAGATGGCCGCGGACGAGATCAACGCTGCGGGCGGCATCCGCTCCATGGGCGGCGCCAAGATCGAACTGGTGATCGGCGACTCCCAGTCCAAGCCCGAGGCGGCGGTGTCCGAAGTGGACAAGTTGTCTGAGCAAGGCATTTCGTGCTTTGTGGGTGGCTACGCCAGCGGTTTGGCTTTGACGGCCACCCAAGCATCGGCACGCAATAAAGTGCCTTTTTTGGTGGACGGTGCGGTGTCCGATCAAATCACCGGGCGCGGGCTGTACGGCGTGTTTCGCTTGGCGCCGGGGTTCAAGCAAATCACCGATGTGGCGCTGCAAAACCTGACCAACATCAACGACGCCACCGGCAAACAAGTCAAAACCGTGGCCTTGGTGTTTGAAGATGGCGCCTTTGGTTCGGGCCTGGCCAAAACCTTGGCCGGTGAGCTGCCCAAGCGCGGCTTTGAAATTGTGGAGAGCATTGGCTTTCCCACCCCCACCCGCGACTTCACCAACATTGGTTTGAAGCTCCGGTCGAGCAAACCTGATCTGATCATTCCCTCTTGCTACTTAAATGAGTACGTGCTGCTGGCCCGCTCGATTCACCAGAATAAGGTGCCCAAGAAAGCCATCTACTCGGTCATCGGCGGCGGCGCGTCCAACATGAAATTCGTGCGCGAGTTCAATGCCGCGGCCCAAGGCATCATGGATTGCAACCACTGGATTGACCCGCGCAAACCGCGCAGCCAGCGTTTGGTGTCGGCCTTGGATGCAGCCAAGGTGGACTTGACCTATGAGGTCTTGCTCAACTACTCGAATGTGTTGTTGGCCATTGACGCCATTGAAAAGGCCGGCTCGGGTGACCGCGACAAGATCAACCAGGCTTTGACCAACAGCACCTTTGACGGCCATGTGATGCCCTATGGCCCCACCAAGTTTGTCAATGGCCAAAACGAAGGCGCACGCCCCATCAACACCCAAATCCAGGGCATGAAGGTCGAAGTGGTTTACCCACCCGAGTACGCCACGGCCAAGATGGTCTTCCCTGTGCCTTTGGGTTGACCGGGCAACTGTGTTTGACATTGGCATCTTGACGGCAGTCACCCTCAACGGGTTGACTGTCGGCGCGATCTATGCCTTGGGTGCGCTGGGGCTGACCTTGATCTATGGCGTGCTGCACATCATCAATTTTGCCCATGGCAGCACCTTGATGATGGCTTTGTACGCCTGCTTCTTTTTGCACCAGCGCGCTGGTGTCGACCCCTACACCGCTTTGTTGATCGTTCCACCCGCCTTTTTTGTGCTGGGCTACGCCTTGCAGCGCTATTTGATCGCCCCCCTGGGTTTTGGCAAAGACATCAATGTGTTGCTGGTCACCTTGGGCATTTCGATCATTTTGGACAACCTGGCGCTGTACCTTTGGACATCCAACACGCGCAACATCGACATTCCCCAAGCCCAGATGTTTGTCGAGTTGGGCGACATATCGCTGGCGCTGCCCAAAATCATTGGTGTGGCCGCATCGATTGTGGTGGGCTTGTTGTTTTGGCTGCTCATGACCCAAACCGATTTGGGCAAAGCCATTCGGGCGGTGGCCCGCGAGCGGCGCGGCGCACGCATCGTGGGCATCAGTGTCGATCACATCTTTGCCATGAGCTTTGGCATTGGCTCGGCCTGCATCGCGGTGGCTGCATGTTTGCTGATCCCCACCTATTACGTCACGCCCAAAGTGGGTGACGGCTTTGTGTTGATCGCCTTCACCACGGTGGTGCTGGGCGGCATGGGCAGCTTCATTGGCGCGCTGCTGGGCGGCTTGTTTTTGGGCGTTGTGGAGGCTTGGAGCGGTTTGTGGCTGGGTGAAAGCCTGGGTCAAATCGGGGTTTTCATCATCTTTATCTTGGTCTTGCTTTTCAAGCCCAACGGCTTGTTTGGACAGCGCAACACATGACAAACATGAAGCGGCAAACCCAGATCATGCTGGTGCTGATTTTGGCGCTGGTGCTGATACCCCTGTTTGTCTCGTCCAAGTTTTGGATGGGCTTTTGGGTCATGCTGCTGTTCCACGCGCTGATCGGGCAGAGCTGGAACATCTTGGGCGGCTATGGCGGACAAACCTCGTATGGCCACGCCGTCTTCTTTGGCACGGGTGCTTATGTCACCGCAGTGATGCAAACCCACTTTGGCGTCAATGCCTGGGCGGGCGCTGGGGTGGCCATTGCGGCTGGGGCCATTGTGGGTTTGTTCATTGGTGCCGTGAGTTTTCGCTATGGCTTGCGCGGGTCTTACTTTGCGTTGGTCACCTTGGCGTTCGCCGAGGTGTTTCGGGTCATCGTCAACGCATGGGATTTCACCGGTTCGGGTTTTGGCATGTTGCTCGCGCTCAAGCCCGGTGCGGCCCACATGCAGTTTGCTGATCGGCAATGGTTTTATTACCTGATCTTGTTGCTGACCATCATGGCCACCGGTGTGGCCATGTGGTTGGAGTCTTCACGCTTTGGCGCCCATTTGGTGGCGATCCGCGAAAACGAGGATGCGGCCAAGGCCTTGGGCATCAACGCCTTTCAGGTCAAGTTAAGGGCCATCGTGATCTCTGCGGCATTGGCCGCCACGGCAGGCGTGTTTTACATGCAGTATTTTTTGTTCGTCGATTCACACATCGGTTACGGGCCGTCGATGTCGATCAGCGCTTTGCTGGTTCCATTGATTGGCGGCCCAGGCACGGTGCTGGGGCCGTTCATCGGTGCGCTGTCTTTGGGTGTGCTCAGCGAGATCACCAAGCACACCATGGGGGACTCGCCCGGCGCGAACTTGATGGCCTATGGTGTGCTCTTGCTGGTGGTGTTGCGTTTCTTGCCCAATGGGCTGATGGGGTTGTTCCGTGGCCGTTCTTGAAGTCGACAACATCTCCAAAAGTTTTGGCGGTTTGCAAGCCAATGCCCAAGCCCACCTCAAGGTAGAGCCTGGCAAGATCACCGCCTTGATCGGCCCCAATGGCGCGGGCAAAACAACCTTGTTTGCCATTGTGTCGGGCTTTGTCATCCCTGACGAAGGCCGCGTCACCTTCCAAGGCCAAGACATCACCGGCATGCAGCCTTTTGATATTTGTCGTTTGGGCTTGGTGCGGACTTTCCAAATTGTTCAGCCCTTTGCCGGTTTGACGGTGCGCGAGAACATCGCCGTGGGCTCGCACTTGCGCGAACGCAACCGATCGGCGGCGCTGGACAAAGCCAGCGCCTTGGCCGCCAAAATCGGCATGAAAGACATGCTCGACAAACCGGCGCAGTCCTTGACCATTGCCGGGCGCAAGCGCTTGGAGTTGGCCAAGGCCTTGGCCACCGAACCACGCTTGCTGTTGCTCGACGAGGTGATGGCCGGTCTGATCCCCACCGAGGTGAGCGAGATGACCGAAATGATTCGCATCATCCGTGACAGCGGGGTTGAAATTTTGCTCATCGAGCACCTGATGCAAGCGGTGATGAGCTTGTCCGATCACATTTATGTGCTCAACAATGGGCGCATGATTGCCAATGGCACGCCACAAGAAATCACCGCCAATCCGCAGGTGATCGAGGCCTATCTGGGCCATGGGGCCGCCGATGCTTGAGGTGCGTAACATCCATGCCGGTTATGGCGCATTGAGCGTGCTGCGCGGCATCGATATGACCATCGCCGAGGGCGAAGTCGTGGCGGTGCTGGGCTCCAATGGGGTGGGCAAAACCACCCTTAACAATGTGATGTGTGGCTTGGTGCCACACACGCAAGGCGAGATCACTTTTTTGGGCGAATCCCTGCATGGCGTCGAGGCCAATGCCATCGTTTCGCGCGGGCTCATCCAAGTGCCCGAAGGTCGCTTGATATTCCCCAACCTCACGGTGCTGGAAAACCTGGAGTTGGGCAGCTACCAACGCGCCAAAGCCCGCCGCGCCAGCAACCTGGAAAAAATCCTCAACTGGTTTCCGCGTTTGCGCGAGCGTTTGCCGCAACTGGCTGGCACCTTGTCGGGCGGTGAGCAGCAAATGCTGGCCACTGGTCGAGGGCTGATGGGCGAGCCGCGCTTGCTCATCATGGACGAGCCCTCGTTGGGCCTGTCGCCCATGATGGTGCAAGAGATGTTTGCGATGATCAAACGCATTCGCCTCGAGGGCGTCACCGTCATCTTGATTGAACAAAACGTGGTGCAAAGCTTGGCCATTGCCGACCGTGCCTACGTATTGGAAAACGGCAGCTTCAGCCTGAGCGGCAGCGCCGCTGAGATCGCCAGCAACCCCCGGCTGAAAAAGGCCTACCTTGGACTTTAGACCCCTGTTGGCGCAAGCGGACTTTGCGCCCTTGCTGATGTCGTACGTGCACCTCAGTGGTGACACGCAAGCCTTGGAAACCTATCGCCCTTACATCAAGGGCCCTTGGGCCTTCCATGAAGAGGTGCCCGCGCCTTTGAAGGCGGCATTGCTCGACAAGTTCAACCAGTTTTTGTTGGCGCGCGAGCGTGGGCAACGCGACGCGTCCTTGCCCGACGAGGCGGTATTGCACCGCATGATGAACACCTGCGTGGGGCAGACCGTGCCCGACGAATACTTGCCCTTGATCCACCACGAGATGCGCCTGGGCCAAACCCCGGCCTTGGAGGTCCACTGGCGCCAACGGCCCAGCGAGCAAGTGCTGCAAAACTTCAAAGTGCTGATCATTGGTGCCGGCGAGTCGGGCATTGGCACCGGCGTCAAGCTCCAAGAGTTGGGCATCCCCTTTGAGATCATTGAACGCAACGCCTCGGTGGGCGGTACTTGGCTGGAGAACAGCTACCCCGGCTGTGGCGTGGACACGCCGAACCACTTTTACCAATACTCTTTTGCGCCCAACCACGGCTGGTCGCGCTACTTTTCGCCGCGCGATGAAATTTGGAAATACCTCGAGGACTGCGCTGACCGATTTGACATTCGCCGCCATGTGCGTTTTCACACCGAGGTGACGGCCGCGAAGTGGGTGGAAGCCGAAAAACTGTGGCAGGTGCAGGTGCGTGGGCCTGATGGTGTGGTCAGCGTGCTCCAGGCACAGGTTTTGGTCAGCGCGGTGGGTCAGCTGAATATCCCCGCCATTCCGGACCTGCCCGGTTTGGACGACTTTCAAGGTGCCAAGTTCCACACCGCACGCTGGGACCATGGCGCACCCTTGAAGGGAAAGCGTGTGGGCATGGTGGGCACCGGTGCCAGCGGCATGCAGGTGGGCCCCTCGATCGTGGACGACGTGGCGCAATTGACCATTTTTCAGCGCAGCCCGCATTGGGCGATCAAAAATGCCTTGTATTTTTCCGAGGTCAGCGAGGGCAAAAAATGGGCCCTCAAAAACCTGCCCCACTACGCGCAGTGGTATCGCTTTCAGTTGTTTTGGGCCTCCGCAGACGGTTTGTACCCCCACTTGAAAGTGGACCCCAACTGGGCGCAGCCGGATTTGTCGCTGAATGCGGCCAACCATGAAATTCGCCAAAACCTGATTGCCCACATCACCCATGAGGTGGGCGGCGACCCCGAGCTGATTCGCAAAGCGGTGCCCATGTTTCCGCCCTACGGCAAACGCATGTTGCGCGACAACCATTGGTACCGCATGTTGACCAACCCCAAGGTCAATTTGGTCACTGACGGCATTGAGCGCGTGTTGCCTCATGGGGTGCGCACCCGTGACGGCCAAGAGCACACCTTGGACACCTTGGTGTTGGCCACCGGGTTTCAGGCTGGTCGCATCACCTGGCCGATGCACATTGAAGGACGCCAAGGCAGTTTGCGTGAGCGCTGGGGCGATGATGACCCGCGTGCCTACATGGGCTTGACCGTGCCCAGCTTCCCCAACTTTTTCGTCATGTTTGGCCCCAACACCACCTTGGCCCATGGCGGCAGCGCGATCTTTTTCAGCGAATGCCAAGCGCGGTATTTGTTGCTGGCCTTGCGCGACATGCTTGAAGGGGGTTACACCAGCCTGGACTGCAAGCCCGAGGTCCATGATGCGTTCAACCAACGGGTGGACGACATCCACAGCCAAATGGTGTGGTCGCACAAGGGCGTGGGCAGCTGGTACAAAAACAAAAAAGGTCGCGTTTTTGCCACTTCACCCTGGCGCATGGTGGACTACTGGGAAATGACGCGGGTCTTTGACCGCGACGACTACACCGTCACCTGACGGTCAAGGGCTCAATGCTTGTGGTCATGGCCGTGGCCATGATCGTGGTGACCATGCCCCGCTTGCTTGGAAAAGTGTTTCTTGGCCATCAGCTGGTACATCTGCTCAAAGTTGGGCTTGGGCCCTTGCATGCCACCCAGCTCGCGGTAGCAGGCAAACACATTGACATACATGCGTTCGTCTTCGGCCAAGTGGGCCCAGCGGTCCAAGGACATGTGGTCGGCGGCTTGCTCAAAGGTCATGCCGTTGGCGTGGCAGATGCGGCTTTGTTCAAAAATATAGATCAGGTAGTCGCGAAACTCACGGATGCCAGCTTTGTCGGTCATCGGGCCATGGCCGGGGACCACGGCTTCCAAATCCCATGACAGCATCAAATCACAGGCCTTGATCCAGTTGCTCACCGGGCCGGCCCAAATGGCGGGGTGGCCGCCGTTGAACAACATGTCGCCGGTGTAGAGGATGCGGTCTTCGGGCACATACACCAGCACGTCACCCCGGGTGTGGGCTGGGCCCACTTCGATCAATTGCACCTCTTTGTTGCCCACGCGCAGGTTCATTTGCCCGGTGAAGGTTTCGGTCGGCAAGGTCAGATGGATGCCCTCGAAATCAAAGCGCGAGCCAATCACTTCTTGCCAGAACTTGCCCGCAATGCCCATGGTGGGCCACTCGCGGCCCCAGCGGGCCAGCTCTTCGGGCGGGCGCAGCTTCATGTCTTCGGCGCAGGCCTGCGAGGCGATGATGCGCGCGCCCTCCACCAATTGGTTGCCAAAGGTGTGGTCGCCGTTGGCGTGGGTGTTGATCAACGCCCCAATTTGCGAACTCGCGGGCACAGCGGAGCGCATGGCCTTGAGCATGTCGGCGGTCATCTTTAGGTCAAACAGCGTATCGACCAACATGGTTTGGCCCGAGTCTTCGATCAAGCCGGCATTGGACCAACCCCAACTGCCATCGGGCACCAAATAAGCAAAGTGGCCACGGCCCAGATCGTGCAGGCCTTTGGTGTAACTGTGTTGCGACATGTGGGTTCCTCTTGGTGATGGTCAGGGGCGTGGGTGTTGGATGGATTCAGTAGCCCACACGGTGGGTGTCGTCCACCCCAAAGCGGGCTTCCAAGTCTTGCACTTCGCGCATGCCCAGCAGGTCAAAAAACTGTTGGAAGTTGGTGATGTGTGGCGCAATGCCGGCCACCGTTCCCGTTTGGTGCAAGGTGGCGAGGGTTTTTTCAATCGCGTTGATGGCCGACAGCAAAGCGAAGTTGGGGTAGATCACCAACTTGTAGCCCATGCGGCCAATTTCGTCGATGCCCAAAAAAGGCGTTTTGCCGCTGGAGGCCATGTTGTAGAGCGTGGGCACCTTGATTTGCCGGGGCACGGCCTCGAGGTGCTCGCGCAGCGAGGGCGCTTCCATGAAGATCATGTCGGCACCGGCTTGTGCATAAGCTTGGCAACGCGCCATGGCCGCTTCAAAACCCTCTACCGCCAATGCATCGGTGCGGGCAATGATCACAAAATCATCATCGTGGCGCGCGTCGGTGGCGGCCTTGACCTTGCTGACCATGTCGCCCACGGGGATGACCGATTTGCCGGCCAAATGCCCGCAGCGCTTGGGCCACTGTTGGTCTTCGATGTGGATCCCGGCCACGCCGGCGCGCTCATAGGCGCGCACCGTGCGGCGCACATTCATCACCCCGCCGTAGCCGGTGTCGGCATCGGCGACCAGGGGCAGGCCGGAGGCTTCGGCAATGCGCTGTGCGTTATCGGCCATCTCGCCCATGGTCAGCAAGCCAATGTCGGGCATGCCCAAACGCACGGCGGTGGTGCCAGCGCCGCTCATGTAGATGGCCTCAAAGCCTTGGCGCGCCACCAACCGTGCGGTCAAGGCGTCTGCCGCGCCGGGGGCCATCAGGGCTTGGGGACGCGCCAGCAACTCGCGCAATCGGCGGGTCATGGTGGTGGGTTTGGCGGTGGATGTCATGTGTGTCCTGTGGTGGGTCAGTCCATGCGAATGCCGCCATTGACGGCCAGCACCTCGCCGGTGATGTAAGCCGCGTCATCGCTGAGCAAAAAAGCCATGGCCGCTGCGATCTCATGGGGCGAGCCCAGGCGCTTCAAAGGGGTCGCCGCTTCCAGCATTTGCACCGAGGCCGGCGGGTTACGGCGCACCATGGGCGTGTCCACACCGCCAGGTGCCACACAGTTGACCGTGATGTGCCGGGGTGCCAACTCTTGGGCCATGGATTTGGTCAAGCTTTCAATGCCCCCTTTGGACACTGCGTAAGCGGTGCCGGTGAGCACCCCCCCAGTGCGGCCGGCCAAGGAACCGGTTAACACCATCCGACCGCCATCGCGCAACCAGGTTTGGGCGGCTTGGCAACACAAAAAAGGCCCCGTCAAATTGATGGCCATCACCCGGTTCCATTCGGCCAAGCTCAGGTTGTTCAACTTGTCCAGGTGCAAAATGCCTGCGGTCAGCGCCAGCGCGTCGATCTGCGGCGCGGCCTCGCGCGCCAGGGCAAAAGCCCGCTCAATGCTGGCGGGGTCGGCCAGGTCAATGGGGATGGGCCCGTCAACGTCCATGCGAATGATGTCGTGATCGGCTTGCAGCCGCTCGCACAAAGCCGCACCAATGCCGCCTTGGGAGCCGACCACGCAAATGACTTTTTTCATGGCTGGCTGCTTTGTGCCGCTTGCTCAGCGGCGATCATGCGCTCGAGCAGCATGTGGGCTTGGGCGCGCCCCGCGTCCATCCGCAAATGGGTGGGCTTGGGCAAGATGCCGCTATCGATGCGTTCTTGGATGGCGTCGGCCACCACCAAATCTTCTTTGAAAGCCAACGTGGCTTGGTCGACCACTTGGCGCTCGATGTAGCGGTCGGTGAGGCCAAAGTTACGGATCAAAAACCAAAAGTAATGGGTGCTGTTGTCGGTCTCTGGGGTCATGAAGTCAAACCCACGGATGGCCAGCATTTGGCGCGGGTCGCCCTCAGGCAGGCTGACCATGCGCGTCAAGCTGTCCTCGGCCAAGTCCAGCGCTGAGCCATCGTCTCCCGTGGCGTCGATCGAGCCGGTGTCAATGATGCACAAAGACGGTGGCGCCACCCGGTACACCTGCCAGCGATGCACATTGCCTTTGAAGTTGCCAAAGCGCTTGAACACCGGTGCCGGGGGCTTGTCGGGCACCATGCGGCTGACCGTGATGAAGTGCTCGTGCTGGGTGGTTTTGACCGGCAGTTGGGCTTCCTCGTTGGTCCCAAAGGTGGACCGGTGCACATAGCTCACGTGCGAGGGGTCGAGCAAGTTGTCGGTCATCAAGGTGTAATTGCCTTTGAAGTGCAACAGCTCGCCCGCACACACTGCCCATTCTTTGGTGCGAAGCTGGGGAATGTCGATGATCAAACCCTCGTCGGCCAAGTTGGGGTCTCCCATCCAAATCCAAATCCAGCCCCAGCGCTCCACCACAGGAAAGCTGCGCACCTTGGCGCTGTCGGGAATTTTGTCTTGCCCGGGCACGCGCTGGCAGCGACCGCTGCAATCGAATTGCAAGCCGTGGTAGCCGCACTCGACCGCATCGCCGATCAGTTGCCCCTTGGACAGCGGGTAAAAGCGGTGCGGGCAGGTGTCCTCCAAGGCCACTGGCGCGCCCGCTGCGGTGCGGTAGAGCACCACCGGGATGTTCAAAATTTTGCGGGCCATCAAATGGCGACCCACCTCGTGGTCCCAAGCGGCCACGTACCACGTGTTGCGTACAAACATGTTTAACCCATCCTTTCAGTCTGGCGTGCCCACGCTGTTGGTGGCGCTCCAACCCCCGTCAATGACCAACACGTGGCCATTGACAAAGCCAGCGTCCTCAGAGCACAGGAAGTGAATTGCACCGGCCACGTCTTGTGGGGTGCCGATGCGCGGAAAAGGCGTGGTGTTGACCATCAAACGGCGAAACCCTGCGTCACCCAGCCGGGCCTCGGTCAGGGGGGTGTGGATCACGCCGGGCGCGACCGCATTGATGCGAATGCCGCGGGGCCCATAGTCCACCGCCATCTGGCGCGTCAAACCGATCAGCGCGGCTTTGGTGGCAGCGTAGGACGACGCCACGGGGTTGCCAATCAGGCCAAAGGTGGAGGCCACATGCACCATGCATGCGCCGGACGCCATCAGGCCCAAGGCCTCGCGGGAGAAGCGAAACACACTGCGCAAATTGATGACATAAAACCGGTCCAGTTCCGCGTCGGTGGTCTCATGCACGGCCTTGGATTTGCCAATGCCTGCGTTGTTGATGAGGGCGTCGAGCCGGCCAAAGCGTTGTTTGGCCAGCGCCATCGCTTGGGTGGGCGCATCTTCCCCCGTGACATCCAAGACCAGGGTGTTCACTTGGGTCGGTGCTGCGCTTTGCAAAGTGGCCAAGCCTTCGGCTTGTTGGTCGATGGCCAGCACCTGCCAGCCTTGGGCCAAAAACTTTTCAGCCGTCGCGCGCCCAATGCCTTGCGCGGCCCCGGTGACCATGACGACCTTGTTGTGAACCATGCTTTCTCCATGCGCCAAAAGCGGCGCCTTGTGAACTGTGCGGTGTGTCGATCATGACGACCCAAGCTGCGTTCGATGGTGCAGACAAGCCCCGCCCCTGTCAATAGAACAAATGGCTAGAAACAGCGTTCTTTCGCTGCGCACTCTGATGACTTTTGGCTGTGCGTGGTCGCTAAAAAACCAGCCTGGGGTTGCCAGCATCACGTATCACAACGGGGTGACTTTGCTCTGATGAATACAACCTTCCTCAGGGCTGCCGGCATCAAGCCGGCGTGCGGGGGCGGGTGGTGTGGCTTTTTCTGATCAGCGGTTGATCAAGTTTTGCAAATGGGCACAAGCTGCCATGATGCTGTCAAACCGGGGTTGGTGCGTGGATAGCAAACCATCTTCCAGCATGGCGGCGTAGTCTTTTTCCAGTGCAACCATTGCACCCCCTTCGGGAATGATCTGAATGTGCCCCCCAACGGCTGCCTTGTAGTCAATGGGTAGGTGGGCGGCATCTTTCTCGGAAAAGAACATGGACTTGTGCAGAGCCACATCGCGGGCAAGCGATTGATCTGAAATGGCTGCTTGGGCATGGCCAGATTCGGCCATGGCAGCCAGGTCGTACCAGTGACGCGAATAGCGATCGCCTCGCAACCTGCCTTGACGGCAGTACACATGCGCGGCTGTGGCCTTTTCCCAAAAAGTCCGCTCCGCTGCCATCACCAAGGGTTGGGCTGATGGAAAAGCAATCTCAGGCAGGGCTGCTGCCATGTCGCAAGTCACGGCGTGTCGTTGGTGTGGTTCACCCGTGGCCCGCCCGCCAAACTCCAGCTGAATCGTGGACTGGGTGTAGCCCATGCCCATCTTGATGGGCGCGTAGGCCAACAGCAGCTTCTCCCGATCAAGACCAGCCAGCGACAGGCTGCTTTGCAATCCATCGCGCTCAAGGGCTGAGCGCAGGATGGGCAGCACTTCGCCCTCAATCCACAGCGGCAAGCGTGCGCGAACGTGGTCGGAGATTTTTTTGGCTTGACTCGCTGTTTCGGGGATGGGGTTGCCATCGCGCAGCAAATCGGGGGCGATCGCACGGATGTCGCAAGTCAGATCGATGTCTTCTGAAAAGCGGTCAATGATTTTGTAGGCCTTGGACAGCGAGGTGCCACCTTTGAACGTCAGCTTGTTCGCCAGTGGCGACTGGTCAATCACCGACAACACCCACACCACCCAAACGTCTTTTTCCAAAAGATGTGGTGCGCGGCCTGTTTGCGCAGCGGCGACCTCCAGTGCTTCAGCCCGGTCTTCGCGGCTGAGGCTGAGCCAGGCCTCAGCCAAGACCTGCCTCGCTGACCGCTTTGGCCATCCAACTGGGCAAGCCTGCGCGCGCCTGAACCAAGGCCTTCCATTCTTGGGTGGGCAGCTGGCGCTTGATCCCTTCAAGCGCCAGGGGCGTTTGTTCTGGCCCCAGCCAAATGAGTGCGCGAATGACTTGGCCCGCCGGGCGCTTTCCCAGCAGCATTTGCCAGCGGTTGCCGTGTTGGAGTTCGATCGCCCGGTTGCCCAAGGTCAGTCGCCGCGAAGGCCCAGAGGTGAGGTAAACCTCGCGGGTGGGCACCTGTGTGGTCAAGCCCAGCGCATTCGCCTCGGCCGCGCCGCTGGCCACCACCGTTTCGCCACTGGCCGACTCGATGGCTTGCACCACCGATGCGGACGTGGGCGGGCGCACACCAAAGCGGCCCTGAACGGGCACAGCGTAAGCACCCCGACCAAGCCTGAGCAGCTTGCCATCGCGTGCCAGGCGCGAGAGCGTTTGGTCAACCGCCGCACGCGACCCCAAATGCAAAAAGTCTTTGGGCGACAGCAAACCGCCCTCAGGCAGAGATTGCGCTTGCAAAAGGATGTGTTGGGCAAGTGGGCTCATGGTGCTTTTGTCAGAAGTTTAAATCAACTTCTGACAAAAAGACGCGCATGTACTGGCTAAAGGTAAAAAAATATGCCCCTTATGTGACTTTCTTGGGAGCGGCCGCCTCATTGCTGGGATGAAGAGCAGCGCAAGCACTTTCCACATGTGAGCGACTTGCTCGCCTTGTGTGATGCAACACAACAAATCTACCTAGGACTGCCACCGTTGACTGTTGAATGGCACAAAAAATGGGAGAAACGCAGTAAAAGGTGAAATCCTCACAAGGCCGCTGGCATCAAGCCGAAGTGATGGCCCGAGTCCGGCTGGGCCAAGCGCTCAAGGCGGCGGCCAGCACGATCAAACCGCCGCCGATCAGGGTGCGGGCCGACAACTCTGACACGCCCAGCGCCACCGATGAAAGCGCGGCGAAAACCACTTCAGACAGCATCACCAGCGCCGTGGTGTGGGCGCTCAAGCGCGCTGCGCCGTATTGCAGCGCCAGGTTGGAGGCCAAAAATGTCAGCCCCAAGCCCAGGGCATACGGCCACCACGACAGGTCGGTGGGCAAGGTGGTGTGGCCCAAACCCACCCACACCACAGCCAAGCCCAGCGAGAGCGCGGTGCCGCCGGCAAACATGGCGATCATGCGCGCCCCAGACGGCGTGTCGTGGTGGCGGCGCAGCAGCGCATTGGTCCAGGCAAAGCTGGCCCCGCCCATGAGGGCCAGGTAGTCGGACGCGCTTTCGGGCCAAGGCCAAGGGGTGTCGGGGGTTTTGAGCACCAGCGCCACGCCCACCAAGGCCAAGCCCAAGCGCCACAAAGCGCCGCGGGTGGGGCGCTCGCCCAGCACCCACCAAGCGATGGGGATGGACCAGGCCGGCATCACATAAAACAGCAGCACCACCCGCACCACGTCGCCGGTGGCCACCGCCCAGTTGAAGCCCACATTGGTCAAACCGGCGGCAATAATCAGCGTCCACAGCGCCGGGGTGTGGAGCAGCTGTGGCCAAGCGGTGGGCTTCCAAAAGCTCAGCACCACCAAGGCCAGGCCAAAAATCAGGCCACTCGACCACAGCGGGTGCAAGCCCAGGGCCTGCATTTCGCGCAAGGGCCACCACGACAAGCCCCAGACCAAGGCGTTGAGCAGCAGGCCCATGACGGGCCAAATGGGGCGGGCGTGCATGTGTGGGGGGGTTAGCCGTGTGAGTGGTCGTCGCGGGCGATTTTCATCAGCCGATCGACTTCGGCGGCGTGGTGCACGGTGTTGGACTTGTGCCAGCGCTGAATGAGCCACATGAATCCGGCCACGATCAGGCCAAAACCGGTGATGGCACCAAACGCGCTCAGGCCCATGCCGGTGGAGAAGGTGTACAAAAAGCCCAGCGCCAAAATGCACGCTTGTTCGTTGAAGTTTTGCACCGCGATGGAGCGGCCCGCACCCATCAGGCTGTGGCCCCGGTGTTGCAGCAAGGCGTTCATGGGCACCACCAAAAACCCGCCCAAGCCGCCCAGCATGATCAAAAACGGCGCGGCCACCCAGACGTTGTCAATGAAGTTCATGCCCAGCACCACCACACCCATGCCAATACCCAGGGGCATGACGCTGGTGGCGTGGTGCAGCTTCATGCGCATGGACGCGATCACCGCGCCCACGGCTGTGCCAATCGCCACCACACCGACCAGACCCGAGGCCTGGGTGGTGGTATAGCCCAGCGCAGCGGCGCTCCAGGCCAGCACGATGTAGCGCAAATTGCCGCTCACGCCCCAAAACAAGGTGGTGGTGGACAAGGAGATTTGGCCCAACTTGTCGCGCCACAGCAGCATGTTGCAGCGCCAAAAGTCGGGCACCAAGGCGGCCAGGTTGTAGCCCAGGCTGTGGCTGGTGTCGCTGCGCAGGGGAATCATGTCCACGCCAGTGTGGGGGATGCGGGTGTTGAACCAAGCGGCCAGGGCGTAAATGAACACCAAGATGCAAATCGCTGCTTCAGGCGCGGTGTCCACACCGGTGTCGATCAGCGGAAAGTCCAGGGTCAGCAACCAGCCCGACACATGCGGCCCCACCAATTGGCCGCCCACCAGCACGCCCAAAATGATGGAGGCAATGGTCAGCCCTTCGATCCAGCCATTGGCCTTGACCAGCATCGAGGCCGGCAGCAGTTCGGTCAAGATGCCATATTTAGCGGGTGAATAAGCAGCTGCACCCAAGCCCACAATGGCATAGGCCATCAAAGGGTGCGAGCCAAACAGCATCATCAAGCAACCAGCCACCTTGATGGCGTTGCTGACAAACATCACATCGCCCTTGGGCCGCGAGTCGGCAAACGCCCCCACAAACGGCGCGAGCACCACGTAAAACAAGGCAAACATGGGCACCAAGGCGGCGCGTTGCCATTCGGCCCCGCCCGAGGCCTTGATCAACTCCACAGCCGCCACAAACAAGGCGTTGTCGGCCAGCGAGCTGAAAAACTGCGCCGCCATGATGGTGTAAAAACCGCGCTTCATGCCAAACAATCAATGGGAGTTGTGGGGAGGTGCATCGCGGCTTGTGATGGGTGTGTCAGCGCCAGTTCAGCACTGCACGGGATGTTGTTATTTTGAGCACCGTGGTCGAATGCCGGTTTATAACATGCGCCTGCGACAATGCCCCCGCCATGCCCCGCCCCATCCACGCCACCATCCACCTTGAAGCTTTGAAGCACAACCTCGCTGTGTTGCGCGCGCGCGCGCAAGATGCGCGGGTCTGGGCGGTGGTCAAGGCCAATGCCTACGGCCACGGCATCGAGCGGGTGTTTGAGGGCTTGCGCGGGGCCGACGGCTTTGCCTTGCTGGACTTGGACGAAGCCCAGCGCGTGCGCGACCTGGGCTGGCGCGGGCCCATCTTGTTGCTCGAAGGGGTGTTTGAGCCGCGTGACTTGGAGCTGTGCTCGCGCCTGGACCTGTGGCACACGGTGCATTGCGACGCGCAAATTGACATGCTCAGCCGCCACAAAACCCAAGTGCCCCAACGGGTGTTTTTGAAAATGAATTCGGGCATGAACCGCTTGGGCTTTGCCCCGGGCCGCTTTCGCGCCGCGTGGAGCCGCTTGAACGCCTTGCCCCAGGTCGACGAGGTGTCGCTCATGACCCACTTCAGCGATGCCGATGGCGAGCGCGGCATCGCCCACCAAACCGCCGTGTTTGCCGAGCATTGCCAAGACCTGCCCGGCGAGCGCAGCCTGGCCAACAGCGCCGCCTTGCTGCGCCACCACCAGGACGCCAGTGTGATGGCCGACTGGGTGCGCCCAGGCATTGCGCTGTATGGCAGCTCGCCCGACCACCCGCAAAACCTGGTGGCGCAGTGGGGCTTGCGCCCCACCATGAGCCTGCGCAGCCAGCTCATTGGCCTGCAAACCTTGGCCGCCGGCGACAGCGTGGGTTATGCCTCGACCTACCGGGCCACCGCCCCGCAACGCATGGGCGTGGTGGCGTGTGGCTATGCCGATGGTTATCCGCGCCTGTGCCCCACGGGCACGCCGGTGCTGGTGGGTGGCGTGCCCACCCGCACCTTGGGGCGGGTCAGCATGGACATGATCGCGGTGGATCTCGAGCCCGTGATTCAAGCCGGTGCCAGCCCCCAAGTGGGCACGGCGGTCACCCTGTGGGGCCAAGACACCAGCGGTTCGCTGCTGCCCATCGACGAACCTGCGGCGGCGGCGGGCACCATTGGCTATGAGTTGATGTGCGCCCTGGCCGCCCGTGTGCCGGTGAGCACCGACGCCTGAACCCATTTTTAACACCGACAAGCCCCCAAGGACTGGATGAATACTGCAACCCGCGCCCCCGTTTTGGCCTATGCGCTGACCATTTTTTTGAGCGCGTTTTTGCTCTTCCAGGTGCAGCCCTTGATGGGCAAGATGATCTTGCCCTGGTTTGGCGGCTCGGCCTCGGTGTGGACCACTTGCATGCTGTTTTTCCAATCGCTGCTGCTGTTGGGTTACCTCTACACCCATTGGTTGGTGCGCCACCTCACACCGACACGGCAAAGCGCTTTGCATGTGGTGTTGCTGCTGGCGTGTTTGTGGTTGTTGCCCATCACCCCCAGTGAAGCCTGGAAGCCCGATGGCGCCGAAAACCCCACCTTGCGCATCTTGGGTTTGTTGACCGCCTCGATTGGCCTGCCCTACTTTGTGCTGTCCACCACCGGCCCCTTGGTGCAAGCCTGGTTTGCCCGCGAGCAGACCGGTCTGGTGCCGTACCGCTTGTTTGCCCTGTCCAATTTGGGCTCGATGTTGGCCTTGCTGGCCTACCCCCTGGCGGTCGAACCGCTGCTGCCCACGCGCGCGCAGTCGTGGGCTTGGTCGGGCTTGTTTTTGTGTTTTGTGGCGGCTTGCGCTTACTTGGCCTGGCGTGGCCGGGGCCATGGCGTGCCAGCCCGTAGCGATCAGTCCGCTGGGACCGATGCAGGCACCACCCCAGGCGGGGCCAGTGTGTCTTGGGGTCAGCGCGGCTTGTGGGTGGCCTTGGCCGCCTGCCCGTCCATATTGATGGTCGCAGACACCAGTTTTTTGACCGAAAACATCGCGCCCATCCCCATGCTGTGGGTCGCGCCCTTGGCTTTGTATCTGCTGTCGTTCATCTTGTGCTTTGAGGGCCAAGGCTGGTACCGCCGCACCCTGTGGCTGCCCTTGTTTGTGGTGGCTTTGGGCCTGCTGGCCTATTTGCCCACCCTGGGCATTGGCGAGTGGCCGATTGCCACCACAGTGGGTCTGAACCTGTGCGCCTTTTTTGTGGTGTGCATGGTTTGTCACGGCGAGTTGGCCAAACAGCAACCCGCCAGCCAACACCTCACCATGTATTACCTGATGCTGTCGGTGGGCGGCTTTTTGGGTGGCTTTTTTGTCGGTGTGGTTGCACCTTATGGTTTTGACAGCAACTACGAGTTGTCGGTGGGCCTGGTGCTCAGCGCGGTGGTGGTGATGGCCGTGTTGCTGGGGCGGTACGGCCAGTGGCCCAAAATTGGCCGTGGGCCTTTGTGGGTGGTGGGCTTGGCCTTGGTGCTGGGCTTGGGCGTGGTACGCGTGCAAGACCACCAGGAAGACAACCAGGGCGTGGCCTGGATGGCGCGCAATTTTTATGGCGCACTCAAGGTGTACGAGGTCACCGATGGCGGTTACCTGAGCATGCTGCACGGCCAAATCATCCACGGCCAGCAATTCACCGATGAACAGCGCCGGCGCCAACCCACCAGTTACTACACGCCAAGCGCTGGTGCTGGCATGGCGCTGCTGGCAAAGGCCGCGCAGGGCCCGCTCAAGGTGGGCGTGGTGGGCGTGGGCGTGGGGACGTTGGTCACCTATGGGCGTGCGGGCGACGAGTACCGCCTGTACGACATCGACCCCTTGGTGATCCAAATGGCCCAGCAAAAATTCACTTACTTGCGCGACACCGCTGCCCGCACCGAAGTGGTCTTGGGCGACGCCCGCTTGCAGCTTGAGCGCGAAAGCGCCCAGGGCTATGACGTGTTGGTGGTCGATGCGTTTTCGGGCGACTCGGTGCCCATTCACCTGCTCACCCGCGAGGCCTTTGCGCTGTACTTCATGCACCTCAAGCCCGACGGCGTGCTGGCCGTGCACATCACCAACCGCTTTTTAGACCTGTTGCCGGTGTTGCAAACCGCCGCCACCCACTTTGGCAAAACCGCCCGCTTGGTCGAGCACGATGGCGATCGCAGCGAACTGTCGTTTTCATCGCGCTGGGTGTTGGTCAGTGGCGACGCCACGTTTTTTGACCAACCCGCCTTGCAAGCCGCCCAAGCCATCGAGCCCCGTGCGGGTTTTGTGCCTTGGCGCGATGACTACAGCAGTTTGTTGTCGGTGCTGAAAAATTAGAGATGGACTGGTGCAAAGGGTGCCTTGACAAGCTTGTAAAGCTGCCGCGATCGCCCTAAGCCTTCCTCAAGCCCAGCGCCATCACCGCGCCCACCACCAACACAGCGCCCAAGATTTGGATGGGGGCGATCTGCTGGCCCAGCACCGCCCAGGCCAACACCAGGGCGAACACGGGTTCGACGTTCATGATGGCCGAGTGGCCGGACACGCCCAGTTTGGGCAGCACGGTGAACATGATGGTGAAGGCCGTGCCATATAAAAAAGTGAGCGCCGCCATGCCGCCCCAGCCCATGGTGGTTTGGGGCCAGTGCGGACCACCTTGACCGGCCATCACGGCCAAGGCCACCACGCCGCTCAAGGACATGGTGGCAATGGTGCGCACCCGCCCGTCCATGCCTTGGGTTTCATGTTGGGTCCACACCAAGGCCAGGCCAAACACGGCGCCAGCGGTGATGGCAAAGGCCACCCCCACACCCATTTGCTGCCATTGGTCGGCCGCGCCCAGGCCAGAGCTGGCACCCATCACATCCAGCGCCAGCGCCAGGCCCAACAAAATGACCGGCATGGCTTGCAGCACCGCGCGTTCGGTGCGCCGACCGTACAGCACGCGGTCCCAAAACGCAGTCCACAGCGGGTAGGTGTTGAAACCCAACAAGGCCAAAGCGACGGGCAAGCGCGCCACCGACGAATACAGGCACTGGCTTTGCAAGCCAATCGCCAAGCCCACGATGAGCAAGCCTTTGCGTTGCGAAGCATTGGCTTGCCAGGGCACGCGGCCCAGCCACACCACCACCGCGAGCACGCTGGCGGTGACCCAGCTGCGCACGGCCACGCCCGTGGCCACGTCCATGCCGTCGTTGAAGGCCAGCCGCGCCGCCACATGGTTGGCGCCCATCATCAAAGCGATGAGCATCAGGGTGAAAAAAGCGACCCAGCCAACGGCCCGGGTGGATGCGGTCATGGGTGGGGTCGGTGCGGTTCAGGTACCGCTGGGCGCGGGGTATAGGCCCAGGCCTTGGGCATGCACGCGGCTCAAGCCCAGCAAGGCATCGGTGAAGGGCGTGTCCACACCGGTGCGTTGACCCAGCTCGCGCACAGCGCTGACCAAGGCGTCAAGTTCTACCGCGCGGTGCGCCTCCACGTCTTGCAGCATGGACGATTTGAAGGCGCCCAGCTTGGCGGTGATGGCGTGGCGGTCTTCGGGCTGTTGTTCGATGGGCAGGCCCAGCTTGGCGCCAATCTGTTGGGCCTCGACCATGACGCGCGACATGAAGGCGCGCACCAGCGGGTCGGCCAGCAGCCGGTCGGTGGTGGCGCCAGTGAAGGCGCTGATGGGGTTGACCGTCATATTGCCCCACAGCTTGTACCAAATGTCTTTTTGGATGTGGGTGGACAAGGTGGCGTCAAACCCCGCCGCGCACAGCAGGGCCACGGTGTGTTCGGCACGTGCGCTGCGCCCACCGAGGGGCTCGCCCACGATCAAACCATTGCCAAAGTGGTGTTTGGCGTGGCCGCGCCCGAGCAAGGCACAGCTGGCATGCACCACGCCGCCCAGCACCTGGGTGGGGGGAATGGCGCGCTCGATCACGCCCTCGGGGTCGATGGTTTGCAGCCGGGTGTGGCCCGCAGCCGCAGATTGGCCGTGCAAAAACCACCAGGGCACACCGTTCATCGCGGTCAGCACCACGGTGTGGGGGCCGATCATCGGGCTGAGTTGTGCTGCCACTTCGCTCAGGGCTGGGGCTTTGAGCGCCACCAGCAACAGGTCTTGCTCGCCCAAATCGTTGGCTTTGTTGCTGGCGTGCACTGGGGCTTGCAGGTGTTGCCCGGCGATGTTCAGTTGCACGCCGTGGGCGTTGATGGCTTGCAAGCTCTCGCCGCGCGCCAACACACTGAGGGCGACAGGGGTATGGGTTTGCTGCGCCAAGCGCGCACCCAGCCAGCAGCCAATGGCGCCGGCGCCAACCAAACCGACCTTCATGCTTGAAAGCCCGCGTCTTGGCGCAGGGCCAAGCGCACCATGGCGTCGAACACGTCTTGCCCCGCGCCATGTGCGGGGTGAAATTGCAGCGCATCTTGGGCGCAGCGCGCGGCCACCTCTGGGCCGATGGGGATGGCGCGGCCCATGGACAGGGTGGCCAGCTGCACATCGCAAGCGCGTTGCAGCGTCCACAGCAGCACAAACGCTTGGGGCAAGGTGCTGCCCCAAGTGAGCAAGCCGTGGTTGCGCAAGATGAGCACCTGCTTGTGGCCCATGTTGCGCAGCAAGCGCGGGCCCTCGTCGGCGTGCACGGTGATGCCTTCAAAGTCGTGATAAGCCACCATGCCATGCAGTTGGGCACTGTAGAAGTTGTCGGGCTGCAAACCGCCTTCATAACAAGCCACGGCCAAGCCTGAGGTGGTGTGGGTGTGCATCACGCAATGGGCCTGATCGAGCGCGGCGTGGATGGCGCTGTGCACCACAAAGCCAGCCGGGTTGACGCGCTGGGCCGAGCCGTCCACCACCTCGCCCTTCAAATTGATTTTCACCAAGTTGCTGGCGGTGACCTCGGAGTAGTGCAGGCCAAAGGGGTTGATCAAAAAATGCTTGTCACCCCCACTCACCGAGTCGGGCACGCGCAAGGTGATGTGGTTGTAAATCATCTCCACCCAGCCGAGCATGGCAAACACCCGGTAGCAAGCGGCCAGATCTTGGCGCGCCGCCCACTCGTCGGGGTGAAAGTGGGCTGGGCAGGGCGGCAGTGCCATGCCGCTGGTGGTGGTGTTTGACATGGCCGTGCCGACTCAGTACGTGCCGCCTTTGGCCGGCGCGGCGCTGGGGGCGCCGGGGTTTTTGAAGCGCTGGCACAAGGCGCTGGTGTGGCGCGCAAGCAGGTTGTTGTCCAAGCCCACGGCCATGAACAAGCCGCCGTGGCTCAAGTAGTGGCGCGACAGGTCTTCATCAGGCGTCAAGATGCCTGGGGCTTTGCCGGCTTTGAGGATGCGGCGAAACGCGTCTTCAATCGCGGCTTTCACCTCGGGGTGGGTTTGATTGCCCACATGGCCCATGGATGCCGACAAATCGGCAGGCCCGATGAACACGCCGTCCACCCCTTCGACAGCGGCAATCGCGTCGAGGTTTTTCAAGGCAGTGGTGGTCTCGGCTTGCACCAGCAAACACACCTGTTGGTTGGCTTCTTGGGCGTATTGCGGGTAACGGCCCCAGCGCGAGGCGCGGGCGCCGCCCATGCCGCGAATGCCGTGCGGCGGGTAACGCATGGCTTCGACCAAGGCTTTGGCTTGTTCGGCGGTGTCGACCATGGGCACCAAGATGGTGGACGCGCCCACGTCCATGTACTGCTTGATCAAGGTGGTGCCGGCGTGGCCGTGGCCCACTGGCACGCGCACGATGGGGTGGGTATCGGGATAGGCAGCGATGATTTGCAACTGCATCAAGATGGATTGCAAGTCGTTGGGTGCATGCTCACCGTCGAGCAACAACCAATCAAAACCGGCACCGGCGCAAATTTCAGTGGAATAGGCGCTGGCCAAACTGGTCCACAGCCCGTATTGCACTTGTTTGTTTTGAATGGCTTGTTTGAAGCGATTGACCGGTGTTTTCATGGTGTCTCCGTTGTCTGACCCGGCGCATCATGGCCTGGGCAAGCTTCGCATCCTACACACACCGATGTGGCGCGCACACCGGGCAAACGCCTTGCCGCCTGGCCCCACACCAAAGCAGGCGACGAAAATCCTTGGGGCCCTCCCCGCGACTACCCCGGCCACTGTCTATTCATACAGTTATCATGCGCCATGGCCAAAGACAAAACCCATTACAGCTGCACCGAGTGCGGCGGCACCAGCCCCAAGTGGCTGGGCAAATGCCCGCATTGCGAGGCTTGGAACACCTTGGTCGAGGCCGTCTCAGCGCCTGACGGCGCGGCCAAAAACCGCTTTGCCCCGCGTGCCGGCTTGGCCCCGGCTTCGGCGGTCACGGCCCTCTCCGACATTGAAGCCCACGACGTGGACCGCACGCCCACCGGCCAAGACGAGCTGGACCGCGTGCTCGGCGGGGGCATGGTCGAAGGCGGCGTGGTGCTGATTGGCGGTGACCCGGGCATTGGCAAATCCACCTTGTTATTGCAGGCCTTGGACGGTTTGCAGCGCAGCGGCCAAACCACCTTGTACGTCACCGGCGAAGAGTCTGGCGCGCAGGTCGCACTGCGGGCGCGGCGCTTGGGCCTGGACAACAGCCGCGTGCAGGTGCTGGCCGAAACCCAGCTCGAAAAAATCATCTCGACCTTGCAAGCGCAGTCGCCGCACATCGCTGTGATCGACTCCATCCAAACTGTTTATTCAGACCAACTCACCAGTGCGCCGGGGTCTGTCGCGCAGGTGCGCGAATGCGCCGCTCACCTCACGCGTTTGGCCAAGGCCAGTGGCATCGCCATTGTGTTGGTCGGTCATGTCACCAAAGAGGGCGCATTGGCAGGACCTCGGGTGCTGGAACACATGGTCGACACGGTGCTCTACTTTGAGGGCGATACGCACAGCAGTTTTCGCTTGGTGCGGGCCATCAAAAACCGCTTTGGCGCGGTGAACGAGATTGGCGTTTTCGCCATGACCGAAAAAGGGCTCAAGGGGGTGAGCAACCCCAGCGCGATTTTTCTCAGCCAACACGCCGAGCCGGTGCCGGGCAGTTGCGTCATGGTCACCTTGGAGGGCACCCGCCCTTTGTTGGTGGAAATCCAAGCGCTGGTTGACAGCGGCGGCCCAAGCCCCCGCCGCTTGAGTGTGGGTCTCGACCGCGACCGTTTGGCCATGTTGCTGGCGGTGCTGCACCGCCACGCCGGTGTGGCTTGCATGGACCAAGACGTGTTTGTCAACGCCGTGGGCGGGGTGCGCATCAGCGAACCTGCTGCCGATTTGGCGGTGTTGCTGGCCATCACCTCCAGCTTGCGTGGCAAGCCCCTGCCCAAGGGCTTCATCGCATTTGGCGAAGTGGGTTTGGCCGGCGAAGTGCGGCCCGCGCCGCGCGGTCAAGAGCGCTTGAAAGAAGCCGCCAAGCTGGGTTTCAGCGTGGCGGTGATCCCCAAGGCCAATGCGCCCAAAAAACCCATCGAGGGCATGACCGTGCACGCGGTCGAGCGGGTGGAAGAGGCCATGGCGGTGGTGCGCGGATTGGGCTGATTCAGCCTGTGATGGCCTCACACACGGCGGCGGCCCCAGGGGTCACTGTTGTGGTGTGAATGACACCCCACTGAGACCAATTGCGCATCGTTTGCGCTGGCGCAAAGTGCGCTGTCTCAGCGACGCCTACAAACGGGGCATGACACATGTCCCCTGGAATGAACTTCCCCCAATATGCACACCATCACCCATGGCCCGCCTCACAGCGCTGGCATGCTTTGCGCTGACACTGGCCAGTGCCACTGCGCCCGCATGGGCGCTGACCCCTGCCGACATGCTGGCGGGCTATGCCCAAGCGTCGGGCCAAGCGCCCCAAGCGGTTCGCGGCCAACAGTTTTTTGGCGCCACCCATGGCAAAGAGTGGAGTTGCAGCACCTGCCACACCAAGCAACCCACTGCCGAGGGCACGCACGCCAGCACCCGCAAGGCCATTACCCCGCTGGCCCCGTCGGCCAACGCCAAACGCTTCACCGACAGCGCCAAAACCGAAAAATGGTTTCGCCGCAACTGCAACGACGTATTGGGCCGCGAATGCACTGCCGCTGAAAAGGCCGATGTGCTGGCCTGGCTGATCGACCTCAAACCATGAAACACAGCTCCCCCATGAAACACATTCGCGTCAACCCGTTACCCACACATCACCCAATGCCATCGCCACAGTTACAGCCTCAACCACAACCACCCCACAAGGGCGACAGCATGAAAACCCATGGGCCCAGCTGGGCCTTGATCGGGGCTTTGTTGGGGACTTTTGGTGGCATGGCCCACGCCGATGATGCGGTGCATGCCCCAGCCTTTGCGCTGTACACCCAAGAGTGCGGCAGTTGCCACATGACCTACCCCACAGGCTTGCTGCCGGCGGCCTCGTGGCAGCAAATCATGCGCAGCCTGAAAACCCATTACGGCCTGGACGCCTCCTTGGACGAGACCAGCCAGTTGACCCTGACTACTTGGCTCACCGCCCATGCGGGCACGGGCAAATACGCGCGTGAAGCCCCCAAGGACCAGCGCATCACGCTGTCGGCGTGGTTTGTGCGCAAACACCGCGCGGGCGAGGTGCCCAAGGCTGTGTGGCGGCGCAAGTCGGTGGGCAGCCCGGCCAATTGCGTGGCCTGCCATGCCGATGCCGAGCGCGGCGACTTCAATGAAGACAAGGTCAGGATTCCCCCATGAGCGATCCATCCAACGCACCGGTTGTGAAGCCCACGCCCCCTGTGGCCGAGGTGTTGGTGTGGGACGTGCCGGTGCGGGTCTTTCACTGGATGCTGGTGTTCAGCGTGGCGGGGGCCTGGCTCAGCGCCGAGAGCGAGCGTTGGCGGTGGTGGCACGAAACCCTGGGTTACACCGCCTTGGGTTTGATGGCGTTTCGCTTCGTTTGGGGTTGGGTGGGTTCGCGCCACGCCCGCTTTGCCGACTTTGTCCGCCCACCCGCCGTGGTTTGGGCCTATGTGCTGAAGATGGTGCGGCTGCGGGCCCCGCGCCATGTGGGCCACAACCCCTTGGGGGCCTGGGCGGTGTTGGCCTTGATCGCTTTGACCTCGCTCACCGGCGTGAGCGGGTGGCTGATCGCCGACGGCGATGCGCCGGGCTGGTTGGAGGAAGCCCACGAGTTGGCCGCCAACGCGTTGATGGCCACCATCGCCGTCCATGTGCTGGGGGTGTTGTTCAGTGGCTGGTTGCACCGCGAAAACCTGGTGCGCGCCATGCTGACCGGGCGCAAACGGGCCACCGCCGATCAAGCCATTTCCGCTGCCTGGGCCGGGCTGGGGGTGGTGATGGTGGTGGCCGTGTTGTGGTTTTGGTGGTCGCAGCGCTGAGGCCCGCTGGCTGCTGAGACAATGGCAGCATGAAGCTGCAACAGATTGGAATTCCCGTGGCCGCCGTGGCTGGTTTGGCCTATGGCTACCACGCCTTGGAATGGATGGGGTTTTTCTTGGTCTTGGGCGGCCTGGTGATGTGGGCCTTGCTGCACTTCACCCGCTTGGTCAAGGTGCTGGAGCGAGCGGCCAACCGCCCCATCGGCCATGTGGACAGCGCGGTCATGCTCAACGCCAAGCTCAAAACCGGGGTCAACTTGATGCATGTGATTGCCCTCACCCGCAGCCTGGGCGAGTTGACCTCGCCCAAAGACGAACAGCCCGAAATTTACCGCTGGCGCGACAACAGCGCATCCCTGGTGACCTGTGTGTTCCAAGGCGGCCGATTGCACAGCTGGGCCTTGGAGCGCCCCGCAGCGACCCCAGACACCGCCCCCAACCAGCCTCCCCCCAGCCTGGGCGGGCCGACCAGCGGCGCACCGTAAAATTGGTGTGTTGACCCACATCTTTTGCCCCACGACCCACAAGGATGCCTGACATGAAAGCGCCGATTGAATTGCTGGCCAAAGACCTCAACGGCCACGGCGGCGTGTTCTGCCCCAACCCCAAAGCCGACATGAAGTTGTGGAACAGCCACCCCAAGGTCTACCTGGATGTGGCCCACACCGGCCACGCCAAGTGCCCGTACTGCAGCACCGAGTACCAGCTCAAAGACGGCGAGCACGTTAGCGCCCACTGAGGCGTTGATCGCCTTGCTGCATCGCTCGACCCCTGGCTTCATGGCCCTCGGCTTGGCCACAGGCCGCCCCCCATGACCCGCTCTTTGTTCATCGCCCCGCAGTGGATTGGCGACGCCGTCATGAGCGAGCCGCTGCTGCGCAGCTTGCACATGCGCGGTGAGGTGGTCACCGTGGCGGCCTTGCCTTGGGTGGCACCGGTGTTTCGCGCCATGGGCGCGGTGGCCGCCGTCATCGAGCTGCCTTTCCAGCACGGCGGTTTGCAGTGGTCGGCGCGGCGCGCCATGGCGCGCCAACTCAAAGGCCAGTTTGACCGGGCCTATGTCGGCCCCAATTCCCTCAAAAGCGCGCTCTTACCGTGGTGGGCGGGCATTCCGGTGCGGATCGGCTACCAAGGCGAGGCGCGCTGGGGCGTGCTGAACCGGCGCTTGCCCAACCCGCCGCGCAACCAGCGCCCGCCCATGGTGGGCCACTACCTGGCCTTGGCCCAAGTCGATGCACCCGCCCACCTGGGCCCGGCTGGCGCGGGCGACTGGGCCAGCTCGGTTTTGGGCGCCACCTCGTTTCAGCCTGGCGCCGGACAGGACAGCGCCATGGGCTTGCGCGCCCCGCGGGTGGACCCGCGACCGCGTTTGCAGCGCAGCCCCGCGCAAATGAAAGCCAGCCTCCACAGCTTGGGCCTGGAGGCGCAGGCCTATGTGGTGATGGTGCCGGGGGCCGAATACGGCCCGGCCAAGCGCTGGCCGGCGGCTCACTTCAGCGCCCTGGCGCGCTCATTGGGCCTGCCCACCGTGCTGATGGGATCGGCCAAAGAGGCCGCGTTGTGCGACAGCATTGCCGCACCCGTCAATGCCGAACAAGCCCAACAGGTGCGCAACCTGGCTGGGCAAACCGACTTGCTCAGCGCGATGGACGTGATGGCCAGCGCCCGGGCCGTGGTGAGCAACGACTCGGGCTTGATGCACGTGGCTGCGGCTTTTGGGGTGGCGCAGGTGGCTTTGTTTGGCTCGTCCAGCCCAGAGCACACGCCCCCGCTCAACCCCCAAGCCCAGGTGCTGTGGCTGGCCCGCGACGACACCTACACCCCAGCCCTCAACTGCGCCCCGTGCTTTGAGCGCCAATGCCCACTGGGCCACACCCGCTGCTTGAACGACATCAGCCCGGAGCGGGTGCGGCAGGCGTTGGGGATGTGAGGATGCTTTTTGTTCCAACCAACTCAAACGCGGATGTGCACCGCCTGCGCCGTGATGCGCGCGATCAAGTCGTGCGCCGCGGGCAGGTCGTGGATCAGGCCGGTGGCTTCGCCCACCGTGGCGTGGGCGCGGTCAAAGTCACCGGCTGCCACGCCGGCTTGGTAGTCGGCGCGGGCGGCTTCTGGGTCGGCGCGCAAGGCGTCGATGCGGTCTTCCCATTGGCGGTGCAAGCCGTTGCGGATGGCGCGAAAGTCGTAAGGGGCGGGCCAATTTTTTTGGCGCAAGATGTCAAACACCGCGCTGCGGGCGGTGCCGTCGCCATCGGTGACCACCGCTTGTTGTTTGGCCGCTTCGCTGGCCAGGCTTTCGCGGCTGGCCCACAGGCGCGAGCCAATCAACGCGCCGTCGGCTCCCAAGGCCAGCGCCGCCGCCAGACCGCGTCCATCGGCCACGCCACCGGCGGCCAGCAGCAGGGTGTGCGGCGCGTGGGCGGCCAGCCAATCGGCGGCCTCGGGCACCAGGGCAAAGGTGCCACGCCCCAGTTGGGCGTTCATGCCATGGCCGCCAGCTTCCATGCCTTGCACCACCAGCACAGCTGCACCGGCTTCCACTGCCCACGGAATTTGCGCCAGGCTTTGCACTTGGCAGATCAGCGGCACGCCTGCCGCTTGCAGCCGGGCGCGGTAGGGGCGCGGGTCGCCAAACGACAGCATGATGGCCGCTGGTCGATGCGCTTGTTCCAGCATGGCGTCCAAGGTGCTGGCGTCTTTATCCAAACGCCAGGTGATGAAGCCGCAGCCAAAGCGCGCCAAGGCCTCGGGCTGGCCGCTCAAAGTTTGTAGCGCCAAGCGGTGTTCGCGCAGCGTCCAATCCAGCTCGCCATAACCCCCGCCCAACAAGCCCAGTGCGCCGGCTTGGGCGCAGGCCGCGCTCAGCGCGCCGCCGCTGGCCAAGGCCATGGGGGCCAAAGCGATGGGGGTGGTCAGGCCAAAGGCCTGGGTGAAGCGGGTGTGCAAATGCATGGCGAGGTCTCAAAAAGGCAATGGGGTTTGGCTGTTGGCTTTGGGCGCGGGGTCATCGCTGCGTTGCGCGCGGCTGGCCAGCCACACCAGCACCAACACCGGCAAGCCGAGCAAGGCGGTGCTGATGAAAAACGCCTCGTAGCCCCAAGCGTCAACATACTGGCCCGAAAAGCCCGCCACAAATTTGGGCAGCAGCAGCATGAGCGAGCTGAACAAGGCGTACTGTGTGGCCGAGTACTGCACGTTGGTGAGCGACGACAAATAGGCGATGAAGGCCGCCGAGGCAATGCCGCTGCTGAGGTTATCGGCCGAGATCACCCAAATCAGCGCGGTCACATCGTGGCCGTGTTGGCCCAGCCAAGCAAACAGCAAGTTGCTCAGGGCCGACAACACAGCGCCGATCATGAGCACGCGCATCACGCCCCAGCGCAGCGCCATCGCGCCACCCACAAACGCACCCAACAAGGTCATCACCACGCCGTACACCTTGGTTACGGCGGCCACCTCTTCTTTGGTGTAACCCATGTCGACATAAAACGGGTTGGCCATGATGCCCATCACCACGTCGCTGATGCGGTAGACCGCGATCAGCGACAGCACCAACACCGCATGCCAGCGGTGGCGTTGCCAAAAGTCGGCAAACGGTGCCACCACGGCGGACTGCAACCATTCGCCCACATTGCGCGCGGGCGCGATGGCCACGGGTGCAGGCTCTTGAGAAAACGCCACCGTCACCAAACCCACCACCATCGACGCGGCCATCACCAAGTAAGCGGCTTGCCAAGCCAGCTGTTGGTAGCCGCTTTGGCCCACGGCCTCTTGGTGGGCGGCGATCCACAGCACGCCAGCGCCGGCCCAAATCATGGCCAGGCGGTAACCGGTTTGGTAGCTCGCGGCCAGTGCGGCTTGAAGCCGTGCATCGGCCGATTCAATGCGAAACGCGTCCAGCGCAATGTCTTGCGTGGCCGACGCAAACGCCACCACCAAAGCGCACACCACCAAGGGCGTCAAGCCATCGCGCGGGTCTTGCCAGGCCATGCCCGCCACCCCGGCCATGATGGCCAATTGCGACAGCAGCAGCCAACTGCGCCGCCGCCCCAGCCAAGGCGTGAGGAACGGCAGGGGCAAGCGGTCCACCAGGGGGGCCCACACCCACTTGAAGCCATAGGCCAAACCGACCCAACTGAGGTGGCCAATGGTGCTGCGGTCAATGCCCGCTTCGCGCAAGCGAAAGCTCAGCGTGCCCAGCACCAACAGCAAAGGCAAACCCGCGGCAAAGCCCAGCGCCAGCATGCGCAAGCTGGCCGGTTGGCCATACACCTTCAGCGTGTCCCACCATTTCACCGGTGCCACCGCAGTGGCTGGACTTGATGTATCGTTCATGGCCCCTATTGTGAAGGGCTTGCACAGCAGTACACCACCATGGCTGGAGGCCTCATGAAACCCACCCCAATGACCGTTGATACCCACCGACGTGGTTTTTTGCGCGGCTGCGCCTTGTGCGCGGCAGGCGCGGGCTTGTTCTCACCTCTGGTGGTGGATGCCCGCGAAGGCGTGGAGGTGGGCAAAGAGTCGGCCTTTGCCAAGCTGGTGCCGGCCGAAGAGGTCGAGGCCACGGCGCGCCAGCAGTATCAGCAAATGCTCAAACAAGCGGCCGAAAAAAAGGCCTTGGGCCCGGACAACCACCCCGAGGTGCTGCGCCTGCGCGGCATTGCCCAGCGCATCATCCCGCACAGCTACGAGTGGAACCCGCGTGCCCGCGAATGGAAGTGGGAGGTCAACCTGATTGGCTCCAACCAAGTGAATGCGTTTTGCATGCCTGGGGGCAAGATCGCTTTCTATTACGGCATCTTGAAAAAACTCAACCTGAGCGACGACGAAGTCGCCATGGTCATGGGCCACGAGGTGGCGCACGCGCTGCGCGAACACGCCCGCGAGCGCATGGGCAAAACCACCGCCACCCAAGGCCTGTCGCGCATTGGTGGTGCGCTGGTGGCGGGCATCTTTGGCATCGACCCACGCATCACCGACATGGTGGCCCAGCAAGGGGCCAATTTGCTCACCTTGAAGTTTGGCCGGGAAGACGAATCCGAGGCCGACCTGATCGGCATGGAGCTGGGGGCCCGCGCCGGTTTTGACCCCCGCTCGGGTGTGACGTTGTGGGAAAAAATGAGCGCCAACAACCAAAACGCCCCACCCGAGTGGATGAGCACCCACCCCTCGGGCAACAGCCGCATCCAAGAAATGCAGGCCAACATGGACAAGGTGCTGCCTTTGTATCAGCGGGCCAAAACGCCTTGAGTGGGCTAATGGGCCTTGAACACATTTGCCAATTCCAGCACAGACGCCACGCTGACCGCATAGGCCGTGTCGGTTTGCAGTGGCCATCCTTGCGCCACCGGGGCCACGACGTAGGCCGCGTCAACGCCCACGTCGGTACAAGCTTGCCAAAAACCTCGGGTGACTTTGGGTGCTGCGGAAAACTTGATTTCAAAGCCCACTTTGCGGCGGCCCCAAGCCACCACCACATCCAACTCGGCCCCGGCGGCGGTGCGGTAAAAACCAATGTCTGCGCCAGCAGGGGCCATGGCGCATATGTGCTCGATCACCAAACCTTCCCATGACGCGCCTGCGCTGGGGTGTCCAGCCAAAGCGTTCAAGTCGCTGATGTGCAACAAGGCATGCAACATGCCGCTGTCACGAACGTACACCTTGGGCGACTTCACCAGGCGCTTTCCCAAGTTGACAAAATGCGGTTCCAAGCGGCGCAACATCATGGTGTCAACCAAAGCGTCCAGATAGCGACCCACCGTGGTATGTGAAATCCCGCCCAAAGCGCCTGCAATTTGTGATGCGTTGAACAATTGCCCGTGCAAGTGCGCAGTCATGCGCCAAAACCGCTGCAAGGTTTGGGCGGGCACATTCAGGCCAAACTCGCGCAAGTCACGGTTGAGAAAGGTGGCCATGAAATCTTGCCGCCAAGCCAAAGACTGCGCATCCGTGGCCGCGGTGAAGCTCAAGGGAAAGCCGCCGCGCAACCACAACTGTTGCAAGGTGTTCAGATCAGTGGTGGCGGCTTGAGCGTCTGGGGCGAGCGGCATCACCTCACTGGCCAAAAAAGGCGTGAGCTCCAAATAACTCACCCGCCCGGCGAGCGATTCAGAGCTTTGTTGTAGCAGTTGGCCAGAGGCCGAGCCGAGCAACAAAAAACGCCCTGCGCGGCGGTCGGCGTCAATCTCGGGGCGCAATTGGGCAAAAAGTTCAGGCACGTACTGCACTTCGTCCAGCACCAGCAGGCGGTCTCGGTGGGCCGCCAAAAAACCGCTGCCCGCGCTTAACTTGGCGCGGTCGGTTTCAAGCTGCAAGTCCAGGTGTAAAGCGGCGGGATGCGCTTGGGCCATCGCCTTGGCCAAGGTGGTTTTGCCCACCTGACGGGGGCCCAGCAGCACCAAGCCGGGCGAATACGACAGCCGTTCATGTGCCGATTGAAAAAGGGCGCGAGAGATGTCCATTGGCAACACCGATATAATTTAACCTTGCATTTTGCCTGTTGAATGGGCAAATTGCAAGGTTAAATGGTGGCAAACCAGCTTCCAAGGCCATGTCGGTCGATGTGTTGCCGCATAACCAGCGAGCCAAGCCGCCCAAAGAGGCCGCTTAAAACACGTAGCCCAAACCGATTTTGATCACCGGCAGGCCCGGCAGTTTGGATGCGTCGTCGTTGAGTTTCTGTTGCTGGGCGGCAATGTCGGCCTGGGCTTGCGAAGTGCTCAGCGCCGTTCCCGTGCCGCTCAAGGTCGCTTTGGGCGAGCCAATGGCCAGCCCCAGGTCGAGCACAAACTTAAAGCCTTTTTCTAGCGGCTTGCCCAAGCCCCAGCCCAGGCCCACATAAGGCATGAAGCTGGGAAACTCAAACTTGCCGCTGAGTTGGTCGTTGGTGATGTTGTAGGTGGTGTTATTGACAGTGATGGTGGTGGCCGACGCCGGCGTGGCCAACATCTGGGCACTGGGCGATTTGAGCAAAGCCCCCACCGTGCCCCGAAACACCCCAGAGAAAGGTCGGTAATCGGCGTACACCCCCAACGTGCCCAAGCTCAGGTCCAGGTTGTAGTTGGTGCCGTCTTGGCTCAGGCTTTGGCTGCGGGTGTAGGTAGAGATGTCAGCGCGCAGGCTCCACTTGTCAGACCAGCCATGCACCACCCCCACCCCCCAGCCGTTCAGCCCCAAGGTGGTGTACATGCCCCAGGTTTTTTGCGACGCCTGCAACTCGTCTAAGGCGGACACCGTGACGGCAGAGGGCGCTGCTTGCGCCATGGCCAAAGCGGGGGCCAGCAGGAGAAGGGGGAGGTGTTTCAGGTTCATGGGGTAAGTCGAGCCAGTGCCCTTGGTAAATCGAAGGGAGCCAGTCTATCAAGGACAAAGGATTCGATTGACAAAAGCTGGCAGGACATGCGTTACGTCCCACCCACATAAGGGTTGCTGCGCCGCTCACGGCCAAAGGTGCTCTCGGGGCCATGGCCGGGGATGAACACCGTGTCGTCGCCCATGGGCCACAGGCGTTGGGTGATGCTGTCGATCAAATCTTGGTGGTTGCCTTGGGGGAAATCGGTGCGGCCAATGCTGCCAGCGAACAGCACATCGCCGACAAAAGCGCGCTGTATTTCGGGCGAATAAAACACCACGTGTCCTGGGGTGTGCCCTGGGCAGTGGCGCACCTGCAAAGTGTGCGCCCCCAAGGTAACGGTGTCGCCGTCACTCAGCCAGCGGGTGGGTGTGAACGCGCGTGAGGGTGGGAAACCATAGTTGGCCGCAGCGTCTTTCAAACCATCAATCCAAAACTGATCGCCGGGGTGTGGCCCGATGATGGGCAATTGCAAGGTCTCAGCCAATTCAGCGGTGCCACCCGCGTGGTCGATGTGCGCATGGGTGATCCAAATCGCCACCAATTTGACGCCCAGTTGTTGGCAAGCGTCTTGGAGCACATCCAGGTCGCCACCCGGGTCGATGATGGCCGCGGTCATGCCCTCGTCCTCCCAGACCACCGAGCAGTTTTGTTGAAAGGGCGTGACGGGGATGGTTTCGTAGTGCAGCATGGGTGTTGAGAGCGAGACAAAAGCCAACCAGATCAACCAGGGTTGGCAAACATCGCAAGATGGGCCGGGGTTGTGATTGTTGCAGGCTCGTAAAAAGTGATAGCTGTTGTAAGCGTTGCAATGCATAGAATGGCCTTTTTTGGAGCATCCCCATGATGAAAACGTTTGCGAAGGCGATGGTTTTGGTGCTCGGCTTGTGGGCAACACTGGCCACACAGGTCGTGGCGCAAGAAAAAACCTTGGTCATGGCCATGTCGGCCACCCCCAAAGGCTTTGACCCTGACATTTGGGTGCCCGGTCAAATTGAGGCGGCGGTAAACCTGTATGAAGGCTTGACGCGCTACGGCACGCGAACCGGCGCCAATGGCAAGTTGGAAGTGGACCCGTCAAAAATAGAACCCCACTTGGCCGAGAGCTGGACCGTTTCGCCCGACGGTAAAACTTACCTTTTCAAGCTCAAGCGAAATGTTCGCAGCCCCTTTGGCAACGAGCTGACAGCGCAAGACATCGTGTGGACGTATGAAAAGTCGGCGGTACAAAAGCGCACGGGCCAGTTCATGCGCACGGCTGCGCGCATCGACAAAATAGAAGCGGTGTCTAAATACGAGGTGCGTTACACACTGAGTGACGCCAACCGCATTTTTTTGGGCGCGCTGACCTTGCACTTGCCCGCCATTTTTGATTCGGTCGAAGCCAAGAAACACGCCACGCCAGAAGACCCCTACGCCACCAAGTGGTTGGCCTTGAACACGGCTGGGTTTGGCCCCTATCACTTGCAGACGCTTCAGGGTGGGCAGCAGGCGGTGTTTGTGGTGAACCCCAATTACGCCTTCAAAAAACCCTATTACACAAAAATGATTTGGCGGGAGGTTCCCTCCCCTGCCACCCGTGTGGCGTTGATTCGCACCGGACAAGTGCAGTACGCAGAGCAAATCCCTTTTCAGCAGTTGACGGCATTGCGTGCCGACAACAGCGTCAAGGTGGAAAGCGTCCCAGGGTTTGGTGGGGCCACGGTGCGGATGAACCCACGTTACCCGCCATTTGACAAGGTCAAGGTCCGTCAGGCCGTGGCTTATGCGACCGACTACGCGGCCATTGGCGAGGCGGTGTTTCTGGGTCAGGGCACGCGCTCGCGCTCCATGCTCAACTCGCCCATTGCCGGTGCAGTCAACGCCTACAAATACGAGACCGACTACAACAAGGCCAAACAATTGCTGGCTGAAGCGGGCTATCCCAACGGCGTGGATGTGACCTTGGAATACAGCACCAATTGGTGGTGGGAAGAGCCCTTGGTGCTGCAAATGCAAGCTTCCTTGGCCAAGGCCGGCATCCGCGTCACGCCCAAAAGAATTCCATCCACCGAGATGTTGGCCCGGCGCACCATCAATGTGTGGACAGTACCGTTTTTGACCCATTTGACATCGAGCTTTGTGCCCGACCCGTCCTACAACATGTTCCTGACCGCGCATTGCCGGGGCTCGTCCAACGTCAACGCCAACTGTGACGCCGCCATGGACAAGCTGATTGACGCGTCTGTCGTTGAGCGCGATCAAAAAAGGTGGTTGTCTTTGTTAGAGCAAGCGCAAAACCTGCAGGCCGACTCCGCCACCTTCGTCGAAACGTTTTTACCGGGCACCCATGAGGTTTTCGCCGCCTGCATGAAGGGTTACGTGTGGAAACCCCACAACCGACTGGTGTGGAAAGATTTGAGTTGCGGTTCTTGATGGGTGAGACAGGCGCTCGCATTGCCAAATTCCTGCTGATGCGGGTGGCGGTGTCGGTGCCTGTCATATTGGGGATTGTTTTTTTGACCTTCATGCTCATCCGCTTGGGTGGGCAAGACCCCGTGGCGATGTTGGCAGGCCCGATGGCCGATGAGGCCATGTTGACGGCCCTCAGGGCTCAGTTGCAACTTGATCAACCCTTGCTGTTGCAATTTGGGCATTACATGCTTCGATTGGCCCAAGGGGATTTGGGGGTTTCATGGCAAGGCGGCATTCCGGTGTGGGGCGAAATACTGCATTTGTTTCCCGCCACTTTGGAGCTGGTGTTGTTGTCGGTGGGCCTGGCCACGCTGATCGGCGTGCCCATTGGCATGCGAGCTGCCACACACCCCAACGGATGGTTTGATCAGATTTCCCGCTTTGGCTCGCTGGCAGGCTTTTCGATGCCCACCTATTGGATGGGTTTGATGGCCATCTTCGTGTTTTTTTATGTTTTGCGTTGGGCCCCCCCGCCCATGGGGCGTTTGTCGATCGAGGTGGTGGCACCAACGGTCGTGACGGGCAGCATTTTGGTGGACTGCATGTTGGAGGGCAATTGGCGTGCCTTGGGCTCAGCCTTGGCGCATTTGGCATTGCCGGTGGCCTGCTTCACCCTCTTGGCTGCGGCCCCGACGATCAAGCAAAGCCGGGCCATTTTGATTGAGATCATGAACAGCGACTATGTGCGCTATGCCCGCGCCAATGGGTTCTCCAAGGCGACGATCCGAAAAATGGCCTTGCGCAATGCGGCCACGCCGTTGCTGACGTTTTTGGGTTCAGAGCTGACGTCTTTGCTGGCGGCAGCGGCCTTGGTGGAATACATTTTTTCTTTGAGTGGCTTGGGCCAATGGGGATTGAACGCCATCTTGCTGGGCGACTTTGCGGTGGTGCAAGGCTATGTTTTGACCTTGGCGCTTTTTTCGGTTTTTATTTTCATGGTCATTGATTTGATCGTGATGCTTTTGGAGCCACGGCGATGAACCCATCCGTGACAACAGTGGCCGCTTCACCCACCCACCGCCATTGGTTGGCCTATCCGCTGGGGCTGGCAAGGCGCAGTCCCACCTTTGTCGTGGGCTTGGGCATCGTGGTATTTTTTTTGCTGCTGGCGGTTTTGGCCCCCGTCATTGCCCCATTCAACCCGACCCAGTCTTTCTCGTATGAGGTCTTGCAAGCCCCCAGTGGTCGATTTTTCTTCGGCAGTGATGGCAATGGCATGGATGTTTTTTCGCGGGTCATCTATGGCAGCCGTTACGCCTTTGGCATTGCCATTCCCGCCGGGCTGATCATGATCGGCATTGGCATGCCTTTGGGGCTGTTGGCGGGCTACAAGGGCGGCTGGCTGGATGAGGTGTTGCTGCGCACCTTGGATGTGTTGCGTGCATTTCCCACCATCATCTTGGCGCTGGCCGTGGTGGCGGCAACGGGCCAAAGCTTGGTCAGCATGGTGGTGGTCATTGGTTTGCTGGACAGCCCTATCTTTGCGCGGGTGGTGCGGGCAGAGGTGTTGACCTTGCGGTCATCGACCTTTGTGCAAGCGGCCATTGCTGTGGGCAATCCCGCTTGGCGGGTGATGTGGGTGCACATCCTGCCCAATGCCATCTTGGGGGCGACAGCACAGCTGCCCATGCGAATGGCGTGGGCCGTGCGCATCAGTGCCACCTTGGCTTTTATCGGCGTGGGCATCCAAGCACCCACGCCGGAGTGGGGCGCCATGATCCGACAAGGTGCCGAATATGTGATCACCGGTGAATGGTGGGCGGCGTTGTTTCCTGGCTTGGCGCTGATGACGCTGGTGCTGGGGTTTAACCTGTTGGGCGACGGCCTGACGGACTTGTTGGACCCCAAACGCAGGGGTGTTGGCAAATGAGTTTGCTATCGGTGGACAACCTGCATGTTCATTTCATTGCCCGGGGCATCAACAACCAACTCCGAACTGCCAAGGCCCTGAATGGGGTGTCGTTTGAATTGGAGCCCGGACAAGTGCTGGGCTTGGTGGGCGAGACCGGTGCGGGAAAGTCATTGACCGCCTTGGCTTTGTTGGGTTTGTTGCGCCCACCTGCCCAAGTGGTGGCAGGAAAGATTCAATTTGAAGGTCAAGAACTGGTGCTGTTGGACAAACCCGGTGGAGGGCCCGCGCGTGGCAAAAGCATCACCTTGATACCGCAGTCGCCCAAAACGTCCCTGGACCCCACGGCCCGCATCGGAGAGCAGCTCATTCGCATCCAGCGTGAACACGGCCAGACCGATATGGCCAAAGCGCATGCCAGGGCCATCGAGATGTTGGAGCAAGTCCAAATCCCAGACCCTGTGCAACGCATGAAGGCCTGGCCCCATGAGTTGTCGGGGGGCATGGCGCAACGCGTTCTGATTGCTGCGGGCCTGATCAACTCACCGCGTTTGGTGATTGCCGATGAGCCGACCACGGGATTGGATTTGACGGTGCAAGCCGAAGTGCTGGACATCTTTAAGCGCTTGGTGTCTGCCAACGGCATGAGCGCCATCATCATCACCCACGATTTGGGCATCGTGGCCCATTATTGCGACCGCATGGCCGTCATGTTTGCGGGAACCATCATTGAAGAAGGGCCGGTGGGCAAGGTGTTTGCTGAGCAAAGGCATCCCTACACCCAAAGCCTGATTGCTTCAACCCCCAAGCAAATTGCGGTGCATGGGTTTGCCAGTGCGGTGGGGTCGCCGCCCAACCTATACGACTTGCCCAGTGGTTGTATTTACAAAGATCGATGCCCCAAGGCACAAGCCGTTTGTGACGCGAGCTTGCCCACCCTTGAGATGGGCGCAACGCACCGCGTGCGGTGTCACATACCGAACGGCAAGCCATGAATCGCCCATTGATCGAACTGCATGAGGTGGTGAAAAAGTTTCCGGCAGATGGGGGCGCTCAGGTCACGGCGGTGGACCGTGTGAGCCTGAGCATCCAGCCGGGTGAATCGGTGGGGTTGGTGGGCGAGAGTGGTTCGGGAAAATCAACCCTGGGATTGCTCATGACCCGCTTGACCCCGGTCAGCTCAGGACGGATCCATTTTGATGGGCAAGACATCACCCACTTGTCGGACGAACAGATGCGCCGGCTTCGTTCGCAAGTTCAAATGGTTTTCCAAGACCCCTGGGGTGCATTGAACCCACGCATGACGGTGGGCCGATCCATGGCGGAGCCCTTAAAGCTGCACACATCATTGAGCGAAACCGAGCGAAAGCAAGCGGTTCATGCGTTGGCTGAGCGGGTGCATTTGCCCATGGCGTCGCTCAATCGGTTTCCGCATGAGTTGTCGGGCGGGCAGTTGCAGCGCGTTTGCATTGCCCGCGCGATCGCATCAAAGCCTCGCTTGCTGGTGCTCGACGAGCCCACCAGTTCACTGGATTTATCGGTTCGTGCCGGCATATTGGAACTGTTGGATGCCATCCGAAAAGAAACCGGCGTGGCGCTGCTCTTGATCAGCCACGATTTGGAAACAGTTGAGTTGATGACACAGCGATTATTGGTTTTGTATTTGGGCAAGGTGGTCGAGCAAGGACCCACCCGAGAGATTTTCAACAACCCCGCGCACCCGTACACGCAAACGCTGATGTCGGCGCATTTGCCCGCCGACCCCAAGGCGGTTTTGTCTCGCCTGCCGACTGTGGGAGAAATACCCAGCCCGTTGAACTTGCCTTCTGGGTGTTTGTTTTCATCGCGTTGCCCGTTGGTGCGACCGCAATGCCAGCAGGTTTTCCCTTCATTTTTCACCCTCAACGGCGGACCCGCACATGCCGCAGCCCATGACGTCGCTTGCAACCGCGTGCCAGACGCAACGAATTGGTTGTCAAGCGCAGCGCAAAGAAGTTAAAACACCAGGAACCCATCCATGAACACGCCCATTCAATCCAGTGCGCCCCATGCCTACCCCTTCAAACCCGAAAACACCAAAAGGGGGTACGGGGCCATTGACATCGTGGTCAACATCTATACGCCCGAGGCGATTGCAGAAAACCGCATTCCCACCGACGCCAACTTCATTGACAAGGTGAGGCTCAACTCGGCTTACAGCAACGGCGTGACCATGGAGCAATACCTGGAAAAAATGGATCGCGCAGGCATAGAGCGCTCATTGCTCATCGCCACCCGCTGTGGCGATTTGCGGGTGCGCGGCTCGACTGAAATTCCGTATGAATGGGTGGCCGAAATATGCGCCAAATACCCCGATCGTTTTTCTGGCTTGGCCGGCTTGGACCCGACCCGAGGCATTGCGGGTTTGAAAGAGTTGGACGTGGCGGTCAAGACATATGGTTTTGTGGGTGCGCATTTTTACCCACATTGGTTTGACGAGGCACCCGACAGTGCGGTCTGGTATCCCTACTACGCCAGGTGCGCCGAATTGGAGATTCCCATCATGATGCAAGTGGGGCACTGCCTGGTGTACCAAAAGGACCGCAGGCTGCCAAACGTCGGGCGCCCCATGACGCTGGACCGGGTGGCCATGCATTTCCCCGAGCTGAATTTGATTGGCATCCATCTGGGTTACCCATGGACCGACGAGATGATCTCGGTGTGCTGGAAGCACCCCAATGTGTACATGGCCGGGGACGCTTATGCGCCCAAACACTGGCCGCCCGCCGTGATTCACTATGCCAACAGCTATGGGCAAGACAAGTTTTTGTTCGGTACCGACTGGAAAGTCATTGACCCCGAGCGCGCCATGTCCGACATCGACAACTTAAATTTTCGTGAACATTCGTTGCGGAAAATTCTTCGCGACAACGCCATGAAACTTTTCAAACTCCCATGAGCCACCCACTGCCCACGGCGCTTTTAGACGCGCTTGCCGCCATTGTGGGCAAGGGCGATTTGTTGCTCGACCCCGTGAGCTGCGCCGCTGCTGCCGCCGACATCTTTGTGTGGCCTGATGCTGTGGCAGCGCAAGCGGTGATTCGCCCTGGGTCCACCGAACAAATGTCGCAAGTGATGCAAGCCTTGGCCCAAAGCGATGTGGCGGTGGTGCCGCGTGGTGCTGGCCTGTCATACACCGCGGGCGTGGTGCCGGCGACGGCGGCCGTGGTGGTGGATTGTTTGCGCTTTAAACAAATACAAGTGTTTGCGCAGGACATGTACGCCATCGTCGGTGCGGGCACCACTTGGCTGGAGCTTTACGAGGCCCTCAAACCCCTTGGCTTGCGTGCTGCACAAATCAGCCCCATCTCTGGCAGCCACAGCACCATTGGGGGCGCCGCATCCCAAAACCTGCCTGGTGGTTTGGAGCACTTCATCGGGCTGACGGTGGTGCTGGCAGACGGCACGGTGGTGACCACGGGGTCGGCGGCCAAAAGCGGGGCCAATGCGTTCGCCCGCTATGCAGGGCCTGACCTGACTGGACTTTTCCTGGGCGACTGCGGTGCTTTTGGCATCAAAACCGAATTGGTGGTTCGCCTCACCGTTGAGCGAGAGGCCGCCTTTGCCTCTTTTCAATTCGACACCCATGAGGACATGTTGGATGCGCTGATTCACTTGCGCCAGCGGGAGTTGGTGACCCGCGCTTTGTCCATGGATCAGCTCAAAGCCAAATCGGCCACCCAAGTGGATGTGGGGGAGGCCTTGGGTGTGGCCAGGGCGGTGATCGGTGAATCCAAGTCGCTGGGTGGGGCGATCAAAGACCTGACCCAATTGGCGTTTGGCAGAGGTGAACTCCAACGGGCCAAGTGGTCACTGCATTTGACGGTTGAGGCGGCCACAACAGAGATGGCCGAATCGCAAATGGCCTTGGCCCGGGGCGTGTGCCAGGGCAAAGGACAAGAGATCGACAACATGATTCCCAAAGCGATGCGGGCCAAACCCTATTCCATCAGGGGTTTGGTGGGCCCAGAGGGTGAGCGCTGGGTGCCTGTGCATGCCATATTGCCGCTCACGCGGGCGCAGGCGTGCATGCGCGATTTGGTGGCCCAACTCCAAAGCCATGAGGACCAGTTTCAAGCGGCGGGGGTGTTTTACTCGTGGATCATTTCCACCTTGGGGGCGTACATCACGATTGAACCCATGTTTTATTGGAAAGACCAGTTGGACGCTGTCCACATGGCGCATTTGTCACCCCGCAACCAAGACCGGTTTTCCAGCTTTGAAGTGAATGAAAAAGCCCGAGCATTGGTGGCGCAGGTGCGCGAGCAACTGCGCCAGACCATGGGCGAACATGACGCCGTGCACGCCCAGATGGGCCGGTTTTATCCGTACCTTTCGGGTCTGACGCCGGGCACGCAAAGCCTGGTGCGGCATATCAAGACAGCCCTGGACCCCCGTGGGGCATTGAACCCCGGGGTTCTCGGTTTGAATCGAGGATCCAACCCGTGACGACAGCCGACATCCAAAAACACTTTGTGACGGTGAAAAACCGGCGCGTCCATTATTTGCGTTGTGGGACTGGGCCGGTGCTGGTTTTGTTGCACGCATCGGCTTGCTCTGCCAAGGTGATGCGCGATCACATGGTGTATTTCGGACAAAAGTTCACCGTGATCGCCACCGATACCCCGGGGTTTGGTTTGTCTGATTTGTTGCCGATCGAGACGGTCACCACAGAAGATTTGGCCGATGCATTGGCCGACACCTTGGACGCCCTGGGCATTGCGCAGGTGGCGGTGTATGGGCGGCACACGGGTGCGCAAATCGCTGTGGAGTTTGCGGCCCGGCATCCCCACCGTTGCGCCATGGCGTTATCTGATGGGTTCCCCATCTATACCCTGCAAGAGCGCGAGCGCAGGCTGTCGACTTACCTTCCGCCGATAGTTCCCAGCTTTGATGGCAGCCATTTGCTTTGGCTGTGGTTTCGCTACCGGGAGCAACATGTTTTCTGGCCTTGGAACGCGCAAGACGCGGCACACCGTGCAGACACCGATGTGCCGGATGTGCATTTTTTGCATCGCGGTGTCGTCGAAATGCTCGAGGCGGGTGATGGCTATCGGATTGGTTATGCCACAGCCTATCGGCATCGGGGCGTGGACGCCTGTGCCGATTTGAAGGTGCCGGTGTGTTTCGCGGGGCGCCCGGGCGACAGCCAGGGGCACACGCCCCAAATGATGCCTGCTGGTTCGTGGACACACATGCTGCCCAGGGACAAGCACTCGTCCATGCCTGTGGAGTTGGAGATTTTGCTGCGCCATGTGCCCCAAGGTGTGGCGCCGATAGCGCCAGTTTGCTCAGACATACCTGGGCGCACAACCACGCAGTACATCGACCTGGATGGCGCGCAGATATTGGTGCGCAGCATGGGCAACATCCATCAACAAGCTCCCTTGGTGTTGTTGCATCACGCGCCCGGATCGTCCGCGCTGTTGGACGGGTTGTTGTGTGCTTTGGGTCAATACCACCCTGTCCTGGCATTTGACCTGCCAGGCCATGGTGAATCCAATCCGATGGACGGCGAAATGCAGGATGTGGGCCATTGGGCACAAACCAGTGTGAAGATATTGGCGGCCTTGGGGGTGGATGCGTTTCACCTGTATGGGCACAACACGGGTGCCATGTTGGCGGTTGAACTGGCCCATGTGGTGCCCACCCGTGTCAAGAGTTTGGTCCTCGATGCGCCTATGTGCCTGACCCCAGATCAGCGCACCCAATGGACGCCCAAATGGTTAGAAGGTGTTGACCCCGTGTCACCCACATGGGATGGCACGCATTTGCTTCGCATCTGGCACATGCGCCGTGACATGGGTTTGTGGTGGCCTTGGTTTGAAAAAAACCACGCCCATCAAAAAACAGGGGCGCTGCACATGGACCCCCAGGCGGTGCATTTGGAGGTGCGGGAAATGGTCAAGCAAATGTCTTCCTTTGTGCCAGCTTGGCGTGCAGCCTTGGCGTATCCCATGGGCGAAGCCCTGGCCAAGACGCATCAGGCCTGTTTGATGATGTGCGCCGACAAAGACCTGTTTCAACCCTGTTTTGAGCAGGCCGTGACTGCTCGTTCAGATGCCAAGGCACTGCGTTTGACGGGCGATGAGAATGCCAAGGCCGAAGCGATTTTGGGGTTCATCCACGCCCAGCCGACCGCGCATTGAAAGCGATGGCAGTGAAGGGTCAATTGACGACGTTGCGATTTTTTAAAGACCAGAACATGCAAACCCCCATCAGAAACGGCGCATCCAAATCGATTTTGATTGCCGATGGCATTCGCGCATCTTCTTTGCGCACACCCCACAAGACGGCCATCACAGAGTCATCCAGATCCTTGACCTACCGGCAATTGATCGACCGAATTGACCGCGTTTCGAACCTGGCCCATGCTGGATGGGGGCTGCGCCATGGGGACCGCGCTGCCTTGATGATGCGCAATCGTCTGGAGTACATGGAGCTGGTCTGCGGCTTGTCGTCGGCCGGTGTGGCTGTGGCCACCATTGGGCCGGCATCTGCGATGCCCGAGGTGCGATTTTTGTGTGAAGACGCCGGCGCACGGGTGTTGTTTGTGGACGCAGACCTCAAGGACTTGGCCATGGCCAGCATCCCCGCTTGTGTCGAACGCGTCATCGTGATGGGCGATGAATATGAGGCGCTGCTGAAAAACGCATCCAACGCCATATTGGATGTGGGTGTGACGGAAAACGACATTTTTTCCATTCCCTACACCTCGGGCGCCACAGGAAGGCCCAAGGGGGTGATGCTGTCGCACCGGGGGCGCGTGCTGGCTTGTTACGCCATGGCCTCTGAGCATGGGGCGTATGGCCCCGATGATCGGGCCGTCGCCACAACACCCATGTTTCACGGTGCGGGTTTTTTGATGGCCTTGGTGCCCATATTTTTTGGGGGCTCCGTTGAAATCATGCCCAAATTTGACATCGAGCGCTTGATGTCCACCATTGAGCGCACGCGTGCCACCAGCACTTACATGGTGCCAACGCATTTTGCAGCGCTGTTTTCTGGGGATGCCAAGGCCAGGTCGTATGACACCTCGTCGCTCAAAGCGCTGATCTCGGGTACCGCACCCCTGGCGCAAAGCATGAAGTCAAAAATCATTGACCACTTTGGCGATGGCGTTTTGTTCGAACGCTATGGAACCACTGAGACGAATATCGTCACCGCCTTGAGGCCAGCAGACCAATTGCGAAAAATTGCTTGTGTGGGCCAGTGCTTGCCGGGCACGTACATCCAAATTTGGAACGACAACGGTGAGGTGGCCAGCAGCGATACGGTGGGTGAATTGGCCGTGGCCTCACCCTATTGTTTTGCGGGGTATCACAACCTGCCCGAGGCCACTGAAAAAGCCAAAAGGGGAGACTGGTTCATCACCGGGGACTTGGCCAAGATTGACGACGAGGGGTATTTGTACATTGTTGACCGCAAGAATGACATGATCATCACCGGCGGTGAAAACGTGTACCCCCGAGAGGTGGAGGAGTTGTTGCTCAGCAACCCATCGGTGGCCGAATGTGCGGTGGTTGGAAAGCCCGATCCCTATTGGGGCGAAGCCATCCAGGCGTTTGTCGTTGCCAAACCAGGCCTGACCATCACCGCACCAGATTTAACGGCCTTTTGCCGTGCATCCTTGGCGCCATACAAAGTCCCCAAAGGGATCCATTTTGTGAGTGCACTGCCGCGCAACAGCATGGGAAAAATATTGCGCAGAAAATTACGCGACGACTTGGCTTAGTGCCGCAAAAACCCCAACACCCCTTGCCCCGCCACATGGCCACTGGCCCAGCAGGCGGTGAGCAAGTAGCCGCCGGTGGGGGCTTCCCAGTCGAGCATTTCGCCGGCGCAAAAGACGCCGGGCAGTTCGCGCAGCATGAGTGCATCGGTCAATGACGCAAAGCCCACACCGCCCGCGCTGCTGATGGCCTCAGCGATGGGACGTGGCGCATGCAGGGTGATGGGCAAGTGGCCAATGGCTTGGGCCAGCAGGGCAGGGTTGTTCAAGGTTTCTTTGGCCAGCACTTCGTGCAGCAGTGCGGTGTGCAATTTGGTCAGGCCCACACGGCTATGTAAATGGCTGCTGAGAGTGCGCGACCCGCGCGGGTGCGCCACCTCTTGGCGCATGCGCTCGGGCGTGAAGTCGGGGCGCAGGTTCAGGTGCAGGGTGGCGCTGCCGTGGCGTGCGATGGCGTCGCGCAAATGGCTGGATGCGGCATAAACCAAGCTGCCCTCGATGCCAGCTTCTGTGATGATCATTTCGCCCACGCGATCAAACACCACAGCGCCATCGACTGCAAATGACAAGCCCACGTTTTTCAGCACCTGGCCGGCGAAGTGTTGGCGCAAATGCGGGCTCCAGCCCAAACGCTCGCCCACGCGCACATCAAAACCGCAATTGCTCGGTTGCAAAGGGGCCACGACCACACCTTGTTGTGCGAGCCACGGCACCCAAGCGCCATCAGACCCCAAGCGCGGCCAACTGCCGCCGCCCAAGGCCAGCACCACGGCCTGGGCTTGGGCGACTTGCTCGCCGTGGGGTGTGTCAAAACGCATTTGCCAGCCTGTGTCGGTGGGGTGGAGGTCACCCAGCCAACGGTGGCGCATGTGGAAGCTCACGGGCACGCCCTGGGCGGGGTGGCGCAAGCGGTGTAACCAAGCGCGCAGCAAAGGCGCGGCTTTCATGTCAGCAGGAAACACCCGCTGCGTGCTGCCGACAAAGGTGTCGATGCCCAAGCCATGCACCCATCGGCGCAACTCGGCGGAGCCAAAGTGGTTCAGCCAAGGGGCGATGGTGTCGGCGCGTTCGCCGTAGCGCCCGGTGAACAGCGACAAGGGTTCGGCATGGGTGATGTTGAGCCCACCTTTGCCCGCCAGCAAAAACTTGCGCCCCACACTGGGCATGGCGTCATACACATGCACGGCCACACCGGCCAAGCTCAGCACTTCTGCGGCCATCAGGCCCGCAGGCCCGGCGCCGATCACGGCCACGCTGGGCGGCATCACCAGGTCATCTCGTAGTCGATGCTCAGGGGCGCATGGTCAGAGAACTTTTCATCTTTGTAGATGTGGGCGCTGCGGGCCAATGCGGCCGTGGCCGGTGTGGCCAAGTGGTAGTCCAAACGCCAACCCACGTTGTTGGCATAGGCTTGGCCGCGGTTGCTCCACCAGGTGTAGCAGTCGTCGGTGGTGTCGGGGTGCAGTTGGCGGTACACGTCCACCAAGCCGCCGTCGGTGGTGAGGCGCGTCATCCAAGCGCGTTCCTCCGGCAAGAAGCCGCTGTTTTTTTGGTTGCTGCGCCAGTTTTTGAGGTCAATGTTGTGGTGGGCGATGTTGATGTCACCGCACAGCACAAACTCACGCTTTTTCTTCAGAGCCGCCAAATGCGGATCAATGGCATCCAAAAACCGGTACTTGGCTTCTTGCCGTTCAGGTCCCGAAGACCCGCTGGGGAAGTAGGCGCTGATGATGGAGAACTTGCGTTGCGGTGTGTCAAAGCGCAGCTCCACATAGCGGCCTTCGCTGTCGAACTCGCCGCCGTCAAAGCCCACCACCACTGTGCTGGGGCTGTGGCGGGTGTACAGGCCCACGCCCGAGTAGCCCTTTTTTTCGGCATATTGAAAGTGGCCGTTCAAACCCGCCAAGGAGTCGAACTGGCCCACCACATCGGCGGCTTGGGCTTTGACTTCTTGCACACAAATACAATCGGGTTTGGCTTTTTCAAGCCAGGCTTCAACCCCCTTGGTGGTGGCAGAACGGATGCCGTTGAGATTGAGGCTGGTCAGTTTGAACAAGGTTTTTTCCCATGACAACAAGTGCGCAGACCAGCACCGCGCTGGCCCAGTCGTTTGTGCAATTCTCGCTGGATTGTGGCGTGCTCAAGTTTGGCAGCTTCAAAACCAAGGCCGGGCGCATCTCGCCTTACTTCTTCAATGCCGGCTTGTTTGACGATGGCGCCAAGCTGGGCCACTTGGCCGCTTGCTATGCACAGCGGCTGCTCGACAGTGGCATGGCGTTCGACATGATATTTGGGCCGGCCTACAAGGGAATCCCTTTGGGCGCTGCGGTGGCGGTGGAGTTGGCGCGTTTGGGCAAAACCGTGCCGTTTGCCTACAACCGCAAAGAGGCCAAAGACCACGGCGAAGGCGGCAGTTTGGTCGGCGCGCCATTGAAGGGTCGGGTGTTGATCGTGGACGACGTGATGAGCGCAGGCACGGCCGTGCGCGAATCCATCGCACTGATCCAAGCCGCTGGCGCCACGCCACATGCCGTGGTTATCGCTTTGGACCGCCAAGAAATGGCCACCGAGGTGCAAGCCGATGGCCGCGTGCAAGACGTGCCCTACAGCGCGGTGCAATATGTGCGCGAGCAATTGGGCTTGCAGGTCTGCGCCATCGCCACCCTGGATGACCTGGTGGGTTATTTACAGGGGCAAACCACCCCCGGCATGGCCGAGCATCTGGCACAGGTGCAGGCTTATCGCGAGCGGTATGGGGTGGTGGCTTAGGGCGGGCTCTATGCCCAGAGGTTCGCGGTGAAGCGCAGACGCAACCCAAGGTTTTTCACCAGAGGACAGAGCGTCTTTAGCGGGGAACCGAAGCCGCAGAAACAGCCATCTTGTCGCGCCCTGTTTGAGCGAATCGCGACATCTGATAGGATGTACGTGTGCACACACCAGGGGCCTTCATGACCACCACCCGATTGTTCAAAAACGGCAATTCACAAGCCGTTAGGATTCCTGCAGAACTTGCGTTTCCCACCAGCGACATGGAGCTGGTGATTGAGCGCGTGGGTGAAGAGCTACGTATTCGCCCTGCACAGCGCCGAATGGGCAATGTCATGAAGGTGCTTTCAAGCTTTTCTCCCAACTTCATGTCAGAAGACAGGGGCAATCAGGAGCAAACCGATCGTGAGGCCCTGTGATGCCTCGTTACATGCTCGACACCAACATCTGCATCTACCTCATGAAGCACCAACCACCTGAGGTGGCAGAACGGTTTGCACAATGTTATGTCGGCGATGTGGTGATTTCCGCCATCACACAGGCCGAGTTGGAATATGGCGTTGCATGTTCGGGCACTCAACGAGCACGCAACCGAAAAGCCTTGGACGCCTTCTTGCAAGAGGTGCCTGCCGCACCATTTGATGGTGCGGCCGCGGCTGTCTATGGCCCTACCAGGCTGGCCACACGCGAGAGACAACGCGATGCGCTGGACAAATTGATCGCCGCACACGCCCTAGCCCTGGGCGTCACCCTGGTCACCAACAACGTGTCAGATTTCGCGGCCTATTCGAAGCTGAAGGTGGAGAACTGGGTTGGGGGGCATTGATCGTTCAAGAAGCCTATCCCTGCTTATTTAATTGGCCAGGATCAGGTAAGGTGACCGCGAGTGGCGCTCACCGTTTAAGTAACTTTGCGTCCTGTGTGGGTCGAGTAAGCGTGATAGAGATTCACTCATCGAGTGGACTGCTAAACACATAGTTGCCCGAGATTCGTAACGACATGGCAAATATGAGTTGTATGAATCTAAACCCTCTTGAATTCTTTATTCAAGAGATTTATTTCATACTTTCATGCCGATTACTCTTCATCGGCAAGAAAATTTGTATCAAACCTTAGGAAAGCTTCTTCAAGAGCAACTCATTCACCTGCGCCGGATTGGCCTTGCCCTTGCTGGCTTTCATGATGGGGCCGACCAAACCGTTCAATGCTTTGGCGTTACCGGCTTTGAACTCTTCGACGTTCTTGGGGTTAGCAGCTAGAACCTCGTCGATGATGGCCTCTAGTGCACCGGTGTCGTTGATTTGTTTCAAGCCTTTGGCTTCGATGATGCTGTCAATCACGGAAGCGGTCTGCGTGACATCTTGCATGTTGTCACCAACCACTACCTTACTTTCGCTCCACAAGGCATCGAACACCTGCTTGGCCGCGTTGTTGCTGATGGTGTTGTCGCTGATGCGGCCAATCAAGGCGGCCAGCTGTGCGGCGCTGACCGGCAAGCCCTCAAACGACACCTCGCCGCTATTTAAGCGCCTGGATACCTCACCCATGATCCAGTTGCTCGCCAACTTGGGCTGACCGCAAGCCTTGGCGGTGGCTTCAAAGTAAGCCGCCATCGCCTTGCTTTGGGTCAGTTGTGTGGCGTCGTACTCGGGCAAGCCGTATTGCGTGACAAAACGCTCGGCCATCACACGCGGCAATTCGGCCATCTCGCTTTTCACACGCTCCACCCAGTCGCGGTCAATCACCAGCGGGGGCAAGTCAGGGTCGGGGAAATAGCGGTAATCGGCGGCGTCTTCTTTGGTGCGCATGGCGCGGGTCTCGCCCGTGTCGGGGTTGAACAGCACCGTGGCTTGCTGGATGGCGTGACCGTCTTCTATTTGCTCGATCTGCCAGCGCACCTCGTAGTCGATGGCTTGCTGCATGAACTTGAAGCTGTTCAGATTTTTGATTTCACGCCGCGTGCCCAAAGGTGCACCGGGTTTGCGCACCGATACATTGGCGTCGCATCGGAAGGAACCCTCTTGCATATTGCCGTCGCAAATGCCAATCCAGGTGACGATTTTGTGCAGCTCTTTGGCATAGGCCACGGCCTCGGTGCTGCTGCGCATGTCGGGCTCGGTGACGATCTCCAACAGCGGCGTGCCAGCGCGGTTTAAATCGATGCCTGATTGACCAATAAAGTCCTCGTGTAAAGACTTGCCCGCATCCTCTTCCAAATGCGCCCGCACCAACCGCACGGTTTTGCGCACCGTCTCTTTGCCCAACTCCATGAAGAACGACACTTCACCGCCTTGCACCACGGGAATTTCAAACTGGCTGATTTGGTAGCCCTTGGGCAGGTCGGGGTAGAAATAATTTTTACGCGCAAAAATGCTGCGCTCGGCGATGTGCGAACCCAACGCCAAGCCCAGCTGAATGGCGCGTTCCACCGCACCCTTGTTCATCACTGGCAGTGTGCCAGGCAAGGCCAAATCCACCGCGCAAGCTTGGGTGTTGGGCTCGGCGCCAAAAGCGGTGGAGGCGCGGCTGAAAATTTTGCTTTGCGTGGAGAGTTGGGCGTGGGTCTCAAAGCCAATGACAACTTCGTAGCCGTGAACGAGTGGGGCACTCATGCGGCACCTCTGGGTGTTTTCAAATGATGGTCGGTGTGCAATTGGTATTGATGCGCCACATTCAACAACTTGGCCTCTTGCAAATAGTTGCCAATCAGCTGCATGCCCACCGGCATGCCCGCGTCGCCAAAGCCCACGGGTATGCTCATGCCGGGCAGCCCAGCCAGTGAGGCGGGGAGGGTGAAGATGTCGGCCAAGTAATTGGCCAATGGGTCGTCTGACTTGTCACCCAACTTCCATGCGACGGTGGGGGCGACTGGGCCGGCGATCACATCACATTGCTGGAAGGCTGCTTGAAAGTCATTTGCGATCATGCGGCGAATTTTTTGCGCTTGCAAATAGTAGGCGTCGTAGTAGCCGTGCGAGAGCACATAGCTGCCAATCATGATGCGGCGTTTCACCTCGTCACCAAAACCCTCAGAGCGGGTTTTTTCATACATGTCGGCGAGGTCGGTGAAGTCTTTGGCGCGGTGGCCGAACTTCACGCCGTCAAAGCGACTGAGGTTGCTCGACGCTTCGGCGGGAGCGATGATGTAGTAAACGGGAATCGACAGCGATGTTCGCGGCAAAGCGATGGGCACCAGGGTGGCGCCTTGTCTCTTCAGGCCTTCAAGTGCTGCATCGACGGGGCCACGCACATCGGCCGCCAAACCATCTGCAAAAAACTCGTGCGGCACACCCACGCGCAAGCCCTTCAATGGCTTCTTTAAGTCGCGCGAAAAATTTTCCGCCTTCACATCCAACGATGTCGAGTCGCGATCCAGATCAGGACCGCACATCGCGCTCAAAAGTAACGCGCAATCTTCGGCGCTGCGGGCCATCGGGCCGGCTTGGTCGAGGCTGGACGCGAACGCCACCATGCCATAGCGAGACGCCCGACCATAGGTGGGTTTGATGCCGGTGACGCCGCAAAACGCCGCGGGTTGACGAATCGACCCGCCGGTGTCGGTGCCGGTGGCGGCAGGGGTCAAGCACGCCGCCACGGCGGCGGCGCTGCCGCCTGAAGATCCCCCAGGGATGCGGCTCACATCCCACGGGTTGGTGACGGCCTGGGGTTTGGCCGAGGGAACGGCCACGTTTTCGTTGGCCGAGCCCATGGCGAATTCATCGCAACTGAGTTTGCCCAAGTTCACCATGCCTGCATCAGCCAAGCGCTGCACCACGGTGGCGTTGAAGGGCGAGCGGTAGCCTTCCAAGATGCGCGAACCGGCAGTGGTGGGAAAGTCGGTGGTGACAAAAATGTCTTTGTGGGCAATGGGTACACCCAGCAGGGGCGAGGTGTCGCCCGCAGCAATGCGAGCGTCTGCCGCCTTGGCTTGCGCCAAAGTGACTTCTGAGTCCACGCTCAAAAAAGCGTTATGTGGGTTGCCGCCCAAACGCGCGAGCATGCGGGTGGCGAGTTCAACTGCGCTCACCTCTTTCTTTTGCAACAGCGCCGAGAGTTGCGCCACGCCCAAAGTGTGCAGATCACTCATGGCTTACTCGATCACTTTCGGCACCAAGAACAGACCGCGCTCAACCGCTGGTGCGCTGCGTTGGTTAGCTGCGCGTTGGTTGGTCTCGCTCACCACATCGTCGCGCAAGCGCAAAGCCATGCCATCGGAGGCGCTGGGGGCTGCGGTGGCCAAATCGGCCAAGGGCATGGCGTCGATGGGGTGGGCCATGGGCACCACGCCGGTGGTGTCAACCTCGCGCATTTGCTCGACGATGGCAAAGAAATCGTTCAAGCCCGCCAGAAGGCGCTGGCTGGCAGGGGGGTCAAACGAAAGGCGGGAGAGATGCGCCAGGCGCTGAATGTCGGTGGAGGTCAAAGACATGGCGAATTGATCAAAAAGTAGGCAAACAGCTGGGCAAATCCGTGTTTTGCCAATGTGGCAAAAGCCTTGGTTGACAGGGCGATAGGGTATTATCTCGCCTTTGTGACCCGCGCCCTGCGGGTGAATTGATAAGCAACGCACAAGGGTGCATTGAGCGCCCCCGTTAGGACAGACATGTTTGGATCATTTCGTCGGTATTTTTCGACCGATCTGGCAATCGACTTGGGAACCGCCAACACCCTTATTTTTGTGCGCGACCGAGGCATTGTGTTGGACGAGCCGTCGGTGGTCTCGATTCGCCACGAAGGCGGCCCACAAGGCAAGAAAAGCATACAAGCCGTGGGCCACGAAGCCAAGGCCATGCTGGGCAAGGTGCCCGGCAACATCGAAGCCATCCGCCCCATGAAGGACGGCGTGATCGCCGATTTCACGGTCACCGAGCAAATGCTCAAGCAGTTCATCAAGATGGTGCACCCGCGGTCGCTGTTTCGCCCCAGTCCACGCATCATCATTTGTGTGCCCTGTGGCTCGACCCAAGTGGAGCGCCGCGCGATTCGCGAGTCTGCTTTGGGCGCTGGGGCTTCCGAGGTGTACTTGATTGAAGAGCCCATGGCCGCGGCGATTGGCGCCGGTTTGCCCGTGTCCGACGCCTCGGGCTCGATGGTGGTCGACATCGGTGGCGGCACCACCGAGGTGGGCGTCATTTCCTTGGGTGGCATGGTCTACAAAGGCAGTGTGCGCGTGGGTGGCGACAAGTTCGACGAGGCCATCATCAACTACATCCGCCGCAACTACGGCATGTTGATTGGCGAGCCCACAGCAGAGTCGATCAAAAAACAAATTGGCTCGGCCTTTCCCGGCAGCGAAGTCAAAGAAATGGAAGTCAAGGGCCGCAATCTGTCCGAAGGTGTGCCCCGCTCTTTCACCATTTCGTCCAATGAGATTTTGGAAGCACTGACCGATCCGCTCAACAACATTGTGTCTGCCGTGAAAAACGCCTTGGAGCAAACCCCGCCTGAGTTGGGTGCAGACATTGCCGAGCGCGGCATGATGCTCACGGGCGGCGGCGCGTTGTTGCGCGACCTGGACCGCTTGCTGGCCGAAGAAACGGGCTTGCCGGTGTTGGTGGCCGAAGACCCACTCACCTGTGTGGTGCGCGGTTGTGGCTTGGCCCTGGAGCGCATGGAGCGTTTGGGTTCCATATTTACCAGCGAGTGAGCATCTGCTTGCACAATCCACGGGCACCCCAGGGTGACCCCATGGGCCCACGGCGTTGGGCCCTTTTCTTTGTCCAGCTTTGAACCATTGAACCCCTATGCCACTGGGCACCATTGACCGAAAACCCCCGGCTTTTTTCAAGCATGGGATGTCTTCTTTGTCCAAGTTGGTGGTGTTTTCCATCTTGTCTGTGGTGTTGATGGTGGCCGATGTCCGCTATGGGGTGACCCAGCCTTTGCGGGCCACCATCTCTTTGATGCTGTACCCCATGGAGTGGTTGTCGATGCGGCCGCAATGGTTGTTCGATGTCGCTGGCCGGTTTTTTGAAGGGCGCGATGATGCCCAAGCCCAGGTGCAAGCCATGACGCTCAAGCTACAGCAGCAGGCATTGCGGTCTGGCCAGGTGGAGCAACTGGCGCTGGAGAACCTGCAACTGCGCCGCTTGCTTGAGTTGCGCGAACGCCTGACCTCCAGCACCTTGGCCGCCGAGGTCTTGTATGACTCGGCCGACCCCTTCACCCGCAAAGTGGTGATCGACAAAGGCGCTTTGCAAGGGGTTCAGCCCAGCTCGCCCGTGATGGATGACGCCGGGGTATTGGGGCAGGTGACGCGTGTCATGCCCTTGGTCAGCGAGGTTACCTTGGTCATTGACCGCGAGCAGTCCATCCCGGTGCTCAATGCACGGACCGGCGCGCGGGGTGTGGCTTATGGCGAGGCCGGTGGCGCGCCATTGCTGGAGTTGCGCTACATGGCGGCCAATGCCGACATTGAGGTGGGTGACTTGCTCACCACCAGTGGGGTCGATGCCATTTATCCCCCGGGTGTGCCAGTGGCGGTGGTGGTCAAGGTGGAGCGGCGTGCGGAGTCGGTGTTTGCGCGTATCTTGTGCCAGCCGCAAGGGCGTGTGCAGGGCGCGCGCCATGTGATGGTGCTTGAACCCTTGGGCAAACAAGTGCCGGCGAGACCGCCTTACGAGCGGCCAAGCACCTTGCCCATCAAAGGAGGGCCGCGATGATCATGCCGCGCGGTCAGCAATTGTTGCTGCCAGCCAACCCATGGTTTATTTATTTGAGCTTGCTGTCTGCCCAGTTGCTCAACATGGTGCTCAACATGCTGCTGGTGGGCAATGCGGCTTGGACGCCCGACTTTTTGGCCGTTGTGCTGGTTTTTTGGTGCGTTCATCAACCGCAACGGGTGGGCATCGGGGTGGCATTTTTCTTTGGCATCTTCAACGATGTGCAGCATTCGTCGTTGCTGGGCCAGCATGCTTTGTCGTACACCGTGCTGGGTTACTGTGCGGTGCTGATCCATCGCCGGTTGCTGTGGTTCAAAGAGCCCTCGCAGTCCTTGCAGGTGTTGCCTTTGTTTGTGCTCGCCCATGTGTTGGAGCTATCGGTGCGCATGCTCTCGGGCAGCTTGTTTCCTGGCTGGTGGATCCTGTTGGCCCCGGTGTTGGAAGCCTTGGCTTGGCCGCTGGTGTCGGTGTTTTTGCTGGCCCCCCAACGGCGTGCGCCTGACCCCGACGAAAACCGACCGCTATGAGCATTCTTCGCAACGTCGAAGTCGAATTGCGCCGTTTTCGCTACCGCATCTTGGTGGCATCGGTGGCGGTGGTGGTGGCTTTTTCCTTGCTGGCGTTTCGCTTGGCCTATTTGCAAATCTATCGCTACGAGGATTTGAACGATCAAGCCGAAGGCAACCGCACCGCCATTGTCCCCATCGTGCCCAACCGGGGCGTGATCATGGACCGCAACGGCATTGTGTTGGCCACCAATTACTCGGCTTATACCTTGGAGATCACGCCCTCCAAAGTGACGCAGCCCCTGGACGCCCTGATTGATCAATTGGCCACGGTGGTGGAGATCCAAGGCCGCGACAGGCGCCGCTTTAAAAAGCTGATTGATGAGTCGAAAAGTTTTGATTCGGTGCCCATTCGCACCCGCCTCACCGACGAAGAGGTGGCGCGCTTTGCCGCGCAGCGCTACCGCTTTGCAGGGGTTGAAATCCAGGCCCGTTTGTTCCGCAACTACCCCTACGGCGAACTGGCCAGCCATGTGATTGGCTATATCGGGCGCATCAATACCAGCGAAAAAGCCAAGATCGAAGACTCAGATGACGCCGCCAACTACCGGGGTACCGACTACATTGGCAAGCTGGGCGTGGAGCAAAGCTACGAGCGCGAACTGCACGGCATCACCGGCGTGCACGAGATGGAGACCTCGGCCCGCGGGCGAGCCGTGCGGCGCTTGAGCAGTATCCCAGCCAAACCCGGCGACACGGTGATGTTGGCCATCGACATCAAGCTGCAAAAGTTGGTGGAAGACCTGTATGGCAATCGCCGCGGCGCCTTGGTGGCCATCGACCCCAGAACCGGCGAGGTGTTGGCCTTTGTCAGCAAACCCACCTTTGACCCCAATTTGTTTGTCGAGGGCATTGACGTTGAAAACTGGCAAGCGCTCAACGAGTCCTTGGACAAGCCTTTGCTCAACCGGGCTTTGCGCGGCACCTACCCACCTGGTTCCACCTACAAGCCCTTCATGGCCTTGGCGGCCTTGCAAACGGGCAAGCGCAACCCTGCGCAACAAATTTCTGACCCCGGGTTTTTCCAGTTTGGCAACCACCGTTTTCGCGACGACAAAGAGGGTGGCCACGGCATGGTGGACATGTATAAATCGGTGGTGCAGTCGTGTGACACCTATTACTACTTGTTGGCCCGCGACATGGGCGTGGATTTGATCCACGATCAAATGAAGCCCTTCGGTTTTGGCCAACTCACCGGCATTGACATTTTGGGCGAGTCGCGAGGCATCTTGCCCTCCACTGAATGGAAGCGCACCACCTACCGCAAGCCTGAGCAGCAGCGCTGGTATTCGGGCGAAACCATTTCCTTGGGCATTGGCCAGGGCTACAACAGCTTCACCATGCTGCAACTCGCACATGCCACCGCCACCTTGGTCAACAATGGCTTGAAAATGAAGCCCCACCTGGTGCGCGAAGTGATGGATGTGGAGACCAAAAGCGCAACCCCAGTGGCCAAAGAGCCGATTGGCCAATTGGCCTTGACGGCTGAAAACCTAGACTTCATTCGCAAGACCTTGGTGGGTGTGAACATCGAGGGCACATCGGCTTCGAGTTTTGCGGGAGCCCCTTACACCAGTGGCGGAAAAACCGGCACGGCCCAGGTTTTCACCGTCAAGCAAAACGAAAAATACAACGCCGCGCGCATTGATGAGCGCTTGCGCGACCATGCCTTGTTCATGGCCTATGCCCCAGCCGAAGAGCCACGCATTGTCTTGGCCATGGTGGTGGAAAACGCGGGCTTTGGGGCGCAAAATGCCGCTCCGATAGCGCGACGTTTGTTCGACTTTGTGATCCAAGGCCTGTACCCGGCTGAGGAGGACATCTTGGCTGTGCAGCGCGGGCAAGCGACGCGGCCCACGGGCAAACCGCGTGAGGTGGCCACCATGCCTTGGCCGCCGCGTCCCGTTGCCCCTAAAGAAGAGATGCCCACCGATGCCAAGGCAGCACCCAGCCCCGCTCTGGCGCAACGTTCATCGCCATCTGGGGCGCGGACTCCATCAGCGAGTACCGCAGAGGCCAGCGCTGGTGTGCGCGTGGCCCAGCGCGTCAGCGAATAAATGCGTCCCAGCCGGTCTTGACAATCAAGGCCGAGACCACCAACACAAACACCCAGCGCACAAAACCGGCGCCATGCTTCAAGGCCAAGCGCGTACCCAGCCAGCTGCCCATCACATTGGCCACGGCCAGATAAAACGCAATTTGCCACCACACATGACCCTTGAGGGCAAACAACAGCAAAGCTGCCAAGTTGCTGGCGGTGTTGAGCACTTTGGCATGGGCCGATGCGTTTAAAAAGTCATAACCCAACACCCGCACCAGGGCAAACACCAAAAAACTGCCGGTGCCGGGGCCAAAAAAACCATCATAAAAGCCGAGCACCACGCCCAGCACGGCAAAGGCACTGGCTTCGGTTCGCCCCACCCAGCGCGGGGCGTGGTCGCGACCCATGTCTTTGCGCGCCAAGGTGTAGATCAGCACCAAGAGCAGCACCACGGGCAAGGCGCGGCGCAAAAAAGTGGGGTCAATGACCGTCACCGACCACGCACCCAGCCAGGCCCCGATCAAGGCCGCGCCGGCCCCCGGCACCACGGCCGACCAACGCAGATCGATGCGCCGGCTGTATTGCCAGGTGGACCAAGAGGTGCCCCACACCGATGCACTTTTGTTGTTGCCCAACAAGGTGGCTGGGTGTGCCAGCGGGTAAGTGGCAAACAAGGCCGGCACCAAGACCAGGCCACCGCCGCCCACAATCGCGTCGATGAAACCGGCCAAGGCCGCCGCCACAGAAACCAGCAACACATCCATGGGCACATTGTCCTTGCTGTCTGGGCACAAAAAAAAGCACCGCCGCAGCGGTGCTTGGGTATCGAACACCTGGGTGGTGTTTCTCGGGATGTGTCTCCTCGGACCCTCGGTCTGGGCGTGAACGCCCAAACGAGTGATGCCAATGTAAGCCCTGAATGAGGCCTTTTTTCTAGGTGCTTTCCCGCGCCGGTAAAGCCCGGCTACGCCTGAGTTTCAGCTTCCAAAGCCAGCCATTCAGCGGCTTTTTCCGCCAGCATCAGCACCGGGCTGTTGGTGTTGCCACTGGTGATGGTGGGCATCACACTCGCGTCCACCACCCGCAGGCCCTGCACCAGGCCGCCGCGCCCATCGCGCACCCGCAACTCGGGGTCGACCACCGCCTGTGGGTCGTCCAAGCGGCCCATGCGCGCTGTGCCCACGGGGTGGAAGATGGTGGTGCCAATGTCACCCGCCAAACGTGCCAAGTCCGCGTCGCTTTGGAACTGGGTGCCGGGCTTCCATTCCTCGGGCTGGTATGGGGCCAATGCGGGTTGTGCGGCGATGCGTCGGGTCAGGCGCAGCGAGTCGGCAGCCACTTGGCGGTCGGCGTCGGTGGACAGGTAGTTGGGGGCAATCAGCGGGGCTTGTTTGAAGTCGGCGCTTTGGATGTTGACCGTGCCTCGGCTGGTCGGGTTCAGGTTGCACACGCTGGCGGTGAAGGCGGGGAAGGGGTGCAGCGGTTCGCCAAATGCGTCCAGGCTTAAGGGTTGTACGTGGTATTCGACATTGGGCCAAGGCTGGGACGGGTCGCTGCGGGTGAAAGCACCGAGTTGCGAAGGCGCCATGCTCATGGGGCCGCTTTGCTTGAACAGGTATTCCAAGCCAATCGCTGCCTTGCCCCACCAGCTGTTGGCCAAGGTGTTGAGTGTTTTCACGCCCTTCACTTTGAACACCGCGCGGATTTGCAAATGGTCTTGCAGGTTTGCGCCCACGCCGGGCAAATCCACTTTCGGGGTGATGCCATGCTGTTGCAGCAAAGCGCCTGGGCCAATGCCTGAGAGTTGCAAAAGTTGCGGCGAGCCAATCGCCCCAGCGGTGAGCACCACCGATTGGGTCGCCAGCGCCGTCACCATCTCACGGCCGTTCCACACCTCAACGCCTGTGCAACGCTGCTGGCCATTGGGCAAGGTTTCCATGAGCAACTTGGACACCTGTGCCGATGTCCACATTTCGAAATTCGGGCGCCCATAGCAGGTCGGGCGCAAAAACGCTTTGGCGGTGTTCCAGCGCCAACCGCTTTTTTGGTTCACCTCGAAGTAACCCACGCCTTCGTTCGAGCCTCGGTTGAAGTCGTCGGTAGCGGGGATGCCCGATTGCACTGCAGCTTGGGCAAAGGCATCGAGAACGTCCCAGCGCAAACGCTGTTTTTCGATGCGCCATTCGCCACCGGCGTTGTGGTGTCTCAGGGTCTGGTGGTAAACGCTTTGGCCTTGGGTGAGGACATCACTTTTGTGGCCCTTGGCGCCGTGCAAGGCGTTGGCACCCAGGTAATGGTCTTCGTGCAATTTGAAGTAGGGCAGGCTGCTGTCCCAGCGCCAACGGGGGTCGCCCGTCACTTCGGCCCAGTGGTCGTAGTCGCGCGATTGGCCGCGCATGTAAATCATGCCGTTGATGCTCGAGCACCCACCCAACACCTTGCCACGCGGGTAGCGCAGGCTGCGCCCGTTCAGGCCAGCGGCAGGTTCGGTGTGGTAGAGCCAATCGGTGCGCGGGTTGCCAATGCAATACAAATAGCCCACAGGGATGTGCACCCAGTGGTAATCGTCTTTGCGCCCCGCTTCGATCAACAACACCCGCTTGCTGGCGTTGGCACTCAAGCGGTTGGCCAGCAGGCAACCAGCCGTGCCAGCACCCACGATGATGTAATCAAAAGTGGAGTCGTTCATGCGGGTGATTGGCGTTGTGTGCGGTGGTGGAGCAGGCGGATTATTTCGAGGTCGGCATCACAAACTCAGCGCCTTTGCCAATGCTCTCGGGCCAGCGCTGCATGATGGACTTTTGCTTGGTGTAGAAGCGCACGCCTTCTTCGCCATAGGCGTGCATATCGCCAAACAGGCTGCGCTTCCAACCGCCAAAACCGTGCCACGCCATGGGGACAGGGATGGGCACGTTGATGCCCACCATGCCGACCTGAATACGCCGGCTGAATTCACGCGCCACATTGCCGTCGCGGGTAAAGCACGACACACCATTGCCAAACTCGTGGTCGTTGATGATCTTTACCGCAGTGGCAAAGTCGGGCACGCGCACACAGGCCAGCACGGGGCCGAAAATTTCTTCTTTGTAAATCTTCATCTCGGTGGTCACGTGGTCAAACAGCGTGCCGCCCATCCAAAAACCATTGTCGCAACCGGCACCGGCTTGGGCGCCGTTGAATCCGCGTCCATCCACCAGCAACTTGGCACCCTCTTTTTCGCCTTGCGCGATGTAACCGGTGATGCGGTCGTGCGCAGCTTGGGTGACGATGGGGCCCATCTCGGCGGCGAGGTTTTCGCCGTTGAGCACCTTCAGTGTTTGGGTGCGCTCGATCAGTTTGGGCATGATGCGCTCGCCCACATCGCCGACCAACACCGCCACGGAAATGGCCATGCAGCGCTCACCGGCCGATCCGTAGGCGCTGCCAATCAGGGCGTCGACCACTTGGTCCAGGTCGGCGTCGGGCATGACCACCATGTGGTTTTTCGCGCCGCCCAAAGCCTGCACCCGCTTGCCATGGTGGGCGCCGGTCTCGTAAATGTAGTTGGCGATCGGTGTCGAGCCGACAAAGCTCACCGCCTTGACATCGGGGTGCACCAACAGCGCATCCACCGCTTCTTTGTCGCCTTGCACCACGTTGAACACGCCATCGGGCAACCCGGCAAGTTTCAGCAAATCGGCCATCATCAGCGCCGGCGTGGGGTCGATGGGGCTTGGTTTCAATACAAAGGTGTTGCCCGCCGCAATGGCCACCGGGAACATCCACATGGGCACCATCACGGGAAAGTTGAACGGCGTGATGCCGGCCACCACACCGAGGGGCTGGCGCAGGGTCCAGTTGTCGATGCCGGTAGAGACTTGCTCGGTGTAGTCGCCTTTCAAAAGCTGGGGGATGCCGCAAGCAAATTCCACAATTTCAATGCCGCGGGTGACCTCGCCTTGGGCGTCGGTGAACACCTTGCCGTGTTCGGCAGTGATGGCGTGGGCCAGGGCGTCGCGGTGTTGGTTGACCAGTTCTAAAAACTTGAACATCACGCGGGAGCGGCGCAGCGGGGGCAAATCGGACCAGGCCGGAAAAGCCGCTTGGGCGGCGGCCACGGCTTGGTTGACATCGGCGGCCGACCCCAAAACCACTTCTGCGCTGACCGTGCCGGTGGCTGGGTTGGTCACGGCTTGGCGCCGCTGGCCTTGGCCCGCGTCAGCCTTGCCGTGGATGTGATGGGTGATGGTGCTCATGGTGTTCCTGTGTGTTGCGTGGGTTGAAAGGGGGCGCTCAGCGCCCGCCGGCGGCTTCGATGATGCCACCAGTGGAGTAACTGGATTTTTCGCTCAGCAACCAGAGGATGGCCTGGGCCACTTCTTCGGCGGTGCCAGGCCGTTGCATGGGGATTTGGGGGGCCAGCAAGTGGGCGCGGTCTGGTTGGCCGCCGCTGGCGTGGATGTCGGTGTCGATGATGCCTGGTCGCACCGCATTCACGCGGATGCCGTCGGCGGCCAGCTCGCGAGCCAAGCCCACGGTGAAGCTTTCAATCGCCCCTTTGCTGGCGGCATAGTCCACATACTGGCCAGCCCCGCCCAGTCGGGCTGCCACGCTGCTGAGGTTGACGATGGACCCGCCTGGCCCGCCGTGTTGGGTGGACATGCGCCGAATGGCCTCGCGGGCGCAGACCATGGAGCCGATCACATTGATGCGCATCATGCGCTCAAGCCGCTGCACGCTCATGGCCTCGACCCGTTGGGCTTGGTCGACCACCCCCGCCGAGTTGACCAAGCCCGCCCAGCACGCGCCCCATGCGGGCAGGGCTTGATCGATATGCGCAAACATGGCCATCACCTGGGCCTCATCGCCCACATCGGCTTGCACCGCCATGGCCTGTCCGCCAGTGGCTTGGATGCGCGCCACCACGGCTTGGGCCGCAGCAGCGTCTTGGGTGTAATTGACAGCCACGGCCCAGCCTTGCTGGGCGGCCAGCACAGCCGTGGCCGCACCGATGCCGCGGCTGCCACCGGTGACCAGTACAACGGGTTTCAAAGGGTGTCTCCTGCAAGAAATGTGCGCTGGGGGTACAAACGGGACCTTGGCCTGGCGAGGGCCCGCCCAGCTCATGACCAAAAACATAACACAAGTGGAGAACAGCATGCCTTTGACAATTGATTACTACTTTGCCCCGCAAAGCCCTTGGACGTATTTGGGCCATGCCCGCTTGACCGACTTGGTCGCACAGTTCAAAGCCCAGGTGAATGTGTTGCCAGTGGATTTGGGCGGCAAGGTGTTTCCCATTTCGGGTGGTTTGCCCTTGGGCGCGCGGGCACCCCAGCGGCAGGCATACCGTTTGGTGGAGTTGCAGCGGTTTAGCGAATTTTTGAAGCAACCCCTGCACATCAAGCCCAAGTATTTCCCAGTCGCAGGGGACGATGCGGCGCGCTTGATCGTGGCGGTGCGCCAGCACGATGGCGATGCGGCCGCCATGAAGATCACTGGTGCTGTGCTGTCTGCCGTGTGGGCGCAAGAGCGCAACATTGCCGACAGCCAGGTGTTGGCGGCATTGCTCAGTGAACAAGGTTTGCCCGCGGCCCGTTTGGAGCAGGCGTTCAGCCAAAGCGCGCAAGTGGCCTATGAGGCCTACACCCAGCAGGCGATTGATGCCGGGGTTTTTGGCGCCCCCAGTTATGTGGTGGATGGCGAAATTTTTTGGGGCCAAGATCGCCTCGGGTTTTTGGAGCGCCGCTTGGCCCAGGGTTGACCCCCTGGTTTGGGCGCAAGCTGTGCCTATGATGCGCAATGTTTTTTTGACAGGAGATGAAAATGGGAAACATGATTGAACTCAAAGCCGCTGACGGCCACACTTTTGCGGCTTATGTGGCCCAGCCTGCCGGCAAAGCCAAAGGGGCTGTGGTGGTATTGCAAGAAATTTTTGGCGTCAACGCCCACATCCAAGAGGTGGCCGATGGCTACGCCCAAGCCGGGTATGTGGCGGTGGCGCCAGCCACCTTTGACCGCCAGCAGCGCGGCGTGAACCTGGGCTACAAGCCCGAGGACATGAGCGCCGGCTTTGCGTTGAAAACCGCCATCGAGGCCTTGCCCGCTCCAGGCGTGATTGCCGACATCCAAGCCGCTGTGGACCATGCAGCCAGCGTGAGCGGCGGCAAGGTGGGTGTGGTGGGTTATTGCTGGGGCGGCTTGCTGACTTGGCGCGCTGCCTGTTTGGTCAAGGGTGTGGCTGCGGCTGCGCCCTACTATGGCGGCGGCGTGACGACGGCGGCTGAAATCGCTCGTCAACCGCATTGCCCTGTGCAAGCGCACTTCGGCGCCAAAGACCATTGGATTCCTTTGGACACGGTGGAGGCGTTTCGCCAGGCCCATCCCCAAGTGGAGGTGCATGTGTACGACGCCGATCACGGCTTCAACTGCAACCACCGCGCATCGTTCGACGCCGCTGCAGCCGATCAGGCCCGTGCGCGGGCTTTGGCGTTTTTCGCCGCCCACGTGGGCTGAGTGAGGCCCGCCAGGGAGCTCACTGCCCCTTGATCAAGCGTGCGGCGTCGATGGCGAAATAGGTCAGCACACCATCGGCACCGGCGCGCTTGAAGGCCAATAGGCTCTCCATCATCACTGCGTCGTGGTCGAGCCAGCCGTTTTGCGCGGCGGCTTTGAGCATGGCGTATTCGCCCGAAACTTGGTAGGCAAAGGTGGGCAGGTGAAACTCGTCTTTGACGCGGCGCACGATGTCCAAGTAAGGCATACCGGGTTTGACCATCACCATGTCCGCGCCTTCGGCGATGTCCATGGCGACTTCGCGCAGGGCTTCATCGCTGTTGCTCGCGTCCATTTGGTAGACCTTTTTGTTGCTCTTGCCTAAGTTGCCTGCCGAGCCCACCGCGTCGCGAAACGGCCCATAAAACGCGCTGGCGTACTTGGCGCTGTAGGCCATGATGCGGGTGTGGATGTGGCCATGTGCTTCCAAGGCCTCACGGATGGCAGCGATGCGCCCGTCCATCATGTCGCTGGGCGCCACGATGTCCACGCCGGCCTCGGCTTGGGTGAGCGCTTGTTGCACCAATACTTTCACCGTTTCATCGTTCAAGATGTAGCCGGTCTCGTCCAGCCAGCCGTCTTGGCCGTGGCTGGTGAAGGGGTCGAGTGCCACGTCGGTCATCACGCCCAAGTCGGGAAATTCTTTTTTCAGCGCCTGCACCACACGCGGCACCAAGCCTTTGCGGTTGGTGGCTTCCATGCCGTCGGGCGTTTTCAAACTGGGGTCGATGACCGGGAACAAGGCCATCACGGGGATGCCCAGCTTCACGCATTCTTCGGCCACGGGCAACAACAGGTCGAGGCTGAGGCGTTCCACGCCGGGCATGGAGGCCACGGCTTCGCGCTTGTTGGCCCCATCCAGGACAAACACCGGGTAGATCAGGTCGTCGACCGTGACATGGTTTTCGCGCACCAAGCGGCGGGTGAAGTCATCGCGGCGCAGGCGGCGCAGGCGGGTTTGGGGAAAAGAGGTGTGGAGGTTCATGCGGAAAATTGTGCCTGATGACCTGCACCCTGTCTGTCGCGTGGGCCCCGCAGGGTGATTCGGGAAAACCAGAGGTTTGAGTACTTTGTAATTTATAAACCGCTTCGTCAAACATTAAATTTGACAGTAATCTGATAAATTCAATAGCGAACGGCTTGCCGTTCCCCGCTTCACCTCCCTGAGCGGGAGCCGTTTGTTTCAAATGGCTTTGCAGCCCGACCGCTAGGTCGGGCTTTTTTTTGGCGCATCAGCAAAATGGTTTTGAATGGAGTTTGTGCCGTGGCACCCACTACACTGGAACGCATGCTGTGGATCAAATCTTTTCACATTGTTTTCGTGGCCAGTTGGTTTGCGGGCTTGTTTTACTTGCCCCGCATCTTTGTGAACCTGGCCATGGTGCCCGCCGACTCCCACGCCGAGCGTGAGCGCCTGTTGTTGATGGCAAGCAAGCTGTTGCGTTTCACCACCATTTTGATGGTGCCCGCCGTGGCCTTGGGCTTGTGGCTGTGGTGGGGTTATGGGATTGGCCAAGGGGCGGTTTGGATGCATGCCAAATTGACCGTGGTTGCTTTGGTGTTGGCTTACCACCACCAATGTGCGCGCCAATTGCGCTGGTTGCGCGAGGGCTCCTCAAGCCACGGCCATGTTTGGTACCGCTGGTTCAATGAACTTCCGGTGCTGTTGTTGGTGGTGGCGGTGGTGTTGGTGGTGGTCAAGCCTTTTTGAGTTGCCAATGCCCTCCCAGCGCATCAAGCTTTTAGCAAAGCACTTGGCGGGTGAGGGCAAGCTTCAACAAGCCGCCTGGGGTGTGGCTTGTTGAGGCGGCGTCGCAACACCGTGGCTTGGCCTTTGACGTGGGCCTATTTGGCTTTGGTGGCTTATGCCAGCTTGTACCCGTTTGGACCTTGGCGCGATCAGGGCTTGAGCACTTGGAGTTTTTTGACCGCGCCGTGGCCGCAGTATTGGGGCGCATTCGATGTCTGGGCCAATGTGCTGGGTTATGGGCCCTTGGGATTTTTGGCTGCGCTCAGCGCCACCCGTATGGGCCTGCGCCGCCAGGCCTGGTGGCTGGCCAGTGGCGGTGCGGCCTTGGTGTCCTTGCTGATGGAGGGCCTGCAAAGTTATTTGCCTGTGCGGGTGCCATCGGTGGCGGATTTTGGTCTCAACACCTTGGGCGGCTTGCTCGGCGCTTTGCTGGCCAATGGCTTGGAGCGGTTGGGTGCGATTGACCGTTGGAGCCGGTTTCGTGAGCGCTGGTTCACCGAGGATGCTGCCGGCGGCATGGCCTTGCTGGTGCTGTGGCCGTCGGCCTTGTTGTTTCCTGCACCCATTTGTTTGGGTCTGGGTCAAGTGGGGTCTAACTTGCGGGCTGAAGTGGCGCAATGGTTACAAGCGAGCCCCTTGGGCACATGGTTGGCTTTTCAACACCCACCCACTGCAGCGCTGAGCGACGAGATATCCTTTTTTCTGGTGCTGATGGGGCTTGCCTTGCCTTGCTTGACGGGCTTTGCGGTCATCCGCGGCTTGGGGCAACGGGTCGTGTTTGCTGTGCTGGCGCTGTCTGTGGGCGTGGGTGTGAGTGCTTTGTCTGCGGTGTTGACCTACGGACCGGGTCACGCTTGGGTGTGGTTGGATGCGGGCCAGGCCTGGGCTTTGTTGGCTGGTGTGCTGGCGGCTGTGTTGTTGGCACCGTTGCCCCGCTGGGCACATGCGGGCCTGTTGTTGCTGGGCCTCATGGTGTACCTGTCGGTTATCAACCAAGTGCCTGAGAGCACCTACGTCACGCTCAACCAGCAGCAGTGGGAGCAGGGCCGCTTCATCCGTTTCAATGGCTTGGCCCAATGGCTGGGCTGGGTGTGGCCTTATGCCGTGTGGTTGTGGGCGCTGGTTTTGTTGTTGCGCATGCCCTTTCAGCACAAGTTTCAAAGCGTGTTTGGCGCGGATCGGTGAGGGCGTGGAAGGTACCGCACCTAAAATCAAGCCATGACACAAGCTAACTCTTATTACCAGCGCCACATTTTCTTTTGCACCAACCAGCGTAGCAATGGGGATGCGAGTTGTGCTGACCACCCTGCCCAGCAAGCCTTTGACCACTGCAAAGCCAAAGTGAAGCAAGCCCAACTCAACGGCCCTGGCGGCGTGCGGGTCAACAAAGCGGGATGCCTGGACCGGTGTGCTGGTGGGCCGGTGGCGGTGGTCTACCCAGAAGCCGTTTGGTACACCTTTGTTGACATGGCAGACATCGATGAAATCGTCACCAGCCATTTGCAAGACGGGCGCGTGGTCGAGCGCTTGGTGTTGCCCCCGAACGTGGGCCGCTGACGCGCCATGAACCAGCAAACCCAGCGCCTGAGCTTTCAGGGCCAGGCGGGTCGCATGGAGGTGTTGCGTGACGACCCGATGGGATCGCCCTTGGGCTGTGCTTTTGTCGCCCACCCCCACCCCTTGTTTGGCGGCACCATGGACAACAAAGTGGTGCAAACCTTGGCGCGAGCCCATGTGCAAGCGGGGTGGACGGTGTTTCGTTTTAATTTTCGTGGCGTGGGTGCCAGCGAAGGCGTGCACGACGCCGGCCTGGGAGAGTGCGAAGATTTGCTCAGCCTCATCGCCCAAGCCGCGCCGCAAGGTGATTTGGCCTTGGCCGGGTTTTCGTTTGGCTCTTTTGTGGTCAGCCAAGCGCTGAACCGCTTGCATGGGCAGCGTGAGGTGCGCAGTTTGGTGTTTGTCGGTACAGCAGCTTCGCGTTTTGCAGTGGCCGATATACCCCCCGATTGGGCGCCGCGCCTGTTGGTTTTGCATGGTTTGGACGATGACACGGTGCCCTTGCAAAGCGTGTTGGACTGGGCCAAGCCGCAAAATCTGCCGGTCACCGTGGTGCCGGCGGGCGGGCATTTTTTCCATGGCCAATTGCCGCAACTGCGCCGTTGGGTGCACCGACATGTGCAAGCCATGGCTTTGGAGGCTGCCGTGGCAGCCCCCGTTTCTTGAGGATGAAGATGCGCGACACATTGACTGCATGGTTGGCAGCTTGTTTTTTGTGCCTGACGGGCATGGCCTGGGCACAGGCCCCTGAACCACCCGAGGTGGCCGCTCGCGCTTATTTGTTGGTGGACCTGACAGCCAACCAAGTGCTGGTGGCCAAAGGGGCCGATCAACCGCTGGAGCCGGCATCGCTGACCAAGCTGATGAGTGCCTATCTGGTGTTTGACGCCCTCAAGAGCAAAAAAATCAGCCTCGAGCAAACCTTCCCGGTCAGCACGCGGGCTTGGAAAATGCCTGGTTCTCGCATGTTCATCGACCCCAAGATGAATGTGCCCGTGGAAGACTTGCTGCGCGGCATGATCGTGCAATCAGGCAACGACGCCACGGTGGCATTGGCCGAAGGGGTGGCGGGCAGCGTCGAGCGTTTTGTCACGCTGATGAACGAGCAAGCCAAGGCCTTGGGCATGAAGGACTCGGCATTTAAAAACCCAGAGGGCTTGACCGAACCCGGCCACACCACCACCGCCAACGACTTGGCGTTGTTGGCAGGTCGCTTGATGGTCGACTTCCCCCAGTACATGGGTTATTACGCGCTCAAAAAATACCGCTACCCGGGCACCCCGGCGGCGAATGAAAACAACCGCAACTTGCTGCTGTTTCGCGACCCATCGGTGGATGGTTTGAAAACGGGTCACACAGAAGCGGCGGGTTACTGCTTGGTGGCCACCGCCCAAAGAACATTGCCCCAAGTTGGGCCCAGGCGCTTGCTGTCGATTGTGCTGGGCGCGTCCAGCGAAAACGCGCGTGCTGCCGAGTCGCAAAAATTGCTCAACTGGGGCTACACCGCTTTTGAGGCAGTGCGGCTGTTTGATGCCGGGCAGGCCGTGATCACCCCTCCGGTCTGGAAGGGCCGTGAAGCCAACGTCAAGTTGGGCTCGAATCGCCCCATTGTGGTGGCCCTGCCTGCGGGACAGGTGGCGCGCATGACCACCCAAGTAGCGCGCCCCGACCCCTTGGTGGCACCCATTGCGCGAGGCCAGTCAATTGGCCAGTTGCAGGTTTTGCTGGACCAAAAGGTGTTTGCTGAAATTCCGTTGGTTGCTTTGGGTGGTGTCGAGCAATCGGGGGTTTTGGGGCGTGCGTGGGACGCCATACGGCTATGGGTCAAGTAGTGAGTACATGCAAACATTTGTGGGCGTGGCGGTTTTGCAACGCCAAAGGCAAGCCCCACGCCGATTGATGGCGGCCAGACTATCGGGCGGGCACTCAAGGCGGGTTTGTCATTCGACCGCAACAATGCTATAGTCTTGGGCTTTTCGGGTCTTTCATAGAGAAGGGCCCTTTTTGTGTTTCAAGCGTTGAGGGACGTTTTCCATGCCAACCATTAATCAACTCGTGCGCCACGGACGGGAAGTCGAGAAATCGAAATCCAAGAGCCCGGCCATGCAAAACTCGCCCCAACGGCGCGGTGTTTGCACGCGCGTCTACACCACCACACCCAAGAAGCCCAACTCTGCGCTGCGCAAAGTGGCCAAGGTTCGTTTGACGAACGGCTTTGAGGTGATTTCCTACATCGGCGGCGAAGGCCACAACCTGCAAGAGCACTCAGTGGTGCTGGTGCGTGGTGGTCGTGTCAAAGACTTGCCCGGCGTGCGCTACCACATCGTGCGCGGTTCGCTCGATTTGCAAGGTGTGAAAGACCGCAAGCAGTCGCGCTCCAAATATGGTGCCAAGCGGCCCAAGAAAACCTGATCTTCGGATCGGTGATGGGCGCGAACCGGCCCTGACAGGCTCAAGGTGCTCATGGCGTCAGGCAGATGCTGTGAGCGAAGTGACCCGAAGCGCAGATGTTCTGTGTGGGTCGAGTAAGTGAAGGGTGATATCGCCTTTCGCGATCGCTGAAAAGTGATCAACTGAAGCAATAAGGAAGAAACATGCCACGTCGTCGCGAAGTCCCTAAACGTGAAATCCTGCCCGATCCCAAGTACGGCAATGTCGAGTTGTCCAAATTCATGAACGTGATCATGGAGGGCGGCAAAAAAGCCATCGCTGAGCGCATCATTTACGGCGCATTGCAGCAAATGGAAACCAAGTCTGGCAAAGACCCGATCGAACTCTTCAGCTTGGCCATCAACAATGTCAAGCCCATGGTGGAAGTCAAATCTCGCCGCGTGGGTGGTGCCAATTACCAAGTGCCTGTGGAGGTTCGCCCCGTGCGTCGCTTGGCTTTGTCCATGCGCTGGCTGAAAGAAGCCGCTCGCAAGCGCGGCGAAAAATCCATGGCGCTGCGCTTGGCCAACGAGCTGATTGAGGCCTCAGAAGGCCGTGGCGGCGCGATGAAAAAGCGCGATGAAGTTCACCGCATGGCCGAAGCCAACAAGGCGTTCTCACACTTCCGCTTCTAAGAGCACTCGCACAGCGGGTCTCGTGTGTTTTGGCGGCGTGCGCGTGATGTCACGGTTTTTACGCACTGCCTCTCTAGACTGAGACCTGCTCGCTACCCCACCTGGCGTGGCGATTTTTTATGTTGAATTGATTCCCCAAGAGGTTGACCATGGCACGCAAGACTCCTATCGAGCGCTACAGAAACATTGGTATTTCTGCCCACATTGATGCAGGCAAAACCACCACCACTGAGCGCATTTTGTTTTACACCGGTGTGAACCACAAAATCGGTGAAGTGCACGATGGCGCGGCCACCATGGACTGGATGGAGCAAGAGCAAGAGCGCGGCATCACCATCACCTCGGCAGCGACCACGTGTTTTTGGAAAGGCATGGACATGTCTTTCCCCGAGCACCGCATCAACATCATTGACACCCCTGGCCACGTGGACTTCACCATTGAAGTCGAGCGCTCCATGCGCGTGCTCGATGGCGCATGCATGGTGTATTGCGCGGTCGGTGGCGTACAACCCCAGTCTGAAACCGTTTGGCGCCAGGCCAACAAATACAAAGTGCCGCGTTTGGCCTTTGTCAACAAAATGGACCGCACGGGCGCCAACTTCTTCAAGGTCTACGACCAAATGAAGTTGCGCTTGAAAGCCAATCCCGTGCCCATCGTCATCCCCATTGGCGCTGAAGAAAACTTCCGCGGCGTGGTCGATCTGCGCAAGATGAAAGCCATCATTTGGGACGAGGCTTCACAAGGCATGAAGTTCAACTTCGAGGAAATCCCTGCCGAGTTGGTGGCGGAGTCCAAAAAGTGGCGCGAGACCATGGTCGAGGCAGCTGCAGAAGCTTCTGAAGAGTTGATGAACAAATACCTGGAAGAAGGTGATTTGACCGAAGAGGAAATCACGTTTGGTTTGCGCACCCGCACCATCGCCAGTGAAATTCAGCCCATGTTGTGCGGCACCGCCTTCAAGAACAAAGGCGTGCAACGCATGTTGGACGCGGTCATCGAATTGATGCCTTCGCCCATCGATATTCCGCCCGTGGGCGGCACCGACGATGACGAAAAAGAAGTTCATCGCAATGCCGACGACAAAGAAAAATTCTCCTCATTGGCATTCAAGCTGATGACCGACCCCTTTGTGGGTCAACTCACCTTTGTGCGCGTGTACTCCGGCGTCTTGAAAAAGGGCGACACGGTGTACAACCCGATCAAGGGCAAGAAAGAGCGCATCGGCCGTATCGTGCAAATGCACGCCAACAACCGTGAAGAGGTCGATGAAATTTGCGCGGGCGACATCGCTGCTTGCGTGGGCTTGAAAGATGTCACCACCGGCGAAACCCTGTGCGACCCCGACAACATCATCATGCTCGAGCGCATGGTATTCCCTGAGCCCGTGATTGCGCAGGCCGTGGAACCCAAAACCAAAGCCGACCAAGAAAAAATGGGCATCGCCTTGCAGCGTTTGGCGGCAGAAGATCCTTCTTTCCGGGTCAAAACCGACGAAGAATCCGGCCAGACCATCATCGCCGGTATGGGCGAGTTGCACCTCGAGATTATCGTCGACCGCATGAAGCGCGAGTTTGGCGTGGAGGCCAACGTCGGCAAGCCCCAAGTGGCTTATCGCGAGACCATTCGCAAAACCGTTGAAGACAGCGAAGGCAAGTTCGTGCGCCAGTCGGGCGGTAAAGGCCAGTACGGTCACGTGGTGTTCAAAATCGAACCCAACGAGGCCGGAAAAGGTTTTGAGTTCGTCGACGCCATCAAGGGCGGCGTGGTGCCCCGCGAGTACATCCCTGCGGTGGAAAAGGGCGTCATTGAAGCCCTGACCACCGGTGTGTTGGCCGGTTATCCCGTGGTTGACGTGAAAGTCACCTTGCATTTCGGCTCTTACCACGATGTGGACTCTTCCGAGCAGGCTTTCAAAATGGCCGCCATCTTTGGCTTCAAAGAGGGTTGCAGAAAAGCCAGCCCCGTCATTCTCGAGCCGATGATGGCCGTGGAAGTCGAAACCCCAGAAGACTATGCCGGTAACGTGATGGGCGATTTGTCCTCACGCCGCGGGATGGTGCAGGGCATGGAAGACATGGTCGGTGGTGGCAAAGCCATCAAGGCCGAGGTCCCCTTGTCCGAAATGTTCGGTTACTCAACCACCCTGCGCTCGATGTCGCAAGGGCGAGCCACCTACACCATGGAGTTCAAGCACTATTCCGAAGCACCCCGCAACGTGGCAGAAGCCATTGTGTCGGCCCGCTCGAAGTAAGGCCTGTTTGAACTGAAGTTTCAGCCTGTCTGCGACGTTGCGCCGCCCTGTCACCCGTGCGGGGCGAACCAGCAGCATCGTGCAGACATTAAACCTGTACACGGGCACTGTTCTTTGGAGATTTGAAAATGGCAAAAGGCAAGTTTGAGCGGACCAAACCGCACGTGAACGTGGGCACGATTGGCCACGTTGACCATGGCAAGACGACGCTGACGGCGGCGATCACGACGATTTTGTCGGCAAAGTTTGGTGGTGAGGCCAAGGCCTACGACCAAATTGACGCAGCACCTGAAGAGAAGGCGCGCGGCATCACGATCAACACAGCTCACGTGGAATACGAGACGGCCAACCGCCACTACGCCCACGTGGACTGCCCCGGACACGCTGACTATGTGAAGAACATGATCACGGGTGCGGCTCAGATGGACGGCGCGATTTTGGTGTGCTCGGCCGCTGACGGCCCCATGCCCCAAACCCGCGAACACATTTTGTTGGCCCGCCAAGTGGGCGTGCCTTACATCATCGTGTTTTTGAACAAATGCGACATGGTCGACGACGCTGAACTGCTCGAACTCGTTGAGATGGAAGTTCGCGAGTTGCTCGACAAATACGATTTCCCTGGCGACGCCACCCCCATCATCCACGGCTCAG
>NZ_OZ248567.1:0-218279 GCF_965234775.1 Limnohabitans rimovensis (SeqCode) | reverse complement strand
CAAATACCTCGTCTAAATTTGCAAGAAATCTACATCCATTAACGCAACAACTTGCAAATTTGCCGACAGGATTTACACCATATCTTCAATTAATTCATATGCTTATGAATTGTTCAGGGCGGACTAAAGAGTCAAGTGAAATTAATGTGCCATTGCCCAAAGAATGTATAGAGGCAAAGAACCGGATTTTTGAACAACTTCAACGTGACCAATGTGTAGTTGGGTTTAGGCTGGGAGACTTTCCAGTCATACCAAGAGTGAATTTCCATTTGTATATAGAAAGGGTAGTAGATGAAAAGCCCATTTACCGCGGACAAACCAAAATAATTGTTTCAAGCCCTGACTGGCTTAAAAAAAGATCTTGGCGCGGAAGGATTGAAATAATTGACACACAAGAAAGATCATTTGACTTTGAACTGAGCCTTACCCGTAACTTTTGGCAAGGAGTTCAAGATAATCTATTTCCATTGCAAACTGCAGATGCTATGCAAGTTCAACTTATCGAATATCCCTCTCGGAAAATCAAGTACTCTGTCGCCAGAGTTTTAAGTTACAACAATATTGAAATTGATCAACCCATTCCAGAAGATCTAGTTAACAGTTTGTTTGTCGAGTCTGGCCCAATAAACTCTGCTGATTTACAAGCCCAAAAAAACTTATTTGATTTGGACCATTGAAAAATAAGCAGGCATCAACATCGAAAGAGATCGGTCTCTTACAATAAATGGCGCATGAGGCAGGTCGGCCGTAGCCGACGTTGTGCAAGCATGGAGGCGAGGCCGAGCCTGCTCAGGCGCCGTGGTGAGATTGCTTCGGGGCTAAAGCCCCTCGCAATGACGACAGATTGCTTCGCTGCGCTCGCAATGACGGCGTCAGCTCAAATGCGCCCCAATCAACCCCGCCAACTCAAACATCCCAACTGAGTCTTTGCCAAACACGGTTTTGAGTTTGGCGTCGCATTGGATGGTGCGCTTGTCTTTGGGGTCTTGCAAGCCGTTGGCCTTGATGTAGTCCCACAGCTTTTTCATCACCTCGGTGCGGGCCACGGCCTCGGGGCCAATCACCGCGGCTAAAGCTTCGCTGGGCGCTTTGCCCGCAGCGGTTTTGCGCGGGGCTTTGGGCTTGGCGTCTTTGGCCGTCTTTGCCGCAGCTTTCTTCGCCGCAGGGGTCTTTTTGCCGGGCATGGTTTTGCCCGCCGCTTTGACCAAGGCGCGGGTGGTGGGTGCACCACCTTTTTTCGGGTACTTGCTGGGCTCGAAGGCAAAGCTCACTTTGCCAGCCTCGGCGTCGTAAGTCAGATAGGCCTTGAACGCTCGTCGGGTGCGCATGGAGACAAACTTCTCCAGCAAATCGGTTTTGCCCTCGGAGAGCAGCTTTTTGATTTGGTCGTGTTCAATCACCTGTTGCAAAATGACGCGGCCGGTTTTGAAGTCGCAACTCGGCGTGGGCTGGGCGTTGGTGGGCACGGATTTGCTGCACACATAGTTAGAGCCATGCTCATGCACCGCAGAGCCGCACTTGGGGCAAGCGCCCAAATTCTCGGCCTCGCCAAACTCCACGATCTCGCCGCTCTCGGCGTTTTTGTCGTCGCCGAAGTCAAACTCCAGCTTCCAGTTTTTCTCTTCTTCGTTGAATTTGAGCGCAATTTCGGCGGTGAAAGGCCAACCCGCTTTGGAGCGGAAACCTTCCAAGGGGCCGATCTTTTTGTCGTGCAAAAACTGCTCCACCTCGGCGGGCTCAAAGGTGCGCCCAGCCGGTGTTTTGCCAAACGAGAAGCCGCAGCCTGGGCCCTCTATCTCGCCGTCGGCATTGGTGGTGGCCACCGCGCCTGGTTTGCCGATGCAGGTGTAGCGGCGGTAGTTTTCTTTCACCACGCCGCCGCAGGTGGGGCAAGGCGTGGTGAGGGTGGCGTAGTCGCCGGGGATGGTGTCGCGGTCGTATTCCTTGGCCTTTTTCACCATGCGACCGGTCATCTCGGCGATGTCTTTCATGAAGTCTTCGCGCGATAACTGGCCTTTTTCCATTTGCGACAGCTTGAACTCCCAGTCGCCGGTGAGGTCGGCGCGTGAGAGTTCCTCGACCCCCAAGCCACGCAAGAGCGTCATCAGCTGGAACGCTTTGGCGGTGGGAATGAGTTCTCGCCCTTCGCGCAGCATGTATTTTTCGTTCAGCAAACCCTCGATGATGGATGAGCGCGTGGCGGGTGTGCCCAAGCCTTTTTCTTGCATGGCTTCGCGCAGCTCGTCGTCTTCCACGGTTTTGCCCGCACCTTCCATCGCGCCCAACAAAGTGGCCTCGGTGTAGCGTGCGGGTGGGCGGGTTTTCAGGCCCTTGGGGTCGGCCTCGCTCACCTTGGGCTTTTCGCCCGCTGCGAGCTTGACCAAAATCTTGCCGGACTCTTTGTCTTCTTCCTCGTCCACTTCTTTGCCATATATGGCCTGCCAGCCCGGCTCGACCAGCACACGGCCAGTGGTTTTGAAGTGGTGGGTCTTGCCGGCAGCGGCCACTTGGCTGATGCGGGTGGTGTCCATGAACTGGGCGGCGGGGTAGAACACCGCGATGAAGCGGCGCACCACAAAGTCGTAGAGTTTTTGCTCGGCATCCGACAAGCCGCTGGGCGCTTCCAAGGTGGGGATGATGGCAAAGTGGTCGCTGACCTTCGCGTTGTCAAACACCTTTTTGCTGGGCTTGATGTAGCCCTGCGCGATGGCGGTTTTGGCAAACGGTGCGAGGTGGCCCATGCCGCTGTTGGCCAGCATTTGCATGGTGTCTTTGACCGTGGGCAGGTAGTCCTCGGGCAGGTGGCGCGAGTCGGTACGCGGGTAGGTCAGCGCCTTGTGGCGCTCGTACAGGCTTTGCGCCAGCGACAGCGTGGTTTTGGCCGAGAAGCCAAAGCGGCCATTGGCTTCGCGCTGCAAGGTGGTCAAGTCAAACAGGCCCGGGCTGCCCTTGCTGCTGGGCTTGCTTTCTTCAGTGACGGTGGCGGTTTGGTGTCGCACCGCGTCGGCAATGGCTTGCGCTTCGCTCAAGGACCACACACGGTCTTCTTTGATTTCCTTGTCGTCGGCGTTGGCCTTGTGCGTGGGGTTGAACCATTTGCCCGCATAAGCGCCGGCCGTGGCGGCAAAGCTGGCGTGAATTTCCCAGTAGTCGCGGCTGATGAATTTGCGGATCAGCTCTTCGCGCTCGACCACCACCGACAGCGTGGGCGTTTGCACCCGACCGACCGTGGTGAGGAAGAAGCCGCCATCGCGCGAGTTGAAGGCGGTGAAGGCGCGGGTGCCGTTGATGCCCACCAGCCAGTCGGCCTCGGAGCGGCTGCGGGCCGCGTCGGCCAAGCCTTGCATTTGCGCGGCGCTTCTCAAGCTGCCAAAGCCGTCGCGGATGGCTTGCGGCGTCATCGATTGCAGCCACAGGCGCTGAACCGGTTTGTCCAAAGGCTTTTTGCCGCCGGCGTATTGCTCGATCAAGCGGAAGATCAGTTCGCCCTCGCGCCCCGCGTCACAGGCGTTGATGATGGCGCTCACATCTTTGCGCTTGGCTTGTTTGACCACGGCGGCCAGGCGGGATTTGGTTTTATCGACGGGCTTTAAGTCGAAGTAAGGCGGGATGACCGGCAGGTGCGCAAAGCTCCACTTGCCGCGCTTGACGTCAAACTCTTCGGGCGCTTGGATTTCCACCAAATGGCCCACCGCGCTGGTGACCACAAAGGTGTCGTTCTCGAAATGATCGTCGTGTTTTTCAAACTTGCCCGCGCTCGGCGTCAAGGCGCGAACGATGTCTTGTGCCACAGAGGGCTTCTCGGCGATGACCAGTGTTTTGCTCATGAAAAATAACTTCCTTGTGTTGCCTTGTGTCTGGGGCTTTGCGGGTCATGGCATGACCCTACAATGCGCCTCTCGCACGCGCACGCGCGCGCACGCATGTGCATGTATATAAATTAACAGAGTTTTGACCTTGTCCAAAAACCCCTCCGTTTTGCCCCCATCGGGTCGTCGCATTCAAACCCGTCGTTCGGGCGTGCATGGCAAGGGCGTGTTCGCCGTTCAGCCCATCGCACAAGGCGAGAAGGTGATCGAATATGTGGGCGAGGTCATCACCTGGAAAGAGGCCGATCGGCGCCACCCGCACAACCCCAAAGACCCCAACCACACCTTTTACTTTCACCTCGACGACAAACATGTCCTCGACGCCCTGTATGGTGGCAACTCATCGCGCTGGATCAACCACGCCTGCGAGCCCAATTGCGAAGCCGATGTGGAAGACAAGCGGGTGTTCATCAAAGCGCTGCGCGACATCCAACCGGGTGAAGAACTCAATTACGACTATGGCTTGGTCATCGACAGCCCACTGACGCCTGAGCTCAAGGCCGAATACGCCTGCTGGTGCGGAGCCCCCAGTTGCCGCGGCACCATGCTGGCCAGCAGCGACGACGAGAAAAAATCCAAAAAGAAGTCCAAGAAAAAGGACAAAAAGCGCCAGAAGTCCAAAGACAAACGCCGCGAACAACGGCGCAAGGCTAAATCGGCTGATCGGGACTGACCCGATGTCGGTGTTGCCCCCTTGGAATGACCAGGCGGTGCAAGCCCTCACCAGCCACGTGCGACGGCTATGCCCGGATGCTGGCGTAGAGGTGGTGGCGCACATCGATTCCACCAACAGCGAGTTGATGCGTCGCGGCCACGGGCGCGACAACCCGCCCACCTTGTTGGTGGCCTTGTCGCAAACCGCAGGTCGGGGGCGCATGGGCCGGGCTTGGCAGTCCCAGCCGGGCGATGGATTGACTTTTTCTTGGGGCATGCACTTGGCACCTACCGATTGGTCGGGCTTGTCCTTGGCCGTGGGCCTGGCCTTGGTGGATGCCTTGGACCCAGATGGGCAATGGGGCTTGCAGCTGAAGTGGCCCAACGACCTGTGTTGGCAAAGCGCCGGCGCGGTGCGCAAGCTGGGTGGCATCTTGATCGAAACCCAAATGGCAGCCGCCAGCGCTGAAACACCGGCGCGGCGCTGGTGTGTGGTGGGTGTGGGCTTGAACTTGCAAACGCCCGCTATCGATGGGGCAGGTCTGGCGCCAGTGGGTTGGCGTGAGATCACCGGTGAGACAACGTCCCATGGCCCCGACATCTTGCAAGCCTGCATGACCACCTTGGTGCCCGCCATGCAAGCCTTTGAGCGGCACGGATTTGGGCCGTTGGCCGAGCGTTTTGCCCAGCGCGATGCCTTGCGCGGTCAAACGGTGGTTCTCAGTGATGGTCGCTCTGGCACCGCGCAGGGGGTGGATGCCCAAGGCGCGTTGCGGGTGCAAACGGCCCAAGGGCTGCAGTCGGTGCACAGCGCCGAGGTGAGCGTGCGCCCCATCGCTGCGCAGGGTGTGAGCCATGTTTGACCGCCGCGCTGTGGTGTTGCTGTTGTTGTGGGCCAACTTGATTTTTTGGGGTTGGTCCAATGGCTGGTTCAGCGCTGTGGGTTGGGCGCCTGCCACCGAATCGGAGCCGCAGCGGATCGACCAACAGGTCACGCCCTATAAGCTGCAATTGCTCAAAGACAAATCCCCCGTCGACACCACAACCCCAGGCCCCAACGACAGCAAATCCTGAGGGCTAGCGCTGGGGGCGCTAACGGTCGCTCACGATGGCTGTGGGCGTTGGCGCAAGCTGCGGCTGAGCAGCATCACCGGCACCAAGCCCACCAGCACCAGGGCCAGCGAGGGCAGGGCGGCTTCGGCCAAGCGTTCGTCGCGGGCCAATTGGTAGGCCATCACGGCCAAGGTGTCGGTGTCAAAAGGGCGCAGCATCAAGGTGGCGGGCAACTCCTTCATCACATCCACCAGCACGAGCAAGAAGGCGGCCACCAGTGAGCGTTGTAGCAAGGGCATGTGCACCTTTTGTACCAGGGTGCGCGCCGAGGTGCCCAGCATGCGTGCGCTTTCGTCCAGGCTGACAGGGATGCGGGCGTAGCCGCTTTGCACCGACTGCAAGGCCACCGCCACAAATCGCACCAAATATGCCCACACCAAGCCCAAAACAGTCGCGGTGATCCAGATGCCCGCTTGGCTGTTGGGCCAGGTTTGTTGCAACCAGCCCAAGGGCAGCAACAGCCCGACCACAATCACCACGCCGGGCACGGCATAACCCAGCCCCGCCCATTGCACCGCCCAGCGGCTGAGCCGGTGTTGACCCAGACGGGCTTGGTAAGCCAGAGCCAAGGCCAAGCCCACGGCCAATACCGCGGTCATCGCGCCCAGGCGCAGGCTGTTCCAGGTCCAGTCGACAAAACGCATCCACGGCAAACCGGTGTCGCCCGCTTGGGCCAGGGCCGTGAGCAGCAGCAGCACCGGCACACCAAACCCCAGCAGCACGGGCATGCTGCACAAGGCCCAGGCCAGTGCGGCTTGGGCGCCGTGCAAGCGCAGGGCTTGGGCCTCACTGCCGTGGGTGCCGCCGCTGGTGCTGGCAAAGCGCAAACGCGATTGGGCTGATTGCTCGAGCTTGAGCATCAAGGCCACCAGCAGCAGCAAGCTGGTGGCCAGTTGGGCTGCGGCCACCCGGTTGTCCATCACCAACCAAGCTTTGTAAATGCCAGCGGTGAAGGTTTGCACGCCAAAGTAACTCGCCACCCCAAAGTCGGCCAAGGTTTCCATCAGCGCCAGTGCGGTACCCGCTGCAATGGCCGGTCGGGCCAAGGGCAGGGCCAGTTGCCAAATGCGCCGCCACAAGGGCGCGCCCAGCAAACGGGCCGCCTCCATCAGCGGGGTGGCGCGCTCGGTCAAGGCGGTGCGTGCCAGCAAATACACATAGGGGTACAGGCTCAGGCTGAGCACCAAGGCGGCGCCCCACAGGCTGCGGATGTCGGGCCACAAGGCGCCTTGCAGCCCGCTGGCTTGGCGCAGCCACATTTGCAGGGGGCCGCTGTACTGCAAAAAGTCGGTATAGGCATAGGCCACCACATAGGCGGGCATGGCCAGGGGCAGTAGCAAAGCCCATTCCAGGGTTTTGCGGCCCGGAAAATCAAACAAGCTCACGGCCAAGGCCGTGCCACTGCCCAGCACCACCACGCCAACGCCCACCAGCAAGCACAGCAATACGCTCGTCAAGGCGTAATCGGGCAACACGGTGTGGACCATCTCGCGCAAGATGGCAGCGCTGCCGCTGCTCCATTGGAGCCAAGACGCCAACACCATGAGCACGGGCAAAAGCAGCAATGCCGTGAGCACAGCCAGGCTGGCGCTGGACAGTGGCAGCGAAGAAAGCGAGGGGCGACGCATGAGGGAGCCGATTGTAGGGACGCGCCTGGGCGCCAAAGGGCCTGCCTACAATGCCTTGCATGGCCGTTGACGTCACACAATTACAGGTGCATTACCCCGGGCGCGAGCAACCGGCGGTGGCGGGTGTGAACTTGCGCCTGGCCGCTGGCGAGATGGGCGTGCTGATTGGCCCCTCGGGCTGCGGCAAAACCACTTTGTTGCGCGCCATTGCCGGTTTGGAGCCGGTGAGTGAGGGCACCATCCGCATTGAACATGAGGTGGTCAGCAGCGCCACGGTGCAGATCGCGCCGGAAAAGCGTCGTGTGGGCATGGTGTTCCAAGACTATGCCCTGTTCCCCCACATGGACGTGGCCACCAATGTGGGCTTTGGCTTGCATGGCTGGGCCCGTGACAAACGCCAAGCCCGGGTGCAAGCCGTGTTGGACTTGGTCGGGCTGTCATCGTCGGCCCAGCGCTTGCCGCACCAGCTCAGCGGCGGCCAGCGGCAACGCGTGGCACTGGCGCGGGCGTTGGCGCCCCAACCCCAGTTGTTGTTGCTCGATGAGCCGTTTTCCAACCTCGATGTGGACTTGCGCGAACGCTTGGCCCAAGAGGTGCGCGCCATTCTTAAAGAGGCCCAGACCACGGCCTTGTTTGTTACCCATGACCAAATGGAGGCGTTTGCCCTGGGCGACGTGATTGGCGTGATGTCCGAAGGGCGCTTGCACCAGTGGGGCGATGCTTACAGCCTGTACCACCGCCCGGCCACCCGTTTTGTGGCCGAATTCATTGGCCACGGCGTGTTCACCCACGCCACGCTGCGCCAAGACGGCAACCAGGTGGTGGTGCAAACCCCCTTGGGCGAGCTCACCGATGTGGCCGAGTTGCCCCTGCCTTGTGCCCTGGCCAGTGGCGAGTGTGATGTGCTGCTGCGCGCCGATGACATCGTGCACGATGACGACGCACCGGTGAAGGCCGAGATCATGCGCAAGTCGTTTCGCGGCTCAGAGTTTTTGTACACCTTGCGTTTGCACACCGGCGAGACGGTGTTGGCCCATGTGCCCAGCCACCATGACCACAAAGTGGGCGAGTGGATTGGCATTCGCGCGCAGGTCGACCATGTGGTGACCTTCAACCGCGCTTGCCACATGGGCGGGCGCGAGCTGTGTCAGATGCCGTGCAATGTGCCCATGCCCCCATCCATACATGTACCCCTTCAAGCCCAGGAGCAAAAAACATGAGTATTCAGCTGTACTTTTCACCCGGCGCGTGTTCGTTTGTGCCCCACCTCATGCTGGAAAAAGCCGGAGTGCCCTTTGAGCCCATCATGGTCAAGCTGCACAAAGGCGAGCAACTCACACCGGAATTCAAAGCCATCAATCCCAATGGCCAGGTGCCGGTGTTGGTCGATGGTGGCGAGGTGCTGACGCAAATCTTGGCCATGGTGGGGTATTTGGACAAACGCTTTCCCCAGGCCCACCTCCTGCCAGATGCGCCCATGGCGCGGGCGCGGGCCATCGAAACCCTGTCTTGGCTCAACAACACGGTGCACCCGACCTTCACCCATGTGTTCATGCCGCACAAATACAGCGACCAACCTGCGGTGCAAGCCGAGATCCGCAACCATGCGCTGCCGCAGTACCGCGCGTTGATACACGCCTTGCAAGCGCGGGTGATGGCGCTGCCAGAGGGCGAATGGCTGGCTGGGGTGCACTTGGGCCCCGTGGACGCTTATGCCCTGACCGCCACCCGATGGGCCACCATGGCCGGCATTGCCCCGACCGAGATGCCCGATTTATGGGCGTATGTGCAGCGGGTGGCTGCCGATGACGTGGTGCAACGGGTGATCGAGCGAGAGCGCTTGAACCTCAATATGCACAAGCCCTGAGCCACTGGGCGCGATCAGCACATCGCTGCTGTGCAGTTCAGGGGCGGGCGCTGCTGAAGCAGACCGTGAACAAAGCCCCCGGTGAGGTCTGGTTGGGGTGGGCGTATTCAATCGTCACCTTTGCGCCGTGTTTGGCGGCGATTTCCATCACGATGGGCAGGCCCAGCCCAGAGCCGTCTGCTTCATTGCCCAAGGCGCGGTAAAACGGTTGGAACACCAATTCGCGCTCACCCGGTGCGATGCCAGGGCCAGAGTCTTCTACTTGCAGCCACACCGATTGACCGTCGGCTTGGGGCAACACCCGGGCCGTGACCACGCCCGGCTTGGCGGTGCTTGACGGGGTGTAGTTGATGGCGTTGTCCACCAAGTTGCGGATCAACTCTTTGAGCAAGGTGGGGTGGCCAATGGTCCAAGCCGAGCGGGTGTCCACATCCGGCCCTTCGTAACCCAGGTCGATGGCGCGGTCCATGGCGCGCGGCAGCGAGTCTTGCACCACCTCCAAGGTTAACGCCACCAAGTCACACGCCTGGGTGGGGATGACGGCACCGGTGCTCTCGGCACGCGCCAGTGACAGCAGTTGGTTGACGGTGTGGGTGGCGCGCATGCTCGAGCGGCCAATTTGCACCAGTGACTTCTTGAGTTCTTCGGCGCTGGCGCCGGCGCGCTGCGCCAAGTCGGCTTGCATGCGCAAGCCTGCCAGGGGGGTTTTGAGCTGGTGCGCCGCATCGGCCAAAAAGCGCTTTTGGGTGGCGATCGAATCTTTCAGCCGGGTCAGCAAGTCATTGATGGACGACACCAGCGGCGCCACCTCCAGGGGCACCACCCGGTCGTCCAGAGGGCTTAAGTCGTCGGGCTTGCGCAACCGGATGCGCTCTTCGAGTTGGCTCAGCGGCTTGATGCCCCGCGCCAAGGCCAGCCACACCAGCAGCACGGCCAAGGGCAAGATGACAAACTGCGGCAGCATCACGCCCTTAATGATTTCTGTGGCCAACACCGAGCGTTTGCCCAAGGTCTCGCCCACTTGCACCAGGGCCGCCGGGCTGTCCATGCTTTGGGGGTAGACCCACATATAAGCCACCCGAATGGCGACCCCGCGCATGGCATCGTCGCGAAACTGTGTCACCCCTTCGCCCGCCCCAGGTGGGATGTCGGGTGGGGGGAAGTCGCGGTCACCACTGAGCAGTTCGCCATCGGGGCCGAGCACTTGAAAGTACACCTCGTCCACCTCATCGGCGCGCAAAATGTCACGCGCTGCGCCGGGCAAATTGAATTGGGTTTTGCGTTGCGGATCGGTGCGCACCAATTGCGCCAAGGCCTGTGCGTTGTATTCCAGGCCGCGGTCAAAAGGCTGACTGGCAATGCCTTGGGCCACCAGCCACGTCAGCGCCAAGCTGACGGGCCACAGCAGCAGCAGCGGGGTGAGCATCCAATCCAGAATTTCGCCAAACAGCGAGCGCTGTTCGCGTTGAAAAATCTTCATGGCATGGGGTCAGGCCCTCAGGCCGGTATTTTTTCCAGGCAATAGCCCAAGCCGCGCACGGTGGCAATGCGAATCGGGCCTTTTTCAATCTTTTTGCGCAAGCGGTGGATGTACACCTCAATGGCGTTGTTGCTCACCTCTTCGCCCCATTCGCACAGGTGCTCCACCAGTTGGTCTTTGCTGACCAAGCGGCCCGAGCGTTGCAGCAGCACTTCCAGCAAGCCCAATTCGCGCGCCGACAGCTCGACCATCTTGCCGTCGATGGTGGCCACCCGACCCGTCTGGTCATACACCAGTGGTCCGTGCTTGATGGTGGAGGTGGCCCCACCCATGCCGCGCCGGGTCAGGGCGCGCACCCGCGCTTCCAGCTCTTGCAGAGAAAACGGTTTGGCCATGTAGTCGTCAGCCCCATAGTCCAAGCCCTTGACACGTTCCTCGACGCTGTCGGCTGCAGTGAGGATGAGCACCGGCATCGAAGAGCCGCGTGAGCGCATGCGTTTGAGCACTTCCAGGCCATGCATTTTGGGCAAGCCCAGGTCCAGGATGAGCAAATCAAACTCGTCGGTCGTCATCAAGGCGGCATCGGCTTCGCTGCCGCTGGCCACATGGTCCACGGCTGCGCCAGAAGCGCGCAGCGTGCGCAACAAACCGTCGGCCAATACCTGATCGTCTTCGGCGATGAGTATGCGCATGGTCTATCTCCTCGTTGTAGCCCTTGTTTGGTTCATTCTAGGGGGCAGCAGCGCGCGCCAAATGGGTATTAGCCATAGGTCAGCGCCATCCCTGGGCATAGGCCTCCAGGCCCAAGGCCACCACCGTGGCCACCTCAGGCCCCACTTCTCGGCGGAACTCGGTTTGGGCCTGCGCCACGGCTTGTTTGAACGCTTCCAGCCAAGCCAAGCCATCGGGCGTGAAGGTGATCCGCTTGGCCCGGGCGTCGGTGCCGTCGGGTAAGCGCTGCACCAAGCCCCAGGCCTCGCATTGATCCACCAGGGTACCCATGGCCTGCTTGCTCATGCCCGCCAAATCGGCCAATTCGCTCAGGCGCGAGCCCTCCAGCGCCAAGTGGCGCGTGATGTGGATGTGGGCCGCGCTGATTTGGTCGCGCGCGGCCAAGTTGGACAAGGCCAGCGGCACATCTACGTTGTGCGCCATCAGGTACAAGACCCGCGCGTCAAAGCGGCGCATGGCGTGGCCCAGCAAGCGGCCCAGGTGTAGCTGGCGCCAGTCAGGCTGTAAATGCTTGCTCAACGTAGCGCCTCTTGGCGGCCCGAAATCTTCACTTCTAAGGGCCTGGGTGTGTATTGGGACATGTCACTTCTTGCTGGAGGGTCAATGAAGCAGGCATTTTCGAGCTTTTGCGGCGCTCGCCGTGTTTCATGAGCGGGGCGGATGTCAGACTCGGCGCATACCTGTAAAGTCGATGGTGCCATCATTGGCACAGATGCAAGAAAAGAATTGAATGAACAAGCCCCCATGGGTAGAGCAGCCAGCCGTTGTGGTGGCCCAAGCTCTGCAAAGCAGAACCTTATCGGCGCAAACCTATGTCCAAGCCTGTTTGGATCAAATAGAGGAACATGAACCTCAGGTTCATGCCTTTGCCCACATCGCCCGCGAGTCCGCCTTGAAACAAGCCCATTGGTTGGATGGCCAAGCCATCCAAGGGTCCATGCACGGCTTGACGGTGGGCATCAAAGACGTGTTTGATACCCACGACATGCCCACACAAGGGGGCTCTCAAGTTTTTGCAGGGCATCAGCCGGTGCAAGATGCGGCCTGTATTGCCACCTTGCGCAAATCGGGTGGCGTGATGCTGGGCAAAACCATCACCACTGAATTGGCCACATTCCCCACCAATGGCACGCGCAACCCGCGCAAGCTTGACCACACCCCTGGTGGGTCGTCCTCCGGTTCGGCGGCGGCCATCGCCGCCAACATGGTCAGCTTTGCGACCGGCACACAAACCATGGGCTCGACCATTCGCCCCTGCGGCTACTGTGGGGTGACGGGCTACAAACCCACCTACAACCTGGTACCCAAGCGCGGGGTCTGGCCCAATGCCGATTCCTGTGACACGGTTGGCTTGGTGGCCCGAAATGTCCGCGACGTGGCTTTCTTTGGCGCCGAAATGGCGCGCTATCCGGAACTGCTGATCCCAGACGAATCCATTGCCATGGATCAGCGACCCACGGTGGGCCTGTGCAAAACCTTTGAGTGGGATTTGGCAGACCCGCACATCCAAAAAGCGTTTCATGAATCCGCCCAAGCTTTGGAAAAAGCGGGGGCCAAGGTTATTGAAATTCAGCTGCCGCCAGCCTTTTCTCAAATGCTCAAGGCGCACACCACGGTGGTTCATTTTGAAATGAGCGGCGGCTTCATGGACATTTTGAGCCGCCACTCCGAAAAAATGCGCCCCGCCTTGCTCAAGCGCAGCCTAGAGGGCTTGTCGGTAACCGCGCGCGAATACCAAGCTGCGCAAGCATTGGCACACCAATGCCGAGCGATGTTTGATCAGGTGTTGGGCGCTTGCGATGTGTTGTTTGTGCCTGCTGCCACCGGCGAGGCGCCAATGGGGCAGGAATACTCTGGGGACACGCGGATGAACCAAGTGTGGACCTTGATGCATGGCCCCTGTGTTTCCGTCACCGGTGGTTATGGGCCGCATGGGTTGCCGCTGGCCATGCAAGTGGTTGGGCGCATCCATGACGACCAGCGCACTTTATTGGCGGCGCATTGGATCCACACCCAACTCGCCAATGCGCGCGACGCCTGATACATTCATTTTTCATTCCATCAACGTGGTCATTTCGAAAGGGTACTCATGAAACTTCACAAGGCACTGGGCTTATTGGCTTTCCTTTTTGGCGCACTCAGTGCGGGCGCGCAAACCTATCCCAGTCAGCCTATAAAGCTGATCATGCCTTTCGCACCTGGAACAGCATCTGAAAATGCCATGCGCCTGGTGCTGGACAAGCTCAGCGAAAACTTGAAGCAGCCGGTGGTTTTGGAAAACCGCCCGGGTGCGGGGTCCACCCTGGGCACCGACCAAGCGGCCAAGGCCGTACCCGATGGACACACCTTGCTGGCCTCCTACAACAGCGCTATTGCACCGGGTGCCTTGCTCTACAACAAACTGGGTTATGACCCGCTCAAGGACTTCAAGCACATTGCCTTGATCGGTGTGTTTCCCCAGTTCATGGTGGTCAGAAGCGACCACCCCGCCAAAACCGTGCAAGACTTTTTGGCCATGGTCAGGGCCAAGCCTGGGGCGGTCAACTACTCCTCAGCGGGGGTCGGCACCTCGGGGTTCTTGGCAGCTGAAATGCTCAAGCAAGCGCTGAAGTTGGACATGACCCATGTGCCCTACAAAGGGCCTGCACCAGCGATGGCCGACTTGTTGGGGGGACGCTTGGACATGGTGTTCACCTCCAGCGCGGCATCCTTGGTGGCTTCAGGCAAGCTGCGCATACTGGCTGTGACCAGCGAAAAACGACTTTCCTTGTACCCAGATGTGCCCGCTTTGAACGAGGTTTCACCCAAAGTACAAGCCGTGTCGTGGGTTGGCATTTCTGCCCCAGCGCAAACCCCTTTGGCCATCACGCAGCGCCTAGAGAAAGAAATATTGGGCATTTTGCAAGCCCCTGAAATGCGTCAGCGCTTGAGCGACCCGGTGTTTGGCATGACGCTCACGCCCCTGGGGTCTGAGCGGTTCGTGGAATTCATTCAGTCCGAATTGAACACCTGGTCCCCGGTGATCAAGGCGGCCAATATCGTGATGAATTGATCCCCGCCTCAACCTCACCCAATACCTGCGTGCCTGATGTGATTCAAAGATGGACTATCTAGAGCGTCTGTGTCGTTTTGTCGCCAATACCCAATGGGAAGACATTCCCCAGGCGGTTCGGGATCGCACCTGCGCCATCGTGTTGGATACATTGCCGGTCATGGCCTGGGGCATGAGAACGCCTCAATTGCAAGCGCTCGCCGCACAGCAAATGGCCTTTGGCAGCCCAGGCCCTTGTTGGGTGGTGGGCCTAGAAAAAACCACCAATCGCATCGATGCCGCCATGCTCAATGGCATTGCCGGGGCTTGGTTGGATTTTGATGAAGGCAATTTTTTGGCCAATGGCCACCCAGGAATCCAAGTGATCCCTGCGGCCCTGGCGGTGGCCCAAGAGCGGGGCTTGAGTGGGCGCGAATTTCTCACGGCGGTCGCTCTGAGCTATGAGGTGGTGGCGCGCATCGGCATGGCCACCCAAATCAAACTCATCATCAACCCGCACGGCACTTTTGGTGTGGTGGGTGCGGCATTGGCCACGGCCCGGTTGATGGGCGTGGCAGCCAGCGAATACCGCAATTTGGCCAGCTTGGCCGCGTCCAGTTGCGTGGCCACCAACCGGCACACCATGCTCGATGGTGCAACGGTGCGCAATTGGTATGCCGGGCACAGCGGGTATATGGGCCAAATGGCGGTGCGTTTGGTTCAGTCTGGCTTCACTGGCCCCAGCGACGGTGTCAACACCACGTTCAGCCTGGTGTTGGGTGATGGGTTTCAAGGCGAGGTTGCGGTTCAAGACCTGGGCCAACGGTGGCTGCTGACCGAGGGCTACCTCAAGCTGTACCCAACGGCCCGCTATGTGCACTCAGCCATTGATGCGCTGCATGACCTGCAAGCCAAAGCCCCACGCACCATTGCCATCGATGAGGTCGCCGACATGGAAGTGCGTGCCTACCGCTTGGCGGCCTATTTGTCCACACAGCGCCCCAAGGACTGGTTTGGCGCACGCTTTTCCATCCCCTTCGCCCTGGCCACGTTGATGGTGGGCGAAAGGTCGGGCTTAGACGCCTTTGGTGATGAGGCCGTGAATGACCCACGCATTGTGAACTTGGCCAGCAAAATTCGGGTGATCGAAGAGCCGAGTTTTTCTGCTGTTTACCCGGCACAACAAAGGGTCGATCTCAGCCTCACCACCGTGGGCGGTGCGCGTTTTCTCGGCCAGTGCACCACCACCAGCGGTGAGCCGGACCGACCCCACAGCGACGAAGCGTTGCTGCGCAAATTCAATGACCTGGCCATACCCTTGTGGGGCGAATCAGCGGCCAGCGAATTGAGAACCGCCGTGTTGAACATGCATGCTTGCCCTGACGTCTCCAAGCTGCTCCACTTCCTTCCCTGACCTGTTTGAAAGCAACCCATGAAGTACTTTTTGACCCTGTTGTTGTGCATCACCTCCAGCTTGGCCACAGCGCAAACCGCCCCTTGGCCCAGTCAGTCGGTCAGGTTGATCGTGTCGCAGTCGGCCGGCGGCAGCATTGATATCGCCGCACGCTTGATTGGCCAAAAACTCTCCGACGCCCTGGGCAAGCCGGTGGTCATTGACAACCGAGCTGGTGCCAACGGCATGATTGCGGCCGAAGCGGTCATGCGCGCCACCGATGGGCATACTTTTTTGATGACCTCGCCCAGCGCCTTGACCATCAACCAGCACGTCTACAAAAAGGTTCCCTACGAGACCCTGAAAGATTTTGTGCCGGTGACACAAACCACATCGATTGCCTTTTTACTGGTGGTGCCAGCCAACGCGCCGCACAAAACCGCCGCTGAATTGGTGGCCGCGGCCAAGGCCAACCCTGGCGCCATCAAGTTTGCATCGGCAGGCATTGGCAACCAGTCGCAATTGGCAGCTGAATTGCTGGCCGGTGCGGGTGGCGTCAACATGTTGCATGTGCCCTACAAGGGTGAGGCACCGGCCTTGACAGACTTGATTGGCGGACAGGTGGACTTTATTTTCGGCACCATGCCCGCGCTGTTGCCGCAGATCAAGGCCGGCAAATTGAAAGCTTTGATGGTGGGCCAACCCCGGCGCTCCCCCGCCGTATCGGATGTGCCAACCGCCAATGAGGCCGGGTACCCCAGTGTGCATGTGAGCGGTTGGACGGGCATCGTCGCCCCTGCCAACACCTCACCTGCAGTGGTCAAGCGGCTGAGTGAAGAAATTCAGAAAATCTTGGCCATGCCAGATATCCGCGAAACACTTTCCGCTGCGGGGGCCGAGCCGGTTGGCAGCACGCCTGAACAGTTTGGCGAATTCATTCGCGCAGAGATCGTGAAGTGGGGCCTGGCGGTCAAGCGCGCGGGCATCACACCCGATTGATGATGGCGGCTTGAAGGTCACTACGCGCACCCTCAGCCTCCCCTGGCACAAGCGAAAAACGGCGCAGCCAACAAACAGCGCGCCCTTTAATCACACCACCCTGGTTTGTGTGGTGCACAAGGGCAAAAAACCATCCAGCAGTTGGGCAAATCCAATCGGGTTGTCCTGACACAGTCGGTGATTGGCATGGGCCAGGGTGTCTGACGTCGACTGGGGCAAATGGCGCGCCACACGCGCAAACATCTCTACCGGCAGAACCGTTGATTGGGCACCGCCAAACACCAGCGCTGGGCCCGCATAGTGAACACTTGGCAAGATGTCGCGCATCAACTGGGCCTCGGTTTCGCACACGCCTTCAGCGTGAAAGTTCCATTGCCACCCGCCCTGGGGATGCGGGCGCAGGATGTGGTCGAGGTAATGCTCGGTCACCTGATCGCTCCAGCGTTCACAAAATGGCAGGGCCATGCGCGCCTGATCGCGGTTTTCAAATTGGGGCGTGGCCCGCACTTGTTGCTGCACCAGATCGTTGACATGGCTGCCAATGGCGACCGCAGGCTGAGCCAGCACCAGGGCCAGAACCCTTTTTTGCAGTTGCGTGGCCAGCATCAAGGCCAAGGCGGCCCCAGTGGCTTGGCCAACAATGACCATCTCCTCCCAGCCTTGAGCTTCAATCAGCGCGAGCAAGTCGTCACGGTGGTCCTCCAGCGTGTAACCGGCCTGGGGCCAATCTGATTGCGCGTGCCCGCGCAGGGCTGGCGCAAAAAACGGCATAGGGCATTGAAGCGCCGCGAGCATGAAGTCCCAAACCCGATGGCTGGTGCGGTTGGGGTGTATCAGCAAAACGGGCGTGCCCTGGCCATGCCAAACAGCCATGTCGTGGCGCATCCGCGAGGTTTGGATGCTTGTCAATTCAGGTGAGCGCACAGATTCACCTCTTCAAAACATGGGTTGGACTTGGCAAGTGGTTTTTCAGTCCACCTTGGCGCCAGAAACTTTGATGATCTTTGCCCACTTGCTGATTTCTGCTTGGGTGAAACGGGAAAATTCCTCCGGCGTATCGCCAACAGGCTCAGCACCTTGGGCCAGGAGCTGCTCGCGCACGCTTTGCTGCTTGAGAATCTTGACCACTTCCGCATTCAGGCGGTTGATGATGTCCGCGGGTGTTCCTGCAGGGGCGTAAAGCCCAGACCATGCAGAAGTCTCAAAACCTTTGACACCAGCTTGGTCAACGGTCGGCACATCCGGCAGTTGTGAAATCCGCTTGATGCTGCTCACCGCCAAAATTTTGGCCTTGCCCGAGCGCACATGCGTGATGCCAGTGGGCATGTTGATGAACATCATGTTCACCTGCCCGCTGATCAAGTCGGCAATCGCTGGTGGGCCGCCTTTGTAGGGCACGTGCAGCATGTCCACATTGGCCATCAGCTTGAAAAGTTCAGACGACAAATGGGTGGATGTGCCTTGGCCCGTGGAAGCAAAAGAAATCTTCCCCGGCGTTTTTTTCGCCAAGGCGATCAACTCATTGACCGAGTTGACCGGCAAACCCGGATGAACAATCAAAATGTTCGGAACCGTGCCCACCAAGGTGATGGGCGCCAAGTCTTTGACGGGGTCATAGCCCAGTTTGCTGTACAAGGACGTGTTGATGGCGATGATTTCCGATCCCATCAACAGCGTATAGCCATCTGGCGTGGCCTTTGCCACGGCTTCAGCTGCAATGTTGCCGCCTGCGCCCGCACGGTTTTCAACCAGCACCGATTGACCCAAGGCGTCCGACAGCTTGGTGCTGATGACGCGCGCAAAAAAATCAACCGTTCCACCCGCTGGAAACGGAACGATGATCTTGATGGGCTTCACGGGAAAGGTTTGTGCGTGCGTCGCGGCAGCGAACACCAGCGCGAATGTGGTCAGGGTGTGTTTGAGGAAATTTTTCATGGCTTGATCCTAACGTGCCGTGGTCACACTGCAGGCCTGATGGGTCTTGTGGCCGTACACTGATCCACGTGTGTGTTTTTTATCACGCCGCCGTGGCCTGACCCAGCGGTTGTTCTGCGTTTTGAGGAGTTTTCCCATGAAATCCCGTGCCGCCGTGGCCTTCGAAGCTGGCAAGCCCTTGCAGATGGTCGAGATCGATGTCGCTCCCCCCCAAAAAGGTGAGGTGCTGGTCAAGATCACCCACACCGGCGTCTGCCATACCGATGCCTTCACCCTGTCGGGCGATGACCCGGAGGGCATCTTTCCTGCGGTGCTCGGCCATGAGGGCGCAGGCATCGTGGTCGAAGTGGGCGAAGGCGTCACCAGCGTCAAGCCCGGGGACCATGTGATTCCCCTCTACACCGCCGAGTGCGGCGAATGCCTCTTTTGCAAGTCGGGCAAGACCAACCTGTGCGTGGCGGTGCGCGCCACCCAGGGCAAGGGCGTGATGCCCGATGGCACGACGCGGTTTTCCTACCAAGGTCAGCCGGTCTATCACTACATGGGTTGCTCAACCTTCAGCGAATACACCGTGGTGGCCGAGGTCTCACTGGCCAAAATCCGACCCGACGCCAACCCTGAGCAGGTGTGCCTGCTCGGCTGTGGTGTGACCACTGGCCTGGGCGCTGTCAAGAACACCGCCAAGGTGCAGCCGGGTGACACCGTGGCCGTCTTCGGTTTGGGGGGCATCGGTCTGGCCGTGGCTCAAGGCGCCCAATTGGCCAAGGCCAGTCGCATCATCGCCATTGACACCAACCCGTCCAAGTTCGATCTGGCGCGCACCTTTGGCGCCACCGATTGCGTCAACCCGAAAGACCACGACAAACCCATCCAACAGGTGATTGTGGAAATGACGGGCTGGGGCGTGGACCACAGCTTCGAGTGCATCGGCAACACCCAGGTCATGCGCGCTGCACTGGAGTGCGCTCACCGCGGTTGGGGTCAGTCGGTCATCATTGGCGTGGCTGGCGCGGGGCAAGAAATTTCAACCCGCCCTTTCCAGTTGGTCACCGGCCGGCGCTGGCTGGGCACGGCTTTTGGTGGCGTCAAGGGGCGCAGCGAATTGCCCGGCATGGTGGACGACGCGATGGCCGGTCGCATTCAGCTCGCGCCATTCGTCACCCACACCATGCCGCTGACGGACATCAACCATGCGTTTGACCTGATGCACGAAGGAAAGTCCATCCGCTCGGTGGTTCATTATTGAAAACGGAGCCCCGCATGGAACGCATCGAGCAACACGCCAGCTTTGGCGGCCGCCAAGAAGTGTGGAAGCACGCGTCAACAAAGCTCGGTTGCGAGATGAAGCTGGCGGTGTATTTGCCCGAACCCGCAACGCGCGGCCAAGCATGCCCGGTGCTTTACTGGCTGTCCGGGCTGACCTGCTCCGAGCAAAACTTCATCACCAAGGCCGGCGCTCAGGCGCATGCGGCGCGCCATGGTGTCATCGTGGTTGCACCGGACACCAGCCCACGCGGCGATGCGGTGGCCAACGACCCGGCCTACGACCTGGGCCAGGGTGCAGGTTTTTATGTCAACGCCACGCAGGCCCCCTGGGCCGCGCACTACCGCATGCAAGACTATGTGGCCCTGGAGCTGCCCGCGCTGGTCGAGCAGCACTTTGCGGCCAACCCCCTGCGCGGCATCTTTGGCCACTCCATGGGCGGCCATGGCGCTTTGGTCACGGCCCTGCGCCATCCCGGGCGCTACCAAAGCGTTTCTGCGTTTTCGCCCATCGTGGCGCCATCGCAAGTGCCTTGGGGCCAAAAGGCATTGGGCGCGTATTTGGGCGCCGACCGCGAAGCCTGGAAGGCCTGGGATACCGTTGAACTGATCAAGATGGCCCGTCAGGAGCGCTTGCCTTTGCTGGTGGATCAAGGCGAAGCGGACGAATTTTTAGCCCCCCAACTGCAGCCTGAACGCCTGCAGGCCGCGTGCGAGGCCGCCGGACACCCTCTAACCTTGCGCATGCAGGCCGGGCACGACCACAGCTACTACTTCATCGCCACCTTTCTGGGGGATCACTTCGACCACCACGGTGCCGCTTTGGCAGCTGGCCCCAACTAGCCCGGCGCACCAGCGAGGGGGGCTCCAGGCCGTTGCACAAGGGCCAACACCCCCCAAACCAGCCCAAAAACCGGAGATTTTTGAATCGCTAAAGAAAATGCCATTCCGAGCCGATTCTGTTGGTATGAACGCTGAACAATTTATTGAATTTGCCAACGACTTCGCAAAGGCCAGTGCCAAGACGTCCAGTCTGGAAATACAGCAGGCCTATGAGGACAACTTAGATTTCCTGGCTCGCCCAGGGGACCGGGTGCTTGTGATCCAAAGGCCTTGGCCCGTTGGTCGCTGGGGCACGGTCATTGCCTTTCGTGAATTCAGCCCCTGCTATTTCCGGGTGGAAGTAGAGCTGGAGGGCAAACAAATGCAAATCCCCGCGCATGCTCTGGCGCGTCGCTTGGGTGCGCCCAACTGTGAAAAGGCAGAACTTCAATACATTTACTTGCTGATGAAGATCAATGGCCTGACCGTTGCGCAGTGATCAAGGCCGGCCCGACCCGCGGCATCAAGCGTCGGGGCGAGGGCAAAACGGATGGCTGATTATTTTTTCGGCAAGTTGCCCAGCAAAAACATGGACTGCAAGGCTTCGACTTCACTGAAGCCAATCATTTTCTTGAAGTCGGCCATGTTGGTCATGGGTTGCGGCAAGCCATGTACCGATTTGGATTTCCACAACTGGGCATAGTTTTGCTTCAATGTTTCCGTCACGGTGAACAAACCCACCAATGGGTAAACAGCCAAGCCAGCCACCTCTTGAATTTGTTCGGTGGTCAAGTCGTTTTCAAGCCAGCCCAGCAGTTGCAGTGACAAGGGCACACCACAAGCCTGGCGCAATCGACGCAGCCCGTCAATGGATGTGAAGCAACGGCTGATGGGCTGAATCAAATCTGCGCCGGCCTCCACATAAATCTTTGCGCGCTCGATGGCATCGGCTTCGGTCAGGGCATCGGTGCGTGCCACGATGATGAGGTTGGGGTCTTGTCGTGCACGAACCGCCGCACGAATTTTCGCAGCGCTCTCCATCACGGGCAATATTTCAATCACCGCTGCCGCTGCTGGGCAGCGCTTGGGCACTTCTTGGTCTTCAAAAATCAATGCATTGAGCCCGGCTTGCTCAAACTCACGCACCGTGCGCATCACATTGATGGCATTCCCGTAACCCGTGTCGGTGTCGGCCACCACGGGGATGTTGACGGCATTGGAGACATTGCGGGCGACAGACAGGTTTTCGGTCATGGTGTAGACCTCCACGTCGGGCTGCCCCAGCAAACTCGCTGATACTGCAAAGCCCGAAGTCATCAAAGCAGGAAATCCAGCCGCCTCAGCCAATTTGGCAGAGAGCGCGTCATAAACACCGGCGGCCCACACCGTTTTCCCCTGGCGCAACGAATGCGCAAATTCAGCTCTGTTTTTGTTCATGTGGATTCCTCTTGTCTGATGTGTTTCAAATACCCCAGTACGCCGCCTGACTCGATCATCAGCCGGTCGCTTTCAGACCAGACTTCAAAGTCAATGCGGTCTTTGCGTGTGTGGTTGATGACTTGGTGCGCCGTCCAATCCACCTCAATCTCGTCCCAACGGCTCACAAAATTCAAAATGCCCAGGCATGCAATTTGGGGAAAGCCCATGGCCACCTCACCGCGCCAATAGCCGGGCGAAAAACTCTCGGCGATGACCGCGCTGATGCCCAGATGGCGCATGCCAATCATGGGCGGGTAATGCGGATGGCCGTAGCCAAAATTCATGGCCCCCACCAACACATCGCCCTTTTTCACCTGCGTTGCAAATGCTGGGTCATAAGACTGCATGGCAACAGCGGCCAACTCTGCGGGGTCTCTCAGCTTGATGTTTTTCACACCAATGATCTGGTCCACATCAAAGTCGATTTCTTCAAATACAAAGGCCACCCGGCCATGGATCACCGGTAAGCTCATGGCGTCACCTCAGGTAGGGGCGAGGGTCGGCAATTTGACCTTCGATGGCAGCGGCCGCGACGGCAGCAGCGTTGACAATGAAAATTTCTGAGTCCGTGCTGCCCATGCGTCCGCGCACATTGAGCGTGCCTGTGGACACGGCCCGCTGGCCCGCACTCATCACCCCCAAGCGCCCAAAACAGTAATCGCAAGAAGGCGAAGAAATAAACGCGCCTGCGGCAATCAAGTCGGTGAGCAGACCTTCTTGGGCCGCTTGTCGCATGATCTCTTGGCTGGTTGGCACGACATGCAGCTGAAACCCAGGCTTGACATGGCGCCCACGCAGAACATGTGCAGCGGCGCGCAAATCTTCCAAGCGACCCGAAGCACAAGATCCCAAATAGCCCACCTGCACCGGCAAACCCAAATGGTCCACCAAGTTTCGTGTGTTGGCCGGGCTTGGCGGGATGACCACAACAGGCTCTAGTTTCGATATGTCAATCGTGTGGCGAGCGGCGTAAGTGGCATCGCGGTCAGAATACAGCGGCTCGATGGTCAGCCGAGCGCGCTCTTGCGCATAGGGCAGTGTGACTTGATCGGGGTTGATGATGGCGGTGACCGCACCCGTGAACATGGCCAAACAGGTCAGCGTTTGGCGTGCATCGATGCCCATGTCTGCAATGGCTTCGCCGCCAAACTCCAGCACCTGAAACCGACAACTGGCCGGGCCCAACACACGCACCACATGGTGAAAAACGTCTCGCGCCATCACACCAGCTTGCAGCTGCCCCACCAAGTCGACCCGTGTCGTGGCGGGCACAGCCATGCGAATTTTTTCATTCACAAACGACTCAATCAAATGCCTGCGCACGCCCATGGCCAGGGTGCCAAATGTCCCCAGCTGCGATATGTGACCGTCAAAGTGAACCACGAATGCCCCAGGGGTTGCATACCCAAGCTCAGAGGCCACTTGATGGCCAATGCCTTTTCGCTCATACACAGGAACGTGATTGAGTGCGCCCCAATCGCGCGTGTTTTGATGCAGCTCTTCTTCTTGCGGCGTCACCGCCGGGACCATGTGGTCAATGAACAAAGCGTACCGGCTCGGGTCTTTCACGCCTGTGAGCCCAAACTCATCTTTCATTTGCTTGAAGATGACATCGGTGTAGCCGGGAAAGTCGTAGGCCACCACAAAATCGGGCTTGGCCTGTATGTTGTCGCCCGCATTGACGCGGACTTGGCCACTGGCACGGGCCAATATTTTTTCTGCGATGGTCGAACCCAAAATAACGCCCTTCAAGCAATGGCCACCGATGCTAGTGCGCGAGGCGCCAGGCCATTTAAGTGTTTACCCCAGTCTTCGCATGGCGTGGAACGGCTTTGGTTGGTGCAACACGGTCCGGTTTTGCAATGAAATCAGATAGACTCAAAACTCGCACTGAGATTGAACCACCACAAACAGCACTTCCATAGGAGATCTTCCATGCGCATCAATCGCCGAGTTGCCAGTTCCGTCCTGTTCGGATCTTCGCTCTTTGCTGCTTGGCCTGCTTTGGCTCAACCCGCTTTTCCCAATAAACCAATCCGCATCATTGTTCCCTACCCGGCGGGTGGGGCAACCGACGTGTCTGCCCGCTTGGTGGGCCAACGGCTGCAAGAGGAACTCAAGCAAACGGTGATTGTTGATAACCGGCCTGGTGCCAGCGGCAATTTGGGCATGGCTGCCCTGCTGCAAAGCCCGGCCGATGGCCACACCCTGGCGATGAGTCTGACAGGCATGCTGTCCATCAACCCTGCGACCTACTCCAAGGCAGGCTTCACAGCATCTGATGTGGCGCCCATTGCACGCGTCATGCTCGCCCCGTTGGTATTGGTGGTTCCGCTGAACTCGCCGTGGCGATCGATTCAAGACCTGATCGCCGCCGGTAAAACGGCTGGCAAGGACGGCTTGCCTTACGGCTCCACAGGTGCTGGTGGCATCTCTCACGTGGCCTCTGAGTTGGTGAACGCTGCCGCCGATGGCAACTACACCCACGTGCCCTATAAAGGCGGCGCGCCATTGGTGCAGGCCCTCCTCACCAGCGAAGTTCGTTGGGGCCTTTTGGGGACAGCGGATGCCCGCGCTCAAATCCAAGGCGGCAAACTCAAAGCTTTGGGCCAGTTGCGCTCCACCCGCTCTGAGTTGTGGCCTGATTTGCCGACACTGACAGAGCAAGGCCTGCGTGGCGGCGTTGACTTCGACATGTGGTTTGGTCTGGTGGCACCCGCCAAAACCCCAACCGCTGTCACTGCCATGTTGAATCAAAAAATATCGCAAATCGTGGCAGAGCCAGAGTTTCGCCGACGCCTCAGCGAGCTTGGCGGCGTGTCACCCACCACGGGCAACACCATCGAAGCCTTTAATGAGGTGATCCAGAAAGAGCTGGCCGTTCTGCCGAAAAAAGCACTGGAGTTGGGCCTCAAGCTGGACTGATGGTGGCGCTCATTCGCCATCGGCGTTGAATGGAATGGCTGGCGAATGCACTGAGGCTCTTTGTTAGGCTGGACCCAATGGCAAGCTTGGGCCCAGTCGTTCGACCACATCTTTCCATGACATGACGTCGCCAAACTGTTGGATAAAAGTTTCCAGCGTTGCAAGGTGTTCATCGTCTGATAGCGCGGCACAGCAGTCAGACACCATCACGACCTTGAAGTCCAACATCATGGCGTCTCGGCCAGTTGACTCGCAACAGACGTTGGTCTTGGTGCCGGCAATCAGAATCGTATCGATGCCATAGTTGCGCAGCATGGGCTCCAGCGACGAAGAGCCCGAAATGAATGCGCTGTAGCGATTCTTCAACAAGACCACATCTTTTGGGCTGGTCACAAGCCCCGACCACACGCTTTGCTTTCCGGGCAGCAAGCTCTCCATGGTTCGGCTGCGGACATCGTCAGCCACCACGTTGTTGAAGAACATCTCCCAGTCACTGCGCTCGCCGAGGTGGGTATTGGCATGCAGCACCCAAAAAATGGGAACACCCGCTGCGCGAAGCCGTGCACTTAGTGCATTGATGTTGGGAACAATGCTGCGAGCGGTCGGCACCTCCGCAGGTGCCCCCGCCTCGCAGAAAGTGCTTTGCATGTCGATGACCACCAGCGCCGTGCGCTGGCTATCAAATGATTCAAACCAATGTGATTTGCCTCTGCGAGCGGTCACACGCTCGATGATATGAGGCCGAATATGGACACTGTGCATCGCTGGCATTTCCTTTTTCATTCATGACAGACAGCTCTGAGAAAACGCTCAGGTGCCGTCAAACGTTAAAACGGTCTTGGCCTGTGAATCATCTCATTAATACAAGCTCACGCTTCATTCAAGCTGCGTTGTCTGGCGATGTGGTCAAACGCATCAGTTAAAACGGTCTCGCCAATCTGTGACCAGCACTCGATCTGTTTTTGAAGCGGTCGGCCCCCAAACGCAGCGCTAAGCAGGTTTGACAAACACCCGCGTGCCCACCACCACACCGGCCACCAACAAGGCCATGCCAGCCCAGTCCCAAGGTTGGGGCCAGGCGGCGCGGTGCATGAATCCATAGGCCATGGCGGCCAAGGTCTCAAACACAATGAGCTGACCGGCCAGCGAGGTCGGCAGCAGGCTGCTGGCGCGGTTCCAACACAAAGTACCCAACCACGAGGACAGCAAGCCAATGGCCAGCATCAGGCCCGCATAGGTCCAGGGTCGCGGACCCCAAGGCGCATCGCTGGCCCAGTTGCCGGTCATCAGCATGTAGGCCGTCATGCCCACCAGCGCCATTGGCAAGGTGGCCAGGCCCTGGGCGGTGGCCCAGGTGCCCGAGCCCACCTGCGGGTTGGCCTGCACCCAGGCGGCGTTACGGATGGGATACCAGGTCCAGCAAACCAGAGCCGCCGTGGCCAGCGCCATGCCCCAACCCAGACCGCTGGTGCTCGGCGCGCCAGCACCCAGACGTTGCCACTCCGAGCCATGCACACAGGCAATTCCGGTGGCCATCAGCAGCAGGGGCAAGGCCAGGCGCCGCCAAGCCACATCGTGCCGCGACAGGTTGGCACACACCGCGATGACCACTGGCAGGGTGCCGATGATCATGGTTGGCAGCGGCACCCCGGCCAGTTGTATGGCCCAGGACAGCGCCAGGTAATACAGCACATTGCCGACAGCGGCCAGCTTCAGCGCTTCAATCCAGTCGGCCCTGCTCAGGCGCGACAGTGCCCGGCGATCGCGCCAGGCCAGCGGCAGGGCAACCATGCCAAATGCAAGATAGCGCCCAAATGTGAGCATGGCTGGCGAATAGTCGGGCAGCAAGACGGGCGTGACAAACACCAGTCCCCAGGCCAAACCGGCAGCCAAGGCAAAGGCGATACCTGTGGCCAGGCGAAGTTCAGCAACTTTGTCACTCATGGGTGCATGCGTCAGTCTGGGGGGGTGAAACTATTGTGGATTGTGGCCGCCCATCTGCGTCAATACCGCGCCGTCCGTGCCTACCGTGGTCGGCCCCATTGGGGTGTGCGTCACCCCCGTGTTGTTGACGCACGTTTCACCGCTGACGCGTTGAATGGTTTCACCATCATTTGAAATGGCCAGTCGGCAGGCCGGCATTCAATCTGGGAGACCTCACCGCCAGGCAAGACATTCAGCGACGTGTGACGGCTTGTCAACAAACCCTCTTCCCAACGGTGGGATACCAGTGGTCGAACGGCTTTATCGACTTTTCCAACTTTTTCGCAAGCCAGTTCAGCTCCTATATCATGGTGATTGGGTTTTTCAGGTCCGGTACTTATGGGCTTTCGTTGCACAAAGGGGACAACATGTCACTGATAACAAAAGTCATTGCCGTATTGATGGTGCTTGTGGGAGCTCCGTCCGTTTTGGGAGATCCTGCTTTTCCGGCCAAGCAGATGACGATCGTTGTGCCATTCCCGCCTGGGGGATCCACGGACCGGGTCACCCGGCTGATTGCGCAGAAGCTGTCTGACAACACGGGTCAGCCCACCATCGTGCAGAACCGCCCTGGAGCGGCCGGAGCGGTTGCCGCGCAGGCCGTTCTTTCGCAACCTGCTGACGGCTACACAGTTTTCGTCGGGCATGTGGGTACCCATGCCATCGATCCGCACTTGAACGTTCAAGTTGGATTTGATGCGAATCGCGACTTTCGGCCTGTCACATCGTTTTTCTCATTCCACAGCATTTTGGTGGTGCCGGCATCGCTGCCTGCAAACAACATCAAGGAGTTGGTTGCGCTTGCTAAGTCGCGGCCTGGCGGACTCAACTTCGCTTCGCAGGGCACGGGAACAGCAGGACATTTTCTAGGAGAAATGTTCCAGCAGGTTACCGGTGCCCCCATGGTGCATTTGCCAATGAAAGGCGCCGCGCAGGCAGTCACCGAAACTGTTGCCGGTCGGATTGACGTACTGTTTTCATCTTATCTGTCTGCGCAGGCTTTTCTCAAGGAAGGCCGCCTGAAGGCGCTTGCTTATGCCGGGCCAAAGCGCTCTGCCATGCTGCCAGATGTGCCAACTCTGGCGGAACTCGGCATTCTTGGCGTTGAATACGACCAGTGGTTCGGTTTCTTCGTTCCAGCGAAAGTATCGGACGGTGTTGTGGCGCGGCTCAATGCAGAGTTGGTGCGGGCTGCGCGTTCCCCTGAGGTGACCGGATCTGTGGGCGGCCAGGACGCGAACATTGTCACCTCTACGCCAGATGAGATAGCAAGGCAAATTGCCACTGAATATCGTCGGTATGGTGAGGTGGTGAAGCGTTTAGGTAGTCAGGTTCGCTAAACCCTGCGAACGCTTCGCCACTCGAACAAAGCGTCAACCAAAGAAGGCTGCAAATGGAAAAATTGATGACACGACAAGCGTTTTCAAAGGCACTCCTTGCGGCCCGCACGCAGCGGCATTCGGGGGCGCATCCGTTTTCGCTCGCTTGGGCCGATGGCAAGCTGACTCGCGCTCAACTCGGTTTCTGGGCGGTTCAGCACTACTACTACATCGAACAAATTCCTCAGCAGTTTGGCCATCTCTTTTGCCGGCTGCCCGATCTAGACGCAAGGCGCCACATGCTTGAAAATCTGATCGGTGAAGAGGTGCCCGATAAGCAAGGCAAGCGGCATCCGGATCTGCTGCTTAAGTTTGCTCAGGCCTGCGGCGTCTCGCCTCGCAGGGTGAGTGAGGCCGCAGATCGCGGCGACATACTTCCCGGTACGCGCGCCATGCGCAGCTGGATCTATGAGCTGGTTGCGTTTCGCGAACTCGCGGAGGCCGCAGCCGGCATCATGGTGGCGCTGGAAGGGCAGACTCCCACGCTTTATCCGAAATATGTGGAGGCGTGCAGAGCGATGGGCATGAACGACGATGATCTCGAGTTCTTCCATGTGCACATCGAAAACGATAGCCATCACGAGGGTGAGGGTCTCCAGATCACCTATCGCTACGCTCACACACCAGCGTTGCAGTTGAAGGCGGTGGCAGCAGTCGCTGCATCGGCCCGACAACGGCTTGCCATGCTTGATGGCATTTGGAGCGCGATCGAAACGGGCGACTGGAAGCTCCGTCAGAAGGCCTGAGGCACGTAGACCTCACTGGGGCACGACTCTGGACGGTTGTGTGACATATGAGAAATTTTTTAACAAATGGGGGCTGTGATGAAATTAACGGGTGGTTGTTACTGTGAAGGGATTAGATACTCTTATGAGGGTGAAATTAAGGCGGCTTTGCAATGCCATTGCAGGGAGTGTCAATATATAACGGGCGGGCACCCAAACGCCATTGTCATCTTGGACTTAGACGGGTTCAAATATGAAAAAGGCACGCCCGCGTCCTTCAAACGCAGCAACTTAGAAAAGCCTGTCACTCGTTTCTTCTGTCCAACTTGTGGAACCGGTATTGGTACTCAAACACCAACCAGACCAGGTTCCATGGTGATTAAGGTTGGCACTTTAGATGACCCCTCAATCTACAAGCCCAAACTTGCAATCTTCACAGTGGATAAACAAGCCTTTCATCACATACCCGATGACTTGCAAACATTTGAGCGTCGGCCTGGGTAGGTTCGATAAAAGATGGAAAGTGATGTTGTCCTTGTCAGCACAAACACCGTTACTAGCGATGGCTGCCATAACCCTCAATTCGCAACGAAGCGTGCTTTTGCCGTCAGTGCATGACATGGGTCTCAACTCAGAGGTCATCACCGAATAGGTCTTCGGCCACATTGAGCAGCAGACCACCGGTGACCACACCCACCGTCGCGCCCAGCGCCGCAGCGGAACCGATCAAACTCGCCTGAGCCAGCAGGCCGCGGCCCCACGCGCCGCTGCGATCGTCGGTCCCCGCGCGCGCAAGGGTCGTATCGCGCGTTGCGTCCTGCGTCACCGTATGTGCGGCGAGGGCGCCTTGTTGCTCGGCAATGCGTGCTTGCGCCGCCTCGAGAGCCGACTCAAGTGTCATGGCGCGTTGCACCAGCAAGTACAGCGCGTCGGGCTGGCGAGCACACTGCTCCAGGATGAGTATCTCGGCGGCGAAGTCCTTATCGGTGACACGTGTGCGCAGCAGCGGCTGGAGGAACTGCAGCAAGTCATCTCTTTCGCGTTGGTTCATGCTGGTACTTTCCTTCTTGCGCGTTCAGCTGTTCGCGTGTTTGCCCGTGTTCACCATCTGCATCGCCGAAGCGATCAGACCCGACACCTCGGTCATGTTGCCCGGTACGATCAGCGTGGTCTTGGCATCTTGCGCCACTTTTCCATACGCCTGCACGGCTTGTTCGGCCACCTTCAGTTGCACCGCTTGCTCGCCCCCGGGCTGGCGAATGGCTAAGGCGATGCGCTCTATCGCCTGGGCCGTGGCGTTGGCCATTTCGGTGATGGCCGCGGCATCGCCTTGCGCCTTGTTGATGGCCGCTTGCTTCTCACCCTCGGAGCGCGCAATGGAGGCCTCGCGCTCGCCGGTGGCGATATTGATCTGTTCCTGGCGGCGACCTTCCGAGGCCGCGATCAGGGCACGCTTTTCGCGCTCGGCCGTGATCTGGGACTGCATGGCCAGCAGGATTTCCTTGGGCGGGGTCAGGTCCTTGATTTCGTAGCGCAGCACCTTCACGCCCCAGTTCAATGCGGCTTCGTCAATAGCCGCCACCACTTGCGCATTGATGATGTCACGCTCTTCAAAAGTCTTGTCCAGCTCTAGCTTGCCGATCACACTGCGCAAACTGGTTTGTGCCAACTGTGTCACCGCCACGATGTAGTTGGACGAGCCGTAGCTGGCCAGTTTGGGGTCTGTCACCTGGAAGTACAGGATGCCGTCGACTTGCAGTTGTGTGTTGTCGCGCGTGATGCAGACCTGGCTGGGCACGTCCAGCGGGATTTCCTTCAGGCTGTGTTTCTGGATGACCTGATCAACAAAAGGAATCACAAAATTCAGGCCCGGCGCCAGGCTGGCATGGAATTTCCCCAATCTTTCAACCACCCAGGCCTCCTGCTGCGGCACGACCTTGACGGTCTTGACGATGAACAGGACGGCGATGACCACGAGGACGACAGCGATTTCCATGAGTTTTCCCTTTCCAATGGCTTGAGCGGTGTGCTCAAATTCTTTCCAGTAGCAGGCGGTTCCCTACCATGGCCTGAATGCGGTGCGCTCCCGGCGCGGGAGCCTGGTGCGTGACGTGCACAGCGCCCCAAACGGCCCCTCGGTGCTTGACCTGCGTTGTGCCTTGCGCATCCCAAGCCTCGACCATTACCGTGGCACCTAAGTCCAGATTCTGGTCTTGTGTGTCTTGTGGCGTTATGGCTTGGCGTTTGCGCCATTGGCCCAGAAGCACGACGCCCAGGCCGCCGACAGCAGCGGCCACCACCAGTTGCACGCTCAAGCCATGACCTGCCATGGCAGTCAGTGCTGCGGCCAAAGCACCCAGGCCCAGCATCAACAGGTAAAAACTGCCGGTCATCAACTCCAGCGCCACCAAGACACCGGCGAGAACAAACCACATCGTTGTATCACTCATGACACCTCCTTCTCAGATTGGCAAGCTCATCACTGTATACACATTTGGCATTAACATTCATATCGAAAAGATGTTGTCGTTCTCAACGCAAACGCCATGTGTCAAGCCTTATGCTGGCTTAACTCCTTCGTGAGCCGTAAAGACACAAGCGCCTTCTGGCCCAAGTTGTGTTGTTGTGCCAACCTGCTCCTGTCACTGCTTGCGATCAGCGGTGCTTCTCAACTGCTGGACTTGCTCTGCGACCTTCGCTGTGGTGGCCTATGGCCAGAGCTCAACTCAGGGCCAGAACAAGAAGTCTTCTGACTTGACCGTCTGCATCTGACGCCAGAAGTCCACCGTGCTGAAGGGCCAATTCTGTGTCACCCTGCCGGTGGCTGACTTGTACCAGTTGCTCACCCCGTCGACCCCGTAGGCCATTTGGTGCGTCTGCGCATCTATACGCTCGCAGTAGCGCTGGGTGGCCGCTCCACTGGCCTCCATGGCGTGCGCGCCGCGTTGACCCAGGCTGGCCAGACAGCGCAGGATGTATTCAATCTCAATCTCCGAAAAAAGCACCAGGCTGCCGTTGGTGATCAAGTTGGTATTGGGCCCGTAGAGCATGAACAGGTTAGGGAAATTTGGCACGCACACGCCCTGATAAGCCTGCGCGTCCACGCCCCACTGCGCATGCAGATCGATGCCGCCGCGACCGGTGACCTGCAGTGAATTGAGAAACTGCGAAGCATGAAAGCCGGTCCCGTAAATGATCACATCGAGCTCGTGTGCGCTGCCGTCTCGGCCGATCACCGCGTTTTCAGAGATACGTGCTATCGGCTCGCTAACCACCGAGACGTTGCTGCGCTTGAGGGCGCAAGACCAGGCGCCGTCGTCACGCAGCATCCGTTTGCCATAGGGTGGGTAGCCGGGCGTCATCAGGGCGCGCAGATCTGGCCGATCGGCGTAGGACTGGTCCAGCTCGGCCTCGAGCATCTCTCGCAGTTGCTGGTTGAGCGCCGACACCGAGCCCGGCTGTCGCCAGTCGGGCTCGACCACCGAATAACGCCTACGGCCCTCGACCGCCACCCAGAACTGCTCGAAACGGTACCAGGCGTTGTAGCCGGGCAGCGACGACAGCAGCCAATGCAAGCCGGCCGGCAGCTCTTGTTTGTAGGCTGGGGTTTTGAGTACCCAGGGCGGGGTGCGTTGAAACACAGTGAGCGACTGCACCTGATCGGCAATATGCGGGATAACCTGAAACGCGCTGGCCCCAGTCCCGATCACACCGACCCGCAAACCCTTGAGCGACACATCATGACGCCAACGCGCGGTATGCCAAGCATGCCCAGCAAAACTTTGACGCCCTTCGATATCGGGCAGGCGCGGCTTGTTGAGTTGACCGACAGCGCTGATCACGGCATTGGCCCGCACGCTGCGCCGCTGCCCGCCCTGCACGATGTCCAGTTGCCACAGGCACTCGGCCTCGTCGTAGCGCATGGCCAACACTTCGGTGCCCAGTTGCACATGCTTTAGCAGCCCCCGACTGGAGGCCATGTCCTTGAAATAGCGCTGTACCTCATCGCGCGGTGAGAAAAAATGTCGCCAACCGGCCTCTTGCGCGAAGGAGTAGCTGTAACAGAAATTGCTGGTATCGAGTCTGGCGCCTGGATAGTGGTTCTCCACCCAGACGCCGCCAATCTCAGCCTGCCGCTCCATCACTGTGTGTGAAATGCCCAGGCGCGCCAGATGCCACGACGAGACCAGTCCCGACATGCCCGCACCAATGACCACGACCTGAAAATCAGGCGCCAAGCCCAGCCGATCAGGCCCGCCTTCACCCACCGGCGCTGCCATGCCCAACTCGTGCAAGAGCAGATCTGCCACTGAAGGATCTACCGCACCGGTCACAAAACCCATGATCTGCTCAAGCACCTGCAGAGGCAGTTTGGGCGCAATAGGGCAACCCCGAGCTTGCCAATTGTTGATCAACAACTCGGCCCGCGCGCGCGCACGTTGCTGGGCCTGGGCCGACAAGCCACCCTGCGGCTGGGGACGCTGGGCCTGATCGGCCAGATTGGGCTGCCAGGCCGGATCGAGCGCAGACAGATCGCCGGTCAGGCAGGCGAGGGCTGGCATGAGAGCAGGCAGGTGCGCCTGCTCCAGCGCTTGCATCAAACCTTCGCCCGAAAAAGAAAACGCGGTGTTGTTGCTCAATGAGGGCCTGACAAGAATGAATCCAGATCCCGACAAGCTAACAGGGCAGGCCAGGCGGAAGTGTTTATCGGTGGACTGCAAAATGAAGTCCCCCACCGCTAAACGCTGTGCGTTGTAGATGTGGTTTCCTGGTTCAAATATCTGTGGCCGGCGGTGATTGCACTGCAGCGACTTACCTAGACTTTCCCAGGCATTGGCTCCATTGCTGGAACCGTTTCAGAGCTTACCCCATCTACCTTGTTTTCGGAAACCCCACACTTTTTCTTCTTCTTTATGAAGCCGACATGGACCAGAGTGGCACCATGGGGCTGACCGATGCGATGGGAGCTCTCAAGATGTGGGGCAGTTTGAGTGAACCGACACCGACTTGGGGTTTTACCGCAACACCAAGTTGGCATAACCATCCCCTATCAAGGAATATTTCTGGGCCTATCGAAGTTAAACTTTCTATGTCAGGAAAATAATTTTTAGCCATGCAATAGCCGGCTCCAATGACCCAAAAACAGCCAGAAATTTTTTTGATGCACGTTTGGATATTTAAAAAACACCATCGGATAACAATGGACATTGCTCGCAGAAAAAGTCTCCGCTTCATACCCGCATATGCGATCGGATGGCCAGGGCTATCCTGGGCAAAGGAAAACACGATGGACTTCAGGAACGCGGAGACATTTCGATCTGGGCGGGTCGTCAATGATGGTGTGATGGGTGGTGTATCTCAGTCGCGTTTGCGAGCTGATCCAGAGGGCATGTTCTTTGAAGGTGTTGTGTCGCTAGCAAACAATGGTGGATTTGCATCTATGCGATTTCCTGCCAGTTTTCCCCAGCTAACCAATTTGTTGGAACTTGTTGTTCGAGGCGAAAGCAAGCGATATAAATTCATATTGCGCACCGAAAAAGCCCCCCAGGTTGTCTACGAGTCTGATTTCTTGGCAGAAGCCAGCTGGCACTCTTACCGTTTCAAATTAGACGAATTCAAGTCAACCTTCCGAGGTAGGCTTGTACAAGCTCCAACCTTGTCTTTTTCTGACGTCACCGAGCTTGGAATACTGATCGCTGATAAACAAGATGGAGATTTCCGTCTTCAGATCCGTACGCTGACAGCGCTGTAGTCATTGGTGTCATCTGTTTCTAATTTGAGGGCCCAAAGTCATCCAGAAGCCCTCAGCGCGATAACTTGTGGGGTCTAAAAGGAAAAAAGCAACGCTTTAGACGATACTTTGTTGGGTGGCTACTCGCCCTGGGCTCGAACCAGGGGACTGCGGATTTATAAAATAACTGACGGAGAAAAAGATGTTTATCCGATGGATGGTTTGGTTATCAATGGGTTTGTCATGGACCACTTTCACAGTGGCGCAGGATGTTCCATTTCCCCGGCGCGCCATCCATGTGGTGGTGCCATTTCCGCCTGGCGGATCAACGGACCGGGTTGTGCGCTTGATTGCCCAAAAATTATCTGATCAAGTGGGGCAGAATGTGGTGGTGGAAAACAAGCCTGGCGCCGGCGGCACTGTGGCGGCACAAGCGGTTTTGGCCGCACCCCAAGATGGCCATACGCTATTTGTTGGGCATGTGGGAACCCATTCGATCGACCCGCACTTGGGGCAAGTGACCGGCTTCAATGCCAACAAAGACTTCAGGCCGATCACGGCCTTTCTCTCCTTTTATAGTATTTTGGTGGTCCCGTCTTCTTTGCCTGTCAAGAACATGCAAGAGCTGATCGCGTTGGCAAAAACGAAGCCGGGTGGTTTGAGTTTTGCATCCATGGGTGTTGGGACAACCAGCCATTTGTTGGGCGAAATGTTCAAAAGCGTGACGGGCGCACCCATGGTTCATGTGCCCATGAAGGGTTCTGCCCAAGCGGTCACTGAGACTGCGGCCGCACGCATTGATGTGTTGTTTTCCTCTTACCTTTCAGGGCAAGGATTCTTGAAAGATGGCCGATTCAAGGCGCTGGGCTATGCAGGGCCTCAACGCTCTGCCTTGCTCCCAGACGTACCCACCTTGGCAGAAATGGGCCTGGCCAACCTGGAATACGACCAGTGGTTTGGTTTCTTTGCTCCAGCCAAAGTGCCCGAGGCTGTGGTGCGAAAACTGAATGCAGAGTTGATCAAAGCAACTCAAAACCCTGAAATGATGTCGGTGATTGCCGCACAAGACGCCAGCATCATCACCACCAGCCCAGAAGGGCTTGAGCGCAAAATTTCACAAGAATCGAATCGGTATGGGGACGTGATCAAGCAGCTCGGCGGAAAACTCAACTGATCAATCTTTCATCATGAAGACCACTACCCAAGAACCTGAATCGGGCGACACATTACCGCGCATCAAACTGGCTGCTGTGCAAGCGGCGTCAGTGCACCTGGACCGTGAAGCCAGCGTCGCAAAAGCTTGCACCCTGATTGCGCAGGCAGGTGCTGCTGGCGCTCAGGTCATTGCTTTTCCTGAGGGGTTCATACCCGCGCATCCCTGTTGGTTCTCCGTGCGCCCGCCCACGGACAAAGTCAGCCTGGGCCTGTCTCAAAAACTGTTTCAAAACGCGGTGGTCATACCCAGCGAAGCCACCCATCTCCTGGGCGAAGCTTGTCGACTGGCCAACGTCACGGCGGTCATCGGCGTGTGTGAAAAGCGCCCCGATACAACGGGGACGATGTACAACACCCAGATTTTCATCGGCCCCGATGGACAACTTCTGGGAAAACATCAAAAGCTTCTGCCCACCTTGGCTGAAAAAATCGTTCATACCGGGGGGCATGGCGATACCTTGAACAGTTTTCAAGCCCCCTTTGGCCGCATCAGCGGGTTGATTTGTGGTGAGAACGGAAACCCATTGGCGGTCTATCACTTGTTGTCGCAATACCCGGTGGTGCATGTGGCTTCATGGCCAGCTTTTGTATCGCCAGTGGTCAACCTGGGCGAGACCATTTTGACGATCACGCGTGGCGTCGCCTACAGCATGGGCTGTTTCGTTTTGAATGCCACCGGTGTGTTGACCCAAGAGGTCATCGATGTGTACCAAGCGACTGCCGAGCCCAGTGCATTTCTAGATCGCTTGTTGAACCAAGGGTATGCATCCATCATCGCGCCGTCAGGACAAGTCATCAGCCAACCCATCCAGGGCGAGGGAATCGTTTATGCGGATGTGGATTTGAATGACATCATCACCCGAAAAATCGCCCTAGATTACGCCGGCCACTACAGCCGACCGGATGTATTTGACTTCAAGGTCAAGGTCCGTGAATGAGGGAGAGTTGATCAACCTTGCTGAGTCATTCACATGGCTTGGAAAGGGCTTGAAGTTGCCGCATGATTTGTGCCTGCTGCAATGGGGGAGATAGGCCAACGGCCGCCAAAAAAATCGGCAATTTGTCAACGAGGTGTTGCCTGCAATGCAGCATTTTGTGAGCGCTGTTGGCGCAGAAACCGATTTGATCATGTGTGCTGAAAATTGATGGCCAATCCTTAGGCTGGAAATGCAGTTACCTATGCGTGATTTAAGCTACCCCCCCTGTTCATTCAAAGTCGGCACGGGCGGTCAATACGGCGTTGGCGTCAACACGCAAGAGCGACCCCCGCAACCGAGAGGAGGCCATGCACCTGTTGACCAAAGCGGAGTCTTTGGGTGACGAAAAAGCGCAACAATGGATCGACACCAATTGCCCCGACAAACCCGATTGGCTCAAGGCCCTGCGGCAAAGTCCTGAAAATGACGCGCAGAAATAACCTTCGTTGGGGACACCGTACCCCATTCCCCTGAGCTTAAAGGTTGCTTTTAATCCTTCGAGGTATTAACATTCAAAAATGATTGATTGGAACTCTTGCCCCTCTGTAGAGCTTAGCCCTGATAGGGTAAGTGGAGCTTGGGTGTTTCGCGGCACTCGCGTTCCAGTTGTTGCCTTGTTCGAAAATCTTGAAGATGGCGTCACGATCAACGAGTTTATTGAGCTATTTCCAGGTGTCGACTTGGCTCATGCACGCAGTGTTCTAGTACATGCCGCAAAAAGTGCAATGGCTGTGCATTAACCTTGAGAATATTGTTTGATCAGGGAACACCTGTTCCATTAAGAATGCACCTCGTCTTGCACCATGTATCAACAGCTTATGAGCTGGGATGGTCAACATTAAGAAATGGTGACTTACTTACCGCTGCAGAAAGCAAGGGGTTTGAGGTTTTTGTTACGACGGATACAAATCTTGAATACCAACAGAACCTATCAAACAGAAAAATTGCGATCATTGTTCTGAGTACGACCAGTTGGCCTCGTATTCAAAAAAGCATAGCTGTCATCGTTGCTGCAATCGATGAAGCTATGCCTAGCTCATATAAAAATGTTTCAATCAATTAATCGCCCTTTGGTGAAGATCGGTTTGCTGAGGCGATATCGCGCTCTCGGGTTTGATGCAATGGCAAGTCTTCTGGCGAGGGCGTTTTAACAGCTCCCAAAGACGTTCTCCGCCGATCAATTGCGCCAATTGCCATTTATTTAACCAGTTCAAATACGGTGTTGGCACTAGTGGTTTGCTTCATCTGCCCGTAGTTATTGTGACGCGTCTATGGATGACATACTATGCGTCTCTTGCACAATACCCAAAGGATTACGTATGTCACCAAGAAGGTTTGAGTTTGCTTTCATGATTTTGGTGGGCTTTCTGAGCATACTGCCCTCTGGTGGATACGCACAGAAATATCCAGATAAGCCTATGCGTTTGGTTGTGCCATATGCGGCCGGCGGTGGTACAGACATTTTGGCCCGCTCGTTATCGGCCAAAGTAAGCGATGTCTTGGGACAAACCATCGTTGTGGACAACAAAGCCGGAGCTGGTGGCAACATTGGTGCTGACATTGTTGCCAAAGCCAGTCCAGATGGCTATACCCTATTGATGGCAGCCAATACCATTCCCATCAATGCAGCCTTACAAAAACTGCCATTTGATCCTGTGCAAGATTTTGTCCCGGTGGCAATGTTGGCATCAGCCCCCATGGTCTTGGTGGTTCATCCATCGGTCAAAGCCAACAATGTGCGTGAACTCATCGCTTTGGCAAAGGCCACGCCTGGCAAGCTCAACTACTCCAATGCGGGCAACGGAACACCGCAGCACTTGGCCGCTGCTTTGTTTTCTCTGATGACGGGGACTGACATCGTTCATATCGTATACAAGGGTGCTGGTCCCGCCATTGCTGATTTGGTGGCGGGCCAAACCCAAGTGGCTTTCATGACCATGGGGGCGGTAAAGCAACACATTGAAGCTGGAAAGCTGAGGGCATTGGCAGTGGCCCCCGCCATAAGATCAAAAACCATGCCTAACTTGCCCACTGTGGCAGAGGCTGGCGTCCCCACCTATCAGGTGGATCTGTGGTTTGGTGTCATGGCACCTGTAAAAACGCCAAACGACATTGTTCTTAAGCTAAACACCGAGATCAACAGGACAATTCAAGCACCAGAGTTGAGCGAGCGCTTGGCAGCCTTGGGCTACGAACCCTGGACTGGCGCCCCCGATTTGCTTGGCGAGCAAATGAAGCGTGATTTAGCGAAGTATGCGGATATCGTTAAAAAAAGTAATATCAAACCTGAATAACCACCATGCAATTTCGAGACATTACGGGCGATGCGCAGCGCTCATTTGACATCTTGCGGCAGGGTGGCATTGGCATATTGCCCATGGATGTGGGTTACTCCATTCTTGGCGGATCTGGGGAGTCACTGAGAAAAATTTTCAACACCAAGCGACGAGCATCGAGCAAACTAAATGCGATGGTCGCAAATCACGATATAGCGACCTCTGTTTATCGCTTATCAGCGCAAGGCCGTGATGTGATTGAATGCATCACTTGCGAATACGATCTCCCATTGGGCGCCGTGGCTCCATGCAACATGGACCATCCTATGTTGACCTGTTTAGACCCGGAAACTCTCAACGCCAGCACCAAGAACGAGACCTTGGTCATGTTACTCAATGCGGGCAAATTCCATGAGAAGTTGACTCAGCTTTCATGGCAAAACAAATTTCCCTTATTCGGCTCATCGGCAAATTTGTCGATGACAGGAACCAAATTTGATGGCGACGACATTGAACCTGAAATCAAGGCTATTGCAGATATTTTCATCCATTACGGCTTGATGAAATACCACCCTTGGAAGCAGTCCTCTACCTTGTTGAATGTTGAGACTTTTGAAGTCGTGCGCTTTGGCTCTTGCTATGAGAATATTTCAGATATCTTAAAAAGGCATTTCAAAATTGACTTGCCGCCCAAAAGTTAACGCGACACACGCATAGCGGTCGTTGCATGGGGCTTACCCAAATAAAAACGCCCAACCAAGAACGGTAAGGCGTCGATTCACAACAGATTTACAGCAGCACCGGAGTCCTTTCGAACACTAACGCGCACAAATATTAGTCTGGCAAACTGACTAAAAATGGGGTTTACTTCCTGGCATCCCGTGCGTTAAAGTACTGTTCAAGCATCCAGCCTGTGTTTCAAGCCAGGTGCGAACGAAACCACAACCCGTTGATCCTCAAGGAGATTGCCATGGAAGCCGCACTGAAAAACCAACCCGCCAACACCGAAAAAGCCAAAGCCCTGCAAGCCGCGCTGGCCCAAATTGAAAAGCAATTTGGCAAGGGCACCATCATGCGCCTGGGTGAGGGCGAGGCGATCGAGGACATCCAAGTCGTCTCCACCGGCTCGCTGGGCCTGGACATCGCGCTGGGCGTGGGCGGCCTGCCACGCGGTCGGGTCATCGAAATTTACGGCCCGGAGTCGTCCGGCAAAACCACCCTCACTTTGCAAGTCATTGCCGAAATGCAAAAGCAAGCCGGCACCTGCGCTTTTGTCGACGCCGAGCACGCCTTGGACGTGCAGTACGCGCAAAAGCTGGGCGTCAATCTGCAAGAGCTGCTCATCAGCCAGCCCGACACCGGCGAACAAGCGCTGGAAATTGTCGACAGCCTGGTGCGCTCTGGCGCGGTCGACCTGATCGTCATCGACTCGGTGGCGGCCCTCACGCCCAAGGCCGAATTGGAAGGCGAAATGGGCGACTCCCTGCCCGGCCTGCAAGCCCGCCTCATGAGCCAAGCCCTGCGCAAACTCACCGCGCACATCAAGAAAACCAATTGCACCGTCATCTTCATCAACCAAATCCGCATGAAGATCGGCGTCATGTTCGGCTCGCCCGAAACCACCACCGGCGGCAACGCCCTGAAGTTTTACGCCTCTGTGCGCTTGGACATTCGCCGCACCGGCACCATCAAAAAGGGCGAGGACGCGATTGGCAACGAGACCAAGGTCAAAGTGGTCAAAAACAAAGTGGCCCCCCCGTTCAAAACCGCCGAGTTCGACATCTTGTTTGGCGAGGGCATCAGCCGCCATGGCGAGATCATCGACATGGGCGTGGAAGCGCGCATCATCGAAAAATCGGGCGCTTGGTATGCCTACCAGGGCGAAAAGATCGGCCAAGGCCGCGACAACGCCCGTGAGTTTTTGCGCGAAAACCCCGATCTGTCCTACGAGATCGAAAACAAAGTGCGCGAGTCGCTGGGCATTCCCTTGTTGGCGGGTGAGGTTGAGCCGGCCAAATTGCAAGCGGTCAAGTGAGCGCGCCCTTTCAGCTCATCCAAGGTGGGGCGCCAGACAAAGCCCCATCGGTCAAAGCCCGCGCGGTCAGCTTGCTGGCGCAGCGCGAGTACTCGCGCCAAGAGTTGACCGACAAACTCACGGCAGCACAGGCCAGCCCCGAAGAAGTTGAGCAAGCCTTGGCGCAACTGGAGGCCAAGGGCTTGGTCAACGATGCCAGGGTGGTCGAAACCTTGGTCAACCGGCGCTCGGGCAAGCTGGGTGCCAGCCGGCTGCGCCAAGAGTTGCAAGCCAAAGGCGTGTCCCCAGAATTGGTGGCCGAAACCATGGCCAGTCTGAAAGGCTCCGAGCTGGCACGGGCCCAGGCGGTGTGGCAAAAAAAGTTTGGCCAACTCGCAGCGACCAGTGCCGAGCGCAACAAGCAGGCGAGGTTTTTGGCCAGCCGGGGTTTTTCGGGTGATGTGGTGCGCCAAGTGGTGGCGGGTTTGTCGGACGACTAAACGGCCAACATCAAGCGCAGGTTTTGCACCGCAGCGCCGCTGGCGCCTTTGCCCAGGTTGTCCAGGCGCGCCATCAGCACCACATGGCCGTGGGCTTCGTTGGCAAACACCCGCAATTCCATGCGGTTGCTGTCGTTCAAAGCGGTGGCGTCCAACTTCAAATCGTCAGTGGGGGGGAGCACGGCCACGCTCGGGTCGGTGGGGTTGTTGGTTTGGGCGTAATGGGCGGCCAGTGCGTCGTGCAAATCGGCGGCGCTCACCCGTTGGGGCAAGCTGGCCAAGTGCAAGGGCAGCTGCACGATCATGCCTTGGCGAAAGTTGCCCACACTGGGCACAAACAGCGGGCGGCAGCTCAGGCCCGTGCAATGCATGATTTCGGGCACGTGTTTGTGCGACAAGCCCAGGGCATAGGCCTCAAACAGGGGGGCTTGGCCGGCTTCGAAGGCCTCGATCATGCTGCGCCCGCCGCCCGAATAGCCGCTGACGCTGGGCAAGCAAAGCGGCATGTCGCGTGGCAACAAGCCAGCGTCAATGAGAGGCCGAATCAGCGCAATCGCGCCAGTGGCGTAGCACCCGGGGTTGGCCACGCGGCTGGCTTGGCGCACCCGATCGGCCTGGCCCGGGGTCAGCTCGGGAAAGCCATACACCCAGTCTGGCTGGGTGCGGTGCGCGGTCGAGGCGTCGATGATGCGCGGTTGATGGCCGGACATGGCGTCGATCATGGCCACCGATTCACGCGCTGCGTCGTCGTGCAAACACAGAATGACCGCATCCACACCCGCCATCAGGGCGCGTTTGGCCGCGGGGTCTTTGCGCTGGGCCGGGTCAATGCTGACCAATTTGACATTGGATAGCGATGCCAAGCGCTCGCGGATGAGCAGCCCGGTGGTTCCGGCTTCGCCGTCAATGAATACTGTCTTCATGAATGGTCAGGGTCAAAGCCACTTAAATCAATGAGAGGGTGAGAACCGTGTTCAAAAGCCTTTGGGCCCATTGTGTAAGCCAGCCAAAAGCTTGAGGTGGAGGTGCATGATACATTTCTGGGCGTTGAAAGATCCGTGCGCTGCGCCCAGGAGCCCCATCTTTTGCGCTGCCCTCATACCTTGCAAGTCCCCAGAGAGATCCCATGAAGATTCACGAATACCAAGGCAAAGAAATTCTGCGCCAGTTTGGCGTGCCCGTGCCCCGCGGGCATGCGGCTTTCACGGTCCAAGAAGCGGTCGAAGCCGCGCAAAAACTCGGCGGCCCCGTGTGGGTGGTGAAAGCCCAAATACACGCCGGTGGTCGCGGCAAGGGCGGCGGCGTGAAAGTGGCCAAAAGCATTGACGACGTCAAGCGCTTGGCCAGCGAGATTTTGGGCATGCAGCTCAAAACCCACCAAACCGGCCCCGAGGGTCAAAAAGTGCGCCGCCTCTATATTGAAGACGGCGCTGACATTCAAAAAGAATATTACGTGTCGGTGGTCACCGACCGCGCCACGCAAAAGATCGCGTTCATCGCGTCCAGCGAAGGCGGCATGGACATCGAGGAAGTGGCACACAGCACGCCCGAGAAAATCATCACCGAGTTCATTGATCCGCTCACCGGTTTGGGTGAAGCACAAGCCACAAAAATCGCCAACGCGATTGGCCTGCCCGCCGACTCCACCGCCCAAGCTGTGGATGTGTTCCAAAAGCTCTACCAGTGCTACATGGACACCGACGCCTCCTTGGTGGAAATCAACCCACTGAACCGCGACAGCAAAGGCGGCATCATCGCTTTGGACGCCAAGTTCAACTTTGACGCCAACGCCTTGTTCCGCCACCCCGAGATCGTCGCCTACCGCGACTTGGACGAAGAAGACCCCGCTGAAGTCGAAGCCTCCAAGTTCGACCTGGCCTACATCTCCTTGGACGGCAACATCGGTTGCTTGGTCAACGGTGCCGGTTTGGCCATGGCGACCATGGACACCATCAAGCTGTTTGGCGCAGAGCCCGCCAACTTCCTCGATGTGGGCGGCGGCGCCACCCCCGAGAAGGTGACCGAAGCTTTCAAGATCATGCTCAAGAACCCCAAGGTCAAGGCGATTTTGGTCAACATCTTTGGCGGCATCATGAAGTGCGACACCATCGCCCACGGCGTGATCACCGCCTGCAAAGCGGTCAACCTGTCCGTGCCACTGGTGGTGCGCATGAAGGGCACCAACGAAGACCTGGGCAAGAAGATGCTGGCCGAGTCGGGCCTTCCCATCATCAGCGCCGACACCATGGCCGAGGCCGCGCAAAAAGTCGTTGCCGCATTGAAAGCTTGAATCATGTCCATCTACATCAATAAAGACACCAAGGTCATCACCCAAGGCATCACCGGCAAAACCGGTCAATTCCACACCGAAAAGTGCCAGGAATACGCCAACGGCAAAAACTGTTTCGTCGCGGGTGTGAACCCCAAGAAGGCGGGCGAGTCCATCTTCAACATCCCCATTTATGCTTCCGTCAAAGAGGCCGCCAAGCAAACCGGCGCAACGGTTTCCGTGATTTATGTGCCGCCCGCCGGTGCAGCCGAAGCGATTTGGGAAGCGGTGGAAGCCGACCTCGATTTGGCGATTTGCATCACCGAAGGCATCCCTGTGCGCGACATGCTGATGGTGCGCAACAAAATGAAGGCCAAAGAAGCGGCGGGTGGTAAACGCACTTTGCTGCTGGGCCCCAACTGCCCGGGCCTCATCACCCCCGATGAAATCAAGATCGGCATCATGCCCGGCCACATCCACCGCAAGGGCCGCATTGGCGTGGTGTCTCGCTCTGGCACGCTGACCTATGAAGCGGTGGCGCAACTCACCGAAATCGGTTTGGGCCAGTCCAGCGCGGTGGGCATTGGTGGCGACCCGATCAACGGTTTGAAGCACATCGACGTGATGCGTGCTTTCAACGACGACCCCGATACCGACGCCGTCATCATGATTGGCGAAATCGGCGGACCCGACGAAGCCGAAGCGGCTCGCTGGTGCAAAGCCAACATGAAAAAACCCATCGTCGGTTTCATCGCCGGTGTGACCGCACCTGCAGGCAAGCGCATGGGCCACGCCGGTGCCTTGATCAGCGGCGGCGCTGACACGGCCGAAGCCAAGCTGGCGGTGATGGAAGAGTGCGGATTCAAAATCACCCGCAACCCGTCTGAAATGGGTAAATTGCTCAAGGCCATGATTTAAGCCTCTCGCATCCGCAAAAGCACCAACGGCCTTGCACCTGCAAGGCCGTTACACTTTGCGCACCTGATGGGCGGCCACTGGCGGCCCCATAAAAAACACACTACACAGGAATTGCCATGGAAATGCTGCAAACGGCCGAGTTTTGGATCGGCCTTCTCAAGATCATTTGGATCAACATCATCTTGTCGGGCGACAACGCCGTGGTCATTGCCCTGGCCGCCCGAAGTCTTCCCCCCCACCAGCAAAAGCAAGCCATCATGTTTGGCTCAGGTGCCGCCGTGGTGCTGCGCATCATTTTGACGGTGGTGGCGGCATGGTTGCTCGAGCTCAAAGGCCTGCAAATCATTGGCGGCTTGTTGCTGCTGTGGATTGGCGCGCAACTGTTGGGTGAGCAAGAAGAAGACGAGGGTGAGGCCAAAGAGTACGGCAGCCTCATGGCGGCTGTGCGCACCATTTTGATCGCCGACTTGGTGATGAGCTTGGACAACGTGATCGCCGTGGCCGCCGCTGCCAAGGGCTCCACAACCTTGTTGATTTTGGGCTTGGCGATCAGCATCCCCATGGTGATTTTTGGCAGCACCTTGATGATCAAGATGATGGAGCGCTTTCCCGTCATCGTCGTGTTTGGCGCGTGTTTGATCGGCTGGGTGGGTGGTGAAACCATCGTCAGCGATGTGCTGCTGCGCGACACCGTGCAAGCTGCCCCGTGGCTGCATTACGCCGCCGCGGTGGTCGGTGCCCTGGCCGTTTACGCAATTGGCAAGTACATGCAGAAAAAATCTGCCGCCGCGCACCACTCCGAATAAAGGCAGCGCCGCTCGGCGCTTGCCTTTTTGAGACGCCTGCCTAGAATCGTTTTTCTTACAACGAAACCAGGGAGGCGATATGAAACCCACATCGGCCCAAAAGGGCTTCACATTGATCGAGCTGATGGTGGTGATCGCCATCATTGGCATCTTGGCCGCATTTGCTTTGCCCGCTTACCTCGATTACGCGGTGCGCGCCCGGGTGGGTGAGGGCTTGTCCCTGGCGGCATCGGCCAAAAACACGGTGGTTGAGCACCTCAATGGTGGCAACCCCAACGCCAGTGCCACGGGCTATGCCAGCGGCTTCAGCGCACCGGCTGCCACGGCCAATGTGGCCAGTCTGTCGGTGGACGCCAAAACCGGGGTGATCACGGTCAAAACCACCGCCGCAGCAGGCAATGGCGCGTTCCATTTGCTGCCCTATTTGGGCACCTGGGCTGCGCCCACTGCTTTGCCAGATGGCACCACTTCGTTTGCCCCGCCCAGCCAGGGCGTGGTGGCGTGGCGCTGTGTGGGGGAAGGCGTGGCCTTGCCCGCCACCTTGAGCGTTCCTGCGGGCACCTTGTTGCCGGCCAAACAACTGCCCGGCGAATGCCGTTGATGCTTATGCGGGCCCTTTCAGGGTATGGCCACCGTGCCCGCAGGCAAGGCAGACACATGGTCGGCAATTTCGCCCGGAGTGGTGAACCACACGCGTGAGCGCTGTGCCGCCATGTGCTCCAAAATCAGTTTCAGCTGGTGGGCGCGATGCGGTTGGCCCATCAAGAAGGTGTGCAGCGACACGCCACACACCAGCGGCCAGCCGTTGCGCTCGCCGTCGGCGAGTTGTTGGTTGAAGCCATCGGTGATCATGGTGGTGAACTCGCCATCGCTGGCGCCCCGGTTGATGAAGGCCGGGATGTCGTTGAGCTCCATGGACGGATACGGCACGCTCATGATCGGGCCGCGATCGGTGCGGAACCACTGGGGTTGTTCGTCAAAAAACCAGTCCATTTGGTAGGTGTAGCCGGTCTCGAGCAGCAGCTCGGGCGTTTTGGCGCTTTGCGAAATGAAGGGGCCCAACCAGCCCTTGGGGGCCTTGCCTTCTTCTTGAATGAAGCGATCGCGCACCTCTTGCAGCATGGCGCGCTCGGTGGCTTCGTCCATGTCGATTTGGCGCTCGGAGTTGGTGCGGCCATGGCCGACAAACTCGTCGCCGCGCTCGCGGAAAGGCACCAGCACCTCGGGGCAAATGTCGTACACGCTGGTGTTGGTCAGGATGGCCAGCGGAATTTGGTAGCGGTTGAACAGCTCCAAAATGCGCCAAATGCCCACACGATTGCCATAGTCGCGGTAGGCAAAGCCACGGTGAAACGGTGCTGCCGGCAGCGAGGTGAAGTCGGGGCCGGGGTTGCGGCCAAATTCAAAAGCCTCGACGTTCAGCGCAAAGTACACCGCCAGCTTGGCGCCATTGGGCCAGCTGTAGGTGGGGCGCTTGGGCAGTTGTGAAAACGGATAGCGGTCGAACTTGTTGTCAAATTTTTTCATGATGAAGCCTTGGGCAAAGAACGGATGTATTGCATCACCTCGGCCACGGGTTTGACCTCGGCATATTTGGCCGCCATGTCAAACAAGTTGACGGCATGGCTGGTGGCACTGCGATCGTAAACGCACTCGATGGGCACGGTGCATTTGAAGTTGTAGGCAAAGGCATCGACCACGCTGCCACGCACGCAGCCGCTGGTGGTGCAACCGGTGACCACCAAGCTGTCGACTTGCAGGTCGATCAAATAGCTGGCCAAGGGCGTGCCAAAAAAAGCACTCGGGTGTTTCTTGGGCAGCAGCACATCATGCGGCAACGGTGCGACCTCGGGCACAAACTGGTAGCCGTGCGCGGCCACGCCCATCAAGGCGGGCACTTTTTCGGCCAAGCGGCCCACATCGAAATTTTCTTTCGGTGCCACATAGGGGTAGAGCACCGGCAGGTTTTTTTCGCGGAACAAGGCCAGCAGCGGTGCGATGTGGTCCACCGCATTCCAACCCACCACGCCGCAAGAGGTTTTGAACTCTTTGATCGACTCCCAAAACGGCTGGCGTTGTGTACCCACGGTGCGGTACTGCACATCGATGATGAGCAAGGCCGGGCGTTTGCCCTGGGCCTGTGGGCGACCAAAACCAGCGGCTTCGTAGGCGGCGATTTCATCGGCAGAAACAATCCCTTCCCAGGGCATGGCCATCGTTCACTCCTCAAAAAAACATGATTCACCATAGCGGCGCGACAGGGACTGGAGCTTATCACCCAGGAAGGGGGCTCAGGGCAGAAACGCCGGTGTCAACAAGCGCAGGCCAATGCTGATCCACTGCTGATCGCTGGCGCTGCCGACCACATTGCCGTAGGTGGTGTCAATTTGCACCCGCTGGGGTTTGACCCAAAAGCGCAAACCCACTTGGTATTGGCTGGGCGTGGTGGACTCGGCATACACCTCGGAGATGGCGACCAAGCTTGGGCTCAAAGGCCACTCACCCCCTAGACCCCAGGTGGGGCGTGAAGTGCCATCGCGGCTGTGCGCCACCCACCCCAGGTTGAGGTGCACAAAGCGGTCTTGGCCCAAAGCGCGGGTGATGGGGGCGTTGAAGAAGATATCGCGTTGGGTCGCGTTGAAGTCGCTGGTGGGCTGGGTATTGATGAAGCCCAGCGTGGTGGAGACACCCCAATCGCCATCACTCAGGCGCAGCCAACGTTTCTTGGCCTGACCCAGCAGCAGCCCTGAAGTCCAAGGCGTGTCATCGCTGCGTTGTTGCCCGCCGAGAGACCACTCCACATCGCCCCAAAAGTTGCAACCGGGGACGGCCCATTGCTCGGTGCTGCTGCGCGTGCGTCGCACCCAGGTCTCCAGCTGACACCCTTTGGGGTCGACCACATTGGCGTCGTCGGTGTTCATGGGCCGGGCCGCTTGAACCGCCATGGGCTGGGCCGCGCACATCACCAAAGAGATGGCTGCACACCAGTGACGCCACAAGGGGGCAGGTAAACGAAGCAAAGGCATAAAAACAGTGCGACCCAGGCCGCCTAATAAACGGTGGCTTTCATCATAGGCTCGGAAGGTGAAGCGTTTGTGTCAGGCATTTTCAGCTCGCCCCTCTTGAGCTGGGTTGCCGGTACGCTTGTCCTTGACCATGATCACTGCCCCCACAAAAGGCCTACAGTAGCGCCATTGCGTTTGAAAGCCTCACCATGCCCCGCATAGAAGCCTCAGCCCCACCCATCCCACGTGCCATCAAGACCGCGCCCCGCAAAGAGGTGAAGGCTGAACCGCCGCGCCCTGAGGTGGCAGCGCGTGAAAAAGCCACAAACAAACCCGAGCCCAAACCTGAGCCCAGACCCGAGCCCAAGCCCGAGCCGAAGCTGGAGTTGTATGCGCCCGCACGTGGCGCACGGCGCGGCTGACCGCCAATTCCCTGGTTGTTGCAAGGGTGCAAGCGGGTGGTGCTGCGCGCTGTGATTGGTCGCATAATGCACCGGTTCTAATGCCCTCTTGCGCCCTGCACTTGCATGGGGTCGCACAGGAGAAATGATTTGGGCCTACCAAGGAGCGCGCATGGCAACCTCTGGCACCGGACTTCAGGGTTTATGGGTCGAACTGTTGACCCCCTTGACCGAAGACCTGTTCATCCACCATTCGAAGCTATCTACCCACGTGCAAACCTTGGCTGCCAAAGGCATACAAGGGGTGGTCATGTTCAGCCACGTGGGCGAGGGTGACTCGTTCAACGCCGCCGAGCGCTTGGATGCGGTCAAACAATTGATGTCACATGGGGTGGCTGGCAACGATATTTTGTTGCATGTTGCTTTTGCCAACCTCACCGACACCGTCAAGCTGATTCGCGACGCCCACGAATTGGGCTTGCATGGCTACATCCTGACACCACCGCCCGCTGGGCCAGAGGCCACCGATCAAGGCTTGTTTAATTTTTTCGACCACATTGTTCAAAAAGTGGGTCCCATGGGTGTCAAGCTGTATTTGGCTTCGCAAGTCAACGCTGGCCCCGCAGACCTCAACCCGCGCGTGCTCAGCGAGTTGTTGGACAAGCATGCCGGCGTCTTCCAAGGCTTGATTGACCAAAGCCACAACGCCAGCCACACCATGGATTGGGTGCGCTCTTTCCTGCCCAAAATTCCGGTCATTTCCAACCAAGACATGAACACCCATGTGCTGGCCAATTTGGGCATACACGCCAGCTTGTCCAGCTACGCCAACTTGCTGCCTGCGCTCATGGCGCGGATGGTTTTGTCCAACGCCGCCCAAAAAGTCTCGGTAGCGGGGAACAAAATTGGTACCGACGATCAGCGCTTAGAGGAGTTTGATCACATGATCCAAGGCCTGCCAGCGGTCCCCGCACTCAAATACCTGACGGCCACCCACTATCGCGATGCGGATTGGCTGCGTGTGCGCCCACCCTTGGCGGCGCTGAATGCGCAAACGCAAGAAAAGCTGAACAAAGACTTTAAAAAATACATTCAGTCGGGTGAAGCCCGTTGACCTTTGTCCGAATTTAAGAGGTGCCCATGGAAATCAAAAGTGGTTGGTATTTGATTGAACAAGACCAGTTGCATCATGTCCTCGCCCATGATGACTTTGTCAAACTCGAGCCGGATTCGTATGTTTTGCATCAAGTCTTTGAAACCCACCGTGAAGCCTTGCACGAGATGAGCCGCTTGATCAGATTGGCCATTGATGACCTCAAAGACGAGGTCAACAAAATGGCACCGCCGCACCAACCCTGAGACCATCTCTTTCAACGGGGTGGGGCTGCAGGGCGGTCAACGCCCTGAGCCGGGCCCACAAAACGTGTGTTTTTGTGAGTATTGGCAATTATTTTGTTTTGATCTGGTCTTTGTTAATATTTGCCTGCGCAATTTTCTGCGTTAACTGTTTATTTCAAGGATTAAACATGAAAACTATCAAGACTTTGGTCGCTGCTGCATTTTTGACAACCAGCTTGGCTGCTATCAGCCAGGCACCTGCTGGCGGAGCACCTGCAGCTGGCGGAGCACCTGCAGCTGGCGGCGCACCCAAAGCCGGTGGCACCGGTGGCGCACCCGCAGCTGGTGGCGCTCCTAAAGCCGGTGGCAGCACTGGTGGTGGCGCTCCCGCAGCTGGTGGCGCACCTGCAGCAGGCAGCACTGGTGGTGGTGGTGGCGCCCCCAAAACTGGCAAGTAAGACCGCTTAGGTTTTATCCAAGCCCGCCATGGCCTACCCGGGCCATTGCGGGCTTTGTTATGCCTGAAGCGGCCAAGGTCACATACGCTCCGTTGACCATCGAGCGCAGGCAGATCAAATGACTACTGCGCCACAAAACTCCCGCTCTTGCCCCCGTGCTTTTCCATCAGCTTCACATCGTTGATGGTCATGCCCCTGTCCACGGCTTTGCACATGTCGTAAATGGTCAGTAAAGCCACTTGCACGGCGGTGAGGGCTTCCATTTCGACGCCGGTTGGGCCCATGGTTTCGGCGCTGGCTTTGCACCACACGCTGTGCGTTTCGTGATCCAGCTCAAAACTGACCGTCACCCGGGTTAGGGCCAAGGGGTGGCATAAGGGGATGAGGTCGCTGGTTTTTTTGGCGGCCATGATGCCGGCCAAGCGGGCCACGCCCAGCACATCGCCTTTTTTGGCGTTGCCGTGGGCGATCAGGTCCAGGGTGCGGGGCTGCATGTGGATGCGGCCTTGGGCCACGGCCACGCGGTGGGTGTGGGCCTTTTGTGCCACATCAACCATGTGGGCTTGGCCATGGGCATCAAAGTGGGTGAGTTCAGACATGGTGGGTTTGCCAATCGGGTTGCTGGGGTGCGCTCCGTGGCGGGCGCAGGGGTAACATGGCCATCATACGGTCATGAACACCTTCTTTGCCCTCACCCGCTGGATCCGCCGCTGCTGCTGTGTGCCCCCTGCGGCCGCGCTGTGTGCGGGCCTGCTCGCGTTGCCCCTGCCCTTGTCACAGGCCCAAGGCGTGTCCCCATCCCGCTTGCCCAGTTTGGGCGATGCGGGCGATATTTCATTGGTCTCGGAGCGGCGCATCGGCGACAGCATCATGCGCGAAATTTACAAAGACCCCGACTACCTGGACGACCCCTTGCTGGGAGAGCAGGTGCAACAAATTTGGACGCGTTTGATGGCGGCCGCGCGCGCGCGCGGCGAAATGTCAGCCGAGTTGCAACAGCGTTTTGCCTGGGAGGTGAGCCTGATCCGCGACCCGAGCGTCAATGCCTTTGCCCTGCCCGGCGGCTATTTGGGGGTGCATTTGGGGCTGATGGCCACGGTGGCCAATCGCCACGAATTGGCCTCGGTGTTGGCGCATGAGCTCACCCACGTGACCCAGCGCCACATCGCGCGTTTGATGTCGCGCCAAAGCCAGCAGTCGCCGCTGTTGATGGGGGCCATGCTGCTGGCCATTTTGGCGGCCAGCAAAAGCCCCACGGCGGGCACCGCCATGATCTCGGGCGGGCAAGCCTTGGCCATCCAAACCCAGTTGAATTTTTCGCGCGACATGGAGCGCGAGGCCGACCGCGTGGGCTTTGGGGTGATGGCCGACGCGGGGTTTGACACCCAAGGTTTTGTCGGCATGTTTGAAAAGCTACAAATCGCTGCGCGCTTGAATGACCGTGGCAACTACCCTTATTTGCGCAGCCACCCGTTGACCACCGAGCGCATTGCCGACATGCAATTGCGCCAACCGGGTTTGGCCCAGGGCAAGCCTGCGCAGGCCGATTGGGACGATGCGCTGACCGGCGCGCGCGCGCGTGCTTTGGTGCAAACCAGCGTGGAGGGCATGCGCCGGTTGTCTGAGGCAGCGCAAGACAGCGATTTGGACACTTATGCGCCTCAGCGCCAGGCTGCCGTGCTCTATGCCGCGGTGCTGTCCGATCTGCGTTTGAAACAAGCGCTGCCAGCGCAGCAAAAGTTGGAGCGACTCGGGCCCTTGCTGGCGTCTTCTGCGCCGGTGTGGTGGCGTGGTGTGCGCGCCGAGGTGGCGTTGCACACGGGACAAGCGCAAGCGGCGGTGGACGTTTTGCAAGGCCAGTTGTCGCGCCAAAGCCGCTCGGAGGTGCTGTGGCTGGCTCAAGCTCGCTTGGCATTGGGCCAAACCCCGCAGTGCGCCACGGCCTCGCAAGAGCTGGAAGCGTGGATGCTGGACAGAGCCCGCGACACCCTGGCCTGGTCACTGTTGTCACAGGCTTTGCAGTGCCAGGGCAAAACCTTGCGCGCCATCCGCGCCCAGGCCCAGGTGCATTGGTTGCAACACGATGTGACTGGTGCCCAAGACCGTTTGCGTGCCGCCCAGGCCTTGGTTCAGCAAAAAACCCGCGACGGGCAAATGGAACGCGGCGATCACATCGAGGCGTCAATCATTGACGCCAATTTGCGCGAACTCGACTCACTTCGGCGGGAACAATTGCTTCAGCGCTGAGTCGATCAGCATGCCCAGGGCCGAATAAATCAGCGAGCCCACCAAGGCGTCACCAAAGCTGTTGACGCGAAAGTCGGTGAGCAATTCGGCCGCTATCCAAAATAAGAATGCATTGATCACAAATACAAACAGCCCCAAGCTGACCAAAGTCACCGGCAGGGTCAGCAGCACCAGCAAGGGGCGCAGCAGCAGGTTGAGCAAACCAATCACCAGCGCCGCCGACAGCGCCACGGCAAAGTGGGCGACCTCAATGCCGGGGTGCAGCTCTGACAAAGCCATCAAAGCCGTGGCGCTGAGCAACCACTTGAGCAAGAGCTTCATGCCCAGCCCCGGCGCACACCACAGGGCATGCCACAGGGCGTGCTGGCGTGCATGCGATGGCTCATGGTGTGCTGGGGTGATGCTCTATCATGCACCCCCCCATGGATGCCATTCACATCACCGACATCGAAGCCGCCATTAATTTTTGGCGCGAGCGCAAGCCCTCGCCCGACGGCATCACCTTGGCCCCTGAAATCCGCGCCTTGGCCGAGGTGTATGCCTTGATGGTCTACCACCACGAGGATGAAGTGGCCGAAAAGGGGTTTCCGAGCAAGGCCATGGCTGCTTGGCGCACCTGGTACGACACCACCCCCGACACACCGTGCATTGCCATTTGCTCGACCAGCCAAGGCGACGCCTGGTGCAAAGGGTGCGGGCGCAGTTTTGACGAGGTGCAGCGCTGGACCGAGATGGGCCCGGGCGCCAAACGCGCCACGTGGCGGCGCATCACCTTGAGTGCGGATTCCTGGCGCTTCAACCGCTACGCCGAGCGCGCCACCGAAAAAGGCCAGACGGCTGACTTGACCGCAACGCCCACGGCGAACACCCCTGGCGCTTGAACCCCGCAGGCGGTGACTCACCGCCAACGCTCGCATTCCACATTCACCGTGCCACGGGCATTGCCCAGCATCAGCACACCTTCTTGCACCGTGGCTTGCAAAGACATGCTGCGCTCGGCCAGGCCGACCAGCGCTTGAGCGGTGTCGGCGGGGATGCGCCAGACTTGCAAGTTGCGCGGTTTGATCAAAGCATTTTGGATGCCGCGCCACCACACATCCGCCGCGTGGTGAAAAGCGTAGACGCACACCTGGTCGGCCAAGCCACAGGCTTTGAGCAAGGGCTTGTCTTGCGGTTGCCCCACCTCTATCCACCAGCGGGGGCGCCCGGTGAAGTCGCGCAGCAAGACATCGGGTTCGTTGGGGTCGGACAGGCCCGCGCCAAACAGCAAATGGCCGTCGCCATGGCAGGTGTCTTGCAACTCATGCGCATGCAGCGCCATGGCCACCAAGCGCACCATCATGCGTTCGTCGGTTTCGCTGGGGTGGCGCGCCAGGGTGAAGGCGTGATCGGCGTAATAGCTGTGATCGATGTCGGCGATCTGCAGCTGCGCCTTGAAGATGGTGGATTTGATGGCCATCTCAAGCCTGGCGTTGGGCCAGGCTCGCCGCCATGCCCACATAGGTGGCGGGCGTGAGGGCCAGCAAGCGCGCTTTGGCATCAGCGGGGATGGCCAAGCGCTCAATCAGCGCATGCAGGTCTTGTGGCCGCACCTGTTTGCCGCGGGTGACCTCTTTGAGTTGTTCGTAAGCGCCAGCCACACCGTAGCGGCGCATCACGGTTTGGATCGGCTCGGCCAACACCTCCCAGGCGTTGTCCAAATCGGCTTGCAAGGCTTCGGCATTGAGCTCGAGCTTGTCCAGCCCCACACTCAGCGACTGGTAGGCCAGCACCGCATGCCCCAGGGCCACGCCCATGTTGCGCAGCACCGTGCTGTCGCTCAGGTCGCGCTGCCAACGGCTGATGGGCAGCTTTTCACTCATGTGGCGCAACAGCGCATTGGCCAGCCCCAAGTTGCCCTCGGCGTTTTCAAAATCAATCGGGTTGACTTTGTGTGGCATGGTCGACGAGCCAATCTCACCAGCTTTCAAGCGTTGCTTGAAGTAGCCCAGCGACACATAGCCCCAAACGTCGCGCGCCAGGTCGATCAAGATGGTGTTGGCCCGCGCCACCGCATCGAACAACTCGGCCATGTGGTCGTGCGGCTCAATTTGCGTGCTGTAGGCCTGAAAGTGCAAGCCCAGGCCAAAGGGGGCAGCGGCATCGGGGTGGTCGGGGGTTTCGACCACACGGCGGGCAAAGGCCTCCCAATTCATCTCGGGCCAAGCGCTCAGGTGGGCGTTGTAGTTGCCCACCGCACCATTCATCTTGGCCATCAAGCGCACCGCCGCGATGGCGTCGTGCGCATGCTGCAAGCGTACGGCCACATTGGCGAACTCTTTGCCCACGGTGGTCGGCGTGGCGGTTTGGCCATGGGTGCGGCTGAGCATGGGCACGCTGGCGTGGGTGCTGGCCATGGCGCGCAACTGGCCCAGCACGCGTTGCAGCGCTGGCAGCAACACTTGGGCGCGTGCGGCTTGCAGTTGCAAGGCATGGCTGGTGTTGTTGATGTCTTCGCTGGTGCAGGCAAAGTGGATGAACTCCACCACGGGGGCCAGCTCTTGGCGCACCGCATCGGTCAAATCAGTGCGTTGGCATTGCGCTTTGATCCAATATTCCACCGCTTTGACATCGTGGTTGGTGGTTTTCTCAATGTCTTTGATGGCCGCGGCATCGCTGGTGCCAAAGCCTGAAACCAGGGTGCGCAAATGGCTGCGCGCGGCGGCACTGAGTGGGGGGAATTCGGCCCAACCCGCCTCACTCAAGGCGACCAACCAAGCCACTTCAACTTGCACACGCCGGTGCATATAGCCTTGTTCGCTCATCAAAGCGCGCAACGCGGTGAGTTTGTTGGCGTAGCGGCCGTCCAGCGGCGACAAAGCAGTGATGGCAGAGTGATTCATCGGTTGATTTTAGGCCAGGGACTGTTGTCAACAGGGGAATGTCTTGGGAATCCGGGTCGCGGTGACCGATAGAATGAAGGCCACTTCGTTTTGACCGCTCAGCATGAAACTCATTGGTGCCATCACCAGCCCTTACGTTCGCAAAGTGCGCATCGTGATGGCCGAAAAAAAACTCGACTATCAATTGGTTCTAGAAGACGTGTGGTCGGCGCAGACCGCGATCAGCCTGTCCAACCCTTTGGGCAAAGTGCCTTGCTTGATCATGGAAGGTGGCGAGGCCTTGTTTGACTCGCGGGTCATCGTCGAATACCTGGACACCTTGTCGCCGGTGGGCAAGCTCATCGCCACCTCTGGGCGCGAGCGCGCAGAAATCAAAACCTGGGAGGCTTTGGCCGATGGCTTGCTCGATGCGGCCATCTTGGCCCGTTTGGAAAACACCTGGCCTGGGCGCGAAGAAGGCCAACGCAGCCCCGCCTGGGTGGCGCGGCAAATGGACAAAATCCATTTGTCCTTGAGTGCCATGGCCCGCGGCTTGGGCGAGCGCAGTTTTTGCTCGGGCACGCATTTCAGCCTGGCCGATATTGCCGTGGGTTGTGCCCTGGGCTACTTGGACTTTCGCTTTGCCCACATCGATTGGCGCAGCGATCACCCGTCCTTGGATAAGCTGCTCGAGCGCTTGAGCCAGCGCAGCAGCTTCAGCGACACCGCACCCGCCCCCACTTGATCAGCGTGCCGGTGCGTTCACGCGCCGCTTGAGCCAGCGCATCAAGCCGCCCAACAGCGGCAGTTTTTCATACAACTCTTCGGCCACGTCCCAGTAGTCGCGGTGGCGCTGGATGCGCCAGCGCCCATCGGTGCCGGGCGCGAGCCACAAATGCGAGGCACCGCGCACCGTGATCTCGCTGCTTTGGCCGCGGATGCCAAACACAAAGTCCCAGGTCAAAAAGCATTGGTGGCCTTGCACCACCCGGGCGGTCACGATGAAGCGTGGCTGGTTCAAGCTGTCGTACATGTGCTGAAAAATACCGCGCACCGCGTCCACGCCTTGGACCTCGTTGAACGGGTCTTTGAACCACGCATCAACGCTGTACACATCGCCCATGCGGGTCAAGTGCGCGGGTGTCATCTCAGCAAAAAAGCGCTCAATGTCTGCCAGGTCCGTGGCCGGCACGTCATCTGCCATTGGGGTGGTGGGCGTGCTCATGGGCGAGGGCGGGTCATGCGGGCCACCAGCGGGAAGTACCACGCATACGGCAAGATGCGCATCAGCTTCATCCAGCGGGTGAAGCGCTTGGGAAAGTGGATTTCAAAGTCGCCGCTCTGCCAGCCTTGCAACATGCATTGGGCGGCGTCGGCGGGTTGCATCAGGGCCGGCATGTGGAAGTCGTTTTGCGCCGTCAGCGGGGTTTGCACAAAGCCGGGGTTGACCACGCTGACCCCCAAGCCCGCCGGGTGCAGGTCGAAGTACAAGGCCTCGGCCAAATGGGTGAGGGCGGCTTTGGTCGGCCCATAGGCCAGGCTTTTGGGCAGGCCCCTGTAGCCGGCCACGCTCGACACCAGGCTCACATGCCCGTGCCCTTGCGCCAACAAGCGCGGCAGTAAAACGTCGAGCACGCGCAGCGCGCCGGTGTAGTTCACATCTTGGTGGCGCAGCATGTCGGGCAGATCAAAGGCGGTGGCCTCGTGGGCTTGGTAGTGGCCGGCGCAATACACCACCCAATCCAGGCCTTTTTCACCCCAGGCGGCGCTGGCGGCTTGGGCCACGCTATCGGCATCGGTCACATCCATCGCCAGGGCGCGCGCGCCGGGGTGTTGGGCCACAAACCCGTCCAGGGCCGCGGCTTTGCGCGCCGACACACACACGCTGGCCCCAGCCTGGTGCAAGGCCTGGGCACAGGCCAGGCCTATGCCGCTGGAGGCGCCAATCAACCACACCCGTTGACCGCGCCAAGATGCCAACGTGGGGTTCAAAGCCATGTGCGCTCCATGGCGATGTCCATGCCGCAAAGCTTGATGCAGTTGTCGATACCGCTACCGCACACATGGGTGCTGATGCGGCCCATGCCGAAGGGGCAGGCGCCAGCCACTGCATCTATGCGACGTGGGGCAGGCGTCATGCCCCGCCTCGTTTGGTGAACGACAGGGTGACATCGCCCAGGTGAACGCCCCATTTGCTCATGCGCGCTTTGTTCAGCATCACGCGCTCGTCCATCAGGTACATCCAATCGTCGAACTGCACCTCCCACACCCGGCCATCGACCGGCAAGGCCAGGGTGTAGCCCCATTGAAACGCATTGCCTTGGGTTTGGCCCTGGGCTTCGCCGATCACGTCGTCGGCGCGACCGCTGTAGCGCCCCTGGCCCAAATGGCGCAAGCGCCAGACGCGCCTTTGGCGGGTGCCGTCGCTGTAAATGAATTGCTCGTCGAGCACGCCTTCCTCGCCACTCCAGCGGCAGTCCATCACCACCGTGAAGCGCTTGACCACTTTGCCGTTGCGATCGGTGAAGATGCCCCAGGCATCGACCATGCCGTTGAAATACTGGCGCAGGTCCAGGCGCGGCAACTCTTGGGCCAGCTCTTCGATGCGCGGGCCCGCACAACCGGCCAAAGTGGCAACAGCGGCAACCGGGGCAGCCAGCAACAGGGAGCGACGCTTCATGGGGGGGTCTCCAAGGGGGGTGGTGGGGTCAATGCGTGCCGGTGCAGCCACAGGCACAGCGCGGCTGCGGCTTTGAGCAGGCAAGGAATTAGGCCATAAGCGCAGCTGAGCGTCCAGAGCCCGGTGGCATCGTGTTGCCCTGGTGTGTAGCCCCACCACTGCAAGGCGGGCAAGGTGAGTCCGGCGGCCAAGGCCAGGTTGAGTTTGGTGGCGACCTGCCACCAGCCCCAGTAAAGGCCTTGGTGAGTTTGCGCCTGACCCAAACGCTGCACCACGCCGGTGAGCAAAGCGCCGGGGGCGATCACATCTGCACCCAAGGCCAAGCCCGACAACACACACACCCAGCCAAAGGCCAGGGTGTCGCCAGCCCCCAAGGCCAAGGTCCAGATGAACACCGCCATGGCCAGCCCCATGCCCAGCAGCCAGCACCGCACCAAGCCCAGGTGCTGCACAGCGCGCAACCAAAGTGGCATGGACACGGCGGCGGCGCAAAAGTACAAGGCCAAAAAAATGCCCTCTTGCCCGGGTGCCGCTTGCAAACGGTCTTGCACAAAAAACAGCACCAAGGTGGCGGGGATGGCGCTGGCAATGCCATTGAGCACAAACACCGCCAGCAAACCGCGAAACAGCGCATGCTGCAAAGGTGCACCCATGCCGCCTTGGTCCCCCGTGCGCGGTGCGAGCGCGGATGCACTGGCATTTGCAGTGAAAACTGCGTGAGCGTGTGTTGTTGGTGTTGGTGCATGGTGCCAAGCCCACAGCGCCATTGCCAAGGCCAGCACAAACACCACCACCATGGCCCCCACGCCAGCCGTGGCACTCAACACGCTGGCGCAGATCACCCCCCACAGGCCCAGGCCTTCGCGCCAGCCCACCAAGCGGCTGCGTTGCGCTTCATTGCCACCGAGCCGCGCCCCCCAGGATTGGTGGGCCAAACTCAAGGTGCTCAGGCCCAGGCAGCAAGCCACCAAAGCCAGGCTGGCCACACCCATCAAGCCCCCCGGCGAAGCGGGCACGGGCAAGACCCCGTGCGGAAAAAACAGCAGCACCAAGCCCACGCTCAACAACACGCTGCACGCGCGTGCCCAGGCCAACACCCGGGTGCTGGCTTGGGCAAACCAGCCGTCGGTACAGCGCCCCAACCAGGGGTCGATGAAGGCGTCGCCCAAGCGCGCGGCCAGCAGCAAAGCGCCGATCCACGACAGCGGCAGGGCGTAGGTGTTGGCATAGTGGTGTGGCAGTACCACGTACAAAGGCAGGGCGACAAAGGCCAGGGGGAAACCCATCGCGCCCAAGCGCGCCAGATCGGCGTGGCCCAATGGCCAAGGCGCGGTCGTCACGGTTTGGCCAGGCCCAGCAATTGCTGGCGCATTTCGGGCGCAGAGGTTGACGGGTCGAGCCAAATGCCCATGAAAACCCGGGCCAACAAGGTGTCTGAAGAGCTGCCCAGTGCGCGCAATTCGGCACCTTCATGCCACATTTGCAGGCCTTTGGCGGGGTCGTAGACGCCGACCAGTCGCTCGCCTTCGCGCACATCGGTCAGCAGGGTTTGCAACTGCGCCAGCCAGGTCGCTGCAGCAGCTTCGGGCATCGACGGGTGGCGGCGCATCTCCTCGATGCTGCGCTGGGCAATCGCTGGCCCTGGCAGGGCGCGTTGGTAGCGCAGCGACAGCACCACCGGTTGCTGCGCCCACGCTTGCGCGGGGTCGCCCTTGCCTGGTGCCACCCACAGCTGGGCCTGGTACACCGAAAAACCAAAGTAGCGAAAGTTCGCTTGGCCCAGCAACTGGGGTGTGCCCAACCAGCGCGTCAGCCCTGCGGACAAAGCCGCACTGGGGGTCAGCCCGCTGTCTGCACTGGTGACGGAGGGGCGTGGTCCTGATGGGCTGGGCGGGCCCGCTTGCACGGGTGCAAGTGCACACCCAGCGGCGCACAGGGCGGTCAAGGCCAAGGCTCGGCGCCGCCCGTTCATGGCTTGAGCAAGGTGTACTGCACCACGTCGGTGTTGGCTTCCATGAAGGCGGCTTCGCAATACGCCAAATAAAACTGCCAAATGCGCACAAAGCGCTCGTCAAAGCCCAAAGCCAGCACCTGCGGCTTGACCTGCATGAAGCGCTCACGCCACAGGCGCAAGGTGTGGGCATAGTCCACACCAAACGCAAACTCGTCGACCACGCGCAGTCCCGCAGCTTGGGCCTGTTGGCGAAACGCGCTGGGCGACGGCAAGCAGCCACCAGGAAAGATGTACTGCTGGATGAAGTCGGTGCCGCGCACATAGCGATCAAAGTAGGTGTCGGCGATCACAATGCTTTGGATGCAAGCGCGGCCGCCGGGTTTGAGCAAACGCGCCACGGTCTCAAAATAAGTGGGCCAGTAGGCTTGGCCCACCGCCTCGATCATCTCGATCGAGCAAATGGCATCGAAGGGGGCATCGCTGATGTCGCGGTAGTCTTGCAAGCGAAACTGCGCCTGCGCCCCCAAGCCCTGATCGTTCAAGCGCTTTTGGGCATGTGCGAGTTGCTGATCGCTCAGCGTCACGCCAGTGAAGTCCACGCCCCATTCGCGGGTGGACATTTCAGCCAGTGCCCCCCAGCCGCAGCCAATTTCGAGCAGGCGCTGGTTGTGTCCCGGCGTGAGGTTGACCATGCGCAGCGCCCGGCGCACTTTGGCGTCTTGCGCTTGGGCCATGGGCAGCATCGGGTTGCCATCGAACCAGGCCGACGAGTAGTTCATGGTCTCGTCCAACCACAGGCTGTAGAAGGCATTGCCCAGGTCGTAATGGGCATGGATGTTTTTGCGGCTGTTGGTGCGTGTGTTGCGGTTGAGCCAATGGCGCAAGCGGTGCGCCAACTGGCCCCACCAGCGGCCGTAAATCACGGCCTCCAGCGCGTTGCGGTTGGCAATGAACACGCGCAACAGGGCGCACAAATCGGGGGTTTCCCATTCGCCCGCGATGAACGACTCGGCAAAGCCAATGTCGCCGCTGCGCATGGCGGCGGCAAACACGCCCCAGTCGTGTACCACCAGGCTGGCGCTGGGGTGTTCGCTGTGGCCGTACACCGACTCGCTGCCATCGGGCAGGCGCAGGTGCAAGCGGCCATGTTGGAGTTTTTGCAGTAAGGGCAACACCCGGCGTGCAGCCAAGGGCATGTCGGTGGGCAGGCGGTGCTGCGGCGCGGTGGAGGTGTTCATCGTTTCAGCTCAGCTCAACGGGTGACAAATTCAGAGGGGCGATGCGGTTTGGGCACATACGGGATGCGCTGCCACCACAGTTTCAAGGCCTGCCAGTGGATGCGGGTGATCACGCCCCAGGTCATCAAGGGGTAGCGCCACACGGCGCGCCGAAGGCTGTGCGCGCTCACCGGCACCAAGTCCCCGCTGACGCTGGTTTGCAGCAGCGGGCCTAAAGCGTCGTCGTGGTCGATGCGCACCACCGTGCGTTCGCCCTCATCGCGCTGGGTGCGCATGAAGCGAAAACGGTAAACGCCTTCGATGTGGCAAAACGGCGACACATGGAACACCTTGGACGCGGTTTGCTCCACCCCCCAAAGGGGCGTGGGCAACAAATAACAATGGCGCTCGCCAAAGGTGTTGTTCACCTCCACCACGATGGCGCGCAGGCTGTGGTCTTGGCGGTGGCAATACCAAAAACTCACAGGTTTGAAGGCATAGCCCAGAACCCGGGGGTAGCAGTGCAGCCAGACCTCGCCATCGGCGTCGTCGATGCCTTCGCGCGCCAGCAATTCGAGCACCCAGGCCAAAGACCCGCCTTCAGCGGCGCTGCGGCCGTCGCCGTGGTCGGCGTCGTGAAAGCTCAGCGCGGCGCGCCGGTTCAGCGCCAAAGCCCCGCCGCCATGGGCTTGCAGATGGCGCATGGGCAGCATCAAAAAATAAGTGGGGTAGGCAAAGGCATGGGCTTGGGGCTTCAAGCGCGCATGGCGCACCTGGCCAAACCCCAGCAAGGGCCCGATCGGCGCGCGGGGCATCCAGGCGTGGCTCATGAACGGGGCCCGGCCATGCCCGCGCTCAAGATGCCGCGCGCGGCGGCTTGACCGGCGCGCAAGCCATCTTCGTGAAAGCCATAACCCAGCCATGCACCGGCATACCAGGTGCGTTGTTGGCCTTGCAAGGCCGCCATGTGGCGCTGCGCCGCGATGGCGGCCAGGTCGAACACGGGGTGGTCGTATGCGTAGCGGCCCAGCACGCAGGCCGGGTCGATCTCGCGCAAGGGGTTGAGCGAGACGATCACCGCTTGGTCAAACGGCAAGGGCTGCAATTGGTTGATCCAGTAGTGCAAGCACACCTGTTGCTGTTCGCGCGCGGTCTCGGTGCTGCGCTCATAGTTCCAGGCCGCCCAGGCCAATTTGCGCTGGGGCATCACCGAGGCATCGGTGTGCAACACCGCTTCATTGGGCTGGCTGCGAATGGCCGCCAAGGTGCTGGCTTCTTCCAAGCTGGGTTGGGCCAGCAAGGCCAGGGCTTGGTCGGCATGGCAGGCCAGCACCACATGGTCAAAGGCTTCGGGGCCAGCGTCGGTGAACACCCTCACGCCTGCCGCAGTGCGCTCGATGCGCCGCACCGGTGTGCGCAAGCGTTTGTCGTCGATGCGCTCGGTGATGCGCGACACATACTGGCGCGCCCCGCCGCGCACGGTGTGCCAGCGCGGTCGGTTGTTGACCTGGATCAGGCCATGGTTGTGGCAAAAGCGGATCAAGGTGGCCACCGGAAAGCGCAGCATTTGATCGGTGGGGCAGCTCCAAATGCTGCCCAACATCGGAAGCAAATACCAGTCGCGAAACACCGGGCCAAACTGGTGCGCGGCCAAAAAATCTTCCAAGGGCTGTTGCAACTCGGCATCTTTGCCTTGCTCGGCCAGGCCGCTGGCCAGGGTGTTGAAGCGCAGCACATCGCGCAACATGGCCCAAAAGCGCGGGCGCAGCAAGTTGCTGCGCTGGGCAAACACGGTGTTGAGGGTGGCCCCGTTCCATTCCAAGCCGGGCGACCCATCGGGGCGCGGCACTTGCACCGAAAACGACATGTCCGACGCTGCGCTGGGCACGCCCAAATCGGCCAGCAAGGCGATCAGCCCCGGGTAGGTGCGCTCGTTGAACACCAAAAACCCGGTGTCCACGCCGTGGGTGGTCGGCTGGCCGCCGCTGGGCAAGGTCACGTCCACGGTGTGGGTGTGGCCGCCAAAGTAGTCTCCCGCCTCAAACAGGCTGATCTGGGCATGGCCATGCAAGGCGTGGGCAGCACCCAGGCCGGCAATGCCAGAACCAACAATGGCAATTTTCATTCGGTGTTCAAAAAGAAGGGTCAATGGGGCACATGGGCCCGCAGTGTATGTATTTTGGCGAAAAGTGTCAGGGCAGCTTGACGCTCAGCTGCTTTTCCACTTCGGCGACAAAGCTTTTGTCTTGGGGGCCGGTCATGCTGCTGAAGGCGACCGCATGGGTGCCATCGCGGGCAATCACATATTTATAAAAGTTCCAGCGCGGGCGGGTGCCGGTCAGCTCGGCGAGTTGCTTGAACAAAGGCACGGCTTGGTTGCCGGTGACGCTGGTTTTGCTGAACATGGGGAACTTGACCCCAAAGGTGTTTTCGCAAAAGTCGGCGATTTTTTGGTTCGAGTCCGGTTCTTGGGAAAAGTCGTTGGAGGGAAAGCCCAGCACCACCAAGCCGCGCCCTTTGTAGCGGGCGTACAAATCTTCCAAGCCCTTGTACTGCGGGGTGAAGCCGCAAAAACTGGCGGTGTTGACCACCACCACCACCTGGCCGGTGTATTGGCACAGGGATTGGGGTTTTTCGTCTTGCAGCCGATCGTGGGTGTGGCGCAGCAGGCGTGGGCAGGCGGCGCCTGCGGGTCCGCTGGCGCTGGCTTGGGTCGGGGCCGCGACGCTGGCTGGGCCCGTGGTTTGGGCCACCGCCGCCCCCAGTCCAGTCCAAAAGCCTGCCGCGCACAGCCACAGGGCCAAGCCGACCTGGGCCAGGGTGGGGTGCGTGGGGCAGCTTGGGTGCAGTTTCATGGGTCGGTCCAATGCGGTGGGTGGCGCTTGCGGGGGTGGCGGGTCTGTCGAGCGGATTCAGGGCCATCGCCCTGAAACGGCATCCTGATTCAGGCGTATCCCTGGGCTTGATTTTTGGCCTCAGATGGGCGATGATCGCCCAAACAGGCCAAATTGTCTAGGACAGTTTGGCTAATCCAAGGCCCCCACAAGGACATTGCTGCATGAATTTTCGCGCCCAACATGAGCCCTTGACCATGTCCATTGCCGGTGTGGAGCGTGACACGGGGCTGGCCAAGGACACCTTGCGCGTGTGGGAGCGCCGGTATGGTTTTCCGCAACCGGGGCGCGATGCCTTTGGCGAGCGTGCCTATACCTTGTCAGATGTAGAAAAACTGCGCGTCATCAAAAGACTGCTCGACCAAGGCCACCGCCCCGGGCGCATCGTGGCTTTGCCGATTGAAGAGTTGCAGCGCTTGAGCCAGGGCATGTCGGGCGAGCGCGTGCACTGGGTGGCTCAAACGGACGAGGGCGAGGCCGAGGTCGATTTGCGCGACTTCATGCAAATGATCAAAGAACACCGGGCCGAGGACTTGCGCCGGGCCTTCAGCCAAGCCGCCATCACCTTGGGACTGACGCGGTTTGTCACCGAAGTGGTGGCCCCGCTGAATGTGATGGTGGGGGAAGCCTGGTTGCGCGGTGCGCTCGAGGTGTTTGAGGAGCACCTCTACACCGAGTCGGTCACCACCGTCATTCGCCATGCCATTGGCAGCGTGCCCGAGCAAGGCCTGCACAGCACCCCCAAGGTGTTGCTCACCACCTTTCCCCAAGAGTCCCATGCCGTGGGCTTGTTGATGGCCCAAAGCATCATGGCCATCGAGGGCTGCCGCTGCGTGTCTTTGGGCATTCAAACGCCGCTGCGCGACATTGTCTTGGCGGCGCAAGCGCACCAAGTGGATGTGGTGGCGTTGAGTTGCAGCATCAACATGAACCCCAACCAAGTGGTCGACGGCTTGCAAGAGTTGCGCAGCATGTTGCCAGCCCATGTGACGATTTGGGCGGGCGGCAGTTCACCCGCTTTGCGCCGGCGCGAAATACCCGGCATGGTGCCCTTGACCCAGCTTGGCGACATCGCGCAAGAGGTGCGCAAATGGCGCGCCGCCCATGCGCCCAAAGCCCCGCAGCGCTGAACCCCGTTGCGCCCGTCTTCCCCGGGCCAGCGTTGGCCGCTCGCCAGCACTAGGCGCTCTCTAGCCCTGTGGCATCTCCGCTGTGACACCACGGGGCGTTTAGGCAGCCAAGCGCCCGCTGCCTAACAATGCTTTCGCCGCGATGGGTGCCACATGGGCAACGCATCCCTAGAATCAGCGCCATGGATGAACCCGATTTTTTGGCCAAATGCGTGGCCCCAGCCCAGGCCTCTTTGGCGGTTGAAGCCTTGCGCGTGCGCGGGCCGGTGGTGTTCACCAATGGGGTGTTTGATGTGCTGCACCGAGGCCATGTGACGTACTTGGCCCAGGCGCGCCGCTTGGGGGGCAGCTTGGTGGTGGCGCTCAACACCGATGCCTCGGCCCGGCGCTTGGGCAAGGGTGATGATCGCCCCTTGAACCGCGAGGCCGACCGGATTTGTTTGATCGCCGCGCTGGCCTCGGTGGACCTCGTCACTTGGTTCGACGAAGACACACCGCTGCAACTGATTGAAGGCCTGCGCCCGGATGTGCTGGTCAAAGGGGGCGATTACGACATGGCCACTTTGCCCGAGACCCAGGCCATGGCCCGCTGGGGCGGCACGGCCTTGGCCATCCCTTTTGTGTCGGGTTTTTCGACCACGGCGTTGGTGCAGAAAATTCGCCAAAACCGCTGATGCCGATTCAGGGCGAAGCCGCGGGCTGGGTCCCCAAAGTGCATTCCCACAGACGCGCAATGGCCAGGCTTTCGGTGGCCACGGTCTCGGGTGGAACCTGGGTCGGGGCTTCGTCCAAGCGGGCGCGGTGTTGTAAGCGGCGCAAGCTGCGGTAAGCGCGGGCCGCGGTTTGGCCCACGCCAGTGGGCAGCAAGCCCACCGCTTCGGCGAGTTGCAGCAAGGCGATGTTGCCCACATTGGCGCGCAAGCCGGGGTGGGCTTGGCCATGGCCCAGCACCAAAAACTGCACCGCAAACTCCGCGTCCACCATGCCACCGGGGCCATGCTTGACGTCAAACAGCCCCGCCTGTGGCGGCCTGGCCTGGCGCAGCTTCTCGCGCATGGCACCAATCTCTTGGGCCAAGGCGGCGAGGTCGCGCGGGGCGCAAATGACTTGCTCGCGCACCGCATCAAAGCGCGCTTGAAAGTCGGCCTGACCGACGCAAAAACGCGCCCGTGTCATCGCCTGGTGCTCCCAGGTCCAAGCGGTGTTGCTGCCACGCTGGGCTTGGTAGTTGGCAAACGACTCGAAGTCGCTCACCAACAGGCCGGAGTTGCCGTTGGGTCGCAGCGCGGTGTCAATTTCATACAAATCGCCTTCGGCGGTTTTGACGGTCAGCCAGTGGATGATTTTGCGCACGTACTGGGCATAGATTTCACCGGCCTGCTCATGCGCGTCGTCGTACACAAACACAATGTCCAAATCGCTGCCATAGCCCAGCTCTTTGCCGCCCAACTTGCCGTAGGCCAAGATGGCAAACGCGGGCGCTTCGCGGTGGCGTTGTTTCAGGCGCTGCCATACCCATTGCGCGGTCACCCGCAAGATCACATCGGCCAACGCGCTCAAGTCGTCGGCGACTTGCTCCACCCCCAAGCGGCCCTCCACGTCGCGCGCCAGGATGCGAAAGGTCTCAGCATGGTGGGCGCGGCGCAGCAAGTTGAGCAGGCTTTCCTCGTCGTCTTGACCCACGCCGGCCAAAGCCTGCTGGCGCTCGTTGAGGTTGCGCTGCATCTCGGCGGGGTCAAAGCGCTCCATCAGCAAGGCCGGGCTGGCCAACTCGTCAATCACCCCGGGGTGTTGCAGCAAATAGCGCGCGGTCCAACGCGCGGCACCCAGCAAGCGCAGCAGTTGTTGGTGCACTTGGGGGCGTTCAAGCAGCAGCGCCAAATAGCTTTCGCGGCGCAGCAAGGGCTCGATCCAATCGCACCAGCGCAGCGCAGCGGTTTCGCTGATGCTGCCCTCTTGGGTCCACTGGTGGGTGCGTTTGATCAGCTTGACCAAACGCTGGCGCCCGTCCTCGCGCAAGGCCCGCACCCGCGGGTGGTCGGGCCATTCGCGCACCCGCTCAGCCAAGGCGGGCGGCAGCAAGGGGGCCAAGGCCTCCAGGTCCAGCGCTTGGTCCATGTCGCTGGCCGCGCGGGTGGCCGCATCGCTGCTCTTGGCCACCGGCGTTGCGGGGGCGCCGTCTTGCCCGAGCAGGCGCTCAAATTCGCCCGCCACCACCGCGCGGTGGCGCGACAACGCGGCTTGCAGTGCGGCCACATCGGCCAGATCCAAGCTGTGCGCCAGCCACAGCAGGTCGGCCGCATCGGTGGGCAGCACATGGGTTTGTTGGTCGTCCAGGTATTGGATGCGGTGCTCCACCCGGCGCAAAAACACATAGGCCTGGGCCAGCGCTTGGGCGGTGGGCTCGGGCATCAGTTGGGCGCGGGCCAGGCGCTGCAAGGCGTTCAGGGTGGGCCGGGTGCGCAGCTCCGGGAATTGCCCGCCACGCACAACTTGTAACAGCTGCACCGTGAACTCAATTTCGCGGATGCCGCCGCGCCCGAGCTTGACGTCGTTGGCCCGCTCCGGGCGGCCCGCGCTGTGGCGCGCCGCTTGGTCGCGGATTTGCCGGTGCAAGCCGCGCAGGGCTTCAAACACGCTGTAGTCCAAGTAGCGCCGATACACAAAGGGCTGCACCGTGTCGCGCAGGGCATGTGCTTGTTGCATGTGGCAGCGCGGCGCCACCACCCGGCTTTTGAGCCAGGCAAAGCGCTCCCACTCGCGGCCTTGGACCAAAAAATACTCTTCCAGCGCCAACAGCGAGATCACCGCCGGCCCCGACATGCCGTTGGGGCGCAGGGCCAAGTCCATGCGAAACACAAATCCATGGGCTTGGGTGTCGCCGATCAAGGTGTAGATCAGCTTGACCGCCTTGCTGAAGTAGCCCTGGTGGTCGATCTGGCCGCGCCCATCGTCACGCCCGGTGGTTTCACCGTCTTCTTCGTACACATAAATCAAGTCGATGTCGCTGGAGACGTTGAGCTCGCGCGCGCCCAACTTACCCATGCCGACGATCCAAAACGGGCAGCGCGTGCCGTCGGCTTTGAGCGGCGCGCCATGCAATTCATCCAGTTGTTGAAACGCCATTTGGCAGGCCACGTCCAGGGTGAATTCGGCCAACTCGGTCATGGCCCGCGTGACCACGGACAAGTCGGCGCCTTGTTCGGTGTCGAGCACCACCAGCCGCTCGAGCACACATTGGCGCAGGCAGCGCAGGGCATCGGGCACGTCCAGGCCAGCCTGCTCGCGCAGCCGTGCATAGGCCACGGCCATGCTGTCCGCCACCGGCGCGCCGGGGGGCAGGTGCGCCAGCCAATCGCCATAGCGGCGGCGCAAGCGTTGCACCAATCGGCTGTGCGCAGCCAGCGCTTTCAAGGGGGTTGCAGGGGGCAAGGGCTCGCTCATGGTGGGGCTGGGGTGGTGGCAGGGGATAATTAGATGGACTTACACGTGCCCATGACCCAGACCTCGCCTGCCACCCCACTTTCCCATCCTGGGCTGCGCATGCTGGCACGCTTGGCGCGGGGACTGGTTTGGACGCTGGTGTGGGCCGGCGTGGCCTTGTTGCTGGTGTGGGGTTGCATCCATGCGGTCATTGTGCCCCGCATTGGTGATTTTCGGCCTTGGATCGAGCGCCAGGTGGTGCAAAAAATGGGCGTCAACCTGCGCATGGGCGAGCTCAGCGCCCATTCCGAGGGCTGGATACCGACTTTTGAAATCCAAGACCTGCAGGTCTTGGACAGCGCCAACCCACAAGACCCGCCCAGCTTGCGCGTGGCCCGTTTGGTCATGCGTTTATCGCTGCGCTCGCTCACCAGCTTGTCGTTTGACCAAGTGCACCTGGAGGGCTTGGAGGTGGAGGTGGGGCGCGATGCCCAAGGCCAGTGGCTTTTGGCTGGGCAAACGCTGGGCGGCGCTGACAACAGCGATGCCCTGGATTGGTTTTTTTCGCAGTCCGAATTTCTCGTCAGCCAAGGCCGGGTGCGTTGGCGCGACGACACCCGCCCTGGCCCCGAGCCGGTTTGGTTGGAAAACGTCACCGCCGTGGTGCGCAACCACCTGAACCAACACGATCTGCGTCTCGACGCCACGCCACCGGCGGGCTGGGGCGAGCGGCTCAGCCTGCGCGGGCAGTTTCGCCAACCCTTGCTCAGCTTGCACAACGGGCGCTGGCAAGAGTGGTCGGGGCAAATCTATGTGAAAGCCCCGCGCTTGGACGCCGCGTGGTTGCGCACCCCCTCTCAGCTGGGCGCCGACGCCGACCCCTGGCTCAAAGGGGCGGGCGCGGTCGAGGCCTGGGTGGACGTGGTGGCGCCCCTGCAAATCAGCGGCATCACCGCCGACCTGGCCTTTGACCGTGCTGAATTCCAGTGGGGTGCTGGCTTGACCCCCTTGGACTTGCGTGACTTGCGCGGCCGCGTCGGCTATGAGCGCACAGCCAACGGCCATGCGGTGTTCAGCGACGACCTGCAATTTGCCACCGCCGAGGGCGAGCCATGGCCCGGCGGCGCCGTGCGCTTGGGCTGGCGTGGCGAACAACCCGGGGACGGACCGATGGAGGTCAGTGCCGACCGCTTGGACCTGAGTGCCCTCACCCGCATCGGTCAACGCCTGCCCCTGCCGGCGGCCTTGCGCGAGGCCTTGAGCGCGCACCAGCCGCAGGGCCGACTCGAGGGCCTCAAGGCCCAATGGCAAGACCATGTGGGCGGCGCCCGCTACAGCGCCAAAGGGCAGTGGCGCCAAGCCCAGATCAAGCCGGCCTTGCTTGCTGGCGCGTGGTCGCTGCCGGGTTTGCAAGGGGCGGACCTGGACTTTGACTTCGACCAAACCAAGGGCCGCATCCAATTGGCCATGAAGTCGGGCGCGATCGAAGGGGCCTTGGGCCTGAGCGAGCCCCGCCTGGTGGTGGACAAGGCACAGGCCGATGTGGAGTGGCAGCGCAATGGTGACGCCTTGAGCGTGAAATTCAAAGATGCCCAGCTGAGCAATGCCGATGCTGCGGTCGAGGCCAGTGGCAGCTGGAGCAGCGCCAAAGGCGATCAGCCTGGGCCAGGGGTGCTCGACCTCAAGGGAAAAATTGTCCGCATCGAGGCACGCCAACTGCACCGTTATTTGCCCACGGCCATCGATGCCGGTGTGCGCGATTACCTGCGCAATGCTTTGCTGCGCGGCCAAGGCCTGCAAGCTGCGGTGCGCATCAAGGGTGACTTGCGCCAGTTCCCGTTTCGCCAACCGCAACAAGGCGAGTTCTCCATCCAAGGCCAGCTCAAAGACGTGGGCTTTGCCTATGTGCCCTCACCCGTGCCCAACCCCAGCGCCGCGCGGGCAAGCCCAGCGCCTGTGGAGTGGCCCGCGTTGAGCGTGACCTCGGGCGAGTTGGTGCTGAACCGCACCAGTTTCCAGATCAAAAACGCCAAGGCCCGCATGCCCTCGGTGCCCAATTTGGCGTGGCAAAACATCCAAGCCCAGATCCCTGACATGGGCGCGGCCCCGCAGGTCGAGCTCAGTGCCGATGGCCGCGCCCCTTTGGGCGAATGGCTGCAAGTGGTGACCCGCACACCGCTGGGTGCCTTGACCGGGCAGGTTTTTGACAGCGCCCAAGGCAGCGGCCTGGCCGACCTGCGCTTGGCCTTCACCCTGCCTTTGGCCGCGCCCGAGCGGGTGCGGGTGCAAGGGCGCATGGTGCTGCCCGGCAACGACTTGCAGTGGTCGAGTTGGACCCCGGCCATGTCGCGCTTGCGCGCAACGCTGCAATTCACCGAAACCAGCCTGAGCGTGACCGACGCCCAAGCCCGTGTGTGGGGCGGCGACACACGCTTGGACCTGCGCTACAACACCCGCGCAGCGGTGGACGATTCGCCCTTGAGCTTGCAGGTGCAAGGGGCCATTACCGCCGAGGGCATGCGCGCGGCGCGCGACTTGCCTGGCTTGGCGCGCCTGGCCCCCTTCTTACGCGGGCGCAGCAACTACAGCTTCAACCTGGGTTTGCGCCAAGGCCAACCCGAGTGGCAACTCACCAGCAGTTTGCAAGGCCTGGAGATCGCATTGCCCGCGCCCTTGGCCAAAAGCGCCGAGGCCACCTGGCCCTTGCGGGTGGAGCAACGGGTGACGCGCGATGGCCGGCGCGACAGCCTGCAAGCCAGTTTGGGCAGCGCTTTGAATGTGCGCTATGAGCGCGACACCACGGCCGCCACGCCACGCGTGCTGCGCGGGGCCATCGCCCTGGGGCAAGGGGCCAGCGAGGCCTTGCCCTGGCCTGACCAAGGGGTGCTGGTCAAACTGAGTTGGCCCAACATCGACCTGGACCGTTGGCAAGCGGTGATGGAAAGCGACGCCCTGGGCGGTTTGGGCAGCCCCAGCGCGGCCGATGGCATGGACGCGTACCTGCCCAACGCTGCGGTGGTGCAGGCCCAAAAGGTCACCTGGGATCGGCGCGAATTGAACCAACTGCACATCGGCGGCACGCGCCAAGGCCCGTTGTGGCGGGCCAACTTGCACGCCCAAGAGCTCGAGGGCTACTTGGAATACCGCCCAGTGGTGGCCAACACACCGGCGCGCTTGTATGTGCGCTTGGCGCGATTGGATGTGCCACCCAGCGCCGTCAGCGACATTGAAAACCTGATGTTCGAGCAACCCAAAAGCCTGCCGGCCTTGGACATCGTGGTCAACGAGTTGCAACTGCGTGGCAAAAAATTGGGCCGCGCCGAGGTCGAGGCGGTCAATGTCCCCACCGGTCCACGCGCGATTGGCGAGTGGCGGCTCAACCGGCTCAACCTCACGGTGCCTGAAGCGCAGCTGAGCGCGACCGGCAATTGGCTGGCTTTACCGGGCCAAACCCGCCGCCGCACCCAGCTGAAATTCACCTTGGACATTGGCGACGCGGGTGAGTTTTTGGCCCGCATGGGCACACCCGGCGCGGTGCGCGGTGGCAAGGGCCGCATGGAAGGCCAGGTGGGTTGGCAGGGCTCGCCCTTGACCATCGACTACCCCAGCATGGTGGGTCAGTTCAATGTCAACATCGAGCGCGGTCAATTCCTCAAGTCCGACCCTGGTGCGGCGCGCTTGCTCGGCGTGCTCAGCTTGCAATCGCTGCCGCGGCGCTTGACGCTGGACTTCCGCGACCTGTTCAGCGAAGGCTTTGCCTTTGACTTCTTTCGCGGCGATGTGCAAATTGAACAAGGCGTGGCCACCACCAACAACTTGCAAATGAAGGGCGTGGCCGCTGCGGTCCTCATGGAAGGTCGCGCCGACATCCAACACGAAACCCAGGACATCAAGGTGGTGGTGGTGCCCGAGATCAATGCCGGTACCGCCTCCTTGGTCTATGGGGTGATCAACCCCTTGGCCGGTTTGACCAGCTTTCTCGCCCAATTGCTGTTGCGCCAGCCCTTGATCGATGTCAACACCCGAACCTTCCGCGTGGACGGCAGCTGGGCCGATCCGCGCGTGACCCCCTTCACCGCCACAGACAGCGATGCCAAAACCCCCAGGACGGGCAAGCCATGAAGGTGGCGGCGATCCAAATGGTTTCGGGCACCGAGCGCGATGCCAATTTGGCCCACGCCCGCCAGGCGCTGGCCCAGGCCGCCGAGCAAGGGGCCGAGCTGGCCGTGTTGCCCGAGTATTTTTGCCTGCTGGGCCAGCGCGACACCGACAAGCTGGCCATCCAAGAGGCCTATGGCCACGGCCCGATTCAAAGCATGCTGGCCCAAGCGGCGCGCGAGCTGGGTTTGTGGGTGGTGGGCGGCACCCTGCCCCTGTCGGTCAGCGGCCAGCCTGAGCGGGTGCGCAACAGTTGCCTGGTGTTCAACCCGTCGGGCGCATGTGTGGCGCGCTACGACAAGATGCATTTGTTTGGCTTTGACAATGGCCAAGAACGCTACGACGAATCGCGTGTGCTCCAAGCTGGCGACACCCCCACCTGGTTTGACCTGAGCGCACGCGACGGCCAAGTTTGGCGCGTGGGCTTGAGCGTGTGCTATGACCTGCGCTTTCCGGAGTTGTACCGCCAATTGAGCCAGGCCGGGGCCCATGTGCTGCTGGTGCCCAGTGCCTTCACCCACACCACCGGACAGGCCCACTGGGAGGTGTTGCTGCGCGCCCGGGCCGTGGAAAACCTGTGCTGGGTGGTGGCCAGTGCCCAAGGCGGCGAGCATGCCAATGGCCGCCGCACCTGGGGCCACAGCCTGTGCGTCAACCCCTGGGGCGAGGTGGTGGCGCACCAAGCCACCGACGCCGGTGTGGTGCTGGCCGATCTCGACATGGCCACCCTCGAGCGTTGGCGCAGCCAATTGCCCGCCTTGGGCCACCGTTTGTTGTGAACCGCTGGCGCTGGCTTGCTGCCGTCGAAGCACGCCGCTGGGTGCTGTGGGGTGTGTTGCTGTTGCTCGTGGTGGTGTTGCTGACCGCCTTGGCCTGGTTGGCGCTGCGCTACGAAAAAGCCCAAATGCAAGATCAACTCGAGCGCGACACGGTGGACGCCGTGGGCGACGTGCGTGCCGCAATGCAGCGCAATGTGCAAACCCTGCAAGCCCTGCAACCCGAGGCGCAAAGCCCAGCGGTCTGGGTGGCACCGGCCGAAGAGGTACTGCGCAACCACCGCGAGTGGGTGCGTTTGGAATGGCGCGGCCCGGCCTTGCAACTGCGGGTGGGGGTGGACAGCGTCTACCGCACCCCGGTGTTTGCCCGCTTGGGGCGCGACAACGCGCTGGCCGACGTTGAGCAAGCCTGCGCTTTGGCCCGGCGCACCAGCGCGGCTGCGTATGCACCCAGCACCTTTGTGTCGGTGCAAGACGGCCAAGGTTTGGAGGTGATGGAGCTGTGCTTGCCAGTGTACGAAGGCGGTCGCTTGAGCGGTTTTTTGGTGGCCAGCTACGCCCTGGTGGAGATGCTCGAGGCCATGGTCCGGCGCGAGCACACCCGCGCCCAAGAGGTGTCGTTTGTTGAACTTGACGGCACCCGTTTGGCCTTGCGCGGGGGCATACATCGGGGCCCGCGCTTGTTCAGCGCCCAGCAAACCATTGACTTGCCGGGCTATGTCTTGGTGCTGCGTTTGGACAGCTGGCGCGCCTCGCCCAATTGGTTGCCCAATTTGCTCACCGCCTTGGTGCTGGGCTTGTCACTGGCTTTGGTGACGGTGTTGGCCTTGTTGGCGCGCGACATGCGCCGGCGCCAACGCGCCGAGCGCGACCTGGCCGACGCTTTGGCCTTTCGCAAAGCCATGGAGGACTCGCTGGTCACAGGTTTGCGCGCGCGTGACCTGCAAGGGCGCATCACCTATGTCAACCCAGCGTTTTGTGAGATGGTGGGCTTTGAGGCCGAGGAGTTGCTCGGCCAAGGCATTCCCGCACCCTATTGGCCGCCCGAGAAGGTGGATGAATACGGAAAACGCCAGGCCTGGCGCTTGGCCGGCAACACGCCGCCGCGCGAAGGCACGGAGTCGGAATTTCAGCGCAAAAACGGCGAGCGTTTCCCGGTGCTGATTTTTGAGGCCCCGCTGATCAATGCCAGCGGCAGCCAAACCGGTTGGATGAGTGCGGTGCTCGACATCAGCGCCCAACGCGCCAGTGAAGAGTTGAGCCGCGCCACCCTGGACCGCTTGCAGGCCACCGCCCGTTTGGCCACCGTGGGCGAAATGGCTTCGCTGCTGAGCCACGAGCTGAACCAACCCTTGGCCGCCATCGCCAGCTATGCCAGCGGCAGCCAAAACCTGTTGCAAGCCGATGCGTCCATGACCGCCACCATGGGCCAGCAGCTCGGCCAGGCTTTGGAGCACATCGCCGACCAAGCGCGCCGCGCGGGTTTGGTCATCAAAAGCGTGCACAACTTTGTGCGCCGCCGCGACCATGCGCGCGAGGCGGTGGCCGCCCACAGCTTGGTGGACAGCATCTTGCCTTTGGTCACGCTGCAAGCGCGCAAAACCGGTGTGCGCTTGCACGTCGACTGCCCCAGCGACTTGCCCGCTGTGTGGTGCGACCGCACCATGGTCGAGCAGGTCTTGCTCAATTTGGCGCGCAACGGCATGCAAGCCATGCAAGACCTGCCCACCGGGCGGGTGCGCGATTTGCGCATCGTGGTGTGCCCCAGCACCGACCCCGGCGAGGGCTTGGTGTTCTCCATCGCCGACGGTGGTTTGGGCATCAGCGCCGAGGTGTCATCCCAGTTGTTCACCCCGTTTTTCACCACCAAGGCCGAGGGCATGGGCTTGGGCCTGAGCCTGTGCCGCACCGTGGTGGAGCAACACGGTGCCCGCTTGCAACACCGCGCCTTGGCCAGCGGTGGCACCGAGTTTTATTTCAGCCTGGCCCTGGCGCCCCAAGACCCGGCACACAGCCCGGCCGTGCCCGCCCTGCCACAATCTTGACCATGCAACCGGTTCAAGAAGCCCTGGTCTATGTGGTCGACGACGATGAAAGCGTGCGCCAGGCGCTGGCTTGGCTGCTGCGCTCGCGCGGTTTGCAAACCCAGTGCTTTGACAGTGCCGAGGGCCTGATCGAGCACCTGGGGCTGGACCATGTGCCCCAGTTGCCGCGCCAAGCTTGCTGTCTGTTGCTCGATGTGCGCATGCCCGGCATCAGTGGCTTGGCCCTGTTTGATCGCCTGATCGACAAAGGCTGCTTGCCCGCTTTGCCGGTGATTTTTTTGACCGGTCATGCCGATGTGCCCACGGCGGTCGATGCCGTCAAGCGCGGTGCGTTCGACTTTTGCGAAAAACCCTTTTCGGACAACTCGCTGGTGGACCGGGTTGAGCAAGCCTTGCAGCGCTCGGCGCAACAGCTGCACAGCCAGCAGCGCCAGCAAAGCCTGACCCAGCTGATCGAGGGTTTGACCGAGCGCGAGCGCGAGGTCATGCAGTGCGTGGTCGAGGGCCTGCCCAACAAACTCATCGCCGACCAGTTGCACATCAGTGTGCGCACGGTCGAGGTGCACCGCGCCCGGGTGTTCGAAAAAATGGCCGTGCGCTCGGCTGTCGAACTCTCCAACCGAGTGCGCGCTGCGCCGTGAAGACCCCTCAGTCCGCTTTTTGGGTGGGTGGCGCGACGCCTGGGGCTGCGGCGGTTGGTGCGCCTTCGCTGGGGGCCGCTGGCGCATCAGGCGCATCGGGCTCAGCCGGCTCGATCGGAGGGGTGGGTGGGCGGCCTGAGAACATCGTCCACCAAACAATGAACACCAACAGCAAGCCCGCGCCCAAGGCTTCAAGAAAGATCAGCCACATTCAGCAGGCCAAGGCAAGTTGGATCATGGCTGCGATTGTAGGAAGCCTGGTCGCTTGCAGTGCACCGCCTCGCGTCATGGCCCCGCAACCCGAACGGCCAGCGCAGGGCGCCGCCCCTACGCCCTCCACGCCCAGCCCCAGCCCCGAGCTTGTCGCACCCCCAAGCGCGCCCAGTTCCCGTGCGGGTTTGGCGGGTTTGCCGGGCACCCCTTCGCCCGAGCTGGCGCTGAAAAGCCGTTGGACGCCGGTGTCGTGGGACGATCTCCCAGGTTGGCAAGACGACAGCCTGCACGAGGCCTGGAACGCGTGGCTGAAAAACTGCGAGCGCCCCGGCCCCGTGTTTGGCCCTTTGTGCGCCGACGTGCGCCGCCTGAGCATTGCCGACGCCAGTGAGCAGCGCTTGTGGATGGTCACCCGCTTGCAGCCCTATCGCGTCGAGCCTTTGCAAGGCGCAACTGAGGGCCTGCTCACCAGCTACTACGAGCCGCAAATGAATGCCGCACGCCAGGCCGGGCCGGGCTTTGGTGTGCCCTTGTACGCCTTTCCGGCCGCCGCCCAGCAAGCCCAGCGCCAGGGACGGCCGTGGTTCACCCGCCAGCAACTCGACACCTTGCCCGAGGCCCGCGCGGCCTTGGCCGGGCAAGAGATCGCCTGGCTGGCCGACCCGATCGATGCGCTGGTGTTGCACATCCAAGGCTCGGGCCAGGTGCGGGTGCAAGAGCCCGATGGCCGCAACCGCTGGGTGCGCTTGGCCTTTGCCGGGACCAATGGACAACCCTATCAAAGCGTGGGCCGCTGGCTGCTTGACCAAGGCCTGGTGCGCGACGCCAGTTGGGATGGCATCAAGGCCTGGGTGTTGCGCAACCCGCAGCGGGCGCAAGAAATGCTGTGGGCGAATCCGCGCTATGTGTTTTTCCGCGAAGAGGCTTTGGGCGAAGGCGCTGAAGATGCCGGCCCGCGCGGCGCCCAAGGCGTGCCGCTGACCGCAGGCCGCTCGATCGCGGTGGACCGCGAGTCCATCCCCTATGCCACGCCGGTGTGGATGGCCAGCAACGGGCCGGCGCTGCGGGTGCAGCGCCTGGTGTTTGCGCAAGACACCGGCAGCGCCATCGTGGGCCCGGTGCGGGCCGACTATTACGCCGGTGCAGGCGCTGCCGCCGGTGAGCTGGCCGGGCGGGTGAAACAAAACCTGCGCCTGTGGGTGTTGTGGCCGCGCTGACAAGCCCCCGGCCTGCGCCTACACTGTCAGCCAGCCCCGTGCCAGGAGACAAGCCATGAACGCCCCGCTGCCCGAACACATCCGCCAAGCCCTGGAGACAGTGAGCTTGGACGACAAATATGCCCTCGACCAGGGCCGCGCTTTCATGAGCGGTGTGCAAGCCCTGGTCAAGCTGCCCATGTTGCAGCGCCAGCGCGATGCCTTGCTCGGCAAAAACACCGCTGGTTTCATCAGTGGTTACCGGGGTTCGCCTTTGGGCGGTTACGACCAAGCTTTGTGGAAGGCCAAGTCGTACCTGCAAGCGCAAAACATCGTGTTCCAACCCGGCGTCAACGAAGAGCTGGCCGCCACTGCTTTGTGGGGCACCCAGCAACTGGGCTTTGCGCCCCCGGCCAGCCGCCGCTTTGATGGGGTGTTTGGCATTTGGTACGGCAAGGGCCCGGGGGTGGACCGTTGCTCGGACGTTTTCAAGCACGCCACCATGGCTGGCACCACGCCGTGGGGCGGGGTGATGGCGGTGGCCGGTGACGACCACGTGGCCAAAAGCAGCACCGCGGCGCACCAAAGCGACCACATCTTCAAAGCCTGTGGCATGCCGGTGTTCTTCCCGGCATCGGTGCAAGACATTTTGGACATGGGCGTGCATGCGCTGGCGCTGAGCCGCTTTGCCGGCGTCTGGTCGGGCATGAAGACCATCCAAGAGGTGGTCGAGTCCAGCGCCACCGCCACCATTGACGCCGAGCGGGTGAACATCGTGCTGCCGGCGTTTGACATGCCCGTTGGCGGCGTGCACATCCGCTGGCCCGATGACGCTTTGTCCCAAGAGCAGCGCTTGTTCACTTACAAGTGGTACGCCGCCTTGGCCTACATCCGCGCCAACCGGCTCAACCACAACACCACCCAAGGCCCCAACGATCGTTTGGGCTTGATGGCCAGCGGCAAGGCCTACAACGACACCTGTCAGGCCTTGCTCGACTTGGGCCTGGACCAAGCCGCCTGCCACCGCTTGGGCATTCGGGTGCACAAGGTGGGTGTGGTGTGGCCGCTCGAGCCGCACAGCACGCGCGACTTTGCGCGCGGTTTGCAAGAAATTTTGGTGGTCGAAGAAAAGCGCCAAATGATCGAATATCAGGTCAAAGAGTGCTTGTACAACTGGCCCGATGGCCAGCGCCCCCGGGTGGTGGGCAAGTTCAATGAGTCAGCGGGCAACACCGACGGCGGCGAGTGGTCGCAAGACAACCCCAGCGCCAACACCTTGTTGCGCGCCCATGCCGACCTGACCCCATCGATGGTGGCGCGGGCCATTGCCCAGCGTTTGCTCGCCTTGGGGGTGGACGCCGATACCCGCGCCCACATCGAAGCGCACATCGCCGTGCTCGACGCCAAAGAGCGCGCCATGCAAGTGCTGGAGATCAAGGCCGAGCGCCAGCCCTGGTTTTGCTCGGGCTGTCCGCACAACACCAGCACCCGCGTGCCCGAGGGCTCGCGCGCCATGGCTGGCATTGGCTGCCACTTCATGGCGCTGTGGATGGACCGCAGCACCGCTGGTTTTACCCAAATGGGCGGCGAGGGTGTGCCCTGGGTGGGCCAGCAGCCCTTCAGCCACGACACCCACATGTTTGCCAACATTGGCGACGGCACTTACTTTCACAGCGGCATGTTGGCGGTGCGCCAAAGCATCGCTGCCGGGGTCAACATCACCTACAAAATTTTGTACAACGATGCGGTGGCCATGACCGGCGGCCAGCGCGTGGGCGAAACCCCCGAGGGCCACTCGGTGATCCAAATCGCCCACAGCATGCGCGCCGAAGGGGCGCGGCGCATCGTTATCGTCACCGACGAGCCCGACAAATACGACGGCGTGGGCACCAACGGCGCCCCCGGCACCACCTTGGGGCTGCCCGAGGGCATTGCCATTGAGCACCGCGATGCGCTCGATCGGGTGCAGCGCGAGCTGCGCGAGGTCAAGGGCTGCACCGTCATCATTTACGACCAAACCTGCGCCACCGAAAAGCGCCGCCGCCGCAAGCGCGGCACCCTGGTCGACCCGGCCAAGCGGGTGTTCATCAACGAGTTGGTGTGCGAGGGCTGTGGCGACTGCAGCACGCAAAGCAATTGCGTCAGCGTCGAGCCCTTGGAGACCGAGTTCGGCCGCAAGCGCACCATCAACCAAAGCACCTGCAACAAAGACATCAGCTGCGTCAAAGGCTTTTGCCCCAGCTTTGTCACCGTCGAAGGCGGCCAGATGCGCAGCACCAAGCGCCAAGACGCGGCCAGCCCCGCGCTGCCCGATGTGCCCGAACCCACCCTGCCCAGCTTGGCCTCGGGCCAGCACTTGGGTGGCTACGGCATCGTGGTCGCGGGGGTGGGCGGCACCGGCGTCATCACCATTGGCCAGTTGCTCGGCATGGCCGGTCACCTGGAAGGCCTGGGCGTGGTCACCCAAGACTCGGCCGGCTTGGCGCAAAAAGGCGGCGCCACTTGGAGCCATGTGTTGTTGGCCGAATCTGCCGATGACATCCGCACCACCCGCGTGGGCGTGGCCGATTTGGTCATTGGCTGCGACCCCATCGTCAGCGCCGGCAAAGAAACGGTGCAGCGCATGCGCGCCGGGCGCACCCGCGTGGCCATCAACGACCACGGCACACCCACCGCCGCGTTTGTGAAAAACGGCGCTTGGGGCAACCCCAGCGAGGGCTGCGTGGCCGACGTGCTGCAAGCCATTGGCGGCGCCGATGCCGCAGCCCATTTGGGCGCGTTTGACGCCAACACCATCGCCACCCGCTTGATGGGCGACAGCATCTACATCAACCCGATGATCTTGGGCTACGCCTGGCAAAAAGGTTGGGTGCCCCTGCGCCGGGCATCGCTGCACCGCGCCATTGAGCTCAACGACGTGGCCGTGGCCAACAACTTGGCCGCGTTCGAATGGGGCCGCCGCTGCGCCCACGATTTGCCTGCCGTGTTGGCATCCATGCAGCCGGCGCAGGTGGTGCAGTTCAAAAAACGCACGCCCTTGGAAGACGTGATCGCCCAGCGCGAAGCCTTTTTGACCGACTACCAAAATGCCGCCTATGCCGCCCACTACCGTGCTTTTGTGGACCGCGTGCTGGTGCAAAGCACCCCCGCGCTGGCCGAGGCGGTGGCGCGCAATTTGTTCAAGCTCATGGCCTACAAGGACGAATACGAGGTCGCCCGCTTGCACACCGACACCGGGTTTTTGCAGCGCATTGCCCAGCAGTTTGAGGGCGACTACCAGGTGGTCTACCACCTGGCGCCTCCCTTGCTGGCCCAGCGCAACGACAAAGGCGAGCTGCAAAAGCGCCGCTATGGCTCGGCCATGCGCTGGGGCTTTCAAGCGCTGGCCCGCATGAAGGGCTTGCGCGGCACGGCCTTGGATGTGTTTGGTTACACCGATGAACGGCGCACCGAGCGCGCCCTGATCGGCCAATACCGCGCCAGCATCGAGCAGGTGCTGGCCCAGTTCAGCCCCGAGCGCCAAACCCTGGCCCTGGAGATCGCCCGCATCCCCGAGCAAATCAAGGGCTTTGGCCACGTCAAAGAACGCCACCTGCATACTGCACGCCAGCAATGGGACGCCTTGATGACCCGCTGGGCCCAACCGCCAGCCGAGCAGCGCCAGGCATGAATGGCGTGGTGTGAGGTGTCAAGGAAGGCTCGAACCCGATAAATTTAGATCTAAATAGCTACTTTGCGGTATATTCAAGCCCCATCAACATCCAAAGGTCAAGCATGAAAACACAACTTTCTCGCCTTGCTGTGGCGGTGCTGCTGGGCACATCCGTGGCAGCCCATGCCCAAGGCATCTCTGCGGTTCAGGGTTTGCGCTTTGATGTCGGCTACAGCCTGATCAAGTTGGCCACCCCGCCCACCTCTTACGACCCGGTGGGCATTCGGGTGGGCATCAGCAAAGCCCTGTATCCGGGCATCGATGTCGAAGGCGTGTTGGGCACCGGCGTGCAGTCGGGCAAAAACAGTGTCACCCCATCGGTGACCCGGGACGTGGGCCCGTTTTGGGGCGCATACATCAAGCCCAGCATGCCGATCACCCCGGACATTGGCTTTTTTGCCCGCCTGGGCTTTGCCAGCACCCAAATCAAAAACGGCGACACCCACAATGGGTTTTCCTCGGGACTGGGCTTGAACTACGCGCTGGACCGCAATATGCGCGCCTATGTCGACTACACCTTTTACAAAACCAGCGACACCTTTGGCATCTCTGCGCTCACTTTGGGTGTCAATTACGGGTTTTAAGCCCCATCGCGAATGGGTGGGGTGAGTGGCGAAGGGTTATTTGTCGCTGATTTCTGCCACAGCCATGCACGCATACAATCCGCGTTTGCCTGCGCCAGGCCAGGCCTCCTCTGGGGGGCTGGGCCGCCGTCACCGCCCAACGCGGCGTGTTTTGCGCATCACACCCCCCAACTCAGGAGTTGCTTGTGTTCATTTCTTCCGCATTTGCCCAAACCGCACCGGCCGCCGCTGGTGGCAGCGACATTGGCTCGTCATTGATGAGCATGCTGCCCTTGTTGCTGATGTTTGTGGTCTTGTACTTTGTCATGATCCGCCCCCAAATGAAACGCCAAAAAGAGCACAAGGCCATGATCGACGCCTTGGCCAAGGGTGATGAAGTGGCCACCGTCGGTGGTTTGCTGGGCAAAATTTCCCGCATCGGCGACACCACCTTGGGCCTGGAGCTGGCCACGGGTGTTGAAGTCCACTTGCAGCGCTCCGCTGTGGTGCAGGTGCTGCCCAAGGGCACCATCAAGTAATTCTTTTCATCACCCAAGGGGCAGCGGGAGCCATGCGCACCCCACGGCCCCGCGCCTGAGGCGATCATGAACCGTTACCCGCTGTGGAAGTACGCGATCATTGTGGTCGCTTTGTTGATGGGTGGGCTCTATACCCTGCCCAATTTTTTTGGCGAAGCCCCGGCCGTGCAGGTGTCTGCGGCCAAGGCCATTTACAAAGTCGATGCGGCCTTGCAAACCAAGGTGGTGCAAGCGCTCAAAGATGCGGCCATCGAGCCCACGGGCCTGAGCCTGGAGAACAACTCGCTCAAGGTGCGCTTGGCTGACACGGACAGCCAGCTCAAGGCCAAGGACGTGATCCAAAAAGCCCTGGTGCCCGACCCCGAGGTGGCCCCGTATGTGGTGGCCCTGAACCTGATCTCGCGCTCCCCCCAATGGCTCACATCGCTCAACGCCGCCCCCATGTACCTGGGCCTGGACTTGCGCGGTGGCGTGCACTTCATGCTGCAAGTGGACATGGCCGCTGCGCTGAGCAAAAAAATCGACTCCACGGCGGGCGATCTGCGCTCGGTGCTGCGTGAGAAAAACATCCGCCACAGCGGCATTTCCCGCAATGGCGACACCATTGAATTGCGCTTGCGAGACGCCGCCACCTTGGAAGCCGCGCGCAACCTGATCAAAGAGCAATTTGCCGATGTGGCCTTCACCGACGCACCCGACGCCGGCGAGTTCAAGTTGAGCGCCAGCTTGAAGCCCGAAGCCGCGCGGCGCGTGCAAGAGCAGGCGTTGAAGCAAAACATCACCACCTTGCACAACCGCATCAACGAGCTGGGCGTGGCCGAGCCGGTCATTCAGCAACAGGGCCTGGACCGCATCGTGGTGCAGCTGCCTGGGGTGCAAGACACCGCCAAGGCCAAAGACATTTTGGGCCGCACCGCCACCCTCGAGATGCGCCTCGTCGACGACAGCCCCGAGGGCACTGCGGCTGCGGTCGGTGGTGGGGCCGTGCCCTATGGCACCGAAAAATACCGCGAGCGCAATGGCCAAGTGGTGATTGTCAAAAAACAAGTCATCCTGAGCGGCGACAGCTTGACCGATGCGCAACCCGGGTTTGACTCGCAAACCCAGCAACCCAAGGTCGATCTGACGGTGGACGCCAAGGGTGGCCGCATCATGCGCGAGACCAGCCGTGAAAACCTGAAAAAGCGCATGGCCATCTTGCTGTTTGAAAAGGGCCGTGGCGAGGTGCTTACTGCGCCCGTCATCCAAGGCGAGCTGGGCAACCGATTTCAAATATCGGGCTCGATGAGCGTCACCGAAGCCGCCGACTTGGCGCTGTTGTTGCGCGCGGGCTCGCTGGCCGCGCCCATGGAGATCATCGAAGAGCGCACCATTGGCCCGAGCTTGGGCGCAGAAAACATCGCCAAAGGCTTTGACAGCGTGCGCTGGGGCTTTGCCGCGGTGGCGCTGTTCATGTGTGTTTATTACATGCTGTTTGGCATCATCTCCAGCGTGGCATTGGGGGTGAATTTGTTGTTGTTGGTGGCGATGCTGTCCATGCTGCAAGCCACCCTCACTTTGCCCGGCATGGCGGCCATGGCCTTGGTGCTGGGCATGGCGATCGATGCCAACGTGCTCATCAACGAGCGCGTTCGCGAGGAGCTGCGCAATGGCGTCTCGCCGCAAGCGGCCATCCACGCCGGGTACGACCGCGCCTGGGCCACCATCTTGGACTCCAACGTCACCACCTTGATCGCTGGCTTGGCCCTGCTGACCTTTGGCTCCGGCCCGGTGCGCGGCTTTGCAGTGGTGCATTGCCTGGGCATCTTGACCAGCATGTTCTCGGCGGTGTTTTTCTCTCGCGGCCTGGTCAACCTCTGGTACGGCCGGCAAAAGAAATTGCAAGCCGTCTCGATTGGCACCGTTTGGCGCCCCGACAGCGGCAAGGCCGTGGCCCCGCGCGACTGACACCCACCTCCACACAGCAGGACCTATCGGCCATGGAATTTTTCAAAATCCAAAAAGACATCCCGTTCATGAAGAACGCGCTGGTGTTCAACCTGGTGTCGTTCATCACCTTTGTCGCGGCGGTGTTCTTCTTGTTCAGCCGGGGCTTGCATTTATCGGTCGAGTTCACCGGTGGCACCTTGATGGAGGTGGCCTACAGCCAGCCCGTTGACGTCAACCAGGTGCGCGACACCATTGGCAAGCTGGGCTTGAACGATGTGCAGGTGCAAAACTTTGGCTCCACCCGCGACGTGCTCATCCGCATGCCGGCCCTGCGCGGCCAAACCTCGGCCCAGCAAAGCGAACAAGTGCTCACTGCCTTGAAGGCGGCAGACCCGGCGGTCGAGTTGCGCCGCACCGAGTTTGTTGGCCCCCAGGTGGGCGACGAGCTGGCCGTCGATGGCTTGAAGGCGCTGGGCTTTGTGGTGCTGGGCATCATGGTGTACTTGGCCTTTCGCTTTGAGTGGAAGTTCGCCGTTGCGGCCATCATTGCCAACTTGCACGACGTGATCATCATCTTGGGCTTTTTTGCCTATTTCCAGTGGGAGTTTTCGCTCCCGGTGCTGGCGGCGGTGCTGGCGGTGCTGGGCTACTCGGTCAACGAATCGGTGGTGATCTTTGACCGCATCCGCGAAAACTTTCGCCGCTACCGCAAGATGAACACCCGCGAGATCATCGACAACGCCATCACCGCCACCATCAGCCGCACCATCATCACCCACGGCAGCACCCAGCTCATGGTGTTGGCGATGTTGTTCTTTGGTGGCCCCACGCTGCACTACTTTGCACTGGCGCTGACGATTGGCATTTTGTTTGGTATTTATTCATCGGTGTTTGTCGCCGCCGCCATCGCCATGTGGCTGGGCATCCAGCGCGAAGACCTGATCAAACCCATCGCCAAAGACGGCGTGGTGGATGAGGACCCCAACGATCCCAACTCGGGCGCGCGGATTTAGCCGCCTGGATGGCAAAAAGCCCCTCGCGAGGCTTTTTTTCTGGGGCAAATGGTTGGCGTCAATGCGCGATGCGTGAGTGGTTGTCGTCGCACAGCTCGTCGAGCACCAAGGCGTCGGGCTCGATGCCGGCGCTCCAGTAGACCATCAGCACAATGATCTTCAAGTCGTCAATGTCGATGGGGCGTTGCGGCACGGCCATGGCGCGGTCGATGACGATTTCTCGCATGTGCGCGGGCAGCACACCGGCCGACTCCAAAAAGCTCAAAAACCCCAGGCCAGTGGCGCCCAGTTGGTCTTGCTCAGGGGTGGCGTAAATGCGCATGCTGTCCGCTGAGGCGGGGCGCATCACATCGGCGGGTTCGTGGTCAGTGGGGGTGATGTCAATCGGGTTGGCGCTGCGCGAGGCGCTGTTGAGACCCGCCAGCCATTGCAAGGCTTGGTCGATCTCATCGCTGTCAAAGCCAGCGGCGCTCAATTTGCGACCCAATTGGTCCAATTCGGGGCAAGCATCGCCTCGCCAGTAGTTTTCGTAGACGAATACAAGCACTTCAAACATGGACCCAATATACCTTGTTTTGTGCCCTCAGCCGGCGCGCAGGCGCTGAAAGCGGGCGCCGCTCAGGCGGCTCACCTGGCCGTCGAGTTCGAGTTGCAGCAAATGCGCTTGCAGCGCCGCCGTGTCCCAGCCGCAGCGCGCTTGCAGTTGGTCCAGGCCACATGGCTCCCAGCCCAGGGCTTGCAGCACGGCGTCGGTGCTGGTGGTAGTTGGCGGTGGCGAGTGACCCACACCGTTATTGCCACCACCACTGCCACTACTGCCATCACCATCACCATCACCATCACCCGCCATGGTTGGGTTCGCAGCATCGCGCCCCCACAAGCCGGGTGCGCGCAGTTCTTCCCACACATCTTGGGCCGACTCAACCAACTTGGCCCCTTGGCGGATCAAGGCATGGCAGCCGCGCGACTGCGGCGAGTGGATGGAGCCGGGGATGGCAAACACCTCGCGCCCCAACTCCAAGGCCTGGTGAGCGGTGATCAGCGAGCCCGATGACAACGCCGCTTCCACCACCAAGCAGCCTTGGCCGAGCGCGGCGATCAAGCGGTTGCGCTGCGGAAAGTGCGCCGGCAGCGGTGGCGTGCCCAGCGGGTATTCGCTGATCAGGCAGCCGCGCAGCGCCACTTCTTGGGCCAGCGCTTGGTTGCCCTTGGGGTAGACGCGGTCCAGCCCAGTGCCCACCACTGCCACCGTGGCCAAGGGCAGTGTGGTGCCCCCGCGCAAAGCCCCTTCGTGGGCGGCGGCGTCAATGCCCAGCGCCAGGCCTGACACCACGCACAGGCCACTGGCGGCCAGGTCGCGGGCAAAGGCCTGTGCATTGTCGCGGCCTTGTGGTGTGGGGTTGCGGCTGCCCACCACCGCCAGGGCGGTTCGGTCCAATGGCGCGGCTTGGCCTTGCAGGTACAGCATCAACGGCGGGTCACTCAGCTGCAAAAAAGCCTGGGGGTAGGCGGCGTCGCCCAAGGTCAAAATTTGGTGGACACAACCCGCTGGCGGGTGGGCCAGCCAGTGCTCGGTGCGGGCGCGGCGCAGTGGTGCGTCTGCGGGTGGGCGGCTCAAAGCGGCCGCCGCAACCGCGCCCACCCAGTGCGCCCGATCGGCCTCGCTGGCGGCCAGCACCTGGGCTGGCCCGCCAAATGCACTGAGCAATTGACGAAGTTGGCGCGTGCTCACGCCAAGTGTGGTGACCAGCCGCAGCCAGTCGGGCCAGTCATCGCTGGCGCATGTGGTGGTTGTCATCTCAGCCTCCCTGGGGCATTTTTTTGGTGATCATCATCGGCCCACCGATGGGCTTTGGCAATAGGTGGGCCCCTGCATGGGGGCTTGGCAGCCCCGTTGGGGTCGGTGCGCAAAAGCGCGGACAATATGCCCCCATGGCTTTGCTCACCATCCTCACCTACCCCGATCCGCGCTTGCACACCGTGGCCAAACCTGTGGCCGTGGTGGACGAGCGCATCCGCCAACTCATCGCCGACATGACCGAAACCATGTACGACTCCAAGGGCATCGGCCTGGCCGCCACCCAGGTGGATGTGCACGAGCGCGTCATCGTCATCGACGTGTCCGAAGAACACAACCAACCCCGCGCCCTGATCAACCCGGTCATCGAGTGGGCCAGCAGCGATCGCATCAAAGGCGAAGAAGGCTGTCTGTCGGTGCCCGGTATTTACGACGGCGTCGAGCGCGCCCACCAAGTGCGCGTCAGTGCCCTCGACCCAGACGGCCAGCCCATCACCATCGAGGCCGAAGGCTTGGAGTCGATTTGCTTGCAGCACGAGATCGACCACCTGCAAGGCAAGGTGTTTGTCGAGCACCTGTCGTTTTTAAAGCGCACCCGCATCCGCAGCAAAATCCTCAAGGCCCAACGCGAGTCGCAACGCTGAGCCCATGCGCCTGATCTTTGCGGGCACGCCCGAATTTGCCCAGCAAGCCTTGGTCGCTTTGCATGCGGCGGGGCACGAGATCGCCTTGGTGCTGACCCAACCCGACCGGCCCGCTGGCCGGGGCCTGCAACTGCACGCCTCACCGGTCAAACAATTTGCCCTGGCCCATCAACTGTCCCTGGCCCAACCGCGCACCCTGCGCTTGGACGGCAAATACCCCGACGACGCCCGTGCCGCGCAACAAGCCATCGCCCAGGCCCAGGCCGATGCCATGGTCGTCGCCGCCTATGGCCTGATCCTGCCCGCCTGGGCCTTGGCCGCGCCGCCCCTGGGCTGCCTGAACATCCACGCCTCGCTGCTGCCACGCTGGCGCGGTGCCGCCCCCATCCACCGCGCCATTGAAGCGGGCGACGCGCAAACCGGCGTGTGCATCATGCAAATGGACGTGGGGCTGGACACCGGCGCCGTGCTCTTGCGCCGCGCCATCGACATCCACCCAGACGACACCACCGCCAGCTTGCACGACCGCTTGGCCGCTCTGGGCGCGCAGGCCATGCTCGACGTGCTGGCCCAAGCCCAGCCCTGGGCCGCGCAGCCCCAAGTGGAGGAGGGCATCACCTATGCCGCCAAAATCGACAAGTACGAAGCCCTGATCGACTGGTCACTGCCCGCCACCGTGCTGGCGCGGCGCATCCGCGCTTTTGACCCCTTCCCCGGCGCCCACACCCTGTGGCAAGGCCAGCCCTTGAAAATTTGGGCGGCACAGGCCTTGTCAGCACAACCACACGCCACGGCCAGCGTTGGCGCAACTGCCACCACCACTTCAGCCCCTTTCACCGCTGACCATCCCCATGCCGCCCCCCTCAGCCCTCCCACACCGGGCCGGGTGTTGCAAGCCAACGCCCACGGCTTGGACGTTGCCACCGGCGACGGCGTGCTGCGCTTGTTGCAACTGCAAAAGCCCGGTGGCAAACGCCTGGCCGTGGCCGATTTTTTGCGTGGCACGCCCGATGGGCTTGGGCAAACCCTGGGCGCATGAGCCGCCCAGCCCGCGCACGCCGCCATGTTTTTTGACCCTGCCAATTACCGCCACCCGGCCTTTCGCGCGGGCATGCTCGACACCCTCAAAGTCTCGCCCGGCATTTGGGCCTGGGGCCTGATGACCGGTGTGGCCATGGTGCAAGCGGGCTTGGGCACCGAGGTGTCCATCTGGATGACCTTGCTGGTCTACGGCGGCAGCGCCCAACTCGCTGCCACCCCGTTGCTCGCCGCCGGTGCGCCGGTGTGGGTGGTGCTGGCCACCGCCTTTTGCGTCAACCTGCGCTTTGCCGTGTTCAGCCTGCACATGCGGGGCTACTTGATGGCTTGGCCGCGCTGGCAACGCATGTCCATCGGCTACCTGGTGGCCGATTTGAACTACGTGCAATTTGTCCAGCGCCACCCCGAGCCCGCCCGCGACGCCGCAGGCCAACGCAACGAAATGGCCTACCTCTGCGGCAACTGCTTTCTGTCTTGGTTGGGCTGGCAAGTGGCCAGCTTGGCCGGCATCTTTTTGGCCAGCCAGGTGCCCATGCAATGGGGTCTGGGTTTTGCGGGTGTGTTGGCCTTGGTGGGCATCTTGTGCTCGCTCACCCAAACCCGTTTGCGCGCCGTGTCCTTGGTGGTCTCCGGCGCGGCGGCAGTGGCGGCTTTTGCCCTGCCCCTGCGCTTGAACATATTGGTGGCCATCGCCGCCGCGGTGGCGGTGTGCTTGCTGGTGGAGCAAACCCCGTGGGGCAAAAAGGCCAAAGCGTGATGGACAGCGTGCTCACCTTCACCTTGTTGGGCCTGGGCGCGGTCACCTTGCTCACGCGCTGCTTTTTCTTCATCCTCGACCGCGAGCTGCCCTTTCCCGCCTGGGCCCAGCGCGGCTTGCAATATGCACCCATCGCCGCGCTGGCCGCCGTGGTCGTGCCCGAGGTGCTGGTCAGCCACGGTGCCTTCATCACCACCTGGCAAGACGCCCGCTTGTATGGCGCTGCGGCCGGCGTCGCGTTCTACCTGGCCCGGCGTGGCCAAGGCCAAGCGGTGCTGGGCACCATCGTGGTGGGCATGTCAGTGTATTTGCCGCTGCACATGGGCTGGGGTTGGTAAGGCCGCCGCTGCAAAGGGTGATCAGCGGGCAGGGGTGTGTTGCAGTTGGTGCCAGGCATGCACCGGCCAATCGCTGCGGCTTTGACCGTCTGCACCGCCGAACACCACGCAGCCGCTGGCAAACACCGCTGGCTGGTGGGCGGCAAATGTTTTGAGGCCTTTGAAATAGTCTGGGTTGATGGTGGCTCCGGCCTTGATCTCGATGGCGTGCATCTTCGTGCCCACGGGAATCAGTAAGTCCACCTCATTGCCCTCCGAGTCCCGGTAAAAGTACATCTCGGCCGTGGCGCCGGCGTTGAGCCGGTCTTTCATCGCTTCCATGATGACGAAATTTTCAAACAAACGGCCCCACAGCGGGTCGCGGGCCACTTGCGCTGCACTGCGCAGACCCAACAGCCAACAGGCCAAGCCCACATCATGAAAATAAAGCTTTGATGCTTTGACCAAGCGCTTGCCGGTGTTGGCAAACCAAGGTGGGAGCAAGTGCACGATGTAGCTCGACTGCAGCAGGTCGATCCAAGCGCGGGCGGTGGAGTGCGTCACACCCGCATCGTTGCCCAAGCTGCTCAGGTTGAGCAATTGCCCGGTGCGCCCGGCACACAAGCGGACAAAACGCTCGAATCGCTGCAAGTCTTGTACCGCAGCGAGCTGGCGCAAGTCGCGCTGCACATACGTCGCAAAGTAGTCGGCCAGCGCCTGAGAAGGGTCCAGGCTTTGGTCATGTATGCGCGGATAAAACCCTGTCAGCAGCGTTTGTGCCAAATCTGGTGACGCCATGCCGCCGCGAAGGCGGTGCACCTCGGCCAGCGTGAAAGGCAGCAGGCGCAGCACAGCTGTTCGCCCGGCCAGCGACTGCGAAACTTGACTCATCAGCTCAAACTGGTGGCTGCCGGTCAGCACAAACCGGCCAGGCTTCGGGTCGGCATCGACCATCCCCTGCAAATAGGAGGTGAGTTCGGGCGCGTGCTGAATTTCATCCAAGATGGCGCCCTGCGCGAACTGCATCAAAAACCCTCGGGGGTCCTCCGTGGCGAAGCGACGCGTGTCTGGGTCTTCCAGCGTCACATAGGGCTTGTCAGAAAACAAGCGCCGGGTCAAAGTGGTCTTGCCACTTTGGCGCGGCCCGGTGAGGGTGATCACCGGGTATTGAGTGGCCAGCTGTAAGAGCACGGGCGCTATGTTTCGCTCGATCATGGCGCAATGGTAACAAACGTTTCCTGCAAATTGAAGAACGTTTCTTCAATTTGCAGGTTTTTGCGGGGTCGGTTGCGCGCTGCAAGTGCGCCTGTGCTGGGTGGGTAAGCCCTGTCGTGGCTTGGCCTCAGGCCGATGCGGTTCATGTCAGTCCAGTGACAGGCCATCGCCGCCACCTAAAATCAAAAAAACCAATATTTCTGCACCATGAACATCCTCCGCTTCGCCGACCTGTGCGCCCAAGGAAAAGCCCAAGGCCAACGTGTCTTCATCCGCGCCGACCTGAACGTGCCGTTTGACGACCACGGCCACATCAGCGAAGACACCCGCATCCGCGCGTCCGTGCCTTGCATCCAGATGGCGCTGGCTGCCGGCGCGGCGGTCATGGTCACCTCGCATTTGGGCCGCCCCACTGAAGGTGAATTCAAGCCCGAAGACTCGTTGGCACCGGTCGCCAAACGCTTGGGCGAACTGCTGGGCCGCGAGGTGCCGGTGCTGGCCAACTGGGTGGGCGGCGTGCAAGTCGCCCCCGGCAAAGTGGTGATGCTGGAGAACTGCCGGGTCAACAAAGGCGAGAAGAAAAACAGCGAAGACTTGGCCCGCCAAATGGCAGCTCTTTGCGACATCTATGTCAACGACGCCTTTGGCACCGCCCACCGCGCCGAGGGCACCACCTACGGCATCGCGCAATTCGCGCCCATCGCTTGTGCTGGGCCCCTGCTCTCGGCCGAAATCGACGCCATCACCAAGGCCTTGGCCAACCCCAAGCGCCCACTGGCCGCCATCGTGGCGGGCAGCAAGGTCAGCACCAAGCTGACCATCTTGCAAGCGCTGGCCAAGAACGTGGACCAACTGATCGTCGGCGGCGGCATTGCCAACACCTTCATGCTGGCAGCGGGTTTGAAGATTGGCAAGTCCTTGGCCGAGCCCGATTTGGTGGGTGAAGCCAAAGCGGTGATCGAAGCCATGAAAGCCCGCGGCGAGAAATTAGGCGACGCCAGCATCGCGGTCCCCATCCCCACCGACGTGGTGTGCGCCAAAAGCTTCGGCGCGGATGCACCGGCCACGGTGAAACAAGCCCACGAGGTGGCCGATGACGACCTGATTTTGGACATCGGCCCCGACACCGCTGCCCGCTTGGCCGCGCAGCTCAAGTCCGCCGGCACCATCGTGTGGAACGGCCCCATGGGCGTGTTCGAGTTCGCCGCTTTCGAGAACGGCACCAAGGTGGTGGCCCAAGCGATTGCCGACTCTGCCGCCTTCAGCATCGCCGGTGGCGGCGACACCTTGGCCGCCATTGCCAAATACGGCATTGAGTCGAAGATCGGCTACATCTCTACGGGCGGCGGGGCATTCTTGGAAGTGCTGGAAGGCAAAACCCTGCCTGCGTTTGAGATCTTGATGAAGCGCGCCAGCGCCTGACTGCTCGGCCTTCGGCCTCACCACGACAAAAACCGCACCGCCACGGTCAGTGGCTGGGCGATATTGGGCTGCGCCATCCGCCAACCGATGCCAAAAAACAACAAAAACAACAATACCAAAGGATTAATACTTAATTGAGCCTAAAAGTTCCAATAAATTCTCGAAATTAACATAAATAAGGTTATTTAAATATCATAATTGCACCCATTGGTACTAACTAATGGGGTTGTGATGTCTACTTTTCAATTGATCCAAACCGACGCTGCAACGGTTGTCGGCTCCCGTGCGACAACCAAGGCTGTGGTCCTGGGCAGCATCGACAAAACGCTCAACGCACCGTTTGCCGTGGTGGTCCAGGCCCTGCCCCACAAGGTGTACCGCCTGGTCGAAGCGCAAACCCAGCAGCTGGTCAAGGGCCAGCGCCTGGTGCGCAAAGGTAAGAATTTGTTGGTCGAGGTTGACGGCACCGTCATGGCCAATTTGACGGGGTTTTTCAGCAACGACGCCGCCCCAGGGTCCGCCCAACCCGGCGCCACCCCCGAGCAAACCAAGCTCGCCCCTGGCGCTCAAACATCATCCGGCGCGCAGTATGTGTTCGATGCCGAACTGGCTGACGGCAGCTATGGCCTGATCAGCCACACCAGCCAAGGCACCGCCATTGCGGACGGCAGCGCGCTGATGTGGGCATCCGGTCAGACGCCGGCAGCGGTGGTCAACCTGTTGATGCATCTATCAAACTGAGCCAAGTTTCACATCAAATATTGAGCCACTTGGTTAATGGTTTTTCTCTTACTCAGTTGTGGATAAGTCTAATGGTATTGAGGGTTCGGTTGTTCCTTTCTTGGGTTTGGCTTTGGGTGTTTTGACTTGAGCACTTGAATTTCTGAATCTCCAGCTCTGATTGCCCGTTTCCACAATGTGACAGTGATGGGTAAGTCTATCGAGCAGCGCTGTTGTCATCTTTGCGTCTCCAAACACGCTGGCCCACTCCGAGAAGTTCAGGTTTGTCGTGATGACCACGCTGGTGCGCTCATACAGCTTGGAGAGCAAGTGAAACAGCAGTGCCCCTCCTGACTGGGTAAAGGGTAAGTAGCCCATCTCATCCAGGATCACCATATCAACGTACATCAGCTTACTGGCTAGATTACCCCCCTTGCCCTGCGATTTCTCCAGTTCAAGCATGTTGACTAACTCTACTGTTGAGAAGAAGCGAACCCGTTTGCTGTGCACTCGAATGGCCTCTATGCCAATACTTGTTGCCAGATGTGTCTTCCCAGTGCCAGGGCCCCCAACAAAGATGACGTTTTGGGCTGACTCTATGAATTTCATACTGTGCAACTCCCGCACCAGCGTCTCATCGACCTGCGCCTCATCGAACGTAAAGCCAGTCAAATCTCGGTGCGCCGGGAATCTGGCAGCTCTCATTTGATAAGCTGTTGACCTCATATCCCGATACCCACTTTCTGCCTTGAGCAGCTGGTTCATCAATGTCTCATGGTCGAGAGACTTCAGGCGTGCAGTTCCAAGCACTTCTGGCCACGCACTAGCCATGCCATGCAAACTCATCCCCTTCAAGGCGGCAACAACATCATTCGACATGGTCGCCTCCCTTGTTCGGTCGCAAGGCGTCATAACGATGGACATTGGCTTGAGATGGATCAACCAGTTCAATGCCTACCGCAAGCTCCTGAACTTGCTTCGATGGCTCTTGTAGGCGTGACAAGATATTGAGAATGTGCTCTGCGCTAACCCGCCCAGCTTGTAATGCCAACTCAACGGCTACGAGAACGGGCTCTATGCCATGCAAAGTGACAGCGCTGAGTACTTTAGCCATCACCCGATCACCCCCTGGGTGCTTCAGAAGCTGACGCTGTAACTCCAGCAAAGGTTCAGGCATTGTTTTGAAGGGGGCTCCATTGCGTAATGCACCAGGCTTTCTCTCAACCAGGCTGATGTAGTGCGTCCAGTCGTAGATCGTTTGATCCCGCTCAAAGCTCCTTTTGAGAGTGACACACTCCCCATCAGCAGCCACAACCAGCAAATGGGCCGGGTAGATCCGTAGACTCACGGTACTGTTGAGCCACTCGCAAGGCACGCTGTAGCGATTGCGTTGGTAGTGAATCAAAGATGTCGGTGAGACCAGTACAGGTTGTTCGATGTAGCCGTTAAACGGTGTCGGGCATGGCATCAAGCGAACCTGTTCGTCTTGCCAGATATCTGCCACCGTCAATTCAGGCCATTCAGGGTGTTTCATCTCCTGCCATGTCGTCAGGCAAGCCTCACGAACCCAAGCATTCAACTCATCCAAACTGACCCATCGTCGCTCGCCAACCTCACGCCAGATACCTCTTCGGCGATCCTGAACGTTCTTCTCAACAATGCCTTTCTCCCAGCCTGCCGCTCGGTTGCAGAATTCAGGCTCGAAGAGATAGTGCCCTGTCATTGACTCAAAGCGAGCATTGATGCTGCGCTGCTTGCCAGCCCCAACCTTGTCTACCGCGGTCTTCATATTGTCGTAAATGCCACGCTTTGGAATCCCTCCAAATATCTCAAAGGCTCGCGCGTGAGCATCGAACAGCATCTCGTGAGACTGGGCGTAATACGCCACCATCACAAATGCTCGACTTGCTGCCAGCTTGACGTGCGCCACCTCCAACCGTCTGCGTAGCCCCTCGATAACGGCGTACTCGCAGCTCCAGTCAAATTGAAACGCCTCCCCAAGCTCATAGCTCATCGGGACGAATCCAGCATTCCTTGGCTTGTGAATTTGTGCTTCACGCCAGTACTTGCAGAACTCATACACCGGCCCCCGCGAGCCGCTATAGCCCAAAGCACGAATTGCCTCAAATAACGCTTTGGTAGTTCGACGCTCCCGTTTGCCTCTGTGGGCATCGGTCTTGAGCCAGTTAATCAACTGCTCTTTATAGGCGTCAAGAATGGACTCTGAAGTTGCCCGCTTAGGGTACTTGGGCTCAGCCATCTCATTCATAGCCAGCCAACGAGTCGCAGTGTTACGGGCAATTCCAAGCTTCTTGGATGCCTCGCGTACCGATAGCCCATCTCGATGGACCATGCGGCGCAATTTACTCAGTGTTCCCACGTTAATCACTCCAGTGCACTCCCGCCTAAAAAATAAGCAGAACATGCGGTTAACGTGGCTCAAATTTCGACGTGAATTCGCCTCAGAATGGCTCAGTTTTCAAAATGAATCAACACCCAGGTCACCGCGCTCGATGGCGGTGGCTATGTGCTGACTTGGCGCACCACCGATCAGGGTGTGGTTATTTTTGTGCAGGCCTTCGACGCCATTGGCAACGCGAGCGGTGACATAAATCGCCTGCAAAGCCCAACCGGTCTCGATGAAGGCATCCCAGCGGTCACGGCGCTCAGCGATGGCGGCTATGTGGTCAGCTGGTCGGGCGTCACGCCAAGCATCAGTCAAGAGATTTTTGTGCAGCGCTACAACGCGCAGTCGCAGGCTGTGGGCAGCGTGGCGCAACTCTCCGGTGTGGTGGGTGAGACCGACAACATCTTGCCCACCAGCTGCGCCTTGGCCGATGGCGGCTACGCGCTGGCCTGGGCCGGCTCGACCTCAGACGGTCAAGGCTTCGACGTGTTTGTTCAGCGTTTCAGCAGTACCAACGCGGCCGAGGGTAGCGTGCAGCGCTTGCAGGGGCTGCCCGGGGCACTCAACGTTCTCAAGACCAAACTGACGTCCCTGAGCGATGGTGGATTTGTGCTCAGCTGGACCGAGCAAATCGACAACAGCTATGACTATGACGTATTTACCCAGCGCTTTGACGCGCAGGGTTCAAAGGCAAGCTACACGCAGCACCAACTGTCGGGGGTGGCCGGTGCGTGGGATGACCCATGGAATGTGTTGGCCCTGCCGTCAGGCCGGTATGTGGTGGCTTGGAACGATTGGACCCTCGGGTCTGGCTCACCGGGCAAGAACATTTGCCTGCAAATGTATGACGACCAAGACCAAGCGATCGGTGGCGTCGCCCGTTTGCAAGGCACCGAGGGCCTCTTTGCTGATTTCGGCTTACCCCAGCTCGCCGCCCTGGCCGATGGCGGCTATGTGGTGTCGTTTGTTGGCTACATGATCAACGATTACGCTTTGGATGTCTTTGCCCAGCGCTTTGATGCCAATGGCTTGCCCGTGGTGGACAGTCAGGCACCGGTGGTGATCGACCTCAACCGCGACGGCGTGCTCAGCTACAGCCAAGCGGTGATCGACGTCAATCGCGACGGCCAGCTTGATCACAGCGCCTGGGTGGCCCCGCAAGATGGCTTGTTGGTGTGGGACAAGTTCCACGACGGCCGCGTGCACGACGCCAGCCAATATGTGTTTTCACAGGGCGAGGGCCAAACCGACTTGCAAGGCCTGGCCGCGCAGTTTGACACCCACCGTGATGGCGTGTTCAACGCCAAAGACGCTTTGTTCAATGAGTTTTCGGTGTGGCAAGACAGCAACCAAAACGGCGTGAGCGACGCGGGCGAGATGCGCAGCTTGGCCGACGTGGGCCTGACCGCCATCAAGCTGCAAAGCGACGGCGTGACCCGCCAAAGCGCCCCCGGTGTGCACGAGGCTGGCCGCAGCAGCGCCACGGCCAGCGACGGCAGCAGCGTGGTGGTGGGCGACGTGGGCTTTGCCTTCACCAGCCTCACCAGCGTGGCCGCCAGCAGCGCCAGCCAAGGCCAAATCAACCTGGCCAGCGACACCAGCGCCAACCTGCTGCAACTGCGTTTACAAGACCTGCTGGCCCTGCCCGAGCAAAACGGGTTTAACACCAGCAACACCCAAGCCATCAGCGGCACACCGCTGGCGGCCGGGGCACGCCAACTGATGATCACTGGCGACAAAACCGACGTGGTCAAGCTCGATGCCAACACCTGGAGCGCCAGCAACACCGTCATCGCCCATGCCGGCCACCAATATCAGGTCTACACCGCCAACAACAGCCACGCCCAGTTGCTGATCGACCAAACCATCATCAACGCGGGGCATGTGTTGTGAGGGCTGGTAAAACACCCGCAGCCGATCCGCACGTCAAAGCCTAAAGCCACTGGGCTTGACGTGCATCAAGCCGCGACCGCTCTCCAGCACCTAAGCTGGCGACATGTATTTGTTTACCATTCCCCGGTTGAGGCCAACCATACGGCACGCCCTGGGGCGAAACTTGGCGCTGGCCTTGATCAGCTGGGGCGCCATCGGCATGCCCGCTATGGCGATTGAAAAAATCACCTTGTGGCCGACCATTTTGTTTTTGCGCGGCCAAGACCTGTGCCAGTTTCAAGATGCCTACGGCAAAAGCCGCAATGAGCTGGCCATGCAGGCCACGGGGCAACTCAAAGAGTTGCTCTACACCGGCGTGGCCTCGCGCGATGCGCTCGAGGTTTTGGTGGTGATCGATGGCTTGATCGATAAAAACCGCGCCCAAGCCACCCAAGGGCAGGGCATGGACATCACCTTGGAAGCCACACTCAAAGCGGGGATTGACGCGGTCTCGCGCGGCGTCAACCCCGAAAACACGCGCCTGGAGTTTGCCAACAACACGCCGGTGATTGACCTGATCAACGCCTTGAAACAAGGCAAACGGTTTGACACGCCAGACTTGCAGCAAATGTCCCGGGTCAAGGGCTTTGCTTGGGGCACCTACAGCTTTGCACCCAGCTGCCGGGGCGATTTGCTGGTCACCCTGCATGTGGTTTTGCCACGCGGCGAAACGGTGAACTTTCAGGCCCAGGGCCGGCCCGAGCAGGTGATGTCGGCCATCGCACTGCAAATGGTGCGGCACTTTCAGCGCACCAGTTTCCCGACCTTGATCAGCATGGGCGACAAATTCATTGTCTTGGTCGGCGCACCGGGCACCTCGATCAACACCGCACCCACAGCCAAGGTGGCCGAGCAAGCCTGCAAAGCCATCAAAGCGCGCTTGCCCACCGAAAGTGAATACGACTTTTTGTCGATATTGGGCGACTGGAACGGCGGCGTCTCGCTGGGCCAGCAAATGTGGGCCTTGGCTAACAACCACATCATGTCGCCCAACACCCGCAACCCATCGCCGGTGCGCCACCCCGAAGAGATCAACGCCACGGAATTGTCTTTTTACTGCGTGCGCTGAGCCCCGGTCTGGCCTTCAGCGCGCGCCATCAACCTCCGGTGTCGACCTCGTCAAAGTTGGCATATTCCTCATAGGCCAGTGAGGCCACAAAGGTCAAGCCTTGGCCAACCTTGGACGCGCGATCGCGCCAGATCGTCATATTGGGGTTGTACTTCGCCGTTTCCTTGACGCAGCACCATTGGGTGCAGCCCGCATGAAACGGCAGCACTTCTTCGCTCTGGAATGCACTGGTCCACAAGTGGGTTTTCATGGCCAGCTCTTTGGCCACCCCTTTCTTTAGGCCAATCAAGCCATTGCTGGGTTGCATGCCATCGGTCGGGTTTTTGAGGCCAGTCTCCACCTGGTTGAGCCACTCCTTGACCAGCGCCGTGGCCGCATTCAACTCCTCGAGCTTGCCTTTGAGTTTGTCCACGCGCCGATTGGTTTGCTCGATTTGGTAGGCCATGGCGTAGTAGTGGTCACACATGCGCTCGGCATAGGGCACGGCATTGAAGGCCTGCGTGGCTTTTTCCAGCGTTTTGTATTCTTCGTCCACCTTCCAACGGAATCTATCGAGCTCGTCGATGCTCAAGTCTTTGAGCGTGAATTTGGCTTTGTCAGCCAGCGTGCCATTTTTGATTTTTTCTTGACGCCGATCGCCCCGAAGTTTGCCGTCGATCTTGTCCACAATGGCGCTGGCCAGGTTGCCCACGATCGGCACTGGCACCAGGCTCAAGGCGGCTTGGCCGACCGACTTCAACACCGACAGGCCTTTGCTGGCTGCCGACCCCTTGCTGCTGGTGGCGCTTCTGAATGCGTGCAAGGACCCCGAGTGCCAAATCCGGGACCCGATGCCTTTATCGTTCACCTCGTCGCTGGCTTGTTTGAAAATATCGGCATTGAAGTTGCTCATTGACCCGTCCTTCGTGGTTCCGTCGCCCAACACATGGGCCCTATCGTAATCGCAATTTTTTCAATATTGGTGTTTTGTGCGGTTCGCAAGCCTGGGCGCAACCGGGCAGTTGGGCATAATTCTTCAACCTCGTATCAGCCCAGTGGGTGATGCGCACCCCAGTACCGCATGACCCCCCAACCTTCCAGCCCCCGTGTGTTGCTCATTGGCGCAGGCTATATCGGTGCCTATTTGGCGCAGCGCCTGCGCCAAAATGGCGTGGCCTTGCAGGTCTGCGATCGCCAGGATTTGCCCGGTGTGGACCTGGCCTTGGATTACGACTTCCTGAGCGCGGCCCAATTGGCCCCCTTCAGCCATGTGCTGTGGTTTGCAGGGCATGCCAGCGTGGCCCAGTCGGTGGCCGATCCGCTGGCGGCCGCGCGCAACAACTGCACCCACCTGTTTGAGTTGACCCAGCGCTTGGCGGCGCACACCCATTTCATTTACGCCAGCACTGCCAGCCTGTACTCCAGCGACGCGATGGCACCCCGGCCCGCCTTGGCGTCGGACCTGATCCACCCCGGCAGCAATGCCTATGACACTTCCAAGTTTGCGTTTGACTATTTGGCCAAAGGCTTTTTGCGCGGCTTCACCGGCCTGCGCATGGGCACGCTGTGCGGGTTTTCGCCCCGGCTGCGGCCCGAGTTGATCTTCAACCAAATGAACATCACTGCCTTGCGCGACAAGGTGGTGCGGGTGGCCAACCCAGAGCGCCACCGCAGCATTTTGTTTTTGAGTGACCTGTACCAAGTGGTGCGCGCCTGCTTGGCCTTGCCCCAAGCGGTGAACGGCTTTTTAAACCTGGCCAGCCTGAACCTGAGCATTGGTGAGATCGCCCAGCGCATCGCCCACCACCACCGCGTGCCTGTTCAAATCATGCCGGACAGCCCCACTTACTCGTTCAACATGGACACGCTGCACGCACAACAGGTGTTGCAGTGGCGCTTCGACACCGACCTGTCGGCCCAATGCGCCGCCTTCACCCAAGCCTGGCAAAGCCCAGCGCCGGCACCATGACCGATGCGCCACCTGCGCCCGCGCTGACCGACTGCCAGCCCGTGTGGCGCTGCTTGGCTTGCGACCATGCTGGCTTGTCCTTGGTGCTGGACCTGGGCTCGCAAACCCTGGCCAACGACTACCTGCCCCAGGCCAGCGATTCAGCGCCGCGCTACCCCTTGGCGTTGAACCATTGCCCAGCCTGCGGCCACGGACAGTTGAGCCACTTTGTGTCGCCTGAGCGTTTGTTTGGTCACTACCTGTATGCCAGCGGCACCAGCCAAACTTTGTTGCGCTACTTTGACTGGTTTGCCCAGGCCTGCCTCAGCGTGGTCCCTGCGGGGGCGCGCGTGTTGGACATTGCCTCCAACGACGGCAGTTTGCTCCAAGCCCTGAAGGCCGCTGGCTTTGATGTGCTGGGCATCGACCCGGCGCGCAATTTGGCACACGCTGCGCAACAACGCGGGCTGCCCACGCTGTGTGACTTTTGGCCCAGCGAACAGCTCGCCCCAGAAGCGCGGTTTGAGCTGATCATGGGCCAAAATGTGCTGGCCCACACGCCCACGCCGCACGCGTTTTTGCAAGCCGTGCAACGCCACTTGCGCCCCACGGGCCTGTGCCTGATCCAAACCTCGCAGGCCCAGATGCTCGATCACGGCGAGTTCGACACCATCTACCACGAGCACCATTCCTTCTTCACCCCCCGCTCCATGGCGGTGTTGGCCCAGCGCAGCGGCTTGGCCCTGCGCGCGGTGCACCGGGTGGCGATCCATGGCAACAGTTGGCTGTTTGTGCTGAGCCACCCGGGTGCCAGCGGGGTCGCGACCGGGGCTTGGGATGCGCCCCCGTTTGGCATGGGTGCCTTGTCCGCGCCAGAGCTGCAAGCGTTGCAAGCCCCTGCACCCGATGCAAACACATTGGCCCAAACCTATGCCCGCTTTCGCGATCAGGCCCTGGCGCGCATCCAAGCGGTGCAGGACCACATCGCCCAGCACAAGGCCCAGGGCCTGCGCATTTGTTTTGTCGGTGCGGCGGCCAAAGCGGTGGTGTTCATGCAGGCGGCAGGCATCGTGCCCGAGGCCATCTTGGACGAAGCGCCCCTGAAAATTGGCCAATTCATCCCCGGCCTGCCCACGCCTGTGCAGGCCTTCACCGATGTGGTGGACATGCAAGGTGCGTGTTTGTTTGTGATCGCGGCGTGGAATTTTCGCGCTGAAATCGAAGCCAAAATCCGCCGCTTGCGCCCCAGCGGTGGCGACGTGTTTTTGTGCTACTTTCCCCAGGTGGAGATCAGCTGACCCATGCGCACCGTCATCACCCACTTCTACAACGAAGCCTATATGCTGCCCTGGTGGCTGCAACACCATGCACCGATGTTTGACCACGGGGTGTTGATCAACCACGGCTCCAGCGACGACTCGGTGGCCATTTGCAAAGCCTTGGTGCCGCATTGGGAGGTGGTGGACACATTCAACCCCAGCTTTGACGCCCTGATGGTGGACTTTGAGGTCATGCACCATGAACGCTTGCACCCGGGCTGGAAAATCGCTTTGAATGTGTCGGAGTTTTTGGTCTGCGCCGACCTGCCCGCTTTGGAGCGTGATGTGGCCAAGGCCGGTTTTCAGGGCGTGCGGCTGCATGGTGCGGTGATGGTCGATGTCGAGCCCGATCGCGTGCCCGACCCGGCGCTGCCGCTCTACGCCCAAAAGCACCACGGTTTTTTAGAGCGCCAGTTCGACCATGCCCGCGTGGGCCTGCCCTGGTACACCCGGGCCATGCGCAGCCGTCTCTACCACTGCGCCACCATTGGGGCTTATTCGGTGGGGCGACACCAGACGCAACTGCCTTTGGTGGGTGAAATCCAAGACGGGGCCTATGTGCTGTGGTATGGGTTTTCGCCGTGGAACGAGCGCTTTATCCAGCGCAAACTCGCCTTCGCCCCCAAGGTCTCGGCCACCGACCGGCAAGTGGGTTTTGGCTGGCAGCATTTGATCGGCGCCGAGCAAATGGCCCAGCAACACCATGAGATGCTGCCCCACGCGAAAGACCTGCGCAGCGTGCTGATCTGAAAGTCGCCTGCGTGGCCTTCAAGGCCGGGTCTTAAGCAGATGCGTCTTGCATCAAATGCGCTTGAAATGCCAAGGCCACCGGTGACAGACGCTTGGCCTTGGGGCACACCAAATGCCATTGCGAATGCAGGGGAAACCCCCGCACATTCAACACCACCAAACCCTGGCTTTGCGGCTTGGCGCCCAAGGCGTGGCTGGAGATGACCGACAAACCCAAGCCGCCGGCCACCGCCTCTTTGATCGCCTCGTTGCTGCCCAAGGCCATGCGCACCATCGGCTCGAATCGGTTTTTTTTGAAATGCCGATCCACCGCCATGCGCGTCCCCGAGCCCTTTTCACGCAGAATGAATTTTTCTGTTTTGAGCGATGACAAGCTCAAGGTCGTCAAATGCCGCCAGGGGTGGGATTTGGCGGCAATCACGACCAATGGATTCGGTCGAAACACCTGGTCTTGCAAGGCCATGTCGGCCGGTGGCATGGACATGATGTACAAGTCGTCCATGTTGTCGCGCAAACGCGCCACCACCCCATCGCGGTTCAGCACTTCCAGTGACACTTCAACATCTGGATAAAGCGCACAAAAACTGCCCACCTGGCGCGGCACGAAATACTTGGCCGTGCTGACCATGGACAAGCGCAGGCGACCGGTTTGATGCCCCTTGAGCGCAGACATGTGTTGCTCAAACGACTCCCACTCGGCCGAGATGGCACGCGCTGTTTGGGCCAAGGCTTCCCCCGCTTGCGTCAGGTGCACTTGGCGTGAAATCACCTCATACAAAGGCACGCCCACGGCTTGGGTGATTTCTTTCAATTGCATCGACGCCGTGGGCTGGGTGACATGGGTCGCTGCGGCGGCCGCGCCCACGCTGCCGGTATCGGCCAAGGCGCGCCACAAACGCAATTGCTTGAAGCTGATATTCATAAGATAAATATGATGTGAAAGTGTATAAAAATCAATTTTACTAATGCAGCACCAGCGCCTAGCATGAGCGGGTTTTCACCTTGAACGCTCTTCATGCACAGCCTGCTCGACCCCGCCATCATGTTTTTTTTGCTCGGCATCTTGGCCGGCAGCGTCAAATCCAACTTGGAGATTCCTCCGCCGATTGCCAAATTTTTGGCCTTGTACCTGTTGATGGCGGTGGGGCTCAAAGGCGGTTTCGCGCTCGACAAATCTGGCTTAGATGCATCGGTGGTGGTGCCCCTGCTGGCTTGTGTGGCCATGGCTTTTGTGGTGCCCATGATGGGCTATGCGGTGTTGCGCCGCATCACCGACCCGCTCAATGCCGCTGCCGTGGCGGCGGCCTATGGCTCGGTCAGCGCAGTCACCTTTGTCACCGCCACCCAATACCTGGATGCCCAAGGCATGGCATTTGGCGGGCACATGGCGGCGGCGATGGTGCTGATGGAAACGCCGGCCATTTTGTTGGCCCTGATTTGGGCGCGGCGCATCGCGCACCAACCAGCCACGCAGGCGCAGGCGCAGGCCACGCCGCACTCCAGCCCCGCCCTGGCAACACCCCAGGGCTTGGGCACGCAAGGCTGGGGGCACTGGCTGCGTGAATGTTTCACCGAAGGCGCGCAAATGCTGCTGCTGGGTGCTTTGTTGATTGGCTTTGTCAGCGGCGAAACCGGCCAAGCGATCATGCAGCCCTTCAGCGGTGATTTGTTCAAAGGCATGTTGGCGTTTTTTCTGCTCGACATGGGCGTGCAGGTGGCCAAAAACTTCAGCCATGCGCGCCAAGCGCCTGTGCTGTTGTGGGCTTATGCTTTGGTGGGTCCATTAATGCATGCAGGCATCGCACTGGCCTTGGCCGCTGCGTTGGATGTGCCGGTGCCCGATGCGGTGCTGCTGATGGTGCTCTCGGCCAGTGCCTCTTACATTGTGGTGCCTGCGGTGCTGCGCCATGCCATGCCGCAGGCCAACCCGGCGATTTACCTGGGCCTGTCCTTGGGCCTGACCTTCCCGTTCAACATCTTGTTGGGGATTCCTTTGTATGTCGAGTGGGCCCACTGGGCTTTGGGTTGATGACCATGCGCTATCAACAACAAACGGTGAGCTTTTTGACCATGCACGGCAAAGAGCGGGTGATTGCGCCGGTGTTGGCGCAGGCCTTGGGCTGCCAGGTGTGTCGGGTCGACGGTTTTGATACCGACAGCCTGGGCAGCTTCAGCCGCGAGATACCCCGCTTGACCAGTGCCTTGGACACCTGTCGGCGCAAGGCCGAGGTGGGCATGGGCTTGGCCCGCACATCATTGGGTTTGGCCAGCGAAGGTACGTTCAATACCGATCCATGGTCAGGCTTGTTGCCGTGGAATGTCGAAATCCTGGTGTTCATCGACCACACCCATGGCTGGGAAGTGGTGGGCACGGCGCAAGGCCCAGCGCACAACCACCAGATCACGGCCAACGATTGGCCCAGCTTGCTTTCATTTGCGCACCAACATGGTTTTCCGGCGCACCAGTTGTGCCTGCGGCCCGACAACGCCCACGATCAACGGGTGATCAAAGGCGTGGACAGTTGGGAGGCTTTGGCGCACGCATTTCATCTTTGCCACGGCCTGTCGGCGCAGCGGCAAGTGCATGCCGAAAGTGAGTTGCGCGCATTTGGCAACCCCACCCGCATGGCTATGATTGAACGCGCCGCGCAAGATCTGGTGCAAAAAATCAGCCAAGACTGTCCCCAATGCCACAGCCCGGGCTATCAAGTGGTGTCACACCGCTCGGGCTTGCCTTGTGCGGCGTGTGGGCGGCCCACGCGCATGGCCACCCATGCGGTGTGGCGTTGCGCGCACTGCCAGCATTGCCAAGAGGTGGTTTTGGCCCAGGCCCGCAGCACCGACCCATCGCGGTGTGACCGATGCAACCCTTGAGTCAAAGCCCACCTGGCGCGCGGGTTGCGCACCAAGCGCTGGCCAGTGCCCAGGGCGCACCGTTTAAACCATGCTGTGGCTCAACTCACCAATGTCCTCAATCCACATCTTGATTTGGTCGCCGGGCTTCAAGAACAAGCGCCGGCCCATGCCCACGCCGGCGGGGGTGCCAGTGAGGATGAGGTCGCCAGGGTGCAAGGTGACGCGCGATGACAAGCCCGCGATTTGCTCGGCCACATCAAAGATCAGTTGGCTGGTGTGCGAGTCTTGCATCAGCTCGCCGTTGAGCCACAGCTTGAGCGCGAGTTGGTGCGGGTTTTTGATTTGCTCGCTGGGCACGATCCACGGACCCAGCGGGCAGGCACCATCAAAACACTTTTGCCCAATCCAGTCGATGTGAAACGGCATGGACTGGGGGATTTTGTCGCGCTTCATGAAGTCGCGCGCCGACAAGTCGTCGGCAATGGTGTAGCCCGCCACATAAGACAAGGCTTTGTTCACGGGAACGTTTTTGGCGGTCTTGCCGATCACGGCGACCAACTCGATCTCCCAATCGACCATCTTGGAACCGGCCGGCATCTTCACCTTGGCACCCGGCCCCACCACCGATGACGCACCGGTTTTGATGAAGTGCCAGGGCAGCTCGCCCATCTCTTTCATCGATGGGCCTTGGGGCTGGTTGAGCACCCGCGCCATCTCTTGCATGTGGTCGGTGTAGTTGGCCCCTGCGCAATAAATTTGCCCTGGGTAGAGCACTGGCGCGAGCAATTTGGTTTTTTTCAGCGGTGTGCCTTGGATGCGGGTTTTGCCCACATGCACCTTGGCTTCAAAAGCGGCCAAGGCTTTCTTGGCGGCAGCCCAATCGGCCAACAGCCCCAGCATATTGGCGTGGGCGGCCACGCCAGTGGCTTTTTGGGCGTCGTACACGGTGTCGCCCACCAACACACCCGCGCGGGGCAGTTTGTTGGCGCTGTAGCTCAGCAATTTATAGGTGGTTTTCATGCGAATGGCGCTGGTTTTAACGGGCGCGTTTCATGGCTTCGGTGTGAAAACTTGCGTCGTAATAGGGCGTGGGGTCGGTCAACACCTTTTTGGGCAGGCCATATTTGGAGCGCAGCAGCAGCGCAGTGCGGACCCCTTCCATGTCGATTTGGGCTTTTTTCTGAAACCCTTCTTTGGGTGACAGCAACACACCATAAGAGGTCTCTGCCGCTTGGCGTGTGGAATTGTTTTGATTTTTCAGAAAAATGCCAATCGCTTCTTCCTTGTTGGCGGGGTCATAGAGCCAATCCACAGCTTGTGAAAACGCGGCAATGTAGGCCACCACACTGTCGCGGTTGGCTTCGGCCCACGACTTGCGCGCGCCGCCCACCAGGCCCTGGTACTTGCCCAACACGTCGATGCCGCTGCCCAACACATTGAAACCACGCGCTTGAGCGGTGACTTCAAAAGGCGAAATCAACAAAGTGCCCGCGTGCTTTTTGTCCATCAATGACTGATAACGCTGCAACACACCGCCGGCGGCAGGGGTGGTGTAGTCGCGGTCTTTGACCAAGCCATTGCGCTCCAACATGTCGAGCAACACAAAGGCATAGCCGGTGGTCAAGGCATCCACCGACACCTCTTTGCCGCGCAAATCCGCATAGGTCTTGACCTCGGGGACGGTGACCAAGCGCAAAAAGCCGGTGTCGCCGCCCATGAAGGCAAACAAATCTGGGCCCAAGGCGGCGCCTTGGCCTTCGCGGTAGGCTATCAGGTTGTCAATGGCGGTCATGGCAATGTCAAACTTGCCTTCGATCAAACCGGTGAGCTGAAAGGTGGAGTTGGGCGTGGGCGTGACCTTCACATCCAAGCCTTGGCGGGTGAACAAACCCTTGTCTTGTGCGACCCAAACGGGCCAATTGAAGCCGCCAGGGAAGACGATGAGGTTGACGGGCTTGAGGTTTTGCGCAAGGCTCAGGCCACTGATGCAAAACAGCAGCGCGGCCAGAATGGGGCGAAAGAATTTCATCATGGATTTCTCGATTTAAATTGAAGTGAAGAAATGGTGTTGGGGGACCCCACCCATCGGGTGGGCAAGCCTCAAGGCGAAATCAGTTTGGCGCCCGGTGCGGCCGAGTCGCGCGGCCACACCACCACCCACTTGCCGTTTTGCACCTGCTTGACGCGGTACAAATCGGAGCCCTTCATGAAGTTGTTGGTGCCGTCCCAGCGCACCTTGCCGATGATGGTGTCGACCTGGTTCTTTTTCAGCCAAGCGGCCAAGGTTTTGTCGTCCAGGCTTTTGGTGGCGGTGACCGCCGCATCCAGCACCTGCCAAGTGGCATAGGCCACAGACGAGAACAACTCCACCGAGGTGTCGGGCAAGTTGGCCTTGGCTGCGCGCTCGTTGAACTGTTTCACAAACTCGGCAGCGACAGGGTTGGTGGTGAAGGGCGGGTGCTCTTCAAACACGGTGAGCGCCAGCACGCCCTTGCCATCGGGCGACTTGAGCATGGGGCCAGATGCCGGGAAGGCAATGAAGAACTGCGGCGGCACATAGTCGATTTTTTTCATCGCGTCGAGCAACAAGTTGCCGTCCAGGCCCACGCCGCCGACCCACACCATATCGGCCTTGGCTTCTTTCACCCGGGCTGCAATGGCACCGAAGTCGCGGTTGCCGAACTCCCACTCCAGGTAGACGGCCTCGGTCAAGCCCCGCTTTTTCATGGCCTCACGCGCGCCCTGGGTGACAAAGTTCACCGAGGCAAATTTGCTGGTCAGCACGGCCACGGTTTTGGGCGCTTTGGCGCCAGAGGCTACGGCATCGAACACCAAATTGGGCCAGGTGCTCTCGATCTCGTAGGCTTGGCCGCCCACCGAAAACAACATGTCGTATTTGGCCAAGGCGGGCAGGCCAAAGGTGTTGTGCAACAGCAATTTGCTGTAGCGCTGGGCAATGCCCATGGCCGACAAAATATTGGGCGTGGCGTAAGGGCCCATCAGCAAGTCGACCTTGTCCACGGTGACCAACTGCTCGTACAAGGTGCGCGCCACATCGGGCTTGGACTGGTCGTCTTTGAGCACCCACTCCACCGGGCGGCCCATCCAACCACCGCGCTTGTTGAGTTGTTCCAGGTAAATCTCGCCAGCGATTTTTTGCATCACCGCCGAGGCACTCAAGGGGCCCGTGAGCGCCAGTGAGCCACCCACTTTGATGGGTGTGGTTTGGGCCATGGCCGGCGCGGCCCACATGGCAGCGCACAAGCTGGCAGCGCCAGCCAAGGCGGCGCCCCAGCGTTGAAAAGGTTTGAACATGTTGATCTCCGTAAGAATGGTTGGAATGAATCGACCGATGACTGAATCAGTTTTTGAGCTCTTCCAGGTTGGCGGCGTCACCCTCTTCTTCCATGGTGAAGCGGTCGCCAAAGTCAAAGAAGTCGTCATGCTGAAAGCCGTTGGCGTAGTGTTGGACTTCCCACCAGTTGTGGTCCAGGTCTTCGAGGTAGAAGCTGTAGACGCCGTGCATCTCTTGCACCGGCAAGACCTGGCGGATTTTGTATTTGTCTTTGTGGGCCAAGGCCTTGGCATGGGCTTCGTCAACTTCGGCGCGGGTGGCCACGTCCACGCCCCAGTGGTTGAGCAAGCTGCAGGGGTGGATTTGGTCACCCACCTCGACACACACCACATGGAAGCGCATGCCTAAGCGAATGACCATGGCGGGCTTGCCATGGCGCACGCATTCCAGGCCCAAAAATTCTTCGTAAAAACGCCGCGAGGCTTTGAGGCTGTAGACCTCCAAGGTGCCGTGGCTCATGCAATAAGGCTTGATGACGGATTGGCGTTCTTGGGGCACAACGGTGCAGTTGTCGGGCAGCATGGGCAAGTCTCCTATGGGCAGTTAAATCAAACGAGGGCAGGGTTGAACAGGGCCGCTTGCGCAGCCAGGCCTGGGCCTGGGGTCTAGGGTGGGGGCTTTCATGGGGCGTTGCTCGCTTGGTCAGCGGCGCTCAAAAACGAGTCGGCATAAAACTGAGCTTCGCTCAAATGGGCTTGGGCCACAAAATCGCGCCGCGCTGCCTCGACCATCACGGGGGCCCCACAGGCATACACCTGCATGGCGCTCAAGTCGGGGTGGTCTTGCAGCACCGCTTGGTGCACCAAGCCGGTTCGCCCAGACCAAGCGTCGGCGTCGGTGGCATCGCTCAGTACCGGTGTGAAGCGGATGTGCGCATGCGCTTCGGCCCAGGCCTGGGCCTGCTCGGCACGGTACAGGTCTGCGCGGCGGCGACCGCCCCAATACAAGTGGATGGGCCGGGTGATGCCGCGCGCCACACTGTCGGCGACCATGGCTTGGATGGGCGCAAAACCGGTGCCCGAGCACAGCATGACCATGGGCGCCGTGCTGTCTTCGCGCAAATAAAACGAGCCCAAGGGCATTTCGATTTGCCAAATTTCGCGCAGCTTCATGGCACCAAACACATGGTCGGTGAACACGCCACCGGGCATGTGGCGGATGTGCAGCTCGAGCTGGCGCACCCCAGCGGCCTCGGGCATGGTGGCGATGGAGTAGCTGCGCCGCGTGCCATCGGGGCGCAACACATCGATGAATTGGCCGGCGCGAAACTGCACTGGCTCGTTGGCCGGCAAGCCCACAGTGACGATGCGCACATCGGGTGTGGGTGTGTCAAACGACAGCACCCGTGCGGGCATGCGCTGCGGGCTGAGGTGCCGATCGGGGTCGATCTCTTCCACCTCGACCACCAGGTCGCTCAAGGGCGTGGCGCAGCACAACAAGGCATGGCCTTGGGCGCGCTCGGCCTCCGAGAGGTATTTCACATGGGCGTCACCAAAGTCCACCTGACCTGACACCACCCGGCCCTTGCAGGTGCGGCACATGCCCGAGCGGCAACTGAAGGGCAAGCGCAGGCCTGCGGCCAAGCCGGCTTTCAAAATGGCTTGGCCCGGCGCACAGTCAAAGCTGCTGGCGCTGGGGTGAAGGGTCACGCGGTGGGTCATGGCAAACAAAAAATCATGGCAGGGGCTGCGCATGAAGACCGTGCGTGTCGCACCGCCCTCTTGCAAAACAGAGGGCAAGTGTTGTCGAAAAACCCCCGCTGCCCGCCTAGGGATTTACCCGGCATGCCCCAGGGCCAAGGTGCGCGCCATGCACCAGTCGGCCCAGGCCTTGGCTTTGTCGGCAGGGGTGCGCATCAAATACGCGCTGGGGTAGGTCACCACGACGGGTATGCCCTGGTGCTGCCACACCTGTTGGCGCAAACGCCCCAGCGGCAAACCAGCGATGCGCTCGGCATCTGGGCGCAACACGCTTTGCGCCGCCACCAGGCCCATGGCCACGATCACCTTGGGTCGCAACAAGGCGATTTGCCGCGCCAGGTGCGGCTCGCACATGGCCAACTCGGCGGCTTGCGGGTTGCGTTCTTGGGGTGGCGCGCATTTGAGGGCAGAAGTGATGAAAACGCTATGGCCCAAGGGGCCCAAGCCCTCGCGCTGCAAGCCCACGGCGCGCAAGATGTTGTCGAGCAATCGGCCCGGATCACCCACCATCGGCAATCCCTGGGCCTGGTCTTCGGCAGTGGGCGCGGCCACCACCACCAACCAATCGGCCTGCGCCACGCCAAGGTCCGCTGGGGCCATCGCCCCATCACCCGCACTTTGATCAGGTTCGGGTGTGCCTTGGCCCCAGACCACTTGGCTGCGGGTGCTGCCCAGGGCGCAGGCCTGGCATTCACCCACCGCCACCTTCAAGGCACCCCAGCCCAAATCGGCCACCCGATCGCGCTGGGCCTGCAAGGTCGTGCCATCGGCCCCCTCGGGTGAATCGCTTGTCGCCTTGGCCGTCGTTGCGCTGGGTCTTGGGGCCCCAACGGACTTCACTGCGTGCGGGGGAGATGGCGCGTCCGGTGGTCGTGCTCCACCCTGGGACATCGTGTCGGCGCTGTGTGATGGCCACACGCGGATGTGCATCTCCGCGAGCATGGCGCGTTGGCGCTCGTCCAGGTGCAGGCTCACAGCGTCAACCCCATGACCACCGCATCTTCGCGTTGTCCGCGCCCGGCCGGGTAGTAGTTTTTGCGCTCGCCCACCGTTTCAAAGCCCCAGTGGGTGTAGATGTCGCGTGCGGCAGCATTGCTGCGGCGCACCTCCAGCCACATGCGTTCGGCCCCCAGCTGGGCTGCCCAAGCGCACAGGTGTTGCCACAGGTGGTGCCCGTGGCCTTGGCCTTGAAGGTGTCGCGCCACGGTGATGTTGAGCAGGTGCGCTTCTTGCACACCCGCCATGGCCACCACATAGGCGCACAGATCGCCGCCATGGTGCAAACACTGCGCGTGGTAACCGGCGACCAAGGCGTCGGCAAAGTTGCCCCGCGTCCAGGGGTGGGGGTAGACCTGTTGCTCGAGCAAGACCACCGCGTCCAGATCGGACGCCAGCATGGGCCGCAGGGCCAATGCGGGAGGCGCGTGCATCAAGGTGTGGGCGAGGGCAGACATGGCGCCATTGTCCGACATGGGCCTGGGCCCGGTCTGGTGTCAGGTGGACGCGCTGTGGGCTTTGGCTTGGGCGCGCTCAGCGCTGGTCTGGGCGACCTTGTCGCGCAAATACAGCGGCAAGGCCAAGGCGGGCGGCACCTCAGCGCCTTCGGCCTGGGCTTGGTCGGCCAAGCGCAGCAAGGCACTGGCCGTGGGGTGGGCTGGCAACCAGGTCAGTGCAGCACCGCCCAGGTCGGGCAACAAGCCCTGCGCCATGCCCACCGCCCACACGGGCTGCCCCGACCAGGCCAGGGGCAGCGCGCAGTCGGCGGGGTTTTGCACCGCCGGTGCTTGCAATGTGTGCCAACGGCCAGCGCGGTGTTCGTAAGCCGCGGTGTAGAGCTGGCCCATGCGGGCGTCGATCACCGCATAAAACCGCACGGTGCCCGCCACTTCAGACCCAGGCTTGGCCTCGGACCCGCCCGCCGCGCAGATGTCGCGCCCCTCTTCGGCCAGCGCCAGCAAGGTGTCGATGGGCAAGATGCCCACGCCCAAGCCAAACGCCAGGCCTTGCGACACCGAACACGCGGTGCGCAAGCCCGTGAACGAACCCGGCCCACGGCCCATGGCGATCACACCGATATCGTTCAGTGCCAAGTCCGCTTGCGCCAGCACCTGGTGCACGGCGGCCAGCAAACCGGTCGAGGCCTGGGCCCCACCCGGGCCTTGGTGCGACCACACCTGACCGCGTGCCGACACGGCCACCGACAGTTGTTCGGTGCTGGTCTCTATGGCCAAGCGCTTCATGCGGCTTTGGCCGGTGCCGGCTTGGCGGCCCACACGCCGGCCAAAATGCCCAAGGTGACGCACACCAAGCCGCCCACCAAGTGCGCGTTCAGGGGCTCGCCCAAAATCAGCACCGCGCACATGGCCGAGGTGGACGGCACCACCGAGGTGATCATGCTGGTGCGCACCGGGCCGTAGTGGCGCACCATCTGGCTGAAAGAAATGCCTGACACCACGACCGAAATGGCCCCTTGGAAAAATGCCTGAAAACCCATCTCTGACCACGAGGCTTGGGGCAGGGCCGAGGTGATCCATCCCAAGGCCCAAGCCAGCGCATAGGCGGGCACCAAAATGACCAAGGCCACCACCGTGGTGGCGATGGTGGCGCGCACTGGGTCGACCTGGTGGCGCTTGAGCATCACGCTGTAGCAAGCCCAACTGAAAGCGGTGGCCATGAAACACAGGTCCCCGCGCCACACGCCGCTGCCATCAAAGGCTTGGCGCAGGCTGTTCCAGCCCACCACTGCGTCGCCCACCAAGATCAGCAACAAACCCAGCGCCCGCCGGGCCCCAATTTGCTCATGCAACCAAATCCAGGCCACCAGGGTCGACCACAGCGGCAAACTGCCGGTCAAAAACACCGAGGCATGGCCGGCCGGGGCCAAGAAAAAAGCCGAAAACGAAAACAAACCAAACAGCACCCCGCCAGTGAGGCCCAGCCCCAAGCTCAGGCCCAAGGGCAAGGGCGAAAAACCGCCAAAGCTCGACGCCATGCCGGGTTGGCCACGTTGGCGCGCCACCAACCACAGCCCCCACGGCAGCAACACCACGCCCGCACCCAGGTAGCGCAACAAGGCCAAGTCGAACGGCTGCAAGGTGTGCGCGGCAGAGGCGCGCGAGATGATGATGAACGATGTCCACACCACGATGGTGGTGAGCGCGGCCGCAGCGCCTTTTTGGGCAGGGCTCAAACGGCCCAGGCCGAAGGGTGTTGGTGTCATGCGGTGATTATCCGGGTGAAGCCGCCAACGCCCATCGGGCAGAAATTTTCGTCAAACCTCTTCTCTGCCGTCGCTGTCACCGGCGCAGATAATCTGCGCATGCTCAATCATTCTGGCCCTGTTTGGAAAATGCTTTTTTCTGCATTTTGTGTGGCGACTTGGGGTGTGCACACCTGTGCTGGAGCGCAAACCACCACACGGGTGGCCCCACCTCCCCCCACTGAAACCGGAACCCCTGCGCCACGACAGGGGCACACCGCGTGGCCGACCGAATTGGCTCAAGCCCTGGAGCGCCTCAAAATCCCCGCCGACGCCGTGAGCGTGGTCATCCTCGACCCGCAACGGCCCGAATCCGCGATCTGGCAGCACCGACCCGAGGTCAGCGTCAACCCGGCTTCGCTGATGAAGTTGGTCACCACCACTGCCGCGCTGGATTTGCTGGGGCCGGCTTTCACTTGGAACACGCCGGTGTATGTTGATGGCCCGATCAAAGACGGTGTGTTGCAAGGCAACGTTTACCTGCGCGGTCAAGGCGATCCGCGCTTGGTGGTTGAGCGGCTTTGGCTGCTGCTGCGCCGTTTGCAAGCGCAGGGTGTGGCGCGCATCCAAGGCGACATCGTGCTCGACCGCAGTGCCTTTGCGCTGGCCCCGCGCGACCCGGCCAGCTTTGACGGCGAGCCGCTGCGGCCTTACAACGCCGCGCCGGATGCGCTGCTGATCAACTTCAAATCCATCGTGCTGGGCTTTGTGCCCGATGCCGCGGCCAAAGTGGCCCATGTCCAACTCGAACCCCCACTGGCCGGTGTCAGCCACACCACCAGCGTGCCCTTGGCGAGCGGGCCCTGCACCGACTACCGCGCCAGCTTGCGCGCCGACTTTCAAGATGCCGAACGCATTCGATTGCTCGGCAACTACCCGGCCAGTTGCGGCGAGCGCGCTTGGCCCCTGGCCTATGCCGACCCCGCCAGCCACAGCCGCCGCGCCGTGGCCGCGATGTGGCAATTGGTCGCGGGCCCCCAAGGCTTGAGCGGCACGGTGCGCGACGGCACGGTACCGCCGGATTTGCGCCCCTTGTTCCAGTTTGAATCGGCCCCACTGGGCGAGTTGATCCGCGACATCAACAAGTTCAGCAACAACGTGATGGCGCAGCAGTTGTTTTTAACGCTGGGCTTGCAACAGCGTGGCGTGGGCAGTTTGGAGGCCTCGCGCGAAGTGGTGCTGCGCTGGTGGCGCGAGCGTTTGGGCGAGCCCTTGCCGGTGCTGGACAACGGCTCGGGCCTGAGCCGTGAAGAACGCAGCTCTGCACAGGGATTGGCGCGCTTGCTGCTGTGGGTGCACCGCAGCCCCTTTCAGGCCGAGTTGGTGGCCTCGCTGCCCCTGAGCGGCCAAGACGGCACCTTGCGCCGCAGCCGCGCCCAAGCCAGCGCCCACCTCAAAACCGGCAGCTTGCGCGATGTGTCGGGGGTGGCTGGTTTTGTGCACAGCCCCGGTGGCAAAACCTGGGTGCTCGTGGCCCTGGTCAACAGCCCGCACGTCACTGGCGCCAATGCCCGGGCCTTGTTTGATGTGTTGGTGGACTGGAGCGCCAAGCAGGCCGATCGCCCAGTCAAGCCGTGAAACGCGATGGTCTTAAGCCTGCTCGCGTGGGCCTAAAAATCCAGGGTCAGGCGTTGAAGGTGGGGATAGCGGCGAGCCCACCGCCACACGTGGCATGGCTGGTGAGAAGTTTGACAAAGCTCAGTTGATCCAAGCGGCCAAGCGCATGCGCGCCAAAGCCTGGCTGTAAAACTGGCCTTGCATGGAAGGTGTGAAGTTCACGCCGTCGGCGTAGACATAGGTCGATGTGTTTACGCCGCCAACAGTAGCGGTGGTGCACAAGGCTGCTGACAAACGACCCGCAGGCACAGTTCCCACAGCGGCAGCGGGTTTGAGGCCGGTGCCATTGCTTTTGGCGATCACGGTGGTGGCGGTGTTGGTGGTCGCCGCACACACCGCACTGGATCGGTTGGCAAAAGTGGTGTTGGTGCCATCGGTCAAGGTGTTGACCAGACCACTGATCTCTACAAACAGCACCGGGTTGTTGGTCTTGTTGCCAAACGTGGCTTGGATGCGCGCCAAGCCCTCAGAGCCCATGGAGGTCACGCCCGAGCCTGTGTTGTAGCTCAGGTTTTGCAGCAATGTGGCACTTCCGGTCTCGGCCGCCCAGGGGCTGCGACCCACATTGGGCGGACCCACGATGAGCACGTATTTGGCGCCGGCATCGGTCAGGCGCTTGACCTGCGCGGCCAAGGCGTCCGCAGCGGTTTGCATGCGGGCATTGATTTGCGTTGCGGTCAAGGTACCGCCCAGCAAGGTTCGCAAGTCATCAAAGCCGTCGTACGGGGTGGTGGTTGTGCCTTGGATGCCCGTGGCCATGATGTCCCCGGTGCCGATCGAGATGACAAACAAGTCATTGGAACTGGGGGTGCCTTGGGCCAAAAACAAATCAATTTGGGCTTGCAGGTTGTATGCGCAATACGCATTGGCGGCGGCTCCAGCCGTGCGAGTGGCTTTGCTGGCCGCCACTTTTTGACAACCCCGGGCATCGGAAGCTTGCAAGGTGCCGTCAGTCGGTTCTGATGTGCCCGCACCAAAGGCGGCCGCACCTGACACCAAAGCCCCAAACTCGCCATAACTATAGGCACCGCTACTGGGTAAACGGCCAGCGGTCAAATTATCCAAGGCATAAGAGACAGACCCGAAGCCAAAATTACTGGCGATTGCTTCAATGAATGTGGTCCCAACATTAAAAGCCGTGGCCGTTTCAACTTGGTTTACAGTGAATCGGTATTTGGTGCCAGCGTTGTTCGCATCCACCCGCCCCGTTTGCCCCACGTCCACCAGCGCATCGCCAAACGCCACGATGCGCGTCGGGGTGATGGGGTCGTAAGTGCTGGCCGAGCCGCAGCCCCACAGGCTGAGCGTGCCGGCGATCAAGCCGACGCAGGCCAAATAGCGTGCGAAGCGGTGGGTCTGTTTCATGGTGGCAATCGGTGCTGAAAGCAAAGCCAGAGTTTAACGATATTGGGGGAGGTCGCTGTCCCCCGCCTGGGCGGCAGCGGCAGCGCGTTGCAAGCGGTCGCGCACACCGTCCCAATCCGGTCCTGACGGTGGGTTTTCAACCCATATTTCGGCCACGCCCGCGTCGTCGCATTGGCGCATCCAGGCAAACAACATCTGGGCGGCTTGGGCCGCTCTTTCGGGCATGGGGTGGTGCTGCACGCCGGGCCCGTGCACCGGTTGGTGCGACCAAATCGCCACGCCCGAACCCCGTGGCAAGTTGCCCGCATCCAACCGGGCTTGCATGTGCGCGATGCTGAGCAAGCGCACCGTGGCGCGCGGTGCATAGTGCGCGGCCAAGGTGCCCGAGGCCTTGGGGGCAGGGGCGGCCAGACCTTTGCCCGCCACCGCCTGGGGCGCATCGGCGGCGAAAGCTGGCTGCGCAGGGTGAGCGCCCGCTGCGTCAAAAGAAACCTGAACACCTGAGTTATCCGAGCCGCCCTGGGGCCACACGGTTTGCCCGGCGGCCGCGCTGAGCGCGTCCAGCGCCAGCATGCCAGGGCGCAGCAAAACCGGTGCACCTCGGCTGCAGTCGATGATGGTGGACTCAATGCCCACCGCACAAGCGCCGCCATCGAGCACCAGCAGATCGCTGCCCAACTCTTGCACCACATGGGCGGCGGTGGTGGGGCTGACGCGGCCAAAGCGGTTGGCACTGGGTCCGGCCACGCCTGTCACGCCCAAGGTGAGTGCCTGCTTCAAAACCGCCCGCGCCACCGGGTGCGAAGGGCAGCGCAAGCCGACCGTGGCCTGCCCGCCCGCAGCGTGCTCGGCCACGCCAGCGCGGCGCGGCAAGATCAGGGTCAGCGGCCCGGGCCAAAAGGCGTCCATCAATCGGCGGGCAAAGTCGGGCACCTCGGCGGCAAACACAGCCACTTGGTCGATGGACAACACATGCACGATCAGCGGGTGGTCGCTGGGCCGGCCTTTGGCGGCAAACACCTGGGCCACGGCAGCGGGGTTGTTGGCGTCGGCCCCCAAGCCGTAGACCGTCTCGGTGGGCAGGCCGATCAATCCCCCGTCGCGCAAGCGCTGGGCGGCCAAGGCCACGGCCTGGTCATCGGTGCCGAGGTAAATCATGCGCGGCTCACCACGGCGCCAGCCCCAGGCACTGCGCCGCTTGCCGCGCCACATCGCGGGCTTGACCCAAGGTGGCGGCGGTGCAAGTGAGGTGGCCCATCTTGCGCCCCCGGCGCGGCTGGGTTTTGCCATACAGGTGCAGGTGCACGCCGGGCAAGGCCAGCACAGCGGCCCAATCGGGCTCTCGGGCTGATTCGGTGGCTGGGTGCGTTTTCTTGTCCTGTTGGTCAGGCACACCAGCGGGCTCAGCCCCAGGCCACCACAGGTCACCCAAGAGGTTGAGCATCACGGCCGCGCTGTGGGCGCGTGGCGGCACTAAGGGCAAGCCCGCCATGCAGCGAACCTGCAAGTCAAACTGCGACACGTCGCAGCTGTCGATGCTGTGGTGCCCGCTGTTGTGCGGGCGCGGCGCGATTTCGTTGACCACCAAGCTGGCCTTGCCGCCGGGTGCGTCGGGGCGCAGCACAAAAAACTCCACACACAACACACCCACGTAATCCAGGCCTTGGGCCACATCGCGGGCGGCGGCCAAGGCTTGGTCTGCCAGTGCGGTATCGAGCGCGCCGTCGCCCACCTCGGTCACCGCCAAGATGCCATCGCGGTGCAGGTTGGCTTGCACCGGCAAGTGCACCACCTGGCCGTCGTGTCCGCGCGCCAAAACCACCGAGCATTCGGCGGCCAGGGGCAGCATTTTTTCCAGCACACACACGGTGGCGCTTGGTGTGGCATGGCCTGGGTCACCGCTTTGCATGGCCTGCCAAGCTGCCAACAATTCTGCGCGGTTGGCGACCCGGGCTTGGCCTTTGCCGTCGTAGCCCAAGCGGGCGGTTTTGAGGATGCCGGGCAGCAAAGCCTCGCTCACCGCAGCCACATCGGCGGCATGGGTCAGCACCGCATGCGGTGCCACCGGCACGCCGCAGCGGGTGAAATGGGCCTTTTCTTGCGCCCGGTCTTGGGCCACCGCCACCGATGCCGCGCTGGGGGACACGGGTCGGGTCTGGGCCAACTGCGCCAGGGCCTGGGCGGGCACGTTTTCAAATTCGGTGGTGATGGCCGCGCACTGCTGGGCCATTTGCGCCAGGGCCTGCGGGTCCAGGTAATCGGCGCACAGGTGCAGGTGGCTCACCCAACCGGCGGGGCTGTGCGGGTCCGGGTCGAGCACCGCAGTTTGGTAGCCCAGGGTCTGCGCGGCATGCGCCCACATGCGGCCCAACTGACCGCCGCCGAGCACCCCCAGCATGGCCCCGGGTGGCACAGGGGTGCGCAAGGGTGGTGGGCTCACGCCAGCGGGGGCAGCGTCATCTGCCGGGCTGCGTCGGTTTGGCGTTGGCGAAATGCTTGCAAGGCCTGGGTCAAAGCGGGGTTGCCGTGCGCCAACATGGCCACCGCAAACAAGGCCGCATTTGCCGCACCGGCCTGGCCAATGGCAAAGGTGGCCACCGGAATGCCCTTGGGCATTTGCACAATGCTGTGCAGCGAATCCACGCCTTGCAAATGCTTGCTCGGCACCGGCACGCCCAGCACCGGCAGCGTGGTTTTGGCCGCCAACATCCCCGGCAAATGCGCTGCGCCACCGGCACCCGCGATGATGGCGCGCAGGCCCCGGCCGTGTGCGGCCTCGGCGTAGGCAAACATGTCATCGGGCATGCGGTGGGCCGAAACCACCCGGGTTTCGAAGGCGACGCCAAATTCCTGGAGAATCAGGGCTGCGTGTTGCATGGTGTCCCAGTCTGAACTGGAGCCCATGACAACGCCCACGTGCGGTTGAGTCATGTTGTAGGGCAGGCAAGCTGCGTGTGGTCAATGTTGAATTTTAAGGTTTCACCCCGGACACCCCCATGATTGATGTGACTGTAGAAAATTTCGAAGCCGAGGTGCTGCAAGCCTCGTCCCAAATCCCTGTGTTGGTCGACTTTTGGGCGCCCTGGTGCGGCCCGTGCAAATCGCTCGGCCCCGTGCTGGAAAAGCTTGAGGCCGATTACGGCGGCCGCTTCAAACTCGTCAAGATCAATTCAGATGACGAGCAGCAAATCTCTCAGGCTTTTGGCATCCGCTCCATCCCAACCTGCGTCTTGCTCAAAGATGGCAAACCCGCCGACGGCTTCATGGGCGCGCTGCCCGAGGGCAAGGTGCGCGAGTTTTTGGACAAGCATTTGCCCAGCGCCGACGAGTTGATCGCCGAAGAAGACCTGAGCGAGGCCGAGCAACTGCTGGCCCAGGGCGACACCTCATCCGCCCTGGCCAAGCTACAAGAGGCCTTGGCCGTCAACCCCGCCAACGACGAAGCCCGCTTTGACTATGTGAAGCTGCTCATCGCCATGGGCGAATTGGAAACAGCCCAAGCCGCTCTGGCCCCGGCGCTGGCGCAAATCCCTTTGCAATTGCGCTTTGACGCGCTGCACCACTGGCTGCAAGCCATGGTGTTTGCCACCACCGACGAGCGCGGCCAGTGGGAATTGGCGCAGTTTGACGCCGTGATCGAGAAAAACAAACGCGACTTCGACACCCGCTTGGCCAAAGCCCGTTTGCTCATGGCCGCCGGCCAATGGACCCAGGCCATGGACGAGTTGCTCGAGATCATCATGCGCGACAAAGCCTGGTCCGACCAAGCCGCGCGCAAACACTTTGTCGCCATCTTGGAGTTGCTCACCCCGCCCAAGGCCAAAGGCGATGCGCCCGTGCCCGGCAAATCGGCCGGTGGCATCGAACTCACCGGCAAAGCCGCCGCCATCGAAGACCCGCATGCCGAAATGCTCTCGCGCTACCGGCGCAAGCTGAGCATGGCGCTCAACTGAGGTTGTTGCGCTTCGGATGCGCAACGTTTCAAGCCCTGAAGACTAAACTTCAAGCTCCGGAGGTAACCATGGACGCATCACTCACCAAGAGAGACCCAGAGATCATGCACGGAGCGCTCTGCTTCACGGGCACCCGAGTCCCTGTGAAGAACCTGTTCGACTACCTTGAAGGTTCGTCTTCATTGGAGGCTTTCCTCGAAGACTTCCCATCGGTGTCTCGCCAGCGCGCGGTGGCTGTGCTCGAAGCGGCCCGAGAGAGCCTGGCTAGCGATGCGCCTGCTGCTTGACGAGTGCGTGCCCGCGCGCTTGCGGCCACGGGGTTCGATGCCTTCATAACAGTCGATAAGAATCTTTCGTATCAACAAAACACCTCTAACTTGCCGGTTGCCGTGTTGGTGCTGGACGCGGTTTCAAACGAGTTGCCATACTTGCTGAAGCTCATTCCCGCCTTGGAGGCTGCGCTGGCCAACCTCAAGCCAGCCAGTTACGTTCTATTGAAGGCTGATGTCTAGCAGAGGAACGTCATGACCGGGAACGCTCCGCCTTGTAATCGTAAGTGACATCCCATTCCAACTTGCCAAACAAGTCAGCCACGCCTTTTTGCTCACGCCGGGCAATGAATTCTTTGAGCGCCAAAGTGACGGCGGCCTTTTTGGTGGGCTCGCCGCTGACGGCAACCGCTTTGTCCAAAAGTGCGGGGTCCAATGCAAGATTTGTGGCCACGTGGGTCTCCTTGTGTAAGAGTTTACACATCCTGACGGCTTCTAAGACCCTTTAGATTGCTTCAGGGTTACGCCCTTCGCAATGAAGAAATCAGTCGCGCAACCTCGTCCAAGCCTCTTGGTATTTGTCCGCCGTGAGCGAAATCACCTCTTGGGGCAGCACCGGCGCTGGCGCGGTTTTGTTCCACGCCGCGCCGTTCATCTGCGCGGTTTCCAGCCAGTCGCGCAAATACTGTTTGTCAAAGCTCGGTGGGTTGGCGCCTTCGCGGTAAGCGTCTGCCGGCCAGTAGCGGGATGAATCGGGGGTCAGCACCTCGTCCATCAGCACCAGCGTGCCCTCGGGGCTCAGGCCAAACTCAAACTTGGTGTCGGCAATGATGATGCCTTTGGCCGCTGCGATGTCATACGCGGTTTCGTACAGCGCGATGCTGATGCTGCGGATGCGCTCGGCCAAATCTGCGCCAATCATGGCCACGGTTTGCTCGAAAGAAATGTTCTCGTCGTGCTCACCCACCTCGGCCTTGGCGGCGGGGGTGAAGATGGGCTCGGGCAAGCGGGATGCGTTTTTCAAGCCCGCAGGCAGGGGCACGCCGCACACCGATTGGCTCTCTTGGTATTCCTTCCAACCGCTTCCTGCCAAATAACCGCGCACCACGGCTTCCACGGGGATGGGTTTCAAGCGCCGCACCAACATCGAGCGCTGGGTCACATATGGTTTTTCGGCGTCGCTCACCACGCTCTCAGGCGCGTCGCCCGTGAGGTGGTTGGGGCAAATATGCCCCAGCTTGTCAAACCAAAACAGCGCCATTTGCGTGAGCAACGCGCCTTTGCCGGGGATGGGCTCGCCCATCACCACATCAAACGCACTGATGCGGTCGGAGGCCACCATCAAGATGCGGTCTTCGCCGACCGCGTAGTTGTCGCGCACCTTGCCCCGCGCCAGCAGGGGGAGGGAGCCAAGGGTGTGGGTGTGCAAGGTGGGGTTCATGGGGAAATATTGAGTTTGTAGAAACAGTCATACCAATTGCAGTAGCGGCGCCACGCGTTGCAAGTGCACAAAGTCAGCGTCACGCGCCAGCAGGGGCAATTCTGCTTCCAAGGCACATGCGGCGACCACGCAGTCGATGGGGTTGTGCACCGGCAGGCCTTGCCAGCGGCAGCGGGCGTACAGCAAGCCCGCTTGGGCGTGCAGGTGGCCCCAGTCTTGGGGTTCGAACAGGTCCACGGTTTCCAAGGCGCTTTGCAGGGCCATGTAATGGTGCGGCGATCGCGCACCTTGCAGCAACTCTTGCAACACCACCGCAGGCATGAGCACGCCGTCCTCAGACTGCAAAGCGCGGCCCAGTGCGATGTCTTGCGCCGACCCGGTGGCACGCAAGTACTCCACCCAGGCCGAGGTGTCGACCAATACAGGTGAACTCACGCTTTGGCAACTTTGCGTTTGGCAGGGGCTGGCTCGGCCACGCGCTGTACCGGCATGGGCGTTTGGGAAAAGGCCTCGTTGGCGTCGTAGGTGTCGGCCAGCACACCGGTGCCGCGTAAGGCCATGATGGCGCTGTAATCGGGCTTGCGGATATAGGCTTTGAGGGCGGCCTCGATGGCGGCTTTTTTGGTTTTCACGCCAGCGCGCGCCATGACTTGGTTGACCAAGGCGTCATCCAAAACGATGTTGGTGCGGGTTTCCATGCGGGCTCCTGGGGAAAGGAGCCCTTATTTTATACACATTTTTTGTGTATAGACCGCCCCAAAGCGGCTCAATTCACCATTTGCGCCAACAAGCCTTGGCTGTATTTGGCGGCGATCATGGGCATGGGCGTGGCTTTGAATTTGCTGGCTTGGCCCTGGCACCCAAACTGGATGTAGCGCTCTTTGCAAATTTGCTTGGCCGCCTCGCGTGCCGGCTTGAGCCATTCGCGGGCGTCAAATTTTTCCGGGTTTTCGTGCAAAAACTGGCGCACGGCGGCGGTCATGGCCAAGCGGATGTCGGTGTCGATGTTGATCTTGCGCACGCCAAATTTGATGGCCTTTTGGATCTCTTCCACCGGCACGCCGTAGGTTTCTTTCATGTCGCCGCCAAACTGGCGAATCTTGGCCAGCAGGTCTTGCGGCACGCTGGACGAGCCGTGCATGACCAAATGGGTGTTGGGGATGCGCTTGTGGATGGCCTGGATGCGGTCGATCGCCAAAATGTCGCCCGTGGGCTTGCGCGAAAACTTGTACGCGCCGTGGCTGGTGCCAATGGCGATGGCCAAGGCATCGAGCTGGGTTTTCTTGACAAAGTCTGCCGCTTGTTCGGGGTCGGTGAGCAACTGCTCGCGCGTCATGGTGGCGTCCGTGCCGTGGCCGTCCTCTTTGTCGCCCTTCATGGTCTCCAGCGAACCCAGGCACCCGAGTTCACCCTCGACGGTGATGCCCAGCTTGTGCGCCATCGCCACCACCTCTTGGGTCACGCGCAAGTTGTATTCGTAACTGGCAATGGTTTTGCCATCGGCCTCTAAGCTGCCGTCCATCATCACCGAGCTAAAGCCCAGCTTGATCGCGCCTTCGCACACCGACGGGTTTTGCCCGTGGTCTTGGTGCATCACCAGCGGGATGTGCGGATAGGCCTCAATCGCCGCTTGGATCAGGTGCTTGATGAAGGGCTCGCCCGCATATTTGCGTGCACCGGCGCTGGCTTGCAAGATCACCGGTGCGCCGGTTTCGTCGGCCGCTGCCATCACCGCTTGGACTTGTTCGAGGTTGTTGACATTGAAGGCGGGGATGCCATAGCCGTGCGTGGCGGCATGGTCCAACAGTTCGCGCATGGAAACTAAAGCCACGGATATTCCTTTGGGGGGTTGATGGGGGGACAGTTGCTCGGGCTGGATTTTAGGTCAGGGCCAAGTGCGGGCTGGGGCCACGCTGGTGGACAGCGCACCGGCAAGGGGGCCCGCACCACGGTGGGTTGCGCTCAGGCCACCTTGCAAATCTTCAACATATTGGTGCCGCCGGGCGAGCCCATGGGCTCACCGCAGGTGATGGCGTACACATCGCCGGCTTGCATGATGCCGCGCGACTTCAGGTGCGCCTCGGCCTGGGCCAAGGCGGTGTCGCGGTCGGCGCTGGTGTCCATCAGCAAGGGGCGCACATTGCGGTACAGCGCCATCTTGCGCTGCGTGCTTTGTTGGGTGGTCAACGCGTAAATGGGGATGTGGATGCGGTGGCGGCTCATCCACAGCACGGTCGAGCCCGACTCGGTCAGCGCCACGATGGCCTTGGCCCCCAGGTGGTGGGCGGTGAACAAGGCCCCCATGGCAATGGTTTGATCAATGCGCGAAAAGGTTTTGCCGGTGAAATCGGCGTCCAGCTCCACCGACTCTGCCGACTCGGCGGCCAAGCAAATTTGCGCCATCTCGATCACCGTCTCCAGCGGGTACTTGCCGGCCGCCGTTTCGGCGCTCAGCATCACCGCGTCGGTGCCGTCCAGCACCGCATTGGCCACGTCGCTCACCTCGGCACGGGTCGGCACCGGGTTGGTGATCATGCTCTCCATCATTTGGGTCGCGGTGATCACCACCTTGTCCATCTCGCGGGCCATTTTGATCATGCGCTTTTGCAAGGCCGGCACGGTGGCGTTGCCCACCTCCACCGCCAAGTCGCCACGCGCCACCATGATGCCGTCCGAGGCGCGCAAAATTTCTTCCAAGCGCGGAATCGCCTCGGCGCGTTCAATTTTGGCGATCAGCCCCGGCTTGTGTTTGTATTGGGCCGCCGCCACATTGGCCAGCTGGCGCGCCATTTCCATGTCGGTGGCGTTTTTGGGGAAACTCACTGCCAAATAATCGGCCTGGAACGACATGGCGGTTTTGATGTCGTCCATGTCTTTGCCCGTCAAGGCCGGCGCGGTCAAGCCACCGCCCTTTTTATTGATGCCCTTGTTGTTGGACAACTCGCCGCCCATCTTCACCGTGGTGTGCACCTGCTCGCCCACCACTTTGTCCACCGTCAACACAATCAGGCCGTCGTTGAGCAGCAGCACATCCCCAGCCACCACATCGCGCGGCAGCTCTTTGTAGTCCAGGCCCACGCCGTGGATGTCGCCCATTTCGGTGCGCGAAGCGTCCAACACAAACGGCTGCCCGGACTCCAGCATCACCTTGCCCTGGGCAAACTTGCCCACCCGAATCTTCGGCCCTTGCAAATCGGCCATGATGGCCACCTCGCGCCCAGCGCGCTTGGCGGCCTCGCGCACCATGAGGGCGCGGTCAATGTGGTCTTGGGCGGTGCCGTGGCTGAAATTGAGCCGCACCACATTGACCCCGGCGCGGATCATCTCTTCCAAAATTTGGGGGGTGTTGGACGCCGGCCCGAGGGTGGCAACGATCTTGGTCGAACGGTATGGCATTCAAAGTCCTGGTTGGTATGGCTATCATTTTGACACGCAGCCATGACCGTGGCGTGAACCCGGCACCGGCCTGTCGCCCGGGCAAAGACCCTCTGACCACACCGCCAAGCGGGTTTTGTAGAATCGCCCGCACCCTGGCCCTGACCCTGAAACACAGATCAGGCCTATGTTGAGATGTTTTACCGCGTCCCCACGCCACCCAAATGACCCCCACCGAACAGCCCATCGCGCCCCACGAGCCCATGCCCCACCGCAAAGTCATCCGCGAATGGCTGGTGCCGCTGTCTGAACAAACCACCGTCAAGGCCTTGGTCTTGTTGGTCATCGACCTGTGCATCTGGGCAGCCCTCATGTTCGGAACCGTTGCCTTGACCGATTGGTGGGCCAAATTGCTCTGTGCCGTGGCGGCGGGCTTCATGATCGGGCGCTTGTTCATCATCGGCCACGACGCATGCCACCAAAGCCTGACCCCGCACCGGGGCCTGAACAAATGGGTCGGCCGCATTGCCTTCTTGCCCTCGCTCACCACCTACAGCCTGTGGGACATTGGCCACAACGTGGTGCACCACGGCTACACCAACCTCAAGGGTTTTGACTTTGTCTGGGCCCCCCTCACCCAAGAAGAATTTGCCCAACTCAGCCCCATGGGTCGTTTGCTCGACCGCATCTACCGCAGCGGCTGGGCCCCGGGTCTTTATTACATGATCGAAATCTGGTGGAAAAAAATGATTTTCCCCACCGCCAAAGAAATGCCCACCCGCCGCCCCATCTTCGTCAAAGACAGCTGGCTGGTCAGCGCCTTTGCCCTGGTCTGGTTGGGCGGCTTGGTCGGCGGGGCCGTGGCCTTTGACCAATCCATCCCCCTGGTGCTGCTCATGGGTGGCGTGGTGCCGTTTTTGTTCTGGTGCGCCATGATCGGTTTTGTGGTGTATGTGCACCACACCCACGTCAAAGTGTCCTGGCACGACGACCGCAGCGCCTGGTCCAAGGCCCAGCCCTTTGTCTCCACCACCGTGCACCTGACCTTTCCCTTCCAGTTTGGCGCCTTGATGCACCACATCATGGAGCACACCGCCCACCATGTGGACATGAGCATCCCCTTGTACAAGCTCAAGCAAGCCCAGGCCAAACTGGAAAACCTGTTGCCCGGGCGCATCATCGTGCAGCGTTTTTCATGGCGCTGGTACTTCCAAACCGCGCGCGATTGCAAGCTGTACGACTTCACCCGCCAGTGCTGGACCGACTACAAAGGTCGCGCCACCAGCATGCCCAACCCCCAAGCCGCTTAACCAGGCCGCTTAAACCAAGCGGCGCCATTCAAGCCGCGCAAATCAAGCGGCGAGACCCCCGTCGCTTCACGCCTGCGACGCCAACCCCGGCCGATGCACGGGCCGCCTGTCGGTTGAACCGTCCCCGGCCACCCCGGCGCACCACCCAGCCACCTGCGCTGTGCCCCAGGCGTCCTACGCGCGCCCTTGAAATTTCGCCCGCGGCAAGCTGTGACTGACGCGCCCATGGGTGCCAACTGGCCATGCCATGGGTCATTGGGCATGCGCATGGGGCATCAAAACCGACTTATATGTAATCAATTGTTTCAAACAATTCACAAATACTGTAATCTTGTGTTGGAATTGATATTTATGTGAGTATTGGTGAATAATCAAGGCCTTGCGTTAATTGCGTGTCGACCGTGCAAGCCTTGGGTGTTGATGCATCTATCAAACTGAGCCAAGTTTCACATCAAATATTGAGCCACTTGGTTAATGGTTTTTCTCTTACTCAGTTGTGGATAAGTCTAATGGTATTGAGGGTTCGGTTGTTCCTTTCTTGGGTTTGGCTTTGGGTGTTTTGACTTGAGCACTTGAATTTCTGAATCTCCAGCTCTGATTGCCCGTTTCCACAATGTGACAGTGATGGGTAAGTCTATCGAGCAGCGCTGTTGTCATCTTTGCGTCTCCAAACACGCTGGCCCACTCCGAGAAGTTCAGGTTTGTCGTGATGACCACGCTGGTGCGCTCATACAGCTTGGAGAGCAAGTGAAACAGCAGTGCCCCTCCTGACTGGGTAAAGGGTAAGTAGCCCATCTCATCCAGGATCACCATATCAACGTACATCAGCTTACTGGCTAGATTACCCCCCTTGCCCTGCGATTTCTCCAGTTCAAGCATGTTGACTAACTCTACTGTTGAGAAGAAGCGAACCCGTTTGCTGTGCACTCGAATGGCCTCTATGCCAATACTTGTTGCCAGATGTGTCTTCCCAGTGCCAGGGCCCCCAACAAAGATGACGTTTTGGGCTGACTCTATGAATTTCATACTGTGCAACTCCCGCACCAGCGTCTCATCGACCTGCGCCTCATCGAACGTAAAGCCAGTCAAATCTCGGTGCGCCGGGAATCTGGCAGCTCTCATTTGATAAGCTGTTGACCTCATATCCCGATACCCACTTTCTGCCTTGAGCAGCTGGTTCATCAATGTCTCATGGTCGAGAGACTTCAGGCGTGCAGTTCCAAGCACTTCTGGCCACGCACTAGCCATGCCATGCAAACTCATCCCCTTCAAGGCGGCAACAACATCATTCGACATGGTCGCCTCCCTTGTTCGGTCGCAAGGCGTCATAACGATGGACATTGGCTTGAGATGGATCAACCAGTTCAATGCCTACCGCAAGCTCCTGAACTTGCTTCGATGGCTCTTGTAGGCGTGACAAGATATTGAGAATGTGCTCTGCGCTAACCCGCCCAGCTTGTAATGCCAACTCAACGGCTACGAGAACGGGCTCTATGCCATGCAAAGTGACAGCGCTGAGTACTTTAGCCATCACCCGATCACCCCCTGGGTGCTTCAGAAGCTGACGCTGTAACTCCAGCAAAGGTTCAGGCATTGTTTTGAAGGGGGCTCCATTGCGTAATGCACCAGGCTTTCTCTCAACCAGGCTGATGTAGTGCGTCCAGTCGTAGATCGTTTGATCCCGCTCAAAGCTCCTTTTGAGAGTGACACACTCCCCATCAGCAGCCACAACCAGCAAATGGGCCGGGTAGATCCGTAGACTCACGGTACTGTTGAGCCACTCGCAAGGCACGCTGTAGCGATTGCGTTGGTAGTGAATCAAAGATGTCGGTGAGACCAGTACAGGTTGTTCGATGTAGCCGTTAAACGGTGTCGGGCATGGCATCAAGCGAACCTGTTCGTCTTGCCAGATATCTGCCACCGTCAATTCAGGCCATTCAGGGTGTTTCATCTCCTGCCATGTCGTCAGGCAAGCCTCACGAACCCAAGCATTCAACTCATCCAAACTGACCCATCGTCGCTCGCCAACCTCACGCCAGATACCTCTTCGGCGATCCTGAACGTTCTTCTCAACAATGCCTTTCTCCCAGCCTGCCGCTCGGTTGCAGAATTCAGGCTCGAAGAGATAGTGCCCTGTCATTGACTCAAAGCGAGCATTGATGCTGCGCTGCTTGCCAGCCCCAACCTTGTCTACCGCGGTCTTCATATTGTCGTAAATGCCACGCTTTGGAATCCCTCCAAATATCTCAAAGGCTCGCGCGTGAGCATCGAACAGCATCTCGTGAGACTGGGCGTAATACGCCACCATCACAAATGCTCGACTTGCTGCCAGCTTGACGTGCGCCACCTCCAACCGTCTGCGTAGCCCCTCGATAACGGCGTACTCGCAGCTCCAGTCAAATTGAAACGCCTCCCCAAGCTCATAGCTCATCGGGACGAATCCAGCATTCCTTGGCTTGTGAATTTGTGCTTCACGCCAGTACTTGCAGAACTCATACACCGGCCCCCGCGAGCCGCTATAGCCCAAAGCACGAATTGCCTCAAATAACGCTTTGGTAGTTCGACGCTCCCGTTTGCCTCTGTGGGCATCGGTCTTGAGCCAGTTAATCAACTGCTCTTTATAGGCGTCAAGAATGGACTCTGAAGTTGCCCGCTTAGGGTACTTGGGCTCAGCCATCTCATTCATAGCCAGCCAACGAGTCGCAGTGTTACGGGCAATTCCAAGCTTCTTGGATGCCTCGCGTACCGATAGCCCATCTCGATGGACCATGCGGCGCAATTTACTCAGTGTTCCCACGTTAATCACTCCAGTGCACTCCCGCCTAAAAAATAAGCAGAACATGCGGTTAACGTGGCTCAAATTTCGACGTGAATTCGCCTCAGAATGGCTCAGTTTTCAAAATGAATCAACACGCAAACCCTTCTTGGCAATTGGGCGTCTACCAAAAACCTCATGCAGCAAGTTGGTCAATGCGGTTGATATGCGCCAACCGCGCCGCGTAGGACAGGACAGCCAAGATGTCCTCACGGTTCAAGTCTTCATAGTCAGACAAAATGTCGTCAACGGTCATGCCGCTGGCCAACCATTCCAAAACACTTTCGACCGGATAGCGCAAGCCACGAATACATGGCTTGCCATGACAGATGTCGGGGTTGATGGTGATGAGGGGGTTCATCGGTGAAAGGCCTTTCATCAAGAACTGCTGCTAGCAAGCTAAACCAATTATGTACCGATTGAACCTCGGGTATCGTTGTGGTGAAGTGATTGATGCTTTCAGGCAGCCATGATGCTGATCGATCAAAACATCGCGAATGGGGGGCGGGTGTTGTGAAAGGGGCTTTAGGTCAAAAGCTGGAGGATTGACACGTCACGGCAACGCGGTTTAGAGTGATTGCATGTGTCGTTAAAACCGTGATGTATCACTTTGACCTGGAGTATTAAGCCATGCGAACCACCTACCATGAAGCGGACGATATTTTGATCGTGCATCTTTCAGACAAGCCGATCGTTCGCGAGGTTTCGCAAGACTGGAACACACACATCAGCTATGCGGCAGACAACACAGCGGTTGAGTTGGTGATTTTGGATGCGCGCGCCAAAGGTGCTTTTCCTTTAGAGATGTTGCACGGCCAAGCCGCGTAGGACAGGACAGCCAAGATGTCCTCACGGTTCAAGTCTTCGCAGTCAGACAAAATGTCGTCAACGGTCATGCCGCTGGCCAACCATTCCAAAACACTTTCGACTGGACCCGCTCATCACCGTGAGCGATAGCAACTGCTGATCGACGAAAACATCGTCTGCGTCAGCCACGTGCTTGAGGCCGGGGTCTGCCAGATAATGGACACATCATCTGACCCGCCCGTGTCCTGTGTCCTCCCGCCCCACCCCCTCCAGCGCCGCTGCTGATCAGCTGTTTCAGCAACAGCATTTCGTGCCTGCCGAAGCGGCCTATGCCGCGCTGCTGCAAGCCGAGCCTTCGCATGAATGGGCAGCCTTGCAGTGGGCGCGTTGCGCGGTCAGCATGGGTCAAGGCCGTGCGGCGCGCGAGCGTTTTGCGGCGCTGCTCAAAGCCCACCCCGACAACTTCAGCGGCTGGTTAGAGGCCGGCCACCTGTGCCGCCAGCAAAGCGCTTTGGAGCAAGCCTTGGCCAGTTACCAGCGCGCCATGGGGGTGGCACCCACGCGCTACGAGGCCCCTTTGAGCGCGGCGCGCTTGCTCGAGGAGTTGGGCCGCAGTGAAGAGGGTGCGGCGCTCTACCACCGTGCCAGCACCTTGGTGCCGCCAGACAGGCGCCACTTCATGCACCAGCGCATGGCCAAGTTTCGCCAAGAGCGTGGCGATGTGCCCGCAGCACTGGACAGCCTGCGCCAAGCCCTGTTGGCCGCCGAGGCGTTGCAGCCGCCGCTGCCCTTGGACGAGCGCTGCGAAATGCTGATCGACTTGGGTGAATTGTTGTTGCGCATCAATGCCCGTGATGAAGCCATGCAGGTGCTCACCCAGGCCTCGCAAGCCACGGCCGAAGCCACCTTGACGCGCTTGGCCCAAACCGCGTTTCGCTTCAATTTGTGGCAAGAGTCGCAAGCGGTGTTGCAACGCAATGTCGATCTGCACCCCCAAAGCGCCTCAGCCCTGTGGAACCTGGCCCACGGCTACGCCGAAACCTGGGAGATGGATTTGGCCTTGGTCACCCTGGCGCGTGCAGAGGCCATCGCACCGCAAGCGGGGGCACGGTCCATGCGCGCCTCTGTGGCCGGTCGCTTGGGCGATGTGGACCAGGCTCTGGCCATCTACACCGAGCTGGCCGAGCAAGAGGGCCCTTTGTCCAAAATGCGCTCCAGCACCGCCATGGCCTCGCTGTACAGCGACAAGCTCAGCCCCCAGGCCGTGGCCACTTTGCACCGCGACTTGTTTGCGCCGCAGGGCAAGGGCGCACGCACCCCCGAGAGCTTTGCCAATGCACGCGACCCGCACAAGCGATTGCGTTTGGGGCTGGTGACGGCGGATTTCCACCACCAGCACCCGGTCAACATCTTCATGCAGCCGGTGTTGGCCCGCTGGAACCCGCAAGACATTGAGATCACGGTGTATTTCACCGGTGTGAGTTACGACCAGCAAACCTTGCTGGCCAAGCGGCGCGTGAGCCATTGGGTTGAAGTCACCACCCTGAACGATGTGCAACTGGCGCGGCGCATTGAAGAAGATGGCATCGACGTGCTGCTGGACTTGGCCGGCCACACCGGCATGCAGCGCATGGCCATGTTCGCCCAGCGCGCCGCGCCGGTGCAAGCCACGTTTTTGGGTTACCCCGGCTCGACGGGTGTGCCCCACATCGACTGGATATTGGCCGATGGCGTGGTCGCGCCTGCGGGCAGCGAGGCTTTGTTTTCCGAACAAGTCCTGCGCTTGCCGCACACCGTGTTTTGCTTTTCGCCCGAGGCCGACTATCCCTTCCCCGCCTTCACCGCCGCAACGGCCCAGCGGCCTTTGACGTTGGCGTCGTTCAACAACGTGTCCAAACTCACGCCGCGCACGCTGTCGCTGTGGGCGCAGGTGCTCAAAGCCATTCCCGAGGCACGCCTGTTGCTCAAAGCGCCCAGCTTCAAAGACTCGGCGGCCCAGCGGGTGTTTGGACAGCGTCTGCACGACTTGGGCGTGTCTTTGGAGCGCATCGAGTTTCGCGGCCCTACCGGCTTGGCCGACATGATGGCCGAGTACGCCGAGGTGGACATCGCTTTGGACCCGGCGCCTTACAACGGCGGCACCACCAGCTTGCAAGCGATGTGGATGGGCGTGCCGGTGCTGACCATCGCGGGCGGGCATTTTGTCTCGCGCATGGGCGCGAGCTTCATGCAGGCGGCGGGCTTGCCCGAGTGGGTGGCCAGCGACGACGCCGACTTCGTGCGCCGTGCTGTGGCTTTGTCGCAAGACCGCCAGGCCTTGCTCAAACTAAAAATCGGCATGCGCGACCGCTTGCTGGCTTTGCCCGCCTGGGACATCGACGCCTATGCCCGCGATGTACAAGCCGCAGTAGTGCGGCACATGTGGGCGGCAAGGGTGGCTGAGCTGCACGCTGATTGATGCGCTTGCGGGCTTGCCTCAGCGCGGCCACAGCACCGAGGCGATGGCACCCACGATCAGGCTCACTGCCACCAGGTCTTGCCAATGCAGCACCTCGCCCAAGGCCAGGGCACCGACCAACACGCCGAGCACCGGGATCATCATCACGCTCAAGGTGGAGGCCAGTGGGGGCAGGTTGCGCGCCATCACCAACCAAGCGACTTGGGCAAAGGCAAACACGCCCAGGCCGTTGTAGACGATGGCCACCATCGCCGGGCGGGTCACCGGATGCCAAGCAAAGCCCTCCAGCAACCAAGACAGCAAGGTCAGCACCACGCCGGTCATGGCGGTCATCCAAAAGGCAATGGTCAGGGTGTGCGCTTGCATGGTGGTGCGGCGCATGCGCTGTGTGCCATAGGCCCAGGCCGAGGCTGCGACCAGCAGCATCAGGGCCGAACCCGGGTGGCCCGACATGGCAGTGATTTCGTGCCACACCAACAACAGCGCGCCCAAGGCAGCGGCGGCCACGCCCAGCCATGCACGCCAACCCATGGCGGCACCAAACCACACATAACCAAACACCGCCGAAAAAATCGGCATGGTGTAGCCCAAGATGGCCGCGCGCCCGCTGTTGAGGTTGGGCAAGGCCAGCATCATCAGGCCGTACCAAAGAAACATATTGGGGATGGACAGGTGCAGCAACTCGCCCCACTCGGCACGCGCCACCCGAAACGGGATGCGCCAGCGCCACAGCACCAAGCCCAGCACCGGCAAGCCAATGCCAATGCTCAGCACGCGAAACATCAGCGCGGGGTAGTCGGCAATGCCCCACTTCATGAGCGGCCAATTGCAACCCCAGACCAGCGTCATCAACGCGAGAACGAGAATTTGTCGGGGTTGCCAATGGACCATGGCCCCATGGTACGCGCCCAGGTCGGGCAGCGCTTGCCTAGAATGTGCACGGTTGTGCGCCTTGCGCGCAGCCCCCGCCCAGACATGCCCACTTCCGTGACCCATCCCACCAACCCCCTCCACAGCCCGGTTTGCGCCTGGATGCAAGGCTTCGCGCAGGGCACCGCTGACCCCGTGGCCGCTTGCGAACATTACTTGGCGCGCATCGCCCAACACAACCCCGCACTCAACGCCTACCTGTGGGTGGACGCACCGCGCAGTTTGGCCATGGCGCGTGACAGCCAGCAACGCTGGGCCCAGGGCCGGCCCCTGAGCCCCTGGGATGGTTTGCCCATCGCCATCAAAGACAACGTGGACGTGCAAGGCTGGCCGTGCAGTGCGGGCACACAAGCTGACCGCGAGCGCCGCCCCAGTTCTGATGCGGCGGTGGTGCAGCATTTGCGCAGCTTGGGGCTGGTGGTGCTGGGCAAGCTCAACATGCACGAAGGTGCCCTGGGCGCGACCAATGCCAACCCGACTTACGGCGACTGCCAAAACCCTTGGCGCGCGGGCTTCACGCCGGGCGGCTCGAGTGGCGGCAGCGCAGCGGCGGTGCGTGCGCAGTTGTGCGCTGCGGCCATTGGCACCGACACCATGGGTTCGGTGCGGGTGCCCGCGTCATACTGCGGTGTCACCGCGTACAAGCCCAGTGCGGGCCGCGTGTCCAACCAAGGCGTGGTGCCGCTGTGCCACATGCTCGACACCGTGGGCTGGTTGACCGCCTCGGTGGCGGACGCGCAGGCCTTGGCCGCCAGCCTGTGGCCCAGCGCGCAGGATTCGCCCACTGACTTTGAAGCTTCACCTTCACCTTCAATGGCCACCGTTACCGCAGCTGCAACCGCAACTGCATCTGCGCGGCCTTTGCGCGTCGGTCGCTTGGTGCAAGCCGACCAAGTGGCCTTGGACCCGGTGGTGGCGCAGGCCTATGCGCAACTGTGTGAGCAACTCACCCAGGCCGGTGTGCAGTGGGTGGATGTGGATGTGCCCCTGTGGCAGCCCACCGCGCTGCGCCAAGCGGGCTTGTTGCTCAGCGAGCGCGATGGTGCCGCCTATTGGACAGATCGGCTGGGCACGGACTTGCCCGGCTTGAGCGAAGGCTTTGCCCGCATGCTGCGCTACCCCGAGCGCGCAGGGGCGGCCAAGCTGGCCCAGGCCCAAGCCTTGCTCGACACGGTGCGCGCCGATGCCGCCCGGGTGTTTGCCACGGTGGATTTGTTGCTGATGCCCACCACGCCCCAAACCGCGTTTCACCACAACGACCCCGTGCCAGTGAACCAAGCCGACTTCACCGCCTTGGCCAACGTGTGGGGCGCACCGGCGCTGGCTTTTCCCTTGCGCACGGGTGACTTGCCCGCATCGGCGCAATTACTGGCCGCGCCCGGCCAAGACGAGACTTTGTGGGCCCAGGTCAGTGGTTTGAACCTGGACCGATTTGCACCCCCACCTGATGAGGACTTTCCATGACAACTGCTTTTTCTTGGCCCGGCCAAGCCCGTTTGGCCATGTCGTTTGTGGTCAATGTCGAAGAAGGCTCGGAGCAAAGCATTGCCCGGGGCGACAAACTGCCCGAGCCGGTGGATGAGTTGGGCGTGGCGCTGAAAATCCCGATTCGCAACTACGGCAACGAGAGCAATTACGCCTACGGCTTGCGCGCCGGTGCGCCGCGCATCACCGCGTTGTTTCGCGAATTTGGCTTTCACTGCACGGTCACTGCCGCTGCCACGGCTTTGGCCCAAAGCCCGCACCTGATTGAATGGGTGCAGCAAGACGGCCATGAGGTGTGCTGCCACGGTTACCGCTGGGTGCACCAGTTTTCCTACAAGGAAGACAAGGAGCGCCAGTTCATCCAAGACGCGGTGCGCACCATCACCGAATCCACCGGACAACGCCCACGCGGCTGGCTGTCGCGTTATTTGCTGACCGACAACACACGCCGCTTGCTCGCCGAGGAGGGCTTCACCTATCACATGGACGACTACAGCGACGATGTGCCGCGCTGGGACAGCGTGGCCACTGCCCATGGCCCCAAGCCCATGGTCATCGTGCCCTATGCGCTGGACACCAACGACATGAAGTTTTGGTTGGACCCCAGCTTCACGCCCGCGATGTGGACGGACTATGCCGTGGCCACCTTTGACCAATTGCACAGCGAAGGCGCGTCACAACCCAAGATGATGTCGCTGGGCCTGCACCTGCGCATCATTGGCCGCCCGGGGCGCATTGGCGCGCTGCGAAAATTCATGGCCTATGTGAAGCAGCAACCCGATGTGTGGGTCGCCACGCGGGGCCAAATTGCCGACCACTTTGCCCGCGTCTCACCCTTTCAAGCCTGAGGGTTTGGCGCTGTCAGCCAAACCACCTGCGTCGACCCAAAAGCCGTTCTCTGGCGGGTGGTGAGCGGCCAACCAAGCCGGGCCGCCATGGGCATGCCACAGCGCCACCGCCAGGTGGGCCACCAGTTTCAACACCGATAAGTCGCATTCGCGCAAAGTGTGTTTGGCCTGCGCGGCCATCACAAACATGCCAATGAATTGCTGCTGCCACAGCATGGGGCAGTACATGGCCGAGCCCATGCGCGAGGTTTTCAGGTATTGCTTGAAGGCGGTGGTGCTCTGAGCAGTGTCGCCCAGCAACAAGGCTTGTCGGTGGGCATACACCCAGCCCGGGTGCCCGCCGTCGATCGGGATCATCAAGCGCGCTTGCTCAGCGGGAAAGCCGACATTGCCCACCAGCATGTGGTGCTGCGTGTCGGGTGTGACCACAAAGCAGCCCGAAATTTGGTATTGCGTTTGGCCCTCGGCCATGGCCCCGGGCACGGTGTGGGCCTGGGCGTCGCCCAAGTGCGCCACGCAAAACTGGGCCAGTTCGCGCCAAGCGGATTCCAGGTCGGTGCACGACAGGGCCCGTGCATGGGCTTGGGTGAGTGCGTCCAAGGTGTGGTGGTGTAGGCTTGTCATGGCAGCAGGGCCCAGTGGTCAACAGAGATGGGCATTATGAGAGCATCTGCCAACCCCTTTGAGAAAGTCAATTCTGATGAAAACGCCTGATTCGCCTTGGCAAGCCTGGTACGGCAGCCAAGCCTTGCCCACACCCGATGCCCCTTTGTGCCTGGCCTTTGACGGGCCGCTGGCACGCTTGCTGATTAACCGCCCTGAAGTGCGCAATGCGATGAGCGAGGTCATGTGGGATTTGTTGCTTCAACATGTGCAGACCATTGCTGCGGCCCCCCAGATCAAGGCGGTGTTGGTCGAGGCCGCCGGCACCAAGGCGTTTTGTGCCGGTGCTGACATGTCTGAATTTGCCCAGGTCTATGCCACCCCCGAGCGCACCCGTGTCTATAACGCCAAGGTGCAGCAAGCGCAAATCGCGCTGGAGCGTTTGGCCAAACCCACTTTGGCCATGGTGCAGGGGGCGTGTGTGGGGGGCGGTTGTGGCATTGCCCTGGCTTGTGATGTGCGGGTGGTGGCGCAGGATGCCCGCTTGGGCATCACCCCGAGCAAAATTGGCGCGGCCTACAGCCTGAGCGACACCCGCCGCTTGGTGGCCTTGGTGGGGCCGGCGCGTGCCAAAGACATGTTGTTCAGTGGCCGCTTGCTCGACAGCGAAGAGGCTTTGCGCATCGGCTTGGTCGACCGGCGCTGTGACAACGCGCAGTTGGCCGAGGTGGCGCGCGCGTGCATCGAGCCCTGGTTGAACAACTCCAGCCATTCCATCGCCCACACCAAGCGCAGCATCCTCTCGATTGCCGGCATTGCCCCGCAGGCCGATGCCGATTTGCAAGCCGGGTTTGAAAACTGCTTTGCCGGACCGGACTTTGCCGAGGGCTATGCGGCGTTTTTGGCCAAGCGCCCACCGCGCTTTGAATGACCCTGTTTGGCATGGCACAGGCAGTGAACCATGGCGCCCAAACCCAGGGTAACAAGGGAGGGAAAAGGCGCGGGGCGTGTGCTAAATTCCGGCGAGATGATGGCCTAGACACACACGCTCTACAAATAATGCCCACCCCATGACCGCTGCCCGCCCCCATGCCAAGTCCATTCGCCAGCAAGCGCGCATGGGCGTGTTGCGTGGCCACACCTCGGGCTTGGCGGGCGACCATGTGCAGGGCAATTTGGTCATCTTGCCCAAAGCCCACGCGGACGACTTTGCCCGCTTTTGCGAACTCAACCCCAAGCCCTGTCCGGTGTTGGGCATGGCCGCACCGGGTGACTTTGCTTTTCCGGATTTGGGCGAAGACATCGACATCCGATCTGACTTGCCCATGTACCGGGTGTGGCGCAACGGCGTGTTGAGCGAAGAGGTGGCCGACATCCGCCACCTGTGGCAGGACGATTGGGTCAGCTTTGTGATTGGCTGCTCTTTCTCTTTTGAGAGCGCCTTGATGGATGCGGGCATCCCCTTGCGGCATGTGCAGCAAGGCAAAAACGTCCCCATGTTCAAAACCCATGTGCCCACCCAAGCGGTGGGCGTGTTCCAAGGCCCTTTGGTGGTTTCCATGCGCCCCATGAAGCCTGCGGCTGCCATTGAGGCGGTGCAGATCACGGCACGCTTGCCCCGGGTGCATGGCGCGCCGGTGCACATCGGGCTTCCCCATAATTTGGGCATTGCGGACTTGATGCGCCCAGACTATGGCGACGCCACCGAGGTCTTGCCCGAAGAGTTGCCGGTTTTTTGGGCTTGTGGGGTGACACCCCAGGCCGTGGTTCAACAAGCCCAATTGCCCATGGTGATCACCCATGCGCCGGGTGCCATGTTGGTCACTGATTTGTTGAATCACCAACTCATGTCCCATTGATTTCTTCATCACAGGAGTTCCCATGAAAGCTTCCCCTGCTTTGCTCAGTGCCTTGGTGGCCTTGACCTTTGCCTCCCAAGCGGCGGCACAAGGCGCAAAAATCACCGTCCAAGCCATCACCCAAGCCTCGCCCAATATTCCCCAGTACACCCGGGTGGACCAGCCCATGCTGCGCGATGGCATTGCCAAGGCCACCAATGGCCGTGTCGAGATGGTGCTGGCCTCTTGGCCCGAGCGCAACGTGAGCGGGCCTGAAGTGCTGCGTTTGGTGCGTTCTGGCCAAGTCGACATCGCGGCCGCCCCGTTGACCACGGTGTCGGGCGATGTGCCCATTTTGGATGGCGTTGATTTGGCCGGCATGAATGCCGACGTCAAACAGGCCCGCCGCGTGGCCGACGCCATGATGCCGGTGGCCAACAAAGAACTCGAGCGCATGGGCATCAAGCTGATCGCCACCTATCCTTTTTCGGGACAGATGCTGTTTTGCCGCAAAGCCATTGCGTCATTGGCAGACCTCAAGGGCTTGAAGGTGCGCACCAACGGCCCCTCGGCCGGTGATTTGATCAAGGGCCTGGGTGGCCAGCCGGTGTCCATCGCCTTTGGCGAGGTGTACACCGCTTTGGAGCGTGGCACGGTGGATTGCGGCATCACCGGTGCGGGCTCGGGCAACGGCGCCAAGTGGACCGAAGTCACCACCCACCTGTACAACTTCCCCTTGTCTTGGTCCACCTCGGGCTACTTTGTGAACCTGGCTTGGTGGAACAAACTCGAACCCGCCATCCGTGCTGAATTTGAAAAGACCTTCAACGCGGTGCAAGAAGCGCAGTGGAACATGGGCACCGAGTCCACCGAAGATGGCATTGCCTGCAACCTGGGCCGTGCCAACCAGTGCAAATTGCACACCTTGCTCAAGCGGCCCATGATTGAAATCAAGGCGCCCGCCAACATCGTGGCCACCCTGCAAAAAGAGCTGTCGGAAGATGTGTTGCCCGGTTGGTTCAAGCGTTGCGGTGACCGTTGTGCCAATGTGTACAAAGAGGTGATTGAGCCCATCACCGGCGTCAAGCCAGTGCTTGGCCGCTGAAGTGTTTGACCTGATAGCCAGGCTCAATCGCCACGCCATGTCGATGGCGGGCCTGTGCTATTTGGCCATCACCGCGTTGATTTGTTTTGACATTGTGGCGCGGCGCTTGCTGGGTTTTTCCAGCGGCGCCACCACCGAAATGTCGGGCTACCTGATGGCCGTGGGCATGAGTTGGGGCATGGCGGGTGCCTTGTACGAACGTGCCCATGTGCGCATCGATGTGTTGATCCAAAAATTCCCTCTGCGCTGGCGCACCTGGTTGCACCTGTTTTCCTTGAGTTGCTTGCTGGTGGCGGTGGCGTTTTTTGTGTGGGGGTCGTTTTCCATTGCCTTGGATTCGTGGACCTTTGGCTCCACCGACTTGTCCAGCATGCGCGTGCCCTTGATCATTCCCCAGGGCTTGTGGGCTTTGGGCTTTGGTTTGTTTTTGATCGCCACAGTGGCCATCATGTGCCGCAGCTTGGTGCTGTGGTGGGGCAATGAACCCGAAAAGATGGACCAAATGCTGAATGCGCGCAACTATGAAGAGGAAGCCGCAGAAACCTTGCGGGCGGTAGGCGACAAACGGACCCCATCCATGGCGTCAGGCCGGCCATGATCGCCGCCGTTTTTGTGCTGGTGTTGGCGCTGGTCATTGGGGTTTCGTCCTTGATGGGTGGCGGTGCGGCTGTGCAGGTGTCGCAATCGGTGCCATGGTGGGCGCTGGTGTGTGTGGTGCTGGCTTTCGTGGCCTTTTTCGCCGGGGGCGTGTACATCGGCGCCGCCTTGGCAGTGTTGGCTTTGCTGGCGGGTTTTGGTTTGTCCGATCGGCCGTTTTGGAACTTCATTGGCGAAATGCTGTGGGCACCGTCCACCAACTTTGTGTTGGTCTCGGTGCCTTTGTTTTTGCTGATGGGCGAAATCATGTTGCGCGCCGGCTTGTCGGACCGCTTGTACCGCGCCTTGAATGTGTGGGTGGGCCGTTTGCCGGGCGGCTTGTTGCACACCAACATCATGTCTTGCGGCGTGTTTTCGGCGATCGCCGGGTCCAGCGTGGCCACCGCCGCGACCATGGGCTCGGTGGCTTTGCCGTATTTTGAGAAAAGCCATTACCCGCCCAAATTGGTCTTGGGCTCTTTGGCTGCCGGTGGGGCCTTGGGCAACCTCATACCGCCGGGCATCACCTTCATCATCTATGGGCTGATCACCGAGACTTCTGTGGGCGCCTTGTATTTGGCCGCCATTGGCCCCAGCGTGTTGGTGGTGGTGTTGTTTTTGGCGGTGATTTTTTACTACAGCATCAAGCTCAAAATTTCCGCCGAAAACAATGCGTCTTTGACGTTGTCGGCCAAGCTGCTGAGCTTGATTGACCTGTTCCCCACGTTGTTGCTCATTGGCTTGGTCTTGGGCACCATTTATGCTGGCTGGGCCACGCCCACCGAGTCGGCGGCCTTGGGTGTGGCGGGCAGCATCGTGCTGGCCCTGGTCGATCGCAAGCTCAATTGGCAGATGTTGCGCGAGTCCATGGATTCGACAGCGCGCACCACCTCGATGATTGCTTTGATTTTGTTTGGCGCGTATTTGCTGAACTACATTTTGTCGTCGTTGGGCATTCCGCAAATGCTGGCCAAGTTCATGACTGGGTTGCCATTGCCGGGTTGGGCCATCATGTTGGTGATCATTGGCTTTTACCTGGCCTTGGGCACCTTCATGGAGGGCATCTCCATGGTCATCACCACCATTCCCTTGTTGTTCCCGGTGGTTGTGGCGCTCGGTTATGACCCGATTTGGTTCGGCGTGGTCATCACCATGTTGGTGGAAATTGCCATGATCAGCCCACCCGACGGCACGGTGTTGTACGTGCTGCAAGGCATGCGACGACAACCCGGGCCCATCACCGATGTGTTTGTGGGCGTCATGCCCTTCTTGCTGGTTTATATGTTCGCCATTTTGGTGTTGATGGTGTTTCCGGCCATTGCCCTGTGGTTGCCCGCTCAATTGATGTAACAGGTCCGATTGCCCATGAACCCTGCTTTGCACTTCACCATCGCCCCTGCGGGAAACGCTGCCTCATCGGCGCCCGCCACCTTGACCGTGGTGCCGACCCAATTCGTCATTGCCGGTTGGACGGGGCGCAATGCCGAGGCGATTGAGCACCACATCCAAGAGTTGGCAGCGCTGGGCATTGCCCGCCCCAGCCAAGTGCCGCTTTACTACCGCGCCAGTGCGGCGCTGCTGACCACCGCCCCCAGCATTGAAACCCTGGGTCTGGGCGCCAGTGGTGAAGCCGAGCCCATGCTGCTCATGGCCCAAGGCCAATGGTGGCTGGGCCTGGGGTCGGACCATACCGACCGCGAGGTGGAGAGTTATTCGGTGGCCGTGTCCAAACAAATGTGTGCCAAGCCCGTGGCGCCCACCGTGTGGCGTTGGTCAGAGGTGCAAAACCACCAAGACCAATTGCAATTGCAGTCTGAGATTTGGGAAGGCGGCCAATGGGTCACTTACCAGAAGGGCTTGCTCAGCGCCATTCGCCCGCTGCAAAGCCTGCGCGATGGTTTTTGGCCTGCGGGCCAGGCCGCTGAAGGCAGTGTGATGTTGTGTGGCACCTTGGGTGCCATCCCGAATGCACAGGGAAAGGGCATCCGCTGGGCTGAAAAAATGCGGCTCACCTTGCATGACCCGGTGCTGAACCGCAGCATCAGCCACACCTATGCCCAGCAAGCCTTGGACCTGGTGAGCTGAGCGTGCGGCCTGTGGCTGCCTGACCTTCAGCAGGGATTCGCCCGTGCAAGAACTTCGCTCCATGGCCCCCTTGATCGATGCGCTGTCTGGGGGCGGCCGTGTCGTCTTGCACTCGGGACATGCCGAGCCACCCCTGTTGGCGCAGATGCTGGCTGAGCATGCCCCTGCGCTGCATGGGGTGCGGGTTTTGGCCACCATGCCCATGGGGGAGGCGCCGTACGCCAGCGAAGATTCTCTCGCCCATTTGCAAGTGGACAGCTTGATGCCCGGATTGGCGCTGCGCCCAGCGGCCTTGGCCGATAGACTGAACTTGCTGCGCCACACCGTGGCGGCGTGGCCTGCCTTGTTCACCTCTGGTGCCTTGCGTGCAGATGTGTTGATGCTCCAAGTCTCTTCGGTGGATGCCGATGGCATGGTCTCACTGGGTGTGAGCGTTGATCACATGCATGCCGCCTTGCAGAACGCGCGGTGTGTGGTGGCGGAGATCAACCCCCACATGCCCGACACCTGTGGTCACAGCCGGTTTCCAGCCGAGCGCATCGATTGGTTTGTGCCCGCCAACCACGCCGTTCAAACCGCCAAGTTGTTGGCGCCGGATGCGGTGGATCAGCGCATCGCAGACCATGTGGCCGGCTTGGTGCGCGATGGGGCGGTGATTCAAATTGGCATGGGCTCTTTGCCCGAGGGGGTGTTGGCCCGGCTTGGCCATTTGCGCCACTTGGGTTTACACACCGGCATCTTCACCGATGGCATGCGCGCATTGATCGATGCGGGCGTGGTGGACAACAGCACCAAGCGCTTCAAGCCCGGCGTGAGCGTGTCCACCATGGCCGGAGGTTCCGCCGACTTGTATCGCTACATGCACCGCAACCCGGCGGTGGAAATGCACCCCTGTGATGTCACCCATGGGCCACAGGTGTTGGCGCAGATGGATGGGTTTTGCGCCATCAACAGCGCCTTGCAGGTTGACTTGATGGGCCGCGTCAATGCCGAATGGGTGGGCCCACGGCGCATGTCCTTGCCCGGGGGCTTGCCCAATTTTGCCCAGGGGGCGATGCAGGCCCCAAAAGGCTTGGCCGTGATCGCCATGCGCTCCGTGTATGGCCCCGCGCAGCGCAGCAGCATCGTGTTTGAATTGGATGCGCATGGCCCGCCCACTTTGATGGGGAAGGACTACCACTGCTTGGTCACCGAGCATGGCGTGGCCCATGTGCATGGCCTGCGCCCGCGCGAGCGCGCCCAGGCCATTGCCCGTGTGGCGCATCCGATGTGGCGTGAAGCTTTGATGGCGCAGGCCCACCACATGGACGCGTGATGACCATCTCTTTCAAGCCGACTGTTTTTTAACCCGGTGGCACCCACCTTGCCACCCCCACAGGAGAACCCGCCATGACAGATCCCTCCCGTTTGATGGCTTTGAGCCAAGGCTTTTTTTCGGTGCGAGACCAAATTCCCCCGGAGCGTTTGGCTTCGGTGGAGGGTGCGAAACCGCAAGGCCATATTGAAGTGCGCCGCATGATGGTGGGCAACGAAATTTTGATGCTGCACGTGTTTCGCGAAAAGGGCTTGATCGACCCGGTGCACAAGCACATGGACCACGAAACCGTGGCATACCTCATCCGTGGCCGCTTGCGCTTGGTGATTGGCGGTGAGGAATTCATCGCCGAAGCCGGCACGTCTTGGATCCACCCCCCTGGGGTCGACCACTTCAGCGAAGCCTTGGAGGATTGCGAGCAGTTGGAGGTCAAGTCCCCGCCGCGCAAAACCTGGCAAACCTTGCCCTGAGGGGAACGCCTCAAGCGGCGTGCACCAAGCAACGGGTGAGGGCGCTCACATCGTCCACCGACTCCAAGCGTTGGATCAAATCCAGCAGTGCATCGCCCTGGGCTTGCGGCATGCCAGCGATGTCCCAGCATTGTTGAAACTTGGTTTGGCAAGCGGCATCGCTCAGGGGGTTTTCGGGGTGGCCAATGGGGGTGAGGATTTCTTTCTCCCACACCCGTCCGTCGTGGAGTTCGATGCGGATTTGCTGCGGCCACAGGGCATTCACGTCGGGGTTGGTGTTCAAGCTGACCTGCACCTTGCTGGCCAAGGAATGCAAAGCGGGGTCAGACAAATGCTGTGGGGCAAATGACGCAGGGGTGCAGGTACCGTGCGACAAGGTGGCGGCCACCACATAAGGGATGCACAAACGCGCATAGTTGGGCTTGGGGTTGGGGATGTCGGGGCGCCCCACCAAGCGGTAAGTCAGGGGCGGCGCGCCCACGTGCATGGCCTTGAGATCGTTCGGGCCAAAGTTCAGGGCGGCCACGGCTTGTTGTACGGCGTCAACCGCCGCATGGGTCAGGCGACCACTGGGAAAGGGCTTGTGCGACAACTCGGTGATGTGCCACTGCTGGCCCAACTGCGGCCACCAGTGGGCGATGTCGTGCTCGGTTTCAAACAAGGTGTAGTAGCCATAAGGGCCAGTGAGGATGTCTTGGGGCCCAGTCATGCCGGCCATGGCCAAGTCCACCGAGGTCAAACCCGCGCGACCGTTGAAGCCCACTTGCAAGCCCAGCAGCATGGAGCCTTCCACATGCGCTTGCATGGTGCCCGAGGTTTGACCGTACTGGATGCCAAAGGCATTCATCACCGTGGCTTCGTCCAAGCCGGCCAGCACGCCCAATCCCGCCACCACACCAAAACCGCCGCAGGTGGCGGGGCGGAAAAACCGCATCACCGATTTGGACGCCGCACCCAAGGTGGCCGCGATCTCCACACCCATGCTCATGGCCAGCAAAAACTGTTTGCCGCTGACAGGTCGACCGGCGGCGGCGCTGCGCTCTGAAAAAGCAAACAAGGCGGGCAACAAAGCAGCCATCGGGTGAACCACGGCCGGTTCGTGCACACAGTCCCATTCCAGGGCGTGGATGCGGTAGCCATTGATCACCGCCGCTTGCGCCGCAGGTGCACGCAGGTGCGAGCCCCACACCACGGCTTCGTCACCCTGGCCCCATTGCTGGGCGGCGAGCGCCAATTCGTGGGCATGGGGGCCGGTGCGACCGGCCACACCGCAGGCCAGGGTGTCCATCAAAAACACCTTGGCTTTGGCCACGGCCAGTGGGCTGAGGTTTTCAAAGCGCGAGCGGCACACCAATTGCGCCCAAGCGGTCAAGGGGTTGTCGGTCGGGGGGGTGGCGTGTGGGTTCATGGCAGGCTCCAGTAAATGGGTTCAGGGGGTGGGCGTCAAGCCCATGCGCAGGTAAAAAAACTTCATCACCGATGGCAGCACAAACAACTGAATTTGGGCCATCACCAGCATCAACTGCAAATCGGGGGTCACATGGCCCAGCACCAGGCCGAGCAACACGGCCACGTTGCGAAAGCCGCTGATCAGGCTCACACTCATGGCCGCTTGCACGGTCAGGCGTTTGAACACCAGCCAGCCAGCCCACTGCCAAGCCAAGTTGAACAGCGCGGTCAAGGCCAACAGTTGCAGCACCTGGGCCGGGTCTTGAGTGATTTGTGCCGTCAAGCCATGGGTAACGCCCAAGGCGATGAACACCATCAACAACACCATGCACAAGGTCCAGGCCGAGGCGTTTTGCTCGATGCGCGCGGGCGTGGCCCACATCCGCAGGGCAAAGCCGCCACCCAGGGAGATGCCCACCACCCACAACAAATTCATCAACATGCCGCCAGGGCTCAGGCCGGCCACCCCGCTGAGGGCGGCAAACAGGGGCAAGGTGACGATGGAGATCACGGTGGCGGGCAATACCACAGTCAACAGCATCTCGGCATCGGTTCCCAGCAAGGCGCAGTAAGGGCCGACCGAAATGATCGGCGGGGTGGCCGCCAACAGCAGCAAACCCACGCCCATGTAAACGGGAAGGTTCAGCCAGGGCAAGGCCAGCCACACCACGGCGGGGACGATCAGCAAGGTCCACACCCACACCGCCGCCATCAATCGGGTGCGCTGCGCCCAGGCCTTGAGTTGGCGCGGGTCGATGCGCAAGGCCGACAAGAACATGGCCCCCATCGACAGGTACAGCACAAAGGGCGAGACCATGGCGGCCAAGGGTTGGGCCAGCAAGCCGGTGGCGACGCCCAACAACATCAAGGCGGTGGCGTGGCGGGCCAAAAACTGGGACAGCGCTTGCATGTTCAGGGCCGCGGACTCACCCGCAAGCGTGCTTGGCTGGTTGCGGCCCGCGCATGCGCGTTCAAGCCTTGAGCAGCTGAGGCAACCACGTGATCAGACCGGGCCACACCGTCATCACCACAATCAACACCAGCATCAAGCTGCAGTAGGGCAGCGATGATTTGGCCACCCGGGTTTGGCTCTCACCGGTCATTTGTTGGATGATGAATAAATTAAAACCAACCGGGGGTGAGACATTGGACAACTCGATGGTGATGATCAAAAAGATGCCAAACCACACCGGGTCAAAACCCGAGGCCAACACCAACGGAAAGACCACCGGCAAGGTCATCACCATGGCCGACAAACCATCCAAGGCCGTGCCCAAGATCAAATACACCACCAACAAGGTGAAGATGAGCATGTAGGGCGACAACTCCAGCGACTTGACCCATGCGCCGGTTTCACCCGGGATGCCCAACATGGTCATGACTTTGGCCAAAAACAAAGCGCCCAGCAAAATCAGCCCGATCATGGAGCAGGTGCGCACGGTGGACAGCAAGGCGCGACCGAGGTTGCGCCAACTCATCAAGCCCTGTGCCACGGAGATGGCCAAGGCCCCCGCCACGCCCACGGCTGCGGCCTCGGTCACACTGGCCAGGCCGCTGTACATCGAGCCAATGACCGACAAGATCAGCAAGCTCACCGGCAGCAAGTCTTTGAGCGACTCCACTTTTTGGGCCCAGGTGTACACCTCTGGATCGGCGGGTTGCACGCTGGGCCGCCACCAGGCTTGCAGCATGATCCAACCAATGAACATGACCGCAATGATCAAACCCGGCACCACACCGGCGATGAACAAATCCAAAATGGACACATCGGCGAGCACGCCATACACAATCATGGGAATGGACGGCGGAATCATCAGGCCAATGGTGCCCGCCCCGGCCAAGGACCCCATGGCCATGTCTTTGTCGTAACCGCGCTTGAGCAATTCGCGCAAGGTCATGCGGCCCACGGTGGCAGTGGTGGCGGCTGACGAACCCGACACCGCCGCAAAGATCGTGCAGCCAATCACATTGACATGCAACAAACCGCCAGGCAAGCGCTGCACCCACGGCGCAATGCCGCGAAACAATGACTCCGACAATTTGCTGAAAAACAAAATGTCACCCATCAGCACAAACAAGGGCAGGGTGACCAACTCGTCGGCGTTCAGGCGCGACCACACATCCTGGGCCAGGATGCGCTGTATGGGCACATCGCGAAACCACTCCAACGACAACAAGCCGGTGCCCAACAGCGCAAAGCCAATCCACATGCTCGAGCACAGCAGCACGACCATGACCAACAACACAAAAACCGAAGCGATCATCATTCGGCCACACCTTGACCGATTTCGCGGTCATCGGCCAAATCGGGGGCGTCTCCGATCACCAAGCGCAACAAGCGCGCCAACAAGGCCAGGGAGAGCATGAGGGCCCCCAGCGCCACAAAAGCTTGGGGAATCCACATGGGCGTTTGCATCACAAAGTAAGACACCGTGTGGCGCACATGGCTGCGCCAGGCTTGCTCGATCAAGCCGACAGTGAGCAGGCCACTGATGTACAGCGCACACAGGGTGCACAACACATCCAGGGCCCGCGCCAAACGAAACGGCAAATGGTTCAGCACCATCGCCACGCGGATGTGCGCGCCATAACGCAGCGCATAGCCCGAGCCGCTGAGCAACACAAAGGCACACAAATAAGAGGCGTACTCCACTGCCCACGGTTGCGACCACGCCAGGAACGATGCGGCCACCACCTCGACGAGCAACAGCACGCTCAGCAACGCACAGGCACCCGCGGCCAGACACGCACCCAAAAAATTGAAACGATCAATCCATTCGCAACTGGAGCGAATCATGTTCATGGCACGTGCTGGGGTGTGGCCACCGGCCCTCTTGCCGCCCAAAGCGGCAAGCAGCAGCCGGGGTGGTTATTTTTTGTTGGTTTTGGCCATGAAGGCCTCAATGATCTTGGCCGACTCGGGCACGGCTTTTTTGTAGTCATCCCACATGGGGCGGGTGACTTGGCGCATGCGGGCGGCCATTTCTTTGGTGGGGGGCTCGACCGTCATGCCGTTTTTGCGCAATTCGTCCATGCGCTTTTCATGTTCGGCCATGCTGACCTTCCAAAACTCGGGCTCCATCTCTTTGGCCAGGTTTTCGATGGCGTTGCGGTTCTCGGCCGACAACTTGTTCCACACCCCCATGTTGATGACCATGAAGTTGGACGCCCACAGGTGGTTGGTGGTGTAGGTGTGCTTGAGAAACTCCCAGTACTTTTGCGCCACAGCGGTGGTGCCAGAGGTCATCACCGCGTCCAAGCGGCCCGAGGCCAGGGCGGGCACGATGTCGGGGTTGTTCATTTGTTGGGGCACCATGCCCAGTTTGCTGACCATGTCGGCGGTCAAGCGGTCATAGGTGCGCATGCGCACGCCCTTGAGGTCTTCAAAGCCTTTGGCGGGCTTTTTCAAATAGAAGTTTTGGCTGGGCCAAGGCACCACGTACAGCACCTTGTTGCCGCGCTTGGCCAAGTCTTCGACCCACTTGGGTCGCACAAAGCTGTGCATCACCTTCAGTTGCTCATAGTCGTCAACCAAAAAGGGAATGCTCTCAAGGCCCAACAAGGGCAAATCGCCCACGTTTTGAAAGCCAGCAAATTCGGCCATGGTGGCCGCACCGTCTTCGATGGCGCGCACAGTTTCATTGGCCTTGATGCCCAAGGCGCCACCGGGGTGCACCGTCATGAGCACTTGGCCTTTGGTCACCTCGGCCACGCGCTTGGCGAAATTTTGGGCGTTCACCGTGTGAAATTCGGTGGGCCCCCAGGGCATGGAAATATCCAATTTGGTTTGGGCAGCCAACCAAGGGGCGGCAGTGAAACCGATTGACAAAATCAGCAGGCGACGAATCCATTGCATCTTGAGCTCTCCAGCGTGGTGTTGATCTGGTTCAGCCTAACAGATGCCCCACCGATATGTCAATTGTCCGGACAGTTGCTGCGCCCTTTCATGTGCACCTGGCTGGTGCAAACCCAGGGGTGTGGTTCAACTGGACAGATGTTGTCGGGTAAACCCTGTGGACGCTGCGCGCCAGCAGATGATGGTGATGCCTTGTGCGCTGGTCGGATGCGGGCGCTGGTGGTAACCTCTTGGCTCCCTCTTGTTTTTGTCCGGACAAAATCCAAATGCACCGCTTGACCTCGCCCCGTTTGGGGGCCGCACCCGCATGAAACTCACCGGCATTCGGGTGTTGGACCTGTCGCTTTTTTTGCCGGGCCCCCACCTGACCACCATGATGGCCGACCATGGCGCCGAGGTGCTCAAGATCGAGCCCCCTGGTGAGGGCGAACCGGTGCGCCACATCGGCTATCGATCGGGTGGTGAAAGCGTCTGGTTTCGCAACACCCACCGGGGCAAAAAAAGCCTGGTGCTGGATTTGAAAAAACCGCAAGATCATGCGCGCTTTTTGGATTTGGCTTGCACCTGTGACGTGATCGTCGAGGCGTTTCGCCCCGGCGTGGTCAAGCGCTTGGGCATTGATTACGACCGCATCGCGGCGATGCACCCGCGCATTGTGTATGCCTCGATTGCTGCCTTTGGCCAAACCGGCCCCGACAGCCACTTGGCCACCCATGATTTGGGCATGGAGGCCTTGGCCGGCGTGCTGAGCCTGAACCTGGGCCAAGATGGTCAACCCACCCACCCGCACATGCCGGTGTCGGACATCACCGGCTCGATGATGGCGTTGTCGGGCATTTTGATGGCCTTGTACCGGCGCGAGCAAAGTGGCCGCGGCGACTACATCGACATTTCCATGCACGACAGCACGCTGTCGTGGCTGCCCAATGCCACCGGCGCGGTGTTTGCCCAAGGCCGTGCACCCAACGTGCAGCAAGAGCGGTCCTGGGGTGGCAACTCGTTCTACAACATCTACCGAACCGCCGATGACAAGCACCTGGTGCTGGGTGCGGTTGAGCCCAAATTCATCCGCAACTTGCTCACCGCTTTGGGCGTCCCTGAATGGATCGACACCGCCACCCAACCCCCAGGGCCGGTGCACGAGCCGGTGAAAGCTTTTTTGCGCGCCACGTTTGTGCAAAAAACCCGCGATGAATGGATGCAGTGGTTCCAAGGCAAAGACGTGGCCATCGCCCCGGTGCTGGACTTGAAAGAGGCCTTCGATAGGCCTCAACTCCAGGCCCGCGAGATGCTGCTGAAAGATGCCCAAGGGCAGTTGCACATTGGCAACCCCATCAAGTTTCGCCACGAGCCCGCCCAGATTGACACCCGCTTGCCCGGCTTGGGTGAGCACACCGCGTCGGTATTGGCGCAAACCCCTGTGCGCAAGGACACCACATGAGCACACCCTCGCCCAGCACCGCCGATTGGGTGCGCTGGATGGCCCGGCCGGTGGGCCGCGCCGAACGCGAACGCGCCGCCTTGCATGTGCTGGACTGGATGGCTTGTGCCAGTGCCGGCTCGCGCACCGAACCCGGGTTGGCCATGGGGCGTTATGCCCGCACCTTGGCCCCAGGGCCATGCGCCACCTTTGCTGGCCCTGGTCTGTCCGAAGGCGATGCCGCTTTGGTGAATGGGTCGCTGGGCAATGTGTTGGAGATGGACGATTTTTATCGCACCGCCATCGTTCACCCTGGACCGGTGTTGGTGCCTGCGGCTTTGGCCATGGCCCAAGCCAGCGGTGCCACGGGGCCGCAAATGCTCGATGCACTGGTCAAGGGCTTTGACATCATGATCCGCTTGGGCCGCTCGGTGGGGCCTGCGCATTACCGGTACTTTCACAACACCGCCACCTGTGGTGTGTTTGGCGCGGCGGCCATTGGCGCGGCTTTGCTCGAACTCCAAGCCTCGGCCATGCGCGACGCGTTTGGCAATGCGGGCACCCAGGCCAGTGGCCTGTGGCAGTGCCGCTTGGAAGACACCATGAGCAAGCAGTTGCACAACGGGCGTGCCGCGCAATCGGGCTTGTTGGCGGCGCGTTTGGCGCAGCATGGTTTCACCGGGGCCCATGCCATCTTGGAGGGCGAGCTGGGGTTTTTCCGCGCCCTGTGCCCAGACGCACAACCCGATCGCATGGCCGGTGGCGATGAGGACCGGTGGCTGATCCATGACACCAGCTTCAAGCCCTGGCCAGCCTGTCGCCATGCCCATGCGGTGATTGATTTGGCGCTGGCCTTGCGCGACGCCGTGGCGGGTGCCGAAATTCTTTCCATCGACGTGCACAGCTACCGCGATGCGGTGCGCATTTGTGACAAGCCCGAGCCGCGCACACCGGTGGAGGCCAAGTTCAGCTTGCAGCATGCGGCGGCGGTGTGTTTGCTGCGCGGCCAGCCAAGCTTGGATGACTTTGATGTGCCCGCCACGCAAGACAACAGCGTGGCGCCATTGCGCGCCAAAGTGCGTTTGCACGAAGACGCCGCTTTGACGGCCGTGTACCCAGCGCACTTTGGTGCGGCCATGCGCATTGCTTTGCGCAATGGGCGCGTGTTGCAAGCCCAGGTGAGCGACGCCCTGGGCGACCCCGAAATTCCCTTGAGCCTGGCGCAGTTGCACGGCAAGGCCCACATGCTGCTCGGCGCCACCGCGCACACCCGCGAACACATCGAGACCCTCATCGCCGACTGCGCGGCCTTGGTGGACGCCCCCAGCGTGGGCGCTGTGGCGCGCTGGATGCGTTGAGCGGCGCACAGCGGCCCCCCTTTGGTACGAATGGAGACCCCATGAGCGATTTGAATTACTTTGACGCCGCCGATGTGGCGTCGATTCGCCGCGACTATCCCTTGGGGGCGGCATTTTTAAAGCGCTTCCAAGGCATGAGCACCGACGAGTTGCGCCACTTGCAAAACCAGCGCTTCATGCGGCTCATGTCTTTCGCCTGGCAGGTGCCGTTTTACCAACGCCATTGGGGCGCTGCGGGCTTGCAGCCGGGGGACGTGAAAAGTTTGGACGACATCGCCCGCATCCCCATGTATTCCAAATCCGACCTGATGGCCTCGGTAGAGGCGCACCCGCCGCTGGGTGACTTTCATGGGCAAGACGTTCACCCGGTGGGGCAACGACCGCCCATCATTTTGCAAACCACCAGTGGCACCACCGGCATGCCCCAACCCCTGTTGTTTGGCCCGCGCAGCCGCGAAACCCAAAACGCATTGCTGGCGCGCGTGTATTTGCTGCAAGGCATGAGCGCGCAAGACGTGGTGCATTCGGTGTATGGCTTTGGCATGGTCAATGGCGGCCATTACATCCGCGAGACGTTGCTGCACTGGGTGGGCGCGCAAATGCTGAGCGCCGGCACGGGCGTGGAGACGCGCTCGCAGCAGCAGGTGATGTTGATGCGCGACTTCAAGGCCACGGTCTTGGTCGGCTTTGGCGACTTTGTGAAACGCTTGTCGGAGGTGGCCAAGGAAAACGGCATCGAGCCGGGGCGCGACATCCGCTTGCGCATGATCACCGGGCACTTGGGGCCAGAAGGGCGCGAGCCCATGAGCCAAGCCTGGGGCGGCTGCGATGTGTACGACTGGTACGGTGTGGGCGACACCGGGCTGATTGCCGGCGAAAGCCAGGACCAAAGCGGCATGTACATCATGGAAGACGCCCAGTTTTTGGAGATCACCCACACCGAAACTGGCGCAGCCGTGGTGCCCGGCGAGCCGGGCAACATGGTCAACACCTGTTTGTTCAAGGACGATATTTTTCCCATCATCCGCTTCAACACCAATGATGTGACCCACGAGGTGATGGGCAGCTCGCCCATGGGCTTACCGTTTCGCCGCATCATTGGCTTCAAGGGCCGCAGCGACAACATGATCAAGCTGCGCGGCATCAATGTCTACCCCACCAGCGTGGGGGTGATCTTGACCCAGGAGGTGCCGGCCTTCAATGGCGAGTTTGTGTGCATCGTCACCCGCGAGGCCGGGCGCGACCAAATGACGGTGCACGCTGAAATGCGCACCGGCGCACCGGCGGGCTTGCAAGAGACGTGTCAAAACCTGCTGCGCGCGCGCTTGGGCGTGGAGTTGGCGGTGGTGCTGGCCCAGCCCGGCGAGATCAAAGACCTCACCGGCATCGAAAGCCGTCAAAAGCCTTTGCGTTTGGTGGACCGGCGCTGAGCGGCGGCACGCGGTTCTGTTGAGGCGCGGCATGGCTGGCGCGGCCCAGGCCGCCGCGCCCAGGTTTGGCACAGCCCCGCTCGTAGAATGGGTGCATGAATTTCATTGACAAACTGCACGCGGCCGAGCGGGCCCACCAATCGCTGTTGTGCGTGGGGCTGGACCCGGACCCGGCCAAGTTGCCCGGCGCTTGGCGCGGTCAGCCAGATCGTATTTTTGACTTTTGCGCCCGCATCGTCGACGCCACCGCCGACCTGGTGATCGCCTTCAAACCCCAAATTGCCTACTTCGCTGCCCACCGCGCCGAGGCGCAACTCGAGCGCTTGATGGACCACATGCGCGCCAACGCCCCGGCGGTGCCGATCATTTTGGACGCCAAGCGCGGTGACATTGGCAGCACCGCCGAGCAATACGCCATCGAGGCCTTTGAGCGTTATGGAGCCGATGCGGTCACGCTCTCGCCCTTCATGGGTTTTGATTCGGTGCAGCCCTACTTGGCGCACGCGGGCAAAGGCGCTTTTTTGCTGTGCCGCACCTCCAACCCCGGCGGCGACGATTTGCAAAGCCAGCGCCTGGCCAGTGTGCCCGGCCAGCCCCTGTTGTACGAGCATGTGGCGCAGCTGGCGCAAGGCCCGTGGAACGTGAACGGCCAACTGGGTTTGGTGGTGGGCGCCACCTACCCGGCGGAGATTGAGCGGGTGCGCCAACTTGCGCCCACTTTGCCTCTGTTGATTCCTGGTGTGGGCGCGCAGGGCGGCGACGCGCTGGCCACGGTGCGCGCGGGTTATCGCCAACACAACGGGGGCACCAGTGGCCCCATCATCGTCAATTCTTCCAGGGCCATTTTGTATGCAAGCAGCAGCGACGACTTCGATCAAGCGGCCCGCCGCGAAGCCCTCAAAACCCGCGAAGTCCTTGAGGCCGCCCGTGCGCAGCACTGAGCGTCCCGCGCTGTTCTCACGCTGGCGTCTGCCGGCGGCCAGTGCCATCGCCATGCTGCTTGGCGTGGGCGCGGCCTGGGCACAAAGCAGCACCACCGCAACCACCTCCGTCAGCGCCGCGCCCGACACAACTGTCGCCAGCGGACTGCGCTGGCACTGGGCGACCAGCGCGGGGCTCAACAGTTATACCGAGCCGGGCCTGATGCGTTTGCAAGGTCCAGAGATGGGCTTGCACCTGCGTCTGAACGATGCCTATGGAAGTAGGCATTGGGGGCTGGAGGCCGATGTGCTTTATGGGCGGCAAGATTACGAGAGTACTGACACGGGGCGTAAAACCGATATTCCCAACATCGAGACCCGCAGCCGCATCATGTATTCCCATACTGCCCAGCGCAAAGAAGGCCCGGCGATGGGTTTGAGCTATGGTTTGGCCTTTCACACTTTGTGGAACAACCTACAAGGGCCGTCGACAACTGGCCACGGTGGCTATTTGCGCAAGGCATTTCAGCTTTGGGCACCTGTTCGCTGGCGCGAGGGTTTGGCCCCGGGGGCTTGGGCCACAGCTTGGATCGCTGAGGGCGGTGTTTTGCTCGCTGGGCAGCACATCTCGATGGTGTCGCAAGTGAGTTCAGACTTCGTAGATATGACTAACCGCCAAGACAAGGGGGTATATCTGCAATTCAGCAGCGAGCATCGCCAAGGCCTGCGCGCCGGGGCTTGGTCCCCATATGTGCGCTTTACATGGCTGGGGGACTCGGACACAGTGCCCTACAGCCGCATCGACCAAAGAGAAGGCATTGAACCCTTGAGCCGACGCTGGCAGGTCGGTGCGCAGTGGTTGTTGCCTTGACGCCGAATCATTGACGGTGCGGTCGGGGCAAGAGCCCTCAATTGACAAGCTTGCTTGACCTCATAGAATCAAAGCACTGTTTATGTCACAGGTGGCACCATGTCCAGCACCGTTGAAAAGCCCCACGCAAGCGCCGAGTCCCTCAAGTTGGATATGTCCCAGCGTGAGCGCCTGACATCACTGGCCTCCAGCAAAAATTGCACGCCTGACTTTTTGGTTCAAGAGGCCATTGAACGCTATCTTCGGGCAGAAGAGGCACAGCAAACCCTGATGAAAAGCGTGGATGACAGCGTTGCTCACTTTGAAGCCACGGGCCTTCACATCACGCTCGACGAATTCATGGCATGGACGAAGGCGGTTCAATCCAATCGTGATGCCACACCACCGGCATGTCACGTGTAAAACTTTCCACCCAAGCGATTGGGGACGCGAAAAGACTTTACGATTTTTTAAGCCAGTATGACTTGACCGTTGCTGACAACAGCTCACGGGTGCTGGTCAAAGCACTCCAAGCACTTGAACAGCAGCCTCACATGGGCGCGCCCTTGCCGGACAGGCCGGGTATTCGAAAAATGGTGGTGGATTTTGGCGCCAGTGGCTATTTGATTTTTCACAAGCGCTATGAATCAACCGACGTGAATGTGGTGGTCAGAATCATTCATCAAAAAGAATGGTACGACGCTACCACCCTTGGCCTGGCTGATGACGGCTCGGCTTGATCGACTGGCGTTGTCGGTTGCAAAAACCCAAGTTTTACAGCTCCAAGCACCGCGCTAAATACCGCCCTGTGTGGCTGTTCGGGTTGGCCGCCACGTCTTCGGGCGTGCCTTGGGCCACCACTTGTCCACCGCCATCGCCGCCTTCGGGGCCCATGTCGATGAGCCAGTCGGCGGTTTTGATCACATCCAGGTTGTGCTCGATGATGATGATGGTGTTGCCCGCGTCGCGCAGTTGGTGCAGCACCTTGAGCAGCAGGGCGATGTCGGCAAAGTGCAGGCCGGTGGTGGGCTCGTCCAAGATGTACAGGGTGCGCCCGGTGTCGCGGCGTGACAACTCGAGCGCAAGTTTGACCCGCTGCGCCTCGCCGCCGGAGAGGGTGGTGGCCGATTGGCCCAGCTTCAGGTAGGACAAGCCCACGTCCATCAGGGTTTGCAGTTTGCGGGTGAGGTTGGGCACCGCACTGAAGAACGCCAAGGCGTCTTCCACGGTGAGGCCCAGGATGTGGGCGATGTTTTTGCCCTTGTACTGAACTTGCAGGGTTTCGCGGTTATAGCGCTCACCGTGGCACACATCGCAGGGCACATACACATCGGGCAAAAAGTGCATTTCCACCTTGACCACGCCGTCGCCTTGGCAGGCTTCGCAGCGGCCCCCGCCTTGGGCGGCGGCGACGTTGAAGGAAAACCGGCCCGGTCCGTAGCCGCGCTCGCGCGCCATCGGCACCTCGGCCATCAGTTCGCGAATGGGGGTGAACAAGCCGGTGTAGGTGGCGGGGTTGGAGCGCGGTGTGCGGCCAATTGGGGACTGGTCCACATTGATGACCTTGTCGAACAAATCCAAGCCCGTGATGTCGTCGTGGGCCGCGGCCTCGGCGTGGGCGCGGTGGATGCTGCGTGCCGCAGCGGTGTACAAGGTGTCGTTGATCAGGGTGGACTTGCCCGAACCCGACACACCGGTGACGCAAGTGAGCAAGCCCACCGGGATGTCCACCGACACCTGTTGCAAGTTGTTGGCACGCGCTCCGTGCACGCCCAGCACCGGTGTCGGCTCGGGGGCGGGTGCGTCGATGCGGCCACTGAAGGCGTTGGGGGCCCGCTGTTCGCGCACAAACGCTCGGCGTTGGCGGGGGACTTCGATGCGCAGGCTGCGTGACAGGTAGCGCCCGGTGAGCGAGTGCGGGTTGGCCTCGATTTGCGCGGGTGTGCCCTGGGCGGTGACGCGCCCGCCGTGCACGCCGGCGCCGGGACCCATGTCGATGCAATGGTCGGCGGCGCGGATCATGTCCTCGTCGTGCTCGACCACCAGCACGCTGTTGCCCAGGTCGCGCAGGTGTTTCAAGGTGGCGATCAGGCGGTCGTTGTCGCGCTGGTGCAGGCCGATGCTGGGCTCGTCGAGCACATACATCACGCCGGTCAGGCCCGAGCCGATTTGCGAGGCCAAGCGGATGCGTTGCGATTCGCCACCCGACAAGGTGTCGGCGCTGCGCGACAGGCTCAGGTAGGTCAGGCCCACGTCGTTGAGAAAGCGCAAGCGCGAGCTGATTTCGTTGACCACCTTGGCGGCGATGTCGGCTTTGTTGCCTTGCAGGTGCAGGCCTTCAAAGTAGCGCAGGCTTTCGCGCAAGGTCATGTGCCCCAAGGCGTGGATGCTTTGCGCGCCCGGGCCCGTGCCCATCAACACATGGCGCGCTTCGCGGCGCAAGCGCGTGCCAGCGCAGTCGGTGCAGGGCTGGGTGGCGCGAAAGCGCGACAACTCTTCGCGCACCACCACCGAGTCGGTTTCGCGGTAACGCCGCACCATGTTCGGGATGATGCCCTCAAACGGATGCCGCTTACTCACCTTGCGCGCCGCGCCGCTGGCGCTGTCCACCGTATGGGTGAACTTGATGACCTCTTCGCCCGAGCCCCACAACAGCGCTTGGCGCACCGCCTCGGGCAGCGACTCAAAGGGCGCCTCAACATCAAAGCCATAGTGCTTGGCCAGGCTTTGCAAAAGGGAAAAGCAGTGGTTGTTGCGCCGGTCCCAGCCTTTGATGGCGCCGCTGGCCAGGCTCAGGGTGGGGAAGGCCACCACCCGGTTCGGGTCGAAGTGTTCTTGCGTGCCCAGGCCGTCGCAACTGGGGCAGGCGCCTTGGGGCGAGTTGAACGAGAACAAACGCGGCTCCAACTCACCCAGCGCAAACTCGCACTGGGGGCAGGCAAAGCTGGCGTTGAAGTGGTGCAACTGCGCGCTGTCCATCTCCAGTGCGATGGCGCGGCCCTGGGCCAAACGCAGGGCGGCTTCAAAGCTCTCGGCCAAGCGTTGGCGGGCGTCTTCGCGCACCCGCAAGCGGTCGATCACCACGTCGATGTCGTGCTTTTCGTTTTTCACCAGGGTGGGCAAGTCGTTGTATTCGTACACCGTGGCACCGATGCGAAAGCGCACATAGCCGCGCGCTTGCATGTCGGCAAACAGCTCAGTGAATTCGCCTTTGCGCTCGCGCGCCACCGGGGCCAGGATCATCACCCGGGTTTCGGCGGGCAGGCCCATCACCGTGTCGACCATTTGGGCCACGCTTTGGGCTTGCAGCGGTTGGCCGTGGTCGGGGCAGTGCGGCGTGCCGGCGCGGGCGAACAGCAGGCGCAGGTAGTCGTGGATTTCGGTCACCGTGCCCACGGTGGAGCGCGGGTTGTGGCTGGTGGCTTTTTGCTCAATGGCGATGGCGGGCGACAAGCCCTCGATCACGTCCACATCAGGTTTGTCCATCAGTTGCAAAAACTGCCGCGCATAGGCCGACAGGCTTTCCACATAGCGGCGCTGGCCCTCGGCATACAAGGTGTCAAAGGCCAGGCTGGACTTGCCCGAGCCCGACAAACCGGTGATCACCACCAATTGATTGCGCGGGATATCGAGGTCGATGTTTTTCAGGTTGTGCGTGCGTGCCCCTCGGATGCTCAGCCGCTGCGCGCTCAAAACCTGGGCTAAATTCGGACCATCGGAAGGTGCGTTCACTGGGGGGCTCTCAAAAGGACAACCCTCGATCATAGTCAAGCCCATCTGGGGGCGGGCATGGGACACAATAGGCACCCTTTCTGCCCAAGCCCCACCGTGACCGACTCCACCCCCCCACCCGACACCGCGTCCCGCATGACAGCGTTGGAGCGGCGCGCCAGTTTTTCCCTGGCCACGGTCTACGCCATGCGCATGTTGGGTCTGTTCATGGTGCTGCCGGTGTTTGCGCTGGAGGCGCGGCGCTACCCGGGCGGTGAGGACGCCGCCGCCATGGGGCTGGCCCTGGGCGTATATGGCCTGGTGCAAGCGGTGTTGCAAATCCCCTTTGGCCTGGCCGCCGACCGTTGGGGCCGCAAGCGGGTGATGCTGTTTGGCTTGGCTTTGTTTGCCGTGGGCAGCCTGATCGCGGCGGGCGCAACCGACTTGCACACCCTGGCCTGGGGCCGCGCCATGCAAGGCTGTGGCGCCATATCGGCCGCGGTCAGTGCCTTGCTCGCTGACCAAACCCGTGACGTGGTGCGCACCAAGGCCTTGGCGCTGTTGGGCGGCAGCATCGGTTTGATGTTTGCCCTGTCGCTGGTGGTCGGCCCCTGGTTGTCGCAATGGGCCGGCTTGCCGGGCTTGTTCAACTTGACAGCGGTGATGGCGGTGGCCGGCATGGCCATGGTGGTGTGGTGGACGCCACCCGAGCCCGCCATGCCAGTGGGTGGCGCGCCTCGGGTGCGTTGGTCGCTGTTGTTCACCCCTGACCTGTTGCGCTTATACGTGGGCGTGTTTGTGCTGTATGCGGTGCAATTTGCCACCTGGGTGTCGATGCCCGCTTTGCTGGTTCAAGCCGGTGTGCTGCAAGCCGACCACGGCTGGGTCTATTTGCCCACGGTGCTGTTGTCGTTTGTGTTCATGGGCATGACGCTGTTTCCCATGGAGCGGCGTGGGCAGTTGCGGCCCTTGTTTTTGGCCTGCATCGCGGGTGTCATGCTGGTGCAGTTGGCGCTGCTGTGGGTGTCTTTGGGCACGGTGCAGCTGTGGGTGCTGGCGGTGCTGTTGTTTTTCTTTTTCTGCGGCTTCAATGTGCTCGAAGCCAGCCAGCCCAGCCTGGCCTCGCGCTTTGCCCCGCCAGGCGGGCGCGGCTCGGCATTGGGCGTGTACAACACTTTGCAATCGCTGGGCATTTTTGCCGGCGGCGCGTTTGGCGGTTGGTTGGCCAAGGGCGGTGGCACCCCGGGTTTGTTCTTATGCTGCGCGCTGTTGATGGGCGTTTGGATGGCAGTGGCCTGGGCCATGGTGGTGCCACCTCCCCATGCCAGCCCAGCCGCCACCCCCGAGCCGGCCCAGGCCGCATAATCTCCCCTCTATTTGGAGCAAGACCATGGCATCAGTCAACAAAGTCATCCTCGTCGGCAACTGTGGCCGCGACCCCGAAATCCGCTACCTGCCCTCGGGCCAGGCGGTGGCCAATGTCAGCGTGGCCACCAGCTCGCGCCGCAAAGACCGCACCAGCGGCGAGATGATCGAAGACACCCAGTGGCACCGCGTCACTTTTTATGACCGATTGGCCGAAATCGCCGGTGAATACGTCAAAAAAGGGCGCCCCATTTATGTCGAAGGGCGTTTGAAATACGGCTCCTACACCGACAAAGCCACGGGCGTGGAGAAAAACACCGTGGACATCATTGCCACCGAGCTGCAATTGCTCGGCGGGCGTGAAGGCATGGGCGCCCCCGCCGGCGAGGGCGGTGGCGCTCCCCAACGCTCAGCCGCACCCGCTGCCGCACCGCAGCGCGGCGCACCGGCCAAGTCGGGTTTTGATGACATGGACGACGACATTCCGTTCTGACGCCATGCCTGGGGTGCCACCTGCGCGCCCCGCCTTGCCAAGGCCGCTGCTCTGGCCTTTTGAACCTGAACTGTGGGCGATTTACAACCTCTTGGTTAAAAAACCACAAAATTGATACTAAATAATTCATAATGTCGCTGAATTTCGACTTTATGGATGTTTATGGTTTCAAAAATATCTATCCGTTGGTTTCTTTTTCTGGCCGGCGCCATGGCTGCACCGTGGGCCCCGGTCCACGCCCAGATCAACCCCAGCATTGCGCCGCCCCAGGCGGTGCAGTCCCCCGAGCGTTGCATCCCGGCGGCGGCGCAGCACCACCGCATTGACCCGCGCTTGCTGCGCGCGGTGTTGAAGGTGGAGTCCGATTTGCGGCCCTGGGCCTTTGGTCGCAACACCAATGGCACAGTGGACATGGGGATGGCGCAAATCAACAGCATCCATTTGCCCGAATTGGCGCGCCATGGCATTCAAAGCCAGCATTTGTTTGACCCGTGTGTGGCCAGTTATGTGGCGGCTTGGCTGCTGCGCAGAAACATCGATCGCCATGGCCTGACCTGGTTTGGGGTGGCGGCCTACCACTCCCTCACGCCCGAGCACAACCAGCGCTACCAGGGTTTGCTGATGAAGGTCTTGTACCCCGATGTGGCGGCCAGCAGACGGGCTGCGGCTGCCGCGAAAAGCGCTACGGGCAACACCCACTCGGTGGCCAATACCGGTGCAAGCACCTTCACAGGCTCCAACGCCAACTCAAACGGGAATGCGAACATGGGCGCAGCGCCCAGCCTTGCGCGCCAGACCGATGCAGGGCCGACCTTGCTGGCCGAAAGCCATTGATTCAGGGCGCGCTGCGCGCAGGCATTACTTTTTGTTTTTGCGGTTGAATTGGTTGAGCAACCAAACCCCGACAACGGCAAACCAAATGACGAAAAGGATGTGATGAGTTTGCATGGTGTTCTCCTCAAAATAAGTCAGGCATCATAAACACAAAGCGCCCCATGCCGCCGACCAAGGTCGACCAACGGGGCAAAGGGGCGAGCACGCTGTGAGACTTCATGCGCTCAAGGGGGGCGGGTTGCGGCGAAGCAAAGGGACCATGGCCACGATGGTGGCGATCAGCAGCACCACCTCCAGCGCGTAGACGGCGGTGTAGCCCATCACTGGGGTGCTCATGCTGGCGACCACATCGCGCAGCATGCCACCCAAGGCGATGGCCAAGCCGGCTGCGGTCGCTTGCACCGCGCCCCAGGTGCCCAAGGCCAAACCGGTTTGGTTCGGTGGGGCCGCCTGCATGGTGGCGGTCAAAGTGCCGTGGCCAAACAAGCCGCTGCCCAAGCCAATCAAGCCCGTTCCGAGGGCAAACAACAGGGTCGATTGCATGGAGGCCGAAGCAATCACCGCCAAAAACGCCGGAATGCCCACCCAGGCCCCAATGCTGGCCATGCGAAACGGGTCATAGCCGCGCCCCAGCACCACGGAGGCCAGGGCAAAGCCGCTCAGCGCACCCGTGGCCAAGGTGGCGGTCAGGGTGGTGGTGCTGCCCACACTGAGTTGCAAAATTTCACCGCCAAAGGGTTCGAGCAACACCTCCTCCATGTTGAAGGCCATGGTGCCAAAGCCCACCGCCACCAAACGGCGCACGGCGTGTCCCGAGTGGCTGAGGGTGGCCCAGGCGGATTGGAAGGTGATGGGCGTATCTGCCCGCTTGCGGTGGCGATCGCGCGCCTCTTGCTTCCACAAGGCGGTCACATTGAGCACCAGGGTCAACACCGCACAGGCTTGGATCACCTGCACCAAGCGCCCCGGCGAATAATCGGCCAGCGCAGCGCCAAACACCAAGGCGCTGACGATGGTGCCCAGCAACAGCATCACGCACATCAGGCCCACCACTTTGGGTTGGTCTTCGACCGGGGCCAAATCGGTGGCCAAGGCCAGGCCCACGGTTTGGGTGGTGTGCAAGCCAGCACCCACCAGCAAAAACGCCACGGCCGCACCCATTTGGCCGACCCAGGCCGGTGCTTGGCTGGCTTGGCCCGAGCCCGACAGCACCAACAGGGCAAACGGCATCACCGCCAGGCCGCCAAATTGCAGCAAGGTGCCCATCCAGATGTAGGGCACCCGGCGCCAGCCCAACTCGGAGCGGTGGTTGTCAGAGCGAAAGCCGATCAGCGCCCGAAATGGCGCAAACAGCAAAGGAATGGAGATCATCACCGAGACCAAGGTGGCACTGACATGCAGCTCCACGATCATCACCCGGTTGAGCGTGCCCACCAGCAGCACCAAGGCCATGCCGACGGAGACTTGAAACAAAGACAGGCGCAACAGGCGCGAGAGCGGCAAATCCGGCGAAGCGGCATCGGCAAAAGGCAAAAACTTGGGGCTCATGTGGGCCCATGCCTTGAGCATTTTGAGGCTGATGCTGTTCATGCGTGTACCGGGTGGCGGCGCTTTGAAGAAAAAAGAACCGAGATCAAAGACCTCGGTTCTTTGGTAGAAACAGATGAATCTATTTCTTGGCTTCTGCTGGCGCAGCAGCCACTGCCGCAACAGGTGCTTTGCCGTTCAGGAAGCCCTTCACCCAGGTGGTGTTCAGGGTGATGGCCAGGTGCACCGAAAACGATGCAACGGCCACAGCGATCAAAAAGATCGGTACGCCCACTTGGGGACGCACCACGGTCCACATTTTTCCGTAGATCATGTTGTTGCCCCTTTACTTGAGCCAGGGTGAGTAGATGTACGCAAGCAAATGGGCGAATGCAGCAATCATCCCAAAAATTTGCGTCCCTTGGATGAGGTGCCTGTGCAGCTCCTCAGATTCGGCCTCGGTCAAACCGGTAGGCCCTACTTTGTCGGACATGAGTGTCTCCTTGCAAGAAGTCTCCGAACCGTGCTGAACCCGCACGAGGGTTATTCGTGACCCCCATGGCCACAAATGCTTTCAAACACAGGTGACGTACTGTCAATTTGACAGTACAAAACCAAATGTCAAGCCCAATTTACATTCGGATGGGCGGTTTTGTCAATCACGCAAATGCCTCGGCGGCGCATTTATGCCTCAATAAAGCGCAAAAATCTTATTAAGTGATTGATTTAAATGGACTAATTTATTTTTGCCACAGCGGTGCGGTGTGGCGTGGTTGCCCCAGGTGGGCGGCTCTGGGGCGTTGTCGCGGGCCCCATGGGCCGGACCAACTGCCCTCAGGCTCGGTGTTGCTGGCGTGTGCGCCTGCGAGGGCGGGGTACCGGCTCTGCCAGGGGCAGCACACGTTCGAGCGCACTGGCTTGGTGGATGACGCCCCCACCCAGGCACACCTCGCCGTCGTAGAGCACCGCCGATTGGCCTGGCGTCACCGCCCACTGTGCCGGGTCAAACCGCAGGCTCAGCAGGTCGGGGCCAATGGCGGTGACGTGACACGGCGCATCGGTTTGGCGGTATCGGGTTTTGGCGGCCAAGGCACTGGCGCTGGGGGCTTGGCCCGATACCCAACTGAGGTCTTGCGCATGCAACTGTTCAGACAACAACCACGGGTGATCGTGGCCTTGCACCACCCACAAGGTGTTGTGTTCCAGGTCTTTGCGCGCGACAAACCAAGGTGCGTGATCGCCTGCACCGCGCGCGGCACCGCTGGCTTTGACGCCACCAATGCCCAGCCCTTGGCGCTGGCCCAGGGTGTAAAAACTCAGGCCCATGTGTTCGCCCACACAGCGACCCCGCTCGTCGCGCACCGGCCCCGGTGTGCTGGCGATGTAGCGGTTTAAAAAGGCCCTGAACGGGCGCTCGCCAATGAAACAAATGCCGGTGGAGTCGCGCTTTTGGGCGTTGGGCAAACCGATCTCGGTGGCCAAGCGGCGCACTTCACTTTTGTGCAACTCGCCCACCGGAAACAGCGTTTGGCGCAATTGGTCTTGGCGCAAGCGGTGTAGAAAATAACTTTGGTCTTTGCCGGGGTCCAGGCCTTTGAGCAACTGCACGCTGTCGCCTTGTTCGCGCACACGGGCGTAGTGGCCGGTGGCGATTTTGTCGGCGCCGCGCGCCATGGCGTGGTCCAAAAAAGCTTTGAATTTGATCTCTGCATTGCACAAGATGTCGGGGTTGGGCGTGCGCCCGGCTTGATACTCTTGCAAGAACTGGGCGAACACCCGGTCTTTGTATTCGGTGGCGAAGTTGATGTGCTCGATCTCGATGCCAATCACGTCGGCCACCGCAGCAGCGTCCACAAAGTCGACGTTCGATGCGCAGTATTCGCTGTCATCGTCATCGTCCCAGTTTTTCATGAAAATGCCCAGCACCTCATGGCCTTGTTGCTTGAGCAGCCAAGCGCTGACCGCCGAGTCCACCCCGCCGCTCAAACCCACCACCACTTTGTGTTTTTTGGACATGCGCTGAATTATCCGCGTGGCCCAGGGTGCAGCGCGCTCACCGATGCATCGGTGTGCAGCGCCGACAGAGGCAAACGCACACCCGCTTGGTGGTCGCGCACACACTGCCACACCAAGGGGCTGCGGTGCTGCGCCACACTGGCTTGCACCTCAGCGGGGCTCATCCACAGGGTGCGCAAAATGCCGTGGTCCAAGCTGCGCTCGGTCAGGTGTTCGCCCAAGCTGCCACCAAATGCAAAGCGCAGGTAGGTGATGTCCTCGGCCGCTGCGTCACCCCTCGCCGGGCGCTGAAAGCGCGCCATGTACACGCCCACCAAGGCCTCCACGCTGAAGCGGTGGGCGGTTTCTTCCAAGGCCTCGCGTTCACAAGCGTGCACCAGTGATTCGCCCGGGTCGAGGTGACCGGCCGGGTTGTTCAGGCGCAAGCCCTCTGGCGTGTGTTCCTCGATCAAAAGGTAGCGGCCTTGCCGCTCGATCACCGCCGCGACGGTGACGCTGGGTTTCCATCGCATGTCCATGCCGCCATTGTCGGGCCTTAGCAAAGGCTGGCACATCCCAGCGCACCTTCGGCCAGGGCCAGAAGGCCTGTGACGAAGGCAAACCCGGTTGACAAGCCTCGTTTATGAGATATATTGACAACCTAATCTGTCAATTCAGATTGACATATTCAAGGAGTTGCCATGGGAAACACCGTCATCGCCCGCATTGAACAAGCGCTGGTCCAGCATTTGGCCTTATCCGGCGGGCCGTCTGCACCGCCGCGCCTGATGGCCGCCATGGGCCATGCGGTGTTTCCGGGTGGAGCCCGCATCCGCCCTCAGTTGTGCGTGGCCGTGGCGCGTGCGTGTGGGCAAGACGCCCCCGAGCTGACCGATGCCGCCGCCGTGGCTTTGGAGTTCATGCACTGCGCCTCTCTGGTGCACGACGACATGCCGTGTTTTGACGATGCCGACACCCGCCGGGGCTTGCCCACTGTGCACAAACAGTTTGGCGAACCCTTGGCGCTGCTCACGGGCGACGCATTGATCGTGGCCGCTTACCAAACCCTGGTGCGCGCCGGAGCCGCCCACCCCCAGCGCTTGGTCGGCTTGCTCGAGTTGCTCGGTGAAGGCGTGGGCGCGCCTTCAGGCATCGTCGCGGGCCAGGCTTGGGAGTGCGAAACCCGTGCCGATTTGGGCCAATACCAGCGCGCCAAAACCGGTGCTTTGTTTGTCGCCGCCACCTGTTCGGGCGCTTTGTCTGCGGGGGCCGACCCGCAACCCTGGCGCGCCTTGGGCGAGTGCTTGGGCGAGGCTTACCAAGTGGCCGACGACATCCGCGATGTGATTGGCCAAGCCGAAGCCTTGGGCAAACCTGTGGGCCAAGACCTGCAACACAGCCGCCCCAGCGCCGCCACCGACCTGGGTTTGGGCGGCGCGATCGCGCATTTCGAGTCGCTGGTGCAAGCCACGGTCGACGCCGTGCCCGAGTGCGCCGCCGCCAGCGCTTTGCGCCAGTTGGTGCGCCAAGAGTCCGAGCGCTTGGTGCCCCGCGAAGCCTGCGAGAAATACCGCCAAAGCCCTGCGACGGCTGGCCGCCAAGCCGCCTAAGCCCCCAGTTCCACGACACCGCCATGAAAACACTGGACCTCTCCCATGACGTGGGTGCCCTGACCCAACGACCCGCTTGGCGCGACGCCATCGACCGCTGGTGGGATGCTTGGCTCACCTCCAGCGCCATGTACCGCTGGAGCGTGGCCAACCCCTTCACCCGCTGGGTCACCCAGCGCCGCGCGCGCCAGGTATTTGACCTGATGGCTGGTTTTGTCTATTCGCAGGTCTTGCTGGCTTGCGTGCGCCTTCAAATTTTGGAAAAAGTGGCCCAGTCCCCGCGCAGCCTGCAAGAGTTGGCGTTGATGTGCCAAGTCTCGCCCCATGCCTTGCAACGCTTGTTGCAATCGGCGGTGGCCTTGCGGTTGCTCGAGTGGCGCGGCCCCGATCGCTACGGCCTGGGTGCCTTGGGTGCGCCAGTGGCCGGTCACCCAGGCTTGCGCGCCATGATCGAGCACCACGCAGCCCTGTACCACGACATGCACGACCCCGTGGCCCTGCTGCGCGACCAAATGCCGCAAAGCGAAATGGCCGCTTACTGGCCTTACGCGCAAGACGCCCACCAAGATGGCACCCGCTCTTGGCAAGACGACAAAGTGGCGCGCTACTCTGAGTTGATGGCGGCTTCCCAGCCGTTTGTGATTGACGAGGTGCTGGCCGCATACAACTTTGACGCCCACCAACAAGTGCTCGACGTGGGCGGGGGCAAAGGTGGTTTTGTGCGCCGCTTGGCCCAGCATGCCAGACACCTGCGCCTGAACTTGTTCGACCTGCCGCAAGTCGCTGCCATAGCCCAACAGCAAATCGATCAAAACGGCATGGGCCAGCGCATCCAAACCCATGGCGGGGACTTTTTGCGCGACCCGCTGCCCAGCGGCGCCGACTTGGTGACCTTGATCCGCATTGCCCACGACCACCCCGATGCCGATGTCCTCACCTTGCTCAAAGCCATCCACCAAGCCTTGCCAGTGGGCGGCACCCTGCTGTTGGCCGAACCCATGGCCCAAGCGCCGGGTCAGCAGCCCTTGGGCGACGCCTACTTTCACTTTTACCTGTTGGCCATGGGCAGCGGGCGCCTGCGCACCCCGCACGAACTCGGCCACATGATGGCCCAAGCCGGTTTCACCCACATTGAAGAGGTTCCCAACGCCGTGCCCTTGCAAACCCAGATCCTGTTGGGCCGCAAATCTCGGTGTTTTCCCTAGGATCGGCATGAAAGCGTCATCTTTACTTGACACATTTCAACGTCAACCCTAAATTACAAGTTATGCAAGCTCACGCCATTGTCTTCCAAAGCCCCCAGCACCTGTCGGTGCGCGGTTTGGATTTGCCCGCACCCGGTGTGGGCGAGGTAGAGGTTGAAGTCGAATTCAGCGGCATCAGTACCGGCACCGAGCGTTTGTTGTGGGACGGCAGCATGCCCGCCTTTCCCGGCTTGGGTTACCCCTTGGTGCCTGGAGACGAAACCGTGGCCCGGGTGATTCGCACCGGCCCTGGTTGCCAACTCGACATCGGCCAGCGGGTGTTTGTGCCTGGCTCCAGTTGTTTTCAAGGGGTCAAAAGCCTGTTTGGCGGCGCAGCCTCACGCTTGGTGGTGGCGCAAAACCGCGTCGCGGTGGTGCAAGACCATTTGCAAGAGCGCGCCGTGCTGTTGGCCTTGGCGGCCACCGCATACCACGCGGTCGCATTGGGCGGAAAGCGCCAAGACATTGCACCCCCCGAATTGATCATTGGCCATGGTGTGATGGGCCGTTTGCTGGCGCGGCTGACCGTGGCTTCAGGCGCACCCGCCCCCACCGTTTGGGAAACCCAAGCCGAGCGCATGGCGGGTGCCCAGGGTTATGCGGTGTGCCGGCCACAAGACGACGATCGCCGCGATTACCAAGCCATTTACGACGTCAGCGGCCAGGCCGATGACTTGGGCCAGTGGATGCAGCGCCTGGCCCCCGGCGGCGAAATTGTCTTGGCTGGCAACTACCGCCAAGCTTTGCGCTTCGAGCATGCCCAGGCCTATGCCCGCGAGGCCACGGTGCGCACCGCTGCGCAGTGGCAGCGGGCCGACTTGATGGCTGTCACCGAATTGGCCAACAGCGGGCGTTTGTCGCTCGACGGTTTGATCACCCACCACCAAGTGCCAGCGCAAGCCCATGCGGCTTACGCAACGGCCTTTGGCGATGACCTGTGTTTGAAGATGATTTTGGACTGGAGAAACTTCGCATGAGCAACCACCAATTGGGCGCGACACCGCAGCCCGTGAAGTTTGTCGATCGCCTGCGCCAAGAGGCGGCACACGAACCCGAACCCGTGCACACGGGCGAAGTCAAAAAAGAAACCCAAATCATTGCCATTTACGGCAAGGGCGGCATTGGCAAAAGCTTCACCTTGGCCAACTTGAGCTACATGATGGCCCAGCAGGGCAAAAAGGTCTTGCTGATTGGTTGCGACCCCAAGAGCGACACCACCAGCTTGTTGTTCGGTGGCAAGGCCTGCCCAACCATCATCGAAACCTCCTCCAAGAAGAAACTCGCCGGTGAAGCGGTGCAAATTGGCGATGTGTGCTTCAAGCGCGATGGCGTTTACGCCATGGAGTTGGGTGGCCCCGAGGTGGGGCGCGGCTGCGGCGGGCGCGGCATCATCCACGGTTTTGAAACCCTGGAAAAACTCGGCTTCCACGACTGGGGTTTTGACTTTGTGTTGCTCGACTTTTTGGGCGACGTGGTCTGCGGCGGCTTTGGCTTGCCGATCGCCCGCGACATGTGCCAAAAGGTCATCGTCGTCGCGTCCAACGACTTGCAGTCGCTGTATGTGGCCAACAACGTGTGCAGCGCGGTCGAGTACTTCCGCAAGTTGGGTGGCAATGTCGGCGTGGCCGGCATGGTCATCAACAAAGACGACGGCACCGGCGAAGCCCAGGCTTTTGCGGGAAAAGCCGGCATCCCGGTGTTGGCCGCCATTCCGGCCAATGAGGACATTCGCCGCAAAAGCGCCAGCTACGAAATCATTGGTACGCCAGACAGCATGTGGGGCCCCTTGTTTGCTGAGTTGGCGCAAAACGTGGCCGACGCGCCGCCGGTGCGACCCAAGCCACAAACCCAAGACGAGCTGCTTGGCCTGTTCAGCGCCGACATCACCGGCCGCAATGTGGTGCTCGAGCCCGCCACCACCTTTGACATGATGGGTCGCCACGATCTGGTCAAGCCCACCTTGGAAGTCGTTTACGACGAGGCTTGAGCGCACCATGGCCAAAACCATTCCGATCCAAGCCGTACCCGTCCTGGCCAACCCAGCGGGCGCTCAAGCCGATGGGCTGGGCTGCCACTCGGGTGCCGAGACCATGCTGGCTGCCGCCCAAGCGGCTGGCAAGTCAGATATCTTGGCCCAATACGCCCAAGACTATCCCCGCAAAGCCGACGCCGGCCCGCACGACCAGCCACAAAGCATGTGCCCCGCTTTTGGCTCTTTGCGTGTGGGCTTGCGCATGCGCCGCACCACCACCATCTTGAGCGGCTCGGCATGTTGCGTGTATGGCCTGACCTTCACCTCGCATTTCTACGGTGCGCGCCGCACCGTCGGCTATGTGCCTTTCAACTCCGAGACCTTGGTCACTGGCAAACTGTTTGAGGACATCCGCGACGCGGTCCATGCCCAAGCCGACCCAGCCAAGCTTGACGCCATCGTCATCATCAATTTGTGTGTGCCCACCGCCAGTGGCGTGCCCTTGCAATTGCTGCCCAAAGAGATCAATGGCGTGCGCGTGATCGGCATCGATGTGCCGGGCTTTGGGGTGCCCACCCATGCCGAGGCCAAAGATGTGCTGGCTGGAGCCATGCTGCGCTATGCCCGCGAAGAGATCATGAGTGGCCCGGTGCAAGCACCCAAAGGGGGGCGCCAAAGCAAGCCCACGGTGGCCTTGCTCGGTGAAATGTTCCCCGCCGACCCGGTGATCATTGCCCAAATGTTGGCGCCCATGGATATTTTGGCCGGCCCCGTGGTGCCCACCCGCGAGTGGCGCGAGTTGTATGCCGCGCTCGACTGCAGCAGTGTGGCGGCCATTCACCCGTTCTACACCGCCAGCATTCGCGAGTTCCAAGCCGCAGGCCGCCCCATCGTGGGCTCGGCACCGGTAGGTGTTGAGGGCACCCACGATTGGCTGCAAGCCATTGGTGACAGCATGGGTGTGGCCCAAGCCAAAATCGATCTCGCCCGCAACCAAACCCTGGGCCCCATGCGCGCCATGCTCGCGGCCAAGCCGATCAAAGGCCGCATCACCTTGAGTGGTTATGAGGGTTCAGAGCTGTTGGTGGCGCGCTTGCTCATCGAATGCGGTGCCGACGTGCGCTATGTGGGCTCGGCCTGCCCGGCCACCCCGTGGAACCAACACGATGCTGAGTGGCTCAAAGCCAAAGGCGTACAAGTGCAGTTCCGGGCTTCGCTCGAGCAAGACCTGGCCGCCATGCATGAATACAAGCCGCACCTGGCCATTGGCACCACCCCCGTGGTGCAAAAAGCCAAAGAAGCCTGCATCCCTTCGCTGTATTTCACCAACCTGATTTCTGCGCGCCCCTTGATGGGCGTGGCCGGAGCCGGCTCCTTGGTGCAGGTGGTGCAAGCGGCGATCGGCAACCAAGCCCGCTTTGATGCCATGAAAGCCTTTTTTGGCGACACCGGAATGGGTCACGCCACGGGTGTGTGGGAGGGCGTGCCCAAAGACCGGCCCGAATTCAAGGCCGAGACCAAGCGCCAAATGGAGCGCGCCGCCAAGAAGCGCAAAGCCGAGGAGATGGGCTGATGTCACACCCCACCGCCCCCACCCATGCTGGACCGCACGCGAGTGCTGGCGGCCCACCGACCACGGGTGCACCAGCTGTGAAAATTGACGCCGCGCCCAAGGCCCAGCTCAACTATGTGCTCGACCACGACCGCGCCGGCGGTTACTGGGGTGCGGTGTATGTGTTCACCGCCATCAAAGGCCTGCAAGTGGTGATCGACGGCCCGGTGGGCTGCGAAAACCTGCCCGTCACATCGGTGCTGCATTACACCGACGCCTTGCCCCCGCACGAGTTGCCGATTGTGGTTACCGGCTTGGCCGAAGAACAGTTGGGCCGCGAGGGCACCGAGGGCGCGATGAAGCGCGCCCACGCCACCCTCGACCCGGACCTGCCCGCTGTGGTGGTCACCGGCTCGATCGCTGAAATGATCGGTGGCGGCGTCACCCCCGAGGGCACCAACATCGCCCGTTTTTTGCCACGCACCATTGACGAAGACCAGTGGCAGTGCGCCAACCGGGCCATGTTCTGGCTGTGGAGCGAGTACGGCATGAAAAAAGTGCCGGCCCGCAAACCCTTTGATCAGCGCCCGGCTGGCGAAAAACCCCGCGTCAACATCATTGGCCCGTGCTACGGCACCTTCAATTCACCCAGCGATTTGGCCGAAATCCGCCGCCTGGTGCAAGGCATCGGCGCCGAAGTCAACATGGTGTTTCCGCTGACCAGCCACCTGGCCGATGTGTCGCGCTTGGTCGAGGCCGATGTCAACATTTGCATGTACCGCGAATTTGGCCGCATGCTGTGCGAGGCGCTCGAGCGTCCGTATTTGCAAGCACCCATTGGCCTGCACAGCACCACGGCGTTTTTGCGCAAGCTCGGCGAGATGCTGCACATCGACCCCGAGCCCTTCATTGAGCGCGAGCGCCACACCACGCTCAAGCCACTGTGGGACTTGTGGCGCTCGGTGACCCAAGACTTTTTTGCCACAGCCAGTTTTGCCGTGGTCGCAGGGGAAACCTATGCGCGTGGCCTGCGTCATTTCTTGGAAGACGAAATGGGCCTGCCCTGCCGCTTCAGCGTGTCGCGCACCGCAGGCACCAAAACCGACAACGCCGCCGTGCGCGAGTTGGTCCACAAACAAACCCCGCTCATCATGTTTGGCAGTTACAACGAGCGCATGTACCTGAGCGAGATGGGCAGTTCCGGCCCGATGCGCGCGACCTACATCCCAGCATCCTTCCCCGGCGCAGTCATTCGCCGCCACACCGGCACCCCTTTCATGGGTTACAGCGGGGCCACCTATGTGGTGCAAGAGGTGTGCAACGCCTTGTTTGATGCGCTGTTTCACATCTTGCCCTTGGGCACTGACATGGACCGCGTGGAAGCCACCCCGGCCCGTGGCGTCAGTGGTGACAACGCGCGTTGGGACGATGCGGCCCAAACGTGGTTGCGCCGAGTCATTGAGCAGCAACCTGTGCTGATCCAAATTTCAGTGGCCAAGCGGCTGCGCGACCAGGCCGAGCAGCGTGCGCGGGAAGCTGGCGACGAGGTGGTGACCGAGCAGCACGTCAAGCGTGCGGGCTTGGAGCTGGGTTTTGGAGAGCCGGCATGAGCGGCTTCCAAGTTCGGCAGAGCCCCGTGTTGACCGTGGGACAGACCCACACCAAGATGTCGTGGCATTTCGCCGCGGATGCCCATGATGCGCGGGCTGTGCGCATGATCGGCCGCAAGGTCATTTTGTGAAGGAGCAGGCTATGTCGAATCACAAGTCCATCTCAGGACTGACTGACGAAGAGGCTCAGGAGTTCCACACTTTCTGGATTCAGGGAACAGTGGCATTCACGGCGGTTGCCGTGGTGGCGCATTTCTTGGTCTGGGCGTGGCGCCCCTGGTTCTAAGGCAATCATCCATTACATGGAGCATCTCACCATGCAAAACTTTTCTGATGTGAAGTCCAAGCACCTCTTACCAGGTGACTCACGGACGTTTTTTGTGATCTTTGCCATTGGCTTTGCCTTGCTGTTTGCCGTTGCCTTGCTCGGTCAAGTGCTGGGCTTGCATTGGCGCAGTTGGTTGCCGGGTGCGGAGAACATGAAGAGCATCACAGCAGGGGTCGAGTCGGGTGTGTACACCTTCATGTCCCACATACTTTAGGAGAAATCACCATGTGGCGAATTTGGCGACTTTACGATCCATTGCGTGCAATGGTCGTTCAAGGCATCTTTTTGTTCAGCCTGGCAGCGATGATTCACCTCATCTTGTTGAGCACGAACAAATTCAATTGGTTGGATGGCCCCAAAAAGGCCCAAGGCACGGCGTCACAAAACGCGCCTCTGCCCTCACCCGTTCCTGCAGCGAAATCCTGAAGGGGTTGACAGCAGTTGGCAGGCGTTGCGGGCGTCCTTTGGGAAACCCACACCGCCTGCCCTTTTAAAGATTCATGGGCCACGGTGCAGTCGTGGCTTCTAGGAGGGCCCGATCATGGCCATGCTGAGTTTTGAAAAGAAGTACCGCGTGCGAGGCGGTACCTTGGTGAGCGGTGACTTGCTCGATTTTTGGATCGGCCCGTTTTACGTGGGCTTTTTTGGCGTCACCACCCTCTTTTTCTCCTTCATCGGCACCGCCTTGATTTTGTGGGGCGCGTCACAAGGGCCCACATGGAACCTGTGGCAAATCAGCATTGCGCCGCCCGACCTGTCGTATGGCTTGGGCATGGCCCCCTTGATGGAAGGGGGTCTGTGGCAGCTCATCACCATTTGTGCCATTGGGGCTTTTGGCTCCTGGGCCATGCGCGAGGTTGAAATATGCCGAAAGCTCGGCATGGGCTACCACGTGCCAGTGGCCTTCAGCATGGCCATCTTCGCCTACGTCACCCTGGTCGTGATTCGCCCGGTCTTGCTGGGTGCATGGGGGCATGGGTTCCCGTATGGCATCTTTAGCCACCTGGATTGGGTCTCCAACGTGGGCTACCAATACCTGCACTTTCACTACAACCCCGCGCACATGATCGCGGTGAGCTTTTTCTTTGCCACCACCTTTGCCCTGTCACTGCACGGCGGCTTGGTGCTCTCGGCCACCAACCCAGGGCGCGGCCAAGTGGTCAAAACACCTGAACATGAAGACACTTTTTTCCGCGACACCATCGGTTACTCGGTGGGCACCTTGGGCATTCACCGCGTGGGATTGTTCTTGGCTTTGGCAGCGGTCTGGTTCAGTGCCTTGTGCATTGTGATCAGTGGCCCGTTTTGGAGCCGTGGCTGGCCTGAATGGTGGGGCTGGTGGTTGAACATGCCCATTTGGCACTGAATCGGGGAGATAAACATGCCGCAATACCAAAACCTATTCACCGCTGTCCAAGCCACCGGACCCACCCAAAGTGGCGTGCCGATTGAAAACGGCGAGCACGAGCGCGCGCTCAAGCCCTTTTTCCTGCACTTGCTGGGTCGCATTGGCAATGCACAAATCGGCCCCATCTACCTGGGCGGTTTGGGCCTGGCCTCGCTCATCCTGGGCACCTTGGCTTTCAACATCATTGGCTTCAACATGTTGGCTTCGGTCAACTGGGACCCGATCCAATTTGTGCGCCAGCTGTTTTGGCTGGCCCTGGAACCACCAGCGCCGGTGTATGGCCTGAGTTTTCCGCCGATGAATGAAGGCGGCTGGTGGTTGCTCACTGGTTTGTTCCTCACCGCCTCGTTGTTTTTTTGGTGGGCGCGCATGTACCGCCGCGCCAAGGCCTTGGGCCTGGGCATGCACATCCCTTGGGCCTTTGCCGCTGCGCTGTGGTTGTACCTCGTGCTTGGCTTTTTCCGCCCCATTTTGATGGGCTCATGGAGCGAGGCCGTGCCCTTTGGCATCTTCCCGCACCTGGACTGGACAGCCGCGTTTTCGCTGCGCTACGGCAACCTGTTCTACAACCCCTTCCATGCCTTGTCGATTGTCTTTTTGTATGGTTCGGTGCTGTTGTTTGCCATGCACGGGGCGACCATCTTGGCCGTGACCCGCTATGGCGGCGAGCGCGAGATCGAGCAAATCGTTGACCGTGGCACGGCGTCTGAGCGCGCAGCCTTGTTCTGGCGTTGGACCATGGGCTTCAACGCCACCATGGAATCCATTCACCGCTGGGCCTGGTGGTTTGCGGTGCTGTGCCCCATCACCGGTGGCATCGGTATCTTGCTCACCGGCACTGTTGTCGATAACTGGTATTTGTGGGCGGTCAAGCACGGCGTGGCACCCCCGTACCCTGTGGTGTTTCCAGTCGTGGTCGACCCGGCCACTGTGATGGGGGTCAAGCCATGATCAAAGCCCTGTTTCTCAAAGGTCTGGCCTTGGCCAGTGTGGTCTTGCTCAGCGCGTGTGAGCGCCCTGTCATGGACTCTGTGCAGCGCGGTTACCGTGGCACGGGCATGGTGCAGGTGTACAACCCGCGCATCATCGAACAAAACGAAGAGTTGCACGCCGCTCCCGTGGCCTTGCCACCGGCATCGGCCGATGGTCCCAAGGCGGGCAAGGTCTATCAAAACGTCAAGGTACTGGGCGACTTGAGTGTGGCCCAGTTCACCCAACTCATGGTCTCCATGACCAATTGGGTGGCGCCCACCGAGGGCTGTGCCTACTGCCACAACCCCGCCAACTTTGCCGAAGAAGGGAAGTACACCAAGGTGGTGGCGCGGCGCATGATCGAGATGACGCAGCACATCAACAGCGGTTGGAAAAACCACGTTGCTGAAACTGGCGTCACTTGCTACACCTGTCACCGCGGTCAACCGGTGCCGTCGCAAATTTGGTTCAAAGAGCCGCCCCAAGCCAATGGCGCTGACTTCATCGGTGGGCGCGCTGGGCAAAACTTGGCAGCGAAAAGTGTGGGTCTGAGCTCCTTGCCCAGTGATCCATTCACCCCGTTCTTGCTTGACAGCTTGGACATCCGGGTCAATGGCGACACCGCCTTGCCCAGTGGCAACCGCCACTCCATCAAGCAAGCCGAATGGACCTATGGTTTGATGACCCACATGTCCACTGCCTTGGGGGTCAACTGCACCTATTGCCACAACTCGCGTTCGTTCTCCAGCTGGGAGGGCAACCCACCCCAGCGGGCCACGGCATGGCACGGTATCCGCATGGCGCGCGAGCTCAACCTCAACTACCTCGAGCCCCTCACAGCCACCTTCCCAAGCCAGCGCAAGGGTGAGATGGGCGACGTGGCCAAGCTCAATTGCGCCACCTGCCACCAAGGTGCGTACAAACCGCTCAACGGCGCACCAATGATCAAAAACCACCCCGAGTTGGTGGGCAAGCCGGCCCCTGCCCAAGTGGCTGCGGTCAAGCGCTGATCGGTCTCTTGGCCAAGCCGGGCACCCTGGGCTTGCGGCCATGAGTGATGTGGATCCACCCACTGCTACCCTCTCGGGCGTGGTGGTGGTTTTGTTGGTGGACTTTTTGCGCCAGCACCGAGCCTGGGGCTGGATGCGAATGGTCCAAGGCCCCTCGGCCTTGAAAAACACCCCCGGCCTGTTGTTCGCCAAAGTGATGGGCAGTGGCCATGACGGTGGCTTTGGCTTGCGCCCCAGTGCCAGCCACCAAGGCTGGGTATGCCTGTTTGACACCCATGCCCATGCGCGTGCTTTTTTGGCGGGCCCGCATGTGATGGCCTACCGTGAGCGCGCCCGTGAATACTGGACCGGCTTGATGGCCGTGGGTAGCAGCCGTGGCCAATGGGACGGACAGGCCTGGGAGGCCAGCCCCGCCTGGGAGGTTCAAGCCGCAGACGCGTCTGCCGCGCCAAGCCCCACACGCCAAGCGCCCGTGTTGGCCACCCTCACCCGGGCCAGCATCCGTGCGGCCAGCGCCATGTCGTTTTGGCGCCATGCCCCGGCTGCGCAAGACAGCCTGGCCCAAGCGCAAGGTTGCATGTTGGCCATGGGCTTGGGTGAAGCGCCGCTGGTGCGCCAGTGCACCTTCAGTTTGTGGCGCGACGAAAAAAGCATGCACGACTACGCCCGCCAAGGGGCGCACCAACAAGCCATTCAAGCGGCGTACAAACACAACTTTTTCACCGAATCGATGTTTGTGCGCATGCGCGTGCTGGACATGCAAGGCGTGTGGTTGGGGCGTGCCTATGGCAACCCCGCTGCCTATCCAAGCCCAGAAAGCGCCCATGTCTGAACCGGGTGTGGTGGTGGTGGGCGCAGGCATGGCGGGCTTGGTCAGCGCCTTGCTTCTGGCCCAGCGCGGGGTGCGCGTCACAGTGGTGGATTCAGCCGACAACCCTGGCGGAAAAATGCGCCAATTGCAGGTGGATGGCGCAGCCATCGACAGTGGGCCCACGGTGTTCACCATGCGCTGGGTGTTTGACCGCATCTTTGATGCCGCTGGCACCAGTCTGGCCCGCGAGCTGAGCATCTCACCCTTGTCGGTGCTGGCGCGCCACGCGTGGGCCGATGGCTCGCGCCTGGACTTGCATGCCGACCCGCTGCAATCCATCCAGGCGGTGGCCGAATTTGCCGGGCCCGACGAGGCCCAGCGCTTTGAGCGCTTTTGCCAGCAAGCCCGATTGGTGCACGACACCTTGGAGGGGCCATTCATCCGCTCGCCCTCGCCCACGCTGTTGCAAATGGCGCGCGCCTTGGGTCCATCGGGTTTGCGCGTGTTGCTGGGCATGGGCGTGATGCCCAGTTTGTGGCGCAGCCTGGGCCAGCATTTCCGCGACCCACGTTTGCAGCAGTTGTTTGGGCGTTATGCCACCTACTGCGGCTCGTCACCTTGGCAAGCCCCAGCCACCTTGATGCTCATTGCCCAAGTGGAGATGGACGGCGTGTGGTCGGTGCATGGCGGCATGCATGCGCTGGCCCAGTGCCTGGCCCGTTTGGGGGCGCAGCGCGGTGTGCAGTTTCGCTACGGTCAATCGGTGCGCCGCATTCGCCTGTCGCAAGGCCGCGCTTGCGGGGTGCAACTGGCCAGCGGCGAGGCATTGGATGCCCAAGCGGTGGTGTTCAACGGCGATGTGGCGGCGTTGCGTGACGGTTTGTTGGGTGAGGGCGATCTGTCCCGGGCCGTCAAGGGCCAGGCCCCAGAACGTTCTCTGTCGGCCATCACCTGGTCGATCAATGCGCCCACCAGCGGCTTTGCCCTGGAGCGCCACAATGTGTTTTTCCAAGACGACTACGCCAGCGAATTCACCGACATCTTTGACCGCGCGCGGCTGCCCCACAAGCCCACGGTGTATGTGTGTGCCCAAGACCGGGGACTCGCCGACACCCCCACAGGGCCCGAGCGGCTGCTGTGCCTGGTCAATGCCCCCGCGCTGGGCGACAGCGACACCATCACCCCGGAGGCGATCGACCAATGCGAGCAAGCCAGTTTCCAATGGCTCCAGCGTTGTGGCCTGCAAGTGAGCTTGCAATCCCACAACCACGTGCGCACCACGCCAGCGCAATTCCACCAGCTGTTTCCGGCGACCGGCGGGGCCTTGTATGGCCAGGCGACCCACGGTTGGATGTCGGCCTTTGCACGCTCCAACTCGGCCAGCCGCATCCCGGGCCTGTTTTTGGCGGGGGGCAGCGTGCACCCGGGGCCGGGGGTGCCGATGGCAGCGCTGTCGGGCCAACTGGCGGCCGAGGCCGTGATGGCGCACCGCGCTTTGACCAAGCGGTATCACCCGGTGCTTACCTCTGGTGGTATGTCGACGCCCTGAGCGATGACGGCCAATGGGGCCTGAGCATCATCGCCTTTGTCGGCAGCGTGTTCTCGCCTTATTACGCCTGGGCGCGGCGCAATGGCGGACAACCCGTCCCAGACAACCATTGCGCCCTCAATGTGGCCTTGTACAGCCGGGGCGCCAAGCGCTGGACCATGACCGAGCGCGGCCAGCGCCACAACGCCCGCAGTGCCGAGCGCTTTGTCATTGGGCCGAGCCAATTGCATTGGGACGGCGCGGCTTTGCACATCGACATCGACGAGGTGGGCGTGCCCATCCCACACCGCGTGCGCGGGCGCGTGACTGTGCACCCGCAGCAGTTGTTTGACTTCAGCACGCCCTTGGACAAGCTGGGGCGTCACCGCTGGGGCCCGCTGGCACCGCACGCCCGGGTGGAGGTGGCGTTGCAACACCCGGCCCAGCGCTGGAGCGGCCACGCCTATTTGGATTCGAACGAAGGCGACGAACCGATTGACACACCCTTCACCGAATGGGACTGGTCACGCAGCCCGATGAAAGACGGCAGCACGGCGGTGCTCTACGACGTGCAGGCCAAGGACGGCTCCGACACCTTGCTGGCCCTGCGCTTCACACCGCAAGGGCGCATCGAGCCCTTTGACGCGCCGCCACGCCAAGCACTGCCGCGCACCGCCTGGGGTTTGGCGCGGCGCATGCGCAGCCCACAAGCGGTGCGCATCGCGCAGCAACTGGAAGACACCCCGTTTTACCAACGCGCCGTGTTGCAAAGCGAATTGCTGGGCGAGACGGTGCACAGCTTTCACGAAACCTTGAACGTGCCGCGCTTGGTCGCTCCCATCGTGCAAGCCATGCTGCCCTGGCGCATGCCCCGGCGAAGTTGAGGCACCCATGAACATGCCTGCCAGCTTGGTGGACGCGGTGATCGCTTTCACCGTCATGGAGTTTGTGATTTTGGTTTGGCGCCACCAGCGCACCGGTCGCGGCTTGGGCGCGGTGGAGCTGGCCACCGGCCTGGCCCCGGGGCTGTGCCTGATGATCGCCCTGCGCCTGGCCGATGTGCCCGAGTTGCCCCTGCCTGCCGTTCTCGCCCTGGCGGGCGCCGGCCTGGCCCATGCCTGGGACTTTCGGCGGCGGTTTGCGCAGGCGGATGCAGGGCGACAGGGCTGAGGGCTGTCTAAGCCCTCACGCCCGTTGCATATACCCATACCGCAAGTTGGTGCGGCCTACGCCGTGCAAGTCGTATTCAGCGCGGGCCAGGGCCACGGGGTCGCCGTCCAGCGCGGCGCGTTGTTGCGCGGTGTAGCCATACAAGCGCGCTGAGTTACCGCCGAAGATGGCGTTTTTCACCGGGCCGTCGGCTGCGCCCAGGGGGGCAAAGCCGTACTTTTCTTGCATCTGCGCTGGGATTTCCAAGCGCCGCAGGCCTTCGATTTGCCACTGTGGCGCGCCGGTCCACACCGCGTCCGAGCCCCACACGATGTGGTCGGCGCCCAAGCCTTTGACCAGTTGGCCCATCATGGCTGCACACAAGCGCGGTTCGGCCAAGGTGCTTTGGGCAAATATTTGGCCCAGGTCGCCGTACACGTTTTGCACGCCGTACTTTTGCGGGATGTCGGCCAGGTCGGTGACCCAGTCGATGCGCCCGGTTTGCTCAAACTGATCCCAGCCCGTTTTTTGGGCACCACCAGTGAAGCGAAACCCCGAGTGGTAAATGATGAAGTTCAGCTCAGGGAAGTCTTTGGCCGCTTTGCCCACGTCGCGCACGTCCGCGTAATGCAGCAAGTGCGGAAATTGCTGGGTGGTGGAGGGCGGGAACAGACCTTTGTGCACACACACATTGGCCAGGCTGGGCTTGGCTTTGCTCCACTTGACCAACTTTTCATAAAACGGGTAGAGCAGTTTTTCGTCGTCCAAATGCCAGGGGTGGCGCGACAAATGTTTGTTGGTGTTGTCGCCAATGGTGTAGCCCTTGAACGAGTCGGGCTTCAAGGTTTCGTGGTCTTGCTCGACTTTTTCCAGCCAGCCCGGCATGCCGGGCATGAAGATGGCGTGCGAGAACATGCGCTGGCTGCCCGCTTGTTGGTTGACATGGCTGCGCGCTTGCGCCTTCATCTCGTTGGTCAAAAACCAGTCACGCAGATCTTCTGAGCCCGAGCCGGATATGAGCGCCACCTTGGTGTCGCTGTCGAGGTAAATTTCTTTGAAGTAGTTGGCAAACTTCAAGTCGTCCAGGGTTTGCGGTTTGTTCACCAGGGTGGGGTTCCAGCCCGCTCTGCCCACCGCTTCGCGCGACCGCACAAAGCCTTCGAGCCGGGTGTCGTCGCGCAAAAAGTGGGTGTGCATGTCCATGATGAACTGGCCCTTGAGCGCGTTGGCTCGGGCATTGGCCATTTCGGGGGTTTGTGCTTCGGCGCGGCTGACCATATACAGCGGGCCGTAGGTTTCGTTCATGGCCAAATAAGCGGCGGCCATGCCAGCAGCGCCTTGGAAAAACCGGCGCCGGGAAATGCCTTGTTTTTTGGCCAGTTCGCTGCCCAGCCGTTTGATGCGGGCTTCAAACTCGCGCTGCCGGGGCGTTTGGGCGGCGGGGAAAAACTCGTCGCTGGAGACCGACTGGGTGGGTATGGGTGAGCGAAATTTGGCGCGCTCGGCTGGAATGAGCTTTGCGATCTCGTCGGGTGTCAGCATCGGGGTCTCCTGCTGGGTGTGGGGCCCGCCTCAGGGCGCTGGGATCAGATAACTTTGGAACAGGCCCACATGCACAAACGCGTTGTCGGCCGCGTCGGGCCACAGCTCGGCGCTGTGGAAACGCACGTCATAGGTGGGCTCGTCGTGAGATGGCACGCCGTGGGCGTGCGCGTCGGGGAAGGGATAGGCCGGCGAGATGTGCACCACCACGCCGGTTTTGCCCCGGATATAGCCGGGTGCACGCACATGGCCGCCCACATGCTCAAGCCGCACTTGCACCTGGTCGCCTATGCGGAATGTGTGCGCATCGGCGGCATTGCTGCGCCCGGCACCCAAAGGCAGGGCCAGCGGAAAGCGGCCACCAGCGCGTTGCTCCAAATCGCTCAAACTGAGCACGCCCTTTTCCACGCACAGGGTGGCCAGGCTGGTCAGGGTGCGCTCGTAATAGCCCGCGCTCATGTAATGGCGCGGCTCCATGCGCTCAATGGCGTGGCGGTATTCGTCCATGTTGAAGATGCCGGCACGCACCGCCACACCGTAGAGGGCATTGATGCGTTTTTCCCATTCCTCATGGAACACCGCTGCATCGGTGCTGTGCACCACGGGCCCAAAGCCTTGCCGGCCACCGAGGTCGTGCACGCCGTCCATGCGCTTACAACCGGGTCACGCCAATCATGGCGTCTTTGCTGACGATGGCGGCCAATTGCGCCTCGCTCCAACCCTGGGTATGGGCTGGTCGGTGGGGCAACACCATGTAGCGGGTGTCGGCGGTGGTGTCCCACACCCGCAGTTCCATGGTGTCGGGCAGGTCCAGGCCCATTTCACGCAGCACGCTGCGCGATTCGCGCACGATTCGGGCGCGGTAGTTCAGGTCTTTGTACCAATCCGGTGGCAGGCCAATGACGGTGAAGGCGGTGCACGAGCACAAAGTACAGCAAATCACGTTGTGCACCGATGCCGTGTTTTCCAGCACCACCAAATGGCGGTGGTGGGGCGGCAAGTCGATGCCCAATTCGGCCACAGCAGCTTTGCCGTTGGCCAACAGCCGCTGGCGAAAAGCGTCGTCGACCCAGGCCTTGGCCACCACGCGCGCGCCGCGCTCGGGCAGCCACAGGTCTTCGGCGTTGTGCACCCCTAGCTCAATGCCGGCTTTGGCGTCCAGGCCATGGGCTTGCAGGGCCGCTTCAATGGCGGCGGCGCGTTGCGGCAGGGAGGCGATGGCGGGTGCGTGGGTTGTCATCGGGGGGACGCTCAGTGGGGTGCGGTGTGCCAGTATATGGCGACCTGCCGGATTCACGGCACACGGCACACCCGGGTGTGTGCCCAGTGGGTGTGGCCATTGGACACGGCGCTGCTGCGCGGATCAGCTGTGGCGCGCCAGTGTGGTGGGTGGTGTGGCCTGGCGTTCGCGCTCCAGGCGCTCGAACAAGGACAGCATCCATTCGATGCGGTCGACCAAGTTGCGGTTGGGGTAGCCATCGGGCAGCGACTCGCTCAGCGGTTGGGCCGCCTCGCAAGCTTGCACCAAATAAGCGATCGCGGGGAGGGGTGGCACATTGGGTGTGCGATGGCTCAGGGCAGCGGGCCAGGTGGCCATGCACTGGGCTTGTCCCAACAAAGCCAGCTTGCGGGTGCTGCCCACCACAGCACGGTGGGCCACGGGGTTGAGGCCGTCACGGCGCAGTTGGTGGCCGATTTCGGCATAAATCAAACGCGCAGCCCAAATCGCGGCCCGGCAATCGCGCGGCAAATAGCCGATGCCTTGGCTGGACAGGTTGTACAAACGGTCGGCTTCGTCTAAGACGCGCGTGATCACACTTTGCAAAGCGGGGGTGCACACCGGCTCGGCCAAGAAGGCAGAGGGGTCAATGCCAGCCTCGCGCAGCCAAGCGCGGGGCAGGTACAGGCGGCCATTGCGCGCGTCTTCGCCGACATCGCGGCAAATGTTGGTGAGTTGCATGGCCACACCCAGTTCGCAGGCGCGGGCCAAGGCTTGCGGGTGTCGCACCCCCATGATCCAGCACATCATGGCGCCCACGGCGCCCGCCACCCGGGCGCCATAGGCGTGGGTGTCGGCAATGGTTTCGTAATGGCGGCCTTGTGCGTCCCAAGCAAAACCATCGAGCAAAGCGTCGAGCAAGGCACGGGGCAGTTGATGCTGGTGCACCACCAAGGCCAAGGCTTGGTCTTCCAAGTTGGCCAGGGGTTGGCCTTGGTAAATTTTGTTCAGCCGGTGTTGCAACTCTTGCAGGCCCAGTTCGGGAGACTCGCCGTCGTCCACCACATCGTCGGCCACACGGCAAAAGGCATACAGGGCCACGGATGCCGAGCGCATGCGCTGGGGCAACAAGCGGCTGGCGGCAAAAAACGACTTGGAGCCACCGCGCATCAGCGCCACGCAGGCGTCGAGGTCGTAGGGCGGGGCAGTTTCAGTGGAACGCATCAACATGGGGGACCACCTCTTGCAGCATCTTGGCCGACATCAACACACTGGGGACACCCGCGCCGGGCTGGCTGCTGGCACCGACCATGAACAAATTTTTCACATCTTCGCTGCGGTTGTGTGGCCGAAACCAGGCACTTTGCAGCAAGATGGGCTCGAGCCCAAAGCCCGCACCCTTGTACGACCACAAGCGGTCTTGAAAGTCTTGTGGCGTGCTCACTTTGGAGCTGACCACATGCTGCTTCAAGTCGGGCAGCACACTGTCTTGCAGCACGCTGGCAATGGCGTCGCGGTATTGATCGCTGATGGTCGGCCAGTCGGTGCCGCTGCTCAGATTGGGCACCACCGACAAAGCGTAAAACGTGTCGCAACCGGCAGGGGCCAAAGATGGGTCGGTCGCCGTGGGGCGGTACAGGTACAGGCTGAAGTCTTTGGACAGCTTGTGGTTTTTAAAGATGTCTTGCAACAAACCTTTGTAGCGCGGTCCCAACACCATCATGTGGTGCGGCACATCGGTGTATTGGCGGTTGGTGCCAAAGTACCAGACAAACAAACCCGATGAATAGTTACCTTTGGCAATGCGCTGGTCGCTCCAATGGCGCCGGTGCTGTGGCTCTATCAGGTGTTGGTACGTCCAGGCGGCGTCGCCATTGCTGACCACGATGTCGGCGGGTACAACCTCGCCGCCGTCCAAGACCACGCCGGTGGCGGTGCCGTTGTCCACTTGAATGCGAGTGACAGCGGTGTTGTAGCGGATGGGAATGTGGCGCTCTTGCAGCAAGTTCACCAAGGCTTGCACGATGGCACCCGTGCCGCCCATGGCCGAGTGCACGCCCCAGCGCCGTTCCAAGATGTGGATCAGCGAGTAAATGCAGGTGACTGAAAACGGGTTGCCACCGATGAGCAAGGGGTGAAAGCTCATGACGATGCGCAGCTTGGGGTGCTGAATGTGCTGGGCCACCAGGCTGTGGATGGAGCGCCAGGCTTGCATGCGCGCCAAGTTGGGCAAGGCCTTGATGACATCGGTGATGGACTCAAAGGCGACCATGCCCAACTCTTGAAAGCCCAACTCAAAGCAGCGCTCGGAGGCCTTCATCAGATTTTGAAAGCCTTGCACATCGGCCGGGTTGAGGGCGGCGATTTGCGCCAACATGGCTGCGTCGTCGTTGCTGTAATCAAAGTGCGTGCCGTCGTCAAAGCGGATGCGGTAGAAGGGGGCCATCAAGCGCAAGTCGACATGGTCTTTCATGTCTTTGCCGCACAGGGTGAACAACTCTTCGATCAAGTGCGGCAAGGTGATGATGGTCGGGCCCGCGTCGAAGGTGAAGCCGTCTTGCTTGTGCACATAAGCGCGGCCGCCCGCCATGTCGAGCTTTTCAAACATCTTGACTTGGTAGCCCTTGACGCTGAGCCGGATGGCAGCGGCCAAGCCACCAAAGCCCGTGCCAATGATGATGGCGCGGGGCCGCCGATCGACACTCTCGGCCACCGGTGTGGCTTGTAACCACTGTGGGGGGGTCGGCGCATTCATGGTTTGTCTCCTTGCGGCAGCAAGGCCGCAGGGGCCAGGGTGGCGCTGGGTGCGATGCGGTGCAAGGGCTGCACAAAGCCTGCATCATGGCGGTGCGACATGGCCCAACCCCACAACTTTTGCAGCGGCACGGGGAACATCATCAACACATGTTCCAAGATGGCCAAACCCAACAGGGAAGCCAGCAACACCCAGCCGGCGGTGAGCGCCACCACCCCTTGTTGGGCCTGCCACACCAGCCACAACCAAGCACCGCTGGAGACGGCGACCGTGGCGTAAAAAAACAGGCTCACCCGGCCTTGCTTGAAGTAGCTGCCCAGGTAGGTCAAGTGGCTGGGCAGGTATTGCAATCCCACTTCAGGCACACCAAAAAACAAATTCAGCTTGGCGCTCACCCGCATGCACCACAGCAGCGCAAAGGTGCACAGCGCCACATGGTTGGGCTGGTCGATTTGCATCCACCACAACAACCCAAAATTGAGCAACAGGGCCAGTTCGTGGTGCAACACCACTTGCACCGATTGCTGCAAGCGCTGCCAGCCGGTTGCCGATGCGTCCAGTGGCACCCGCCGAGAACCGGTGAGGCGGCCCGATAAAAAGGCCATCTCATGCCAGGCCCACATCACAATCACGCTGCCAAAACCCAAGTAGGCATTGGCCACGCTTTGGGATTGCATGCTGACCCAACTGCCCCACAGGCCCAGTATCAGCAACACACCCAAAAACCCCAAACTGGCGCCAAAGGTGTGTGCCGGTCTGCGCACCAGCCACAAGATCACGCCCGTTCCCAGCCACCAGCACAGCAGCGCAAAAACGGCGGCAAAAATCAGCGATTGGGACAGGTCGTGCATGGTGTGGACAAGGTGTCGGTTGTGCCGGGCATCACCAAGCGGGAACCATGCGCACTTGGGCTGGCAAGGTGTTTTCTTTGACGGGCAAGAAGAACAAACGGGCAAAGGTCAGGCCAGCGGAGAGGACCGCCGTAGCTTGACCCCAGAGGCCCAGCAAGCCACCGCGCTCTTTGGCCCGGGCTTGTGCCACGGCACACACGAGCAAGCGCTCCATGCAGGCGCGAAAGCGCGGGTCGTCGCTGTCGACTTCAATCGGAAACACCTGGCGGCAAATTTCTGAGGTGATGCGAAACACCTCGTAGTCGTACTCGGTGGAGTGCAAGCCCATGGCTTCGTGCAACAAGGGGCGCATGTGGTCGCGCACATACATGGTGGCGTACACCGCCAAGATGAAAAAGCGGATCCACCAGCGGTTGACGCCTTGCAGCAACTTGGGGTCGGCGCGCATGATCAGGGCAAACGATTCGCCGTGGCGGAACTCGTCGTTGCACCAACGCTCAAACCAGCGAAAGATGGGGTGAAAGCGCTTGTCGGGATTTTTCTCGAGCTGGCGAAAAATGGTGATGTAGCGGGCGTAGCCAATTTTTTCGGACAAATAAGTCGCGTAAAAAATGTATTTCGGCTTGAAGAAGGTGTATTTTTTCGAGCGCTTGAGTTGGCCCAAATCGATGCCGAGGTTGAAGTCCTTGAGCGACTGGTTGATGAAGCCGGCATGGCGCGACTCGTCACGCGCCATATAGGTCATCAGTTGTTTGATGTCGGGGTTGCTGACTTGTTTGCGGATTTCGTTGTACAAAATGCAACCCGAAAACTCAGAGGTCAGTGAACTGATCAAAAAGTCCAAAAATTCTTGCCGCATCTCGGGCGAGAGCTGGGGCATGAGGGTGCGCACCTCTTCGGCAAATGCGGCATCGCGTTGAAAGTGGTCGTGGTTGTTGTCGCCCTCGTACTCTTTCATCATGGCGTCCCACTCGGCCCGCACCGAGCTGATGTCGAGCCGGTCAAAGGCGGGAAAGTCGGTGGTGTAAAAGCGCGGGCTCAGCACCGTGTTGTTGACCGCTTTGCGGTTGGCGTCTTCAGCGCTTTCGACAGAGCCAATCAGGCCTTCGAGGTGGTCGTAGTCAACCGAGGTGTTGGACAAGCTCATGGGGGGTCCTATCGCGAAATGGTGTTTGGTGTGAGCGGGTCTTGCAGCAACTGGGCAAACAAGCCCGCGTTGGTGGGGCCAAATGACTCCAGGTCCAAACGCATTTGCGTGGCCGGGTCGATCAGTGTCAAGCGCCCATCGGTGCGCGCATGTAATTCAAATGGCTGCTGAGGTCCAATATCGCGGCGCTTGCGCTCGCGGGCCATGGCGCGCAAAGCACCACGCACAAAGCCTTGCTCGCCACTGAAGCGCGCCAACTCGCTGCCATCTTGGGCATTGACCACACCGATATCGCCGTTGTCCAAATCGGAGAAATGTAGCAATCGCACTTGTTGGCTGGGTGAGTCTGCGTAACGGATGTCAACGCCGCTGTAACGCACCACGGCCACCAGGGTCAGGGTGACGAGCATCACCAGGCCCAGCACCAAGGCGATGTGCTTGGGCAGAATCTGTCGCGGCATGGGCGGGTTGGGGGAGGTGGTGTCCATGTTCAAGCCCACTGGGTTTGCACGCCCTGGGGTGTGCTGTTGGCGGGAGCGAGCGTTGCTGCTGGTGCGGCCATCGGGCTGTTGCGCAAGACCGACCAAGCTTGGGCCAATACGCGGCCTGCTTCAGAGGCGTTGGCCACACAGCGCAAGCTTGGCTGCGGGTGCTTCATGTGCCAGGGACGGTTGTGGGGCCACAAATGCACCCAACCAATGCGGTCACTGCGGTTGAGTTGCAGCGAAATGTCGCCCACCCCTTGGTCGTTCCACAAACGCACATCGGCTGCGTCGATGCGTGCATAGGGCAGGTTGTAGGTCAGGGTCAGGGCAATGCCGTAGCGCATGACCACCCGCCGATCGGTGATGGTGTAGAGCGCATTGCGTGCCGACATCCAGGCGCTGCCCAGCAGCAGACCCAAGCCCATCACGGCCAGCGAAGCGCTGATGGACAAGGACTGCACCATGGCCGAGGCGTCGCCGCCTTGCTCCCACAAGTAGGCGGCTTGCCACAACCACATGGCGGCAAAGTACAGCGCCACTTTGCGCACATGAAACACATGCCAGGCCATGGCACGCCACTGCGGTGCGCCTTGCCACAGGATTTTTTCCCGCGCTGGCAGCGGCTCGGGCAAGCCTGGGCTGGCCTCGAAGTCGTATTCGTGCTCGTGACCGTGCGAATGGTTCACAGCGGTGGCTCCAAGCGGCTGGGCTCGGCATACAGCAAACCAGCACCAAAGTAGCCCATGATTTTTTCTTCTTCCAGCAAGGTGATTTCTTGTGCCGATTTCGTTGCGGGCACATTGGCAAATTGGTGCGCCATCAAGGCATACACAAACAGGCCGTGGGCCTTGATGCGGGCGAAGTTGATCGGCATGAGCACGCGGCGCCCGCCGTTGGGCAGATCGATTTCGACATAGCGAAACATCATCTCGGCGGTGTCTATCCACAGGTCGCTCACGGTGCCAGCCACCTCGCCATCGGCACCATACACGGGCAGGCCGCGCGGGTCGGTGTCTTGGTGCGCCACGCCGTGGTCTGCAACGGTGCGCAGCGGCAAGATCAAGGGGTTGCCGTGCAGGTCGCGGTCCGGGTGGTCGGCTCGCTGCGCCCAAGCCCCGGGGCCCACGCCTGCGAGCAAGGGATCGCCCACGGGTTCAATCGGGGAGCCACCCCAGAGTTGGGTGTTTTGGCTCTTGTATTGGCCGTCAGGGCGGTTGAAGTCGGGGGCTTGCACTTCATGGCCGTTGGACAGCTTGTAGGTTTTGGGATCGGGAATCGGCCAGCCGGTGACCACCGGGCCGTCTTCGCGGCCGGTGTCCATGGGGTAGCCCTCGCGGTGGTTCTCGCGCACGAGGTAATAAATCAGGCCCGCAAAAAATGCCCAAAAGGCGTACAACACGAGTTGGGCCACATCGATGTACTGGGTAATAGCGCCTGTTTCCATGGTCTTCTCCTCAAAAAATAGGTTGTGATCAGCCGGGCAGCTCAACCAGGCCGAAGTGGGATGGGGGTGTGCTGCGGCGGGCCACTTGGTTGCGCACCAAGGGTCCCAGGGCCACCAGCACCACAAACAGCAAGTAAATTTCGACGTGGTACACAAAGCTGTACCCCGTGGCGGGCATGTTCAGGCTGTGGCCCAGCCAATCGTGGATGGCCAATTGGTTGACCAGGTCGCGCAGCACGCCACCGGCGGCCATGGCCAAGCCCGCGGCGGTGGCTTGCACCGCGCCCCAGGCACCGAGCACCAAGCCGGCTTGATCCCCTTGGGCCATGTTCATGGCGCACACCAACATGCCCACTGAAAAGAACCCGCCGCCCAAGCCTACCAACAGGGCGCCGGTTTGGAACAACAGGGGCGCTTGCAGCGGTGCTGAAAAAATCACACAGGCAAAAGCGGGCAGCCCGATCAAGGCACCCATTCCAGCCAAGCGGCAGGGGTCGATGCCACGCGCCAGCCCGCGGGCCGACAGGGCAAAGGCCAGCAATGAGCCGCCGGCACTCAAGGCGGTCAGGCTGCTGGTCATGCCCACGTTGAGGCCCAAAATTTCGCCGCCATAGGGCTCGAGGATGATGTCTTGCATGCCAAAAGCGGCGGTGCCCAGGCCCAGCGCCCACAGGTAGCGGTTCATGTGCGGCATGGCCATCAGGCGTTGCCATGACATGGAAAAACCGTTTTGAGCGCGCTGACCGCGCTTGGCCCCGCGCGCCTCTTGCTTCCACAGCGACAACAGGTTCAAAACCGCCACCGCCACGGCCGAGCCTTGCACCACTTGGATCAGGCGCACGCTGCCAAAGTCAGCCAACAAGGCACCAAAGGCCGCACTGCTGACCACCATGCCCAGCAGCAGCATGCTGTAGAGCAAGGCCACCACGCGGGGGCGTTTGTCAACGCTGGACAAATCGGTGGCCAAGGCCATGCCCGCGGTTTGCGTGACTTGCATGCCTGCGCCCACCAACACAAATGACAAAGCCGCGCCCATGCGGCCCAGCCATAGGTTGTCGGGCGTGGCCTCAGACAGCAGCAACAAAGCAAACGGCATGATGGCCAAGCCACCAAACAGCAGCAAGGTGCCAATCCATAAATAGGGGATGCGGCGCAGGCCCAGCGCTGATGGGTGGGTGTCGCTGCGGTAGCCGATCAGGGCGCGCAGGGGCGCAAACACGAGGGGCATGGCCACGGCCACCGCCACCCACCAAGCGGGCACTTGCAGCTCAACAATCATCACCCGGTTCAAGGTGCCGACCAACAACGCGGTGGTCAGGCCAATGGCAAACTGAAACAAAGACAGACGCAGCAAACGTCCCAGGGGCAACTCGGGCGAGGCCGCATCGGCAAACGGCATGAAGCGCGTGCCAAAGGCCGACACCCAGGCCGGTGGCCGAAACAGTTGGCGCCAAGAACCGATCATGTGCGCTTCCACTCCCACGCTTGCGAGGTGTAGAACCCGCTGGAGACACGCTGCATGTGGCCGGGCCGCCAGCCGTGCTCACGCACCGCGCGCTCGATGTACACATGTAAGGTGGTTTTGCGAATTGGGGCCAATTGTGGCGAGCGGTCGCTGCGCGGGAACAAGCGCCCCATGGCATGGGCCACAGCCAACAGCGGCGAGTGCGGTGCAAAGGTGAACAGCACCGAATGGCGGGTGCGCTTGGTCAAGGACTCCACTGCGTTGGCAATGGTTTGGGTGTCGTAGTGGATGAGTGAATCCATGCACACCACATGGTCGAAGTCGCCGTGCTCTGCCGAGAGCATGTCACCGGCCAAAAACGTGATGCTGCCGCCTTTGGCGCTGAGCGTGGGGTCGGTGAGCAGGTCTTGCGCATGGCGATCGCGGGCCAAGTTGACCAAGGTGGGCGAGAGGTCAATCGCCAGCACCTCGGCGCCGCGGCGCATGGCCTCTTGCGCCAAGGCACCGGTGCCGCAACCGGCATCGAGCAAGCGCAGACCGCGCATGTCCTCGGGCAGCCACGACAACAAGGTGTGGCGCATCTGGTCGCGGCCCTTGCGCACGGTGGCGCGGATGCGCCCCACGGGTGCGTTGGAGGTCAACACCTCCCAAGCTTTGGCAGCGGTGCGATCGAAATAGTGTTCGATCTCACCGCGCCGTGCGACGTAGCTGGCTTGGTTCATGTCAGTCAAATCCCAACAAATCAAAAATATCGCGGTCTTTCATGGGGATGGAAGGCAGCGGGTCGGAGCCAGCCCACAAGGCCGCAGCCAAGCGCATGTACTCGTCTTGCACGGCCTTGATGGCCGGCGTGGCTTCCAACTCAAACATGGTGCATTTCTGCAAGCGGCTTTTGCGGATTTCGTCGAGCATGGGGAAATGCGCCATGTTTTTCAAACCGGTGACGGCGTTGTACTTGTCGACTTGGTCGGTGTCGTCGCTGCGGTTGACGATCACGCCGCCCAAACGCACGTTGTAGTTTTTCGACTTGGCACCGATGGCTTGCACGATGCGGTTCATGGCGAAGATGGAGTCAAAGTCGTTGGCAGTGACGATCAAGGCGCGGTCGGCGTGTTGCAGGGGGGCTGCAAAACCACCGCACACCACATCGCCCAGCACATCAAAGATGACCACGTCGGTGTCTTCCAGCAAATGGTGCTCTTTCAAGAGCTTGACGGTTTGCCCCACCACATAGCCGCCGCAGCCGGTGCCAGCGGGTGGGCCACCGGCCTCGACGCACATCACACCGTTGTAGCCTTGAAACACAAAGTCTTCTACGCGCAGCTCTTCGGCATGGAAGTCCACGGTTTCGAGCACATCAATCACCGTGGGCAACATTTTTTTGGTGAGCGTGAAGGTGCTGTCGTGCTTGGGGTCGCAACCAATTTGCAGCACCCGCTTGCCCAGTCTGGAAAAGGCGGCCGACAGGTTAGAAGATGTGGTGCTCTTGCCAATGCCGCCTTTGCCGTAAATGGCAAACACCTTGGCATTGCCGATCTTCACACTGGGGTCGAGCTGCACTTGCACGCTGCCCTCGCCATCGGGGCGGCCGCCGCGTTTGATTTGGCTGACGGGGATGGTGGCGGTTTCGGTCATGCGGGGGCTCCTTCTTGTATGCCTTCCAGGCGGTCTTCCAGCTCTTCGCCAGCACGGCGCAGGGCTTGGAGTGTTTCGGCATCGGGTTGCCAGTAATTGCGTTCAAAGGCTTCGATCAGGCGGTTCGCCACCCGCGCCGAAGCCGTGGGGTTGAGCTTGGCCAAACGCTCGCGCATTTGCGGATCGAGCATGAAGGTTTCGGTCAGTTGTTTGTAGACCCAGGGCTGGACTTGCCCGGTGGTGGCCGACCAGCCCATGGCATTGGTGACATGGACTTCAATTTGGCGCACGCCTTCGTAGCCCGACTCCAACATGCCCTCATACCACTTGGGGTTGAGCATGCGGGTGCGGGTTTCCAGCGCCACTTGTTCGCGCAAGGAACGCACGGTGCCGTCGCCCTTGGTTTGGTCACCGATGTAGACCGGAGGAATTTTGCCGCCCTTGGCCACTTTGACCGCTTGGGTGATGCCGCCCAGGGTGTCGAAGTAGTTGTCAACGGTGGTCACGCCCAGCTCCAGCGACTCCAGGTTTTGGTAGGTCAGTTCCACATGGCTGAGCACGCTTTGCATCAAGGCGGTGCGCGCTTCGGCGCGGCCATCGCGGCCATAGGCAAAGCCCTTGCGGCGGGTATAGGTGTCGGCCAGTTCGCCCTCGTCGGTCCACTGGCTGCTTTCAACCAAGTTGTTGACGTTGGAGCCATAAGCCCCTTCGGCATTGCCGTACACGCGCAAGGCAGCGATCTCCAAAGTGCAGCCGTGCTCTTGCTGGTAGGCCAGGGCATGGCGGCGGATGGGGTTCATGGCCAGCGGCTCGTCTTCGGCGGCTGCGGCCAAATAGGCGGCTTCGGCGAGCAGGCGAATTTGCAGGGGCATCAGGTCGCGGAAGATGCCCGACAAGGTGATCACCACATCAACGCGCGGACGGCCCAGCTCGCTCAAGGGGATGAGGGTGGCACCGGCGATGCGGCCGTAGCTGTCAAAGCGCGGCAAAGCGCCCATCAGCGCCAGGGCTTGGCCTATCGGTGCGCCTTCGCTTTTGAGGTTGTCGCTGCCCCACAACACCATGGCGATGGAGGCGGGCAGGGCGTTGCCATCTTCGATGTAACGATCCAATAAGCGCTGCGCTTGCTTGGCCCCGTCTTTGACGGCAAAGGCGCTCGGGATGCGAAACGGGTCAAAGCCATGCAGGTTGCGCCCAGTGGGCAAGACCTCAGGGGTGCGCAGCACATCGCCACCCGGAGCGGGGCGCACAAAGCGGCCATCCAAGGCATGCAAGATGGCGCTGACTTCGGTTTCGCTGGCCATCAGGTGGTTGGCTTCGATCAGCTTTTTCACCATGGCCAGGTGGCCTTCTTCGCGCGGCAGTTGCGACAGTTGCAACACCTTTTCCGCGCTGTGGCCTTGGACCAAGGCTTGAGCGGATTCGCGGCTCAGGGTTTGGCCGTGACCGGCGTCGGCCATCGACACCAGCAAGTCCATGCGCTCGGCCTCAGAGGGCGCGCGCCCGGTCACATGCAGGCCGTGGGGAATGAGGGTGTATTCCAACTCCAGCAATTGCTCGGCCAGCACCGCCACGCGGGCGTCGATGGCTGTGGGCGTGTCGTGGTTCCACAGGGGTTCGGTGTCGGCCAAATCCAGCTCAGCGGCTTGAGACTGCAGCATCAGCGCCAATTCGGGGCGCTCAGAAGCGCCGGGCTCCAGACCCCGCCAGCGGTCGATGGAAGATTTGAGTTCGGTCAATCCTTTGTACAAACCCGCTTGTGACACCGGTGGGGTGAGGTAGGAGATCAAGGTGGCGCCACTGCGGCGCTTGGCAATCGCCCCTTCGGAGGGGTTGTTCGATGCATACAGGTAGATGTTGGGCAGGTCGTGGATCAAGCGGTCGGGCCAGCAACTGCCCGACATGCCGGTTTGTTTGCCGGGCATGAACTCGAGCGCGCCGTGGGTGCCAAAGTGCAGCACGGCGTGGGCTTGAAAGTCTTCGCGCAGATAACGGTAAAAGGCCGAGAAAGCGTGCGTGGGGGCCAAGCCCTTTTGGAACAACAAGCGCATCGGGTCGCCTTCGTAGCCAAACGAGGGCTGCACACACACCAGCACATGGCCCCATTGCTTGCCCAGCACAAAAATCGATTGACCGTTGCTGAGTTGACGGCCTGGTGCGGGGCCCCACTGGGCTTCGATCTCTGACAGCCAAGGCTCGCGCCGCACATGGTCTTCGGCGGCGATCAGGTGGTGCACATTGGCGTCGGCACCGTATTGGGCGGCATTGCCGTGCAGCAAGCTGTTGCGCAAGTCATCGACGTTGGCGGGCATGTCCACGGTGTAGCCTTGCGCTTTCATGGCGGCCAAGGTGTGGAAGATGGACTCGAACACGCTCAAATAAGCGGCGCTGCCGATGTTGCCCGCGTTGGGCGGGAAGTTGAACACCACCAGCGCCAGCTTGCGCTGGGCGCGCTCGCTGCGGCGCAAGGCCACCATTTTGCTCACCCGCGCGGCCAGCATGGTGGCGCGTTCGGGGCAGGAGGCCATGTCTTGGCTGCGGTCTTGGTCGGTGAAGGTGCAGGCATGGTGGCAGCCTGAACAGGTCACGCCGGCACTGCCTGGCCGGCCGCCAAATACCATGGGGGCGACCGAGCCGTCGAGCTCGGGGATGGCCACCATGATGGTGCTCTCCACCGGCAGCAGGCCGCGCTCGGAGCTGCCCCATTCGGTGAGGGTTTGGAATTCGACGGGCTGCGCCGCGATGTAGGGCACGTCGAGTTTGGCCAGCACTTCTTCTGCGGCTTTGGAATCGTTGTAGGCGGGACCGCCCACCAGAGAAAAACCAGTGAGCGAAATCAGCGCGTCAATCGTGGGGCGGTCATTTTTAAAGAAGTATTCGTCGATGGCGGGTCGGCTGTCCAGGCCCGATGCAAAGCAGGGGATGACGCGCAATCCGCGCGCTTCGAGGGCTGCGATCACGCCGTCGTAGTGACCGGCGTTGTTGGACAACAGGTACGAGCGCAACACCAACAAACCCACCGTGCCATGGACGGGTCCTTGGGCGGGCGCGGGCAGGGCGCTGGCGTCTTCGCTGAAGCGGCCTTTCATGCGCGGGTGGTAGACGCCCATTTCCGGGTATTCAATCGGCGCCTGGGGTTTGAGCATGCCGCGCAAGTGTTTGCGCTCGCCGCTGGCGCCGCGATCGACCACATGGCGGATCAGGTTGAGCACGTTGGCATCGGAGCCGCCCAGCCAGTATTGCAAGGTCATGAAATAGGCACGCACATCTTGCGCTGTGCCGGGGATGAAGCGCAGCATTTGCGGAATGCGGCGCAGCATCTTGAGTTGGGCGGCACCACCGGTGCTGTTCTTTTCTTTTTTGCCACGCAGTTTTTTCAGCAAGGCCATGGGGCCGCTGGCCGGCTTGCCCATGTCAAAGTTGCCCAGGCGCGTCAGCTGCACCACCTCGGTGGCCGAGGCCATGCAAATCATCGCGTCGCAGCCATCGCGGCGCTCGCGCAGGGCGGGCAAGATGGGCAAAAAGTGGTCTTCCAAAAACAGCATGCCCGCCACGATGATGTGGGCTTGGGCAATGTCGGCTTTGCAGCGCTCGATGGCGGCTTCGTTGTTGGCAAATTCGGATGCGGCGTGCAAGGACAGGTGCAGGCCGGGCATTTCGCGCGCCAGGCTGTGGCGCGCACGCTCGGTGGCGCTGGCCAAATGCGTGTCCATGGTGACGATGGTCACCCGCACCGGTGTGTGGCCACCCTGGGTCACGGCGTCAGCGGCTGAAGTGGGCTTTGGCATCGTAGAGGGTCTCCACTGTGATCGTCGCCAGGCCTTGCTCGCGGGCAAAGCGTTCGGTGTTGCGGCGGGCTTTGCCGCGCACAAAAAAGGGAATCTTGTTGAGCTCTTTTTCAGCGTCCAAGGTCCAGCCGCCTGGGTTGCTGGCGGGACTGGTCGTGGCCGTGGCGGGTGCGCTGGGCGTCTCGATGGTGATGGGCTCGGCGCTGGCGGCGGTGGCTTGCAGCGTGGGGCTGGGGCGGGTCGAGCCCAGGTGCGAAGGCGCAGCGCCTTCTTTGAATTCGAAGTCTTCGCGGAACATGCCCAAAAGGTGTTCTTCCAGGCCCATCATCAGCGGGTGCACCCAGGTGTCAAACAACACATTGGCACCTTCAAAGCCCATTTGCGGCGCATAGCGGGCGGGAAAATCTTGCACATGGATGGGCGCGGAGATGACGGCGCAGGGGATGCCATGGCGCTTGGCAATGTGGCGCTCCATTTGCGTGCCCAAAATCAACTCGGGCTGGAGCTCGGTGATTTGCGTCTCGACTGCCAAGTAGTCGTCGCTGATCAGCGCTTCCACCCCGTAGAGCTTGGCCGCATCGCGCACCTCGCGGGCAAATTCGCGGCTGTAGGTACCCAGGCCCACCACTTCAAAGCCCATTTCTTGGCTGGCCACACGCGCTGCGGCGATGGCGTGGGATGCGTCGCCAAACACATACACGCGCTTGCCGGTGAGGTAAGTGGAGTCGACCGAGCGGGCGTACCACCGGGCATGGGCGCGCTCGGGTGTGGACACATCGACGGTCAAACCCGCCAAGCCCTGCACTTCGGCAATGAAATCACGCGTGGCCCCCATGCCAATCGGCACGGTGCGGGTGAAGGGTTGTTGGTGTTGGCGCTGCAACCACTGGGCGGTGGTGTTGGCGACTTCGGGGTAGAGCACCACGTTGAAGTCGGCCTCGCCCAAGCGGGCGATGTCGGCCACGCAGGCGTTGAGGGGCGCGACCACATGCACCTGCACGCCCAGGCTTTCAATCAAGCGGGTGATTTCGATCACATCGTCGCGGTGGCGAAAGCCCATGGCGGTGGGGCCCAAGATGTTGCAGCGTGCGGGCCGGCTGCCGTCCAACGGTGTGCGCGCGGTGGTGGCGGTGGCCAAGCGGCGGGTGAGGTGATAAAAGGTTTCGGACGCGCCAAAATTTTCTTTGCGCTGGTAGGCGGGCAACTCCAAGGGCACCACCGGCACCGGCAGGTTCAGCGCCAGGGCCAAGCCACCGGGGTCGTCTTGGATCAGCTCGGCGGTGCACGAGGACCCCACCAGCATGGCTTTGGGGGCAAAGCGCTCAAAGGCGTCACGGGCAGCGGTTTTGAACAGCTCGGCGGTGTCGCCGCCGAGATCGCGTGCTTGGAAGGTGGTGTAGGTCACCGGTGGGCGGCGCGGTAAGCGCTCGATCATGGTGAACAACAAATCGGCATAGGTGTCGCCCTGGGGCGCGTGCAGCACATAGTGCACATCGCGCATGGCGGTGGCGATGCGCATGGCCCCAATGTGGGGCGGGCCTTCGTATGTCCAGAGGGTGAGTTGCATGGTGGCGTGCCTCAGGCGACCAGCTTCAGGCGGCGGGTCAGCGGGCGGCTGAACAAGCCGGCCAAGTCGCCCGCTTGTTCGTAGCCCTGGATGGGGGTGAAGACCAATTCAATGGCCCATTTGGTGGTCAGGCCTTTGGCCTCCAAGGGGTTGGCCAGGCCCAAACCACACACCACCATGTCGGGTTGGTCGGCCAGGCAGCGGTCGAGTTGTTTCTCCACGTCTTGGCCTTCGCTCAAGCGGGTGCCCGCCGGCAACCAAGCCAGCTCAGCGGCCATGTGGTTGCGGTGCAAGTAAGGGGTGCCAACTTCAACCAACTCCATGCCCAGCTCGCGGTGCAGAAAGCGCGCCAAGGGGATTTCGAGTTGTGAGTCGGGGAAGAAAAATATGCGCTTGCCTTGCAGCAGCGTGCGTTGGCGCGACAGGGCTTGCTCGGCGCGTTGGCGCGGGGCGCGGGTGACTTGTTCGAATAACGCGGGTTCCACGCCAAAAGCCGTGGCCGCGGCTTGCAACCAGGCCGTCGTGCCTTCTGCGCCGAGGGGAAAGGGTGCACCCAGGTGCTGCGCGCCCATGGACTCCAGGGCGCGGGCGGTATCGGCCAAAAAGGGTTGGGCCAGCAAAAAACGGGTGCCTGGGCCGACGGCGGGCAATTGGGTGCTGCGCCGGGGCGGGAAAAAGTCCACCGCCACGCCCATGGCCTTGAGCAGTTGGCCGAGTTGGTCTTCGACCACATCGGCCAAGGTGCCCACCACCAATAAGCGCGCTGCGCCGTCGTTGCGCTGGGGCAGGGTGGGCGCGAGCGAGGCCAAGCAAGCGTCTTCGCCTTGGGTGAAGGTGGTTTCAATGCCGCTGCCCGAATAGTTGAGCACCCGCACCGATGGCAAGTATTGGCGGGTCAAGCGCTCGGCGGCGCGCGACAAATCGAGCTTGATGACCTCAGAAGGGCATGAGCCGACCAAGAACAGCAGTTTGATGTCGGGGCGGCGTTGCAGCAACTGGCTGACCACCTTGTCGAGCTCGTCGTTGCAGTCGGCCAAGCCGGCCAGGTCGCGCTCGTCGATGATGGCGGTGCCAAAGCGCGGCTCGGCAAAAATCATCACGCCCGCAGCAGACTGAATCAGGTGGGCACAGGTGCGCGATCCCACCACCAAAAAGAAGGCATCTTGGATTTTGCGGTGCAGCCAAATGATGCCGGTCAGGCCGCAAAACACCTCGCGCTGGCCGCGCTCGATCAGCACCGGCGCATCTTGGCAGCCGGTGGCGTTGTCGCTGCGGATGGGGATCACGCTGCTCATGCGACTGCTCCTGCGCCGACCATGCCAGCGCCACTGAAGTTTTGTTTTTCACGCGCTTGTTGCAAGCGTGCAGCGCGCAGCTTCCAGATGAACTGCCCGGCGTTGATGCAGTAGGTGAAGTAAGCCAGCAAGGCCACGCTCAGTTGCTGTTGCAGGCTCATGTTTTGGTTCCACCAACCAAACAAATACAAGGTGTGCAGCGCCAGCACCAGCATGCTGAAGATGTCTTCCCACAGAAAGGCTGGGGCAAACAGGTATTGGCCAAACACCACTTTTTCCCAGATGCAGCCGGTGACCATGATGGTGTATAGCGTGAGGGTTTTGATCACCACCGACCACAGCGCCCATTGCTCACCTTCGCCCGTGGCCATGCAGCGCAGCACCAATACCAGGCTGACCAAGAACACCAAAAACTGAATCGGTGCCAACACCCCTTGCACCAGCGTCCAGGCCGTGGCATCGCGTCGGGCGCGTTGCTCGGGCGTGTAAAGGGCGGGTGGTATGGCCTTGGCGGCTGACCCAGGGTGTGACATGTTTGATTGACCTTGTGTCGAATGCGTAGGAGGCCACTTTAGGCAATGAATGCGCATCTGTCAATCAGAGTTGACGGTATATTTAGTTGACACTTATAGGGTTTTCACTATGTATATGTCATGGCAAAAATACAGACACTCAGAGGCCAAAGTTGGGATTTGTCCATGTCAATGGACGCCGATGGGGGTTTGGCCCCTCGGCATGGGCGTCTACCAAAGACAAAGGCTTGGTATTGCCGGGCGATGATTGCGGGGTATGTAGCGTGAAAGATGATTCATCGGAGGCCATTGTTCCCACCATCACCGAATGGGTGGTGGACAGGTTGATGCAGGAGCACCAACAATTTGTTCGGGCGCAAGACGAGGCCTTGCGCGGCCACGCCATGCAGTTGGCCCTGGCCAGTTTGGGCGGGCGCCAGCAAACGCGGGCGTGTTTCCAGGCTTGGCTGGCCCAGGGGATGGCCTTGGACACCTTGTATTTGCAAGTGCTGGCCCCAGCAGCCAATTTGGTCGGGCAATGGTGGCAAGATGACAGCGTGGATTTTGCCCACAGCACCCTGGGTTTCAACCATTTGCAAGACCTATTGGTCGAGTTCAGCCCGCAGTTTTTAGCCCAGTCCAGTGGCTACGCGGCTCCAGCGAGCCACCGAGCTTTGATGATGGGCCAGCCCCATGCGCAACATGCCTTGGGGTTGATGATGTTGGCGGAATTTTTCCGCCGCGACGGCTGGAGCGTGACCAGCGCCTCCAAGATGGGCCGTTTTGAGGCCTTGTCCACGGTGGGCAATGAGGCCTTTGACCTGATTGCGGTCTCGGTGAGCACCACTCGGGAGTTTTCCTCACTGAAAAAGCTCATCGCCCAATTGCGCGAGCGCTCACTGAACCCGCGGGTGGTGATCATGGTCGGGGGGCCTGTGTTGGCGCTGATGCCCGATTTGGCCGAGCAGTTGGGTGCTGATTTCTCCAGCACCTCGGCCGACCAGGCTTTGCGCGATGCGGCTCAACAAGTGCGTTTGCGCCAAAAATGCCACGCTCCCCAGCCATTGGCGCAGGGCCATTCACATGGGTAAGCCTTCGCGCACCGGGTTTTTGCCTAAGACGAGCGTTAGACGATGGTACATTTCTTCCGTCAATGCCCAATGGACGCTGAGCACTGACAAGCCAAGCTGACGCCTGTGCCGAACTACTTTTAAGGTTTATGCAAATTCCTCCACTGTCCCCCCTCGCTTTGGCGCAATTGATCGGCGTCAGCGCCGACATTGCCTTGTTGCTGGATGAGGCGGGTGTGGTTCAAGAGGTGTCGTTGTCGCGCAGCGACTGGGCGGCCTTGGACTGTCGGCGTTGGGTGGGGCGGCCTTGGGCGGAAACCATGGCCGAGGACAGCCAACCCAAATGGGCCGAAATGATGGCCGTCAAAGCCGATGATGAGTTGCGTTGGCGCCACATCAACCACCGCTCTCAGGTAGCGGGCGGCACTGACGTGCCATTGCAGTACGTGGCTTTGCCGGTGGCCCAGGCCCGCTTGATCCTGGTGTTGGGCCGCGACATGTCGATCGTGGCCGGATTGCAGCAGCGTTTGATGGATGCTCAGCAATCCATGGAGCGCGACTACATGCGCTTGCGCCACATGGAAGCGCGCTACCGCATTTTGTTTGAAACCTCCAGCGAACCGGTGTTGGTGGCCGATGTGGTCACTCACCGGGTGATGGAGGCCAATCCAGCGGCCCAGGCCTGGGTCAAGGACGCGGGCAAGCGTTTGGTTGGGCGCGAAATCAACGAGTGTTTCGAGAGCCAATACCGCGATTCGGTCCAGGCCTTGCTGCGCATGGCCCAGGCGACGGGCCGGGCAGAAATTGGCCGGGCGCGGTTCATGGGCACCTCACAAGATTGCACGCTGTCGGTGTCGGTGTTTCGGCAAGAAGGCGGCGCGCAGTTTTTGATTCGCTTGCTTTCAGGCGCGGGGGCTTTGGCCGATGCCCAGCCCGATGCGCAAGCTTGGTTCAGCGAGGCCATGGAGCGCTCGCCCATGGGTTTGCTGATCACGGACCGGCATGGAGCGGTGGTGGCGGCCAATGCCGAGCTGGTCTCGCTGGTGGGGGCGACCTCGTTGGTCCAATTGCAAGGCCAGCCGGTCGAGCGCTGGTTGAGCCGTGGCAGCGTCGATTGGGGCGTGCTGCAAACCAATATCCGCCAAACCGGCAGTGTGCGTGGCTTTGCCACCGAGCTGCGGACCATGGCGGGCACCCAGGTGGCGGTGGAGATTTCGGCCCTGACCCTGACCGGACCGCAGGCTTTGTATGGATTTTTTGTCCGCGACGTGGGCCGCCAACGCATGCCTGACGCCCCGATTGAGTCGGGCATGGCCGGCTCGGTGGCCCAATTGGCCCAGCTGGTGGGCCGCATGCCGATGAAAGACATCGTTGGCGAGACCAGCGACATGATCGAGCGCATGTGCATCCAAGCCGCCCTGCAACTGACCCACAACAACCGCGCTTCGGCGGCGGAGATGCTGGGTTTGTCGCGCCAAAGCCTGTATGTGAAGTTGCGTCGCTACGAAATGGCGGGCACCAGCGAGGCCGAGTAAGCCCGTTTCGCAGCAGCGGGTGCGCACAAGGCCCCCAAACCGTGCGGCCCAGCGGCTGAGTACCGTAGCCAGATGCAGGCACAACGCCCCTGGTCGCGCGCGAGCCCACCCCCTTGTGCACCAAAACGGTGTGCTGCTGGTCGCGCGCCAGCCCAAAGGGGCGGCTGGCGAAAGTGTCAGATATTTCAGACAAAATAATCGTAAACCTCAGTTGACAGTTGGGGTGGTCGAGCCAAAAATGCACCATGGCCCGCCCCTCCCTGTCCACCGTCGCTGAGCTGCTCAAGCCCATCACCTGGTTTCCGCCCATGTGGGCCTTCGCCTGCGGTGTGGTGTCTTCGGGCGAGGCGTTCGCCGGCCATTGGGGTTTGATCGTTTGGGGCGTGTTGTTGGCGGGGCCTTTGGTGTGTGCCAGCAGCCAAGCGGTGAATGACTGGTTTGAACGGCATGTGGATGCCATCAATGAGCCGCAGCGGCCCATCCCCTCAGGGCGCATGCCCGGGCGCTGGGGCTTATACATTGCCTGGTTGTGGACGGGCTTGTCGGTGGTTTGGGCCATCCCCTTGGGCACATGGGGCTTTGGGGCTGCGGTCTTGGGTTTGGCCCTGGCCTGGGCCTACAGCGCGCCACCCCTGCGCCTGAAGGAAAACGGCTGGTGGGGCAATGCCGCTTGTGCGCTCAGCTACGAAGGCTTGGCCTGGGTCACCGGCGCGGCCGTGATGTTGGGTGAGCGCGTGCCGCCCACGCCGGTGTTGTGCTTGGCCTTGCTCTACAGCTTGGGGGCCCACGGCATCATGACCTTGAATGACTTCAAAGCGGTCGAGGGCGACCGCCAAATGGGTGTGCGGTCTTTGCCGGTACAGCTGGGCGTGGTTGGTGCCGCCCGGGTGGCATGCTGGGCCATGGTGCTGCCTCAAGCGGTGGTCGTGGGCTTGCTGATGCATTGGGGCCAAGTGGGCCATGCCTTGGCGGTGCTGGGGTTGATCTTGGCGCAACTGCCGCTGATGGGCGTGTTTGTGCGCCAACCGGTGGCCAAGGCCTTGATGCTCAGTGGCTTTGGCGTGCCCTTGTTTGTGGTCGGCATGATGGTCAGCGCATGGGCGGTGCGATGGCTGCCAGGGGGCGGGTCATGAGCGGGCTCCCCTCTTTTGGTTGGTGGCAGGTGCTGCGTTTGGCCTTGGTGCAAGCGTGTTTGGGCTCGGTGGTGGTCATCACCACGTCGACGCTCAATCGCATCATGGTGGTCGAATTGATGATGCCCGCCTTGCTGCCGGGCCTGTTGGTGGGCTTGCACTATGCCGTGCAAATGGTGCGCCCGCGCATGGGTTTTGGGGCCGATCAAGGAAGACGCTGCACCCCCTGGATGGTGGGGGGCATGGCGGTGTTGTCCTTGGGCGGCTGTTTGGCCGCGCAAGCCACCGTGACCATGGGCAGCGATCGGGGGCTGGGCGTGGCCTTGGCGGCGCTGGCATTCGCCCTGATTGGCGTGGGCGTGAGCGCCTGTGGCACTTCGTTGCTGGTGCTGCTGGCCAAGCGCGTGCCCGATGAGCGGCGCGCCCCTGCCGCCACCTTGGTGTGGGTGATGATGATTGTGGGCTTTGCCTTGACCGCTGTGGTGGTGGGCAAGCACTTGGATCCCTACACCCCTGAGCGCATGCTCAACGTGGTGTGCACCGCTGCAGCCTTGGCATGGTTGATCGCTTGTGTTTGCCTATGGGGGTTGGAGGGGCCTGCCCAATGGGCAGCGCAGCATGGTGCGGCGCCGGGCGTTGACACGGCGCTCACCCACCCAACTGCACCAGGGACCGGCGAACCGATGGGCCCAGCCCAGGGTGCGGCGTCGGTGCGCTTTCGCCAGGCTTTGGCCGCTGTTTGGGACGAGCCCGCAGCGCGCAGGTTCACCGTCTTTGTGTTTCTGTCCATGCTGGCGTACAGCTCACAAGACTTGATCTTGGAGCCGTTTGCGGGTGCCGTTTTTGACATGACGCCGGGGCAGACCACCCAGTTGTCGGGCTTGCAACATGGCGGCGTTTTGCTGGGCATGTTGTGTGTCGCGCTGGTCGGCAGCGGCTGGGCGCGTGGGCGCTGGGGCTCGGTGCAAGCGTGGATGGTGGGCGGCTGCTTGGCCTCGGCTTTGGCCATGGTCGGATTGTCGGTGGCGGCAGGGCTGGGCGGATCATGGCCCTTGTTGGCCAATGTGTTTTTGTTGGGGGTGGCGAATGGGGCGTTTTCGATCGCCGCCATCACCACCATGATGCGCTTGGCCGCAGCCGCCAAAGACGGCCGCGAGGGCACGCGCATGGGGTTGTGGGGGGCGGCGCAGGCCATCGCATTTGGGCTGGGCGGTTTGCTCGGCACAGGCGCGAGTGATCTGGCGCGCTGGTGGGTGTCACAGCCCGCGCTCGCCTACAGCTGGGTTTTTGGAATGGAAGCGCTGATGTTTGCTGGATCCGCTTGGTGGGCGGTTCAGGTAGGACGCGGCGAAGCAGTGCAAACGCGTAAAACGCAAACCGCCCCTTGGGCAATGGAAGGACAACAACCATGACACAAATGAGCTATGACGCCGTGGTGATTGGGGGTGGACCAGCCGGGGCCACCGCCGCCGATGATTTGGCCCAAAAGGGGTGGCGCGTGTTGCTGCTCGACCGGCAAGGCCGCATCAAGCCCTGTGGGGGCGCCATTCCCCCGCGCTTGATCAAGGACTTTGACATCCCCGACGAGTTGCTGGTGGCCAAAGCGCGTTCGGCACGCATGATCTCGCCCAGCGACAACAAGGTCGATATACCGATCGAAAACGGCTTTGTCGGCATGGTCGATCGCGACCAGTTTGACGAGTGGCTGCGCGAACGCGCTGCCAGCCACGGTGCGGTGCGCCAGCGCGGCGTGTTTGACAAATTCAGCCGCGACTTGGACGGCGTCATGCGGGTGCACTTCACCGCCAAAGGCCTCAAGGGCGAAGAGCACCAAGCCAGCGTGCGGGCACGCACCGTCATTGGCGCCGATGGTGCGCGGTCCGAGGTGGCGCGCCAGTCCATCGATGGGGCGGAAAAAACCAAATATGTGTTCGCCTATCACGAGATCATCCAGGCGCCGCAGAACGCTCCCGACCACGACCCTTCGCGCTGCGATGTGTATTACCGGGGCAGCTTGTCACCTGACTTTTACGGCTGGGTGTTTCCGCACGGCAACACGGTCAGCGTGGGCACCGGCAGTGCCGACAAAGGCTTTTCGCTGCGCAGCGCCGTGGGCCGCTTGCGCGAGACCGCTGGCTTGGGCGAGGCCGCCACCTTGCGCCGCGAGGGTGCACCCTTGCCCATGAAGCCCTTGCCGCGCTGGGACAACGGGCGCGACGTGGTGCTGGTGGGCGACGCTGCGGGCGTGGTGGCGCCCTCGTCTGGCGAAGGCATTTACTACGCCATGGCCTGCGCGCGCATGGCGGCCGACCATGTGAATGTGTTTTTGCAAGAGGGCAACCCGTCGGTGCTCAAGCAGGTGCGTAAACAGTTCATGCGCGAGCATGGCAAGGTGTTTTGGGTGCTGGGCATCATGCAGTACTTTTGGTACAGCAGCGACAAGCGGCGCGAGAAGTTCGTCAAAATCTGCGAAGATAAAGACGTGCAACAACTCACCTTCGAGTCCTATATGAACAAAGTGCTGGTGCGCAAAAAGCCCATGGCCCATGTGCGCATCTTCTTCAAAGACCTGGCGCACTTGTTTGGCATGGCCAAAACCGGATGACCCCACGCACCTGGCCCAGCCTGTACCTGGCGATTGCCATCAGCTTTGCGGTGGCTGGCCTGGGTGGATCCCTGACCGATTTGGGCCCCTGGTACGAACAACTGAAAAAACCCGACTGGAAGCCGCCCGATGCGGCCTTTGGGGTCATTTGGTCGACCATCTTCACCCTGTGCGCTTTCAGCGCTTGGTGGGCTTGGCATGCCAGCAGCGGCCCGCGCCAACGCGGAACCCTGCTGGCCTTGTTTGCCGCAAACGCCGCACTCAACGTTTTTTGGAGCCTGATTTACTTCCAGTGGCACCAACTCGGTTGGGCCTTGGTGGAGTTGGTTTTTTTGTGGCTGTCGATCGCTGCGCTCATGTGGCACCTGCGCGGCCATGCGCGCGCCTCGGCCTGGCTGCTGCTGCCTTACTTGGTCTGGGTCAGCGCCGCCGGTGTGCTCAACTGGGACACCTGGCGCCTGAACCCGCAAGCCCATGCATGGCAGCCTCAAAGCGTCCCAAGCGCCCCAAGCTCTGTTGACAGCCCGTCCGCGCCCAGCCCCACGCTGCCCGTTCCACCCATGCCCGGCACCCCCGATACCCCGCCTGCACCGAGCGCCGCCCCCCGCTAACCCCCGGCCAGAGCCCGCGCAAAACCCGACACGGGCAAACCCCTAGGCGCTTGAGCGACAATACCGCCCAATGGCGCTGGAGGCCCCCTTGTCAACCCGATGGGTGGCCCCAAGCGTTATCAAGTTTCACAACTCTGGAGAAAACCATGACCAACCGCCGCGAATTCATCGTTCAACTCAGCCTGGGCACCGGTGCCTTGGCCGCCACCCAAGCCATGGCCGCTGGCCCCATGCTGGCCGAAAGCGACGCGCAAGCCACCGCTTTGGGCTACAAAGCCGACGCCACCAAGGTCGATGTCAAAAAATTCCCCAAATTTGCAGCTGGTCAAGCTTGCAAAAACTGCCAGCTGTACCAAGGCAAGCCCACCGATGCCGCTGGCGGTTGCCCTTTGTTTGCTGGCAAACAAGTGGCTGGCCCCGGTTGGTGCAGTGCCTACGCCAAAAAGGCCTGATCAAGACCTGCGCAAGTCCTCAAGGCCTGCAAAACGCTGTCAGCGCCTTGGCGACTCAGCAAAAAAGCCCCTCTGGGGCTTTTTTTTCGACCGGCCCTGCCCCTGGCTTGCCCCAGCTCCAGCGGCAATGGCGTTCAGGCCCCGAATCTGGGCTGGGACTCAAGGTGTGTCGCAGGCCATCCAGGGCAACAGGTGGCGTGCCACTTCGGCTGGGTTTTCTTCATGCGCCAAGTGGCCCAGGCCCGCTGCAGCCACGCTGGTGCTGCCAGGGATGCGCCGCAAAGCCACTTCGGCCATGGACGGCGGAATGGTTTGGTCGGCCTGACCAATGTGCAGGTGCACTGGGGCCGGCAGATCGGGCAGGCGTTTGGCCAAGGGCTCCAGGTTCCAAGCGGCCATCATGGCCAGCACCCCGCGCACATGGCGGGCGTTGCGCAACAACACACCGTAGTGCGCTGCCGCCTCGGGGCTCAAGCGTGAGCCGGTGCTGTCGAGCAAGCGCTGCAACACCCCGTCGCGGCCGCCTTGCTGGGCCATCAACCAGCCCGACAAGGGGTTGAGGGCCATCAATTTGGCGCTGGGCGAAAACAGCACCCCAGCCCAGCCGGGCAAGGGCAACCAAGCCGGGTTCAGACCCACCAGCACCGCTCGCTCATGCGCCAAGGGCAGGCGCTCTTGCAGCAGCATTTGGGCCGCCACCGCAGCGCCGGCTGAATGGCCCACCAAGCCGTGCAAGGGCAGGCCCAAGGTTTGAACCAAGGCGGCCACGCCAGCGGCCATGCCCGGCAGCGACATGCCGGGCCCCGACGCTTGTTCGGTGAAGGCATGGCCCGGCAGGTCGGGGCAGATCAAGGTGTGGTGCGGCATCAGCCAGGGGGCCAGGGCGTGCCAAGTGTGGGTCGAGGCGCCGGTGCCATGCAGCATCAGCAGGGCAGGGCCTTGGCCCATCACTTGCACATGCCAGCGCAGGCCGCCGGCTTGGACAAAGCGGCTGTGGGCGCTGTGGGGCCACTGGGCTTGCAGGGCCTGCCAATCCAGTGCGGGGTACAGGCGGTCCAGCATCGCGGCGGGGTGTGCCTCAGGCGGTGGCCGGGGCCACCAAAGATTGCATGACAGCGGCCATGCGTTGGGCTTGGGCATGCGGCATGGGCAAGTAGCGTGCGCCCATGGCCTGGGCCAATTGCTGGGCTTTGGCGTCGGGTTGGGTGGAGGTGTCCAGCCACACCGCCGCGCAAGACAAACTGCGCCAGGCTTGGGCCCAGGCCAGGGCGTCGGCCATCGCCGATTCGCGCCCGCCCATGCCTTGCAAGTTCACATTGGCGCGGCCATCGCACAGCACCACCAGCAAGGGCGTGACGCCCAAACGCATTTGGGCTTGGGCTTGTTCTTGACAAAGCTTCAAGGCCGTGGCCAAGGGCGTGCCACCACCACCGGGCAGACCGCCCAGGGCCCGTTTGGCCCGCACCAGCGAGCGGGTGGGCGGCAGCAACACCTCGGCTTTTTGCCCCCGAAAGGCAACCACGCAAACCTGGTCGCGCCGGGCGTAGGACTGCTGCAACATCAACTCGACAGCGCCTTTGGCTTCGGCCAAGCGCGCCAATGCCGCCGAGCCCGAGGCGTCGACCGCAAAGATCAGGCAGCTGGATTGTTTTTGTTGAAAGCGGTGGATGTGAAAGTCTTCGCTGCGCACCGCAATGCGCCCACCGCCGGGCGGGGGCGGGCGCAGTTTTTGACGCGGCGCGGCGGCGCGCAAGGTGGCCAACACATGCAAGCGCGCACCTTGGCCGGGGGTGCCCGGGCGCGGCGCCAGCGGCCTGCCGCGTTGGCGTGAGCGTTGTGCCGCGCCGCTGCCGCCGGCGCTGCGCGCACCTTTGGGTGCGCTGGCGCCCAGCACCATGCGATCGAGCAGGTTGGGTGGGATGCTGGCCAAGGCCGCGGCCAACACCAGTTCTTGCAGCTCTTGGGCGCTGGGTGGAGCGGGCGTGTCCTCGGGGGCGTCGTCGCTGTGGTCCTCGGGTGGCGGCTCAGGGGGCGGCACATCGTCCGGTGGCGGGGCGTCGGCTTCACTCGGCGGCGGTGGCTCGGCCTCGGCCTGTGGATCTGGCGGAGGCGCCGGCAATTGGGTGGCACGCGGGGCCAAGACCATGCGTGCGGCCCAGGCCACGTCTTCATCGGTCGGCTCGGCATGGCCATGCCAAGCGGCCGAGGCGCAGGCCAGCCGGCAAGCCGCCAGTGAGGCGCGCAAAGAACCCACGCCCAGTGCCAAAGCGGTGTGGCACAAGGCCTGGGTGTGGTCCTCGCTCAGGTGGATGTGGGCCAGGCGCTCACGGGCCCGTTGCAAGTCCCTGGGCACGGCGTGGGCAACCGACGCGCCGGTTGGCTGCCGATCGCTGGGCTTGGCTTTGCCTGCTGCTGAGGCTGCAGTTGCAGTTGCAGTTGAGTTGTCGTTGTCGTTGTCGTTGTCGTTGTCGTTGTCGTCGGCCCAAGGCGAAGTGCCCAGGGCGCGATGGCCCACATCAGCCCATGACACATCGCGCAGGTCCAGCCACAGCGACAAACGGTCGCACAAGGCGCTGGGCAACGGGGGGTCGTCATCGAGCGACTCATCCAGCGCCACCACGCCAAAGGCGCAGGCCTGGGCGGCTTGGTTGCCCACGTGCAGGGCGTGCACCTCGCCGCGGTCTTGCGCTTGGACCAGGCGCGCCAAGGTGTCGGCGCGCATGCGCTCGGCCATGGGCAGCACCACCCAATGGCCGTGGGCGCGTTGCAGCAAGCCGGATTGGGCCACGGTGCTGCCACTGCGCAGGCTGGCCGACAGGTCCAAGCCGCCCAGCAGCCGCTCGTCGTCCACATGGGTGGGGATGCGCACACCGGGGCCGCCCAGCGCGGCCATTTCGGCCAGCCAGCGGTCGCGCACCGGGCCGTGCGGCGCGCGCAGCCACACGCCGCCCAGCAGCACCGGGTCGAGGGCAAACGCCCACAGGGCTTTGACCGCGTCGTACCAACGCAGAGCCCTCGGCGGGGCCGCTGGCGCCGCCTGAGCTGGGTTCATGCCCCGAGCACCTCGGCCAAGGCCTTTTGCACCCGGGCACCCGAGCCGGTGTCGTCCAAGGGGTTGCGCCGCAGGCGATGGCGCAGGGCCAAGGGGGCCACGGCGCGCAGGTGTTCGGGCTTGACGGTGGTTTGCTTGTTCAAGGCCGCATAGGCGCGGCTGGCGCGCAACAGGGTCAATTCGGCGCGCAAGCCGTCGGTGCCCAGTTGTTGGCACAGTTGGGCGCACAAGCGCAGCATGGCGTCGCTGACTTTGCTGCGTCCCAGCAGTTCGCGGGCGCGCAAGATGCGCTCGCGCAGCGCGGCATTGGCGGCTTCCCATTGGTCGCGAAAGGCTTGCGGGTCGCGCTCAAAGGCATCGCGCCGTTTGACCACCAGCACCCGCAAGTCCAGGTCTTGCGGGGTGCGCACCTCGACCGACAGGCCAAAGCGGTCCAGCAACTGCGGGCGCAATTCGCCCTCTTCGGGGTTGCCGCTGCCGACCAACACAAAGCGCGCGGGGTGCCGCACGCTCAGGCCTTCGCGTTCGACCAGGTTTTCTCCAGATGCGGCCACATCGATGAGCAAATCCACCAAATGGTCTTCGAGCAGGTTGACCTCGTCGATGTACAAAAAGCCCCGGTGCGCCTGAGCCAGCAGTCCCGGCGAAAACGATTTGATGCCCTGCGACAAGGCCTTCTCCAAATCGAGCGCACCGACCACCCGGTCTTCGGTCGCGCCCAGGGGCAGGTCGACCACCGGCACTGGGCGGGTGATGGCTTTGATTTTTTTGCCCCCTTTGAGGCTGGCGCAGGCTTCGCAGCGGGCCGACTTGTCTTTGGGGTCGCAACCGTAAGCGCAGCCCTCGACCACTTGGATGGGGGGCAGCAAATCGGCCAAAGCGCGCACGGCGGTGGACTTGCCGGTGCCGCGGTCGCCCAGGGCCAACACGCCGCCCACACTCGGGTCGACAGCGACGATTTGGATCGCCAAGGTCATCTCTTCTTGACCGACGATGGCTGAAAAAGGAAAGGGAAGGGCCATGGTGGTTGCGCCGCTGGGGCAAACAGTGGGGGTCGACACCGGCCATGACAGCCTTGCAAGATGTCAACCCAAGTGGACAGTTTAATGGCTGATGGCCCCCACGTCAGCCCTGAAAACCCCCAATGCCGCGCCCGCGTCAGCCCGGCCCTTTGGTCAGGGCAAACTCGGGTAAGCTTATGCACCCTTATTTCATGTCTGGGGCTCGCGTTTATGGGCCCGTCCAAAGGAGATCTTCATGCTGATTGGCGTGCCTGCAGAAACCCTGCCAGGCGAAACCCGCGTGGCTGTGACGCCAGAGACGGTGAAAAAACTCAAGGCCGCTGGTCACACCCTGCGCATCCAATCGGGTGCCGGCGTGGCCGCCAGTGCCACCGACGATGCCTTGGCTGCCGCTGGCGCCGAAATCACCGATGCCGCCCAAGCTTGGGCCTGCCCCTTGGTGCTCAAAGTGCGCCCGCCCAGCCCCGCGGAATTGGCGCTGGCCCAGACGGGTGCCACCTTGGTCGGCATGCTGAATCCGTTTGATGCCGAAGGCTTGCAGCGCCTGGCCGCCGCGGGCCTGACCAGCTTTGCGCTGGAAGCCGCACCGCGCACCACCCGTGCGCAAAGCATGGACGTGCTGTCCTCGCAAGCCAACATCGCAGGCTACAAGGCGGTGATGGAAGCGTCCAACCAATACCAGCGTTTTTTCCCCATGCTGATGACGGCAGCCGGTACGGTCAAGGCCGCTCGTGTGGTCATTTTGGGCGTGGGCGTGGCCGGTTTGCAAGCCATTGCCACCGCCAAGCGTTTGGGCGCGGTGATCGAAGCCTCTGACGTGCGGCCCAGTGTGAAAGAACAGGTCGAGTCGCTCGGTGCCAAGTTCATTGACGTGCCCTATGAGACCGCCGAAGAAAAAGAAGCCGCCGAAGGCGTGGGCGGCTATGCCCGTCCCATGCCGCAGAGCTGGCTGGACCGGCAAAAAGCCGAGGTGGCCAAGCGTGTCGCATTGGCCGATGTGGTCATCTCTACCGCCTTGATCCCTGGCCGCGCGGCGCCGGTGTTGATCACTGAAGAGATGGTCAAGAGCATGAAGCCCGGATCGGTCATCGTTGACTTGGCCGCGGGCAAAGGCGCCAATGGCGTGGGCGGCAACTGCCCGCTCACCGAGACCGACCAAACTGTGGTCAAACACGGCGTGACCCTGGTGGGCGACACCAATTTGCCCGCGCGCGTGGCCGCAGACGCCTCCGCTTTGTACGCGCGCAATGTGCTGGACTTTTTAAAGCTCGTTGTGAACAAAGAGGGTGCATTGCACATCGACATGGAAGACGACATCGTGGCCGCGTGTTTGATGACACAAGGCGGCGAGGTCAAAAGGAAATAAGCATGGACCACACCGTCACCAACCTCATTATTTTTGTGCTGGCCATTTATGTGGGTTACCACGTGGTCTGGAACGTCACCCCCGCTTTGCACACGCCGCTGATGGCGGTGACCAACGCGGTCTCGGCCATCATCATCGTCGGCGCCATGTTGGCCGCAGCCCTCACTGTCACCCCCTTGGGCAAAACCATGGGCGTCCTGGCTGTGGCGCTCGCTGCGGTGAATGTGTTTGGTGGCTTTTTGGTCACGCGGCGGATGCTGGAGATGTTCAAGAAAAAAGCCCCCAAAGCAGGAGCTGACAAATGAGCATGAACCTCGTCGTCCTTTTGTATTTGGTGGCCAGCATCTGTTTCATTCAGGCGCTCAAAGGGCTGTCACACCCCACCACCTCGATTCGCGGTAACTTGTTTGGCATGAGCGGCATGGCGATTGCCGTGGTCACCACTGCGGCATTGATTTTTGAGCAAGCCAAACTGTTTGGACAGGTTGACCCTGTACAAGGCTTGGGCTGGGTGCTGCTCGGCTTGGTCATTGGCGGCGGCGCGGGTGCCATCATGGCGCAGCGCGTCGAGATGACCAAGATGCCTGAACTCGTGGCCTTCATGCACAGCATGATCGGCTTGGCGGCGGTGTTCATCGCCATTGCCGCAGTGGTCGAACCCGCTGCCTTTGGCATCGTGGCGCAAGGCATGGGCACGCTGGACATTCCCAATGGCAACCGCTTGGAGTTGTTCTTGGGTGCGGCCATCGGCGCCATCACCTTCAGTGGTTCGGTCATTGCCTTTGGCAAGCTGTCGGGCAAATACAAATTCCGTTTGTTCCAAGGCGCGCCGGTGGTGTTTGCCGGCCAGCACATGCTGAATTTGGTGATGGGTGTGGCCACGGTCGCTCTGGGCGTGTACTTCATGTTCACCGGCAACTGGGACGCCTTCCTCATCATGCTGGCGCTGTCCTTTGTGCTGGGTGTGCTCATCATCATCCCCATCGGCGGCGCGGACATGCCGGTGGTGGTGTCCATGCTCAACAGCTACTCGGGCTGGGCGGCGGCAGGCATTGGGTTTAGCTTGAACAACAGCATGTTGATCATTGCCGGTTCGTTGGTCGGGTCATCCGGTGCGATCCTCTCCTACATCATGTGCAAGGCCATGAACCGCTCGTTCTTCAATGTCATCTTGGGTGGCTTTGGCGGTGAGGCGGGCACCGCAGCGACTGGCAGCACCGAGCAGCGCCCTGTGAAAAGCGGCAGCGCGGACGACGCGGCGTTCATTTTGGGCAACGCCGAAACCGTGGTCATCGTGCCCGGCTACGGCTTGGCCGTGGCCCGTGCCCAGCACGCGGTGAAAGAGTTGGCCGAAAAACTCACCCACAAAGGCATCACGGTGAAATATGCCATCCACCCGGTGGCGGGTCGCATGCCCGGCCACATGAACGTGCTGTTGGCCGAGGCCGAAGTGCCTTACGACCAGGTGTTTGAGATGGAAGACATCAACGGCGAGTTTGGTCAAGTGGACGTGGCCATCATTTTGGGCGCCAACGACGTGGTGAATCCTGCGGCCATGATCAAAGGCTCAGCCATTTACGGCATGCCGATTTTGGAGGCCTATAAAGCCAAAACCATCATCGTCAACAAACGCTCCATGGCCGCTGGTTATGCCGGTTTGGACAATGAGTTGTTCTACATGGACAAAACCATGATGGTGTTTGGCGACGCCAAGAAGGTGGTGGAAGACATGGTCAAGGCGGTGGAGTAAGCTATTTAGAACATCGACCCAAGAAGCACCCCTCTACTTTGAGTTGAGTTCTGGGATGCCACCCCTTTCTAATGCGCAGAGTGCCAGATTTGTCGAACCAGATGGAAAATTGGATGTTTTTAAAAATACGCAAGCCGTTAATTGAGAAACTCCCCAATATTTCTGCGACATATCGACATCTTATGTATTTTTAAAAGTTAAATAAGTAGCCAAAATGACACCTTTGGATTTTATTCAATAGCAATAAAGCGATGGAAAACGCCCTATTCGAAACCTTTGAGACTGAAATTGTTAAGATAATTCTTCCAAGGGTTGACGTCGTTGTCAATGTTGGGACAAATATTGAATTTTATGTTTGCCTTGCCCTTAAAAGTAACAAAAATGCAATTGCATTTAGCCGATATACTTGAAATTGAGATGTTTTCTGAGAAACATCAAGGCCAATGAGTGGCAGACTAAATGCGAATCTTTTCCAATGGCACTAGGTAATGAGGTTGGAGTTGTCGAGATCTATGGCGGAGGTACTGATGCTTTGTTATTGAAGGGGTGAACTGGAACACCAGAAACATATTCGAATTTAGTGCCTTGCTCGACGATGAATATAATTTTGGGAGGCAGGTTTGCAGGGGAAATTTTTTTTGTTATTATGGACATCGAGGGGGCAGAAAATTTGGAATTAGATGGTGCATATGAATATTAGGGATGATCTGCATAAGTCCAATTTTTGGACCAACGACATGCGTAAGTGCTTGATTTAAAAATCTGTTTTTGCCAAAAATGAGTTATGCAGAACATCCTTAGGTACTTGTAATTTTATTTTTCACGAAGCCGATCTTTCGTATTTTCATGGCATTTTCCAAGATCGACTTTTTAATGACGTAAACTAAATATATAGATCTGCTTTTTCATTTCACGTATGATGCAATTTATTCAACCTTGGATCATTTATGATTTTATCAATTAAACGTCGAATCAAGGCTTTTTTGCTGAACTGTGGAGTTTACATAAATGCAACCACAAGCAAAGAGCAAGTCACAGAATTCCTGGAGTCTTTAAAACCTGTTGCTACAAACCACGATTTAATAAGAGTAGGGGGATATGCTGACGGTGGCTATCTAATTCCCAATGATATTGAGGGCATCCATACTTGTTTTTCTCCCGGCGTTTGCGAAGCATCAAATTTTGAAAACGATTTAACTAAGAGAGGTGTGAAATGCTTCTTGGCTGACTATTCTGTTGATGCTCCACCAATTAATAATTCGTTATTTGACTTCGAAAAGAAATACCTTGGTTCGAAAAATAACGAAATGTTCATGACGTTAGAGTATTGGGTCCAAACGAAAGCGCCGGAAATAGAAAATTCCATCCTTCAGATGGATATTGAGGGAGCAGAATACTCTGTCATTTTAGATTCGACCTCTCATACCTTGCGTAAATTCAGAATATTAGTTATTGAGTTCCATAACCTAGACTTGATCTTTAGTAAAATGGGATTTGAGTTAATAAACTTGGCATTCGGCAAGTTGCTTAGAGACTTCGAGGTTGTTCATATTCATCCAAACAACTCTAACCCGCCATTTATACGCAACGGACTCTCTGTACCACCGGTTATGGAGTTCACATTTTTGAGGAAAGATAGAGTTATCGAAAAAAGTCAATGTACTCACTTTCCGCATGTGCTCGATAGAGCAAGCGACACCAGAAAGCTTGATTATGATTTGCCAAAATGTTGGTACTCGGCCCGCCCTGACAGTTCATAAGCATTTGAATTTATTGAAGATATCTCATAAATTGCGCCGCCGAATTTGCAAGTATCGCGTTATTGGATGTAGATCTCTTGCAAATTTAGACAAGATATTTAATGAGTCCGCCCTGAACAATTGAATTTCTCAAACTACAACGCCATAGTTTGTCCGCTGAGATGGCGAAATGGCTTGCAGCACCGTCTGCAAATTAAGCCCAAACTTGGCACAAAGAAGCCGCAGCTTCC
>NZ_OZ248566.1:0-651392 GCF_965234775.1 Limnohabitans rimovensis (SeqCode) | reverse complement strand
TTTGAGAAATTCAATTGTTCAGGGCGGACTAATAAGCCAGTCACCCCCTACTGATTCATCAAAGCCGCATCCAAGCAATCCTCAATCTGCTCAAAGTATCTGAGCCCGTTTGAACTGAGGTTAATGAATTTTTTACGCCGATCCTTTTGATCAACGCCTAGAAAAATCAAGCCTGCAGCCCTTAATTTTTGGATCTGATGGTGAACTGTAGATGCACAACCGAACTGGCGCATTAAGCAAGCCTCACTCACACTTATTGGGTTGCCGCTCTCACTTTGAACAGCAATCTGCTCTAGAAGGTGCTGCTCATTAGTTGTCAACTTTGGCACATTTCGGCTTGATGTGTTGGCGCTGGAGAGTTGCAAGAACTCCATGTAGAGGTGATGGGTGCTTTGCTTTTTGAAGGCAGTTTTCTCGTCTGCTGAATCACTAGAGATCGCCCAAAGTTGGTCCAATTCAGCGTTCGTCAGCAGCGACACATTGCGATGAGGCGTTTGGCGTGTTTCATTCATATCAACCTCCTTCGAGATCACTTCATTTAGACGTCTTCTTCCGAACTTTTCTTACTGCAGTATGAGAAAAATACTTGCGGCATTAAGCCCTATCTGGGGTGGTTGCTATGCATATGTACCCGGGATGTGTAATAACAAGACATGGCTCAAAATCTAGGTTGATCTAGATCAAAATCCATACCCCTGAACCATATCCCGGGTGAAATCCAAAACTGAATCAAGCTTGATCAAGCATCTTGTATTAGGTTGTCTTACTGGGCAGCTTCAAAGTTGAACGAGCACTTGGCGCCGACTGCTTGGCCATGCCAGCTTTGACCTGTGCCATCACCGCGTCAATGCGCCGGTCCAACTCACCAGCGTCAACTGCAGAGGGGATCACTTGCAAGGAAGCAATCACATCGGCAATGCTGTCAGTCTCGATGGCGTTTTTGCCTTCCACTATCTCCAGTGTGCGTGCCCCATAGCGAACAGTGATGCACAGCTTGCCCTTGTCATCTGTCCACCACCAGGGCTTTAGTCTCTTGGGCACTTCAACCCTACGGCTCTCACCTGTCACTTCGTCTCGGACCGTACGGATCCTTACAGGCGAAAACTCTGTGCCTGACTGCTGTGCTTTGGCCAACTGGATCTGCTCAGCCAACTTGGTGCTTAGCTTTTGACGCCTTGCATGCTGTTGGCTGGCACCCTTTTCTCGCTTGGCCTGGACCAATTTCAATGCTTTTAAACCTGACACACACTGGATACACGTTCCTTGCAAATGAAATCTAGGATTTCCAGTGTATTTAGCACCTTTTTACAGATTTCAGGATCACAAAAAAAGTCACAGACATATAGTAATTTATAAGCTTGAATTGTTGAAATTCATTGGCCAAATGGGATCTTGGAGTGGCATTGCCACCACATGCCGAAGGCAGGACAGCTCCTTGCTCGAGAAAATCTTCGGGCTCGAGTAAATTGACAATTCCTTTTTTGTCACTAGCTGGACAGGAATTTCGCGGAAATGCACCCTAGATCTGCCGGTTGGCAATTGGCCCTGCAAAGCATAAAATCATAAGAACACGAGCGTTATTTGAAAAAAATCATCATCATTGCTGGACCCAACGGCGCGGGCAAAACCACATTTGCCCGTGATTTCTTGCCTGCTGAGGCCCAAACGCTGAGATTCATCAACGCCGATTTGATCGCTGCTGGCTTGGCTCCATTCAATCCAGAGACAGCCTCTTTCAAGGCTGGCCGCCTGATGCTGGAAGAAATCGACGAATGCGTGGATGCTGGACACAGTTTTGCGTTTGAAACCACGCTGTCCGGCTTGACCTATTTGAAAAAGATAGCTGTATGGCAGCACCTAGGCTATCAAGTTAAGCTTTGGTTCTTGTCATTGCCCAATGAAGACATCGCCGTATCCAGGGTTGCGCGCCGCGTTCTGCAAGGTGGCCACAACATTCCTGAAGACGTTATTCGCCGACGCTTCAAAGCTGGGTTAGCCAACTTCCATGAGCGTTACAGCAAGGTAGTTGATTCATGGGCGTTTTATGACAGTTCTGGCATGCACCCTAAGCTCATTGACTGGAGTAAAAAATGAACACCAAAGACATTCGCACCTCTAGTGATCCAGATTTGGCAGGCTCATATGCGGCCATGGAGCGTGCAGCCCGTGCAGCGCAAGATCTAGCCATCAAAACCAATACGGGTATCGTTGTGGCGATTGATGGAAAAAACGTTGAGTTGGCAGCAGCTGATTTGATCAAGCTGCGTGAGCAAGAAGAGCACCAGTCACACCTCTGAACGGCATTGCGATCATCAAACAGCCAGCTTCACGCTGGCTTTTTTATGCGCACTACCTTCACGCAAGTGATAAGTACTTGATGCACACCTATCAAGCATCTGTTCGCGCACAGGTCCACGGCCGCAGCCAAGTGATCAAAACTGAAGTTCGAGCCATGAACGCTCAGGACGCGCGTTGGTTGCTATGGGCGCAGTGGGGATTTCACAGCATTCAGTCGGGGCCAACACAGATCAATACTCGCTGGGCAGCATGATCACCCAGTGCTCCCGGTCCCAGCAGGCGTACAGCGTGATTTCACTCTGGGCAAAGTCTGTGTAGGGTATCGCCTGTCTGGCGTGCTCGCGGCCATTGCCATCTTCGTAGATCATCTCCGCCCTGCCCTCCGACACTTGCACACGGATCAGCACAAACCAGTCCTCCGTGCCAATCTCACACAGGTGGCTGGCCACAGCATCCATCATCCAAAAGCAAGCGCCCTTTTCTGCCAAGTATCGGGTGCCATCTGTCAGCAGGTGCCTGCGGCTGATCCTGTAATAGGCGCTGGTACCGGTGAATTGAGCCAGGGTCAGAGTGTCAAGTCCCAGTTGCTCTAGTTCATCTTGTGTTTTCATCGCTGTGTCCTGCGTTGTTTGCATGACCACAGTTTTGTTTCACATGCTCAAATGGGCAACCGATACGTGGTGTCCCGATAACTTGGCGGGGTACCGAATGAAAATCATCTGGGCAGAAATTCAAGTACTTGACCCCGAATTTCCGTAGCTGTGAAATCGAAAGCTGCAGGACCCATTCGGGCTGTGTACATGCCCGTGGCGGAAATCTCACAGATTTGCCCTAAAGCTGCAATCAACAACTGTCTAGTCACAAAACCCCAGCGCTAAAACGCCCTACAGCGCATCGATCTACCTGACCGAATACTTGGGATGCTGGCAGCGCCGATCAGCGCTTGTAGGGCTGATTTGATGCAGTGGTGATTTGGGCACCAAAAGAGTGCGAAAGCGATGCGGAAATCTATGAAAATTCAGCTTTCTAATGATTTCGCCTCTTGAGCTTTGAAATTGTTGAGGATTTTTTCAATGAAAAAGTTATCCACAACCAGTTCATTTCGCCCTCTCTCTAGCTCGGTAACCCGCCACTCTGGCAGGACTCAGGTTGCCCAGATAAATATGTGAAAACACAATGCAATTAACGCAAACACATGATTAAAGGAGAACTTGAATGGCACAGGCAAAAACACTCACCAAAGAAGAACTGACACGGGTACTGGACCACATCCGCACACGCCGCTTCGCGCCACGCAACAGAGCAATGATGCTGCTCACTCACCTGGCAGGTTTAAGAATCGGTGAAGTTGCTTGCCTGCGCTGGAGCGATGTGATCAAGCAGGACGGCACAGTCAAGGAAGAAATCCGCTTGCTGCCCGACATGACCAAGGGCCGACACCCAAGGACTGTTTTCGTCAACATCCGACTGCGCGAGGAATTGGCAGCGTATGCAGCACAGGCTCGGTGCGTGGATCGCAACTACCCATTCTTTGCCAGCCAAAAAAGCATCAAGTCAGGATTCGGCGCAAACAGCTTGGCTCAGGCCTTTGCACTCATGTACGAAGGCGCTGGAGTTGAGGGTGCCAGCAGTCACAGTGGGCGCAGAACGTTCCTAACAAACTTGGCCAACAAAGGCACTGCGATACATATTTTAAAAACGCTTGCTGGGCACCGCTCAATCAGCACCACCGCTGCCTATCTTTACAGCAGCCCCAGTCAATTGAAGGCAGCTGTCGAGCTGGTTTGATTCCTGACTTATAACTAAAGATATCAAATTTAATTATTTTTCATCGAAGCTTCAATCGAAATAAATTTGCATTTTGAAAGTAGTAAAAAATAATTTATTAGTTTAATTTGTGCAAACCACATTTGCGATGAGACACATCAGGATACGCGATTTCGTCAAAAATTTTCGATAGATCATTTAGCGATCCATTCAACCATTGTGACATTGCACTTGCGAATACGGAATTTTTAAAATATTGCCATATCCATATATTAGTTAATTTCATAAGCATATAGTTTAAGGTTCTTAGTACTCCCAGTTTTCATGCCTGACCGGCAAGCTGTTCAACAATTGCCTATGTGACTTCCACTTGGGCATATGTTGATCCATCAGTTTGATGAAATGCTCGTTGTGTGCCGGCTCCAGCAAATGCACCAGTTCATGCACAACGATGTAATCCAAGCATTCCCTTTGCTTTTTGGCAAGGTCGTCGCAACCTTTAAACGCTTGGGTGACTTCGGCGGGGATGGTTACCCGGTCTAGCCGGGTGTGACAGATAAGGACGGGTTTCGATCAACCCAGTAGCTTGGAACAAGTGATGGCTTCAGCGATGTAGGGAAATGTAGGCTTCAACTTGCTTTTCTGTTAAAAACTACCAGCTTTCAAGCCTTTCATTGTCATACCCACCTGTTCCTTGACCATGCTCGTCAATGCTCCCCGCTGGTTCCGTTGGTCTGGATTGTTCCTGACGCTCCTGCTCACATTCGGGCTGGCAGCTTGCCAACCATCCCCAGACGGAAGCAAAGCACCTCCGCTCGTCCAATCCATGGCCTGGCACATGGACTCCAGCGGTCGTGCCACGCTTCAAGAGGTCCAAGCCGTCGAAAGCTGGACATCTTTTGATGGCAAGATGAATTGGGGATTTGGGGAAGAACCCATCTGGATCCGCTACACCTTGCGTGCAGCCTTACCCGAAGAAAAAGAGGCATGGATCGTCGGTGTTGAACCGTTTTTCCTCGATCAACTGACTTTGTATGACTCAGCCTCAACCCGGGTCCAGCACGGTGGTTATGCTAGACCGCGCAGTGAGGATGCCTTGGATTCGATCAATTTTTCATTTCAGATTCCACCCTTACCCGAAGAGCGCAACCTGTACTTGCGCATCGACACCCCAAGTGCCCGGCTGGTCATGACCGATGTCTGGCCTTTGCGCAAAGCACAAGTCAAAAATTACAACATGGAAAGACTCGTGGTCTTTCTGCAGTCTGTGTCCATCGTCTTTGCCCTGTGGTCGACGATGCAATGGTGGATGAGTCGAGAGCGAGTGATGGGGGTATACGCCTTTAAACAATGGATGGCCACGCTGTGGGCTTTCAGTATGGTGGGTTTCAGTGGGCTTTTGCTGAGCGATCTCATTCCCCTGAACTTCCGCCTCTGCCTAGGATACTTTATCCGGATTTGGACTCTTGCTAGCGGCGTATGGTTCTATACCGTCTTGTTTGAAGACTATGGCCTGCAGCGCGGCTTTCTGCGCGCAACACTTGCCGCTGTGGCGCTGGTCTGCGTACTGCCCTTTCTCCAGTTCTTTGACATGACCCGATTCATGTTGTTAAGCACCAATGTCATGGTGATTGTTTGCTTGGGCTTGATGTGGTTTACCTTGTTGTTCGCTCAACCCTCCCGGCAAAAACAAAGCTTGTCCTACTTGTTATTGTTGGCTTATTTTTCCATTTTCGCGACCATCAACATCATCCCCGCCGCCATCCGGCAGGGGTGGCTGCCAATCAACCGCTTCTTGCTGGCCGGTAACCTGATGCATGTCTTGCTCGATGGACTGGTGATGTTCTTGCTGATGCAATTGCGTGTATACAACATGGCCCAAAAATCGCATGAGCTACAAAACGAGAAAACCATGATGGCCATGAACCTAGACAGGACCAAGCAAGTCCTGGCCCTTGAGCAGCGACAGCGTCAAGAGCAATCTCAGTTTTTACACATGCTGATGCACGAGCTCAAGACACCGCTGTCTATCGTGTCGTTAGCGCTGGGTAACAAGACAAACCGGGAAGAAAACCTGGCACATGCCAGCCATGCTGTGCAAGACATGAAAGCCATCATCGAGCGCTGCGTGCAGTCTGACCAAATCGGAGAACTTCGACTGAAGCAACACCGCCAACCAGTCAATGTGGTGGGGCTCTTACGTCAACAAGCAAAGGCCATCTCAAAGCTTAAGGGGCGTTTCGATCTCGCCGCAGACCTAAACTTGCCTCGGCCACACACAGACCCACAACTGCTGCAAATCGTTCTGACCAATTTGCTTATCAATGCGGCCCATTACAGCGACCCCCTCACCCCCGTTACCGTCACCTTGAAGCCCAAAACCCAGGATGATCTGCCGGGCTTGGAACTGCGCATGAGCAACACACCGGGGCTGGCTGGCTGGCCTGACACTGAGCAACTGTTCAACAAGTATTACCGCGCCAATGCCGCACAACGCGAATCGGGCACAGGCCTCGGGCTTTTCCTATCGCGAGAGCTGGCGCAAAGCCTGGGGGGCACTTTGGTTTACGCGCCCAGCTATCAACATGTGGAGTTTGTTCTGTGGATACCCCTGCACCACGCCTGAACCTGGTGATTGTTGAAGATCACGACATTTTGCGCGACATGCTCCAGCAAGCGCTGGAGGAATCAGGCCATCAAGTCGTTGCACTGTCTTGTGCCGAAGAGCTCGAAGACGTGGCCCAAGGCCAACACGTTGACATTTTTTTGATCGACCTGAACCTGCCCGGCGAAGATGGCCTGAGCCTAACTGAGCGCGTACGCACCGCCTACCCGCTCGCGGGTTTGATCGTGGTAACAGCCCGCTCGGGCCTGAGCGACAAGCTCGAAAGCTACGCGCGAGGTGCCGACATGTACCTCAGCAAACCCATCGAAGTGCCCGAACTCTGTGCCGCGGTTGGCGCCCTTGGTCGGCGTCGACAAAGGGTTGACACCCTGCTGCAAAACCAGAACCAGCAAAGCTTTACCCTGCATCAGCAGCACATGCGTATTGCCAAGCCTGGTCAGTCTGAAATTGTCCTGAGCGCTTCTGAAACTTCCATCTTGACCGCCTTTTCACGTGCCCCAGGACAGCGCATCGCCTACTGGCAAATCGCCGAAACCCTCGGCCTGAACCTGGAAACTTACCCCAAAGCCAGCCTGGAAGTGCGCATGGTGCGCCTGCGCAAGAAACTGGTAGACGCCGGAGCGGGCAGCAACTGCATCGAAGCCATCCGGGGGCACGGCTACCAGCTGTGCATCTCAGTGCAAGTGGTTTAGCAGTACCTGCTGACCTCACCCATTAAGACATGTCAATTTTGTAGGTTTTTGTAGGCAAAGAAAGATTTTCGCGTTTTAACCTCGCGCGATGTTTTTTCTTGACCCACAAAATGCCCAATAGACCTCTTCCCACTTATTGGTCTTTGCCTGTCGCATTGGGGCTGAGCTTTTCGGGATGGGCCCAAACGCCCCCAGACGCCGGTAGCTTGCGTCAGCAAATCGAGCAACAACGCCCACAGCCATTGCCCGCAGCGCGCCCCCAAAGCGCACCGCTGCCCCCCCAAATCCAGCCCACATCGGGCATGACCGTCATGGTCAAATCCTTCCGCTTTGCAAGCAACAACTTGCTCAGCAGCGAACAACTGGCAACCGTCCTGCAGGCGTTTGTGGGCCTGCAACTCGACTTTGCCGGGATACAGCGCGCCGCCGATGCGGTCGCCGCTGCCTACCGTGAGTCCGGATGGTTGGCGCGGGTTTATTTGCCAGAGCAAGACATCAGCGAAGGCACCATCACCCTGCAAGTGGTGGAAGCACGGTTTGCTGGCCTGCGCCTGGAAGGCGAACCTTCCAAGCGCGTTCTTTCCTCGGACATTGAGGCCTTTTTCGAGGAGCAACAAAAAACGGGCGAGCCTTTGAACACACTGGCCCTCGACCGTGCCCTGCTGTTGGCCGACGACCTGCCCGGCATCAGCGTCGCAGGCACCTTGGTTCCAGGCCAGGCCGAAGGCGAAACGGGCTTGGCGATTCAAAACAGCGACGAGGCTTTTGTCTACGGCGAAGTGACCCTGGACAACACCGGTGCGCGCTCAACCGGCAGCAACCGCGTCATGCTCAACCTGAACATCAACAGCCCTGGCGACCACGGCGAATTGATCAACTTGACCGCATTGCGCACCCAAGGCAGTGCCTACGTCCGATTGGGTCTGACCGTCCCTGTGGGCTACAACGGCTTGCGCTTTGGGTTCAACGGCAGCACGATGAACTACAAAGTCATCGACGGCCCCAGCAGCTTGGTGAGCTTGAACGTCCAAGGCAGCTCCGACAGCATAGGCTTGGACTGGAGCTTTCCAGTCGTTCGGCAGCGCATGCGCAATTTGTATTTTTCTGGGGGTCTGGATAACAAACGTTTCTACAACGACAGCATCAACAAAACCAGCGCCACCAACAGCTACGCCGATTACGAGACCAACAGCCTGAAGTTGGGTTTTTCTGGCAACGTTTTTGACGACCTGGGTGGCGGCGGTGCCAACAGTGCCTCATTGCAAGTGGTGCAAGGTCAACTCGCCCGTGTCAAGGCCCACACCCAGATCGACACCCTGGGCCGCGACTACATCAAATTCAACTACGCCCTGAGCCGACAACAGTCATTGACCAAGGACCACTCTCTGCTCCTCAACCTCCAAGGCCAATACGCCACGCAGTTGCTGGACTCGTCTGAGAAGTTTTACATCGGCGGTGCCACCATCGTGCGCGCCTACCCCAGCAGCGAGTTGGGTGGTGAGCGCGGCCAACTGCTGACGGGCGAATGGCGCTGGCGCTTGCATGCTGCGTGGTTGCTGAGCGGTTTTATAGACCAAGCTTGGGTGACCGCGCTGCCAACCACAGCCGCTGACGCATCCACGCCATCGAGTTTGCGCGGGTATGGCCTGAGCGCGGCTTGGCAAGGCCCCCTGGGTCTCAACGCCAAGCTCACGTGGTCTCAGCGCGAAGGCAGCAACCCCAAGCCCACAGCCACCGGTACCGATGGCGACGGCACGCTTCTGATCAACCGCATCTGGTTCACCGCAGGCTTGTCTTTTTGATCCACCCACGATCCAAGACCCAACACGCTTTTTTCATCTGAAGCACCCACAGAGCCCCGCACCATGAACAAGTCATTCCACAGCATCTGGAACGCCAGTAAGCAAACCTATGTCGCCGCTGCCGAAACCGTCAGCGCCAAAGGCAAGCCCAGCTCGGGTGCGAAGGTGGTCTCAGCCATTGCTGCAATTCTGGGGGGTCTTTTGGCGCAAAGCGCCTACGCCCAGACGGCACCACCACCCAGCACCTTGCCCACGGGCGGGCAAGTCGGCGCGGGCAAGGCAAGCATTGGGCAAACGGGTGCGAATATGCTCATCCAGCAAAGCACCGACCGCGCGGCCATCAATTGGCAAAGCTTCAATGTGGGCAAAGACGCCAAGGTGCAGTTTGTACAGCCCAGTGCCAGCAGCGTCACGCTCAACCGTGTGCTCGGCAACGACCCCAGCCAAATCTTTGGCCAAATTTCAGCCAACGGCCAAGTCATCCTCACCAACCCGTCGGGTGTGTTTTTTGGCAAAGATGCGCGCGTCGATGTGGGCGGTTTGATCGCGACCACACATGGCATTGGCAATGCCGACTTCATGGCGGGCAAAAACAGGTTTGAGCGCAACGACAGCACCGCCAGCGTGGTCAACGAAGGCGAGCTCAAGGCCACATTGGGCGGCTACATCGCACTGCTCGCACCTGAGGTGCGCAACCAAGGTGCCGTCATCGCGCACATGGGCACCGTGGCCATGGCCGCTGGCGAAGCCTTTGACTTGAAGTTCGACAGCAACAACCGCCTGACGAGCCTGCGCGTCACGCCCAGCCAAATTCAAGCCCTGGTGGACAACCGCTTGGCCGTACAAGCCCCTGGCGGCTTGGTCATCATCAGCGCGCAATCGATGGACCGCCTGGTCGGCGGCGTGGTGAAAAACAGTGGCACGGTGGAAGCCACTGGCCTTCAACAACAAGGCGGGCGCATTGTGTTGTCGGGCAGCGCGCGTGTGCAAAATGCGGGCACCTTGGATGCCAGCAGCACTGAGGCCTTTGGCAAAGGCGGCAACATCAGCCTGCAAGGCGACAGCATTGAGCTGCAAAGCAGCAGCCGCATCAGCGCCACGGGGCCTGCCGGCGGCGGCACGGTGCTGGTGGGGGGCAACTGGCAAGGCAGCGCTGACCCGCTGCTGCAAGTCACAGAGCAGCCTAACCAACAGGCCACCACAGTGAACATGGCCAGCGGTGCCACCATCGATGCCAGCGCCACGCACAATGGCGATGGCGGCATGGTGGTGCTGTGGAGTGATGTCAAAGCAGAAGGCAGTGAAACCGATTTTGCAGGGCAAATTCATGCACAAGGCGGCCCCAACAGCGGCCAAGGTGGGCGTGTCGAAACCTCAGGGCACACACTGCGCGTGGCTGAAACAGCCGGGGTGAACACGTTGGCGCCAAAAGGCAACGCTGGCCAATGGCTGCTGGACCCGATTGACTTCACCATCAGCGCCGGTTCAGGCGGGCAAACCACGAGTGGCATTGGCGCGACAACCCTGGCCGGCAACTTACTCACCACCAGCGTTGCCATTGCCACGGATGCGTCACCGGGAGGCAATGGCGACATCAGAGTGAATGCCGCAGTCACCCAAGCGGCCGCTAATTCTCTGACGCTGACCGCGCACAGAGACATCAATGTTTACTATGCCTTGAGCATTGGTGGTGGGATTACTCTGAACGCTGGCCGCATCATTTCGGTGAACAACAACTTATCCAGCACCGCGACCAACAGCACGGGTATCAGCCTTTCCGGCACAGCCATCGTACAGGGGTCTTTCAGCGTGACCACCCAAGGGTCACCGATCACTTACAGCGTCACAAATTCACCCCAAACGAGCAGCACAGACTATGCTCTGCTAATTGGCAACAACGCCAGCTTCAATGCCTCTGGCGGCAACATAAATCTAAGTTCTTCTTTTGCAGCTGGGGGGGCTAGCGGAACTCAAGATGACGTCGCCGTTCTTTTTGGCGACAACTCCATTGTCCGGACCAGTGGCAGCGGCAACATCACCGTGACAGGAAATGCATCCAATCTGACCACCACCGGTAACGCAATGGGTATTTATTTCAGTGGCGGTAACACCATCGTCACCGACTCCGGTGCACTCACCCTGAACCTGTACCGTAGAACAACCGCCAATTCAGATGGTCTGCAAAACTGGGCCGGGGCCAGTCTGCTGTCGCAGTCTGGGCGCATCAGTATCGTTGACCTGACACCGGATGGAAGCTCGTTAGGTACGCAGAACTCAATCACCTCTCTAAGAAGTGAAACTTTGAATATCGGGGCTGTGAGTGGATCATCTGTGACCACCAGCACGTCTGACATCACGATACAGGCCAACAAAACTTTCAACCCCAATGCTCTGAAACTCAACACGGGTGGCAACATCGTTTTTGAATCAGCAGGGTCCACCTTCTCAGCGGCGCAGACATTTCCATCGATTTCAGGCTCCCCCTCTAGCGTGCGCCTGGGCAAGAGCGCCAACACCGCCGATGTGACCGTGGGCACAGCCATCACCGCAACAGGTCCGATCTCCATTAACGGTGGGGCCATCACGATCAGTGCGCCGATCACGGCCACCAACAGCCAAATCACCCTCAAAGGCGGCACCGGCAAGGCTGTCACCGATGGCACCAGCGGCTTCGTTGTCGCCAGTGACCTGTTCCTCTTAGGCGGAAACGTCACGCTTGACCACGCCAGCAACAACGTTGGCACCTTGGCGGCCAGCGGCGTGGGCAGCCTAACCTACATTGACAGCAATGCGCTCACCATCGGCACAGTGGGTGCCACCTCTGGCATTGGAGCCACCGGCGCCGTCAGTGTCTCTACCTTGACGGGCGACCTCACCTTGGCTGACAACATCAACACCACCAGCACGACCAGCAGTGCCATCTTGCTCAACGCGGGTAAGAGCACCGCCCCAGGAACTGCCTCCGGGGGCAACTTGCTGATCTCTGGAACGCCCACGCTGAGCGTCGGTACTGGAGGAAGGATCAGCCTGATGACTGGCAGCGTGACAGGCAGTACGGGCTTGACCAGCTTGAGCGGCCTGACGGCAGGCACTGGGCGCTTTAGGTACAACGCCGATGAATCGACCAACTTTGCCACTGGCAGCTGGACCGCCCTTAGCTCGGGTGTGTATGGCATTTATCGCGAACAGCCCACAGCCATCACCCTGGACAACCTCAACCAAGTCATCACTTATGGCGACAGTTTTGCGTTGTCCACCACGCCCACTGGGTTGTTGAATGGCGATACGTTCTCTCAAACCATCACCAGCGCGGCCTATTCCTCGGGCCGTCTCAATGCCAATGCCACGCCTTACACCATCACCAGCAACTTGACTGGATTGGGCTACAGCGTCTCCGCCAATACGCTGACGGTCAACCGCAAGGCGCTGACGGCTTCTGGGCTCTCAAGCGCCAACAAGGTTTACAACGGCACCACCACGGCCGTGGTGAGCGGCACCGCAGTATTGCAAGCGGCTGTGGCAACAGGCACCAGCAGTGATGGCAAACCCTTCACGGGTGACACGGTGAGCTTGACGGGCACAGCTGTGGGCAACTTCAACACCAAAGACGTGCTCACGGCCAACACGGTGGCTTTCACAGGCCTGAGTTTGACGGGTGCGCAATCAGGCAATTACGCTCTCACGCAGCCTTCCGATAACACGGCGCGCATCACGGCCAAGGCGCTGACCGTCAGCGGGCTGTCATCGGCCAACAAGGTGTACGACGCCACCACCACAGCCGCCGTCAACGGCACCGCTGTGCTGCAAACTGCCATTGCGGCAGGCGCGGGCACCAGCAGCGACGGCAAGGCTTATGCGGTTGATTCCGTGAGCCTGACTGGCACAGCCCTTGGCAACTTCAACACCAAAGACGTGATCACAGCCAACACGGTGGCTTTCTCAGGTCTGGGTCTGACTGGCACAGGCGCAGACAACTACAGCCTGACCCAGCACGCCAACGCCACAACGCCACGCATCACGGCCAAGGCATTGACGGTGTCGGGCGTGACCACCGCTGACAAGGTTTACGACGGCACCACCACAGCCGTTGTGAGCGGCACGGCGGTCTTGCAAACCGCCATTGCCACAGGCACGGGCACCAGCAGTGACGGCAAGGCCTACTTGGGCGACACCGTTGCTCTGACTGGCACAGCCCTTGGCAACTTCAACACCAAAGACGTCGCCACGGCCAGCACAGTGACTTTTACGGGTCTGAGCTTGTCGGGTGCGCAGTCAGGCAATTACTCGCTCACGCAGCCTGCAGCGGCTACAAAACAAATCACCCCAGCTTCTTTAACGGTTTACGCCAACAACGATGCCAAGTTTGTGACCACCGCAGACCCTGGCTTCACATTCAGTTATTCACCCTTTGTGGTGGGCGAAACGGCGTCGACCGCTGGCGTTCTGACCAGCACACCGACGGTGAGCGTAGACCGCACCAACACCTTGAACATCACCAACGGCAGCGCTGCAACCGGTGTGTTGGCCAGCAGTGGCACCGAGTCTGCAGGCACCTATGCCAATGCACTGGTACCTTCTGGCGCTGTTGCGCCAAATTACCAAATCAGTTACGCAAAGGGCAGTTACACCATCGTGCCGGCTGAGCAACTCTTGGTTCGCTTGCAAAGCGCCAGTGCCACCTACGGGTCTGCGCCCACCTACACCGTGAGCAGCGCTCAGTACATGCCTGCGGGGGGCAACCCTGCTGCACCGGTCAACGTAGGCACTGTGAACGTGAACGGCAATGCCGTGTCCGTGAACGACGGCGCAGGCACATCGGCCACATTCAATCTCACCCCTGTCAATGCTTCGCTCAGCACGACCTTACAGACAAAGGCAGGGGCTTACCAGTTGGAAGGCTCTGGGCTTGCCATCACGCCCAGCGCCAACCCCAACTTCAGTCGCTTGACCGTCGTGGGTGACTTGTCTGTCACACCAAAAGCATTGACCCCCAATGTCAATAACGCCACCAAACCTTATGACGGCACCACCGCAGCGACTGGGGTCTCGATTGGCATGACCGGCGTGGTGACGTCGGGTGCCCTGACCGACGCAGTCAGCGCTGGCGGAAATGGGCAATTTGCCTCGCGCAATGCAGGTTCGACCACCTACACCCTCAGCAATTTGGCATTGACGGGCAACGATGCTGGCAACTACACCATCACCAATGCGTCCATCAGTGGCTCAGGCACCATCACGCCCAAAGCCGTGACACTGACTGCACCGACGGGCACCAAGGTCTACGACGGGCAAACCACCTCCTCAGTGACCGCAGCAGACTTGACGGCACTGAGCACAGCACTGGGTGTTGCAGGCGATACGGTGAGTGGCGTCAGCCTTAACTTTGACAATAAGAATGTGGGCACCGGCAAAACGCTGACGCCAAGCGCAGCGGTGGTGGCTGACGGCAACAGCGGCGGCAATTACGCCATCACTTACGCCAGCAACACGCAAAGCAGCATCACACGCCTGAACTCTGTCACTTGGGTGGGCGGCACAACGGGCAATTGGTTTGATCCCGCCAACTGGGCGGGCGGTGCGGTGCCTGATTTGTCCAACGTGGCCAACGTGGTCATTCCCTCTGGCGTGACGGCCAGCTTTGGCAGCACAGTGGTTGCTCCTGCGCAAAGCGGTGCGGTCAACATTGACGGGTTGACGGGCACGGGCAGCAATTTGTCGCAAAGCGCGGGCACCTTGAATGTGGGCACGGGCGGCATGGTTTTGAGCGGCCTCACGCAAAGTGGCGGCACTCTGACCAATACAGGCTCAACCACCTCGGACAGCTTCAACCAAAGCGGTGGCAGCTTTTCGGGCACAGGCGCCATGACGGCAGCCTCGTTGGTGCAAACTGGCGGTGCCATGACCCTTGGAGGTGACCTATCAGTCACCCAAAACTTCAGCCAAGGCGCTTCGGGCAGTGTTTCTGTGGGTGGAAACACCAGCATCACAGACACCACGGCTGGCGTGCAATTGGGCAACCTGACCAGCACAGGCACATTGAGCGTGACCAGCACCGATGGCGCCATCAGCCAATCCAGCGGCAGCGTGATCACAGCGCAATCGACCAGCAGTTTCACAGCCACGCAGGGCGGACAACCCGCCGCAATCAACTTGGGCAATGCGGGCAATGACTTTGTGGGTGCCGTTAGCCTGAATGGCAGCAACGTGACCATCGTCGATGCGAATGCGCTCACACTGGGCACCGTGACCACGGCTGGCAACCTCAACGCAACTGCTGCCACCAACCTCGCTGTGAACGGTGTGGTCAACGCCAGCACCTTGGACCTGACTGCCACCACCGGCAACGTCACCCAGGGCACCAGCAGCACACTCACTGTCGCCACCGGCCCCACCAACCTCACCGCTGGCGGCAGCATCACCCTAGACGGCACCAACAACTTCACTGGGGTTGTCAACAAAACGGGCACCAACATCACACGCGATGTCTCTGTCTCACCCAATGTCACCGCGGCGCAAGTTGTCGCCTCTAAATTATTGGCCAATAACCCAACACCGCCTGTGATGGGCACAAGTCTGTCCAATGCCAACATACCTCAACCGTTGATGGTGAGTGCCACAACCCAAACTTTGGTGACGAATGACTCAGGCAGTTCTGCCAACAGCTCAGCTGCAAGCTCGCAGGCATCAGGCATCAGCGTTGAGCAACGCAATGCACCCAGTTCAACCGGTTTGTCGATGATGTTTGCGGTTTCTTTGCCAAAGGGAACGTCTACCGTGGGCGCAGGATTTAGCTTTGATCTGCCTGAATCGGTTCGTACCGCAGCCGCAGAAAGTTCCGATATTCGCGCAAACTTACCGAGTGGTTCTGCACTTCCTGAATGGCTGAAATTTGATGTCAAAACCTTGCGGTTTGATGCCAGCGCCGTGCCGGATGGCGCTTTTCCACTGCAAGTGGCATTGACCTTTGGCGGACAACGCACGTTGGTGGTGATCTCAGAAAGAGCAGATTAACAATGCTTTGAGCGATTGGGAATCCTTCATACTTAAATGGTTTGCGAGCTCCACGCATGAATCCAGGCTTTAGCCCATAACCTTTTTGAATGCCCCACGTTGTAGTTGACGGGAGAAAAAATTAATTTTGATCAGCATTTAGGGAATATGCCATTGCATGCATTTTTGACAAGGCGATTCCCTTTTCTCAGGTAGTTGCTCACAGTCTGACCCATGGCCTTGTGCTTGTCTGCCGCATCAGCAGGGAAGTCATCATGTTTAGGCATGGCCTTAGGGTTGAGTTTTAGCTGTTCGCCTATCTGCCATAGACATGTTTTTGGCGCATTGCGAACGATTTGGTCATGAGTTTCCATGATGCTCAACAGCTGAGAGATCGCTTCCAAGCCAATTCGACTGCGAAAAATTGGCCAGGACAATGGTGCCTCAGACAGCAGCCCCTGTTTTGCATTCAGCAGGCAGATCTGGTCGTGCCAAAAGCCAAACTCTTTTCCGGCCAACTGGCTTGATACATCTTGAAATGCATCTACGGTAATTGCAAATGCATTGATGTTCTTGCGTTTCACATACAGCGTGACTTGCAAGGTCGTAATGCTTTGACTAAAAAACTCATGGCCCTTGCTCAGCCACCAGTCATGAAACGTCATGTCTTCTATTGAGCCAAACATGCAGAAGGTCTTGTATGCGCCGGCAGAGGTGAATATGCCGGTACGGCCGCTTTGGGTGAATTCTTTAGAACACTTAAGGCATCGCCACCAAAGCTCCAGGTAGGTGCCGTGGATAAAGGGCGCGGTCACCTCAGACCTCAGTAGCCCACCAGCGATCAAGGAAACCAGCTTTTCTTGCCTACACCATTCCAGCCTTTGAACTTTCATTTTTTCGTACCCCCTCGAAAAAGTGAAAAACCTCCGACGCCAGAAAACTAACCTGTGCTTGTCGTGTCCATCCTGGCCGACGGTCCCGAAAGTTATTTTTCAACAGGAGTTTTTATGAATCAAGAGTCCGTCCAAACCATTGCCTTTCATGGGGTTCCACCCAGCCCTGCCCCAGCGGTTCCAGCTGTGGATGAGTTTGCTTTTGGCCTACTTATGAACCGCGCCCTTGGCGGTTCCGATAGCCGCCGACCCAGTGACAAGAGCGCCAACGACGCTCAGGTGGACATGGTTTTGGGGCAGGCCCAGAACCTGTCCAAGATGAACGACCAGTATGTGGAAACATACGTTGTGAGGGGTACCAAGGAGCTTTATGCCCTCTTGGGTGCCATCTACAGTTATGCCCTGCAGATCAACGAGTCACCCCTGCGGGATCACATCCTTCAGCGCATGCGTGAGCGCTTGGAGGAAGAGCATGAGATCAAGACCCAGGCCAACACGCCTTGGATCACCACGGTGCTGCGCTTCATCCTGCCAACGGATCGTCAGACCGCCTACTCGTACTCCAAAGTACTACAGGTGGCGCATGATGAAAACCTCACGGCCCAAGAGCTGCCCAACTACATCAAAGACCGTGGCGGCATTGGCAAGATCACAGCCACCAGGGACGAGGCCGAAGCAGCCAAAAACGTCAAGGATCACAAGGAAGCCAAGACGCAGATGCTGCGCAAAATTCTTTTGGCCAATGCCAAGTCAAGCCAAACCGTGGTGCATGTGGATGACCAGTTTGTGCTCAACACCGTGGTTGAGGGCAAAAAGCAAGGCAGCTTTGAGTTTGCGGTTTGCGTGAACCCCATTGGCCAAGAGCGCCGCGTGGTCAGGTTCTTCAAGCTGAACGAATCCATGGAGTCGCAGATCTTGAACCTGGTGGCCGAGGCCAGCATGCCAGATGACCTGGAAGCCATGCAACAAAAGCTTGACGTCTTGCGCGAAAAACTGGGCATCACCTCTGGCTGGGGCATGAAGCCTGGCGACAAGGGCTATCAACCCAGTGGCATGCCTGCAGTGAACGGTGCAGTGCAACCTGAGGCCATGCTCAATGCGCCCCAGACCCAAACCATTGGCGGCGTGACGATTAATCAACCCGCTTAAACCAAGCAATCCCCCTCCCCCCTAAACCTTCGGGTTTAGGGAATTTATGGAAGCGAATGTCATGTCAAATCTTTTCGAAAAAATTACCAAAGGCTCAATCTTGCTTTGGCATGTGAAGGACGAAGGCGAGCTGCCCAAGCGCAAAGAGATCGTTCGTCTGCTGGGTACTGAGGATTTCAGTTGCTACAAAGCACACGGTCATCACAGAAATTACATCCGTTCTCTTGGTAGATTGAAATATTGTTTAAGTCCAGACACTGGCGAGGAAGGTCCTGGCTATTGGGCAACGATTCCGATTTCACACTTTTACTTCACTGCAGAAAGAATTCAACCCAACAGTTTTTTTATTTTGAAGTACTCAAAAATATGCAGTGGATCTTTCTACGTAGAGAACAACGACTTTACAAAATTAAGCAAGCGATTGCACAACTATCACCATGCCAGGCACTTGTTTGATGAAGTCAAAAGATGGCCCGAAAAAGTTGAAAAACACAAAGAAGAACTCCTGGAAAGTGGCATTCAAGACACTGTGATCGAAAACTTTGATGTTGACTGTTTAAAAGCAATGACAGAAAGATATGGCACACAAGCGATCGATAAAACCTTATCAGATCTCCGTGATTGGCATGACAAGCACTATTGGACAGGTCAAACCTCCCAGAGCAGTGCAGATGAACCTGCAGAGCAAACAGCAACTGCCTGACCATTCGATCGATTGTGCAGATCGTCTAAAAGCCACAGTCCAGCCAGCTTTCGGTTGACTGCCCTGCTTCTCAGAAAACACACTATGTAGAACATTGCGAGTGAAAGCCATGGCCCGAGCACTAGAACCCGACTCCCATCAGCGCCACAGATCTGTCCCGCTACAGGACACCATCACACGGATTCCTGGCTACCCCAGAAAGTTGGTGATCTTCAAAATCCCAGCCTCAAGCTACTGGTGGGTACGCTACTACGCTGAAAAGCACATCTTCAAGCGCACCACCAAGACAGAAAACAAGCGTGATGCACTGGAAGCTGCCAAGCGCTTTTACGATGACATCAACCTGCGCATGCATGGCGGAACGTTTGAGGGCTTGCCCATTGATGTGAACGCAGCAGAGGTGGTGTCTTTTGCCAAGGTGGCCAAGATGCTGATGGACACTGAACTGGCCAAGCTCAATCGCATGCAGCTGTCCAAGACCAGTTACATGAACCTGCAGCTGAGGATGGACAAGCACATCCTGCCGTTCTTTGGTCAGACGGATGTGTTGAGCATCAACTACAAGCTGTTGGATGAGTACCTGCAGAAAATGTCCAGTCTTGAACCCAAGTTGAGCATTTCAACTCTGAGCGCCTACATGGGGCTGGTGCGCAAGGTGCTTCAACATGGTGCCAGGCACAGCTTTTTGCAGCACCTGCCGGAGTTTCCCAAGGTGGGCGTGGAAGACAAGCCTCGGGGCTGGTTCAATGTGGGCGAGTACAAGCAGCTGTTCAGAGCCGCCAAAAAGTTTGCTGGCAAGCGCATTGAGTGGCGTGTGAAAAGTGATGGTGAGGGCAATTACTTCTGCCTCTCAGGGGAAAAGCACAGCCCAGGTGACCGTTTGATCAAAAGCTATGACATCACGCGAGACTTGGCCGATCTCATTGTGTTCATGGTCAACAGCTACATCCGCCCCACTGATGTTCGCAACATGCAGCACAAGCATGTGGAGATTGTCAGACGCGAATGGACCTATTTGCGGCTGACCCTACCCCCCAGCAAGGGCCACAGCTATCCAATTACCACCATGCCCTGGGCTGTGAAGGTGTATGAGCGCATTTGCCGTCGCCAAGAGCTTGAATTTGGCAGAGCCGTTCAGCCAGATGACTTTGTGTTCATGCCCCTGGCATCCACCAGAGACCATGCCATGAAGTTGCTGGCCAAACAATTTGACTCAATACTTGACATCACACAACTGAAGATTGGCAATGTGGGTGAGCCACGCAGTCTTTACAGTCTGCGCCACAGCAGCATCATGTTCCGGCTGATGTTTGGCAGAACGGTGGACACCTTGACCCTGGCACGAAATGCTCGCACCAGTCCTGAGATGATTGACCGCTTTTACGCTGCTCCCTTGCAGGGTGAGATGAACGTGGGTGAACTGCAGAGCAAGCGCAGACCCAGGCCTTGGGAATGATCGCCGCAATCTAGGCTTGCTCAATAGAATGCCTGCATGAGCAAAGACGAAACCACAAAAATTTCTGGCGATGGCCTCAGGTACAAATCCAAAGAAGGTGGCAGTCCATTTGCAGCCTCTGGTACTGGCGCCAGCATGAGTTGCTACAAATGCGGATTGCACAAGCCGCGTGCACTGGGCAGCTTCAGACGCGTGCTCAATCAAAGCATGTTCATGTGCGCTGACTGCAAGCCCGCTTGAGCCTCACAACTTTCTAGCCCTGCACGCGGGCGTTTAAAAAGCCCTACAGCACACTTTTCCACACCAGGGCTGGGCAAAGTAGCTGGCACATGAGATCAACGCTTGTAGGGCTTGCACGCAAAGGGCAGCTCACCACACACACGCGAGATAAAAATTAGATAGATTTCTGATCGAGAAATCTATGAAAACACATTGAAAAATCTATGAAATGTAGTATGGGACCGGTATACTACAAATTTCTTAAAGTAAAGCGCCAATAAAAGTGCTTAAGTTGTTGAAGATAAAGGGAAATTTTTGGTGCGTGGTGAGGGTTTCGAACCCCCGACCCCCGCCGTGTGAAGGCGATGCTCTACCACTGAGCTAACCACGCGAAATCCAAATTTCAAGGCGGCATTTTGACATAAATTTGACCTGAAAATCGATTCGCTCCGTCGAAATTTAAGGCGCTTGATATCCGTGTGCTCAGGGAGATGTGGATTACCAGACCACGTGGCCGCCACTGGACTTAGACAGCGTGGCCATGGCATTTGAATGCTCTGTGATTTCTTGCTCAGTTGAAGAAATCACAGGCAGATCAAATTGAGACAAGTCAATGTCAGCGTTTTCATGGTGAACCTGATCTTGAGAATCTTCCTGGATCAACAGTGCGTTTTGTCCACGCGTCAAACAAATATAGACATCGGCCAAGAGCTCAGCGTCCAACAGAGCGCCGTGCAATGTTCGCTCTGCGTTGTTCACACCCAATCGATCGCAAAGTGCATCCAGTGAATTTCGCTTGCCAGGAAACATTTCCTTGGCCATCGACAAGGTGTCTGTGACCCCCGCCACATGCTCCGTCAAGCGCCCTAAGTTCAAACGCTCTAGCTCTTTGTTGAGAAACCCAATATCAAAAGAGGCGTTGTGGATGATGATTTCCGCACCTGCAATGAAGTTTAAAAAATCAGATGCGATGACAGAAAATTCAGGCTTATCGCGCAAAAACTCATTGCTGATTCCGTGCACTTTCAACGCGTCTTCGTGACTGTCTCTTTGTGGATTGAGATAGTGGTGAAAATGATTGCCAGTGATTTTTCTGCCCAGCAATTCCACGCATCCGATTTCGATGATCCGATCGCCATTTTCAGCAGAAAGGCCCGTGGTTTCTGTGTCTAAAACTATCTGTCGCATTTCAGTGGTTTTCTTTGGCGTGATTGATCGAGTATTTTGGTATTTCAATCACCAAGTCTTGCAGGGCCACAATGGCTTGACAACTCAGGCGTGAGTTGGGATGCAAGCCCCAAGCGCGATCAAGCAAATCTTCTTCGGTTTCTTCTAGGGCATTGAGGCTTGTATAGCCCTCATGCACGATCACGTGGCAAGTGGTGCAGGCACAACTCATGTCACAAGCGTGCTCAATGTTGATCTGATTTTCCAAAAGTGTTTCACAAATGGTGTTGCCAACGGGAGAGTTGAGCGCAGCACCCGTCGGACAATATTCAGCGTGGGGCAAAATTTTGATGATGGGCATCAAATGCTTTCTATGTTTTTACCGGCCAGGGCCTGTTGTATACCGCGATTCATTCTTTGTGCGGCAAAAGATTCTGTGGCATTGGACAAGGCTTTCGTGGCAGCCTCAATGATGGATGGGTCATGGGCAGCTTTGGCAATGATCAATTCGTCAATGGCTTTTTCAATCGACGCGCGGTAATTCGTGTCTAGCCAATGGCCATCGGCTTGTAGCGCACTGCGGGTGGCCAAACAGATTCGATCCGCATCCAACCGGGCCTCGGCCAATGCACGCGCAGCCATGTCTTCTTGTGCCGTTGCAAAGCCCGCTTGCAACATTCGGGCGATGTCTTGGTCATTCAAACCGTAACTGGGTTTGACGTCGATGTGGGCTTGTACACCGCTGATCATTTCTTGGGCGCTGACTTGTAGCAAACCATCCGCGTCCACTGTGAATGTCACACGGATGCGAGCAGCACCGGCCGCCATGGGGGGGATGCCCCTCAACTCAAATCGCGCCAAACTGCGGCAATCTGCCACCAAGTCTCGCTCGCCCTGCACCACATGCAAGGCCAGTGCCGTTTGGCCATCTTGATAGGTTGTGAAGTTTTGGGCCATGGCTGTGGGTATGGTTTGGTTGCGCGGAACGATGCGCTCGACCAAGCCCCCCATGGTTTCCAGCCCCAAGGACAATGGAATCACGTCCAACAACAAAATCTCTCCATCTGGGTTGTTGCCCGCCAACTGATTGGCTTGGATGGCCGCCCCCAAAGCAACCACTTCATCAGGATTGAGGTTGTTCAAAGGCGGCTTTTGAAAAAACTCCGCCACTGCAGTTTGAATTTGTGGCATGCGCGTGGATCCCCCCACCATCACCACACCTTGAACATCATTCTTTTCCAAATCTGCATCACGCAAAGCTTTGCGCACGGCCGCAATGGTCCGCTGGGTCAATGAAAAGGTCCATTGATCAAACTCAAAGCGGCTGACAAGTACATCTATGGCACCAGCAGACAAATTCACACAAAACCGGCTTTCTTGCGCAGCAGATAAGTGCTCTTTGCATGCGCGAGCTGCAAATTGAAGTTGGGCTTTTTCTTGTGGCGATGTCGGCTTGACGCCAAACTTTTGTAACAGCGCTTCCACCAGCATGTTGTCGTAGTCATCCCCCCCAAGGGCAGAATCCCCCCCTGTGGCAAGCACTTCGAACACACCAGCTTGAAGGCGCAATATGGAGATATCAAAGGTACCACCGCCCAAGTCGTAGACGGCGTAAATCCCCTCACTGCCTTGGTCGAGCCCATATGCAATAGCGGCGGCAGTGGGTTCATTGATGAGTCGCAATACATGTAGCCCAGCCAGTTGAGCCGCATCTTTGGTGGCTTGTCGTTGGGCATCGTCAAAGTAAGCAGGCACCGTGATCACCGCCCCGAACAAATCATCATCAAAGCTGTCTTCGGCACGGTACCGAAGGGTGGCCAAAATTTCGGCACTGATCTCCACGGGCGACTTCAAACCATCCGAAGTGTGAATTTGAAGCATTCCAGGTGCGTCTTCAAATCGATAGGGAAGTTGTGCGTGATTAGGAATGTCTTTCAGTCCACGGCCCATAAAGCGCTTGAACGAAGCCAAGGTATTGGGGGCATCTTGGGTTTGGTTGTCTTGCGCTAAAAAACCAATTTGGCGCGTACCACCCTGCAAATACCGAACAACAGAGGGCAATACAACTCGACCTTGCTCATCTGGTAAACACTCGGGCACACCATGCCTGACGGATGCAACCAAGGAGTGGGTGGTTCCCAAGTCGATTCCGACGGCAATTCGCCTTTGGTGGGGGTCTGGCGCTTGACCAGGTTCAGAGATTTGTAATAAGGCCATGAATTTGGTGCACTATGCACTCTCTAATCGGTCCAATTGCAGCACGACAGCTTGAATAAATCGATCCACAAACATCAAAGCCCTGACAGACATGGCAGCCTTATGTGCATCGCAGATCACGTCTAAAAACCGCTCACATTCTGCAAGCAAGGAATCTCGGTATGCCTTGACCTCGGTCAGAAGCCCATCCATTTCGGCCGGGCTGGCTGCCGTGTCCAGGGCTTCGCGCCAAGTGATTTGCTGTACCAAGAAATCCGTGGGCATGGCTGTATTGGTTTCAGCAGAAATAGGTACGCCTTGCAGTTCACACAAATAGGCGGCACGTTTAATGGGGTTTTTTAACCGTTGATAGGCTTCGTTGATCCGGACAGACCATTGCATGGACAGCCTTTGTGCAGATGCATCGGCTTGGGCATGCATATCCGGGTGAGCATGCCGTTGCAAGGCTTTCCAGCTCTGCTCCAACGCCAGCAAATTTATGGCGTACTGCTGGGGTAATTGAAACAAGGCAAAGTCATTGGCAGCCAGATTTGGTGCCTGAAATTTGTCTGGCGCGGTCACCTCAGATCCGGAATGACTCACCACAGCCGCAACGGTCACGCTCGTTGGGGTTGTTGAACTTGAACCCCTCATTGAGGCCCTCTCGAACAAAGTCGAGTTCGGTGCCATCGATGTATGCCAAGCTTTTGGGATCAATCAAAATCTTCACACCCATCGCCTCAAAGACGATGTCTTCTGGTGTCATATCGTCCACGTATTCCAGCTTGTACGCCAAGCCAGAACAGCCCGTGGTTTTCACACCCAGTCGGACACCCAAGCCTTTGCCCCGCTTGGACAAATATTTGTTCACGTGGCGAGCAGCCGCTGGGGTCAAAGAAACAGACATGATGATTGATGATCGCAGTTCAAAAAACGGGACACATCTCAGGCAAGGCTGATGTGTTTCTTTTTGTAATCTTCAACGGCCGCCTTGATCGCGTCCTCAGCCAATATGGAGCAATGGATTTTGACCGGGGGCAACGCCAATTCCTGGGCTATTTCGCTGTTCTTTAAGGCAGCAGCCTGGTCCAAAGTTTTTCCCTTGACCCACTCTGTGACCAAAGATGACGAGGCGATGGCGGAACCACAGCCATAGGTTTTGAAACGTGCGTCTTCAATCACCCCAGTTTCTGGGTTGACTTTGATTTGCAGCTTCATGACGTCACCGCAAGCAGGTGCTCCGACCATGCCGGTACCTACGGATTCATCTCCCTTGTCAAAGGAGCCCACATTTCGCGGGTTTTCGTAATGGTCAATGACCTTTTCGCTATAAGCCATGGGGTTACCTTTTCAATTTTTAATGAGCAGCCCATTGAATGGTGCTGATATCAATACCGTCTTGATGCATCTCCCACAAGGGGCTGAGCTCACGAAGCTTATTGACGTTGTGCTTGATGGTTGAAATGGCGTAATCGATTTCTTCTTCTGTGGTGTAACGACCAATGGTGATGCGCAAGCTGCTATGGGCCAACTCATCACTGCGGCCCAAGGCACGCAAAACATAGCTGGGCTCTAGGCTGGCAGAGGTACAAGCCGATCCGGAAGAGACGGCCAAGCCTTTGATGCCCATGATCAATGACTCGCCTTCAACAAAGTTGAAGCTGATGTTGAGGTTGTGCGGCACCCTTTGGGTCAGATGACCATTGACGAAGACCTGCTCCAAATTTTGTAAGCCGGCCAAAAGCCTGTCGTGCAAAACCTTGGTACGCTTTAAATCGTCAGCCATTTCGATCTTTGCCAACCTAAAAGCCTCGCCCATGCCCACACACTGATGGGTGGGCAAGGTGCCGCTTCTCATGCCTCTCTCATGCCCACCCCCATGGATTTGGGCCTCAAGTCGGACACGGGGTTTGCGGCGAACGTACAACGCGCCGATGCCCTTGGGCCCATATGTTTTGTGCGACGCCAGGCTCATGAGGTCAACCGGCAAAGTCTGCAAATCGATATCAACCTTTCCAGTGGCCTGTGCGGCGTCCACATGAAAAACGATGCCTTTGGCTCGACACATGGCCCCAATGGCAGCAATATCCTGAACCACGCCAATTTCGTTGTTCACAAACATCACGCTGATCAAGATGGTGTCTTTGCGAACGGCCGCCTCTAGAGCAGCCATGCTGAGCAAGCCGTCTTCTTGCACATCGAGATAGGTGACCTCAAATCCTTGACGCTCTAACTCACGCATGGTGTCTAAAACGGCTTTGTGCTCGGTTTTGACCGTGATCAAATGCTTGCCGCGGGATTGGTAAAAATGCGCCGCGCCCTTGATGGCCAAATTATTCGATTCGGTTGCACCGGACGTCCACACAATTTCCCTGGGGTCAGCCCCAATCAATTCAGCCACATATTGGCGTGCTTTTTCAACTGCTTCTTCGGCCTCCCAACCCCACGCATGGCTGCGTGAAGCGGGGTTGCCAAAATGCTCTCGCAACCAAGGAATCATGGCATCAACCACACGGGGATCCACAGGATTTGTGGCGGCGTAATCCATGTACACGGGGAAATGAGGCGTGGCGTCCATTTTCGGCAATTTGTTTCAGATCAGGTAAAAAGTAAAACTTGGATCAGCTTTTGGCAAAAACATTGCCCAGTGCAAAAACCGAGTTGGGCGCATTCACCCGCAATGGCTTGACCACCGGCGAGCTGGATATGGCCCTTTTGATCATGGGCTTGGATTCGATTTGCACACCTTTGGCCAATTGGTCATCAACCAATTTTTGCAAGGTGACCGAATCTAAAAACTCAACCATGCGCTGGTTCAAACTGGTCCACAAGTCATGGGTCATACAGCGCCCCGACTCACCCAGACAATTCTCTTTGCCGCCACAGTGGGTGGCATCAATTGGCTCATCCACAGAAACGATGATGTCAGCAACGGTGATTTCAGCGGCCCTTCTGCCAAGGGTATACCCACCCCCTGGGCCACGGGTAGATTCCACCAGCTCATTGCGACGCAGTTTGCCGAACAACTGCTCCAAATAAGACAAAGAAATTTGTTGCCTCTGGCTGATGGCAGCCAAAGTCACAGGACCATTGTTCTGGCGCAAAGCCAGGTCAATCATGGCGGTAACTGCAAAACGACCTTTGGTGGTGAGACGCATGTGAAGCTCCTTAGGGCTATGTCGACTAAACAAGTCAACTATAACCGATAACCAAACAAATTGCTCGGGTAATAGGCCTTCAAAGAGTGGTGGCTTTGATGTCGTCTCTTGCCAAGGTGTCTTTGCCACTGGCACCCAGCACCTGCTCTCTCAAGCGAGAGAGTTGGTCACGAACTTGTGCGGCTTGTTCGAACTGAAGGTTTTTGGCGTGCTCCAGCATGGCTTTTTCCAGGCGTTTGATCTCTTTGGCCAGGTCTTTTTCGCCCATGTCCAAGACTTGTGCACGCAGCAACTCCTCTCGCTGCGCCTCTTTTGACGATTTATCGCTGTGCACCCCGTCAATCAGATCGCGCACCTGTTTAAAAACACCCTTGGGTGTGATCCCTGCGGCCAAGTTGGTAGCGATTTGCTTTTCGCGACGTCTTTCGGTCTCCCCAATGGCCTTTTTCATGGACTCTGTGATGACGTCAGCGTACAAAATGGCGCGCCCATTGATGTTGCGTGCTGCCCGTCCAATGGTTTGAATCAGGCTGCGTTCTGACCTTAAAAACCCTTCTTTATCGGCATCCATGATGGCCACCAAGGAGACTTCCGGCAAATCAATGCCTTCTCGCAACAAGTTGATGCCCACCAATACATCAAAGGTTCCCAACCGAAGATCGCGCAAGATTTCCACGCGCTCGACCGTATCAATATCGCTGTGCAAATAGCGCACCTTGACACCGTTGTCACTGAGGTAGTCGGTCAGCTGCTCGGCCATGCGCTTGGTCAATGTCGTGATCAGCACCCGCTCCTTCAAATCAACACGCAAGCGAATCTCTTGCAGCACGTCATCGACTTGATGGGTGGCAGGTCGCACCTCCACTTCGGGGTCTACCAGCCCTGTGGGACGCACCAATTGCTCCACGACACGACCGGCATGGTCTTTTTCATACTGCGCCGGTGTTGCTGAAACAAACACAACTTGGCGCATGCGTTTTTCAAACTCCTCCAACTTCAAAGGGCGGTTGTCCAAGGCGCTGGGCAATCGAAACCCATACTCCACCAAAGTCGTTTTGCGCGAACGGTCTCCGTTGTACATGCCACCAAATTGGCCCATGAGCACATGGCTTTCATCCAAGAACATCACCGAGTCTTTGGGCATGTAGTCGGTCAAGGTGCTGGGAGGCTCGCCCGGTTTGGCGCCAGACAAGTGCCGGGTGTAGTTTTCGATGCCTTTACAGTGACCCACTTCGGTCAGCATTTCCAAGTCAAACCGGGTTCTTTGTTCCAGGCGCTGCGCCTCTACCAATTTCCCCATGCCAACCAATTCGCCCAAGCGCTGGGCCAACTCTAATTTAATGGTTTCAATGGCGGCCAGAACTTTGTCACGAGGGGTGACATAGTGACTCGATGGATAAACCGTGAACCTGGGCACGGCTTGGCGCACTCGCCCTGTCAAGGGATCCAGCAATTCAAGAGATTCAATTTCATCGTCGAATAAGCTGATCCTCAGCGCCAATTCACTGTGCTCAGCTGGAAACACATCAATGGTCTCGCCCCTGACGCGAAAGCAACCCCGCGAAAAATCCATGTCATTGCGTTCATATTGCATCCGCACCAATTGGCCGATCACCTCTCGCTGGCCCAACTTGTCGCCGCTGCGCAAGGTCATCACCATTTGGTGGTAACTTTCAGGTTCGCCAATGCCGTAAATGGCCGAGACCGTGGCCACCACAATCACATCGCGTCGCTCCAAAATACTCTTGGTGCAGCTCAGCCGCAGCTGCTCAATGTGCTCATTGATGGCGCTGTCTTTTTCAATGAAGAGGTCACGCTGGGGCACATAGGCCTCAGGCTGGTAATAGTCGTAATAACTGACGAAATACTCCACAGCGTTGCGCGGAAAAAACTCACGAAACTCACTGTAAAGCTGTGCGGCCAGTGTTTTATTGGGGGCAAAAACTATGGCAGGCCGTCCCAGACGCGCGATCACATTGGCCATGGTGAAAGTTTTGCCAGAACCCGTCACGCCCAAAAGGGTTTGAAAAACTTCACCATCATTCACCCCCGCGACCAATTGATCAATTGCCTGCGGTTGATCGCCTGCGGGCAAATAGGGTTGAAAAAGCTCAAAAGGCGAGCCTGCAAATTGAACAAATTGACCTTCAATGTCACCCACCTGAGGTGGATGCGTATCAACGGCAAGGGGTGTGGTCATGTGAGCGTTAAAATTGGCAACAACAACGTAGCCTACAACAGTCTGCGCAACCTTCAACCACATCACCCCATCTAGGACACCTCATGTCGATGTTCTCTGCTGTCGAAATGGCACCCCGCGACCCCATTTTGGGGCTGAACGAACAATTTGCGGCGGACAGCAACCCGAAAAAAGTCAACCTCGGCGTTGGTGTTTATTATGATGACAATGGCAAATTGCCCCTGCTGGCATGCGTTCAAAAAGCCGAGCAAGCGATGATGGCAAAACCCAGCGCTCGCGGTTATTTACCCATCGACGGTATTGCAGCCTATGACAGCGCTGTACAAGCGTTGGTGTTTGGTGCGCAATCCCCATCGGTACTGGCCAAGCGCGTGGCCACCGTACAGTGCCTGGGGGGCACGGGTGGACTCAAAGTGGGCGCCGATTTTCTCAAGCGCTTGAATCCGCAGGCCAAGGTTTTGATCAGCGACCCCAGTTGGGAGAACCACAAAGCGCTGTTCACCCAAGCAGGGTTCGAAGTTCAGGCTTACCCATACTATGACGCCCAGGCCCTGGGCGTTAACTTCCCCAAGATGCTTGCATCTTTGGCGTCTGCGCAAGCTGGCTCCATTGTTGTTTTGCACGCTTGCTGCCACAACCCCACGGGCTATGACATCACACCCAGCCAATGGCAGCAAGTGGTGGAAACCGTCAAAGCCAACGGATTGACCGCATTTTTGGACATGGCCTACCAAGGCTTTGGCCATGGCATTGCCGAGGACGGAGCCGTGGTTGATTTGTTTGTCCAAGCGGGGTTGAGTTTTTTTGTGGCGACGTCTTTTTCCAAAAGTTTCAGCCTTTACGGTGAGCGTGTTGGTGCCTTGTCCGTGCACTGCGAAACCGCTGATGAAGCCGCTAAAGTTTTGTCACAACTGAAAATTGCCATCCGCACCAACTATTCCAACCCACCCATCCACGGTGGATCGGTTGTGGCTGCCGTGCTCAACACCCCAGAATGGCGCAGCCTTTGGGAAAGCGAGCTGGCTGGCATGCGCGTTCGAATCAAAGACATGCGTCAAAAACTGGTCGAAGGCCTCAAAGCGGCTGGGGTGCAACGCGATATGAGCTTCATCACCCAGCAAATTGGCATGTTCAGCTATTCAGGTTTGTCTAAGGATCAAATGATTCGATTGCGCAGCGAGTTCGGCGTCTATGGAACCGATACAGGCCGCATGTGCGTCGCAGCCCTGAACAGCAAAAACATCGATCACGTCTGCGCAAGCATTGCCAAAGTACTTTGATTTGACATCTCATTTTGGTGCGATCACCCCAATTTACTTAAAAATCCACTGTTATATTGCTTTGCATCAAACAGGAACACCATGCTTTATCAAATCTATGAAACCCAACGGTCCCTGATGGAGCCGTTCGCTGATTTTGCACAGGCTGCCGCAAAGGTTTATAGCAACCCCATCTCGCCACTGGGCCAAAACCCGTTTTCTCAAAGAATTTCCGCCACCTACGACTTGATGTATCGGCTGGGTAAAGATTACGAAAAACCCCAGTTCGGCATCAACACCGTGGCCATTGGTGATCAAGAAATTGCCATCCACGAACGCATTGAAATCGACAAGCCTTTTTGCGAGTTGCGCCGTTTCAAGCGCTTCAGCGATGACCCTGCCACCCTGAATCGGCTCAAGGTGCAGCCCGTTGTGCTGATCGTGGCGCCCCTCTCTGGCCACTACGCCACTTTGTTGCGCGACACCGTGCGTACCATGCTGGCAGACCACAAGGTGTATGTCACTGACTGGAAAAACGCTCGATTGGTCCCCCTGTCAGAGGGCGAATTTCACCTGGACGATTACGTTCACTACATCCGCGAATTCATTCAACATTTGCAAAAGCATTACGGACACTGCCACGTCATCAGTGTGTGTCAGCCCACCGTTCCCGTATTGGCCGCTGTCTCATTGATGGCTTCTCAAGGGGAAAAGCTACCCAAATCCATGACCATGATGGGTGGGCCCATTGATGCCAGCAAATCGCCCACGGCCGTCAACAATTTGGCCATGAACAAAAGCTTTGAGTGGTTCGAAAACAATGTGATTTTTCGAGTGCCGCCCAATTTCCCGGGCGCCGGTCGGCGTGTTTATCCAGGATTCATGCAGCACACTGGCTTCGTCGCCATGAACCCTGACCGGCACCTGAAAAGCCACTACGACTACTTCAAAGACCTCATCAAAGGCGACAACTCCAGCGCAGAATCGCACCGGCAGTTTTACGACGAATACAACGCCGTTCTGGACATGGATGCTGACTACTACTTGGAAACCATCCGCACGGTCTTTCAAGATTTTGCCCTGGTGAAAGGCACCTGGGACGTGCGCAATTCCAGCGGCGAAGCAGAACGTGTTCGCCCGCAAGACATCAAAGGCACGGCCTTGTTGACCGTTGAGGGAGAGCTTGACGATATTTCGGGTTCCGGTCAAACACAAGCTGCCCACCAACTGTGCACGGGCATAGTCAGCCAACACAAAAAACACCTGGAAGTTCCGGGTGCGGGTCACTACGGCATTTTCAGTGGCCGTCGTTGGAGAGAAATTGTGTTCCCTCAAGTGCGCGACTTCATCTTGGCCCACCATGTGGTGGGACAGAACAAGCCCACACCCAGCAAAAAGTTGGTTCCGACCAAAACCGGCAGAGCCTCTCGCAAAACCACGTGAGCCTGAGCGACCGCCTATTGGCCGCATTGCCGCAAACGCAATGCACGCGTTGCGGATACCCTGATTGCGCGCATTACGCCAAAGCCATTGCAGAAGGCGCCGCTGAAATCAACCAATGTCCCCCAGGCGGCCAAGTTGGCATTGAACGATTGGCCGCCATCACGGGGCGACCTGTTTGCGAACTCAATCCTGCCAACGGCATGGAGGCTCCACGCCAAGTCGCGTGGATCGACGAAAGTTGGTGCATAGGTTGCACCTTATGCCTGCCTGTGTGCCCCACAGACGCCATTTTTGGCAGCCATAAACGCATGCATGCGGTGATCGAGCAACACTGCACAGGATGTGGGCTGTGCCTGCCTGTCTGCCCCGTCGATTGCATTGAAATGGAAGATATCAGCGGTGACCGCACTGGTTGGCAAGCATGGAGTGACCAAGAAGCCACGCATGCACGCGATCGGTATGCTGCGCACCAAAACCGTTTGGCCCAGCCATCTTCCTCACCCACTGCCCTCGTTTCAGACCCGAACAATGTCGCTCTTGCGCCCCCACCCAACGAGGCCAACGACACGAGCAGCGATGCTGACAAAACGGCCCGCAAAAAAATGATGGTTCAAGCTGCGCTGGCACGGGCCCAAACCTTGAAGACCAAGCCGATTGGGCATAAAAATTAACGGCTGCGCCAGATAACCACACCGCGCCATTGAGAGCCCCGAAGCGCCATGGCGTCCATCCATCTAGATGGACAAATGCAGGCGGACTTCAATGAATCACTCCACCCTGGCACCAGAAGCTTTGACGATGGCTGCTGCGCTTTCCCAATCGGCGCGCAATATCGCCAAGAATTCCTCTGGACTGGCGGTGCTCACCTCCAAGCCCACTCGGGCCAACCGGTCCTGAACGGCAGGATCGGCAATGGCTTTTTGAAATGCCGCGTTGATCTTATCGATCTCAACTTTGGGCGTTCCAGCGGGCGCCAACAAACCAAACCAAGAATCAAATCGAAAACCGGTCAAGCCAGACTCCGAAACCGTGGGGACATCAGGCAAGAACTTAGAGCGCTTGGACCCGGTATAAGCCAACAATTTGACCCGAGAGTCTTGGCGAAAACCAACCAAACCAATGGTAGCGCCAGTCACCCCTTGCACCCGATCCGCCAGCACCTCGTTGACGGCGTCACCGGTGGATTTCATGGGAATGTGCTGCATCTCCAAACCTGCTTTGGCCAGAAAAGATGCCATGCCCAAATGGGTGGCACTTCCATTGCCTGCCGAAGCGTAATTGAGCTGTTTGGGCTTTGACTTGACCAGTCGGATGTAGTCGGCCAAGTTGCTGACGCCCATGGATGCGGGGGCAGCAATCACATAACCCGAATAACCCAACATGGAGACAGGTGCAAAATCCTTGATCGGGTCATACCCAAGCTTTGCATACATGTGACCCGCCAAGGTGTGGCTGGCTGCGGCCATGATCAGGGTGTTGCCATCTGGGGCGGACTTGGCCACAGAGGCGGTGCCAATCGTGCCACCTGCGCCAGCACGGTTGTCGATCACCACCGTGGCACCCAACAACTGCCCCAACTCATTGCTGAAGGTCCGCGCCACCGTGTCTTGTACAGCCCCAGGTCCAAAAGGAACCACGATGCGAATCACACGCTGTGCAAAGGCGTTGGTGTGCAAGCCCAAGAGCAATACAGCGATTGACAAAAGCCAGCCCAATGGAGTGCGTTTCATAAGTGTCCTTTCAGGTTTATTTTTGGGCCAACCAGCGCTGCGCCAACAGTGCGAAATAAGTGGCGCCGACTGGCAAGATTTCATCATTGAAATCATATGAGGTATTGTGAATCAGACAAGGGCCCACGCCATGACCGGGCAAACGGTGTGCGCCTTCGCCATTGCCGATGAAGGCATAACAGCCTGGCTTGACTTTGAGCATGTGCGCAAAGTCTTCGGCGCTCATCACCGCATTGAAGTTTTCGACCACCCCGTCTGAACCCACCACCTCGCGCATCACCTGCGCGGCAAACTTGGCCTCTGCCACATGGTTGACCACCGGCGGGGAAGCGCGCACAAAGCTGATTTCTGCGCTGCACCCATGGGCTTGCGCAATGCCTGTGGCCATTTGACGCATGGTTTTTTCAATCACATCGGTCACTGATTCGGAGAAGGTGCGAACAGTCCCCCCCACCCAAGCTTGGTCTGGAATCACATTGGGTGCGCCAGAGCCTTGAATTTGGGTCACTGCCAATAAAGCCCGCTCACGTGGATCTACCACCTTGGGAATCAGCGTTTGCAATTGCTGCGCCAGTTCGATCGTTGGCGCCACCGGGTCGGTACCCGTGTGGGGCAGTGATGCATGGGTGCCGCTGCCCTTGATCACCACCCGCCATGTGTTGCTGGAGGCCATCAAAGCACCGTGGTTCAGCGCAAATGTACCCACCGAGCCGATTGAAAAATTGTGCAGCGCAAACACGGCTTCGCATGGAAAGCGGGTGAACAAGCCATCCTCAATCATCTTTTTGGCACCCGCCTTGCCCATTTCTTCGGCCGGCTGAAAAATAAAATTCACCGTGCCACTGAAATTGCGATGCTTTGACAAATACCAGGCCGCGGCAAGCAACATGGTGGTGTGGCCATCGTGGCCACAAGCATGCATCCGGCCATCGTGGGTGGACCGATGGGCGAAATGGTTTTCTTCTTGCAAGGGCAAGGCATCGAGGTCGGCTCGCAAGCCAATGCTGCGCGGGCCATCGCCGTTCCGCAACACACCCACCACGCCTGTTCCTGCGACACCGGTGTGCACATCGATGCCCCATTGGCGCAATCGATCGGCCACCAAAGCTGCGGTTCTGTGCTCTTCAAAACCCAATTCAGGGTGGGCATGGATATCACGACGCAAAGCCACGAACGCGCCCATGTCTTCAAAATCTGGCAAATGGAGCATGACCAACCTCAGTGACTTTGTGCGGCAATGGCCGAAAATGCTTTGACCACCTCTGGCGGGGCTTGCACCAATTCGATCAACACGCCCTCACCCGCAATGGGAAATTCTTCATTGGCTTTGGGGTGCAAAAAACAAATGTCATAACCTGCAGCACCTTTGCGGATGCCTCCTGGTGCCATGCGCACACCTTGCGCGGTGAGCCATTGCACTGCCGAGGCCAGGTCATCAATCCAAAGTCCCACATGGTTCAAGGGCGTGGCATGCACAGCTGGCTTTTTATCAACATTGAACGGTTGCATGAGATCAACCTCCACCTTGAATGGGCCTTCTCCCATGGCGCAAATGTCTTCGTCCACGTTTTCGCTTTCACTCACAAATTGCCCGGTCAACGCCAAACCCAGTTTGTCCACCCACAGTTGACGCAACCGATGTTTGTCCAATCCCCCGATGGCAATTTGTTGAACTCCCAACACCTTGAAAGGTCGCATCTGAGGGGTGGTCATGATTCGAATTCCAAAATAACTTGGTCAACGGTCAAGGACTCACCTTTTCCAGCCACCACGCTTTTCACAATGCCGTCTTGCGTTGCAAACAAAACGTTCTCCATCTTCATCGCTTCAATCACGGCCACACGCTCACCGGCCATGACTTTTTGGCCCGCTTGAACGGCGACCTCGACCAGCAAACCCGGCATCGGTGACAACACAAAACGGCTCAAATCTGGCGGTGCTTTGAAAGGCATCATGCGGTGAAGCTCTGCCATGCGCGGTGATATCACCAACACCTCAATGCAGGCACCATTGTGTTGCACCTTTAAGCACAAAGGATTTTGGGTGGATCCCCGTTCAACCTGTGCGGTGAATGGCAGCCCGTTGACAGTGCCATGAATGGCCACATCATTCAAACGCGAGTGGCTTTCAATGGCGTAATTTTTGCCATTCACCTTGATGACCGCCGTGTCATGGCGCCCACCCGAGTCATCCACCTCCACCTGGGTGTGGCTGTGCTCGCCCTGGGCATCCAATGTGATGACCGTGTATTGTTGGCCCACTTTGACATCGTAGCCAGGCAACTGCCCACTCAAACCCGCAGCACGTTCGCGGGACTTGCGCCGCACAAAAGATGCCAAAGCGATCAAGAAGTCTGCATCTGAATGGTTTACATCTTCGGAGCGAAAACCGTGGGAATAGTGTTGGGCAATGAATCCCGTGTTGAACTCACCCGACATGAAGTCGGGGTGTGCCAGCAATGCCGATTGAAAAGGAATATTGGAACTGACCCCTCGGATCACAAAGCCATTCAATGCATTTCGCATTTTTGAAATCGCGTCGGCCCTGTCGCGCCCATGAACAATGAGCTTGGCAATCATCGAGTCATAGAACATGGGAATTTCCCCGCCCTCCATGACCCCTGTGTCAACGCGCACACCCATGAGTTGTTCTGGGTTGGCTTGGAACATGGTCTGGGCAGGCGGGCGGAATCGCACCAGTCGCCCTGTGGATGGCAGAAAGTTTCGGAAAGGGTCTTCGGCATTGATGCGGCATTCGATGGCCCAACCATTGCGTTGAACTTCCGATTGCTGCAAGCTCAGCTTTTCTCCGGCCGCGATTCGAATCATCCACTCGACCAGATCCAAGCCGGTGATGCATTCGGTCACCGGGTGTTCGACTTGGAGCCGGGTATTCATCTCCAAAAAGTAAAAGCTCTGGTCCTTGCCAACGACAAACTCAACCGTTCCAGCGCTTTGATACTGAACGGCTTTGGCCAAAGCAACGGCCTGAGCACCCATGGCCGCCCTGGTTTCTTCACTGATAAAAGGTGATGGCGCTTCTTCAATCACCTTTTGGTGCCGACGCTGGATGGAGCATTCGCGTTCATTGAGATAAATGACATGACCATGCGCGTCACCCAGCACTTGAATTTCAATGTGGCGCGGTTCTTCCACAAATTTTTCGATGAACACGCGGTCATCGCCAAAGCTGTTGCGGGCCTCATTGCGACAAGAAGTAAAACCCTCGTGGGTTTCTTTGTCATTGAAAGCCACGCGCAAGCCCTTGCCACCACCGCCAGCAGAGGCTTTGATCATTACCGGGTAGCCAATTGATTGGGCAATTTTCACCGCATCTTCAGGGCTTTCAATCGCTTCGTTGTGGCCGGGTATGGTGTTGACCTGCGCTTTCTTTGCCAACTTTTTTGAGGCAATTTTGTCGCCCATGGCCGCAATGGCATGGTGTTTGGGTCCGATAAAAACCAAACCCTCGTCTTCACACCGCTTGGCAAATGCTTCGTTCTCACTGAGGAAACCATAACCCGGGTGAATGGCTTGGGCGCCAGTGGATTTGGCCGCCGCGATGATTTTTTCAGCCACCAAATAAGACTCACGCGAAGCCGCTGGCCCAATCAGGACAGACTCATCGGCCAATTGCACATGGCGAGACAGTTTGTCAGCTTCAGAATAAACGGCCACGGTTTGTATGCCCATTTTCTTGGCGGTGGCGATCACTCGGCAGGCAATTTCGCCACGGTTGGCGATCAAAATTTTATTGAACATGTTCGGTATCCTGGTCTCACAAAGGGATGTTGCCATGCTTGCGCCATGGGTTTTCAATGCTTTTTTCTTTCAGCATCACCAATGATCTGCAAATGCGCTTGCGTGTTTCGTGGGGTTGAATCACATCGTCAATGAAGCCCCTGGCCCCCGCCACAAACGGGTTGGCGAACCGGGCTTTGTACTCGGCTTCGCGCATCGCCAATTTGGCCGGATCGCCCTTGTCCTCGCGAAAAATGATTTCAACGGCACCTTTGGCGCCCATCACGGCAATTTCTGCGTTGGGCCATGCGAAATTCACATCGCCCCGCAAATGCTTGGAAGACATGACGTCGTAGGCGCCGCCATAGGCCTTGCGGGTGATGACGGTGATTTTGGGCACAGTGCATTCCGCATATGCATATAGCAACTTGGCACCATGTTTGATGATGCCGCCATACTCTTGGCTGGTTCCCGGCATGAAGCCGGGCACGTCCACAAAGGTCAACACCGGTATGTTGAAGGCATCGCAAAAACGCACAAACCGCGCAGCCTTGATCGAGCTTTTGATGTCCAAGCACCCAGCCAGAACCAGGGGTTGATTGGCCACGATCCCCACCGTCTGGCCATCCATGCGGGCAAAGCCAATCAAAATGTTTTTGGCGTAGTCGGGTTGCAACTCAAAAAAATCACCGTCATCCACGGTTTTGAGCAACAGCTCTTTCATGTCGTACGGCTTGTTGGGGTTGTCAGGCACCAAGGTGTCTAAGCTGAGATCCATGCGGTCGGTGGGGTCGCCACTTTTGCGCACAGGGGCTTTGTCTTTGTTGTTCAAGGGCAGGTAGTTGTAGAGCCGCCTGAGCATCAGCAAAGCTTCTACGTCGTTGTTGAAGGCCATGTCGGCCACGCCGCTTTTGGTGGTGTGGGTGACGGCGCCGCCCAACTCTTCGGCGCTCACCTCTTCATGGGTCACCGTTTTGACCACCTCTGGACCGGTCACAAACATGTATGAGCTGTCTTTGACCATGAAGATAAAGTCAGTCAGTGCTGGCGAATACACCGCCCCGCCCGCCGACGGCCCCATGATGAGGCTGATTTGCGGCACCACCCCACTGGCCATCACATTGCGCTGAAACACGTCTGCATAGCCACCCAAAGAGGCCACACCCTCTTGGATGCGGGCCCCGCCAGAATCGTTCAAGCCAATGACGGGTGCACCCACCTTCATCGCTTGGTCCATGATCTTGCAAATTTTTTCGGCATGGGTTTCGGACAAAGCCCCGCCATACACCGTGAAGTCTTGGCTGAACACAAACACCAAGCGCCCGTTGATCATGCCGTAGCCGGTGACCACCCCATCGCCAGGAATTTTGTTGTCGGCCATGCCGAAGTCCACACAGCGGTGCTCGACAAACATGTCCCACTCTTCGAAGGTGCCCTCATCCAACAAAATTTCCAAGCGCTCGCGGGCCGTCAACTTGCCCTTGGCATGTTGGGCCTGTATGCGCTTGACACCCCCCCCTTGGCGCGCTGCGGTGCGCTTGAGCTCGAGCTGTTCGTTGATGTCATGCATGGATATCTCCTGAAGAATGGGGATGGTTTTGGTTCGCCTGCAAAAGCCTGCGCGACGCTGTGGAGGGGGCCAAGCGACCCGATAGGACCAAAGCTGTGAGCTCTGGCCATAAATTTTTAACCGCGGGGTTCTCTTTGAAGGCGGATTGCAAGCCCGCTTGAATGCGCTCATTCATCCAAGTCAAGGATTGGTTTTGTCTGCGTTGGATGAACAAACCCTGGGCCTTTTGGACTTTTTGATGCTGCTGCACCAGGCCCCAAAAGTCCTCCAGCCCAGCGCCTTTGAGGGCGCTGAGCAGCATCACGGGGGGCTGCCATGGCGCGTGTTCGATGTCTGTGTGCGGGTGCGGTGCAAACAAGCGAAGTGCACTGCTGATGTGGGCTTGTGCGCGGGTGGCGGCATTGGCATCGAGATCTGCTTTGTTGATCAAGACCAAGTCGGCCAACTCCATGATGCCCTTTTTGATGGCTTGTAAATCGTCACCGGCATTGGGTAATTGCATGAGGGCGAACAGGTCCGTCATGCCCGCCACAGCGGTTTCACTTTGGCCCACGCCCACCGTTTCAACGATCACCACATCGTATCCAGCGGCCTCGCACACCAGAATGCATTCGCGGGTTTTTTCGGCCACCCCCCCCAAATTCCCGCTGCTCGGGCTGGGTCGAATGAAGGCAGATGGGTTCACTGCCAGATGTTCCATCCGGGTTTTATCCCCCAAGATCGATCCGCCTGACACCGAGGAGGATGGGTCAATTGCCAACACCGCCACCCGATGGCCTTGTCCGATCAAGTGCAGCCCCAGGGCTTCAATGAAGGTGCTTTTGCCCACGCCAGGCACACCGCTTAAACCGAGCCTGAAGGCCCTGCCCGTGTGGGGCAACATGGCGGTGAGCAAGTCGTCAGCCCATGCGCGATGGTCTGCACGGGTGGATTCCAGCAAGGTGATGGCCTTGGCCATGCTGCGGCGCCGCACCACCCCATCAACCCCCAGCAGGCCCGTCAAAATGGCCTTGGCTTGGGGGTGTAAATCGGATGGGCTCATGCCTGGCACACCGATGCTGCAAAAACCATGCAGGCCATCAATGCGACGCCAACGCCTGTTGGATGTGCGTCAAAACGCCGCGTGCGCTCACCGGAATGGGTGTGCCGGGTCCGTAAATGCCCTTCACACCTGCGCTGTACAAAAATTCATAGTCTTGGCGGGGAATCACACCGCCCACAAAGACAATGATGTCCTCGGCCCCTTGCGCTTTCAATGCTTTGATGATTTCTGGCACCAGCGTTTTGTGCCCGGCGGCGAGGGTGGACACCCCCACGGCATGGACATCATTTTCAATCGCCTGTCGGGCGCATTCTTCGGGTGTTTGAAACAAAGGCCCCATGTCCACATCAAACCCAAGGTCTGCAAAAGCGGTGGCGACCACTTTGGCGCCCCGGTCATGCCCGTCTTGACCCAATTTGGCAATCATCACGCGCGGGCGCCGGCCTTGGTCGTGGGCAAATGAAGCGATATCCACCTTCAGCTGGTCCCAGTAAGCCATGCTGTCGCCGTCCGTCGACCCTTCATCGTAGGCCGCGGCATAGACACCGGTCACCTTTTGCGTATCGGCACGGTGCCGACCAAACACCACTTCCAGGGCGTCGCTCACTTCACCCACGGTGGCACGCAAGCGAATGGCTTCCACCGACAAGGCCAATAAATTACCCGTTTGGTCCTGCGCCGCTTGCGTCAATGCAGCCAGTGCCGCCTTGACTTTTGTGGTGTCTCTTATCGCCTTGATGGCGCGCAATTGTTCAATTTGGGCTTCGCGCACCTTGACGTTGTCAATGTCACGGGTTTGCACCACATCTTCAGTGGCCAATTTGTATTTGTTCACACCCACGATCACATCTTGGCCGGAGTCGATGCGCGCTTGCTTGTCGGCAGCGGCCGCTTCGATTTTCAGCTTGGCCCAACCAGAGTCCACGGCTTTGGTCATGCCGCCCATGGCCTCCACTTCCTGAATGATTTTCCAGGCTTCATCGGCCATGTCCTGGGTCAGCTTTTCCATCATGTAGCTGCCCGCCCAGGGATCGATGACCTTGGTGATGTGGGTTTCTTCCTGAATGATCAACTGCGTGTTGCGCGCAATTCGGGCGCTGAACTCGGTGGGCAAGGCAATGGCTTCGTCAAAGCTGTTGGTGTGCAGCGACTGTGTGCCCCCAAAAACAGCCGCCATGGCCTCCACCGTGGTTCTCACGATGTTGTTGTAGGGGTCTTGTTCGGTGAGCGACCAACCAGAGGTTTGGCAATGCGTTCTGAGCATCCAGCTTTTGGGATTTTTCGCACCAAAGCCCTGCATGATTTGGCACCACAGCAAACGGGCCGCCCGCATCTTGGCGATTTCGAGATAAAAGTTCATCCCGATGGCCCAGAAAAAAGACAATCGACCAGCAAAAGCATCCACATCCAAGCCCTTGGACATGGCGGTTTTCACATATTCTTTGCCGTCTGCCAAGGTGAAGGCCAGCTCCAAGGCTTGGTTGGCGCCAGCCTCTTGCATGTGGTAGCCCGATATGGATATCGAGTTGAACTTGGGCATGTGCTCAGCGGTGTAAGCAATGATGTCCCCAATGATGCGCATGCTCGGTTCTGGCGGATAGATATAGGTGTTGCGCACCATGAACTCTTTGAGGATGTCGTTTTGGATCGTGCCACTGAGCTGCTCGAGCTTCACGCCTTGCTCCTGTGCGGCCACGATATATCCGGCCAGGACGGGTAACACAGCGCCATTCATCGTCATGGACACGGACACCTTGTCCAGCGGAATTTGATCGAACAAAATTTTCATGTCCTCGACCGAATCGATGGCCACACCCGCCTTGCCCACATCCCCCGTCACGCGGGGGTGGTCCGAGTCGTAGCCTCGGTGGGTGGCCAAATCAAATGCCACCGAAACGCCCTGCCCCCCTGCGGCCAAGGCTTGGCGATAAAACGCGTTCGATTCTTGCGCCGTCGAAAAGCCAGCGTACTGCCGAATGGTCCATGGTCTGACGGCATACATGGTGGCCTGGGGGCCGCGCACATAAGGGGGAAACCCCGGCAAGGTGTCGGCATGGGCCAGGCCTTGCACGTCTTCGGCCGTGTACAAGGGCTTGACCGTGATGCCATCGGGGGTGCGCCAATTCAAATCTTCCAAGCGGCCGCCGGGCGCCGATTTGGCGGCGGCCTTTTCCCACTGCGCAATGCGAGATTCACCGTTGGATTCTGAGGGGGTGTTCATGGATGGACCTTGGAGAAATTGCCCTGAAGCGGACAAGGTTTGTGTCGTTAAAGAATCATATCATTCATAATTATGAATTCAAAATGCTCTTCTAGGCTTACAATCATCACCATGAGCACTGATCACAATTTGGGACGGCATGCCTTGTATGAGGAGGTCGCAGAACGCCTGCGCCAACGTATTTTTGCCCGTGAACTGACGCCTGGCAGTTGGATCGATGAAATGAAGATCTCGCAAGAGTACGGCATCAGCCGCACGCCTCTGCGTGAAGCGCTGAAAGTGCTGGCCACCGAAGGTTTGGTGACCATGAAAATGCGCCGAGGCGCTTACGTCACCGATGTCAGCGACAAAGATTTGAACGATGTGTACCACCTTCTGGCCCTATTGGAATCTGACGCAGCGGCACAGGTGGCCCAATTCGCGCGGCCTGAGGACATTCAGGAGTTGCAAGGTCTGCACAGCCAATTGAAGCAATCGGTGCAAGACCGCTCGGCCTTTTTCGAGATCAACGAGCGCTTTCACATGCGCTTATTGGAAATCGGCAACAACAAATGGCGCACACAAATGGTGATCGATCTGCGCAAGGTCATGAAGCTCAACCGGCAAAATTCATTGTTGAAATCTGGCCGGCTGGAGGAGTCACTCCTCGAACACCAGGCCCTGATGGATGCCCTGGCAGCGCGCAACCCCGGCTTGAGCCTGCAAAGAATGCAAGCGCATTTTGCCAACGGACTGGAAGCGGCCACCCCAGATGTGGTGGTGCCAGTGAACGCACCCCATCAATCGGTCTTGGTCACCGCCGAAGGTTGAACCACCAGCGCCACGCCCGGCAAAATCAACAAGCTGCCCACGGCGTGGTGCCAACCCAAAGACTCGCCCAGCAAACCCCAAGACACCAAGGCGCCCCACAAAGGCCCTAGATACAAGGTCATGCTGGTTCGGCTGGCACCCAGGGTTTTTTGCGCCCAGGCGTAAATCCAATAAGCCCCAATGCCTGGCACCAAGGCCACCGCCAGCAACAAAATGGTGGCGTACCAAGTCCACTGCGGTGCCTGTGGTTGCAAGCTTTCCCAAAGCGCAAACGGCAGCAATGTGATGACACCCCCCGCGCAAATGCATGCCAGGCGCGCTGTGGAAGACAGGGTGCAAACCCACTTTTTCTGCAATAAGGCATAAGCGGCCCATGACAAAGTGGCGGCCATGATCAAAACATCACCCATGGACCACTGCATCTGCGTCAGCGCCACCCAATTGCCTTTGACCACCACATGAACAACCCCCACCAAAGCCAAGGCGACGCCAAACATTTGGCGCGGACGCATGCGCTCATCCAACCAAATGGCCGAGCCCCAGGCGATCAAGACGGGTGCGGCCGCATAGATCAAGGCTATGTTCATGGCAGAGGTGGTTTGTGCGCCCCAATACACCCAAGCACCACAAATCAGCATGCCCAAAGTGCCCAAGGCCAGGTACTGCCAACGGTCTGACCAAATTTGCCATCGGGCTTGCCATATTTCATGGCGGGCCAAGCCACCCAATATCAGGCCAGCAATGGCCCAACGTCCCAGGGCCAGAATGTGCGGATCGACCACCCCAGGGGCCAAACGGGCGCAAAAGTAATTGACCGCCCACAGGGCTGGGATGAACCAAACCAAAACCTGGGCCCACAACAGGCGTTGTTCGGGCCCCATCATCCAATCACAGCGTGGCGTTGCAAAGCCGCTTGGGCCAAGCGATACACATCCATCACGGGCCGGTCCTTCAATCGGTGGTCGCTCCAGACCTGTCGCCACAAGCGCGCACCCGGCAAACCATGGCGCAAACCCAAGATGTGCCTGGCCACGCTGTACCAATGGGCACCACCACACCGCTTGGGGTCTGCCATGTATTCCACCATGGCGAACTCGACCTCGTCACGACGTGCTTCGTTGTCTGCGAGGGTATGCACAAGCTGATGTGGCGCGTGACCCACTGACGGTTGCTGAAGCGCCTCCAACCACCCATCCCATTGGCTCATCAGCCAAGGGTTGTGGTAGGCCGCTCGCCCCACCATGATGCCGTCAACGCCAACGGCATGGGCATCCATGTCGACCATGGTTTGGATGCCACCGTTGACGATGAATTCAGCATCAGAGAAGTCTTGTTTGAGCCGGTGAACCACCTCGTAACGCAAAGGGGGCACCTCGCGGTTTTGCTTGGGAGACAGCCCCTTGAGCCAGGCGTTTCTGGCATGCACAATGAATTTGCGGCATCCTGCGGTGTGCAATTGGCCGACAAAATCCATCACCATGGCGGTTGACTCATCCCCATCCAAGCCAATGCGGTGCTTCACAGAAATCGGCACGTCGACCGCGTCTTGCATGGCCTTAATGCCATCGGCCACCAATGCAGGCTCGGCCATCAAACAAGCACCAAATGCTCCGCGCTGCACGCGCTCAGAGGGGCAGCCGCAATTCAAATTGATCTCGCGGTAGCCCCAACGCACCCCCAATTGGGCGGCCTTGGCCAAATCGGCCGGCTCACTGCCGCCGATTTGTAAGGCCAGCGGGTGTTCCGAAGGGTCATGGTCCAAGTGCCTGGGCACATCGCCATGCAGCAAAGCGCCTGTGGTCACCATTTCGGTGTACAACCAAGCATGGCGGGTGATCAAGCGATGGAAGTAACGGCAATGCCTGTCCGTCCAGTCCATCATCGGCGCCACCGATAGGGTGAAGGGCTTGATCACGGTCACGTGTTCAAGCCCTGGTGACACCAGCATCAGCCCATGTGCAGGCCACCATTGACCGAGAAGTCGGCGCCGGTGGAATAACCACTTTCATTGGACGCCAGCCAGGCAATGATGGATGCAATTTCGCTGGGTTCACCCAGACGCTTCACAGGGATGGTGTTGACAATTTTTTCCAACACCTCGGGGCGAATGGCCTTGACCATGTCGGTGCCAATGTATCCCGGGCTGATGGTGTTGACGGTCACGCCCTTGTTGGCCAGCTCTTGGGCCAAGGCCATGGTGAAGCCATGCATGCCGGCTTTGGCGGCGGAGTAATTGGTTTGGCCCGCTTGGCCCTTTTCCCCGTTGACCGAGCTGATTTGGATGATGCGCCCCCATCCACGCTCAACCATGTCACCGACCACTTGTTTGGTCACGTTGAACATGGAGTTGAGATTGGTGTCGATCACGGCGTCCCAGTCATCGCGGGTCATTTTGAGGAACATGCGGTCGCGGGTGATACCGGCGTTGTTGACCAACACATCAATGGGGCCATGCTCCGCTTTGGCCTTGGAAAACGCATCCACCGTCGACTCCCAGGAGCTGACATTGCCCACCGACGCATAAAAGTGAAATCCCAGGGCTTTTTGCTCGTCCAACCATTTGTTGAAGTCGCGGGTGGGTCCACACCCGGCGATCACCACAAAACCATCTTGGTGCAAGCGCTGGCAAATGGCGGTTCCAATGCCGCCCATGCCGCCGGTGACGTAAGCTACTTTTTTACCCATGTTGTGTCTCCTATTGGTTTCAATGAAATTTTAAAAATCGATCAAGTATCAGCGCTCGAGCGTCAATGCCACGCCCATGCCGCCGCCAATGCACAAGGCGGCCAAACCTTTTTTGGCGGAACTGCGCTGCATTTCGTGCAACAAGGTCACCAAAATTCGGCAGCCCGATGCACCAATGGGGTGACCAATGGCAATGGCCCCACCGTTGACGTTGACGCGCACGGGGTCGATGTCCAAAGCTTGATTGACGGCGCAGGCCTGGGCCGCAAAGGCTTCGTTGAGCTCGAACAAATCCACATCCGACGCTTTCCAGCCGGCACGCTCCAAAGCTTTGCGCGATGCTGGAACCGGCCCCATGCCCATGGTGGCCGGGTCCAAGCCACTGGTGGCAAAGGACGCAATGCGCGCCAAAGGTTGGAGGCCCAAGGACTTGGCTTTGGCGGCCGTCATGACCATCACGGCCGCAGCGCCATCGTTGATGCCCGAGGCATTGCCAGCGGTGACGCTGCCGGCCTTGTCAAATGCGGGGCGCAGGCCGGCCAAGGCTTCGGCGTTGGTTTTCAGGTTGATGTATTCGTCACTGGCAAAGACGATGGGATCGCCCTTTTTCTGGGGCAACAGCACCGGGACAATTTCATCTTTGAATTTGCCCGCCGCCTGCGCTGCAGCGGCTTTTTGTTGGCTGGCCAATGCCAATGCGTCTTGCATGTCGCGGGTGATGCCATGGGCCTTGGCCACGTTTTCTGCCGTGATGCCCATGTGGTATTGGTTGTACACATCCCACAGGCCGTCAACGATCATGCTGTCGATCATTTTCCAGTCGCCCATGCGCTGGCCATCGCGCGAGTTGTTCAAAATGTGGGGCGAAGCGCTCATGTTTTCTTGGCCACCGGCGATGACAATTTCGCTGTCGCCCCAGGCCACGGCCTGCGCGGCCAACATCACCGCTTTGAGGCCAGAGCCACACACCGCATTGATGGTCAAAGCTGGCACCTCTTTGGGAATACCCGCCTTCATCAAGGCTTGGCGTGCCGGGTTTTGCCCAGCACCGGCTGCCAAGACTTGGCCCATGATGACCTCGCCCACCAAAGCCGGGTCCAAGCCCGAGCGGATCACCACCTCACGCACCACCAAGCTGCCCAACTCTGTGGCGCTGAGTTTGGACAAACTGCCACCAAATTTACCCACGCCTGTTCGCGCGGCCGAAACAATCACGATGTCTTGCACAATCTTCTCCTATGAAACTGATCTGTTGATCCCATACCGGCCCACACCGATCACGCCGCAGCCTTGGCCTTGACATAACGCCCGGGCGCGGACTCGATGGCTTTGTAGGGGGCACGTCCAGGGGACCTGGGCGCATTGACCAAAGCACCCGCCTGTGGCCGCAGCCATTTGGACCAATCATCCCACCAACTGCCCGGCACTTCTTTGGCTTTGCCGAGCCAGTTTTGAAATTCAGGGGGCAACTGCGTGTCAGCGGGCAACCAATGGCTGCGTTTTTTGGATGAAGGCGGGTTGATCACCCCCGCAATGTGACCAGATGCTCCCATGACAAAGCGTTTTTTACCCGGCAACACCTGGGTGCTGGCATAAGCGGCCTCAATGGGCACGATGTGGTCTTCTTTAGAGCCATATATATAGACGGGCAAATCGACCAAGCCCAGGTCAATTTTTTCACCGCAAACCTCGGCTTTGCCCGGTTGAACCAAGCGGTTTTCCAGATAGGTGTTGCGCAAATACCAAGCGAACATGGGGCCCGGCAAATTGGTGGAGTCACTGTTCCAATACAGCAAATCAAATGGCAGTGGGGTCTCACCCTTGAGGTAGTTTTTCACCACGTAATTCCACACCAAGTCGTTGGGCCGCAAAAAGCTGAAGGTGGTCGCCATGTCCCTGCCGGGCATCAGACCGCCATTGGCGTATTGCATTTCGCGAAATTTGACGAAATTTTCGTCAATGAACACATCCAAAACGCCGGTCTCTTTGAAGTCAATCAAGGTTGTGAGCAGTGTGGCGCTGCTGACCGGTTTTTCGCCGCGTGCTGCCAGCACGGCCAAGGCGGTGGTCAAAATGGTTCCGCCCACACAAAAGCCCAAGGCATTGATTTGAGGAACTTTGGCGATGTCTCGCACCACCTCAATGGCTTGAATCGCACCTTGCTCAATATAGTCATCCCAACTCACCTGGGCATGGCTAGCGTCAGGGTTGCGCCAACTCACCACAAATGTGCGATGGCCTTGCGCCACCACGTAGCGGATGAAAGAGTTTTCAGGCTGCAAGTCCAATATGTAGTACTTATTGATGCAAGGCGGAATCAGCAGAAAAGGCTTCTGGTGGACTTTGGCCGTCAGGGGTTTGTATTCGATGAGTTGAAACAAGTCGTTTTCAAACACCACATGACCCTGGGTCGTGGCGACATTCTTGCCCACCTCGAACAGGCTTTCGTCCGTCATGGATACGTGGCCTTGGCGCAGGTCGTGCCACAAATTTTGAACGCCTTTGGCAATGCTCTCACCCTGGCTGTCAATGGCTTTTTGTTGAGCATCCGCATTGAGCAACCAGGAGTTGCTCGGTGCACTGGCCGCACTCCACTGCTCGACGGCAAAACGAATGCGCTCGCGGGTCTTGTGGTCCCCTTCCAGGGCGTCGGCCAAACCCATCAAGGTGCGGGTGTTGAGCAGGTAAATGGCCGCTGAGAAAGCAGCCATGGGGTTGTGGCCCCATGCATCACCGGCAAAACGCCTGTCTTTGAGCACCGGGGTTTTGCTCAAGCCTTGGTTCCACAGCTGTGTGGCCTCTTGCAAATATTGATCTTTCAAAGTTTGCAATTGGGCGGGGTTGAATGCCAATGATCCCGTCTGCGGAGAAGACTGGGCCATTTGCTGAAAGCTAGCCAAGGCCTGTTGCCACCCTTGGGCAAGGCTTTGTTGAAAAGCATTTGCAGCGTTGCCGCTGTTTGTGGCCTGTTGTGGGCGCATATTTGTCTCCAAAGCGCATGGGTATTTTTGGCGGCCCTACACTGCTGTGCGTGAAAGCCTGTTGATGATGAGTATCTCAGCTTCAGCCTTCGTGACACTGACAATTTTTCGTTTTAGAGGCCATACCCCATGTACCTGGTTGCCATCGCCTGGATTTACATCACCTTGATGATGGCCGTGGCCGAGGCCTTTCACCCCCAAGGCAGCTTGTTGGGCGCTTTCTTCACATTTGTTCTTTATGGTGTGGCGCCACTGGCTTTGGTCTTGTACCTGCTCAACACACCAGGGCGGCGGCGAAGGTTGAAACAAGAAATGGAAGCAGCAGCCAATCAACCCCACCCAGATGGGGCTGAGTTAGGCAGTCACATCCCGCCAAATGCTGGCGGCGAATCGACCGCTGACACGATCTCGCCGGTGGGAAAAAAATAAATCCGGCTGCGTCACGGTGCACCAAGATGGAGATCCGTCATTGCCTGTGATGTGGGTCACACCCAGGGCCTGTAAACGCATACGGGCCAATGCGGGCAAATCGGCCCACCACTTGCCCTTCGTTGGTCCAGGCTGGAAGCACTCACTGGCTCGTGCATCAACAGCGCAAAACGCATCTCTCACTTCATGGCCAACTTCGAAAGCCTGCGGCCCAATGCATGGCCCCAGCCACACCTGAATTGGCAAGACATCTGCATCCATGCGCTCGCGCATGGCGTGCACCGCCACTTCGATGACCCCCAGCCCCATTTCCCCAGCCAAACCTCGCCAGCCCGCATGTGCAGCGGCAACCCATTGCCCAGAGGGTTCGGCGAATAAAACGGGCAAACAATCCGCCACCATGATGGTGCAAGCCAGCCCGGACACTTGGGTGATGCAGACATCGGCAGAAATGCCATCTGGGGTTTGTTCGGTCAATTCAACCAGGCTACAACCGTGAACTTGGTTCAAAAAAACCGGCTTTGCCCCAATGTGCCCACGATAGCTTTCCCTGTTGGCGCTGACCGCGCTGGGGTCATCTCCCACATGATTGCCCAAGTTCAGGCTCGCATAGGCACCCGTGGAAACACCACCGTCGCGCAGACTGCAAAAGGACTTGATGCCTTCAGGCCAAAGCCCCTGCAAGTGCTGATCCATCAACGGGCCCAAGTTGAAGGCGCACAAGGGGCCAACGGGCTGGTCAGTGCCTGAACCCAGGCGAACAAGCCCTTGGGTGCAACGACCTCAAAGCCAGGGCTCGCCAGTTCATGGCACACTCTGCCCATCGTTTTTTTGCGCACCCCCTGAAAGGGTTTGGTGATTGCGCATTTACTGCCCATGAAAGTAGCGTCCATGAATTTTGTCTTTGCCCCTTCAGCCATCATATCTGTCCCCGTGATCGGTCAGCCTGAGCAATTTCCTGTCCATCGCATTTATTGCGTGGGACGCAACTACGAAGAGCACGCCAAAGAAATGGGATACACCGGCCGTGAGCCGCCGTTTTTCTTTTTGAAACCCGCCGATGCATTGGTGGTGGTGCCCGAAGGCCAGACAGGGCAAATCCCCTACCCCAGCATGACGGGCAATTTTCACCATGAAATCGAATTGGTGGTGGCCATCGGCAAAGGTGGCAAAAACATCGGCGCCAGCCAGGCGATGAGCCATGTTTACGGCTATGCCGTTGGCTTGGACATGACCCGGCGCGACCTTCAAAACGACATGAAAAAGCAAGGTCGCCCCTGGTGCATCGGCAAGGCGTTTGATCACAGCGCACCGATGGGCCCGATTGTGCGGGCCGAAAAATTGGCCCACATCGAATCTGCTGCCATTTCCGTGTCAGTCAATGGCAAGGCACGTCAATCCAGCAGTGTCAGCAAGCTGATTTGGAATATTTCAGAAACCATTGAACACCTGTCTGCTGCCTGGGAACTTCAACCTGGAGACCTGATATTCAGCGGCACACCTGAAGGTGTGGCTGCGGTGGTCAGTGGCGACACCATGGTTGGTGATGTCACAGGCTTGCCCACCCTGACCGTTCACGTCAACTGAACCAATTGCTGCGCACTGGGATCACCTATTTTGCTTCGCTCCAGCATCAAACACTGCAAAAACTGTGGGGAATTGGTTGTATTGCGCGTGCCTGACGACGGCGATACGCGGCAAAGGGCGGTGTGCCCTGCATGCCAGACCATCCACTATGAAAACCCATTGAATGTGGTGGGCACCATACCGGTGCTGGGAAAGTCGGTGTTGTTGTGCAAGCGGAACATCGAACCGCGCAAAGGCAAATGGACATTGCCTGCAGGCTTTATGGAGTTGGGCGAGACCCTGGGCGAAGGCGCTGCACGCGAAACCACTGAGGAGGCCGGCGCCCAGTTTGAGCTGCAAGGGCTTTTCAGTGTGCTCAATGTGGCACGTGTGGGTCAGGTGCACTTCTTTTTTCTCGCCGAATTGACCTCTGACCAATTTGCGCCGGGCCATGAAACCATGGAAGCCCGGCTATTTGAAGAGCATGAAATCCCCTGGGATGAGCTGGCCTTTCGCACCGTGAAGGAAACCCTGAGGGCTTTTTTTGCCGACCGCCAAGCCGGCGAGTTTGGTTTGCACCAAATGGACATCCATCACTGAGAACCCATACCGCTCAGCTCTTTTTGGGCTCTTGATGGCCACCAAACTGATGCCGCAGTGCTGACAAGGTTTGGTCGGCAAAACTGGGGGATTGCCGGGACCTGAACCTGGCATTCAAAGCAGCGGTCAGCACATGGGCTGGTATGGCCTCTTCAATGGCGGCTTCGACAGTCCAGCGACCCTCTCCTGAATCTTGCACATGGCCAGAAAAATCAGCCAGCTGGGGATCTCGTGCCAAAGCAATCGCCGCCAAATCCAATAGCCAAGAAGAAACCACACTGCCCCTGCGCCACACCTCTGCAATATCGGCCAGGTTGAAGTCGTAGCGACGCTCTGCCGGCACAGCGCTTTGCCCAGCGCCTTTGAGGATGTCAAACCCCTCTGCAAAGGCTTGCATCATTCCGTACTCAATGCCGTTGTGAATCATCTTCACAAAATGCCCTGAACCCACGGGCCCCGTGTGCAAATAGCCCAAGTGCGCTGTGGATTCAAAGCCTTCCCGACCGGGTGTGGGCGTGATTTGCCCTTCGCCGGGTGCCAAGTCGTGGAAAACAGGTGCCATCCTGTTGAAAGCAGCCAACTCGCCACCAACCATCAAGCAATAGCCACGCTCCAAACCCCAAACCCCGCCGCTGGTGCCCACATCCAAATAATGAATGCCCACGGGCAATAACTCTTGGGCACGGCGCACATCATCTTTGTGGTTGGCATTTCCACCGTCGATCAAAATGTCCCCGGCTTGCAACAAGGCCTTCAAGGACTGAACGGTGTCCTCGGTGATCTGACCCGCAGGCAACATCATCCAAATGGCCCTGGGTTGGGGCAGTTGTTGCACCAAATCAGCCAAGCTTTGGGCTCCGACAGCACCCAAACCCACCAACGGCTGGGTGCTGGCCATATTCGCGTCGTAAACCACACAGCTGTGGCCCTTTTTGAGCAAACGACGCACCAAATTGCCCCCCATCTTTCCCAAACCAATCATGCCAATGTGCATTGTTGAACCCACTTTGATGAACTTGGCTGCACTTTAACTTCAATTGAACCGAAGGTGTCTGTCTGCGCCAACACCGATACACGCAATCTCTAGGGAAACCGCTGATGAATCCGGGACCCATGTCTATTTAAACTGTCAATATTGCAACTTTCGAGAACACGCGCATGTCCACCACGTTCAATGTCAATGGCAAATCGGCTGTGACCGATGCGGCACCCGCCACCCCTTTGCTGTGGGTTCTGCGGGAAGACCTTCAACTCACAGGCACCAAATATGGTTGTGGCGTGTCCCAATGTGGCGCTTGCACCGTGCACGTGAACGATGTGCCGGTTCGATCCTGCAGCATGCCTGTGAACCAAGTCGCGGGCAAACAAGTGACAACCATTGAAGGCTTATCGCCCACGGGAACCCATAAATTGCAAAAAGCTTGGGTGGCCGAACAAGTGCCCCAATGCGGTTACTGCCAGTCGGGTCAGATCATGCAAGCGGCCGCTTTGCTGGCCAAGAATAAAAACCCCAGTCGCGCCCAAATCGTGGCCCACATGAACGGCAATATTTGCCGTTGCGGAACCTATCAACGCATCGTGAGCGCCATTCAACGCGCAGCCAAGGAAGCATGATCATGTCCAAGCACACTTCCATTGACCATTCAGACATCAACCGCCGTCAATTTTTGGCCGTTGGCTCAGGGCTGAGTTTTTCCTTGGCGATGGGCAGCGCCATGCTGCCCATGGGCACATCGGCCCAAACCAACGATGCGCGAATGGCCATCAACGTATGGGTCAACATCGCCACCGACAACACCATCACCATTCTTGCGCCCACGGCTGAGATGGGTCAAGGTACCTTGACCACACTGCCGCTGATATTGGCGGAGGAGTTGGATGCAGACTGGTCAAAAGTCAAAGTGGAAATTGCCCCACCCAATCCTAAGGTTTATGGCAATCCTCACCCATTGCTCAACGGCGGGCAGGCCTCATTGGCCAGTGTGGCAGTCCCAGGTTATTTCAAACCCCTGCGGGTTGCCGGCGCCCAAGCCCGGCGGGTCTTGATGGACGCTGTCGCGACCAAATGGAGCGTGCCGATCAGCGAGTTGAGCACGCAAAACAGCACCGTCGTGCATGCCAAAAGCAATCAACGCATCAGTTACGGCGATGTGGCCAAGTTTGCCACCGTGCCAGCTGAATTGCCCAAGATCACTGACGACGAGTTGAAAAAACCGGAGCAGTTCACCCTCATTGGTCGCACCCACATCGGTCGCATTGATGTTCAATCCAAGGTCGATGGCACCGCACAGTTTGGCATCGATGCCAGGGTTGAGGGCATGGTTCACGCCTCGGTTCTGGAGTCGCCCATGGAGGGCGCCAAAGCTGAAAACGTGAACACTGAAGAAGTCATGGCGGTTCCAGGCGTCCTAAGGGTTCTGACGGTTCCCTTTGGTGTGGCTGTGATTGGCAAAACGGGAGAATCCACGCGAGTGGCCCGCGCCTTGCTCAAAGCCAAAGTCACTTGGAACACCTCGGGCGCCGCCGCAGCTGCCGGCTTTGACTCTGAAAAATCCAAAGCGGACTATGCCAAACAAGGTCAAGACCCCAATGCCAAGGCGATGGATGCCTACAAACGCGGTGACGCCACCGCCGCCCTGGGACAAGCCGCCAAAACCATCGAAGCCACCTATTGGTCCGAACACGCTTATCACGCCCAAATGGAACCGATGAATTGTTTGGCCAAAGTGGCGGCTGATGGCCAATCGGCCGAAATATGGACCGGAACGCAGTTCTCTTTCTTGGCCACCGTAGTCGCCTCTGGCATTTTGAAAACCACGCCAGACAAAATCAAGGTCCATCAACACATGTTGGGTGGCGGCTTCGGTCGGCGCATCGCCCCAGACATCATTGCCCAGTCCGTGGTGTTGTCCAACATCACCAAATTGCCCGTGAAACTCGTCCTCTCTCGAGAGGATGACATGGCTGCTGCCCGCCCCAGGCCCCTGACCCACCATGTGATGAAAGCAGGCCTGGATGACAAGGGTCAACTGATCGGCTGGCGTCACCGTTTGGTGGCAGAAAATGTCGACGCTGTTGCCGCACCCGCCCGCTTCCAAGCCACCGGCGGCAAAGATTACGTCGGTTGGAACGGCTCCGACTTACCCCATTACGCCATTCCCCACACGTTGGCAGAGGGTGTGCGGGAAATGCGTGGCACTCGGGTTGCACCCTTGCGTGGCATTGGTGCTGGCTACAACAAATTTGTCATTGAATCCTTCCTGGATGAGATTGCATTTGAGCGCCGCATCAACCCTCTGGCCATGCGACTTGAGTTGACACAATCGGACGCCAGGGCCAATGCGGTGATTCGAACGGTTGCCGAAATGTCAGACTGGAACCGCAAACGCAAAGACCGTGGCCTGGGGATCGCTTTCGCGGACTACCACGGCACCCTCTCTGCTGGGGTGGCAGAAGTGTCGCTCAATCGCAAAACCGGCAAAATTCAAGTGCACCACTATTGGGTAGCCGTTGATACGGGCTTGCCCATTCAACCCGTCAATGTGTTGGCTCAACTCGAAGGGGCTGTGGTCTACGGACTTTCCTTGGCCTTGCTCGAAGAACTGACCATTCGAAATGGTTCTGTGGTGCAGTCCAACTTCAATGATTACCCTGTGCTGCGCATGGCAGACATGCCAGAAATCCATACACAGATCATTCCCTCCAAGGCCCCGCCCACAGGCATGGGTGAGATTGGTGTTTTGGCGGTGGCCCCCGCCATATCCAACGCCATTTTTCAACTCAGCGGCAAACGCTTGCGCCATTTGCCCATGTCGCCAGCCCGGGTGAAAAAAGTGATCACCTGATTGAGCGCAAACAGCCTGTGGAGCCCTGCCCTCCACAGGCTTTGCTGACCGTTGGTCATGCCAGTTTGATCATGCGCCATAGGTTGCGCAAGTCATGATTTGAGTTCACGCTGAATGCAGTGAGGGGTCGGTAAAGCGTCACAGCACAGAGACTGCTTGCAAACCATGGATCAACGTCTCAAATCAAAATGGTGCAATGGAAAAGGGTTAGCAGAAAAACTCTGCTAACCCTTGTATCGTTGGTCGGCGTGGCGGGATTCGAACTCGCGACCCCTTGCACCCCATGCAAGTGCGCTACCAGGCTGCGCTACACGCCGAAGTGAGAGATTATAACGGGGTTATGCGTGGGCCTCACTGAGCAACTCCCGAATTTCAAACAATTCCCGGCGCAGGAGAAACAAACGCTTTGAGCCAGTGGCCTCTGGTGTGGCCAATGACATGCCCCAGCCTTCTGCGTGTGGTGCAGCAGAGATCACATTGACAGGCAAAGCCTCAACAACATCGAGATCAGCGCTCGCGTCCTCGAACTTGAACTCGTGTCCAATTTCTTGCAATCGATTGCGAGCGCCACTGATGGTGAAACCTTGCTCGTACAACAAACCGCGGATTCGACGGATCATCAAAACTTCATGGTGCTGGTAGTAACGGCGGTTGCCGCGCCGTTTCATGGGCCTCAACTGGGTGAACTCTTGTTCCCAGTAACGCAAGACATGGGGCTTGACGGCGCACAACTCGCTGACTTCACCGATGGTGAAATAGCGTTTGGCAGGTATAGCGGGTAGAAGGGTTTCCATGAACGAGATATGTAAGAACCAAGGTTACCCCAAGCGCGCAGAAAAGATAAGTAGGTAAGAACAAAAAAGAATGTAAAAATTTAAAGTTTGTAAAAATTTAAGTGCTCTGACCCGGGTTTTCACTCTGAATGAGGTCTTTTAATTTATGACTGGCATGGAAAGTAACCACTCTTCGCGCTGCGATGGGAATGACTTCCCCGGTACGGGGGTTGCGGCCGGGTCTTGCTGACTTGGTGCGAATTTGGAAATTGCCGAAGCCAGAAATTTTCACGTCGTTGCCCTCCACGAGACTTTGGGTGATGAGGTCAAAAAAAGCCTCAATCATGTCCTTGGATTCGCGTTTATTCAAACCAATTTGCTGGTACAGCATTTCTGCAAGTTGGGCCTTGGTCAAGGCTGGCGTTTCAAGGCTATCGACTGAAATTTCCATGCGAATTCTCCTGAGTTAGCGCAATCGCGCTTGCAGCGCGAGTGTCAAAGAAGACAAAACCGAATCCACCACAGCCTGGATTCGCTCATCGGTCAAAGTCGATTCTTCGCTTCCCAGCGTCAACCGAATGGCCAAGCTCTTTTCATTGGCCGACAGGTTTGTCACGGCCTGATCTGGTTGGTAGATATCAAACAACACCGCATCCCTGAGCAAGCCCTGGGTGGGTGCCGCAAAAACAGCCTGCATCAATTGGTTGTGGGTCACACTTTGCCCGACCACGACCGCCAAATCGCGCTGCACCACAGGGAACTTGGATACAGGCTTGAACATGGGTATGTCCACAGCCAAAACCGGATCCAAAGTCAATTCAAAAAGCACCGGCACTTGCACCAAACCCCAAGACTGTCGATGCTTAGGATGCAACTCCCCGATGTGGCCAATCGTTTGCCCGCGCAAAGTCACGGCAGCACATCGCCCTGGATGCAATGCAGGATGCTCGGCGGGATGAAACTGCGCCTCAAGAGGCGAAAGAAGCGCTTGAAGGTCTGCCTTGACGTCATAGAAATCTGCGTCTTGGTCAGGTGCTGCCCATTGAAGTGGCACCAGGGGACCGACGGCAATGGCCGCGATGTGAATGGGTTGATCAAACCCCTCCACCGTGGTGTCGCTGTTAGGTGTTTGCGCATTTTTTCGAAACACCCGTCCAATTTCGAAAACACGCACCCGCTCGGCGCGCCTGTCCAGGTTGAATTTGACCACCTGAAGCAAGGAACCCACGAGAGAAGATCGCATCACGCCCATGTTGCTGGCAATCGGATTGACCAGCTTCACCGGGTCTGGGTTGGCCAACAAGTCCGTCTCCCATTGAGCCGAGACAAAACTGAAGTTAATGGTCTCTTGATAGCCCAGCGCTGCCAAGCTGTGGCGAACGCTGTGGGTACTGCGTTTGGATTCGGGGCGAAGTTTGGCGCAAATAGGCGCTTGCGGTGGCGTGGTTGGCAATTGGTCAAAGCCAATCATGCGCGCCACTTCCTCAATCAGGTCTTCTTCAATTTGCAAATCAAATCGATGGCTCGGGGGCGTCACGGTGATGACGCCTTCTGACAATGTGCAAGGCAAACCCAAAGACACCAAAGCTTTCATGCATTGGTCGGCCAGGAGTTCCATGCCCAAAACCTTGGAAGCCCGCGCCACCCGCAATCGAACAGGCAATGGACGCGGCATATTGGGTTGCCAATCATCAATGGGCCCACACTGGGTATCCGGCGTTCCACAAATATCCAAAACCAACTGGGTGATGCGCTCAATGTGCTCCACCGTCAGTGATGGATCCACGCCACGTTCAAATCGGTGACCGGCATCGGTGGAAAAGTTGAAGCGGCGCGAGCGACCCGCCACAGACTTGGGCCACCAAAATGCGGCTTCAATATAGATGTGCTGGGTTGCGTCACCGACTGCGGTGGCGTCGCCCCCCATGATGCCAGCCAGTGATTCAACATGGTGATCATCCGCGATGACGCCCACATCCGAATCCACTTCAACGGTTTGCCCGTTGAGCAGCTTCAAGGTTTCGCCTTTGCGCCCCCAGCGGACCTGCAGACCACCTTTGATTTTGTCCAAATCGAAAATGTGGGTGGGTCGGCCCAACTCAAACATCACATAGTTGGAAATATCGACCAAGGCACTCACACTGCGCTGTCCGCAGCGGGCCAATCTATCAACCATCCAGCCAGGCGTTGGCGCCAAAGGATTGACGTTTCGAACCACACGACCAGAAAAGCGACCACACAAGTCTGGGGCTTCAATTTGCACCGGCAGCACTTGATCCGAGGTACACGGCACAGTGGGGTATTGGGGTTGTAAGAGTGGCGAACCAGTCAATGCAGACAACTCACGCGCCACCCCATGTATGCCCAAACAATGGGCCAAATTCGGCGTCAACTTCAGGGTGAACAGCACATCGTCCAATTTCAGGTGCTGGCGAATGTCTTGGCCCAACTCTGCGGTCTCAGCCAGTTCCAGCAAACCGCCGTGATCGTCATTGAGTTGCAACTCTTTGGAGGAGCACAACATGCCCTGGCTTTCCACGCCCCTGATCTTGCCCAGTTTGATGGCAAAAGGTTTGCCGTCTTCACCCGGCGGCAGTAAGGCCCCGACCATGGCGCATGGCACCTTGATACCAACGCGGGCATTGGGTGCACCGCAAACAATGGACAAGTTTTGCGGCAGGCCGACATCCACTTCACAAATGCGCAAACGATCTGCATTCGGGTGAGGTTCTGCACTCAATATCTGACCGACCACCACCTTGCTGAAAGCCGGTGCCACAGGACGCATTTCCTCCACCTCTAAACCCGCCATGGTGAGGGTGTCTGCCAAGGCTTGAGAGCTCAACGATGGGTTGCAAAATTCGCGCAACCAAGACTCAGGAAATTGCATAGTGGGGCAGGATTTGATTTAGCGAAATTGACTTAAGAAACGAATGTCGCCATCGAAGAACAGGCGCAAATCATTGACCCCATAGCGAAGCATGGTCAACCTGTCGGGTCCCATGCCAAAGGCAAAGCCCATGTAATGCTCTGGGTCCAAACCCATGTTTCTGATCACTTGGGGATGCACTTGTCCGGAGCCGGCCACTTCGAGCCAGCGCCCTGCCAAAGGCCCGCTGGGAAACTGAATGTCAATTTCCGCGCTGGGCTCGGTGAAGGGGAAAAAGCTGGGGCGAAATCGCAGCACCAAATCCGAAGACTCAAAAAAAGTTCTGCAGAAATCGGTGAAGACCACCTTCAGGTCTTTGAAGCTGATGTTCTCTCCAATCCACAAACCCTCACACTGGTGAAACATGGGGGAATGGGTTGCATCGCTGTCCACGCGGTAAGTGCGCCCGGGGGCAATCACGCGAATTTCTGGCATGACCTGACCCGCATCCAGCAAGGCTTGATGGCGCTTGACGTGGCTCACCGCATGGCGGATTTGCATCGGGCTGGTGTGGGTGCGCAACAAATAACCACCTTCCACATAAAAGGTGTCGTGCATGGAACGCGCTGGATGGTCTTCAGGCGTATTGAGTGCAGTGAAGTTGTACCAATCGGTTTCAATTTCAGGGCCCTGCGCCACTTCAAAGCCCATGGAGTCAAAAATTTGCTCGATACGCTCCAAGGTCAAACTGACTGGGTGCAAGCCACCCGTTGGACGCAAGCGCCCCGGCAAAGCCACATCCAAGGCCTGCGCTTTCAGTTGGCTCGACAGCTCTTCATCTGCCAGCGCTTGTCTGCGCTGGGTCAATGACATTTCAACAGCTTGTTTGGCTTGATTGATCGCGGCCCCCTGAAGCTTCTTTTCTTCAGTTGGCAATGTGGCCAAGCCCTTCATCAACTCCGTGATGCGCCCGGTTTTTCCCAAAAATTGGGCCTTGGCATTTTCCAAATCAGCTTGGGTATGACATCCCTCGAAAGCCGATTGCGCAGCCATTACCAAAGCATTCAGATCATTCATTGCGAGGCAAGCGGGTTTGAATCAAACGGGGGCTCATTGGCCCATGAAAATAAAAAACCCGGCGCACCTGCATACCAGGCGCAACCGGGTGGGTGACATCAAGCAGCTAGCTTGGCTTTGACTTGCTCAACAATGTGCCCAAAGGCAGCTTTGTCGTGCACCGCCAAATCGGCCAACATCTTGCGGTCGATCTCGATGGCCGCTTTCTTCAGGCCATTGGCAAACTGGCTGTAGGTCATGCCCAGTTCACGGGCTGCCGCATTGATACGGGCAATCCAAAGCTGACGGAACACACGCTTTTTGGTTCGGCGGTCGCGATAGGCATATTGCCCAGCTTTCATCACCGCTTCTTTGGCGATGCGGAACACATTGCCGCGGCGACCACGGAAACCTTTGGCTTGAGCGAGTACTTTTTTGTGACGGGCACGTGCCGTCACTCCACGTTTAACGCGAGGCATTTGAAATTTTCCTTGTTCGTCTGATCACAGCCCTGCAAAGGGCAACATTTGAGCCATGTGACCCATATTGGTCTCATGGACTGCGACCGAGCCACGCAAGTGGCGCTTGTTTTTGGTGGTCTTCTTGGTCAAGATGTGACGTTTGAAGGCTTGTCCACGTTTGACAGTGCCACCCGGACGAACGCGAAAGCGCTTCTTTGCGCTGCTTTTGGTTTTCATTTTGGGCATTGGAATGCTCCTTTTCTCATTGTGCTCGTGAGGCGTTTGCAACCTTAGCAAACTTGATGGCCCCGAGCCACTTGTGTCCCCCAAACTCAATCAGGGGAACGCTGTCAGGGTCGGAAACCAACCGCCCCTGTCAGTTTTAAGCCGAGGCCACCGCAGCGACCTCAGCCGTGGGTTTGGCAACGCCGCCCACTTTTTTCTTGCCCGGCGCGATCATCATGATCATTTGCCGGCCTTCCAATTTGGGGAATTGCTCAACCACGATCAGGTCAGCCAATTCCTCCCGAATTCTTTGCAGCAAGGCCATTCCGATTTCTTGGTGCGTGATTTCTCTGCCCCTGAATCGCAATGTGATCTTGCACTTATCGCCTTCAGCCAAAAACCGTTTGATGTTGCGCAACTTGATGTTGTAGTCCCCATCATCGGTACCGGGCCTGAACTTGATCTCTTTGACTTCAATGATCTTTTGCTTGGACTTGGCTTCAGCGGCCTTCTTTTGCTCTTGGTACTTGAACTTGCCGTAGTCCATCAAACGACAGACCGGTGGTACCGCAGTGGAAGCAATTTCGACCAAGTCCACATCTAGGTCTCCCGCCATGCGCAAGGCCTCCATCAGACTCACAATCCCCAAGGGCTCGTTGTCGGGTCCACTCAAGCGGACTTCGGGTGCCATGATTTCCCGGTTCAACCGGTGCTTACGCTCTTCGCGATGGCGGCGATCTCTGAATTCAGTAGCGATGGTTCTTGTCCTTTATTAAAAAACCGTTTGTCCAATGACAAACGGCACACAACCGCCAAGTGCAACGCACCCAGTCGCTATTTCAAAGAAATCAGCTTTTGAGGGCAATGTCATTAGAGATGATTTGTTCAAATGCATCCAAGGACATCACTCCGAGGTCTTTGTTACCTCGGGCGCGCACTGCAACGGCACCCGCTGCTTTCTCTTTGTCGCCAACGACCAAGATGTAGGGCAGCTTTTGCATTGAATGCTCACGTATTTTATAGGTAATTTTCTCGTTTCGCAGATCCGAGTCCACCCTAAAGCCTTGATTTTTCAATCTTTTAACGACACTTTCGACGTAATCGGCCTGGCCGTCGGTGATATTGAGCACACTGACTTGAACTGGCGCGAGCCAAACAGGCAATGCGCCCGCATGCTCTTCTATCAAAATGCCAATGAATCGCTCGAGGCTTCCCACGATCGCTCGGTGCAACATGATGGGTCTGTGGCGGCCACCGTCCTCGGCCACAAACTCCGCATCCAAACGCTCGGGCATGTTTGGGTCGACTTGAATCGTTCCGCATTGCCACTCTCGTCCGAGTGCATCTTTGAGGGTGTATTCGATTTTGGGTCCATAAAAGGCGCCCTCCCCTGGCAGGTACTCAAAATCACACCCTGAAGCTTTCAAGCCTTCGGCCAGCGCGTGCTCCGCACGGTCCCAGCTTTCGTCGCTGCCAATGCGCTTCTCGGGTCGGGTCGACAAGCGATAAAGGATTTTGGTGAAACCAAAATCTCGGTAAACCTTTTGCAGCAAGGTGGTGAAGGCCAGCACCTCTGACTGAATTTGTGCTTCGGTGCAAAAAATATGGCCATCATCTTGGGTAAAGGCGCGCACACGCATGATCCCGTGCAAGCCTCCGGTGGGTTCATTGCGGTGGCATTGGCCAAACTCACCAAAACGCAAAGGCAAGTCACGGTAACTTTTGATGCCTTGCTTGAAAATCAAAATGTGCCCCGGGCAGTTCATCGGCTTCAAGGCGTAGTCGCGCTTTTCCGATTCGGTCACAAACATGTTTTCACGGTACTTGTCCCAGTGACCCGTTTTCTCCCACAGGTGCTGATCCAGGATCTGCGGCCCTTTCACTTCAAGGTAGCCGTTGTCACGATAGACGCGGCGCATGTACTGCTCCACCTCTTGCCACAAAATCCAACCCTTGGGATGCCAAAAAACGGTTCCCGGTGAGTGCTCATCGATGTGGAAGAAATCAAGCTCGCGGCCCAGTTTTCTGTGGTCTCGCTTTTCGGCCTCTTCCAGCATGGTGAGGTATTGCTGAAGGTCGTCTTTGCTGGCCCAGGCCGTGCCATAAATGCGCTGCAACATTTCGTTGCGGTGATCGCCGCGCCAATAAGCACCCGCCACCTTCATCAACTTAAAGTGCTTCAACTTGCCCGTGCTGGGCACATGGGGTCCGCGGCACAAATCCTCAAAGGCACCTTCGCGATACAAGCTCACATCTTCTTGGGCAGGGATGCTGGAAATGATTTCCGCCTTGTAGTGCTCCCCCAAAGATTTGAAGTGGGCAATGGCCTCGTCGCGTGGCAAAACGCGGCGAACAATGGCTTCATCCAGATTGGCCAAAGCTGTCATTTTCTTTTCGATCGCGACCAAGTCATCCGGAGTGAATGGCCGGTGGTAGGAAAAATCGTAATAGAAGCCGTTTTCGATCACCGGCCCAATGGTGACCTGCGCTTCGGGAAAAAGGTCTTTGACTGCGTAAGCCAGCAAGTGGGCCGTCGAATGCCGAATGACCTCCACGCCATCGGCATCTTTGGCCGTGATGATGGCCAAACGCGAGTCACTTTGAATCAAATGGCTGGTGTCGACCAATTGACCATCCACTTTTCCGGCCAAGGCCGCCTTGGCCAGTCCTGCGCCAATGGAGGCCGCCACATCAGCCACCGTCAGGGGCGAAGCAAAAGTGCGCGTAGAGCCATCTGGCAGGGTAACTTGGGGCATGGGCAACTCGGTGAAGATCTGTCTAAGAAACAAAACAAGCGCGGTAGAAGGCCGCGCTATGCAGTTGATTTTCCCATAAAAAAAGCCCGCGAACGGGCTTTTTCATTCTCGCCCCACAGCGGGGGGCGAATCAAGTGGGTTCAGTGAAACTGCTCTTCTTCGGTAGAGCCTGTCAGCGCCGTGACGCTGGACTTGCCACCTTGGATGACCGTGGTCACATCATCAAAGTAACCGGTACCCACTTCTTGCTGGTGGGAAACAAAGGAGTAGCCTCGCTCGCGCGCTGCAAACTCGGGTTCTTGCACCTTTTCCACATAAGCAGACATGCCGCGCTGGGCGTAATCCTGCGCCAAGTCAAACATGTTGAACCACATGGAATGGATGCCCGCCAAGGTGATGAATTGGTACTTGTAACCCATGGCACCGAGCTCGCGTTGGAACTTGGCAATCGTGGCATCGTCCAGGTTCTTTCTCCAATTGAAAGAAGGCGAACAGTTGTAGGCCAACATTTTGCCGGGATGAACCTTGTGCACTGCCTCCGCAAATTGACGGGCAAACTCCAAGTCGGGGGTCCCGGTTTCACACCACACCAAATCGGCATAGTGCGCATAGGCAACGGCACGTGAAATCGCTTGGTCCATGCCTTTGCGGGTTTTGTAAAAACCCTCTGCTGTGCGCTCACCCGTGATGAATGGCTTGTCATTTTCATCGTAATCGCTTGTCAACAGGTCTGCAGCCTCTGCATCCGTGCGGGCAATGACCAGGGTGGATGTGCCACACACATCTGCGGCCATGCGAGCGCCAATCAATTTTTGCACGGCCTCAGTGGTGGGCACCAGCACTTTGCCGCCCATGTGACCACACTTCTTCACCGATGCCAGCTGGTCCTCAAAATGCACCCCAGCCGCACCCGCGCGAATCATGGCCTTCATCAACTCAAACCCGTTCAGCACACCGCCAAATCCAGCCTCGGCATCGGCCACGATGGGGGCGAAATAGTCGATATAGCCTGCCTGACCTGGGTTCAAGCCCTTTGCCCACTGGATTTCATCAGCGCGTCGAAAGGTGTTGTTGATCCGCTCAACCACCCCAGGCACCGAGTCCACTGGGTAGAGGGATTGATCAGGGTACATCGACGAATAGCCATTGTTGTCAGCCGCCACTTGCCAACCTGAGAGGTAAATGGCTTTGATGCCTGCTTTAACTTGCTGCATGGCTTGACCACCGGTCAAGGCACCCAAGCAATTGACGTAGGCCTCGCTTTGCAGCAAATCCATCAATTTTTCTGCGCCACGACGGGCCAAGGTGTATTCGATGGGAAAACTGCCGCGCAAGCGAACCACATCGGCTGCGCTGTAACCGCGCTTGATTCCCTTCCAGCGTGAATTGGTGGCCCAATCCTTTTCAAGTGCGGAGATTTGCTGTTCACGGCTGAGTTGTTCGGTCAGAGCTTGTGGCATGGTGGTTCCCTTTGAAAGTGGTTAAAACTGCGTATGCAGAACCCATACTTTAAGTCTTATATAAGACAATAAATGCTCTTATGTCTTATATAAGAATTTTATTTTCTTCATTAAAAACAAATGCTTGCTATTTATATTTCGCAATACGGCATGTCTTATCTTGCATTGAAAAAATAAACCAAGATGGGCAAAATGAAATTTTCGTATTGTGAAAATGTGTTTTGGGATGTTCAGACCCCTGCTTCCAGGCCGACACGGGCGTCCTGCACTTCATGCTTTCCCTGCGCTAGGCCATCCAATCCCCCGACACCAGGGGGACCCCACGCGCCCATGTTTCGGCAGTGGCTTCATAGATCAAACAAAAAAGTCTTGTGCGCCCAAGGAAACCTGGATGTATTTTTTGCGGTATTGGCCATCGGGGATTGGCAATAGTCCTTCAATTTGATCCAGCAACATTTCAAGTTCAGCAGATATGGCATAAACCTCGCCGACCACATAACCGCCCTTCCCCAACTGAATGCCCGGGTAATCGCCGAGCGAGACCAAGCGCCCGGCCACTTGGGTGATTCCCATGAACCGAGGCGACGGACTCAATCGATTGATATCGTTGGCAGCGCCACGGCGCAACGTGCCGTAAACAAAAACATGCAAGGGGAATTCAGCCGACACCATGACCTCCTAAAACAGAACCTTAGCCGCCACTTGCAAGCCGGGGTCACAAACAGGCCGTTGATCGAAGTGGTTTGATCGCTGTTGAAAACCAGCAAATGAGCCCCTTCGAATGCCGCACAAGACATCGCGCCCGATGGCCAACGAGGACCATTTCCACCCACAGACGCCACACACACCAGCACAGCAGTGACCTCACAGGGTATTTTCACTCGTAAAAAACAACATATAAGAGTGAAAAAAACCGTTTTCCCCTTGGAAAAGCGTGTTTTCTCCATTAGGATTCGCTCTGCCGGTGGAGACACCGTTTCCGCCGGTGATTTTTCACTCTCTTCTAGAAGGAAACTGAATCATGGCAACTGCAAAAAAAGCCCCGGCAAAAAAAGCTGCAAAAAAAGCAGCTCCTGCCAAAAAAGTCGCTGCGAAAAAAGCACCGGCAAAAAAAGTAGCCGCTAAAAAAGCGCCTGCGAAAAAAGCGCCAGCCAAAAAGGCGCCTGCTAAAAAGGTAGTGGCTAAAAAAGCCCCCGCCAAAAAAGCAGCGAAAAAAGCGCCAGCCAAGAAGCGCACACCCAATGCCGCATTCATGCGTGCATTGACCCCCAGCGCCGCTTTGGCCGCTGTGGTGGGTGCAACTCCCCTGGCTCGCACAGAGGTGGTCAGCAAGATGTGGACATACATCAAAAAGCATGGCCTGCAAGACAAAGTCAACAAGCGCAACATCAATGCCGATGACAAATTGCGCGCGGTCTTTGGCAAAGCCCAGGTGACCATGTTTGAACTGGCCAGCTTGATTGGCAAGCACCTGAAGTAATCGCTTCAGTCCCCGATAAAAAAGGCCGCGCAAGCGGCCTTTTTTTATGGACATTCACCTTCGCTCGGCCAAGCTGACAGCATGCAGACCAGCAGCGATGAATCTTAGTGCCTGAATACCAAGAGCGTTAGGACAGGTCTCACTCAACTCGCCCGCTTTTTGATGGCCGCCTCTCGAATGGCGGTCATGGTGGCACGCGTGGTGATCACCTCGGGGTCCAAGCGCACCTCTATCAAGGTGCCACGGTCCAATGCCAATGCCGCTTTGAGTGCGGGCTCGAACTGATCGGTTTGCTCGATCTGCACACCAGCATAACCATAGGCTTGGGCCAAGGCCACAAAATCTGGGTTGCGCAAACCTGAACCACTTTCGTGGTGCGGATACTCACGCTCCTGGTGCATGCGGATGGTGCCAAACATGCCATTGTTGAGCAGCACAATGATGGTTTTTCCACCGAACTGCATGGCTGTGGCCAGCTCTTGCCCGTTCATCAAAAAGTCGCCATCCCCTGCAATGGTCAGCACCGTCCTGCCCGTCAAGATGCTCGCCCCAATGCCCGCCGGAACGCCGTAACCCATGGCCCCTGAGGTGGGCGCCAGCTGGGTTTTGTGGCCTTTGGCCAGCCCATGATGGCGGTGAAAGCGGTGCATCCAACTGGCGAAGTTACCCGCTCCATTGGTGACGATGGCATCTGCCGGCAAATGCCGGTCGATGCAGGCAATGATGGCTGGCATATCGATCGACCCGGGCAGGGCTTGGGGCTTTAAGTTCGCCAAGTAGTCCGCATGGGCTTCATGGGCCCAAGCAGCCCAAGGCAATTCAATGGGAGGGCTGAGCACCTCCAAAGCGCGGGCCGCCGCGTTCATGGTGGCGTTCATGGCCAAATCCGCGTGGTAAACCCGATGCAACTCCTCCGCCCCACCGTGAATGTGGACCAGTTTTTGCGCGGTTTTGGGCGCCTTGAGCAAGGCATAGCCTCCAGTGGTCATCTCGCCCAGGCGTGGGCCCAGGGCAATGATGAGGTCGCAGCTTTCGATGCGACGCGCCAGCGCGGGGTTGATGCCAATGCCCACGTCCCCGGCGTACAAAGGGTGGTGGTTGTCAAACGTATCTTGGAAACGAAAAGCATTGCCCACCGGGAGCTTCCACGCATCGGCAAAACGCTCCAAAGCCTGCGCGGCTTGCGGCGTCCAACCGCCCCCACCCGCGATGACAAAAGGTCTTTGAGCAGCCAACAACATTTCTCTGAGTTTGCGCAAAGCGCCGGGGTCGCACCAGGCTTCCACCGGATCCAACCGGGGCAATGGGCGTGCCGTCACCATTTGCGTGAGCATGTCCTCGGGCAAGACCACCACCACCGGACCAGGGCGGCCATTCATGGCCATGGCAAAAGCCCGCGATACATATTCGGGCAGGCGTTGCGGGTCATCAACCCGCTCCACCCGCTTGGCCAGCCCCTTGGTGTTGGGGCCGAAAAAACTGTTGTAGTCAACCTCTTGAAACGCTTCGCGATCTCGGTGATCGCTGCCCACATCACCCACAAACAAAACCATGGGGGTGCTGTCTTGAAAGGCGGTGTGAATCCCAATCGAGGCATTGGTGGCACCGGGCCCGCGCGTCACAAAGCAAATACCCGGCCGCCCCGTCAACTTACCCTGGGCCTCGGCCATGAAAGCCGCCCCGCCCTCTTGGCGATTGGTGATGAATTGAATGTGTTCTTTGTAGGCGTGAAACCCATCTAGCACGGCCAAAAAACTTTCGCCAGGCACACCAAAGGCATGTGTCACACCTTGATGGACCAAACATTCAACCAGTAAGTGGCCGGCGATCTGTTTTTTTTCTGTCTTGTCCATGGCTTGCTTTGCTAATAATTGAACCCAAAGCTCAAACCGAGCTTTCCTCTTGCCGACCCACCACCACGGCCAAGGCGGCACTCACCACCAGAGTCAGGCTCACGCCGACCAAGGTGGCGGCATACCAACCGTGGTCCATGAACACGCCAAACAAGGCAGGCGCAATGGCAAAACCCACATCCATGCCGGAGTAGACCATCCCATAAACCCGGCCCGTGGCCCCCTTGGGTGTGGCTTGTTTGATCATCAAATCACGCGATGGCCCGCCCACACCAGCAGCAAATCCGGTGATCGCCATCGCCAACATGCTCCCCATGGGACCCAACCACGTGGTGGCGCAAATCACCAACAACAAGGCCGCGCTCAACATGCTGCCAGCGACCACGGCTTGGGTGTGCTTGGCAAAGGTGGCCGCCATGAACCCGCCCGCCAGCATGCCCAAGGCAGCACAAACCAAATAAGCGGTCAGCGTATGGGTCGCCGCTTCAAAGCTCACCCCCACCAGGGACTGCAGGATGGAGACCGAAAAACTTTGCACCACGGCCAAAGTCATTGTGGAAAAAACAAAAAATCCAAAGCACCACCACACCACGGGCAAGCGCAAAAAAGACAGGCTGGTGCTGGCACCCATCGCCGGCTTGACGCCCTGGGTCGGGTGGCGCTGGGGTTCGGTGTGCAAATGCGCACGTTGAAACATGCACAGCAGCAAAAGCGACACAAAAACCAGGGCTGCACAGGCATAGGCCGTGCGCCAATGGCTGAGGGTCGAGATGCCCACCATGAAGGTGGGTGCTGCTGCCCAACCCAAATTGCCTGTCAGCCCGTGGGTGCTGAACGCATGCCCCAAGCGCTGCTCAGAAACCCGGTTGTTCAAAATGGTGAAGTCGACGGGGTGAAAAGTGCAATTGCCCAAACCAAACAAAATGGCCGAGCACATCAACCCACCATAGCCCTGAACTTGGGTCACGCTGGCGCAGGCCAAAGCCAGCATCGCCAAGGACGCATACAACACAGGGCGAGCCCCAAAGTGGTCAACAAAAAATCCCGACAGGGCTTGGCCGATCCCCGAGACCACAAAGAAAACCGACATCAACAAGCCCAGTTGGGCATAACCCAGGCCAAAATCTTGCATGAAAGCCGGGAACATCAAGGGCAGCAACAGGTGAGAAAAATGCGAGCTGGCATGAACCAAGCCCACCAAGCCCATCACCTGGGCATCTTGCCGCCAGGGCACTATGTTGGTTGTTTCAAGCGTGCTTGACATGGTCCATCACTTGGCCGCAGCGCCCGACAAATGAATCACGTCGGCCAAGCGTTCGGCATCGCGCCGAATGCGCGCTTCAAATTGCGCTGAGCTGCCCCCGCCCACGCTGCCGCCGGCGGTCTGGATCACCTCGATCACCCCTGGGTCACGCAAGGCCTTGAGGGTTTCGGCATGAAGCCGTGCCACCACCTCTGGCGGCGTTCGTGAAGGGGCGAGCAAGCCAAACCAGCCGACCAATTCAAAATCGGCCATTCCCAAAGCTTCGGCCACTGTTGGCACATCGGGCAGCAATGGCGAGCGTTTCGCCGAAGTCACGGCCAAGGCCTTGAGCTTGCCCGTTTTGACGTGTTGCAATGCCACGGGCAAGTTGACAAACCCCACTTGCAAAATCCCACCCAAATGATCGACCACGGCCTGCGCATTGCCTTGATAAGCAACGTGGGTGATCTTGGCCCCGGTTTTCACCGCCAACAGTTCGGCAGACAAAAAGCCCGAGCTGCCCACCCCAGGTGTGCCGTGGTTGAAAACACCCGGCTGAGACTTGATGAGCTGCACCAGCTCGCGCATATTTCCTACTGGCACACTGGGGTGTACCGTGACCACATTGAGCATCTCTGCCACTTCAATGATGGGCGCAAAGTCTTTAGAAGGGTTGAACGGCAAGTTGGCAAACAACATGGGGTTGGTGGCCAAGGTGATCCCATTGATCAACAAGGTGTGTCCATCGGGCGCCGATTTGGCCACCAAGTCGGTGCCAATGTTGGTGGCGGCACCGGGTTTGTATTCCACCACCACCGGCTTGCCCAAGCTTTCCTGCAACTTATTCGCAATGGCACGGGCAAAAATGTCTGAGGTGCCTCCTGGCGTGGCAGGGACGATGATTTTGATCGGTTTGCTCGGAAAAGGAGCTTGTGCCCACGCCAGCGAGCTGTGCAGACTTGCCAGCAAGCCCATCACACTGAAAACACCCCATAAAAGTCCGCGCATAGATTTCCCGGTTGAGTCCATCAAAAAAGCCCTGGTTTGCACCAGGGCTCCATGATCCTCAGTTTATCCGCAAGCCAAGCCCCATGCTGGACCTCAGCCGCCACAGTCTCAGTGGCCTGACTTGGCTTCTTTGGGCGCATCCTGCGGGGTGAATTTGAACTCCCCAGGGAAGCGCACCGGGTCCACCGAAATGGCGACCACTTGCTGGGGCAAAAACTTGCCCTCCAGCAACAATTTGGACAAGGGGTTTTCAATCCGCTGCTGAATGGCCCGCTTGAGCGGACGCGCGCCATATACCGGATCGAAGCCCACTTTGGCCAGCTCCGCCAATGCCGCCGGCGACACCTCCAAATACAAGTCCATGTGGGCCAAGCGCTGGGCCAAAAAATCCAGTTGAATTTGGGCGATACGCGCAATGTGGCTGGCATCCAGCGAGTGGAAAACCACGGTTTCATCGATGCGGTTGAGAAACTCAGGCCTGAAATGGTTTTTCAACTCTTCCCACACCGCGTCTTTGATCTCGGCGTTGTCACGCCCGACCATGCTCTGGATCATGGGTGAGCCAATGTTGGAGGTCATCACGATGACGGTGTTTTTAAAGTCCACCGTTCGGCCTTGACCATCGGTCAAACGCCCATCGTCGAGCACCTGCAACAAAATATTGAACACATCCGGGTGGGCTTTCTCCACCTCGTCGAGCAAGATCACGCTGTAGGGCTTGCGCCGAACGGCCTCGGTGAGATAACCGCCCTCGTCATAGCCCACATAACCGGGGGGCGCACCAATCATTCGGCTCACAGAGTGCTTTTCCATGAACTCACTCATGTCAATGCGGATCAGGTGGTCTTCGCTGTCAAACAAAAAGGCCGCCAAAGCTTTGCACAGCTCTGTTTTACCGACCCCGGTGGGGCCCAAAAACAGGAATGATCCGGTGGGTCGGTTCGGGTCACCCAAACCAGCACGCGAACGGCGAATGGCATTGGCCACGGCCGAGATGCCCTCCTCTTGACCGATCACCCGTTGGTGCAAGCGCTCTTCCATCAGCAACAATTTATCGCGCTCGCCTTGCATCAACTTGGACACCGGGATGCCGGTGGCACGGGCCACCACTTCGGCGATTTCTTCGGCACCCACTTGGGTGCGCAGCAAGCGCGGTTGCCCGCTGTCACTGGACTTTTTCGCCTCTTTGGCTTGCGCCTCCTTGTGCCGCTTTTCGAGTTCCGGCAATTTCCCATATTGAAGCTCGGCCACTTGGTTGAACTCACCCTTGCGGGTCAATTCATCGATGCGAAAGCGCATCCGATCGATTTCTTCCTTGACCAGGGCGCTGCCTTGGGCATTGGATTTTTCCGATTTCCATATCTCTTCCAAATCGGCATATTCCTTGCCCAGCTTGACCACCTCTTCCTCCAACAAAGCCAGGCGCTTTTGCGAGGCATCGTCTTTTTCTTTTCTCACCGCCTCACGCTCAATCTTGAGTTGAATCAAGCGCCGATCCAATTTATCCATCACCTCGGGTTTGGAATCAATTTCAATTTTGATTTTGGCCGCCGCCTCGTCAATCAAGTCGATGGCCTTATCGGGTAAAAAACGGTCGGTGATGTAGCGGTGAGACAACTCGGCTGCCGCGACGATCGCGGGGTCGGTGATTTCCACCCCGTGGTGCACCTCGTAGCGCTCTTGCAGACCGCGCAAGATGGCAATGGTCGCCTCGACCGTGGGCTCGCCCACAATGATTTTTTGAAAGCGCCGCTCCAAGGCTGCGTCTTTTTCGATGAACTTGCGGTATTCATCCAAGGTGGTGGCGCCCACACAATGCAATTCTCCCCGGGCCAAGGCCGGCTTGAGCATGTTGCCGGCGTCCATCGCGCCCTCGGCCTTGCCAGCGCCCACCATGGTGTGCAACTCATCAATGAACACAATGTTTTGGCCCTCATCTTGGGCCAACTCCTTGAGCACCGACTTCAAACGCTCTTCAAACTCACCCCTGAATTTGGCGCCAGCCAAAAGGGACGCCATGTCCAATGACAAAACCTTTTTGCCTTTGAGCGAGTCGGGCACCTCACCCGCCACGATGCGCTGCGCCAAGCCTTCCACAATCGCCGTCTTGCCCACCCCTGGCTCTCCGATCAACACCGGGTTGTTTTTGCTGCGCCGTTGCAAGACTTGGATGGCACGGCGTATTTCGTCGTCACGGCCAATCACCGGGTCCAACTTGCCGGCTCGGGCGCGCTCGGTCAAATCCACACAATATTTTTTCAGCGACTCGCGCTGGCCTTCTGCATCGGCGCTTTGCACCGGTGCACCACCGCGCACAGCCTCGATCGCTGCCTCCAGACTGGAACGGGCCAGACCATGCTTGCGCACCAATTGGCCCGCGTCCCCTTTGTGATCGGCCAAGGCCAGAAAAAACAGTTCACCGGCAATGTACTGGTCCTTGCGTTTGAGGCCTTCTTTTTCGGCCGCTTGGATCAAACCCACCAACTCGCGCCCCACCTGCACCTGATCTTGGCCTTGTACTTGCGGGTAACGTGCCATCATTTGTTGCGCGTCTTGCAACAAGGCCGGCACCGCCACGCCTGCGCGCATCAACAGCGATTGGGGCCCATCGGTTTGGCGCAGCATGGCGACCATCAAGTGGGCCGGCTCAATATAAGCTTGGTCAGCGCCTAACACCAAAGTTTGGGCGTCAGACAATGCTTCTTGAAACTTGGTGGTGAGCTTTTCGACACGCATGGCTTTTCCCGTCAATGTTGTAGTGGACTGCAGTTTGGGTTGCCGCCGCTGTTTTCAAGCGGTGCCAAAGCGAAGAGCGCGCCCTGGTCTTGATCCACATCAATCAACCGGCTTGGCGAGGCACTTCAATGCCCCAGCGCGCCAGCGCATCGTCATCGCTGACCCGGGCATCGACCCAACGCGCTCCGTTCGGTGTTTGCTCTTTCTTCCAAAACGGGGCTTGGGTTTTGAGGTAGTCGATCAAAAATTCACAGGCTTGAAAACTTTGACCCCGGTGGGCCGAGGTCACACCGACCCACACAATTTGGTCTCCAGGCATCAGGTCGCCAATGCGGTGGATCACCCGCGCCGCGTGGATATCAAATTTGTCTTGGGCCTGGTTCAACATGGCCATGATGGCTTTTTCGGTCATGCCCGGGTAATGCTCCAAGGCCATGGCAGACACAGCCTGACCATCGCTTTGGCTGCGCACCGTGCCCAAAAAACTGCACACCGCCCCCACCCGTTCATCTTGTGCGCGCAAGGCTTGGTGCTCTTGCCCAATGTCAAAGTCTTCGGTTTGAATGGACACCGACAAAGACGCCATCTTCAGCCCCCGGTCACTGGCGGAAAAAAAGCCACCTCATCGCCATCGCTCAAGGCCGCATCCTCGGTACAGGCGACCTGGTTGAGGGCGGCACGCACCGCTTTGTGGGGCGCCAAGGCTTCAGCGTGTTGGGGGCTGATTTCCATCAACTCGAGGCGCAATTGGCCCACATGGGCGGCCTGGGTTTGAACCGTTTCCTGTCCCGAGCCAATGGCTTCCCGGACCGAAGCAAAGTAACGCAAATGAATCTTCATGACAACCAATGCGAAAAAGGCCAGTAAGGCACCAAGTCACCCTGGCAGAGCACTTGCCCTGGGGCCACATCAACCAAGCCGTCACCCCACACCGCCGAGGTCAACACCCCCGAGCTTTGGTTGGGGAAGAGATCCAATCCACCTTGCCCATTGCGGCGCACGCGCAAAAACTCACGCCGCTTGTCTGGCCTGGGCCAATCGAAATGAATAGGCAATTGGTAGGGGGCTGGGTCGCGTTCCACACCACCCTGCAAGGCCAGCAAAAACGGCCTGACCACACACAAGTAGGTCACAAAACTCGATACGGGGTTGCCAGGCAAGCCCAAGAAAAAGCATGGCGGCTGAGCAGTGACTGCAGAAGGTTTGTTGATCCAACCAAAGGCCAAAGGTTTGCCAGGCTTCATGGCGATTTGCCACACGTTCAAAACCCCCAAGGCCTGGACGGCGGGCTTGACGTGGTCCTCCTCGCCAACGGAGACGCCACCACTGCTAAGAATCAGGTCATGTTCAACGCTGGCTTGACCCAACACATCCATGGTGGCCTGGAGTTGATCGGGCACGATGCCCAGGTCGGTGACTTCACAGCCTGCTCTTTGCAGCAAGGCGCGTAGAAAAAAACGATTGGAGTTGTAAATCGTGCCAGGCTTCATGTCGGCCGGTGCCACACGGCCAGGCATGATGAGTTCGTCACCCGTGGAGAGCAAGGCGACACGGGGTTTGCGCACCACTGCCAACTCGGCCCGGCCAATGCTGGCGGCCAAACCCAACTCCGCCGGTTGAAGGCGACATCCTCTGGGCAAAATCACGGCCCCCATGGAAACGTCTTCACCGGCACGGCGTATCCATTGCCCTTTGCTGACCGTTTGGTTGATGGTGATGATCTCGGGTTGAACCGGGTCCACGCTGACGTGCTCTTGCATCACCACCGCATCCGCACCCGGGGGGATGGGTGCACCTGTGAAAATGCGCGCTGCCTCACAAGGATGAAGGGGCTGGCCATGGCTGCCCGCCGGAATGCGTTGGGTGACTCGCAAGGTGCTGCCCACATGGGGCACATCGCTGCAGCGCAAGGCATACCCGTCCATCGAGCTGTTGTCCAGTGCGGGCACGGCCAACTCAGAAACCACATCCTCTGCCAGGATGCGGCCATCGGCGTCCCAAGTGGCCACCGTCTCCACCGACGTCAAACTTTGCACATGCGACAGCATGATGGCGAGCGCATCGTCCAGGGACATCAGGGGTTTGGCCACAGCACTCATGGATTGACCAAAGGCGATTGGTAGACAAAACGATCTTGGTGTTGAATCAACCAATCAGCAACCATTTGTGGGGCATTCAGATCCAACACATCCAAGTTGGTGGGCTGGGGCAAGGCCTGGGGCTCATCGGTGGCGATGGCCACAATGAAGTCATCGTGGGGATAGCGGACCGCCTTGCCCGTGCACGGCCGCCACACTTCCATTTTGAGCAAATCACTGTCTTTGAATCCCTCAACCAAGACCCAATCGACCCCGGTGTAGAGCTCTGCAATCAAATGATGCGGGCTGAGTTTGGCGGCTTGTTCAAACTGTCTTTGCAACACCAAGCGTTGGTTACTGGCCACCACCACCTCAAAGGCCCCGGCTTCGCGGTGCCGCCAACTGTCTTTGCCGGGTTGATCCACATCAAATGAATGGTGGGCGTGTTTGACCACCGATACCCGAAGACCACGCGCTTTCAAGTGACCGATCAATTTTTCCACCAAGCCCGTTTTACCTGCGCCGGACTCACCCGCAAAGCCAATCACTTTCATGGGTGTTGTGGGCGCGCCCATCATGCCTTGGCCTCACAGTGTTGTTGGATATACGCCTTGACCAAATTCACATCGGGTGCCATCACACTCACCCGTTGCGGCCGCTCCGCCAGATCCAAAAATGCGGGCGGACATGGGGGGGCATGGCCCAGGGCTTGGACAATGGTGTCGGCAAACTTGATCGGCAAGGCGGTCTCCAAAACCAGCATCGGCACACCGTCTCGCACATGCTCGCGGGCCACCTTCAATCCATCGGCCGTGTGGGTGTCAATGATTTGGTCAAACCTGCGGTGGGTGTCTTGGATGGTGCGCAAGCGATCTGGGTGGTTGCTGCGACCACTGACAAAACCATGCTTTGTGGCTGCGTGTGCAAACAGGGGGTCTGCCGACAGGTCAAAGCGGCCCGCACTCGTCAGCGCATCGTGGAACAACTGGCGAACGCGCAGGGTATCGCCCTCGAGCAAGTCATGGACAAAGCGCTCAAAGTTGCTGGCTTTGGAGATGTCCATGGATGGGCTGGACGTTTCATGCGTTTGCTCGCTGCTGCGCACCTGATAAACACCCGTTTTGAAAAACACATCCAAGACATCGTTTTCATTGGTGGCCACCACCAGTTGATCAATGGGCAAGCCCATCGAACGGGCCACATGCCCGGCACACACATTGCCGAAATTGCCACTGGGCACGGTGAAGCTCACGCGTTGGCCTGGCTGATCGGTGGCTTGAAAGTAGCCCGCAAAGTAATACACCACCTGGGCCAATAAGCGCGCCCAATTGATGGAATTGACCGTTCCAATGCGGTACTTTCGCTTGAAGTCGTGATCGCCTGAGACGGCCTTGACCAAGTCTTGGCAATCATCGAACACCCCTTCAATGGCGATGTTGTGGATATTGGGGTCTTGCAGGCTGAACATCTGGGCCTGCTGAAAAGGGCTCATCCGGCCATGCGGGCTGGTCATGAAAACCCGCACCCCTTTTTTTCCGCGCATGGCGTATTCGGCCGCACTGCCGGTGTCACCCGAGGTGGCGCCCAAAATATTGAGCTCCTCGCCACGGCGTGCCAATTCATATTCAAACAAATGGCCCAGCAGTTGCATGGCCATGTCTTTGAACGCCAAGGTGGGGCCGTTGGAGAGGGCCAGGACAAATATCCCTGGCTCCAAAGGCCGCAGGGGCGCGATTTCGGTGGTGCCAAACACTTCAGCCGTATAGGTTTTTTGACACAAAGTCAGCAGGTCTGTTGGCGGTATGTCGTCTATGTAAAGAGACAAGATTTCAAAAGCCAGTTGCGCGTAACCTTGGTTTGCATAAACGCTTCGCCAGTGCTCCAGGGTTTGCGCGCTGATGCGCGGATAAGCCACCGGCAAATACAAGCCCCCGTCGGGTGCCAAGCCCTCCAGCAAAATATCGCAAAAGCGCCTTTGCTCAGGGTCACCACGGGTCGACAAGTAAAGCATCAGTTGAGCTCTTCTTTGCGAATGCGCACCACCGGCGCCAAAACCGTGTCCAAGGCCTGCATCTGCTCTATGGCCAAGTTCATGGCCGACTCCACACAAGCGTGGGTAAGGATGATCAGGTCGGTTTGGTTTTGCACCTCACCGGCTGGGCGCTGCAACACCGCATCGATGCTGATGGCGGCTTGGGCCAAGATGCCCGTCAATCGCGCCAGCACGCCGGCTTGGTCCGCGACCCGCAAGCGCAGGTAGTAGCTGGTGACCACCTCTGACATCGGCAAAACAGGGATCTCTCGGATGGCATCGGGTTGAAATGCCAAATGGGGAACGCGGTGCAAGGGGTCTGCCGTGTGCAAGCGGGTGATGTCCACCAAATCGGCGATCACAGAACTGGCCGTGGGTTCGCTGCCAGCGCCCTTGCCGTAATACAAGGTGGTGCCCACCGCATCGGCCTGCACCATGACCGCATTCATCGCCCCTTCCACATTGGCAATCAAACGCTTGGTGGGCACCAGGCAGGGGTGCACCCGCAACTCCACACCGGACTTGACGCGCTTGGTGATGCCCAGCAACTTGATGCGGTATCCCATTTGTTCGGCATAGGTGATGTCTTTGGACTCCAAATGGGTAATGCCTTCCACATAGGCCTTGTCAAACTGCACCCGAATGCCAAAAGCAATGGCCGACATCAAGGTGGCTTTGTGCGCGGCATCCACGCCTTCAATGTCGAAAGTGGGGTCGGCCTCTGCATAACCCAGTGCCTGGGCTTGCTTCAACACAGCGTCAAACGGCAGGCCTTTGTCGCGCATCTCCGACAAGATGAAATTGGTCGTGCCATTGATGATGCCCGCAATCCATTGGATGCGGTTGGCGGTCAAGCCCTCGCGCAAGGCTTTGATGATGGGAATGCCCCCCGCCACCGCGGCCTCAAAAGCCACGATGACGCCCTTGCGGTGCGCCGCTTCAAAAATCTCTGTGCCGTGCACCGCCAGCAAGGCTTTGTTGGCGGTGACCACATGCTTGCCCGCCTCAATCGCGGACATGACCAACTCGCGGGCAATGCCATAGCCGCCAATGAGTTCCACCACGATGTCAATCTCGGGGTTGGCCACAACAGCGCGCGCATCGTTGACCACGGTCACACCGGGCCCCACAATTTCCCGCGCGCGGGCGGTGTCCAAGTCCGCCACCATGGCGATTTCAATGCCCCGCCCTGCACGGCTTTGAATTTCCTCTTGGTTGCGCAACAGCACTTCAAACGTGCCTTTGCCCACGGTCCCAATGCCCAGCAGGCCCACTTGAATCGGCTTCATGATGCGTGACGCTTTCTGTATTGGGTCAAAAAAGTGGCAATCCGCCCAATGGCTTCTCGCAAATCGTCCTCATGGGGGAGAAAAACGATGCGAAAGTGATCGGGGGTCGGCCAATTGAAGCCTGTGCCTTGGACCAGCAAGACTTTGGTTTCTTGCAGCAACTCCTGGATGAAAAGTTGATCGTCCTCGATGGGGTAAATGCGCCGGTCTAATTTGGGAAACATGTACAAGGCGGCGCTGGGTTTAACGCAGCTCACCCCTTCAATGGCGGTGATGAGCTCGTATGCCAAATCGCGTTGGCGGCGCAAACGCCCACCTTCCTTGACCAAGTCGTTGATGCTTTGATAGCCGCCCAAGGCGGTTTGGATCGCCGACTGACCGGGCACATTGGCACACAAACGCATCGAGGACAGCATGTTCAGCCCTTCGATGTAGTCCTGTGCGGGTTTTTTGTCGCCCGAGACCACCATCCAACCCGCACGGTAACCGCATGAGCGGTAACTCTTGGACAAGGAGTTGAAGGTCAGGGTCAGCACATCGGTGGACAAACTGGCCAAGGCCGTGTGGCGATGCCCGTCATAGAGAACTTTGTCGTAGACCTCATCGGCAAAAATCACCAAGCCATGCTGCCTGGCCAAATCGACGATGCCTTGCAACAAGGCATCTGAATACAGGGCACCCGTTGGGTTGTTCGGGTTGATCACCACAATGCCTTTGGTGTGCGGCGTGATTTTGGCGCGGATGTCGTCCAAATCGGGCATCCAGCCATTGGCCTCATCGCACATGTAGTGCACGGGCGTTCCGCCCGACAAACTCACGGCAGCGGTCCACAAGGGATAGTCTGGGGCCGGCAGCAACAACTCATCGCCATTGTTAAGCAAGCCATTGGTGGCCATGACAATCAATTCACTGGCCCCATTGCCCAGGTAAATGTCCTCTAGCGATACGCCTTTGATGCCCTGTTGTTGGGTGTAGTGCATCACCGCTTTGCGCGCTGAAAAAATACCCTTGCTGTCCGAATAGGCCGCAGCGCTGGGCAGGTTGCGAATCATGTCTTGCTGAATTTCCTCTGGGGCATCAAAACCAAACACGGCCAGGTTGCCAATGTTGAGCTTGATGATTTTTTGCCCCTCCTCCTCCATCTGCCGAGCACGGTCGAGCACTGGCCCGCGAATGTCATAACAAACGTTGGACAGTTTTTCCGATTTGGCAATGGTCTTCAATGGGGCTCCCGTTGGCCAGACGTGGCTAAAACCTATAATTTGACCATACTTCTAACGCCTGGCCCCGATGAAACTTCAACCCGATCGCATGGATGTCTTGGCCGTGACCGGCTATGGCGAGGGCTGGATCGGCATCAATGGGGACAAAGTCGAGCACAGCGTGATCATCAGCTCCAAAGGGGCTCTTTTGGCTTGGCCATGCCAACACCCCGATGATTTGACGCCCGCACATTTTCAGGCGGTATACGAATTGGGTATTGAATTGCTGATTTTTGGAAGTGGGCGGCGCCTGCAATTTCCGCCCGCCCATTGCTTGCAAGGCTTGATCCAGTTGGGGTTGGGCATCGAAACCATGGACACCCAAGCGGCATGCAGAACCTACAACATTTTGGCGGGTGAAGGGCGGCATGTGGCAGCGGCTTTGATCGTGCAAAGGCCTGCCTGACGCTCAAGGCAGGGCCTGAGGGCAAAAGGCGTTAAAATTGGGAGCTGCGGTACCTGTGCCAAACATGACAGTTGGCCGGTTGATGTGTCACCACGCTGCTGCCCCACTGTCTCAAGAGATCAAGAAACCATGGCGATCGTTGTCAACAAACCCCTCCCTGAATTTGAAGCGAATGCCACCGGGGGGCTGAAAGTCTCCAACACATCTCACCATGGACAAATGGTGATTTTGTATTTTTACCCCAAAGACAACACCCCTGGCTGCACCACAGAGGCCATGCAGTTTCGCGACAAATACAAAGACTTTGCCAAAGCCGGTGCGGTTATTTTTGGCGTTTCCCGCGACAACATGAAATCCCACGACGATTTCAAGACCAAACTGGAATTGCCTTTTGAACTGATCGCCGACACCGAAGAAAAAATGTGTCACATGTTCGGTGTGGTGAAAAACAAAATCATGTATGGCAAAAAGGTTAAAGGCATTGAGCGCAGCACCTTTTTGATTGGCGCAGATGGTTTGCTCAAGCAAGAGTGGCGTGGCCTCAAAGTGCCCGGCCACATTGATGAGGTTTTGAAATCTGTCAAGGCACTCAAAAAAGCCGAAAAAACCGCGTGATAGCCCTCACCGTTCGAATGCCAAGCGATCGATCTCCCTAGACGGTTAGCCGCCTTGGAACCATTTTTCGCCCACTTCAACATCAGCCGCCAGCTTTACCTGGCGGCTTTTTCGCTTCTGAACCCTCCCCCGCCATCCCCTCTAAAACCATAGACCATGCCACTCCCTCCCCCCCCTGGCAAACGCGCCGCCCTGCTTCGCACCGACGCCCTGGAAACATCTGCGGCCACGACCTCCACCACAGAATGGTCTCAGCAGCGCCCCCCGAAAGCCAAACGCTCGGAACCTCCGTCACCAACGCGCGCACCCGAGCCAGGGCCGAATGTGGTTCTGTACTTGGAAAAATCGATGCCTAGCCCCATCAGCAAAACAGCTGACAAGGGCTCACCAACGGCCAAAACCGAACCCAAACCCAAGAAAAAGGCCCCCAGCGGTCCTGCCAAGCTGTTTGTGCTCGACACCAACGTGCTGATGCACGACCCCATGTGCTTGTTTCGATTCGAAGAGCACGATGTTTTTCTGCCCATGATTGTTCTGGAGGAACTCGATGGGCACAAAAAAGGCATGACCGAAGTGGCCCGCAATGCGCGCCAAACCAGCCGCAGCTTGGACAGTTTGGCGGCCCATCCCGGTGCGGACATGGCGGTGGGCTTGGCGCTCAACAGCACAGGGCACAAAGAAGTGGGTGGGCGTTTGTTTTTCCAGACCAGTCACCTAGAAGTTTCTTTGCCCAGCAGCCTGCCCCAAGGCAAAGCAGACAACCAAATTCTGGGGGTAGTCGAGGCCCTGCGCAAATTGCATGCACCGCGCGAAGTGGTGCTGGTGTCCAAAGACATCAACATGCGCGTCAAGGCGCGCGCCTTGGGCTTGGCGGCAGAAGACTACCAAAACGACAAGACCCTTGAAGATGGCGATCTGCTTTACTCAGGCGCATTGAGCCTGAGTGAAGATTTTTGGGTCAAGCATGCCAAAAACATTGAAAGCTGGCAAAGCGCCAGCCACACCTTCTACCGGGTGAGCGGCCCCATCGTGCCGAGTTTGCACATCAACCAGTTCGTTTACTTTGAGTCCCCTGGCGAGCCCAGCATGTATGCCCGGGTCACCGAGGTGCGGGGGAAAACCGCCACCCTCAAAACCTTGAAAGACTTCACCCACCCGAAAAATGCGGTATGGGGCATCAATGCGCGCAACCGCGAGCAAAACTTTGCCGTCAACCTGCTGATGGACCCTGAGATTGACTTTGTCACCCTGACCGGCACCGCTGGCACCGGCAAGACCTTGCTGGCGCTGGCCACCGGCCTGACCCAGGTGCTGGACGAGCGCCGTTACACCGAGATCATCATGACCCGCGCCACCGTCAGTGTGGGCGAAGACATTGGTTTTTTACCTGGCACCGAAGAAGAAAAAATGGGCCCCTGGATGGGGGCCTTGGACGATAACCTCGAAGCCTTGGCCAAAACCGAAACCTCGGCCGGTGAATGGGGACGCGCCGCCACCAACGAATTGATCCGCAGCCGCATCAAGATCAAGAGCATGAACTTCATGCGCGGGCGCACCTTCATGAACAAAATCGTGATCATCGATGAGGCGCAAAACCTGACGCCCAAGCAAATGAAAACCTTGATCACCCGTGCCGGCCCTGGCACCAAGATCATTTGCATGGGCAATTTGGCCCAAATCGATACGCCTTACCTGACGGAAGGCTCGTCGGGTCTGACCTTTGCCGTGGATCGGTTCAAAGGTTGGCCCCATGGCGGACACATCACCCTGGCCCGTGGTGAGCGCTCTCGCTTGGCTGACTTTGCCAGCGACGCGCTCTGATGAGCCACGGCGACTTCAATAGTCGCCGTTGGAGCTGGCCGCGTAAGACTCGAATTTGGTGATGTGCTTGAGGAAGGTCAGCTTGACTGTGCCCGTCGGGCCATTGCGCTGCTTGGCGATGATGACCTCGGCCACACCCGGCTCTTTGGAGTCCTTGTTGTAATAGTCATCGCGGTAGATGAACATGATGACGTCGGCATCTTGCTCAATGGCGCCAGACTCGCGCAAATCGCTCATCATGGGCCGCTTGTCGGTGCGGGTCTCGACACTGCGATTGAGCTGCGACAAGGCCAACACCGGGCATTGCAGCTCTTTGGCCAGCATTTTTAAACCGCGAGAAATCTCACCCAGTTCGGTGGCCCGGTTGTCAGATTCGTTGCTCGAGCCCGACATCAGCTGCAAATAATCGACCACGATCAGGCCCATCTTGCCGCACTGGCGCGCCAGACGCCGGGCATTGGCGCGCAGCTCGCTGGTGTTGAGGCCTGGCGTCTCATCAATGTGCAAGGACACATCGCGCAAACGCTCAATGGCCTCGGTCAAGCGCGGCCACTCCTCGTCGGTGAGTTTGCCGGTGCGCAAATGGGTTTGGTCAATGCGGCCGATGGAGCCCACGATGCGCACCGCCAACTGACTGGCGCCCATCTCCATGGAGAACACCGCCACCGGCAATTGCTCTTGTAAAGCCACATGCTCAGCAATGTTGATGGCCAACGCGGTTTTGCCCATGGAGGGGCGGGCCGCCAACACCACCAGATCGCCGGGCTGCAAGCCCGAGGTCATGCGGTCAAAATCATAAAAACCAGTGGGCACGCCGGTGATGTCATTCGGGTTATCGGCCATCTCCTGGACACGGTCCATCAAGCTCACGACCAAGGTGTTCATGGCCTGAAAGCCTTGGCGCATGCGTGAACCCTCTTCGCCAATGCTGAAGACTTTTTGTTCGGCCTCATCAAGGATTTGCGAAACCTGCTTGCCCTGCGGGTTGAAAGCCTGGGTGGCGATTTCATCGCTGACCGACACCAGTTTGCGCAAAATCGAACGCTCGCGCACGATTTCCGCATAGCGGCGGATGTTGCTGGCACTGGGCACGTACTGGGCCAAGGCATTGAGGTACGCCAAGCCCCCAATCTCCTCGGCCTTGCCCACCCCTTGCAAATGCTCAAAGACGGTGATCACATCGGCCGGCCGGCTGGTGTTGATCAAAGCCGTCAAAGAGGCAAATATTTGGCGGTGCTCGTAGCGGTAAAAATCCCCGTCTTGCAGCATGTCGCCAATCCGGTCCCAGGCTGAGTTGTCCAGCAAAAGCCCACCCAACACACTGGACTCGGCTTCGATGGAGTGCGGCGGAATGCGCAACTGCGCCACTTGCCGGTCTTTGCTGGACAGTTCTTCGATGCTGGAAAAAACAGCTGACATGAAATTCCTTCTAAAGCACGATCGTATAGCCAGTGTGTCGCGCTGTCACGGTACAAGTCTGTGCATAAGTGGTGCACAGACGGGGGACAAGCCAAGCCCAGAATTCGAAAGTATGCACACTGGCCCTCCATGCCCACGCAAACGGGCAAGAACTCAAACCACCCGTATTGATGCGCATCTGAGCGCCAAAAGTGCAAAAGCCGTTGCAAGCAACGGCTTTTGCGTTCTGTTCGGCCAGATCAGGCGGTTTCGCCGTACACCGACACGTTGACTTCCACCACCACATCGGTGTGCAAAGACACGCTGACTGCAGAGTCGCCGACCACCTTGATAGGGCCATGGGGCATGCGTACCTGGGCTTTGGTGAGGGTGTAGCCGGCTTTGACCAGCTCTTCGGCGATGTCGAAATTGGTCACCGAGCCAAACAAGCGGCCATCCACACCGGCCTTTTGGGTCAGCTTGACGGTGGTGCCCGCCAACTTTTCACCAGCCGCTTGGGCTTGGGCCAACTTTTCAGCAGCCGCCTTTTCCAGATCAGCGCGGCGCACTTCAAACTCTTTGATGGCGTCTGCGGTGGCGCGGCGAGCGCGGCCCGAAGGGATCAGGAAATTACGGGCATAACCGTCTTTGACCTTGACGACTTCACCCAGATTGCCAAGGTTCACCACCTTGTCGAGCAATATGATTTGCATGATGTGTTCCCTTAGATTTTGTGTTGGTCGCTGTAGGGCAACATGGCCAAAAAGCGGGCACGCTTGATGGCGGTGTTGAGTTGGCGTTGGTAAATGGCCCGGGTGCCGGTCAGGCGTGCGGGAATGATTTTTCCGTTTTCGGCAATGAAGTCGCGCAAGGTGTCGACATCTTTGTAGTCAATCTCTTCCACGCCAGCAACCGTGAAACGGCAAAAGCGCTTGCGCTTGAACAGCAGGGACTGGGTGTTGCGCTTGGGGCGCTTGTCTTTGTTGAATTTCTTGAACGTGGCCATGGCTTGGGCCTCCTATGTGTTGGGCTGAAAATCTTGCAAATGAAAAACAGGGTGCTTGGCGTTGCGGGTGGTGGCCAAAAAGCCTTTGAACAACCAGCAACTGTCGAGGGCTTGGTGGCCAATGCGTTCGGCCATCAGGCCCACCGCAATGGTTTTGACAGAGGTTTTGACGGTTCGCGGGGTTCCGGCTTCTTGCTGCTCTGACTCGTGTTCGAGTCGCAATTCCAAAACTGGCAATCCCGCTGGGGTGTACCGCAAAGGACTGACCTCTGCGATGCGTGCCGTCAAAACCAACTGGTTCACACCCAGCCGATCGACCTCAGGCAGAAAAGTCCGCTTGCTGGGCCTTGCGGGCCTCTTCGCGTTCCACACTCTTCATCATCGAGGAAGGACCAGTATCGGCCTTCTTCTTTTGAACGGTGAGGTGGCGCAGCACAGCGTCATTGAACTTGAACGCATGTTCGATTTCTGCCATCACCGCTTGGCTGGCTTCGATGTTGATGCACAGGTAATGCGCCTTGGCCAGTTTGTTGATCATGTAGGTCAGCTGACGCCGACCCCAGTCCTCAACCCGGTGGATCACGCCGCCGCCAGCGGTGATCATGCCTTTGTAGCGCTCCAGCATGGCTGGAACTTGTTCGCTCTGATCCGGATGGATGAGCAAGATGATTTCATAATGACGCATGCAGACTCCTTGTGGATGAAGCCGCCCCCAGCGTCTGATGGGGTGCGGCAAGGGAAACCCAAGATTATAGGCGAACGCGCACCCGCTTTTGTGCACAGTTGGGTCAGGTCGTCGTGCGCACCCAATCCCCATTGAATTTTTGGGGCAGTTTGGGTCGCCTCAAGCCGCAGCGGACAATGGTGCGGAACGGGTTGGGGGCCATATTTTGCTCAACAAAATACCCACAAACAAGCCCAGGGGCACGCCAAAAACGCCGGCACTCACCGGCGCCACGCCCCACCAAAGCCCATCCACGGCCCCCAAGCCCGCAGCGGCCAGAGAATGGGCGCCTATGTACCAAAGCGCCAACAAGGTCCCCGACACCATGGCTCCCACGGCCCCCGCACGGCTAAACCCCGGCCAATACAAGCTGAGCAACAAAACGGGGAAAAAACACGATGCGGCCAAGGAGAAAGCGCAAGAGACCCAAAACAAAATGTCCACGGGTCGATAGGTTGCGATCCAGGCCGCCACCAAAGCCACCAGCATCAACAAAATTTTGGACAGCATCACCCGGCGAATGGGCGTGGCCTGGGGGGCCAGGGTTTGGAAATACATGTCGTGGGCCAAGGCATTGGAGATGGTCAACAACAATCCATCCGCGGTGGACAAGGCAGCGGCCAAAGCACCAGCGGCAATCAGGCCGGTGAACACAGCAGAAATGCCCAAAATCTCAGGTGCTGCCAGCACCAAATAGTCGGTGGCCAAGCGCACATCGGCCCACTGAACCAGGCCATCGCCATTGTGATCGTTGAGGGTCAACAAGGCCGGTTTTCGCAACCGTAAGTTTTGCGCCCATTCCGGCAGGGCACCCATGGCCGAGCCCACCAAATCGGTCAAGACCACCTGTTTGATCATCACCGCCAAGCTCGACGCGCACAGGTAGACAATGACCACAAAGAACAAGGTCCAAACAATCGACTGTTGGGCCTGCCGTGCTGTGGGGGTGGTCAGCGACCGCATCAGCACATGGGGCAAGGAGGCCGTTCCCATCATGAAGCACAACACCAAACAAATTGTGTTGAGCAAGCCGTGGTGAATCACGCTGGCGCTCCCGCGCTCAAAGCCAATGGCGCGCTGAAGCTCTTGCTGGATCAGGCCGCGCTCGCGTTGCCAGACCTGGACCAAACGGTGGCTGTCGCTGTCGTGCCAAACCGGGTTGGCCTCCAAGCGTTGGATATCGCGCACGGGGCTGTTTTGCAGCTTCAAATCTGCAATTTTGGCACCCAACAACTGCCGCTCAGCAAAGCGGGCTTGCTCGGGGTCGGCGATCTTGCGCTCCAATTCGGCCAGTCTTTCGCGCATGATGGCCTTGGATTGCGCCTCGGCCGGATCTATTTGGATGTCACGCACCCGTTGGGCCATCGCCTGCAAGCCCATGCCTGCGCCCCAAGAGGGCAAAGCACTGCCGTGAAGATGCCATGCCACGGCCACCGCCAACGTCACCATGGTCGAGACGATGACCACACATTGCAGCACCTGTGTCCAGGTCACCGCCCGCATGCCGCCCAAAAAGGAACAGAGCAAGACGCCACCCAATGCCAAAAAAACACCCAGCTCAAAGTTCATTCCCGACAACATCGAAGCGACCAGGCCGATGGCATAAATTTGCGCCACCAAATAAACGCCTGAGCACAAGATGGCACCTGCTGCACCCAGCCAGCGCACAGCCGTGCTGTCGAGCCGCTGGCCCAACAATTCGGGGATGGTGGTGGCACCCGATTGGTTGATCTTGCCGGCGAACAAAATACCCAACAAACAAAACCCACCGGTCCAACCCAACACATAAGCCAAGCCTCCGGCATGTGCACCATCGCCAACAAACCCATCGGAAATCAGCAATCCGGTCAACCCCATGAAAGTGGCTGCCGACATCCAATCGGCCGCCGTGGCCATGCCATTGAAGGGCGCCCCAATGCGACGCCCAGCCACATAGTATTCGTTGAACAAGGTGGTTCGGCACACCAAGCCAATCGCGGCATAGCCCACAATCGACAGCACCAAAAAAGCCACATTGATGCTGGATTTGGAAACACCCCAAGTCTCGGCCAGCCACAAGGACAAGGCCATCAGCAAAGCACCCAAACTGGCGCCCGCCACCATGCGCCAGCTCCAGGCCTCACCCATCACCGCTGGCCGGGTTCATCGCAGCGGATGCCATGCACCCACCACAGCAACAGCACATAAGCCACCGGCATGGCCTGGGCCACCCACCAAAAATGCCACCCCGATTGATCTGGCGTCAGCCAAACCCAGGCCAAGGCGGCCAAGGTGGCGAGCATCGTCAAACACAATGCCCACCAAGCGCGGTGTCCAGGGTGTGAAGATGGGGAATTGATTTCGGGGTCCACACCTTGGTTTTAGCAGTTTTCCGAAGCTCAAGGGCTGGGGTTGCCCCTAGTGTTTAGGTCGGCGCAGCCAGCGATTTCCAAGTTTGGATCACGCTATCGGGGTTGAGCGAGATGGAACTGATGCCTTTTTGGGCCAACCACAAGGCAAAGTCGGCATGGTCGCTGGGGCCTTGACCGCAAATACCCACGTATTTGCCGGCTGCATGACAGGCATCGATGGCGCGCTCGAGCATGGCCAAAACCGCCGGGTCGCGTTCGTCAAAATCAGCGGCCAACAATTCCAATCCCGAGTCACGGTCCAAGCCCAAAGTGAGTTGGGTCAGGTCGTTGGAGCCGATGGAGAAACCGTCAAAAAATTGCAAAAAGTCAGCCGCCAAAATGGCGTTGCTGGGCACTTCGCACATCATGATCAATTTCAAATCGTCTTGTCCACGTTGCAAACCGTGCTGGGCCAACAACTGGGTCACGCGCTCGGCCTGCCCCAAGGTGCGCACAAACGGCACCATGACTTGCACATTGCGCAAACCCATGTCCAAACGCACCCGGCGCAGGGCTTCGCACTCCATGGCAAAGGCTGGGCCAAAGTCAGCGCTGAGGTAACGCGCTGCACCGCGAAAACCCAGCATGGGGTTTTCTTCTTCGGGCTCGTACCGGCTGCCCCCGATGAGTTTGCGGTACTCGTTGGACTTGAAGTCGGACAAGCGAACAATCACCGGCTTGGGCCAAAAAGCCGCGGCAATGGTGGCCACACCCTCCGCCACTTTGTCCACATAAAACGCACGCGGCGAGGCATGGCCACGGGCCACCGATTCCACCGCTTTTTTCAGGTCAGAGTCGACATTGGGGTAATCCAAGATGGCCTTGGGGTGAATGCCAATGTTGTTGTTGATGATGAACTCCAGCCGGGCCAAGCCCACACCTTGGTTGGGCAGTTGGCAAAAATCAAACGCCAACTGCGGGTTGCCCACGTTCATCATGATTTTGGTGGCGATCTCGGGCATGGTGCCGCGCGCGACCTCGCTCACCTCGGTGGGCAGCAGACCGTCATAGATAAAACCGGTATCGCCCTGGGCACAACTGACTGTGACCAGTTGGTCCGATTTGAGGTGTTCGGTGGCGTCGCCACAACCGACCACCGCAGGGATGCCCAACTCGCGGGCGATGATGGCCGCGTGGCAGGTGCGCCCGCCGCGGTTGGTGACGATGGCGCTGGCGCGCTTCATCACCGGCTCCCAGTTGGGGTCGGTCATGTCGGTGACCAACACATCCCCCGCTTGCACCAGATCCATTTGATCGATGTGGTTGACCAAGCGCACCGGTCCGGCGCCAATTTTTTGGCCGATGGCACGGCCTTGGGCCAATACAGTTCCCTGGGCTTTGAGCTTGAAGCGGTGTTCGACCTGGTCTTTTTGCTGGCTTTTCACGGTCTCTGGGCGGGCTTGCAAGATATAAAGCTGCCCATCCACACCGTCCTTGCCCCATTCAATGTCCATCGCCCGGCCATAGTGCGCTTCGATGACCAAAGCGTAAGCCGCCAACTGCTGCACCTCATCGTCGGTCAACGAGTAGCGGTTGCGCATCTCGGTGGGCACATCCTCGGTGTGAACCAATTTACCGCCCTGGGCACGCTGCTCAGGGGTGGCGAACACCATTTGGATCAATTTGGAGCCCAGGCTGCGGCGAATCACCGCCTTGTGCCCGGCTTTGAGCATGGGCTTGTGCACATAAAACTCGTCAGGATTGACGGCACCTTGCACCACTGTCTCGCCCAAGCCGTAGCTCGATGTGATGAACACCACTTGGTCAAAACCGGTTTCGGTGTCCATGGTGAACATCACCCCTGCCGCCCCCAAGTCCGAGCGCACCATGCGCTGGACCCCAGCCGACAAAGCCACATCAGCATGGGCAAATCCTTTGTGCACCCGGTAACTGATGGCGCGGTCGTTGTAGAGCGAGGCAAACACCTCGCGCATCTTCAACAACACATCTTCAATACCCGTCACATTGAGAAAGGTCTCTTGCTGGCCGGCAAAGGATGCGTCGGGCAAATCCTCGGCAGTGGCCGAAGAGCGCACCGCCAATGAGGCATCCAGCTGACCGGCACACAAAACCGAATGCGCTGCGCGGATCTCCGCTTCCAAATCGGCGGGAAACGGCTGATCCATCAGCCACTGGCGGATTTCGGCACCCGCCAGGGCCAGGGCACGCACATCTTCGGTGTCCAAACTGGTCAAGCGCTGGGCAATGCGTGCGTCCAAACCTTCGTGGTGCAAAAACTGTCTGAAAGCATGTGCAGTGGTGGCAAAGCCGGTGGGGACGCGGACTCCTGCGGGGAGCTGAGAAATCATCTCGCCGAGGCTGGCGTTTTTACCGCCAACGGCCTCGACATCGGTCATTCTCAGGTTTTCAAACGGTACGACCAAGGCGGTCGGGCTGAAGAGTGCAGACATGGGGAAGCTCCGGAAGTTAAAACCGGTGTGGCGCCAAGCCGGGGCTGATGTTCAAGCCCGTGTGGCCCATGTGCAAACGCTCCCACACAGCGGAGTTGTGTTTTTTTGGGTGTGTAGAAACGGTTTGTCATGTATAAATTTGGATAATGGACAGATTGTAGGCCTGCGTTTGGGCCCACCCCCTTTGAAAGCACCCATGCCCAACCCCACGGTCTTTTTTGTCTCTGACGGCACTGGCATCACTGCTGAAACCTTTGGCAACGCCATCTTGGCGCAGTTTGAAATCAAGTCCCGCCATGTGCGTTTGCCGTTTGTGGACACGGTGGACAAGGCGCACCAAGCGGTGCGCCAAATCAACCACACCGCCGAGTTGGAGGGCCGCCGCCCGATTGTGTTCACCACCTTGGTCGATGAGAATGTTTTGGGCGTGATTCGCAACGGCGTGAAAGCCTTGTTGCTCGATATGTTTGGCACCTTTGTTAACCCCTTGGAAGCCGAATTGGGCATCACTTCCAACCACCGGGTTGGTCGTTTTTCGGATGTCAGCAAAAGCCAGGCCTACCATGACCGCATCGAGGCCATCAATTTCAGCCTATCGCACGACGACGGCCAACTCAGCCGCGATTTGGACAAAGCCGATGTGATTTTGGTGGGTGTGAGCCGCAGTGGCAAAACCCCAACCAGCCTTTATTTGGCCATGCAGTACGGCATCAAGGCCGCCAACTACCCACTGATACCCGAGGATTTCGAGCGCCAGCAATTTCCCTCTGCGGCGCAAGCTTTTCGCAAAAAGGTGTTTGGCCTGAGCATTCTTCCCGAGCGTTTGAGCGAGGTCCGCAACGAGCGTCGGCCCGGTTCGCGGTATGCCAGTTTGGACAACTGCCGCTACGAGGTCAGCGAAGCCGAGGCCATGATGCGCCGCGAAGGCATCCGCTGGTTATCTACCACCACCAAAAGCATCGAAGAAATTGCCACCACCATCTTGCAAGAAGTCAGGCCTGAGCGCCTGACTTATTAGCGGGTTGCCGCAGCGATGGGGGTTCGCGCAACGCGTTTGTGTGACTCGCCCCGATGGAGCGGGCCTTCAACCCAGTGCAGCGATGGCTGCGCGGGCGATTTGGGCGTCGTCTTGGGATTTCACGCCACTTACGCCCACCGCACCAATCACTTGCCCGTCCTTGATGATCGGCACACCGCCCTCCAACAAACCTTGTTGGTTGGGGGCGCTCAAAAAGGCATAGCGCCCGCCGTTGATCATTTCTTCGTAAATGCGGCTCTCACGCCGGCCCAGTGCTGCGGTGTTGGCCTTGGCCGGTGCCATGTACGACGTGCTCGGTGCTGCGCCGTCCATGCGTTCAAACCACAGCAAATGTCCGCCGTCATCGACGATGGCAAAGGACACAGCCCATTGGTTTTTCAAGGCTTCAGCTTGGGCGGCAGCGGCCATGCGCTGCAGATCGGAGTGTTCAAGGGTGGGTTTGTTTTTCATGGCAATGATGTTAGCAAACCTGCGCCATCACGGCAGAGGGGGATAAATCTGCGACACCCACTGGAAACGGCATAAACCTACAAGGCTTAGGCATATTGTGGGTGGGGACTTGAATCCTCCTAGAATATCGCCATCTGCATGTGCAGAGTAACTTTGGAGACTGTGTCATGAGCGATTCATACCAAACGATGGATTACCAATACGTCACCACCACCCCCGCTGAGCGCAACCGGGTGTTGCGCAACACCTATTGGCTGCTGGCCCTGAGCATGGTGCCAACGGTGCTGGGTGCTTGGCTGGGTGTGGTCACAGGCCTGAGCCGGGCCATGTCGGGTGGCGTGGGCTTGGTGGTTTTCTTGGTGGGCGCCTTTGGGTTCATGTACGCCATCGAAAAGACCAAAGACACAGCCAAAGGCGTGCCGGTCTTGTTGGCCTTCACCTTTTTCATGGGCATCATGCTCTCGCGCATGATCGCCATGGTGCTGGGCTTTAAAAACGGCGCCGAGCTGATCATGACCGCTTTTGGTGGCACAGCCGGTGTGTTTTTCCTGATGGCCAGCTTGTCTACCGTGATCAAGCGCGACTTGAGCAGCATGGGCAAATGGTTGTTCGTTGGCGCCATGGTGCTGATGGTGGGCAGCATCATCAACGTGTTTGTCGGTTCATCGGCCGGCATGATGGCCATCTCCATGTTGGCAATTGGTATCTTCAGCGCCTACATGCTGTATGACATCAAACAAATCATTGATGGCGGCGAGACCAACTACATCAGTGCCACTTTGTCCTTGTACATGGACATCATGAATGTGTTCCAAAGCCTGCTGGCTTTGCTGGGCATCATGGGCGGCGAACGCGATTAAGTTTCTCCCCAACGACGGCCAACCTTCTTTGGCCCTCTCCTGCAAAAGGCCCTTCGGGGCCTTTTGTCATGGGCTCGGTGGCATCCTGTCAAACACCGCCATGCTCTCCACGTGGGCGGTGTGCGGAAACATGTTCACCACGCCGGCTGCCGTGCAACGGTAACCGGCCACATTCACCAGCAAGCCCGCGTCTCGGGCCAGGGTGGCTGGGTTGCAACTGACATACACAATCCGCTGCGGCGGTTGCCAGCCAGGGTGCTCGGCGGGGTTTTGAATGGCATCGGCCAAGGCCTTGCTCAGCGCGAAGGCACCTTCTCGGGGCGGATCCATCAGCCACTTGTCGGCCACGCCATCTTGCACCAGGGCTGGTGCCGTCATCTCAAACAAATTGCGCGCAACAAAACGGGTGGGGGCCAATCGGGTTTTCTGCAAGCCCAGGTTGTCATGGGCCCGTTGCACCAAGGCAGCGCTCCCCTCCACCCCCAAGACCTCAGCGGCTTGGGTGGCCAAGGGCAAGGTGAAGTTGCCCAGACCACAAAACCAGTCGATCACCCGCTCGTTGCCTTGAACATCCAACAGTTGCAAGGCTTGCTGCACCAACACACGGTTGATGCGGGGGTTGACCTGGGTGAAATCGGTGGGCTTGAAGGGCAACTGGATGCCAAATTCGGGCAAGGCATAAAACAAGTCAGAGGCCGCGTTGTCCAAACGGTGGGCTGTGTCCGGTCCTTTGGGCTGCAGCCACCACTCCACCCCATGCTGGATGGCAAAGTCGCGCAAGGCTTGCAAATCGCTGGGGCTCAAGGGCTCCAAATGGCGCAGCACCAAGGCGGTGGTGCGGTCGCCGCCGGCCAATTCAATTTGGGGACAGGTGCTGCGCGCTTGCATGCCGCCCAAGAGCGCTCGCAGCGGCAGCAACATGGCACTCACTTGGGGCGGGAGCACCGGGCAGACCTGCATGTCGGCCACATAGCGGCTTTTGCGCTCGTGAAAGCCCACCAACACCTCGCCTTTTTTTTGCACCCAGCGCACCGACAGGCGTGCCCGATATCGATAGCCCCAATCTGGGCCTTGGATGGGGCGCAAGACGCGCTCGGGCTTGACCTTGCCCAAATGCCACAAGTTGTCTTCCATCACCCTTTGTTTGACCGCCAATTGGGCCATGGGGTGCAAGTGCTGCATCTTGCAGCCCCCGCAAGCACCGGCGTGCAAACCAAAATGCGGACAGTGTGGTTTGACCCGTTGGGAGCTTTCATGCAAGACGGCCTGCAAAGTCCCCTGCTCCCATTGGTTCTTGCTGCGGTGGATGATGGCGCTCACCCGCTCACCAGTCAGCGCACCTTCGACAAACACCACCTTGCCCTCCATGCTGTGGCCCACACCTTGGGCATCGTGATCGAGCGACTCGATGTCGAGTTCGGGCAAAGGCTTGGGACTCACGCGGGCTTCAACGGGGGGGCAAGAATTTAACGGGGTCCACCGGCTTGCCCAGACGGCGAATTTCAAAATGCAGCTTCACCTGGTCAGCATCGCTGTTGCCCATTTGGGCAATGGTTTGACCGCGCTTGACCGATTGGTCCTCGCGCACCAACAAAGCTTGGTTGTGTGCGTAGGCGCTTAAAAATGTGTTGTTGTGTTTGATGATTACCAAGTTGCCATAACCGCGCAAACCAGACCCCGCGTACACCACCTTGCCATCGGCGGCGGCCAGCACGGGATCGCCGGCCTTGCCCGCCAGGTCCAGGCCTTTGTTTTTGGCTTCGTCAAAACCAGCCGTGACAGTGCCGTTGTGCGGCCAGATAAAAGCCAGGCCATCACTGTCGGCCATGCCAGGGGTCGATGCGGCAGGCGTTCCTGCGGCCACACCGGTCGAAGGAAGCGAAGGGGTGGGCGGGGCGGCTGTGGCCAGCTTGCTGTCAGGCCCAGCAGCATTGACAACGGTGGGCGCTGTGACAGGTTTGATCACCACCGCCTCGGGGGCTGGTGTTTGGTCCGGTGACACGACGCGAAGCACCTGCCCAACTTCCAGCAAATTGGGGTTGTCAATCTTGTTCCAGCGCACCAAATCGCGCCAGTTTTGGCCTGCATCCAAACCGATGCGGATCAAGGTATCACCCGGTTTGACGGTGTAAAAACCTGGTTTGCCCATGTTCTCATAACCGGGCAAGGTTTGCGGATCTGGGCGTGCCGACGGGCGGCTGGCAGAAGCCGGGCTGGGTGGCGGCGGTGGGGGAAGTCGCCCAAGGCTGCTGCCCCGGTCTTCGACCGGCGCCGGAAAGCCCGATCGCGAAGCGCATCCCGCCATGCCAATGGCCAGCAACAAAGCAACAACCCACAGACCCCAGCTACGCGGCACGGAATTCATCCCAACCCTCATTAAGCGACGCCCGATTTTAGGGGGACAAAATGAACGGCCTCATATTGCTGCTGATGCAATCCCTGGAGGGTTTTATCGATCACCACCAAGGCCTGCTGGCCATTGGCCGTGAGCGTGGGCGCAATCAGCCGGCCACCCACCGCGAGCTGCTCGATCCATGCCGAGGGCACGGCCTCACCCCCAGCGGCGGCAATGATGGCGGCATAAGGTGCCCCTTTGGGGTAGCCCAACATGCCATCACCAAACAACAAATGCAAGTTGGCCAGGCGCAAAGGGCGCAGGTTGTCACGGGCCTTGTCGTGCAAGCCGCGCAAGCGCTCGATGCTGTAGACCTCGCGCGACACACAGCTGAGCACCGCCGCTTGGTACCCACAGCCAGTGCCAATCTCCAACACCCGCCCCATGCGGCCATCGGCTTGCATCAAAGCCCCTTGGCGCAACAACTCAATCATGCGCGCCACCACGCTGGGCTTGGAAATGGTTTGCCCCAAACCAATGGGCAAGCTGGTGTCCTCGTAAGCCTGGGTGACCAAGGCCGAATCGACAAATTGATGACGCGGCACCTGGCCCATGGCCGCGAGCACTTCGGGGTCGCTCAAGCCGCCTTGCACCAATTTGCGCACCATGCTCGCACGCACCGCCGAAGAGTCCAAACCCAAGCCCGCGGGCAAAGGGGCAAGCGTGGCCGCCTTGGGGCGTTCTGGTTTTGGGGCACGCGCTGGGTTGGGGGTCAGCGCAGGGTTGGTCCTTGGCAGTCCGGATGCAGGGTTTGGGCCTGGGCTCGTCACTTTGCCCTTTGGCGCATCCCCAGCTGGCATGCGGGCGGGGAACGAGGGTCGCTGCTTCATGCGGTGCGGTCCACCGCGCTCAAGTGGTTTTGCCAAGCCGACAGTTGATCATGCTCGGTCAGGTCAATTTGCAGTGGCGTGACCGTGACCACACCTTGGTGCATGGCATGGAAGTCGGTGCCTTCGGCATCGTCTTTGGCCGCTCCGGCAGCACCAATCCAATACATGGTCTCGCCGCGCGGGCTTTCTTGGGTGATGACGCGCTCGGCGGCATGGCGCCGCCCCAAACGACACACCTGCACCCGATCGAGTTGCGCATAGGGCAAGTTCGGGATATTGACATTCAGCAACCAAGGCGGGGCTTGCAGTTGGCCACCGGCGATCAAACCATGCACCAAGTCGCGGGCTTTGCGGGCTGCGTCCTCGATGTGCGCCCAGCCTTTTTCATGCTGGGAAAAGGCCAAGGCGGGCACGCCCATCAAATAGGCCTCCATCGCCGCGCCCACCGTGCCGGAATAAATGGTGTCGTCGCCCATGTTGGCACCGTTGTTGATGCCCGAGACCACCAAATCAGGGCGGTAGCCGAGCAAACCCGTGAGCGCAATGTGCACACAGTCGGCCGGCGTGCCATTGACATAGCGAAAACCATTCGGGGCATCGCGCACATACAAAGGCGCGTACAAGGTCAGGGCGTTGGATTTGGCACTGTTGTTGTGCTCGGGGGCCACCACCTCCACCTCACCCAAAGAGCGCATCGCCTGGTACAAGGCCTCGATGCCGGGCGCTTGGTAGCCATCGTCGTTGCAAATCAAAATTTTCATGCGCGCCCATCCTAGAAGTGCAGATTGTATGACCCACTCCACCGCCATAATCTCGGCTCCCCAACCAAGGAGAAACACCGTGCATGCCTGGCTCTGCGAAACCCCCACTGGCGTTGATCAACTGATCTGGAAAGAACTGCCCACCCCCACGCCAGGCCCGGGTGAGGTGTTGGTGCAAATCCAAGCCGCCAGCTTGAATTTTCCCGATTTGCTCATCGTTCAAAACAAATACCAGTTCAAACCCAGCTTGCCTTTTGTGCCCGGCTCCGAATGGGCCGGCGTGGTGCAAAGCCTGGGCGAAGGGGTGCGCCACTTGCAGGTGGGTCAAGCCGTTGCCTGCTTGTCGGGTACCGGTGGCTTTGCCACCCACACCATCGCCAAGGCCGATCAGTGTGTGCCTTTGCCCGCCAACTTCCCAGCGGTGGATGCGGCGGCTTTCATCATGATTTACGCCACCTCGCACCATGCCTTGATCGACCGCGCGCAGTTGCGCGCTGGCGAGACCGTGCTGGTGTTGGGTGCGGCCGGGGGTGTCGGCACCTCGGCCATACAAATTGCCAAAGCGGTGGGCGCACGGGTGATCGCCGCCGCTTCCAGCGACGAAAAATGCCAACTGTGCTTGGCCCAAGGCGCAGACGCCAGCATCAACTACGCCAGCGAAAACCTGCGCGAACGCATCAAAGCCCTGACCGATGGCAAAGGGCCCGATGTGATTTACGACCCGGTGGGTGGCGAATACACCGAACCGGCCTTTCGCTCCATCGCCTGGCGCGGGCGCTATTTGGTGGTGGGCTTTGCCGCTGGCCCCATCCCCTCACTGCCCTTGAACCTGACCTTGCTCAAAGGCGCGTCAGTGGTGGGCGTGTTTTGGGGCGACTACGCCAAGCGAGAGGCCGCTGCCAACCAGGCCATGATGGGCGAACTCGCCCAGTGGTATGCCCAGGGAAAGATCAAACCGGTGATTGACCGCACTCTGCCCATGGCCCAGTTGCACGAAGCCTATGCCTTGATGGGTTCACGCCGGGTGATGGGCAAGTTGGTGATGGTCAATCCCTGAGGGCCCCACGCCCCGGGCCCTGGGGCATCAAACCCCGCCGTGGGGATGGGTGGGGTCCACCCACAACACCTGCTCGGGCGGCTCGGCGGGCGCGATGTCCAAATTGATCGCCACCGCTTCGCCATCGCTGCGGCACAGCACGCACTCCAGCACCTCGGTAGGGCTGGCATTGATTTCTTGGTGCGGCACATACGGCGGCACGTAAATAAAGTCACCCGGCCCGGCCTCGGCGGTGAACTCCAAATGCTCACCCCAGCGCATGCGGGCGCGCCCCTTGACCACATAAATCACACTCTCCAAATGCCCATGGTGGTGGGCACCCGTTTTGGCATTGGCATGGATGGTGACCGTGCCCGCCCACAGCTTTTGTGCCCCGACGCGGGCAAAGTTGATCGCCGCTTTGCGGTCCATGCCCGGGGTTGAGGGCACATTGCCGTCGAGCTGATTGCCAGGGACCACACGCACCCCGTCGTGCTTCCAGTCGGTGGGCACATGGGTGTGCGGGTGGTCGTGGGGGTGGTGATCGGTCATGGGGTGGTTAATGTTTGGGGCTTCGACTTTGGGCAAAACGCCCTATCAAGTAAATACACAGGCACAAAGAGATGACCTGAAACACGTATTGCAAAAAGCCATCCCGGGACTCAGGCCCCAAAGCCCGAGGCAAAAAAATCACAATCAAACCAAAAATGATGCCCAGCATGAGGTGGACCGGGTTGGGTTTTTGGGGAACTTGTGCGTCTTCGCTCATGGCCTGGCTCCTGTGGTGGCGGGGTGGATCAAGGGGCTTACTTTAACAAGCCCAAGCCCCCCTGCGGGCTTGGTGTTTTCATCCACCCTGTTCACGTGGCTACCGCTTTCCACATCCGCCGATGGTTTGATGACCTATTTGTCACCTTGGGTACTAAAAGCCGGTCAGTGGGGCACTAGAATCCGCCCGCACCCAAAATTCAATCACCTGATTGATTGAGTAATGGAACAGTGAACCATCCCAGAAAGGTATTCGGATGTCCAGCCATGCTGCCCTGGCGTATTTGCGCCTGGTCAAAATCGTTCTTTCCATGGAAAACCAAGCCCCTTTTCGGGACCTCGACCAAGAGTGCATCAAATTGCTGGAGGTCATCGCCCTGGGCGAACTCGAAGGCACGCCCTTGCAAGTGACCAAGGCCATGGAGCTCAAACACATTGCTTCGCCGGCCAGCATCCACCGCAAACTCGAGGCGCTGCGCGGCCAAGGTTTGATTGAGCATGTCTTTGTCGAAGGCAATCGGCGCACCAAATACCTCAAGCCCACCGAGTTGGCGCTGGCCCATTACGAGCGCATATCGCAAGAAATGAAACTCCTGGCCGGGTGACGCCCTGCGCCAGGGACCTTTTGCCCCATCGCCGCTGGCCACCAAACGCAAGCCCTGCCCACCCCTGCCGGCGGCAGGTCAGACACAGCTATCGAAGGTGCACAATGGATGTCACGGAGATGGGCTTGTGTCCCGACCCAGATAGTTTCAATCAACGATAATATTTGTCGGCATGGCACATGGTCAATGCCATTTGCAGTTGAACCCCATGATGTCTTTCAACCCTTTGTATTGGATCCCCCCGCTGACAGGACTGGCCGCTTCGGTGCTGACTGCCGGCCTGTTGATATGGGTCAGTGCGCATTGGCATTGGGGCATGGACAAGGGCTCCGGGGTGCAGAAATTCCATGCCCAAACCACCTCGCGTTTGGGTGGCGTGGCCATTTTTACCGGGATGTTGTTCGGCTTTGGGGTCTCTTACCCGTACTTCCCCAAGGACGGTTGGCTGGGTGCTTGGGTCATGCTGGCCTGCGCGCCGGTGTTCATTGGCGGCTTGGTGGAAGACCTGACCCAAAAGGTATCTCCCAATATGCGCTTGCTGATGGCTCTGGCCTCCTCGGCGGTGGTGTATGTGGTGTTTCAGTTGGGTGTCATGCGCACCGACATCTACATCATTGACTTGTTTTTGTCCTTGCCCTTTGCGGCTTTTTTGCTGACCGCCTTGGTCATTGCAGGTTTTGTCAATGCCATCAACATCATTGACGGATTTCATGGTTTGGCCTCGGGCAGCGTGATGGCCTTTTTGGCCGGCATTGCGGGCTTGGCCTGGCTGGCCGAAGACGCCATGGTGTTTCGCTGGTGCTTGCTCGGCGCTGGGGCCACGCTGGGCTTTTTGGTGTGGAATTGGCCCTGGGGCAAAATTTTCTTGGGCGATGGCGGGGCCTACCTGCTGGGTTTTTGGGTGGTCTTTTTGGGCCTGATGATTCCCCACCGCACGCCCGAAATTTCCCCCATGGCCCCGGTGTTGGTCGGCATTTACCCCTTGGTTGAGACGGTCTACAGCATGTACCGGCGCAAATTTGTGCGCACCCACCCCATCAACCACCCCGATGCCTTGCATTTGCACACCTTGATTTACCGCCGCTTGGTGCTGCGACCGGGCTTGCATCTGAGTGCGACTGAGAAAAACACCGCCAACGCCCAGGTGGCCGCATATGGCTTTGTCTTATCGGCGGTGCCCGCGGGCTTGGCCTGCGTTTTTCACACCCAGACCAGTGCATTGCTGCTGTGCATGGCGGTATTTGCCTTGTTTTACATCGAGTTTTACCGCCGCATCGTGCGCTTTCGCAGCCCGCGCTGGCTCATGAAATGGGCCCGGGCTTGAAGGCCATGGCGGGCGCTTGAGGCTGCGTCCGCCGCCCCAGTCCGCACACGCCCGCCACACGGCTTGACTGTCTGCACATTTTGACTTCAATACACCTGCAAAGGCGCTGATGTCGCTTGGGCGGCCACCACCTCACCGACTTCACAGGCCTGGCCAAAGCCCATGCGGGCAAACACATCCAACACCTGGCCCACGCAATCCGGCGCACAACTGACCAACAAGCCGCCGCTGGTTTGGGGGTCGGTCAACAAGGTTTGGGCCAGCGGGTCCAGGTGTGCTGACAGCGCCACATCGGTGCCATAGCCTTGCCAATTGCGCCCCGAAGCGCCGGTGACGGCGCCGCCCAGCGCGCCCTCACGCACCCCCGGCAGCACCGGCACACGCGACCAGTCCAAGCGCACCGTGGCACCCGCGCCACGCGCCATCTCCAAAGCATGACCGGCCAAACCAAACCCGGTGACATCGGTCATTGCATGCACCCCATCGATGGCCGCCAACACCGGGCCGGGCGTGTTCAGTTGGGTGGTCACCCCCAGCATCTGGGCATAGCCTTGGGCTGAGAGTTGCTCTTTTTTGAGCAGGGCCGATAGCACCCCCACGCCTATCGGCTTGCCCAAAATCAAACGGTCGCCCACTTGGGCGTCGGCATTTCGCTTGACCCGCGACGGGTGCACCAAGCCCAATGCCACCAAACCGTAAATGGCCTCGACCGAGTCGATGGTGTGCCCCCCTGCCACCACAATGCCGGCTGCTTTGCAAGCTTGGTTGCCACCTTCCAAAATTTGTCCAATCACCTGGGTGCTGAGCACGTTGATGGGCATGCCCACCAAGGCCAAGGCCATGATGGGGGTGCCGCCCATGGCATACACATCACTCAAGGCGTTGGTGGCGGCAATGCGGCCAAAGTCCATCGGGTCATCGACGATGGGCATGAAAAAATCGGTGGTCGCGATCAAGGCTTGCTCATCGTTGAGCCGATAAACCGCTGCATCGTCCGAGGTGGCAATGCCCACCAATATTTCGGGCGGCATGATCATGGCGGTGGTGCCTTGCAAAATCTCGCGCAAGACGCCGGGCGCTATTTTGCAACCGCAACCCCCACCGTGGGACAAAGAGGTTAAACGCGGGGACAGGTCAGGGGTGGTGTTTGGCATAGCCCGCCACTATAAGCGGGGACAAGGCCTCAGCCGCCAACGCGACTCAAAGCACGCGGGCGTGGCGGCGCAAATTGATCAAGCCGCCAGACAACACCAACAGCATGGCCAGCGCCAGCATCACGGCAGTGACCTCGGTGAGTTGGTGTTTCTCCAGCCGAATGGTGGTGCCCAGCTGGCGGTACACCTCCAGCAGTTGCTGGGCATCGCTGGCGCGGTAATAGTTGCCCTCGGTGATCTCGGCCACTTTTTTCAGCACCGTCTCATCCAGCCGCACCCGCATCGACATGCCCTGCGCGCGCAAGACCACGCCCTCGGGCGTGCCCACGCCCACGGTGTAGACGCGCACCCCATGATCGGCGGCCAGTTGGGCCATCTTCAGCACATCAGGGCCGATATTGCTTTGCCCATCGGTGATGAGCACGATGGCCATGGATTTGTTGGCCCCCGGTGTGAGCTTGACTTGGTTCGAGGCATCCCCAGGGGCGACCAGGGCCCGACCGGTATCGGGCTTGGGTGGGCCGTCGGCCTCCATGATGATTTTTTCGGGGTCAATGCCCGAACCCGGCAGCAAATTGGCCAAGGCCACCACGATGCCACTGCCCAGGGCCGAGCCCCGCTGCAAGGGCAGGTTTTCGATCGCCCTGAACAGTTCATCGCGCTGGGTGGTTGGGGCTTGGGCCACAGACGCCGTGCCCGACAAGTTGACGATGCCCACTTTGACCTGCACCGGTTGCTCTTCAATGAAGATGCGCACCGCTGCCAGGGCCGCCTCCAAGCGGTTAGGCAGCACATCGGTGGCGCGCATGCTGCCCGAGGTGTCGATGGCCAGCATGACGGAGTCCAAACGACTGGGCAGCAGCAACACCGCCTGCGGTCGCGCCAGCGCCAGCAAAGCGGCGGCCAAGCCCAAACCCCACAGGCACACGGGCATGCTGGGCCAGCGCAAAAGACGCCAGCGCGTTGCGGTTGCGGTTGCGGTTGCGGTTGCGGTTGCGGTTGCGGGGGCAGCAACAGCGTTGTTTGGGCCATGCACCTGCAAATGCAAACGCGGCCAGCGCCCAGGTCGGGTGAGCCACAGGTAGGCAGCGGCCATCAAGGGCCACAGCAGCAAGGCCCACAGCATCAGGGGCCAGACAAATTGGATGGACGAGAACTCCAGCACGCTCAAGCCCCCACGGCCACGGCAGAAGCGGTGGCACCGGCCGCCACCTGGCTGCGCCGCTTGCGCAACTGGGTGAAACGCATCAAGGCCTCGTCCAAGGCTTGATCGGTGTGCAACTCCAAGCCATCCACGCCCGCACGCACCAAGGCGGCGCGCAAGTCGGCCTCGCGCTGGTTCGCGGCCTGGGCAAAGCGCTCACGAAATGCGGCGTCGTGGGTATCCACCAGCAGCTGCTCGCCAGTCTCCGCGTCTTCCATCAAGACCAAACCCACATCGGGCAATTGGCGCTCCAAGGGGTCGCACAAACGCAGGGCCACCACCTCGTGGCGGCGCGCCAATTGGGACAAGCCACGGTCCCACCCCGGTTGGCTGAAGAAGTCTGACACCACAAAAATCGTCGAGCGGCGGCGGATCAGGTTTTGCGCGTCCTTGAGCAAGTTTTGCAAATGTGTCTCGCTGGTGGGCTGGTTGGCCTGCGCTTGCATCACGGTTTGCAACAGGTGCAGCATGTGGCGCCGACCTGAGCGCGCCGGGATGTGGAATTCGGCGTGGGCATGTTCACCGGTATAGACCATGGCACCCACCCGGTTGCCACGGCGGGTGAGCATGCGCGCGAGCACGCCCACCACCTCGGCAGCCAACATGCGCTTGCTGGTGGCACCCGAGCCGAAGGCCACCGAGCGCGACAAGTCGACCAAAAACCAAGCTGCCATTTCCCGGTCTTCTTGGTGCTCACGCACATAGGGGGTTTGCATGCGGGCGGTGACATTCCAGTCGATGTGGCGCACATCGTCGTGCGCTTGGTACTCGCGCAAATCGGCCAGCATCAAACCCGCACCGCGAAACAAAGTGCGGTAGTCGCCCTGCAACTGGCCGTCCAAGCGCCGTATCACCGTCCACTCCAAGCGCCGCATCAAAGCCTCGGCTTGGCGCATGGCCGTGGGGTGCGCAGAAGCCGGCGGGGCACCAGGGGTTTCTGACACACCCACCCCAGCAGCCACGGTGCCCGCTTTGACTGCGGACGCAGGTTCAAGCCCGCTCAAAGCCGCGTCTGGGGGCTTTGCTTGGGCACGGGTCTGGTTGGGGTCGCGGGGCTGGCTGGCGCGGCCGCGCCAGGCCTCAAGCCGTTGGCGCAGTCCGAACATGGCTGTCCAAAGGTTTGTCGGGCACCGGCACGGCTTGCAAAATTTGGGCAATGATGGCCTCAGGGGTCAAGCCCTCGGACAAGGCCTCGTAGGACAACACCAAGCGGTGGCGCAGCACATCGGGCACCAGGTCGATCACATCTTGCGGCAAGGCATAACTGCGCCCGCGCAAAAACGCCAGCGCCCGCGCGCCTTCGATCAAGCCAATGGTGGCTCGCGGGCTGGCGCCAAAGGTGATGAAGCGCGACCAATCGGCCATGCCAAAGCGCTCAGGATGGCGCGTGGCCGACACCAACTTGACCGCAAACTGGATCAAGCTGGGGTCCACATAGCCTTGGCGGCAGGTTTTTTGCAACTGGGCAATTTGATCGGTGCTGGTCACCGCCGCCACTTCGATGGCCTGACCGATCACCCGTTGCACGATGACAAATTCCTCATCCTCCTGGGGGTAGCCGACCAAGACCTTCATCATGAAGCGGTCCACCTGGGCCTCGGGCAGCGGGTAAGTGCCTTCGGTTTCAATCGGGTTTTGGGTCGCCATCACCAAAAACGGCGTGGGCACTTTGTGCGTTTCGCCAGCGATGGTGACTTGGCGCTCTTGCATCACCTCCAGCAAAGCGCTTTGCACCTTGGCGGGGGCGCGGTTGATTTCATCGGCCAACAATAAATTGGCAAACACCGGGCCCAACACGGTGCTGAACTCGCTGGTTTTTTGGCTGTACATGCGCGTGCCCACCAAGTCGGCGGGCAGCAAGTCGGGGGTGAACTGGATGCGTTTGAAGCTGCCCCGAATGGCTTTGGCCAAGGTGTTGACCGTCAAGGTTTTGGCCAAACCGGGCACACCCTCGATGAGCAAATGCCCCTGGGCCAAGATGGCCACCAACATGCGCTCTAAAAAGTGGTCTTGCCCGACCACCACGCGCTTGACTTCGTACAACACCCGTTCCATCAGGGCGGCAGTGTCTTGGCTCGGGTCGGCGTGGGCGCCTCGGTTCCATTCGCTGGGATTCATGTCGGTTTTTCTCCGTGTCAAAAAGGGGGGATACCCACAGCGCTGCCCGCACTCTCCATGGTGGCGGCAAAGCCAATGCCGATGAAAGTGCGCGCCGAGGTCGGGTTCAAGATGGCGGTGACGATGCCCACCACCTCGCCCGATAGGTTGACCAAGGGCCCACCTGAATTGCCGGGGTTGGCGGCTGCATCAAATTGGATCAAGCCTTTCATGGCCATTTGGCCTTCGGGTTTGAATGAACGGTTCAGGCCCGAGACCACGCCGGCAGACACGGATGGACCAATGCCAAATGGAAACCCCACCGCCACCACCTCGTCGCCGGGTAGCAAGTTGCTGCTCGAGCCCATGGTGGCGGGTTGCAAATCGTCGGGGATTTTTTGCGGCTTGATCACCGCCAAATCGTTCTCGGGCATGGTCGAAATGACGAATGCCGCCGACTCCATGCCGTCAAAAAAAGTGACCTCCAGACGCTGGGCGGTGGAGATGACATGGAAGTTGGTCAAGATGGTGCCATCCTCAACGATGACCACGCCCGAACCCACACCGAGTTCTTTTTCACCTGCCTTGGGGTTTTGGGGATCGGTGCCAAAAGCGCGCACCCGCACCACCGATGGCCAGATCAAACCCGCTGCCTTGGCCGTGCGCGAGGGCAGGTCTTGGGTGGCCAAGGTGTGCAGCACCGCCGCATCAATGTCTTTTTGGGTCAGCACCTGTCGCGGCGCACCCCAGCGTTCGCTGGCCCACCACATGGCTGCACCTATGGCCAAGCCCAGCAGCAGCATGGCCCAGCGCTCATGGCGCAGGAACCCATTTTTCCAGCGCGCTGTGCGGGGCGTGGGCGCGGCGTCCACCGGCTCGCCCGGGTTGGGCTTGCGCGCCGGTGACGGCTGGCTGGCGTAAACGGTGGCGCGTTTCATGTCTAAACCATAGCACAGCCAGGGGTGATAAAGTGTCTCTGACCCTAACCGACCCCAGACACAAATGCACTTTGTTTGGCCCCAAGCCCTGTGGGCGCTCTTGCTGGCGCCTTTGCTGCTGGCTTTTTACCTGTGGCTGCTGCGGCGCAAGCAGCGCAGCGCCTTGGCCTACCCCAGCCTGTCGCTGGTGCGCGTCGCCATGGGGCCGCGCAAGCTGTGGCGCCGGCATGTGCCCCCGGCCTTGCTGGGCTTGGCCTTGATCAGCGCCGTGGTCGGCATGGCTCGCCCGGTGGCCAGCGTGGTGTTGCCCGCCGATTACATGACCTTGGTGCTGGCCATTGATGTGTCGCGCAGCATGCTGGCAGAAGACGTGGAGCCCAACCGCATCAAAGCCGCCCAAGCGGCGGTGAAAGACTTCCTGCGTGAGCTGCCGCCCAACATCCGGGTGGGCGTGGTGTCTTTTGCCGGCGCAGCGCAACTGGTGCAAGGCATCACCGATCAACGCGAGGAGTTGGTCGCCTCGATCGACCGCTTTCAATTGCAACGTGGCACCGCCACTGGCAGCGGATTGTTGATGGCCTTGTCCACTTTGTTGCCCAATGCCGGCATCGATTTGGAAGCTGCCATTTACGGCCAGGGCTTTGGCGGCTACGGCAACTACGGCAGCCCTGCACCCGCCTCGCCGCCCAAAGCCAAGCCCAGCTTCACCCCGGTGCCTGCAGGCTCTTACTCGTCCGGGGCGATTGTGTTGCTCTCCGACGGGCGCCGCACCACTGGCCCCGACCCGCTTGAGGCCGCCAAGCAAGCCGCGCAGCGCGGGGTGCGCGTCTACACCGTGGCCTTTGGCACGCCCAATGGCTTCATTCCCGGTTACGAGGGTGTGTCCTTTTATGCCAAGGTGGACGAGGAAACCTTGCAAGCCATCGCCAAGGCCACCGAGGGCGAATTTTTTCGCGCCGGTAACTCCAACGATTTGAAGCAAATTTACGAACACCTGTCGACCAAGTTTGCCCTGGAGCGGCGCGATACCGAAGTCTCCGCCCTGTGGGCCGCGCTGTCTTTGGTGTTGTTGCTGAGCGCGGGAGGCTTGTCCGTGCGATGGTTTCGCCGCCAGCCCTGGGGCCAAGCCTGAGACAACTGCTCCCTCTGCCCCAGCCCTCAACGGGGCAAAACTTCCACCCAGGCGCTGACCTGCCCCCGCACACCCTGATCGTCTTGCCACTGCACACGGATGTCACCGCTTTGGTCGGGCACCACCCAAAACTGCAACAAGGGATTGGCCGCCACCCCTGAGCCCATGGTGGCGCGAAACACCGTGCGCCCACCGTACTCAGCGCTCAGGCTGTGGATCACATTTTTGGGGATGGATGTGCCCGAAAAATCGTAACGAAAACCCGTCTCCATCGGGTGCTGCAGCAACAAGCGCACCTCCATGGCTTGGCCGCGCCGCACAGGGGAGGTCACTTGGATGCGGGCCAACATGTCAAGACGCGTCCATGCAAGCCGATTCGGTGACCTCCACCTCGGCGGTGCCGCGCCACCAGCGCCCGTCCGAGGTTTGCACCAAGGCCATCACCTCTTGCGAGCCATTCAAGCGCACCCGTGTGGCCACCTCGGCCCTGCCCGACCAGGGGCCCAGTTCAAATTCGGCGATCACTGGGCGTGGGTTGCGGTTGGATAGCAATACCACGCGGCGCACATGGTCGCGATCGGTCATGGGGTTGTCCACCCGCACACTCATGGGCACCGACAAACCGTTGTCAGCCAAGCGCGGGGTGACCACCCTCACCCGCTCTGGCGTGGGCGTGCTGCCGCCGGTGAACGGCCCATACAGTTGCGCCCAATCCAAGTTGGCGGGCGGGGCCTGCGCCCTGGCAGGAACCGCCGCCCAACCCACACAGGTCACCAAGCCGCCCAAGCCCTGGCGCCGCGACCAGCCACCCAATTTGGCCTCAGACAATGCGCAAACCGTGGTTCTTCAACGGCAGGTTGCGCACCGGCTTGCCGGTGGCGGCAAAAATCGCGTTCAAGATGGCCGGTGCCACCACGCAAATGGTGGGCTCGCCCACCCCGCCCCAAAAATCAAAGGTCGGGGCGATCACGGTTTCAATGCGCGGCAACTGGCGCAAACGGGCAATAGGGTAGCGGTCAAAATTGGTGTCCACCATGCGCCCATTGGCCACGCTGGACTGGCTTTGCAAGCTGTCGAAGCCATAGGCCACCGAACCTTCCACCTGCGCGGCAATTTGATCGGGGTTGACCGCATGGCCGCAATTGGTGGCCAGCACCAAGCGCAGCACCTTGACCTCTTCCCCTTTGACCGACACCTCAGCCACCGCAGCGGTGTAACTGGCGTAGCCCATGAACTGGGCAATGCCGCGGTGCACCCCCGCAGGCAGGGGCTTGCCCCAGCCCGCTTTGTCGGCGGCGGCGTTGAGCACAGCCAGGTGCTTGGGATGCTTTTGCATCAAGGCGCGGCGAAACTCCAGCGGGTCACGCCCTGCGGCCGCAGCCACCTCTTCCATGAAGCACTCGAGGTACAAACCGTTTTGGTTGGTGTTGACCCCGCGCCATGGGCCCACCGGCACATGGGTGTTGCGCATGGCGTACTCGGTGCGCAAATGGGGCACGGTGTAGCCGAGTTGGGCATCGTGCGGCTCGGTCCAGTAGCCTTGGAGTTGGCGCCTGTCCTTGCCGTCCTTGATGTTTTGCGGTGACAAATAGGCGTTGATCGACTGGCCAGACACGCGCAACTGCAAGCCCAGCAAATTGCCCTGCGCATCCAAACCGGCCTCCAGCTTGCACTGACCAATGGGTCGGTAAAAGTCTTGACCCATGTCCTCTTCGCGGCTCCAGATCAACTTGACCGGCACCCCTGGCATTTGCTTGCCCAGCAAGGTCGCTTGGCGCACATAGTCTTGCTGACCACCCCGGCGGCCAAAACCACCCCCCAGGGTTTGGTTGTAAACCTCGCATTTTTCCAGTGGCAAACCGCTGGCCGTGGACAAAGCGGCCAGCGAAGCCTCGGCGTTTTGGCTGGCCACCCAGACCTCGGCGCGGTAGTCGGTGATCAGCGCCGTGCAATTCATCGGCTCCATGCAAGCGTGGGAGACAAACGGCGTGCTGTACACCGCCTCGACCCGCTTGGCCGCACCCGCAATCGCCTGCGGTGCATTGCCGACATCGATGTCGGCAAACACATTGTTGGTCGAGGTCAAGCCCTCTTTGAGCCGCTCGGCGATGGTGGCGCTGCTCTCTTGGCCATTGCCCTGCTCGTTCCAGACAATCGGCAAGTCCAGCAACGCGGTTTTGGCGCGCCACCAGTTGTCGGCCACCACGGCCACGGCGTTGTCGTCCACCTTGTAGACACCCAAAATGCCTTTGCGACCTTTGAGTTTGGCCGCTTCAAAGCTGACCAATTTGCCACCAAACACCGGGCTGGCTTGGATGGCGGCATACACCATGCCGGGCAAGCGGGTGTCGATGGCATAGTTTTGTTTGCCCATCACCTTGGCCGCGGTGTCCAAGCGCTTCATGGGCTTGCCCGCAATCTTCCATTGGCGCGGGTCGCGCAACACCAGGGTTTTGGGGTCCGGCGGGGCAATTTGGGCCGCGGCACTGGCAACTTTGCCGTAAGTGGTTTTGCGCCCCGATGCAGCATGGGCGATGACCCCTTTGGCCACGGTCAATTCACCCACTGCCACGCCCCATTGGTTGGCGGCGGCTTGCATCAACACGGTGCGGGCTGCGGCACCGCCTTGGCGCATGTAGTCCTGCGAGCCACGCACGCCACGGCTACCGCCGGTGGACATGTCGCGCCACACCCGTTTGCGCGCCAGGTTCTGACCGGGCGTGACCATTTGCACCTTGACGCGCGACCAATCGCATTCGAGCTCTTCGGCGACCAATTGGGCCAAGCCGGTGTGGGTACCCTGCCCCATTTCTGCGCGGGCCACGCGGATGATGCAGCTCTCGTCGGGCTGCACCACCACCCAGGCATTGACTTCAGGCGCCGCACCCGTTTGGGTTTGCGCTCCAGCGGGCCAATGAAAACCCACGGACAGGCCTGCGCCAGCAGCGGCGCTGCTGACCACAAAAGCACGGCGGGACAAACGGGGGCTTGATGTGTGTTGTGTCATGGTCATTCCTTTCAGGCCTGGGCCGTGGGTTGTTCGACCACGTCGCCCGCATCGCTGACCATGTGGATCACCGACCCGACGCCTTTGCCGGTTTTGGCCGCCAAATGGATGGCCGCACGGATGCGCTGGTAGGTACCGCAGCGGCAGATGTTGGTCATGGCTTCGTCAATGTCGGCATCGGTGGGTTTGGGTTTTTTGCGCAGCAAGGCAGCCGCAGCCAGCACCTGGCCCGACTGGCAGTAACCGCACTGGGGCACGTCCAGCGCTTTCCAGGCCATTTGCACCGGGTGCGTGCCGTCTTTGGACAAACCTTCGATGGTCAACACCTGGCTGCCCACGGCTGCAGAGACAGGGTAGGAGCAAGACCGCATGGGCTCGCCATTCACATGCACGGTGCAAGCGCCGCATTGGGCAATGCCACAGCCAAATTTGGTGCCCATCATGCCCAACTGGTCGCGCAGGACCCACAACAGCGGCATTTCGGGTTCGACGTCGACTTGGTGGCTTTTGCCATTGATGCTCAGTTTCAACATGCGGAGATCCTTGGAGGTCAAAGGTGAGCACCTTAGGGGATGACCTTGGATTGGTCAATCCGTGCAATTCCCAAATGGCAAGCTCAGGAACCATGGCCCTGCACTGGCAACCAACGCGGAAAAAGCCTCCCCGAGAAGACTTTACCCACTCGCGCTCAACTGTCAGCTTGTACCTTGGCGTCTTTCACCACACGGGCCCATTTTTCTTGCTCGGTGGCGATGAATTGGCTGAATTTTTCAGGGGTTCCGCCGCCGTCTTCGGCGCCGTATTGCTCGAACTTTTCTTGCACATCGGGCATGGCCATGACGCGGTTCATGTCCTCGTTCATGCGCTTGACCATGGCCGGGTTCATGCGTGCGGGGCCCACCAGGCCATACCACGTGGTGGCATCAAAACCCGCGAAACCTTGTTCCTCCATGGTCGGCACACCGGGGTGTCCTTTGGCGCGCTTGCCACGGGTTTGGGCCAAGGCCAGCACCTTGCCCGCCTTGACATGCGGCGTGGCCGAGGTCATGGTTTCAAAACAATACTGCACCTGGCCACCGATCAAATCGGTCAAGGCGGGACCAGACCCCTTGTAGGGCACATGCAGGGCCTGGATGCCGGCACGCAGCTTGAACATTTCCAGCGCCAAGTGCTGGGCCGAGCCACCACCGGCCGAGGCAAAGCTGATCTTGCCGGGGTTTTGCTTGCACAAATCCACCAACTCTTTGACGGTTTTGGCTGGTTGCTGGGTATTGCAAATGAGCAAATTGGGCGTCACACCGACCAGCACCAGGGGCGTGAAATCGCGCTCGACCACGTAGCCGAGTTTGGGTTGCAAACTGGGGGCGATGGCATGGCTGTTGATGTGCGCCATCAGCAAGGTGGTGCCGTCGTTGTTTTGTTTGGCCACATGATCGGCGGCGATCACGCCGGCCGCCCCGGCTTTGTTCTCAATGACCACATTCACATTCCACATGGCTTGCAGCTTGACCGCCATCACCCGTGCCAAGGCGTCGGTGCCGCCGCCAGGGGGGAATCCCACCACGATGCGCACATTGCCCGTGGGCAGGGTTTGGGCGCGCAAATGGGGTGCGGCCACGCTGGTCAAGAGGCCAGCCGCGCCAGTTTTGATGAGGGTTCTGCGTTGCATGATGTCATCCTTTGTTGTGATGGGGCCCACGCCTCACGGGGCACACCCTATGGGTTGGCTTGAACACAGACCATTATGGCGAAATTTGCAAAAACCAAGACAAATCAGTCAGTTGGCACCCATGCCCGGCCCCCAAGGGGTTCAAGCCAAAAAATTGCATTTCGCCCTATATTTTTGCCAACTCGCGCCGATCAATGAAGGCCATCGTCCTGCACATGGCCTTTGCCATGGGTGGCAGGGCAGCGCAAGCCGGTGGCACCATCCATGAACTTGCGCCCATCACACCCCACTCCCTCCACCTACCGGCGGTTGATCGCCGGGGTGGGCGTGTCTCTGCGACAGATCCTTGGCTTGGGGTGGCTGGTTTGGGTCATTGCCAGCCCGGCCCAAACCCCTGCGCCTGCCCCGGCAGCACCGAGCCGCTTCGACCAATGGGTGCAATACCCGCCCAAGCCCGTCAACCCGGCCATGCCCAGCGCTTTGGACAGCAGCGACAAAAAAATCAATTGGGTGCGTTTTGCAGCGCCCACGGACACCCCGACCAGCACGGCAACAACACCAGCGCCTACTGCCGCCGTACCACCCCCCACGGCCACCCCCGCCGCTCCCGCATCCACCACCGCCTCGACGGCACAGCCCGCCACAGAGCCCGATGTGCCAGTGGTCAAGGGTTTTGAATTCAGCGGCATCAGTGTGTTCAGTGCCAGCGATTTGACGCAAGCGCTGCAAGCTGTGGTGGGCACACCGCTGGACATGAAGAGCCTGGAGCAAATCGTCACCCTGCTCGACCAACACTACGCCAGCCGGGGTCGGTTGGGGCGCTCGGAAATCCCGCCCCAAGACATGACCGATGGGCTGATTCAGGTTACGGTCCGAGAGGGCCGCTTTGCCCGGGCGGTGATCGAGCCCGAACCGCACCCGCGCATCCCCCCCAAGTTGGCGGTGGATTTGGTCGAAACCGCGCAACCCAAAGGGCAAGTGGTCGACCTCGAAGCCCTGGACCGCGCCACCTTGCTGCTGTCGGAGCTGCCGGGTGTGTCGGCCCAAATGAGCCTGCGCCCCGGCGAAAAAGAAGGCGAGACCGAGGCCGTGATCCGCCTGGGCGACGCCCCTGCCACCGATGGCAGTGTGACGCTTGACAACGCAGTCGTCAGTGCCACCGGTGCGACGCGCACCATTGGCCAACTCAACCGGCATGGCCTGTGGGGCCGGGCTGAAACGGTCAGCCTGATTTGGATGCACACCGAAGGCAGCGAATTCCTCAAGCTGGGCTACAGCGAGCCTTTGGGCAGCGCGGGCAAGCGCATGGGCTTTCATTTGTCGGGCAGCAAATACCAATTGATCGCACCCCAATATGCATCCCTCAACCCCAGTGGGCCGGCCAACTCCGTCGGCCTGGACTTGAGCGTGCCCTGGCTGCGCTCGCGCGCGGCCAACGCCAGCACGCAATGGGGCTACGAACACAAAAATTTCCGCAACGACACCACGGCCGGCTTGGTGTCGGATTACAAAATCGACTTGATCAGCGCCACCACGCAAGGGCAGCGCAGCGACGACTGGATGGGTGGAGGTGAATCGGCAGGCTCGGTGCAAACGCTGGTCGGCCATGTGGATTTGAATGGCTCACCCAACCAAGGCATGGACGCATTGACCAGCCAAACCGCAGGCCTTTATGCCAAATTGCGGGCCATGGCCTCGCGCGTGCAGCGCCTCAATCCCCGGCAATCGGTGGTGGCCACGTGGCAAGCCCAGTTGTCCAGCAAAAACCTGGACGGCTCTGAAAAATTCTTCATGGGCGGCTCGCAAGGCGTTCGCGCCTACCCGACCAACGAAGGCGGCGGCAGCCAAGGCCAGTCCTTGAACCTGGAGTGGCAACATCTGTGGACCCCCGGCAAACAGCGCCTGACGCTGTCGGCTTTTTATGACATCGCCACCATCGATGTGAACAAGTTCAATGACTTTACCGGTGGCGCCAGCCTCAACACCTATGCCTTGCAGGGTGGTGGTTTGTGGCTGGGCGGGCCTTTGGCCCACGGCTGGGGAAAACCTTTGCAATGGCGCTTGACCTGGTCACGCCGGATGGGCGTGAACCCCATGGCCTCGGCCAGCGGCTTGGACCAAGACGGTACCTACCGCTGGGATCGGTTATGGTTCAACCTCAACCAGCCTTTTTGACCACCTCAGCACATGATCAAAAAAGCCCCACCCATGAAGCCTGAACACGGCGTCGCGCCCCGGCGTTGGGCGCAGGCTTGGGCCTGGGCCATGCTGGGCTTGACCACGGGCAGTGCGCCCACATGGTCGCAGACCCCCCCAACCATCTCGGCCACCCAACTGCCCCAAGGCGGCAAGGTGGTGGCGGGCACGGCCACCATCGGCCAAAGCGGCAACAGCCTCAACATCAACCAGTCCAGCAACCGCGCGGTGCTGAACTGGAACAGCTTCAACGTGGGTGCCCAAGCCCAGGTCAATTTTGTCCAGCCCTCGGCCAGCTCGGTCACCCTCAACCGCGTGCTCGACACCCAGGCCAGCCACATCTTGGGCCGCATCAACGCCAATGGCCAGGTGTTTTTGTCCAATCCCAACGGGGTCTTGTTTGGCCCCACCGCCCAGGTGGATGTGGGTGGCCTCTTGGTCACCACCCATGGCATTGGCAACGACGACTTCATGGCCGGCAAATCCAGCTTTGAGGGCACGGGCAAAGCCGCCAGCGTGGTCAACCAAGGCCAATTGCAAGCCAGCCTGGGCGGCTACATCGCCCTGCTGGCGCCCCAGGTGCGCAACGAGGGCGTGATCGTGGCCAAAGAGGGCACGGTGGCACTGGCTGCGGGCGACAAAGTCACTTTGCAATTTGCCGGACAAAGCCTCACCGCGGTGCAAGTTGACCGCGCCGTGGTGGACGCTTTGGTGGACAACCAACACCTGGTGCGCGCCGAAGGGGGCTATGTGGTGATGACCGCGCGCAGCGCCAACGCTTTGCTGCAAAACGTGGTCAAAAACACCGGCAGCGTGCAAGCGCCCAGCCTGGTCAACCGCCAAGGGCGCATCGTGCTCGAAGGCGGCAGCCTGGGCCGGGTGGAGGTGGCCGGCAGCTTGAGCGCCACCGGCGACAAAGGCCTGAGCGGCGGCTCGGTGCTGGTCATGGGCGACCAGGTGCAATTGAGCCCCGGCGCGGTCATCGACACCTCGGGCGACAGCGGCGGCGGCCAGGTGCTCATCGGTGGGGGGTGGTCGGCGGCGATAGGGCCGGTGGGCAAGTCCTCCAGCGTGAGCCTGGGCGACGACGTGACCATCAAAGCCGTCGCCACGGGCACAGGCAACGGGGGTTACATAGAGACCTCGGCACAAAAGCTGCAAATCGCCGCCAGTGCCAAGGTTGACACCTCGGCTCGCAATGGAACCTCTGGGCAGTGGGTGATTGACCCGGTGGACATCACCATTGACGACAGCTTGGCCGGGGCCATTTCGACCGCTTTGAGCAGCGGCAATGTCACGGTCAGCACCGACAGCGGCAACACCCCAGACACCACTTCGGGGGAAAGTGCGGGCACCGGCAACATCAACGTCAACAGCTCTATTTCGTGGTCCGCCAACTTGCTGACCCTGAAGGCGGCAGACAAGCTCTACATCAACAGCATCTTGCGTGGCACGGGGTCTGCCAGTTTGCGCTTTCACATGACCCATGCCAACGGATTGGAAAACGTCTACATCAAGGCACCGGTGTATTTGCCTGCGGGTGACAGGATGTCAGCCCTGGAAGGCTCCAGCGTGAGCCCCATCAGCATCAAAGTCATCACCAGCTTGGGCTCCGAAAACAGCACAAGTGGCGCTGATCTGCAAGGCATCAATGGCAACTTGTCGGGTTGGTTTGCCTTGGGGGGGGACATCAATGCCAGTGCGACAAGCACATGGAACGGCGGTGCAGGATTTTTGCCGCTGGGCAACAACATCACCCCGTTCACGGGGGTTCTGCTGGGTCTGGGCCACACCATCAGCGACTTGTCCATCAACCGCCCCAGCGCCAATGACGTGGGCCTGCTGGGCAAATCAACTGGCCATGTATCAGAGCTGGGCCTGGTCAACGCCAACATCGCGGGGGCGAACAATGTCGGTGCCCTGATTGGTTACAACGGTGGCACGGCATGGGTAAACTTTTCCACGGGTCAAGTGCGGGGGCTTACCAAGGTCGGTGGCTTGGTCGGCACTTTGGGTGACAACGGAAAAGTTCGCAACAGTTATTCAAGTGCGAATGTGTCGGTCATGAACTTGGCGGATGCGGGCGGTCTGATTGGCTTGGTCAATGTGGGCACGGTCTACAAAAACTATTCCACTGGCTCGGTGTCGGTGGTTGGCGCGGGCACACCCACCGGCGTCGGTGGCCTGATCGGTCGGCTGGGCACGGGCGCACTGGCGCCCGTGGATGTGAGCAATGCCGGGTTTTGGGACACCACTTTGTCGGGCCAGGCGATCTCGGCAGCCGGAACGGGCTTGGTCACTGCGGCCACCAAACGCTACAGCAGTGGCCTGGATCAATTTGCCCTGAATACCGACTATTGGCAGAACTACTACAACAAAACAACGCCTTTGTTGAAGGCGTTTTTGACGCCGATTTCCGTCTTTACCGGTAACGACAGCAAAACATATGACGGTCAGGCCTATACCAGCAACACTGGCTACAGCGTTTCAACGGGCACCAACGCTTATTTTTTGGGCCATGGCGATTACCTGTACAAGCAAGGCTCCGCCACTGTCACCCCAGTGAATGCGGGCAGCTACAGCATCGTTCCTGATTTGTACAGCACCGATAACCGCGGCTACAACATCACCGTGGTCGACGGCACCTTGACCGTCAACCGCGCCAACCTGACCCTGACAGGCAATCGAGCCTACAACGGCAGCACCGCCATGGCGGGTGCCAACTTGACGGCCACCGGTGTGAATAGCGAAACCTTTAGCGTCACCGGTGCTGGGGCCGATGGCAATTTGTCCTCGCGCAATGTGCAAGCAGCCAATTTATTGGCCAGTGTCACTGGTTTGAGCTTGGGCAGCTCCAGCAACGGGGGCTTGAGCGGCAACTACAACGCCTTGGGCACCGCCAATTCGGCGGTGACCATTACCGCCAAGCCCGTGACCCTGACCGCCCCCGTCATCAGCAAAGAATATGACGGCAACAACAGCTACACACCCAGCGCCAGCAACTTGAGCACGCTGGGCAGCCAATTGGGCGTGGTGGGTGACAGCGTGAGCGCGGCCACCATGTCCTTCGACAACAAAAATGCCGCTTATGGCAGCAAAGTGGTGAGCCTCAGCGCCGCCACCGTGAGCGACGGCAACAGCGGCCAAAACTACAGCTTGACTTATGCGAGCAACAGCACCAGCACCATCACCCCCAAGGCCTTGACCATCACCGGCATCACCGCCGCTGACAAGGTCTACAACGGCTTGACCACCGCCACCGTCAGCACCTCAGGCGTCACCAACGCTGTGCTGCAAGCCAATGGCCTGGTGGCGGGTGACAGCGTGACCGTGAGCGCCAGTGGCAACTTTCGCAACGCGACCAACACGGCCAATGACAAAAACGCGGGCAACGCCAAGATCGTGGCCTTATCGAGCACCTTTGGCGGTGCAGATGTCGGCAACTACGCCATCACCGGTCAATCCACCACCACGGCCAGCATCAGCGCCCGGCCCTTGACTGTGACGGGCCTGAGCGCCAGCGACAAGTCATATGACGGCTCCAGCACGGCCACCCTCACGGGCACAGCCACCGTCACCCCCCTCATTGGCGATGCTGTGGTCTTGCAAAATGGCCAAGGCCAATTTGGCACCACCGCAGAGGGCACCAACTTGGCGGTCACCGCCAGTGGCTTTCAATTGACGGGTGCCGACGCGAACAACTACCAACTGACCCAACCCACGGGCTTGCGAGCCAGCATCACACCGCTGGACCTGACCCCCTTGCGTTTGCCCTTGACACCCCAGGTCATGGCCGCCTTGACCAGCCAACAAGTGGCGGGCTTGAGCCCCGACCAAGTCAGCTACCTGAGCACCGAGCAATTTGGCGCTTTATCGGCTTCCCAGCTGGCCAACTTGAGCCCAGCCGCCTGGAGCCGTGTCTCCACCACCAGCGTGGGCAATTTGACTCCGGCGCAAATCGCCAGCATGCGCGCCGATGCCTGGGCTTATTGGCTGGCCAGCCAGGTGCGCGTGCTCAGGCCGGACCAGCTCCAAGCGCTGACCACCACCCAGCTGGCGGGCTGGGGCAACACCCAGTTGCAGGCCATCGACAACACCCAATGGCAAGCCCTGAGCCTGCAGCAACGGCAAAGCCTGACGGCGACACAAATCAGTGCCTTCAGCCCCAGCCAAGTGGCCACATGGTCCAACAGCACCCTGAGCGAGCTCACCAACACACAGCTAACCGGTTTGAGCACCGCCCAGATCACCCCATTGACCACGACCCAAGTCAATGCCTTCACTGCCAGCCAATGGCCAGCCTGGAGCCGCAGCCAAATCGCGGCTTTGACCAAAACTCAAATCGCGGCACTCACACCCAGCCATTTGTCCCTGTGGTCAACGGCTCAACTCGCTGCTTTGAATGCAGCCCAAGTGGCTGCCCTCAGCTTTGATCAACTGAATGCCTTGAGCAGCACCCAAAAGAGCCAGTTGGCGGCCACTGGGCAATTGCAGCAATGGCTTGGGACCGAGGTGGCCCGGGTGCAAGCAAACGCCACAGCCACATCGGCCAACCGGGCCCTGGCTGTGACAACCACTGCCACCACGTCTTTGTCCCGCGCTGCGGGCCTGGGCTCCTACCTGACCTATGGCGCCAGCAAGGACGCCCAGGCTTTGATGGTGGTCACCAGCGAGCGCCAAATCAGCCAATTGAGCACCCCAGACGTGCTGTCCTTGCAGACCACACAGCTCAGGCTGATGAATGGTGCACAACTCGATACGCTGGTGCAAAACCACGGCCGCAGCTTGCTCTCCACCCAGTGGGCCAGCTTGAGCGCTCAACAACTGGCCAGCCTGTCACCCCGCATCTGGGCCACGCTGGACCGCGAGGTGCTGCAAAATCTCAGCCCGCAACAACTCAGCATGTTGACGCTGGAGCAGGTGTTGGCCATGAGCCCGGCCCAGTTGGGGTGGATGACCGCATCGCAATTGGTGGTGTTCAACCGAATTGCCTTGTCCGCACTGAGCGTGAATCAGTTCAAAGCCTTGGTGAGCAACAAACTGTCTGCCCTGCAGCCTGAGCAAATCCAAGCCTTGACACAGCCCCAATGGCTGAGCCTGTCGCGCACCCAAATCCAAAGCCTCACACTGCCCCAAATTCAGTTGCTGAGCCCAGCGCAATTGGCCGCTTTGCCGCCACAGCTGTGGCAGGCTTTTTCGGTGGAGCAAATCCACATGCTGGCCCCACAAAGTCTGGCGCGCATCGATGTGAACTCGCTCAACATCGTGCTCAAACATCTTTTGCCGCACCAAATCCAAGCCTTGGACCCCAGCACACTGATTCAATTGGAAGTGCGGCAACTGGCCACGCTCACGCCGCTGCAATGGACGGCTTTGTCACCCAACCAGATCGCGGCATTGAGCTTGGTGCAACTCAATGCCTTGACACCCATCCAACTGCAGGGGCTCAACCCCAACGCTTTGACATTGCTCAGCGGACCGCAACTGGCGGCGTTGAGCCCGTCCCTGATCGCCAGCTTCACCGCATTGCAATGGCAAAGCTTCAGCCCGGTGCAATTGCAAGCCTTGCAAAGCAATCAGTTGGCCTCACTCGGCGTGGCGCAATTGGAAAGCCTGAGCCCACGCGTTTTATTGAACTTTTCACCCGCGCAATTGAGCACCATGAACGGGGCCCAATTGCAGGTGGTGCAAGCGGCCAGTGGCAACTGGCCTGTGCTGACCATGAGCCCAGCACAAATTGCTGCCATGGGCGTCAACCAAATCCAAGCTTTGGGCGTGGCCTCGATGGGTTTGCTCACGCCAGCACAGGTCGCCGCCTTGCAAACGCGCCAACTGCAGGCCCTGAGCTTGGCCCAGTGGCAAGCCATGTCACCGGCTCAACTCGCGGCCTTGAACCCGGAGCAAATGAACGGCCTGTCGATCAACGTCCTGCGCGCTTGGAGCCTGGGTCAAGTGGCCGCACTCAGTCCCCAGCAAGTGCAGGCCATGTCGGTGAACACCTTGGGAGCCTTCACACCCGCTCAATGGCAATCCCTATCGCCCAGCACGTTGGCCGCCATGACGGCGCAGCAATGGGGCGCGGTGAGCACCGAACAAATGGCTGCCTTGACCACGCTCCAATTGGCAGGACTGCCTGCGCAATCGCTGGCGCAATGGCGACCTGCACAAATCCAAGCCCTGAATTTGGTGCAAATCGGAGCGCTCACGCCAGCGCAAATTACATCGCTCAACCCGGGGCAATTGCAGTGGCTGACACCCGCCCAGTTCAGTGTGATCACCCCACAGACCCTGGCCCAGTTCACCCCACTGCAATTGAGTGCCTTGACCCCCGTGCAACTGGCATCTTTCAGCCCGGCCCAAGTCAATTTGTTGACGCCGCTGCAAATGCGCGCCTTGGCCCCGATCCAATTGCAAGCCTTACAGCCCGCGCAAATCGTGGCCCTGCAATCGCTGCAACTCAACGGGCTGACACCTGCACAAATTCAGTCGTTGTCGCCCCTTCAATTGCAGGTGCTGACGCCCACACAAGTGGTGGCCCTGAACCCTGCGCAATTGCAGGCTTTGTCGCCCACCCAGTGGAACGCCCTGCGGGCTGACAACATGGCCGTGTTGAACGCGGCACAACTGCAGGCCTTGAGCCCGGCCTTGGTCGCGTCTTTCAACCCGACACAAATCACCGCCTTGCTGCCAGAACAAATCAGTGTTTTATTGGCGCCACAGGTGGCTGCATTGGGCACGGCACAAATTTGGAGCCTGAGCAATGCCCAGTTGCAAGCCCTCACACCGGCCCAAATTGGTGCCATCCGCTCGGTGGACTTGGGCACTTTGCTGCCGCTGTTGCGCGCTGAACAAATCCAAGGGCTGAGCAAGGTGCAACTGGCCAGCATCCAACCCAGGCAGTTGAGCCAACTCACCAACGCACAAGTCCAGGCCGTGCTGGCCGTGCGCTAAAGCCGCTGGTTATCATCCATGCCGCGCGGCCAAGGGCCGCCGCTTTTTCATGACAGGGCCTCAGCGCCCTGAATACCCAACCCACCGGAGACCCGCCAGCATGCTGCACTTTTATTACAACGCCGCCCCCAATCCCATGAAGATTGCCTTGTTGCTTGAGGAATTGGGCTTGCCCTACGAGGCACACCCAGTGGACACCCGCAAAGGCGAGCAATTTGCACCCGACTTCCTGCGCATCAACCCCAACGGCAAAGTGCCTGCACTGGTCGATGGCGATACCGTGGTGTTCGACAGCAATGCCATCTTGCTGTACCTGGCTGACAAAACCCAGAAGTTTGTGCCTGCCATCAGCGACAGCGCGCAGCGCGGCACCATGCTGTCGTGGTTGATGTTCATTGCTTCGGGCATTGGCCCGTATTCAGGCCAAGCTGTGCACTTTCGCAACATGGCGCCCGAACCCAAGGAATACGCCCTCAACCGCTATGACTTTGAAGCCCATCGCCACTGGCAACTCATCGAAGACCGTTTGGCCAATCACACCTATATGCTGGGCGAAACCTATTCCATCGTGGACATGGCGTTTTGGGGTTGGGCGCGTTTGCTGCCCATCGTCACCGGCATGAAAGACGAAACCTGGACACGCTACCCCCACACCAAACGTTTGATCGACGCCATCAACCTTCGCCCCGCAGCCGCCCGCGCCGAGAACATCAAAACCCGCCACGCCTTCAAAACCGAGTTGGATGACGAGGCGCGCAAGTTCATGTTCCCGCAAAACGAGCGGTTGAAGAAAGCCTGAAACCGGCACTCTTATCCCCAGGTTGGCCAAACAAGCACAGCCCCCGGCTGGCAGCCAGGCTGAAAAAAAGCCCCGGTGCGCGAGCAACGGGGCTTTTTGAATGGGGCCAAAGGTTGACGGTTTGGGGCCCGCCAACCCCTTCAAACCACCTTCAAGCCAGTGCTTTTTTCACCCGCTCGGCCACCAAGGGGTAGCGGCGGATGCGAACCCCCGTGGCGTCAAACACCGCGTTGGCGATGGCGGCGGGGAAGCACACGATGGCCGGCTCACCCGCGCCGCCAATGGGCTTGTCGGGGCGATTGATCAGCACCAAGTCGACTTCGCCAGGCACGTCATTCAAGTTGGCGATGCGGTAGGTGGTCCAGTCCACGCTCTTGACACGCTTTTCATCAAAGTGCACTTCCTCGTGCAAGGTGCGGCTGATGCCTTGCATGATTTGGCCCTCCAGTGCTGCACGCACCCCTATTGGGTTGACCATCATGCCGCAGTCGTGGCCGATGCTGACTTTTTTGACCCAAATGCGACCGGTTTTTTTGTTCACCTCGACCTCGCAGGCCACCGCTGCATAAGAGCCGTAGCCTGTGTGCAAGGCCAAGCCCCAGCCGGTGGACACATCGCCCTTGGTCGTGCCCTTTTTGCGGTTGGGCCAGCCCATGCGCTCAGCAGCCACCTTGACCACCTCGATCTCACGCGGGTCTTGCAGGTGCTTGAGGCGAAAGTCCACTGGGTGCATGCCAGCGGCGTGGGCCACCTCGTCGATGAAGCTCTCTTGACCAAAACGGGTTTGCATCTCTTGCGGTGCCCGCAAGTGTGCCGTGCGCATGGGTGAGGCTTCTTGCAGGTAAGGCGGCACCGTCTCCCACCAGTGCACATGGTTGTTGAACTTGTAGCTCTCTTCGGGCACGTTGAAGTTGTAGGCATTCCACTTTTTGTGCCCGGTGAGCATGCCCACCAACACATGCTCGGGGCTTTCGCCGGTGAAGCGCACGTCCCATCCATTGAAGCCTTTGGCCTTGAACAACCAGCCGTTGACTTGGTTGTTGGCATCCAAACCAGCCTTCATGCTGATGATGGCGGCCGGGGCTTTGGGGTCCCAAGCCGTGCCTTCTTCGCGCGACCACTGCATGCGCACGGGTCGGGCAAACGCCTGGGACAGCAAGGCGGCTTCGTAGGGGGCCTCGTCGCCATCGCTGCGACCGTAGGAGCCGGCACCATGCATCCACTTGACCTGCACGTTTTCAGGGGGGATACCCAAAAACTTGGCAATGCCCATGCGCAAAAAGTGGGGCTTTTGGGTGTCGGCCCAAATTTCGACCTTGTCACCGCGAACGTCAACGACGCCACAAGACGGTCCTATGCGGGCATGTGACTGGAACGCACATTCGTAGTCGGCTTCAAGCACCTTGGCCGAAGTGGCCAAAGCCGCCAGGGTGGGCTTTTCGTCCCAGGCCTTTTTGCCGCCAAACATGGGGATGGCATTGGCCGCTGTCGGCGTGGCTTGGCGAATGTAGTCGTAGACCTTCTCTTCACCGCCGGTGAAGGGACCCGGGACATCGGACCATTTGACCTTCAAGCTGCGCGCTGCACGCACTGCATTCCATTCGGTTTCGGCCACCACGGCCACAAAGCCCCCTTTGACAAACGATTTGGCACCCTTGATGTGGGCAATCGACGCATCGTCCACACCCAGGGGTTGGGCGCCAGCCACGGGCGGGCGCACCGCGCGGGCGTGCAACAAGTTGTCGGGCCGGATGTGGGCGGTGTAGTGCTCCTTGCCACTGACTTTCAAGGCAATGTCTTTGCGCTTGAAGCCCTTGCCCACAATTTTGTACAGCGAGGGATCTTTGGGTTTGGCCTTGCCATTGACGTTCAATGCGTTGCCAATTTGTTTGTTCCACTCCATGGGTGTGGAAAAGGCTTTGCCACCGATCAGATCGGCATATGTGACCGATTTGCTGGTGTCGGCCACGGCAAACACCCGGCCGTTGTCCACCGACAACCCAGCGACATCCACGCCCAACTTGAGCGATGCGGCATCGAGCAACACACGGCGGGCTTCAGCAGCGGCATTGCGCAAAGGCACTGCCCCCAATCGCAAACCGGTGCTGCCACTGCCACCGCCTTGGTTGGGCGACAAACGGGTGTCACCCATGGTGACGTGGACTTTGTCCAGCGCCACGTCCAATTCGTCGGCCACAATTTGGGCCACCGCCAGATCAATGCCTTGGCCGCAGTCCATCTTGCCGAAATTGGCCACCACGCTGCCATCGGCAGCGATGCGGATCCAGGTGTCCAAAGCGGTGGGCGGTGGGCCCACCAAGACCGGGGCAGCGGCTTGCGCAGCGGCGTCGCCCACCATCACAGCCCCCGAAGCCCCGACCACCAAAGCGGCCTGGGATTGCAAAAAATCGCGGCGATTGAGATTCAATGTGTCCATGTCGTCCCCTTTAAGCTTTGGCCGTGGCCATGTTGTCGCGGGCTTTTTTGACCGCCCGCAGAATGGCGATTTGGGTGCCGCAGCGGCATTGCACGTTGGCCAAACCTTGTTGAATTTGGGCATCGGTGGCTTTGGGGTTTTTCTCCAAAATGGCCACAGCATGCATCACCCATCCGTTGGCGCAGTAACCGCATTGAGCGGCCTGCTCTTCGACAAAAGCGGCCTGCACCGGGTGCAGTTGGCCGTTTTTCTCCAATCCGTCCAGGGTGCGGATGGGCTTATTGTCCACCGACGACGCGGGCAGCACGCAAGATCGCATCGGTTGGCCATTGATCAGCACCGTACAGGTGCCGCACTGGGCCACACCACAGCCAAACTTCGGGCCTTTGAGCTTGAGCGCGTCGGTCAGCGCATATAGCAAGGGTTCGTCTTTTTCCGCCTCGACGGCGCGAACGACCCCGTCAACATTGAGTTTGTAATTGGGCATGTTGTCTCCTTGGTTGCCAACAACATATTGACCACTTTGTTGGCTTTGCTCATTGGGACAAACCCAAACACCCGCCACTGGTGATACTGCAAAGGTCACCCAAGCGACAAACTCAGGCCCATTCGGAAATCTCAATCAGGTTCAAGTCGGGGTCGCGCACATACACCGACCGGATGGCGCGGGTGGCGCCGGTGCGCATCACCGGGCCCTCGATGATGGGCCAGTTTTGGGCCTGCAAATGGGCGATCACCTCTGACAAGGGGCGATCGGCGATGAAGCACACATCGAGCGCCCCGGGCACGGGCAAATGGGCTTTGGGCTCAAACTCACGCCCTTGCACATGCAAATTGATCTTTTGCGAGCCAAACTTAAAAGCCTTGCGCTCCACTGGCGGGGTGCCGCCGACAAACGACTCCAGCCGCATGCCCATGACCCGGGTGTAAAAATCCACACAGGCGGCCTCGTGGTGGGTGGTCAGCACCAAATGGTCCAAATGAGCGATCATGGTCAGGTCTCCGGTCTGGCTTGGGGAAAGGCGTGAATTTTGCCCCGAAGCGACAACTCAACCACAGGGTCAATGCGGTTGACGCTGCCCGGGGTCGTGGCTAGCATGGCCTGCACCGCCTGATCAGGCCCCCTTTTCATCACTCAACCGACCGAGACCTGCCCATGAAGTACCTGCAACGCCTGTCCCAATTGTTGACCTTGGCCACCCTCAGCCTGTGCGGCGCTGCTTGGGCGCAAGCCAACTACCCCGATCGCACCGTCAGCCTGGTCGTGCCTTTTGCCGCAGGCGGCCCCACCGATGTGGTGGCCCGCATGCTGGCCATCCCCATGAGCAAATCCATAGGCCAAACCGTGGTGGTGGAGAACACCGTGGGCGCGGGTGGCACCCTGGCCTCACAACGGGTGGCGCGCTCGGCCCCCAATGGTTACACCGTGTTGATCCACCACACTGGCATGGCCACCGCACCGGCCTTGTACAAACGCTTGGGGTTTGACCCGCTGAAAGACTTTGACTACATCGGCCAAGTGGTCGATGTGCCCATGACCTTGTTGGGACGCAAAGATTTTCCGGCGAATAATTTTCAAGAGTTGCTCACCTACATCCGCGCCAACAAAGACAAAGTCTCCTTGGCCAATGCCGGATTGGGCGCGGTGTCGCACCTGTGCGGCTTGATGTTCATGAGCCAAGTGGGCGTGGAGCTGACCACTGTGCCCTACAAAGGCACCGGACCGGCCATGAACGATTTGCTCGGCGGCCAAGTGGACTTGCTGTGCGACCAAACCACCCAAACCGTGCCCATCATCAAAGAAAATCGCGTCAAAGCCTATGGCGTGACCACCCTCACCCGCTTGTCCAGCCTTGGACAGTTGCCCACCTTAGATGAGCAAGGGCTGAAGGGCTTTGAGGTCAAGGTCTGGCATGGTATGTATGTGGCCAAGGGAACGCCCGCACCCATCATTGAGAAAATCAACACCGCCTTGCGCTTTGCTTTGCAAGATCCCCAAGTGCGCCAACGCCTGACCGATTTGAGCTCGGACGTGCCAGCGGCCGACAAGCTGACACCGCGCGGCTTGCAAACCCATTTGGAAGCCGAGATCAAAAAATGGACCCCGGTCATCCAAAAAGCGGGCATTTACGCCGACTGATTTTTCTCATTCACCCACACCACAAGCACCATGGCACGCCAATTTGTTGACCTCTCGATTTACCTTGAAAACGACGTGTTGAGCGATCCGCCGGGTTATGCCCCGCAGATCAAGTACCTCAACCACGAGCACACCTACGAGCAAATCAAACCCTTTTTTCCGGGATTGAAAAAAAAGGACCTGCCCGATGGTGAGGGCTGGGCGATCGAGATGATCCAACTCACCACCCACAACGGCACCCACCTGGATGCGCCCTACCACTTTCATTCCACCATGGACAAGGCGTTGGGCGACAAACGCGCGGCCACCACCATCGACGATGTGCCCCTGGAATGGTGTTTTCAGCCCGGTGTGAAGCTGGACTTTCGCCACTTTGCCGACGGCTATGTGGTCACCGCCGAAGACGTGCAAGCCGAATTGGCGCGCATTGGGCACCAACTTTCCCCGCTGGAGATCGTCATCATCAACACCAGCGCTGGCAAGCGCTATGGCAACAACGACTATGTGTCCAGCGGTTGCGGCATGGGTTACGAAGCCACGATGTATTTGCTCGAGCGCGGGGTGCGCCTGACCGGCACCGACGCTTGGAGCTGGGACGCGCCCTTTGTGCACACCGCCAAAAAATACGCCGAGAGCCAAGACGCCAGCCTGATCTGGGAAGGCCACAAGGCTGGGCGCGACATCGGCTATTGCCACATTGAAAAACTGCACAACCTGGAGGTGCTGCCGCCGGCCGGTTTTTACATCAGCTGCTTTCCGCACAAAATCCGCGGCGCATCTGCCGGTTGGACGCGGGCGGTGGCGATCTTCGACGACGCCTTGATGGCGGCGCCCCGCTGAGACGGCCGGGGCAAGCTCAACTGTCGTAAGGTACCAAGCCGCTGTGGGCCGACTCGTCCTGAGCCAGGCATCTCACAGCCCGAGCGGTTGATGCCGCACGCCGGACAGTGGCTTGCACAAAAAATGCTCGCTGCGTGTGGCCGCGCAATGGCTGCACGTCATGAACGGCGGCGAAACCTTTCACCGGGTGGTGTGATCCACCCTTCACTTGCTTCAACGGAGTCCAACCATGGCCACCCCTGTTTCCATCCCCAACCCTGTCATGGACCGCATGCGTGCTGGTCAGCCCGCTTTGGGCATGACGGTGCGCTTGGGCCACTCGGGCGACATCGTGCGCATTGCCAAAGCCACGGGACACGACTTTGTGTTCATCGATGTGCAGCACTCGCTGTTCAACCTCGAGACCATTGGCCACATGGCCCAGGTGGCGCTGGGTTGCGGCATTGCCGCCCAAGTGCGGGTGCGCAGCGTCGACGACCCCAATGTGTCGGTGTACCTGGACAACGGCGTGACGGGCATTGTGTTTCCCGATGTGAACAACGCCCAAGAGGCGCAACGCGCTGTGAATGCGGCCAAGTTCGCCCCGATTGGCAAGCGCTCGGTGTGCGGTGGCTACCCGCACTTTGACTACGCCGCAGTGCCGCTGACCCAGAGCGTGCCCGCCTTGAACGACGCCGCCTTGGTGGTGTGCATGATCGAAACCGTGGAGGGCCTGCGCAATGTGGAGGCCATTGCGGCTGTGCCTGGTGTGGACGTGATCCATGTGGGCTCTAACGACTTGCTGGTCAACATGGGCAAGCCCGGTCAGTTTGACGACCCGGAAATCATCGCCGCCCAAGAGCGCGCGATTGCCGCAGCCCAAGCGCATGGCAAGTTTGCGGGCATTGGTGGCAACCGCGACGTGCAGCGCCAAGTCAAGGCCATCCACAAAGGTTGCCTGTATGTGACCACCCAAACCGACATTGGCTTTTTGAGCGCTGCCGCCAACCAGTGGACACGCGGCGTGCGCGAAGCCCTGGGTCAAACCCCGGCTTGAGGCGCTCGATGGCGACAAAAACTCACGACCATCCCACAGCGCACCCCATGCCTGCGCTGGCCTGCGATTGCCATGTGCATGTGTTTGGCCCTTTTGACCGTTTTCCGCTGTGGGCCGATCGCGCCTACACCCCGGGTGCCGCCTCGATCGAAGACCTGATGGCTTTGCACCAAGGCTTGGGCATCGGTCGCGTCGTGGTGGTGCAGGCCTCGCCGCAAGGCAGCGACAACCGCTGCACCGTGGACGCCTTGCAGCGCATGAACGCCCTGGGCCACGGCGCGCGTGGCGTGGCGGTGATTGACGAGAACACCAGCGACAGCGAACTTCGCGCCATGCACGCCGCTGGCGTGCGCGGTGTGCGGGTCAACTTGGAATCGGCCGGTTTGCACGACCCCCAAGTGGCACGCCGCCTGATGCAAGCCGCCGCTGAGCGCGTGGCCCCCTTGGGTTGGCATGTGCAAACCTACACCACCTTGGATGTGATCGCCTCCCTGCACGACACCTTGATGGCCCTGCCCACCCCCGTGGTGATCGACCATTTTGGCCGCGCCACTGCGGCCAAAGGTGTGGCGCAAGAAGGCTTTGCGGCCTTGCTGTCCTTGGTCGAATCGGGGCAGGCCTGGGTGAAACTCTCGGCCGCGCACCGCATCTCAGACCTGCCCGACTGCGAAGATGCGCGCGCCATTGCCCAGGCCTTGATCGCTGCCAACCCAGATCGCATGATGTGGGGCACCGATTGGCCCCACCCTGGCGCGTGGCCGGGTGTGCCGCGCCAGCGCGAAGCCATGGAACCCTTTCACCCCATCAACGATGCGCGGGCCTTGCAAAGATTGAGTGAATGGACAACCGCCGACCTGTGGACGCGCATCCTGGTCGACAACCCGGCGCGTTTGTACGATTTTTCAGCTTGATTGCCACTTTCAAGGGAGATGCCCTGAAACATCTTCGGCCGCGCTGTGGCCAAGGCCTTTGCCCAATCCAACCCATCAAAGGCGGCGATGGCACCGCGCAAAACCAGGTTCGCCATCTCGTCAGAGACGGCTCAGATCAGGTATTCAATCTGTGCAAAGGCCGCCAAGATGGGGCGGACAAGCGCGGGATGGTCATGGACCGGATGGCCTTCAGGGGCACGCGGCCCGTGGATTTTTTCGGGGTGGTTATTGGTCCAGCCATTGGCAAATGGGCTTCCATTGGAGCAAGTCCTTGTCCACTTTCGAGGGGGCGATGTCAAACATCGACAAACCATGGGCCGCCAAATGCACATAGTATTGGGTATCGCGCAAATAACTGATGACCGGGATGTCCAAGGTGGCGGTGAACTCGCGCAGCTTGCCCGCTGAGATGGTGCGCTGGTCCACCCGCATGCCAATGATGCCCAACTCGGTGTGTTGTTCTTTGGCCAAAACCCGCAGTTTTTTCAAAAACTCGTGGGTGGCGAACATGTCAAACACGCTCGACTGCAGCGGCACCAACACCTTGTCGGCCTTGGAGATCAGATTTTTCAACCGCCAACCGTCCACCCCACCAGCGGTATCGACCACCACATGGGTGATGCCTTTGGGTGGTTTGGCATTGATGACCAGGTCGGCTTGCAAATCCCAGGTGCGGATTTTGGGCAGGGTGTCTGGGCGCAAAGTCAGCCAATGGCGCGAGGATTGTTGGGCATCGGTGTCGCCCAACATGACCTGGCGGTTGGTTGACGCAAAATAGCCAGCAATGTTGGTCGACAAGGTGGATTTGCCCACGCCACCTTTTGGATTCACAACCACCACAATTGTCATTTTTAAATCATTCAACAGAAAATGCTTGGTTTATTTTACGGGTTGAAGCCCCCCGCTCCGCCAATCTTTACAACTGCACCGTTCTTGGGCCGCCAGCGTCTGCGCCAAAGGCTGTTCTGGCACGGGTTTTGGTCCGCCATCTTGGCCGGCTGCGCCTTCAGTTGGGCGGGTGGGGCCTGGGCCCAGCCCACCACGGCCTACCCCAGCCGAGCGGTCAAATGGATTGTGCCGTTTGCCGCCGGGGGCTCGGGCGACACGATTGCCCGTTTGTTGGCAGAACGGATGACCCATGCGCTGGGCCAACCGGTGCTGATCGACAACCGCGGTGGCAATGGCTCGGTGCTCGGCACTGAAATAGCGGCCAAGGCAGCCGCTGACGGCCACACCTGGGTGCTGAGCAACGGCGCGGCCATCACCACCGGGCCTTTGATGGGGCAAGCCACCAGCTACAAGCCCTTGGAGGATTTTGTTCACATCACGCTGATTGGCAGCTTCACCAATGCCTTGATCGTGCGCCAAGACCACCCAGCCAAAAACCTGCAAGATTTTTTGGCTTTGGCACGCAGCCAGCCGGGTAAATTGAGCTATGGCTCAGCTGGGGTGGGGTCTGCGGGTTTTTTGACCGGTGAAATGCTCAAACAATTGGCCCAGGTCGACATGGTCCACATCCCCTACAAAGGTTCGGGCCCGGCGCTCAATGATTTGCTGAGTGGGCAAACCGATGCCATGTTCAATGCCTTGATCACTTCGGCCCCGCACATCCGCAGTGGCCGGGTGCGGGCCTTGGCCATCACGGCGGCAGCCCGCGATGCCGAGTTCAGCCAAGTTCCCACCCTGTCAGAGGCGGTGCCCGGCGCAGTGGGTGACGCTTGGTTTGGCCTGTCGGTGCCGGCCAAGACACCCCCAGCGGTGGTGGAGCGATTGCAACTGGAAATGGACAAACTGCTCAAAAGCCCCGATGTCAAAGCCCGTCTGACCGAATTGGGCATGCTCACCCAAAACCTGGGGCCGCGTGGATTTCAGGCGTTTTTACAAGCGGAAAACAAAAAATGGGGCCCCATCATCCGATCTGCCCACATCAAAATCGAATAGGGCCGGTCTACCCCTTTCCTGAGGCCACAGCAGCGAGCGCACGCTGACCACCCGCCTGGCTCAGGTGGTGGTCGACTCAATCAATGGCGGCCGATTCGCGCAAACCAGTGATCATCGAGGTGTTGAGCAAATGGGCCTTGTGCAACACGGGGTCGTCGGCCTTGCGCTGCAACTCCACCAATGCGGCGCGGCGCTTGTCCATGTCGCGCTCTTGCATGCGGGCGCGGTTGCGACCGGACTGCTCCAGCACATGGGCGATGGCAATCGGGCGGCGCTGTCGCTCATAACGTTGCAAGGCATCGATGGACCCACCTTGCCAAATGTCGCGCAGTTTTTCGCTCAGGTTGAAAGCATCATGGATGCCCCCATTCATGCCCATGCCGCCGCTGGGGCTGTTGAGGTGGGCGGCGTCACCGACCAACACCACCCGGCCCACCACATATTGCTGCACCACCCGCTGGTGGATGCGGTAGGGGCGCACCTCCAGCACCGGGTGGTCCAGGGTGCCCGGGGCAATGCGCAGCAGTTTTTCGCGCACCGCTGGCATGCCCACCGCCTCTTCCATGCTTTGCCCTTCATCGGGGTACAGGCTGACGCGCCACAGGTGCTTGAGCCGCAGCAGGCTGAAGGTGCCCTGCTCGCTCCAGCAATAGTTGATGTAGGCCAGTTGGGGCAAGTGATCGTGAAACGGAAAGTGCGTGGTCGCCAAGATGGTGGTCTCAGGAAAGGTATGGCCTTCAAAAGACAAATCCAGCTGTTTGCGCACCTGGCTGCGCCCGCCATCGGCCCCCACCAAAAAAGCGCCACGCACAAGCGCCTGTTCGCCAGCCGGTGTGCGGTAAATCACATCGACATGGCCTTGGGCTTGGCTGAACGACACCAGCGGGTGATTCATCAACACCTGCACATGGGGCAAGTCGCGCGCAATTTGCGCCATCAACAACTCTGACAAACGCCACTGTTCACACTGCAAGCGATAGGGGTGGGCTGTTTCGTCTTTGAGGACCGACACATCAAATTGGGCAAACTCGCCCGTGGCGTGCATGCGCACCTGCCAGGTCGGGGCAACCAGGCCTTGCTCGATCAAGCCGGGCGTGATGCCGTATTCGTCCAACATGTCCAAGGTGGGTGGGTGAAAGGTCGAAGCGCGCAAATCGCGGTTGATGTCGGCATCGGACTCGAGCACCACACAAGGAATGCCCCAGTGGCCCAGGCGCAAAGCCAGCACCAAGCCCACAGGGCCTGCGCCCGCGATGATGATGGGTGGGGATGAAGCAGATGTCATAAAAAACTTTGGTGTGTTGAACAGAATGACGCCAGACCAGGCCCCAACTCAGCCGGCTGGCAGCAAACCCATGGCCTGGGCACGATGGGACCACCCATCACCACGCAGCCATGGGTCCAAGTTTTGATGCTGGGGCTGAACCAGGGATGTGGCGCGCCACATCAGCGCCAACATGCTCGACAACACCGGCGGTCCATCGCCTTGCCCCATCTCGATGATGGCCTGCAAGCTGGGCATGCCGGTACCCAGCATCAACACCGCATCAGCCCCAGAACCACGCAAAGCCTGAACGGTTTGGGCCGCCGCATCGGTGCCGGTGGTGTAGATGGCGTGAAAGCCCTGGGACGAAGTAGCCACGTTTTGCACCAGCTTCACCTCAAAACCATGCGACTGCCAGTAAGCGACGCTGGCCTGGGTCAGCGCACTGGGATAAGGAGAGGCCAGGGCCAAGCGCTGTGCACCCAGTTGTTGCAAGGCCTGCACCACCGCCATCCCAGCGGTCACCACCGGGATGCCCAAGCGTTGTGACCAATCTTCCACCCAAGCCTGTTCGGCGGGGCGCCCCATCAAATACGACGAGCCGGTACAGGCCAGGGCCAACACCGACAACGGGGCATTGGCAAACTGTGTGAGGGTGGGCGCCAAATCGCCAAAGTAATCGCGCAAGCGCTGCATCAAATCCGGATCGGCACTCACCAAGCGGCCATTGATCAGTGACATCCCCGCAGGCAACAAAGCCCAGGCTTCGGGTTCCACGGTGGTGTTGGCCTGAGGTGTCAACAGACCGATCAAGCCCTGGGGGGCATAGGCAATGGGCATGGTGGGATGGGAATCAGAGGGTCACGCGATGGGTGCCTATCCTAACCAAGATCGGTCGCAGCCCTGACCCGCTGGACCTCGATCGTGAAGGCTACTGAAGCGAAGATAAAAACTGCTTCAGTTCTGCGCTGTGGGGTTGGGTGAACAGCTGCTCCGGCGGGCCCTGTTCATGCACCCGGCCTTGGTGCATGAAGATCACCCGGTCGCTGACCTTGCGCGCAAAATTCATCTCATGCGTGACCATCAGCAACGTCATGCCGTCGCGGGCCAGCGACTCCACCACCGCCAACACCTCACCCACCAACTCCGGGTCCAGCGCCGATGTGATTTCATCGCACAACAAAATACCCGGCTCCATGGCCAAGGCCCGGGCAATGGCCACGCGCTGCTGCTGGCCGCCAGAGAGTTGGTCGGGGAAGGCGTCGAACTTTTCTGCCAATCCCACGCGCGTCAGCAACTTTTCGGTCATGGACCGCCTTTGCGGTTCGGGCGACTTTTTCACCAAGCCAGGCGCGAGCATGATGTTTTGGCCCACGCTCAAATGGGGAAACAAATTGAACGACTGAAAAATCATGCCCACCTGCTGACGCAAAGCGCGCATGGCTTGCGGGTTGTCGTAAACCAAGGCTTGGCCATTGACCTGCAACGCACCCTGCTGAAAGGTTTCCAGGCCATTGATGCACCTGAGCAGCGTGCTTTTGCCCGACCCACTTTTGCCGATGATGGCAATGACTTCGCCCGGGCGCACGTCCAGGTCGATGCCCTTGAGCACCTCGTTGTCGCCAAACGACTTGCGCAAGCCCTGGATGTGGATCGCGGCTTGGGGTTCAGTGGCTGTGGGCATGGAATCGACCTTCCAGTGTGCGGGCGTACCGGCTGATGGGATAGCAAAGGGCAAAGTAAAGCAAGCCCACCAGGCTGTAAACCAAGAAGGGCTTGAAAGTTGCATTGGTGATCATCGTGCCTGCTTTGGTCAGTTCAACAAAGCCAATCACCGATGCCAAGGCCGTGCCTTTGACCACTTGCACCAAAAAGCCCACGGTTGGGGGGATGGCCACGCGCGCTGCCTGGGGCAAGATGATGTGGCGCAACTGCTCGCCAAAATTCAATGCCAGGCTTTTGGCGGCCTCCCATTGACCCTGCGGAATGGACTTCACACAACCATGCCAAATTTCAGTCAAAAAGGCACTGCTGTACAGCGTCAAAGCCACGGCGGCCGATGTCCAGGCCGAGGTGTCCCAACCCAGCAGGGCCAGGCCAAAGTACGCCAAAAACAATTGCATCAACAGGGGCGTGCCTTGAAACAATTGCACATAGGCAAGCACCGCTCTTTGTAGCCACACCGATGGCGTGGTTCGCGCCACGAGCAAGGCCAAACCCACCAATCCGCCCCCCACAAAGGCGATGAGAGAAAGAACCACGGTCCAGCGCGCAGCCAGCAGCAGGTTGCGCAATATGTCCCACACAGAAAACTCAACCACGCCGCCCCCCGAACAACCAGCGCTGCCCCAGCCAATTGAGGCTGGCACGGGTGGCCATGGACAACAGCAAATACAACACCGTGGCCACGATGAAGGCTTCAAACGCCCTGAAGTTACGACTCTGGATCAAATTGGCGGCATAGCTCAACTCTTCCGTGGAGATTTGCCCGCACACGGCCGAACCCAGCATGACGATGATGATTTGGCTCACCAATGCAGGCCACACCCGTTGCAAGGCTGGCGGCAACACCACATGGGCAAAGGTTTGCGTGCGGCTGAGCGCCAGACTCAGTGCGGCTTCGACTTGGCCTCGGGGTGTGGCTTGAATGCCAGCACGCACAATCTCAGCCGAATAAGCGCCCAGGTTGACCACCATGGCAATGACCGAAGCCCATTCGGCCGACAAACGAACCCCTGCCATGGGCAAACCAAAAAAAATAAAAAACAGCTGCACGATGAAGGGGGTGTTGCGAATCAACTCCACATACACCCCCACCGCTGGCTTGAGCCAAGCGGGGCCTTGGGTTCTCACCCAGGCGCAGACAATGCCCAGCAACAAACCGAAGGCGGCCGAAACCGCCGTCAAGCCCGAGGTCCACGCCACGCCTTTGGCCAGCAAGGGCCATTCGACCGCAATGGCCGCAAAGTCAAATGCGATGGACATGAACCGGGCCGGGCTCAGTCAGGCAACTGGCCAGCGCTGCGACCCAGCCACTTTTGTGCCATCTTGTCGATGTCGCCCGCTTTTTTGGCGTCCGCAATGATGGCATTCACCCGGGTGCGCAATGCATCCTCACCTTTGGCCACGCCAATGAAGTTGGGGCTGTCTTTGAGCAACAGCTTGTACTCGGCATTGAGTTGGGGATTCTTTTGAATCATGTTGCCCGCCACCGATGCGCCCGTGGCCAGCATTTGTGTCTGGCCAGATGCAAACGCCGACACCGTGGCATTGTTGTCTTCAAAGCGCTTGATGTCGGTACCCGCAGGCGCGACCTTGCCCAACTCCTGGTCTTCGATGGCTCCGCGCGTCACGGCCACCGTTTTACCCTTGAGGTCATCGAAATTTTTCACGCTCAGGCTTTTGGCGCCATAAATGGCCTGAAAAAAGGGTGAATAAGCCGAAGTGAAATCAATCACTTTCTCGCGCTCAGGATTTTTACCCAATGTGGAGATGACCAGGTCGGCCTTTTTGGTTTGCAAATACGCAATGCGGTTGGCACTGGTGACCACCACCAACTCGACCTTGACACCCATCTTGGCGCCGATGTAGTTGGCCATGTCGATGTCGAGTCCCTGCGGCTGTAAATCGGTGCCGACAAAACCATAGGGCGGGAAATCGGTGGGGATGGCAATTTTGATCAGCTTGATTTTTTGGATGTTGTCCAGGGCCGACTGCGCATGGCTGGGCCCAGCAAAGGGTAGGCACATGGCGCCCAGAGCGGCTGTGATCAAAATGCGTTTATTGAGGTTCATGGGTTTGCTCCAGGTTGGATTGAAGTCAATGTCATCGCGAATAGCGTGCCATCAAAGGGGCACGCTCGAACAACTTTAATGCATCATAGTTGTGCAATTTTGCTGACAGAACCCGGAAAATCCCGATGTTGGTGCGGATTTGCACCAAGTGTGTACATCAAGCCCGGATGGGCATTCGCAGCCCGTGCGACACTGCCGCCACGACCAAATGAGGATGAATGATGAGCATGTTTCACAACCGAGTGGCTTGGATCCATGGGGCCGCAGGTGCCGTGGGTTTGGCCTGTGCCCACAGCTTGGTCGAGGCTGGCGCCACGGTGGTTTTGTCGGGGCGCGACCCCGCCAAGCTGCTAGCGGCGTTGGGCCAAGTCAAGGGTGCAGCGCACGCGGTGTGCGTGGACATCAGCGACCGCGCTGCGGTGTTCGCGGCGGCCGATGCCATTGAACGCGACCATGGCCACATCGACATCTTGGTCAACTCGGCGGGCGTCAACCCGCGTCAGCGCCATTGGAAGGACTTGTCTTATGAAGACTGGCAAAACTCCGTGGACGTCAACCTCACCGGTTTGTTCAACACCTGCCAGGCCAGTTTGCGCGGCATGCGCGAGCGCCGCGATGGGGTGATCATCAACATCGCCTCATGGGCGGGGCACTATGCAGCGTATTTCGCGGGTCCGGCGTATTCGTCCACCAAGCGGGCGGTGTTGGCGCTGACCGAAACCATCAACATGGAAGAGTGCATCCACGGCATCCGCGCAACGGCCATATCGCCGGCGGGCATCGACACACCCCTGCTGGACAAGCGCCCCGTGCCACCCACACCGGCCATGCGCACCACCTTGCTCAAACCCGCCGATGTGGCCCACATGGTCACCCATGTGGCGGGCCTGCCGGCGCATGTGTGCATCAACGACATCTTGATGAGCCCGCGCATGAACCTGCCCTACCTGGGCGAGTTGGAAACGGCCAAGCGGCCTGCGATGTAAAGGACTGTTGCTGCATGGCGCAGGAACTCTTGCCGTCAGCGGGGCGCATCAGGTATACCTTGCTGGTGCGCCATCAGGCTGATCGGTTTTGTGAGGATTAGGCCAACTCCCGCGCCATGTCCTTGCGGCGGTCTGCCAGCCCCACTGTCATGACAGCCACCGCCAGCACAGCACCCAACACATTGGCATAAACGACCCAGCCAGCCATTCCGAGGGGCAGAAGCAATAGCGCACCGCAGCTGATGGAGGCGGCGCGCAACCAGCCACCCATGAGGCGCAGCCCGTAGCCGACCATGCCCGCAGAGACAAACCACACGCCGACGATGGCCATCGTGATGCTGAATGCGGTCTCTACCCAAGAGCTGCTTTGCAGCAGCAGGCTGGGCGAAAACACAAAGATGAAGGGCACGATGTAGGCGGTCCAGGAAAAGCGCATGGAGATCCAACCGGTGCGCATGGGGTCGGCCCCGGCCAGATTGGCGGCAAAGAAGGCCGCAATGGCCACCGGCGGCGTGACGAAGGACATCATGCCCAGATACAAAATGAACATGTGCGCGGCCATGGGCGAGACGCCCACTTCCACAAAGGCCGGCACAAAGAGCACCGCCAGCAGCACATACACGCCCAGTGTGGGCATGCCCATGCCCAGCACGATGCACAACACCCCCGAGATGAACAGCAGCAAGAACACATTGCCCTGGCCCAACTCGACCAAGTAGAGCGTCAGTGCAAAGCCCAGGCCGGTGATTTGCAAAATGCCCATGATGAAGCCAGCCGCGGCAGAAATCATGATGATGTCGGCCGACGACACGCCGGTGCGCACCACACATTGCCACAATTCGCTCAGCGACAAGCGGTCTGCACCATAGCCAAATGCAAAGCCGATCAACATCACCGCCAAAGAGGCGAAGATGGCGGCGTTTTCAGGCTCTCGGTTTTCCCAGAACAGGGCATAGACCAGCACCACAAAGGGCAGCATAAATAGCCAGCCTTTGGCCAAGACCTGGAGCATCTTTGGGATGTCTTTGGCCGGCACCCGCAGGATGTTGCCCTTGGCCGCCTCTAGGTCGGCCTGTATGAACAGCGCGATGTAGTACAGCAAAGAAGGCACGAGCGCCGCAATGGCTACCTCGGCGTAGCTGATTTGCAGAAAGTCGGCCATCAAAAAGGCCACTGCGCCCATAACCGGCGGCATCATCTGCCCACCATTGGATGCGGTCGCCTCGACCGCTGCGGCCTGCTCGGGCTTGAAGCCCGAGCGCTTCATCATCGGAATCGTGACCACGCCCGTGGCCAGGATATTGGACACCACAATGCCGTTGATGGAGCCAAAGAGCGAGGAAGCCAAGATGGAAATCTTGGCCGCACCGCCTCGAAAGCGGCCCATCAGACCGATAGAAATATCGTTGAAGAAATTGGCGCCGCCAGACGAAGCCAGCAGCTGCCCAAAGAACACAAAGGGGATGACCACCGTCACCCCAATCAACAGCACCAAGCCGAACAGCCCGCTCGAGTCCAGGCCCAGGTAGACCAGCAGCCCGCTCAGATTGACCTCGCGGGTCTGCAGCGCCCCGCCAACCTTGTGTCCGGCCAGGGCGTAAGCAAAAAACACCAGCACCACGATCACCAGCGCCCAGCCCGAGGCGCGGCGCAGGCCCTCGATCACCAGCACAAACAGCAGCGAGCAGCACACCACCACGTCCAGCGGTGAATTGAAAAATTCACCGAGCATGCGCGGGTAGTGCCAACTCAGGTAGACGCCCAGGGCCACTGACCCAAGGGAGAGAACCCAGTCGTACCAGGGGGCCGAGGCGCGCGTGGGGCCGCTGCTGCTGATCAAGGGCTTGATCAAAAAGATGATGCCCATGGCCAAGCCCAGCACCACCGCCAGGAACTGTTCGGCCAGGAAATTCCAGCCCACCATCCGATACAGATCAGCCCCCCAGGCGATGCCGCCCAGGCCGATCAATGCGCCCATCACAGTGGTGGCGCCCGACATAGCGGTCCCCGAAGGGGGTTGAAGGTCTTCTTCGCCCGGCATGGCCATGGGATTCTCCTGTTTTGATGTTATTTTGGTGGGTGGAGTTTGACGGTCACTTGACCGGCCAGATGCCGACTTCTTTGTAGTAGCGGATCGCGCCCGGGTGGTAGGTCACGCCCGGCTGTTGCAAGGCCAGTTGGGCCGGATCCATCGCCATGAATGAGGGATGGGTGGCGACCAGGTCGGCCTTGTTCTGGTGCAGGGCTTTGACGACTTTGTAGACCGACTCCTCATCGGCGTCGGCGCTGGTGCCCACCGTCATCGCATACTGCATGAGGTTGGTCGTGCCAATCACCCCATTGAGCGGGGGAGCAGGCGTTTGTGAGGCAACGGTGTACTCCGGCCGGATGGCGGCCATGGCAGCCTTGGCCTTGTCGCTGCCGTCCAGGCTCAGAAAGCGGATGCCCACAGCGGAATCCACCTCGGCCATTTTGGGGGCACCAATGGCAAACAGGGTGGCGTCCAAGCGGCCGGCCTTGAAGTCGTCGGCGGCGCGCAGCAAGTTGGCGGTGGGCACACCATCAACGTCTTTGAGTGACAGCCCGGCCGTGGCCAGCATGCCATTGGCCAGCGCAATGCCCTGCGGAAAGCCTTGCCAGCCGGTCGGAAAACGCTTGCCTTTGAGGTCAGCCACTGAGTTGATGTTGGAGTCCTTGCGCACCAAGATGCCTACCTTGAACGGAAACACCACGGCGGCCAGGCGCAGCTTGTCCATCGGCTTGCCTTGGTGCTCGTCCTTGCCACGCACCGCAATGCCCAGCTCGTCGTTGGACATGAAGGTGAAAGCCGCTTGACCGGCCTGCACCGCGCCCATAGAGGCATGGGGCGAATTGAAGGTCACCACCCGCATCTGCATGTCCGTGGCTTTTTGCACGACCTTGGCAATGGCCTGGGTCTGCACATTGTTGACCGAGCCCGGTGGCAGGGTGGAAATGCTGACCGTCTGCGCACTGAGTGTGCCTGCAGCCCACAGGCCTGCGACCAAGCCGGCTGTGCGAAGAAGAAGTGTTTTCACGTTAGTTGCCTCCAGTTGTTCCGCTTGCGCGGGGGTTGATACACATATCAGATGATGCGCCAGATGCGAATGTCCATGCCCGATGTGAGTTGCGCGGCCAGCATCAAGTCGGTTTGCCTTGGGCCAGATGGCGTGCTTGATCAAAGGCGGCGGTGATCGCCGCATGGCGTCGATCCAGCCAGTGCTGCGTGTCGGGGTGGGTGAAGATGTACAGCTCGTTGGCCTCAATGGCGTGAATAACCCGCTGGCCCACATCGTCGGGCGCCATGCTTCCTTTGAGCAATTCGCCCATGAAATGATTCTGCGCTCGCACGGTGGCCCCGCCCAAGCGCTCAGGGCGGCTGCGCTCGGACAGGTGGATGCGGGTGTCGACCGCGGCCGGTGCCAAGATGGACACACCGATCGACGTGCCCTGCAATTCGTTGTGCAGGCCCTCAGAGAGGGCCACGACCGCATATTTGGTCATTGAATAGGCGCCGGTCAGGAAATTCGGATTCACCTGGAAGCCGCCGATCGAAGCGGTGTTGACCACATGCGCCGGCCGCTGGGCCGCAAGCATGCGCGGGATGACGGCCTGGATGCCGTGAATGACACCCATGATGTTGACGTCAATCACCCACTGCCAGTCGGCTGCTGATATTTCGTGCAAGGGCACACCATGCAGTGCAATGCCCGCGTTGTTGCAAGCAATGGCGATCGGGCCAAAAGCGCCCTCGAGCGCCACCATGGCTTGCTCGACCGAGTCGCGGTCTGACACATCAACACCCAAAGTCAGGGCGCTGCCACCGGCCGCTTGAATCAATCTGGACGTTTCCGCCGCATCGTCTTCGCGGATGTCGCAAACCCCGACCCGCACGCCGCGCTCGGCCAAGGCCAGCGCGATGCCGCGCCCGATGCCCGAACCAGCACCACTGACATAAGCGCACATCCCTGATTGGATTTTCAAGTGAAGCTCCTGCTGTGGATTTTCACTGCCAGCTCTTTGGCGCTGGTCAAGCCGTGAATCGTCAAAGACCCGTGCAGGCTGCGCAGGCGCAGCAGTCTGTCCACTGGCCAGAAGTCACCATGGATGAAGACAAACGCATCGAACCGCTGCGTGCAAGCACACCGAATAGCCTGCAACAATGAGGCATGGCGACAACAAAAAAGGCGACAACCCCTGACAGCGACAGCAATGGTGCTGTCGACATTGCTTACCGGCACATCCGTGGTGCCATCATCCGAGGCGAACTGGCTTCGGGTGAAATTTTGCTCGAAGCGCGCTTGGCCGAGCGGATTGGCGTCAGCCGCACGCCTGTGCGTGAAGCGCTGTCGCGGTTGGCCAGCGAGGGGCTGATCACGCTCGGTCGCTACCGGCGCGCTCAGGTGGCCAGCTTTTCCATGGCCGATGTGGCCGAGGTGTTTCGGCTGCGCGGCAAGCTTGAGGGCCATGCCGCACGGCGTGCCTGCCGGCGCATCTCCGACGAGGACATCGCGCGCCTCGAAGCTATCGAGGACGAAATGGAGGCGGCCTTCGCCAAGCTGGGCTGGCACCGTCACCTGCCGCACTTTGACGAGCTCAACAATGCGTTTCACGGCATCATCGCCCGCGCTGCCGACAGCCCGCGCCTGGAGAAGATCCTCGCCTCGTCGCTGGAGTTGCCCGCCTCGATCTTCAATTTCTACAAAGAAGCGCTTGATGAACGCACTGCGCGCACGCACCGTCAACATCGGGAAATCATTGCGGCGCTGAAGGCGCGCAACCCCGACTGGGTGGAGGCAGCGATGAGCGCTCATCTGTTTTCGATCCTCAATGAACCGTCGCCTGATCCGGATTGAGCATCAAACATGGTGCGCGGTTGGCCTCAAGAGAAGGCAGGTTCGCTGACCGCAGGCTTGGTGCCGCGCGCTTGCAGGTGGGGCATGACCTCTTTGGCAAACAGCTCCATGTTCTTGCGCGTCAATTCGGCCGGCAGCGTTCCAAACTGAAGCAAGGTCAGCAGGTGACCAAAGCCAATTTCTTTTTGATACTGCTCTAGCTTTTGACGCACCGTCTGTGGGCTGCCGCAGATGAACATGCCCTTGTCCATGACGTCGTCAATGGTCTGCTTGCCGCCGATGGCTGACTTGGCCTTCATCACGCCGATCATCGACTTGAGCGACAAATACCCGGGTGGCAGCAGCATCTCTTTGGGCATGCGCAGGAACTTGTTGAGGAAGTTCTCGATGTGGGGCTGCGCCTCGCGCCGGGCGATCTCGTCGGTCTCGCCCACATACACCGGCACCGACCAGCCCAACTGGTCTTCGGTGGCCTCGTAGCCGTGCTCGGCGGCCATGTCCTTGTACATCTGCATGTACTTGGCCAGCATGGCTGCCGGGGTGAAGGTTTGCAGATAGGTGTAGCGGCGGTCTGGGTGCGAAGCCCATTCGATGGTCTCGGACGAGCCCTGTGAGGGAATCCAGATCGGCGGGCGCGGCGTCTGGTACGGCCGTGGCCACAGGTTCACATATTCAAACTGGTAGTGCTTGCCCTCGAAGGGAAAGGGACCGATCTCGGTCCAAGCGCGCACGATCAGGTCGTGCGCCTCGTGAAAGCGCTCGTGGCTGTCGGCTGGGTTGGAGCTCCAGGCGTGGTATTCGGCGCCAATGCCACGCACGAAGCCGGCAATGAAGCGGCCCTCGGTGATGTTGTCGATCATGGCGAACTCTTCTGCCACGGTGACCGGGTTGTTCAGCAGCGGCAGGGCCCGACCCAAAATCGCGATCTTGACCTTCTTGGTGCGCCGCGCCAGCGCGCCGGCCATGACACCCGGCTGCGGCATCAGGCCATAGGCGTTTTGGTGGTGCTCGTTGACGCACACGCCGTCAAAGCCGAGCTGGTCTGCGTATTCGAGCTCGTCGAGGTAGCGGTTGTAGAGCTTGGCGCCTTTTTTCGGATCGTAGTAGCTGTTGGGCAGCGTGATCCAGGCCGAGTTGTGGGTCTTGTCGTAGTCCAGGTCCAGATCCGCATAGGGCATCAGGTGCATCATGTAGAGCTTCATCAGGCGACCTCTTGGGTAAATTGAGTGACTTTGGCGACGAATTCCTGCACCTTTTCAACATGCGGCAGGTGCCCGCACTGGGCAATGATGTGCAGCGAAGACGCGGGGATCAGGTCGCGGTAGGCGGGCCCGTAGGCCGCCGGCAGCAGCTGGTCGTCGTCGCCCCAGATGATCAAGGTGGGCGCGCTGATGCGGTGCAGCCATTTGCGCAGGTGCGGGTTGTGCATGCGCGGGCTCCAGCCCAGCTTGGCCGTCATCAGCCGGTTCTTGAGCATCACCATCACCGCTTCTTCGCTGGTGGGCTGAGGCACCGATCGCGCCAGCTCTTGGTTGTGAAAAAGCTTGCTGCTGAGCTCTTCGGGCGACCACATGAACATATCGCCCTTGCGCACCCCGGGCACGGTGATGCCGGCCGGTGCCACCAGGGTCAGGGACTTGATTTTTTCGCAGGTGAAGGTGGCCAACTCGGCCGCGATCCAGCCGCCCAAAGATGTTCCCACGAGGTGTACCGCTGACAGGCCCAGGTGGTCGATCAGGTCGCGGTAAAAGTGCGCCAGGTCGCCCACGGTGTCGAGCCATTCAGGCGTCTCGGAGCCACCAAAGCCCGGGTGCTCCGGCACGATCACGTCGTAGTTCTTGGCCAGCATGTCCATGAAGGGCAGCCAGTTCGCCGCCCCTGATGCGCCGTGCAGAAACAGCAGGGGCTGGCCCTGGCCCTTGCGCATGATCCGGATGCGGCATCCGGTCACTGTCTCAAATGTCTCCTGGTGCGCCATATGCTCCCCGGTTGATTTTTTGAATTTGATGCTGGACACATCATTCAGCATTTGAAAAAAGTGTACACCTTGACCATCGGTCAAAGACCTCAGTCGGGACCTGTCGAAAACCCTTAGTCGCCTGTTGTTAAAGGGAATTTATGCGAATCCGACCATTGCACCGCTTTCTTGGCGAGCGGATTGGGTGTAAAAAGCGGGTTGTTTGTATACCTTAAAGGGTTAACTCATGTTCAAGGATCTGTTTGGAATGGCTGACCAGGTGGCGGCCGTGACGGGCGCCGCCAGTGGGCTGGGTCTGGCCATGGCCGAAGTGCTGGCCGGCGCCGGCGCCACCGTGGTGCTGCTCGATGTGGACGCGCACGGCCTGGAGGCAGCGCGCGAGTCGATCACGGGCGCTGGCGGCCGGGTAGAGACGGCGGTGCTTGATGTCAGTGACCGCGCGGCCATCCGCAGCGAGATCGATCGCATCGTCGCGCGTCACGGCCGGATTGACGCCGTCATCGCCAACGCCGGCGTAACGGCCGGCCCGGGTTACCGCACCGAAATCGGTCAGATCAACGCGGTGAAAGACGAGCAGTGGGACCGGGTGCTTTCGATCAATTTGTCGGGCGTCTTCGTCACCATGCAGGCCGCGGCCGCGCACATGAAGAAGCAGCGCTCGGGCCGCATCGTGGCTGTGGCTTCGGTAGCGGGGCTCAAGTCGGAGGTCATGTGTGGCTATGCCTACACCGCCACCAAAGCCGCGGTGGTCAACCTGGTGCGGCAGGCGGCGATGGAGCTGGCACCTTACAACGTGATGGTCAATGGCATCGCGCCTGGGCCTTTTCGCACCAACATCGCCAATGGCCGCATCCGGCAACCGGAGGTCGAGGCCGAGTTTGCGTCCATGGTGCCGCTGGGCCGCATCGCGACCCCTCAGGAGCTCAAGGGCCTGGCCCTTTTGCTGGCCTCGCCGGCCTCGAGTTTTATGACTGGCACCACCATCCCGATTGACGGTGGCATCATGGCCAAATAAGGCACCGCAGGAGACTCACCATGCACGAATTGACCCCATCGACCTTCCAAGGGCGCCTGATCCAGACCGCCTTCATCACCGACGACATCCACGCCTCGATGCGCGAGTTGACCCGCACGCTGGGCGCGGGCCCCTGGTTCCTGCGTGAGCGGGGCGTCTTCCCCAAGCAGGTCTATCGGGGCCAGCCCTCGCAGACGGCCCTGGCCATTGCCCTGGGCTATGCCGGCGACATGCAATTTGAAATCATCCAGCAACTCGACGATTCGCCCTCGGTCTACCGCGATCAGTTTGCGCGCAGTGGTTACGGCCTGCATCACTTTGGCATGGCGGCCACCGACTACCCGGCCGCACTGGCGCACTACCAAGGCATGGGCGATACCCTGGTCTACGAGGCCGAGGTCGCCAACGGTGCCCGCGTGGGCTACTTCGACACCCACGGCCGCCTGCCGGCCATGATCGAGGTCATCGAATTCCTGCCGGCCACCCAAGCCATGTTCGGGCGCTTTCGCGACAGCGCCCGCAACTGGGACGGGATCGATCCGGTTCGGCTGCGGGCTTAGTCCCTGCAAAAAATGACGACACCTCGGCCAGAGGGCCTGAGACTTAAACCAACTGCACCCCCACAGTCCCCAGTACCCCAAAGTCACAGCGCACGTGTTGGCCAGGTGCAATGGGCACCGGCGTGACGCAGGTACCGGTGATGACCCAGTCACCGGCGCGCAGGTGGTCGCCGTGGTCGCACAACTCTTGGGCCAACCAGGCCAGCGCCCAACGCGGGTCGCCCAACACATTGGATCCCCGACCGTGGGCCAAGGTGTGTCCATCGATCAACACGCTGACCGCATGCCCGGCAAAGTCCCAGCTGCGCACATCGACCTGGGCTTGGGGGCCCATCACCACATCGCAAGCGCAGGCAAAGTCGGCGATCAAACTGGCTTCGCCCATGCGGGCAAAGTCGGCAAAGCGCGAGTCCGGCAGTTCGATGGCCAAATGCACGGCTGACACCGCGTCAATGACTTCTTCCAAACTCAATTTGTGGCCTGCTGGGGCGGTGACATCGCGCTCCATGCGAAACGCAAACTCGGCCTCGGCCACCCGCATGCGGTTGCGTTGCACATCCACCGGCGCGCCATCGGCATGGCAGCGCTCGCGCATGAGCCGCCCGGCCAGGGGTGCACTGACCCCAATGTGCTTTTGACCTGCCGTGCTGGTGGCGGCGATCTTCCAACCCAAATGGGTGCCTTGGGTTGCCTTGAACAAGGCGTTTTGAACCGGGTAAGCCCATGCGCGATCGATCGGCTGTGCAGCGCTGGGCCATGCATCGATGACAGACCGGTTGTGCCAGGCTTGGAGCAAACCGTTGGCGGCTGTTTGGGCATCTGGGGTGGGAGATGATGGGGTCATGGTGATGTGTGAAATGCGGGTTTAAGGGGGGATTGCTGGTTCCTGGGTGCCATGGAACTGCGAATGCGACATACCACTTAACCGGGAAAACCTCAGGGATTTGCCATTTGATTATTGGCGATACTTCGGCTTGTTCCAAAGATAGGTTTCAAGATGTTCATTTTGCAAAATTTCAAACGCAGCGTGGGTGTTTCTTTGTTGGCGGCACTGGCCTTTTCTGCCCCCTTCGCCAGCCACGCACAAGACTACCCCAACAAGCCCATTCGCTTCGTCGTGGGGTTCCCGCCTGGGGGCAGTTCGGACATCATCTCCAGATTGCTGGCGCAAAAGCTGTCAGAGCGTTTGAACCAACCCGTGGTGGTGGAGCAAAAGGTCGGCGCAACGGGTTTGATTGCCAACGACTTTGTCGCCAAGTCCACACCCGATGGCTACAACATGGTGCTGCTCACCGGGGGTCACCCCGTGTCGGCTGCGGTGATGAACAAACTGCCCTACGACCCGGTGAAAGACTTTGGTTTGGTCTCGACCATCGTCGCCTACCCGATGGTGATCAGCGTGGCACAAGACTCTCCCATCAAGTCGCTGCCCGATTTGCTGGCCCGCGCCAAAGCCCAGCCGGGCAAGATGAGTTTTTCTTCGGCGGGTGTGGGCAGCTTGCAGCACCTGACCGGTGAATGGGTGGCCAGCGAAGCGGGCGTGTCCATGCTGCACGTGCCCTTCAAAGGGGCTGGCCCAGCGATGATTGAGTTGCTGGGTGGCCGCGTGGATGTGATGGTCGAAACCAGCACCTTCGCGTTTGGCCAAATCCGTGGTGGCAAGGTGCGCGGCTTGGCTTCTACCGCTTCGACCCGCTCGCCCCTGATGGCGGACTTGCCCACCGTGGCCGAAACCCTGCCCGGTTTGGACTTCAGCTCTTGGCTGGGCTTGGCGGTGGCACCCGGCACACCGCCGGCAGTGGTGGACAAAATCAACCGCGAAGTGCGCGCGATTTTGGACATGGACGATGTGAAAAAGCGCTTTGCCGAATTGGGTGGCACACCCATCCCCTCAACGCCAGCGCAGATGCGCGAGCGCATCGAGCGCGAAATGACCGTTTGGAAACGCATCGTTGAGCAAAAGAAAATCGAACGCCAATGAACCCCAACACCGCATGCCGCGCCCATTGATGGCCAAGCGCAAAATCCCCAACGCGCAATTGACCCACTTTGGTCTGTATTGCCAAGACTTGACAGGCATGGTTGAGTTTTACCAAGCCACCCTGGGCCTGGTGCAAACCGATGGTGGCGAGTATTTCGCCGGTGGTCAGATTGTTTTTTTAAGCCGCAACCCGCAAGAGCACCACCAATTGGTCCTGGCCTCGGGGCGGCCCGAGGATTCGGGGTTTTCGCCCATCAACCAAATCTCGTTCAAGGTGGATTCGCTGGAAGACCTGCGCACCTTTTATGCCCAATTGAGCAAAGCGAAGGTACAAATCCAGCGCACCATCAGCCACGGCAATGCCTGGAGCATTTATTTCTTTGACCCCGAGGGCAACCGCGTGGAGTTGTACACGCCCTCCCCTTGGTATGTGAGCCAGCCTTTTGCCGTGCCCATCGATCTGGGGGAGCCAGTTGCCAAACTGATGGCCGACACCGAGGTGCTGGTGCGCGACAACCCCAGCAAACTGCCCATGCAAACCTGGTCAGATCAGTTGCAAAAGCGCTTGGAAACTTAACCGTTAACCGCGCTGCTTCAGTCAACGGTCGCGCCCGACTGCTTGACCACCGCCGTCCAACGGTCGATCTCTTGCTTGAAAAACGCCGAGGCCTCGGCCGGTGTGTTGGCCACGATGTCAAAGCCTTGGGCATTGAAGCGTTGGGTCAATTCGGGCGAGCGCAAGCCCTTGGCCATGTCGGCATGCAGTTTGGCAATGATGTCTTTGGGCGTGCCTTTGGGGGCTGCAAAAGCCTGCCAAGAGGTGACGTCAAAGTCGGCCAAGCCGCTTTCGATCATGGTGGGCACTTGGGGCAATTGGGGCATGCGGTTTTTGGAGGTGACGGCCAAGGCCTTCATCTTGCCCGCGCGAATGTAGGGGACAACAGTGCCAAAGTTTTGGAACGAGGCTTCAATGTTGCCCGCCATGATGTCGGTTTGTGCCGCTGCACCGCCGCGGTAAGGGATATGCACCCCAAACGACTGGGTTTGGATTTTGAACATCTCGGCCGACAAGTGGTCGCTCGAGCCCGAGCCCGATGAGCCATACGACACCTTGCCCGGGTTCTTGCGCGCATAGTCGATGAACTCTTTGAGGTTGTTGGCCGGAAACTGCGGCGGCGTGATCAAGACATTGGGGGTGCTGACCGCCACAGTGATGGCCTCCAAGTCGCGCATCACGTCGTAGCGCGGGTTTTTGTACAGCCCCATGTTGATGGCAAAAGTGCCAATCGAGCCCACCATGATGGTGTAGCCATCGGGTGGCGACTTGACCAGTGCCTCGGCAGCCACGCTGCCGTTGGCGCCAGGGCGGTTTTCCACCAAGGTCACATAACCGGCTTCGTTGAGTTTTTGCGCCACGGCACGGGCCACGATATCGCTGGTGCCACCGGCCACAAAGGGCACCAAGATGCGCACCGGCTTGTTGGGATAGGGCTGTGCCCAGGCGGTGAAGGCCCCAAAAAGAAGCGCCCAAGGGCTGAGTCGGCGCAATGCATCAATCATGGTGGTCCTTTGTCGGTGGGTCAGTTTTCTGGCGGGCGGCTTCGCGCTTGGCCTTTTCTTTTTTCAGGTCGTGCCACTGGTGGATGGCAAACACAAACACCAGGGCAAACACGCCCAATTCAATCCATATGCCCATGCCCATCCCCCAGATTGGTGCTTGATCCTCACACATGCACCGGGGTGAGGCAAGTGTGAAAGCCCGAATTCAAGGGCAAACCCCAGGTTTGAGAGATGCATATTTTTTCTTGTCCAAAGGTGTATTTTTAGGCTAGTATTCGCACTCATTTTTGTAGGAGTATTCATGAGTTCTTCATTGCGCACCGTGGCCACCCTGGCCCTTGCTTTGGCCGCCACGCTGGGCCATGCCGACACTTTGGAAAAAGTCAAATCCAGCGGCAGCTTCACCATTGGTCACCGGGATGCTTCCATCCCCTTCTCCTACTACGACGACAAACAAAAGCCGATTGGCTACTCTGTTGATCTGTGCCTGCGCATCGTTGATGCAGTCCAAAAAAATCTAGGCCTGGCCAAGCTTGAAGTCAAGTACCAGTTGGTGACCTCGGCAAACCGCATCCCCCTGCTGGCCAATGGCACCGTGGACATCGAGTGCGGCTCGACCACCAACAATGCCGACCGCCAAAAACAGGTGTCGTATGCGCCCACCACGTTTGTGACGGCCAACCGCATCGTTTACAAAAAGAGCTCCGGCATCAAAAAGCTGGCTGACCTGAAGGGCAAAACCCTGGTTTCTACCGCCGGCACCACCAACATCAAACAAGTCACCGAGTTGAACGCCGCGCAAAACCTGGGCATCAACATCGTGTCGGCCAATGGCCACGCCGAGGCCTTTTTGATGGTTGAAACCGGCCGCGCCGCCGCCTTTGCCATGGACGACATTTTGTTGGCCGGCTTGGTGGCCAATGCCAAAACGCCCGGCGACTATGAAATCTCCAGCGAGGCTTTGTCGGTGGAGCCCTACGGCATCATGATTCGCAAGGATGACCCCAAGTTCAAGCAGGTGGTCGACAGCGCCATTGGCGCCTTGATGTCGTCCGGCCAGATCAATGGCATCTACAACACTTGGTTTGAAAAGCCCATTGCCCCCAAAGGCATCAACTTGAGCATCCCCATGAGCCCCAGCTTGAAAAAAGTGATGGCCAAACCCACCGATTCTCCCGACCCCAAGGTCTACGAGTGATCTTCTGAACTCGGCCCAAAAAGGGAGCGCAAGTTCCCTTTTTTTTGGGCTGAAATCAGCTTCACCCTTCACCCACACAGACCACACACGGTGCCATGAAATACAACTGGGATTGGCAAATCTTTGCCCAGCTCGAGCCAGGTGCATCGGGCACTTACTTGGCCTACCTCATCGGTGGTCTGGGTTGGACCGTGGTCACCGCTTTGTTGGCCTGGACACTGGCCTTGGCTTTGGGTGTGCTGGTGGGCACTTTGCGCACCCTGGGCAAGCCGGCGATCGAAAAAGCCTGTCTGGCCTACACGGAATTGTTTCGCAACATTCCCTTGTTGGTGCAAATGTTCCTGTGGTACTTTGTGTTTCCGGAACTGTTGCCCCAAGCCTGGGGAGACGCGATCAAACAAATGCCGCCGCCTTGGTCGTCCTTGGTGCCAGCCGTGCTGTGCCTGGGTTTGTTCATGTCGGTGCGGGTGGCAGAGCAGGTGCGCTCTGGCATTCAGGCCTTGCCCAGAGGGCAGCGCATGGCCGGTTTAGCCATCGGCTTGACCACCTGGCAAACCTACCGCTTTGTGCTGCTGCCGGTGGTGTTTCGCATCATCTTGCCGCCGCTGACTTCTGAGTTTTTGAACACCATCAAAAACACATCGCTGGCCTTGACCATTGGCTTGATGGAGTTGACCGGCCGCGCACGCGCCATGCAAGAGTTCAGCTTTCATGTGTTCGAGGCCTTTGCCGCCGCCACGTTGATTTACCTGTTGGTCAACCTGTGCGTGGTGTTGGCCATGCGCAAGTTGGAGAATCGCTTGCGCTTGCCTGGCTACATCGGCTCGGCCAGCAACGCGCCGCAGGCTGGGCACTGAGCATGAACTACGACTTCGACGTCATTGCCCGCTCTTGGGAGTACCTGTTCAAAGAGGGCATGAGCTTCACCCTCACCCTCACCGCCTTATCCATGGTCGGTGGGGTGGTGCTGGGCACCGCGCTGGCGCTGATGCGCTTGTCGCCCATCAAGCCGCTGTCGGCTTTTGCGGGCGCGTATGTCAACCTGATGCGATCGCTTCCCTTGGTGCTGGTGATTTTTTGGTTCTTTTTCCTGGTGCCCTGGTTGGGTGCTTGGATATTGGGCAGCAAAGATCCCATCAAGGTCGGCGCCTTTGCCAGTGCTTTGATCACCTTCACCCTGTTTGAAGCTGCCTTCTTTTGCGAGATCATGCGTGCCGGCATTCAGTCCATTCCGAGTGGCCAAATCTCTGCGGCCTACGCCATTGGTCTGAATTACCGCCAAGCCATGACGTATGTGGTGTTGCCCCAAGCGTTTCGCAACATGTTGCCGGTGCTGATGACCCAGACCATCATCTTGTTTCAAGACACCTCGCTGGTCTACGTGATATCAAGCACCGACTTTTTAGGGGCCGCCAGCAAGGTGGCCAATCGCGACAGCCGCCTTTTGGAGATGTACACCTTTGCCGCCTTGGTGTACTTTGTGATTTGCTCCCTCGCCTCTTGGGGGGTGCGCCGATTGCAAGCGCGCACCGCCATCATCCGCTGAAAGACAAGCATGCCGACAACCCTCCACTTTCAAAACGTGAGCAAATGGTATGGGGACTTCCAAGTCCTGAACCAATGCAGCACCCAGGTCAACAAAGGCGAGGTCGTGGTGGTGTGTGGCCCTTCGGGGTCTGGCAAATCCACCTTGATCAAATGCGCCAACGGTTTGGAGCCGTTTCAGCAAGGCAGCATCCACATGGACGGTTTATCGGTGGGCGACGTCGCCACCAACCTGCCCCAGCTGCGTGCCCGCATTGGCATGGTGTTTCAGCACTTCGAGTTGTTTCCACACCTGAGCGTGACTGAGAACCTGACCCTGGGTCAAATCAAAGTGCTGGGCCGATCGGCCGAACAAGCACAGGAAAAGGCCTTGGGCTTGCTCGAGCGCGTGGGCTTGTCCGAGCATGCGCACAAGTTCCCCGGACAGTTATCCGGTGGTCAACAGCAACGCGTGGCCATCGCCCGCGCCTTGGCCATGGACCCGGTCGCCATGCTGTTTGACGAACCCACCTCCGCACTGGACCCAGAGATGGTCAGCGAGGTGTTGGACGTGATGGTGCAACTGGCCTCAGAAGGCATGACCATGATGGTGGTCACCCACGAAATGGGCTTTGCCCGCAAGGTGGCCCACCGGGTGATCTTCATGGACCAAGGCAAGATTGTGGAAGACTGCACCCGTGACGAGTTTTTTGGTGCACCCCGCAGTGCGCGGGCGCAAGAGTTCTTGTCAAAGATTTTGAGCCATTGATCACCGCCTGGCTCCCATGACCCCCAGCAGTGAGATGCCATTGAACTTTGTACTGGTTCATGGGGCCTGGCACGGGGGCTGGTGCTGGCGCCGGGTCAGTGACCGGCTGTTGGCCGCTGGGCATCGTGTTTTCACGCCCACCTTGACCGGATTGGCCGATCGCGCTCACCTGCTCACCCCCGAAGTCAATTTGATGACCCATGTGCAAGACGTGGTCGGCCTGATCCAATCCGAAGAACTGGAAGACATCGTGTTGTGTGGCCACAGTTATGGCGGCATGGTGATAACTGGCGTGGCCGAGGCCTTGCGCAGCCGCATCGACGCCATGGTGTATTTGGATGCTTTTGTGCCGGAACCCCAGCAAAGCCTGGTGGACGCCATGCCAGAGGATCGGCGCGAAAAAGCGCGCTTGGCATTTGGATCAAACTGGCGCATCCCATCACCCAGCGCGGCATCTTGGAAGATCACTTCACCCGAAGACCAAGCCTGGGTGGACCGCCGCACCAGCGACCAACCCGCCGCTTGCATGCTGCAAGCCTTGGAACACGACCGCCCGTGGGAGCATGTGCGCAAGGCGGTGTACTTCCGCGCCGCAGCTTATGACCCCTCACCCTTTGCAGCGGTCGAAGATCGGCTTAAAAACACCCCAGGGTGGCAGATAGAGCGGGTGGCTTGCGGTCATGAGGTGATGGTGCAAGAGCCAGAGTGGCTCACCCAACGGCTGTTGGCTGCTGGACAGCGCTGAACCAGTTGAATGGCCTCGCCCGCCAAGGGCCAAAGTTTTTATCTGGCGTCGATCCGTGCGGCGTGTGGACCGCCCTGGCTTGCCTGACGATCAGGTTTGCGGGACAACCGCGCGGTGCTTGGCCTCGACCCAGCGGCGCACGCGCTCCGCGTCGGCAATGCGGCTGAGTTTGCCCGCAGAGTCCAAAAAGACCATGATGAGTTTGCGCCCAGCGATTTTGGTTTGCATCACCAAGCACTGCCCCGCCTCGGAGATGTAACCGGTTTTTTGCAAGCCAATGTCCCAGCTGGGGTTGTTGATCAAGCGGTTGGTGGTTTTGTATTTCAGGCTGTGGCGGCCGACATCGACCACATGGCTGTCGCTGGTGGAGAGGTCGCGCAACACGGGCTCGCGATAAGCCGTTTGCACCAAGGTGACCAAGTCTTTGGCACTGGATTGGTTTTTGCTCGATAAGCCCGTGGGCTCGACAAAGCGGGTATCGGTCATGCCGATGTCTTTGGCCTTTTGGTTCATCAATTCCACAAAGTGATGCAACCCGCCTGGATAGGTGCGACCCAAGGCATGGGCGGCGCGGTTTTCACTCGCCATCAAGGCCAAATGCAGCAACTCCCCGCGCGCCAAACTGGTGCCCACTTGCAGCCGTGATCGGCTGCCCTTTTCGGTATCCACATCGTCTTGGGTGATGGAGATCATCTCGTCCATGGGCAAATGCGCATCGTTGATGAGCAAAGCCGTCATCAGCTTGGTGATGGAGGCAATGGGCAACACAGCGCTGTCGTTTTTGCTCAGCAGCACCTCGTGGGTTTCTTGGTCCACCACCAAGGCCACGCTGGACTTGAGTGAGAGCTCATCGCTGACATCGTGCAGACCTGCCACTTTGCCAAAAGAGGGCCGCGTGTCAACGCGGGCTTTCACAGGCGCTTTGGTTTTGGTTTTTGCTTTGGCTTTGTTGCGTTGGGCCTGGGCAACCGGTTTTTTGGCCGCAGCTGAAGTTGTTGATTTTGAAGGTTCAGCCGCAAATGCAGACCCTGCCAAACACATGGACAAGAACAACCTGCCCCAACACAGTGCAATTTGCTTCAAAGCGCTACCCCACGAATCTAGAAGCCTGGAGTCTAACAAAGAAAAATAGTTTCGCAAGATCAAAGACTTGGAAAACATTTATCAAGTGAACCGGCCCTGCACGCTAGATGCCAGGCGGTTTAGCCCTGGGCGGCCACCCGATCCGCCTTGCTTTGCAGCTTGTTCAGTGCACTTAAGTACGCCTTTGCCGATGCCACCACGATATCGGGGTCTGAACCCACGCCGTTGACCACCCGGCCACTGTTTTGCAGGCGCACCGTGACCTCGCCTTGGCTTTCGGTGGAACCACTGATGGCATTGACCGAATACAAGACCATCTCGGCGCCACTTTTCACATGGCTTTCAATGGCTTTGAGCGAAGCGTCCACGGGGCCATTGCCGTCTGACTGGCCATGCACCTCTTTGCCATGCACCGTGAACACCACCTGGGCCTGGGGCCGCTCACCGGTTTCGCTGTGCTGAGCCAAAGACACAAAACCATAGGCATCGTCACCTTGGTGGGTGGTCTCTTCGCTGACCAGGGCCAAAATGTCTTCGTCGAAAATATCACTCTTGCGATCAGCGAGCTCTTTGAAGCGGGCAAAGGCGGCATTGATATCGGCCTCGGACTCCATCTCCACACCCAAGTCCAACAAGCGCTGCTTGAAGGCGTTGCGCCCACTGAGCTTGCCCAAGACCAATTTGTTGGCGCTCCAGCCCACATCCTCGGCGCGCATGATCTCGTAAGTGTCACGTGCTTTGAGCACGCCGTCTTGATGGATGCCGGAGGCGTGCGCAAAGGCATTGGCCCCCACCACAGCTTTGTTGGGTTGAACCACAAAGCCCGTGGTTTGGCTCACCATGCGGCTGGCGGCCAAGATGTGTCGGGTATCGATGCCGCAATCCAAGCCAAAGTAGTCGCGCCGGGTTTTGATGGCCATCACCACCTCTTCCAAAGAGCAATTGCCCGCCCGCTCACCCAATCCATTGATGGTGCACTCGACTTGGCGCGCGCCACCGATCTTGACACCCGCCAAGGAGTTGGCCACCGCCATGCCCAAATCGTTGTGGCAGTGCACCGACCAAATGGCTTTGTCGCTGTTGGGGATGCGCTCGCGCAAGGTGCGAATGAATTCGCCATACAGCTCAGGAATGGCATAGCCCACTGTGTCAGGCACATTGATGGTGGTGGCGCCTTCCTGGATGACGGCTTCGATCACACGGCACAGAAAGTCCACATCGCTGCGGTAGCCATCTTCAGGGCTGAATTCAATGTCATCGAGCAAGTTGCGGGCAAAACGCACCGATTGACGGGCCTGCTCAAACACCTGGTCGGGCGTCATGCGCAGCTTTTTCTCCATGTGCAAGGCCGAGGTGGCAATGAAGGTATGGATGCGGCCCCGTTTCGCACCTTTGAGGGCCTCGGCAGATCGCGAAATATCTCGGTCGTTGGCTCGGGACAAAGAACACACGGTGGAGTCTTTGATCGCATTGGCAATCGCGTGCACCGCATCAAAATCGCCGTTGGAGCTGGCCGCAAAACCGGCCTCGATCACATCCACCTTGAGGCGCTCCAACTGACGGGCGATGCGCAGCTTTTCGTCTTTGGTCATCGAGGCACCTGGGGACTGTTCGCCGTCGCGCAAGGTGGTGTCAAAAATGATCAATTGGTCGCTCATGTCACTTCTCCTATTCAAGAAAATCATAGCCAAAAAAACAAAAGGCCCGTAGCGCTGGCATACGGGCCTTGGATGGAGTGCGCGCGCGCTACCCACTCCGCCCGATGGCGCGAAGTAGCAGTAGCAAGCAAAGTGTGTTCATGGTCCACAGCATATCACAGGCTTTGCATCAGTTGTGCAAGCCTTTTTCGTCGGGCTCATCGGTGGATGTGCTGATCACGCTGGTTTGCACCCCTGTGGCTTTGCGGTAAGCGTACACCGCATAGCCGCTTAGGCCATAGCTCACGAACAAGGCGAACAAAACCAAGGGCGGATCAATGTTGATGACGGCGATGATCAAAGCAATCAAAACAATGGCGGCAAAGGGCACGCTCTTCTTCATCTGAATGTCTTTGAAACTGTAGTACGGCAGATTGGTCACCATGGTCAGGCCAGAAAACAAACACACCGCAAACGTGATCCAGGTGATGGTCCCGTCCATCCACTGCAGCTCGGTCATGATCCAGATATAGCCCATGACCAATGCCGCCGCAGCGGGAGACGGCAGGCCTTGGAAGTAGCGCTTGTCCACCACTGAAGTGTTCACATTGAAGCGGGCCAAACGCAAGGCTGCGCAGGCAATGTACACAAAGGCAGCCACCCAGCCCCAGCGCCCCAGGCCTTTGAGCGACCATTCGTAAGCAATCAATGCAGGTGCAGCTCCGAAAGAGACCATATCGGCCAGCGAGTCCATTTGCTCACCAAACGCGCTTTGCGTGTTGGTCATGCGGGCCACACGCCCGTCTAAACTGTCGAGCACCATGGCACAAAACACACCCATGGCTGCCAAATCGAATCGGTTGTTCATGGCCATGACAATGGCGTAAAAGCCCCCAAACAAAGCCGCCAAGGTGAACAAATTGGGCAGCACGTATATGCCCTTGCGCGGGCGTGCGGGCATGTCGTCAGATTTATCGGTGGGCTCGGTCATGCGGAATTCATCTGGCACAAAAGCCAATCAGCCCACCGTGGCCAGAGGGGTCAGGGTGGCCGAGACTTTGTCACCTGGGGCCACCAGCACTTGAGCGCTCAGCGGCAAATACACATCCACCCGCGAACCAAAACGGATAAAGCCATAACGCTCACCCTTTTGCAAATTGTGACCGGCCTGGACGTAACACAGGATGCGGCGTGCGATCAAACCTGCAACCTGCACCAAAGTGATGGTGTGCTGTGCAGCACCAATTTGAGCATCGATCACCACGGCATTGCGTTCGTTTTCGGTCGACGCCTTGTCCAAGTCGGCATTTACAAACAAACCGGGAAAGTAGCTGACGCTGCGCACCACACCGTTCACGCTGGAGCGATTGCTGTGCACATTAAAGACATTCATGAACACACTGACCAAAATGGCATCGCGCTGGGCAAAGGGGTCAAATGTTTTTTCTATTTTGACAATCCGGCCATCCGCCGGCGACAGCACGGCATTGGGCAGATCGGGAATGGCCCGCGCAGGATCGCGAAAAAACTGAACCACAAAGACCAAAACCACATCAAACGGCAAAGCCCAAGCCCAGCCAGCGGTGGCATGTACACCAATGGCCAGCACCAAGACCAAAAGTATGAAAGGCCAGCCCTCGCGTGCCAAGATGGGGTGGGGATAGGAATTGGAAGACATGGTCTCAGTGTATCGTTGAATAAGACACAAGCACAAAGGCCACCCAAGTGGCCTTTGTGCATCGAACGCTCAGACGCTCAATTGCGGGTTTTGTCAACCAGTTTGTTCTTGGCAATCCAAGGCATCATGGAACGCAATTGCGAGCCCACCTTCTCGATCGAATGGTCTTCGGTCAAACGGCGGCGGGCCGTCATGCTGGGGTAGCCGGTGCGGCCTTCCAAAATAAAGCTCTTGGCGTATTCGCCGTTTTGAATGCGCTCCAGGGCCTTGCGCATGGCTGCACGCGACTGGTCGTTGATGATCTCCGGGCCGGTGACGTATTCGCCGTATTCGGCGTTGTTCGAGATCGAATAGTTCATGTTGGCGATGCCGCCTTCATAGATCAAGTCAACAATGAGTTTGAGCTCATGCAAGCACTCGAAATACGCCATTTCAGGCGAATAACCGGCTTCGACCAGGATTTCATAGCCAGCCTTGATGAGTTCCACCGCGCCACCACACAAAACGGTTTGCTCTCCGAACAAGTCGGTTTCGGTTTCTTCGCGGAAGTTGGTTTCAATGATGCCGGCTTTGCCGCCACCGTTGGCCATGGCGTAGCTCAGTGCCATGTCGCGGGCCTTGCCACTGCAGTCTTGGTGCACGGCCACCAAATGGGGCACACCGCCACCTTGGGCGTAGGTTGAGCGCACGGTGTGGCCAGGAGCCTTTGGCGCGACCATCCAAACGTCCAAATCGGCACGGGGAACCACTTGGTTGTAATGCACATTGAAACCGTGGGCAAAAGCCAGGGAAGCGCCCTTTTTCATATTGGGCTCAATGTCGTTGGTGTAAACGCTGCCGATTTGCTCATCGGGCAACAACACCATGACCACATCGGCGGCTTTCACAGCGTCGGCCACCGATGCCACTTTCAGGCCGGCTTTTTCCACTTTGTTCCAGCTCGCGCCACCCGGGCGCAATCCGACCAACACCTTGACGCCGCTGTCGTTGAGGTTTTGCGCGTGGGCATGACCTTGCGAGCCATAGCCAATGATGGCCACGGTCTTGCCTTTGATGATGCTCAAGTCACAGTCTTTATCGTAATAAACCTTCATGATTTCTCCTGGGTGATTAAGGGTTGGGAAAGGGGTGGATTGAATCAAACACGCAACACGCGTTCGCCACGGCCAATGCCGCAAGCGCCGGTGCGCACGGTTTCCAAAATGGCCGAACGGTCCAAGGCCTCTAGGAAAGCATCGTTTTTGGATTGGTCACCAGTGACTTCAATGGTGTAGCTTTTTTCAGTGACATCAATGATGCGGCCCCTGAAAATATCGGCCATGCGCTTCATCTCTTCGCGCTCCTTACCGACCGCACGCACCTTGACCATCATCAGTTCGCGCTCGGTATAGCCGCCTTCGGTCAAGTCGACCACTTTGACAACTTCGATCAAACGATTCAGGTGTTTGGTGATTTGCTCGATCACATCATCAGAACCCACCGTTTGCAGCGTCATGCGCGACAAACTGGGGTCTTCGGTGGGGGCCACCGACAGGGATTCGATGTTGTAACCACGGGCTGAAAACAAGCCCACGACCCGGGACAAAGCGCCAGGTTCGTTTTCCAGCAGAACGGAGATGATGTGTTTCATGGGGATTCCTCTTTTCGCTCAAACACCGTGCCACAGGGGTGTGATCGGTGTCACCGCCCTCGTCTGCCAGCGGTAACCGGCAAATTTGGCGGGCAATAGATTCTTCTCGGGGTTGATGGAATTGGGCCTGGTTTTGATCCAGGCACCGTTGATCGGTGCAGCCTTATAAGTCCTCGCTGCCCAGCAGCATTTCAGTGATGCCTTTTCCAGCTTGCACCATGGGAAACACGTTTTCGGTCGGATCGGTGCGAAAGTCCATGAATACGGTGCGATCCTTGAGTTTGCGCGCTTCGATCAACGCGCCCTCCACATCTTGCGCCCGCTCAATCAACATGCCCACATGGCCATAGGACTCAGCCAGCTTGACGAAATTCGGCAAGGCATCCATGTAACTGTGGCTGTAGCGGCCCGAATACTCGATCTCTTGCCACTGGCGAACCATGCCCAGGTAGCGGTTGTTCAAGGCCATGATCTTGATCGGGGTGTTGTACTGCAAGCAAGTCGACAACTCTTGAATGCACATCTGCACCGAGCCTTCACCGGTGATGCAGTACACCTCGCTGTCGGGCTTGGCCAATTTGATGCCCATGGCATATGGAATGCCCACGCCCATGGTGCCCAGTCCACCGGAGTTGATCCAGCGCCGGGGCTGGTCGAAGCGGTAATACTGAGCAGCCCACATTTGGTGTTGCCCCACATCGGAGGTGATGTAGGCGTCGACATCCTTGGTCATGTTCCAAAGGGTTTCCACCACAAACTGGGGTTTAATGACGTCATTGATGCCCCGGTCGTAACTGAGACACTTTCTCGAGCGCCAGCCCTCAACCGTGGTCCACCAATCGGCCAAGGCCTTGGCATCCATCTTGGCTTTGGACTCGGTGATCAGGTTCATCAACTCGGTCAGCACATCCTTGACGTCACCCACAATCGGCACATCCACCTTGACACGCTTAGAGATACTGGACGGGTCGATGTCGATGTGGACAATCTTGCGCTCGTTTTGGGCAAAGTGCTTGGGGTTTCCAATCACCCGGTCGTCGAAACGCGCACCAATGGCGATCAACACATCGCAATGCTGCATGGCGTTGTTGGCCTCTATGGTGCCGTGCATGCCCAGCATTCCCAAGAACTTTGGGTCGCTCGCGGGAATGGCCCCCAGGCCCATCAGGGTGCTGGTGCAAGGCGCGCCGATCATGTTGACCAAGGCGCGCACTTCGTCGGACGCATTGCTCAGCAGCACACCGCCACCGGTATAGATGTAAGGCCGCTTGGCACCCATCAACAGGCCCAAAGCCTTGCGAATTTGGCCCGAATGCCCTTTGCGCACAGGGTTGTAAGAGCGCATGGTCACATCTTCTGGGTAGCCGCTGTAAAGGGTCTTTTTGAAAGACACATCCTTGGGGATGTCCACCACCACAGGGCCTGGACGCCCAGAGCGGGCAATGTGGAAAGCCTTTTTGATGGTAAGGGCCAGATCGGCCACGTCTTTGACCAAAAAATTGTGTTTAACGATGGGCCGCGTAATGCCCACGGTATCGCACTCTTGAAACGCATCCAAACCAATCGCATGGGTGGGCACTTGACCCGTGAGCACCACCAACGGGATGCTGTCCATGTAAGCGGTGGCGATGCCCGTGACCGCATTCGTCACACCAGGACCCGATGTGACCAAGGCCACACCCACCTCTCCGGTGGCGCGCGCATAACCGTCAGCGGCGTGCACGGCCGCTTGCTCATGGCGCACCAAAACATGCTCAATGGTGTCTTGCTTGTACAACGCGTCGTAGATGTAGAGAACAGCCCCGCCCGGATAGCCCCAGAGGTACTTGACCCCTTCGGCTTGCAAGGCCTTGACCATGATTTCGGCACCCATCAACTCTTGAGGGGCGGCGAAGGCAACGGAGGATGCTGAGGCGATTTCCGCCTTGGAGATTTCCATGATGAACCTTTCAGTCTTCGAAAACGAAAAACCTTGGGTGCCTCTTCACCGGCCCTTGTGGGGAGGTGTCAAGACTTAGGGCCTAAGACCATGGGCAATCACTGATATGCCGAATCCAGACCCGTTTGCCAAAATTGAGGCGCGATTATGGCATCAAAACCGGGGCCGTCTGGGTCTGTCTGGGAACTTAATTCGTCAGTGCCATAATCCAGCGCACTTCAATCTTCGGCGCCTCACAGGCGTTGAAGTCACAGCGACAACCCCACGCAAATTGGCCACCGAACGCGAACTTTCCCTTTTTCTGCAAAGTGTGGAAAAGCGTGCTTTCAAGCGCTCGCTCTACCACGTGCGGGATGAAGAAGCGGCATTGGACATCGTCCAAGACAGCATGATGAAACTGGCCGAGCACTATGGCGACAAGCCCATCGATGAGTTGCCACTGTTGTTTCAGCGCATCCTCTCCAATTGCACCTTGGATTGGTTTAGACGGCGCAAAACCCGACAATCGATGTTCATCAACTTCTCCGATGCACAGGGCGATGCCGATGAAGATGGTTTTGACTTGCTCGAAGTTTTGGGCGCGGCCAACACCGATGGCTGGCAACAAAGCGCCGAACAAAGCCTGATGCAAAGCCAAACCATGGCTGAAATAGAAGCCGAAATTGAAAAATTACCGCCACGTCAACGCGAAGCCTTCCTGCTGCGTTACTGGGAGGAGCTTGACATTGCCGAAACCGCCTCAGCCATGGGATGTTCAGAAGGAAGTGTTAAAACCCATTGCTTTCGTGCCATCCAAACCCTTGCCAATGTCCTGAAATCCAAGAAATCAAAGCCATGAAGTCCCGCACAAACCCACACATTGAAGACCAATTTGGCCAGCTCGTGGCAGGTGCCCTGTCGGCCAATTTAGAACAATTGCCTTACGAAGTGCAAGAGCGTCTGCGTGCTGGTCGCATGCGCGCCATCGCTGCACGGCGGGTCTCGCCGATAGCGGTCACGCAGCCGCAAGTTCAACCAATGGGCGATGGAACCCTGTCCTTGGGTGCTCCCTGGAAGGGCTGGACCCCTCTGGCCAGTTTGTTCCCCATGGTCTTATTGGTCGTGGGCTTGCTCACCATCAACATGGTGCTCGACGAATACCGGGCCAATGAAGTTGCCGAGGTGGACGCTGCTTTGTTGACCGATGATTTGCCCCCCACCGCCTACACCGACCCGGGTTTTGTGCATTTTTTAAAGCTGCCCGCCGCAGAAAATGCCGATTGATTTAATGCGCCCATTTCACCCACTCCAATTGATCAAGCCCATGATGGCGGCGGGTGTTTGCGCCTGGGCGTTCGGCACCTGGGCGCAAGGACCTGCGGTCACCCCAGCAACGTCCGGCAGCACCTTGAAGGCGGAGTCAGCGGTAAAAGCGACACCTGGACCCCAATCTCGCCCCCACTGGACAGATCTGAGCCCATCTGAGCAACAAGCCTTGGCACCGCTCAAGCCCCAGTGGCAAACCATCAGTGCCGCACAAAAACGCAAATGGCTGGCGATGTCGAAAAATTTCGCCACCATGCCCCCTGAGGAAAAGAACAAACTCCATGCCCGCGTGCAAGAGTGGGCCCAACTCAGCCCACAGCAAAGAGCCCAGGCCCGCTTGAACTTTGGTGAAAGCGCCCAACACTCTGGCGACCACAAGCGCGCCAAGTGGGAGGCCTACCAGTCCTTGAGCGCCGAAGAAAAAACCAAACTCGCGGCTACCTCGCCCACCCCTCCCGTGGGTGCCGCCACGGCGGTGAAAAAAGTGGCCTCACACAAACTCGCTGCGTCACCGGCGGTCAAAGCGCCCAACCTCACCGGCCCAAAGATTGACATTGACATGCTGGACCCGGCCACCTTGTTGCCCCAATCGGCGCAAACCGCTGCTGCACCCAGCTCGCCCACCCAAAGCGAATGACCTCCGCGTCTTTGCCGCCAGCGGTGGCCGATGCCCCCCTTCCCACCCCCACCTTGTTTCGGCGCATGGCGTGCTGGTTGTACGAAGGCATGCTGCTCTTTGGAGTGACCTTCATTGCAGCCTACCTGTTCAGCGCCTTGAGCCAAAGCAGACACGGCTTGGCCAACCGATTGGGATTGCAAATTTTTGTGGGGCTGGTGCTGGCGCTTTACTTCACTTGGTTTTGGCACAAGGGACAAACCTTGGCCATGAAAACATGGCGCATCCGGGTGCTGGATCAATACGGCAAGGCGCTGACACAGTCTTTGGCATTGAAACGTTTTGTGCTTTCTTGCCTGTGGTTTGCGCCCCCTTTGCTGTTGGCCTGGCTGGCCGATTTGCCGGTGATGATGACCATGGCTTTGTGCGTGACATGGGTGATTGGCTGGGCTTGGTCGTCGCGATTTGCACCCCGGCGCCAGTTCTGGCACGATGCATGGGCGGGCACGCAATTGGTTCATGAACCCATTCCTGACTGACATCTCCTCACGCCCTTCACCCATGAAACCCACCTTCTCTTTATGTGTTTACTGTGGGTCGCGCATGGGCGACTCGCCTGCCTACGCCCAAACCGCCCAAACTGTAGGCACTTGGATAGGGCAACACCAAGGCCAACTCATTTACGGCGGAGGCAACAACGGCCTGATGGGCGTGGTGGCCCAAGCCACGGCACAAGCCGGCGGTCGGGTGGTGGGCGTGATTCCTCAGGCCTTGGTCGACAAAGAGGTTGCGCGGCGAGAATGCGACGAACTGCACGTGGTGCAAACCATGCATGAACGCAAGCAAATGATGGCCGAGCGCGCCGATGCTTTTCTGGCCATCCCGGGGGGCATTGGCACCTTGGAGGAGTTTTTTGAAGTCTGGAGTTGGCGTCAGTTGGGATACCACCACAAGCCCATTGGTTTGCTATCGGTGCAAGGATTTTTCGATGGTTTAACTGGTTTTTTATCGCAAGCCACCGAGCGCGGTTTTATTGGTGAGTCGCAACAACACCTGGTTCAACATGGCAGTGATGTGGATGAATTGCTGAGTGGTTTGGCCCGAGCGGCCAGCATGCACACACCTGGCTCAGGTCTGAGTGAGATTTAAATCGCCAGGCCTGAGCACTGGCCCCAGTGCTCAATCCACAAAGGCTAACTGTGTCGGACTCTGGTTTTAGGCCCAGTTTGAGGAACCACCGTCATAAGCGATGCCTTGCGTGTTGCTTTTTTCTTTCTAATGGCAAAAGTTGTCAAAAACACATGCCCATCAACTGCGTATGGCATTGCCCACGCAGGGAACAAAATTGAGCAGTGCGCTATGATCAATTTTTCATTTCTGAAATACATCATTGATCTTCCCTACCGATTTGGCCTCGTTCCTGGAGTTGTTGCGCTTGCATGGTGATGCAGCCTACGGCTTGATATTCGCGTTCGCGGCATCGCACAGCCTGCTGTTCACACTTTTTGCCGGTTATGCCTCCAGTACAGAGGCTCTTGATCTGGGCACCCTCGTTGTGGTCGTCTGGACCGGCAGTTTTCTGGGAGATGCGTTTCGGTTCTGGATCGGACGGCGTTTCGGCAACCAATGGCTTTCGCCTTTTCCACGGATTCATCGCACCAGCCAGACCGTGGTTCAGTTGGTGGATCGTTACTATGTGTGGCTGATTTTGTTTCATCGCTATCCCCACGGCATTCGCGGTGTCGCCGGTTTTGCCTTCGGAATGTCACGATTGCCGTGGTCCATATTCCTGGCGTTCAATTTCGTCGCGGCTGGACTTTGGTCTGCAGCCATTCTTTCAGCTGGACATGCGTTTGGCCACATCTCGGAGAAGCTGATGAGTGATGCTTTCTCTGGTTTTGGCATGGTCATGCTGATTGTTTTCCTCCTGCTGTCGTGGATCCTCAGCCGGAAACTCGAACGTGTCGCAGAGCGAAGTTAGACCTGTGACGCAGTAACTTGGCCGCACAGATGGGTGGCCTGCATTGAACCCAGTAAGCAACTGTTATTTATCCATGGGAAATCCGCATGAAAGCCATTGAACATTTATTAGAAGTTTTGATTTTCAACAGCCGGTGGCTCTTGGCACCGTTTTACCTGGGGCTTGTGGTCGGCATCGTTTTGTTACTGGTGAAGTTCGGACAAGAACTGATCCACGCCATACCCAACATTTTCGTCGCCAGCGAGAGCGAAGTCGTGCTGGCGGTTTTGGCCTTGGTCGATCTTTCATTGGTGGCCAACTTACTTCTGATCGTGATTTTTAGCGGTTACGAAAACTTTGTCTCCAAGATCAACACCAAAGGCCATGAGGATCGGCCCGAATGGATGGGTCAGGTCGATTTTGCTGGCTTGAAGATCAAAGTGATTGCCTCGATCGTCGCCATCTCTGCGATCGAGTTGCTCAAGGGATTCGTGAATCTGGGCGTCCTTCTCAAGAGCGGGGGCGACACGCCCGCGATCTGGTCAGAAGCTGATCAAGCGATCGCATGGAAAGTCGGCATTCATGTTGTTCTTGTTATTTCGGGGGTACTCTTTGCGTACATGGACAGTATCTCGGAGCGAACCCATGCGCTGAAACACAAAGGCCATACCGAACACTGAACCGGTTGCCACAACCGCTATCGTTGATGCCGACCTTGGCGAACAAGGTCTCAACGAACTTTAGAGGACTGGCGCTCGCAATTGCCGAACCTGCCTTTGGGGTTTGAAGAAGACCCCAAAGGCCATCGCCTCGGCGGCTAGTAAGACCCCATGAAATCCTTTTTCCCGATCTCAACGCCGTTTTGGCGCAACAAGTTGTAGGAGGTCGTGATGTGGAAGAAAAATTGTGGCATGCCGTATTTCAAAGCATAGTCTTCGACAGATAGTTTTTTCTCTTTTGGCGTGCCGGGGCGCAAAACAATCTCTTGGATCCCACTGTCATCCAGTTGCCTTGGGGACAGTGCGTGAATCAGCGCCAAGGTTTTGGAAATGCGGCTTTGCAGTTCGGCAAAACTTTGCTCGGTGTCTTCGTAGGCAGCCACTTCAAGCCCAGCGATGCGAAAAGGAACACTTTGGGCGAAATCGCAGGCAATTTGAACTTGACGAACCAACGGCAGCATGTCTGGAAATAAGCGCGACTGCAATAAGGTGGCTGGGTCAAATTTTCGCTGATGAGCGAAGGCCTCGCCTTTTTTTAGCACTTCGCTGAGAGCCGTGAGCATTTGCACCAAAACAGGAACCGTGGCTGAATAAAGAGAAATAGACATGGTTTTCCAATTGTTTATACACTGTGGATCATAGAGATGAAGAGGGGTGATACTCGTCAACCCGCATATCAAGTATAGGAGGGACTGTCGTGGGCAATGAATTGGAATGAGATGATTTTTTCCCTGAACGGCCCTGTCGTGGCCAATAAATGTATACATCAAAATATGCCCACCCCTGAGATATGGGTGATGAAACAGGCGAAGCAGTGAGCAAACCATCACGCTGCAAGCATTCCCAAGGAAACCACTAGGAATTCATCGAACCAAGCCTCTCTTTCCTTCCATCAAAAAAGAATTAGCATGCATTCCACTGACATTGAAACCCAGTTCAACCCGCGCCATGCGGTGCCCAATGTCGAAGTGCATTCCACCAGAACCCAACAACTGAGCCATGAAGCCAGGCAGCGTCACAAGGGGATTTACGACCTGCGTTATGGGCCTGGCCCCCTGGCGACACTTGATGTGTTCAAGGCGGCTCCACCAAATGCACCCATTCATGTGTTTCTACATGGTGGCTACTGGCGTGGACGCGACAAAAGCGATTTCAGTTATCTGGCCGATGCCCTTGTGCCGCATGGGATCACAACCATCGTCATGAATTACGACCTGTGCCCCCAAGTGGAACTGCCTGCCATCGTCGAGCAAGTTGCTCACTGCCTGGCATGGGTGCATGAACATGCGGCCGAATGGGGAGCAGACCCCCATCGATACAGCGCTTCCGGCCATTCTGCGGGTGCACACCTGATTGCGGCATGCTTGGCAAAACATGCCCATGCAGCGTCTGTGCCACCGGGCATGCCGTCATCGGCGGTGCTCATCAGTGGTATCTACGAACTGGAACCCGTTCTTTCGATCTCTGTGAATCAGGAAATTCGCCTGCGCCCCGATCAAGTTGCCTCCATGAGCCCCATGCGCCATGCCCCCTGCAAGCCTGTACCCCTGACCGTGGCTGTGGGCGGATCGGAAACCCGGGGCTTTGTTGAACAGTCGGAACGCTTTGCTGCCACCTGCGCGTCTCAAGGCGCCAATGCGCGCTTTATTGACTTTGAAGGTTGCGACCATTACACCGTCATGCGCCACTTTGAATCACCGGACGGTGAACTGACACGTCTGGTTGTGCGCGATCTTTTGTCCATATGACTCACTTTGGAGAACCCAATGCCCCCAATCCGCAACCAATCCCAGCCAACCAACCGCCGCGCATTTCTACAGTCCGCTGGAACGCTGCTTGCCACTGGCACCCTGGCCTATTCCAATGCTCTGGCGCAATCTGCTTGGCCCGCAAAACCCATCAAGTTGGTGATCCCATTTGCCCCGGGTGGTGTGACCGATACCAGCGGTCGCATCATTGCCGAATTCTTGGGCAAGCGGCTCGGGCAGCAGGTGGTACCTGACAACCGCCCAGGCGCTTCGGGCAACATCGGAAGTCAAGTGGTGGCCAGTGCAGAGCCCGATGGCTATACATTGTTGCTGGTGCTGGACGGCACCTTCGTCATCAACCCCCATGTGTATGACAAGGTTCCCTTCGACCCGCTGCGTGACTTCAGCCCCATCGGCAAGATCGGCGACTCCACGACCATCTTGGTGGCGCACCCAGGCTTCAAAGCCAACAATATGCGAGAGCTGATTGATCTATCCAAAGCACAGCCAGCAGGCGTTTCCTACGGCACCTCGGGTACCGGCAGCATTGTTCACTTGGCTGGAGAATTGCTCAAACAGCGAACCGGTGCCAATCTGGTCCATATCCCCTACAAGGGTGGTGCGCCCGCCATTGCCGATGCACTGGCCGGCCACACGCCACTGGCATTTGCCTCTGCGGCTTCGGTACAGAACCATTTGAAGTCTGGCAACCTAAAGGCGCTTGGCGTGCCTTCTGGCAAGCGATCGCGCCAATACCCTGACATTCCCACCTTTGCCGAGTCCGGATTGGCCGACTTCGATATCAACTCTTGGGTCGGCCTGGTGGCGCCTGTCAAAACACCACGTGCCATTGTTGAACGCCTCAACACTGAATTGAATGCAGCACTGGCAGACCCCGAAGTGCGTGCAAAGCTTGAAGCCGCAGGTATCGCGGCCACCCCTGGTACGGCAGAAGCTTTATCCGCCACCATCCGAAAGGAACTGGTCCTCTATGGGGGTGTGGTCAAAGCGGCTGGCATCAAGATGAACTAAGCTGCTGATGGAGTCCTCGCGGGTGCGCACATCATTGAGATTGATTCGTACCCCTCGGATGCATCACGATCTGGCCATTTGGCATGGCCAGGGAATCCTCGTTTTACTGATCCACCCCAAACACTGTTTTTGTTAGACAGCCGACTCATCCAGCTCACCGGTTCGGATGCGCACCACCCGCTCGACCGAGGTGATGAAGATCTTGCCATCGCCAATTTTTCCGGTGCGTGCGGCCCGCACGATGGCATCGACACAAGCGTCCACATCGGCCGACTTGACCACCACCTCGACCTTGACCTTGGGCAAAAAATCCACCACGTACTCAGCACCCCGGTACAACTCGGTGTGGCCTTTTTGACGGCCAAAACCCTTGACCTCGGTCACAGTCAAACCCGTGACGCCGCAGTCAGCCAGGGCCTCGCGCACTTCCTCGAGTTTGAAGGGTTTGATGATGGCGGTGATTTGTTTCATGTTCACTCCAGGTTGAAATGTCATTCGCGGAAGCGATTGGTAATAGGATAGCGCCAATCTTTGCCAAAGCTGCGGTGGGTGACGCGAATGCCCACGGGGGACTGACGGCGCTTGTATTCATTGATGCGAATCAAGCGGGTGACTTTCTCCACATCGGCCGGGCTGTGGCCGGACTGCACGATGTGCGCAGGGCTTTCGTCGTTTTCCATGAAGCGCTCCAAGATGTCATCGAGCACCTCGTAAGCGGGCAAACTGTCTTGGTCGGTTTGGTCGGGTCGCAACTCCGCGCTGGGCGGACGCGTGATGATGCGCTCTGGGATGGGGTTCAAGCCCCGGCCAAAGGGGTCGTTGGCATTGCGCCAGTGGGCCAAGCGAAAGACCATGGTTTTGACCACGTCCTTGATGACCGCAAAACCACCCGCCATGTCCCCGTATAAGGTGCAGTAGCCGGTGGCCATTTCGCTTTTGTTGCCCGTGGTCAGCACAATGGCGCCGAACTTGTTGGACAAGGCCATCAACAAGGTCCCCCGGATGCGCGCTTGAATGTTTTCTTCGGTGGTATCGACCGGGCTGTTCGCGAACTCGCCGGCCAAGGTGGCCAAAAAGGCTTCGAATTCCGGCACGATGGAGTGTTCGTCGTAACGAACGCCCATGCGCTGGGCCATCTCGCGGGCATCGATCCAACTGATATCGGCCGTGTAGGGCGAAGGCATCATCACGGCCCGCACATGTTCGGGACCCAGCGCGTCCACCGCAATGGCCAGCACCAGGGCCGAGTCGATGCCACCCGACAAACCCAACAAGGCCCCGGGGAATCCGTTTTTACCAATGTAATCGCGCACCCCCATCACCAAGGCATGCCACAGATCGGACTCCAGGCTTTGGGCTTGGGCCAGTGTGGCTTGCACCTGGACCAGGCCCGAGGGTCGGTCCAATCCAATGTCAAACGCCTGCTCTTGAAAACTCTGGGCGCGCCCAAGCAATTCGCCGTCAGCGCCCAAGACAAACGACCGGCCCTCAAAAACCACCTCGTCTTGCCCGCCCACCAAATGCGCGTAGATCAGGGGCAAACCGGTTTGCTCACAGCGCTGGCGCATGGTGGCCTCACGCTCGCCGCCCTTGCCCACGTGAAACGGCGAGGCATTGACCACGGCCAGCATCTGCGCCCCGGCGGCCAAGGCATCCGCAGCCGGGGCCTCGAACCAGGCGTCCTCACAAATCAACAACCCCACACGCCAACCGCCCACCTCAAACACACAGGTGCTGTGGCCTGGGGTGAAATAGCGGCGCTCGTCAAACACCTGGTAGTTGGGCAATTCGCGTTTATCGGCAAAAGCCACCACCTGGCCCTCGCTGAGGACACTGGCGCGGTTGAATCGCTGCACCACCGACACCGAACGGGTGCGGCTGTCGCCTCCACTGGGGTGGCCCACCACCACATGCAGGCCTTTTAAATCGGCCAAGGTGGTGGTGATGGTTTTCAAGGCATCATCGCAGGCTCGGATGAAGGACGGACGCAAAAACAAATCTTCTGCAGCATAGCCACAAATCGACAATTCGGGCGTCAGCAACAAGCGCACCCCGCGCTGGTAACCGGTGCGTGCAGCTTCGATGATTTTTTGGGCATTGCCCGCCATGTCGCCAACGACAAAATTGAGCTGGGCAACGCTGAGAAGTAGTGTCATAAATAGGGATGGATACTGAGCGCATGAATTATGGCATTCGGGTTGACAACAACCCCCAAGACATTGACACTGAACAGTGGGACGCTTTGCTGGCCCAGCAAACCCACCCCACGCCCTTCATGCGCCACGCCTATTTGAGCGCCATGCAAACCAGCGGCAGTGCCACAGCGCGGACCGGATGGAGCGCCCAGTTCCTGAGCCTGTGGCAAGGCGACCAACTGCATGCCGCCTGCCCGCTTTACTTGAAGAGCCACTCGTATGGTGAATATGTGTTTGACTGGGCCTGGGCCAACGCCTATGAGCAACATGGCCTGAGCTATTACCCCAAGGCCTTGGTTGCCGTGCCTTTCACGCCGGTACCAGGCAGCCGCTTGTTGGCGCGCGATGACACTGCCCGCCAAGCTTTGTTGCAAGCGCTGCAACAGTGGTGCGATGAGCAACAGATCTCTTCCTGGCACCTGTTGTTTGGCAGTGATTCGGACATCGCTGCTTGCACCCAGGCCCAATGGATGCAGCGCCACACCGTGCAATTCCATTGGCACAACCAAGGCTGGAGCGACTTCGACGCTTTTTTGGCCAGCCTGCAACAAGAAAAGCGCAAAAAAATCAAACAAGAGCGGCGCCGTGTGACCGATGCCGGGGTTCAGTTCCAAGCCCTGCGCGGTCGCGACATAGGCACAGCCGAATGGGATTTTTTCTATGCCTGCTACGAGCGCACTTATTTAGAGCACGGCAATGCGCCTTACCTGAGCCGGTCTTTTTTCCAAGCCATGGCAGACCACATGCCGGAGAACTGGTTGCTGTTGTTGGGCGAGCGAAATGGTTTGCCCATGGCCTGCAGCCTGATTGGCCTGTCAGATGGCACTGACCGCCCTGGCGTGGCCTACGGCCGCTATTGGGGTGCGCTGGAACGGGTGGACTGCCTGCACTTTGAGGCCTGTTATTACCAACCCCTGCTCTGGTGCTTGCAAAACGGGGTGCAGCGCTTTGAAGGCGGTGCCCAGGGTGAACACAAGATGGCCCGGGCCCTGATGCCGGTGATGACACACAGCGCCCATGGGGTGGCCGACACCCGCTTTGCCCAGGCCATTGGCCAGTTTTTAGAGCGCGAAGGTCGGGGCGTGGACAACTACATGGAGCACTTGGGCCAGCGCACGCCCTACAAACCAGCGAACGACCTGGCCGCCATGGAGTAAATCCGGGGCCGGTTCAGGCCAATCCGTGCTCTTTTTGGTAGTTGGCGATACCGTCCAACACCTCTTGAATGGCCGCTTGTGGGCCTTCCCAACCCAAAATCTTGACCCACTTGCCGGGCTCCAAGTCTTTGTAATGCTCAAAGAAATGGGCAATGGTTTTCAAGCGCATGGGGTTCAAGTCTTCGGGCTTTTGCCATTGGGTGTAAATGGACAAAATTTTGTCGGTCGGCACGGCCAAGACCTTGCCGTCCATGCCAGCCTCGTCTTCCATTTTCAAAATACCAATGGGCCGACAAGTCACCACCACGCCGGGGATCAAAGGGACGGGCGTGATCACCAGCACGTCCACCGGGTCGCCATCGCCACTGATGGTTTTGGGCACATAGCCGTAGTTGGTGGGGTAATGCATCGAGGTGCTCATGAAACGGTCCACAAAAATCGCACCCGTGGCCTTGTCTACCTCGTATTTCACCGGGTCGGCGTTCATGGGGATTTCAATGATGACGTTGAAAGCGTGGGGCAGTTGATCGCCGGGGGTGACGTTATCGAGTGACATGGAAGTTCCAAAACAAAAAAAGAATGGCGAAAAGGCTTTATCCGTATTAACCCTCATTTTACTTTCACTGGACTTGCAAGCGACACGTCTAGGGTCAACCCTAGGCGCGCTTCGCTTACATTCCACGGGTTGGCCAATCGGACACCGAGGATTTCATCGGTCTGAGGAAGCAACACATCGGTCGTGGTCTGGCCATTGTGTTGGACCACCTCACTCAAGGGAAACTCTAAGGAGACTTTATGTCTGGCAACTCAGCGCTCATTTTTGCGCTCGCTTGCGGTGTCATTGCCGTGATTTACGGCTTTTGGGCCCGTGCTTCCATTTTGTCCATGGATGCTGGAAATGCCCGCATGCAAGAAATTGCATCGGCCATTCAACAAGGTGCCGCCGCTTATTTGGCGCGTCAGTACCGCACCATCACCATCGTGGGTGTGGTGTTGGCCATTTTGATCGGGGTCTTTTTGGGCTCGCAAACCGCCATTGGTTTTGTCATTGGCGCACTGCTGTCCGGGGCTTGTGGCTTCATCGGCATGAATGTGTCGGTCAAGGCCAATGTGCGCACCGCACAAGCGGCCACCCACGGCATCGGTCCGGCTTTGGACGTGGCCTTCAAAGGCGGCGCCATCACCGGCATGCTGGTGGTGGGATTGGGCCTGCTGGGCGTGGGCGGCTTCTTTTGGTTTTTGGTTGGCAACGGCAACCTGACCCCCGATAAGAGCCTGGCCTCCTTGCTCAATCCCTTGATGGGATTTGCCTTTGGTTCCTCGTTGATCTCCATCTTCGCCCGTTTGGGTGGTGGCATCTTCACCAAAGGCGCTGACGTTGGCGCCGATTTGGTGGGCAAAGTCGAAGCCGGTATTCCCGAGGACGACCCGCGCAACCCCGCCGTGATCGCCGACAACGTCGGCGACAACGTCGGTGACTGCGCTGGCATGGCTGCCGACTTGTTCGAAACCTATGCGGTGACCTTGATTGCCACCATGGTCTTGGGTGCATTGATGGTGAATGCAGCCCCGATGGCAGCAGTGCTCTACCCCTTGGTGCTTGGCGGGGTGTCCATCATTGCCTCCATCATTGGTTGCTTTTTCGTCAAAGCCTCACCCGGCATGAAAAACGTCATGCCCGCCCTGTACAAGGGTCTGGCCGTGGCTGGCGTGCTGTCGTTGGTGGCGTTTTATTTCGTCACCAAGGCCATCATGCCCGACGACGCCTTGGGTGCTGGCACCCAAATTCGCCTGTGGGGCGCTTGTGCGGTCGGCTTGCTGTTGACCGCCGCTTTGGTGTGGGTCACCGAGTACTACACCGGCACCCAATACCCGCCGGTCAAACACATTGCACAAGCTTCCACCACTGGCCACGGCACCAACATCATTGCCGGCCTGGGCGTGTCCATGCGCTCCACCGCCTGGCCGGTGCTGATGGTGTGTGCAGGCATTTTGTCGGCCTACCAACTGGGCGAGTTGTATGGCATTGCCATCGCTGCTACCGCCATGCTCAGCATGGCCGGCATCGTGGTGGCCTTGGACGCCTACGGCCCCATCACCGACAACGCCGGTGGCATTGCCGAAATGGCCGAGCTGCCCAAGTCTGTGCGTGACGTGACCGACCCCTTGGATGCGGTGGGCAACACCACCAAGGCCGTGACCAAAGGCTACGCCATCGGTTCGGCCGGATTGGCCGCCCTGGTGCTGTTTGCCGACTACACCCACTCTTTGGAAAGCCGTGGCCTGGACGTGGCTTTCAGCTTGAGTGATCCGAAGGTGATCGTGGGCCTGTTCATCGGTGGCTTGATTCCCTACCTGTTTGGTGCCATGGCCATGGAAGCGGTGGGCCGTGCCGCGGGTTCGGTGGTGGTTGAAGTGCGCCGCCAATTTGCTGACGGTGACATCATGGCCGGCAAACGCAAGCCCGATTACAGCGCGGCCGTGGACATGCTGACCACTGCTGCCATCAAGGAAATGGTGGTGCCCTCACTGCTGCCCGTGGTGGTTCCCGTCATTGTGGGCCTGACTCTGGGCCCTGCCGCCTTGGGTGGTTTGCTCATGGGCACCATAGTGACCGGCCTGTTCGTGGCCATCTCCATGTGCACCGGCGGCGGTGCTTGGGACAACGCCAAAAAGTACATCGAAGATGGAAACTTTGGCGGCAAAGGCAGCGAAGCGCACAAAGCGGCTGTGACCGGTGATACCGTGGGCGACCCCTACAAAGACACCGCCGGTCCCGCCGTGAACCCGTTGATCAAGATCATCAACATCGTGGCCTTGCTGATTGTGCCCATCCTGCCTGGCAATAACACGCCCAAAGCCGCGCCAGCCCACGTGACCACGCCACCAGCGGTGGTGGCACCAGCGGCCAGCACCGCCACAGCGCCCACCTTGGCGCCTGCGGCTGAGGCTTCTGCGCCCGCCCCAGCAGCCAGCAAGTAAAACTGCTGCGCTCCCCAAAGACCCGCTTGCGCGGGTCTTTTTTTGCCTCGGGCACAATCAACGCATGGGTTCACGCACCATTCCTTTGATCGATCAGCGCCACCAAGGCCAGGCCTGGGATTTACCCATGCCCCTGGTTGCGCCGACGGGTCTGCTGCGGGACCAACGCCAGCGGCCTTTGCGCGATTTGCGCATCAGCGTCACCGACCGCTGCAACTTCCGCTGCAATTACTGCATGCCCAAAGAGGTGTTTGATAACAGCTACACCTACTTGCCCCAGTCCTCGCTGCTGAGCTTTGAAGAGATCACCCGGGTGGCGCGCCAATTTGTGGCCCATGGGGTGCAAAAAATTCGACTTACCGGCGGTGAGCCGCTGCTGCGCAAACACATCGAGGTGCTGGTGGCACAACTGTCTGAGCTGCACACACCCGATGGTTTGCCATTGGACCTGACATTGACCACCAACGGCTCTTTGCTGTCACGCAAGGCCCAAGCCTTGAAGCAAGCGGGCTTGAAACGCATCACCATCAGCCTGGACGGATTGAGCGACACCGTGTTTCGCCAAATGAACGATGTGGACTTTCCGGTCAGCGATGTGCTGAACGGCATCCAAGCAGCGGTCGATGCTGGCTTGGGCGTTGACGCCTCGGGCAGGCCCAGCGGCATCAAGATCAACATGGTGGTCAAGCGCCACACCAACCTGGGCGAAGTCTTGCCCATGGCGCGGCACTTTCTGGGCAGCGGCATGGCTTTGCGCTTCATTGAGTACATGGACGTGGGCGAAACCAATGGCTGGGCCATGGATGAGGTGGTCCCCTCGAAAGAATTGCTCCAATTGCTGCAAACCGAATTTCGATTGGTGTCCTTGTCGGCATCAACGTCTGGAGAGACCGCACAGCGTTGGGGCCATGCAGGAGCCGACGGCCAACACGACCCGGCCTTGGGTGAAGTGGGCTTCATCAGCAGTGTGACCCAGGCTTTTTGCGGTGACTGCAACCGGGCTCGCTTATCCACCGAAGGTCAGCTTTACCTGTGCCTGTTTGCGTCGCAGGGGCATGACTTGCGCAGCTTGGTGCGCCAAGGGGCCAGTGATGCACAACTCAGCGCGGCCATTGCTCAAATTTGGCATGGCCGCGACGACCGTTACTCCGAACTGCGCGGCGCCCAACAAGGCCCCTCGGGCAGCGGGCTCAAGCGCGTCGAGATGAGCTACATCGGGGGCTGAGGCCCAGCTCTGAACCTGACCGCAGCCTACCAGCACGCCCAAGCATGACCCACAGCATCGCCTCGCAAGACATCACTGGTCTGGTTTTGGCCGGTGGGCGGGGTTCGCGCATGGGTGGGGTGGACAAAGGTTTACAAAATTTTCAAGGTCTCCCCCTGGCTTTGCACACTTTGATGCGCCTGAGCCCCCAAGTGGGCGAAACCATGATCAATGCCAACCGCAACTTGGCCGCTTACGAGGCTTTTGGCGCACCAGTGTGGCCCGACACCTTGAGTGACCATGCCGGCCCCTTGGCCGGTTTTTTGACTGGCTTGGAGCGCTGCGAAACCCCTTACCTGTTGACTGTGCCCTGCGATACGCCCTGGTTCCCCACCGACTTGGCCGAGCGCATGGCCCAGGCCTTGAGCGGGTCAGACCAGGCCATCGCCATGGCCAGCGGCTTAGAAACCGATCCAGATGGCCAAACCCAACTGCGCACCCAACCGGTGTTTTGCCTGCTGCCGGTGTCCTTGCTCGAAAGCTTGGCGCGCTTTACCCAAGGTGGAGGGCGAAAAATTGACCAATGGACCGCCCAACACCCCACGGTATTGGTGCCCTTCAACCAAGCCCATGACGACCCGCGCGCATTTGCCAACGCCAACACCCTGGCCGAACTGCAGCGGCTGTCCAGTTAGCCGGGCATGGTGATGAAGTCACTGGCGCAAATCGCCGCTGCCCTGGAAGGCTATGACCCGCAAGCCCTGTCAGTGCCACAGGTTCAGGCTTTTTTAGAGCAACTCGCACCCTTGCGGCATGACGGCCCTGTAGAGACCTTGCCGGTCATGACCGCGGGTGAACGCATCTTGGCCCGCGATGTGGTGTCCCCCGTCGATGTCCCGCCCCACGACAACTCGGCCATGGATGGCTTTGCTTTCACCGGTTCGGACCTGTCCGCCACCGAGCCAACGGTGCTGCAATGCGTGGGCCACGCCCTGGCGGGCGCGGCCTGGGCCGGTCCGCCGCCCAAGACGGGTCAATGCCTGCGCATCACCACCGGGGCCATCATGCCTGCTGGGTTGGACACCGTGGTAGCGCATGAAATGGTGCAGGTTCAAGGCGAGCGCATCACCATTCCCTTAGGACGGGTACACACCGGCGACAACCGGCGTTTGCGTGGCGAAGACATTGCCCAAGGACAAGCCGCCCTGCGCCAAGGCCAACGGCTCACCCCAGCGGCCTGGGGCTTGTTGGCCAGCTTGGGGCTGCCCGAGGTGGCTGTGCGCCAGCGCCTGCGGGTAGCCTACTTCTCGACCGGCGACGAAATTTTGAGCCTCGGCCAGGTACCCCGTGAGGGCGCGGTGTACGACAGCAACCGCTACACAGTTTGTGGCTTGCTGCAGCGCATGGGCTGCGAATGGATTGACCTCGGCGTGGTGCCTGACGACCCCCAACGCCTGCGCGCCGCCTTTGAAGAAGCCGCCCAGCGGGCAGACGCCATCATCACCAGTGGCGGTGTGAGCGTGGGCGAAGCCGACCACACCAAGGCCTTGATGCGCGAACTCGGTGACGTGGACTTTTGGCGCATTGCCATGCGCCCGGGCCGCCCGATGGCGGTGGGTCGCATGGGCCAGACCCTGATGTTTGGCCTGCCGGGCAACCCGGTGGCGGTGATGGTCACGTTTTTGGCCTTCGTGCGCCCTGCCCTGTGGCGCATGATGGGCTGCACTGATGCACCCCCCCTGCTGGTGCGGGCACAAAGCCAGCAAGCCATGCGCAAAAAAGCGGGGCGCACCGAATACCAACGTGGGGTGGTCAGCCGCTCAGACAACGGGGCATTGCAAGTGCGCACCACCGGCAACCAAGGCTCGGGCGTGCTCAGCTCCATGGTGCAAGGCAATGCCTTGATCGTGTTGCACCACGACCAAGGCCATGTCGCCGTCGGCGACCCGGTGGATGTGATGCTGTTTGACGGCGCGATTTGAGCGCCGTCAAGCGCAGGCGGGAATCAGGCCGGGTCGTGGCCTGGCTCGTGGATCACCGTGGTGATGGCGCCCGGCGTGGACTTGCGGGCAAACAAGGTGTACATGGTGGGCACCACAAAAATGGTCAGCAAAGTGCCCAGCGACATGCCGCCCACAATCACCCAACCAATTTGACGCCGGCTTTCGGCACCGGCACCCGTGGCCATGGCCAGCGGAATGGCCCCCAGCACCATGGCGCCAGTGGTCATCAAAATGGGGCGCAAACGCATGGTGGCAGCCTCTTTGACCGCCACCATGGTGCTCTTGCCCTTGCCGCGCATTTGGTTGGAAAACTCCACAATCAAAATGCCGTGCTTGGTGATCAATCCCACCAAGGTGATCAGGCCAATTTGGCTGAACACATTGAGCGACCCCCCCGACCACTTGAGCGCGAGCAAGGCACCCACCATGGACAAAGGGACCGATAGCAAGATCACAAACGGATCCACAAAGCTTTCAAACTGAGCGGCCAAGACCAAAAAGATGAACAACAAAGCCAGCACAAACACCAAGGCCAAGGAGCCCGATGACTCGACAAACTCACGCGAAGTGCCGTTCAAGTCGGTGGAATAGCCGGGCTTGAGCACCTTTTTAGACACATCCTTCATGAACACCAAGGCTTCACCCAAAGAGTAATTGGGGGCCAAATTGGCGGTGATGGTGGCACTGCGGCGCTGGCTGAAGTGGTTCAGCTCACGCGGCACCACCACCTCTTTGATTTTGACCAAAGCCGACAAGGGAATCATGGCCTCATTGCGGCCCCGCACGAAAATCTTTTCAATGTCATTGGGGGTGTCGCGACCAGTTGCAGTGGTTTGCACCACCACTTCATACTGCTCACCTTCGCGCTTGTAACGGGTGACGTTGCGCCCTCCCATCATGGTCTCGACCGCGCGGGCAATGGCGTCCACGGGCACGCCCATGTCAGCGGCGCGCTCGCGGTCCACCTCCATGCTGATCTCCGGCTTGTTCAAACGCAAATCAGTGTCAACACTGACGATGCCAGGATTTTTGGCAATTTCTTCCTGGTACTGGCGCACCACCTGCGACAGGTTTTGGTAACTGTCGGAAGTCAGAATAACGAAGTTAAGGGGGCGTTCTCGAAAGCCTTGCCCCAGTGAGGGCGGCGTGATGGGGAATGCCGTGACACCCGGCATGCTCGCCACAAAGGGGGTGATTTCCCGCGCCACATCCATGGTGGTGCGGCTGCGCTCCTCCCACGGCAAGCCCCTGAAAAACACATTCCCTTGGGCCACAGTGGGATTGCCCACCACGGTGAAGATGCGGTCAAAGTCAGCCTGGTAGCGCGCACCTATTTTCTCCAAGGCTTCGGCGTACTTCATGGTGTAGTTCATCGTGGCGCCATCGGGCCCGTTGATCACCGTCAGAATCACACCCCGGTCTTCCATGGGGGAAAGCTCGCTCTTGGTTTGCATGAACAAAACCACCGTGCCCACGGCAGCCGAGAGCATGATGCCCACCACAAACCAGCGGCGCGAAAACCGCAAAAAACCCAATTTGGCATCGCCCAAGGTCCAGCCCAGCATCCGGCTGTAACCGTTTTCAAGACCGCGCAACAGCACTTCCATCTTGCTGTCAAACCAGTTGTGCTTTTCGGTGTGCTTGAGCAACTTGGAGCACATCATGGGCGACAAGGTCAGGGCCACAAAGCCCGACACGATCACCGAACCGGCCAAAGCCAAGGCAAACTCCGCAAACAATCGGCCCGTGCGTCCCGGGGTGAAGGCCAGGGGCGCAAACACCGCAGCCAAGGTCAAGGTCATGGACACCACCGCAAAGGCAATCTCTTTGGAGCCCACGATGGCGCCTTGGAAGGGCGTCATGCCCTCTTCAATGTGGCGGTAAATGTTCTCCAGCACCACAATGGAGTCGTCCACCACCAAGCCAATGGCCAGCACCAAGGCCAGCATGGTCAGCGAATTGATGGAGAAGCCAAACAAGGCCATCATCGAAAAAGTACCGATCAACGCCACTGGGATGGTGACCAGTGGAATGATGGAAGCGCGGAAGGTGCGCAGGAAAAAGAAAATCACCAACGCCACCAACACCACGGCTTCCAGAATCGTTGTGTAAACGGCCTTGATGGACCGGTCAATGAACACCGAGTTGTCATTGGCCACATCGATCTCAATGCCTGGGGGCAGGTTGTCCTTGATCTTGGGGATCATGGCGCGCACAGCGGCGCTCAATTCCAAGGGGTTGGCGGTGGCATTGCGAATCACGCCCAGTGTGATCGCATCGCGACCGTTCAACCGGGTAGCGGTGCGCTCAGACAAGGGGCCTTGGGCCACCCGGGCCACATCTTTGATGCGCACCGGCATGCCATTGACCAACTTGATGGTGATCTCGCCAAATTCAGTGGGCTTTTGCAAATCGGTGGCAGCGGTCACATTGAACTCGCGCAAATTGCTTTCAATGCGGCCTGCGGGCACCTCAAGGTTAGATCGGCGCAAAGCGTCTTCCACGTCTTGGGTGGTCAACTTGAAAGCGGCCAAACGATCGGGGTCAATCCAAATGCGCATCGAGTATTTGCGCTCGCCAAACACCCGCACATCAGAGGCACCCGGCGCGGTTTGCATCATGGGCTTGGCCACGCGGTTGGCCAATTCGCTCAGCTGCAAAGGATCCAAGGTGTCAGAGCTGAAGGCGAGCCAAATCACTGGGAAGGCGTCGGCCTCAACCTTGGCGATCACCGGTTCATCAATGCCCTGCGGCAAGCGCTGGCGCACCCGCGAGACCTTGTCGCGCACATCGGCTGCGGCCGAGTCGGGCTCGCGGGAGAGAACAAACTTGACGGTGATTTGGCTTTGCTCTTGGCGGCTGATGGAGGTGATGACGTCCACCCCCTCGATGCCCGACAGCGAGTCCTCCAACACCTTCGTGACTTGGGACTCCACCACCGTGGAGGATGCGCCCACGTACTTGGTTTCCACCGTGACCACCGGGTTGTCGATCTTGGGGTACTCGCGCACCGTGAGCCGGTTGAAGGACACCCAGCCCAACAACACAATCAACAAAGAGAGCACCGTCGCAAAAACCGGGCGTCTGATCGATATTTCAGGGAGTTGCATGCCAGGACCTCAAAACGTTTGGATCAACGAGAAACAGCCGGTGCGGCGGGTGGAGCCGCGGGAGAGGCCGCGGCTGCAGGTGCAGCAGCAGGCGCCGCCGGCGTGGAAGGTGCGCCGGGTGCACCCGGTGCCGCTGGCATTCCAGGTGCGCCAGCAGGCGGCTTGCCACCAGGGCCACCCGGCCGACCCAGCTCGACCACGCGCACCGCTGTGCCGTCTTTTTGCAATCGCTGCTGGCCGGCCAACACCACCGTGTCACCTTCGGCCAAGCCGGTCAATATTTCCACCTGCCCCGGTCGGCGAATGCCAATGGTCACTTCCACACGTTTGGAAACCCACTTGGTATCGGGAGGTAAGGCGCCCAAGTTTTCCATGGTGCTGGGCTCCACCAGTTTGAACACAAATTGCCGCCCGGCTTGGGGAACGATGGCTTCTTCTGGCACGGCCAAGGCCTCGGGTTTGAAAGCAAACACCGCGGTGACGCGGGCAAACATGCCCGGGCGCAATGGGCCGGAGGGGGCAGCTGCGGGCAATTCAGATACCCGGCTGGCCAATATATTGGGAGGGCAACCCGAAGGCAACGGGGCCGCCACAGCCACTGGCGCTGCCACTGGGCTGGGTGCTGACGCTGCCGGGGTGCGGGCGGCACCACCACCCATGGGCGCACCGGCCTTGCTCGCGGAACCGGCTGCGGCCCCAGGCGCTGAACCTTTAGCGGCACCCGCACCGCCTTTTCCACCACCGGGAGGCAAAGAAGCCTCACCGGACGTGTTGGCCATGACAGCACGCACACCAATCGAGCGGCCATTGGCATCGATCAGCGGATCCACCGCCTCCACTTTGGCCTTGAACATGCGACCGGGCATGGCATCGATGTCGAGTTCGACCACTTGACCGGCCACCACCTTGCCCTGGTTGCGCTCGGGCAAGCGAAAGTCCACATACAAAGTGCCAATGTCTTCCAGGTTGATCAAATCTGCGCCGTCTTTGACATAGTCGCCGATGTTGACGTTGCGAATGCCCACAGTGCCCGAAAACGGGGCAATGATGCGCATACGGTCCAGCCGCGCACAGGACAAGGCCAACTGGGCTTGCGCCACTTGCAAGCTCGCACCGCTTTCATCGAGCACGCGTTGAGCGACAAAGTTTTGCGCCACCAAGTCTTGGTTGCGTTTGTGGTTGGCACTGGCGATCGACACCTGGGCCAAAGACTGCTGCACCTCGGCGCGTTGCAAGGTGTCATCCAATTGCACCAGCAATTGACCGGCGCGCACACGGTTGCCGTCGGTGAAGCCCAAGGCCAACACACGACCAGCCACCTCGGGGCGCAACATCACGTTTTGGCGTGAGCGCAAGGTGCCCACGGTTTGCGCATCGTCGCGGATGCTGATTTTGCTGACCTGGGTCACTTCCACTCCCATGGCACGCGGACCGCCTGGTGCGCCGCCCCCTGGGCCAGTTGCACCCGGCGCTCCACCACCCGCGGGTGCAGGCCCGGCAGCGGATTTGAAGTTAACGATATCCGAGATGGACTTGCCAGGTTGCTGGAGCCACCAGGCAGCGCCGGAGGCCGCTGCAATGCCAATGACCGCCACCAAGGGGTAAATGATTTTTGTTGCCATGTCTCAGAATGTTGGAAAAGACAGATTTCAGAAATAAGCGCTGATTGTGGGGTAAATCCGCAGGCTCTGAATCCAGCCACGCCGATAAAGACGATCACCCAGCTGTCACATAGATGACATCACCGAATCCACGCCGCAGTTGGCCAATTGATCGGCCCGCTCATTGCCAGGGTTTCCGGAATGGCCTTTGACCCAGCGCCAATCAATGGCGTGGCCCGATTGGTGAACCACATCGTCGAGCATTTGCCACAAATCCACATTTTTCACCGGTTGCTTGGCCGCTGTGCGCCAGCCACGCGCCTTCCAACCAGCGATCCATTCGGTTATGCCCTTGCGCACATACTCGCTGTCCAAATGCAACACCACCGCGCAGGGTTGGTTCAAAGCGCGCAAAGCCTCGATCACCGCCATCAACTCCATGCGGTTGTTGGTGGTCAGGCTTTCCCCACCAAAAATCTCTTTTTCGCGCCCCGCGCTGATCAGCACCGCGCCCCACCCCCCGGGGCCAGGGTTGCCTTTGCAAGCGCCGTCGGTGTAAATCTCAACCGACTTCATGAGGCACCTCGCTGCTTTGTCGCTGACTGGTGGCAGGGCGGGTTTTGGCTGTGCTGGTTTGGCGCACCGCCGCCGCCCCTGGACGCCGCCATGTGGCCCCCAACAGGCGCATGCCGTGCACCCGTTTGATCGCCACCAAGAAATAGGCAGCCCCCAAAATCGGCCACCAGCGGTCGCCCGCCGGGTCCATCCAGGACCAGCGCTGCAGCCAGACCTGTTTGTCCAAGGCGGGGCGGTAAATGCCAAATCCGCCGCTTTCGACCTGAAAGCTCAGCAATTTCAGCCAATCGCGCAGTCGCCAATAAGCCATCCAATCCGAGACCTCGGGGACAAATTGATCTGTGGCACCCCAACGCTTGAACCAACGCGTTCTTTGCTGGCGCAAGCCCCACAAACTCATCGGGTTGAGCCCTGATATCACCAACCGACCTTCGGGAACCAAAACCCGCTCGACTTCGCGCAGCGTGGTATGGGGGTCCAGGCTGGTTTCCAGACCATGGGGCAGCACCACCAAGTCCAAAGATTGATCGGGGAACGGCAAGGCCACGGATTCGGTGACAAAAACCGAGCGCTTAGCCCCCGGATCTTGGGCTTGCTGGGGTTGCGCCAACCACAGGGCGAGGTCGGCATGGTTGCGGCAGGCCATCCAGCGGTGGGGCATGCGGTTGTGGCGCAAGGTATCGATGTGTGGCAAACCCAGTTGCAAGGCGTGGTAACCAAACACATCGCCGACCACGCGGTCAAACTGCGTTTGCTGCCAATCCAACAGATATTGACCGGGTGGGCTTTGCCACCAAGCGTTCAATCCAGGGGTTTCTATAATTTGAAGCTCCATGCAACTGACACCACTGCCCGCTTTCAACGACAACTACCTGTGGCTGTGGCATGACAGCACCCGCGCGGTGGTGGTGGATCCGGGTGACGGTGAGGTGGTGATGCAGGCTTTGGCCCGATCACAACTCCACCTCGACGCCATTTTAGTCACCCACCACCATGCGGACCACACCGGGGGCGTGAACCTGCTGCGGCAAGCCACTCAGGCTGTGGTTTACGGGCCCGCGGGTGAAAACATCCCAGGCCCCTATGTGGCCCTGTCGGACGGTGACCACTTTGATTGGCAGGGACAGCGCATCGAGGTCATCGATGTGCCCGGCCACACCGCGGGCCACATTGCCTACTTTGCCCCTGGCCAAGACGATGCCCCCCTGCTGTTTTGCGGCGACACCTTGTTTTCTGGGGGCTGCGGTCGCTTGTTTGAAGGCACAGCGGCCCAAATGCTGAGCAGCTTGGACCGCCTGGCTGCCCTGCCGGGTGCCACCCGGGTGTGCTGCGCCCACGAATACACCTTGTCCAACTTGCGCTTTGCGCTGGCCGTAGAACCCCTCAATGCAGATTTGCTGGCGTACCATGCGCGCTGTCAGCAAACGCGTGCCAATGGGCAGCCGACACTGCCCTCCACCCTGAGCCAGGAGCTGGCCATCAACCCTTTTATGCGCAGCCGCCAAGCCTCGGTGGTGCAAGCGGTGCAGCAACGCAGCCCCGGTGCCGACGATGAAGTGGCGGTATTTGCCCAATTGCGCGAATGGAAAAACCAATTTTGATCAATCGACTGTTTTTGCTGCTGGCCACCGCCTGTGTGACCACCGCTTGTGTCACGCCACCGCCCACACAAGTTGCCACAGATGAGGTCCCACCGATCGCGGCCGTGCCCTGGCGCGAACTCACCCCAGTCTTGGTCGACAAGCCCGCCGCCAACCCTGTCTCGACCGTGTTGAGCCCCTTGACCCCCTCCTCCGAGTCCAGTCCCTCCACAGTGCCACGCATGGACCTGCCCGTGGATTTGTGGGACCGCATCCGACGCGGCTTTGCCATGCCCGACCTGAACCACCCCCTGTCGCAAGACCGCACCCAGTGGTATGCGGCCCGGGGCGACTATTTGCAGCGCATGACCGACCGGTCAAGCAAATACCTCTACCACATCGTGGAAGAAATTGAACGCCGCGGCATGCCCACCGAGCTGGCCTTGCTGCCCTTTATAGAGAGCGCTTTCAATCCCCAAGCCGTCTCGACCGCACGGGCCACTGGCATGTGGCAGTTCATGCCGGCCACCGGCAAAAGCTTTGATCTCAAGCAAAACGCGTTTCGCGACGACCGGCGCGATGTGCTGGCTTCGACCCGTGCTGCTTTGGATTACCTGCAAAGGTTGTACAACATGTTTGGCGACTGGCACCTGGCCTTGGCCGCCTACAACTGGGGCGAGGGCAATGTGGGCAAGGCATTGGCGCGCAATCAGCGCAGCCAACTGGGCCTGTCCTACACCGACTTGAACATGCCCAATGAGACCCGCTATTACGTGCCCAAGTTGCAAGCGGTGAAAAACATTGTGGCCATGCCGCAGTTGTATAACCTGCAATTGCCCCACATCCCCAACCACCCCTATTTTCAAACGGTGCCCCTGACGCGGGATATTGACGTCACCTTGGCGGCCAAACTGGCTGACATCTCGGTGGAGGACTTCAAGTCGCTCAACCCCTCGGCCCACCGGCCCGTGCTGTTGGCTGCAGGCACCCCCCAATTGCTGCTGCCTTGGGACAACGCTGAAATTTTCATGCGCAACTTTGCCCAACATGGTGAAGCGCGCATGGCCAGTTGGACCGCTTGGGTGACCCCGCACAGCATCAAAGTGGCTGAAGCGGCCAAACGTGCGGGAATGCCTGAGGCCGATTTCCGCGCCCTCAACGGCATTCCGCCCCACATGTTGATCAAGTCTGGCTCTGCCCTGCTGGTGCCACGCACCGCCCGCATGGAAGATGACGTTTCCCCGGCCATCGCCGATAACGGGCGCTTGGACCTGTCCCCCGAGGCGCAACTCAGGCGGCTGACGGTCAAAGCCAAGCCGCAAGACAACCTGGATGCAGTGGCTGCGCGCTACAAAGTGAGTGCGGCGCAATTGGCCGAGTGGAACAAGCTCAGCCCTCGCAGTCCGCTCAAAGCCGGCCAAACGCTGGTGGTGTATGTGGCGGCCAAACCTGGCGCTGCCAAAGGCCAAACCAAGGCCCAAGCGAAGAAAAAACCAACGGGAAAATCGGGCACCGAGGTGCAAACCGCCAAAGCCCGCTAAATTCGCTCCGGGTTTTGCCACCAAGGCAAGGCATTTCAGAGCCGTTCGTTTTCTGCGCTGCGTGGCTGCCACACCATCAAGTGGCGCTCCAAGCGCCCCACGGCCCCATCGAGCAACAGGGCAAAAGTAGTCAAAATGGTGATGCCTGCAAACACCGTGTTGATATCGAAGGTCCCTTCAGCTTGTTGGATCAAATAACCCACACCCCGCGCTGAACCCAGGTACTCACCCACCACGGCCCCCACAAAAGCCAGGCCCACCGAGGTGTGCAAGCTGGAGAAAACCCAGCTCGTGGCGCTGGGCAAATAAACCGTGCGCAACAGTTGTTTTTGCTTCGCGCCCAGCATGCGCGCATTGGCCAACAAAACCGGGCTGACCTCGCGCACGCCTTGGTACACATTGAAAAACACAATGAAAAACACCAAGGTCACGGCCAGCGCGACCTTGCTCCAAATACCCAGGCCAAACCACATGGCGAAGATGGGTGCCAAGATCACCCGAGGCATCGCATTGGCGGCCTTGATGTAGGGGTCCAAGATGGCGCTGGCCAAGGGGCTCAGCGCCAACCACAAGCCACACACCAAGCCCAGCAAGGTGCCCAAGCCGAATGCCAACACGGTCTCGAGCAGGGTCACGCCCAAATGGATATAAATGTCAGCCCGGCCCTTGAGCCCATCTGGAAAGAAAAAGTTGGGGGGCAGGTCGATGGGCGCAAACCAACTCCACACCCGGCCCATGACCTGCACCGGGTTGCCCAGAAAAAAAGCCATCTTGGGGTCTTGGCTGGCCCATTGCCACAGGGCCAACACCGCCACCAACAGGCCCACTTGCCACCAGCGCAAATTCGATTCTTGGGGTTTGATCAGGGACCACATGGTGGTGTTGCCTCAGGCTTTGCGCAATTGCTGGGCATAGCCCTTGAGGACTTCGTCGCGCAGCAACTCCCAAATTTGTCCGTGCAATGCATTGAAACGCGCTTGCGAGCGCACCTCGGCCACATGGCGGGGCCGAGGCAAGTCAATTTGAAACTCGCCGATGGGGTGCGTGGCCGGCCCGGCCGACAAAACCACCACCCGGTCGCTCATGGCAATGGCTTCGTCCAAGTCGTGGGTGATGAAGAGCACGGCCTTTTTTTTACGCGACCAGAGTTCGAGCACCTCGGTTTCCATCAATTGCCGGGTTTGAATGTCCAGGGCGGAGAACGGTTCGTCCATCAAAATGATATCGGGGTCAAGCACCAGGGTTTGGGCCAAAGCCACGCGCTTGCGCATGCCCCCGGAGAGCTGGTGCGGATAGCGGTCTTCGAAACCCGACAAACCCACGCGCGCGAGCCAATCCAGGGCCAATTGCTGCGCGGCTTGAGCCTCGGTGTGGTGGTACTGCAAACCCAGCAACACATTGTCCAAAGCGCTGCGCCAAGGCATCAGGGCTTCGGTTTGAAACATATAGCCCGCACGGGCATTGATGCCCTGCAGCACTTGCCCGAAAACACGCACCTCACCCAGACTGGGCGTAAGCAAACCAGCCGCCACATTGAGCAAGGTCGATTTGCCACAGCCCGTGGGGCCCACCACCGAGACAAATTCACCCGGTTGAACAAGCAAAGACGTATCGGCCACCGCGGTGTATGCGGGTTCCGCCGGGGAACGGGGGCGAAAGGTGCAAGAGATGTTGCACAGCTCGAGCGCGGGGGTGTCCATCAGGGCGTATTCACACGCGAATGGGTCATGCAAAGCACCTTAGGCTTTGAACTTGTCCTTGGCGCGGCGGGCAAAGTCGTTGGTGAAGGTTTTGGACAAGTCAATTTTGTCGGCCTTGAGCGTTTCATCAAAGCTGGCCAAGGCCTTGAGCGCGGTCTTGGTGCCTTCAGGCGGGATGATGCCATCGGGGCTCAAGGCCTCGCGAATTTTGTCAAACGAGGCCAAATACAGGGCCCGGTCGCCCAACAAATAACTTTCGGGCACGGTTTTCAAAATATCCGATGGGCCTGCGGTCTGCAGCCATTTCAAGCCGCGCACGATGGCGTTTGCCAAGGCTTGGCAGGTGTTGGGGTTTTGTGCGAGGTAGTCGGCCGGTGCATACAGGCAAGCGGCCGGCATGGGGCCACCAAACACCTCGACTGTGCCCTTGATGGTGCGGGTGTCGGAGATGATCTTCACATCCCCTTTTTGCTCCAGCATGGTCATCACCGGGTCGATGTTGCTGATGGCGTCGATTTGACCGCTGCGCATGGCCGACAAAGCACCCGCTGACGTGCCCACGCCGATGAAGCTGACGTCACTGGCCTTGAGGCCGGCGCGCGACAAAATCAGGTTGGCCACCATATTGGTCGATGAACCCGGCGCTGAAACACCCATTTTTTTACCGCGCAAATCAGCCAGGGTTTTGTATTGCGGCATGGTTTTGGTGGACACCCCAATGGCAATTTGGGGGGCTCTTCCTTGCAGCACAAAAGCTTTGAAGATTTGGGATTTGCCTTGCAAATTGATGGTGTGCTCATAGGCCCCAGAGCACACATCGGCCGACCCACCGACCACTGCCCGCAAAGCCTGGGTGCCACCGGCAAAATCGCTGATTTCCACCTCCAAGCCCTCAGCCTTGAAGTAGCCCAATTGCTCGGCCAGGGTCAATGGCAAATAATAAAAAGAGGCTTTGCCGCCAACCGCAATGGACACCTTGGTTTTTTCAAGTTTGCCGTTTTGGGCCTGTGCCCCAGACCAGGCCAAGCCCAAGCCTGCCCAAGCGGTGGCACGGATGATTTGTCGGCGGTTGAGTTCAAAAGCGTTCATGGGCTGGACTTTTAAAAATGGTCAGCAGGGCGAGTGAAAAGCATAGCCCTGCAGACCCCAGAACGCATCGGTGTCATCCCGAGAGGGTTATCACTTAGGTGCTGCGCCGATCGAGCAGGGCATGGGCAATGGTGCCCAAATCCACAAATTCCAACTCGCTGCCAATGGGCACACCCCGCGATAAACGACTGACCGCGATGCCGCGCTTTTTCAACACCTCGCCAATCACATGGGCTGTGGCCTCTCCCTCTGCGGTGAAGTTGGTGGCCAAAATCACTTCTTGAACCTGCCCATCACAAGCGCGGTCGATGAGTTTTTGCAAACCCATTTCATGCGGACCCAGACCTTCGATGGGGCTGATGCGACCCATCAACACGAAGTAGGTTCCCTGGTAAGCGCCGGTGCGCTCCAAGGCCAATTGATCGGCCGGTGTTTCAATCACACACAAGCGCGTAGGGTCTCGGGCTGGATCGGCACAGGTGACGCACACGCTCAATTCCGACAAGGTGTGACACCGCTCGCAATGCCCAACTTTGTCCAAAGCTTGCGCGATGGCTTGGGACATCAAATGGGCACCTTCACGGTCGTTTTGCAGCAAATGATGGGCCATGCGTGTGGCCGATTTGACGCCCACCCCTGGCAAGCGGCGGAGAGCCGCCATCAAGGCCTCCAGGGCTGGGCTGGTCGACATCAAAAGGGCAGCTTCATGCCGGGGGGCATGCCGGCATTGAGTTTGCCCATGCGGGCCTCTGTGGTTTCGGCGGCTTTGCGCGCCGCATCATTGAAGGCGGCGGCCACCAGGTCTTCCAACATGTCTTTGTCGTCGCTGAGCAAGCTGGCATCGATGCTCACCCGTTTGACATCGTGCTTGCAGGTCATCAGCACCTTGACCAGGCCCGAGCCCGACTCTCCGGTGACCTCGATGGTGGCGAGTTCATCTTGGGTTTTTTTGATGTTGTCTTGCATCGCTTGGGCTTGCTTCATCAGGCCAGCGAGTTGTCCTTTATTGAACATGGTGTGTTTCTTTCATGCGGGTTTAAGGGATCCGGGAACAATTTTCGCGTCAAATTGACGCATGATTTTTTGCACAAAGGGGTCGTGCAGGATGATGGCTTCGGCCTCTCGTTGGCGTTGCGCGGCCAAGGCCGCTGCGCGTTTGGCCGGGCTGTCCATCACACGTCCCACTTCAAGCGTCAGGCGCACAGCATGACCGGTATCTGACAAAGCTTGCTCCAGTCGCTCGCGCGCAATGGGGTTGTGCAAAGACTCACGCTCTGTGCGCAGCAACCACTGTTGGGTATCGCGGCCCACCAATTGCGACTGCAAGGCCAATTCGCGCACCAAGGCGGTGATCCGCTCTGCCGCCACCATTTGTTGCACCAGTGCGTGCCAAAAGTCCCCCTCTTCAGAGGTGACCAAGACCAACTCGGTGGGTGCCTGGGGTTTGTCCAAGCGCTCGGCTGCAGGCCCTAGGTCACGCACCGGTATCGCCCCACCACCCGAGGCAACAGACTGGGGACTGTCGGAGCGAGCCAAGCTTGGGCTGGCGGAAGTGTCGCGCACCGGCACTTGGCGACCGGGTGGCAAATGCTCAGCGGCAGCTGGTGCAACAGACTGGGGCAAAGGGTTTGGCGTCGGGCCCGCCAAGGGCACCGCCACGGGTGCCGACAGGGGGCTGACTGAGCCACTGTTGATTGGCTTTGGGGCTGCTGGGGCCGAAATGGCGCTGGGATGCGCCAGCTCAGGGCTGGCTGATTTCAGGCTTTTTTTTTCCGTGTCGGCACTGGGCTGTTGCGGAGATTTGAATGCCAGCAAGCGCAACAACACCATGGTCAGGGCCGCATATTCATCGGGTGCCAAACCCAGCTCAGCTCGCCCATGCAAGCACATGCTGTAGAGCAGTTGTGTTTCATCGGACGGCATCAGGCTGGCCAATTGGCGCTCGGTTTGGGCGTCTTCGTCCGCATCGGCTTCTTCACTGGCGCCAGGCACCGCTTGCAACACCGCCATATGTTGCAACACCACGGTCAGGTCTTCCAAGGTGGATGCCGCATTCAAGCCTTGCGCGCGCAATTGCTCTATCGTGTGCACCACTTGCTGCCCGTTTCCATGGGCCAAGGCTTCGATCAAGCCAAACACATGACCGCGATCGACTGATCCCAGCATCTGCTGCACCGGCTCCAACATCACCTGCCCGGCTCCAAATGCCATGGCTTGGTCGGTCAGGCTCAGCGCATCCCGCATGGAACCCCGGGCTGCGCGGGCCATCAAGCGCAAGGCCGGCATCTCATGCGGCACCCCTTCGGCTTGCAGGACATGCACCAAGTGATCGACCAACACCGACGGCGCCATGGGCCGCAAATTGAATTGCAAACAGCGCGACAGCACAGTGACCGGCACTTTTTGCGGATCGGTGGTGGCGAGCACAAATTTGAGGTAATCGGGCGGCTCCTCCAAGGTCTTCAACATGGCATTGAACGCCGTGTTGGTGAGCATGTGCACCTCGTCGATCATGAACACCTTGAAGCGGCCCTGAACCGGTTTGTAAACCGCTTGCTCCAGCAAGGCTTGAACCTCATCCACACCCCGGTTGGAGGCCGCATCGAGTTCGGTGTAGTCCACAAAACGCCCGGCATCGATGTCGCGACAGGCATCGCACACGCCGCAGGGCTCAGCGGTGATGCCACCTTGACCATCCACGCCCTGGCAATTGAGCGACTTGGCCAAAATGCGTGACACGGTTGTTTTGCCCACCCCCCGCGTGCCGGTGAACAAATAGGCATGGTGCAAACGCTGTTGTGTCAGGGCATTGACCAGCGCCCGCACCACATGGGTCTGCCCCACCATCTCGGTGAAGTTTTTGGGGCGGTATTTGCGGGCGAGCACCAAGTAAGACATGGCCGGGATTCTATGACGCCCCCGCCCCCTTGACCTACAATCGATCTCGACGGGCCTTCCCGCATGGCTAAGCGGCCAACCGAGTCAGGTGGGGAACCAAGCAGCTCTAACTGTGGAACCAGTGCCGGGGTCAAGGCTCGTCAACTCCCCTCTTGCGGTCCCGCGCACGGCGCACCAGCCCACTGCCCCCCTCAGACCCCATGGGTCACCCCTGGCGAGCCCGCAGGGTCGCGCAGGGGCCACTTGAAATCAGCTCTTTCTGTCACAATCTGCATTCAATTCGCCACACCACCACAGGACAACACATGGCCAGCGACCTCATCAAACACATCACCGATCAATCCTTTGAAGCCGATGTTCTCCAATCGGGAACGCCGGTGTTGGTGGACTACTGGGCCGAGTGGTGCGGCCCTTGCAAGATGATCGCCCCGATCCTGGACGATGTCGCCAACGGTTATCAAGGCAAGCTGCAAATTGCCAAAATGAATGTGGACGAAAACCGCGACATCCCTGCCAAATTTGGCATCCGTGGCATCCCCACCCTGATGCTGTTCAAAGACGGTCAACTGGCCGCGACCAAAGTGGGTGCCCTGAGCAAAGCCCAATTGACCGAGTTCATCGATCAGCAATTGGCCTGAACCCCCGCCACCTGGGTCCGCCGGCCCAGGTTTTTTTCCTGTCATAATCTTCCCGTTGATGCCTCCCGTCCAATCCGATTGACGGGATCCCCAGCGGATCGAATGGCCCTTGCGGCCGCTCCCCCCTCCCCCCATTTATTTATGAACTCCATCGCAGGAGTCTTTTCATGCATCTGAACGAACTCAAGGCACTTCACGTGTCTGAAGTGCTCAAGCAGGCCGAAGCGCTCGAAATCGAAAACACGGGCCGCATGCGCAAGCAAGAGCTGATGTTTGCCATCATCAAAAAACGCGCCCGCGCTGGTGAACAGGTGTTTGCCGACGGCGTGCTCGAAATCCTGCCCGACGGTTTTGGCTTTTTGCGCAGCCCAGACACCAGTTACACCGCCAGCACCGACGACATCTACATCAGCCCCAGCCAGGTGCGCCGCTTCAACCTGCACACTGGTGACATGGTGGAAGGCGAGGTGCGCATCCCCAAAGACGGCGAGCGTTATTTCGCGCTGACCAAATTGGACAAGGTCAACGGCGATTTGCCCGAGAACAACAAACACAAGATCATGTTTGAAAACCTCACGCCCTTGTTCCCCAAGGAACACATGCGGCTTGAGCGCGATATCAAAGGCGAAGAAAACATCACTGGGCGCATCATTGACATCATTGCCCCGATCGGCAAAGGTCAGCGCGCCTTGCTGGTTGCCCCGCCCAAAAGCGGCAAAACCGTGATGATGCAGCACATCGCCCATGCCATCACCGCCAACTATCCCGACAGCCACATGATGGTGTTGTTGGTCGATGAGCGCCCCGAAGAAGTGACCGAGATGCAGCGCAGCGTGCGCGGCGAGGTCATCGCCTCCACCTTTGACGAGCCTGCTGCACGCCATGTGCACGTGGCTGAAATCGTGATCGAGCGCGCCAAACGTTTGGTGGAATTGAAAAAAGATGTGGTCATCTTGCTCGACTCCATCACCCGCTTGGCCCGCGCCTACAACAACGTGGTGCCCAGCTCCGGCAAGGTGCTCTCGGGTGGTGTGGACGCCAATGCCTTGCAGCGCCCCAAACGATTTTTCGGCGCTGCGCGCAATGTTGAAGAGGGCGGCTCGCTGACCATCATTGGCACGGCCTTGGTCGATACCGGCAGCCGCATGGACGAAGTGATTTTTGAAGAGTTCAAAGGCACCGGCAATTGCGAAATCCACCTCGACCGCCGCCTGTACGAAAAACGGGTGTTCCCTGCCATTCAACTCAACCGCAGCGGAACCCGCCGCGAAGAATTGCTGCTGCAGCCCGAGATTTTGCAAAAAACCCGCATCCTCAGACAGTTCATCTACAACATGGATGAAATCGAGTCGATGGAGCTGATGCTCAAGAACATGAAGTCGACCAAAACCAATGTCGACTTCTTTGACCTGATGCGCCGAGGCGGCTGAAGCCGTGGCATAATTACGCGTTTTGCGAAAAGTGCGCCAAATGGTTTGGCGTGGCTGTTGCAGTTGATCAAAGGACACCCCATGAAAGACGGCATTCACCCCAATTACCGCGAGGTTTGCTTTGTCGACCTCTCCAACGGCTTCAAATTTGTCACCCGCTCCTGCGCCAACACCAAAGAAATGGTGAAGATGGATGATGGACGCGAGCTGCCCTTGTACAAGTTGGACACCTCCAGCGAATCACACCCTTTCTACACCGGCACCCAAAAGTCGGTCGACACCATGGGCGGTCGCGTGGAGAAATTCCGCAACAAGTACAAGACTGCCGCCAAGTAAGCCGTCTTCACCCATACAAAAGCAGCACGGGACGACCGCGCTGCTTTTTTTATGGCTGACCGCTCTACCCTGAAGGCCCACCAAGCCCTGAAAACTTGAACACGCTCAATCCCGCCATCGTTGCCCAAAGCGGCGTGCGCCGACTGCCACGCTGGGGTCTGCTGCTGTTGTGCGGGGTGTATTTGTTGCCTGGCTTTTTGGGCCGCGACCCTTGGCGTCCCTGGGACATGGCGGCGTTTGGCCAAATGCTGGCCTTGGCCCAAGGTGAAAGCCTTTGGTGGCAACCCACTTTGATGGGTTTGCCGCCCGAGCTCGATGGGTTGTTGCCCTTTTGGTTGGGTGCCTGGGCCTTGGCTGTCGCTCCCGATGGGCTCTCTCCCGTGATGGCTTCTCGCCTACCGTTCATGGCGATTGCCGCTTTGTGCTTGGCCATGACCTGGTACGCCATTGAAGCCCTGGCCCGAAGTCCCCAGGCCCAACCCGTGAGCTTTGCTTTCGGTGGTGAGGCGGAACCCAAAGCCTATGCGCGGACCCTGGCCGATGCGGGTTTATTGGCATTGATTGCATGCCTGGGTCTGGCCGTCCCCCTGCATGAAACCTCGCCCATGTTGGTTCAACTGGGTGGCAGCAGTGCCTTGTTCATGGGCATGGCGCTATTGGGAACCAAGCCTTGGCGTGGCGGCTTGATCAGCGCGCTGGGCTTGCTGGTGCTGGCACTCAGTGGCGCACCCACTTTGGCCATGGCTTTGGGCGTGGCTAGTCTATTGTTGATTTTGGGTGGAACACCAGAACTGTCTGTCAGCAAACGCTTGGCATTGGCAGGGCTGTTGCTTGTGGCCTTGTTGCTGCTGGCCCATTTGGTGAGCGAATGGGGATTGTGGCGTTGGCGCTTGCGCACCTGGCCCTTGCAAGGCTCTGAAGTGCGCCGCTGGCTGGAGCTGATGGTGTGGTTCACCTGGCCATGCTGGCCACTCGCACTGTGGGCAGCATGGAGTTGGCGGCGCCATTGGGGCCGCCGCCCGTGGTCCATGCATGTGATTTGGCCCATCACCATGATTGGGGTCGTGACTGTGGCCAGCGCCATCACAGCGGCCTCAGAGCGCACTTTGCTGCTGGCCTTGCCAGCTTTTGCCGCCATGGCGGCCTTTGCGCTGCCCACCCTGAAGCGCAGTGTCACGGCATTGATCGACTGGTTCACCTTGCTGTTTTTCACCGGCTGCGGTGTGGTCATTTGGGTGGTGTGGCTGGCCATGCAAACCGGTTGGCCGCCGCAACCCGCCGCCAACGTCGCCCGCTTGGCACCTGGTTTCACGCCCTCTTTTGAGTACCTCCCCTTGGCCCTGGCTTTGGCCGGTTCAGCCCTGTGGGTCTGGCTGGTGCATTGGCGGGCGGGCCGGCACCGGACCGCCTTGTGGAAAAGCCTGGTGTTGCCCTCTGCCGGTGCCGCCTTGTGTTGGCTGCTGTTGATGACCTTGTGGTTGCCCTTGTTGAACTACGCGCGCAGCTATGTACCCTTGGTTCAACAAGTGAAACTGGCCATTCCCAAGACCTCTTGCGTAGCCATCCAGGGGTTGAACGCAGGTCAAATTGCCGCCTTGAAGTGGCATGGGCCGTGGCGCTTGGAAAACCTGTCTGCTGCCAGCCGCTGCGAATGGTTGTTGGTAGACCCGCAATGGGCCAGCGACCCCACGCATGCCCCAGACCCACTGCAGTGGGCCCGGGTTCAAAAGGTTCAAAGGCCCACGCGCGCCTATGAAAACCTGTTGATCTATCGGCAGATCAGCCCCGCCCCATCGAACACCCCACCACCATGAATGAACGGCGGCTGATCGCCGGCCAAGCGGCCACCGTGTTCATTGGACAAATTGCGGTGATGGGCTTTGGCGTGACCGATACATTGGTGGCCGGTCGCAGCTCTCCTGAGGCCTTGGCCGCTTTATCGGTTGGCTCTTCGCTGTACATCACCGTTTTTGTGGCCCTGATGGGGGTGCTGCAAGCCCTGTTGCCCATTTTGAGCGAGCATGTGGGTGCAGGCCGAAAACACGCCATTGGCCACTGTTTTGAGCAAGGCTTGTATATCTGCGTCTTGCTCAGCCTTGCTGGGGCATTTTTTTTGTGTCACCCAAAACAGATTTTGGAATGGACACAAGTGCCGGCAGATTTGCAAGGCGTGGTTTCTGATTACCTGGCCATTCTGTCGTTGGCGCTGGCACCCGCTTTGCTATTTCGCATGTTCAGCACGCTCAACCAAAGTCTGGGCCACCCACGGGTGATCACACTGATCCAAGTGCTGGCCTTGGCGGTCAAAATTCCCCTGTCGATATGGCTGGCCTTGGGTGTGGACGGTCAGCCCGGCATGGGTTTGATTGGTTGTGCATGGGCCACGTGGTGGGTCAATCTCGCCATGCTTTTGGCCATGATCGGTTTGTTGGTTTGGGCCCCTATGTACCGGCCTTTGCGCATTGGCGCACCCTGGCGACGACCCGATTGGGCCACCATTAAACCCATGTTGGCCATGGGCCTGCCCAATGGCTTGTCGCTGTTGGTCGAAGTCTCCTCATTTGCCTTCATGGCTTTGTTCATTGCACGCCTGGGTAACCTGCCTTTGGCAGCGCACCAGATTGCCTCCAATGTGGCCACCCTGCTTTACATGGTGCCCCTGTCCTTGTCCATCGCGACCAGTGCCAGGGTCAGTTACTGGATTGGTGCCAATCAGACCCAGCGGGCGCTTCAGGTTCAGTGGTTGGGCATTCGACTGGTGGCAGGCTGTGCCATGGCGCTGGGTTTGCTGGTGTGGTTGTGTCGCCAACCGCTGGCCGCTGTCTACAGCCAACAAGCCGAGGTGGTGGCATTGGCCAGCCACTTGCTCGGCTGGCTGGCTGTTTTCCACTTGGGAGACGCGATGCAAGCGCTGGGCATGTTTTTGCTGCGCTGCCACAAAGTGACCTTGGCACCCTTGCTGGTATATGCCGTGATGCTGTGGGGATTGGGGCTGGGTGGCGGCCAATGGATCGCTTACCACGGGACACCTTGGACTGCGGCCTTGCAAGACCCGGTGGCTTTTTGGATCAGCAGCAGTTTGGCACTGGCACTGACATCGCTGATTTTTTTGTGGCTGCTGAGAAAAGTCAGCCTGCGTGAACCAAGGGTTTGAGGCCGCGCATGCGTGCTGCAGGAAAAGCCAATTCGAAATGGGAGCCCACGCCCAAATGGCTGTCAATGCGCAACTCACCACCATGGCGTTGCATGACATGCTTGACGATGGACAGGCCCAAACCGGTACCGCCCAAGTCGCGCGAGCGGCTGCTGTCCACCCGATAAAAGCGCTCGGTCAAGCGTGACAAATGTTCTGGCGCAATGCCTGGACCCGAGTCTTGCACCGATAAGCAAAAGAACCCAGCTTGATCGATGTGTGCCGTTGCGCAAACCCGTCCACCAGCCGGGGTGTAGCGCACGGCATTGCTGAGCAAATTGGACCAAGCACTTTGAATTTCTGAGGGCACGCCCACCAATTCGACGTCGATCAACTCTGGCGGAAAGTTGAAATCCAATTGCTGTGCCGGTGACGGCATCAACACAGCCGACAGTGCGCGAACCTCTTGCTGCGCTTGGTCCCACATGGGCTTGAGCCCCACCGATTGATCCACGCCGGGCAAAGGACTGCCCTCCAAGCGGGACAAGATCAGCAAATCTTCCACCAGGCCCTTCATGCGCTGCGAATGGCCAGCCATCAAATCCAAATAACGCCGGGTTTCTTGGGGCTCCAGGGTCAAAGATTGCATGGTTTCGACAAACCCCGCAATGACCGTCAAGGGGGTGCGAATTTCGTGCGAGACATTGGCGACAAAATCGCGCCGCATGGCCTCGGCTTGCTCCAATGCCGTGATGTCGCGGGTCAGCATGAGTTTTCGACCATCGCCGTAAGGGTGCAAGCGCACAGCGATGCGCACCGGCCTTTGCGGCTTGTCATCGCGCCCGGCAATCACCACATCGTGGCTGTAGTCGGCTTGGGCTTGATAATTTAAAAAATCAGGGCTGCGCAACAAATTGGTCAGCACCTGCAAATGATCACGCACCACATCAATGCCCAAATGCTGGGCAGCCGTTTGATTGGCCCACTCGATCTTGCCTTCTTCATCAAGCAACAACACACCATTGGGTGAGGCTTGTATGGCGGCCAAAAAATCATTCAAGCGCTGGTCGCTCAAGACCATGTTCCGAGTGCTCTCACGGCGCATGCGCCAAACGCGATCGGTGACCTCACCCCACAAACCCCAGGTAAAGGGCACCGGTTCTTGGCCGGACCTTTGCAGCCAATGTAAAAACCGCTGGCCGCGCCAGGCATCAATGGACCACCAGACAAAAGCAAAAAGCGTCAGCCCCCAAAAGGCCCCCACCCAACCCTGCACGATCGCACCAGCCAACGCCCCGGCAAACAGAAAGGCCGCAAATGAAATGAATCGACCCAGCACAGATCGGATTCAGTGGGTGGGGGTGGAAGGCGTGGCCACACCGCTGCTGGAGGCCACGGTCAAGCGATATCCAGCACCGCGAACGGTCTCGACCATCACCCCAGCTTGACCCAGGGCTTCACGCAAGCGTTTGATGTGCACATCCACCGTGCGCTCCTCGATGAACACATGGTCGCCCCACACCTTGTCGAGCAACTGGCCACGGCTGTGCACGCGCTCAGCATGGTGCATCAAGAAACTCAACAGCTTGAACTCGGTGGGACCCAATTTCAAAGCCTGGTCATGAAAACTCACGCGGTGGGTGGACCCATCCAGCACCAAGTCACCCACTTGCACCCGCTCCATGGTTTGTTCAGGTGAGCGGCGGCGCAAGACAGCGCGTATGCGCGCCACCAACTCCTGGGTGGAAAAAGGCTTGGTGATGTAATCGTCTGCCCCCGAGTTGAGGCCGGAGACTTTGTCAGGCTCGTCACCGCGCGCCGTCAGCATGATGATGGGGACCGCTTTGGTGCGCGGATCAGAACGCCACTTTTTCGCCAAAGCCAAGCCCGATTGCCCGGGCAACATCCAATCCAACAAAATCGCATCGGGCAACACAGCGTCGATTTCGCGTTGGGCCGCGTCCCCATCAACGGCCCATACGGGCGCAAAACCATTGTGTTTGAGATTGACCGAGATCAACTCAGCGATCGAAGACTCATCCTCCACGATCAATACTTTGGGCAAACGCATGATCAGCGCACCACCGATTCCACCTCGGCCAAAGAGGTGTGGCGCACATCGGCGCCCTTGACGATGTAGATGATGAACTCGGCAATGTTCTTCGCATGATCGCCAATGCGCTCAATGGCTTTGGCCAAGAACAGCAAGTCCAGACTCGGAGAGATGGTGCGTGGGTCTTCCATCATGTAGGTGATGAGCTTGCGCACAAAACCATCAAACTCTTGGTCGATCAAATCGTCTTCTTTCAAAATCACCAATGCCGTTTGCACATCCAAGCGGGCCAGGGCATCGAGGGCCTTGCGCAACAAACCCGAGGCCAGCTCGGAAGCCACATTCAACTCCGAGCAGGGCAACGCCCGGGCTGAGCCACTTTCGATGATGGACTTGACCATGCGTGCAATTTTTTCAGCCTCATCACCCACCCGCTCCAAATTGGCCGTGGTTTTGGACATGGCCATGAGCAAGCGCAAATCTCGGGCGGTCGGCTGGCGGCGCCCAATCACAGAGGCGATGTCGTGGTCGATCTCGACTTCCATCAAATTGACTTTTTGCTCGGCCTCGACCACTGCATTGGCCACGTCCATATTGAAGTGCGAAAGGGCGAATATGGCTTGACGAATTTGAGATTCCACCAAACCGCCGAGCTCCATGACCCGAGAGGAAATGTTGTGCAATTCATTGTCAAACTGACTCGATAAGTGCTTGTCCATGGTTTGCCTTTGTATCAGCCAAAGCGGCCGGTGATGTAGTCTTCAGTTTCTTGCCGTTTGGGTTTCATGAAAATCGCCTCGGTTTGGCCAAATTCGATCAATTCACCCAAATACATGTAGGCGGTGTAGTCTGACACCCTGGCAGCTTGTTGCATATTGTGGGTGACGATCACCACCGTGTAATCATTTTTCAGGGTGCTGATCAGTTCTTCCACTTTGCCGGTGGAAATCGGATCCAAGGCCGAAGTGGGCTCATCGAGCAACAACACCGACGGTTTGACCGCAATGCCCCGAGCAATGCACAGGCGTTGCTGCTGACCACCCGACAAAGACAAACCACTTTGGCCCAATTTGTCTTTGACTTCATTCCAGATGGCCGCTTTGCTCAGCGCCCACTCCACCCGGTCGTCCATGTCAGAACGGTTCAAGTTTTCATACAAGCGCACCCCAAAGGCGATGTTGTCATAAATCGACATCGGGAATGGCGTCGGTTTTTGAAACACCATGCCGACACGGGCGCGCAGCAAATTCAAGTCTTGCCCGGCGTCCAAAATATCTTGGCCGTAGAGTTTGATTTGTCCCTCGGCACGTTGCCCTGGGTACAAACTGTACATGCGGTTAAAGGTGCGCAACAAGGTCGACTTGCCACAGCCAGACGGGCCAATGAAGGCGGTGACTTTGTGCTCTGCGATGTTGAGATTGATATCCATCAACCCCTTGAACGTGCCATAGAAAAAACTCAGGTTTCTCACCTCGATGGCTGTTTTTTCTTCCAGGATGGGCGTGGTGGGCATGCAATGAACTCCTAGTGTTCAGGATTGGACTTTGTCGCGAAATAAGACACGCGCCAAAATATTGAGGAACAAAACCGTCAAAGTGATGAGCAAAGCCCCACCCCAGGCCAAACGCACCCAGTTGTCATAAGGGCTCATGGCAAACTGGAAAATCACCACCGGCAAATTGGCCATGGGGGCGTTCATGTCGAGGGAAAAGAACTGGTTATTCAAAGCGGTGAACAGCAAAGGCGCGGTCTCTCCACTGATGCGCGCCAGCGCCAACAACAAACCGGTGATCACCCCGGTTTGTGCGGCGCGCAGTGTGATGAAAGTGGCCACCTTCCAACGGGGCGCACCCAAGGCAAATGCGGCTTCGCGCAAACTGCCAGGCACCAAACGCAACATGTTCTCTGTGGTGCGAACCACCACTGGAATCGCAATCAATGACAAGGCCATGGACCCAGCCCAACCGGAAAAGTGTTTGACTTGTGCCACCCAAATGGCATAGACAAAAAGACCCAAAACAATCGATGGCGCCGACAACATGATGTCTGTCATAAAGCGGGTCACACTGGCGGTTTTGCTTTGATCACCGTACTCTGCCAAATAAACCCCGGCCAAGATACCAATCGGTGTGCTGACCAAAGCGGTAAAGCCCACCATCATCAAGCTTCCGACGATGGCATTGGCCAAGCCGCCGCCCTCGGACCCGGGCGCCGGGGTGGATTGGGTGAACATGGCCCAGTCGATGGACTGCAAGCCGTTTTTGAAAAGCACGAACAGTATCCACAACAACACAAACAAGCCCAATGCCATGGCCAACATGGACAAAGTCAGACCCACTTGATTGGTCAAGCGCCGGCGTTTATAAAGATTCAAGTCCATGATTTTTCTCTTACCTTAGGTTTTCGCGCCTTTGGATTTTTCTGTGCGGGCCATCATCCATTTGGCCAAAGCCAACACCACGAAGGTGATGACAAACAGTAGAAATCCCAATGCGAACAAGGTGGACAAATGGAAGTCATCGGCTTCGCCAAACTCGTTGGCCAAGGTGGAAGCAATGGAGGTGCCCGGCGAAAACAGCGAAGTGCCCAAACGCTGAGAGTTACCGATCACAAAGGTCACCGCCATGGTCTCACCCAAGGCCCGACCCAAGCCGAGCATCACCCCGCCGATCACACCCTTTTGGGTATAGGGCAACACAATGTTGCGCACCACCTCCCAGGTTGAGCAGCCAATGCCATAGGCCGACTCGCGCAATACCGGCGGAACAATTTCGAACACATCACGCATCACGGCAGCGATGAAGGGCAAAATCATGAAGGCCAACACAATGCCCGCAGCCAAAATACCAATGCCATTCATGGCGCCACCGAACAAAGTGCTGAAAATAGGCATTTGACCCAAGGTGGACTGCAATGCAGGTTGGCCATACTCGGCAAACAGTGGCGCAAACACAAACAGACCAAACATGCCGTAAATGATGGATGGCACTGCAGCCAGCAATTCAATGGCCGTGCCCAAGGGGCGACGCAGTGCAACCGGGCAGGTTTCGGTCAAAAAAACAGCAATGCCAAACGACAGCGGCACGGCAATCAGCAATGCAATGCATGCGCTGGCCACGGTGCCAAAAATCGCAATCGCTGCACCAAACTCTTCGTTGATGATGTCCCACTCGACACGCCAAATAAAACCCACGCCAAACTTTTGAAAAGAAGGCCATGCGTTGATGACCAAGGAAATCAAAATGCCCATCAAAGCGATCAGCACCAGCAATGAAAAGCCCAAGGTCAGTGCATGAAAGAACTTGTCTTGCAGTTGCTGCCGCTTGGCCACCGCCAAACGGGCGGCCGCACTCAGGATCTGGGTATCGGCTGGGTGGCTCGTGGGGGATTGTTCAGTGAGGGCCATGGTGTCGCTTTATAAAGTTCACAACCCCCAACGCGGTCCCAGCTGGCGCCCTGCGTGTGGGGTTGATCATTTCAGACCTATCGAATTACTTGGCAATTTGCGACCAAACGCGCTCGCGAATTTGGCGGGTCAAGGAATCAGGCAAGGCCACATAGTCCAAATCAGCGGCCATTTGCTTGCCATTTTTGAATGACCAATCAAAAAACTTCAGCGCCTCTTGTGCCAGGTTTTTGTCAGTAGGATCTTTGTACATCAGGATGAAGGAGGCGGTGCTGACGGGCCAGCTGGTGGCACCCTTGGCATTGACCATGGACACACCCATGCCCGGCACACTGAACCAATCCACACCTGCAGCTGCCGCAGCGAAAGTCAGATCATCAGGGCTGACATATTTGCCATCGGCATTGAGCAACTGCATGAAGTTCATGTTGTTTTTCTTGACGTAGGCATATTCCACGTAACCAATGGCGCCCTTGACGCGATTGACGTTGGCGGCCACACCTTCATTGCCCTTGCCACCGACGGAGGATGCAGCAGGCCACTTCACAGCAGCGCCACGGCCCACGGTATCGGCCCAATCTTTGCTGATGGCGGTCAGGTAGTCGGTCCAGTTGAAAGTGGTGCCTGAGCCGTCGGCGCGGTGCACCACGGTGATGGCTTGATCGGGCAGGTTTTTGCCAGGGTTCAATGCAGCGAATTTGGGGTCGTTCCACTTGGTGATTTTGCCCATGAACATTTCAGCCAACACAGGGCCGCTGATGCGCAACTCACCGGGCTTGAAGCCGTCCAGGTTGAGCACGGGAACCGTGCCACCAATGATGGCGGGAAACTGAACCATGCCGTCTTTGTTGAGATCGTCACCGCTCAATGGGGCATCGGTGGCGCCAAAGGTCACTGTTTTGGCTCGGATTTGGCGAATACCGCCCGAAGAACCAATCGATTGGTAGTTCAAACCATTGCCGGTTTCTTTTTTGTAGGCCTCGGCCCATTTGGCGTAAATGGGGTAGGGAAATGTTGCCCCTGCGCCGGTGATATCCACCGCCATAGAAGCCAAACCCACGGTGGACAGGCCAATCGCCACCAACCAAGATTTCAGATTTAACATGCCAGATCCTTTAACAAAGAGGGACTTCAATCAATTTGGGTACCATGCCGCGCATGGAAATTTGGACTTTAGGCCCCGATTGTGACAATACGGTGAAAAAATGCCCGTCCAAGGCAAATCATTGACAAGGGATGTCTCTGAACTGTCATCACTCGTTCATGATGGCGCATTAGAATTTAGCGCTTCTGTATATTCATACAGCTCTAGACTCCAATTGCCCAAACCAATGCCCCACCAAGACATGCTCGCCGCCATTGACCTGGGCTCCAACAGTTTCCGCTTGGAATTGGGGCGCATGGAGCACGGCCAACTGGTGCGCACCGATTACCTCAAAGAAACCGTCCGACAAGGCGGTGATTTGGACGCACACCGCAACCTCACACCAGAGGCCATGGAACGCGGCTGGGAATGTTTGGCCCGATTCCGCGAGCGCATTCATGGGCTGCCAGCCCGACAGGTCCGGGCCGTGGCCACCCAAACCTTGCGTGAAGCCCGCAACCGAGACATTTTTCTGAACCGAGCCCAACAGGTTTTGGGTTATCCGATTGAAATCATCTCCGGCACCGAGGAGGCCCGGTTGATCTACATTGGCGTGAGCCAGTTTTTACCCAATGACGGCGAACGCCGCTTGGTGCTTGATGTGGGCGGGCGATCCACTGAAATGATTTTGGGGCAAAACCGCGAACCCTCCGTCATGAACTCCTACCGTGTGGGCAGTGTGTCTTGGTCGCAAAAGTACTTTCCGCAAGGCCAATTCACCGAGCAGGCGTTTAACCAGGCCAAAGTGGCTGCCCAAGCCGTGTTGGAAGAAGCCCTGGTCATGTACCCGCGCGATTTGTGGGACAAGGCCTATGGCGCGTCTGGCACCGTGGGCGCAGTGGCCGATGTATTGCAATTGGCCGGTTGGACGCCGGGGCAAATCACCCGAGATGGCTTGGCCTGGCTGATCCAATGCGTGCAAGCCGCACAACACTTCAGCCGCTTGCGCTTGGAAGGGCTCAAGGAGGACCGGCGCGCCGTGATTGGTGGCGGTTTGGCCGTGTTGGCCGCCTTGTTCGAGCAGTTTGACATCGAAGCCTTGCACGTGGCCCAGGGGGCTTTGCGCCACGGTGCCATGCATGAGTTGATGGAGCGTGACCACAGTGAAAAAGACGTCCGCGATGCCTCCGTCCACCGGCTGGCCGAAAAATTTGGCGTTGACCGCGATCAGGCCAAACGCGTGACTGATGTGGCCCTTCAATTGCTGGCCATGATGAATCCCGCCGACAACCGAGCACCGCATCGGATTGAGCGCAAGCTGGCCTGGGCCTGTGAACTGCATGAGATTGGCTTGGCCATCTCCCACAGCGATCACCACAAACATGGCGCTTATATTTTGGACAATGCCGATGTCATGGGCTTCAGCCAGCCAGAATTGCACCGCCTCAGTCTGCTGGTGCTGGGTCACCATGGCAAGTTGCGCAAACTCGACATGGACTTTGAGGACCCCATGGTGGTTCAGCAATTGTTGGCCCTGCGCTTGTCGGTCATCTTGTGCCATTCACGCCGCCAGCCAGACATGACGGGTTTGCAGGTGCATTGCGAGCCGGAACAAAAAGTCTTTGAATGGGTTTGTCCCAGCGATTGGTCGCAGCGTTTTCCGCAGTCCCATCACCTGATTCAACAAGAAATCGTGGCCTGGCAAAAAACCCCATGGACGCTTCGCTTGCGCAACAACAAGGTCAGCCCATAGTGGCCCATGTGATCGAAACAAGCGCCCCGGCATTCGCCACAAAGCTCACGCCCGACCTCCGCCTCGATAAACGTTTAAAATAAGGCTTGCACACCCCTTGTGGGCCTCCTCGGAGCGTTGACAGGTGGGTGCACTGGTAGATGAGTAAAAGGGAATCCTTTAGAGACATGGCCACTGACGACACCACCAAAATCACGCAAGACGGTCTCCGGTACAAGTCCAAAAAAGGCGGCTCGCCATTCGGCACCACTGGCTTGGCAGGCAGCACCATGAGTTGCATCAAATGCGGCTTGCATAAACCCCGGGCCTCTGGAACTTTCCGCAAACTGCTGGGAACCAGCATGTTTGTGTGCCTCGATTGCAAACCGGCCAAACCCGCCGAAACCCCCGAACAAGCCAAGGGTTAACCCTTGAACCGTCGCCCATCACAGGCGACTTTGATACCCCACATGACAAGCCCGCGTTGACGCCACCTGGCGTCGGTGATTGAATGCGTGCATGAGCTTGAAAAACACCCCCAAAAATCCCGATCAATTGCGCAGCGCGCGTTGGTTTGCACCTGACGACCTGCGCTCTTTTGGCCACCGCTCCCGCGCCATGCAAATGGGCTATGCCCCGCAAGACTGGGCGGGCAAACCGGTTATTGCGATTGTCAATACCTGGTCGGACATCAACCCGTGCCACACCCACTTCAAGCAACGGGTGGAAGACGTCAAACGCGGCATTTTTCAAGCCGGCGGCTTTCCCTTGGAACTTCCGGCCATTTCTCTGGCCGAAGCCTTTGTGCGCCCGACCGCCATGCTGTACCGCAACATGTTGGCCATGGAAACCGAAGAATTGATTCGCAGCCACCCCATCGATGGCGCCGTGCTGATGGGCGGTTGCGACAAAACCACCCCAGGTCTGCTGATGGGGGCCATTTCAGCCGGTGTGCCATGCATTTATTTGCCGGCTGGGCCCATGTTGCGCGGCAACTGGCAAGGGCAAGCCCTGGGCTCTGGCTCTGATGCCTGGAAATATTGGGACGAAAGACGTGCCGGGAAAATCAGCGATGTGCAATGGTTGGGCATTGAGGGTGGTATTGCCCGCAGCCACGGCACCTGCATGACCATGGGCACAGCCGCCACCATGATGGGCATGGCCGAGGCCCTGGGCATGACCTTGCCAGGGGCCTCCAGCATCCCTGCGCCAGATGCCAATCACCCGCGCATGTCGGCCGCCTGTGGACGGCGCATTGTGGACATGGTCTGGGAAGACCTGACCCCTGCCAAACTGCTGACCCCCCACCATTTTCAAAATGCCATCACCGTGGCCATGGCCATGGGTTGCAGCACCAATGCCATCATCCATTTGGTGGCCATGTCGCGCCGAGCGGGTGCCGCATGCACCGTGGGATTGGACGACTTTGACGCGGCCAGCCGAAAAACCCCCGTGATCGCCAACATCCGGCCCAGCGGTGACACCTATTTGATGGAAGATTTTTACTATGCAGGTGGCATGCCAGCCCTGATCAAGACCTTGTCAGACCACCTGCACCTGGATGCCATGACGGTCAATGGCCAGACCCTGGGCGAGAACGTGGCCACAGCGCAGGTGCACAACGCGGATGTGATCCGCCCGCTGGATCGCCCGTTGTATGCCGAAGGCGCGTTGGCGGTGCTCAAAGGCAACATCGCCCCCGCGGGTGCCGTGATCAAACCCAGCGCCTGCGCGCCGCATTTGCGCCAGCACACTGGTCCAGCCATGGTTTTTGACAGCTACCCCGAGATGAAGGCCGCCGTGGATGACGAAAATTTGGACATCACCGCTGACCATGTGCTGGTGCTGCGCAATGCCGGGCCACAAGGCGGCCCCGGCATGCCCGAATGGGGCCAATTGCCCATCCCCCGCAAACTTCTGGCCCAAGGTGTGCGCGACATGGTTCGCTTGTCCGATGCGCGCATGAGTGGCACCAGCTACGGCGCTTGCATTCTTCACGTTTCACCAGAAGCCTTCATTGGCGGCCCCCTGGCCTTGGTCAAAAACGGCGACCTGATCACCGTGGATGTGCCTGCGCGCCGTTTGCACCTGGAAGTCAGTGACGCGGAGTTGGCCCAACGACGCGCCCATTGGCAAGCCCCGGCACCCCGCTATGAACGCGGCTATGGCTGGATGTTCAGCCGCCACATCCTGCAAGCCGATCAGGGGTGCGACTTTGATTTTTTAGAGACTGCATTCGGTGGCCCGGTCGACGAACCGGCCATTTATTGAATCCATCACTCCCCCACAAAGGACGCACATGAAATGGGTCACCCGTGATTTTGTCCACCTCGACCGCGTGGCCTCCCCCTGGTTGATACAGCGCTTTGTCGACACCGAAGCGGAATTTGTGTTTGTGCCCTGGGGCCAAGAAGAAACGCGTCCCAGCGATGCCACGCCCTTTGGGATGCCCGGCGTGGCCTTGTCCTCGCATGATGAACATGGCACCACCTTTGAAAAAATCATGCGCCAATATGCCTTGGATGACCCGTCCCTGCGCCATATCGCCACCATCATCCAAGCGGGCGTGGACCATGTGCTGCACCATGCCAAAGCGGGTCCTGACGACCGCTGGGCGCAAATCGCTGTGGGGCTGCTGGCGGTTTCTGAAGGCATCATGCTGTTGCACGACACCGACGACGCCATCTTGAAGGCCAGCTTTCCCGTTTACGACGCGCTCTATGCCAACTTACACGCGCATGCTTTGGTCAAAGAAAAAAATCTCGAAATGCCGGGCTACCAAGGGCTGGGGCCCACCTTGCCCACGCGCTTTTTGCGTCAAGTTTTGAAGGCTTCGAGCTGAAATTCACGGGCATGGCCTGAACAAGGCTGGCGACCCGTGTGGACAAGGGCACAGGCTCAAGACCCATACTCGGCGCGCAAAATTTTGGCGCCCTCCACCATCGCTTGCAGCTTTCCTTGGGCCACTTCCCTTGGAAGGTATTTCATGCCGCAATCGGGTGCCAAGATCACTTGTTCAGGCTTGATGAACGCCAAAGCGCGCTTGATGCGCGAAGCCACCACCACCGGGGACTCAATGGCCATGTCGCTCAAGTCCAAGCAACCGACCATGATTTGCTTGTCGCCCAGGGTTTTCAACACCGAGCAATCCAGGCCTGATTGCGCGGTTTCAATCGACACCTGGCTGCAACTGCACTGGGCAAATTCGGGCAAGAAGCTGTAGCCCTCTGGCCGTGCATGGATCACGGCGGCATAGCCAAAACAAATGTGCACAGCGGTGGTGCCCGTGACGCCTTGCAAAGCGCGGTTCAAGGCCTGGATGCCATATTGACGGGCCTTCTCAGGCCGCGCTTGCATATAGGGTTCATCCACTTGAACCACGTCTGCGCCATTGGCAAACAACTCCAAGATCTCAGAATTCAAGGCCACGGCATAGTCCATGGCCGCCTCCTCTTCGGTGGCGTAAAAATCGTTTTGCGCCTGTTGCAACATGGTGAACGGGCCAGGCACGGTGATCTTGACCTTGCGCTGGGTATGGGCCTTCAGAAAAAGCAAATCCTCCAACTCGATGGGCCGGGCGCGCCGGATCTTGCCCACAATGCGGGGCACTGGGTTGGGGTGACCTGATCGGTCCAATCCCACGCCAGGGTTGTCGATGTCAATGCCCTCCAATGCGGTGGCGATGCGATTGGAGTAACTCTCGCGCCGAATTTCGCCGTCGGTGATGATGTCCAAACCGGCATCCTCTTGGGCGCGGATGGCGAGCAAGGTCGCGTCCTCCATGGCTTGCTGCAAATGGGGCTCTGCCACGCGCCACAGTTCTTTGGCACGCACCCGGGGTGGAAAGCGACCCGCGAGTTTTTCGCGGTCGATCAACCAATCGGGTTGGGGGTAACTGCCGACGATGGTGGTGGGGAAAAGCATGGTGTCTCCTGGCGAATAAAAATCAAAAAAATGTCGTTAAGTGGGTGTGGCCCATGGCATGGGGTTGACATTGAGGCCCCAGTAAAAGCTCTTTTGCCGGGTGTATTCCAAGATACCTTGGCGGCCTTTTTCGCGGCCCATGCCGCTCATTTTCATGCCGCCAAACGGGGTGCTGATGGAAAACACTTTATAGGTGTTGACCCATACCGTCCCCGTGTGCAGCGCTGTGCCCAGTCGCCATGCGGTTTTGTAGTCTTGGGTCCAAATGCCGGCGGCCAATCCATAAACGTTGTCATGGCATTGGGCCAGCAAATCTTCCTCGCTGTGCCAAGGCAACAGGGCCAACACGGGGCCAAAAATTTCCTCTTGGCACATGCGTGCCGTGTTGAGTAAGCCCTCCATCACGGTGGGCAAGTAATAGCTGCCGCGCTCATACATGGCCCCTGTTGGCCGGTCGCCGCCATGCAACAACTGCCCTCCCTCTGACAAACCCAACTGCACATAGCGCTCGACCTCCGCGCGGTGGCGGCTGTGGATCAGCGGGCCCATTTGGGTGCGTTCATCAGCGGGGTCACCGACCCGCAAGGCACGCACCCCAGCCAGCAGTCGCTCACGAAAAGCGGCGTAAACCGAAGCATGCACAAAAGCCCTGGAGCCGGCGATGCAGGACTCACCCGATGAGCTGAAGATGCCATACAACACCCCCGCCACCGCGTGGTCCAAATCGGCATCGGCGCAAACAATGGTGGGGGACTTTCCGCCCAGCTCTAAGGACGTGGGCATGAGCTTTTCGGCGGCCAAGCGCTGGATGCCCAAACCCACTTCGGTGCCACCGGTGAAGGCGATGCGCTGGATCAAGGGGTGGCGCACCAAGGCCTCTCCCACCAGCGAGCCTTTGCCCGGCAACACGCTCAAAATGCCATCGGGCACACCCGCTTGCTGGCCAATGCGCGCCAACTCCAAGGCCATGCGGGGGGTGATCTCCGCGGGCTTGATGACCACGGCACAACCAGCGGCCAAGGCCGGCGCGATTTTTTGGGCTTCGCTGGCGATGGGTGAATTCCAGGGGGTGATCGCACCCACCACGCCCAAGGGTTCGTGCACGCTCATGGTGATGAAGTCGCCGCGCTGGGGGGTGAGTTGATCCTCCCAGGTTTCACAGGCCGCTGCAAAGTATTGAAAAGTGCCGGCCGCACTGGCCACCAAGGCACGGGTCTCATTGATGGGCTTGCCGTTGTCCAAGCGTTGCAGCTGTGCCAACTCTTCTGCCCGCTCGCGAATGCCTGCGGCCATGCGGTAGAGGATGCCCGCGCGCTCATGGCGCTTGAGGCCGGCCCAACTTTTGTGCAGCCGGGCTTTTTCAGCCGCTTGCACGGCCTCGTCCACATCGGCCACGGTGGCCGCATGCAGTCGCGCCACCTCGCTGCCATCGGCCGGGTAATGGGTGGAGTATTGGGGTCCGCTGGCATCGCGCCATTGACCGGCAAAAAAAGATTTCAATTCATTGACCATGGTGTGTTCTCAGCGAACATGAGAGTGGGTAGCCCAAGATTGAACCACAGCCATCATTGCCTGTGGGCTGTGAAATCGATCACATGGCCGACCGATGTGTCTTGGCCCTGCATGCGATTGCCTTGCACCGTGGCCTTGACGGTGTGGATGCTTTGATCGGCCGCCACATATTGAAAGCTCAACCGATCGGCTTGCAACTGGGCCCCTACCAAGGCCTGCTCCTGCCCCCCAAAGCGCCTGACTCCGCCAATGCGCTGGAAAATTTGCTCCAGCCGAACACCAAAAGGCGCACCATTGCTGGGCTGAAAGGTCCAGTTTCCGGCCACATCCGCAGGCACCACCCACATCATGGCGCGGGCGCGGGCGGTTTGGGTGATGGCGTCGGGCTCCCACTCGACCATGTCAAAGTCGTGCGAAACCACCCGCGTTCCGGGCTTCATTTTGAGGATGGTGGGCCGCAATTGGTAGTTGATTTCAGGCAGCAAGTACAGGGTCAGCACCGTGGCCTGGCTGAAATCAGTTTGAAAAATATCCCCTTGAACGATGCGCACCTTGTCTTGCACCCCGGCTTCAAGCACTTTTTGCTGGGCGAAAGCTGCCAATTTGGGGTTGTACTCAATGCCCACCGCGCGCGCGCCATGCTTCTTTGCCGCGGTGATGGCGATCACACCGTCTCCTGCACCCAAGTCATACAGCAAGTCTTGGTCATTGACCTGGGCCATGCGCAGCATGTTGTCGACCAGTTCGTTGGGCGTGGGCAACCACATCACGTCCTTGCCCATTTGTCCCAAGGTGGGTTTGTAAGTGACCTCATTGCCTGCGGTTTGTGCCCAGCCGATAGAACACAGCAACAGACAACTGCAGGCCCAAACGAACCCTGTTTTTTGAATGAAATTCACGTCTCAAATACTCCCAAAGGAAAAATACGACAGCGCCCTTCAACACCCATGTTCATGTGTTGGCTGGATGCGTCATGCCAGCCTCAGGCAGTGGCATCAACAATTCTGCACGAATGTCGCTCAAGCTCGAGGTGCCACACAAGCTCATGGTGCGGATCAGCTCGTCTTTCAAGATGGCCAATGCACGCTGGGCACCGGCCTCACCTGTTGCAGTCGCGCCGTACACCATGGCCCGCCCTATCAACACACCGTGCGCCCCCAATGCCAGGGCCTTCACCACATCTTGGCCTCGCCGCACACCGCCGTCGACCCACACCGGTATGCGCCCGCGCACCGCCCGCAACACATCGGGCAAAGCATGCAAGCTGGCCACCGCCCCGTCCAACTGCCGCCCGCCGTGGTTGGACACCACCAAAGCATCGCAGCCCATGGCACACGCGCGCTCTGCGTCGGCTGGATGCAAGATGCCCTTGAGCACCAGGGGCCTGGGCCAGAGATCCCGCACTTGTTGCAAGGCAGCCCAATCAAAACCCGTGTCATGGTTGCGCCCCACCGATGAGGCCAAAGCCGAGGCGCTGGTTTGATGTGCGGCCAAACCCAACAGGTTTTCCATCACCGGCATGCCGTGCCGCGCTATTCGCGACCACCAGGCCGGCTTGGATGCAAAGTCCCACAGGTTGTGGCCGGTGAATTTGAATGGCACAGAAAAGTGGTTGCGACGGTCACGCTCGCGGTTCCCACCTACCGGCAAATCCACCGTGATGACCAATGCCTCGTAATCGGCCGCCAGGGCGCGGCGAATCAAGCCAAAGAAAAAGTCCTTGTCTTTCAGGGTATAGGGCTGAAACCAAAGCCGCCCTTGAACGGCTTTGGCAATGCGCTCCATGGATGCCGTGGCCGTGCTGGACAAGATGTAGGGTATGCCGGCAGCCACCGCGGCCTTGGCAATGGCCACATCTGCGCCTGGATAGCCATACCCCAATGCGCCGGTCGGGGCCGTGGCCATGGGCATGGCGATGCTGCGACCAAACACCTCTCTTTGGGTGTCGATGACCGACACATTGCGCAATACCTGGGGTCTGAAACGCAGATCCTGAAATGCCTGGCGGTTGGCGCGCAAGGTCACTTCATCTTCTGCACCGCCATCGAAAAAATCATACAAAGCGCGTGGCAAACGGCGCTGGGCCGCCAGACGCAAGTCTTCAATTGAGTGGGCCGCTGTCAACCGCGAACCCCTGGCTTCAAACCGCCGCAAGAGCAGTGAACAGACATGTGAAGGCCAGCCACTTCAGTCAAGTGAACTGGGCCTGGGGCGTCCACAGCCAGTCCAGGCAGCGGTACTGGTCTTCCACGTTGCGTTGGCTGAAGATGTCAGAGCGCACCTGCGCTTGCACGCCGTCGCAGTGATAGTCTTCCCACAAGTGGCGCGACACCCATTGAACCCGCGCCGTTCGCAAAAAACGCGCTCGCTCAAACGCCTTAAAAGCAGACGAGACGTCCATGCCGTGCTGCTGCATGCGTTGCGACATACACACCACATCCTCCAGCGCCATGCCAGCCCCTTGGGCCAAGGATTGCAGGGTGGCGTGGGCCGCATCGCCCAGCAGGCAAACGCGACCATCGTGCCAGTTGCGCATGGGCTCGCGGTCAGCAATCGCCCAGCGCCGCTCAAGGTTGACCAAACGCGCCACTTGCTGTGCCTCGGGCTGCGCCTGTGCCAACAAGTCTTGCAAGTATTCTTGATACCCCTGGTCTTGGGTAGACGACAAATGCGCAGGCATGCGCACCACCAACACAATGTTGAGCAAGCTGGCTTGTCGCAACGGGTAGTAAATCACGTGCAAGCCCGGCCCAGCCCACATGGTGACGCTTTGGCGTTGTTGCACCATGGCCGGGGCTTGGTCCATCGGGATCAGGCTGCGGTGGGCCACATAACCCGATTCACGCGGGACATCCTCAGGGTGCATTTGGGCGCGCAAACGCGAGCGCAAGCCGTCACATGCCACCACGGCAGTGGCTTGGATGGTCTGGCCTTGTGACGTTTGCAAGCTCACCGTGTCTGGGGTTTGGGTGTACCCGGTGACGGTGGTGGACTGATTGAGTGAAATATGAGGATACTTTTCACAGGCTTTGAGCAACAACTCATGCATGTCCACACGGTGAATAGCGATATAGGGTTGCGACTGGTAGCGTTGAGCGAAATCAGCGCTTTGCAAAGGGATGTGTGACAGCGTTTGCCCGGTGAGGTAGTCATAGAGCATGATCTCTTTGGGGAAATAAGCAGCAGCGCGAACTGCTTCCCCAACCCCTAATTCATCCAGCATGGGCATGACATTGGGCCCCATTTGCACGCCATATCCAATGGCCCCAATTTGATCGGCCTGCTCCAGCAACTGGACCCGATGCCCTTGGCGCCCCATGGCCAGGGCCATGGCCACGCCACCTATGCCGCCGCCGACCACCACCACGGGGTGTTGTTGGGTCAAACTGGATGGCATAAAACCCCCTCAATCACTGGCAACGATCCCGTTGCGCTTGATAAACGCAGCATAACTGTCTCTTTCCTTTTTCATGGAGGCGGCCAAAGCCGACAGGGTATCCACTTCACCGACCAAGCCCTGTGATTCGAGCTTGGCCGCAAATGCGACCGATTTGGTGATGGCCACCAACTCACGGTGGATGCGCTCAACCACCGCAGCCGGGGTGCCAGTGGGGGCAACCAGACTGAACGAACTGTTGGTGCTGACATCGGCAAAGCCCGCCTCGGCCACAGTGGGCAGACCCGGCAACAAAGGCGTGCGCTGCTCGCTGGCGATGGGAATGATCTTGCCGGACTTGATCAAAGACAGGGCAGAGGCCACATCCGGAAACAAAAAATTCAACTGCCCAGCCAGTAAATCTTGGTAGGCGGGGCCGACACCTTTGTAGGGCACATGCAAAAAGCGGGCACCCGTTTTCTCTTCCAGCATGCGCACACCCAGGTAAGTGGTGCTGCCCGTGCCCGCCGAGCCAAATGAGACCTTGCCAGGTTCGCGCTTGCCAAAATCAATCAACTCGGCCAAGCTGCGTGCCTTGGTGGCTGGATGGACCACCAGCACCAAAGGCGCAAACGCGCGCATGATGGGAACGAAATCGCGCTCCGCGTCATAGGACAAGTTTTTAAACAAGCTGCCATTGATGGTCAAGGATGTATTGGCCGAAACCAAAAACGTATAACCGTCTGGTGGCGATTTGGCCACCGCTGCGGCGCCAATATTGCCGCTGGCCCCAGGCCGGTTTTCGACCACAAACTGCTGCTTGAACAAATCGCCCAAGGCCTGGGCCAACATGCGAGCGTACAGATCGGTGCCACCACCTGGCGAGGAGGAAACGATCAACTTCACCGGCCGCGCTGGCCAAGCCTCTTGGGCCAGTGACGAAAAAGGGGTGATGCTGGTCATACCCGTCAGACCCAAAGCACCCGCTTTGAGCCACTGGCGGCGGCTCAAGTCCAATGTGCCCAATGGTGAGTCGGGGCATTCCATGGGAAAAATTTTCATGCGCTGCCAAATAATGAGTGGGGGTTGAATCTGTGGGTCGACATCACTGATCATGCCCGAAAAAGATGGGCTCAAACCGCGGGATTTACCCATGCCAGCAGGGCTTGGGCATCCAGCTGTACCCCATGAGACACCCCCCAAGCAGGGATGTCACCACAGCTACTCTGGGGCCCTGCTTGCCCCGCCATCCGGCCTGAACTCTGGTCATAATGAAGCGCTTATTGATTCACACGCACCGCATGAAAAACCTGACCATATTGACCGGCGCTTCCCGTGGCATGGGCTTGGCATTGGCGCAACAACTTTGTAGCCAGGCGAATGCCCAGTTGCTGTGCATTTCACGCCAAAGCGCTCCCGCTTTGGACAGCTGGGCTTCCAGCAAGGGTGCGAGCTTGGTTCAGTGGCGTGCGGACCTTTCGCAGCCCATACCGGTGGCGCAAAAGCTGTTGGCTTGGTTGCAACAGTTGGACCCTGCTCAATTTGCCAGCATCACCTTGATCAACAACGCGGGCGTGATTGGCCACTTAGGCCCAATGACGCCTCAAAGTGATGAGCTTTTGCAACAAACTTTGGCCATCAATTTGCAAGCCCCCATGCAACTCACTGCGGCCTTTTTGACCGCCACCCGCGCCTGGCATGCATCCAAAAAGGTGGTGAATATTTCTTCTGGTCTGGGTCGGCGCGCCATGGCTGGCAGCAGCATGTATTGCGCCAGCAAAGCCGGCTTGGATCACTTCAGCCGTTGTGTGGCCTTGGAAGAGGCCAGCTTGCCCAACGGCGCACGCATAGTTTCTTTGGCACCCGGGGTGATTGACACCGACATGCAATCCGATTTGCGTGCAGGGGACCCCAGCCAGTTTCCCGACCGAGAGAATTTTGTCAACCTCAAAACCACGGGCGCGCTGGCCTCTCCAGATGAGGCAGCGGCTCGAATACTGGCCTACCTGAAGCGCCCCGACTTTGGCCAGCAACCGGTGGCGGACTCCCGCGACGCTTGAGCCCACTGAACTGTCACTTTTATCCAGGAGAACCCCATGCGTGATGTTGTCGTTGTGAGTGCCGTGCGCACCGCGATTGGAACCTTTGGCGGCAGCCTCAAAGATGTGCCGCCCATCGAATTGGGAACCACGGTGGTGCGTGAGGCCTTGTCCCGCGCCCAGGTCAATGGCGCGGATGTGGGCCATGTGGTGTTTGGCCATGTGGTCAATACCGAGCCCAAAGACATGTACCTGTCTCGGGTGGCTGCCATCCAAGCCGGTTGCGGCCAAGAAACCCCCGCCTTCAATGTGAACCGCTTGTGCGGTTCTGGCTTGCAAGCCATTGTGTCTGCGGCCCAGTCAATTCAATTGGGTGACTGCGACATTGCCATTGGTGGTGGCGCAGAAAACATGAGCCGCGCGCCTTTTGCCAGCCTGAACATGCGCTGGGGCTCACGCATGGGCGACACCAAAATGGTGGACATGATGGTCGGCGCCTTGCACGACCCGTTTCAAACCATCCACATGGGGGTGACGGCCGAGAACATCGCCAAAAAATGGGGCATCACCCGGGATGAGCAAGACGCTTTGGCGCTGGAAAGTCACCTGCGCGCCGAGCGTGCCACGGCGCAAGGTCGGTTCACAGACCAAATCGTGCCCGTCATGCTCAAAACCCGCAAAGGCGACGTTGCCTATGCCACCGACGAACACTTTCGCACTGGGGCCACTGCGGAAGACTTTTCCAAACTCAAGCCCGTCTTCATCAAAGAAAACGGAACCGTGACCGCAGGCAATGCATCGGGCATCAACGACGCGGCAGCCGCCGTGGTGTTGATGGACGCCCAAGTGGCCCAGCAACGTGGCTTGAAGCCCATGGCACGTTTGGTGGCCTATGCCCATGCGGGTGTGGACCCAGCTTATATGGGCATTGGCCCCGTCCCTGCCACCCAGAAAGCCCTGGCCAAAGCCGGCTTGTCGGTGGCCGATTTGGATGTCATCGAAGCCAACGAGGCGTTTGCCGCTCAGGCCTGTGCGGTCACCCGCGACCTGGGCCTGGACCCCGCCAAGGTCAACCCCAATGGCTCGGGCATTTCATTGGGCCACCCGATTGGCGCCACGGGCGCTTTGATCACCGTCAAGGCTTTGCATGAACTGCATCGCATCCAAGGGCGCTATGCCTTGGTGACCATGTGCATTGGTGGCGGTCAAGGCATTGCCGCCATCTTTGAGCGCGCTTGAGCGCAGGCTGAACCCAACTGTCCCCAACCAAAACCCATTGATGCGAGCGACACCATGACCGAGATCGTGATTGACGACAAATACACCAACCCCAGCGAACCCAGTTTGCAATGGTCAGATGACTTGGTGGTGGACATGGCCCCCATGGACGAGACCCATGTGGAATTTGTCGCCCTGCTGGGCGCTGCCCAAATGGCCAACGATGCCGATTTGATGGACCGCTACGAGGCCGTCCTCACCCACACCCAAGACCATTTCGAGCGCGAAGACCGCTGGATGGCGCAAACCCAATTTGGGCCTATGGGTTGCCACGCCCAGCAACACGACACCATTTTGCAAGTCATGAAAGAAGGTTTGCGCCGTGGCCGCGAGCTCCATCAATTGCCCTTGGTCAGGCAACTGTTGCACGAAGTCGGCCTTTGGTTTGAGCAACACGCCCAAACCATGGATGCTGGCTTGGCCCTGTACCTCAAGGCCGCCGAGTTTGACCCGGAAACCGGTTTGATGGCCAAGCCCGAGGCGGTGGCATCAGCGCCTCAGTGCTGAGACAGCCTTTCAATGGCCAAGGCTGAACCCGCGACCAAGGCTTTTAATTTGGCCTGAGCCGTCTCGCGGTCCATGGGCGCCATGCCGCAGTTGGTGCAAGGAAACAGGTGTTCCTTGCTGACAAATTGCAAAGCTTTGCCAATGGTGTCGGCCACTTCTTCAGGGGTTTCGATCACATCGGAAGCCACATCGATCACGCCCACCATCACATCTTTGCCTTTGAGCAAAGAAATCAAATCCATGGGCACATGCGAGTGAAAGCACTCTAGGCTGACTTGCTGGATGCTGCTTTTGGCCAGCGCTGGAAACACTTTTTCATATTGCCGCCACTCGTGGCCCAAGGTGTTTTTCCAGTCCACATTGGCTTGGATGCCATAGCCATAGCAAATGTGCACCGCGGTGGTACAGGTCAGGCCTTGGGCGGCACGCTCTAGCGCTTTCACCCCCCAATCGGCGGCGTCTTCCATGTAGACATTGAAAGCGGGTTCGTCAAACTGGATGATGTCGATGCCATCGGCTTGCAGCGCCAGTGCCTCTTGGTTCAGCAACTCGGCAAAGGCCATGGCCATTTGGATGCGGCCCTCTTTGCCCTCACCATAAAACCGGTCGGCCACGGTGTCCACGATCGTCATCGGGCCGGGCAAGGTGAACTTGGTTTTTTTCTGTGTGTGGGCACGCAGCAGTTGGGCTTCCATGGCGTGGACTCGCCCTTTCAAGCGCAGCTTGGCCACCACCTGCGGCACCATGGCGTCATAGCGGTTGTTGCGGATGCCCATCTTGACCTTGTTTTCAAAGTCAATGCCCTCGACCTGCTCTAAAAAACCATGCACAAAATGCTGCCGTGCTTGCTCGCCGTCGCCGATGATGTCCAAACCGGCGTCTTCTTGCGCCTTGATCCACAGCAGCGTGGCGTCGGCCTTGGCTTGCAGCAAAGAGGCACCGGCTTGTTTCCATTGTGGCCAGAGTTTTTGGGTCTCGGCCAGCCATTCAGGTTTGGGCAAGCTGCCCGCAATTGAAGTCGAAAACATCAAAAACCTTTCTGTGTGGAGGATCAGCTCAATGCCGCCTCAAGCTCGGGGGATGGAGCCCGCTGACCCCAAGCAAATTCTTTGGCCAACAGTTCATAAGAGCGACGCTGGTGCACAGGGTCATGGGTCCAGGTGATCACCACGATTTCATCGATGTCCATGCGTTGCGCCAAAGCGCGCAGTTTGTTGGCCACTTGGGGGCCCGAGCCCACCAAGGCATTGGCTTTGAGTTGCGCCAGGGCGAGTTGTTCAGCCGGGCTGTAGTCACGCTCAGCCTGGTCTGGCGGCATGACCGGGCCAATGCGGCCCAGGTTGCGGTCCATGCGCCAACGGGCCCGGCTTTTGAACAAATGCCAGGCTTGTTCCTCGGTGTCAGCGGCCAAGGCCCAGACACACACCGTCGCGTGGGGCCGGGGTCGTTCCTCGGTAGGCCGGAAGTTTTGCCGATACAAATCCAAGGCGGTCTCCAAGCCCTGCCCCTCGGTGATGAAGTAGGCAAACGCATAGGGCAAGCTCAGGTGTGCGGCCAATTGGGCGCCATAGTCTGAACTGCCCAACATCCAAATATCGGGCGTGGTGTCGCTGCTGGGGTAGGCGAACACCCCGTGCCCAGGATGACCCACTGGCAAGGGCGTGCCGGTGATCCAAGCTTGCAACTCCAGCACCTGCTGGGGAAAGCGCTCAGATGCATATCGGTCCGGATTGAGGACCTGCGCGGTGCGGCCGTCGCTGCCGGGTGCGCGCCCCACACCCAAATCGATGCGCCCTGGTGCCAGGGCATTGAGCACCCTGAATTGCTCGGCCACTTTGAGGGCTGAGTAGTGGGGCAACATCACCCCGGCACTGCCAATGCGAATGCGCTGGGTTCGCGCGGCGATAGCGGCCATGAGGATTTCGGGCGCGGTGCCGACGATGCTGGGGTGGCTGTGGTGCTCGCTGACCCAAAAACGCCGGTAGCCCCAAGCTTCGCAGTGCTGCGCCAGCGCCAAAGTGTTGCGCACCGCTTGGTCTTGGGAGGAACCGGCCGCGGCGATGGACTGGTCAAGGACAGAAAGTTGAATCATGTCCCAAGCTTAGCGCAAGCCGTGGTCGCATCCGTCCCATCGGGGCTGGGCTGGAATCAAGTGCCCTGCCCGGCTCAAACCGCCTTGGATGGGCGGGCGTATTCAGCCTCTTGCAGGGCGCGCCACATCACCTTGCCGCTGGCGCTTTTGGGCAAGACGCCCATGAATTCAATTTCTTTGGGCGCCTTGTACACGGCCATGTGGTTTCGGCACCAAGCCATGACGTCTTGTTCCGTGACCCGCCCTTGGTGCTCAGGGCGCAGCACCACCATCGCTTTCACGCTTTCGCCGCGGTACGGGTCACGGGTGGCGATGATGCAGGCCTCCAAGATGGCCGGGTGCTGAAACATCAGCGCCTCCACTTCGGCCGGCCACACTTTGAAGCCCGAAGCATTGATCATGCGCTTGAGCCGATCGGTGATGAAAAAATAGCCCTCCTCATCCATGCGGCCCAGGTCACCCGAACGAAAAAACCTTTTGCCGTCCAACTCAAAAAAAGCTTTGGCGGTTTCATCGGGGCGCTTCCAATAGCCTTGGAACACTTGGGGACCATGGATCACGATCTCCCCAGCCTCTCCCACCGGCAACTCAGTCAAATGTTGGGGGTCCACGACGCGCGCATCTGTGCTCATGAATGGCACGCCCAAACACTGCTGCTTGGGCCGGTCTGGCGGGTTGGAATGCGATGGGGCAGAGGTTTCGGTCAAACCATAACCTTCGATGTATTTTAGCCCCCACTGGGTGTTTAAACGCTGCGCCACCGCTTGCGGCATAGCTGCACCGCCACCGCCGATATGCACCAAACTGCTCAGGTCGTATTGGTCCACATCGGGGCTGCCCAACAGGTCGATCACCATGGTCGGGATATTGGTCCAATGGGTGACCCGATGGCGCTGGATCAAGCGGGCCGCCAAATCCCGGTTCCAGCGGGGCATCAACACCAAAGTGGCCCCCAAATAGATGGCCGAATGCATCACCGAGACCATGCCCGTGATGTGGAACATGGGCACCACGCACAAGCTCACATTGTCTGGCGTGCCCTGGCTCCAAAAGGCCGAGGCCATGGCGTTGTGCATCAAACTTTGGTGCAGGTGGATACACCCCTTGGGCAGGCCGGTGGTGCCGCTGGTGTAGGGTAAAACCGCCATGTCAGCGGCTTGGGCGGTGTGCGCGGGCAACTCGGCTGCACAGGCCAGCGCATCCACCCAGTGGTGGGTTTGACCAGATTTCAATACAGGCACTGGATGCGATGACAGCAGCCAATCGCGCCAAGCCTCTGGCATGTCCCCCTCAGGTGTGCTTTTGGGATCAAATCCATCGCTGTGCTGCGTGACCAACACGTGGTTCAATTGCTGATCGAGGGGCAAGGCCTCGTTGGCCAGCGCCATTTCATCGGCCAAGTCGGCGGAGGTGATGGCCACACGGGCATCAGCGTCCACAATGTAATGTTGCAATTCCAAACTGCGGTTCATGGGGTTGACCGGCACCACCACCGCATTGGCGCGCAAGATCGCAAAGTGAGCGATCAACCATTGGGGGCAGTTTTGCATGGTTAGCAGCACCCGGTCGCCAGCCACCACGCCATGCACAACGAGCCAAGCCGCCAAACGCTCAGCTTGGCGCATCACTTCCGGGTAAGTCCACGCTGTGCCCATGAAATGGACGGCGCTCTTTTGAGGATATCGAAGGGCATTGACCGCCAAGTTGTCCCACAGCGTGGTGGATGGCAAGACCATGTCAAGCGGCAAACGCTGGGGCCAATGGGGGTGGTGCGCGCGCTGGTGGGGATTGGGGCCCGATGGGGGCAACTTCAGTGGCATGACAAACTCATGTTAAACAGGCCACAAGCATAAAAGGCTTTGTCATTCGGGGCATGGGTGAAACCCCTGCACAGCCGATGCCCCGTGTCGGACTCACATGTCGCGCATGCGAACCAATTCGTCCTGCCGCTTGGCCATTTGTCCCATGCTGACCAATGCATTCAAATAACCCTTGAGCCAACCCATGTCGATGGGTTTGTGCATCAATTGAACGCCTTCTGGCATGCCACCCTCTGCAGCGATCTCTTGTGGCGACAGAGCGGTGACCACCACCACCACCATTTGGGCATAGCGGGGGTGATCGTGCAATGTGCGGATCAGCTCAAACCCATCCAATCCCGGCATGCGCAAATCGGTGATCAGCACTTGGGGTTGCAACTGCGGCCAATCGAGCAGTGCTGTCATGGCCGAACTGAAAAAGCTCGGGTCCAAGGGCAAGTCCCATTGTTGAAAGTGATCACTCAGCATCTGGCGCGTGAGGTCTTCGTCTTCGACCACCATCACCTTCAGCCTTTGGCCTGAAACCAAATGGGACTTGGAGATGTAGTTGTTGCGGCGTTGGAAATCTCTCACCGATTGGATGGAGATGCGCCGGTGGCCGCCTTGGGTTTTCCATGCCACCAATTCACCTTTTTCGACCAGCGATTGAACCGTGCCCACGGACAGGTCCAACATCTTGGCGGCGTAACTGGTGCCGCAATATTCACTGCCTGCATCAAAAGTGATCTTGTTACTCATGAGTTGCCCCTTTGAGGTTAAATTGAAATTGAGAATTCATTATAAAGTATTAACTTAATAAATAAAATTATTAATAAACTCTTTATTTATGAATTCCCTCCACACATCCACTTGACTCCCAAGGCCAGTCCCAGGCGGTTCGCTGGTGAAACCCGCTTATTTGTAACTGAATGTAACATTTATTCTGGGTGCCGTGTAAAAACCTTCTCACCGAGCCATGACCCGTCTGCATCTGCATTGTTAGTCGATGGGAAAGGCTGGCACCTTGTGTTGAAATCTACGCATATCAGTCTTTCTAATCATCACCTGCCGCAAACGCCCACATGACACACAACTCAACGCTGACCCGACTTCAAGGTGTGTTGGTAGGGCACCACAGTTTGGGTGAGCGACCCACGGGTTGCACCGTTGTGATTTGCCCCGATGGCACGGTGGGCGGGGTCGAAGTCCGAGGTGCCGCCCCTGGCACGCGAGAAACCGATTTGCTGGCCCCCCACAACACCGTGCCCCATGTACACGCGGTTTTGCTTTCAGGGGGGAGCGCCTTTGGCTTGGATGCGGCATCCGGGGTCATGAAATGGTTGGAGCAACATGGCCATGGTTTCCCGGTGGGGCCTGTTCGCGTCCCCATCGTGCCGGCTGCCGTGATTTTTGACCTGGGCGTGGGAGAACCCCGCATCCGTCCCGACCTCACGAGCGGCTGGATGGCCTGTGAAGCGGCCAGCTCGGCTCCGGTGAGCCTGGGTAATGTGGGCGCGGGTTCAGGCGCCACAGTCGGCAAAGTTTTTGGGCCCCACCTGGCGATGAAAGGGGGCATTGGCAGCGCTGCATTGACCGTGGGGGGCGTGACCGTGGCCGCTTTGGTGGTGGTCAATGCCTTGGGCGATGTGGTGAACCCAAAGAATGGGCGCATCCTTGCCGGTGCCAGAACCACAGCTTCAGGGCTGACACTTCAAGACACGGTCAACAGCCTGGTCCAGGGCGCATCCACGGGCGCACTTTCCACAGGGGGGAACACCACCATCGGCGTGCTGGCCACCGATGCCGTTTTGAGCAAAAGCCAAGCCCATCGACTGGCCCAAATGGGTCACAACGGTTTGGCCCAAACCATTCGACCCGTTCACACCCCCTGGGATGGTGACACGCTGTTTGCTTTGGCTACCGGTAAAAGTGGGGTGCCCGCGGACATGATGCTGTTGTCAACCCTGGCCACAGAAGTAACCGCTCTGGCGGTACTCAGCGCTGTGGCCAGTGCTGAAAGTTTGCGCCTGACCAGTGGTGAATGGTGGCCCAGCGCACGAGACCTCAAGTGAGGGCTTTGTAGCGCACCCGCTTGGGCTTGGCACCCTCCTCGCCCAGGCGCTTCTTCTTATCGGCTTCGTACTCTTGGTAGTTGCCGTCAAAGAAAGTCCAGTGCGAATCCCCTTCGCAAGCCAGGATGTGTGTGGCAATGCGGTCCAAGAACCAACGGTCATGGCTGATCACCATCACGCTGCCAGCAAACTCCAGGAGGGCATCCTCCAAAGCGCGCAAGGTTTCCACGTCCAAGTCGTTTGAGGGTTCGTCCAACAGCAACACATTGCCACCGGCGATCAAGGTTTTGGCCAAGTGCAGCCGGCCACGTTCACCGCCCGACAGGGTGCCCACACGCTTTTGTTGGTCACCGCCGTTGAAATTGAAGCGGCCACAGTACGCGCGGCTGGCCATCTCAAATTTGCCCACGGTCAGGATGTCCAAGCCACCCGAAACATCTTCCCAAACCGTTTTTTCGTTGGACAGGTCGTCGCGCGTTTGATCGACAAAGGCCATTTTGACGGTGGAGCCGATCTTGATCGTGCCACTGTCGGGTTGTTCTTTGCCCGCGATCATCCGAAACAAGGTGGATTTGCCGGCCCCGTTGGGGCCAATGATGCCGACGATGGCACCGGCCGGGACCTTGAAGCTCAGGTCGTCGATGAGCAAACGGTCACCAAAGGATTTGCTGACATGGGTGAACTCAAACACTTCATTGCCCAAACGCTCGGCCACCGGGATGAAAATTTCCTGGGTTTCGTTGCGTTTTTGGTATTCGAAATCTGACAACTCTTCAAAGCGAGCAATGCGCGCCTTGCTTTTGGCTTGACGGCCCTTGGGGTTTTGACGGACCCAATCGAGTTCCTTTTTCAAGGCCTTGGCACGGGCTTCCTCGCCCTTTTGCTCTTTCTCTAAGCGGTCTTGCTTTTGTTCCAACCAGGTGGTGTAGTTGCCTTTGTAGGGAATGCCGTGGCCTCGGTCGAGTTCCAAAATCCATTCAGCGGCATTGTCCAAAAAGTACCTGTCGTGGGTGATGGCCACCACGGTGCCAGAAAAACGCGCCAAAAATTGCTCCAGCCAATCCACCGATTCGGCGTCCAAGTGGTTGGTGGGTTCATCCAGCAACAACATGTCGGGACGGGAGAGCAATAATTGGCACAAGGCCACGCGGCGCTTTTCGCCGCCTGACAGGTTTTGAATCACGGCGTCCCAAGGCGGCAGGCGCAAGGCGTCCGCGGCAATCTCCAACTGGTGTTCGCTGTCGCTGCCTGCGGTGGCAATGATCGCCTCTAACTCGCCTTGCTCAGCCGCCAACTTGTCAAAGTCCGCATCGGGCTCTGCATAAGCGGCATAAATTTCTTCCAACCGGTTTTTCGCCGCCAGCACCTCACCCATGCCCCCTTCAACCGCCTGCCGAACCGTGCTTTGCGGGTCCAGCTTAGGCTCTTGCGGCAAATAGCCAATTTTCAAGCCTGCCATGGGTTGGGCTTCGCCCTCGATCTCGGTGTCCACACCCGCCATGATTTTCAGCAAGGTGGACTTGCCTGAACCGTTGAGACCCAACACACCAATCTTGGCGCCCGGGAAAAAGCTCAGCGAAATGTCCTTGAGGATGTGCCGCTTGGGTGGCACGATTTTGCCGACGCGTTTCATGGTGAAAACATACTGGGCCATGCGAAATATCCTTGGAACGCGGTTGAAAACCAGTGATTATCAGCCCTGAGCGCTGGCCCGGCCAAGGCAAATCAAATCATGCGACAATCGATCACGTTGCATCCTCCAGTTGGTGCAACACCAGCGCTTCTGCTGGGGCTGAGCTAGGCACACTGCATTTAGCTTTACAGCCCACCTGTGAACCCTGTTGGCCGATGACTGGCTGCTGTTGCAAACAGCGGATCAGGCCGAACTCCCGCGCCCGAGACGGCGCTCCATCATGAACTTTGACGATCTGAAACTGGCTCCGGCCATTTTGAAAGCCGTGCGCGAGCAAGGCTACGAAACCCCCACCCCCATTCAAGCCCAAGCCATACCGGCTGTTTTGGATGGACAAGACCTGCTGGCTGGCGCCCAGACGGGCACAGGCAAAACCGCTGCTTTCACCTTGCCCATGCTGCACAAATTGGCCATGAGCCGCAGCACCCCCAATAAGCACGGTGTTTTTGGTATCCGTGCCCTGGTGCTCACCCCTACCCGCGAACTGGCGGCTCAGGTCGAAGAGTCTGTGCGTGTTTATGGGAAATACTTGCAACTGACCTCAGCCGTGATTTTTGGCGGTGTTGGCATGAACCCCCAAATTGACCGCCTGCGCAACGGCGTGGACATCTTGGTCGCCACCCCCGGGCGGTTGTTGGACCTGCAGCAACAAGGCTTTCTGGACTTGTCGACGGTTCAAATATTGGTTTTGGATGAAGCCGATCGCATGCTCGACATGGGATTTGTGCACGATGTCAAAAAAATCCTGGCCCTGGTGCCGCGCGAAAAGCAAAGCCTGCTTTTCTCTGCCACGTTCAGCGAAGAGATTCGCGATTTGGCCAATGGCTTGCTTCGCAACCCACAAAGCATCCAAGTCACGCCCAGCAACACCACGGTGGAGAGCATCACCCAAGTGGTGCACCCGGTGGGTCGCGGCAAGAAAAAGGCTTTGCTCGCCCACATCATTGAGGCGCATGCATGGAGCCAGGTGCTGGTCTTCACCCGGACCAAATTTGGTGCCAACAACGTGGCCGAATTTTTGAACAAGCATGGCATCACGGCCATGGCCTTGCATGGCAACAAAAGCCAAACCGCACGCACCCAAGCTTTGGCTGGCTTCAAATCTGGCGACATCCGAGCCCTGGTGGCCACCGACATTGCAGCGCGGGGCATCGACATCGACGAATTGCCCCACGTGGTCAATTACGACATTCCCAACATCAGCGAAGACTATGTGCACCGGATTGGCCGCACCGGCCGAGCCGGCGCCACGGGTGAGGCCGTCAGTTTGGTCTCTCTGGATGAACAAGGGTTCATGCGCGACATCGAGCGCTTCACTGGGCAAGCGGTACCCGTCCAAGCCATTGAAGGCTTTGGGCCTGAGGAAAATGAAGTCGCCGAACCCATTGCCATGGGGCGTCAAACCCTGTGGGGCGGTTTGGGTCAACCCCCCAGCCGCGATGTGATGGCGGCGGCCGCCAAAGCCGCGCGCTCCGAAATGATGCAGCGCATGCGCGATGGCAAAGCCAGTCAAGGCCAACGGGCCACGCCACGCCCCAATGGCCAGGTGCGCACCCCCGGCGCCAAACCACCGCGCCCCAATGGGGGACAAGGCCAGGGCCGCAACCGATACCGTGATGACCGCCCACCACGTGACCCCATGATGGTGCGTGATGCCCCGCATGCACAAGCCCCTCACCACAACCCATCAGAAGGTGGCGCGGAGCCCGACGATTTCCAACCGCGCGCCAATGCGCATTTGGGCACCCAAAGTGGTGTCAATGCCTTTGGTCATAAAAACCAAAACAGCGCGATGCGCCAACCCGACCCTACCCGCACCAGCGTGGACCTGATGACCGAGCGCAATCGGGGCGGTGGTCAACGCAACAACAGTGGTCGCCCTGGGGGCCCACGCAAAGGTGGATTTGGTGGTGGCGGCGGTGGTGGTCGCTCCGGGGGCGGCGGCGGCGGTCGTGGCGGCGGATTTCCGCGCTAATTCACATCTACTGTCCCAGAGTGCAGGCACCCGGTTGAGGGGCCTTCACTCACGCGAATTGCGTGGTGTCGTTGCCCATTCGCTTGAGCACATCGTCCACGATGGCTTGTGGAGACTGGCCAATGTCGTAGCGCCAAGCGCGCTCTGTTTGCCCAGGCGGCTCCAGGGTTTCAAATTGACTTTGCAACAAACTGCTGGGCATGTAATGCCCTTTGCGGGCAGTCAAGCGTTGACCAATCAAATCGGCGCTGCCATGCAAATACAAAAAAAGTGCATTCGGCCAACCGCTCCTCAAGACGTCTCGATAAGATTTTTTCAAGGCGGAGCAAGCCAGCACCACACCTGAATTGACACGAGACTGATCTTTCAGCTCCAAAGCCAAACGCTCCAACCACAAGGCGCGATCGGCATCCGTGAGCGCAATGCCGTGTGCCATGCGATGAACGTTTTCGGGGGGATGAAATGCATCGCCTTCGATAAAGGCCCAGCCCAAGGTCTGGGCCAAAGAGGATGCGATGGTGGTTTTGCCACAACCGCTCACACCCATGACCACCACCACCATGCTTGACTCAGGCAATGCGCTGCTCGCTGGCACTGTCAAACACATGGGCGCGCGCTGCATCCATGAGCAAATGGACTTGGTCGCCGCTTTGAACCGAGGTACGGCCATGAATCACCATCACCAAATTGTGCTCACCGCAGCGCAACATCAGCTCGGTTTCAGAGCCAGTGGGTTCGACCAAGGTCACCTCCGCTTGAACACCTTCGCCGTTGGCAGACAGTTTTAAATCGGTGGGCCGGAAACCATAATGGACCGCTTGACCGGCCTTCAAACCGGCCAGGGCCGGCGCAGGCCAGCGCTGCCCATTCACCAAAACATCCCACTGGCCTTGATCGTACACAGCCTGACCCGGCAAGACATTCATGGCCGGGGACCCAATGAACTGGGCCACGAACAAATTACACGGATGGTCAAACAATTCCAGCGGGGTACCAATTTGCTCAATGATGCCGTCACGCATGACCACGATGCGGTCGGCCATGGTCATGGCTTCAATTTGGTCGTGCGTGACGTAAACCGTGGTGGTTCTGAGCCGCTGGTGCAAGGCCTTGATTTCGGCTCGCATGGCAACCCTCAACTTTGCATCCAGGTTGGATAAGGGCTCGTCGAACAAAAACACTTTGGGGTCGCGCACAATCGCTCGGCCCATGGCCACACGCTGGCGTTGACCGCCGGACAACTCACGCGGTTGGCGTTGCAACAAGCTGTCTAGGCTCAAGATTTTGGCGGCATTGAGCACCCGCTCCCGGATCAAGGTTTCGGGCGCTTTGCGCAACTTCAAGCTGAACGCCATGTTGTCATACACCGTCATATGGGGATACAAAGCGTAGCTTTGAAACACCATGGCAATGTCCCGATCCTTGGAGTCCAAGTCGTTGATCACCCGGTCATCGATGGCGATTTCACCCGCATTGATGTCTTCCAAGCCAGCCAACATGCGCAACAAGGTAGATTTACCGCAACCCGAGGGACCCACCAACACCACAAACTCACCATCATGGATATCAAAGCTGATGCCATGGATGACATCCACCGGGCCAAATGATTTTTTGATGTCGCGAAAAGAAATATGGGCCATGTCGTCTCTTTCAGGATTTAACGGCGCCTGCAGTCAGGCCCGAAACCATGTAGCGCTTAAAAGTGTAATAAATTGCCGCTGGTGGCAAGGCATACACCAAGCCCGTGGCCATCAGCAACTCCCAAGGCGAATCGTCGGCAGATAAGAAATTTCCCAGCGCCACGGCCAAGGTCACGGTGTCGTCGCGCGACAGCAGCAAAAAAGCATACAGGTATTCGTTCCAAGCCAACAGCAAAGAATAGGTGCCCACTGCCACCAAAGACGGCACCATCAACGGCAAATAAACCAAGCGAAACAATTGCATGGGAGATGCGCCATCCATGCGTGCCGCCTCATCCAGTTCATAAGGCAACTTGTCTGAGGCTTGCTTGAGAACCCAAATGCAATACGGAGAGGCGATGGTGACCATGGCCAAAATCAAAGCCCACTGGCTGTTGAGCAAACCGTAAACGCCCATGGTTTTGTACATCGGCACGGCCAAAAAAGCAGCCGGTATGAAGTAGGTGAACAAGGCCATGTTCAGCACTGTCCTGCCTCCTTGCACGCGCAAACGGCTGATGGCAAAAGCGGCAAAGGTGGAAATCACCAAAGTGATAAATGCCACCGCTGTCGCAATCAACACCGAGTTACCCAACTGAATCCAAAAATAATCCAGGTAAAAATGCTTTTGATAAAACACAAAGTTGAAGTTTTGCAACGTGGGCTCTTTGGGCCACAGCCGACCCGACGTCGCCGAGTCCCGGGGCGAAATAGAAAACAGCACCAAGTGATAAACCGGAATCATGGTCCACAAAAACAGGGGGATACCAATCAACAGCAGCTTGGCCTCGGTCAAGGTATTGCGCCAAGTCCAGGTTTTCATGGATAGGCCTTCATTTGGACAAACGCTTCATCATGAAAAACACCAAGGGCAAGACCAAGGGCAACGCCACCACAATCGAGGCCATGGCCAAGTCCACTTGGTCCAATCTCAGGTAGCGAATGCCCAATGTGGCCAGCACATGGGTCAAATCTGCGGGACCACCACCGGTGAGCAAATAAACAGAATTGAAGTCGCCCAATGTCCAAATCATCGACAAAATCGTGGAAGTCAAATACAGGGTCCGCATCGAAGGCCAGGTGATGAACCTGAATTTCTGCCAAGAACTGGCACCATCCACCGAGGCAGCCTCGTATTGCTCAGCGGGAATGGACATGCGACCTGCCAGCAAGATCAAGGTCCAAAAAGGCAAGGATTTCCAGATGTGCATGACCATGGAAAAGGACAAGGCCAAGGTGGTGTCGTTGAGCCAATTCGGGCCATCTAGACCGGTGAGTTGAAAAATTTGTGTATTGATCACACCCCACTCGGGGTTGAGCATGAAACGCACCGACAAAATGGTGGGGATCGACGGCAGGGCCCAGGGCAAGATGAACAAAAGTGACAGGGCCTTGATCCACCATCTTTTGTGCAAAAAGAAACCCGATAACACCATGGCCATGGCCATCTTGACATTGATGGCCACCACCAAAAAAACCAAGGTGTTCACAGCCGTGCGGAAAAAAATAGGGTCGTCAAACAGCTTGACGTAACTTTCTGGATGGCGTGCCAACCACAACCCGTAGCAAACGGGGTACAGCACAAACAAGAAAAAAATCAATAAGTAAGGCACCAACATCCACCGGCCAGCACGCTCCCATTGGGTAAGTGTGGATGGCGCAGCAGGTGTCAGAGCGAGGGAATCAGACATATCGCAATTGAACCAAAAGGACGGGGCCCAAGCTTGAATTGGGCCCCGTTTTTGTCATCTGGCCATCAGCGGGCGACCGTCTTGATGCGATCAATCATCTCATCAACGGCTTTTTCCACCGGCACTTTTTCGTTCAACACGCGGTTCATCGCCTTGGCCCAAACGTTTTCGTTGTTGAGCTGGGTGAACCTGAAGTTTTTGGTGAACTCAAAGGGGCTGGTCCCGTTCATGAACTGGGTATAGACCGCTTTGCGATGGACATCGTCCTGCCAAAACTTGCTTTGTTGGCCCACTTTGGTCACCGGGAACCAGCGACCCAAAGAGCCTTCCACATAAGGGGTCAGGTTTTCTTCTTGCAGCAAAAAGCTGACGAAGTCCTTGGCACGGGCCTTATTTTTAGCGTCCTTGAAAATCACACCGGTTTTGATCGCCGCGCGATAAACCATTTTGGAGCCGTCGGGTTTGTTCGGAAAGCCCGCTGTTTTCACCAACTCTTTGTAGTTTTTGGTGGCGGTCGCGCGCTGCTCAGGGGTGAGCGCCGCGTTGTTCATGTCGTCCAACCATTTGGCCGCGATGGAAATGGTGGCATTGTGGGTCATCACCGTGGTTTTGTTGTGAAACGCAACGTTGTTGTCCGGGTCCTTCCAGCTGGTCGAAGAAGGTGGCGTGCAACCGCGACCATAAACAGCGGTGTAGTCGGTCATGGCAGCGATCAGTCCCTTGCGCACATCAGGATCGTCGACCAGCAATTTGCCCGAGTCACTGACCAACTTGACGTTGTGAGCATCCATGAAGGTCAAGAAAGAAAAGAACGAGTCGCTGGAATCAACGCCCATGGGTTGGCCGATGCCAAAGCTGCGCTGCCCTGTTTTTTGTCGGTGTGCCGCTTGGACCTTGCCGCACCAAAATTCCCAGTAATCTTTCCAGTTGGTGGGAATATCTGTGTCCTTGAAGCCCGCATCGCTCAACATGTCAGCCCAGTACTGGATGTGCATGGTCTGCTGCTTGATGGGGAAGGCGTAATAAGCGCGTTTATTTTCTTTGTTGTTCAGCAAAAAGGTGGTTTCAATGGTGTTGCCAGCGAAACGCGCACGGATCGGGTTGATCACGCTGCTGATGTCCTCGAGCTTGCCATCGTAGGCCCAGGAAGCCGTCACTTGAAAGTCATACACGTCGGCATAGGCCACATCTGGTGGGGTGCCCGAGTCCAAAGCCGCAACGGTCTTTGGAATCATGTCTTGAATCGGATATTGCGACAACTCGACCTTGACATTTTTGTACTTGGCTTCGAATTTTTTGATGGCCGCATAAAGCGCATCATCTTCAGCCTTGTAAAAGCCTTTGACCCAAAAAACATTCAGTTTTTCTTGTGACATGGCCGGGGATGCCGCCATCATGCCTGCGGCCACCATGGCAGCAGCCCACATTTTTTTCATTTTCATGCTTTGTCTCCTTTTATATGGAAGTGGTGGAAATCATCAGAGCGCCCGCAAAGGGGATGCGGGGCGCCCAATGTAGGGAATTCGTCGGCGCGAAGACAAGACCAAATCAATGTCTTGCTTGGCCCCGTCGATCAAATGCAATATGGCGGCTTCGGCGCGATCGGGTTCTCGAGCGATCACGGCATCCAGCACTTCTCTGTGCATGGACAAAGATTCGGCCGGGCCATTCTTCTTGGCTGTGGAAATTTCAAAACTGGTGCGAAGCAATGCGCCCAACACTTTGCTCATTTGCACCAACATGCGGTTGCCAGAGGCCTGCAACAAACCCTGGTGAAAGCGCAGGTCGTGGGTGACGTAATCGCCCCCGTTTTCAACGGCATTTTTCATCCCAGAAAAGGCCACTTCAATGGAAGTGAGCTCTTGTGTCGTTGCGCGCTCAGCGGCCAATCGAATGGCAGCCGGCTCCACAATCCGTCGCAACTCTTGCAAATCGCGCAAAAAATCAGCACTCAATCGTTTTTGAGACAACCAAGACACCACATCGGGATCAAACCAATTCCACTGGTCCTCCGACAAAACGCGTGTTCCCAGCTTGGGTCCTGTGACGATCAAGCCCTTGGCGACCAGCGACTTGATGGACTCGCGAACCACGGTTCGGCTGACCCCAAAGTTCTCGCACAACTGGGGCTCTGGCGGCAGACTGGTTCCCACAGGATATTGGCCCGCCACAATGCTTTTTCCAAGTGCCTCAACGGTGCTGGCGTGGGCATTCTTAACGGGGATCCGCGTGGGAGAGATCAGGCGCAATGAGTGCATAGGTTCTTATCGTATGACCATTGGCTGAACGCAGACACCCATGAAAACCCTGAACGGGTTTGCGCTTATTCCCGAGGAGGCGGGCACTCTGGGATGGGGGTGAGCAAGGGTTGATTTGAGAAATGTGCCTGCAGATTCATCAATGCCAAATTGGCCATGGCACGCCGCGTTTCCATGGTGCCGCTGGCCATGTGGGGGGTGAGGACGACATTGTCCAAAGCCCGCAGCTCGGGCACCACCCTGGGTTCGTCGATATAGACATCCAAGCCCGCACCGGCGATGGATTTGGATTTGAGGGCCTGGATCAAGGCGGGTTGATCCACCACAGAACCACGGGCCACGTTGATCAAGAAACCTTTGGGGCCCAAGGCGGCCAACACCTCGGCATTGATCAGTCCACGCGTGCCATCGCCCCCAGGGGTGATGGCCACCAGAAAATCCACCTGAGCCGCCAAGGCCTTGGGACTGGGGTAATAGGTGAATGGCAAATCGGGGTGTTCGTTGCGCGATGTGTATGCAATGCTCATGTCAAAAGCGGCTGCGCGTTTGGCAATCGCTTGCCCAATGCGCCCAATGCCCACCAAACCCAATCGAGCACCCGTCAACTTGCGAGCCAGTGGAAAGGGCCCGTCCACCCAATCACCAGTGCGCACAAATTGATGTGCTTGCGGAATGCGACGCGCCACCGACAACATCAGACCCAGTGCCAAATCAGCCACATCGTCATTGAGAACCCCGGGCGTGTGGCTGACGCGGATGCCGCGCTCTTGGATGGTGGGGATGTCGACGCCGTCATAACCCACGCCAAAAATCGAGACCATTTCCACAGCAGGAAACAAGCTGAGCAATTTTTTGTCAATTTTGGACTCGCCCCCACCCACGATGGCCCGAATCCGGCCCAAGGCCCCTGGGTCGGTGATGTGCTCATGGTCGTGGATTTGGAAATGGTCTTGTAAATCGCTCATCAAGAACGGGGGAAGTTTTGATACGCACAAGATTTCAGGGGTGCCCATGGATAGCTCCAGAGTGAATTTCGAGCTAACATCATACGATAACGATGCCCAAAACCCAGCACCACGGAGACCCAGATGACCACTTCACCTCGCAAAAAGCCGGAAGAACTGCGCAGCCAACAATGGTTCGGGCGCCAAGATCGCGATGGGTTTGCCTATCGCAGTTGGCTCAAGGGCAAGGGCATCCCCCACGATCAATTCGATGGCCGACCCGTGATTGGCATTTGCAATACTTTCAGTGAGTTGACCCCCTGCAACTCGCACTTCAGAACCATCGCCGAGCAAGTCAAGATCGGGGTGTATGAGGCAGGCGGATTTCCGCTGGAGTTTCCGGTCATGTCGCTGGGTGAAGTGATGTTGCGCCCGACCGCCATGCTCTACCGCAACCTCAGCAGCATGGACGTGGAAGAAAGCATCCGTGGCAACCCCATGGACGGCGTGGTGTTGCTCATGGGCTGCGACAAAACCACCCCAGCCCTCATCATGGGTGCGGCCAGTGCGGACCTGCCCACCATTGGGGTCAGTGGCGGGCCGATGCTCAACGGCAAGTGGCGTGGTCAAGAGTTGGGCTCGGGCACAGGCGTGTGGAGCATGAGTGAACAAGTGCGAGCAGGCACTTTGAAATTGGCCGAATTTTTAGAAGCCGAAAGCTGCATGCACCGCAGCCATGGGCACTGCATGACCATGGGAACCGCTTCCACCATGGCCAGCATGGTGGAAGCCTTGGGTCTGGGCCTGCCTGGCAATGCCGCCTACCCCGCGGTCGACGGCCGTCGCAATGTGTTGGCCCGCATGGCGGGTCGGCGCATAGTGGAAATGGTGCACAGCGATCACAAAATTTCTCAGATTTTGACCCGCGAAGCTTTTGAAAACGCGATCAAAACTTTGGCTGCGATCGGCGGCTCCACCAATGCGGTGATCCACCTGATTGCCATGGCTGGACGCCTGGGCATCACCCTCACACTGGAGGACTTTGATCGCCTGGCCAGCGACCTGCCCTGCTTGGTCAATTTGCAACCCTCAGGCGATCACCTGATGGAAGATTTTTGCTATGCCGGCGGGCTGCCGGTGGTGATGAAAGAAATCGAACACCTGCTGCACAAAGACCTGCTCACCGCCAGCGGCCACACCGTGGCTGAAAACATCGCCAGCGCGCAAAACCACGACCCGCGTGTGATCAAGCCCTTTGCGGCCCCCTTCAAAGACAAAGCAGGTATTGCAGTGCTGCGCGGCAATTTGGCCCCCAGAGGTGCGGTCATCAAGCCGAGTGCAGCCACGCCGGCTTTGCTGGTGCACAAAGGGCGGGCCGTGGTGTTTGAAAACATTGAAGACTTTCACCAGCGCATCGATGACGAAAACCTGGACGTCGATGAGAGCTGCATTTTGGTGTTAAAGAACTGCGGCCCCAAAGGCTATCCTGGCATGGCCGAAGTGGGCAACATGCCATTGCCACCGAAAATTTTGCGCAAGGGCATCACCGACATGGTGCGCATCAGCGATGCGCGCATGAGTGGCACAGCCTACGGCACGGTGGTGTTGCACACGGCACCTGAGGCCGCCGCTGGCGGTGTTTTGGCTTTGGTGGAAAACGGCGACATCATTGAACTGGACGTGCCCAAGCGCTTGCTGCAACTGCATGTGAGCGAAGCGGTGTTGGCGCAGCGCCGTGCCCTGTGGAAAGCCCCCGAGCCCCGGCTCAACTCAGGTTACTGGAAACTCTATATTGACCACGTGCTGCAAGCCGACGAAGGTGCCGATCTGGACTTTTTGCGTGGCCATCGTGGTGCTTTTGTGCCCCGCGACAACCACTGAAGCGCTCAGCGTCTGAAACCCTTGAGCGCGCTGGCACCCAAGCCAGCCAGCTCGCAATCGGCGATGTATTGACGGATGATGGTCTGAAAGTCCGCGTCGGGCATCAAACCCAAATCAGCGGCCCGCTGTGCTGTGGCGCCCTGGCTCCAGTTGGCCACAATGCCGGCAATTTGTGCGTTGCGCTCAAAGCGCACACGGGCCCGAACCTCTGGCCCCGCCACGGCCTCCAAAGCATCCAACATCTGGGCCACCGTGATGTTCAAGCCAGGCAAGTTCATGGCCGTGCGTCCCCTATAGGCTTCGCGAGTGGCTTCAAAGACCTTGATCAAACCCTCAATGGTTTTTCCCGGCGATGCCACCGGGTGAGACACGCTGGCATCCACGGGGCAAATAGAAAGCTCACCCGCCAAAGGCTCGCGGATGATGCCGCTGAAAAAAGATGACGCCGCTCCATTGGGTCGCCCTGGGCGCACGGTGACCGTCATCAAGCGGGCACTGCGGCCATCGATATAACCTTTGCGGGTGTAATCGCTGACCAAATGCTCGCAAATGAGCTTGTGGATGCCGTAAGAGGTCTGCGGGGTGGGCAAGGTGTCGTCGCTGACCACACCCGGCCAATGGTGACCCGCATCGGGGCCATACACCGCCACAGAACTGGAAAAAACAAACCGCGGTGCGTGCTTGGCATGCCGAAAAGCATCCAACAACGCGCGGGTAGAGTCGATATTGGAGCGCAAGCCCAAATCAAAATCATCTTCACATTCGCCAGACACCGCAGAGGCCAAATGGAAAACGGCATCGGGCTGCCATGCTGCCAAATCAGCCACTTGTGCGAGCAGCGGCCCCGTGCGCACGTGCACATTGGACTGGGCCACCAAATCGGTAGGTGGGGCTTGCTGATCGGTGAGCATCAAGCCGCTGACCGCTTTGCCATCCAATTGACCTGTGGCCAATAAGGTCCGCGCCAAGCGTGCGCCCAAAAAACCGCCGCCGCCTGTGATCAAAATTTTCATGTTGTCTCCTTATCGTCCTGAAAGGCTTTACGCTGCTGGACCGTGTGGCACATTATTTCAGGGCTGGACTGGCCAGGCCCGAGAGCAAACCCTCAAAACACATCACTTCTATACTCACTTTATCCCAGCACCCTATCCACATCTGCCCAAACCCTGCCCATGGGGAGACCCTTCATGCCCCCAAGCGAAACCATTCACCACCCGACCTTGATTGCCGTGGATTGGGGCACGAGTGCGTTGCGAGCCGCGCTGATTGCCGATGGAAAAATCGTCTCGCAGCGGCACAGCGATCAAGGTATTTTGCAAATCGCACCGGGGGGATTTGCCAACGCGTTGGACCATTTTTGTGGTGATTGGATGGCTCACTCCCAAGCCCTGACCCTCATCTGCGGCATGGCCGGAAGCGCCCAAGGTTGGCAGCTCGCCCCATACATGGCTTGCCCCAGACCACTACAAAACCTGACCCAACATTTGGTTTGGGTGGTGCCCAACAAAGTGGCATTGGTCCCAGGCATTTCTTGCGAACTGTCGCATGCCCCCGATGTGATGCGCGGCGAGGAAACCCAAGTGCTGGGGGCGCTGCAACTGTTGGGCTGTGCTGACGCCACGGTGATCTTGCCGGGCACCCACAGCAAGTGGGTGATGGTGGAAAACCACAGCGTGATGCACTTTCAAACCTTCATGACAGGAGAATGCTTTGCCCTGCTGAAGCAGCACTCCATCTTGGAACGAACGCTGAGCGCGCCCCAGTCTGACCCATCGTCAGCGGATGAGGGGGATGAACGATTGTTTGATCAAGGCGTTGCGCTCGCGTTCACCGGGGCCAGCCTTTTGCACACGCTTTTTTCTGTGCGCACCTTGGCTTTGATGGATCGACTCAAGCCCACGCAAGGCTTGGCCTACCTGTCGGGCTTGTTGATTGGCGAAGAGTTGCGTGCCCAAGCCCATCTGCTGAAGGGGCCCCTGGTGGTGGTGGCCAATCCCACTTTGCAAAGACGCTATCAACGCGCTTTGGCCTTGCGCGGGTTCAGCTGTCAAACCTTGGGTGACGATGCCACCTGGCAAGGCTTGCAATGCCTGGCAAGCCACTTGACTCGCCACACCCTTGGTAGCATCTCTGCATGATGAACACCCCTGACTTGCCCAGCGCCATGGCGCAATTGCCCTTGATCGCGATTTTGCGTGGCATAGAACCCGATCAAGCCCTGCAAGTGGGACATGCCTTGGTCGATGCGGGCTGGTGCATGATTGAGGTGCCATTGAATTCACCCAAACCTTTGCAGAGCATTGCGGCCCTGCGAGCGCGGCTGGGTCAGTGCTTGATCGGAGCGGGTACTGTCATGGATGTGCAGCAGGTGCGCGATGTCCATGCCGCTGGCGGTCAACTCATCGTCAGCCCGCACTTTGACCCCTTGGTGGTCGCTGAAGCCAAAAGACTGGGAATGATCGCCTTGCCCGGCGTGGCCACACCTTCGGAAGCCTTCGCCGCTTTGCGCTGCCAGGCCGATGGGCTCAAGGTGTTCCCAGCTGAAATGGTTCAACCCGCCGTGCTCAAAGCATGGTGTGCAGTGTTGCCAGCCCACACGCCTTTGTTCCCTGTCGGGGGCATCAACCCAGAGAACATGGCCGCCTATCGCAGCGCTGGGGCGAAAGGGTTTGGCATTGGCTCAGCACTGTTCAAGCCCGGCATGAGCTCTGATGCAGTGCACCATCAAGCCCTGCGGTTTCGCCAGGCATGGACAGATTTGAAATGAATATCCCCCCTTTGAATGACGCACCGAGTTTGCAGGTCGCTGCAGGCGTGGCCACCATCACCTTGCAGCGCCCTGCTTTGCGCAACAGTTTGAACAACCAAGACCTGAGCACCTTGTTGGATCAATTTGAGGCCATCAATGCCAACCCAGACATCCGCGTTGTGGTTTTGCGCGCACATACCCAAGACATGCCGCACCCCGTGTTCAGTGCTGGCTACCACGTGGCCGGTCTGGATGGGGATACATCGGCACCCAACTTTTTTCAAACCGTGCCAGATGCACTGGCCCGCCTGCGGCCCATCACCATCTGTGCGCTCAATGGCAGCGTATATGGTGGCGCCACCGATCTGGTGCTGGCCTGTGACCTTGTGCTGGCGCAACAGGGCATGGCGTGGCGAATGCCTGCCTGCGCCATAGGGTTGCACTACTACGCCAGTGGTTTACAACGCTATATTCAGAAAATGGGGCTTAGCCTGAGTCAGCGGGCTTTTTTGTTGGGCACGGCCATGCCCTTTGAGCAACTGCAAGCATGCGGAATGTTCCATGCTTTGGTCAGTGAATCCCAATTTGAGGATCATCTGCATCAATTGGTGCAACAAGTGTTGGGATTGGCACCCGGGGCCGTTCAGGCCACCAAGCAATCCTTGCTCGATGTGGCCGAAGGCATGCCAGACATCGCCGCGATACAAGCCCGCGAGGCCAGCAGTCAAAGCAGCGCCGACTTTGCGGAAGGCCGGCTGGCCATGCAAGAGCGACGCAAACCCGTGTTTCAAGGACGATAAGGGCTTGACATGAACCACTCCCCGCTTCGCAACAAGCTCGACGCCCAAGCCGCACAGGTGGTGCTGGAAAATTGGCTAGAACTGGAACAAGAAGTCCGACGCCACGCGCCACCAGCAGCCATGCAAGCTGGGGACATTTGGCGCGGTCAAACGGGCTTAGAAGCCATCACAGGCATGTTGGAGGGCCGCACCCCACCGGCCCCCATCGGTGCGAACCAGAATTTTTGTATCGTCCAAGCCAGTCTGGGCAAGGTGATTTTTCAGGGTCGCCCCCAAAACAGCCATCTGAACCCCATGGGTACCGTCCATGGGGGCTGGTACGCCACGATTTTGGACTCAGCCCTGGGCTGCGCTGTGCACACCATGCTGCCAGCGGGTCGCGGATACACGACCAGCCAGCTCAACCTTCAGTTGGTCAGGTCGATACCTTTGAGTGTGGAGCGGGTTCAAGCCGTGGCTGAAGTGGTGCACTGTGGAAGACAATTGGCCACAGCCCAAAGCCAATTGCTGGGCCCCGATGGCTGCCTGTACGCCCATGCCACCTGTACTTGTTTGATTTTTGACCTGCCTGAAAGCACACCCCGATGAGACTGTTACACACCATGTTGCGCGTCACCGACTTGCAACGCGCGATCGATTTCTACACCCGGGTGCTGGGCATGACCCTGTTGCGCACCACCGAGCGACCAGAACAAAAGTATTCATTGGCCTTTGTGGGCTACGGCAGCAATCCTGAGCATGCCGAGATCGAGCTCACCTATAACCACGGCGTGCACCAGTATGAAATGGGCACCGCTTTTGGCCATTTAGCTTTGGGTGTGAGCGATGTGTATGCCACTTGTGAGCGGATCCGTGCCCAAGGTGGGCAAATCACCCGAGAGCCCGGCCCCGTGGCCGGCGGAACCCGGGTGATCGCCTTTGTCGTGGACCCAGATGGCTACAAAATTGAGCTGGTTCAGCACCCCTGAAGTTTTGATCGCCATGTGCCAACGCTTTTTTGCCCACCTCTTGCTACTGTGCGCGCTGCTCGGGGTTATGCCTGCACAAGCGGCCTGGACTTCCATGGGCCTACAAGACGGGGTTGGTTTTTTTGTGGATGCCGAGAACGTTGAAACCGTCAATGGCTATCGCCGCGTCTGGGTACTACAAAACTACCCTTCGCCCAATGTATATGGCGCCCAATCCATGATGATGCTCATTGAGATCGATTGCAAAGATGAAAAAGTGCGCTTGCTCAAATTGGTCGGTTATTCGGGGCAGTCGCAAAGCGGCTATTCACAAACCCTGCGCAGTGATACCGGCGCTTGGGAAGTCACCAAAGTGGGCAGCATGTTTCGCAGCATTCAATTTGCCGGCTGTCGCCAGCAAATGAAGCGCGGATACAAAATTTACACGTCTAAGTATTGACCTGGCCAGGTCTGCGCCAAGCCTCAGCGCACGCCACCTGACACATTGACCATGCTACCGGTCACATAAGAGGAAGCGGGTGAAAGCAAAAACGCAATCACCTCCGCCACTTCGAGAGCGCTGCCTGCACGACCGACCGGCATCTTGGCACCGACCTTGTTGACCCTGTCTTCCATCCCTGCCGAAGCATGGATGTCGGTATCGATCAAGCCCGGACGCACGCCATTGACCCGCACGCCATAAGCGGCCAGTTCAGTGGCCAAACCCTGATTGAAGGTATCCATGGCACCTTTGGACGCGGCATAGTCCATGAAGGTAAAAGGCGAGCCCGTCAGAGCACCAATAGAAGACACATTCACAATCACGCCGCCGGTTCCGCCATGCCGGGTAGACATGCATTTCGCCGCTTCGCGGGCGCACAGCAAGGCACCGATCACATTGATGCGCATCACCTCGGTCATGATGGCCACGTCCATGTCTTCAATGCGCCGCTTGTGTGAACCCACAATGCCCGCATTGTTGACCAAGCCAGTGGGGGTACCAAAGAACCGTTTTGTTTCTTTAAACAAATGGATCACATCGGCTTCGTTCCCCACATCGCCCTTGACAGCGATGGCTCTGCCGCCCGAACGCTCCACATCGGCCACCACCTCCAGGGCTGCGGCCTCAGAGTTGCTGTAATTCACCACCACAGAAAAACCTTTGGCACCCAACAACCGCGCAGTGGCGGCACCAATGCCACGGCTGGCTCCGGTGATGATCACAATCTCTGACATGGTTCAATCCCTTTCTGTTCAGTCCACGCGAATATTGCCCGCTTTGATCACCGGCGACCATGTGCGCATTTCTTTTTGAATGAATTCAGAAAACTTGTCTGAACCCAGTGTCAATGGGAACAAGCCCAATGAAGGCTCTGACAACCGCGCTTGCATGTCGGGCGTATTCAGCACGGCCAAAATTTCCTTTTCCAATCGGCTGGTAATCGCTTTGGGGGTTTGGGCTGGGGCAGAAATACCCACCCAAGACACCGCTTGAACGCCAGGCGCAATCTCTTCCAAGGTCGGAATGTCTGGATACATGGGCACGCGTTTTTCACTGCTCACCGCCAGCACCCTGACCTTGCCGGCCTTGACCAATTCTGTGGCACTGGCGGTCAACACCATGTCCAGGCGCCCACCCAAGAGATCGGTGATGGCCGGTGCCGGTCCCTTGTAAGGAATGTGGGTCATTTGCAAAGACAGCGTTTGCTTGAGCAATTCAGCCACCAAAAAGCCAGAAGTGCCCACGCCGGCTGAAGCGTAATTGACCGTGCCAGGCTTGTTTCGCACGGTGGTGAGAAAGTCTTGAATCGATTTGGCCGGATGGTCTGCGCGCACGATGAGGTATTGGGGGTAGACACCTATCAGTGCAATGTGCTGAAAATCCTTGATCGGGTCGTAGGGAATCTTGGTATACATCAAGGGGCCGGGTGCAATCGATGAGTTGTAACTGGCCAGCAAGGTGTAGCCGTCAGCAGTGGCCTTGGCCACTGAATCGGCGCCCAAGGTAGAACCCGCACCGGGTCGATTTTCAATCAGCACAGTGGTTTTCAAGGCCACACTCAAGCGTTCGGCCACGATGCGCAAAGCCACCTCGCTCGCCGCGCCTGGGGCAAAAGGCTGAATCAATTTGATGGGTTGTGCGGGGTAATTTTGAGCACCCACCAGGCCTAGCCAAAGGGCCAGCCATCCACCCACACATAAAGATTTCAAGTTGCGCATATGACCCCATGGCTGGAAAAACAGTTAAATCAGTTTAACCGCAGTGCCGCAGACTCATGCGAGACAATCAAGCTTTGCCACTCCTCCAAGCATCGTCACATTCATGGAATCTTTTTGGGTATCGACAGGCGTGGTTGCCTTGGCCGAAATGGGCGACAAAACGCAGCTGCTGGCTTTTTTGCTGGCGGCTCGCTTCAAGCGCCCCGTGCCCATCATCGCGGGGATTTTTTTGGCCACCATCATCAACCACGGATTGGCCGGCGCGCTCGGCGCATGGATCACCACCTCGCTGAGCCCTCAAGTCATGCGCTGGGTGCTGGGCATCTCATTCTTGGCCATGGCGGCCTGGACCCTGATTCCGGACAAAATGGAAGACGATGACAGCATTGCCTCCCATCGGTTTGGGGTATTGGGCGCCACCTTCGTTACATTTTTCTTGGCAGAGATGGGCGACAAAACACAAGTGGCCACCGTGGCCATGGCGGCGCATTACATGGATGCCTGGAAGGTGGTTGCCGGCACCACCCTGGGCATGATGATCGCCGATGTGCCAGCGGTTTTTCTGGGCGACAAGCTGTCCAGCAAAATATCCTTGAAGTGGGTGCATGCGGCTGCCGCATTGGTTTTTGCAGCCCTGGGGGTTGCCACCCTTTTGGGTGCTGGTGAACGAATTGGGTTTTAACGCGATGGACCATTGACGATGAATGCCCTCGACATCACCTTGATCTATTTGCTTGCCGCTGTCACCAGTGTGGTGGTTTGCAGGTTGCTGCATTGGCCAGCCATGCTGGGTTATTTGTTGGCAGGCATCTTGTTGGGCCACGCCTTCAATGAAAATTTCACCGACGACAAGGGCGTGGTCTATTTGGCCGAGTTTGGTGTTGTTTTCCTGATGTTTGTGATTGGCCTGGAGTTCAATTTACCCAAGCTGATGGGGATGCGAAAACTGGTTTTTGGCTTTGGCATGGCCCAAGTCATGATCACCTTGCTCGGTGCTGTGGCTGGGCACACCTTGTTGTGGTGGTTGCTGCAATCCATGGGAATACCCTGGGACTTGAGCTGGCAAGGCGCACTGGCGCTGGGCGCAGCCTTTGCCATGTCGAGCACCGCCATCGTCGTCAAAATGATGGCCGACAGGGCCGAATTGGAAACACCCCATGGTCAACGCGTGATGGGCGTTTTGCTGTTCCAAGACTTGGCGGTGGTGCCTTTGCTGGTGTTGATTCCGGCACTGGGCAAAGTCAATGAAGGCAATTTGTGGAGCACCCTGTCCCTGGCCATGTTCAAGGCCACAGCTTTGGTGATGCTGTTGCTGTGGGGTGGTCAAAAGCTGATGCGCTGGTGGCTGAAAACCATTGATCAACGCAAAAGCGATGAACTGTTCATGCTCAATATTTTGCTCATGACCCTGGGCTTGTCTTGGCTCACCGAACATGCGGGCCTGTCACTGGCCATGGGTGCTTTCTTGGCCGGAATGTTGATTGCGGAGACCGATTACAAGCAACGCGTTGAAAATGACATTCGGCCCTTCCATGACGTGCTGCTGGGCTTGTTTTTCATCACCATTGGCATGAAGCTCGATTGGGCGGTGCTGTACCAACAATGGGCCTGGGTGCTGGTGCTGGCCCTGGTCCCCATTGCCGTCAAAGCGCTGTTGGTGGCCGTTTTGGCCCATGGTTTTGGTGCTCCCACGGGGGTGGCTGCGCGGACAGGTATTTATTTGGCGCAAGCCGGTGAATTTGGATTTGTGCTGCTGTCCCTGGGCTTGAGCAACGGGCTGATCGATCCGCTGTGGTCCAACCCGGTGCTGGCAGCGATGGTCTTGTCCATGGTGGCCACGCCATTTTTGATCCAGTACGCAGACCGCCTGGTGTACCGATTTGCCGCCGATGACTGGCTCTCACAATCCCTCAGCATCACCGCATTGGCCCAACACACCATCAACATCGATCACCATGTGATCGTTTGCGGTTTTGGCCGGACCGGCAAAAACCTGTGCAACTTACTCGAGTCAGAGCAGATTGGCTATCTTGCGTTGGAATTGCATCCAGATGTGGTGCACTCTGCCATGCTGGCCGGTCACCGAGTGGAGTACGGCGATGCCACTCAATTGGCCAGCTTGATGTCTGCGGGCTTGGCCCGTGCATCGGCCGTGGTGATCAGTTACGAGGACACCCCCTCTGCCCTCAAGGTGCTGGCCTTGGTTCAGGCCCATGCGCCTGAGGTGCCTGTGGTGGTGCGCACCCGCGACGACCATGACCTGAACGATTTCCGCGAAGCAGGTGCGCGGGATGTGGTTCCAGAAATTTTTGAAGCCAGTCTGAGTTTGGCCAGCCAAACTTTGCACCACATTGGTATTCCAGCGCGACGCGTTCGCCGCTTGGTTCAGTCACAACGGCAAACGCGCTACGCAGGTTTCAAGGATGACTCCAACGCGTCATCCCATTGAAGCGCCCTCTTCTATCGTTAGCGATTGTTTGAGGTGGTCAGTCCAGTGGGGCAGGCACAGCGACCTGCCATCTGTCAGCCCAAGTTTGCAACATCAGCATGATGCTGGGGTGCAGTGCCAAACCCTTTGACGTGGCCAACGCTTTGTGGCGCAAACCGCGCTCACCCGGCAAACGCACATCTTCACCGGGTTTGCTCGGTCTGGCCGAATGGCACAGCATGTTGACCTGATCCATTTGGCGCTGAAAAGCAGCGAGTCCACCAAACGCCTGGGGGTCCAGGATTTGCAAGAACACCGTCGCACCCCAGCCCTCTGGTGGATCGGCCCGACCGTGACCCGCCAAACCACCCGTCAAGGCCTCCACCGTCAAGCTCAATCCGTAGCCCTTGTGGCCTGAGTCCATGCCACCCAAAGGCAATATGGTGCCAACAGGTTTTTGAAACAGGACAGCAGGGTCACGGCTGCTATGGCCATGGCCGTCCATGACCCACGCCGCCGGCAATTGCCCTCCCTCTTTGTAAATGCGATTGGTCATGCCATTGGTGGTGGCGGACGTGGATACATCCACCAAAACAGGCGATTCAGAAGTTGGCCAGCCCGCAGACATGGGATTCGGCGTGAACACAGGGTCAAGTCCGCCAAAAGGCGCCACGCTGGCGGTGTTGGCATCTGATGAATGGAGCAGCATGACCATGCCTTGCTCAGTGGCCCAGGGGTGATAAGCGGCCAAGCAGGCAATGTGGTGGCTGCGCTTGATCACCACCGTACCAGTTCCATTGACTTTTGCCCTCGCCATGGCCACAGCCATCGCTTGGCGAACCAGCCAAGGGCCAGGCAATCGGCACCCATCCCAAAGCAATGCGCTGGGGTGGTCACTGATCACCAAAGGCTCACCTTTTGTTTGCATGGAGCCCGACTGAATTTCGTTCAAATACGGCGCCAACAAGGCCAGGCCATGGGTGGTGTGTCCCAGCAAATCCCCCTCCAACAACACCTCAGCGACACAATCGGCCCTCAGCTCGGGCAAGCCCGCCGCTTGCAACAAGGACTGAGCAAACTGTTTCAGTTGAATCGGGTCATAGGTCATGGGGGCCTCACATCGTTCGCCAATGGCTAGGTTCGAACCATTCCGCTGCCCGCGGCGGTCGCATCGCCTCTGCGGCGCTCTCAATCACAACAAGGCACCGCGTGCGCTGATGGGCCAGATGGACTCCACGCGCCCCTGGCGAACGCCAATCAATTCATCATAAAGATTAACGGTCGGATCGCAATGTCCCGGCACCAACCACAGCCTGTCGCCCAATGACAACTGGGCTTGGGGTGTCAACGCCAAAACACCATGCTCGTCCGAGGCCTTGATGTACGTCAAATCAGGCCTTTGCCAAAGTGCTGGCATGCCGCTGTCCACACTCGAGGCTTTGAGTCCCGCATCAACGATGGCCCTGCCTGACTTGGTTTGGCTCATCACCGTTGTCTGCACAAACAAAGCATGCTCGAACGCACAATCCCCTGCAGCCGATTGGTTGTCGCTGTAGTCGCGGTCCATGAAGATGTACGAACCTGCTTGTATTTCATTGAACACGCCTGAGTCGCGCTCGTGCCAAAACGTCCCAGTCCCTGCACCAGTGATGCGCTCACAAGCCACCCCTTTGGCGACGATGGCGTCTTTTGTCATGCGCGCCCATTCACTGGCTTGCGCTATAGCGGCTTTCCTTTGTTCAGGTTGACGCATGTGTTGCGCCGCACCTTGGTAACACTGCAATCCGGCAAAGCGCAAGGGTTTCGATCGATCAACTTGCATGGCCAAGGCCACAGCCTCATCACCTGGGGCCACCCCGCATCGGGCTGAGCCCACGTCAATCTCCACATAGACATCCAGGCTAACGCCAGCATCCTTGGCGGCCTGCTGCAACCAAAGCACCTGTTGGATATCGTCAACCAACACACCGATACGCGATTTGTGGGCCAAGTTGGCCAAATGACGGGCTGTGGCCATAGACGCAATTTGATTGGTCACCAACACATCTTGAATGCCCGCATTGACAAATACCGCCGCTTCACTGACTTTTTGACAACAAATACCCACCGCCCCCATCGCCACTTGCCGATGTGCAATCTCAGGGCATTTGTGACTTTTGGCATGTGCCCGCAAGCGCATACCGCTGCCCTTCAATGCCTCCACCATGCGCAGCAAGTTGCGCTCAAAGGCATCCAAATCCAACACCAAGGCTGGGGTTTCAATGTTCGCGACGGGATCACCCAGCGCAGCGGCAGACCATGGGCTCACCGCCCAAGCCCATTCAAGGCAGAAAGATCAATCATTTTTGGCTCCGGATCTGAATGGATCAGCTCAGTCGCAGGCAAATCATCCATATAGTCCGATAAATTTTAAGGCATCACCCCAGCCTATCGTATGGGCCTACTTGATCAAAGTCACCGGCACATGGGTGGCACTGAGCACCCTTTGAGCCACTGAACCGATCAGCAAGTCGGTAAAGGTCGACCGGCCCTTGGCACCCATCACAATCAAATCAAACTTGCCCGATTTAGCCACTTTGACAATTTCTCCGGCCACATGACCTGTTTTGATGATGACTTCATGGTCCAGGTTTGATTTGTCCAATTTGGATTTGGACACCTTCAACTCTTTGGCACTCAAATCATGCAGATAGTCTTCAATGGTCCCCTTGGGAAAATGTTTTCTGACATGCTTTAAACCAGTGTCATCATGCACAGACAGCAAGGAAATACTGGCGATATTGCCCATTAAATGAGCCATTTCAATGGCGTAATCTAAAGCACGCAAAGCACATACCGAACCATCTGTGGGGACAAGAATTTTCATGTTGAGACTCCTGGGTAAAAGCCTTCACCATAAGTCGCTTTGGCGCATTTAAATTTGCGTTGGCGCAAACAATCCTCAATTGAGCGGCAAGGGAAAACAGCCCAAGCCAGCTGTGGACTCAGGCAGTGGTGAGGACGAAGGCCATCAAAATACCCGTCATCACCAGCAATTGGCCCAAAATCACCCGCATGTAATAGGCCGCTGTGCCGGAATGCCATGCAACCCAAGACTTGGACACCATGTTGCTCAGCAATGCAGCCACGATGGGCCATTGGGCTTGTTCGACCGCGATCTGACCCGACTGAACCAGAGAGCCCATGGAGGCCACGATGGCATGTGCATCCGCCAAGCCAGCGATGGCTGAAGTGATCAAGATGCCTTCTTGTCCCAGCCAATGGTTCATGCCAGCAGACAACAGCATCACAACAACCACCAGGCCCACCAACGTCAAGGTGGACTTCCATTCAAACAGGTGGGCAGAAATCAAGGGCTCTTGGACTGGCAATGGGGGGCCTGCCCGGGACCACATCGCCGTGGCATAAACAATGGCGCACATGACGCCCGACAGCAATGGCCAACTGAAAACCATCACCTGCTGCGGCAAGATCAGGTTGATCAACAAAAAAAGCTGAATGATGGTGGATACGCTGGTCAAGACAGCGCCCATCACAGCGCCATGTATTTGCGTTGGCATGTCGCGCGAAAGTTTTCCCATCGCATACACCGTGGCCGTGCTGGAAACAAAACCACCGGCAAAACCAGTCAATGCCAAACCATGATGACCTCCCCAATGGCGACTGCTGATGTGCCCCAGGGCTCCGATGGCCATGATCAGCACCACAAAGCGCACCAACTGATGCGGATTGATGGCCTTCCAAGGGCCCATGTCCACATCCGGGGTCAATGGGTAGAGAATCAGGATCAAAGCGGTGAACAACACCAAATCCTTCCATTCACTGGCACTCAAAATGTTTTGCGCAAATTCGTGCATGCGTTTTTTAGCCGCCAACAAAACAGCCAAGCCCAACCCACTGAAAGCCGCCAAGGTGGGTTGGGTCACTGCCAAACCACCAATGAGACAAGTCATGAACAAGGCCAACTCCGTGGTCACGCCCGGGTTGAGGAGGCTGCTTCGCCAATAGCCAATGCCAATCAAAAGCACCAATTGAATCAACACAACAGGAAAGATGCCCGCCCCATCCAAGGTAACAGCCACTGCACCGGCCAATGCACTGATGGCGAAGGTTCGAATGCCTGCAATGTGGCTGGGCAGTGCTGCATTGCTGCGCTCTCGCTCGGCACCAATCAACAACCCAATGCCCAGGGCCAAACCCAGGTTTTCCAGGCTGGATATGGCGGGTATCAACTCATCCATCAGGCCCGAGGGCTTGCGCCATAACCGCATTCCCTGCGGTTGTAACACTCGAATCCTTTGAACAGGCCTTCATCCATACCGGTCATAAATTGCGTTGTTTCATCATGGCTTCGCGCATGCCATTCAATCGCGAATCAAAGTCAAAGTCGTCAGCTTGTTCGAACGCCACGTATGAATAAGTTCGATTGGAAGCGTGAGAATTTTTTGAATGGTGCTTGATGGGACAAAAATAGGCTTCAGTGGCACCGATGACTGCGCTGACGAAACCGATCAAGCCCACAGCGTAAGCACAATAGGTGCAGTGAAATTTCGAAATCCAATCCAGGTATTTCAACTCCTGGCGGTCAAACACAATAAAGTCTGATCGCCGGAAAGGCTTCACCTGGTAGATGGGGAAACACAAATATTGATACAGCGTTACAAATGCGTCCAACACCAACAAAGGCACGATGACGCTGTAAATCATCGGACCTGTGATCAGGTTGATGGGCCTGGATCTTTTGACCAAGGCCCACAAGCCCAATTGGTGATTGGTGGCCTGGGTCTTCATGTGGGGTTCCTTTCGCAGAGATCGGATGGCCACATGAAAAGAAGACTGCGGCCATCAATGCCCCATCGTAGGCGTGACAACCATTAACAGCTTGATATGCATCAAGCTTTGGCAAAAGCCAGGCTTCAACGCAGGGTTTTGATACCGGCCCTCAAAAACAAGCCAGGAGACACGGCACTCAACGTCCGTAGGCCCAAAGGGCCTTGTTCAGATTTTGAATGCGTCAAAGGTCTCTGGCGCAAACAACTCCTCCGGTTTGAGCAAGCGGCTGGATAAACCTTGTTGATGGTGATAGCGCAAGAAGGTTTCCAACACGTGTCGATTGCTCTGAAAACCGTAGGCCCACCAATCAGGGCCCAATTCCTTTTCAACTTGCTCCACATGGGCGGGTAACCAAGGCAACATGGTCTTCAAAGCCGCCACCTCGCGCAAAGACTGATAAGTGACTTTTTGCGACATGACAAAGGCCTTGAACAAAGACTGGGCCATCCAACGATTTTTTTCATACACATCTCTGCGAATCACGACGGTGTGCATGATGGGCAGAATTTTGGTTTTTCGGTAGTACTCCAACTCCACTTCCGGATAATTCTCAAAAAGTCTTTTGACTTTGTGGGGCTGGGTGTAAAAGCTCGACGGTGCGCGTGCCGTGTGCATGGCATCGATGTCGCCATTGGCAATCATCTCGGTCAAGGTCTGGGTGGGGCCGATGGGAGAAATTTTCACTTCTGGCGGCAATTGCAACTTGATCTTTTCATCGCGTCCAGCCGTTTCAGCCCCACCGGTCAAATATTGAACGCTGGTGTGGGGCACTTGGTAGTGCTCCTCCAAAATGCCTCGAATCCAAACCGGAGCGGTCATTTGATACTCAGGTGTTCCAATTTTTTTGCCGATCAAATCAGAAGGGCTTTGAATTCCGCTATCCACGTTCACGTAAATGGAGTTGTGCCGAAACATGCGTGACGGAAAAACCGGAATGGCAATGAAGTCTGGTTCAGATTTCATCAAAGAGACGCAGTATGAGGACAGCGACATTTCTGCGCATTCAAACTCCTTATTGCGCAACATGCGAAAGAAAGTTTCCTCCACGGGCAATGACAAATAATTGATGTCCAAGCCGTCTGCCACCACGGTGCCATTGGCCAAAGCCGATGTTCTGTCGTAGTCCCAGCATGCCAAGGTGACGCGCAATTTACCCATTGGGGTTCTCCAACTTTGATGATTAAATTTCACCACCGCGACAAGTGCGTGGTGATTGAGCCAACTCAGCAGTACCTAAGCCGACAATCATCAATCATAGTGTTACATCTGGGCTTCGCTTCCAAAAACAAACCACAGCATCATTTGGGCCTTGGGTTCGCTGTCGCTTGAGCAACACTTCCGGCAGAAACGAGTGAAATGCATATCTTTTTGATGCGTCAAAACGTGACTCTTTGAAACTTCAAGTACTTTTCTTTTCTCCATTTATTTCAGGCTTCAAAGGGACGATGCCGATTGATATTAACAGCCAGTTCTGAAAGAAAGGTACCCTGAAACAACGAAAATGAGCAGTACCCTTTCAAATTATTACCTCAAGAAATATGCTAAAAATGCGCTGCTTTACTTGGGGAAGAGAGACTAATTCAGAAAATACTCAGCAGCTTGCCTTGGCACATAAGATTTCGAAAACAATCGCATTCATCTCCAAATAGCTGTGTATCAAGCCCCTGCGATTTACCCCACGATAGCGCTCAAAATCAAGCAAGGTCAAAATTGAAGGGCCCATGCGCCGTGACGGACAAAGCCCGAAGGCAATTGGTCCGCGCCTTTGGCAACACCACGGACGACATGACAAAAAACCTGTGTATCGCCAACCATCTAGGACTGCACAACTGGCAAAGCTCCATTGGTGGGGACAGGCCGGATTCGCGTTAAGTCCAAACCTGGAACCGTCCCAGGATTGAATTGGCTTTCACATAGGTAAGGGTGGTTGGGGCCAACGCCAATGGTGGCCAACGGCAGAGATCAGGGTGCCCAGACCTTGGTCCACAACAACTCTCTTTGCTGCATCACATCACCATACATTCGCGCCGGCGGCCTGAGCATGATTTGCTGACCGACCCTTTCGACTTGCCGAATTTCGTGGCCACCGACACGGTGTGCATCAGAAGCAATGTCCACCAAGCAGTCAAGCACCTTTCCATCAAATTGGTAAACGCCACCATACGACATGTAATCACGTCTTTGGAGCACCGTGGCATCCCCGTTGCAAAGGGAAGCCAACATTCGATCATTGGAAAAAGCAATTTGTCCTATGGGATTAAGACCGTATGGAGGTGGCATTTGATTTCCGTTCGAATCCCATGCACGTGCCTCATCTAGGCGCCAAATACCTTGTAAATCATCCATTTTCTTTGTCTCCTTTTAACGATATTTTATGAAAGGCAGATTCAAGCACGAAGTGCAACTTTGAATAACTGATGGTTGGATGGCTGAGGATGTTTAGCATTCAAAGCTTCTTGACCTGGCAGTCGAAGTCGCTTATGACCTACAAACACCTCAACCAAGCTGAAAGATATCAGATTAACGCGCTCATGGGCTCTGTTGGGTGATGAGTCCAATGTTTCCCGTCGACATTTGACGTGAGACCGATGCATGCACAACTCCAAAAAACGAATAATCGCTTAATGTTTAGCCATGCCCAATTCACAGGCTTGAATGTGCAGGGCCAAATATTTTGAAAAGATGCGGCATTGGGCAAAGCTACCCGCGTGAAACCACAAACCTTGTTGCGGCGTTGGATTCCACATGTTGCACAGTTCTTGGGTCTGCTCATTGACGCCCCAAATCGGGCCGACCTTGTCGGCCAAAGGTTTTCCAAACAATTTTTCAACCATCGCCGACTGACCCAAATACCCTTTTGCTGTGACCACCAAATCTGCCTCTAACAAATCACCAGATTTCAGGCGCAACCCATTGGCCTCATAGCGTTCAATATCATGGGCTTGGATCAAGGAAATTCGCTTTTGACTGATCAGCTCAGAGCATCCGACATTGAAGTAATAGCCACCACCCCGTGTCAAATACATCATTTGCCAGTTGTTGCCGTCTTCACCTTTGTTCAGCCTGAAGCCGGCATTGCTCAAACCTTCCATGGTTTCTTTGTCCAACTCAAGGGCCAACTTCAAGTTGATGCGGTTGGAGGCACGGTACAAAGCCATTGGCGTGCCCACGGTGATCAAGTCGCACTCAGCCAAGTCAATGCCCTGTCCATAAAGCACATACGGCAGCTGCGCTGTGGGTTCGACGTTTTGAACCATGGTCGGGCTTCTTTGCACCATCGTCACATGCGCTCCGTGCTCACACAGGTCCTGTGATACATCGTGACCACTGGTGCCTGTGCCCAAGACGACGACCTTTTTGCCCACCCACTTCTGTGCCGACTTGTAGTCTGCGGAGTGCAAAACCTCACCTTTGAAGGCCTCCAATCCAGCCACAGGGCTTCGGTCGGGTATGGCACTGACCCCGGTGGCCATGATGATGTGACGGGGTTGCAGATGCCGTTCAACACCCTCACAGGTCAATTGGGCATTCCAATGCCCTGCCTTTTCATCAAATTGGGCGGTGACAAATTCGGTGTTGCACCAGACATTCAATTCCATGGCTTGGACATAATTTTCAAACCAAGCAGCCACCATGTCTTTGGGCAAAAATTCTGGCCACACATCTGGAAATGGGATGTAGGGCAAATGATTGACGGTTCGCTGGTTGTGCAACACCAGCGCTTGATATCGTTTGCGCCAGTTGTCTCCGACCCTGGGGTTGCGCTCAATCACCAAACAGTCGATGTCCAGCTGTCTCAGCCGGGCGGCTATGGACAAACCAGCCTGTCCCGCACCAATGACCAATACCGTGGGTTGCCGGTCCTCATAGCGGGCTTCTTTTTCACGCTTTTCCAGCCAGTTGGGGCCCAGAAAGCTGCGCCCGAAACCATCGCTCAATTTGGCTTTGCGCTTGAAGCGTTCTTCATGGCCTGCAATTTCAACCAATGCGGTCATCAAAGTCCAAGCTTTGGGTGCACTCGTCTCGGACGCCTGCGTCAGTCTGACCACCCCTTCACATGGCCCGATCTTGGTTTGAAAGTCAAAAAAGACTTCAATGGTGTCAACATCGGTTCGCTTGACCCACTGCGCAGGCAAGCGCTGCTGATTGACCTTGAAATCATGCGGGCCATGGTGTCGCGCAGCGCGGATCAAAGCTTGTGGCACGGCTGTTGAACCTGAGTGCGTGATGATCTCCCAGTTCAGGGCCAACACATCGCGCCAATGGCAATCCGAATTGAACAAACTGTCCATAGCGGCGACAGTTGGCTGCGAAAGGGCCAGTTCAAACTTTCGAAGCCAATCTTGCGCCATGGAGAGTGTTGACGATGGATCTGGTTTCATGCGGTTTTCCAAATTGACTTGATTGAACACAGTTATGGGGCTGGGCTGGATTGAACCATGACATACAACAGCCTGTAAAGATCGTGAATGACAGCATCTCCCAAGTGAAGGCTTTGCCAAGCACTGGACTGTTCCATGGCTTTCCAAGCATGTCGAACATCTCGCTCCTGGCCAGCTTCCATCAGGACCACCCAATCCGTGTGGCCATCTTGGTGACCTGTCACACGAACCTGATCCATGCGCTGGCGAATGTCAGGATCATTGCACAAGACAGAAACGCTTCCTATGCTGGAAAACGCGCCCAACAGAAGCAAAATATCCTGCGTCAAACACGCTTGAATATCAGATTGACGTGCTTTGGCACCGCGAATGCGGACCACCCCCAAGACACCACCCGTGCCGTTGCCCAGCACCGATAAAACCCGGCAAGTGGCGCGCACGGTTTGGCTGTACCAGGCGCGACGCTCACGATCACTGTCAGAGACTTGCTTGAGCAGCGCCACATACGAAGGCGCGAGCAAATCTTCTGCCAAGGGCGTTTCAAACAACACCATGTGGCTGGAAGATGCGTCTATGGCTTCATAGCACCGACCCGCAGAAAAAACCGTGCCCACCCTGCTGGGCATGTGGTCACTGAGATACCACTCCAGCCACATCTCTCTGACCTCTGGCGCTATGTCGAACCAATAAGCCAGTGCACCCTTTTCACTCATAGTAAAAACCCTTGATGGAAGTTGCCATCGCTCCCAAATTGGCGATGATCGGTTGTCCAGATACACCAACCACGAACGAGCGGTTTTTTGTAAAACAACTGTGTGCCATTTTGCGCTGATAGCCCAAGCGCTTTGGACAAATGGCGTCATGGATAACCATTAATCACCAGGCAGAAACCAATGCTCCAATCTGCCGTCCAAGCCATGCTGGAAAACTCCGCTTTAACATCGACGATCACGAATTGAAAAGGACTGCACATGATGACCCCTCATGAACAAACTCTGTCTGGTCAAAAAATATTGATCTCTGGTGCCTCTGCTGGGATTGGCAGAGAAACCGCTTTGCTTTTGGCCTCTCAAGGCATGAAGGTGCTGGCCTTGGGTAGAAATGAAGAGGCTTTGCAGTCTTTGCAAGACTTGGCGCCCAAGGGCAGCCTGCGCTGGTTTGCCGGGGACCTCAACGAGGCGTCATATTTGGATGCCCTCGAGCCTGAATTGACCGATGTGGATGTCTTTCTGAACAACGCGGGTGTGCTGCGTTATGCCCCCATCATGGATTTGAAATCCACAGATTTTTCGTGGATGTTTCAAACCAATGTGCTGGCTTCAATCGAAATAACGCAACGTGTGGCGCGCCACATGCTGACCCGTCGCAAGGGCCATTTGGTGTTCATGACGTCTATTGCAGCCAGAGAGGTCTACCGAACTGCCTCCGCTTACTGCGCCACCAAACACGCGCTGTCAGCCATGGCGCGTTCCTTTCGCATGGAGTTACAAGAATTCGGCATCAAGGTCAGTGAGATAGCGCCAGGGATGGTGGACACCGATATCCGCGCCAGCAGTGACCACCCGGTTGTGGTCGCAGCCATTCAAAATCGGAAGTTTTCTCCCTTGAGCCCAGCCGAGGTGGCGTCTGCCGTTTTGTATGCCCTTCAATCACCGCCCAATCTGTGTCCCGACCTGATCGAGTTGAGACCTCAAGGTTCCGTCTGATCACCAGCCCCCAAAGGAGTTCACCATGGCACGTCCATCTGCATCTAAAACCAAATCTGCTGCAACCAAACCTCTGAAATCAAAGACCGCGACCAGCAAAGCCCCACCGACACCCGAAAAAGCTGGCAAGGCGGTCAAGCCATCAGCCCCAAAAGCGGTCAAGAAACCGAGCAAAAGCGGGACGTCGAAAACCACACTCTCCGCCATCAAGCCCCTGAAAATACCCAAAACCACTCGCTGGACACCGCAAGAATTCATGGTTCAGCACCTGAAAAGCGGCAAGTTTAAAACCGGACTTCGCAGCTACGCTGCATACCGCGATTTGGGGGTGCACCAAGCCACAGACGGCGCAGTGCAGGCCCATGTGATTCGCCTCCTGGGCGCATGCGACCCCGAAGTGGTCTCCATCCGACACTTGCACGGCGTGCAGTTTCAATTTCTGTACATGCTCAAAGGCTGGATGATCGGCGAATACAACGGCCGCCGGGTCAAGATGGAAGAGGGATCATGCTGGATACAGCCCAACTCCATTCCGCATACCGTGCTGGACTACTCGGAAAATTGCGAAATGATTGAGCTGATTTTGCCCGGCACGTTTAAAACCGTTGAGCTTTGATTCTTAGACACCGATGGGTGTCAATGACCGTGGGCGATGGTTTCACCGCCATCGACCACCAGGGTCACACCGGTGATGAAGCTGGCTTCATCTGAATGCAAAAACAAAGCGGCATGGGCCACATCCCAACCCGTGCCCTGCTTGCCCTTGAGCGGAATGCGCCGGTCGCGATCGGCCACCACGTCTTCGCGCTTATGCCCTTTGGCCACCCTGTTTTCAATGGCCATGGGCGTGTTCATCAAACCGGGCAAGATGGCATTCACGCGAATACCATATTTCGCATTGCCAGCGGCCATGTTTTCCGTCATGGCATTGAGCGCCGCTTTCATGGTTTTATAACCCAACAGCGGATAGGCCTGAATGGAAGCCACCGAGGAAATGCTCACAATGGAACCATGGCCTTGCTCCCGCATGAATGGCAGTGCATGTTTGGCAGCAAACCAAGCGCTTTTCACATTCACGGCAAAGCTTGCGTCAAAAGAGGACTCGGTGAGAACATCAGCGGTTGCATCCCCCACTGACAAGCTGGCACCAATGTTGTTGTGCACGATGTCCAGGCGATGGTGTTCTCGGTGCACCGCTGCCAAAAGCGACTGAACTTCAGTTTCATGGGTTTGGTCCACTTGCATCGCTTGGGCCGACCCACCTGCCGCCTTGATCATGTCCACTGTTTCTTGTGCAGATGACAGGTCACGGTCGACGACCACCACATGCGCACCCTCACGGGCCAGCACGACGCTGGTGGCACGCCCATTGCCAACCGTCAAACCAGGCGTTTGTCCGCCGCCAAAAACCACCGCCAATTTGTTGGCCACACGATTGCCCATGATGTCTCCTGATGTTCGGTTAAATGGGTGCTGCCAGCAGTGTTTTGATCAAGCCGGTGTCTGCAATCACCCAAGCCCTTTTCAGGCGCAGCTCGTCTGAATGGCGGTGGCAAATGAAGTCGTAGCGGCCCACGCTGAAGGTCCGGGTCTCGCCTTCCAAATTGGTTTGGAACAAGCTGTAGCCCGCTTGGAAGTGCAAAGAATCAGGCTCGGCATGCAAAATGTGGGGCATGCCGATGATGTGGCGCGCCCAGTGGAAATTATGTTCGTTGACGTTGCGGTAAGACTGGATGCGATCGCTGAGCATGGCCCTGTTGTCACACCATATCAATGGTGCCGGCAAGCCCAGCTCTTCATTTTCACGCGAGTAAACCTTGTACTCAGCCTGCGGCTCAAACAACTCGACCCAATCCTCCAGCCGGTCTTGGTCCAGCAGCATGCCGTACTTGGACAAGAACGACATCGCCTCCCAGGTGAATTGGGCAGTCATCGGACGCCCCCCTCAGGCTCCACGCCCATCAACTCAGACCAGTAAGACCAAAAGCCACGGATGGGCGTTTCGGTGACCCTGTGCTCCAGGTTTTGGATGGGGCCCAAGCCGCCCATCTCAACCAAGCTGTGGCTGGCGGTTTCACGGCGTGTGGCTTTCTGCACGATTTCAATCGCCTCTCCGTCCTCCATGCTGACCAAGCCTGCGGGCCCGACTAGGTTGGCGCTGATCAATCGGTGGCGCGTCATTTCTTCCGTGTCATCTTCATAACCAAACAAGGTCTGGAAAATTTCATGCGCGTTCACGCCTTTGGGCCTGATTTGACGGCTGCTCAAACTGTTGTTGATTTGAATGATGATGGCATTCGGGAAAAACGTCGGAGTGGCCAGGTTCAAACCGTCCGCAAATTCGCTTTGATAGGCCAATATTTTTTGATCGGATAAACGCATCCGGTCCAGCTCAACGCCACTGATACCCGCATATGCCTGTTGCGCTTGGCTTTGGGTGTCTGAATTGCTGAAAGCGTAGTTCATGTTGTGGCGATGCCGATCATCCATGCGCACCCCACCCTTTTGGGTGGCACGGTCCACGCCATAAGTGACAAAAAACTCATGCAACAAGCTGGCGTGATAGGTGTCGCGCAAGTTTTCGGCGTAGAGCTTCCAATTGCCCTCAATCAACTGGCGCGTATAGCCCAAAATTTTGATGGGCTTGTGCATGAAACGCTTGATCATGCCCGTGCCAAACTCTCCCAAATAAGACTCAATGGGCTCTGCTGCTTCAGAAAAGGTGCCGAACAAAACCCCATGGTAATTGGCCAAGCGCAATGCCCTGGGATGATGGGCTTTCATGTCAAAGTCCGCGGGCATGCCGCCTTGTCCTTGCAAGCCACGGCGAAATGGCACGCCAATCAGCTCGCCTTTCTTGGAATAGCACCAGCGGTGGTAGATGCAGACATGATCCGTTTTGCAGTGACCGGACACCTCGCGCACAATTTGCGCACCCCTGTGACTGCAGCGGTTGACAAATGCGTGCAATTGCCCATCATCACTGCGAGACACCACCACAGGCGTGTCCCCCACCCAGGTCGTTCGGAAATCGCCAGGATTGGGCACCTCGGCTTCAAATGCCAGATAGCTCCAGCAGTCACCGCGAAATACGCGCTCCATTTCCAGTTGGTACAACTCAGGGTCGTGGTAAACCGAAAAGGGCACTTGTGAGTAGTCTTTGCGGGGCCAATCAATGTGCATGGCGTTCTCCATCAAAAAGCACAACGCGGTTCAGGCAGGCCTTTGACACCCGGCTCAAAGCACAACACATGACCTGCCCAGGGCTGATTTTGCAATTGCGCTGGACTCAAGTGCATGCGCGCCGTGGTGATGAACAAAGTTCCCAAATCAGGGCCGCCAAACATCACCGATGTGGGTTGCTGGACAGGCAAATCAATGACCTGGATGGGTTGCCCACTGGGGGCGATGTGATGCAACTCAGAGCGATTGAACAAGGCACACCAAACGCCGCCTTCAGAATCCACCGTCAAGCCATCGGGACCACCCTCACCCGATTTGAATTGGGCAAAAACCCGGCGCTGGGATATTTCCCCTCGCTCCAAATCATGGTCGTAGGCGTAAATGCAACCCGCTGGGGTATCGGCGAAATACATGGTGCGGTTGTCAGGGCTCCATGCAATGCCATTGGCAATCGTCACCCCACTGGCATCCATTTGGCGGATGCGCTGCAAACCATCCATCCGGTAAAGCGATCCAATGGCGCGCTCGGTGCGGCGGTCCATGGTGCCACTCCAAAAGCGCCCCAAGCGATCGCATTTGCCGTCATTGAATCGTGTTTCGCCCAAATCAAGTCCAGGCACATCCAACCATTGAACCGATCCATCGATGGGCTGGAAAATCGAGGGGCCATGGCGAAACATCAACAGCAAGCTGCCGTCATGTCGCAAGGCCATTGAGCCTGGGTACTTGGGTAATTTCCATCGATTGAGCAACTGGCCTTGAGCGTTGGCACAAAACAAATGGGGGTCGGCCACGTCCAACCACCACAAACATTGGCTCAAGGGACACCACAAGGGCCCTTCGCCCAAGCCGTTGCCGCAATCGATCCAACTTCTCAGGTTCATCCCCGACAGCCCGTCATCAAGTTTTGGCCTTGACTTCCACGCCCATGGATTGCTCGATCACTCGAATGACATTGGTGAAATCTTTGTCACCGCCGAAATCGTCGTTGGTGCGCTTCCAAATATCGCGCACCGCCGTCGCCACAGGCATGGACACACCCAAGGCCTGGCTTTCCTCAAGGCACAAACGCACGTCCTTGTACATCAGGGCTGTGGTGAAACCGTAATCAAACTTGCGCGGCAAGATGGAGCGGGGAAACTTGTCACGGCTGGCCGTGCTCATGCCACTGCCGGCGTTGATCACGTCGATCATGATGCTGGGGTCCAGACCGGCTTTCACCCCCATGCCCACGGCTTCTGAGGTGATGGCCATGGCCGCAGCCGACAACAAGTTGTTGGCCAATTTCATGGTTTGTGCCATGCCAGATTTGTCGCCAATGAAAAACATTTTCCCGATGTTTTTCAGCACCGGTGTCAAGCGTTCATAAGTGGCGTGTTGGCCCGAAACCATCACCGCCAAGGTGCCAGCGATGGCGCCACCTCGCCCACCTGAGACGGGCGAGTCCACAAACTCGATGCCTTTTGCTGCCAAAGCCGCATGCACCCATTGGGCCATGCCAGCGCCGGTGGTGGAGAGGTCCACCACGGTCTTGACTTTAGAGCCATGGATCAATCCTTTGTCCCCAGTGGTCACATCTTTCACGATGTCTGGTGTGGGCAGTGAAATCAACACGGTATCAACCGCATCCGCCACCGCTTGCACAGACGCCACCACCTGTGCACCTTTTTGTGCCAAGGCCTGAGCCACCGCTGCATTGACATCAAACACGGTCAGGGTGTAGCCATCCTTCAACAAACGCTCGGCCATCGGTGTCCCCATGGCTCCCAATCCGATGAAACCCACATGCTTACTCATCATCCATCTCCTTAGGTTTAACCTTGTGTGTGATCACTGAAACCTTGCGTGATCAAGTGAGCGCAGATATTAACGGCATGTTGATGCATGCAACGTACATGCGAAAAGATTTGCGCCTTAAAACCCATCAAACAAAGAAGCATGGGCCCTCTCGGCTCGGGTAATCCCTAGGAATTCCCCAACCTTCGTGTGCATGGCACATGCAAGACAGACAAACACACGTTCACTGAATATACTTCTTTCAAATTGCCTCACCGTCTCGCTGTGTCACCCCCATCACCCACGCTTTCTGCCCCCATCAGCCGCACCATTCCTGCCTTGATCGCAGAGATGGCGAAGCGTTTTCCTGAACGCGAGGCATTGATTGGCGGCGATCAGCGCCTGAGTTATGCGCAATTGGCCACAGCGGTGGATGCCATGGCTGCGAGTTTGCTGAGACACGGTGTCACCAAAGGCGACAAGGTGGCCATCCTCATGGGCAACCGGGTTGAGTGGATCGTTGCAGACTTCGCCATTTGCTCCATTGGCGCCATCATGGTGGGCGTGAACACATGGGTCACGGCCCGAGAGCTGGCTTATGTGCTCAGCCACAGCGAATCGTGCTTGCTCATCACCACGGGCCAGTACCTCAAACAAGACTACCGCCACATGTTGGCCCAGATCAAAAGCTCTGGTGAACACTTGCCCGCCTTAAAAGGTCAACTCATGGTTGGCACCACTTTAAGCGGCAGTGAATGGTCTTGGAATCAATGGATGCAAGCGCCCAACAGCAGCGAGTTGGACGCGCTGGCCGAAGCCAAGCGGCAAGTTGCTCCCAGCGATGACGCTTATATTTTGTACACATCGGGGTCCACGGCCAACCCCAAAGGGGTGGTGTTGCAACACTACGCATTGATTGAAAACATGTGGCAAATCGGTCAACGCCAACATGTCACCGAGCACGACAAACTGTGGCTGGCCGTGTCATTGTTTTGGGGTTTGGGCTGCGAGAACGCGCTGTTCAATTTATTCACCCACGGTGGCTGCATTGTTTTGCAAGAACACTTTGACCCGGTCCAGGCCTTTCACTTGATTGAGTCCGAGCGCTGCACCTTGTTTTACGGCACCCCCAACATGGCCGAGGCCTTGCTCAACCACCCCCAATTTCATGCCGACCGGTTTCAATCTTTGCGAGGGGGCGCCACCATTGGCACGCCCTTGCAAATTCAACGCTTGGTCGACGTGGGCTTGCGCGACATTTGCAATATTTACGGCCTGACCGAAACCTATGGCAATTGCTCCGTGACCGATGCCGATGATCCCTTGGAATTGCGCTTGAACAGCGTGGGGCAACCCCTGCAAGGCGTGCAAGCGCGCATTGTGGACCCCACCACCGAATCCGAATGCCCTGTTGGTGAAGTCGGTGAAATTCGGGTCAAGGGCTATGTGATGCGCGAATACCTGAAAGACCCTGAGCGCACCCGAGAAGCCTTTGATGCACACGGCTTTTTCAAAACCGGCGACTTGGGCTTGGTCAACGAAACCGGGCACATTTTCTTTCGCGGTCGCATCAAAGAAATGATCAAGTCGGGGGGCATGAACGTGTCGCCCGTCGAAGTGGAAGAAGCTTTGATGCGGCGTCCCGAGGTTCTCGCGGCTTACTGTGTGCCTTTGAAAACCGATGACTTTGATGAAGTATTTGGGGCCGTTTTGGTTCCCAGGGGCGACATGCACATTGACTTGGATGTCATTCGCAGCCACTGCCAAAGCGAGTTGTCCCGCTACAAACGGCCCCAATCTTTTTTGGTGGTCCCAGAAAAAGACCTGCCCTTGACCAACACAGGCAAAGTCAAGAAAAACGAAATGCAAGCTCTGTTTGCCAACAACAAACCGTTGAAACCCATTCACTGAAGGAGATGCCGTGAGCCACATACCTGACTACGAAATTTATGCCATCAAATACGCCCACCACATGCGCCAGTCACCCGATAATTTTTTGGGTGGCGATAGCCATGATGTGCCCATGCCGCTGGACTATTTCGTCTGGGTGATTCGTGATCAAAAAAAGGTTTGGTTGGTCGATACCGGTTTTTCCAAAGAGATGGCCCAAAAACGCGGCAGGGACTTTCTGCGTTGCCCCTCTGAGGGCTTGACAATGCTCAACATTGATCCGACCACTGTGGAGGACGTGATCATCACCCACATGCACTATGACCATGCAGGCAACAACCACTTGTTTCAACGCGCCCGTTATCACCTGCAAGACAAAGAGATGATCTATGCCACCGGGCGCTGCATGTGCCACAAGGTGATGCGTTTTCCCTTTGATGTGCAAGATGTCACTGCCATGGTTCAGCGGGTTTACGAAGACCGCACCTGCTTTCATGATGGGGACGAAGAAATTGCCCCGGGCCTGAGCCTGCACCATGTGGGTGGGCACACCATGGGCCTGCAAGTGGTTCGGGTGCACACCCAACGCGGCTGGGTGGTGTTGGCGTCCGACGCGAGTCACTTCTACGCCAACATGGAACAAGAACGTCCTTTCCCTTTGGTTTACAACGTGGGCGACATGATGCAAGGCTATCAGCGTGCCTATGCACTGGCCAGTTCTGCCGAGCACGTGATTCCAGGCCACGACCCCTTGGTCCTGCACCGCTACCCCAGCCCCAACGATGCCCTGAAAGGCATTGTGGCCAGGCTGGATGTGGCGCCCATTCACCCCTGATCAACTGCACAGATTTTCATTGCTAAAGGAAACACATCATGGCTGCATTTCCAGACGAGGCTTGGTTCAAAGACTACCAGGCCCGGGTCAACCAGGACAAAGAACTGTCCGTCATCGGAAATTGGTTTTCTACCCGTTTCTCCATCACCATCGATCAAGCCCGCCGGGTCATGGTCGTTGAAAAGGGGCAAATCACCCAAGTGATCATGGCGCCCAAATTTGACAGCCGCCCCGCGTTTGGCTTTCAAGCGCCCATGTCCATTTGGGCCAAATTTTTAACCCCCAATCCGCCTCCGCTGTACAACGACTTTTTTGCCATGCTCATGCGTGTGCCCGATTTCGTGCTGGAAGGCGATGGCCTGGTGGCCATGCAAAATGCCCGCGCTCTGCAGCGCTTGATGAACCTGATGAGAAAGGAAGCCGCATGAGCCGCATCGAACCAATCACTGGCCGTTATGTCAATGTGGATGTGAACGGAGAGCCACACCGCATTTTTTATGAAGAGGCCGGTCAAGGGACACCATTGATTTGCCTGCACACCGCTGGTGCCGATTCGCGCCAATGGCGCCATTTGCTCAACGATCCCGATGTCACCAACCGGTTTCGCGTGTTGGCCTTTGACCTGCCCTACCACGGTCGATCCACACCGCCCGACCAATGGTGGCTGCGCAAGTACCAATTGACGGCCCAGGGTTATGCCGACGTGATCCGCGCCTTTTGGCAAGCGCTGGATTTGGTCAAACCCGTGGTCATGGGTTGCTCCATGGGCGGCGCCATCGTGCTCAAAGTTGCCGTGGATTACCAAAAAGAGCTGACTGGCATTGTGGGCTTGGAGTCCGCCGCGTTTGCACCCGGACGGTACAACGAGTTTTTACACCACCCCGCTATTCACGGTGGTGAGTTGTGCGCCAGCTACACCATGGGTCTGTGTGCCCCCACAACACCCGAATCCAACAAGCGCGAGAACTGGTGGTACTACGCCCAAGGCGGCCCTGGCGTCTATGCCGGCGATGTGTACTTTTACAGCTTTGACTGGGATGGTCGTGAGTCGATCAAAACCATAAACACCCAACAATGCAAGGTGTCATTGCTGACCGGTGAATACGACTACTCGGCGACACCCGCTATGTCGGAAGAAGTGGCGGCATCGATTGCGGGCTCGCGCTACACCTTGATGAAAGGCATGGGCCACTTTCCCATGGTCGAGGACTACCCTGGCCTCAAGCGCTACCTGATGCCAGAACTCCAACTCATGTTGACCTAAGACAACTTCAAGCCCACAGCCCCAAGCGTTTGGCGACTGGCCAAGGCGTCTTGGGCCTGTGCGGCCTGCTTGAAGTCAAAGTAGTCGGGCTCTGGCAAGCGCACCACACCGCGCAGCAATTGATCGAAAAAGTCGGCGCTGCGCAGGCGCAATTGCTCGGTGGTTTTGTTGTAAGTGAACACCGATGGGCTGGTCAGGTGCAAAGAGCCCATGCGGTTAAGCCTGAAAATATCGAATGGTGGTATTTCCCCTGCTGGGGTGCCAAAGCTTACCAAGGTGCCCGATGGCGCCAAACACAGCAACGACTTTTCAAACATGTCTCCGCCAATGCCGTCGTAGACCGCATGGACGCCCTGCCCTTGCGTGAGCTTGCGCACTTGCTCGACCATGTCGGCATCGGTACTGAGCACCACGTCTGAGCAACCCACTTGCTTGGCCGTGGCCATTTTCTGAGTCGACCCCACGGTGCCAATCACGCGGGCACCCAAATGCACGGCCCATTGGGTCAGGATTTGCCCCACACCGCCCGCTGCGGCATGGACCAACACCGTACAACCTGGTTGCACTTTGTAGGAGTCATGCACCAAATATTGGGCAGTCAAACCACGGTTGAGATTGATGCCCACCAAGGGCAAAGACAAACCCTCGGGCACCGCCACCAACCGCGCCACAGGCATCACCCGAAATTGGGTATAGGCTCCTGGTGCATGCAAGTAAGCCACCCGATCTCCCACGTTGAAATCATGCACACCCGGCCCAACCCGCAGCACCACACCAGACGCTTCAATGCCCAAACCAGCGGGAAGTTGGGCCACCGGATAGCGGCCACTGCGGTGCTGGATATCGATGTAATTGACCCCAATCCCCACATGCTGAATCAAAGCCTCATGGGCTTGGGGCTCTGGGCAGTCTTGTGATTGGTAGGTGAGCACCTCAGTGCCGCCGGCTTGGTGAAACAATACCGTCTGGGTCGATTGGGCCATGGGAAAAACTCCAAATTCCGTGTTCAGTCGAATGCCAATGAGACAAAAAAACACCCGGCAAAAGCCGGGTGTTTGAGGGTGCGTTATCGCATCATTGCTTGGGCCAAATGGCTGGAGCCACCGCCATCTCAGGCGGGAACACCACCACAGGTTGGCCGTTTTGCCATTGGGTGATGGTCAATTTGCTGCCCACGCGACGACCGTTTTCATCAAACTTGATGCGGCCGCCCGGGTAAAACTTGGCAGGCCCATCGGTCATGTCCATGCGGCGAATGGCTGCTGCCACGGCTTTGCGGTCAGCGGACTTGGCCATCTCCATGGCTTCCTTAAAAATCCACATGTCGCCATATGAAGACATGGGGTCTTGGGGAATCCAAGGCTCACCTTTGCGGCGCTTGAATTCGGCAACGATTTGCTCATGCCCTTTGCCTGCGGAGTTGGCGGTGATGTTGAGCACGCCCTCCAATGTGTCTTTGCCCAACAGCGTGAGCATTTCAGGGGCGTCGACGGCACCACTGTTGGCCACAATCGGCAAACGCCCTTTGCCCAAGCCCACTTCGTTGATTTTTTCAAGCGTGAGCTTGAAGTCTGGTAAGGCGGTGGCCAAATCCAGCAACAAATCGGGACGGGTGGAACGCACTTTTTGAATCATGGAGCTGGCATCTGACAGCGGTGGGGTGAAAATTTCATCGACCACCAACTTCAGGCCCAATTTCTCCAAGCCACCTTCACGCATGGGCTTGGCAAAAGCCGTGGGAGAGGCCGTGTTGTCGCTGACGATGCCCACGGATTTGATGGGCTTGCCAGCCAGTTTAGACAACTCCAACAATGCAGGCACCGCTGCATTGGACATTTGCCCCGCCGTGATGGAGGTTTGGAAAATATATTTAAAACCACGTGATGTGATGCTGTCCGCAAAGGACAAGGTCAGCATGGGCAGCTCGGCGCGTTCCGTCACCTCGGTGATGGCCAGCGTGAACGAGGACAGCCAAGAGCCCGTGGCACCCGTCAGATCGGGTTCTTGGGACAACATGCGCTGAGCCGCATTTTTGGCCTTCTCCACTGAATCGCCGGCATCGATGGTGACCAAGCGCATGCGGGCACCGCCCAAGGCCTTGATACCACCTGCGTTGTTGATGTCTTCAACCGCCATTTCAGCGCCTTTGCGCATCATGTCGCCGTTGCGCGCCCAAGGTCCAGACAGAGGTGCGATCAACGCCACCTTGACCTCCTTGGGTTGCGCCATGGCAGGCACCACTGCGCCCATGCCCATGACAGCGGCGGCAGCTGCAGCCACAGCGACCCATTTACGCTTAGAAAGATGAACCATACTGACACTCCTCTTGGTTGTGAACATTGACATTACATACCCAAATAAATTTCTTTGACATGCGGGTCTTCCATCAAGACACTGGGTGCGCCTTCGAGCGCGATGCGCCCAGTTTGCAGCACATATCCATGGTCGCAAGAGCTCAAGGCCTCTGCCACCCGCTGCTCGACCAACAAAATGGCCACATCGGTGTTGGCGTGAATTTCTTCAATGCGCTCGAAAATCATGTCAGTGATTTTGGGCGCCAAGCCCATGGAGGGCTCATCCAGCATGATGAGTTTGGGCGAAGACATCATGCCGCGGGCGATCGCCACCATTTGTTGCTCGCCACCAGACAAGGTGCCTGCCATTTGATTTTTTCGCGTGGACAAAATCGGAAACAGGCTGTACATCTGATCGAGGTTTTTTGCCCAATCGGCTTGCCCCTTTTCAGTTTGGGCGCCCATCTCTAAGTTTTCAAAAACAGAGAGTTCTTTGAAAACTTGACGCCCTTCAGGCACATGGGCAATGCCCAAGTGCGGGCGACGTGCCGGCGGGATGGCCATCAGGTCCTGCCCAAACCAGGTGATCTTGCCACTTTGTGGGGTGACGGTGCCTGAAATCGATTTGAACAAGGTGGTTTTTCCAGCGCCATTGGGACCCACAATGGCCACAAATTGCCCCTCACCCACGCTCACCGACACATCGGAGAGGGCTTGAAGGCCACCATAAGAGGTGCTCAGGTGTTCAATGCTTAGCATGGTCCATCCACTTTTTACCCAAATAGGCTTCGATCACCGAAGGATCTTTGGTGACCTCCATGGGCTTGCCCACAGCCAACACAGAGCCATGGTCCAAGACCACAAAGCGATCGGCCAAGCGCACCATCGCCTGCATGGTGTGCTCAATGATGACAATGGTTTGACCCTCATTGGCCAAGCGGCGAATCACCGCCAACATGGTCTCCACCTCTTCGGCACCCAAGCCCGCCAAGGTTTCGTCCATCAGCAACAACTTGGGTTTGCCCGCCAAGACACGTGCCAGCTCCATCAAACGCAGCTCTAGGCTGTTCAAGCTGCCGGCCACCACATTGGCGTGCTCCAGCATGCCCACCCTTTCAAGGGCCTCGCGCGCTTGAGAAACCGCTAATTCGTCGTTGTCGGGTTGGGAAACAAAAGCCCCCACGACCACATTTTGCAAAACCGATAGTCGCGGAAACGGGCGCACCACCTGGAAAGTGCGGCCCACGCCTTCGCGACACACTTGGTTGGGCTTGAGGCCCACCAACTCTTTGCCCATGAATTGAACCGAGCCCTCGTTGGCAGAAATAAAGCCATTGAGCAAATTGAACAGCGTGGTCTTGCCGGCGCCATTGGGGCCAATGATGCCCAAGACCTCGCCGCGGTAGACATCAAATGACACATCCGACACGGCTTTCAACCCGCCGAATGAACGTGACAAATGGCTGACCTTCAAGGCCACCTCTTGGCTGACCGCAGGTCGGATTTGCTGTTCGTCCACGGGTGGCACATGGATGATGCGGCGGCTGTCGCCCGCATCTGCTCCGCCTTTGCGCCCCACGATGGCATCACGGATGCGCGGGAAAATACCCTCAGGGGCATACAAGATCATGGCGATGATGGCCACACCAAACACCACGCCATGAATGCCGTGTATTTCGTTGCCCAACTCCGCATGCAATATTTCAGACAGGGGAATGAGCACCAATGCGCCCAGCACAGGTCCCCACAGGGTGGCGACCCCGCCAAACAAAGCCATGATCATGGCCTGGGCAGAAGCCAACATGCCAAAAACCGAGGGTGGCGTGACCACGATCAACACCACAGCGTAGTAGCCACCTGCTGCCGCAGCAATCGCTCCAGAGACCATGATGGCTTTGAGCTTCCACCAAGCCGAATCGATGCCCGCCCCTTCTGCGGCCGCTTCGTTTTGCTTGATGGCGGTCAAGGACAATCCAAATCGAGATGAGTGGATGCGGCTGGCCACATAGATGGAAATGGCCAGAAACAAAATCCCCACCACGATATATGCGTACTGGCTTTGAAACTGCATGTACCAGGGGCCATCCTCACGCTTCATGGGGATGGCGACTTCTTGATAGCCCAGCCACTCAAACACATACAACAGGGTGAGTGGATAGGCCAACATGGCCAATGAAAAGTAAACCCCGCGAAGGCGAAATGTGGGAAAACCCACCAGCACCGCAGCGGCAACGCCGGCGAGGGTTCCCAAAGGAATGCCCAACCACGGCGACAGTTGCCACTGAATCATGGCCAAGGCCACGGTGTAAGCACCGACGCCAAAAAATGCGGCATGTCCAAAAGACACCAATCCCGAGTAACCCGAGAAAATATTCCAAGCGATGCCCATCATGGCCCAAATCGGCACGATGGTGAGAATCAGCTGGTAGTACTTGTCGTTGATCAGGTAGGCCAAGGCCAGGTAGGCCACCGACAGCAACAGAATGGCTTTGACTTGACTGGGTTGTTGGTCGAGCTTCACTTAGACTCTTTCGACGTTTTTGCCAAACAAACCTTGCGGGCGGAACAAAATGATCAACAGGAAAACCACGAAGATCATTGCGTTTTGCAACTGCAAGGGCAAAAACAGGGTGGACAACTGCTGAATGAGGCCAATCATCAGGCCACCCCAAAACGCGCCAATCATGCTGCCCAATCCGCCCAGCACAACGCCTGCATACATGATGACCACAAAATCCAGACCAATGTAGGGCTGGAACGGGTAGTAACTGGCGATCAAGCCACCGGCTACAGCCGTGACCCCGGCGCCCAAGCCAAATGAAATGCGGTGGGCTTTCTCAACGTCGATGCCCATGTAGGTGGCAGCAGACGCATTGTCAGCCGCAGCACGCAAAGATTTGCCCAAACGGGTGCGGTGAACAAAGAGGTAGACGGCAATCGCCACCAAGACCGAAACCACCAAGGCCAATGTGCGGGCTTTGTTAAAGAAAAGCATCACATCGCTGCCCAAAGCCAACTCCCAAGCGGAGGCACTGAAAGGTGTTCGAACCGTCTTTGAAATATTGCCAAACAGGATCAAGGCGCCATTGGCCAAGACCAAGGAAATGCCCAGGGTCAATATCAGTTGAGGGTAATGCCCTTCGCCTTCGGTACCCACCACCCGAATGCCGGTGCTCTTGGCCAAAAGCATCTTGTGCATGGCCAGGCCCAACACAAAAACAACCAAACCAGAAATCATGGAGCCCAAAATAGGCCCCAGTGCCGTGTTCAGGCCCAGCGCCGTGCAGAAATAAAAGGTGACATACATGCCCAGCATTAAAAACTCACCTTGGGCAAAGTTGATGACGCGCATCAAACCGAAAATCAAACCCAGGCCCACGCACATGAGCCCATATACGGATCCAATCAACAAGCCAGCGACGACAGCTTGCAAGATGTTTTCAATAATGACCAAAGAACTCATCGGATTGGAAATTCAGCGCTGGGCTGAATTAAATTTAAGGGTTTTACAAAAACAAGCGACAGCTTAAGGTGCTTGAGAAAAAAAACAATCAGGGTAATTTCTGAGTGGATGGGGTAATTCACAAAAAAATGATGCACGGCGACCACGAAATGATTCATTCAACCTTAGATATTCAAAGGTTAAGACGGGCCGCACCAAGACATGGCGCACGTCAATTGGGCGACAACAACCACCGGCCCGTGGTGCGCCCAGCTTCCACCGCTTGGTGGGCTTGAGCTGCCTCGCTCAAAGGCAATTTGCGTTCGATCACAGGGGTGACCTGCCCGCGCTGCATCAAGGTGAGCACATCTTCGAGTTGACTGCGAGAGGTGCTGGTCACTGATAACAATGACTGGTTTTTCAAAAAGAATTGGGCCGGGTTGAAGGGCACAAAATCGCCCGTCAATTGACCAATCATCAGCCAACGACCCTGAATGGCCAGGCTTTTGCGCATGTCCTCAAACAACACCGTTCCCACGTTATCGATGATCACATCGGCGCCTTGACCTTGGGTCATATCGCGCACCAAAGGCGCAAAAGGCTCCCCACGCTTGTGCAACACCACTTCATGGGCGCCCATCTTGCGAATCAACTCGACTTTGTCCGCCGATGTCGTCTGTGCCAAGACCCGGGCACCTGCCAAACGGGCCAATTGAATCGCGTGCAGCCCCAAACCGCCGCCTGCGCCGGTGATCAAGACGGTTTCACCCATTTGCACCCGACCCACATCACGCACCGCGTTCAACACAGTGCCCACCGCACAAGCAGCCACCGCCGCATGATCCAAGTCGACACCGTCTGGCACCTGGGCAATGCAGTCCGAAGAGATGGCCAGGTATTGCGCATAACCGCCAACCAAACCCACATCACCCAAAAAAATGCGCTGCGCACACAGCGGTTCAAATCCCGACCGACAAAATCGGCAATGGCCGCAGATGTAGGAGCGCTGGGTGGTGGCCACACGGTCGCCAAGTTTGAATCCCTTGACCTGCGCGCCCAACTCGACCACCGTGCCCGCCACTTCATGGCCCAACACACAGGGCAAGCGCACACCTGCTTTGAGGGTTCCATTGCGGGTCAATACGTCATGAAAACACACCCCACAACTGTGGACTTTCAACACCAACTCATGCCCTTGCGGTTGCGGGTCGGGAATGTCGGTGTAGGTCAAGGCGTCCAAGCCGCCGGCCTTGTTCACCACCACTGCTTTCATGTCGCCCCCTGCGCAGTGGGTTTGAATTTCAACAACGTGACATCACTGCCCGCGACCCGTTCGAAAACCGCTTGAACTTTCATGCCGATCTGAATGTCTTGCGTGTCCACCCCCACCAAGTTGGAATAAAAGCGCACCCCGTTGGTCATGCGCACTTGGACCACAGAATAAGGCACGTCGGCTGCAAAGCCAGGCCAGTAGGCTTTGTGAAATGTGCAAAAAGACTCCACCACACCATGCCCATCCACCGCCAACCAATCGCAAAGTTCGCTGTGGCAATGGGGGCAATGCCGCGATGCCGGGAAACGCGGCACATGGCAATCCATGCAGGTTTGCAACATCAATCGCCCTTGGCGCAAACCGTCCCAAAACCGCGCATTGAAGGGATCGTCTGCGCTGGGCAAGGGTTTGGCAGGTGCCGGCTTGGTTCCAGCCAGGGTGGTGTCTTTATTGTTCATGGTTGGTGTACAAAATAGAGCTGATCACCGGAGCGGCGGCCATGTAATGCACGAACTCTGCCCCTGGGACTTGGCGCTCGCCGCAGTTGCCACGCAACTGGCGCACAGCTTCCACATTGAGCGCCCAACCTTGCATATACGACTCCGACAAATGGCCGCCAGAAGTATTGGTCGGGTATTGCCCACCCAACTTCAATCTGCCGTCTTGCACAAAGGAGCCGCTTTCGCCCACCGGGCAATAGCCAAAGCCCTCCAAGCTGAACATGACCGTTGGCGAAAAGTTGTCGTACACCATCAGGGCATCCACATCGGCGTGCGAAATTCCAGCTTTGGCAAATGTTTCAGCGCCCGCCTGCGCCATGGGCTCGCGCCAAAAGTCCTCGGGTGGGAAGGTGGAATCCACAAACTGCGAACGCTGGGCAAAAGCCGCCAGGTGAACCGGCGTTTGGCGCAAATCTCGAGCGCGATCCGCCAAGGTCATGATCATGGCCACGCCGCCATCGTTGATCAGGCAGTAATCGAGCAAACGCAAAGGCTCACATATGAACCGGGCTTCCAAATACGCATCCAGATCAAATGTTTTGCGCATCACCGCCTGAGGATTGAGGCTGGCATGGTGTCTGAAAGCCATAGAAACTTCAGCCAATTGCTCGGGGCGAGTGCCATACGTCGCCATGTGGCGCTGCCACATCAGGGCATGAAAAGCACCTGGCGAGGTCATGCCGTAGGGAAACCACAGACCGGCGCCACCGCTGCCATATTTGTCGCTCTCCCCGCCATAGCGTGCACCGGCTGATTTGCCATTGTTGCCATACACCAAGGCCACGGTTTTGGCCAGTCCTGCCTGCAACACGGCGGCAGCGGTTTGGATGCAAATGCCACTGAAACGTCCATGACCCGGCGTGGTCAGTGTGTAGGCTGGGTTGATGCCGCAAAGCTCGGCAAAGCGTTGGTAATCCGGTATGCGGTTGAGGATCAAGCCATCGATATCGGAGAAATCCAGCCCCGCATCTTCTAACGCATCTTTCAATGCCCAAAGGCCCAGGTCGTAGGCATCGAGTTCTGGCATGGTGGCGTAGCGGGTGTTGCCCACACCGACCACGCTGGCACGAAGTTGAGAAGCGTTCATGGGGTCTTCAAAATTGATAACGGCGCAAACCACCGTCAACGGGAATCAAAGTACCCGTGATGTAGCTGGCCACATCAGAGGCCAAAAAGCAAACCAAGTGGGCCATGTCTTCAGGTTTTCCATAGCGCCGCATCGGTATGTGGTGATCAATTTGGTCTTGTCGAAACGCTGCCGAGTGGTTGCGCTGAATTTGCTCAGAGTCAATGTGCCCTGGGGGGATGCAATTGACAGTGATGCCGTGTGGCCCGACCATGCGTGAAAGCCCTTTGGCCCAACTGTGCAACGCAGCCTTCGCACAAAACGCACCATTGACCTGGTCTGGCTCGCTTTTACCCGTGATGTTGATGATGCGACCCCAACCCGCGGCAATCATGTCATCGATCAAAGCCTCCGCCAACTGCCTGGGGCGCTCAAAGTTGAGCACCATCGCCTCGGTCCAGCTCTCTGCAGCCACATGCAGTTGCTTGAAGGGCCTTGAACCGCCTGCGTTATTGACCAAGATATCGACCCCACCCAGGTGCTGTTTGATCTGCCCATGGATCAGAGAAATGGAAGCCGCATCATTGAGATCTGCGCCCACCACCAGCGGTTTGTGACCTGTGAGGTGCTCGATATCACGTGCGACCTGGTCGAGCAAATCGGTGCGGCGCGCCGTCAATACCAACTCAACGCCTTCTTGGGCCAGCGCTTTCGCAATGCCCACACCAATGCCCGTGCTGGCACCCGTGACCAAGGCACGCTTGCCTCGCAAATTCAAATCCATTGTGAACTTTCCAAAAAAATCCCCGACGCCAGGTCGGGGTTGAGATTCATCATCAAGTGTTGATGGTTTAAATCTTCATTTCAGCAAAAACTTCACGGGCGCTGCGGAATGCATCGACAGCGGCTGGCACGCCACAGTACACACCCACCTGAAGAAAGACTTCCTTGATTTCATCCTTGGTCATGCCATTGTTGATGGCGCCGCGAATGTGCAGTTTGATTTCATGTGGGCGGTTCAATGCAGCCAACATGGCCAAGTTCAACATGCTGCGCGATTTGCGGTCCAAGCCGGGGCGATTCCACAGCTCTCCCCAGCAATACTCGGTGACAAACTCTTGCAATGTGCGGCTGAAGTCATCGGCATTTTTGATGGCGTTGTCCACATATTCAGAGCCCAACACCTCACGGCGCACTTTCAGACCTTTGTCGAATAATTCTTTGTTCACGTTCCACTCCAAGCTTGAGAAATTTGCCGGTCAATATCGACCCGAATTCATTCTAGCCATCGGGTTTTCAATCAAGCACCCACCACACCTCCCATCACGGTGCTTCAGTCGCCTGTTGGACTCACGCCCCAAGGGTTAACCCGAGAGCCAGGATTCAGGCCTTGCGCTTGGACACACTGGCTTTGAGCGCTGTGGGAGATGCCGCTTTCAAGCGGGGGGGCTTCAGGCGCAGGCGTTGGCGCAATTTCTGGGTTTTCACCTCGTCAAGGTCCAAGGTTTTGGGGTGCAACTCAACACGGTAATCTTCACGTGCCGAATCGATGGACACAAAGCCTTGGCGCACATCATCGGCGACCAACAGCGCATCGCGCAGCCAAGGCTCGCCAAATCCACCACCGCCACCCGTTTTAAAAAACAAGCGATCGCCTTTGAACAACTTCAGGCCGGTGATCTTTTGAAATGTCTGAACCTTTTTCTCGCCAGCGCGCACCACAGAAATTGAACCACTGGCCCCCGGCTGACCACCCTTGAGGCCCCAGGGTGGGCATTTGGATCGCTCACTCAAACCATTGAACACACCGTTATCCACCACCCGGTAAACCCGCTCCATGCCCAAACCGCCCCGGTGAAGCCCGGGTCCACCTGAATCACGGCGCAAGCCATAGCGCTCAATCACCAGTGGGTAGCGGGTTTCCAAGACCTCGATGGGGATGTTGAAGGTGTCGCCGTGGCCGATGGTGTAAGTGGAACTGGGGCCATCGCCATGCGGACGCGCCCCCCAGCCACCAGCCACCGGTTCGATGTTGGTGAAAGGACGCTTGCGCTGCGGGTCCCAACCCGTCATCAACATGGCCGATATATCGCTGTAGTGACCCGCCGGAATTCTTTCTGGCATGGCCTGCGTCATGGCCAACAAGATGGTGTCGATCAAGGTCAATAGAGGCGTTTGCCACCACGACATGGCGGCTGGCTCCTCGGCACTGATCAAGGTGCCGGGTGGCAAGATCACCTCCAGGGGTCGAAAGCAGCCCTCGCAGGCCATCACATCGGCGGCCACCAGGTATTTCATGGCCAAGCGGGCACTGCTGCGGCCCGCCGCGAAGCCCGAATTGATGGGGCCGCGAACTTGTGGGCTCATGCGGCTGAAGTCGATGGTCATGCCATCGCCTTTGACAATCACCTTGACGCGAATCGGCACCGGTTTGCCCAGGTCCACGCCGTCATCGTCCAAAAATGATTCGGCCTGGTAAGTGCCATCGGGGATTTGGGCAATGCGCGAGCGCACTTTGCGCTCGGCTTGGGCCCAGCCTTGCTCAATCGCGCCGTACACGGCTTGTTTGCCATAGTTGGCAAACAGTTCTTGCAAGCGACGCTCAGCCATGCGGCATGCGCCAATTTGCGCGTGCAAATCACCAAAGGACGATTCGGGGTGGCGAATGTTGTGCGCCAGCACCCGCATCAAATCGCCATCGGGCTCGTAGGCCTTGTAGATCTTCACCGATCGAATTTGAATGCCCTCTTCGAAAGAAGACACCGAGTCGGTCAAAAAGCCACCCGCCAATCGGCCACCCACATCGGTCCAGTGCGCTCTGGTGGCGGCAAAGCCAACCCGTTCGCCCTCAAAGAACACCGGCGTATAAACCACGACGTTGTTCAAATGCTGACCGCAGGTGCCGGTGTGGTTGGTGAGAATCACGTCCCCAGGCTGAAAACCGTTTTCACCGTGGATGCGAATACCGTCTTCCACCGCCGCATCCAAGTCACCCACAAACAACGGCAAGCCCCCAGGTGCTTGGGCCACCAAACGCCCTTGGGCATCCAACAAGCCGGTACAAAAATCTTGCACCTCATAGACGATGGTGCTGTGCGCGGTGCGGGCCAAGTTGATGGTGATTTCTTCTGCAATGGCGGCCAAGGCGTTGTTGATCACCTCGACCGTGATGGGGTCGATGCGGTTGGTTTTGCTGTCACGCTTCATGGTGGGCTCCCTCGGGCAAGGTGATGACCAAGCAGCCATCGACATGAAAAACGGCCGAGTCGCCGGGGTGAAGAATGGTGGTCGAGGCATATTCCTCAATCACCGCAGGCCCAGCGATCACCTGACCCGGGCGCAACTCAGCCCGCTGCAGCACGGGGCAATTGACCTGACCCACACCTGGGAAAACCACGGGCCGATGGCGTTGCGTCACCGCCGCAGGGATGCGCTTGTCTTGCAAGCTGGCAAAAGAGGGTTTGACCACATGGCCCAAGGCGGTCAAGCGCAAATTCACCAGCTCACCCGACTGATCGGGCGCCGCATGGCCGTAGCGTGATTCGTACAGCTCATCGAAATGCAAACGCAAGGCCTGCAAAGCAGCGGCATTGGGCAGAGATGAAGGCACCGGGACGCGCACGGTGTACTCCTGTCCCAAATAGCGCATGTCCAGGGTGCGGTGCAACACAATCGAGTCCAAGGCATGGCCTTCGGCTTGCAGGCTCTTCAAGGCCTGCTGCTCCAAGCCTTTGAACAGGTTTTCCAGCACAGAAGGCGTGAGGCTGGCGTAGTCCAAAATTTTGGTTTGCACAAAGTCTTGGCGCAAATCGGTCATCAGCATGCCCAAAGCAGAAAAGTGGCCGGGTTGTGGCGGCACGATGACCCGCGGCACGTGCAACTCACGGGCAATCGCCATGCCATGCAAGGGGCCACCCCCGCCGAACACCACCATGGCAAATTTGCGCGGGTCGTAACCGCGCTGCATGGTGATGGCGCGCACGGCAAACGACATCTTGGCGTCGGCGATGCGCAAAATGCCCAAAGCGGCGTCCATCACCGACAGGCCCAAGGGCTTGGCAATGCGCTGCTCAATGGCTTGGGTGGCCAGTTTCAAGTCCAGGTCGAATTCGCCACCCAAGAAACGATGGGGATTCAGTCTCCCTGTGACCAAGTTGGCGTCGGTGACCGTGGGCTCTTTGCCGCCACGGCCGTAGCAGGCAGGCCCCGGCGTCGAACCTGCGCTGCGGGGCCCCACCTTGAGCGAACCGCCCTCGTCGATCCAAGCCATCGAGCCGCCACCGGCACCGACCTCAATGATGTCAACCACGGGCAAGCGCATGGGGTGCCCATGCTGATAGCCGCCAATGAAGTATTGATCGGTCATTTTGGGCATGCCCTTTTCGACCAAACAGGTTTTGGCGGTGGTGCCGCCCATGTCAAAGGCGATCACGTCCGGTTCGTTGAGCAACTGCCCCAACATGCCAGCGCCAATGATGCCGCCCGCAGGGCCAGACTCCATCATGCCCACCGGTATGTGCGCGGCACGTTGGGCAGACATCACCCCACCGTTGGACTGCATGATCATGAACTTGCCCTTGAAACTTTGCCGGCGCAAAGGTTCTTCCAAAGCCTTCAGGTATTGGCTGACCTCCAGTCCCACATAGGCGTTGAGCACGGTGGTGGAGGTGCGTTCATATTCCCGGTACTCGCGCAAAATTTCGTGCGACAAGGTGATGAAATGCTTGGGAAACGCCTTGCGCAACAAGCGGCCCAGGGCTTTTTCATGTGCCGGATTGGCATAAGCGTGCAACAAACAAACGGCCACGGCCTGCACATTGGCTGCGGCAATTTTTCGGATGACTTGGCGCACACTGGCTTCGCTCAAAGGGGTGTGCGCTTTCCCGGCGGCGGTCATGCGCTCGGTCACCCCAAAACGCAAAGTCCCTGGCACCAAGGGCTGGGTTTTTTCAAAAAACAGGTTGTAGGTGTCGGGTCGATTGGTTCGACCCACCTCATACACATCGGTAAAACCTTCGGTGGTGACCAAGGCGGTGCGGGCGCCGGTTTTTTGAATCACTGCATTGATGGCCACGGTGGAGCCATGGATGAAATGCTCCAAGCGTGAAATGTCAACCTGGGCTTTTTCAAAACAGGTCATCACCGCACTTTGCAGAGCCTCGGGTGTGGACAAGGATTTTTCAAACCGAACCACGTGCTCGCGTGCGTCATAGCTGACCAAATCGGTGAAGGTGCCGCCGATATCCACCGCCACTCGAACGCCATCGGTGACCACTGGCGAAGCTGATTTTCTAGACATCAATCACTTTCTGACTTCAAGGGTGCTGCACGGACAAAACAATCTTGCCCAGTTGTTGATCCGACTGCATATAGGCCTTGGCCTGGTTCAATTGATCAAACGGGAAAACCCGGTCGACCAAAGGCCGCGTACCCGTTTGCGCAAAGCGTGGCAAATAGTTGGCCACAAAGTCAGCCACACCCGCTTGTCGCTCGGGTGGTGTGCGATGGCGATTGGACACACCAAAGATGCGCAGGCGCTGCGCATGCAAGGTGTCCAAATTCAAAGGCGCTTGCAAACAACCATCCACATAGCCCACGATGGCCAGTCGGCCCTGGTAGGCCAAGCAGCGAATTTCCTCTGCCAAAACACTCCCCCCAACGGTGTTGACGATCAGGTTGACGCCTTTGCCAGCGGTGATTTCTTGGGTTTGCTCGAAAAATTTGGGTTGACGCGTGGCAATTCCTTCGGTCAAGCCACTGGACTTGAGTTTTTGCAATTTTTCATGGCTGCCAGAGGTGCCAATGGTTTTTGCACCCAACATGTGGGCCAGTTGCACGCAAGCCGTTCCAACGCCCGATGAAACGCCATTGACCATCAACCATTCACCGGCCTTCAACTGACCCTGGGCCACCAACATGTCATGCGCCACCATGAAAGTCACAGGAATCGCAGCCGCCTGCGCCCAATCAAATGCCGCGGGCATGGGCATGGTTTCCAGGGGCGACATGAGCCCGAACTGGGCGAATCCGCCCGGGCAGCGGCCCATCACACGTTGCCCTACCGTGAAACCACTCACCCCATCGCCCACCGCGACCACTTCACCAGCAGCCTCCATGCCAATGGCTTTGGCCTGGGGCAAGCCCCCATGGGGGCCAGGCCCAAGAATGAATTCACCCCGGTTCAGGCCAGCGGCGTGAATCTTCACCAACAACTGCCCCGCGCCCACCTGGGGTTGGTTGACATCGCGCATTTCAATGTGCAGCTGGCCCTCACGGCCTTCCATCCAATAAGACTTCATGTGGATCACCCCTTTGGTTCTGTGTGTGTTTTGGGAATCAAACGCCGCTCCAGCACATTGCCACTGATGGTGGCAGCGCCGTCCGATATCAAATGCATCAACATCGGCACGACCTCTTCAGGCTCTGACACCCCCAATGTGCGCTCATACATGGCCACCTCTTCTGCTGAAGCGCTGTCTTGAAACAAGGGGGTGTTCATGATGCCGGGTGACACGGCATTGATGCGCACCCCGTGCTCTTTCAACTCTTGTGCAGCGGACTTCACCATGGCAATCAAGCCGGCTTTGGATGCGCCATAAGCCGTGGCACCCGGCCAACCCTGTGTGGCCAACCCTGAAGTGAAGACCACCATGGAGCCGCTGCGTTGTTGCTTCATCGGGGTGAAGAGTGCGCGCACGAGGTAAAAAATACCTGTCAAATTCACATCCATGTGGCGCTGCCAATCGGCATCGGTCATGTCCTCCACTGAGATGCGCTGCTGAATGCCACTGGCCAATACGGCTGCATCGATGCGCTGGTGCTGGGCACACTGCTGCTTCACGTAGCGATTGACCGCGCCAGAATCTGTGATGTCCAAAGTCGTCACATGGCACAAAGGATGCTGCCATCCGGTCAAGGCAGCGATATGGATATCGCTGGCCAAGACCGTGGCACCGGCTGCCAAACAAGCGTGCGTCATGGCCAAGCCAATGCCGGAACCGGCGCCTGCAATCAACACCACCCGCTGTGAAAAATCGTAATTGACTTTCATCGTTTGCATTCCATCTCAGTGTGCTGTGTAGCCACCATCCACCAACATGTCGGCGCCCGTCATGAATGCCGATGCATCGCTGGCCAGGTAAAGGGCTGCCATGGCAATTTCATCCACGGTCCCCAAGCGGCCACTCAGGTGCAGCGGAGCGAGCACCTCACGCGCCGCTTCCATCGTGCCAAAGCGGATCAACATCCGATCGGTCTCTATGGCCCCAGGCGACAAGGTGTTGACACGGATTCGGTCCGGCGCATGGTCAATGGCCATGGCCCGTGCCAGATTCAACAAGCCCCCTTTGATCGCGCAGTACACCGCTCGGCGCGGTGAACCCACATGGCCCAGTTGCGAAGCAACGAGAACAACCGAGCCTCCACCGCTGCGCGCCATGACGGGTATGGCTGCTTTGCTCATCAAAAAAGCCCCGGTCAAGTTGACCGCAATGGCTTGGTTCCAATCTGCCAGGGAATAGTCCACCACCGTACCGCTTGGATCGGCCGCGGCGGCACCATTGATCAAAATGTGCAGAGATGGTGAGCGCTCAAGCAGCTTATCCACCGCGGCTTGGGTTTGCGCTTGTGAAGAAACATCGGCCACCAAAGCGAGGGCCATGCCCTGCGCTTGTTGGATCAAGTCCACCGTCTCTTGCAAGCTTTCGGCGTTGCGGTCCAGGCAACCCACCAAGGCTCCGGCATTGGCCAAAGTTTGGGCAATGGCTCTGCCAATGCCCTGCCCGGCGCCCGTGACCAAGGCTGTTTTGCCTTGAAGGGAAAAGCGGTCTAAGACCGAACCATTCGACATGAACACTCCTGTTTGGGCTGCACAGCAGATGAACCGTACCGCATTCAACTGCGGGCGAGTATGGGGGCTTTTCAGCGCTGGGTCTGCCCAGTGCGCGACATCAACACATCAAAACCTGTCACCAAGGCAAGGGCATGCCCTCTGGCCTGGGGCATGCACTCAGCTCTTTGATGACGGCAGCAGACAAGGGAATGCCCTCCATGGCGCGCTGGGCATGGCATTGTTGGCCGCGCTCGCCAGGCATGCGAATCGCTTCGCTGGGATCGCTGGGTGCAAGACCTCGCAGTGTGGCCACAGTTCGTGCCACCTCTTGCTGGTAATCGACCACAGACGAAAAACGGCCAATGTCCACGGCCAACAACCAAGCGTTTTGTCGGTGCTTGCGGGCATCCGGTTTGTCGCTGAAGTAGTTGGAGATGATGGGGTTGCCCACCACCAAGCTGCACATCAACTCAAACATCAAGGCCAGTCCCGAACCTTTGGGGCCGGCCATGGGCATCGGGATGCTCGCCTGTTGTGGATCTGTCGTGGGTTGGCCATTGGCATCCAAGGCCAATCCAGCCGGCAGGGGCGTTTGGTTTTGCTTGGCTAATCGAAGTTGCCCCATGGACATGGCACCCGATGCCATGTCCAAGATGATGGGCTCGTCATCGGGGCCAGGGACGGCAATCGACAAGGGTGCTGTCGATACCCCTGCTGCACTGGCACCGTGATAGGCCATCAGGGGCAAAGAGGCCGCCAATGCCACGCCAACCATGCCTTGTTGGGCCAAGGCTTGGGTGAAGCAACCCAAAGCACCGGTGTGGGTGGTGCCGCGCACCATCACCAAGCCGATGCCCAAGGCGCGGGCTTTGAGGGCAGCTTGTGTCACCGCATGGAACATGGCCACAGCACCTGCGCTGGCGTTGGCATCAAACACCTGCACCGCGGGGGTGTCGTGCAAAACTTGCCAAGTGGCTTGTGTGTTGATCACCCCTTTTTGGATGAAGTTCAAATAAAAACCCACGCGCCCCACACCATGGGTATCGATGCCCCGCAGTTCGGCCCACAGCAGGGCTTTGGCCACGTCTCGCGCTGGCTCAGGGGCCATGCCGGCATGGACAAACAAGGCATGGACAAAGTCTTCAAGGCGCTCGGCCTGCACCACAGTGGTGTTGCTCATTGGCGTTCTATCTTTCTGGAGTCAATCACTTGGCGCCATTTGCGCAGTTCGGTGGCCACATAGCGGTTCATCTCGTCTGGGGAGTTGGCCTGGGGTTCTCCGCCCAGCTCTACCAAGCGGCGCACCACATCCGCTTGGCCCGCTATTTTTCGCATCTCTGCGTTGAGGTATTGAACGACCGCATCAGGCGTTCCCCCGGTGACGCCCAAAGCAATGAACGAGTAAACCTCATAACCAGGCAGAACCTCACTCACCTGGGTCAACTCTGGCATGGGTTTGTAGCGCTCACGCCCTGTGGCAGCCAAGGCGCGCAGCTTTCCACTTTTGATGAAAGGCAGCGACAGGGTGGGTGCCTCAAACAAAAAATCAACTCGGCCGGCCAAGGTTTCACTCAAAGCGGTGTTCCCGCCTTTGGTGGGAATGTGCACGGTTTCAATGCCGGCCATGGTGTTCATCAATTCAGCCGACAGGTGGCTGATGGACCCCACGCCTGAAGTGGCGTAATTGAGGGCGCCAGGATTTTTCTTGGCATGGGCCAGCAAATCCGAAAAGTTTTTGAAAGCAGAATTGGCCGGGACATTGATGATGAACGGATAGGCGGTCACCAGAGACACCATGGCCACATCCTTGAGCGGGTCGAATGTGGGTGCGGTGCTCAAGGCGGCAGCAGCAGGATACGCACCCGTGACCAATAACAAGGTGTGTCCATCGGGTTTGGCTTTGGCCACAAAATTGGCGCCCACCATACCGCCGGCACCCGCCCGGTTTTCAACCACCACCGGCACATTGAGGGTCTCGCCGAGCTTTTGGGCCAACAAGCGCGCCATGATGTCTGCAGAGCCGCCCACGGCAAACGGACACACCAAGGTCAAGGCCCGGTTGGGATAACCCGGCACCGGGCTGGACGCAAAGGCCACCGACACCAAGGTGCCCACAAGCCAGCTGGCACCGACCAACCCAGAAAATGAAATCGCCCTGAGCAAGGCATCCATCCAACGGGGGCAGACCTCACCTGAGCGGCTGAAGGCAAAGGTGGTCATGGCTTGAGCAATCCCGCAGCGATCAAGGCTTGGCGAATCCGCTCGATTTCATCGGGTTGAATTTTCACCAGCGGCGGACGCACCACCGCACGCGGCAACTTGCCCAGCAACACCAAGGCCTCCTTCATGCGGTTGTGCATGTCCACAAATGGATCGGTGTAAAAAACTTCGGCGGTGTGATAAATACGGTTGTGGATTTGCTGGGCCAGGCCCAAGTCTTTGTTTTGCACGGCTTGAAAAAGTTGTGATTGCAAGTCGGCGATGACGGAGCCGCTGCCCGACAACAGGCCATTGCAGCCCAGCACCAAAGAACTGAACAACCAGGCGCTGTGGGTGCTCAAAACATTCACCGGGGGTTGTCGGGTTTGCAAGGCGCGAATTTGCCGATCGGCCAATTGCGCATTGCCACACCAATCTTTGATGGCCGCAATCGTCGGCACCGCTTCGATCATGCGCAGCAGGGTGGGCAGGGGGTAGCCTTGTCCCCCAGCTGGGTTGTACTGAAAAGCAATCAGGGGCAAATCGGTCACATCGGCAATGCGCTTGAAATGCTCGATCGCCATTTCAGGTCGCTGGCCAAAGGTGTAAATACCCGAGGGGAAAACCAGCAAGGCATCTGCGCCGCCGTCATGGGCCATTTTGGCCAAGCGCTGGGCTTCCATGCTGCTGTCGGTGTAAATGCCGTTGACGATGGGCAGTTTGGCACCGATTTCATCTTTGGTGATGGCCAACACCCGGACCTGTTCTTCAAATGTGCATGAAGCGGCTTCGGTGGAATGGGCATTGACCGTGATGGCGCTGATTCCGGGCACACTGACCACATCACGCAGGTGTGCACGAAAACTCGGCTCATCGATGGAAAGATCATCAAAAAAAGGCAGCAGCACCGCCGGGATCACGCCGTGGGGATGGAAACGTTGTGCTTTGTTCATGGTGTCTTGTAGATCTAAAAATTGAGGCTGTAGGATAAAGCATCGACAGCCCGTTTGCACACACGGGTTGACCCTTGTCAGAATGGAACATATGACCTCTCAACTCTCAACCCCTCATGTGGTGGACGGCCTGCGTTTGCCACGGCCTTTTCAGGTGCGCCGCTTGGGACACTTCGGCATGAATGTCGCATCGGTGGCCCAGTCCATGGACTTTTACGGTCGCTTGCTGGGCTTTGAAATTTCCGACGAGCTTGACTTTGGTCCGCGGGTGCCTGAGGCCTTGAAAGCCCAAGTGGGCCCCAGCTTGGGCTACTTCATGCGCCATGGCACTGACCACCATTCGTTTGTGCTTTTTCCTCAGGCAGCGATGCATGCCAGCAACCCGCACTACCTGGCCCATCCACACCTCAACCTGAACCAACTGACATGGCAGGTCTCGTCATTGCGCGAAGTGGCCCATGGCTTGGCTTGGTTTGAATCCTTGGACTCACGCGTGCTGCGCTCGGGCCGCGATACCCCGGGATCCAATTGGCACATCTATCCCGTAGACCCTGAAGGACACATCAACGAGTTGTATTACGGCATTGAACAAATTGGCTGGTCGGGGCATTCCAAGCCCATGTCCATGCACGGCATCCGCTACACGCAACCGCCGCAATTGCCGCACCGCTCCGAGTTTGCCGAGGTCAACCAAGCCATGGCCCAAGGTGTGGTTTTGACCAGTGGTTATCGGCGCGACGACCGCTTGGCCGAGACTTTTGATGTGGGTGGCATCTTGTTGCCACGCCCCTTCAAAATCACCAAGGTCGGGCCAGTGCGCTTGTTGGTGCGCGATGTTGATGCCGTGCTGCAGTTTTATATCCATGCCCTGGGATTGAGCCTGACCGAACAAGCCGATGTACTGGGCCACACCTGTTATTTTTTGCGCACCAACACCGAGCACCATGCTTTGGCCATTTACCCCGAGGCCTTGCGCGGCCCTCTGGGCATAACGCATTCGCGCAGCCTGCTCGGCTTTGGTGTGCAACTGGGCAGCTATGCCCAATTGCGGGCGGCGGTGAGTTTCATGGGGCAAGCAGGCTACCAGCCTGTGGACATGCCTGCATCCCTCTCACCCGGATTGGGCCACCATGTGTGGCTGCAAGACCCCGATGGCAATGCCGTTCAGTTGTTTTGGGAAATGGAGCAAATTGGCTGGAATGGTTTGCCTCGGCCCGCAGCCGAGCGTAGGGTCTGGCCGCACAACCCCAGCGATTGGCCCGAACACATCGATGCCCTGCCAGACAGCTTCATGGGTGAAGTGTTTTTAGGTCCCTTGAATTGAACGATGGAAGACCCCTATGCGCTGTGACATCTTGATCCAAGGCGGGACTGTTTACGACGGCACCGGTGCCCCAGGGATACAGGCCGATGTGGCCATCACCCAAGGCCGCTTGACGGCCATTGGCCCCAGTTTGGGTGTATCTGCCCACAGGGTGATCGACGCCCGCGGCTTGGTGGTGGCTCCGGGTTTCATTGACATCAAAACCCACTCAGACTTCACCCTGCCCATCAACCCCAAAGCCGAAAGCAAACTGCGCCAGGGCGTGACCACCGAAATCATTGGCCATTGCGGTTTTTCGGTCGCCCCGTGTTTGCCCGACAAAGTCAAACTATTGGCCGACTACCTCAATCCCAGTGCACCCTGGCTGCCCTTTCGAGAGATGGGTTTTGGCGAATACCTGGACAGCTTTCCGGCCACATCGGTGAATGCCGGCATGCTGGTGGGACACAACACCTTGCGTTTGATGGCCATGGGCATGGCACAACGTGCACCCACCGAGGATGAAATGGCTCACATGCTGGCCTTGCTGCAAGAGGGCCTACAAGCCGGGGCTTTGGGTTTGTCCAGCGGTTTGTTCACCTCGCCCGGCGCCTACGCCCAGGCCGATGAAATGCTGCAACTGGCCCGGTTGGTGGAGCAACACCACGGGGCCTATTTCACCCACTTGCGCGACGAATCCAATGGTGTGATGGCGGCGCTGCAAGAAGCCATTGACATCGCCCGCGCTTGCCAGATCCACGTGCAAGTGGTGCATTTCAAATGCTCTGGCGTGGACAACTGGGGGCAAACAGCGCGGGCATTGGAACAGCTGCAAGCGGCGCGAGACGCAGGCATGGACATCGATTGCGATGCTTACCCCTATACCGCTGGCAGCAACCCACTGAAAAACATCTTGCCCCAATGGGTGCAAGCTGGCGGTGTCGATGCCATGCTGGAGCGCTTGACCGACCCAGCCACCCGCGAGCGCATCCGGCAAGAAGTGGAACGCGATGGCTTGAACAACTGGGGGCGCATTGCCTCCTGGGAGGATGTGCGCATCTCCATCACGCCACACCAGCCCCAGCATGCTGGCAAAACCATCGCTGGACTGGCCCAGGAGCGGGGCATGGACCCGGTCGACACTTTGTGCGATTACTTGCGCGAAGACCGCGGTGCAACCCGGGTCTTGATCACCTCCATTTCAGAAGACGATGTGCGCGAACTGATCCGCTCACCTGCCGCCTTGATTGGGTCGGACGGCAACTGCGTATCGCACGAAGGGGTGGTCAGCCAAGGCATGCCTCACCCGCGTTTTTACGGCACCTTTCCCCGTGTGTTGGGCCGCTATGTGCACCGCGAACAAGTCACCACGCTGGCACATGCCATTTTCAAAATGACCGGCGCCACAGCGCGTGCGCTGCGCTTGCGCGACCGGGGTTTGTTGCGGGTGGGCCTGTGCGCCGACGTGACGCTGTTTGAACCCGATGTTTTTTTGGACTTGTCGACCTACCAGGACCCACACCGCTATCCTGCTGGCCAGCGAACCACTGTGTTGGTCAATGGGGTGGTGGTGATCGACCACGCCCAACACACCGGCGCCTTGCCCGGCCGCGTTTTGCGCCGGAGCGCCGATGGCAGCGTGGGTTTCACTGAACCGGCCAAAGTCCCTTGAGCAATTTTTTCATGTCCAGCCGCGCAGCGATGCGCTGACCAGCCTCCCCCACTTGTTGCATCAAGGCATCGTGGTCAATGCGGGTGAGCTTGCCGTCCTTGAGCACCTGTTCGCCAGCGATGAACACGTCTTTCACGCTGCTGCCCGTGGCGCTGTAGACCAAGTTGGAAACCGGGTTGTACAAAGGTTGCCACTCGGGTTGGGTGGCATCAAACACCACAAAGTCGGCCTCTTTGCCCACCTCGATGGAACCAATGCGGTCTTGCAAACCCACGCCTTTGGCCCCGTTCAGGGTGGCCATTTCAATCGCGTGCTCGGGGGGCATCACCCGCGGGTTCATGCGCACCTCTTTGTACATACAAGCGGCCATGCGCATCTCTTGCACCATGTCCACCACGCCGGACGAGGCATGGTCGGAGCCCAAACTCACATTCACCCCCATGGCCATGAGCTCAGGGTGTTTGCCCGCCGCCATATAGCCATAGCCGTTGTGCAGCGATGAGGAAGGGCTGCACACCAAGGTGGGTTTGCGTTTGACCAGCAGCGCCAATTCTTGCGGCTCGAGCCAACCAGAATGGACCAAGATCATGTTTTCATCCAGCACCCCGAGTGACTCCAGGCGTTCGATCTCGGCTTTGCCCGTGGCCGAGACGCTGGCATCGTGGGTTTGGTAGCTGAAGCAGGCATGGGTTTGCAACTTGACCCGGTGCTTGTTGGCCAGGTCTTTGAGGCCGGTGATGAGCTCGTCACTGGCGTTGTTCATGCCCCGAAACGACGCCGACATGGTGAGTCGGCCATGGTGCTGCCCAAGGTAGCGCTCAAACAAAGCTTCGGTTTTTTCCAGGCAAGCGCCGGTGGACTCGATCATGCTGGCCGGCAACAAGCCCATGACAGATTTGGTTTTATCAAAGCACGAACAGGCCGCCACTAGGCGCATGCCCGTGGAGAGCACGGACGCGATGGTGGCGTCGGGGTGGTAATTGCCGGGGTCGGTGAAGCAGGTCACGCCGTGGCGCATCAACTCCAGGGCCGCAAAAGCAGAGCTCACGGCCACATCTACACGGGTATTGGCGGCCTCATAGGGGTACATGTGTTCAAACAAAAACTGCTGGGCATTGGCCTCATCGGCCAACCCCCGCGACAGTTGAAAAGACGCATGCAAGTGGTTGTCGATCATGCCGGGGATCACCACCCGACCGTGGCCAGCAATGGTTTGGCTCGCTTGCCATTGCCCCAGGAGATCGGCGGTTTTTCCCACCGCCACGAACAGTCCGTCTTTCACCGCCAAGGCCGCATCGCGGATGATGCGGCGCTGAGGGTCCACGGTGATGAGCCAGTCAATGTGGGTGACCAACAGGTCACATGAAAGGGGTTGGCCTGGGGCAGTTGAAGTCGCTGACATGCAATGGGCTTTGGGGTGAAATGTGGATGAATGGATGGGGGGTGGGGCTGTGCTCAGTCGGCCTTGATGCCGTTGTCGCGGATGAGCTTTCCCCAGCGCTCCAAATCACGTTTCACCACGTCAGTGAAACGATCGGGGCCCATGCCCGACGGCTCCAAACCGAGCTCGCGCAACTTGGCCGCCATCTCGGGCGAATTCACGGCCTTGCGAATGGCTTCGGTCAACACTGCCACCACCTCTTTGGGCGTTGCGGCCGGTGCAAATACCGCATGCCAGCCTTGGATGCCAGATCCCGGAAACAAGCTCTCCATGGTGGGCACTTGGGGCATGCTGGCCATGGGCTTGGCGCTGCTGGTCATCAAAGGACGCAAGCGATTGCCTTGCACCTGGGGCAAGATGCCCAAGCTGGTGTCAAAAATCAAATCCACTTCACCGGAGAGCAACGCCTGCATCGCCGGGCCATTGCCTTTGTAGGGAATGTGTTGGATTTGTATGCCGGCCGCACTGCGGGCCAACTCCATGAACATGTGTTGGCCCGAACCCGAACCTGCACTGGCGTAATTGAGCTTGCCCGGTTGCTTACGGGCCATTTGTATCAAGTCTTGCATGCTGTTGATCGGTGATTTGACGTTGACCGCCAGCACGTAATCAAAGGTGCTGACCTGGGCCACAGGCACCAGGTCCTTCATCAGGTCATAGGGGGTGGCCTGCAAGCTCACCACCGTCACCATTGGCGTGGCCGCATTGAGCACCAAGGTGTAACCGTCCGCAGAGCTCTTGGCCACATGGTCCACCCCCACCACACCACCGGCGCTGGCACGGTTCTCCACCACCACGGCCTGCTTCAAGCTGTCTTGCATATTGCGCGCCAAAAGGCGTGCGACCACGTCCAAGGTGCCACCGGGCACAAAGGGGACGACCAATTTGATGGGGCGGTTGGGAAAGCTGGGAGCTTGCGCCATCGCGCCCGTACCCAACATCAAACCCACACTCACAAACAAAAAGCGCAACAAGGCAAGGCGAAGGAACAGCATGGCTTTCTCCAAAGGGGTTCAACTATTCAATGGGTCGACGGATCAACGGCTCAACGGTAAGTTTTTTTGCAGCCAACCACTGACCAGGTCGATGACCAGCGCATTGCCTTCGCCCAAAATAAAGTGGTCGGTTTCGGCAAACAGGTGCAAGTCGGTGGGTTGGCCAGCGAGTGCAAACAAGTCCAGAGACTGTTCGGTGGGGGTGACGGTGTCGTTGGATGGGTGCAGCAGCAGCAAAGGGCGTGGTGCAATCTGGCCCACCACTTCATTGGCGCGGAAGTTGAACATGCTCTCCACCACTTCGTAGGGAAAGTCGGAGATGGAACCCGGCGCCAATTGGTTGCGCAAACCGGGCTGAATCGGCACGATGTCGTAACGCGGCACCATCATCGACTCACCCAAGGCCAAGCGGCGTTGGCCCTCGGCCATCATGTCGGTGAACTTTTTCCAAGCCTCGGGGCTGGCATGTTGCTTGCGGAATTTCTTTTCACCATCGCCCCAGCCACCGGTGGACACGCAAGCGGCCACACGCGTGTCAATGCCTGCGGTGTAAATGGCCACGGCTGCACCAAAGCTGTGGCCCATTACCCCAATGCGGCCAGCATCGACCTCGGGACGGGTTTGCAAAAAGTCAATCGCGGCCTGTGTGTCTTGCACCTGCTCCATGCAAATGACTTTGCCACGTTGGCCTTGGCTGTCTCCACAGCCGCGCATGTCAAAGCGAAGGGTGATGTAGCCCAAGGAAGCAAACAACTTGGTGGCAGCCATGGAGATACCGCCGTTTTTATTGCTGCCAAAACCGTGCAGAACCACGATGGCGGCGCATTTTTGTCCGAGTTGCAAATTGTCAGGAATTTGCAAAACACCGGCCAATTGAAGGCCCTGCGATGTGAAATGAATGGGGTGTTCCATGCGGTATTGGATTGTGTGGGTCGGACGAATTGCAAGCCCCTGGCCCACAATGATATTGCTTTCAAGCCATTCCACTATACACAGCGCACTGCAATGACATTGACAAGTTTTATACCGAACTGGCCATGAGCGTGATGAATAACTTGACACCTTGCCAGGTCGTCACCCTCACCTGGCCTGTCAAATAAACCGGGCCCACTAATTGCATAACCATTGAAGAAGCTGGTTTTTCGACACCCTGCCCTACCTTTGATGGAGTTCAGCCATGAACAAATACGCCGCAAGCATTTTCTTGTCTTTTTGCGCAGCAACTGCGGGGGCAGCCAGCAACTGGACCATCGTGGCAGACCTGGATTTGCGCGAAGCCATCCACAGCTACGACAAAGCCATTGCCCTGGAGCCCAGCCATGCCATGGCCCATTTTCAAAAGGGCGAGGCCCTCAAAGAATTGCAGCAATGGGCGCCCGCTTTGGCCAGCTATGAAAAATCCATTCAGTTGGACAAAACACATGCGGCCTCGCACTTGGGTCGAGCCCAATCATTGTTGGCGCTCCAGCAATGGGATGCGGCCCAAAGCAGCTACAACCAAGCCAGTGCGCTGCAACCCAAAGATGCACTCTTGCACCACGCACACGGCAAAGCCTTGGCACAACTCAAAAAATGGGACGCCGCCCTGGCCAGTTACAACCGCGCCATTGACCTGAAGTCGGATGAAGCGTCCATGTTCTTTGACCGGGGTCTGGCCTTGCAAGCATTGCGCAAGTGGGACGAAGCGATCGAAAGCTTTAACCAGGCCATAGCCATCAACCCCCAGGATGCGCTCTCCTTGCATGCGCGAGGCCGAAGCTTGTTGGAAATAAAGTCACCCCAAGCGGCCTTAGAGAGTTTTGACAAAGCCATCGAGATCAAACCCGCCTTTGCCCAAGCCCACAACGAACGCGGCTTGGCCCTTCAGCAATTGAAAAAACCAGCAATGGCATTGGCCAGCCATGAAAAAGCCATTGCCTTGGATCCCCATATGGCTCTGGCCCACCTGCACCGGGGCCGGTTGTTGAAGGACTTGCAGCAATTTGAATCGGCCCTGCAAAGCTTGGAACAAGCCACCCACTTGGCTCCTCAAAATGCCCAAGCCCACATGGAACATGGCGGAACCTTGATGGCGTCATATAAGGCCATGGTGGCGCAACCCGAAGCCTGGATGGCCAAGCGCCAAGCCGATGGCATGCCGCGCTTTGGCCGCCCTATGCAGCTGGCCCTGCAGCCTTTTATACGGACCTCTTACTCGCAAAAATTGATTTTCAGCGCACCGACAGCTGGCTTTGAGTGAATCCCATTTGCCGACTGGAGGCGCGGGCCGGAGTCGAACCGACCTACACGGATTTGCAATCCGGTGCATAACCGCTTTGCTACCGCGCCACTTGTGCGATAAAAAAGGGAAGCTGATGCTTCCCTTTTCATTTGGAGCGGGAGACGAGTCTCGAACTCGCGACCTCAACCTTGGCAAGGTTGCGCTCTACCAACTGAGCTACTCCCGCGTGGAGAGCCAAAATTATAACGCATTTCGGCGTATGTCTTTCTAGGTCGCGTCAGTGTTTGATCGCCTCGACTTTCGGGGCGGCATCGGTGCTCGGTGCAGCGGCCAGAGGGTCTTCATCAGGCAGCGGTTGGGGCATGCTTTCAAGGGCAATTTCAAGCACCTTGTCAATCCACTTGACCGGGATGATCTCCAATCCGTTCTTGACGTTTTCGGGAATCTCTTGCAGGTCTTTGACGTTTTCCTCCGGGATCATCACGGTTTTGATGCCCCCGCGCAAAGCTGCCAAAAGCTTTTCTTTCAGGCCGCCAATGGCCGTGACTTCGCCCCGCAAGGTGATCTCACCGGTCATGGCCACATCGCTGCGCACCGGGATGCCGGTGAGCACCGAAACGATGGCTGTCGTCATGGCCGCACCCGCACTGGGCCCGTCTTTGGGCGTAGCGCCATCGGGCACGTGGATGTGGATGTCTTTTTTCTCGAACGCATCTTCACGGATGCCCAAGCGTTTGGCGCGGCTGCGCACCACGGTGCGGGCCGCCTCAACCGACTCTTTCATCACATCGCCCATGGAGCCGGTGCGGGTGATGTTGCCCTTGCCGGTCATGGTGGCTGCTTCGATGGTCAGCAAATCGCCACCCACCTCGGTCCAGGCCAGGCCGACCACTTGGCCGATTTGGCTTTGCTGTTCGGCGCGGCCGTAGGTGTATTTGCGCACGCCCAAAAAGTCGTCGAGGTTTTCAGCAGTGACCACCACTTGAGGGGTCATCTTCTTGAGTTGCAAGCCCTTGACCACCTTGCGGCAAATTTTGGACAGGTCGCGCTCCAAGGAACGAACGCCGGCCTCGCGGGTGTAGTAGCGCACGATGTCGCGGATGGCCGACTCTTGCAAGGCCAGCTCTTCTTCTTTGACACCGTTGTTTTTCATTTGCTTGGGCAGCAAATACTTGATGGCGATGTTGACCTTTTCGTCCTCGGTGTAACCCGACAAGCGAATCACCTCCATGCGGTCGAGCAAGGCCGGCGGGATGTTCATCGAATTGGAGGTGGCCACAAACATCACGTCGCTCAAGTCGAAATCGACTTCCACGTAATGGTCGGCGAAGGTGTGGTTTTGCTCGGGGTCCAAAACCTCGAGCAATGCGCTGGAGGGGTCACCGCGAAAATCGGCACCGATCTTGTCAATCTCGTCGAGCAAGAAAAGTGGGTTGCGGGTACCGGCCTTGGTCAGGCTTTGCAACACCTTGCCGGGCAAGGCGCCGATATAGGTGCGGCGATGCCCACGAATTTCAGCCTCGTCGCGCATGCCACCCAAAGCCATGCGCACGTACTTGCGACCCGTGGCTTTGGCAACGGATTGCCCCAATGAGGTTTTGCCCACGCCCGGGGGGCCGACCAAGCACAGGATGGGGGCCTTGACCTTGTCCACCCGCTGCTGCACCGCAAGGTACTCAAGGATGCGGTCTTTGACTTTTTCCAGGCCGTAATGGTCTTCATTGAGCACGCCTTCGGCATTGCCCAGGTCGTGCTTGATTTTGGTTTTTTTGCTCCACGGCAAACCCACGAGCACATCGATGTAGTTGCGCACCACCGTCGCCTCGGCCGACATGGGTGACATGAGCTTGAGCTTTTTCAGCTCGCCTTCGGCCTTTTTGCGGGCCTCCGTGGGCATCTTGGCGGCCTTGATTTTCTTTTCAATTTCTTCGATATCAGCGCCGTCTTCACCTTCACCCAGCTCTTTTTGGATCGCTTTGACCTGCTCATTGAGGTAGAAGTCGCGCTGGTTTTTTTCCATTTGGCGCTTCACGCGGCCACGGATGCGCTTATCAACATTTAGGATGTCAACTTCGCGCTCAAGTTGTTCGTACAAGTTTTCCAAACGTGCTTTGACATCGGCCAGATCGAGCACGATTTGCTTGTTCTCGAGCTTCAGGGGCAAATGGGCCGCAATCGTGTCGGCCAAGCGGCCTGGGTCATCGATGCTAGAAATCGAGGTCAAAATTTCAGGCGGTATTTTTTTGTTCAGTTTGACGTATTGATCAAACTGCTGCATCACTGCGCGGCGCAGGGCTTCGACTTCGCTGTCTTTGGCCGACAAAGCGACCGACTCAATGGGGGTGAGCTTGGCGGTGAAATGGGTCTCGCCGTCCTCGACATGCTCCACCACCGCGCGCTGCAAGCCCTCGACCAACACCTTGACGGTCCCGTCGGGCAACTTGAGCATTTGCAAGATGGAGGCCACGCAGCCGACGCTGAACATGTCGCTGACCGCTGGTTCGTCTTTGGCGGCTGCCTTTTGGGCCACCAACATGATGCGCCGCTCGGCAGCCATGGACAGCTCCAGGGCCTTGATGCTTTTGGGTCGCCCCACAAACAGTGGAATGACCATGTGCGGGAAGACGACGACATCGCGCAAAGGCAGCAAAGGCAGCTCAATGGCCACCGGCGGCAATGGTGTTTGTCCAGACATGATGGTCTCAACCTCGGGAAAAAGCGCCGCCAGGGGCGGGGCTTGGGGAATCAGGCCTTTTTGGCTGCCTCTCGGTAGACCAGCAAGGGGGGTTTGTTTTCATCGATGGTGGACTCGTCCACCACCACTTTTTCGACATTGCTTGCATTGGGAAGATCAAACATGGTGTCGGTCAGCGATTGTTCAAGGATGGAACGCAGGCCACGGGCACCTGTTTTTCGCGCCAAGGCCTTTTTGGCAATCGCTTTGAGGGCATTGGGGCGGATTTCCAGGTCCACCCCTTCCATGGCGAGCAATTTGCTGTACTGCTTGACCAAGGCGTTTTTGGGTTCGGTGAGGATTTGCACCATCGCGTCTTCAGTGAGCTCGCTCAAGGTGGCCACGATGGGCATGCGGCCGACCAACTCGGGGATCAACCCAAATTTGATCAGGTCTTCCGGCTCCACCTCACGGAACACATCGGTCAGGCTGCGCTGCAACTTGCTTTTGACCATGGCGCCAAAACCGATGCCGGAGGCTTCGGTGCGGTTTTCAATGACCTTCTCCAAACCCGCAAACGCACCACCGCAAATGAACAAAATATTGGTGGTGTCGACCTGCAAAAAGTCTTGGTTGGGATGCTTGCGACCGCCCTGAGGGGGGACGCTGGCCATGGTGCCTTCGATCAACTTGAGCAGGGCTTGCTGCACACCCTCGCCCGACACATCACGGGTGATCGAGGGGTTATCGGACTTGCGTGAAATTTTGTCGATTTCGTCGATGTAGACAATGCCGCGTTGGGCGCGATCGATGTCATAACTGCAGCTTTGCAATAACTTTTGAATGATGTTTTCGACGTCCTCACCAACGTAACCGGCTTCGGTCAAGGTGGTGGCGTCGGCCATCACAAAGGGCACATCCAGCATGCGTGCCAAGGTTTGCGCCAACAAAGTTTTGCCTGATCCGGTGGGGCCGATCAGCAAGATGTTGCTTTTGGTGAGTTCCACCTCGTCTTTTTTGGACTTTTCTTTGTGGCGCAGGCGCTTGTAGTGGTTGTACACCGCCACGGCCAATGAGCGCTTGGCCGCTTCTTGGCCAATGACGTAGTTGTCGAGGTTGTTTTTGATTTCCAGCGGGGTGGGCAAGTCACCACGCGCATCGCGGGCCGCGGTCTCTGGCGGCAATTCGTCACGAATGATCTCGTTGCACAGATCAATGCATTCGTCGCAAATGAAAACCGAAGGTCCCGCAATCAGCTTTTTGACCTCATGCTGGCTCTTTCCGCAAAACGAGCAGTACAAGGTCTTGTCGCTGGAGTTCGATTTCTTATCGGCCATGAATGCCTTCCTCGCTCAGGGTTTGACCAAATGATAACCAATTCGACCAGGGCCAAAGGCGACCGGTGGCTGCCACAGCCTTGGGTGCTGCGCGCAAGCGATCAAGGCCGCTTGGCAATGACTTGGTCAACCAACCCATATTCTTTGGCTTCGTCGGCCGACAGGTAGTAGTCGCGCTCGGTGTCGCGCTCGATTTTTTCCAGGGGCTGGCCGGTGCGCTCGGCCAAAATTTTGTTCAACTGCTCGCGGGTTTTGAGGATCTCGCGGGCATGAATTTCAATTTCAGTGGCCTGGCCTTGGGTGCCGCCCAAGGGCTGGTGGATCATGACCTTGGAGTTGGGCAAGCTGAAACGCTTGCCCTTGGCGCCAGCGGCCAGCAAAAAGGCACCCATGCTGGCGGCCATGCCAATGCACAAGGTGGAGACCTCGGGCTTGATGAAGTTCATGGTGTCAAAAATCGCCATGCCCGCGCTCACCGAACCGCCAGGGGAGTTGATGTAGAGCGAAATGTCTTTGTCGGGGTTTTCGCTTTCCAAGAACAGCAACTGCGCGACCACCAGATTGGCGGTTTGGTCATTGACGCCACCGACCAAAAAAATCACCCGCTCGCGCAGCAAGCGCGAGTAGATGTCGTAAGAGCGCTCGCCACGGCCTGACTGCTCAATGACGATGGGCACCATGCCCAAGGCTTGTGTATCTGTTGCACTCATGCGTTTTGTCCCATCAATTCTTCAAAAGAAACCGCCACATCGGCCACTTTGCCGTGGCTCATCACATGCTCGGTGACATTGGCCTCGATGACGATAGCCTCGACTTCGGCCAAGCGGCGGTTGTCTGAGTAATACCAGCGCACCACATCGGCGGGTTTTTCGTAGCTGGAGGCCAGATCATCAATGTGCTTTTTGATTTGCTCGGCCGTGGCTTGCAAGTTGTGGGCACGAACCAATTCGGCCACCACCAAACCCAAGCGCACCCGGCGCTCGGCCTGGGGGCGGAAAACATCGTCAGGGATGGGCGCGTTTTCGGCGTCTTTGATGCCACGCTGCTTGAGGTCGGCGCGGGCGCCTTCGATCAAACGGTCCACCTCGGCTTGAACGCTGGACTTGGGCAGGTCCAACTCGGCTTTGGCTGCCAGGGCTTCCAATGCTGCTTGTTTGTTGCGGGCCAGCAAACGCGACTTGAGTTCACGGTCGAGGTTTTTGCTGATGTCTTCGCGCAAGCCCGCCACGGTGGGGTTGGGCACGCCCAAAGAAACCGCCAGTGCATCGTCAACCTCGGGCATGTGGGCCGCCTCGGCTTTTTTCAGGGTGACCAAAAAGTCAGCTTGCTTGCCTGCCACGTCTTTGCCGTGGTAATCGGCGGGGAAGCTCAGGGGAAAGGTTTTGCTTTCACCGGTTTTCATGCCGCGCACGGCTTCTTCGAACTCTTTGAGCATTTGGCCTTGGCCCAGCATGAACTGGAAACCTTCGGACTTGCCGCCGTCGAACAACTCGCCGTCGATCTTGCCTTCAAAGTCGATGGTGACGCGGTCGCCATCTTCGGTACCGGCGCTGGCAGGGCGCTGGGTATAGGTGCTGCGCTGCTTGCGCAAAATTTCGATGGTGCGCTCAATGGCGGCTTCGCTCACCTCAGATGTGTGACGCGACACCTCTAAAGTGGCCAGGTCGGGCATCTTGACTTCAGGATAAACCTCGAACACCGCGTCAAAGGCCAACTCACCTTCTGGGGCGCCCTCTTTTTCACTGATGCGGGGCTGGCCAGCAACACGCAGTTTGGCTTCGTTGGCGGCCACCGAGAAAGCTTCGCCCACTTTGTCGTTCATGACTTCGTATTGAACCGAGTAGCCATAGCGCTGCGCGACGATGTTCATGGGCACTTTGCCCGGGCGAAAACCATCGATCTTGACCTGGCGGGCCAGGCGTTTGAGGCGTGTGTTGACCTCGGATTGGATGGCAGTGACCGGCAGGGTCAAGGTCATCTTGCGCTCGAGTTTTTCCAGGTTTTCGACAACTACGGTCATTTTCTCTCTCCTTATCGGGTGCATTGGGCCCCTTTGTGGGCCCGGGCCAGTGGGGGCATCTTGGTGCGCGGGGGGGGACTCGAACCCCCACAGTATTGCTACCGTCAGGACCTAAACCTGGTGCGTCTACCAATTTCGCCACCCGCGCGGGATTGCAAAACAGCAACGGGTGGCCTGTAGCACAGTCCACCCGCCTGAAATCGGTCAGCCAAGCATTCTAACCGCTCGCGACCCGTCCAAGCCGCCAGCAAGCCTAACGGCGCACCCGGAACCAGGCTGCGTACATGGCGGGCAGGCTCAGCAAGGTCAGGGCCGTGGCCACGATCAAACCGCCCATGATGGCCACGGCCATCGGGCCCCAGAAGACACTGCGCGACAAAGGGATCATGGCCAGCACCGCAGCTGCCGCAGTGAGCACGATGGGGCGCAGGCGGCGCACGGCAGCTTCGACGATGGCGTCCCAAGCAGGCACACCGTTGGCACGGTCTTGCTCGATTTGATCGATCAAGATGACCGCGTTGCGCTGAATCATGCCCATCAAGGCCACCACCCCCAGCAAGGCAACAAAGCCAAACGGGCGGTCCAAAGCCAGCAAAGCCGCAGCCACCCCAGCAATGCCCATGGGGCCGGTCAAAAAGACCAACAAGGAACGGCTAAAACTGTGCAGTTGCAGCATGAGCAGAGTGAAGATGATGAACAACATCAAGGGCACGCCAGCAGCAATGGCCGATGAACCTTTGGCGCTTTCTTCCACCGCACCGGCCACTTGGACTTGGTATGCGCCCTCGCCCCGGCTGGCCCATTGGGCTTGCAGCGCGTTGAGCGCTGGCAGCAGTTGCTCGGTCACGGTGGCGCCTTGCAAGCCCTCGGCAATGTCGGATTGAACGGTGATGGCGTAGCTGCGGTTTTCGCGCCACATCACACCCGGCTCCCAGGCAAACACCGGCTTGGCGATTTGGGTCAGCGGGATCGATTTGCCCGAAGCCGTGGGCACATAGGCGTTGCCCAAATCGCTGATGGCATCGCGCTCGTTCAAGGGCTGGCGCAGCACCATCTCGATCAAGCGGTCGCCTTCTCGGAACTGACCCACCGGGGTGCCCGAAAGCAAGGTGCGGGTGGCTTGGGCAATGGATTGGCTGGTCACCCCCAGGGCGCGGGCTTTGTCTTGGTCCACTTCCAGGCGCAGGGCTTTGACCGACTCGTTCCAGTTGTCGTTCACCCCACGGGTGTTGGCGTTGTCGCGCATCACCGCTTTGACTTCGTCAGCGCGTTGGCGCAGCACCCGCGGATCGGTGCCGACCACCCGAAACTGCACCGGGTAGGCCACGGGCGGGCCATTGGGCAAGAGCTTGACCCGCACCCGCACTTCGGGAAAGGCCTGCGCCATCCAACCGGGCAAGTCCAGGCGCAAGGCCTCGCGCTGCTTCAAATCTTTGGGCACGATGATGAATTGGGACACGTTGGATTGAGGGAAAACCGCATCCAAAGGCAGGTAAAAACGGGGCACGCCCGAACCCACCCACAAGGTCACGCTTTCCACTCCAGGGCGCGACAGCAATTGTTTTTCCACCTGGGTCGCCAAGGCCTCATTGGCCTCAATGGATGTCCCCTCTGGGAACCACAGGTCCATCATGACCTCGGGCCGGCTGGAGTCGGGGAAAAACTGCTGCTGCACCCGCCCCATCCCCACCAAGCCCAATCCCAACAAGGCCAAGGTCACAACAATGGTGGTCCATCGGTACTTCACGCAGGCATTGACGCTGCGCCGAAACCACCGATAAAAAGCCGAATCAAACAACTCTTCGTGCCCCTGACCCGGGGCGAGGGGACGCGACTTCAACAGCAAGGTCCCCAAATAAGGGACAAAAAACACCGACACCCACCAACTCAGCAACAAGGCCATGACGGTGACGGCAAAAATCGCATAGGTGTATTCGCCCACCGTCGACTTGGCCAAACCGATGGGCAAGAAACCCGCCGCGGTGATCAAGGTGCCGGTGAGCATGGGCATGGCGGTGACGTCATAAGCAAATGTGGCGGCGCGCACCTTGTCAAAGCCCTCCTCCATTTTTCGCACCATCATCTCCACCGCAATGATGGCGTCGTCCACCAGCAAGCCCAGGGCAATGATCAATGAACCCAAGGATATTTTGTGCAGACCAATGCCAAAGTAGCTCATGCACAAAAAGGTCATGGCCAACACCAGCGGGATGGTGATGCCCACCACCAAACCGGGGCGAATGTCAACGTACCACCCCCAGCGACCACCCTTGTGCAAGCCCAGCGAGACAAAACTGACCAACAACACAATCACCACCGCCTCGATCAGCACACGCACAAACTCGCCCACCGAGGAGGCCACGGCCTTGGGCTGGTCTTGCACCGACTGCAGGCTCACGCCCACGGGCAAGGTGGGGGTGATGGACACCATGGCTTCGTTCAAAGCTTTGCCCAAGGCGATGATGTCGCCGCCCTTGGCCATGGACACGCCCAAAGCGATGACCGATTGACCTTGGTGGCGCACCTTGACCACGGCCGGTTCGACATAGCCACGCCGAATCTGCGCCACATCGCCCAACTTCACATGCTGACCCGAGCTGCCGCGAATGGGCATGTGGCGCAACTGCTCAACGGTCTCAAATTGACCAGCGACACGAATTTGCACCACGTCCAACGGGGTTTGCAGCAGCCCCGCGCTTTCGACCGCGTTTTGCTGCCCGATTTGCGCCACCACCGCATTCATGTCCAAACCCAACTGGGACATGCGCTTTTGCGATACCTCGATGAATATTTTTTCGTCTTGCACGCCAAACAACTCGACCTTGGCCACGTCCTTGACGCGCAACAACTGCTGGCGCACCGAATCGGCAAATACCTTGGCCTCGGCGTTGGAGTACCCATCGGCCTGCAAGCCATAAATCACCCCATACACATCGCCAAAATCATCGTTGAAAAATGGTCCTTGCACGCCTTGTGGCAGGGTGTGGCGCATGTCGCCAATTTTTTTTCGCACCGTGTACCAAACGTCAGGCACCTCGCCGGGTTTGGAGTTGTCTTTGATCTGAAAAATGATTTGTGACTCACCGGGCTTGGAGTAGCTGCGGATCTTGTCCGCATAAGGCGCCTCTTGCAAACTGCGTTCGATCTTGTCGGTGACTTGTTCGGCCACTTGCTGGGCCGTGGCCCCGGGCCAATAGGTGCGCACCACCATCAGCCTGAAGGTGAAGGGTGGGTCCTCGTCTTGGCCCAAGCTGAAATAAGCCGCCACACCCAGCACCATCAACACCACCATCAGGTAGCGCGTGAGCGCCGGGTGGTTGATGGCCCACAGCGACAGGTTGAAGCCCTTGGCTTGCGTTGGATTCATGGCGCGCTACTTGGTGGTTGCAGCGGCAGCAGGGGACCGGCTGGGCGCTGACGGATTGGGCATCGCCGCTGGCGCGATGCTGGCACCCGCAGGTGCGGGGCCACCGCCCGGGGCGGTCTGGGTCGCGCCCAAAGGGGCGACCGTGGCCGGCACATATCGGGTGACCTTTTGTCCCGGCGTCAACACATGGACACCCGCAACCACCACCTCTTGTCCGGCTTGCAATCCCGAGGACACCACCACTTGGTTGCCATCAGCGGTGCCGATGTCGATGGCTTGCAGGCGCACCGTCATGCTGGCCGCGTCCAGCACCCACACCGCTGTTTTGCCGCCCTCTTGGCGCAAAGCACTGGTGGGCAATTGGATGGTCGGTTGGCGCGACCACGCATCGTTGCGCGGCAGCACCACTTGCACCGTGCTGCCCAGCGGCAGGCCGTCCCCTTTGGGCAGGCTGAGCTTGACGGTGAAGGTGCGGGTCACGGCATCGGCACTGGCCGCAATGTCACGCACCTGGGCCTGGGTTTCACGCCCCGTGCTCCAAGGTTTGACCGCCACCGTTTGGCCCACTTTGAGCAAGCCCAGTTTGTCCTCGGGTAAGGCGATCACCACATCATTGGCGCCCTCTTGGGCCACGCGCACCACCGACGTGCCCGCCGCCAAAACCTGACCGACCTCGGCCTCAATGGCGGTGACCACGCCACCGTGGTCGGCCGTCAAGCGGGTGTATGCCACTTGGTTACCCTGGGCGCGCCACTGTGCCTGGGCTTGGTCCCACTGGGCTTGCGCGGCTTTGAGGGTGGTTTCGCGCCGCTCCAATTCGGCCCCGCTGATGAAAGATTGGTCTTTGAGTTCTTGGTAGCGCTTGAAGTCGGACTGGGCCAATTCCAATTGGGTTTGCGCTGCCCTGACCTGGGCGCGGGCGGCATCGACAGCCAGTTCATAGTCGCGCGGGTCCAGATCGGCCAAGCGCTGTCCGGCCTTCACCCGTTGGCCCAATTCCACATGGCGCGCCACCAGTTTGCCCGCCACCCGAAAGCCCAAGCGGCTCTCGACCCGGGCACGGACATCCCCTGCAAACTCCACCCCTGCCTGGACATCCGTGGCCTGGATTTGTATCAATTTGACAGCGCGAACAGGTTCTGGGCGCATGTCGACAGGCTTGCAAGCGCTCAGGCCCAACAGGCAGGCCAAGGACACAAGTCGTGCCAAAGGGTGCTGAAACATAAAAGAATTTCTTTCTAAAGACATGCCGTGGAAATTGGCATCGCGATGGCAGCTTTAATTACTGACTAGCCGGTTAGTAATCTTATCCTGGGTCCACATTTTGTCAAGCGACAATGACCGCAACCATGCCCGCAGTGGATCATTACGAAAACTTTCCTGTTGCCTCGTGGCTGTGCCCGCCACACCTGCGCGGGGCAGTGGTTGCCATCTATCACTTTGCCCGCACCGCCGACGACTTGGCCGACGAGGGCAGCGACACGCCCGAGCAACGCTTGGCCCAACTGGCGGCTTACCGCCACGCATTGAACCAAGTGACGGCAGCGCAGATCAAGCCCAGCGGCGCCACCTCACCCCCCGCAACCACTGCTGCCAACAGCCCCCCTGCCCCTGACCGATCCAAAACGCCAGGGCTTTGGCCCCAGGTTTTTGCCCCGTTGGCGATACAAATTCAAAAACATGCCCTGCCCTTGAACTGCCTGCACGCTTTGCTCGACGCCTTTGAGCAAGATGTGCGCTACACCCAGCAGGGTCGGCGGTATGCCTCACGCGCAGAGTTGCTGGACTACTGTGCCAAATCGGCCAACCCCATTGGCCGATTGCTGCTGCACCTGTACCGGGCCAACGACGCAGCCGCGCTGGCAAAGAGCGATGCGGTGTGCAGCAGTTTGCAATTGATCAATTTTTGGCAAGACCTCAGCGAGGACCTGCCGCGCGGTCGCCTGTATCTGCCCAATGGGGCCGATTTGAGCGCCGAACTGGCCTATGCCCGGGCATTGATGCAGCAAGGTGCGCCGCTGGTGCACCGGGTGCCTGGCCGCGCGGGCTGGGAGCTGCGCTTGGTGGTGCAAGGTGGCCTGCGCATTCTTGACAAAATCGAGCGCACAGACCCTTGGCGTGAACGCCCGACCTTGGTCTGGCACGACTGGGTGATCATGCTGTGGCGCGCCTTGTGGATGCGCGCGCAATGACACAATCACCATCCATGACACCCCAACAGTACGTGCAAGAAAAAGCCGCCAGCTCGGGCAGCAGCTTTTACTACGCATTTTTGTTTTTACCGCCGCACCGCCGTGCCGCGATCACCGCCTTTTACGCTTTTTGCCGTGAAATCGATGATGTGGTGGATGAAGTGCCCGACCCAGGCGTGGCGGCGACCAAGTTGGCCTGGTGGCAAACCGAGGTCAAACGAGCCTATGAAGGCAGCGCCCAGCACCCGGTGATGCAAGCGCTCATGCCCTGCGCCCATGAATTTGGCATCCAAGCCGGCCATTTGCTGTCGGTCATTGAAGGCTGCCAAATGGACCTGACCCAAACCCGTTACCTGGACTACCCCGGCCTTCAGCGCTACTGCCATTTGGTGGCCGGCGTGGTGGGCGAAGTGGCTGCACGCATTTTTGGACAAAGCCAAGACCAGACCACCACCTACGCCCATACCCTGGGCCTGGCTTTCCAGCTCACCAACATCATCCGCGACGTGGGTGAGGACGCGGTGCGAGGGCGCATTTACCTGCCCATCAACGAGCTGCAGCAGTTTGAGGTCAAAGCCCAAGATATCTTGCAGCGCCAAGACTCGCCGCGCTTTCAGGCCTTGATGCGTTACCAGGCAGCCCGCGCGCACGAACTGTATGAACAGGCTTTTGGCTTGCTGCCCCCGGCCGACAAGCGCAGCCAAAAACCCGGGCTGATGATGGCCAGCATTTACCGCACCTTGCTGGGTGAAATCGAATCGGCCCATTTCCCGGTGCTGCACCAGCGGGTGCGGCTGACCCCCTTGCGCAAATTTTGGCTGGCCTGGAAGGTTCAGGCCCTGGGACGTTTTTGAAACGCTTGACCATCGTTGGAGGTGGCTGGGCGGGTTTGGCCGCTGCGGTGCGGGCCACCCAACTGGGTTGGCAGGTCAGCTTGTTGGAAGCCGCGCCCGTCTTGGGCGGGCGGGCCAGGCGCATCCACCACCAAGGCCTGACGCTGGACAACGGCCCGCACTTGTTGATCGGGGCCTATACCCAGACTTTATCTTTGATGCGCCAGTTGGGCCTGGACCCAGAGCACTTGCTCTGGCGCATGCCGCTGAACCTGCGCAACGCCGAGGGCGTCGGCTTGGAACTGCCCAACCTGCCCGCCCCGTGGAACCTGCTGTGGGGCATCACCGCGTCCAACGCACTGGACTGGCGCGACAAATTCTCCCTGTTGAGGGCAGCGGCGGGCTGGCAGCGCGCTGGATTTATCTGCCCGACCCGCATGAGTGTTGGCGAGCTGTGCGCTGGACTGCGGCCACGGGTGATCAGCCATTTGATCGAACCGCTGTGTGTTTCGGCCTTGAACACCCCCATGGACCAAGCCTGCGCCACCGTGTTTTTGCGGGTGCTGCGCGACGCTTTGTACAGCGGCCCTGGCAGTGCTGATTTTTTGCTGCCACGCAGCGACATGAGCGGCTTGCTGCCCGACGCGGCCCTGACTTGGCTGCGCGCCCAGGGTGCCCACGTCGAGTTGGGCCAGCACCAAAAAGTCTGCCCCACAGCCCAGAGCGCGGGCGACGCGGTGTTGCTGGCTTGCCCGGCTTGGGAGGCGGCCCGGCTGACGCAAGCCGTGAACCCCGCTTGGTCGGCCCAGGCCGCCCAATTGAGGCACGAAGGCATCGCCACGGTTTATTTGCGCCGCCCCTTTTCCAACGATGGCCATGGGCAAGGGAACGATCAAGGTCATGCGGTGTTGCCCAGGCCCATGCTGGCCTTGGACAGCGGCCCCACCGCGCCGGCCCAATTTGTGTTTGACCGCGGCGCGCTCAGCGGCGACCCGGCGCAGCGCGGCATCTTGGCCGCGGTGGTGAGTGCTTGCCAGGGCGAGCGAGACCACATGACCCAAGCGGTGAAGGCGCAAATCGAAAACCAATTGGGTTTGCCCGATTTGCAAGTCATCACCACGGTGGTGGAGCGGCGCGCCACTTTCAGTTGCACCCCCGACTTGGTGCGCCCCCCAACGCGCATTGGCCCCGGTCTGTGGGCTTGCGGTGACCATGTGCAAGGGCCGTACCCGGCGACCCTGGAGGGTGCGGTGCGCTCAGGCTTGGAAGTGGTGGACCAACTCACGCAGGGATGACACCGTCCAAGGGGGCGGACCCTCATGCACCCAAGGGGTACCCTCGCGGTTGAGCCAGACGCAGGGCATGCCCGCAGCACGGGCCCCCAGAATGTCCAGGGCTGCATCGTCGCCCACGTGCAAAACCGCCTCGGGCGCATGGTTCAAACGCTCTGCGGTGTGCCAAAAAATGCGCGGATCGGGCTTGGCGATGCCGCTTTCATGGGCACTGACCGCGCATTGAAAAAAAGTCCCCAAACCGACCCTGTGTACATCCGCATTGCCGTTGGTCAATGCGGCCAGTGGAAAGCGTTGGGCCAAGAAATCCAAGGTCTCCAGGGCATCGTCAAACAGCGTCACTTGTTGGCGCGCCGCAAAAAACACCTCAAAAGCGGGCACGGCCAAATCGGTGGGCTCCCCGGCTTGGGCCAAGGCTTGGCTGATCATGTCCCGGCGCATGGCGCTGAAATCGTGCGGTTTTTCGGCCATCGCCGCCAGCGCCCGGCTGCGCGCTTGCTGGACCCATTCGGGCTGGCTGTACATGGCCGCTGCGCCCGGCGCATGCGCGAGCAGCCACTGTTTCAAAGCTTGCTCGGCACGGACCATGATGGGGCCGATGGGCCACAAGGTGTCGTCCAAATCTAAACTGATGGCACGGATGAGGCTGGGGTGGGGGGCGGGTATATTCATGGGTGAGCGAGAATACCGCATGCCTGCCTCACCGCGCTTTGCCGCAGAACCCCCCTTTCACCATGGTCAAGCTGCCCGCACCGCGGTGCTGTTTTGCAACCTGGGCACCCCCGACGCCCCCACGGGCGCGGCTTTGCGCCGCTACTTGGCCGAATTTTTGAGCGACCCCCGGGTGGTGGAAATCCCACGCCTGCTGTGGTTGGCCATCTTGCACGGCATCATTTTGCGGGTGCGGCCCAAGAAATCGGCACTGAAATACGCCGCCATTTGGACCGAAAACGGCTCGCCTCTGAAGGTGTGGACCGAAAAGCAGTCCCAACTGCTGGAGCAGGCCTTGCAAGGCCCCGACAGCGCGGTGTTGGTGCGTTACGCCATGCGTTATGGCAACCCCTCCATCGCCCAACAACTCGAAGCGCTGAAACAAGACGGTGCCACCCGCGTGCTGATCCTGCCCGCCTACCCCCAATATTCAGCCACCACCACGGCCAGTGTGTTTGATGCGGTCTACCAATGGGCGGCGCGCACCCGCATCATCCCCGAGTTGCGCTTTGTCAACCACTACCACGATCATCCCGCGTACATCCATGCCCTGGCGCAAACGGTGCGGGCGCATTGGGCGGACAAAGGTCGCGGCGACCACTTGGTGATGAGCTTTCACGGGGTGCCCGAGCGCACCTTGCACCTGGGGGATCAATACCACTGCGAATGCCACAAAACCGCGCGCCTGATGGCCGAGCAATTGGGTTTGTCCAAGGGCCAATACAGCGTCACTTTTCAGTCACGTTTTGGCAAGGCCAAGTGGTTGGAGCCATATACCGAACCCACGGTGCGCCAATTGGCGCAAAACGGCACCAAACGAATTGACATTGTCTGCCCCGGCTTTAGCAGCGACTGCCTGGAAACTTTGGAAGAAATCGCCATGGAAGTGTGCGACGCCTTCATGGAGGAAGGCGGGGAAAGTTTTCACTACATCCCCTGCTTAAACGACCACCCGGAGTGGATCCAAGCCTTGGTCCAAGTGACCCACCAGCACACCGGTGGTTGGCCTTTGGGCCTGCCCAGCGAGGCCTCCGGGGCCATGTCACGGCAAGCAGCTTTGGAGATGGGTGCCACCGTCTGAGCATTCAGTGCCGGGTTTGTCCTCCAGCTTCAGAGTTTGCCAATCCTTGAACGAATAAAACATCAGGGCGTGCGTCAGTCGCCAAGCCCAGCAGTGCCAGGCATTTCCCCGTGATCAAGGGGCTTTGGCAGGTCCAGGGGGAGGCGCAGGGGCCGCAGACACCGCATTCGGCATCGGTGTCGCCGAACCAACTGCGCCAGAACCTCCAGCCGAGGCTGCAGGCAAAACGCTGCTGCGAGCAGGGGGCATGGATGCGTCCGTTGGCTGGTTGCCTGACGCCTCAACCGCATCCGCGGGCAGCACCATGGGTGGGGGGGCAGGCGGGTTGGGGTCCACCGGTGCAGACATGCTGGGGGACGGTGACACATCGGAAGACTTGGGCATGAGCAAAACACCTGCGCCCACCGCAACGGCCAACAAAGCAATCCACAAAAAGCTGCTGGATCGAGACTCGCCCTGAGCGCCATCAGAGGACAAGCTTTGGGGCGGCGGAGGGTCGATATCTGCAGTGGCCACAGCCACGTGGGTCATGACTGAGGACAGGTCGGCACCGGCGGCCGGCCCGGGCGCATGAACAACTGGCGCCACCACGGGCGCTGGAGCATGCTCGGTGTCAGAGGGGGTCAAGCCGTCAGCGGCAGGATGGACCGCATCGGTGGCGGCTTGGGCTTGGACAAAAGCGCTTTCGCTCGACATACCCAGCAAAGTGGCTATTTTTCGGGCAGCGGTGGCCTTGACCGATTCGCTGTAAAAAGAGCTGTTGCCCCCGTCTTCAATTTGTCGAACTTGGCGCAGCGACAAACAAGCCCGGGTGGCCAAATCGGTTTGGGCCCAGCCCTTGGCTTCGCGCCGCTGGCGCAGCAAAGCCCCATTGATCGGGAGGGCTGGCTCGTTCATGGCGGCAGGCTGGGGTTGGATTTACTTGACCAGCAACAACTCGCCCTTGATCGATGCACCTTTTTGAACCGACAAGGTTTGGTAGACCACATGGCCATCAACGGAGGCAGAAGAGGTCACGATCAACTCGCTGCAAGTGGCCGTACCGGTGAACTTGCCTTTGATGTGCAGGCTCTGGCAGGTGACCACGCCTTCCACTTGACCGCGAGAACCAATCGTCAACTCATCCACTTGAATCTGACCATTGAGCGTGCCCTCCACATGGATCGCGCCCTTGGCAGCAATCTCGCCGCGGAAACTGAAGCCCTCGCTCAAAATGGAGGGCTTGGCTGTGGAGTTGGAGATGATGTCCATCATGCTGTTGCGCTGCGGCGCTGGGTTGGGTTGGGTAAGGGGTGCGGGTGCAGGTGCAGGTGCGGGCGTAGGCGTGGCCACATCCAACGGCACAACCACAGGCTGAGCCTCGGGCTCAGCCCCCGGGGTGACGGCCGAAAAAGTTTCAGGCTGTGCACTAGGGTTGGTTTTGAATTTGTTGAACATATTGCGCGGTTCGGATGACTTTTTGGGGGTTGACAGGGTAGCCGCCAATGAGAATTTCCAGATGCAGGTGCTTGCCAGTGGTTACACCGGTATTGCCAACCCGACCCAAAATGGTCTCGGTGGTCACTTTATCGCCCACTTCCACCTTCATATTGGCCAAATGACCATATAAAGATTCAATGCCGTTGCTGTGTCTGACCACCACGGTATTGCCGTATTGTGGATGATATTTGGCCAGAACCACAATCCCGGGTTTCACAGGGTGGACATTGTCGTCTTCGGTCTCGCTCAACAAATCCACGCCGGTGTGGAAGTTGGACAAGCCGCTGATGGGGTGTTTGCGGATACCGAAGTCTGAACTGACGCTGTAATTGGACACCGGCATGCGGTTGGGCAGGGCATATAAGACTTCGCGCATGGAGCGGTTGTTGGACAACTCTTCCGCCACTTTGCCACGCAAGAAGGGGTTGGCATTGAGGTTGTCGCCCAGGTTAAAGCCGCCATTGGCCGAGTTTTGCTGAATCACCCGAATGACTTTTTCGGTCAAACCCGACGAGTCGAGTTGGTTTTTCATGCTCTCGTTTTCTTGTGACACCGCCACCATCGATGTGTCCACAAAGCGCCGAATGCTCATGTCGCGGTCGCGGATGGTTTGGGCCAGCGCCACCATTTGCGCCTCATCCAACTCAAAGTTTTCGCCGCTTTCGCCTTCGACCGCACTGCTGAGCAAGGCCCGGTAGACCTGCTCGTGTGAGCGCTCGAGTTTGCCGCGGCTGATGAACAAGCTGATGCTGGTGATGGTCAAAAACAAAATCAAGATGGTGATCACACCCAACAACACCAAACCCGAGCGGACAGCCATGCGCTGTAATTTGGCGCTGATGGTCAAGTAGCGCAGGTCTGCGTTTTGCTCCAGGATGATGCGCGCATCCAGGTACTCACGTGTCCAAGCAGCCCGCAACATGGCAGGCAGGCCCAACGTCAGCGTGATGCGTCGCTTGAACACGGTCAAACAGTCTGGGAAATTCAGTAATTACTGGGGTCGGGCAGCACCGGCGGGATGCGCGGTGCGGTCGATGGGTATTCAGCGCCCTGATTCAGGCTTCCCTCAATCTCACCACCCTTTTCGATCTCGATTTCAGAGTAATGGACTTTGCCCGCAATCCGGCCGGTGGAGCGAACAATCAAACTTTTTTCACTGATGATGGTGTTGTGCAACTCGCCGCGCACATCAATCACCTTGGCGGAAATGCGGCCAGAAATTTTTCCGGTCGGTCCAATCAACACCTCTTCTGCGGTCAAATCGCCTTCAATCACGCCATTCACGATGGCTTTGGACGGGACAATGAACGTACCTTTGACAATCACGCCGTCACCAATGACAACGCTTTCTAGAGAATCTGATGGGTTTGACATATGCGCTCCTTGGGGCGGGATTCTAGTCAAAAATCGGGCCACTTCCCTCCCTTCATGCACCCAAATGTGGTTTAAAGGGGAAATGAATTCCAATGTTTACAATAACTTAGGTGCGTCACTGAATGAACGGTTTTGGCAAAATTCAAGACCAGTTCAGGCAAGGCGCATCGCACAACAACTAAAAATGTAATCTTTTGTATTATTTACTGAAAGACACAATTGATCTGGGGCGAACTGGCCCCTCTAACCCAGCGCCACCACGCACAGGCAAAATACGTCTACACCCCTGATCTGCCCCATGAACGCACTGACCATCCGACACCTGTTGATTGACATGAAACCGCCCTTGGTGCGGCATTGGAATGGTGGCGAGGTTTTTTTGAGCGCTTTTTTCGATGCCTTGTCCATGAGCTTCCCCGTGGGCGAGCAGTTTTTCATCGACTCTTTGCGCGAAGGCATGGCGCAGTTGCCCGCGGACCAAAAACCAGCTTGGGCGCGCGAAATTCAAGGTTTTGTGGGGCAAGAGGCCACCCACCGGCGTTTGCACGAGTTGTACAACCAGCATTTGGCCGTTTTGGGCTATGAAAACCGCTGGGCACCCCGGGTGGTCAAACGCTTGAAACGCTTGGAAGTTTTTGCTGACAAGCGCCACAAAGTCGCGGTGACCGCTTCCACCGAGCACCTGACGGCCATCTTTGCGGCCTGGTTGCTGCACCACCCCAGTGTGTTGGCCCAAGCCCCTGAACGCATGCGCCAGTTGTGGCTGTGGCATGCCAGCGAGGAGTTGGAGCACCGTTGCACCGCTTTTGATCTGTACCGCGCTTTGGACGGCAACGAGCTGTGGCGTAAACGCTGGATGCGCCTGGTGTCCATGCATTTCGCGCTCGATGTGCTGCGCCAAACCGCGCACCACCTGTGGCGCGACGGCCAGTTATTCAAAGTGGCCACCTGGCGCGGTGCCCAGCATTGGCTGTTCGGTCGCCAAGGTTTGCTGCGGTGGGGTGCCAGCCATTGGCGGGCTTACTTCCGCGCAGACTTCCACCCCAGCCAGTTCGACGATGGCTTGGCCCTGCAATGGCTGGGGCAGCATCAAGATCAATGGCGCACCATCTCCAAACCCTGAAGGTCTACTGGGCCCCATCGGAAGAGCTGCTGCCCCACTGCGCTCACCGGCTTGCACCCACCCGCCCCGATGAACGAGGCAACAGCATGACAAGCCCGCAACCCTGAGCAAGCATGGACGACCCCCGCGCCGACTTGCACGGCTTGACTGATCTGCATGCCTACCCCTATCCCGTGAAGTGGCATGGCCAGACCGGCACAGCCCTGGCCTACATCGACGAAGGCCCACCGCAGGCCCCCCCGATCGTGCTGTTGCACAGCGTGCCCACCTGGGGATATGTGTTTCGCAACGTGATCCCCTGGCTGGTGCAGGCGGGCCACCGGGTCCTGGTGCCCGACCTGCTGGGCTGTGGCCGCTCTGACAAACCCCACGACCCCGCCGCGCATGGCCTGGGCGATCAACTGCGCGGCTTGTCCGAGTGGATGCAAGACTTGGGGCTGCACGACACCACACTCTATGGCCAGGGTTTGGGGGGACTGCTGGCGTTTCGCCTGGCCTTGTTGCAATCCGAACGGGTCGAACGCTTGGCCTTGGCCAACACCCGCTCACCGCTGGACCCGCGGGGCCGCAACCGGCTTGCCGCACTGGGCGCTCGGTGGTTCGCATGGAGCCCGATCTATCCTTTGATCGGTGTTCTGCGCACCGCCTGCCAAACCCGGCTGGATACCGCCACGCTGCAAGCCTATGCAGCCCCCTACCCGCAGCGCCATCTGCTTGACACCGTGCGTCACCTCAGTGGTTGGCAGCAATGGAATGTGCGCAAAGAAAAAAACGCGGAGGTCATCCAAGCCTGGCTGGCCATGACCTCATGGCAAAAACCTTTGCTGACTTTGTTTGCCAGCCGCGACCACCTCACCCATGGCGGCCAACACTGGTTCATCGACCAAGTGCCCGGGGCCAAACGCCAACCGCACCAAATCATTCACCAGGCTGGGCATTGCCTGACCGAAGACAAGGGGCCCGAGGTGGCCGTGGCCCTGCTGCAATTCATAGCCCGACCCCAAGTCAACCCCCACCTGCCGCAAGCCCAGACCTGGGCGCAGACCTGACCAAGCGAGGTGGGCGGACAAACCGACCGACGCCCTGAGCTCTGCACGAGCTGAGAACCAGATTGCCAGGCGCAGCATCTGGCAACAACCAAACGGCTCAGAGACTGGCTTGGGTCAAGGCAAACGAATTAAGCCTGGCACAAGCGGCGCACTTCGTCGGGGATGGGCAATCCCACAATGCCCGGCACTTTGCCTTCTTTGGCCCCGGCAAACAACCGCACCTCGGTGCACTCCATGATCAACTCGGTATCGCGCATCACCCGGTGCAAAAACGTGAAGCTCTTGTTGCCCCAGTGGGTCACGGCCGTGTGGATGTCCAAGCGGTCGCCATAGGTGGTGGTTTGCACAAACTTCGCTTGGGTGTTGACGATGGGCGTGCCAATGATGCCCCAGGTGGCCGCCGTCTCGTGCCAGGGCGGCACACCGGCAGAGATAAAGAAGTGGCGTGCCGAGGCATCGATCCAGCGGAAAAAATTGGGAAACCAAACAATGCGCGCCGGGTCACAGTCGCCAAACTCGACCTGAATGGTGAACACCGTGGTTCGGGGGGTGGGGGCATCGGACATGTCAGTCGCCTCGGATGTTGCGGGATTTGATCAACTGACCAAAGCGCTCGCTGTCCGTTTTGGCGCTTTGCCCAAAATCAGCGGCGCTCATGGGCGCGGGTATCCCGCCCAAAGCCTGGATGCGGTCTTTCACCGCAGGGGAATTCAGGGCCGAATTGATTTCGCGGTTGAGCCTTTGCACCACATCGACTGGCGTGCCTGCAGGGGCGTAAAAACCAAACCACGAATCGGCGTCAAAACCCTTCAAACCCAGCTCGTCCAAGGTGGGCACATCGGGGAACAAGGGCGAACGCTTGGGGCTGCCCACAGCCAGCATTTTGAGCTTGCCCGAGCGCACATGTTGCAGGCCAATGCCAGGGTCAAACATGAAGTCGATTTGCCCCGCCAGCAAATCTTGCATGGCGGGCGCCGCACCTCGGTAGGGCACATGCACGGCAAAGGTTTGCGATTGCGCCTTCATCATCTCGGCGGCCAAATGCGGCGAGCTGCCGTTGCCGGGTGAGCCAAAACTGAGTTTGCCGGGGTTGGCTTTGACAAAGTCCAAAAAGGTTTTGAAGTCGTTGATTTGCAAGCCGGGGCGCACCTCTAAAAACACCAAGACGCGGGCCGCAGCGGCCACCGGCACCAGGTCCTTCATCGGGTCAAACGGCATTTTGTTGTACAGGTGCGGGTTGATGGACACCATGCCGCCAGAACTCATCAACAAGGTGTGCCCATCGGCTGCGCTCTTGGCCACGGCTTCACCGCCAATATTGCCGTTGGCCCCGCCGCGGTTTTCCACCACCACGCTTTGGCCCAAGGCTTCGCCCAAGGGCTGGGCCACTGCTCGGGCGATTTGGTCGGCCGCCCCACCGGGTGGGAAATTGACAATCACACGGATGGGTTTTTGCGGCCAGCTTTGGGCCTGCGCCAGACCCACGACGGTCAAACCACCCACACACATGGCTGTGAGCACGAGGCGGCGCAAGCGTTGAGAAGAAACAAACAGCGTCATGAAAAATCTCCTGATAGGGAATGTTTATTTGGCATCAGCCCAGGGCGGGTGGCGGTGAAGCGTTCAGCGCGGCGCCGATGCGCCGGGCTTGCGCATGAAGCGGATGGGTTGCGCTGCCACGGGCCGTACTGGTGCGCCATGGGCGCGCAGGCTCAGGTCCAAAGCCTTGCCGGCATCGTCTTGCAATGCGGCGGTGCGTGCCTGGGCCACGGCCTGTGCCGCGGCCTGGGGCTCGGGCAACACCGCCAAATGGCTCACCAGGTGCTGCAAATTCAATTTGCCGCGCTCGTTGGTCGCGCCGTAGCCTTTGATCAATTGGCCGCAAGCAGCCAATTCGTGGCCCAAGCGCCAATCTCGGGCCAGCCCCAGCACCACCGCTTGCAGCCAGGTTTCGATGGCCAATTGCTCCTGGGCAAAGCGCTGGCCATAAACCCGCAAGCCCCGCAAACTGGCCAGACCACGCAGGGCCAGCATGCCACCCACCGAATGGGTGCCAATCTTCAACGGCAAGGCCCAAGGTTCGCGACCGCGCAGCACCCGCGCGCGGTCCCAAGCGGTCAAACGCTGCGCCCAGCGACTTGGCAACAAGGCGGCAAATTCGGGCACACCGGGCTTGAAATGGTCATACACCTTGAGCACATCGTCAGGCCCTGCGCGCACTTCTTTCACCACCCGTTGCAAACGGGTCGATCGGCTTTTCAAATCGGCCACGCGGATGATGTCGTCAAACGCCATCCACAAAGCCACCCAGCGCGCCATCTCTCGCGTGACCGCCCACCCCTGCAGGGCACTGGCATCGCTGGCGGCCTCGGCCTGCCAGACCTGGCGCATGCGGCGCAAATACACCTGGCCATAAGCACGGTTTTGGTAATCGATGACCCGCGCCAAACCCAAGGCCAACATGGCGCGCGCCGGTACAGGGAATTCATCCACGGCCACCTGATCCGCCGAGGTCAACACAGCGACCTCAGCTTGGGGCAGCACTTGCGCGGCCACTTCAGCCCATAGGCGCGGGGTGCTGACCGCGTCAAACGCCAGGGCGAAGCCGCGCAAACTGGCCGCCGCTTGGGCCCCTTGACCAATCGCGGCTTCAAAATGGGCGCGCTCAAAAGGCAGCAAGCCACTGCCTGCAATGGCCCCCAGCATCACCGCGCTGACCACGGTGCCCGCTTGCTGGGCCATGCCGGCCATGTCCAGCACATGGTGTTCAAGGCTGAAGCGGCGCACCACGTCCACCAATTGGGCACTGTCGCGCCGACCATCGGCAAGCTGCATGCGCTCATGGGTGGTGAAACTGCGCGCACTCGACGTGATAACGCGGGTGCGATCGGGTGACGCATAACCCAGGCCAATTTGTCGCGTGGTCTCCAGTAACTCAGACGAAACCAATGCGTCCAAGGCCCCAGGCACCGGGTTGAGGCTCATCACCGGGCGGCGCCCCCCCAAGTCGGCCAAAGGCTGCGGAAAAACTTCCACGTAATAGGTGGTCGCTCCCGTGCGCTGGGCCACGCCGGGGATGGAGGTGCTTTGCGCCGGGTAACCGGCGATGCGGGCGGCTTCGACCAGCCATTGGCTGAGCACGCCGCCCCCTTCGCCGCCCAAGGCGCACAACAACAAAGAAATCGGTCGGTGGGTGTTCATGGTGTCAAGCCGGTTGCATGGCGCGCACCAAGCGAGCGCGCAAAGCGGCCCAGACCCGTTCCCAGGGTTTGGGGTTTTGCACCACTTCGGCGCGATAAAAACTCGGGCACAGGGTGGCGGCATGGGCATTGGCACCACACAAACCACAGCCCACACAGCCGTCGATCACCGTGGCCACCGGGTCCACCTTGAGCGGGTCGGGGTTGTCCTTCAAGGTCAAGGTGGGGCAGCCTGACAAACGGATGCACGCATGGTCACCATTGCAGACGTCTTCATCCACACCGTATTTAACGCGCACCACCCGCTCGCCGCCGCGCAGCATCTTGGCGATCCAGGGCTTGATTCGGCGCTGGCGTTCGAGCTGGCATTCGCCCTCGGCAATGATCACTTTGAGCCCAGTGAACTCGTGGGTCAAAGCTTCTTTGAGGGTTCGCTTCATCTGCGCCACCTCGTAGGTGTGCACGGTGCGCATCCACTGCACGCCCATGCCACGCAAAGTGGTTTCAATGGTTTGGTTGGTGTGGGCCAAGCTGTCTTGCTTTTGCACCGCATGCGCCTTGGCCCCATCGCTGGGCGTGGAGTGGATGTCTTGGGTACCCGTGGCCGAGGTGTAGCCGTTTTTAAAAATCAACAGCACCGCATCGTCGTTGTTGAACAAAGCACTTTGCACCCCGGTGAGCAAGCCGTTGTGCCAAAAACCACCGTCGCCCATGATGGCCAGGCTGCGCCGCTGCATCATGGGCGACACCCCGGCACGGCTGGCCAAGCTCATACCGTAACCCAAGATCGAATGGCCGCTGGAAAACGGCTCGAAAGTCGCCAAGGCATGGCAGCCAATGTCGGCTGCAATGTGCACCGGCCCAATGTCTTGTTGCGCCAATTTGAGGGCCGCAAACACCGGTCGCTCGGGGCAGCCGACACAAAAACTGGGGGGGCGTGCAGGCAAGGGAATTGGCAGCATCTCGGCCACCTCGCCACGCCGTTGTTGGTTGCGCGCCAGCCATTGCTGCGCCCCATCGGTCAAAGCCGGGTCCAAATAGTGCTGGGCAAAAGCCGTCAAGCCCGTCGACAAAACCTCCACGCTGTACTCGCCGGCCAAAGGCAACCAGTCTTTGCCGTGCAATGGGGTGTTCAACCCACGCCGGCGCAACAGGGTGGCCATGTCTTGCTCAATGTACTCGGGCTGGCCCTCCTCGATCACCATCACCGCTTGTTTGTCGGCGCAAAAGTCGGCGATTTCATCGGGCACCAGGGGATAGGTCACGTTGAGCACCAAGATCGGGATATCGCTCTCGCCCCAAGCATTGGCCAAGCCCAGTTGCTGCAAGCTGCGGATCAAGGCGTTGTACAAGCCCCCTTGCACCACCAAGCCCAGATCGGCATGGCGCCCAGGGAAATGTTCGTTGAGACCGTGCTCGGCGATGTAACGGCAAGCGGCCGGAATGCGCTCTTGGGTTTTGAGCTTTTCATGGCGAAAGGTCACCGGCGGGTGGGCCAGGCGCATGTAATCAAAGGCCGCCGGGTCTTCCATCAAGGCGCGGGTCGACAAGGCGGGCGCGCGGTTGTCCTTGGTGACAAAGCTGCCCCGCACATGGCAGGCGCGGATGCGCAACTCCAAAATTGCCGGCATGTTGGAGGCCTCGGACAATGCAAAACCATGCTCGACCATCTCAACCATCTTGGTCAAGTCAGGCCGGGGGTCGAGCAAACACAAGGTGCTTTTCAGAGCATAAGCATGGGTACGCTCTTGAATCACCGAGGCGCCCTCACCATAGTCTTCGCCCACCACGATCAAAGCGCCGCCCACCACACCGGGCGAGGCCAAATTGGATAAGGCGTCAGCCGCCACATTGGTGCCCACAATCGACTTCCAGGTCACCGCGCCGCGCAGCGGGTAGTGCAGGCTGGCACCGAGCATGGCTGCGGCCGAGGCTTCGTTGGCACAGGCTTCGACATGCACACCCAACTCGTCCATGAAGGGCTTGGCTTGCACCATCACATCGAGCAAATGCGACACCGGCGCACCCTGGTAGCCGCCGACGTAAGCCACGCCCGACTGGAGCAGGGCTTTGGTGATGGCCAAAATGCCCTCGCCGTGGAAGGTGTCGCCCTCGCCCAAGCGCAACGACTCGATCTCATGCTCAAATGAAACTTCCACAATGCGCTCCGATGCCGACCATACCCCCAGGCCTTTCCCAGGGCTGAGGCATTTTCACACGGCGCTCAGGCATGATTGGGGTTTTCAGAAATCACCGCTCCCATGACCTGGTCCATCATCGCCCGCGACGCCCAAGGCCACTTTGGCGTGGCCATTGCCTCCAAATTCTTTGCCGTGGGCGCCCTGTGCGTGCACACCCGCCGCGGGGTGGGGGCGGTGGCCACCCAAGCCTTGATGAACCCCTTGTACGGCCCGGCCGGGCTCGATGCCCTGGCCCAAGGACTGGCGCCCAGCGCCGTGGTGGCCCAGCTCACGGCCGCCGATGCCGGACGCGACCAACGCCAATTGCATGTCCTGCCTGCCCATGGTGCGCCAGCGGCCCATACCGGTGCGGCCTGCATTGATTGGTGCGGCCACCTGTGCTTTGACGACTTCAGCGTGGCGGGCAATATGCTCGCAGGCCCCGAAGTGGTGCAAGAAACCGCGCGTGCCTACCAAGCCAGCGCCGGGCAACCGATGGCACGGCGTTTGCTGGCTGCCATGGCCGCTGGCGAAGCCGCTGGCGGCGACAAGCGTGGCAAACAAGGCGCGGCCTTGCGCATCCATGCCGATGAAGACCATCCCCAACTCGACCTGCGGGTCGATGACCATGAAGAACCGATTGTGGAATTGCACCGTCTGTATGAAAAAAGCCTGGAGCGCTACCAGCCCTTCATGGCCTGCTTGGCCGGACGGCACGACCCGGTGGGCTTGATCGACCGCCAACACATCGAAGCCCGCGTCCAAGCCTTTCACGCCAACTTGGCCACCCCACCCTTGCCCCGCCCATGAACGCTTTGCTGGAAGTGCGCGACCTGCGCACCTGCTTCACCACCGATGACGGTGAATTCGCCGCCGTGGACGGGGTGAGCTTTGAGGTCCATGCCGGCAAAACATTGGCCATCGTGGGCGAGTCGGGCTGCGGCAAAAGCGTCACCTCGCTGTCCATCATGGGTTTGGTCAGCGCACCCGCAGGGGCCATCCGCGCGGGCTCCATCCGCTTTGAAGGCCAACAGCTGGTTGGGGCCAGCGACGAAACCCTGCAAAACCTGCGTGGCAACGGCATGGCCATGGTGTTTCAAGAACCCATGACCTCGCTCAACCCGGCCTATACGGTGGGAGACCAAATCATGGAAGCCTTGCTGCGCCACCGACCCATGGACCGCGCCCAAGCCCGGGAACGGGCCTTGGAGATGCTGGGCCAAGTGCGCATCCCAGCCCCAGAACAACGCTTGCACGAGTACCCGCACCAACTCTCTGGCGGCATGCGCCAGCGGGTGATGATCGCCATGGCCTTGGTGTGCCAACCGCGCTTGCTGATCGCCGACGAACCCACCACTGCCCTGGACGTGACCATCCAAGCCCAAATTTTGGCCTTGATGGCGCAATTGCAAAGCGACATGGGCACGGCCATTGTGCTCATCACCCACGACCTGGGCGTGGTGGCCGAGGTCGCCGACGAAGTGGTGGTGATGTATGCCGGAAAAGTGGTCGAACGCGCCCCAGTGCAGGCCTTGTTTGACACCCCCCAACACCCCTACACCGTGGGCCTGCTCGGCGCCATTCCGCGTTTGGACCTGGCCCAGCACCGGCTCGCATCGATCGAAGGCCAAGTGCCCAGCCCTTTGCAGCGACCAGCGGGTTGTGGCTTTGCACCGCGCTGCCCATTTGCGCAAGAACGCTGCCACATCCAGGCCCCAGCGCTGCAAACCGTGGGGCTTGACCACACCAGCGCTTGTTGGCGCGCGCCGCTTGATGCGGCGGCCTTACTGGCCCCCGAGGAAGCCACGGCATGAGCGACGCCCCACCCCTGTTGTCAGTGAGCCAACTGCGCAAACACTTTGTGGTGCGCCAAGGCCTGTGGGGCCGTGCCCGCGGTGCGGTGCGCGCGGTCGATGGTGTGGACTTGCACATCCGCGCCGGCGAAACCTTGGGCGTGGTGGGCGAATCGGGTTGTGGCAAATCCACCTTGGGCCGCTTGGTGTTGCGCTTGATCGAACCCAGCGGCGGTGAAGTGCGCTTCAAAGGCCAAGACCTGGGCCAACTCAGTGGGCCCGCGTTGCGCGGGCAACGCCGGGCCATGCAAATCATTTTTCAAGACCCGTACGCATCGCTCAACCCGCGCATGACCGTGGCCCAGTCGCTCACCGAACCGCTGCAATTGCATGGCTTGCACCTGGGTCGCCATCCCGAGCGGGTGCAAGAGCTTTTAAAAACCGTGGGTTTGGCACCCGAACACGCCCAGCGCTATCCGCATGAGTTTTCGGGCGGCCAGCGCCAGCGCATTGGCATTGCCCGCGCCTTGGCGGTCGAGCCCGAACTCATCGTCTGCGACGAAGCGGTGTCGGCCTTGGACGTGTCGGTGCAAGCCCAGGTGATCAATTTGCTGCAAGATTTGCAAGCCCAATTTGGGCTGGCTTATTTGTTCATCGCCCACGACCTGGCCGTGGTCAAGCATGTGGCGCACCGCATCGCCGTGATGTACCTGGGCCGGGTGGTGGAAATCGCCGACAGCCAGGCCTTGTTTGCCCACCCGCGCCACCCCTACACCCAGGCCTTGCTCGGGGCGATACCGCGCCCCGTGCCCAACCCGATGGGGGTGCGCAACTTGCTCAGCGGCGATGTGCCCAGCCCGATCAACCCACCTTCGGGGTGCCACTTTCACACCCGTTGCCCACATGCCCAAAACGCGTGCCAACAAAGCGCGCCCCCCTTGGCAGCGGTCGATGGACACGCCGTGGCCTGTCACCTGTGGCGCGACTTGCCTGCCCTGGCCGTGGCCACCGGCCCTGGCATGATGACGGCCAATCAGTGGCGCCTGCAACAATTGCAGTCTGCTTTTTTACCCACCCATGCCCCACGGCCTTGAACCTTTTCACTTTGGAGAACCCCGCATGAAAAAAACTGTTTCCCTGGCCTTGCTGGGCACTTGTTTGGCGCTCAGCGCAGCCAGTGCATCGGCGCAAACCCTGCGCATTGGCTTGGCCGAAGACCCCGATGTGTTGGACCCGACCTTGGCGCGCAGCTTTGTTGGCCGCATTGTGTTTTCATCCTTGTGCGACAAGCTGTTTGATGTGGATGAAAAACTCAACATCGTGCCGCAGTTGGCCACCGGTCACGAGTGGTCGGCCGATAACAAAAGCCTGATCTTGAAAATCCGCACCGGCGTGACCTTCCACGACGGCGAAAAACTCGATGCCGCCGCAGTGAAATTCAACATCGATCGGCACAAAAATTTGGCCGGCTCGAGCCGCCGTGGCGAGCTGGCCCCAGTCAGCAGCGTTGATGTGGTGGACGCCCAAACCGTGCGCCTGAACCTCTCCTCACCGTTCTCACCTTTGTTGGCCCAACTCACCGACCGCGCCGGCATGATGGTCTCGCCCAAGGCGGCGCAAGCCGCAGGCGACAAATTTGGCACTGCGCCGGTGTGCTCTGGCCCCTTTAAATTTGTCGAACGGGTGGCACAAGACCGCATCGTCCTCGAAAAATACGCTGGCTATTGGAACAAGGCCGCCGTTCACTTTGACAAGGTCACCTACACACCCATCCCCGACGCCACCGTGCGCTTGGCCAACCTCAAGTCGGGGCAGCTCGACTTCATCGAGCGGGTGGCCACCAACGACATGGAAAAACTGCAAGCAGATAAAAAGTTCAAAACCACGCGCATCACTGAAATTGGCTACCAGGGCATCACCATCAATATTGGCAAAAGCGACCGCGCCAAAAACAACCCCTTGGGGCGCGATGCCCGGGTGCGCGAAGCTTTTGAGCTCTCGCTGGACCGCCAAGGCCTGGCCCAAGTGGTGATGGACAACGAGGCCACCGTGGGTAACCAATGGGTCGCGCCCACCAATCCCTACTACGCCAAAAACATGCCCATGCCCAAGCGCGACATTGAAAAAGCCCGCGCTTTGCTGAAACAAGCCGGGGTCACCAACCCCAGCTTCACCCTCATGACGCCCACCACCTCGGACGCGCAACGCATGGCCTTGGTGATCCAGGCCATGACGCGCGATGCGGGTTTTGACGTGAAGATCCAGTCGACCGAATTCGCCACCTCGCTGAACCTGGCTGACAAAGGCGACTTCGACGCCTATGCATTGGCCTGGAGCGGTCGCCCCGATCCGGACGGCAACCTCTACAGCTTTCATGCATGTAAGCAACCCCTGAACTACGCCGGTTACTGCAGTGCCGAAACCGATGCCTTGATCAACCAATCGCGCACTGTGCGCGACCCAGCCCAGCGCAAAAAACTGTTTGAGCAAATTGCAGCCCAAGTGCTCAAAGAGCGCCCAGTGATTTACCTCTATCACCGCAACTGGCTGTGGGCTTACAACGGGAAACTGGGTGGCGTGCGCCAGATCCCCGATGGTCTGCTGCGCGTGACCGGCTTGAAGATGGCCCCCTGAGCATCCGCAAAAGCCAGCCCAGCTGAACCATGTTTGCCTTTTTGCTGCGCCGCCTGGCCAGTTTGCTGCCCACCTTGATCTTGGTGTCCATGCTCATTTTTGGGCTACAGCAACTGCTGCCGGGTGACCCGGCCAAAATTTTGGCCGGCGAAGACCAAGACCCCCAGGTGATCGCCTACTTGCAGGCCAAGTTGCATTTGGACGAACCCCTGCCGATGCGCTATAGCTACTGGGTGTGGGGGGTGCTGCAAGGCGACCTGGGTGAGTCGGTGCGCACCCAGTTGCCGGTGCTGGACTTGATCTTGCAAAAACTGCCCGTCACCCTGGAGTTGGCAGTGCTGGCCTTTTTGGTCGCGGTGCTGATTGGCATCCCGGCCGGGGTGGTGTCGGCGGTGGCCCGGGGCAGCGCTTGGGACCACGGCGCGAATTTGTTTGCTTTGTGGGGCCTGTCCACGCCCAATTTTTGGTTGGGCATTTTGCTCATCATGTTGTTCTCGGTACAACTGGGTTGGCTGCCCGCCTCGGGCTATGTCAGTCCTTTTGAAGACCTGGCGGGCAACCTCGCCGCCATGGCCATGCCCGCTTTTGTGCTGGGCAACGCCATCGCCGCGGTGCTGATGCGCCACACCCGCAGCGCCATGCTGCAAGTCATGTCCTCGGACTACGTGCGCACCGCCCGCGCCAAGGGTTTGAGCGAGCGCGCGGTGGTGATCAAGCACGCCTTGCGCAATGCGCTCACCCCCATCATCACCCTTGGCGCCTTGGAATTGGGCACTTTGCTTTCAGGCGCGGTGCTGACCGAGCAGGTCTTCACCATCCCCGGCTTTGGCAAGCTGATCGTGGACGCGGTGTTCAACCGCGACTATGCGGTGGTGCAAGGTGTGGTGCTGTTCACAGCCACCACCTACATCTTGCTCAACCTGCTGGCCGACTTGGCTTACTTTTGGGTCAACCCCCGTTTGCGCCGATGAGCACCGCCTTGTCGCCCAGCGCCCTTGCGAGCGCACCAACACCCGCTGCTCGGCCCGGCCCCTGGCTGGCGGCATGGCGGCGCCTGCGCCGCCGCCGCGCGGCCATGTGGGGCCTGGGCGTGGTGCTGATGTTCACCCTGATGGCCTTGTTGGCCCCCTGGTTGGGTTTGCAAGACCCCATCGCCACCAGTTGGGGCTCCATTCGCAAAGCCCCCAGCGCTGCGCATTGGTTTGGCACCGATGAGATTGGCCGCGACGTGTTTGCCCGCGTGGTCTGGGGCACCCAAGCGTCCTTGCTGGCAGGCGTGGTGTCGGTGTCCATCTCGCTGCTGATCGGTGTGCCATTGGGTTTGCTGGCCGGGTTTGTCGGTGGCTGGGTGGACATGGTGATCGCCCGCATCACCGACGCGTTTTTGGCCTGTCCTTTTTTGATTTTGGCGATTGCCCTGGCGGCCTTTTTGGGCCCCAGTCTCAGCAACGCCATGATGGCCATTGGCATCTCGGCCGCCCCCATTTTTGTGCGCTTGACCCGTGGCCAGGTGATGCAAGTCAAAGTCGAGGACTACATCGAAGCCGCCCGCGCCGTGGGCAACCCACCGTGGCGCATTGCCTTGCGCCATGTGCTGCCCAACACCTTGCCGCCGATCATGGTGCAAGCCACCTTGGCGATTGCCTCGGCCGTGATTGCCGAAGCCAGTTTGTCGTTTTTGGGCTTGGGCCAGCAGCCGCCCGCGCCCAGCTGGGGCAGCATGCTCAACACCGCGAAAAACTATGTTGAGCAAGCGCCTTGGATGGCCATTTGGCCCGGCGCATCGATTTTTTTGCTGGTGCTGTCGTTCAATATTTTGGGTGACGGTTTGCGCGACGCCCTGGACCCGCGCCAGCGTTAGGTATCCATCAAACCCAATAGACGCGCTGCATTGCCCCCGGCTATGGCCTGCAAGTCAGCGCCTTGCACGCCAGCCTCTTGCAACCATGCCAGCGGGTCTTTCTCGCCCACTGGGTAATCGCTGCCCAACACCAAGCGGTCGGCACCGACACGCGCCATCAGCACTTGCAGCACCTCTGGGTCATACACACACGCGTCGTAATGAAAGCGGCGCAGCATGGCGCTGGGGGTGAGCCCGTCCATGTGGCGCACCGTGTCGGGCCGGTTCAAGGTGTTGCGGTCCAAGCGACCCATATAGTGCGGAAAGTAACCCCCACCGTGGGCCATCACCACTTGCAATTGCGGGTGGCGGGTCATCACGCCCTCGTACATCAGCGAGGCCATGCATTTGGTCTCCTCGATCGACTGGCCCAGCGAGTTCCACAGCGCATAGCGCTGAAACCAGGGGTCGCGCACACCTTCGGGGTGCACCCAAGCCACCAAGCCACGCTCGGCCACCGCGTCCCAAAACGGCGCAAACACCGGATCGCCCAAATAAACCCCTTGGTAACTCGACGACAGGTTGAGCACCCGCAGGCCCAACCGGTCGTGCGCGCGCGCCAACTCCACCAGGGCACGATCAGGGCTTTGCATGGGCAAGACCATGCTGCCCACAAAACGCTCAGGGTACTGGGCCACCCAATCGGCAGCTTGGTCGTTGCAAAGCTGGCACAGCGCCAAATCTGTTTCCGCTTCAGCCCAAGAACTGCCTTGCAGCACGGTGCTGGAGCTGATCACCGCCACATCCACCCGGCGTTGGTCCATGTCGGCCAGCACCAAGGCCGGGTCAAACATGCGCTCGATCAAGGACTGCGCCCCGGGGCGCGGCGCCTTGGCCGGTGTGGCCCCAAAACCGGTGAACACCGTGCGGTTGGTGGACGCCTCAAACACCTCGGCGTTGAGCATGTGAACGTGAAAATCGATCACCGGGGCGGCTGAGACGGGGGTGTGCATGGGGGGTATTGCCTTAAAAACCATGGGGTAATATACAAAAACACCTCGCCTGCTGCGCAGACCCACTGCATCCGCTTTTGTTCACAAGGCCCCCATGACCCCCCAAACCCTGCCCCTTTGGCCCGTATTGCGCCATTCGCGCACCCTTCGTCCATTTTTGCTGGCCTGTGTGCTCGCGTCCATGGGCTTGACCCTGGGGGCGGCCCACGCACAGGAGTTTCCGCAAAAAACCGTGCGCATCGTCGTAGGTCAAGGGGCCGGTGGCGGCATGGACACCTTGGCGCGTTTGCTCAGCCAGCGCTTGGCAGGCCCCTTGGGTCAGCCGGTGGTGGTGGAAAACCGGGTGGGTGCCGGCGGCATCATCGCCACCGATGGCGTGGCCAAGTCCCCCGCCGACGGCCACACCTTGTTGATGGCCCCGATTGGCAATATGGTGTTCACACCCATCTTGACGCCCAAGCTGCGCTACTCGCCCACCAAAGACTTTGTGCCGGTGTCATTGGTCGCCAGCTTCCCATTGTTGCTGGTGGTCAATGCCAAGCAAGGCATCTCCAGCTTGCCCGACCTGGTGAAGTTCATGAAGTCCAACCCCGACAAAGCCAACTACGGTGGCTCGGGGCCGGCGTTTCAATTTGCCAGCGAATTGTTTCGCTTGCAAACCGGCACACCGGGTGAGTTCATTCAATACAAAAGCACCAGCGAGACCATCACCGCATTGATCGCCGGTGATTTAGTCATGTCAATGGTCGATACCGGCCCGGCATCGGCCTTGCTCGCATCAGGCCAATTGCGCGCCTTGGCCGTGACCTCGCCGACCCGCTTGCCCAGCCTGCCCCAGGTGCCGACCATGGCCGAGTTGGGTTTCCCGCAATTGGAGTTTCGCTATTGGGCGGGTTTGTTTGCCCCGGCCCAAACCCCCATGGCCACCGTCAAGCGGCTCGAGAGCGAAGTGCACCGCATCCTGAAAACACCCGAAGTGGCCGCGCAAATGGCCACCAGCCAAGTCACCGCCACACCCGCCAGCTCAGAGGACTTGGCCAAGTTGCTGGCCGCCGATTTGGCCAAATGGGGTGCCGTGGCCGAAAGCGCCAAAATCAAAAGCAACGACTGATGGCATCGCCACGCCCTTCACCGACAGCCAAACAACCCACCCCATGACCCACGCCTCCTCCATCGTCAGCCATTTGCGCAGCGTCGCCCTCAATGTCCCAGATCTGGCCGTGGCCAAGGCCTTTTTCACCGAGGTCTGGCACTTGGATGTGGTCGCGCAAGGGCCAGACGGCACTTATCTGCGCGGCACCGGCACCGACCACCATTTGATTTCTCTTCATGCCCACACCGGACAGGCCTCGGTGCGCCATGTGAGCTTGCGGGTCCACAGCGCCCAAGCCTTGGAGAAAGCATCACAGGTCGCACTCAAAAGTGGTGGCCGTGTGCTGGGGCCTGTTGCCGCTTTGAGCGACCCGGCCGGTGGCATGGGCCTGAGCGTGGTCGATGGGCATGGCCGTGTCTACCAACTGGTGCATGGCGACCACACCCACCCGCAGGGCACGCAGGTGGCCGACAAGCCAATGCGTTTGGCGCACGCCGTGCTCAACACCCACGATGTGCCCGCCAGCCAAACATTTTTAGAACAGGTGCTGGATTTTTCGCTCTCGGACCGCACCCGCATCATGGCCTTCATGCGCTGCAACAGCGACCACCACAGCATCGCCTTTGGCGACACCGACAACGATGCGCTCAACCACATTGCTTTTTTGATGCCCGACCTCGAATCGGTCATGCGAGGCGGCGGTCGGCTCAAAGACGCTGGCCACCCCATCGAGTGGGGCCCTGGCCGCCACGGCCCTGGCAACAATGCTTTCAATTACTTCATTGGGCCGTTTGGCATCGTGGTGGAGTACACGGCTGAGGTGCAGCAAATCGACGACAGCTACACCGCCGGCCAACCCGATGACTGGAAGTGGCCCACCGGGCGGGTCGACCAATGGGGCATCTCCAAGCCGCCCAGCGATGCCTTGAAGCAGGCCCAACGCGCGGTGATGTTTGCACCGGTCTGAGGGCCCACCCACCCTCCGCTTCGCCCCCCGTCGGCACCGACCATGAATGCGAGATGACTTCTTTGAAACCACCCACCCCGCCCCTGTATGACGTGGCCATTGTGGGCTGCGGCCCCAGTGGCGCTGCTGCCGCCGCCTTGCTCGGGCAACGCGGCCTGCGGGTGTGGATCGGCGACAGCGCGCAGGCCATTTACGACAAGCCGCGCGCTTTTGCCATGGACCACGAAATCCTGCGCGTGTGGCAGCAATTGGGAATTGACGGGGCCATGCAAGCGCACATGGAGCCCTTCACCGACTCGGAGTTTTATGGCGTGGACGGCCAACTCATCAAGTGCATGTCCACCATCGCCCCGCCCTATCCCTTGGGCCACCACCCGTCGGTGGTGTTCAACCAACCGGCCTTGGAGCGCTTCTTGCGCCAGTTGATCACGGGCATGCCCAATGTCACCTTGGCCCTGGGCCACAGCGTGCAGCGCGTGCAGAACCAAGCCGATCGGGTGCAACTGTCCATCACCAACGACACAGGTGAAAAGAGCGTGGTACAAGCGCGCTACGCCATCGCTTGCGACGGTGCCTCCAGCCGGGTGCGCGAACAACTCGGCATGGGCTTGATCGACCTGGGTTTTGACCAGGCCTGGTTGGTGGTCGACACCTTGATCACCCCCCAAGGGCTGGCCAAGTTGCCCCAGGTCAGCGTGCAGTATTGCGAACCCACACGGCCCAGCACCTTCTTGATCGGCCCTGGCAACCATCGGCGCTGGGAGATCTCCATCAACCCTGGCGAAGACCCGCAAGAACTGGCCACCCCCGAGGGCACCTGGCGCTTGTTGTCGCGCTGGATCACCCCCCAAGATGGCCAACTGTGGCGTCAAGCCAGCTACCGCTTTCACGCCTTGGTGGCGCGCGAATGGCGCCAAGGGCGGGTGTTTTTGGCGGGCGATGCGGCCCACCAGCAACCCCCGTTTTTGGGCCAAGGCATGTGCCAAGGCGTGCGCGATGTGGTCAACCTCAGCTGGAAAATCGCAGCGTGTTTGCAAGACCATGCCCCCGACGCTTTGCTCGACACCTATGGCAGCGAACGCCAAGCCCATGTGCGCGAGCTGACCACCCGCATCAAACACATTGGTGAGTTGGTCGCCGAGCGCGACCCCGCCAAGGCGCGTGCGCGAGACCAGCAATTGCTGCAAGCCTGCCAAGGCCAAGTGCAGCGCACCCCGCGCCAAGACGTGCAACCGGCCCTGCGCGGGGGCTTGCTCAGCGCGCAATCACATGCGGCGGTGGGCACCCTGTGCCCGCAGCCGTGGTTGGTGCGCGGTGCCCAGCGCCAACGCATGGACCATTGGCTGGGCTGCGGCTGGCGGCTGCTGCTGTCGGCCCAAGCACCCGCGAGCTTGCTGAGCACGGCTGCACAATGCCGCCCTGCGGGCATGGCTCAGTGGCAATGTGGCCAGGACCCATGGCAAGAGGCTGACGGCGTATTGGCCAACTGGTTGGCCAAGCACCAAGCCCATGCCGTGCTCGTGCGCCCTGACCATGTGGTGTACGGCGTGGCCCACGATGGCACCAGCCTGCAAACCTTGTTCGATGAGATTCACGCTTTTTCACAACCGCACTGACCGGAGACACCCATGACCCACCAGCCACAACGCCGCCAACTCCTCACCTGTGCAGCCGGCGGCCTGGCCGCTGGCCTGGCGTGGCCGGTCATGGCGCAAAGCGGCCCCTGGCCGAATCGACCGATCAAATGGATCGTCTCGCAGCCCGCCGGTGCGGGCCCAGACATCTTGGCGCGCTACATCGCCGATCAACTCGCCCGCAGTTGGGGCAATGCGGTGGTGGTGGAAAACCGCCCGGGCGGCCAAAACATGATCGGCACCCAAGCCGCAGCGCGCTCGGCGCCCGATGGCTACAACTTTTTCTACGCCACCACGGCCGCCATGGTGACCAATGGCTTCACCTTCAAAACCTTGCCCTTTGATTTGGAAAAAGACTTCATCCCCGTGGCCCTGTTCGGTCGCAGCCCCTTTGTGTTGGCCGCGCAACCGAGCTCCGGCATCCAAAGTATGGCCGACTTGATCGCCCGGGCCAAGGCCCAACCCGAAAAGCTCACCATCGCCACCGAAGGGCCCAAGACTTTTTCAGGCATGTTGGCCGACACCGTGGCCGCCATGGCCGGCATCCGCCTCACCCACGTGCCTTACACCAAAGCCCCCGAGGCGATTCAAGACGTCTTGGGCGGGCGCATCGACCTGATTTGCCTGCCCGATGCCGCCTTGAGCGCTTACATCGCCAACAACCAAATCAAACCCTTGGCGGTGAGCACGGCGCAGCGTGTGCCCAATTTGCCCCAAGTGCCCAGCCTGTCAGACACCTTCCCCGGTTTTGAATATGCGGGTTGGAACGGTTTGTTTGCACCAGCCAACACCCCCGCCGAGGTGATCAACCGCGTCAACCGCGACATCCAAGCCCTGCTGCGCCAACCCGAGGTGGTGCAACGCTTGGCTGCATTGGGCTCGATCGCCGACAGCGGCATGGGCACCGCAGCCTTTGCCGCCTTCATGAAGGCCGAGCGCGAGCGCTGGGCCGGTATTGTCAAATCGATTGGCATCAAGGCCGAATAAAAAAATCACCACCAACCTTAGGAGACACCCATGGCATCCAGACCCAAGCGCAAAGTCATCATCACCTGTGCGGTGACCGGTTCCATCCACACGCCGACCATGTCGCCGCACCTGCCGATCACGCCCAAAGAGATCGCCGATGCGGCGATTGGGGCGGCCGAGGCCGGGGCATCCATCGTGCATTTGCACGCCCGCGACCCGATCACCGGTCAGCCCACCCAAGACACCCAGTATTTCCAAGAATTTGCCCCGGTGATCAAAGCCCACTCGAATGTGGTGCTCAACTTCACCACCGGTGGTGCATCCACCATGAGCATCGAAGAACGCTTGCAACCGGCTTTGCAACTCAAGCCCGAAATTGCCTCGCTGAACATGGGCTCGATGAACTTTGGGCTGCACCCCATGGTGGGGCGCTACAAAAATTGGAAGCACGACTGGGAAGTGCCCTACTTGGCCGAATCCGATGGGCGCATTTTTCGCAACACCTTCAAAGATATCCAATACATCCTCGAGTCATGCAGCGCCAACCAAACCCGCTTTGAAATTGAGTGCTACGACATCGGCCACCTCTACACGGCCGCGCACTTTTTGGAGCGCATGATCGTCAAACCCCCGTTGTTCATTCAATCGGTGTTTGGCATCTTGGGCGGCATTGGCGCCCACCCCGAGCACGTGATGCAAATGAAACAAACCGCCGACCGCTTGTTTGGCAACGACTATGTGTGGTCGGTGCTGGGCGCAGGCCGCCACCAAATGCCCACCGCCACCATGTCGGCCATCCTGGGTGGCAATGTGCGTGTGGGGTTGGAAGATTCACTGTGGGACGCGCCTGGCACCTTGGCGCAAACCAATGCCACCCAGGTCAAACGCATCCGTTCTATTTTGGAGGGCTTGTCACTGGAAGTGGCGACACCCGATGAAGCCCGCGAAATTTTGCAGCTCAAGGGCGGCAACAACGTCGGTTTCTGAGCTTATTGAGCCACCCATCCACCATCGACGTTCCAGGCTGCGCCGCGAACGTTGTTGGCCTGGGGTGAACACAAAAACACCGCCAATCCACCCAACTCTTCGGGGGTGGTGAATTGCAGCGAAGGTTGCTTTTCAGCCAGCAAATCGGTTTTGGCCTTCTCCACGCTGATGCCTTCTTTGCGGGCGCGGTCGTCAATTTGTTTTTGCACCAACGGGGTCAGCACCCAGCCGGGGCAAATGGCGTTCACGGTGATGCCGGTGGTGGCGGTTTCCAGCGCCACCGATTTGGTGAAACCCACGATGCCGTGCTTGGCCGTCACATAGGCCGACTTTTGCGGTGACGCCACCAAACCGTGGGTGGACGCGATGTTGAGCACCCGGCCCCAGTTGCGCTGGCGCATGGTCGGCATGGCCAAACGGGTGGTGTGAAACGCGCTGGACAGATTGATGGCAATGATGGCGTCCCATTTGTCCACCGGAAAATCTTCCACCAAGGCCACGTGCTGAATACCAGCGTTGTTGACCAAGATGTCCACGCCGCCGTGCTGCTGGGCAAAGGCCATCATGGCCTCGATCTCGCTGGGCTTGCTCATGTCGGCTGGATGGTGCACCGCTTTGACGCCGCAAGCTTTGATGAGCGCCAAGGCGGAGTCGGCGTCGCCAAACCCATTGAGGATGAGATTGGCACCTTGCTGGGCCAAAGCCTGGGCAATGCCCAGGCCAATGCCACTGGTGGACCCGGTGACGAGTGCGGTTTTACCTTTGAGCATGATTTTCTCCTGTTTGCACATATTTTAAGCACGCAGGCCACACCTGCAGCTTGTTTCAAGCCCCTGAGCAGCCCCCATCGCGCACACCATTGCTGAGGCAACCAATCTGGCTGATCTGCACCTCGATCAAGTCGCCGGGCTTGAGCCACAACGGGGGCTTCCTGGCCATGCCCACGCCGTCGGGTGTGCCCGTGGCGATGATGTCGCCCGCCTGCAAAGGGGTGAAGCCCGAGATGTATTCAATGATGGCGGGAATGTCAAAAATCAAGTCGTCGGTTTGGCTGTGTTGCACCCGCTGGCCATTCAAGGTGGTGCTGAGCCACAGCTGCGTCGGGTCGGGGATGTCTGCGGCACTCACGATCCACGGACCCATGGCACCCGAGCGGTAAAAGTTTTTACCGGCCGTGAGAGAGTGCTGAAACTGCACATCGCGCACGCTGCCATCGTTGAAGATGGTGTAACCAAACACCTTGGACAAGGCCTGCTGGCGCGCAATGTGGCGCCCGCCCTCCCCCATGACCACGGCCAGCTCACCCTCAAAGTCAAAATCTGCCGAGGCTTGGGGCCGCTCGAGCGGCTGACCATGGGGCACCAAAGATTCAACACCACGAATGAACATGCTGGGGTGTTTTGGCAAGACCGAGCCCACCTCGGCCACATGCCCTTTGTAATTGCGCCCAATGCAAAAAATGCGCGGCGCACTCGGCATGGGCAGGTCTACCATCAAGTCGGTCAGGGGCCAGACCCGGGGAGTTTTCAAAATAGCGTCGGCCACTTCGGGGGCAAGGCCATGCGACACCACATGCCATAAGCTGGGCCACTGCTGCGCCATGTCTGCAGGCGCCTCCAACACCGATTGATCCACCACCAGGCCAAAGCCTGGTCGGCCTGCTTGGGTAAAGCTCATCCACTTCATGCGCATCCTTGGCGTAGGTTTGAAATATGGCGTTGTGGCGCAGATTGGCTGTGCCAGGGGTTTCGTGATCGATGGCTCGCACCCATTGTGCCGTGCCCCGGGGGTGACAGCAGGGGGTCCCGCCCAAGTGTTAACCTTTCCGCATGCCCAGCCTCCAGTTTTCTGACATGCACCTGCGCGCCCAACTGCAGTGGCCGCCCCTTGCCTGGCTTCGCTGGTGCGCGCTGCTGCTGTGCATGGGGTTGTCGGCATTGCAACCCGTCGCGGCACAAACCTACCCGCAGCGCACGATTCGATTGGTCTCGCCCATTCCCCCGGGCGGCGCACCCGACATGATTGCCCGTGCTTTGGGGGCCAAGCTGGCCACGCAAATGGGGCAGACGGTGGTGATTGAGAACAAAATTGGCGCCAACGGCCAAGCCGCTGCCGAATACGTGGCCCGGGCACCAGCGGATGGCCACACCTTGCTGGTGGGCATGGACAGTTTGTTGGCCATCAACCCCTATTTGTATGCCCGTCCCGCTGTGGACGTGAACAAAGAATTGATCCCGGTGGCCACCTTGGGTGCGAATCAATTTGTTCTCGCACTCAACCCCCAATTGCCGGTCAAAAACCTGGCCGAATTCATTGCCTTGGCCAAATCATCCAATCCGCCTTTGGCCTATGCCTCTGGGGGCAATGGCAGCCAGCATCACTTGACGATGGAAATGCTCAAGGCCCGCGCGGGTTTTGACATGCTGCATGTGCCCTACAAGGGTGGCACCCCAGCCACCACCGCCACCATTGGCGGCGAAACCGTGGCCATGTTCTCGGGCACCTCCAACGCCACCTTGATCAAAGCTGGCAAATTACAAGCCCTGGCCACCACTGGCAAACAACGCTCCAAAGCCTTGCCCGACGTGCCCACCATTGGGGAAACCTTTCCGGGTTTTGAAAACACCATTTGGATTGGCTTGTTTGCGCCCACCGGCACACCCCCAGCGGTGGTGCAAAGGCTGCGCGAAGAAGTGACCAAAGCCCTCAACGCCCCCGACCTGATCGACAGCTTTCAAAAAGCGGGTGGAATTGAACCGCTACACACCAGCTTGGACGAGATGCAACAAATGATCAAGCGTGACCAAACGCGCTACAGCAAAATCATCCGCGAACTGCAGCTCAAGATCGATTGAGACCCTTTGCCTTTGGAAGTACCTCAATGAACATTCAACTCTCGGTCGCCTTGGGCGATTACGACCACCTGCGCGACCTGATGAGCGGCGTGGTGCAAGCTCCGGGCATCGACATCACCGCCATGCACCCACCGGTGGAAGAAATGTTTTTTCGCTTCACCCAGTTCAAAGAGTGGGATGTGTGCGAGATGTCGTTTGCCAAGTCCATCTCCATCATGTCCCAGCCCGACCCTTGGCTTGCCTTGATTCCGGTGTTTCCCTCGCGCGCATTTCGCCACTCGTCGATTTATGTGCGCCGCGACAGTGGCATCCAAAGCCCGAAAGACTTGGAAGGAAAAAAGGTCGGCTTGCCCGAATGGGCACAAACCGCGGCCATTTATTCGCGGGGTTTGTTGGCCCACGAGTACGGCGTGGAATTGAAAAAAATCACCTGGTACCAAGCGGGCGTGAACGATGCCGGGCGCAAAGAAAAAGTTCGCTTGCAACTACCAGCTGGCCTGAGCTACACGCCCATGCCCCACACCTCGCTGTCGGCGATGCTGTTGTCGGGCGAGGTCGATGCCGTGCTGTCTGCCCGCCCGCCACAGGCTTTTATGCAACACCCCGATCAAGTTCAGCGCTTGATACCTAACTACCGCGAGGTCGAGCAGGCCTATTGGAAAAAAACCGGCATCTTCCCCATCATGCATGTGGTGGCCATCAAGCGCAGCACCTATGAGCGCCACCCCTGGATTGCGATGAATTTGATGCAAGGCTTTGAAGCCGCCAAACAACGCAGCTTGGTGCGCGCCAGAGACATCACCGCGTCCAGTTTTCCCTTACCCTGGGTATCGGACTATGCAGCCGCTGCACAAGACATCTTGGGCAGCGATTTTTGGCCCTATGGCACTGCTGCCAACCAAGCCACCTTGGACGCTTTTTGCCAATATGCGCACGAGCAAGGTGTGACCCACCGCTTGATGAGCGCACAAGATATTTTTGTACCTGAAAGCCTTCAGTCGGTCAAAGTTTAAATTCACAAAAGGAGACAAGCATGTTGAAAAAATGGCTATTTGCTTTGGGTTTGTGCCAAGCCCTGATCCCTGGTGTGGTGAGTGCACAAACTGCGCCTTACCCGAGCAAGCCGATCAAATTTGTGGTGCCCATCACACCGGGCGGCAGCAACGATGTGTTGGCCCGCACGATCGCCCAAAAACTCAGCGACCAATGGAAGCAAGCCGTGGTGGTCGAAAACCGCCCCGGTGGCGGCATGAACCTGGGTTCAGACATGGTGGCCAAGAGTGTCCCCGATGGCTACACCTGGTTGCTGGGCGCGAACAACATCTTTGTCACCAACCCCCATGTGGGCAAAATGCCCTTTGATGTGTTCAAAGATTTGGCCCCGGTCACCACCGTGGCCATCGTGCCCTTTGTGCTCGCGGTCAACGCCAACTTTCCGGCCAAAAATGTGGCCGAGTTGGTCGAATACGCCAAGAAAAACCCGAACGCTTTGAACTACGGTTCGTCGGGCAATGGTTCACCGCAGCAACTGGCGGCCGAGATGCTCAGCCATGTGGCGGGCATCAAAATGCAACACGTGCCCTACAAAGGTGCGGTACCAGCCATCACCGATTTGTTGGGCGGGCGCATCCAGGTGTTCATTGGCGCGGTCAACTCTTTGCTGCCCCATGTCAAAGACGGCAAGCTGCGCTTGCTCGCCGGTGCGGGTGGCAAGCGCTTTGCGGCCTTTCCAGAATTGCCCGCCATTGCCGAGACCGTGCCCGGTGTGGCCTTGGATGTGTGGCTGGGTGTGTTCATGCCCACCGGCGTGCCCAAAGACATTCTCACCAAGGTGAATGCCGACATTGCCCAGGTCTTGCAGTCGCCAGAGGTGCGCACCAGCCTGGCCGCACAAGGCATTGAGCCCATCACCAGCACACCCGAAGCCCTGGCCCAAACCATTCGCGACGACCATGCCCGTTGGGGCAAGGTGATCCGCGAAGCCAACATCAAAGCCGATTGAAAACCATGACCGAACCCACTTCTGCCACGCCCCACAACGACTTGCCGGTGCCGGGTGCGCCGGGCAGCGAATTTTGGGGCAGCGATGCGATTGCCCAATGCCTGCGCGAGATGCAAATCCCCTATTTGGCGCTCAACCCTGGGGCCAGTTACCGCGGTTTGCATGACAGCTTGGTCAACCACTTGGGCAACCACTCTCCGCAAATGCTGCTGTGCTTGCATGAGGAGGTGGCCATTGCCATTGCCCATGGCTATGCCAAAACATCGGGGCGCATGATGGGCGCGGTGGTGCACTCCAACGTGGGCTTGATGCACGCCACCATGGCGGTGTTCAATGCCTGGTGCGACCGCGCACCGGTGCTCATGCTCGGTGCCACAGGCCCGTGGGATGCGGCCCGGCGCAGACCGTGGATCGATTGGATACACACCGCCGCTGACCAAGGTGCATTGGTGCGCGACTACACCAAATGGGACAACCAACCAGGGTCCATCCCGGCTGCCATCGAGGCCATGTTGCGTGGCAGCCAAATTGCCCAAACCGCGCCGCGCGGGCCGGTCTACATCAACCTCGATGCCGCCTTGCAAGAGCAAAAAACCGGCGCCCTGGTGCCCACCCCCGATGTGCGCCGCTATGCGCCACCGGTGGCGCCACCGCCGGCGCCTGCCGACGTGGCCCGCGCCGCCGCCTTGCTCAGCCAAGCCCAGCGACCCGTCATCTTGATGGGCCGCATGTCGCGCAGCGAAACCGATTGGCAAGCGCGGGTGCGTTTGGCCGAAACCCTGCAAGCGCCGGTGATCACCGACTTGAAAACCGGCGCGGTGTTTCCCACCGACCACCCGCAACATGTGGGCCCACCCGGCAATTTCATGCCCCCCGCCGCCATCGACACCTTGCGCGAAGCCGATGTGGTGTTGATGCTGGACTGGATCGACCCAGGCGGCGCTTTCAAACAAGCCTTTGGCACCAGCAGCACTGCAGCCCAAGTGATCCATGTTTCGCTGGACGCTCACAGCCACCGCGGTTGGAGCATGGACATGGGCAGCTTGCCCCCAGCCGATGTGTTCATGCTGTGCGAGCCAGATGCCGCTGTGGCCGCCTTGGCCGATCAGGTCAAGTCACGCCCTGCGCGCAGCTGGCCAGCCATCACGCCCTTGCCACCCCACGGCAACGAGGTGCTGGGCATTCGCCACTTGGCCCAATCCTTGGAGACCTTGCCCGAAGCCATTTGCCTGGTGCGACTGCCACTGGGTTGGAACGGGGCCTACCGCCACTTCCGCCACCCTCTTGATTACTTGGGGGCTGACGGCGGCGGCGGCGTGGGTGCCGGGCCTGGCAATGCAGTGGGCACGGCCCTGGCATTGCGCGACATGGGCTCGCAGCGGGTGGCGGTGGCCATGATTGGCGACGGCGACTTCTTGATGGGCAACACCGCCATATGGACCGCTGTGCACTACGGCATCCCTTTGTTGGTGATTGTGTGCAACAACCATTCGTTCTTCAACGACGAATTGCACCAAGAGCGGGTGGCCAAAGAGCGTGGGCGCCCTGTGGAAAACAAATGGATCGGCCAGCGCATGGATGGGCCCGAAATCAACATCGCGGCCATGGCGCAATCCATGGGGGCCACGGCCATCGGGCCGGTGCGCACACCCCAAGACCTGGACGCCGTGATTTTGCAAGGCTGGCAACACGCCCGCCAAGGCAAGGTCTGCGTCATCGATGCCTGCATTGCCCCGGGCTATGACGCCAACATGAGTGGCCAAGCCACCGCCAGCCACAAGAGATGAACATGTCCACCCACACCCCCACACTTGTCTTGCCCCAGCACCGCGACCTGTATTACGGCGGCGCTTGGCACCGGCCCCAAGGGGGCTACCTCGACACATTCAACCCGGCCACCGGTGAATCGCTGGGCCCAGCGGCCGAGGCCAACAGCGCCGATGTCGATGCCGCCGTGCGGGCCGCCCAACAAGGCTTTGCCATCTGGCGCGGCATGAAACCCTTGGAACGCGCCGGCTTGCTCAAAAAAGTGGCACAGGTGTTGCGCGATAACGCGTTTGAATTGGCCTTGCTGGATGCGGCCAATTGCGGCAACCCCATCATCGAAATGCAGCGCGACGCCTTGATCGCCTCCGCCCAAATTGACTACTACGCGGGCCTGGCCACCGAGGTCAAAGGCGAGACCTTGCCGATGGGCGATGGCATCCTCAACTACACGCTGCGCGAGCCCTATGGCGTGTGCGCCCGCATCGTGGCCTATAACCACCCCATCATGTTCACCGCCGCCAAAATGGCCCCGCCCTTGATCGCTGGCAATGCGGTGATCATGAAACCGCCCTACCAAGCGCCGCTGTCGTCGTATCGGATGATGGAGTTGATCGATGGCATCTTGCCCCCGGGTGTGCTGAACATTTTGAGTGGTGGCATGGCATGCGGGCAAGCCCTGGTCAACCACCCCGATGTGCCACGCCTGGCCTTGATTGGCAGTGTGCCCACCGGGCGCGCGATTGCCCGCGCTGGGGCCGAGCGGCTCAAGCACGTGACGTTGGAGCTGGGTGGAAAAAATGCCTGCATCATTTACCCCGACGCCGACATGGACAAGGCCATCCCCGCTGCGGTCAATGGCATGAACTTCACCTGGTGTGGGCAAAGCTGTGGCTCGACATCGCGACTGTTCTTGCACGAAAGCATCCACGACCAGGTGGTTGAAGGCATGCTCAAAGCGATCCGCCACTACCAGCCCGGCATCCCCACCGACATGGCCACCACCATGGGCTGCATCGTGTCGCAGCAGCAACATGAAAAAATCATGTCCTACATTGCCCTGGGGCAACAAGAAGGCGCCACCCTGGCTTACGGTGGCCAGCGGCCCAGCGACCCGGCCTTGGCCAAGGGCTGGTTTGTTCAGCCAACCGTCTTCACCAACGTCACGCAAAAAATGCGTTTGGCCAATGAAGAAATTTTTGGCCCGGTGCTGTCGGTGATCAAGTGGCGCGACGAAGCCGAGATGATTGAACAAGTCAATGCCGTGGAATACGGCCTCACCGCATCCATCTGGACGCAAAATTTGACCACCGCCCACCGCACCGCTGCGCGGGTGCAGGCTGGTTTTGTGTGGGTGAACCATGTGGGAAGCCATTTCATTGGTGCATCCTTTGGTGGTTATAAGCAGTCGGGCATTGGCCGAGAGGAAGGCTTTGACGAGCTGCTCACCTATACCCAACACAAAAACGTGCATGTGGTGCTGTGAGGCTTGATTTCCCTGCGGGTTCACCTTGTTCAGCCTTGACGCAGCGCGGATCCAAGGCATGTGGACATGAGTGACTTTGATTGCGATGTGGCCATCGTGGGCACCGGGCCCACGGGCCTGGTGTTGGCGCATTTGCTGGCCCAAGCGGGTGTGCGCACCTGGCTGATTGAAAAAGCCAGCAACACGGTGGATGAAGCGCGGGCCGTGTCGATTGACGACGAAAGCCTGCGCACCTTGCAAACCATGGGCATGCTTGAGCGCTTTTTGCCCATGATCGTGCAAAGCTACGGGGTGCATTACTACTCGTGGCGCAACCGCTTATTTGCCAAAGTGGAGCCCACCTCCACCGAATACGGCCACCCCAAACGCAATGCGTTTCGCCAGCAGCAATTGGTGGCTTTGCTGCGCGACGGTTTGGCCGCTTACCCCCATGTGCAAATTCGTTTTGAACACGAGTTGATGCAATTCACCCAAACCACCGATGGCGTTGACCTACAGGTGCAGCACCAAGGTCAGCTGCAAGCCATTCGTTGCCAATGGTTGGTCGGTTGTGATGGCGGGCGCAGCACGGTGCGCCAACAACTGGGCATTGAATGGGAAGGCAGCACCTATGAACAGCGCTGGCTGATTGCCGATCTGATGGGCAGAACCTCGCCCTTTCGCCACACCCGCACCTACTGCGACCCCAAGCGACCAGCGATCCGACTGCCCGGCCCGCAAAGCACGGTGCGCTATGAGTTCATGCTCAAGCCGGGCGAAACACCCGAATCGGTGTTGCCCGACAGCCAAGTGCGGGCCATGATTGCGCAGCGCGAACCCAGCGATGTGGGCTTGACCATTTTGCGCAAAGTGGTCTACACCTTTCACGCCCGCATCGCCAAGAAGTGGCGGGTGGATCGGACCTTGATCGCGGGTGACGCCGCCCACCTGACCCCACCTTTTGCCGGGCAAGGCATGAACAGCGGTGTGCGCGACGCCAGCAACCTGGCCTGGAAGTTGGCGGCTGTGGTCCACGGCCAAGCCAGCGCCAGCTTGCTCGACACCTACGCCCAAGAGCGCGCACCCCATGCCTGGTCGCTGATCCAAATGGCCTTGCGCATTGGCATTTATATGCAACCCCAAAGCACCTGGGGCGCTGCCCTGGCCCAAGGCTTGTTGCGTTTGGTTTGCCTGGTGCCCCGCTTTCGCGACCACATCTTGCACCTGAAGTTCAAACCCAAGCCGCGCTTTCAACAAGGCTTTTTTGATGCAACACCACGCCCGGGGGCGCTCATCCCCGCCGGCCAATTGCTGCCCCAACCGCAGTTGGAGTGCGTTGATGGCCAACGACAGTGGTTGGACGACGCCATGGGTACCTCTTGGGCTTTGCTGCGCTGGCGCGATGGGCCAGCAATCCCTGCACTGAACCTGCCGGGTTTGGTGGTGATCGACCTGCTGCGCGCCGAGGAAGATTTTTTATCGCCACCGGGAACCGATCAGCGCGTGTTGCGCGATGTGCAAGCGGTGTTGCAGACCGTGCTGGACAGCGCCCAAGCAGCCGCCGTGCTGGTGCGCCCCGACCGCTATGTGTATGCCTACCTGGATGGGTCAGCGCCCAACCTGGCGCGGCTGCACAACTTGCTGCAATCTCAGGGCATGGCCAACCAATCCTTGAAGGCTTGAACCACGGGTTCTGGCCGCTCCATGGTCACCATGTGACCGGCTTCGGCCACCGACACCACGGCTGGGCGCGCCGGTATCCATTGGGCGATTTCTTCGTGCTGCGCAGGGTTGGACCAGCTGTCTTCGGCACCACACAACACCAAGGTGGGGATGCGCAATTGGCGCAACACCTCGGTGCCATCGGGCCGCTCGATCAAGGCGTTGATTTGGTGCGCAAACACATCGGCCGATTTGCGCTCCATCATTGCCACCACCCGCTCCACCAATGCCGCATCGGCTAAGCGGTGCGGGGCCACCATGCCTTGCACCCATTGCAAGGCCATGGCCCGCACACCATCGCGCTGGGCAATGTCCTTCAAGGCCATGCGCTTGGCGACCTCGGCGTCGCCCACCGCACCGGGCGCCTTGGGCAGATAACCGGTGTCCATCAGCGCCAAATGGCTGACCCGCTCAGGGGCTAAGCGCATGACCTCCAGCGCCACGCGTCCACCCATGGAATGCCCAGCCAGGGCAAAACGCGGCGGTGCCAATGCCAACAGCTGTTGGGCCATCACCACCAGGCTGCGCGCCTGGCCGTGGTCTATGATCTGACAGCAAGCGACAGGGCGCAAACCTTCGAGCATGGGGTCCCACGCGCTGTGGTCGCACATCAAGCCCGGCACCAGCACCAAATTGTGTTTTTTCATTTGAGAATCGCTCTTTTTTTCGACATCGATTCATGTTATCACCGCCCCTGAACCGACCCAAGGATCCACCATGAACTTATTGCGCTTGACTTTCCATGGGGCCTTCCTCTTGGGGGCATTGACGGGGGGCTTGGGTACCGCCTCAGCCCAAACCACATTTCCGCAAAAGCCAGTGAAAATTTTGGTGGGCTTCACCCCCGGTGGCGTGCCCGACATTGCAGCGCGCTTGCTGGCGCAAAAATGGTCGGAACAATGGAAGCAGGCCGTCACCGTGGAAAACCGCTTGGGCGCCGGCAGCAATGTGGCTGCGCTGGCCCTGAGCCAATCTGCACCCGATGGACACACGCTGTTGTCGATCTCTTCGGCCCACGCGATTGCCCCAGCCATCTACCCCAAGTTGGCCTTCGATCCGCAAAAAGATTTTTCCGGTATTTCGCTCACCGCCACAGGGCCGGCTTTGGTGGTGGTGTCGCCCTTGCTGGGGGTGAACACCCTGGCCGAGTTTTTAGCCCTGGCGCGGGCCCGACCGGGGCAACTCAATTACGCATCGGCCGGCACCGGCAGTGGTTCGCAGTTTGCCGCCGAGTTGCTCAAGGCCCAGGCCAATGTCCAAATGGTGCATGTGCCGTTCAAAGGCATTCCCGAAGCCTTGACCGACACCATCGCCGGGCGCACGCATTTGTTCATCTCGCCCTACGCCAGCGCGATTCAATTGGTCAAAGACGGCAAAGCCAAAGCGATAGCCGTGACCAGCACCCAGCGCATGGCCGAGACGCCCGACTTGCCGACCGTGTCCGAAGCGGGCCTGCCTGGCTACAAGTGGGTTTTTTGGTACGGCCTGTTGGCACCGGCCAAAACGCCTCGCGCGGTGCTGGACAAAATCAACGCCGACTTGGTGGCGGTGCTGCGCCAGCCGGAAGTGCGCCAACGCTTTGGCCCACTGGGCATTGAGCCGGCCACCAACACCCCTGAGGAGATGGACAAACTGATCGCCGAGGAAGTGCTGAACTTCAAAAAACTCGCAGCCGCCGCACAAATTCAAATCGACTAACCCACCCTGATTGGAGAAACCATGAAAGCACGCATCGGCGACATTGACATCCACTACACCATCGAAGGCCAAGGGCCTTGGGTCACCATGTCGCATTCACTCGCTTGTGACATCAGCATGTGGGATGCGCAAGCCGCCTTGTTGGCGCCGCATTACACCGTGTTGCGCTTTGACACCCGAGGCCACGGCCAGTCCAGCGCCCCGGCCGGTCCGTACACCATGAACATGCTGGCGGGCGATGTGCACGGTTTGCTGCAACACCTCCACATTGAGCACACCCATTGGGTGGGTCTGTCCATGGGCGGCATGATCGGCCAGGCCTATGCCCTGGCCCACCCGGGTGTGTTCTCCAGCTTGGTGCTGGCCGACACCACCAGCCGTCGCCCACCCAATGCGGCGCAAATGTGGGGCGACCGCATCAAGCTGGCGCACGACAAAGGCATGACCGCCTTGGTCGAAGGCACCTTGTCACGCTGGTTCACCGAACCTTACCGGCAACGTGAACCCGCCACCATGGCGCGCATTGGCCAAGGCATTGCCAATACCCCGGTCAATGGTTTTGCAGGCTGTTGCGCGGCAATCGCCGAAGTGGACTACTTGGATCGGCTGAAAGAAATCAAAGCCCCTGCCCTGGTGATCGTGGGTGACCAAGACCACGGCACCCCACCTGAGATGGCCCAACTGATCCACGAAAACCTGCCAGGGTCCGAGCTGTTGGTGATCAAAGACGCCGCACACATCGCCAACATTGAGCAAGAAGCCGTTTTTAACCAAGCACTGCTGGGCTTTTTACAGCGCCATTGAAGGCGCACACCTCATGCTCATGTTTTTTTGCCTGCGCGTGGGGCATCAAACTGCGCCGCACCCACACCCATGGCTTTGCTGATGAGGTAGATCAGTTGCTTGCGCTCATCGGCTTTCAGCCGCTTGAGCAATTGGCGCTGAATCGCCGCCACATGCGGTTCGATGCGTTGGTACAAGTCCTCACCGGCTGGGGTCATGTAAATTTCTCGACCCCGGCGTGAGCGGGTGGTGCTGCGCCGCTCCAAATAGCCCTGCGCCTCCAAGCGGCTGACCATGCCACCCACGGTGGCCTCGTCCCAACTCAATGCAGCGGCCAATTCACGTTGCTGCATGCCCGGTTGCATGTGCACCGCCAAAATGGCCGACAACTGGCTGGCGGTGATGCCAATGTGGCCCATCTCGGCCTCAAAGGTCGCCGTGACAAACTGCCCCGCACGGCGAAACAAGTGGCCTGGCGTGGCGTAAAACTGTTCGAATGTTTTGAGTTTCATTTTTTAGATCAACGCCCAATTTGGCGTTGCGACAAGCGTGCACACTTTGCGCAAACTAAGCATGCATATGTTGAACCGATTGAATCGCCATCAAAATAAGGGTAAGCCCTAGACAAACGGCAGGTCCTTCGCGTTGACAAAGCAATTTTCGATTCGTAACATGCGCGCAACGCATTCAAAGTTTGCATGCAAAGTTTAAACCGGTTGACGCGCTCGGGCATGTGCAGAGCCCCAACCCCTCGCCCGATTCGCAGGACACTTTCATTTTGACCACCTCCACCCCATTCATCGTAGGCATTGGCGGCACCACCCGCGCCGGCTCCACCTCCGAATTGGCCCTGCGTGCCACCTTGGCCCATGCCGAAGGGCTCGGCGCACGCACCGCTTTGTTGTGCGCGACCGAATTGGTGATGGACGCCTACGACCCCATGGTCAAAACCCGCAGCGACAGTTCACTGCGCTTGGTTCAACTTCTGCGTGAAGCCGACGGCATCGTGATCGCCTCTCCAAGCTACCACGGCTCCATTCCCGGTTTGTTGAAAAATGCCCTCGATTACACCGAGGACATGCGCAGCGACCCGCGGCCCTACTTTGATGGCCGCGCTGTGGGCTGTGTGGTCTGCGCCGAAGGCATTCAAGCCATGGGCACCACCTTGTTCACCCTGCGCTCCATCGTGCATGCTTTGCGCGGTTGGCCCATACCGTATTCGGCCACCATCAATTCCAGCACCAAGCCGTTTGGGCCCGATGGCCTGTTGCGCGAAGAGGCCGTGTCGGCCCAACTGAAAACCGTGGCCCAACAAGTGGTGCAGTTCGCCCAGTACAGCTTGCTGGCCAAAGCCATGCCACAACCAACCGCCTAGGCACAAAGGTCCATCACCATGTCATTTCAAGAAACCTTCATCACCCTCAAAGAATGCCGGGTGCGCATTCGCCGCAAGGGCCAGGGCACACCCATGATTTATCTGCACGGTGCCGATGGTGCAGCCATGATCCAGCCCTTCATGGAAACACTGGCACAAAGCCATGACTTGATTGTTCCGGAGCACCCCGGTTTTGGCCAATCCGATGAAACGCCTTGGCTGGAAAACATGCACGACTTGGCGTACTTTTACCTCGACCTTCTGGACCACCTGCAATTGCCTGCGGTGCATTTGGTGGGCAGCTCCTTGGGCGGTTGGCTGGCCATGGAAATCGCCATTCGCGCACCACACCGCGTCAAGTCGATGTTGCTGAGCGCCCCCGCTGGCGTGCGCGTAGCCAATGACCCACCGGGCGATATTTTTCTCTGGACCCCCGAGCAAATGGCTCGCAACCTGTTTCACAACCAAGCCTTGGCCGAAAAGGTGCTGGCGATTCCGCTGTCAGAAGATGACCAAAACATTCGCCTGAAAAACCGCCACACCACGGCCTTGTTGGCTTGGGAGCCGCGTTTGCACGACCCCTGCCTGCACAAGTGGCTGCACCGCGCCAACATGCCCGTGACCATCCTGTGGGGCGCCCAAGACAAAATCATGCCCTTGGCGTGCGGCGAGAAAATCAAATCACACCTGCCGAATGCCCGTTTGCAAGTCATCGACCAATGCGGCCACCTGCCGCAGATCGAACACCCAGGCGTTTTTTGCGCCGCCGTCCAACACATCGCCGCCTAGGAGCCAGAGCCATGCAAGTCATTTTGTTTCACCTGATGTCGTATGCCGATTTGGATTTCGAGGCCACCAAGGGCCACGAAACCGTTTGGGTCAACCTGCCCAACAAATACTTCGATCCCGTCAAAGGCCACCAGCTTTACAACCGCTACCTTGACGAACTCGAATATGGCGAAGTGCTGGGCTTTGACGGCGTGGCGGTGAACGAACACCACCAAACCGCTTACGGCCTGATGCCTTCACCCGTTGTCATGGCCTCAGCCTTGGCGCGGCGCACCAAGAAGGTCAAGATTGCCATCTTGGGCAGCGCCTTGCCTTTGCGCGAGCACCCCATCACCGTGGCCGAAGAGCACGCCATGATCGACGTGATCACCGGCGGTCGCTTGATCAGCGGCTTTGTGCGCGGCATTGGTGCCGAGTACCACACCTTTGGCATCAACCCCACCATCTCGCATGACCGCTTCCACGAAGCCCACGACTTGATCGTGCAAGCCTGGACCCGCCCTGGCCCCTTCAGCTTCACCGGTCGCCACTACAACCTCGAGTACGTGAACCTGTGGCCGCGTCCGTTCCAAAACCCACACCCGCCCATTTGGGTGCCCTCACAGGGCAGCAAAGAAACCATTGACTGGGCTGCCTTGCCCAATCACCGCTATACCTACTTGCAAACCTTCAGCCCGGCCGCCGTGGTCGAAAAATACCTGCAGTCCTACCGCGACACCGCCCAAGGCTATGGCTATGAAGCCGCCGACAGCCAACTGGGTTGGGCGGTGCCCGTTTATGTCTCCGACACCGACGACCAAGCGCGCAAAGAAGCCAAAGTGCATTTCGAGTTGTTCCGCAACCGCCTGCTGAAAATGCCCATCGAAATGCTCTTGCCCCCGGGTTACACATCGCGCGACTCACTGAAAAACCTGATGAAGGCCAAGGCCTCTCTGTCGCAAGACCTGACCATCGACAAAGCCATCGAGATGGGCATGTTTGTCTGCGGCACCGCCAACACCGTGCGCCAAATGTTGGAAGACCATTGGTCCAAAATGCACTTTGACAACCTCCTCACCATGATGCACTTTGGCAGCTTGCCGCAAGACCTGACCAAGCGCAGCATGGAAATGTTTGCCAAAGATGTGTTGCCCCACATCCAAAAGCTCAAGCGCACCGAACCCGCCGTCGCCCTGGCTTGATTCAGCGCAAGCACTGAACACCTATGCTGGCCGGACAAATTGTCAATGGCTTGGTCAGTGGCGCCATGTATGCCTTGGTGGCCATTGGCTTCACCCTGATCATTGGGGTGCTCGACAAACTGAACTTCAACCACCCCGAGGTATTCATGTTTGGCGGCTACGTGGGCCTGGTGGCTTTGCCACACATGCCCGTGGCTGGCGCGTTTGCCATGGCCTTTTTGGTGGGTGGCTTGTTGGGGGTGTTGACCGAATGGATGGCGTTTCGCCGCTTTGTGGGCAACGATGCCCGCACCACGGCGGCCTTGAGCTCTTTGGCGCTGGGGCTGATCTTGACCGACTTGGTGCACAAGGTCTGGGGCACCGAACCCCTGCGCCTGCCCAATTTGACCGGTTGGTTGTCTGAAAGTTTTGGCCTGCTGGGCGTGAATTTTCTCAACCTGCAAATGGTCTTGTTGGCCATCACCTTTGCCCTGATGTGGGCCTTGCACCACGTGATTGCGCACACCCGCATGGGGCGGCAAATCCGAGCGGTGGCCGAGTCATCTGCCCATGCTTCTTTGCTGGGCGTGAATGTGCTGCGGGTCAACCAAGCGGTGTTTTTCATCTCCTCTGGCTTGGCCTCCATAGCCGGCTTGATGCTGGCCTTGCGCGCCGATACCGTGTCGCCCGACCTGGGCCTGACCTTTGGCCTCAAAGCCTTGGCAGTGATGGCCATTGGCGGCATGGGTGACATGCGCGGGGCGGTCTTGGCCGGTTTGGGCATCGGCGTGCTCGAAGCCTTGATGTTTCACTTTGGTCTGGGCCGCTTGGGCGAGCTCACTGTGTGGGCGGCCATGATCGCCACCTTGTTGCTCAAACCCGCGGGCTTGTTTGCCTCGGGCCACCACGGGCAGGAGCAACGCGTGTGATCGCCGACCACCTGTTTTTCACCTGCATCAATATCTTGCTGGCCTGGAGCGTTTATGTCAGCTTGCTCACCGGCAGCCTGTCGTTTGCCCAAGGCGCCTTCATGGCCGTGGGTTGCTACGCATCGGGTTATTTCACCGCCAAAATGGGTTGGCCCTTGTTGCCCGCCACCGGCATGGCCGCTTTGATCGCCGCCATGATTGCGGCCTTGGTGGGCTACCCAGCGCTGCGACTGCGCGGCATCTATTTGATCTTGGCCACCTTGGGCCTGACCTTTTGCATCCGTGTGCTGCTCGAAAACATGGACTTTTTGGGTGGCATCGGCGGCTTTGGTGGCATGAAAGGTGGCGATCTGCCCAAGGCTGCCTTGGCCGTGGTGCTGATTGGCATTGCCTTGTGGTTGTTGTCCATCAGCCCTTTGCAGCGCGTGTTTGACGCCGTTCGCGAAGACGATAGGGTGGCTGCGGCCCTGGGCATCAATGTCACCGCCATCCGCCTGATTGGCTTTTCTGCCGGAGCTGCCATTGCTGCAGTGGCCGGCATGCTGTATGGCCACTACATGAGCTTTGTGCGGCCTGAAAACTTTGACGTCACCTTGTCGATTTATGTTGTGCTGTACCTGGTGCTGGGCGGCGTCAACAACTTGTACGGTGCCATTTTGGGTGCGGCCATCATGACCTTGCTGCCCGAGTACATCCGCTTTTTAGCCGATTGGCGCCCCACGGTGTTTGGCGCTGCCATCTTGGTGTTGCTGTTGTTCAGGCCCGATGGTTTGCTCTCTTTCCGACCCCGCACCGCTTTGTCCAAGCATGGCCGCGCCCTGGGTGCGCCAGGGGTTTGAAATGATGCCCACGCCCATCTTGTCGATCGCCAATTTGTCCAAACACTTTGGTGGCATCCATGCCCTGAATGGCATTGACCTGCACATCACCGAGGGCGAAATTTTGGGTCTCATCGGCCCCAACGGCGCAGGCAAAACCGCCCTGATCAACACCATCACCGGCTTTTACCGCGCCGACAGCGGGCAAATGGATTTCATGGGCCACAACCTGGTGGGACGCTCATTGCACGACATTGGCCGCTTGGGGATAGGCCGCACCTTTCAAAACATCCGCTTGTTCAAGCGCATGAGCGTGCTGGAAAACGTGATGGTGGCCAACAAGACCTATGCGGCCCACCCTTGGTCGGCCTTTTGGGCCTTTGGCCAGCGCCGCAAGGCCGTGGACGAAGCCATGCATTGGCTACACACCATGCACCTGTCCCACCAAGCCGACGTCTCAGCCCAGTCCTTGTCATATGGCGAAGCGCGGCGCTTAGAGATTGCCCGCGCCTTGGCCGGATACCCGTCCCTGTTGTTGCTCGATGAGCCCGCAGCGGGCATGAATGAAGGTGAGACTGAAGCACTCATCCAAGACATCCACACCGCACGCAGCCAGGTCAAAGCCATGCTGCTCATTGAACACGACATGGGCTTGATCCGCAGCCTGTCTGACCGTGTGGTGGCCATGGATTACGGGCGCAAAATCGCCGAAGGTTCGGCCAGCAGTGTGCTCGCACACCCAGAGGTCAAAAAAGCCTATTTGGGGGAAGACGAATGAGCACGCCCCTGTTGAGTGTGCGCGATTTGCACGTGTCTTATGGCCCCATTCGGGCCTTGCGCGGCCTGGACTTGACCGTTCACGCCGGCGAAACCGTGGCCATAGTGGGCGCCAATGGCGCGGGCAAAACCACCTTGATGCGCGCCATCAGCGGTTTGTTGCCCATGGCCCAAGGCACGATTCACTTTTTGGACCACGCGGTCGCCAACACCCCCACCCACGCATTGGCCCAAGCCGGCATGCTGCATGTGCCCGAAGGGCGTGGCACCTTGCAACGCATGATGGTCGACGAGAACCTGCGCTTGGCCTGGGAAATTCGCCCCAGCGAAACCCCGTTTGAAGCGGCGCTGAGCGATGTGTACCAACGCTTTCCCCGTTTACAAGAGCGCCGTCATCAAATGGCCGGCAACCTCTCTGGCGGTGAACAACAAATGCTGGCCATTGCCCGCGCCCTGATGAACCGGCCTCAATTGCTGCTGCTCGACGAACCATCGATGGGCTTGTCGCCCCTCTACCGACAAGAGGTGTTTCAAATCTTGGCCGATTTGCGTGACACGGGTTTGGGCATCTTGCTGGTCGAGCAAAACGTGCGCAGCGCCCTGCGCTTGGCCCACCGCGCCCATGTGCTTTCGCAAGGGGTGTTCACCGCTTCGGGCAAAGCCAGCGACTTGGCCAACGACCCCGCTGTGCTGGCGGGCTATTTGGGCCATGGTAAATTGACCACCAAGACCTGATGAGCAACGTATTCATCCCTTTTTTTGATCAACAACAGGAGACCCCTTCATGAAACGCACCCGCTTTTTATTGGCCTTGATGGCCGCCGCCGTGCTGCCCCAATGGGCCAACGCACAAAGCAAACCCCCTGTGAAAATTGGCTACATCAGCATCTTGACCGGCCCCTTGGCGGGCTATGGCAAAGCCCAAGAGCTGATGGTCAAACTGGCGGTCGAAGACGTCAATGCCAAGGGCGGCGTCAACGGCAGTTTGCTGCAAGTCGACAGCGTGGACGCCACGCTCGACCCAGGTCAAGCTGTGGTGATGTTTCGCAAATTTTTGGGCGAAGGCCACTTTGGTGTGATTGGCCCCATGACCGGTACCCAATGGGAAACCGTGAGTGCCCTGGCCAACCAACTCAACATGCCCGCCATCACCGCCACCGCGAGCAAGCCCGGCATCACGATTCGGCCCTGGACGATTCGCATGCAACCGCCAGATGACATCTACATTGGCGAGGGTTTTGCGTCATTTGCCAAACTCAACCCGAACGTCAAATCGGTGGTGATCACCGCCGACGTGCGCGAAGCATCGGGCAAAGCCGGCGCCGAGGCTTTTGAAGCCTTGGCCAAAAAATCCGGATGGAAGGTGCTGAGCGTGGCCGAGTTTTCCACCCGCGCCACCGACCTCTCTCCAGTGGCGATTCAAATCAAAGGTTTGAACCCCGATGCGGTGCTGGTCTCGGCCCTGGGCCCCAACGCCTTGCAACTGGCCAAAGAGTTCAAAACCCAAAACATCACTGTGCCCGTGCTGGCCAACTCGCTCATTTGGCCAGGTCCCTTTGTCAACACCGTGGGCGACGCGGGTCGCAATTGGCACACCATTGGCTTCACCACCCCCACCAGCTCCACCGGTGACAACGCCTTGAACCTGTCGGCGATCAAACGCTTCCAAGACCGGGCTGACCCCTCTTTGGGCAAGCCCGCCAACTCGGCCAATTGGTCCTTGAGCTACGACACCGTATTGGCTTATGCCGAGATGATGCGCAATGCCAAGATTGACGGCAACACCGACCCCAAAGTGGCGCGTGAAACGATCAAAAACGAGTTCATGAAGATCAAAACCTTCAAAGGCATCCAGTCCTATGTCATGCGCGACACGGGCGACATGCACATCCCTGGGCGCGCTTTGGTGGCAGACACCACCAAGAACGAATGGCGCTTCGCTGACAAGTGATGGCATGTGCGGGGCAAGACCCCGCCGCCCTTGGATCGACAAGATCGATGGGGGATGAACAAAGCCGCCCAAGGGCGACTTTGTTCATGGTGGCAAGAACTTAAAAGCCAAACAATGCCGCCGGGTTGTCCGCCAGTATTTTTTGCCGTGTGGCCGCATCAGGCGCCCAATCTTTCAGCAGATTGAATAACTGCACCGAGCCCACCTTGTCGGCAAACGACAAATGCGGGTAGTCACTGCCCCAAATGATGCGCTTGGGCGCTGCATCAATAAGCGCTTGGGCCATGGGCAAGGCATCGGCAAACAGCGGTGCCGTGGCCATGCGGTAGGTGCCGGTGAACTTGACCCAGGTGCGGCCGTTGCCATGGCGCAAACGGTCCAGCAATTTGACAAAGCCCGCTTGCCCTGGCCCTTCACGGCCCAAAAACATGCCCATGTGGGCCAGGCTGTGGTCCACGCGCAGCTTGTCCATCACCGGCAACAAGGCCTCGGTCAGCCAACCGGGCAATAAAAAGTCCAGGTGCCAGCCGATTTCGGCGCAGCGTGCGTCCAGGGTTTGGATGCGCGGCAGCATTTGCGCGGCCAAGCCCGCATCAAAGGGCTGAACTGGCGACACATTGATGCGCACGCCGCGCACGCCCAGGGCATGCAAACGCGCCAACTCGGCGTCGGGCACATCCTCGTCCACATCCACAATGCCTCGGCAATGCGCCGTGCCCACGGCTTCCATGGCCTGCAACATGCAGCTGTTGTTGCGGCCATAAGCCGAGGGTTGGACAAAAACAAAACGCACCAAGCCCAAATGGCGGGCCAGTTGTTGGTATTCGCTCCAGGGCGCGTGCGGTGGTGTGTAGCGCAAGCCAGCCGCATACGGATGGGCACCAGGGGGCCCAAACACATGGAAGTGGGCGTCGCAAGCATTGGCGGGGGCGGTGAAGGCCGGTGGGCCTTCTTCTGTGTGTGACATCAAGGTCTCCGTAGGGTCATTGGCTGCTGGTGGTGATGCCTGCTTTGCGGATGACGTCACCCCAGCGGGCATGGTCTTTGGTCATGAACGCACCAAAGTCAGCGGCTGTACCGCGCATCACCACGGCGCCGTTGTCTTCCAATTTCTTTTGCAATTCGGGCGAAGCCAAGGTGCGGTTCGCCGCTGCGTTGATCTGGTTGATGATGGCCACCGGTGTGCCGGTGGGGGCCATCAAGCCATACCACACCGAGGCCACCATGCTGGGGTAGCCCAGCTCGGTGAAGGTGGGTAAATCGGGCAGCAAGCTGTTGCGTTTGAGGCTGACGGCGGCGATGGGGCGCAGCTTGCCGCTTTTGATGTGGGGCATCAGCGAGGGGATGCCATCGAACATCATGTCCACCTGGCCACTGGCTACGTCGAGCACAGCCGGGGCCGAGCCTTTGTAGGGCACATGGGTCATGTTGATCTTGGCCTCGGTCTTGAGCAATTCACCCGACAAATGCGGCGCGCTGCCCGTGCCGGCCGACGCAAAACTCAAGGTTTTTTTCTGCGCCAGGGCCAGCAATTCTTTGACCGAGGTCACGGGCAGTTGGGCATTGACCGCCAAGATCATGGGGAACTCGGCCAAGGCCGCCACGGGCACCAGGTCTTTGAAGGGGTCATAGGTCAGCTTTTCATAAAAATACGGGCCAATGCCGTGGGTGGAAATGCCCGCTTGCAAAATGGTGTAACCGTCGGTGGGTGCCTTGGCCACGAAAGCACTGGCGATGGTGCCATTGGCACCGGCCTTGTTGTCTACGATGATGGTGGTGCCCAATTCTTTGCCCAACAAATCGGACATGGACCGTGCCACAAAATCCGATGCGCCCGCCGGCGGCACCGTGACCACCACACGCACCGGTTTGTCGGGGTATTTACCAGCTTGGGCTTGCGCTCCCACTTGCACACCCACCAACAGCGACAAAACCATCCCAAACCCGCGTGTGAACAACATGATGCATTCCTCTGAAATTTAGAAAAAAACAAACCATCGATGCAGACCCTGCGACGCAAAGCTCTAGCGCATCCATTATGCGCATTGGCCGCGCCCGCACTGGCCCAGGCCCATGCCATACTCATTGCATCAAGGTGAAACCCCATGCAAATACGACTGAGCGAGAACTTCAGAGCGGTTTTTTACGCGCCCTTTTATGCCACCCTGGCTTTGGGCCTGTTCAAACAACAAGGGCTGGACATTCAACTGGTGGAATCGCCCTCACCCGGCAGCGGCATTGCCGACATGGAAAAGGGCTTGATCGACGTGGTCTGGGGAGGGCCGCTGCGGGTGATCAAACAACGCGACACACAAGCCCCCTCGCCGCTGGACTTGGTGGCGTTTTGTGAGGTGGCGGCCAAAGACCCGTTTTTTTTGGTGGGTCGGCCGCAAAGCACCGCATTTGGTTTGAAGCAACTCCAGCACATGCGCATCGGCACAGTGAGTGAAGTGCCCACCCCTTGGCTGTGTTTGCAACAAGACCTGCGCGATGCGGGGATTGACCCCATGGGCCTGAACCGTGGCCCCGAGCGCAGCATGCCCGACAACCTGGCGGCATTGGCGCGCGGTGAGTTGGACGTGGTGCAGATGTTCGAACCCTTTGTGTCACAAGCAGAGGCTCAGGGAGTGGGCCAAGTGTTGCACGCGGCCCATTCGCGTGGCTGGACCGCCTATACCACCTTCATCGCCACCCAAGCCAGCATCGACCAACACCGCGAGGCTTTTGAAGCCATGGTGTTGGCGGTGGAGCAATTTTTACCCTGGCTGCAAGGGCACGGCACCGATGAGTTGGCCCAAGTGGTTCAGCCCTACTACCCCAACCTGCCGCTGTCGACCTTGCAGTCGGCCATGGCGCGGTATGCGCAAGCGCAACTGTGGTCCTGCCGCAGGGCGGTATCGCGTGCGGGATTTGCTCGCTTGGGGCAAAGCATGCAGCAATCGGGCTTTGTGCGCCAAGTGGCCAGCTACGAGGACTGCATCGCGCCTTGGGCCAGAGAGCCTTTGGGCGTCTGAAGCCAAAAGGCGCTCAGGCCTTGCGCACCATGTGCAGCAAAGCCGTCCACACCGCCGACTTGTGCACCACAAAACGCAATTTGCGTTCGTTGGCGATCACTATGCACAGGCTGTGCCAGTCTCCCAACCAGCCCATCCCGTGGCTGACACTCACCTTGGTGACCGCGCTCAGCTGCACATGGTGAAAGGCCGAGCGGTCGTCATCGCTGATGGACTTGTAGAAAAACCCATTGCCCAACAAATACAGAACCCCATTGGGCATCAGCCAACGGCTGCTGGTGTTGGCCGGGCCATAAGCAATGATTTGCTGGTCCATCAATTCAACCGGGATGGACAAATTCACAATGCGCGAAATGCGCTCGGACAGGTAATACGAAAACACCAGCCCGACCACCACCACCGCCGCAATGCCCCACACTGGCCAACGCAGCACTGCACCAACCAAGGCCACCAACACAAAAGGCAAACACAAGTCCCAACGCACCAACCATTGGTTTCGGGTCAACAAAATGGAGTTGTTGTCCATCGTGTTGGCTTTGGTGAACATGGGGCTGGCCAAGCGCTCGGGCACTTCGAGCGTGGTTCCGCAGTTCTGACAAAACAAATTGTCAGACGGATTGATCATCCTGCACTGGCCGCAAATCATGGGTGCGCGTCCTTGACCCGTTCAGCGCGGCTGGCTTTGTCTTTCACAGGCGTTTGGCTGGGCAAGCTGCTGTAAGACATGAAGTTGTACACCGCCATACCGGCCATCACGGCGGTCAAACACAGCACCACAGCGATGGCACCAACCATCAGGCCATTGACCCATTTGGATGGGGTCTTGGGCTTGATGCGTTCGACCTTTTCCAGCTGCGGTGGTGGCGCAGCCAGCACCCGCTGCGGGCTGCTAGCCGCAGGAATGGCGTGACCCGGATCCACACCCAAACGCGCCTGCAATTGGGTCACCGCTTGTTCGATCGCCATCAGGCGACCAGCAGATTGGGCACCCGCCAGCGCAAATGCGCGCAACTCTTGCTGCAACTGACCCAAGGCCTGCATTTGCTCGTTTTGATAGACCACCAACTTGGCCTCGACCTGGGGTGTTTTTTGCATTTCAAGTTGCAAAGACTGCTCGCTGGTGGCGCGCCATTGGGCGAGTTGCTCACCCAAGGCTTGCACCTCCGCCTGGGCCGCCAAACCGTGCATTTGCGACATCATGCTTTCCAATTGCTGGCCTTGCGCAGAAACGGTTGCTTGCACCTCGCGCCAGACTTGCATCGGGTCTGCATTGAGATCGCTGCTGGTGGCGGTACTCATGTGCTGGGTCCAGGCGTCCATGCGGTCGCGCAATTCGTCCATCATCTCTTGCCACTGGGCCCATTGCTCGCCGGAAAAACCCACCGCGGAAGGATTGGTCTGGGTGGGGCTGGGCGCAGCAGGGGGTGCCAATTCGGTCGGCAAAATATGGGTTTTGACAGGGGCCGACACACCGATGGCATCGATTTGGGCCTTCAAGTCGTCCATCAAAGCCTCAGGGCCGCCATGGCTGGCGTGTACAGCCAACGCTTGCAGCGGTGCTGGGGGCGGCGCTTCCAACACCACCTGTTCGTGGTCTGGTGTGGCTGGAGCAACGGGGTCCTGTCCAGGCAGGCTGGCTCGCTGGTGCTTCACGTAGGCCAGCAAATCGATGCCGTCCTCTTTGCCAGAAGCATCCGCCGATTCAAGGTCTGAATCGGGTTTGGGTTGCGGCTTTTTATTTTTGCCAGGGATGGTCGTGCCGCATTTGCCGCAAAAATTTGCGGTCAAGGGCAAGGGGTTGTGGCATTGCGAGCAGTTCATCACAGGCTCCCTGGTCTTATTGGACGTCATATAACTGGCAGGCCACATAGCGCTTTTCAGCACGGTCTTCTTGGCAGTTTTTCAGCACCACTGCGCGCGCATGGCGCAGGCTTTTATTGGACACATATTCGGCGCAATTGGCTGTCTTGCCATTGAAGGCAAATGCAAAAGCTTTGTACTCACCCTCGGCCACGGCTTGTTTTTGCAATTGCTGAAACAAACGTTTGCAACTACCAAACAAGGGCGGCTTATAAACCTGTGCCCCAGCATCTTGCTCGGTGGGGTCAGTGGGTTTGTCCGTCTTGGTCAGCCCTGGCGGGTCTGATGGCAGCGTGCTGGCCTGGGCCAAGGCCATGGCGGGTGCAGCTGGCGCTGATGCTGCGTTGTCCGCGTCATGGGCCTTGGCTTGGGCAGGGTCTGAATGGGTAGGCGCCGATTCGCTGTTGGCCTGTGCATGGCCACTGGCATCGTGGTCTTGTGTGTCTGCGGCCGAGCTTTCTTTTTCAGATTCGGCAGGGGTTTGTGCGGCCGCCAAAGCCTGTTCAGCTTGTTTCAACATGCCACGCGAATAAAAAAACAATGGCACGACCAATCCCGCCGAGAGGGCCGATATGAGCAGCAATTTGACTAACGGGGTGCGGTCCATTGATTTTCCGTGGCATTGAACAAACCCCACATTTCTGTGGTGGCACAAGAGTATCGGCTTGACTTGGAAAAGATGAAACCATTCCCGCATAAATGTGAAAAAACAAATACAAAGTAATTCACTTTTAAATTTTAAATAATCTAAAAATTTACTTTTCAACAGTTGCCAGATATTGGAAAGCCGCACCAAAGTTGGCTACTTGGTTTTGTTAGCATGGGACGAATCACCTGGAGCGCCCACATGACCCACCCTGCTTTTTCCATTTGGCGGCTTGCCGTTCAGGCCGTTGGGGCCAGTGTCTTGGCGGTGTCGGCCGCTTCAGCCGCTTGGTCACAAGAGGTGTCCACCTTCCAGGCCTTGCTGCAAGGGCCACAACGCAGCGCCACCAATGTGGTGCGCGATCCGCACCGGCATCCGGCCGAAACCCTGGCGTTTTTTGGCATCCAGGCCCAGCACACGGTGGTGGAAATTTTGCCAGGCAGTGGGGGCTATTACATGGAGATCTTGGCGCCATGGCTGCGCGCGAAGGGCCAATACATTGCAGCCAACCGCGATCAATCTTTGCCGCAATACATTCCCGACCATCAAAAATTGCTCGCGCGACTCAAGGCTGAACCGCAGCTGTATGACCGGGTGATGGTCACCGCCTTTCGGGCCGACAACCACGCGATTGCACCCGTAGGCAGCGCCGATGTGGTGATCAGCTTTCGCAACCTGCACAACTGGATGGAGCGCGAAGAAGTGGTCGAATCTTTGCGGGCATTTCACAAAGCCCTCAAACCGGGTGGGGTGCTGGGCATCGTCGACCACCGGGGCCGCACCGATCAAAGCCAAGCGCAGCAAATGGCCTCCGGCTATGTGCGCGAAGACGTGGCGATTGCGGTGATCGAAGCCAATGGATTTCGACTGACAGGTCGATCAGAGGTCAATGCCAACCCCAAAGACACCAAAGACCACCCGGAGGGGGTGTGGACTTTGCCACCTACCTATCGTTTGAAAGATGTGGACCGGGCCAAGTACCAAGCGATTGGCGAGAGCGACCGCTTCACCCTGCGTTTTGTCAAGCGCTGAGTGGGCTAAAGCGCAAAGCGGGCACTGAGCTGCTGGTGCCAGCTTTGCCAGTCGCGCCCGGTGTGCACATGGCCGCAGTGGGGGCACACCCGCTCGCTTTCAGGGGTGTCATAAAAAGAAGCAAATGCCTTGGGCAAATCTTCCACAATGCTTTGCAACTGCAACTCGCGCCGCGCCACCAAACCGGCACATTGGGCGCAGTACCACTCAAAGGCATCGCGCTCGCCCACAGGACGGGTGCGCTCAATGACGGTGCACAAACTGCCGGGCTCGGTGCGCTGAGGCGAGTGCCGCACATGCGGGGGCAGCAAAAACACATCGCCTTCGCGCAAGGGGATGCGTTCGAACTTGCCCCGGTCGGCGATCAGCAATGAGGCATTTCCTTTGAATTGGTGAAAGTACTCTTCAAACGGGTCGTCGTGAAAATCGGTGCGCTGATTGGGCCCGCCCACCACGGTGCAAATCAAGTCAGAGTTTTTCCAAATCTGCTGGTTGCCCACGGGGGGCTTGAGCCGCTCGGCATGGTCCTCGACCCACTGCGAAAAATTCAGCGGCGCGCTGTAGTGCTGGACTGAAGGGGGGGTGTGATCGCTCATGGTTTGGCCTTGGAGGGTTCAGCGCTTCAAGCCGCTTTGCGCAAAAGCCTTGGCCACGTTTGCCCGCTCTGCATCGGTGAGCTGAAGCAGCGGGCGACGCACCAGGCCACCATGCTGACCCAAATGTTCTTGCCAGCATTTGGCATGCGCCTGCGGCTTGCCTTTGGGTTTGCTGGCTTTGAAGGCTTGGCGCACGGGCTCCAAACTGTCGCGCACTTGGCGCGCAGCGGCATGGTCGCCGGCAAAAGCCAAGCGGGTGTATTCGTTCATGCGCTGGTCGTTTTTGGTTTGCAGCAAAAACGGCGGGGTGGAGCACAAATACAGCTTCCAGTTCAATTCAATGATGTTGTCCAACCACTCTTCTTCAGAGGGGTTGCTGACATGGATTTTGTGGCCCGCCAATTCGGTCAAGCGGATGTAATCAGGGCGATCGGTGCTGTATTTGATGGCCACCACATTGGGCAAATCGGCAATGCGGTTGCACAACTCGGGCGACATGGTGTAGCCGCAATCGGGGTGGTTCCACATGGCCATGCCCAAATTGACTTTCTCCGACAAATAGCGGTAGTACTCATAAATGGTTTCATCGGTATCGGCACCAAAATGCAGCACCGGACTGTGCACGATGATGTAGTCAGCGCCGATGTCTTGCGAGTGTTGGGCCAATTCCAATACGGTATCGAGCTGGGTGTCAGAGCAGGAGGTGATGATGCCGCATGGGCCCGCACCGCCCCGGTTGCCCGCCAAGCGGGCTTCATCGACCGCGATTTCCATGAGCTTTTTGCGGTCGTGCATCGACATGGAAAAAAACTCGGCTTGTTTGCCCGCGATGAACAAGCCGCCCAACTGCAAATCGCGGATCCAATGGCGCAGGTTGTCGCGGTAAGCGGCTTCGTCGAGTTGGCCTTGGGCATCAAACGGGGTCAGATTGGCTGCCCACACACCGACCAGGTGTTCGCGGGCATGCTCTTTGGCTTCGGATTTTTGGTATTTCAAGTCTTGTCTCCTGAGGTCTTGGCTTGCAAGGCAAGCCACAGTTGTTCGGCGCGCAAAGGCAGTTGCAAATCCACCTCGCCCAGGGGCGACAAAGCGTCCCGTGCAGCATTCATGATAGCGGCTGGCACACCAATGCAGCCGGCCTCGCCCACGCCCTTGGCACCCAGTGGGTTCAAGGGACTGGGGGTGTGCAATGAATGCAGTTCAATCGGGGGCATGTCATCGGCCCTGGGCACGGCGTAGTCCATCAATGAGCCGGTGAGCAATTGGCCTTCGCTGTCGTAGACCATTTGCTCCATCAAGGCCTGGCCAATGCCCTGGGCGGCGCCACCGATGAGTTGATCGCGCACCAAGTCGGGTTGCAAACTCAGGCCCGCGTCATCCACCCACAACAAGCGCTCGATGCGCGGTTGGCCCGTGGCCGCGTCCACCGACATGCGCACCAGGACACAACCGCTGGCCCAGGCCTCTTGGCTCTCAAATCGGGCCTCTGCGTTGAGGGGCAGGGGCAGGCCTTGTGCGCGCTGGTCCCGCAAGCTTTGGCAAGCTTGCAGCACCGCGCTGCCGCCAATCGCCGTGCTGCGGCTGGCCAGTGCACCGGTGCCAGGTGGACACAGATCGGTGTCGCCCATCAGCACCTGCACCTGCGCGAAGGACACACCCAAGGTGCTGGCAGCGATGTGTCCAAAGGTGGTGGCATGGCCTTGGCCTTGGTCGGGGCTGCCACTGGCCACGCTGACGCTCCCATCGGCATGCCAAGTGACGCGGGCCGACTCCCAGCCCTGGCCACAAGGCTCCACATACAGGGCCACACCCAAGCCCACCAACTCGCCTTGGGCGCGGCGTTGGCGTTGCCGTTCGCGCTCTTGGTCGTAGCCAAAGCGCTCGCAAGCCAAGCGCAGCAATTGCGGGAAATCACCCGAATCCAAGGTTTCGCCAGTCGGTGTGCGGTAGGGCATGGCGCTGGCATCGATCAGGTTTCGCAGGCGCATTTGCACGGGGTCCAGCCCCCCCAAACGCGCGGCTTGGTCGATCAAGGTTTCCATCAACAAGGCGGCCTCGGGTCGACCTGCGCCACGGTAAATGCCCACCGGTGCGGTGTGCGAGCGGCGCGACTGGCCCGTGATGTCACAGCGGTCCACCCGGTAAGGCCCGGGCAGGATGCGCGCGGCATTGCGCATGGGCACCAAGGCCGAATAGGGCAACCATGCGCCCAGGGTGTAGTGCAGTTGCGCCTGCAATGACAAAAAGTGCCCTTGCGCATCCACCGCCAATTGGCCTTGCAAGCGGGCTGCGCGGCCGTGTTGGCCCGACAAAAACTCTTCCGATCGGCTGGCCTTCCACTGCACCGTGGTGCGCAAGCGGTGGGCTGCCAAGGCCACCAAAATGTCCTCGGGTGAAATGGACGCTTTGGACCCGAAGGCACCGCCCACATGGGGTGAAATCAGGTGCACTTGGGGCAACGCCAGCCCCAAGGCCCGGGCGATGTCGGCCTGGGCACGCGCCGGCGTTTGGCTGCCCAACCACACCTTGAGGCGCTGGCTATCGCCTTGCCACTGGGCCACACAAGCGCGAGGCTCCATGGCCATGGCCAACAAACGCGGCACGGTCAAATCCGCACGGGCCACCACAGCCACCTGCCCCTGCGCTTTTCCATGGGTGTGCGCCACTTGGTGCACCACACTGGCGCCAGGGTCATCATCCACCCCCGTCGGCAAAGCCTCGAGCGACACCTGCACCAACAAGGCGGCCTCTTGCGCGGTGGCAGCGTCTTGCGCCAGCACCATGGCCACGGCTTGCCCCACATGTTCGACCCAGGGCCCGGCCAACAAAGGCATGGGCATGTCTTGCAAGGGCGGCCACAGCGGATTCACACCCGGGGTGACAACGCCTGCGACATCGCTGGCTTGCCAAACGGCCACCACGCCCGGCAACGCCATGGCCGCGCTGGCATCCACTTCCAACACCTGTGCATGCGCATGGTCGCTGCGCACAAAGGCCACATGCAAGGCCTGGTCCGGTGCGGCGTCTTGCACATAAAACCCCAAACCGCGGATCAAGGTTTCGTCGTCACGCATGGGGTTGGCCATTGATCCTGCGATGGGGTTCGGGTTGAAAAGACATCAAGGCGCCAACGGGCGCTGCAGAAACGCGCGCATCGCTTGCAACGACAACTGAGGCTGCTCTTCATGCGGCAAATGGCCCACCTGGGGCAGGACCACGCGCTGGGCATGGGGGATGGCGCGCTGATAGTCCAAGGCATTGGCCACTGGAATCATTTGGTCTTGTTCGCCCCACAGCAACAAGGTGGGCATGCGCAGGCGCTCCAGCCACGGCAAAGGGTCGCGGTTGCGGGTTTGCGCCATGCGTGCCAACACCGCTGGGCGCACCCCGGGTGCGAGCAACATGTCTTGGTAGCGCCGCGCAGTGGCGTCGTCCAAGCGGCTGGAGTCGGCATAAGCAGAGGCCACACCTTTGTTGATCAGCCAGCGCGGCAAGGCATAGCGCGCCACGCCCATCCAAGCGGGCACGTCGTAGGTCTTGTCACTTTTGGCTTGCGGGTCGGGGAAGCCATCCGGCGCGATCAAGACCAACTTGTCCACCCGCTGCGGGTGCGCGGCAGCAAAGTGCCAAGCCAAGCGCCCGCCCATGGAGTGGCCCACCACGGTCATGGATGGCAAGCCCAATTGATCCACCACGGCCAGCAAGCGCAGCACATCGGCCTCGTCGCTGTAATCGGCGGGTTCGGCCGGGCCGGTCAAGCCAAAACCGGCGATGTCCAAACGCACCACCCGGTGGTCGGTGGAAAGGCCATCAGCCCAGACGTCCCAGGTTTGCAAGCTCGAACCAAAGCCATGCAACAACAGCACCACGGGGGCTTGTGCAGGGCCTTCGATTTGCACATGGGTGCGCAAACCTGGGGTTTGCACAAATTGGCTGCCGGCGCGGGCGTATTGGCGCTCCAAATCGGCGCGGTCCAGGTCAGGCGTCCACAGGCTCCAGCCCAGCAACAACATGAAGGCCAAGACCATGGCGGTTTTCAGAACCATTCCGCGGGGTCAGGCCTGGCGCCAGTCGATCACCATCTTCAAGCATTGGGGGTCGCCAAAGGCCACCTCATAAGCCTGCTGGGCACGCTGGGGTGTTTCGAAGTGGGTGATCAAGCCCTCCAGCGGCAAGCTGCCGTTGTGAAACATGGCCACCACTGCATCCAGGTCGTGCTTTTTCCATTGCGCGGCCACGCGGATGCTGGCCTCGCGCATGAAGGCCATGGCGTAAGAAAAAGACAAATCTTGTTTGTAAAAGCCTGCCAACACCACCTCGCCGCCGGGGGCCATTTTGGGAATCACGCGGTTCAAGATACCCGAGTCACCGCTGACATCACAAATGCACCGGTAATCTTTGCGCGCATCGTCGTCGGGGTGGATCACGCCATAGCCCAAGGCGCCGCTTTGGCGAACCGCTTGGGTTTCCCACACCACCGGTGCCGGTTTGCCCGCGGCCACCACCATGCGGGCCAGCAATCGGCCCATGATGCCGTGGCCAATGATGAGGTCGGGGTAGGCCAATGGCAGGCCTTCGCGACCCACGGTGAACACATGGTGGGCGGTGGCGGCCAAGGCCAGCAAGACCCCTTTGAAGCCCAATGCGGCATCCAACTTGACGGCCCGCTCGTGCGGCACCACCAAGCGCGATCCCGAGCCGCCGAAAATGTTTTGCACCCCTTGAAAGGCATAGGAGCCGGGCAAAAAAACCAGGTCGCCCAGCGACAAGCCCGTCACCTCGGCGCCCATTTGGGCCACGGTGCCCACGGTTTCATAGCCCGGCACCAAGGGATAAGACAAACCGGGAAAAGGGGGCATGGTGCCGTCCCACAACAAGCGTTCGGTGCCGGTGCTGATGCCGCTGAACGACACCGCCACCTCCACATCGCGCGGGCCCATGGGGGCCAGCTCCAAGGTCCGCACCGCAATGGACTGGGGGGCTTCAAAAACAATGGCTTGGGCTTTCATGGGCCGCATTTTGACGCAAATAAGGAGCGCTTCTTTGGCCCGAGGTTCAGCGCAATGCCGCTTGAACAGAGCGGGTGGCCATGTCTTCCAACCACCCCAGATCGACATCGGCATGGGCTTCGCACAAGAACCACGGCTCACGAGAGTCGGGTTCGAGCATCACCCCGTTGCCAATCATTTCCCAGGCAAAGCGGCGGTACAAGTCGCTGTTGGTCTTGCGCCAGTCGCGATAAGTCTGGGGCACGGTGGGGGTGAAATGGATGCCCAGCATCGCAGGCGGTCCGGCAAACGCATGGGCCACCCCCGCTTGGGTGAACACGCGGCCGAGCAAGGCCTGGATGTCCCGCCCGACACGGTCGATGGTGGCCATGGCGTCGGTGTGGGCCAAGATGTCCAAGGTGGCGTGGGCCGCACTCAAGGCCACCATGTTGGCCGTGTACGTGCCGCCATGCACCACCCCACCGGGGTGTGAGCCCACCACGTCCATCACATCGGCGCGGCCGCCAAAGGCCGCCACCGGATAGCCATTGCCCATGGCCTTGGCAAAGGTGGTGAGGTCGGCATGGATGCCATACAAAGCCTGCGCCCCACCCGGGGCCACCCGAAAGCCGGTTTTCACCTCGTCCAAGATCAACATCACCCCATGCTGGGTGCACAAGTCGCGCAAACGCTGCAGCCACACCGGGGTGGCCGAAATGCTGCCCGCATTGCCAATGATGGGCTCCAACATCACCGCCGCCAACTCGGAGCCACGTTGAGCAAACAACTGCTCCAAAGCGGGGCCGTCATTGAGGCCGATGATGTCCACCAAGGCCCGGGTGTTTGGGGGGATGCCCGCACCAAAAGGAATGACCTGCGGGGCATTCGGGCTGGCCGGGTCCCAGTTTTCAATGTCGGACTTCCACATCACCTCGTCAAACAAACCATGGAAGCTGCCCTCGACCATGGCGATGCGCTCGCGCCCGGTGAAGCCGCGCGCGGTGCGCAAGGCGCCCATCACCGCCTCGGTGCCGGAATTGGCAAAACGCATTTTGTCGATCTGCGGGCACAAGGCCTTGATTTGCTGCACCACTTGGGCATCGAGTTCGGTGGAAAAACCCGTCACCGTGCCACCGCGCTGGATTTGCGCCACCACCGCCGCATCCACCCGCTCGTCGCGGTAACCCAAGATGATGGGGCCATAGCCCAAGCGAAAGTCAACGAATTCTTTGCCATCGACATCGGTGATGCGGCAACCCTGGGCGCTTTGCAAAAAAACCGTTTGTTCCTCGCCCCAATAGCGGTAGTTCTCCGCCACGCCCTGGGGCATGTGCCCATGGGCTTGGCGCATCAAAGCGGATTGATTGGGTTTGGTCACAGCGGGCCCCTTCAGTGGGTCAAGACTTGACAGCGTCACTGCCCCAGGCCTGCCCCAGGGGTGGACGCAACAGCAAACCGGCACGTTCCTCGAGCAAACGCACCACATGCAACTCGCCCGCATCGGGGCCGTAGGTCTGCATGGCTTGCTGAAAAACTTTTTGGGCCAAGGCCCCCATGGTCAGCTCATACCCTTGAGATTGGGCCACTTGGTTGATCAGGCCCAAATCTTTGCAGCACAAGGCCAGCGAAAAACTCGGGTCGTAGTGACCGGCAAAGATGGACGGCACATCGTGCTGCGCCACCCAGCTGTTGCCAGCGCTGGATTTGATGGCCTCCCACACGGTGTCCAAGGGGATGCCGGCTTTCGCGCCCATCATCAAGCCCTCGCCAATGGCAGCGGCGCTGACAAACCACAACAAATTGGTCAACAACTTGATGGTCGCGCCATTGCCATGCATGCCCACATGAAATATTTTTTCACCGAGCACGTCAAAAATGGGCCGGTGCCGCTGATACACCGCTTCGTCGCCACCGACAAAAATCGACAAGCGGCCCAGGGCGGCAAAGTCCACCGCATTGGTGACCGGGGCCTCGAGAAAATCGCCACCCCGCTGGCGCGCCAAATCAGCGAGTTGGCGCACCAGGTCCACCGAACTGGTGGACGTGTCGATCACGGTCATGCCCGGTCGCAAGGCGGCCATCACGCCTGACTCGCCCAGCATCACCGCTTGCACTTGCGCAGGGCCTGGCAAGGAGGCCATGACCACATCACACGCCGCCATCCCTTGGTGCAAGCTATTGGCCCCATGCGCTCCTTGGGCCAACAGGTCTTGTGCTTTGTCGGGCGCAATGTCATACACCGTCAAGGGGTAACCGGCTTTGAGCAAATTGGCCGCCATGGGGTGGCCCATGTTGCCAACGCCAATGAAAAAGATATGGGGCAAGGAAGTCATTGATCAGATGGGCAAACGTGGGTAAAAGATAAAAGGAAAGCCAGTTCGTTCAAGTGGCACTTTTGGCAAAGGCCAGAAATTGGGGGCCCTGACGCGAGTCGGGCAAAAAGTGCAAGCCCAAGGCTTCCAGCATGGCCAGCGCCTGGGCAAAACCATAAGTGCGGTACTGGACGGTTTGGGCCATCACCCGTTGGGGGCCGTCGTCCAAGTAATAGTGTTTGATGAAACCATCTGGGTGGGGGTCGATTTGCTGGCCATACAACATGCCGTTGGAAATGGTTTTTTGATAGTCGTGGTGTGGCCCTTGGATACCCAGCAACAACTTCCCGCCCGGCGCAATGTGGGCGGCGACCCGCTCCAAGCCCTGCAAATTGCCTTGGGCGTCAGGGATGTGGCTGACCATGAAAGGCTCTTTGTCGCCATCAAACACAAAGTACCAGACACCCCCATATGAAAAAGCCACCTCGTAGGGGTGGCTGAGTTGCATGTCGGTGACGTTTTCACACGCCAAACTGACGTTTGAAAAAGCTTTCAAGCGTGGCTGGGCAATGTCAAGCATGGCCTGGGTCAGGTCGATGCCGGCAATTTCCAAATCGGGGCGGCGCTTGGCCAAAGCTTCAAGAATCAGCCCCGTGCCGCAGCCAATTTCCAACACACGGCGAAAGTCACCTTGTTGGATCAGTTGGGACACGATTTGCTCGTAGTCGTAATAGCCCGAGGTCATGATGACGTCGTAATAGGCCGACATGTTGGTGTAATCGCCCATGCAAACTCCTGGTGGGACCTGTAGTAATTTTTCACCAAAGCTTACACCAAGGCCAAGGCGCCCAGAATGCGCGCGCTTTAGGGCCGCCTGCGCACGGCAAATCAGCGGCCCAGCCGACGTGGCATCCATCCCGGTCGTAGGCCCTGATGCCGCACCTCCATTGAACCCCTTGGCCAACTTGCAAGCCGCTCTGCACCAATCTGCACGAAAATGAACCCACACAATTGGCGTTAGGTAAAAGATTCTCATGGCGATTCAATGGTTCCCCGGTCACATGCACCTCACGCGCAAAGCGATTGGGGAGCGCATCAAAGACATCGACGTGGTCATTGAATTGCTGGATGCCCGGCTGCCGGGCTCGAGCGCCAACCCCATGCTGGCCGAGCTGATCGATGGCAAACCCGTGCTCAAGGTGTTGAGCAAACAAGACATGGCCGACCCTCAGCGCACCGATGCGTGGCTGGGCCATTACAACGCCTTGCCCGGCACCCGCGCCCTGGCGATGGACACCAGCATGACGGCACCGGCCAAGGCCTTGAAAGAAGCTTGTCTGCACCTGGCCCCATTGCGCGGCGGCATGGTCAAACCCATGCGGGTGCTGATGTGCGGCATCCCCAACGTGGGCAAATCCACCTTGATCAACACCCTCAAGGGCCAACGGGCGGCCAAGACCGGCGACGAAGCGGGCGTGACCAAACTAGAGCAACGCATCAGCTTGGCCGACGACTTCTACATCTACGACACCCCTGGCGTGCTGTGGCCGCGCATCACCGTCGAGCAAAGTGGCTACAACCTGGCTGCCAGCGGTGCCATTGGCGTCAATGCCTACGATGAACAAGAAGTGGCCTTGGAGCTGCTGAACTACCTGATCAGCCACTACCCTGACGCCTTGACCCAGCGCTACAAAGTGACCAATGTGCCCAGCCACACCGATGAGGACCTGCTGGAGGCCATCGGCCGCCAGCGCGGTGCCGTGCAAAGCGGTGGGCGGGTCAACACCGTCAAAGCGGCAGAAATCGTCATCCACGACTTTCGCTCCGGCGCCTTGGGCCGATTGACCCTGGAAACGCCCGACGAATACGCCCAGTGGTTGGCGCTGGGCCAACAGGCCGACGCCGAGCGCAACCTGCGCAAAGCGGGCTTGAAAAAACCGCGCGGCAAAGGCAGGCCCACGGTCAGGCGATGAGGTGCGTTCATGACTCCCATTTAAACTCTCTCCCATGAGCCTGCCTTCCCCCCACCCCATCCCCACGCCCTACGAAGATTTCATGCGCCATGTGTACACGCATGGGGTGGAGAAGTCTGACCGCACCGGCACCGGCACGCGCAGCGTGTTTGGCCACCAAATGCGCTTTGATTTGCGCCAAGGTTTTCCGCTGGTCACCACGAAAAAAGTGCATTTGAAATCCATCATCGTTGAGCTGCTGTGGTTCCTCACCGGGTCGAGCAACAACAACTGGTTGACCGAGCGCGGTTGCACCATTTGGGACGAATGGGCGCGAGAAGACGGCGACCTGGGGCCGGTGTATGGCGTGCAGTGGCGCAGCTGGCCCACGCCAGAAGGTGGCCACATCGACCAAATCACCGAGGTCATCAAGACCTTGAAGACCAACCCCGATTCACGCCGCATCATCGTGAGCGCTTGGAACGTGGCCGACCTGTCCAAGATGGCGCTCATGCCCTGCCATGCCTTCTTTCAGTTTTATGTGGCACCGCCCACCACCGCTGGCGGCAAAGGCCAACTGAGTTGCCAGCTGTACCAACGCAGTGCCGACATTTTTTTGGGCGTGCCCTTCAACATCGCCAGCTATGCGCTCTTGACCCACATGGTGGCGCAGCAATGCGACCTCGAGGTGGGTGACTTCATTTGGACCGGCGGCGACTGCCACATCTACAGCAACCACCACGAGCAAGTCGAGTTGCAACTGACGCGCTCGCCCTTCCCCGCGCCCACATTGCACATCAAGCGCCGCCCCGACTCCATCTTTGACTACCAGTTTGAAGACTTCGAGGTGCGTGACTACCAATGCCACCCCGCCATCAAGGCGCCGGTGGCCGTGTGACGGGCGGCACCAGCGTCATCAGCCGCCAGCAACTGATTGGTCTGGTGGCCCTGACCTTGATGTGGGGCCTGAACTGGCCCATGATGAAGCTGTCCGTGCGCGAGTTGCCCGCGCTGTACTTCCGCTCCATCACCATGTTCTTGGGTGCTGCGTGGTTGTGTGCGTATTACCTGCGCCAAGGCGTGCGCATGTGGCCCCAAGGGCGCGAGTGGCGCGACATCGCGGTGTTGGGTGTGCCCAATATGCTGCTGTGGCACACCTTTGCCATCTTGGGGGTGCAAGCCTTGCCTTCGGGGCGCGCCTCCACGCTGGGATTCACCATGCCGGTGTGGACGGTGGTGTTGGGCGCTGTGTTCATGGGATTGGCTTTGAGTTGGCGCAGCGCAGCGGCGGTGGTGGCGGCCTTGGCCGGCATTGGTTTGTTGATCAGCGACGAGTTGAGCGCCTTGCAAGGCCAACCCATGGGCGTGTTGTGGATGGAGCTGGGCGCCATCAGCTGGGGCCTGGGCACCTTGCTGATGCGCCGCCTGCACAGCACCCTGCCGGTTCAAGCGCTGACGGTGTGGATGATGTTGCTCAGCAGCCCGTTTATTTTGATGGCGGCGCTGGGCAGCGAAACCTGGCGGCCTTGGGATTTATCGACCTGGGGTTGGATCAGCGTGGTCTATGCGGTGTTGATCAACTACGGCTTTGCCCAAATCATTTGGTTTGGCATGGCCCGCGACTTGCCGGCATCCACCAGTGCGATGAGCATCATGGCCGTGCCCGTGGTGGGCACCTTGTGCGCCACGGTGGTGGTGGGCGAAATCCCCCGCTGGCAAGATTACGCCGCGATGGCCTGTGTGCTGCTGGCGATTGCGGCGGTGTTGCTTCCCAGTCGACAGGCCCGCGCGGCCAGTCCCTCCTGAACCCAAGGCTTACCCCCCATGGAACTCAAACTCATTTACGCACGCTCGCGCAACGGTGTGATTGGCCGCGATGGCCAATTGCCCTGGCATTTGCCCGCCGATTTGGCGCACTTCAAACAAACCACCTTGGGGCAAGCGGTGGTGATGGGGCGCAAAACCTGGGACTCTTTGCCCGAGCGATTTCGCCCCCTGCCAGGGCGCACCAACATCGTGATCACACGCCAAACCGACTGGCACGCCCCGGGGGCTTTGGTGGCGCACTCGCTCGACCAAGCCATGTCCTTGTGTCCTGCGCCTGGCCCTTTGTGGGTGATCGGCGGGGCCGAGATTTATGCCCAGGCCTTGCCGCTGGCCAGCACTGTGGTGGTGACCGAGATTGATGTGGAGGCGCAAGGCGACGCCCATGCCCCCAAACTGGGTACTGAATGGAAAGAAATGTCACGCCTCCTTCAACAAAACGAAGACGGATTAAGTTACAGCTTTGTCATTTACAACAAATAGGAGTTCCCCATTGCGGGTTCAGGTTTTCACGTTCACAGCCCCCACGATCACGGGTTGGAGAAAGCTGCAAAACATGGCAATCTAGTCTCCATGTGCTGGGCGCACAGCCCGCCCAGAAATGCCCAGGTTTAGGCGCGGCGCGGAGCCAAGGTCTTGCGGCCCTCAATGCGCGCCTTGCGCAGGTATTTTTGTTTTTCGTTGTTCACATACACCTCAGCAATCGGTGCGACCAAGCTGGCCATCAGGTGCAGCAGGTACATGCCGATGAGCAAGGGGGACATCAGCAAAGCCAGCACGGCAAATGCCCAGTTGTTTTGGCAATAGGCCCAAATATCTGAAAACTTCATGGCAACCCCTTAATGCATGCGCCTCATCTGAACCCTGGCGCAAAGCCAAGCCTCATTTGTGACACACAATTTTGAAAACCGCCTCGGCCACAGAGTCTGCTTGGATGGGGTACCAGTTGCCGCTGACCGAGTTTCTGAACACCACCTGGCCTTCGGCCATGGGCTCTGAAAACGAAGAAAAAGCCAAAGTGCGGCGCTTTTTGAGCTTGCACTCGTACTCCACCAGCAAGCGACGCGATTGCGCCCCGAGCTTGTTTTTCTTCTTCATGTCGATCAACTGCAATACCTTGGGGTTGGCCCCCTCGGTATAGATTTTTTCGCGGTCGATGTAGACCACTGCGGTTTGGGTCTCGTCGACCTCTTCCCAAGCAGCGGCGGCAGGCAGCACCCAGCACATGATCCATATCGACAACAAAAACCTCATCCAACACCTCCACAAGGGAACACAGCCCACCATAGCCAGGCATCGTAACCAATGTATCGGTACCAATGTCTAGAAGTTGAGCCGGGCCTAGGCTGGCCGAGTCGCCAAGCCTGGCGACCGGTGTTTCATTCCCCGGCGTAGACAGCCAGGTCCGGGGCCGCAAAGTTGAGCAAGGTCAGCATGTGGTTGAGTGTCAAGCAAACCGAATACAAGCCCAGCGCCCCATCGGCCTCGAAGCCAAAGCCCAAAAAGCAGCCCGATGACAACACACACACAGCGTCTGGGCGCTCTGTTTCTGGGATGGCCATCCACCAGCGCTGCAAATCTTCCAGCTCATCTGGCCCCCGGAAAAAAACCACCATCACCGGCACCCGGTCAGACGGCGCGCCCTGGTATTTGATCGTGGGCTTGATATCGCGACTCAATTGTTTGATGTGGGAGCACACCTCCCGCAAGCTCGCATCGTCTTCCCCCGGGTGATCAGCGACATCAATCACCAGCGCCACCGCCTCGGCCAACACCAAGCGGCTTTTGCCATCGTGCAAGGGGAAGCTGGGCATGAAACCGTGCTCAATGATGAGGTCCAACTGCTCTGTCAACACGCCCGTGGCGTCGGTGATGCGCCCAGAGGTGAAGCGCCGGTGGGCGGAAAACAAGGGCCGCAAAAACTGCTCGACCAACAGGTTTCGCAACGCCGTTGCATGCGCCGGGTCTTTGGGATCGAGTTGGGCGTAGGCGTTCAAGACTTGGTCTTGCACCGCCAACAGCCGGTCGATGAGGTAGGGATTGGCTTCGGTCATATATATTTTCAAATGATCACATTTATTGACATATTAAAGGATGCCTGATGCATCGACCGCGCTGCGCCAATCTTTATCTATGATGCACAAGCTTTGCCGCTTTACCCCCCCACTTTGAAGCCCTCCCCATGAAACTTGCGACCTGGAACGTCAACTCCCTGAATGTGCGCCTGCCCCAGGTGCTCGATTGGCTACAGACCCAGGCAACCGACGCGCCCGTGGATGTGCTGGCCCTGCAAGAGACCAAGCTGACCGACGACAAATTTCCACGTGCCGACATAGAAGCCAGCGGTCACCAGGTTGCGTACTTTGGCCAAAAAACGTACAACGGCGTGGCCCTGATCAGCCGCCACCCCCTGCAAGATGTGGTGCACAACATCCCCGGTTTTGAAGACGACATGGCGCGGGTCATCAGCGCCACGGTCTTGGGCGTGCGGGTGATTGGTGCTTACTTTCCGAATGGTCAAGCCCCAGACAGCGATAAGTTTGTGTACAAAATGCGCTGGCTCGAGGCCTTGCACCAGTACGTGCTGACCAGCTTGCAAACCCACCCCCAGTTGGTGCTGATGGGCGACTACAACATCACCTGGGACGACCGCGATGTGTGGGACCCAGTGGGCTTGGCCGGCACCATTCACTGCACAGATGCCGAACGCGCCCATTTCAAGAATCTGTTGGACTTGGGGTTGGTTGACGCGTTTCGCCAGTTTGATCAGCCCGAGAAAAGCTATTCGTGGTGGGACTACCGCGAGTTTGGCTTTCGGCGCAACCGGGGCCTGCGCATCGACCACATCTTGGTCTCGCAAGTGCTGAAAGATCAGCTCACGGCCTGCACCATCGACAAGGCCCCGCGCAAAAACGAGCGCCCCAGCGACCACACACCCGTGCTGGTGGACATTGCGCTGACCCCGGGCTGAGCACACGCTGCCCCGAGCGCTCAATCGTCCAAGCCGAGCTCTTGGATTTTGCGGGTGATGGTGTTGCGCCCAATGCCCAGCTTGACCGCCGCTTCGATGCGCCTGCCACGGGTGTTGGCCAGGGCCGCCATGATGAGTTTGGACTCAAAACGCCGGGTCAAAGCGTCCCACACATCGGTGCGACCCGACAACAACAAGTCCATGGCCTCGGCCTCCAGGCCCAACTCCCAATCGGCACCGGGCATGTTGAGCACACCGGCACGGGTGGGTGTGTTGGCCACCAAAGGCGGCGAAGCAGTGGGCGCGCTGTGAACGATTTCGCCATGCCCATTCAAAGTCCCTGGCGGGTGGGGGTCCAAGGCCATGCTGTCCACACCGTTGGTGCGCAGCGTCTCCGCAGGAATGGCGTTGGCCAGCGTTGACCCCCTGGACGGTGCCGATGCGCCATCTTGGTTCGTGCTGTGCACCACTTCGGGGGGCAGGTCTTTGGGCTCAATGACTTGGGCGGGGGCCATCACTGTCAACCAGTGGCAGATGTTCTCGAGTTGCCGCACATTTCCAGGGAATTGGAATGCCGTCAAACAGGCCTGGGCCGCGTCCGAAATGCGTTTGGGCTCCACACCCAACTGCTGTGCGCTTTGCTGCAAAAAGTGGCGCGTCAACACAGGGATGTCTTCCATCCGTTCGCGCAACGCGGGCAAGCGCAAGCGAATGACATTCAGGCGGTGGAACAAGTCCTCACGGAAGGCGCCATCTTTGACGCGCAACTCCAGGTCTTGGTGGGTGGCGGCGATGACGCGCACATTGGCCTTGATGGCGCTGTGCCCCCCAACCCGGTAAAAACTGCCATCGCTGAGCACCCGCAACAAGCGGGTTTGCAAATCAAACGGCATGTCACCGATCTCGTCCAGGAACAAGGTGCCGCCCTCGGCTTGCTCAAAGCGGCCGCGGCGCATGCTTTGTGCGCCGGTAAACGCACCGCGTTCGTGGCCAAACAGCTCGCTCTCGAGCAAGTCTTTGGGAATGGCCGCAGTATTGATCGCCACAAATGGCCCTTGGGCGCGCGGTGAGTGGCGGTGCAAGGCCTGGGCCACCAGCTCTTTGCCGCTGCCCGACTCGCCAGTGATCATCACGGTCACATGGCTTTGGCTCAAGCGACCAATGGCCCGAAACACATCTTGCATGGCTGGGGCTTGGCCCAGCATTTCAGGCGCAGCAGCGGCACCAAAGGTGCCCACTTGCTCGTGCTGGCTTTCTTCCACCGCGCGCCGAATCAACTCCACCGCTTTGGGCAGGTCAAAGGGTTTGGGCAGGTATTCAAAAGCCCCGCCTTGAAAGGCCGAAACCGCACTGTCGAGGTCGGAGAACGCGGTCATGATGATGACCGGTAAACCCGGCATCAAGGTTTTGATGCGCGTGAGCAAATCCAGACCCGACCCACCCGGCATGCGGATGTCGCTGACCAACACCTGGGGCTGCTGCTCCACGTCTCCAGACTCCAGGGCTTGCAGCACTTCACGCGGGCTGGAGAAGCTGCGCGTGGGCATGTCCTCGCGCAGCAAAGCCCGCTCCAAGACAAAGCGAATGGACTGGTCATCGTCCACGATCCAAATCGGTTTCATATCAACGCTTCACCTCAAGTCGGTCAGTGCATGAGCACTGTTTGCACACATCTTCAGGGCAATGGAATCACGATTTTGAAATCGGTCCAACCGGGCACGCTATCGCACTCGATCAAACCTTGGTGCTGCTGCACAAACGTTTGGGCCAAATTCAGACCCAAACCCGAGCCACCATCGCGACCCGACACCAAAGGCGAAAACAACCTGTCTTTCAAACTCTCCGGGACTCCAGGTCCGTTGTCAATGACATGCAATTCCAATGCCAACCGAAAGCGCTGCTTGCTCACCGTGATTTGGCGCGCCACCCGGGTGCGCAGGGTGATTTGGGCATCTCCTTGCTGGATGCGCTCTGCCAGTGCCAAAGCAGCGTTGTGGGCAATGTTGAGCACAGCCTGGATCAGCTGCTCAAAGTCCCCCCGGAATTCGGGCAAAGAGGTGTCGTAGTCGCGTTGCACCCGCAAGCCACGCGGAAACTCGGCCAAGATCAGCGAGCGCACCCGCTCGCAGACCTCATGGATATTCACGTCGGTCACCACATGGGGCCGCCGGTGCGGCGCGAGCAAGCGGTCAACCAGGGTCTGCAATCGGTCGGCCTCGCGCACGATGACCTGGGTGTACTCGGTCAGCTCGCGCGACTGGATGTCCATTTCCAACAATTGCGCAGCGCCACGGATACCGCCCAAAGGATTTTTGATTTCATGGGCCAGGTTGCGGATCAACTCTTTGTTGGCCTGGGCTTGGCTGACCATGCGTTCTTCGCGATCTTGGCGCGCTTGCTGCTCTTGGGGCAACAACTCGATCAACACCTCGTCGGCTTGCTCGCCGGGCGCCACAATCACATGCACTGGGGTGGTTTCTTGGTTGGCGCGCAGCAAACGGGCGTCGTAGCGCAAGGCTGAAAAGCGGTACTTGTCGGCATCGGCCAGGGCCTGGGACAAGGTGTCTGCCTCGCTCAAAAAGTCCAACAAACTCGCGCCTTGCAAGGCGCGGCGCGACACACCCAGCATGTCTTCCAGGGCCGCATTGGCAAAGCACACCCGAGCTTGGATGTCAACCACGGCAACCAAGGTGGCCAGCATGTCAAAGGCCTGGTAGCGCTGGGCCAAGGACAAAGATGGCGGTGGGTTCAGGCTCATGGTTTGGCCGCCACCGTGCCCAAGCGGGCCAGTTCGCGGCGCAATCCCGCGATGTCTGATTCAGATCGCATCAAACCCATGCGCATCTGCGCCACCCGCTCCTGGTACCTGGCTGGGTTTTTGAATTCGTCACCTTGCTTGTGCGGCTCGCCGTTGTTCCACAAGCGGGCGATTTCGGCTTGGGCAGCGATGGCTTTGGCCAATTCGGCCTCCAAGATTTGGCGCGCCTGTTGGTCACGCTCTCGTTGCGCTTGTGCGTCCACCTTGGTATTCGGTGCCGCATCCGACACAGCTGCGGCGCGTGGGTTGCTGACTGAACCGGTGGTTGCAGGAGAAACAGGTGCGCCAGGGGTGGCATGCACCCGCGTGCCCTCGATCACGGTGACTGGCGTGGCGCCCATGCGAGCACAGTCCGCGCCGGCCACCGGTTGATTGGTGTAGGCATTGCCGCAGCGGTAAATCTCGGCGGGTGTCTGCGCCAGACCTGTCGCACTGAGCCACAAGGCAGCCAGCAGCACAGCGCGTCCCACCCCCAAGCCGGTGGGGGAAAGGGTTACAGGATGGGGCCAAATAAGGTTCATGTGCTGGCAAACGACAAGGGACGGCAGCGCCGTCCCTTGTGCGTGAGCGCTGCCCAGATCAGAGAGAGTAATACATATCGAACTCGATCGGGTGCGTGGTCATGCGGAAACGCGTGACTTCTTGCATCTTGAGTTCAATGTAGGCATCCAACATGCTGTCGGTGAACACGCCACCTTTGGTCAGGAAAGCACGGTCTTTGTCCAAGTATTCCAAGGCCTGATCCAGGCTGTGGCACACGGTGGGGACCAAAGCGTCCTCCTCGGGGGGCAGGTGGTACAGGTCCTTGGTGGCAGCCTCGCCGGGGTGGATTTTGTTTTCCACACCGTCCAAACCGGCCATCAGCAAAGCGCTGAAGCACAGGTAGGGGTTGGCCATGGGATCGGGGAAACGCGCCTCAATGCGACGGCCCTTGTCGGAAGCCACGTGGGGAATGCGGATCGAAGCAGAACGGTTGCGGCTGGAATAGGCCAACTTCACCGGGGCTTCAAAGCCGGGCACCAAACGCTTGTAGCTGTTGGTGGTGGGGTTGGTGATGGCGTTCAAGGCACGGGCGTGCTTGATGATGCCGCCGATGTAGTACAGCGCAAAGTCAGACAGGCCCGCGTAGCCCTTGCCAGCGAACAGGTTTTTGCCGTCTTTCCACACCGACTGGTGCACGTGCATGCCCGAGCCGTTGTCGCCCACCAGGGGCTTGGGCATGAAGGTGGCGGTTTTGCCGTAGGAATTGGCCACGTTCCACACCACGTATTTCAGGGTTTGGGTCCAGTCAGCGCGCTCAACCAAAGTGCTGAACTTGGTGCCGATTTCGTTTTGACCGGCGCCAGCGACTTCGTGGTGGAACACCTCAACGGGGATGCCCAAGGACTCGAGCACCAAGGAAATTTCAGCGCGCAGGTCTTGCGTGCTGTCCACGGGCGGCACGGGAAAGTAGCCACCTTTGACGGTGGGGCGGTGGCCGCGGTTGCCGCCGTCCATTTTTTTACCGGTGTTCCAAGGGGCTTCGTACTCGTCAACGTGAACGAAAGAGCCCGACATATCGGCACCCCAGCGCACATCGTCAAAGATGAAGAATTCGGGTTCTGGTCCGAAGTAGGCGGTGTCGCCCAAACCAGAGGCCTTCAAGTAGGCTTCGGCGCGCTTGGCGATCGAGCGGGGGTCGCGGTCATAGGCCTTGCCGTCACCGGGCTCGAGCACGTCGCAGGACAAAATCAGGGTGGTCTCTTCAAAGAACGGGTCGATGTTGGCGGTGTTGGGATCGGGCATGAGCAACATGTCCGATGCCTCGATGCCTTTCCAACCGGCGATGGAGGAACCGTCAAATGCATGTCCGTCGGTGAACTTGCCTTCGTCAAAGTGGGAAATGGGCACGCTCACATGCTGCTCTTTCCCACGGGTATCGGTAAAGCGAAAATCCACGAACTTGATATCGTGTTCTTTCACCATTTTGAGTACGTCAGCGACGGTCTTGGCCATCAATTTCTCCAGTAGGTTGGTGGTTGAAAAATAGTTACAAAGCCTTATGCAGAATCTGTGCCATCACGACGCAGTCAGGCTTCAAGCAGAAATGCGAATTTTGCCTTGAGTTTATGAACTTAAAGACACGCTTGCGGGGATTGGGCAAAGATCAACTTCAAAAAGGCCAATAACGCACTTTAATGGTGCAATTGTATTTGATCCAAATTGGTGCGTTTTTTATTTTCGCACCATTTCGGGGCCCGTCTGGAAGTCGAAGGCTTTCAAGCCTTCCAACATGGCTGGATAGGCCAACTCAACCACATCGACCAAGCCCTTGACGCCCAGCTCCACATGGCGCCCATGCACCGGGTGATCGACGCTGGGCAAGCTGAACACCTTGGCGCCGTCAAACCGCGCCTCGATGGATTGCATGAGGGGCGTGAGGGTGGCCTCCATGCCGCCATAGATGACGATGGATTTTTCGATTTTTTCGGCCACATGGAACCAGGGCGCATAGTGGGTGTCCAACACCCATTCCATCATTGGCCAGGCCATCACCGGAAAACCGGGCACAAAGTGCACCGGGCTGCGCGGGCCGTGGCAAGTGAAACCAGCGATCTTGTTATAGGGGTTGGGGATGACCTCTGCGCCTTGGGGAAACATGGCCATGTTCAATCGATGCAGGTGCTCCGGGCGCTCGGGCTCGTAAGGAACACCTTGCTCAGCCGCTTGGTCACGGATGCGCTCCAAGATGAATCCCTTGGCTTGGGGCTGCAAGGCCAAGGGCAGGCCCAAGGCTTGGCCGGCGCACTGGCGGGTGTGGTCGTCTGGGGTGGCGCCAATGCCGCCGCAAGAGAACACCACCATGCCGCTGTGGAAGGCGCGGCGCAGGCTGTCGGTGATGCGCTGCGGGTCGTCGCCCACATACTCGGCCATTTCCAGGCCCAAGCCTCGGGCTGAGAGCAGTTCAATCACTTTGCTCAGGTGTTTGTCGGCGCGCTTGCCCGACAAAATTTCGTCGCCCACGATGATCAGGCCAAAACCTTTCAAGGCGTCCAGGGGGTGGGGGGATGGGGGGGTGGCAGCAGTCATGGCGCGCATCCTACGCCATCTGAGAGTCTTGACTTAGGTGGGAATGGCTCAATGGTGCTGGCGCAAGGCTTGCCACAACCTTTGCAGGCCCAACACCTGTTGCGCCCAAATCCCTTGGCCGTAATCGCGACCGCTTTCAACTTGATCGCGGATGCCCGTGACCGGGTCTTGGTTACGGCGCAAAGCAGTGCCCAGCAGGTCGTCCCACCAGGGGAACAACACACCAAAGTTGTGCCCGCCCAAAGGCATGGGGCGGCCCACGGGGTCGTCTTTTGCGCGCGAGCCTTCATGGCCCCAACCCACGCTGTGGTGCCAGCGGTGAAAACGCGGACTGATCAACATTCGCTCTCCCCACGCACCAAAGGACAAGCGCAAGTTGGCATGCTGAAAGTTTTCCAACAACTGGGTCAGCGCCACCACCGCGACAAATTGCCCAGGGGGCATGCCCACCACCTGGGCCACCACCACCCAGACCACCGCCACCAGCACATCGTCCAAAAAGTGGTTGCGCTGATCGGTCCACTGGGTCATTTGGCGCTGGGAATGGTGCACGGCGTGCAAAGCCCACCACCAGCCCCACTGGTGTTGGGCGCGGTGAATCGCGTAATTGAGGGCATCAAACAACACCAGGTACATGACAAACGCGATCGCCGCCACATCGGTGACGCCCGGCCACAGGTCATCCAAGTGGATGCCGCTCCAACCCGCGGCGCGCAGCTCGCCCAACCAGCCATCGGCCAGCGGGTCGAGGGTGAAAAACAATACCAAGCGAAACAGCCCCAGGCGATGGATCAAGGTGTAGAGGACATCGCTGCGCACGGCCCAGCGGTCAGTCACGGGCTCCACCGGACGCCACCACTCCAGGGGTTGGATGACCAGCAGCATCACCACCAGTTGCAACAAACCCACCAGCAGCCAACCCGTACCCTCAAAGGCCACCTCCATCCACTGACCCAGGCCCAGCGCAAAAACCAAGGGTTGAACCAGCGTTTCAAACAGCAGCGATTGGGCCGCAGCAAACAGGTCGATCAAGGCGTCCATGGTTGGGCCTCAAGGCGCACCGCTGGCGCGGGCCAGTGCGGTGGATGCGCGGCCGTCCAAGGCTTGGCGCACATGGGATGCAAATTGCGGGTGCTCGCGCAAGGTGGCAAAGCAAAAACCTTTTTGCTTCAGTCCCACAATCAACGGCTCCAAAACGGCGGGTGCCCATGGATCTTGGCGTGACCAAATACCCAGGTGGGCCATCAAGATATCGCCAGAGCGAATGTTCGCCAAAGCGGTTTGCAACAGTTGGGCATTGGGGTGGGTCTGGCTGGACAATTCGTCGCCCAAAAAACCCGCTGGTGCCCAACCCACGTGGGCAAAGCCACAGGCGCGGGCGGCGCTCAACAGGGCCGGGGAAGTCTTGCCCCCCGGCGCGCGAAACAAAGGCAAAGGGGTTCTCCCCGTGACGGTCTGCAAGCGGTCGCGGGCACGGGTGATTTCTTGGCAGTACTGAGCGCCATCCCAATATTGGGTTTTGTTTTTGTCCGGCCCCGCGCTGGCGCGCATGCGAAAGCGCCCGGCTGGCAGATCAGACTTCCAGTACACGTGGTCATGCGTGTGAGAGGCAAACGCATGGCCCTCGGCAGCGCGCTCGCGCCACCACGGTGCCCAGTGCTCGCCCAAGCTGCCATCGCCCACTTGGGTGGGTTCATGGGCGGCAAAAAAAGTCACCTTCACCTGCTGGCGGCGCAACACATCGGCGATCAGGTCGGCCACACCCATGTGGCCGGTGTCAAAGGTCAGGTAGAGCGGGCGCGCACAAGAAGCTGTGCCCGCGGGCAGAGGCTCGCTGACGCTGGTGGGTTTAGCAGGGGTTTGCGCGGCCTGGCCTGCTTGCACCACCACCAGCGCTGCATGGCTGATGGCTGGTCCGGATTGGGACAGCGCGTGGCCCATGCACAGTGACAAGCCCAGTGCCAGCCACAGCCGGTTCAGCCCCTGGCGCATGAAAGGCTCACAGGCGCGGCGCGTGATCCAAGGTCCAAATGCCATGCGGAGATTTGCCCACTTTGATTTGGCGCACCAAGGCGCCGTTTTGGGTGTCGATGACGCTCACTTTTTTGATCCAGCGGGACGACACCATCAGCCAACGCCCATCGGCGCTGAGTTCCATGCAATCGGGTCCACCCGGGGCCTTGAGCTGTGACACCACCGCGAAGGTTTGCAAATCGATTTTGCTGATGGTGTTGGCCACCCGGTTGCTGACAAACACATGGCGGCCATCTCCGGCAGAACGAAAGGCGTGTGCCCCCTCGCCCGTGGTAATGGTGCGAACCAATTTGGCCGGGTTGGCACGCAAGTCAAACACCTGAACCTCTTTGCCGCCGGTCAAGGCCACCAACAAGGTGCTGTCGTCGCGGGTGCCAAACACATCGGCTGGCAGAGAGCCGGTTTTGATACGCCATTTGATACTTTGCGTGGCCAAGTCCACCGCCACCAACTCATCGCTGTCTTGCATGCTGGCGTAAGCGGTGGTGCTTTGGCTATCGATCCACAGGTGGCTGGGCGTTTTGCCCGAAGGAATGCGTTTGACCAGTTGCGGGTTTTGGCCATCCCAGCGGTAAATGTCGATGTGGTCGAGCCGGTTGGCCACGGTGATGAACCACTTCATGTCGGGCGAAAACCGCAGGTGATAGGGGTCAATGGTGCCGCGCACGACCCGCTGCACCTGAGCGGTTTTGGGATCGATAAAGCTGAGCGAATCGCCACCCGCATTGGCCACAATCACCGACTTTTCATCTGGGGTGAGGTAGAGGTGGTGGGGTTGCTTGCCGGTGGGGATTTGGCGTGTGACTTTCCACGTCTTGGGGTCAATGACGCTGACGCTGGCGTCCAAGGAGTTGAGCACAAAAATTGGGTGGGTTTGCGCGCCCACCGAAACCGCCCAAAACCAACATAAACATGCCAAGCCTGGGCGAATAAACGCGTGCATATTGACAACCCAAGGCCCAAGGAGCCACCTGTTTGATTCCATGTGACAAGTGTAACGATGGCACGGGGTTGAATGGCCCGCGCGGCTAATATATCCACATGCAACACATCATTTGCCATGGCGTCGCCTTAGAGGTCAGGCACATTGCCCTGCCCGACACCAACCCCGCGTTGGCACCACTGGTCTTTTTGCACGAAGGTCTGGGCTCAGTGGCGATGTGGACACAGCGTGGCGTGGACTGGCCGCTGGCCGTTTGCCAAGCCACGGGCCGCTCGGGCTGGGTGTATTCACGCCGAGGGTATGGCCAATCCGACAGCGTGCCCGATGTGCGCGGCAGCAACGCGCTCAGGCCCGATTATTTGCAGCATGAAGCCTGGCAGGTATTGCCCGAACTTTTGGCCCAAGCCGGCATTCAAAAACCGGTGTTGCTGGGGCATTCCGATGGCGGCAGCATTGCCCTGCTGTATGCCAGTCGATATCCGGTGCAGGCTTGCATCGCCATGGCTCCTCACGTCATCGTGGAGGACCTGTCCATCGCCGCCATCCAATTGGCCAAAACCGCTTACGTGGAAAGCAATTTGCGCCAGCGCTTGGCGCCTTTCCATGCCGATGTGGACACCGCCTTTTGGCAATGGAACGACATCTGGTTGTCGCCTGCTTTTCGCCCCTTTGACATCCGCGCCACCTGCCACAGCATCGCGGACCCGGTGTTGGCCCTGCAAGGCCGCCACGACGCCTATGGAAGCTTGCAACAAATCAACGACATCCAACCCCAAGGCCGCATTCAGCGTGTGGTGCTGGAGGACTGCGGCCACACGCCGCACCGCGATCAGCCCGCCCAGGCGCTGGATGCGGTGGTGGATTTTTTGGCGTCCTGCGCACCCACAGTACCGAATCAGGGCGTGTAGCCCAGCGCACGCAAATCGCTGAGGGTGAGCCAGCGCCACTGACCGGGCAACAAATCTGCGGGCAAATGCAACTCACCCATGGACGAACGGTGCAAGGCCTGCACGCGGTTGCCCACCGCCGCCAACATGCGCTTGACCTGGTGGTACTTGCCCTCTGTCAGGGTCAAGGCCAGGTGGTGGCTGCCCAGGGCTTCACAAGCCGCTGCGCGCACGGCTTGGGGGTCGTCGTCGAGCACCACCCCAGCCAAGAGTTTGTCGATTTGTGGCGCGGTGATGGCGTCCACCGTGTGCACTTGATAGACCTTGGGCACGTGGTGACGCGGCGAGGCCATGCGGTGGATGAATTGGCCGTCATCGCTGAGCAACAACAGGCCGGTGGTGTCTTGGTCCAAGCGCCCCACCGCTTGCACCCCATCCACCGCACCCTTTTGCGGCCGCTGGCGCAAGGGTGCGGGCAACAATGTGTAAATGCTGGGCCAGGCCGAGGGCTTGCGCGAGCATTCGGTGCCCGCTGGCTTGTGCAGCATGAGGTGGGCGCGCTCACGGTAGCGCCAGGCCTGGCCTTGCACTTCAAACGGCCAATCTGGCTGGGCATCGACCTCCAACCACGGGTCTTCGCAGGTTTGCCACAGGCCAGCGCTTTGCAGCCGCACACAGCCTTTTTGCACCAAACCGACACACACCCGGCGGGTGCCAAAACCTTGGCTGTACAACAGGTCTTGCAACTCCATCAAGCCACCACGCCGCGCTCGCGCAGGGTTTGAATTTGGGCCGGGGTCAAGCCCATTTCGGTGAGCACCGCATCGGTGTCTTGGCCCAATGTGGGCGCCAAATGGCGCAAGCCCCCCGGGGTGCGCGAGAGCTTGGGCACCACACCCGGCACACTCAGGCTGCTGCCATCGGCCAAGGTGATGTTTTGAATCATGCCGCGCGCCTGGTAATGGGCATCGTTGGCAATGTCTGCAATGGTGTAAATGCGCCCGCCCGGGACTTCGGCCTGCTCGAGCATCTTCAGCACCTCGTCGACCGAGTGCTGCAAGGTATAGGCTTCGATGGCGGCATCAATGTCGGCCACCCGCTGGACGCGCCCGGCGTTATCGCCCAAGGCCGGGTCCTGACCCAAATCGTCGCGCCCAATGGCGTGCATGAGGCGTTTGAAAATGCTGTCGCCATTGCCCGCCACCAGGGCGTAGCCGCCGTCCTTGCAGCGGTAGGCATTGGTCGGCGCAATCCCGGGCAAGGCGCTGCCGCCAGGCTCGCGCACCGCACCAAAGGCGCTGTGCTCGGGCAACAGGCTTTCCATGCAATTGAACACCGCTTCGTACAAAGCCATGTCAATCACCTGGCCCTGGCCACTGCGGTGGCGCTCGTGCAAGGCCATCAAAATGCCAATCACGCCGTGCAAGGACGCCAGGGTGTCGCCAATGCTGACCCCCACACGCACTGGTACGTGGCCAGGCTCGGCGGTGAGGTGGCGCAAGCCCCCCATGGCTTCGGCCACCACACCAAAGCCGGGCTTGTCACGCCATGGCCCGGTCTGCCCATAACCACTGATGCGCAACACAATCAGCCGTGGGTTGAGTTGTTGCAGCACGTCGGGGCCCAAGCCCCAGCCCTCCATGGCCCCGGGGCGAAAGTTTTCGATCAACACATCGGCATCCGTGGCGAGTTGGCGCACGATGTCCTGAGCCTGGGGATCACGCAAATTCAAAGCCAAGGAGCGCTTGTTGCGCGACTGCACCTGCCACCACACCGAGGTGCCGTCTTTGAGCAAGCGCCATTTGCGCAAGGGGTCACCTACTCCGGGGGGTTCGATCTTGATGACGTTGGCACCAAAGTCGGCCAAGGTTTTGGCCGCAAAAGGCCCGGCAATCAGTTGACCGAGTTCCACGACCTTGATGCCTGCCAAGGGACCAGAGGCAGAAGGGGGCGAATCGATGGGAGGTTGTGACGGGTTTGACATGCTTGAATTGTCTCCCAGCCCAGTACACGCCACACCCCGCAGGCCAGATGCGTGTTCAATCCATTGTCTGGCAAACCGCGCACGGGTCAGCCAGATGGCGGCTCAGCGCTGCAATTCGACGATCTGAACACTCTTGGTGGTGTCGGTGGGCAAGCGCAGCTTCCAGCCCTGGAAAAACACATTGAACTGGGCCAGGCTGGGCGACTGCACCGTCCACGGCGGCGCCCCCTGAAAGCTGCGCTCTTGTCCAGCCTTGAAGTTCACCGACCACACCTGGCCGCTGTGGTCCCGCAAGCACAAATGCGCATCCCCCACGGCTTGCACAAAAACCATTTGTCCGGCCTTGAAGGCTTTGAGCGGTTGCACCACTGGGCTGTCAGCGCTGGGCTGTGGACAGGCCAAGCCCGGGTCGTTGACCGGCGTGTTGGCCAATGACAAGGCTTGGTGCGGCGGCTCTGGGCTGCCCTGGGGCTCGGGCGGCAACACGGCTGTTGGCGCTGCTGGCGGCTGACTTTGTGCCTGGGGGGCGGGTGCGGTAGCGCTGATCAGGCCCCAAGCCCTTTGTTGCCAGCCTTCCCATCCCGCGCGCCACTGGTTCCATGGGGGTGCTGCACCATCGCCCCAACGGCCCAGGGTGACACCCAAGACCATCACGGTCAGCGCCAAGCCAGCACACACCCACATGGCGGTCAGAGGCCCGTTCAAGCGATCGGGGCGCATGCCTTCAAACTCAGGGGTTTGCCAATTCGACACGCCCTCTGCGGCGGGCATGGTGGGGGGCAATGGGAGGTCGGTCGCCAAGGTTGTGATCACGCTGTGCGGGTCGGCCCCCAGGGCCACGGCCAACTTGCGGGCACAGGCGCGTTTGATGGACACGTTGTAGAACAAACCGTTGCCACCATTTTCGATTTGCTCGACCTGTTCCTTGGACAAACTGACCCGGATAGCCAGCACTTTGGCGTCCCAACCGGCCGCCTCGCGCAGTTGCTTCAGGCGTGCACCATCCACCCCATCCATGGGTGCTTTTTCAGTGTCGTGGGGCACGGGCATATGGGCTGGTCGCAAAGCTCGGTAAAACTTAAATAACCCTGCATTGTCAAATTTATCAAGCCAGCCAGAACCAGTGCTTACCCTGTGTTGTCTGGGTCGGGCAAGGGTTTGGCCAGCACCTTGTCAATGCGCCGCCCGTCCATGTCAACCACCTCAAAGGACCACTGCACCCCTTCGAACCGTTCACCCGTGCGGGGCAAACGGCCAGCCAGCACCAACACCAAGCCGGCCACGGTGTTGTAGCGCCCCTTGTCTGCGTGGGGCAAATCGGTGAGATCCAAGCGCGCCTTGAGCTCGCTGATGGGCATCAGGCCATCCAGCAACCAGCTGCCGTCACCCCGCGGGGTAGCCCAGGTCTCTTCTGGGGAAGAAGTTTGCAACAACTCACCGGTGATGGCTTCGAGCACATCGCGCGGGGTCATCATGCCCTGCACCACGCCATATTCGTCCACCACCAAGGTGAGTCGGCCCCGGCTGTGGTCGCGCCAAAGGGGGCTTGCGGAGTCACCCACCGCAGGGCGGCGAAACTGGGACAGCAGGTCCAGTCCGCTGAGGGTTTCGGGCACAAAGGGCACTGGCTGGGCCAGGGTTTCCATCGGGGTTTGGCGGTCCAAGGTCGGGGCGAGCAGCTGGCCCACGCTGACCGCACCCAGCACATGGTCCAAGCCGTCGCGGCACACCGGGTACCAAGAATGGGCCCCTCCTTGGCCCACTTGGGCCAATGCCTCCTCGACAGTGGTGCGCGCATCCAACCACTCGATATCGGCGCGCGGCACCATCATCGAGGTCAAGCTGCGCTCGTCCAAGTGAAACACGTTTTTCACCATTTGGTGCTCGTGCAACTCGATCAGCCCGGCGTCCACCCCTTGGTCCAAGCTGGCGGTGATTTCTTCCTCGGTCACACTGGGGCCACCACGGGTGTCGATGCGCAACAAGGTGAGCACGCCGGCGGTGGCAGCCGACAATAAAAACACCATGGGCCGGGCCACACGCGCCAAGGCCAACATCACCGGGGCGCACCAGCGTGCCACGGTCTCGGGGTGCAGCTGGGCAATGCGCTTGGGCACCAACTCGCCAAAGATGATGGTGGTGATGGTGATCACCGTGACCACCACCGCTGTGGCCACCCAAGCAGCGGCCCACGGGCTCCAGCCCCAAGCGATCAGCGATTGCCCCAAACCTTGGCTGAAAGCGGCTTCACCCACGATGCCGTTGAGCACCCCGATGGAGGTGATGCCAATTTGAACAGTGGATAAAAACTGCGTGGGTTGCTCCATCAAATCCAAAGCAGCCCGAGCCCCTGCGGCACCCGCCTCCTCCAAGGCCAACAAGCGCGCTTTGCGGCTGGAAGACAAGGCCATTTCGGCCATGGCAAAGCCCCCGTTGAGGAGGGTCAAGCCAATGATCAGCAACAGTTCCATTTGGACCCGCGGTTCAATGGCATGGGTGGCTAAGGGTAGACAATGGCATGCATGGCACTTTACCTGATCGGCGATGTTCAAGGCTGCGACGCAGCCTTGTCCCAATTGCTGGAACGCATTGGTTTTTCACCCAGCCGCGACCAGTTGGTGCTGCTCGGGGATTTGGTCAACCGCGGGCCTTCCTCGGCGGCGGTGCTGCGCCGCATGATGGCCCTGCAAGGTTCGGCGCAATGTGTGCTGGGCAACCACGACTTGCACGCCCTGGCCGTGGCCCACGGCGTGCGCCCGCCCCACCGCAGCGACACCTTGACCGATTTGTTACAAGCCCCTGACAGCGCTGCGCTGTTGGACTGGTTGCGCCAGCAACCCCTGGCCTTGCGCCAACACGGCTGCCTGATGGTGCATGCGGGCGTGCTACCGGCTTGGGACGCCGAGAAAACCTTGGCGCTGGCCGGAGAGGTGCAAGCGGTGTTGCAGTCAACTCAATTGGCGGAGTTTTTACCCCAGCTTTATGGCAACACGCCCGCTGCATGGCAGGACTCTTTGCATGGGGTAGCGCGTTGGCGTTGCATTGTCAATGTGCTCACCCGCTTGCGCTTTTGCACACCCGATGGGCTGATGGAATTCAACACCAAAGAGGGGGCAGGACACGCCCCCGCGGGCTACTTGCCTTGGTTTGACGTGCCTGAGCGCCACAGCGCCGATCACCGCATCGCGTTTGGCCACTGGTCCACCCTGGGCTGGTTGGACCGCAGCGACGTGGCGTGCTTGGACACGGGCTGCGTGTGGGGCGGTGTATTGACCGCCTTGGAGCTGTGCCCCGATGGACGCTGGGGTGAGCGGGTGCAAGTCGCCAACCCAGAGGCAGTGGCACCCTTGACTTGAGCCCCACGGGCTGGACAGGCCCTGGGTGGGCCGTCAGATCAACCCTGCCGTCTAGGCGCAGGGCTGGGGGCATTCACGATTCGGTTTTGAACAGCGCTGCCACTTTGCGCTTGGGCTTGATGTTGGCCGAGATGCGGCCAGAGGGTCGCTCGCCGGGCTCCCAGGCGGGAGGAGGCGCTTCGGTCGGGGCCTCATAGGGTTTGTCAAAAAACGGGTCGCGGGGGGCAGACCGTGGCGCACGCGCTGGGGGTGCAGAGCGAAGGCTGGGGGCGCGAGGGGCGTCCAGCACATCGCGCGGATCGTCTTCGCCCCAAGCGCGGCGGCCGGTGTTGATGCGCTCGCGCGGGCGGTCTTCGTCAAATTCAATGGCTTCGAGCTCGATCTTTTTCTTGATCAGCTTTTCGATGTCCACCACCAAGCGGTTGTCATTGCCCGACACAAAGCTCAAGGCCAGACCAGAAGCCCCGGCGCGACCGGTGCGGCCAATGCGGTGCACATAGTCTTCGGCGTTGTAGGGGATGTCAAAGTTGAACACCGCGGGCACGTCTTTGATGTCCAGGCCCCTGGCGGCCACGTCGGTGCAAATCAGCAAGTCCACGTCGCCGCGTTTGAACGCATCCAGCGCTTTGAGCCGCTCGTCTTGGCTTTTATCGCCGTGCAAAGCCGTGGTGTTGAGGCCATCGCGCTCCAGCGTGCGGGCCAGCCGGGCACAGCCCAGCTTGCTGTTGACAAACACAAAGGCCTGGGTGATGGCGTGTTGCTTGATCAACTGGCGCAGGGCGCGGCGCTTGTCGTCGTCGCTCACGCTGTAGAAATGCTGGCTGACAGTGGAAGCGGTTTCATTCGGTCGCGCCACCTCAATGGTGATCGGGTTTTGCAAGTAGCTGGACGCCAAGCGCTTGATCTCGGGCGAAAAAGTGGCCGAAAACAACAAGGTGATGCGCTGCTTGGGCAAATAGCTCAATATGCGCTGCAAATCGGGCAAAAAGCCGATGTCGAGCATGCGGTCGGCCTCGTCGAGCACCACGTACTCCACCTGGTTGAGCACCACATTTTTGGCCTCGATGTGGTCGAGCAGCCGCCCAGGGGTGGCGACCAACACCTCAACGCCTTTTTTCAATTCCAGCGTTTGGGGCTTCATGTCCATGCCGCCAAACACCACGGTGCTGCGCAAGTTGGTGTGCTTGGCGTAAGCCGCCACCTGCTGGGCCACTTGGTCGGCCAGCTCACGGGTGGGCAACAAAACCAAGGCACGCACGGGGTGGCGGGCTGGGGAGGTGGAGGCGTTTTCGTGCTTCATCATGCGCTGCAACAGGGGCAGCGAGAAAGCGGCGGTTTTGCCGGTGCCCGTTTGGGCGGCCCCCATCACATCGCGACCCGACAAGACCACCGGGATGGCCTGCTCTTGGATCGGGGTCATGGATTCGTAGCCCATTTCGGCCACGGCGCGGGCCAGCTCGGGGGCCAGCTGAAGGTTTGAAAAAGAACTCATGGATGTCGCCATTGTCTCACCCCGGCGTGGGGGCCCCGAATCAGCGGGCAAATCAGGCCTTGGGCAGGGTCACGCCGACTTGGCCTTGGTATTTACCGCCCCGGTCTTTGTAGCTGGTCTCGCAGACCTCGTCGCTCTCGAAAAACAACACCTGGGCACAGCCTTCACCCGCATAAATTTTGGCCGGCAACGGGGTGGTGTTGGAAAACTCCAAGGTGACATAGCCTTCCCACTCGGGCTCAAAAGGCGTCACATTGACAATGATTCCACAGCGCGCATAGGTGCTTTTGCCCAGGCAAATGGTCAGCACATTGCGTGGAATGCGAAAGTACTCCATGGTGCGCGCCAAGGCAAAGCTGTTGGGCGGGATGATGCACACATCGGCGGTGATGTCGACAAAGCTCTTTTCGTCAAAGTTCTTCGGGTCCACCACGGTGCTGTAAATGTTGGTGAACACCTTGAACTCGGGCGCGCAGCGGATGTCGTAACCATAGCTGCTGGTGCCATAGCTGACAATTTTTTGCCCATTGACCTCGCGCACCTGGCCGGGCTCGAAGGGCTCGATCATGCCGTGCTGCTGCGCCATGCGGCGAATCCATTTGTCTGATTTGATGCTCATGGGCGCATTTTAGGTGCCGCGCAGCGGACTCGCTGATGGGGGCTTGGACCGCCAAAACCGCTACAGTCTGGCCCCATGAATGACACTGCAATGACCGAAACCGTGTGGGACGTGATCGTGGTGGGGGGCGGCAATGCCGCCTTGTGCGCCGCCTTGACCGCCTGCGAAGCTGGCGCCAAAGTGCTGTTGCTCGAAGCCGCTCCCAAAGCGTGGCGCGGCGGCAACTCGGTGCACACCCGCAACCTGCGCTGCATGCACGATGCGCCCGAAGACGTGCTCACCGAGGCCTACCCAGAAGAAGAGTTCTGGCAAGACATGTTCAAGGTCACGGCGGGCAAGACCACCGAGCACCTGACCCGCATGGTGATCCGCGAGTCCTCACGCTGCCGCGATTGGATGCGCAGCCACGGCGTTCACTTTCAGCCATCGCTGTCGGGCACCTTGCACCTGTCGCGCACCAATGCTTTTTTCATGGGCGGGGGCAAAGCACTGATCAATGCCTATTTCCGCAGCGCCGAAAAGCTGGGCGTGGACATCCTTTACGAGACCGAGGTGGATCGCCTGGAATGGGACGGCCCGCGCTTTGTCGCCGCTTGGGCGGGCGAGCGGCGGTTTGCCGCCCGTGCCTGCGTGGTCGCGTGTGGGGGCTACGAGTCCAACATCCCTTGGCAGCGCGAAGCCTGGGGCCAAAACCAATGGGGCGAGTGGACCGCAGACAACTTTTTGATCCGCGGCACCCGCTACAACATGGGCGTGTTGCTCAAGCACATGCTCGAAAGCGGCGCCGACGCCATTGGCGACCCCACCCAAGCGCATTGCGTGGCCATTGACGCGCGCGCACCTTTGTTTGATGGCGGCATCACCACCCGCTTGGATTGCGTGTCGCTGGGCATCATGGTCAACCAGCATGGCCAGCGTTTTTATGACGAGGGCGAAGACTTTTGGCCCAAGCGCTACGCCATTTGGGGCCGCCTGATCGCTGGCCAACAAGGCCAAATTGGTTACGCCATCATTGACGCCAAAGCGGTCGGTCGGTTCATGCCCTCGGTGTTTCCGCCCATCACCGCCAACAGCCTGCCCGAGTTGGCCGAAAAACTCGGCTTGAACCCCGACAGCTTGGTCAATACGGTGGCGCAATTCAACGCAGCTTGCGTTGAAGGCGAGTTCGACCATGCCGTGCTCGACAACTGCCACACCGAAGGCATCACCCCCGCCAAAACCCATTGGGCGCGGCGCATCGACACGCCGCCCTACCATGGTTACGCGCTGCGACCGGGCATCACCTTCACTTACCTCAGCGTCAAAGTCAATGACCAAGCGGCGGTGTTTGTGCGCGGTGAACCCAGCCCCAACTTGTTTGCGGCGGGCGAGGTGATGTCGGGCAATGTGCTGGGCCAGGGCTATACCGCCGGGGTGGGCATGACCATCGGCACCATTTTTGGCCGGGTGGCCGGGCAACACGCGGCGCAAGCTGCTTTGCATCAGGGGGTAGACCATGTCGCAGCTTGAATCTTTGCAAAGCCTCACCGACCAGGCAAGGGCCTTGGCGCAAGGCGGTCTGCACATGGGGCCGGCCGAAGCCGAGGTGGCGCGCATCATGCAAATTTGCAACGCCTGCCGCTATTGCGAAGGCTTTTGCGCGGTGTTCCCCGCCATGACGCGGCGCCTGGAATTCACCGCCGCCGACACCCATTACCTGGCCAATTTGTGCCACAACTGCGGCGCATGCTTGCACGCCTGCCAATACGCACCGCCCAACCCGTTTGGCGTGAACGTGCCGCAATCGCTGGCGCAAGTGCGCATCACCACTTACGAACGCTTTGCCTGGCCGCGCGCTTTGGGCACTCTGTACCAACGCAATGGCCTGACCGTGGCCTGGGCCTTGAGCCTGTCCTTGGCCTTGTTCTTGATTGCCACCATGGTGGTGCAAGGCACGTGGTGGCAACGCATTGAAGGTGGAAATTTTTACGCCATCTTCCCGCATGGCTTGCTGGTGTGGATGTTTGCGCCGGTGTTTGCTTGGAGCGTGTTCGCCTTGGGCGTGGGTGTGCGCGATTTTTGGCGCGCCGTCTTGCCCATGGACGGCTCTGCGCCCGCACCCATCCACAGCGCGGCCAGCGCCGAAGCCGCCCATGATGCGCTGCGCCTCAAATACCTGGACGGCGGACATGGCCTGGGTTGCAACGAGTCCGATGACAGCACCACCCTGTGGCGCAAGCGTTTTCACCACGCCACTTTTTACGGCTTCATGCTGTGCTTTGCCGCCACCAGTGTGGCCACGCTCTACCACTATGCCTTTGGCTGGGTGGCACCCTACCCGTTGACCAGCCTGCCGGTGGTCTTGGGCACGGTGGGTGGCATTGGCTTGGTGATCGGCCCTGTGGGTTTGTTGTGGCTCAATCTGCACCGCCACCCCGAGCATGGCGACGCCGCCCAAAAGCCCATGGACCGCGCCTTCATTGCCCTGCTGTTCTTGTGCGGTGCCAGTGGCCTGGTTCTGCTGGCCCTGCGCGAAACCGCCGCCCTGCCGCTGAGCTTGGCCATCCATTTGGCCACTGTGATGGCGTTTTTCCTCACCATGCCATACGGCAAATTTGCCCACGGCATTTACCGCGTGGCGGCCTTGCTCAAATTTGCGATTGAAAAACGCTTGCCCAACCGCTTGCGTCTGGGCTCAGAGTGAGCTTGCCTGAACGCCAGCGACCCCACATCCATTAGAACAACAACCCCAGCGAAAGGACTCCCCCCATGGACATGCAACTCAACGACAAAACCGCCTTGGTGACCGGTGCCTCTGTGGGCATTGGCGAAGGCATTGCTCTGGCCCTGGCTGCTGAAGGGGTGCAACTGGCATTGACCGCGCGCCGCATGGACAAGCTGCAAGCGGTGGCGGCCGCCATCGTGGCCGCTGGTGGCAAAGCGCCCATCCTGATCGCCCAAGACATGTATGCCGAAGATGCCGCTCAACAACTGAGCCAAGCGGCCCTGAAAGGCCTGGGTCGGGTGGACATCTTGATCAACAACGCCGGTGGCTCGCGCAGCTTCAAAGACCTGCATGTGAGCGAAGCCCAGTGGCAAGAGGCGATGACGCTGAACTTTCACCGCCCGCGCCAACTCGCCGACGCCTTGATCGACCAAATGATTGCCAACCGCTGGGGGCGCATCATCAACATCACGGGCAAAAGCGAGCCCGACCATGTGAACGGCGCTTTTTGCGCCAAAGCCGGCATGCATTCCTGGGCCAAAGGCTTGTCGCGCATGGTGGGGCCGCACGGCATCACCGTCAATTGCGTGCCGCCTGGGCGCATCCACTCGGAGCAAATTTTTCGCAACTACACCCCCGAATATCGCCAGTGGCAATGCGAGAACGAAATTCCCATGGCGCGCTATGGCGAGCCCGAGGACATGGCCAATTTGGTCACCTTTTTGGCGTCTCCCCGGGCCAGTTACATCACCGGTGCGGTCATTCCCGTCGATGGTGGTTTGCGCCGCTATCAGTTTTGAGTGCCCAGTCTGGCATGCCCATTTCGCCAACCCCTTGAACGATTGCACCCCCCATGTCCAAGACTGCCTCACCCTTTGATGCGCTGACCCGCCGTGCCTGGCTGCAAAGTGCTGGGGCATTGGCCATGGGCGCAACTTGGGCCACAGCACAAGCCAGCAACTGGCCGACCAAACCTGTGCGGTTTTTGGTGCCCTTTGCCCCCGGTGGCACCAGCGAAATCGTGGCCCGCTCGGTGGCCGCAGAGTTGACCAAAGGCCTGGGGCAGTCGGTGTTTGTGGAAAACAAACCGGGAGGTGCCGGCACCGTGGCCATGGTCGAAGCCGCCAAGTCGGTGCCCGATGGCCACACCCTCATCTTGGGCCATGTGGGCACCTTGGCGGTCAACCCCTACATGCTGAGCAACCAGCCTTACGACGTCAACAAAGACTTCATGCCCGTGACCTTGTTGGCCAAAGTGCCCAATGTGTTTGTCATTCACCCCGATGTGCCGGCCAAAACCTTTCAAGAGTTCATCGCCTACGCCAAGAAAAACCCTGGCAAGCTCGACTACGGTTCGGCCGGAAACGCCAGCGCCGGGCACTTGGCGATGGAGTACTTGAAGCTGGTCACCGGCATCTCCCTCACCCACATCCCCTACCGCGGCACGGGGCCGCAGTTGGCCGACTTATTGGCCGGCCGCACCCATGCATCTTCGGCGGGCCTGCCCGCCTTGGGGGCCCACATCCGGGCCGGCAAATTGCGCGCGATTGCAGTGGGTACCCAGCAGCGCATTTCTGGTTTGCCCGACATCCCCACCGTGGCGGAAATGGGCTTCAAAGATTTTGAAACCGCCCAGTGGTATGGCATCTTGGTGCCCGCTGGCACGCCTGCCGATGTGGTGAAGAAGATCCAAGAAGAAAGCCTCAAAGCGCTCAAATCCAATGCCGTCACAGAACGCTTTGCCACCGACAACGCCGTCGGCGGCGGCGGTCCACCCAGCGAATTTGCGGCGTACATCGCCAAAGAGCAAAAAACCTGGAGCCGCATCGTCAAAGATGCCCACATCCGCGCCGACTGAGGCTGCACCAACTGCAGAGCCGTCCCACCACTCCGGAGAACCCCATGACACCCAAACCCAAAACCTACGATCCCCCCTTGCACCCAGTGAAGGCCGAAACCGCCATGCGCGACTTGGGCCAATGGCCCATCCAAAAATTCCATGTCAGCCACCTGGCCACGTCGGAGTTCAAAGGCGAAGGCCTGCGCCCTTATGTGGTGTATCGCGATTTGGGCGCCAAAGAGGCCACCGGTGGCTTGGTCGATGCCCATGTGAACGGACGCGGTCGCCCGTTTGATGAGAACGCGGTGAGCAAGCGCCATTTTCATGACGTCAAATTCCAAATGGTCTATGTCCTGAAAGGCTGGAACCGGGTGGAGTTTGAAGGCCAAGGCGAACACATGATGGTCGCGGGCAGTTGTTGGATCCAACCAGCGGGCATCAAACACACGGTGCTGGAATATTCAGACGACCTGGAGGTGCTGGAGATCATCATCCCCGGCACCTTTGACACCGTCAACGTCGACGAGCCACCCGGCTTCGATTGACCCAACACCGATCAAGCCAACCTGCCCCCATGGCCTGGGGCAGGCGTCAGGCGCTCAAGAACCACTGACCTGCGCCTCGCGGTCCAAAGTTTGGGCCGCTTGCGTCAGGGCTTGCAGCAGGTAATTGGCGTCATTGCTGCCGAGCAAAATGCGCGCCCCCTGGGCCACCAGTTGCGCCACAGGCGGGCCACCCGCATCGCCACACACGAAGTGCTTGCCAGCGGCCACCGCTGCCTTCAAGCTGGCGGCGTAAGCGGCCAAGATGCGTGGGTGGCGCAACTCGCCAGGGATGCCCAACTCCAAACTCAAGTCCATCGGCCCCATCATCAAAGCATCCACACCCGGCACAGCGGCAATGGCGTGCGCTTGGTCCAAGCCCGATTGGGTTTCGATCATGGCCACCACCATCACCGCTGCATTGCGCTGCACCAGCGAATCTTTGGCCGGCACCCGCTGATAAGCGGAGGCGGGCCCCAAAGCCGCCATGGACCGATGGCCTTGGGGCGGGTAGCGACACAGGTCCACAGCCAGCGCGGCCTCTGCGGCGCTGTTGACATGCGGCAAGATGATGCCCTGGGCGCCTGCGTCAAGCACCGGACCGATCGCACCCACGGTCGCGCTGTGCACCCTCACCCAAGGCGTGAGGCCACAGGCTTGGGCCATTTGGCACAGATCGGAAATATCACGCAGGCTGTACATGCCGTGTTCGGCATCGATGTAAAAACCATCGAAGCCAGCGGCCTTGAGCATGTGCACCACATCGATGTGGTGGCTCAAACGCAGGGACACCAACTTGACCGCTTCACCCGCGGCGAGTTTTTGTTGCAAGGTGTTGGGCATGGGACTTTCGGTGCGCATCACAGCTTGATCACGGGCGGCGCATAGCCACGCGCGGCAAAGCCCGCGTCCACCGTGATCACATGGCCTGATATGGCGCTGGCTTTGGGCGAACACGCAAAGGCCACCACATCGGCGATTTCATCGGGCTGGATCAAATGCCCGCGCGGGAAATGTGCGGTCAATTCGCGCCAGCGGTTTTCGTCACCCAACTCTTGGGTGGCGCGGCGCTTGAGGGTGCGTTTGGCTTTTTCGGTTTCGACCCAACCGGGGCTCACCCCCAAAATGCGCACGCCGTGGTCCAAGCTCACGCTGCCCAGGGTTTTGGTCAGGGCCACCAAGGCGGCATTGCCCATCGAACCCGCGGCGTAAGCGTATTCCAATTTTTCAGCACCAATGCCAATCACATTCACGATCACGCCACGCTGGCGCTTGAACATCTCGCGGTAAACGGCGCGGGTCAGGTTGATGTAGCCAAAAATTTTCAGCTCCCACCCCTGTCGCCAAGTGGCCTCGTCGACTTCAAACAACGTGCCACGTGGGGTATTGCCCGCGTTATTGACCAATATGTCGATGGGCCCGCAATCGGCGGCCAATTGATCGGCCACACCCGGCTGGCTCAAGTCCAGCGCATGGGTGTGCACGGTCACACCGTGGGCTTGTGTCAACTCTTGGGCCAAGGCGGCCAAGACCTCGGGGTTGCGCGCCGCCAAATGCAGGTGACAACCCTCACGGGCCAGTGCGATGGCGATCGCACGGCCAATGCCTTGCGATGCGCCGGTGACCAGCGCGGTTTGTTGTTTCAGTCCCAAATCCATGGTCTGCCTCAGGCGCGGGGTGGGCGCAGTTCGATCAAATCCGGGCTGTTGGTCGCTTGGCATGACACCGCATAGACCACGCCATCGGCCACGTCTTGCGCCGAAATGGGTTGGTAGGGCCGCGCCGCCAAAGCCTTGAGCACATCGGGGTGGGTGATGCCCTTGCGCATGTCGGTATCGACCATGCCCGGGGCCAACTCGGTGACCCGCACATTGGCGCTTTTGAGCTCCAAGCGAAAGCCTTTGGCAAATGCAGACACCGCGTGCTTGGTGGCGGCATACACCACCGCATGCATGCCCACGCTGCGCGCCGAACCCGAGGTGATGAAGATCATGTGGCCACCACCGCGCGCCACCATGTGCTGGGCCACTTCGCGCGAAATGTCATAACAAGCGATCACGTTGGTGGCGAACATCTGTTCGCATTCTTCAACCGGCATGTCCAAAATGGGCGCGTAGTTCAAGATGCCTGCGTTGTTCACAAACACATCGGCGTCATGCGCGGTTTGCGCCAACTGACGCACAAAGGGTTTGTCATTCAAGTCACCGGACAGGGCCACCACTTGAACACCTTTGGCGCGGCATTCTTGGGCCACGGCTTCGAGCTCGGCCAGCTTGCGACCGGTCAGGACCAAATGCACACCGCATTCAGCCAAAGAAATGGCACTGGCGCGGCCAATGCCGGCACTGGCCCCAGTGATCAAAGCGCGTTTGCCGCGCATGGCATCGAGCTTATCGCGCATGGGGGGCTCCTCCTGCTGGATCGGGTGTTCCCTTGGGCGGCTCGTTAAGGTTAATCGTGTCGTAATTGGCGGGGATGATGACTTCCAAAATTTCCAGGTCATCGGAAAAGCCCAGTACCGTGTGCTTGATGCGCGGCGGCTGCAACCAGCAGCTGCCCTCTTTCATCAGGTGCTCGCCATGGCCTTCAAACTCACTGCGCACCCAACCCTTGAGCACATAAACCATTTGGTAGTGGACATTGTGAAAGTGGCGGTGCGCAATTTCTGCGGGGTCGTAGGGTTTGGCGCGGCGGTTGACATGCACGTCCACCATGCCGCCCGTGGCTTCGATCATGCCCATGTCACGGGACAAAGCCCAGGGCCGGAATCCATCGGTTTTGAAAGAGCCTTCACCGAGGTGGCTGACGTGAAAAGCTTGGGGTGGCCAATCGGGATAAGGGCTTGCTTTTTTGTCTTGCGGATAGTCCGCTTCTTTGTAAACCTTGAAGTCCCTGGGGGCTGTTTTTTGCATTTTGATTATCTCGCATCGTGGGATTTTTTCATCTTATGTTAATCTCATTTGGGTGTCAATCTGGAGAACAAGCATGACCATCCGCAACAAGTCCATCCTCATCACCGGCGCTGCATCAGGCATCGGCAAAGCCTGCGCCGAATTGTTTGCCCGTGAGGGTGCGCGCTTGGTGTTGGCCGATCGAAACGACGCCGCATTGCAAACGCTCAGCGCATCGTTGCGCAGCCAAGCGCCATCGGTGCACAGCATGGCATTTGATGTGGGCGACTCCAGCCAATGCAAAGCCTTGGTCGACCTCAGCGTGGCGCAACATGGCCGCATCGATGTGCTGATCCATGCGGCGGGCATTTGCCAGGCTTGTCCGTTGCTGGAGATGAGCGACGACCAATGGCGCGAGACCTTGCGCATCAATTTGGATGGCAGTTTTTTCATCACCCGCGAAGTGGCCAAGGCCATGGTGCAACAAAAAAGCGGCACCATGGTGCTGCTCACCTCTGACCGCGGTTTGTATGGCAGCCAAACCTATGCGCACTACGCGGCTTCCAAAGGCGGCATGATTGCCCTGACCAAAAGCCTGGCGCTGAGCCTGGGGATATACGGCGTCACCGTCAATGGCTTGAACCCCGGCATGACCGACACCCCTTTGGCGCGCGACGCCAACCCCCACCTGTGGGACGAAAAAATTGCCCTTGATGTGCTGGGCACGGCCAACCTGCCCGAGCAAGCGGCACAAACCTTGTTGTTTTTGGCGGGCGTGGGTGGCAGCTTCACCACCGGACAAATTTTGGGCACCCGTTTGCGCCACGGCCAATGAACCATTGAACTGCTCACACAAGGACAACCATGCTCCAAGGAAAATCTGCCCTGATCACTGGCTCGTTGGGGGGCATTGGTTTTGAAATCGCTGCGGCCCTGGCACGCAAAGGTTGCAACGTGTTGATCAATGGCTTTGGTGACGATGCTTTGATCCAAAACCAATTGCAGGTGTTGCGCGACACCGGTGCCCAAGCCCACTACCACGGTGCAGACATCTCCAAACCCGAAGACATCGACGCCATGGTCATCGAGGCCGAGCGGCTGTACGGCCACATCGACATCTTGGTCAACAACGCAGTGACGCGCCACGATGCGACGATTGAAAACCTCTCACCCGACAAATGGGCGTATGCGCTGGCGGTGAATTTGACAGCGCCCTACCACTTCATGCACCGCTTGGTGCCTGGCATGAAAGCGCGCAATTGGGGCCGCATCATCAACCTCGCATCCATTTATGGTGTGGAAGGCACGGCTAACCGAAGCGACTATGTGGCGACCAAGCATGGCTTGGTCGGGCTGACCAAGGTGGTGGCCTTGGAATGCGCCGAGTACCACATCACCTGCAATGCGCTGTGCCCGGCTGCCGTGCACACGCCACACTTGAAACAACTCATCACCCAAAGGGCGCAAGACGCCGGTGTGTCCGAAGAGGCATTGACGGCGGATTTTTTGAAAGCCCGCCAACCCTCCAAACGCTTTGTTCAGCCAAGCAAAGTTGGGGCCTTGGCGGCTTTTTTGTGCAGCGATGATGCGGGTGACATCACCGGCACACCCATTCCCATTGATGGGGGCTGGCAAGCACGGGCTTGAGCACCGGCCAGCCGACCCCAAGCCCGATCACTCGGGTTTGATCTTGGCGTAACGGACCACTTCGCTCCACACCGCCAAGTCGTCACGGATCATGCTGGTGAATCGTGCCGGGCTGCTGCTGGTGTCGATCTCATTGGCGGTGGGCATGAGCTTTTCCTGGATGTCGGGGCGGGCCATCACTTTATTGAAGGCATTGGCCAAGCGCTCCGCGATCGGTGCCGGCAGACCTTTGGGGCCAAACACCCCATTCCAGTAACTGGCATTGAAGTTTTTAAAGCCCAACTCTTCCATGGTGGGAATGTCTGGGGCGACAGACAAGCGCGACTTGCTGGTCACCGCCACCGCCTTGACCTTGCCGTCTTTGGCCGGGGCCAAGGCGGTAGAAGCCACGGCAAAGTGGAATGCCACCCGACCTGAAATTTGCTCCAGCATGGCCTGGGGCGAGCCCTTCATGGGCACAGCGGTGGCCTCGATGCCGGTGCGGGCACGGAACAACTCGGCCACAAAATGCGAAGGTGCACCGTGGCCTGAAGTGGCATAAAACAAATCGCCTTTTTTGGCCTTGGCCAGGGCCACCAGGTCTTGGGGTGACTTGATGTCCAGCGACGGATGTGCCACCAACACCATGGGCGAAGAAAACACGTTCACCACCGGGGTGAATGAGTCGGGCATGCTGTACTGCGTGGGCGTGCCCATGGCGGCCAGCATGTTCATGGCCGCCGAGTTGAACAACAAGGTATAGCCATCGGGCGCGGCATTGGCCACTGCCACCGAGCCCAAAGCACCCGCAGCACCAGCGCGGTTTTCAATGATGACCGGCTGTCCCAACTCGACGCGCAAAGCCTCAGAGATGTGGCGCATCACGATGTCAATGCCACTGGCAGGTGGCCAAGCCACCACCATGCGAATGGGTTTATTCGGGTAATCGCTTTGGGCCATCACGCCCACACAGGCCAAAGACAAAACCAAAGCCAGGCTGCGGCGGGTCAAACGTTTCAACATCAAAGGTCTCCAAAAACATGCCGCAAATGTGCATTCAGCCCATCGCCTTGTCAATGTGGAAAGCCAGTACACGCGGCACAGGGCGTGCACGCAGGCGACACCCATGCTGCGTTTTATGCACCGAACACCACAAAACAGGCATCCAACTGTGCCACCCAAGCTTGCTTTTGCGCCTCTGACACGAAACTGGCCTCAAAGCTGTTGCGTGCAAGTTGGTAGGCATGGGCTGCGGTCAAGGGCAATGCCGCAAAGGTTTGCAAAAAGTTCTCATTGATGTAACCGCCAAAGTAGGCCGGGTCATCGGAATGCAGCGATGCGCACAAACCCGCGTCCAGCAAGGCCGGTAAATTGTGCGCGGCCATATCGGGAAACACGCACAGCTTGATGTTGGACAGGGGGCACACCGTCAAGGGCATGCGCTCTTGGGCCAAGCGCTGCATCAGGGCAGCGTCCTGTGTGGCCTGCACCCCATGGTCAATGCGCTCGGCATGCAAGCCATCCAAGGCCGACCAGATGTATGCCGGTGGCCCCTCCTCGCCCGCATGGGCCACACAACGAAAACCCAGTTGCCGCGCGCGCGCAAAAACGCGCAAAAACTTTTCAGGTGGGTGGCCCACCTCGCTGGAATCCAATCCCACGCCCACGATTTGGTCGCGAAACGGCATGGCTTGCTCCAAGGTCTCGAAGGCCTCGTCCTCGCTCAGATGGCGCAAAAAGCACATGATCAATTGCGCATCCATGCCCCACTTTGTGCGCGCGTCTTCACAAGCGCGGTGCAAACCACTGACCACGGTGCGCATGGACACGCGGCGCTGGGTATGGGTTTGCGGATCAAAAAAGATCTCGGCATGCACCACATGATCGGCGGCTGCGCGCTCGAAGTAAGCCCACGCCAAGTCATAAAAATCTTGCGGTTGCTGCAGCACACTGGCGCCAGCGTAGTAAATATCCAAAAAGCTTTGCAAATTGGTGAAGGCATAGGCCGCGCGCACCGCCGCCACATCCGCATGGGGCAATCGCACCTGGTTGCGTCGGGCCAACTCAAACATCAACTCGGGCTCCAAGCTGCCTTCAATGTGCAAATGCAACTCGGCCTTGGGCATGGCGCACAACAGCTCTGGCAAGCGGGCTGGGTCGATGGCTGAAAAATTCATGGTTCGCGTCTCCAATGCACATGTTCATCGGTCAAAGTGTGGCGATGATTTTGCCCCAGGCTTTTTGACGCCCGAAAAAAAACCGCCTTGCGGCGGTTTTTTTCATCAGCAACCGGTTGGTTTACTTTTTGTCGCCACCCGGTACTTTGCCTTCCACGCCTTTGACGTAGAAGTTCAAGCCGCCCAAGAACTTGTCATCGGCTGCATCACCCTTTTTCAAAACCTCTTTGCCCGTGTTGTCAACAATCGGGCCTTTCCAAATCACAAAGCTGCCGTCTTTCAATCCCGCTTTGATCTCAGCCACTTTGGCCTTGATGTCGGCAGGCACGTCTTCAGCAATGGAGACGATGTCGATCGCGCCTTCTTTCACGCCCCACCACACGCCAGCACCACCGGTCCACTTGCCTTCCAAGGCCTCGCGGGTGGCTTTGCTGTAGTAAGGCGTCCAGTTGATGATGGCCGAAGCCAAGTGGGCTTTGGGGCCGTAGGCGGTCATGTCCGAGTCCCAGCCAAACGCGCGCTTGCCTTTTTCTTCGGCGGTTTTGAGCACTGCGGCTGAATCGGTGTTTTGGAACAGCACATCGGCACCGCCATTGATCAATGAAGTCGCGGCTTCGGTCTCTTTGGGCGGGTTGAACCACTCGTTGACCCACACCACCTTGGTTTTGATTTTGGGGTTGACCGATTGCGCACCCAGGGTGAAGGAGTTGATGTTGCGCACCACCTCAGGGATGGGAATGGAGGCCACCACACCCAAGGTGTTGTTCTTGGTCATCTTGCCTGCGATCACACCCGCCATGTAAGCACCCTCATAGGTGCGGCTGTCATAGGTGCGCATGTTTTCAGCTTGTTTGTAGCCGGTGGCGTGCTCGAACTTGATGTCCTTGTGATCGGCTGCCACTTTGAGCATGGGTTCCATATAGCCAAAGGTGGTGCCAAAAATCAGCTTGTTGCCCTGGCTGGCCATGTCGCGGATGACGCGTTCAGCGTCGGCCGACTCGGGCACGTTCTCAACGAACGAGGTTTTGATCTTGTCGCCAAACTCAGCCTCGATGGCCTTGCGCGCGTTGTCATGTGCAAACGTCCAGCCGCCGTCGCCCACAGGACCGACATAGGCGAAGGCGATTTTCAGGGGTTCGGGCTTGGGCGCCTCCACCACTTTGGGTTCTTCTTTTTTGCCACAAGCCACCAACACGGCCGCAGCCACGGTGCCCAAGGCCAGGGTTTTCAACCAAGAACGTTTGCTCACATGCGTCATGAAATTTCCTTTGATGAACGAAAAAAAACAAGGGGCATTATGAGCCCGGTGTGAAGGATTTGCCAAGCGAGGCCGGCATATTGGCTTTGATCCAGATGGGGTTTTTCGAAATCAAGGCCAGCACCACAATGGTGGCCAGATAAGGCCACATGCTCAAAAACTGGCTGGGTATTTCCCAGCCACTGGCTTGCAGGTGAAACTGCAGCATGGTCACCCCACCAAACAAATACGCGCCCCACAAAACGCGCGCAGCACGCCAGGTGGCAAAAGTGGTCAGGGCCAAGGCGATCCAGCCCTTGCCCGCCACCATGCCCTCGACCCACAAGGGGGTGTAAATGATGGACAAATACGCGCCCGACAAACCGCACAAAGCGCCACCAGCGATGACCGCTGCCATGCGGATGCGCCGCACCGGGTGGCCCAAGGCATGCGCCGATTGGGGCGACTCGCCCACCGCACGAAGCACCAAACCAGTGCGCGTATGCTCAAACCACCACATTAAAAACAGGGTTAATCCGATCACGGCGTACACCATGGGGTGGTGCTTGAACAACGCGTCCCCCAGCCACGGGACATCGCTCAACCATGGCACGGCGTAACTTTGGCGCTCGGGCACTTTGGCTTGCACATACGACACCCCCACAAAGGCCGACAAACCCGTGCCGAGCAAACTCAGCGCCAAACCGGTGGCATAAGGGTTGGTGTTGAGGCCCACCACCAAGGCACCAAAGACAGCAGCCATCAGCGCGCCAGCCAACATGCCCGCGGCAAAACCCAGGGCATCGCTGCCGGTGTGCACCACGGTGGCAAAGCCTGCAATCGCTGCGCACAACATCATGCCCTCGGCCCCGAGGTTAACGACACCGGCTTTTTCATTGATGAGCAGGCCCAAGGCCGCCAAAGCCAGCACCGTGCCGGCTTGCAGGGTGGCCGCCAGCAGCAGCGCGTAGGTCTCCATCAGGCTGTCCCCCTGGCGGCAGGCACCCAGCGCACGCGCTGATGGATCAGCACATCGCAGGTGAGCAAACAAAACAACAGCAAGCCCTGGAACACCCCCGTGAGCGATTTGGGCAAGCCCAAGCGCGACTGCGCCAACTCACCCCCGATGTAGAACATGCTCATCAGCAGCGCCGAAAACACCATGCCCACCGGGTGCAAGCGGCCCACAAACGCCACGATGATGGCGGCAAAGCCATAGCCTGCAGGCACATACGGCGTGAGTTGGCCAATCGGGCCTGCCACCTCCAAGCCACCAGCCAAACCCGCCGCACCACCCGAGACCAGTAAAGCCACCCACAGCGATTGGCGAGAAGAAAAGCCCGCGTAACGCGCTGCCATCGGGGCCAAGCCGCCAACTTGCTGCGCCCAACCTGCGCGGGTTCGAAACAAAAACACCCACAAGGCCAGCACGCCCACCAGGGACAGCACCATGCCCCAATGCACGCGCGAGCCGCTCATCAATCGCGGGATGCGGGTCGCCGCATCAAAGGTTTGGGTTTGCGGAAAGTTGTAGCCTGCCGGGTCTTTCCAGGGCCCAAACACCAAATAACCCAAGACCTGAACCGCCACGTACACCAGCATCAGGCTGACCAAAATTTCGTTGGCGTGAAAGCGCTCACGCAACCAGGCCACGCACGCCGCCCACAGCATGCCGCCCAGCACCCCGGCCACGATCACCCATACCCAGGCACCAGCCACCCCAGCCAACTGCAAAGCCACCCCGGATGCGGCAATCGCCCCCATCACGTACTGACCCTCGGCCCCAATGTTCCACACATTGGCGCGAAAGCACAGCGCCAAACCCAGTGCGATGATGAGCAACGGTGTGGCCTTGACCACCAACTCCCCCAGGGCATAAGGGCTTTTGATCGGCTCCCAAAAAAACACCCGCAAGGCCGCAACGGGGTCTTTGCCCAACGCAGCAAACAGCATCACCCCCAACACCACCGTCAAGGCCAGGGCCAAAAAGGGCGCAGCCCAGGTCCATGCGGTTGAAGGCAATGCACGGGGCTCCAAACGAATCATGCGGCCCCCGCCAATGCAGCGCTGGCTTGTGGCGGCCACAGACCACTCATCCAACTGCCGATCAGTGCCACGTCGGCTTGATCACGCTCCACACGCGGTGACAAACGGCCTTGTGCCATCACATGCAAGCCGTCGCACAGTTCAAACAATTCATCGAGCTCTTCGCTGACCACCAGCACCGCACAACCGGCCTCGCGCAAGCCCAAAATGGCCGCGCGGATGTGGGCCGCCGCGCCCACGTCCACCCCCCAGGTGGGCTGCGACAACAACAGCACCCGCGGTTGTGCATCGATCTCGCGCCCGACGATGAACTTTTGCAAATTACCGCCCGACAAAGATTGGGCCAGGGCTTGTGGCCCACTGGCCTTGACACGGTAACGCTCGATCACCGCTTGCGCTTGGGCGCGCAACGCGCGCAAATGAATCCAGCCCCAGCGCCCCACCGCCTCTTGTCGGGTGAGCAACAGGTTGTGCGCCAAGTCCATGCCCGGCACAGCACCGCGTCCCAATCGTTCATCGGGCACAAAGTGCAAACCCAAAGCGCGCCGCGCCGCAGGCGACCAGTTGCCAACGGCTTGCCCGTCAAGCGCCATGGCTTGGGCTTTGGCGCGGCAGTCCTCGCCCGACAAAGCGGCCAACAGCTCGCGCTGCCCATTGCCCGATACACCAGCAATGCCCAACACTTCTCCAGCGCGCAATCTGAAATTCACCCCATGGATGTCCACCCCAAAGGGCTCGCTGCGCGGCACATGCAGGTCCATCACCTGCATCACCACCGCGCCAGGTTTTTGGCGCTGGCGCTGCACGGTGGGTGGCTCGGCGCCAATCATGCGTTGGCTCAGCGACGCGTTGCTCTCCAGGCGCGGATCGCACTCCCCCGTGACGCGGCCAGCGCGCAACACCGTGCAGCGGGTGCACAAGGCACGGATTTCATGCAGTTTGTGGCTGATGTACAAAATGCTGCGACCCTCGGCAACCAATTGGCGCAAGACCACAAACAATTTGTCCACCGCTTGTGGGGTGAGCACCGAAGTGGGCTCGTCCAATATCAGCAGGCGCGGTTCGGTGAGCAGCGCGCGGATGATTTCCACCCTTTGCATCTCACCCACGCTCAAGGTGTGCACCGGCCGCTCGGGTTCGATGTCCAAACCGTATTGGGCAGCCTTCTCAACAATGCGCGCGCGCACCTGGGGCAAAGTCCATTGCGCATCCAAACCCAACCAAACGTTTTGTGCCACGCTCAAGCTGTCAAACAAGCTGAAGTGTTGAAACACCATGGCAATGCCCAACTGACGCGCCACTTGCGGATTGGCAATGCGCACCTCCTGGCCTTGGAACAAAATGCGTCCGGCATCGGGCTGGGTGGCCCCGTAAATCACCTTCATCAGGGTGGACTTGCCAGCGCCGTTTTCACCCAACACCGCATGGATTTCACCCGGCATCACGCGCAGTGAAACCGCATCATTGGCCACCACTGAGGGGTAACGCTTGGTGATGCCCTCCAGAGCCAACAAGGGCATGGGCGCGGTAGTGGGGGGAGGCGTCAAAGGGCTGGACATGGGTCGGTTGGACACGTGGTGGGTGAATATACCGCCTGGGCCCTGGCCCCGGTCCCAGCCCTGTGCCATGCGACACTTTGTCACCCACTGTTTTATGGATCAACCATGCCCAGTCTGCTCATCCACCAAGCCCAATGCATTGCCTCCCAGGACGACGCGGGCACCGAATGGCGCGACGCGTCCATTTGGGTGCGCGACGGGCGCATTCAAGCCGTTGTGAATGCGGCCGAAGTGCCCGCCGAATGGCTGAGCAGCGCCGACGAAGTCATCGATGCGCGCCGCCATGTCGTGGTGCCCGGCTTGGTCAACACCCACCACCACATGGTGCAAAGCCTGACCCGGGCCGTGCCTCAAGTGCAAAACGCCGAGCTGTTTGGCTGGCTACAAGGGCTTTACCCGATGTGGGCAGGCCTCACCCCCGAGATGGTGCGTGTCTCCAGCCAAGTCGCCATGGCCGAGTTGCTGCTCAGCGGTTGCACCACCAGCAGCGACCACCTCTACATCTACCCCAACGGCGTGCGCTTGGACGACAGCATCGAGGCCGCGCACACCATGGGCATGCGCTTCACCGCCACTCGCGGCAGCATGAGCGTGGGCCAGTCACAAGGCGGCTTGCCACCTGACAGCGTGGTGGAGAACGAAGCCTTCATCCTGAAAGAGACCCAGCGCTTGATCGAGACGCACCATGACGCCCGCTTTGGCGCCATGACCCATGTGGCCGTGGCCCCTTGTTCGCCCTTTAGCGTGAGCCAAGACCTGATGCGCACATCGGCCGAACTGGCCCGCGCCCACGGCGTGCGCCTGCACACCCACTTGGCAGAGAACGACCACGACATCGCCTATACGAAAGAAAAATTCAACTGCACGCCCGCCCAGTACGCGCAAGACCTGGGCTGGGTGGGCGAAGACGTTTGGCATGCCCATTGCGTCAAGCTGGACGAAGCCGGCACCTATTTGTTTGCCAAAACCCGCACCGGCATTGCCCACTGCCCGTGCAGCAATATGCGCTTGGCCAGCGGCATCTTGCCCTTGCGCAACATGCTCAACGCCGGCGTGCCCGTGGGTCTGGGCGTGGATGGCAGCGCCAGCAACGATGCGGGCCACTTGCTCAACGAAGCGCGCCAAGCCATGCTGCTCGCGCGCGTGGGCCGGGCGATGGACGCGCCGCGCCAAGAGCAAGGGCGCACCGTGTTTGGCTGCGACTTGGGACCCGCCGAAATGACCTCCCGCGACGCGCTTCACCTGGCCACCCGGGGGGGCGCCCAGGTGCTGGGGCGTGCACATGAAATTGGGCAAATCACCCCTGGCTTTTGCGCCGACATCGCGATGTTTCGCACCGACACCCTGAGCATGGCCGGTGCCGCCGTCCACGACCCAGTGGGCGCCCTGCTGCTGTGCGCCAGTGACAACGCCGACTTCACCATCGTCAACGGCCGTGTGGTGGTGCGCCAAGGGCAGCTGGCCACGGTGGACATGGGGCCCCTGATTGAGCGGCACAACCAGCTGGCCCAGACCTTGGCGGCTGGGTCCCATTGAGGGCATGACAGGCCCATGGGTTGGCCATCGGCACCTTTGTGATTTTGCTGTGGCCGGTGTTCACTTGGGCTTATCAACGCATCACCCAAACACGCGCTGTCTGAGTTTCATTATCTAAAAGCATCTTCATTGGGGTGGCAGTGGTCATGGGGATATGCAAGCTTGAGAATGCGGTATTGCGTTGTCGTACGGGCTGCCCCCTTTGAATATGGCGTTGAAAGGATTGAAATGAGCACCCTGACTGTGCGATTGACCGAGCGTGAAGAGCGCGATTTGCAATTGGCTTGCGAGCAAACAGGCAAAGCCAATCTACAAGAGACCTTGACAAAATCTCATTTGAGATACAAAATTCACGCAATCAAGCAGGGGGCCAGATGAGCGCACAAACTTCCATGCTCCACATCCGTGTGGACGACGACACCAAAGAGCAAGCCACGGTGGCTTTGTCTGCCATGGGTTTGTCCATGTCTGACGCAGTGCGTTTGTTTTTGCGCCGCGTGGTGATTGACCAAGCGTTTCCGCTAGAACTCAAAGTACCCAACGCCGAAACGCTGGCTGCGATGGAGGAGTCCCGCGCCATGATGGCCAAAGGCCGTGCGGGCTTTGCCACGGTTGACGAACTCTTGGCTGAACTTGAAAAAAACAGCCAAGCCTAAACGGGCAGATCCGCCTCGTTTAGCCAACTACACCAAAGTCTTTTTAAAGGATTGGCAGCGCTTGTCGCACTCGGGTCGGTACGACATGGCAAGGCTCAAAGAGGCCATGTTGCTGTTGATGGCCAACGATGCACCGCTGGGGCCCGAGTGGCTAGACCACCCCCTGAAAGGCGACTGGTCGGACCACCGCGAATGCCATATTGGCGGGGATTTTTTGTTGATTTACCAGGTGGTGGAGAACCGCATCCACTTCGTTCGGGCTGGTACTCACGCAGAGCTTTTCAGCAGTTGACTTGGGGTAACCACGTCGCTGCCAGTCTCTTGCTGATGGCGTTTTTCAAGCCACCGCCATATCCTGTCAGCGTCTAAAACACTCCCCTCAATCCGCCTTGGCCCCCGCCTGAAACCATCGCCCAATGGTGGCGCGTTCACCCTCGGTGATGCCGGTGGAATTGTTCATCGGCATTTGGCGGGTGACGACCACTTGTTGGTAGACGTTTTGCGCGTGTTGGCGAAGGGTGTCTGCGCTGTCCAAGCGGATGTTTTTCATTTGCACTTGCTCCCCATGGCAGGACACACAGTGCTGGGCAACGATGGTTTGCACTTGGGCCAAAGTGGCCACAGCGGGGGCGGCGCTGGGGGCTGCTGCGGGCGCTGGGCGCAGCCACACCACCACAGCGATGATGATGACCACCCCTGCTGCGGCAAACGGCCAAGGGTTGGCGGCGCGCTGGTGGTTCCAAGCGTGGCGCTGCACAAAAAACTGTCGAATGAGGGCGCCGGCCAACATCATGAGCAACAAGATGAGCCAGTGCTTTTCGTGGGTGTACAAAAAGCTGTAATGGTTGGACAACATGGCAAACAGCACCGGCAGGGTGAAGTAGGTGTTGTGCACACTGCGCTGCTTGCCGCGTTTGCCGTGGATGGCCATCTCCATCGGGTCATAGGTCTTGCCAGAGGTCATGGCGGCCACCACTTTTCGTTGGCCGGGAATGATCCAGAAAAACACATTCGCGCTCATGGCAGTGGCGATCATCGCGCCCACGATCAAAAAGGCCGCCCGACCGGCAAACAACTGGCAGGTGAGCCAACACGAAAAGGCGATCACGAGGAACATCAAGCCACCGACCCAGGCCTCGCCGTTTTCGCGAAACCCAAAGATGCGGGAGATGGCGTCGTAAACAAACCAAAACGCCACCAACAAACCCACGGCCGTGGCGCCAGCGGCCACTGGCGACCAGGCGAACAAAGACTGGTCGATCAAAAAAGTGCCCGCATTCCACAGGTAGAGCACGGTGAACAGGGCAAAACCACTCAGCCAGGTGCTGTAGCTTTCCCAGTAAAACCAATGCAAAGGGGTGTGGATTTTTTTCGGTGCCACCATGTACTTTTGCGGGTTGTAAAAGCCCCCGCCGTGCACCGCCCACATGGCGCCGTCAACGCCCTTTTCCAGCAAGTCGGGCGAATTCGGGCGCACCAGGTTGTTGTCCAAAAACACAAAGTAAAAGGATGACCCCACCCAGGCAATGGCGGTGATGACGTGCACCCACCTCAGCAAAAGGTTGGCCCAGTCTAAAAAGTATGTTTCCATGTCAATGTCTCGGTCAGCTCGGTGTGACGGTGTCACCCTCACCACTGCGGGCGCTGTGAGGGGGAGAACAGGTCGCGAACAAGGGTGAGGCCCCGCTCCGCTGCGACAGGAGTGGCAAGTGTATACAGTTTTAGCGCTGGAGCAACTGGGCGGCCACTGCGACTGCAATCACCTCGGGTTGTTTGCCCTCGATGCCCGGTATGCCAATCGGGCAGGTGACGCGGGCAAAGTCATCCGGGCCAAAGCCTTTGGCCTCCAAGCGATGGCGGAAAGTGGCCCATTTGGTGTCGCTGCCAATCAGGCCGATGTAGGGCAGGTCCTTGTGTTGGCGCGCACGCTGCAAACAAGCGGCCAAGATGTCGAGGTCTTCGGCATGGCTGAAGCTCATCATCAGCACATGGCAGCCAGCGGGCAAGTCCCACACGGCTTGCTGGACGGGATCGGAGTGTTCACAGCGCACATTGGCCGGCACTTGGGGCGGGAAGATTTCATCGCGGCTGTCCACCCACAGCACCGACATGGGCAAGCGACCCAGCACCTCGATCAAGGCCTTGCCCACATGACCGCCGCCAAACAAGGCCACGGCTTGGGCCTGCGCTTGGGTTTGCGCTTGCAAACGCGGCAGGTCGCTGGCGGTGATGCCCTCAAAACCCAGCACCACCACGCCCCCACAGCATTGGCCCAAGCTCGGGCCCAGGGCATAGCGGTGCTCAAACGACACCGGCGCAGACAAAGTCGCTTCGGCCGATGTCGACCCCGCCAAAGCGGCGCGGGCCAAGCGAATGGCCTCGTGCTCCAAATGCCCGCCGCCCACCGTGCCCACGATGGCGCTGGCAGTCACCGCCATCCAAGCGCCCTCCTCACGCGGGCCCGAACCCTGGACAGAACGCACGCTGACCCAGATGGCAGGCGCGGCTTGCAACATGGGGATCAAATCAGACAATGAATACAAAAGTTTCTCCGGGTTTGCCTTTGTGCCACAAAGGATGAAACAAGCGCACAGTATGGCGCACGCGCTCGTTTTGTTCTGTGAATGCCGTGCCCCTTGCGCACGCCAGAAGTTTGCAATCCATGAATATCTTGCACTTGCACCTGCATCACCGCCACTGGCGAACCCAACTGTTTTGGCCTGTCATGGCGTTGGCGTTGGCAGCTTGCGTGAGTCCCCCCCCCGTGGCCGTGGCCCCACCGGTGATCGAACCGCCCCACCGCCCTGAACCCGTGGTGATCGTGGCTCCCCCCAAACCAGTGCCACCGGTCATAGCGCCAGAACCGGCACCCGTGTTGGTGTCCAAAGCGCGCAGCGAACGAGAGTTTCGCAAAGATGCAGCGCGCCACATTTACGAACAAAACGCGCACCGGATCTACACCGGTCGGCTGCCGCCCTTGCTCAAGGCGGTGGGTGTGATGGATGTGGTGGTGGACCGGCGCGGCCATGTGCTGCGGGTGGAATGGCGACGGGCACCCAAACATGCACCCGATGTGATCAAAGAAATTGAGCGCACCGTGATGGCGGCTTCTCCCTACCCTGCCCCCATCCATTTGGGCCAAGCCACCTACACCGACACCTGGTTGTGGGACAAAAGCGGGCGCTTCCAACTCGACACCCTGACCGAAGGTCAGCGCTGAGCTTGCCCCCACCGCACTGCGGCGGTATGGGGGACTTGGGTCGCTGGCGCAAGCGCTGAATCAGGCGCTGAGTTGGGCGCGCACGCGCTCGCAGGCCAACAAAATGCGCTCGGGCGTTGCCGGTGCATCCATGTGCACCAGCACCTGGTGATTGGCACTGGCCGACACCGCGTCGCGCATCGCAAAGTAGGTGGACAACGCGAGCATCAGCGGAGGCTCACCGGTGGCCTTGCTTTTGAAGGGCGTGGCTTTGACGTTTTCGCCATCAAACAAACTGACCTTGAAATGCTCGGGCACATCGCCAGCCACCGGAATTTTGTAGGTGCTGGGCCCATGGGTGAGCAAGCGGCCTTTTTTGTCCCAAATGCACTCTTCCATGGTGAGCCAGCCCATGCCTTGCACATAGGCGCCTTCAATTTGGCCCTTGTCCACCGCTGGGTTGATGCTGCGGCCCACGTCGTGGACGATGTCCACCGCTTTGAGCCACCACTCGCCGGTGCGGGTGTCGATCTCCACCTCGGTCACTGCCGCGCCATAGCAAAAGTAATAAAACGCCTGGCCTTTCAGGGTTTGAAAGTCGTACTTGATTTCAGGCGTCATGTAAAACCCGGTGACGCTCAAACCCACGCGGTCTAGCCAGGCTTGCTTGGCCACTTTTTCCCAGGGCACCGACGCAGCGCCTTGGGCCGAACCGGCATGGGCCGCATGGCTGTGAAAACGCACTTCGCTGGCATCGCAGCCGAGCAAGCGCGCCGCCACCGGTGCCAAGCGGGCACGCATTTGGTCGCAGGCGTTGTTGATCGCCGCGCCATTGATGTCGGCCCCGCTGGACGCGGCCGTGGCCGAGGCGTTGGGCACTTTTTGCGTGTCGGTGGCGGTCACGCGCACGCTGGAGACGGAGATGCCCAAACCATCGGCGGCGACTTGGGCCATCTTGGTGTTCAGGCCCTGGCCCATTTCGGTGCCGCCGTGGTTGACGCTGACAGAGCCATCCATGTAAATGCTGATCACAGCGCCGCCTTGGTTCAGCATGGTGGCGGTGAAGCTGATGCCAAATTTCAAAGGCACCATGGCCAAGCCGCGCTTGCGTTGGCTGTGCTTGGCATTGAAGGCATTCACCGCTTCGCGCCGGGCGCGGTAGGCGGACTCGACCTCGAGTTGGTCGAGGACTTTGTCGCCAATCCAGTCTTCGATGCGCTGGCCATATTGGGTCATCAACGTAGACGGGTCGCCGGAGACCGCCGGGTCGCGGTACAAATTGATGCGGCGCACATCCAGCGGGTCTTTGCCCAAGGTGTTGGCGATTTGCTCCACCATGGTCTCGATGCCAAACATGCCTTGTGGCCCGCCAAACCCACGGAAAGCGGTGGCGCTTTGCATGTGTGTTTTGCAGCGGTGGCTCATGGCCTTCAAATGCGGGATGTGGTAGCAGTTGTCGATGTGCAGCAAAGCGCGGTCGTTGACCGGGCCAGAGTAGTCGGTGCTGTAGCCGCAGCGTGAATACAAGGTCACATCCAAACCCAAGATGCGGCCACTGTCGTCAAAGCCCACGTCGTAGTCGATTCGAAAGTCGTGGCGCTTGCCGGTGATCATCATGTCGTCGTCGCGGTTGACGCGCAGCTTGACAGGCTTTTGCAGCTTGTACGCGGCCAAGGCCGCGCTTTGGCTGAAGATGCTGGCATTGCCCTCTTTGCCACCAAAACCGCCGCCCATGCGGCGGCAAATCACTTCCACGTCATTGGTGGTCAGGTTCAAGGCCGCTGCGGCCTCGCGCTGGTTGCCATCCGGGTGCTGGGTGGACACATACAAAGTGAGTTGCCCGTCTTCGCGCGGCACAGCGTAAGTGATGTGCCCTTCCAGATAAAACTGCTCTTGCTGGCCACAATGGGTTTGGCCTTGCAAGCGGTGGGGCGCGCTGGCCAAAGCGGCGCTGGCGTCACCCCGGCTGATGCCCTTGGAAGGCATGACAAAACTTTGCTGCGCCATGGCGTCGTCGATGGTCAAAATGGCTGGCAATTCGCGCACAGCCACCTTGGCGCGGTTGGCGGCTTCGCGGGCATAAATCATTTCACGCGCCACCACCACGGCCACCGCCTGGCCCAAAAACTCCACCTTGCCATCGGCCAAAAACGGGTCGTCATGGACGATGGGCCCGCAGTTGTTTTCGCCGGGAATATCGCGGGCGGTGAACACCGCCACCACGCCGTGCTCGGCGAGCAAAGCGGCGCGGTCAATGCCCTCGCCGATCAGCTCGCCATGGGCCACTGGGGACTTGATCAGGGCGGCATACAAGGTACCGCGCAGCTCGGGGATGTCGTCGGTGTACACCGCCTCACCCGTGACGTGCAAATGGGCCGATTCGTGGATCAACTCTGTGCCTTGCACACCGGCAGGCAACAACTCGCGAAGGGTATTGGGTGCGTTCATGGTCAAGCCTCCACGGTTTGGTTGTCTTCAATGAATTGCAACACCAGGTTGCGCGCCACCAAGGCGCGATAGGCCCAACTGGCGCGCAAGCCGTCACGTGCGGTGAAGCTGGCGGCGATGGCCGTGTCCAAGGCGGCCGGTGTGACCGAAGCTGGCGCTTGGCCTTCCAGCACCGCTTCCAAGCGCGGCGCGCGGCAGGGTGACGGCGCCAAGCCGTTGTAAGCCAGTTGCACATTTTTGAGACGGCCGTTGACCAACTCAAAGCGCATGGCCGCGCAGGTGGCCGAAATGTCTTGCTCAAAGCGCTTGCTGATTTTGTGCGCCTTGAACACCTGTCCAGGCCGTGGTTTGGGGATCTCGACCGCCTCGATGAATTCGCCGGGCTGCAAAACGGTTTTTTTCTGGCCGGTGTAGAACTGCTCCAAGGACAGTGCGCGGGTTTTGCTGCCCCGGCGCAGGTGCAACACCGCCGACAAGGCCAGCAAGCAGGGCATGGAGTCGCCAATCGGTGAACCATTGGCGATGTTGCCCGCCAAGGTGGCGGTGGACCGAATGGGCGGTGAGCCAAAGCGGCGCAGCACCTCGGCAAAGTCGGGGTAGGCGTCTTTGATGAGGTTCATGGTGTCTTCCAAGGACACCGCAGCACCCACACGCCAAGCTTGGGGGCTGTCTTGCACTTGGCGCAGCTCGGTCACATTGCCCAAATAAACAATGTGGTCGGGCCGGGTGTATTGCTTGTTGACCTGCAGACCGATTTCGGTGCTGCCCGCCAGCAAAGTCGCTTGGGGGTGCTGGGTCAAATAGGCGGCCACCTCGGCCACGGTGGCGGGGGCCACAAACTCATTGCCCTTGCGGGTGCGCAGCACCGGCTGGGAGATGATTTCACCTTCTAAGCTCAGGGTGGGCACGCTGGCGCGGCGAATCTCTTGCAGCAGCGGCACATCGGCTTGGTCATCGAGTTTGAGCCCGGTGCCCTTTTGGCAGGCTTGCTCGGTGGCATCGATGATGGGTTTGTAGCCAGTGCAGCGGCACAGGTTGCCACTGAGGGCGTCGGTGATCTCCAAGCGCTGGGGTTGGGGCTTGATTTGCACCAGATTGACCAGGCTCATCACGATGCCGGGGGTGCAAAAGCCGCACTGCGAGCCGTGGCAGTCCACCATGGCCAGTTGCACTGGGTGCAAACTGCCATCGGTGCGCTTCAAGCTTTCAACGGTTTTGATCGATTTGCCATCCAGCGACGGCAGCAAATGGATGCAGCTGTTGATCGGGCGGTAATCCACGCCTTTGCCGCTGGCGTTGAGCTCGCCGACCATGACCACGCAAGCGCCGCAATCGCCTTCGGCGCAACCTTCTTTGGTGCCCGTGCGTTGAAGCTGCTCGCGCAGGTAATCTAAAACTGTGGTGGTGCGGCGCACACCCTTGGCTTCAACGATCTGGCCGTCGAGCACAAAGCGAACCGTGTTGGTGACAGGAAACATGGGATGGGGGTGTTGGGTTGAGGGGTTCAAGGCATTTTAGGGACAGCCGACAGCACGCCCCTGTCGCGCATGAAAAAAGTCTGGGGCCCCCCTAAAAGGCCGATTTGCCTCAGGAGCCCCGGTAGGTGGAATAAGCCCAGGGGCTGACCAGCAAAGGCACGTGGTAGTGGCTGCTGGCGTCGGCCACGCCAAAGTCAAGGCTCACTTGGTCTAAAAAGGCGGGTTCTGGCAGCGCCACACCCCGACCGGCGAAATAGGCTTTGACATCAAAAACCAGGCGGTAAATGCCTGCTTTCAAACTGTGGTTGTCGTACAAAGGGCCGTCGGGATTGCGCCCATCGGCATTCAGTACAAACCGCTTGACGAGCTGGGCTTGCCCGCCTTGGGTGGTGAACAAGGCCACACCCATGCCCGCCGCCGGGCAGCCGTGCATGGTGTCCAAAACATGTGTGCTCAATCCCATGGGCATTCCTTGGCGTTGGTCAAAATCAAAAGTGTATACAATTTTTTGAAATTTCAGATTGATAGCCATCCCCCTGCCATGCCCGACACCAGCACACCCACCGATCAAATCGTGGAAGGCCTGACCCGCGCCATCGTCGAGCACCGCTTGCAGCCCGGCGCCAAACTGGCCGAACAAAAGCTGGCCGACCACTACGGCGTGTCGCGCACCCTGGTGCGCCAAGCCCTGTTTCAGCTGTCGCAAAAGCGGCTGATCCAAATGGAGCCCGCACGCGGCGCATTTGTCGCCACCCCGTCGGTGAGCGAAGCGCGCCAGGTGTTTGGCGTGCGGCGCATGTTGGAGGCCGAAATGACCCGCGCTTTTGTGCGCGAATTACAACCAGCGTGGTTGAAAAGTTTGCAAGAGCACGTGGCCCAAGAGCGCGAAGCCATCGCCCAAGACAATGTGAGCGCCCGAACCGAGTTGCTCGGCGACTTTCATGTGCGCATGGCCGAGTTGATGGACAACCCAGTTTTGGCCGACATGCTCAACGACTTGATCTCGCGCTGCGCCCTGATCACCCTGATGTACCAAAGCGCCCACGCCGCGCGGCATTCGGCTGATGAGCACGCTGCCATCGTGCAAGCCATGGCGGCGCGCGACGAAAACTTGGCCGTGTCTTTGATGGCCGAGCACCTGCAACATGTGGAAGACAGCTTGATGTTTGAGCGCACCGTGCCCAGCAACGATGTGGCACAAGCCTTGCGCTGATGTCTGGCACTGAGGAAAAGGACCCCCCCATGAACTACGACAGCACCCGGCCCTACCCCCGCGACTTGGTCGGCTACGGCCGCAACCCGCCGCACGCCCAATGGCCCGGCCAAGCCCGGGTGGCGGTGCAATTTGTTCTCAACTACGAAGAAGGCGGCGAAAACGCCACCTTGCACGGCGACGCCGGCAGCGAACAGTTTTTGAGCGAAATGTTCAACCCGGCCAGCTACCCCGACCGCCACATGAGCATGGAAGGCATTTACGAATACGGCTCGCGCGTGGGGGTGTGGCGCATCCTGCGCGAGTTTGAGCGCCGAGGCTGGCCCATGACCGTGTTTGGCGTGGCCATGGCCCTGGAGCGTCACCCTGAATTGACCACCGCTTTCCATGAGCTGGGACATGAAATCGCCTGCCACGGCTGGCGCTGGATCCACTACCAAAACCTGGACGAAGCCACCGAGCGCGACCACATGCACAAAGCCCTGGCCATCATCGAGCGCCTGACCGGGCAGCGCCATGGCCAAAGCGACACCGTGCACGGTGCGGGTTGGTACACCGGGCGCGACAGCCCCAACACCCGCCGCTTGGTGGTCGACCACGGCGGCTTTGTCTACGACTCCGACTACTACGGCGACGACCTGCCCTTTTGGATGAAAGTGGCCAAAACCAATGGACAAGTGGTGCCCCACCTGGTGCTGCCCTACACCTTGGACACCAACGATATGCGCTTTTCATCGGCCCAAGGCTTTGCCCAAGCCGAAGACTTCTTTATTTACTTGCGTGACACCTTTGACGCCTTGTATGCCGAAGGTGCTGACAGCCCCAAGATGATGAGCGTAGGCATGCACTGCCGATTGCTCGGCCGCCCTGGCCGCATCGTGGCGCTGCAAAAGTTCATGGACCACATTGAGCGCCACGACCGGGTTTGGGTGTGCCGGCGCATCGACGTGGCCCAGCATTGGCGCCAAGTCCACCCCTACCAGGAAGCACCATGACACTCAGCCTTGACCAACTGAATGCGATGCCGCCCGCTGCGGCATTGCAGGCCTTGCATGGTTTGTACGAGCACTCCGATTGGATCGCCGAAAAAGCCCTGGCCCAGCGCCCCTTCACCAGCGCCGCACACCTGAAACAAGCCATGGTGCAGGTGCTGCGCTCTGCGGGGCGTGAAGCGCAGCTCACACTGATCCGTGCCCACCCCGAATTGGCCGGCAAGGCCATGTTGGGCAATGCCCTGACCGCCGCCTCCACCGATGAGCAAAGTCGAGCGGGCCTGACCCATTGCAATGCGCAAGAGCTGGCCCTGATCCAGCAACTCAACCGCGACTACAACGCCAAATTTGGCTTTCCCTTCATCTTGGCGGTGCGGGGTCCGCGCAGCCAGGGGCTGAACCGTGCACAAATCATCGCCACCTGGCAAAGGCGTTTGGGCAACCCGGTGGACTTTGAATTCGCCGAGGCCTTGCGCAACATCCACCGCATTGCCGAAATTCGCCTCAACGACAAACTCGGCGTTCACCCCAGCTTGGGCCAAGAGGTCTGGGACTGGCACGAGTGGCTGGCGCAATTCAGCGACCCCGGCTTTGCCGAGCGCGGCGAGTTGACCGTCACCTACCTCACCGCCGCGCACCAAGCCTGCGCCCAAACCCTCACCTTGGGCATGCAAGCCTGCGGCTTTGACGAGGTCCACACCGACGCGGTGGGCAATGTGGTGGGCGTCTATCACGGGGCATCGCCCAAGGCCCAACGCTTGCTCACCGGCTCGCATTACGACACGGTGCGCAATGGGGGCAAGTACGACGGGCGCTTGGGCATCTTGGTGCCCATGGCCTGTGTGCGCGAACTCGCCCGCCAGGGCCGGCGCTTGGCCCACGGCATTGAGGTGGTGGCCTTTGCCGAAGAAGAAGGCCAGCGCTACCGGGCCACGTTTTTGGGCTCTGGGGCCTTGGTGGGGCAGTTCAACCCCGCTTGGCTGGATCAAACCGATGCCGACGGCATTGCCATGCGCGAGGCCATGGCCCAAGTGGGGCTGAACCCCAAGGCCATTGGCACCTTGCAACGCGACCCATCCCGTTACCTGGGCTTTGTGGAAGTCCACATCGAGCAAGGCCCGGTGCTCAACGAACTGGACATGCCCTTGGGCGTGGTGACCAGCATCAACGGCAGCGAACGTTATTTGTGCGACATCCACGGCATGGCCAGCCACGCGGGGACCACACCCATGGACCGCCGCCGAGACGCCGCCGTGGCCATGGCCGAATTGGCCTTGTACATGGAGCGGCGTGCTGCGCGCGACGGCGACTCGGTGGCCACCATCGGTCAGTTGCAAGTGCCCAATGGCTCGATCAATGTGGTGCCGGGTCGCTGCCAATTCAGCTTGGACATGCGCGCACCGCTCGACGCCCAACGCGACGCCCTGGTGGCCGATGTGATGGCCGAGTTGGACGCCATTTGCCAACGCCGTGGGGTGCGCCACCACACCGAAAAAGCCATGAGCGTTTCGGCCGCACCCAGCCACCCCGAATGGCAACGGCGCTGGGAAAACGCGGTGACCGCTTTGGGTTTGCCGGTGCACCGCTTGCCCAGCGGCGCAGGACACGACGCCATGAAATTGCATGAAGTCATGCCCCAGGCCATGCTGTTTGTGCGCGGCGAAAACAGCGGCATCAGCCACAACCCCTTGGAGAGCGTGAGCTGCGATGACCTCCAACTGGCCATCGACGCCTTTGCCCATTTGCTCGACCACTTGCACGAAACACCCACACCATGAACCACCACGCCCAAATTGATACCTGGATTGACCAGCACTTTGACGAAGAAGTCGGCTTTTTGCAGGCCTTGGTGCGGGTGCCCACCGACACCCCGCCGGGCAACAACACACCGCATGCGCAGCGCACCGCCGAATTGCTGCGCGCCATGGGCATGGTGGTCGAAGCCCATGAGGTGCCTGCCGCCGAAGTGCAGGCCCAAGGCTTGGAATCGATCACCAATCTGATCGTGCGCCGCCGCTATGGCGACGGCCCCACCATTGCCCTGAATGCGCACGGCGATGTGGTGCCCCCCGGCGAGGGCTGGCGCCACGACCCGTATGGCGCTGAAATTGTCGACGGCCAGATGTTTGGCCGCGCCACCGCGGTGAGCAAATGCGACTTCGCCACCTTCACTTTTGCGGTGCGGGCGCTTGAGTCCCTGGGCTTGCCGCTCAAAGGGGGGGTGGAATTGCACTTCACTTACGACGAAGAGTTCGGTGGCGAACTCGGCCCCGGTTGGTTGCTCGAAAAGGGGTTGACCAAGCCCGATTTGATGATGGCCGCAGGCTTCAGCTACCAAGTGGTGGTGGCCCACAACGGCTGCTTGCAACTCGAGGTGACGGTGCACGGCGAGATGAGCCATGCCGCGATTCCCGACAGTGGCGTGGATGCGCTGCAAGGCGCCACCCACATCCTGAACGCCTTGTATGCGCTGAACGCCGATTACCTCAAGGTCACCTCCCAAGTGGAGGGCATCACCCACCCCTATCTGAATGTCGGTTTGATCCAAGGCGGCACCAACACCAATGTGGTCCCCGGCAAAGTGGTCATCAAGCTGGATCGGCGCATGATCCCCGAGGAAGACCCCGCGCAAGTGGAAGCGCATTTGCGCGAAGTGATCGCCAAAGCCGTGGACAGCTTCAAGCCGCCGCGGGGGGGCCGCCACATCCGCGCCGATGTCAAACGCCTGTTGCTCGCCCGGGCCATGGTGCCCCTGAGTGGCAACCGCCCCTTGGTGCAAGCTTTGCAAAAACATGGCACGGAGGTCTTTGGCGAGCCCATCCCGGCTGTGGGCACACCGCTCTACACCGATGTGCGCTTGTATGTGGAGCGCGGCATCCCCGGCGTGATTTACGGCGCGGGGCCACGCACCGTGCTCGAGTCACATGCCAAAAGGGCTGATGAGCGGCTGAATTTGCAAGACCTGCGCCGCGCCACCAAGGTGGTGGCGCGCAGTCTGTTGGATTTGCTCAGCTGAACCCCTTGGCCAGTGACCCAATCCTTGCACCCGATGCCAACCCCAGCACCCACTTCCGCTGAGGTGGGCACCGCTCCTCCTCGGGTTTTCATGGGGTGGCGCCGCACCCAAACTGTATACAATTTTGTATGGATTGATCGATCCTGCGCGCCAGGCCCGCGCTGCCCTCCCAGGCACAAAGGCGAAACTGGTGCAAGGTGCACCAATGAGGATTGGCAATGCACACCGCAGGTGCGGCGCAGGTTGTCAGATGGGGGAAAATGCGTGTTGACCCCCCAGCGACCTGCCCATGCTGGGCATCTATATTGCTAAACCCTTTCACCATCATTAGGAGTTTCCATGTCCAAACGCCCCTTCCTCAAACTTTCCCTGCTGGCCACCTTGGCCCTGTCAGCCACCTGGGCCCAGGCCCAAACCACCCCGATCAAATTCCAATTGGATTGGCGTTTTGAAGGCCCAGCCGCCTTTTTCACCCACCCCGTGGCCGCCGGCTACTTCAAAGACGCCAAGCTCGATGTGACAGTGGACGCCGGCAACGGCTCGGGCGGTGCGGTCACCCGCGTGGCTTCTGGCACTTACGACATGGGCTTTGCCGATTTGGCCGCCTTGATGGAATTCCACGCCAACAACCCCGACGCCCCCAACAAGCCCGTGGCCATCATGATGGTCTACAACAACACCCCGGCATCGGTCATGGCGCTGAAAAAGTCAGGCATCAAAGTGCCCGCTGATTTGGCCGGTAAAAAATTGGGCGCACCGGTGTTTGACGCCGGCCGCCGTGCCTTCCCCATCTTCCAAAAAGCCAACGGCATTGGCACCGTGGCCTGGACGGCGATGGACCCCCCGTTGCGTGAAACCATGTTGGTGCGCGGCGACGTGGACGCCATCACCGGCTTCACCTTCACCTCGCTGCTCAACATCGAAGCCCGCGGCGTCAAGGCCGAAGACGTGGTGGTCATGCAGTACCCCGACTTTGGCGTGAAGTTGTATGGCAACGCCATCATCGCCACACCCAAAATCCTGCGCGAAAACCCCGAAGCCGTGAAAGCCTTCCTGCGGGCCTTCACCAAAGGCGCCAAAGATGTGATCGCCAGCCCTGCCAAAGGCATCGAATCGGTCAAGGCCCGCGACGGCATCATCAACACCGAACTCGAAGTGCGCCGCCTCAAGCTGGCCATCGACACCGTGATCAACAGCCCCGATGCGCGCAAAGAAGGCTTTGGTCAAATCCAAGGCCCACGCATGGCCCTGATGGCGTCGCAAGTCTCCGACGCCTTCAACACCAAGTCACGCGTCAACCCCGATGCGATTTGGAACGGCAGCTTTTTGCCCAGCGCCAAAGACCTCGACATCCTGCCTAAAAAATAAGCACCCGAATTCATGACTGCTGCTGCCGAAAACTTCGTCGACTTTCAAAACGTTTGGCTGGCCTACAACGACGAGTTGTTGGCGCAAAACCACTTTGCGGTCGAAGACATCAACCTCCAGGTCAAACAAGGCGAGTTCATCGCCATCGTGGGGCCTTCGGGTTGCGGCAAATCCACTTTCATGAAGCTCACCACGGGTTTGCGCCGCCCCACCAAGGGCAGCATCCATGTGGGTGGGCAAATGGTCGACGGTCCGCTCAAGATCAGTGGCATGGCGTTTCAAGCGCCATCGCTGCTGCCTTGGCGCACCACCTTGGACAACGTGCTGCTGCCGCTGGAAATTGTCGAACCCTACCGCAGCCAGTTCAAAGAAAAACGTGCCGAATTTGAAGCCCGCGCCATCGACTTGTTGCGCAGCGTGGGCTTGGGCGGCTACGAGCGCCAATTTCCCTGGCAACTCTCGGGCGGCATGCAGCAGCGCGCCAGCATTTGCCGCGCCCTGATCCATGAGCCCAAAATGCTGTTGCTTGACGAGCCCTTTGGTGCCTTGGACGCCTTCACCCGCGAAGAACTCTGGTGCACCCTGCGCGACCTGTGGACCGAGCGACGCTTCAATGTCATCTTGGTCACCCACGATCTGCGCGAGTCGGTGTTTTTGGCCGATACCGTTTATGTGATGAGCAAAAGCCCTGGCCGCTTTGTGGTGCGCCGCGAGATTGATTTGCCGCGCCCGCGTGATTTGGAAATCACCTACACCCCCGCATTCACCGACATCGTGCACGAATTGCGCAGCCACATTGGCGCGATTCGCAAAACCTGAGCCGATCGCCAAGCCCCATGAACAACAAAAAACTCGAACGCTGGTCGCCACTGATTTTGCTGGTGGTGACATTGCTCATCTGGGAAGGCCTGTGCCGGGCCTTCTCGGTGTCTGAATTCATCTTCCCAAGCCCCTCGCGCATCGCCCAGCAAACCGTGGAGTATTCGGGGGTGATCGCCGCCCACGCTTGGCGCACCTATTGGGTCACCATGGCCGGTTTTGGCATTGCCATTGTGGTGGGCGTGCTGCTCGGCTTTGTGATTGGCAGCTCGCGCTTGGCCTATGCCGCGGTTTACCCCTTGATGACGGCCTTCAACGCCCTGCCCAAAGCCGCCTTTGTGCCCATCTTGGTGGTGTGGTTTGGCATTGGCATTGGCCCGGCCATCTTGACCGCTTTTTTGATCAGTTTTTTCCCCATCACCGTCAACATCGCCACCGGCTTGGCCACCTTGGAGCCTGAACTCGAAGACGTGTTACGCGTCTTGGGGGCCAAGCGCTGGGACGTGTTGGTCAAGGTCGGCCTGCCGCGCTCCATGCCTTACTTTTTTGGTTCGCTCAAAGTGGCCATCACATTGGCCTTTGTCGGCACCACCGTGTCTGAGATGACCGCCGCCAACGAAGGCATTGGCTACTTGCTGATTTCTGCCGGATCGGCCATGCAAATGGGCCTGGCCTTTTCTGGCCTGGTTGTGGTGGGCGTGATGGCCATGGCCATGTATGAGCTGTTCAGCTACATCGAAAAGAACACCACGGCCTGGGCCCACCGCGGCTCGCAAAACACCTGAGCCGAGTGCCACGCCACTGCCGTGGCACAGGGCTGTGCAGCGCCCTGACCTGGCTGCATCTTGAGAGACTTTGAGGGTTTTGAAATCCCAGTTGGCGTGATGCATCCATTTGCATGCGGCCATGCTTGCGCATAACGCAACAGTCTTATGTTTGAGTTGCCAGCGCTATTCACCCGGGGTGAACCCTAAATTATTCAGCCGTGGGCCACATATAAACCATCCTGGCATTCAGCATCAAATTTTTCTATTTTGTTAATTGATTTACGAATATCATCGGAATCACAACAAGCTGGAATTTCAAAATGTCAGCGATTTCAAGAGGATGATATTTATGAGCTCTGCACAAGCGCAGCCCACCCCACCAGTGTCGACGCAACCCACTGCCACAGACTGGCTCTTCCTGCTGTCTTGCGCAGTGGCTTTGGCCGTGGTGGCATGGTTTGGGAAGATGAATTACACCGAAGCCAACAAAACCGAGACCGCCAAACGCAATGGCGAAGCCGTTGTTTCTTGGATGCAAGAGGCCACCGCGGGCCGCTTTGAAGCGGACTTTGGCGTGGCCGCATGCGCAGGCACTGCACCATCCCCTGATGGCGCTGCACCTGCGGCCGATAAAGCGGCCACAGCGAAAGCACCCAACACCTGGGGTGGTTGTTTGGAAGCCATCTTGATGCAATCGAACATGAAGGCCTTGGACAACCCGTTTCGCGATGGCATTGCGCTGGACTTTGCGCCCGCCTGCAACCCCGATGACCGCAGCTTGGCGGGCAACATCGTGATTGAAAAAATCACCGCTACCCCCCCCGGGTCGGCCATTCCGACCATCATTTCTCCGATCACCCCCGATGTGGTGATCGATCAAAAAATCCAGGTGCGCGTGTCGGTTTGTGACAAGGGTGCTTATGCGGTCAAAGTGGCCGAGTTTGAATTCTGAGGTGCCCCATGGAACAACCCCGCAAAGCCATCCAAATCGCTGACCTTGACGCCGCACACCTGTTGGGTGTCGAAGTAGAGGCCGACATTTCACCTGATTTGCCGCGCCGCCAGTGGCTGTACGCCTGGCTGCTCAACCCCAATATCCCGGGCAACTACCAAAAGTCTGTGGACAAGTGGATCGCCATTTTGATCATCGCCAACTTGTTCACCATGGTGCTCGAACAAGTCCCCGCCATCTTTGAACCCTACAAAAACTGGTTCCACGCCTTTGATGTGTTCTCCATCATCGTGTTCGTGATTGAATACCTCACCCGCTTTTACCTGGCGCCCGAGGACGAAGAATTCAAAGAAAAAGGCAATCCCCGCTTGGCCTATGTGGCGAGCCCATTTGCCATCATCGACTTGCTGGCCATCCTGCCCTTCTTTTTGCAGGCCTTTGTGCCGGTGGACTTGCGGGCCCTGCGTTTTTTGCGGTTGCTGCGAATTCTGAAAATCTTCCGCGTCCTGTTGCCGGCCATCAAAGAGTTCAAAGAGCTCAACCGCGAGCGCACGTTCCGCCAAAAAATCCATGCCTTGGTCTTTGAAAGTGCTTACGGCGGCAAGCTGAAAGACTTTTTTGATTTGTTCATTGGCGTGTGGGTGCTGATTTCGGTGCTCGCTGTGGTGCTGGAGACGGTGGCCTCGGTGAGTTACCTGATCAATATCGAGTTTGTGATTTTGGACACCATCGCGGTGGCAATTTTCACCATCGAATTCATGATGCGCATTTATTCAGCGGTGGAGGAACCGGGCCACCGCAATCCGCTGACAGGTCGCGTCAAACAGTTCACCAACCCGTCGACCTTCATCGACTTTTTGGCGATCTTGCCCTTCTTTTTGGAGGCCTTGTTGCACCATGTGCTGGACTTGCGCTTCTTGCGGATCTTCCGCTTGGCCCGCTTGCTCAAGCTCACCCGCGGCAGCGACGCCACGGCCACCTTGTTCAAGGTGATCAAACGCGAGTGGCCGGTGATGAGCGCCGCAGCCTTCATCATGATTTTGCTGATCGTGCTGACCGCCAGCTTGGGCTATTTGGTTGAACACGCGGCCCAACCCGAGAAGTTTGAAAACATCCCGACCGCCATTTATTGGGCGGTGATCACCCTGGCCTCGGTGGGTTATGGCGACATCTCACCCGTCACACCGATTGGTCGCGCCATCACCGTGGTCATGTCCTTGCTGGGCATTGGTATTTTTGCCATCCCCGCCGGTTTGTTGGCGTCTGCCTTCAGCGACCAACTGCACAAAGAACGCGACGCCTTGAAGGCCAGTATTTTGCGAATGTTGGGCGATGGTGAATTGGACGAAGAAGAAATGGCCTTGTTGCGCTCAGAGGCCAAGCGTTTGCACTTGACGGTGGAGGAAATGAACTCCATCTTGGAAGTCCTCCAATTGGAGATGGAAAACGCCCGCAAGAGCTTGATGCAACTGCCGGTCAACGTGATTGCACAAACCCCCTTGCATGCGGTGGAGCACTACAAGTACTTGCTCAACCAAATTGCGCAGTTGGGTATTTACGTGGATCAGAAAGCCTTTTTGGAAAAGGCACAGTCAGATGACCGATTGACCGTGAGTGAAGTCGAAATCTGGAAGCGCATCCTCGAGCACCGTTGAAGCTTTGAAAACCGACACGCGCCCCTTAGGGGGTGCGTTTTTTATCCTGACTTGAGTTGATGTGACCCCTATTTCTTCACCGCAATCCCTGCAGCGCACCGTGATGGAGGTGCTTGATGGGTCGCCCAAACATGCGGTCAGCCGCTATGTGGAGTGGCTGATCACCATCGTCGTCTTGGTCAATTGCTCGGCCGTGATTTTGGACTCCATCCCCGAAGTCCATGCCGAATACAAAGATTTTTTTCATGAGTTGGAATTTTGGAGCGTGATGTTTTTCACGCTGGAATATGTGCTGCGGGTGTGGTCGCTCGGGGCCAAGTTCGCCGCGACAGAAGGTGGTGCCTGGAAAGGCCGCCGGGGCTATATCTTCAGTGCCTTTGGCTTGATCGATTTTTTTGCCACCATGCCGTTTTACCTGCATGTGTTTTTCCCCACCTTGGATTTGCGCATCTTGCGGGTTTTGCGTTTGCTGCGCATCCTCAAGCTGTCCAAATACAACACCGCCTTGCAAGACTTGTTTGCTGCGGTTCATTCTGAGCGGCGCGCTTTTGGCTCTGCGGCGTTTTTGCTGCTGATTGCCACCGTCGTGTCAGCGTCGCTCATGCACTTTGCCGAAGGGCACGAACAGCCCCAGCACTTTGGCTCTATTCCGCACTCGATTTACTGGGCCATTGTCACCATCACCGCCGGTTACGGCAATGTGGAACCAGTGACCAAAGCCGGAGAAATCATTGCCTTGCTAACTGGCTTTTTGGGGGTTTGCATGGCGGCCATCATGACCGGCATTGTGGCCTCGGCCTTTTCCAACCAGATGTCGCGCAAAAAAGCCGCCTACCAAAGCCAGTTGCGCCAAGTCTTGTCCGATGGGGTGGTGTCTGATGCTGAGCGCGAAAGCCTGCGCCGCTTGCAACAACAGTTTCGTTTGTCGGATGCCCAGGTTCAGTCCATGATTGATGAGCACAAAGCGGAGAAGTCATCATGAATGAAGCCACCGCCGAAAGCCTGGGCACCGTGGCCCGCATCCAGCGCCGTATTTACGAGGTGTTGGATGGCGCGGTCATGGACCGCACCAGCAAAATGGTTGAAATTTTCATCGCCTCTTTGGTGGTGGCCAATGTGGTGGCCATCATTTTGGAGTCGGTGCAATCCTTTCACGACGAATACGAGCAGTTTTTCCATGTGTTCGACACGTTCAGCGTGATCGTGTTTTCGATTGAATACGTGTTGCGGGTGTGGTCGTATGGCCGCAAATACATGGGTACCGAGCCCGGCTTGGCCTGGAAGGGTCGCAAAGAATATTTGTTCAGTATTTACGGCTTGGTCGACTTTTTCAGCACCGTGCCTTTTTACCTGCAATTGCTCATGCCCGGCGCCGATTTGCGGGTGTTGCGCATGTTCCGTTTGCTGCGCATCTTCAAGCTGTCGCGCTACAACAGCGCCATGGACGACATGTTTGAGGCCATCAAATCCGAGCGCGACTCCTTTTCTTCGGCCCTGTTTTTGCTGTTCATCAGTTGCCTGCTGTTTTCGTCTTTGATTTACATCATTGAAGGTCACGACCAGCCCGAAGTCTTCCCATCCATCCCAGCGGCCATGCATTGGTTCATCTTGACCATCATCGCGGGCTGGGGGAATGTGGACCCAGTCACTTACTTTGGCGTGGCCTTGGTGGTGGTGACCCAAATTTTGGCCATTGCCTTGGCGGCCATCCTGACCGGTGTGGTGGCCACGGCTTACACCGCCCAAGTGCAACGGCGCGAGTCGCTGTATGAGATGGAAGTGCGCGAGGTCTTGGCCGATGGCGTGGTCAGTGAGGCTGAGAAGCAAAAGCTGAAAACCTTGCAAGCCAAATTTGGCATGTCCAACGAACAGGTCGAGGCCATTGCACGGCAAGTGGCCGCCGAGAAAAAATCCGCCTCTTGATGGCCCGCGCAGGCCAAGCGCCTGCGCCACAATGCGGCTGATATGTCCGCTGACCTGCCCTCCTCTGCCCACCGCTGGCCCGCCAGCTTGGCACTGCATTACCAACAAGCCTCGGGGCGCAGCGTCGTCCACCACCAACACCAGGGCCCCTTGCGGGTGCTCAAAAGCCTGTACCCCGAAGGCGACGCGGTGTGCCACAACGTGCTGGTGCATCCGCCGAGTGGCTTGGTGGGCGGTGACACCCTGGACATCCAAATACAAGTCGATGCGGGTGCCCACGCCCTGATCACCACCCCAGGGGCGACCCGTTTTTACCGCAGCGAACAAGGCTTGGCCCAGCAAAAGGTGAGTGTGGCCTTGGCGCCTGGTGCCAAACTGGAATGGTTGCCATTGGAGACGATTGCCTACAGCGGTTGCCAAGCTTTGAATCAATGGGTGGGCCAGTTGTCACCCGGCAGCGAATTGATGGCCTGGGACATGCTGGCTTTGGGCCTGCCACATGCGAACTTGGCCTTTGATCAAGGGCACTATGCGCAGCACCTGGAAATCAAGGGCATGTGGTTGGAGCGCGCCCATTTGGCCGCAAGCGATGAACGCTTGCTCAACAGCCCCCTGGGGCTGGCCGGCCAGCGCTGCATGGGCACTTTGGTGATGGCCCAAGGCAGCCCGTGGGCTGAGGCGCAGCGTCAACTGGCAGTGGATGTGGCACGCCAAGTGTGCGAAGCAAGCCCTTTGACAGTTTGGTCAGGCGTCACCTCCCCAGACCCGCGCATGGTGGTGTTGCGTGTGTTGGCGCCGCAGGTGGAAGCGGTGTTTCATTTGCTCAAGTTGGTGTGGCTGGCTTGGCGCACCGACATATGGCGCATGCCCACGGTGCCGCCGCGGATTTGGGCGATGTAACTCCCCCTCTTAAACTGCCATCTCGGGGTATGCGTGGCTTTGAACTCCCCCTCTTAAACCGCCATCTCCGGTGCGTGGCATTTAACTCCCCCTCTAAACCGCCATCTCGGGGTGTGCAAGCCTCCTCCGGTCGCTTCGCTCCAACGTCGTCGGCCCGCACACCCACTCGTGCCGGTTTCAAAGTGATGTGGGTATGCCATTTGTTGGCACGCATCCATCTCTTTCGCAGCACCGGTGGTGGGTGCGTCGCCCGACAACATCTGAGCGCAGCGACTGGCGGAGGGCGGCGTACCCACCGGCGGGGCGGGCTCAGAACCCAGTTGGGCCGCACACCCACTCGTGCCGATTTCAAAGTGATGTGGATTTGCCATTTGTTGGCGCGCATCCATCTCTTTCGCAGCACCGGTGGTGGGTGCGTCGCCCGACAACATCCGAGCGCAGCGACTGGCGGAGGGCGGCGTACCCACCGGCGGGGCGAGCTCAGCGACAAATCAGGCTGGTAGCTTGACGCTCAAAGTCACATGGGCCAAAAGAATTGGAATCTGACCCCCATTAAATCGAGACCAACTGCCGAATATTTTTGCTGTGCATTTCAGAGCCAGGCCCATGGGCGATGATCTCTCCGCGCTCCATCACCAGGTATTGGTCGGCCAGCTCTTGGGCAAAGTCGTAGTACTGCTCGCACAACAAAATGGCCATGTCGCCGCGCTGGGCCAATTGTTGAATCACGCGCCCAATGTCTTTGATGATGCTGGGCTGAATGCCTTCAGTCGGCTCGTCCAACACCAACAACTTCGGGCCGCCAGCCAATGCGCGGGCAATCGCCAATTGCTGTTGCTGACCACCCGACAAATCACCGCCACGGCGATGGCGCATTTGGTCCAGGATGGGAAACAACTCAAACAATTCTTGCGGAATGCGGGCGCTTCCTGGGCGGGTGGCCAAGCCCATGCGCAAGTTGTCTTCCACCGTCAAGCGGTTGAAAATCTCGCGCCCCTGAGGCACATAGCCAATGCCGGCGCGGGCCCGCTCGTAGGGGGTGGCACGGGTGATCAACTGACCTTCAAAATTGATGCTGCCCTCACGGATGGGCACCAAACCCATCAGCGACTTGAGCAAGGTGGTTTTGCCCACCCCGTTGCGCCCCAGCAAGACGGTGATCTGCCCCGGCTGGGCGGTGAGCGAAACATTGCGCAGGATGTGTGAGCCGCCGTAATACTGGTGAATGTGTTGCACGTTCAGCATGTCAGCGCCCCAAATAAACTTCGATGACCCGCTCATCGGCCTGCACCTGGTCGAGCGTGCCTTGGGCCAATACCGACCCGTCGCACAGCACGGTGACGATGTCTGAAATGCGCCGAATGAAGGACATGTCGTGCTCCACCACCATCAGCGAGTGCCTGCCCTTCAAGGACAAAAACAATTCGGCGGTGCGCTCGGTTTCGTGGTCGGTCATGCCGGCCACCGGCTCATCGAGCAGCAGCAGTTTGGGCTCTTGCATCAGCAACATGCCGATCTCCAGCCATTGCTTTTGGCCGTGGCTAAGGTTGCCGGCCATGGCATTCACCGCAGTGGACAGGTGAATCGTCTCCAGCACCTCGGCCAATCGGTCGCGCTGAACACCGTTCGGGCGAAAGCGCATGGAAGCCGCCACGCCTTTGTTGGTTTTCAAGGCCAGTTCCAGGTTTTCGTAAACGCTGAGTTGCTCAAACACGGTGGGCTTTTGGAACTTGCGGCCAATTCCGAGCTGGGCAATGCCGGGTTCGTTGTGGCGCAACAGGTCTATCGTGCTGCCAAAAAAAATCCGGCCCGCATCGGGTCGCGTTTTGCCGGTGATGATGTCCATCATGGTGGTTTTGCCCGCGCCATTGGGGCCAATGATGCAACGCAACTCGCCCGGGGCAATGTCCAATGACAAACCGTTGATGGCCTTGAAGCCATCAAAGCTCACATGGACATCTTCCAAGTAAAGGATGCGGCCATGGGTCAGGTCCAATTCGCCGGCCTGGTGCAAACGGGCGTAGGACGCTGCCCGGCCGCCAGACTCTGAAGGCTGCGCACGTTGGGCCTGGGCTTTTTGGTAACGCTCGGCCCCTTGGGCCATCAAATCGGGGGTCATGCGTCACCCCGCTGGGACGGGCCAACACTGGCACCCCAGCGGCCCCTAAGCTGTCGCACCCAACCCACCACACCATGGGGCAAATACAGGGTGACGATGATGAACAAGCCGCCCAAGAAATACAACCAAATTTCCGGCGCAGTGACCGTCAGCCAGCTTTTGGCACCATTGACCAAGAATGCACCGACGATGGGGCCGATCAAGGTGCCGCGCCCACCGACAGCCGCCCAAATGGCGATTTCAATCGAGTTGGCCGCACTCATTTCGCTGGGGTTGATGATGCCCACTTGTGGCACATACAAAGCGCCCGCCACACCACACATCACCGCCGACAACACCCAAATGCTGAGCTTGTAGGGCAAGGGTGAATAGCCGCAAAACATCAAACGGCTTTCGGCGTCACGCACGGCTTGCAGCACCCGGCCATATTTGCTGCGCATGAGCCAGCGTGCCAACAGGTAAAAGCCCAGCAAGGTCAAACCGGTGAGCACAAACAACACCATGCGCATGTGCGGTGTGGCCAGGGGCATGCCCAATATGCGCTTGAAGTCGGTGAAACCATTGTTGCCGCCAAAGCCGGTCTCATTGCGGAAAAACAGCAGCATGAAGGCAAAGGTCATGGCCTGGGTGATGATGGAAAAGTAAACCCCTTTGATGCGCGAGCGAAAGGCAAAAAAGCCAAACACCAAGGCCAACAAACCGGGCGCCAACACCACCAAGGCCAAGGTGGCGGCAAAGCTGTCGCTCAAGGCCCAGTGCCAAGGCAGTTCTTTCCAATCCAGAAACACCATGAAGTCGGGCAAGTCCGATTTGTAGTTGCCATCGCGCCCAATTTGGCGCATCAGGTACATGCCCATGGCATAGCCACCCAAGGCAAAGAACAAGCCGTGCCCCAAAGACAAAATACCGGTGAAGCCCCAAATCAGGTCCATGGCCAAGGCGCATATGGCATAGCACATGATCTTGCCCAGCAGTGAAACCGCGAAGTCACTCAAATGCAAGGGGTGACCGGCGGGCAGCATCAAATTGAGCAGGGGTGCCAAGGCCGCCACCACGGCCACACACACGATGTAAACCGTCCAGCCACTGGGGCTGAGCAAAGGTTTGGGGCTGGGTAACAAAACAGCGCCCATCGATCAAGCCTCCGCGCTGCGGCCCTTCATCGCGAACAAACCTTGCGGTCGTTTTTGGATGAAGACAATGATGAACACCAAGACCGCGATTTTGGCCAACACGGCGCCGGTCCAGCCCTCCAGGAATTTATTTAGCACCCCCAGGCCCAGGGCCGCGTACACCGTGCCAGCGAGTTGGCCGACGCCACCGAGCACCACCACCATGAAGGCATCAACGATATAGCCTTGGCCCAAGTCGGGCCCCACATTGCCCACCTGGCTCAAAGCGCAACCTGCCAAACCGGCGATGCCCGAACCCAGGGCAAAGGCGATGGTGTCAATGCGTGCAGTGTGCACACCCATGCAAGATGCCATGGCGCGGTTTTGCGTGACGCCGCGCACAAACAAACCCAAACGGGTTTGGCTGATCAGCAAGGCCATGCCCACCAACACCAGCATGGCGAAGACCACGATGAACAAGCGGTTCCAAGGCAGCACCAAATTGGCCAGCACTTGTACGCCACCGCTCATCCAACTGGGGTTTTCCACCGCCACGTTTTGCGCCCCAAACAAACTGCGCACGGCTTGCATCAGCACCAAGCTGATGCCCCAGGTGGCCAACAAGGTTTCCAAGGGGCGTCCATACAAATGCCGCAAAACACCGCGCTCCATCGCAGCCCCCACCAATGCGGCGGTCAGAAAGGACACCGGCAATGCCGCGATCAAGTAAGCATCAAACCACCCCGGCAGGTACTGGCGATACAAGCCCTGAACCACATAGGTCGCATAAGCCCCCACCATCATCAGTTCGCCATGGGCCATGTTGATCACGCCCATCAAGCCATAGGTGATGGCCAAACCAAGGGCAACCAACAGCAAAATAGAACCCAAGCTCAATCCAGTGAACAACACCCCCCAGCGCTCGCCCCAGGCCAGTGCGGCTTGGATGTCGCGCAGGGCAGCACCGATTTGTGCCTTGACCTGGGCATCGCTCTCCACGGCCCATTGCTGGTTGAGCAGCAACTGCACCTCTGGGGTTTTGGCCTGCGCCAAGGCTTGCGCAGCACGCATGCGCTGAGCTGTATCTTCGCTGGTGATTTCTATGGCCGCCTGGGCCCAAAGCAATGCTTGGCGAATGTCATCGCGGCCTTCAGCGGCCAAGGCCTTGGCAATCAGTGGGGCTTTGGCCAAGTCGGGCTCTTTGATCAAGGCTTGCGCGGCTTTCATGCGCACAGCGTTGTCGGGACTGAGCAACTTCAAGGCGGCCAAAGCCGCATCAATTTCACCGCGCATGCGGTTGTTGCTGACCACATCCTGCGCATCAGCTGCAAGGGCTTGGGCTGATCCATCCACCGGGCTGAATGACTGCCCATCGCGCAGCACCCAAACGGTGTCGCCTGAAAACTTCACCAGGTCGTCGGCCAGTGCCTGCAAAAAAGTGGCGGTGGACGCATCGGCCTGCAACAAGGCTTGGTTCAAGACTTGCAAACGCGCGTCGGTATCGCCCTCGGCCATGCCACGCGCTTGGGCCATGGTGAGGGCCTGTGCGCCCACCGACCATCCCAACAAACAAGTCGCCAAAACACAGCGCTGCAAGCAACGCAAAAGAAAAAACATGGGGTGTCAGATCACAATGAAAAGGGGAGGGACAGTCGCCTCCTCCCCTGGTTGATAAAGCAACCCATGCCCTGATGGGTCACCCACAGCCGCGCTGTGCGCCTTACTTTTTGGCGGGCTCGTCAGGCTTTTTGTCGTTGCCTTCGATGTACGGGCTCCAAGGTTTGGCCTTGACCGGGCCTGGGGTCTTCCACACCACATTGAACTGGCCATCGGCCTTGATCTCGCCAATGAACACCGACTTGTGCAGGTGGTGGTTTTTCTCATCCATTTTGGAGGTGATGCCAGAGGGTGCCTTGAAGGTTTGACCGGCCATGGCAGCAATCACTTTGTCGGTGTCGGTGGACTTGGCCTTCTCGACGGCTTGCTTCCACATGTTGATACCGATGTAGGTGGCTTCCATGGGGTCGTTGGTCAAAGGCTTGTCTTTGTGGCCTGCGATGTTTTTGGCCTTGGCATACGCCGCCCACTTTTTGGTGAACTCGTCATTGGCGGGGTTCTTGATGCTCATGAAGTAGTTCCAAGCGGCCAAGTGACCGACCAAAGGCTTGGTGTCCACGCCACGCAACTCTTCCTCACCCACGGAGAATGCGACCACAGGCACGTCTTTGGCTTTCAAGCCTGCATTGCCCAACTCTTTGTAGAACGGCACGTTGGAGTCACCATTGATGGTCGACACCACGGCGGTCTTGCCACCGGCGGCAAACTTTTTCACATCGGCCACGATGGTCTGGTAATCGCTGTGGCCAAAGGGGGTGTATTTTTCGTCGATATCGCTGTCTTTGACGCCCTTGCTCTTCAAGTAAGCGCGCAAAATTTTGTTGGTGGTGCGGGGGTAGACATAGTCAGTGCCCAGCAACACCCAACGCTTGGCGCTGCCGCCGTCTTTGCTCATGAGGTAATCCACCGCAGGGATGGCCTGCTGATTCGGGGCGGCACCGGTGTAGAACACATTTTTGGACAGCTCTTCACCCTCGTACTGCACGGGATAGAACAGAAGACCGTTGAGCTCTTCGACCACGGGCAATACCGACTTGCGGCTCACCGATGTCCAGCAACCAAAGATCACAGACACCTTGTCTTGGGTCAGCAGTTGCTTGGTTTTTTCAGCGAACAAAGGCCAGTTGGATGCGGGGTCAACGATCACGGGCTCGAGTTTTTTGCCCAACACACCGCCCTTGGCATTGATCTCGTCAATGGCCATCAACACGGTGTCCTTCAACACGGTTTCAGAAATGGCCATGGTGCCCGACAAACTGTGCAACACGCCCACCTTGATGGTGGCTTGGGCAAACACAGGTTGCACAGCGATCAGGCTGCCACTGACCACAGCGGCGGCATACGCCAACGATTTCAAATGACCACGACGATTGAACATGAACAGGCTCCAGACAAAAGGGTTGAAAGTGATGGGCGTTATCAGCGCTCATGCATCTCTACGCAATCACCATGCCAAGGCACAAAAAAATTTTGTAGTTGACCGCCATCGCACTGATGAACGCCTCTGTGCACGCCTCTCGCCAAAGGCTTGCGCAACTCGACTGCGCCAGATTGCGACCGCAGTCAATCTGACATTCAAAGGTCTCAAAAAGATCACAAAAAAGACTCCATTAGCCGCTCACGCGCACTGTTTTGGTGAGGGTCGAATCGGGCATCGCACCATTTCCCCGCTTGTCGGGTCGAAACGCGCGAGTGGGCCGCACCAAAACAGAGCGACAAAGCACCGCACAAGTCGCTGGTCCTGAGATTCAGGGGCACAACATTTGCATCACAATCATGCCGATGAAACGGACCTGGAAATGACATGGAACTCACGCCCCGCGAAAAAGACAAGCTCTTGATCTTCACAGCCGGTTTGCTGGCCGAGCGCCGCAAGGCACGCGGTCTGAAGCTCAACTACCCCGAAGCGGTGGCCTTCATCAGCGCGGCCGTCATGGAAGGTGCGCGTGACGGCAAGACCGTGGCGCAACTCATGAGCGAAGGGCGCACCCTGCTCACCCGTGCCGATGTGATGGAGGGCATTGCTGAAATGATCCCTGACATCCAAGTCGAAGCCACTTTTCCGGATGGCACCAAGCTGGTGACGGTGCACCAACCGATTGTTTGATCCACATCCACCACAAACCTCACATATACAGTTTGAAGGCACTCCCCATGAAAAACCTATTTTTGTTGTCCGCAGTCAGTTTGAGCAGCTGGGTACAGGCCCATGACGGCCATGGCTTGGCGGGTTCCCACTGGCACCCCACCGATGCCCTGGGCTTTTTAGCAGTGCTGGTGGTCGTGGCCGCTGTGTGGTGGGCTGGCCGCAAATGAGCCAACGCTTTATCCCTGGTGAGTTGTTCACCGATACCGGCCACCACGAACTCAACACCGGCAGACGCACCCACACCTTGGTGGTGAAAAACAGCGGCGACCGCCCGATTCAAGTGGGCTCGCACTACCACTTCGCCGAAACCAACACGGGTTTGCTGTTTGACCGTGAGGCCGCACGTGGCATGCGCTTGAACATCGCATCAGGCACGGCGGTGCGCTTTGAGCCGGGCCAAGAACGCACCGTGGAATTGGTGGACTACGCGGGAACACGCGAGGTCTATGGCTTTCGCGGCGAGGTGCAAGGCGCATTGAAAGGAGCCGCGTGATGGCCCAGATTGAAAAACGCGCTTACGCCGAAATGTTTGGCCCCACCGTGGGCGACCGCTTGCGCTTGGCCGATACCGACCTCATTGTTGAAGTGGAACAAGACTACACCTTGCGGGCGGGCAGCTATGGCGAGGAAGTGAAATTTGGTGGCGGCAAAACCATCCGCGACGGCATGGCGCAAAGCCAGCGCACCCGCAACGGCCCCCTGGGCACAGGCGCACAAGCCGGTGGCGCGATGGACTGTGTGTTGACCAATGCGCTCATCATCGACCACTGGGGCATTGTGAAAGCCGACATCGGCATCAAAAATTCTCGCATTGCCGCCATTGGCAAAGCGGGCAACCCCGACACCCAACCGGGTGTGGACATCGTCATTGGGCCGGGGACGGAAATCATTTCTTGCGAAGGCATGATCGTGACCGCCGGCGCCATCGATACCCACATCCACTTCATCGCCCCGCAACAAATTGAAGAGGCCCTGGCCAGCGGCGTCACCACCATGCTCGGCGGCGGCACGGGACCGGCCACCGGCACCTTTGCCACCACCTGTACACCCGGCCCATGGAACATCGAGCGCATGTTGCAAGCGGCCGATGCCTTCCCCATGAACTTGGGCTTTTTGGGCAAGGGCAATGCGGCCTTGCCCGATTCGCTGCATGAGCAAATCAACGCCGGTGCGATTGGCCTGAAGTTGCACGAAGACTGGGGCACCACGCCAGCAGCCATCGACAACTGTTTGAACGTGGCCGAAGCCACCGACACCCAAGTGGCCATCCACACCGACACCTTGAATGAGTCGGGTTTTGTGGAAGACACGGTGGCCGCATTCAAGGGCCGCACCATCCACACCTTTCACACCGAGGGTGCGGGTGGCGGCCATGCGCCCGACATTTTGAAAGTGGTGGGCGAGGCCAATGTACTGCCCTCCTCCACCAACCCCACACGCCCCTACACCATCAATACGCTGGACGAACACGTGGACATGCTGATGGTCTGCCACCACTTGGATGCGTCCATCGCCGAAGATTTGGCGTTTGCTGAGAGCCGCATCCGCAAAGAAACCATCGCCGCAGAAGACATCTTGCACGACTTGGGTGCGATCAGCATGTTCTCGTCTGATTCGCAAGCCATGGGCCGTGTGGGCGAAGTCATCATGCGCTGCTGGCAGACCGCGCACAAAATGAAACAGCAACGCGGCAAGCTGCCCGCTTTTGGCCCAGATGGTTTGGTGGGCGACAGCGACCGGCACGACAACGGCCGCGTCAAACGCTATGTGGCCAAGCTCGCCATCAACCCCGCTATTGCTCACGGCATCAGCCACGAGGTGGGCAGCATCGAGGTGGGCAAATGGGCCGACATCGTGTTGTGGAAACCGGCGTTTTTTGGGGTGAAGCCTTTCATCATCATGAAGGGTGGCTTCATTGCCATGGCCGCCATGGGCGACCCCAATGCCTCCATCCCCACACCGCAACCGGTGCACTACCGACCCATGTTTGGCGCATTTGGCGGTGCGCTGCACCGGGGTTCACTCAGCTTTGTGTCGCAAGCGGGATTGGCTGGCGGCATTGGTGAACGCTATGGCCTGCACAAAACATTGAGCGCGGTGAAAAACATCCGCGGCATTGGCAAGCGCCACATGCTGCACAACGACTACGCGCCACACATGGATGTGGACGCCCAAACCTATGCGGTGCGGGCTGATGGGCAACTGCTCACCTGCGAACCCGCCAGCGTGCTGCCCATGGCGCAGCGCTATTTCTTGTTCTGATTTTTATTTGGGGTCAGATTCCAATTAAATTGCATTTCGACTTTTGCCTCAATAATTGGAATCTGACCCCATTTAAATCACCATGATCCATTTCTCCAAACTCATTCGCAATGGCCACGGCTTGGCACCTGTGCTCTTGAAACGTGCAACGTCCATCACCTTGGACTGGGACGTGCGGCAAAAAAGCCGCTTTGAATCCACCGACAGCGCGGGGCGTCAGGTGGGTGTGTTTTTGCAGCGCGGCCAAGTGGTGCGCGGTGGCGATGTGTTGGTGGGTGAAGACGGCTCGCTGCTCAAAGTGCTGGCCGCGCCCCAAGCCGTGTTGCGCATCACCCATTGCACAGCGCACGGCACACCGTTTGACTTGACCCGCGCAGCCTACCACTTGGGCAACCGCCATGTGCCCATTGAACTGCAAGCCGATCACTTGAAGATTGAACCCGACCATGTGCTGGCCGATATGCTGCGTGCCATGCACCTCATCGTCAACGAGGTGAGTGAAAGTTTCGAACCCGAAAACGGTGCTTATGGCGAGCATGGGGGTGGTCACCACCATGGCCATGGCGATACCCATGGGCATGACCACCATGCACACCACGATCATGGCCATGACCCATCGGATGCGCACCACCCGCATGTGCATGGGTCGCAATGTGACCACGACCACGACCACGACCACAGCCACGCTCATGGGCATGGGCATGGGCATGACAAGCCCAAAGCTTGATGCGGCCGTTTCCGAAGTCTGCCCAATCCCGTTGCTGAAACATGCGTGAGTTGTCTCCCACCGCTTTGATGATGCTGATGCAACTGGCCTCACCGGCTTTACCGGTGGGTGGGTTTTCGTATTCCGAAGGCCTGGAAGCGGCGGTGGAGCATGGCCTGGTGCACGACGAAGCCTCTGCCCAGACCTGGTTGATCGATCAACTGCTGCTCGTGCAAGCCCGAAGCGATTTGGCGGTGCTGGCCCAAGCCATGGCCGCATGGGCCCAACCCGATGTGCCCCGCTTGCAGCAGCTCAACGACTGGCTGCTGCAAACCCGCGAAACCCATGAGATGCGTTTGCAAACCGAACAAATGGGCCGTTCATTGGTAGATTGGCTGCGCAACCAAGCGCAAGCCGATGCCGCACGCTTGTCCATTTGCGCGGCGCTGCCGCCGACGTGGCCGCTGGCTTTTGCACTGGCCTTGCACACCCACCAGGCACCGGTGCGCGATGGGCTGCTGGCCAGCGCGTTTGGCTGGGCCGAAAACATGGTGCAGGCCGCATTGAAGTCCGTCCCACTGGGCCAACGCAGTGGGCAGCGCATCTTGGCCGCCTTGAGCGCGGCCATTCCCGAGGCAGTCTCGCATGCCATTGGCCTGAGCGATGACACGCGCCAAGCCTTTGCCCCGCGCTTGGCGATTTTGTCGGCGCGCCACGAAACCCAATACTCCAGGCTGTTCAGATCATGACCACACCCCTTCACCACATTGCCAATCGCCACAAAAAACTCCCACCCCTGCGCGTGGGCATTGGTGGCCCCGTGGGCTCAGGCAAAACCACATTGCTCGAAATGCTGTGCAAAGCCATGCGCGACCAATACGACCTGGTGGCCATCACCAACGACATTTACACCAAAGAAGACCAGCGCATCCTCACCGTAAGCGGCGCATTGGAGGCCGAGCGCATCATGGGGGTGGAAACCGGCGGCTGCCCGCACACCGCAATCCGTGAAGACGCTTCCATCAATTTGGAGGCGATTGATCGCATGCTGGAAAAGTTTCCGAATGCCGATGTGGTGTTTGTGGAAAGCGGCGGTGACAACCTGGCCGCCACCTTCAGCCCTGAGCTCAGCGACTTGACGATTTATGTGATCGACGTGGCCGCGGGTGAAAAAATTCCCCGCAAGGGTGGGCCTGGCATCACCAAGAGTGATTTATTTGTGATCAACAAGACCGATTTGGCACCCCATGTGGGTGCTGACTTGGCGGTGATGGAGGCCGACACGGTGCGCATGCGCACCCAGGCCCAAGGTTTGCGGCCTTATGTGATGACCAATTTGAAAACCCTCACCGGTGTGACCGAGGTGGTGGAATTCATCGTGCGCAAAGGCATGCTACCTGCCCATGGTTAAATCGGGGCCACCCTGGTCCCAGCACGCCTGATCAACCGTACCGCGGCGTTCAACGCCATCTTCATTTTTTTCTCCCCTCCACATTCACCATGTCCACTGACATTCATTTCTACGAGCCCGCACAAGGGCATGGCTTGCCCCACGATCCGTTCAACTCCATCGTGGCACCGCGACCGATTGGTTGGGTGTCGACCCGCAGCGCCAGCGGTGTGTTGAACTTGGCACCCTACAGCTTTTTCAATGCCTTCAACTACATCCCACCCATCGTGGGTTTTTCCAGCATCTCGCGCAAAGACTCGCTCAACAACGTGGAAGAAACCGGCGAGTTTGTCTGGAACCTGGTGACCCGGCCCTTGGCCGAGGCGATGAACCAAACCTGTGCCGCCGTGCCGCCGGATGTGAACGAATTTGAATTGGCCCACCTCACCCCCGTGGCCTCGCGCATCGTCGATGTGCCCCGCGTGGCCGAAAGCCCCGTGGCCTTTGAATGCAAGGTGACGCAAATCGTGCAGCTCAAATCAGCCGCCGGTGCCGATGTGCCCACCTGGCTGGTGCTGGGCGAGGTGGTGGGTGTGCACATTGAGCGGCGCATGCTCAAAGACGGTGTGTACGACACCGCCAACGCCCAACACATCACCCGGGGCGGCGGGCCGGGCGACTACTTTGGCATCGGGCCCGAGCAGCTGTTCAAGATGTACCGGCCGAAATAAGGGGCCACTGGGCAAGGCCCATGGGGTGGCCCCGGGTCAAGCCGCTGACCGATCCAAACTCACAACTGCAAAAACACCTGCCCGCCTTCGATCTTGATGGGGTAGGTTTTGATCGCCTCGGTCACCGGCGCACAAGTGGGCGCACCGGTGCGCACATCAAAGCGACCTTGGTGAAAAGGACATTCCACCTCGTGGCCTTCGATGAAACCATCGCACAGCAAGGCGTTGCCGTGGGTGCAATAGTTGTCGGTGGCATAGGCCTGACCTTCGATGCTGAACAAGGCGATGTGCCGCCCCTGCACTTGCACGCCAATGCCAGCGCCGTCGAACAAATCGGTTTCTGCGGCCACGGCCGTCCATTCAGTCGTCATGCAAACCTCAAATCGGGTAAATGATGGAGTTGGGAATCATCTCAGAGTCGTAGATGCACCAGCGCTTGGCAAACTTCAAACCCTGCGGGGTTGTCACCACTTCGTCGATGTAGCGGCCCACGTTGAACACCGTGCTGTCTTTGTTGTACTTGGTGCGAAACACCGCGTAATTGGCCTCGCTGCGGATGACGCCGTCGCGCACCTCGCGCACCACGGGCGTGCCCACCACATGGCGTTGGTAATAGGGGTCGTGGAACAGGGTTTCGCGGATGGCATAGGCGCGGTCCATCAACATGCCTTTGCTCTCGAACGACAAAGTGGACAAAGGGAAACCACGCTCGTGGTTTTCACGCGGTTGCAGTTTGTATTCGCATTCGTCGGTGAAAAATTCCGGCCAGGCGTCCCAGTGGCCCGAGTCCACCGCCAAGGCGTAATCGGTGTACAGCGCTTGCAGTTGAAAAAACAGTTCCAAATCGATCTTCATGCTTGCATCACCTTGCGCCAGTATTCGTACATGCCCCGGATCAACGACTCGGTCACCATGTGGTCGGCGTCGGCCACATCGCGCCCGCCCAACTCGGCCAAGGCCCGGTGCTCGGGTTTTTGTTCAAAGCCCATTTGCGACAACTCGATCACCTCGCCATCGTCGGCCGAGACAAAGCCTGCCGGTCCAAACAAATTGGATTGGCGCAAGCGGCGGCGGGTCATCTCAGGTGTGTCCTCGGCAAAGCCGAAATGCGTCCACACAAAATCAAAGGCGCCGTGGCCATCGGGTTGGATGTGGCGGGTGGACACGCTGTTGACCTGCTGCTGAAAAATCACGCTCGGAAACAAGGTGACCATCGCCGCCGAGGGACCATTCCACCAAGCTTCGGGCACGATGTCCAAAAAACGGTCATCGTTGAGTTTCATGTCTTCTTTGAAACTCGAGACCTGGGTCACCTGATCGGCCTTGCCCATCGCGCCCCGGGTGGAGACCATGGCACCGTGGCGGTGGTGGGCGTCCATTTTGAGTTCGGATTTGTTATCTGCACGCCACAAACCAAAGGTGACGAACCACGAGTGCAGCAAACCCGGGTGGTACGGGTCTTTGATGTTTTCCAGCATCAGCTTCCAGTTGCCAGGGATGCGCTGGCGGTTGTAGCCCAGCAAGGTGAGTTTTCGGCCATCGAACAAGCGGTCAAAGTAATGCAAGATGGTGGGGCCCATGAAGTCCTCCAAGGACTCCACATCGTGGTCAAACGATGCAAACACCACACCACCACGGGTGGCCACCTTGAGCGGGGTCAGGCTGTGGTCTTCGGTTTTGAAGTCGGCCGGCATGCCGCCATTGACCTTGCCGCCTTGGCGCACGCCACGCCGAAAGGGCACGCCCTGCAACTGGCCCTGCAGGTTGTAGCTCCACTGGTGATAGGGGCAGACCAACTCTTTGCGATTGCCGTGGCGCTCGCGCATGAATTGCATGCCGCGGTGGGCACAAACGTTTTCAAACACCTGCACCTGGCCTTGGGCATCGCGCACCATGATGACCGAACGCTCGCCCACCGCGGTGCGTTTGAAGTCACCCACCTCGGCCACTTCGACCTCCAGGCCCACATAAGACCAATGCTTTTGGTAAAAAAATCGCTCCATCTCCAATTGGTGCAAGGCGGCCTGGGTGTAGGCGGCAAAGGGAATGCGGCTGGTGTCGCCCATTTCCCAATTCAAGGCATGGGCTTGTTCATTGGCGTTCATGGTGCTGGTGTTTTCAAAAAAACCATATCTTCGCTCAAGCTGACCCCAATCTGGGCCTGTGGCGCAAAAAATCACCCCTGGGCTGGTGAATAATGCGCCCGGACCGCATACACCGGGTCAACCCCAACACCCCATGAACACGCCCACCCACATCGAACCAGCGGCCCCGCCAGCCCTGGGCCTGGCCGTGGTGCTGGCCGCTGGGGCCGGTTCGCGCATGGGCCACCGACCCAAAGGCTTGCTGCACATCAACGGCCAAGCGCTGATCCAACGCACCCTGGCCCACTTGCGCGGTGCAGGTATTCAAGACGTGGTGGTAGTGGTGGGCGAGCACCACGACGCTTTGGCACCGCTGTTGCAAAGCCTGGAGGTGGCCACCATCTTCAATCCTCAAGCCATGGCCCTGGGCATCGCCTCGTCGCAACGCCTGGGCTTGGCGCAGATGCAAGCCTCGCACCCCTGGGTGATGATGGCCTTGGCCGATCAACCCCTGCTGCAAGCCAGCGATGTGCGGGCGTTGATCGACGCTTTTGAAAACAGGCCCCCAGGGATGCAAGCCCTGTACCCGCAGGTGAATGGTCAGCCAGGCAACCCTGTGCTGTTCAGCCGCAAGGCCGTGGCCGAAATTTTGAGCACGCCAAGCGACTTTGCATGCAAGGCTTGGCGCCAAGCCCAATCGGCGCGGGTGCTGGCATGGCCCAGCAATCACCTGGGCTATGTGACCGACTTGGACACGCCGCAAGACATCGAAAAACTGCAACTGGAAACGGGCTGGACCTGCACCTGGCCCACTGGCAGCTGAACGCGCCAGCAGGCGCTCTGGCTGGCTCAGTACTGCGCCCTGCCCACACGGCTCAAGCGCCACAGGCAAGCGGTGGCCAGCAGCGACAACAGCGTGCACGCCGCCATCACACCGACATAGTTTTGGCTGTGGTCAAACATGGCGCCAGCCATCACCGGGCCGAGCAGGTTGCCCAGGGCCGCAGCGGTGTACAGCGCCCCCACAATGGCCGACACCGACCGGGGCCCAAAGACATCCATGCAAATCGCCGGATACAAAGAAACCATGCTGCCGTAGCTCACCCCAAACCACAGGGCGAACATCAGCAGCGCCAGGTAGCCCTCGGCGCCGTACCACAGCGCATAAGAAGCCCCGAGCGAGATTTGCATCACCATCAAGGTGGTGGTGCGACCCCAACGGTCGGCCAAGGGGCCAATCGCAAAGCGCCCCACCAGGCTGCCCACGCCAATCATGCCCACCAAACCCACGGCGCGGGCCGGGTCCACGCCCAGGTCACGGGCGGCGGCAGACACATGGGCAAATGGAATGAACATCGCTGGTCCACCCAACAAGGTGCCCAAGTAAAGCCACACAAACGCTGGCGTGCGCCAGGCCTGGGCCAAGGTCAAGCCGGGGGCCTGGCCTTGGTGGCTGGCCCGCGCCTGGGGCGCTTGGCGCAGCAAGGCGGTGACCGCCAAGCCCCCCACCAAAACCACCCCAGCCATGGCCTGCAATGCGCCGCGCCAGCCCCAAGCACCAATGGCGGCGCTCACGCACAAGGGGCCGATCAAGGTACCCGCGCCAATGCCCGAGCTGGCAATGCCCGCAGCCAATCCGCGCCGCGCCACAAACCAAGGGGGCACGCAGGCAATCGCCGGGGTATAGACCAATGCAATGCCCAAGCCGACCAAGGCCCCATAGGTAAGGTAAATCGTGGTCAAGGTCTGCGCCGAGCTGGTCAACCACAGGCCGGCGGCAATGAACACCATGCCGCAAGCGCCCACCCGCCGTGGCCCCCAACGGTCGGCCATCATGCCCCCGCCCACCCCCAAGACGAAATAAACCAAGCCGCACAAACCAAACACCCACGACACATCGGCCCGGGGGACTTGGAATTCACTGGAAAAGTCGGTGAAGAAAGCAGCAAAGGAATACGAGACGCCAAAGATCAGCGCCAAGCTGCAAAAGGCCGCTGCCACCACCCACCAGGCACCGCGCGGTTCTGGGGGCGTCAGTGGCTGCATGGGGTCATTCAAGCGCGGTGGGCCGATTCCATCTCGCGGCGGATTTTGTACGCATGGGTTTGGGTGTCCATGGCCACATCGTCCCAACTCAGGCTCTGGCCTTGTGCGACCGGGCGCACCACCTTCACGCCGTGCGCCAAGCCCAGTGGCAGACCGCCCATGCGCAAAGAAGTTGTGGCGGGCAGCAATTTGCCCCACACCGTGTAACCACCCTCGCCGTCGAGGATTTCCCCAGGCTTCAAATCGCGTTTGGCCGTGGCCACCACATCGGCATGCCAACCCGTGGCCACCCCGGTGGGCTCGCCACGCAAGGCCACGCTGGCCACGCTCACCCCCACCTCCAAGCCGATCAAGTGCCAGCGCTTGTACAAGGTGAAGTAGCGGCCACTGGGGTCGGTGTGGGCGTTGTATTCTTCAAAACAGTTGCGGATGTATTCGGTCTCGCCCTCCACCGTGACCCACACACCCATGCGGATGTCATAGGGAATTTTGCGGCCATCGGGCTCCAAGCTTGAGATCACCTCGACCATGCCTTTGCGCTCGAGCACACCCCCCTCGCTGATCGGGCGCGTCACAAAGGGAATGTCTTCCACGCTGGCGGGCGGGTAGAGCAAGCCGTTGCTGGGCACACCCAGACCGGTGGCATTGGCCACCGCCGTGCTTTCAATCGAGGGTTTGGAGCCGTCCAAAAAGCTGTTGAACATTTTCGGGTTGAGCCCGCCGCGCACCGCCTGCTCGGGGGTCAGGCCGTAGTAGCCCCACACCGTCTCGGGGGTGGACTGGGCAAAGTGCGGCAACCATTTGTGGCCACGTCCAGCGGCGACCACTGGAAAGCCACAGGTGCGGGCCCAATCAACCAGGTCACAAATCAATGCGGGCTGGTCACCAAAGGCCAGCGAGTACACCACCCCAGCGGCTTGGGCGCGGGTGGCCAACAAGGGGCCACAAAAGGCATCGGCCTCCACCGTCACGTTGACCACATGCTTGCGCTGGGCAAAGGCTTCCAAAATATGGTCCACCGCGTGCAAGGGAGACCCTGTGCACTCCACCACCACATCAATCGCCGGGTGCCGCACCAAGGCTTGCCAATCGTCGGACACATGGGTGGAGCCTTTTTGGACGGCCTCGTCCAGCGACTTGGCTTGCAAGCGTTCGGGCTCCCAGCCCACGCGGGCCAGGTTGGTGTGCACACCCGCTGGGGACAGGTCGGCAATGCCCACCAAATGCACACCCGGGGTGCGCGGCACCTGGGCCAAGTACATGGAGCCAAATTTACCCGCCCCGATCAAGCCGATGCGAATGGGCCGCTGACTGGCTTCGCGCTCGAGCAATTTGGCATGCAAGTTCATGCGGCCACCGCAAAGTCTTCGGTGGAAGTTTGCAAGGCGCTGGCGGGCATGCCGTTTTTCCAGGGCAAATCGACCGGGTAGTCTTTGAGCAAACAATCGTCAGGCAAGCACTCGATGGGGGCAAAGTCGCGGTGGGCGATGTACTCGGGGCGCTTGTGGCGGCGGATGTGGTTGCTCACGGCGCACAGGCTCAAATACACACTGACCCGGTTCCAAGGCGTCAAATTGCTGGTGGAGGCGTGAACCAAGCAGCTGTGGAACAAAATCATCGAGCCCGCAGGACCGGTGGGGCTGACGATGCCGCCATTTTTGTCACCGGCACGGGCCACCAATTGGGTGATCAAGTCGTTGTCCACCGTCCACAGCGGGTAGCTGGTGGTGGTCAGGTCGTGCTTGGCATTGACCACGCCTTTTTTGTGGCTGCCCGGAATGAACATCAAGGGGCCGTTGAAGGGGTTCACATCGTCCAAAAAGATGGCCACGTTCATGGCCCGCTCGGTGGGCATGTGGTCGTCGTTGAGCCACGTGCCATAGTCTTGGTGCCATTGCCAAACATCGCCCTCAAAAGCCATCTTGCCGTTGATCTTGAACTGGTGCATGTACAGCTGCTCTTGAAACAGGTCTTGCACCGGCAAAATCATGCGCGGATGGCGTGCCAGCTTGGCAAAGGGCTCGCTGTACATGTGGGCTGCGAAATTGGTGCGCACCGCATCGCTGCCTTTTTCGCGCACATTGAAGGCCTCGCGGCGGCTGTACAAATCGGGCACCACGGCATTCAGCGAGGCGGTCTCTTCGGGGGTGAACAAACCCGGGAAAAACAAATAACCATCACGGTCAAAGGCGGCCAGTTGCTCGGGGCTCAGGTTCATGGTTTATCTCCTCAAATATGGGGCTGCCAAGGGGCATGGATGCACAGTTTACGTGCAGCCCCAGACCGCAGCTTGTGACTGCGCGACAGCCACATGAATACCTTGGTGTCGGTTGATCGACAGGTGTCGATTTTTTGAAAACAAATAAATTAACTCAATCAACAATACCGACACAATGGGAGTCAATTTTCAGACAGCGTCGACAAAGCGTCAAAAAGAACTCATTTTAAAACCATTAAATAAATCAAATAATTTATAAATTAACGAATTTAACGATTTATTGAACACCTAAGTGTCTATAAATTGACGCTTTTGCACCGCTTAGCTTGCAGCCCTTGTGGCTTCTTCGACACCGTTGGGCACCGTCAGTGCCCACTCCCGCAATTTGAATCGCTGAATTTTGGCGTTTTCCGTGCGCGGCAGCGCGTTCACGAACACCACGGAGCGCGGGTACTTGTAGGCAGCGATGCCTTGTTTGACCCAGTTTTGCAACTGCTCGACCATCGCCGCATCCCCCACATGGCCCGGGCGCAACACCACAAACGCCATGACGATTTGACCGCGCTCGGCGCTGGGTGCGCCCACCACGCCGCATTCGGCCACCGCTGGATGGGCCAGCAGCATGTCCTCCACCTCAGGACCTGCAATGTTGTAGCCGGCGCTGATGATCATGTCGTCGGTGCGCGACTGGTACCAATAAAAGCCGTCCTCGTCCACGCGGTAAGCGTCGCCGGTGAGGTTCCAGCCGTTTTGAACATAGCTGGTCTGGCGCGGGTCGTCCAAATAGCGGCAACCGGTGGGCCCTTTGACCGCCAAACGGCCCACCACCCCTGGTGCCACAGGCTGGCCGTCGTCGCCCAGGACACAGGCCTGATAGCCGGGCACCACCTGACCGGTGGCCCCAGCCCGCACCCGACCCGGGCGACAGGCAATGAAGGCGTGCAACATTTCGGTCGAACCCAGGCACTCGGTCATCTCCAAGCCCGTGGCCCGTTGCCAGGTGGCGCGGGTGTCGGCAGGCAGCATCTCGCCCGATGAAACGGTGACACGCAAGCTGGGCAATCCCCCGGCAGGAATCAGTGGGGCCATTTGCCGATAAAAAGTGGGGGCGGTGAAACACACCGTGGCCTGGTGTTGGGCCATCCCTTGAACCAAGCTTTGAGGATTCCAGCGCTCGACCAACACCGCAGCTGCGCCGACGCGCAAGGGAAACAGCAACAGGCCGCCCAGGCCAAAGGTGAAAGCCAGCGGCGGCGTACCGATGAACACATCGCTGGGCTGGGGGTCGAGCAGGTGGCGCGACAGCACATCGCAAATGGCCAACACATCGCGGTGGAAATGCAAGGTGCCTTTGGGCACGCCGGTGGTGCCCGAGGTGAAAGCGATCAAGGCGACATCGTCTTGGGCGGTGTCGGCATGGTCAAACGACGTGCCGTGTGCGTCCATGTGCTTTTCGGCACTTTGGGGGTGGTCTGGCGGGGCTTGAAAGTACAGCACATGGGCCAAGCCCGGACAGTTGGCCTGGGTTTGGACCAAGGCATCGGCCAAGGCGTGCTGGCACAAGGCGGCCGTGACCTGGGCTTTTTCCACGATCACCGTGAGCTCGCGCGCGCGCAACAAGGGCATGGTGGTGACGGCAATGCATCCGGCTTTGAGCACCGCCAACCAAGCCAGGGCCAAGTCGGGGCTGTTTTCACCCCGCAACAAGATGCGGCTGCCGGTGGGCAAGCGCCAGTCTTCGCGGATCACCCGGGCCAACTGGTTGACGCGCGCCAACAACTGCCCATAGGTGTAGGTCGATGCCTGACCGATCAACGCGGTGCGATCGCCCTGACCACGGGCCACCGCTGCATCGAGCAATTGCGCGGCAGCATTGAGCCGCGCCGGGTAGGCCGAGGTGCTGGCATCGAACACCAACTCGGGCCATTGCTCGGGTGGGGGCAAATGATCGCGGGCAAAACTGTCGGCGTATCCGCTGGGGTGAAGAGGGGTGGAAAAAGGGGTTGCCATGGCCGCCAAATAAATCAATTCAAAAAAGAAACTTGGACATCCAGCCCCCCGGCGCCACCGACGTCAAGCATCGGGCGGCTCCCATGCAGGGGCCACCAAGCGTCGCTTGCCATCGCTGGACTTGCGCAATCCCGGTTCGTCCAATTCCATTCGGTCCCAGAGTTGGCAGGTGACTTGTTTGTGCTTTTGGTCCAGGCCTTCGCAGTAATTGGTGTATTCGCACAAGCGCACTTGGTCACCCAAGCCCAGCGAGGTTTTCAAGGCCCAATCGGGGTCGGCGAGGCTTTGTCGGGCGGTGCCCACGATGTCGCAGTCGCCGCGCTCGAGCATGGCCTCGGCCATGTCAAAGTTGTGCACGCCACCGGTGCACACCACCGGGGTGGCCAGGCCCGCTGCGCGGATGGCGCTGCGGATGCGCGCCGTGGCAGCGATGTTGCGGCCAAAAGGCCCTTGCTCGTCGGACAAATACTGGGGCATGCATTCGTAGCCACTGCGCCCGGTGTAAGGGTAGGCGCTGGACCCCACGCCGGGCTGCTTGGCATCATCGAACTTGCCACCGCGCGAGGTTGAAATGAAGTCCATGCCCGCACGCGCAAACTGCTCGCCAAACCACACCGCATCGTCCAAGGTGTGGCCCCCGTCGATGCATTCCTCGGCCAAATAGCGGCAACCCACCACATACTGGGGGCCAACGGTTTGGCGCACCGCGGCATAGACCTCCAGCGGCAAGCGAATGCGCTGCTCGCGCGATCCGCCATAGCCGTCGGTGCGCACATTGGTGGCAGATAAAAAGGAGGCCATGGTGTAAGCATGGGCGTAGTGCAACTCCACCCCGTCAAAACCGGCTTGCTGGGCGCGCCCCGCAGCCGCGGCAAACAAACCGGGCAACACCTGTGGCAGCTCTTGGATATGCGGCCATTCTGTGTCGGTGACGCGCTCACGCGCACCCATGTGCAAGGCCTCCCATTCCCGCGCATCCAACACCTCGGGCCATTGCTGCGGGTCCATCTGTGTGAGGTGTTCACGCACCGCTTCCTCGCTCCAGTCTTGGGCCCCCAGGGCTTGGCGCAAACGCGGGGTGATGCGCAAAAAACGCTCAAAGTATTTGGCCGGCTCGGGGCGGCGGCGGATGTTGAGAAAGTCAATGATTTGGATCAATGCACGGGTCTGGCCCCGGCTTTCGCGGTGGATGGTTTGCACCAAACGTTGCAAGCCTTCGATATAGCGGTCATGGCCAATGCGCAACAACGGGCCGCTGGGCACATCGCGGATGCCGGTGGCTTCGATCACGATGGCGCCCGGTCGACCGCGCGCAAAGCGGCCATACCACTGCAACACATCCTCGGTCACCCAGCCTTCGTCGTTGGAGCGCCATGGCACCATGGCCGGCACCCAGGTGCGCTGCGGCAAGGTCAACGCACCGATATGGACCGGGCTGAACAAGCGCGAGGCTTGGGCCTGTTGAGCGCTGGGCGGATGGCCCAGTTGGCTGTGAAACTTGATACGCTGGGGAGGTTTCCACATAAAAAAAGTGCCCCTTGCTTTCAATGCAGTGGGCAAAAATCGGTTGAGTCAATCCAGCGCCTATCGTAATCGCAAGACCGGATCTGCCCGAGCGCCCCGCAACTGTGCCTGATGGCGGGGCTGCCCCCTTGCCTTGAAGGATGTGCATGTCAACCGGGCAGCGATAGACGGCGGCCAGAACACCGTTGGGGGGTTAGCGCTGGGGTGAGTAGATCGCTTGCTTGCGCGCCAGCGCCCCAGCAATGCTCCAGGTCTGGCCCACGCCCGTGTCCAAGCGGGCTGTCAGGCCTGGGTTCAGCCCAAAATGCAAAGCGTCGCCATTGCCCTGGCCATTTCGCAGCGCCTGGCCCTGCCCGTTGTCGAGGCGGTAGGCGTGGCCTTGACCCAAACCCGAGCGAACCGCATCCCCGGCCCCGCTGCCTTCGCGCCAGGCGTTGCCCACGCCGGTGCTGTGGTTGATGGCGTGGCCGCTACCTGTGCCCGAGCGAATGGCAGCCCCGTCGCCTTGACCATCGCGGTAAGCATGGCCATGGCCCGCGCCGCTGCGCATGGCACAACCTGGGCCGCTGCCCGCGCGCCGGGCATGGCCCACCCCTGAGCCATCGCGGTACACATGGCCTGACCCCGGGCCCGTCAAGGTGATGGAGCCTGCACGCGAGCCCACCAAAAGGTAATGGGCCGCCGGCTCATCGGCCCCCACGAGGATGAACAGATCCTCGCCAAAAGCGTCAATTTGATATCCCTCAGCGCCCACGCGGCAAGCCAATACCTTGAAAGCCCGGGCCGTGATTTTGCAAACTGGTGCCAAGCGGCTTGGCTGGTGCGGGCTTGCCCAGTCCATCACAGGCCACACTGCCCACGGCGAATGGCCCATTCATCGCAAATGCGGCCCGTTGGGGACTTGCACATTTGGCGTGCCATGCCATCGTCGCTGCGCGACAAAGCCACCATCCCACCGGCCTGGGCGCAGGCTTGGGCCAAGGTGTTGGGAACCGGCGAGCTGCCCGCAGGGCTGCACGCCCCCAGACACAGTGCCAAAGCCGATAACGCGCCCACAACATACCAACGGATACTTATCATTGCATTTTTAATTAATTAAACCATATTAATTAATTATATGGTTTTACTTTTATATCAACAAGTGGTTTCCCGATGGGGGAGCAACAGGATCCCAGCGGGCACAGGCGCACCCCATGGGCCTGGGCTCCAGTAAGCTTGTCACCTGCCCATGACCCACTCCCTGCGCCCCGGATTGATCGTTTTGCACAGCAACCAACTGGAGGTGCTGTTCGAACTGGTTTTGCACGTGATGCAACAACACCCTTTGCCGCCTTTGCAGGCCGAACAGGTCTTGGTGCAAAGCAACGGCATGAAGCATTGGCTGGAGTTGCAGCTGGCCAGCCCAGATGGTTTGGGCATATGCGCCGCCACCCGCATGGACTTGCCATCCACCGCTTTGTGGCGCATGTATCGGCAAGTGCTGGGGGGCCAGCGTGTGAGCGAGCACATGCCCTTGGACAAGGATGCTTTGTGTTGGCGACTGCTGCGCCTTTTTTCGCAAGGCTTGGAAGACCCGGTCTACGCGCCGTTGAAAAGTTATTTGAGCCCGCACCCGTCAGCCAACGAACCGCCTGGCGCTCAGGCGTCGCCTGCACGCCGGGCCTACCAACTCGCCATGCAAGTGGCCGATGTGTTCGATGGTTACCAAAATCACCGCGCCGACTGGCTGCAAGATTGGGCCGGGGGCGAAGACCAGATCCGGGGGGCGCGCAACCAGGTGCAAGCCTTGCCCGAAGCCCAACGCTGGCAACCCGCTTTGTGGCGCTGCTTGCTGCAAGATGTGCAACAAGACATGCCAGGCGTGGCCCAATCGCAGACAACAGTGATGCATTCGCGGTCCCAGGTGCACCAGGCCTTCATGCAGGCCATGGCCGAACCGCCACCCTCCGCCGCCGGTTTGCCCCCCCGGGTGGTGGTGTTTGGCATATCGTCCTTGCCCTTGTCCACCCTGGAAGCCCTGGCGGCTGTGGCACAGGTGTCGCAAGTGGTGATGGCGGTGACCAACCCGTGCCAAATGTATTGGGGCGATGTGCGCCCACAACGCGCCAGCACCCCCTGGGGATTGAGCCCATCGGCCACGCGCTTTGCGGCCCAGCGATGGCAGGCCCTGGCTCAAGACGCCTTACAGCAACACCTCCCAGACGCAACCAACACCGACGCACCCAGTGAGCCCGAAAATGGCCATCCCTTGCTGGCCGCTTGGGGCCAACAGGTGCGCGACCAACTTCATTTGATCGATGTCTTCGAGGACCACCCACAAGCCCGGGTGTCGGCTTTTGTCGATACCGCAGAACCCGGACCGGCCACCCAATTGCAACAGTTGCAGTCAGATATCTTGAACCTGCGCCCCACGGCAGAAAGCCAGCACCAGCGCCAACCCAACGACACCAGCATTCAATGGGTGCAGTGCCACAGCGCCCAACGCGAGGTGGAAGTGCTGCACGATCATGTGCTGCGCTGGCTCAAAGACGATCCCAGCTTGGACCCGCGCGACATCATGGTCATGGTGCCAGACATGTCCCATTTCGCGCCCCACATCCATGCGGTTTTTGGCCGCACCACGGTGGGCCAAGCGCTGCATCTGCCTTATTCCGTGGCGGATCAAACAGTCGCCACCCACCCCTGGCTCTTGGCCCTGGACCCATTGATGCAATGGCCCCAATGGCGGCTGGGCCTGAGCGATTGGCAGGCCTTGTTCGAGATCGAAGCCATCCGCCAGGCATTTGGTCTGCGCAGCGACGACTTGGCCACCTTGACCGATTGGCTGCAAGCATCAGGCGTTCGCTGGGGCATGGACGCGCAGCACCGCCAGCAATGGGGCATGACGCCCGATTTGCCTGACGCAGACCACAACACCTGGGCCTTCGGCCTGCGCCGGCTGTTGCTGGGCTACGCCAGTGGCACCGACCCCCTCAGTGACCCCTGGGGCCAAGCCTGGGGTGACACGGTGCCCACACCGGGGGTGGGCGGCTTGGACGCAGCGCTGATCAGCCGCTTGCTCGATTGGCTGCAGGCCATGGCCGATTGGGGCGACACCATGGGCCAAGCCCACACACCTGCCCAATGGCAAGCGATGCTGGCACCCATGTTGAAACGTTTTTTCAAACCCACCCAAGAGGCCGAGGAGCGGTTGCTTGAGCGACTGCATGCGGGGCTGGCCGACTGGGTGGGCTTGTGCGAACAAGCGCGCTTGGACACACCGGTGCCCGCCGTCGTGGTGCGCGAACACTGGCTGCAAAACCTGGCCACACCAGGCATGCACCAGCGCTTTTTGGGCGAAGGCGTGCAATTCGCCACCCTCATGCCCATGCGCTCGGTGCCGTTTCGGGTGGTCGCTTTGCTGGGCATGAATGACGGCGATTACCCCCGCGCACAGGCCCCACGCGACTTTGACCTGATGGCCAACCCAGCTTGGCGCCGCATGGGCGACCGCTCGCGCCGCGACGACGACCGTTACCTGTTTTTAGAGGCCTTGCTGTCAGCGCGTGAGCGCTTGTACATCAGCTGGCAGGCTTGGCGCACCCACGACCACCAACCACTGCCGCCATCGGTGCTGGTGGGTCAACTGCGCGACCATTTGCGCCAAACCTGGGACAGCGAAGCACCAATTCACAGCATGCCCTTGCAAGCCTTTTCTCCCAGCTACTTTTTGCCCGGCAGCACGCTCACCACCTTCGACGCCCCATGGGCCTTGGCCGCGCAAGCGCTGTACAAGGCGTCATCGCGCGCGGCTACACCAACACCAGATCAAGCACCTGAACCTGCCCCTGGGCCAGCAACTGCAACGGCGGGCGCAGGAGTCCTGCCCATGGCATCCCATTCAGCTTCCAATGGGGTGGTGCCCTGTGGCGACAAAGCGCCAAGCTCACACACGCTGGCGCGTTGGCACAGCATGCTGCGCCAGCCCTTGTCGGTTTACTACCAAGATCGTTTGCGCATCCATTTCGACGCACCCGAAGCCGATTTGGAGAGCGAAGAAAACTTTGACTTGAACCCCTTGCAACGGCACCAAGCATTGGCAGGTTTGCTGCGCAGCGCCGATGGTGCTGCCGTGGGCTTGCACCACAGCGGCACACTTCCCTTGGCCGGCTTTGGCGACATCGCCATTGGCGCACTCCAAGCGCAATTGGACGCACTTCGCGCCCACACCCAGGGCTTGCGCGCACAGCACCCCCTCCCCTGGACCACCCCCGCCGTGGACATGGACCTGGATGAACAGACTCAACTCAGTGGCGAGTTCGACCCGCATGAATGGTGGTGCGATGACCGGGGTCGGGTGCTGCACATTGAATACAGCCCATCCCAATTGCTGCGCAAAACGACGACCAAAGAGCCTTTGCGCGCCCGCATGCACAAGCTGACCCGCACTTGGTTGCAACACCTGGTTCTGTGTGCCAACGGGTGGGAGGGCACCAGCGTGGTGGCTGGCCTGGACGCGCTGGCCTGCTGGCCCAGCTTGGCGCGCGAACAAGCCCACCAGCAGTTGCTGGACCTGGCCGCCCTGTACCAACAAGCCTGGGCACAGCCCATGCCACTGGCCTGCCAAACAGCCGGTGAATGGCTGGCCACGGTGCAAGCCTTTGACAGCGATGACGCATCGGCTGTGGCTGCGGCCGATCGCCATGCCCGTGCCGTGTTTGAAGACCATGTGGGCACGGGTGCACGCTGGCCAGGCGAGCACCGCCTCAGCCCTTTGCTGCGCCGCCATTGGGAAAACTTTGAGCAACTGCGCCCCCACTTGCCCATTTGGAGCGCGCGCTTTTATGGCCCCTTGCTGGCCGACTTGGTGTTGACGCGTCACCCACCGGGGGAGGCCACATGATCCAGCCCGCTGCCCTGGACCCATTGGCGCTGCCCTTGCACGGTCGCCAAGTGATTGAAGCCAGCGCTGGCACGGGCAAAACCTGGACCTTGAGCGCGTTGTACCTGCGCTTGGTCTTGGGCTTGCGCGACCCCATCGAACCGCAGGCCGCTTTGGGGCCACCCTTGATGCCGCCGCAGATCTTGGTCATGACCTTCACCGAGGCCGCCACTGCCGAGCTGCGCGAGCGCATACGTCAGCGTCTGAGCGAAGCTGCCCAGGCTTTTGGCCCACAAGGGCCAGGTGCCGATGCATTTTTGACGCAATTGCGCGACCGCATCCAACCCCATTGGCATGCCAGCTGCGTGCAACGCTTAGAGCATGCCGCGCAGTGGATGGACGAAGCGGCCATCCACACCATCCATGGCTGGAGCCTGCGCATGCTGCTCGAACACGCTTTCGACAGCCAAAGCTTGTTTGAGCAAACCCGCCTGGAGGACGTGTCAGCCTTGCAACGCCAAACCGTGCAAGACCATTGGCGGCGCTGGTTTTACCCCTTGGGCACCTCAGACGCCCAATGGCTGCACAGCGAAGTCGCCGCATCCCCCCAGGCCTTGCTGGAGCGACTGCTGCCGATTTGGCGGCACATGGAGCGCAGCCCCGAAAACCTGGCGCAGGCCATGGCCTGGGCCACACACACGCCACCCATCATTTGTGCCCAGCGTGCCGCATGGGCCCAGCAACTGGCCGTGCTGGGTGAAGCTGCGCGCTCGGCATGGGATGACGCGGCGATTGCCGCCTTGCAACAGGCTGCGGCGCAGGGCCAACTGGACTTGCGCAGCTACTCTGCCGCGCACCTGCCACGCTGGTTGGCCCGCATGCAAGCCTGGCGCCAAGGTGCGGACATCGACCCCCAGGTGCTGAGTCGGTTTGGTCGCAAAACCTTGATGGCCAAAAATTGGGTGGATGCGCCACCCGCATCGGTGTTTGCGCAAATCGACCAATACCTCGCCCACACTGAGCAGGGCTCACTATTTGTAGATCAAATGCTCAACCATGCCGCCAGCGCCGGTTGGCAGGCCATGCAAGCGAGCAAAAACCACAGCGGGCAATTTGATTTTTCAGATTTGCTGCAGCGCCTGCACGCGGCCTTGCAGCAAGCCGATGGCCGCATGGCCCAAGCTGTGCGCGACCAGTACCCGGTGGCCTTGGTGGATGAATTTCAAGACACCGACCCCTGGCAGTGTGGCAGCTTGGAGCGCGTTTACGCCGCCCAAGCCGGAGTGTGCTGGGTGATGATTGGCGACCCCAAGCAAGCGATTTACAGCTTTCGCGGTGCCGACCTGACCACGTATTTACAAGCACGCGCCAAGGCCCAGCATGAAAACCCAGACGCGGTGCATGTGCTGACGCACAACCACCGCTCGACCCCAGCCCTGGTGAACGCAGTCAACCACGTGTTTGGCGAGCACCCCAAAGCCTTTGTCACCTTGGACTTTCCAACGGTTTTGCCAGCGCGCCCACCCCCCCCCAACCTGCAAAGCCAGCCCACGCAGGCCAGCAGTTTGTCGGTGTGGGTGGTGCAAGACAATGCGGCCCACAAAGACACGCTGGGCAAAGGCCGGTATGAAGACCTGATGGCCCAAGCGGCGGCCGAGCACATTGCCCAATCTTTGCAAAACCAATGCATCCAAGCGGGCCAGATGGCGGTGCTGGTGCGCGGCCACCACCACCACCGCTTGATGCGCCAAGCCTTGCAACAACGCGGCGTGGCCAGTGTCTATTTGTCAGAGCGCGACAGCGTCTATCACAGCGAAGAGGCCATGGACCTGTGGCATTGGCTGCACGCCTTGAGTGCGCCACGCAACACCGCCCGCTTGCGCGCCGCATTGGCCACCCGCTTGTGGGGCTTACCGGCCCACACCCTGCCGGACAGCCTGGCCGACAACGGCGCGCTGGATGACTGGCAAACCCTGGCCCACGCTTGGCACCAAACCTGGGTGCGTGCTGGCGTGTGGCCCATGCTGCAACAGTGGATGCATGCCGACAACCGCTTGGGCAGCAGCTTGGCCCAGCGCTTGCTCGCCAGCCCAGATGGTGAACGCCGCATCAACCATTTGTTGCACCTGGGCGAGTTGTTGCAGCATGCCGGCACCCGCCTGAGTGGTTGCGAGGCCTTGGTGCGGTTTTTGGGAGAGCAAATTCAATCCCGCTCACCCCCGCTCGATTCGGCCCACATGCGGCTCGAGTCCGATGCGCAGCGGGTTCAAATCATCACTTACCACAAGAGCAAAGGGCTGGAATACCCATGGGTGTGGGTGCCGTTTCTATCCAGCTTTGGCAGGCCCACGGACGCTGCACAGCGCCCCGTCCCGGTGTCCGAAGCAGAGCCCACGCCAGGCGAGGACGAGGTCGGCAGCGACGAGGACATGCGCTTGATATACGTCGCCCTCACCCGTGCCCGAGAAGCCGCTTGGGTGGGTCTGGGCCCCGTGACGGGTGAGCTGCGCGAAGCCTCTGCCAAGGAGGGCTTGTTGCGCTCTGCCCCGTGTGAGCTGCTGCAACGCACCACCAAAAAAGACCTGATGGACCGCTTGCAATCGGCATGGGGGACCTGCACAGACATCCACATCACCGCCCTGGAAGCCACCACCATCGAGGCGCAAAAAAGCATGTATCTGGGCCCCAGCCCGCAGCTCGATTTTTCTCGGCTGGCCACCCCTAGGCCTTTGAACCCGACCCGTTGGTGGACCGCCAGCTTCAGCGCCATGACGCGCCAACTCGACGCCGAACTGGCCATCCAAGCCAGCGACGAGGTCCACCCCGATGCACCTGAATTGAGCCCACAGCCTGCCGCCGATACACCCTTGCCAGTGGTGGCGGACCCCCTGGACAAAGCCACAAGCTGGATACCCGTTGGCGAGCGGCAAGCCACGCAACTCAGCCGATGGCAGGTTTTTCCAGCGGGTGCGCACAGTGGTTTGTTGCTGCACGATTTGCTGCAGTGGCAGTGCGAGCATGGCTGGCCATTGGCCCACGACGGGCCCACCGAAACGGCCTTGGCCCCTGGTGCTTGGCCAGGCGTGGTCGCGCGCAAGGCCATGGCACTGGATTTGACCGAGGTGCAAACAGCGCTCATCAACCCCTGGCTGCAAGCCTTGCTGCACACCCCTTTGCCCACGCCCATGCAGAATGCACCCCCCTTGATCTTGGGGCAACTCAAACCCACCCAGGCCTGGGCCGAAATGCCTTTCACCCTGGCCGTCTCCAGTGCCGCGACGCAGGCCATTGACGCCTTGATCTGTGCCCATGTGTTGCCCGGCCTGGCGCGCCGCGCCTTGTGGCCCCAGCGCTTGAACGGCATGCTCACCGGGGTGATGGACTTGGTGTTTGAACACCATGGCCGCTACGGCGTGCTGGACTACAAGTCCAACCGCCTGGACAACTACCAAGCGCCAGACCTGAACGCCGCGGTGCTGGACCACCGCTATGACGTTCAATATGTTTTGTACACCCTGGCGCTGCACCGCTTGCTGCAAGTGCGGCTGCCCCACTACGACTACGACCAACACATGGGGGGGGCTGTGTATGTGTTTCTGCGCGGCATCGACCAAGCCGGTGCCGGTGTGCACTGGCATCGCCCCGCACGGGCATTGATCGAAGCCTTGGATGCGCTGCTCAAAAAGGAAGTGGCATGAACATGCCCAGCCACGCGAAAGGTCAAGCCCGTTCTGTGCTGGCACCGGTGCAGGCTTTGACCACGCTGGACCGGGCATGGGCGGATTTTTTGTGCCAACAAATCCCTGCCACGTGCGAGACGCAGATTTGGCTGGCCGCACTGACCAGCCACCAATGGGGGCGTGGCCATGCGTGCCTGGATGTGACGGCATTGCAAACCGATGCAGCGGCTTTGTTGGGCTGGACCCAAGCCGACGCCCAAGCCCTGCCCAGCAACTGGGCACAGGCGCTGGCCAGCCTGCCGTGGTGCGAGGGTGACACCGCGCCCCTGGTCGCCAGCGCCAACCGCTTGTACCTGCGCCGGGCCTGGCGCGCTGAGACCCGCATTCGCCAACATTTGCAAGCGCGCCAAGACGGGGCCCCTGTTCAGGTCGATCCATCCACAAATGGTCTGGACGCCTTGTTTGGTCCGGTTGACCCGCAGGCCCCGCAGCACAGCCAACGCTTGGCCTGCGCCATGGCCTTGCGCCAGCTCACCTGCATCATCACCGGCGGCCCGGGCACGGGGAAAACCACCACGGTGATGCGCTTATTGGCTTTGTTGCAAGCGGCGCATGGCCCAGCACCTTTGCGTGTGTTGTTGGCAGCCCCCACGGGCAAAGCCGCCGCCCGGCTGAATGCGTCCATGGCGCAAGCCCACGCGGCGTTGCCCGCAGATTGGCAAACCGCCCTACCCGCCGAGGCGCAAACGCTGCACAAAATGCTCGGTTGGCATGGCTTGGCAACCCCTCTCACGGGTCAGCGACAGTTGCATGCGGATGTGGTGGTGGTGGACGAAGCCTCGATGATCGATCTGGAAATGATGGCCCGCCTGCTGCAAGCCGTCCCCACACCAGCCCGCCTGGTGCTGCTGGGCGACAAAGACCAACTCGCCTCGGTCGAAGCGGGCGCGGTGATGGCCCAGTTGTGTGAAAGCCCATGGCTGCGCAACGCCACCGCCACCTTGACCCACAGCCACCGCTTTGGCCATGACAGTGCCATTGGCCAATGGGCCCAGGCGGTCAACACCGGCGACCGTGCTCGGTTACAAGCCCTGTGGCAGCAGGCCAGCACGGATTCAGACCCGCACGCCGTGGGCGTTTCACGCTGGCAGGCGGGCGCAAACCAGCACGCCATGTGGGGTACCGCACAAGTGGCGCGCGTGCGTGCCGGATGGTCAGAGTGGTTACAGCGCATACACCCCGCGCTCAGCCCAGGCCCATGGCCCGAACCAACGGCTTTCAGCGACGCCCAAGCGCGCCTGTGCTTGAACGATTTCTCTCGCTTGGGCGTGTTGTGTGCCTTGCGCGAGGGGCCTTGGGGGGTGCACGCCTTCAACCTCGGTCTGGCACGCAGCCTGGGTTTGCCCGGGAGCGGGTGGTACAGCGGTCGTCCCGTGGTGGTCACACGCAATGACAGCGCATTGGGCTTGATGAATGGCGATGTGGGGCTGTGTTTGCCGCGCGCAGTGAATGGCCAAACCGCCTTGCAAGTGGCCTTTGCCGATGGTGCCGATGGGGTGCGCTGGGTGGCCCCGACGCGCTTAGAGCATGTGGACACCGCCTTGGCCATGACGGTGCACCAGTCGCAAGGCTCTGAGTTTGACGCGGTGCTGTTGGTGTTGCCCGAACGCGATGCACCCGTGTTGTCACGGGAACTGATTTACACCGGCATCACCCGCGCTCGCCACAGCCTGGGTATTTGGGCGCCCGAACCCCAGGTTTGGTGGAATGCCTGCGCACGGGTGACGCAGCGCAGCGGAGGCCTCAGAGAATAAGCGGCGCTCCCGCTTGGGCCAAAAAAGCATCCACCTCGGCGCGCGTGGGTGCACCCAAAATCCCTCTGGGCTGCAAACACTTGAGTGCCGCCGCTGCACTGGCCCAACGCATGGCGGCTGTGTCGTCCAAGCCCTCCCACAAAGCCAAGCCCAAGGCGGCATGGAACACGTCTCCCGCGCCCAAGGTGTCGATCACCGGCCCCACCGGCCATGCTGGCAGCTGTTGCAATGGCTGACCTGCACGCTTCCAACACACCCCTTGGGCACCCAAGGTTTGCGCCACCGCCAGCGGTGTACGGCCATGCGCGTCGGTTTGCAAAGCACGCTCCAAACCGGCCTCACCACCGACGCCATAAGCGTGAATCAAGCCCGCCTCTGAGAACACCACCCAATCGGCCCAAGGGACCAACGCGGTCAAGTCTGGTGCAGGGGAAATATCGCCGTCGAGCATGCTGGGCACGCCATGGACGCGTGCCCATTGCAAGGCCTGCAAAGCCCAAGCGGGGCAGCGCGGATCCACCCACAGGGCTTGACAGCCACTCAGCCAAGCCGGATCGAACGCAGCCGGCGCAGTGAGGGCACTGCCCCGGTGATTGAAGATCATGCGCTCACCCTGACCATCGATGATGATGGCCGAGACCGAGCTGCTGTGCCCGCTCAAGCGCTGCATGCGCGAGGCGTCCACCCCCTCGCGCTGGAAATGGCGCGCAAACACGTCGGCCGCTGCATCGTCGCCCACCGGCCCACAAAAGGCCACATCGGCGCCCAAACGGGCCAGCGCCACAGCGGCATTGGCCGACATGCCACCAACGCCTTGGTGGTGGTGATGGGCTGGGGTTTTGGTCGGGTGGGCGGGGAAGGCCTGCACACCAAACATCATGTCCAAAGCGACATGGCCCACACAGATCAGTCGCGGATTCATGAATTGATTCTAAGCAAGCGCTGAAGACCAACACCGCCGGTGATTTGCTACATTCAAGGCTCGCACATCACCTGTTCGCACATGACGTCCATCACCCTGAAGTGGGTTGCGCCCACCGTGCTTTTGCACCTTGTTTTGCTGCTTGGCTTGCCGGCCACGGCCCAGGCAGAAATCTTCACCATGCGCTGCACCATCGAGGGTAGCTTTCCTGCCCTGGAGGACAAAAAAGTCCCGGCCGCAGAGGTGAGCATCGAAATCCAATCGATTGGCAACAACCTGTATTTCAAAGTGCAAGGCGCCAAGCCTTATGAGATGTTCATCAACACCTTGACCACCGATCAATTTGTGGGCAAAAACCTGACCAACCCCAGCAGCATGGGCATCCAACAAAAGACCGTGGCCAATGGTGAGGTGCGCGAGTTGCGCTTCGCCCGCGCCAACATGGCCTTGAGCGGTTATGCCGATGTCCCCTACCAGCGAAAAACGCAGCGCATGAGCCTGCAAGGGCAATGCAAACCGGCTTGAACCGGGCTGCGCATGGCCGGCCCAAACCCGTTATGGCGATCGGCAAGGATGCAGCGATTTCCTAGGGTCTGATGTGCGTTGAAGCGGGTGCCAACGCAGCCCAATGGGCAATCGAATCTTGCAACCCATGCGCGCACGCAAAGCCCAATTCACTCTGCGCCCGTCGGTGGTCTGATGGGGCCGGTCTTTGCTGCGGAAAACCAGCAAACCCGGTGGTCAATTTGTCTGGCCAGGTGACTGGCAAAGCGGGGTACAGGCGCTGGACGGCTGCCACAAAGTCCCCCAAGCAGTGCCACTGCCCATCGGCGATGTGGTAGACCCGTTGCTGCGGGTTGAAGGCATCCAAGGCACACACATTGGCCCGGGCGCAATCGCGCGCATCGACAAATTCTTCACGCCCACCCCAGACCAAAAAGGGATCGTCCAATTGCACAGCCCGCCCCGATTGGCCCGCCTGCACCAAGGTTTGCAGCAGGCGACCCGGCACGCTGGTGATGTTGCCCAAGTCGCCCAGCACCGCGGCATAGCGCAATGACACAGCATCGACACCATACAGATCGTGATACAGCTGCGCCAAATGCTCGCCCGCCAGTTTGCAAGCGGCATAAATGCTCGCCGGTCGCTCACTGATCACGTGCAAAGGCAAATCCTCCTCGATGGGCTGGGGGCCATGCGCGGCAAACCCGGTGTAAGTCACCGTGGTCGAACTGGCCAACACCACCCGGCGCAAACCCAGCGTTCGGGCGCACTCCAACACATGGGCGGTCCCCATGATGTTGACGCCGATGCCTTTGAGCGGGTCTTGCCGAATGGCGGTGGACAACCAGGCTGCCGTGTGCACCACATCACGAACACCATGGTTTTGCATGAGGGTCTTCAAGGCGGGTTCATCGGTCACATCGCAGCGCACCCGCAGCACCCCATCGGGCGCCGCGCCATCACGCACATCAGCCAACACCACTTTGTCGCCACGCTGGGCCAATAACTGGGCAGTCAGCCCACCGATCAGGCCTGCGCCCAGAACCAATACCGTCATGCCAAATCGCCCGTTTGCGCGGTTTCGTCAAACACCAAGTGGTAAACCCGTCCTTGAAAGCGCGGCATGAGCAAGGCCAATTCGGCGCGCACCGCTTGCCGCACCGTGCTGGCCAAAGCCGCATGCATATCGGCCAGGTTGTGAAAGTACAAATCAAAAGCCATGTAGACCGGCGGTGCATCTGCATCGGCCTCAGCGATCTCGCGCAACACAGCTTTGATCAAGCCCGGATAGCGCCCCAGAGCGGCGACCACCGTGGTGCGCATGTGTTGATCAAACTCGGCTTTGTGTTCGGGGGCCACTGTGCCCTCCAAAATGGCGGTGCGAACAATCATGCGGAACCTTTCGTGGGCAATGGAGATGGGGGAGACGCCGCCAAACCCAGCGCCACCGACTTTTCAGTGGCACTCAAATGGTCTGACATCAAACGGGTGGCCAAGCTGTGGTCGCGTGCCAAAACGGCCTCCATCAAGGCATGGTGCTCGGCCTCAATGTCCCTGGCCTTGCTCTTGACCGGCATGCGCTGCAACAGCCGAAATTTGCGGTAGCGCTCGGAATGATCGGCCAATATGTTCCAAAACCACAGCAACCATTTTTCCTGACAAGCGCCGACCATGGCATGGTGAAAGCGGCGGTGGCGCGACTCCCACAAGGTGGCGGCCTCGCGGTCTTTGGCCGAGCGCGGCAGTGGGGTTTTGGAGAGCAAATGCATGGCCGAGACCACCTCGGCCTCCCAGGCGGCGTCCCCATGGGTCATGGCGGATGTGAGACACAAGCCTTCGATCGATCGGCGCGTGGCCATCAAGTCGCTCAACTCGGTCAGGCTGGTTTCGCTCACCCGCGACCCGCGGTGGGTGTCCAAGGCCACCAAGTTCTCAGAGGACAGGCGCATCAAAGCTTCGCGAATGGGGGTGAGGCCCAGATGAAACTTGTCCTGCAAATCAGCTGGGCGCAACCGCTCCCCCGGCATCAGGTCGCCATACAAGATTTCGCTGCGCAAACGTTGGTAGGCGCGCTCTGCCAGTGATGAGGCTTCAGGGTTTTCCATTTGTAAAAATGCCTTGACGGGGTGATTTTATAAAATTATGATGGATTTATATTATTCTCACAAGAGGAAAAACATGGCGAGCCCTGAAACCCCTTGGTCGTTGGCCACTTTTGCACAAGGCGACCAGGCCATGGCCGCCCTGGAAGTGGGCGGTGTGGCTTACCGCCTGGCCCCCAGTTTGGCCCGCGTGGGTCTGGCCGGACAAGACAGCGTGCTGGGCTTGTTTGGTGATTGGGCCAGCTCCTTGGCCGCACTCAACGCTGCTGCCAGCCAGGTCCAAGCGGCCGACGCCCTGCCGGCAGGCCAGCGCTTGGCACCGCTTTTGTATCCGGGGAAAATTTTGTGCGCCGGGGCCAATTACTTCGATCATCTGGCTGAAATGGGCATGCCAGGCGCCAAAAAAGAAGACCAGCGCTTGTTTTTCTTCATGAAACCACCCCGCAACGCGGTGGTGGGCGAAGGCAAAACAGTGCACATGCCCATCAACACCCAGGCCTTTGATTGGGAGGTCGAATTGGCCTTGGTGATCGGCAAGACCGCGCGCAATGTGAGCGTTGAGCAAGCGCTATCGCATGTGGCGGCTTACACGGTGGCGATTGACTTTTCAGCCCGTGACCACAACCGCGCACCGGAAACCTTTTACAAACTCGATTGGGTCGCCGGCAAAGGCCACGACACCTGCTGCCCCATGGGGCCGCGCCTGATCCCCGCCCATCAATTTGGCGATCCCCAGCAGGCCGCTTTGAAGTTGGCGGTCAATGGAACGCTGAAACAAAATGGCAACGCCAAAGACATGATTTTTTCTGTCGCCGAACAAATTGCCACCGCCTCACGCATCATGACGCTGGACCCAGGCGACGTGTTGCTCACCGGCACCCCCGCCGGCGTGGGTGTACCGCACAAAACTTTTTTAAGCGTGGGTGACCACGTCGATGCCGATATCCAAGGCATTGGCCGCTTATCCGTGGACATTGGTCCTTCACGCTGAAATGGTTTTTGCCAAGGCCATGGACCCAGCCTGTTCTGTCGGGTCTTTCACTACTTTCAGGAGCGCAACATGAAAAGAACGTTCATTGCCACAGCCATCAGCGTGGCTACCTTGTTGGCATGGCCTTTGGCCCATGCCCAAACCGAGATCAGGGTTTCGACGGCAGCGCCCGACAGCTCACCGCTGTCGGACGCATTTCGAACGATCAAAGCGCGCATGGAGAGCAAATTTCCAGGCGCTGTGAAGGTATCTGTGCACACCGCCAGCGCCTTGTTCCGACAAGGCACCGAATTGCCCGCCATGCAGCGCGGCAACTTGGAGATGGCCAGCCCAGTGACCTTTGAAATTGAAGCCCAATTGCCCGAGTATGGGGTTTTCAGTGCCGCCTATTTGTTCCGTGACGCCGACCACCTGATCAAAACTTTCCGCAGCGACATTGGCAAAGAGTATTACGACGATGTGGCCAATAAAGTGGGCTTGGTGATCTTGGACACCGCTTACCTGGGCACCCGCACCATCAACTTGAACAACGATAAAAAAATTGAGAAGCCCACCGACTTGAATGGCACCAAAATGCGCATGCCCCCGGGCGCATCTTTCCAAGTGTTGGCCAAAGCACTGGGTGCCACACCCGTGGCCATGCCCATCACCGAGGTGTATTTGGGACTCAAAACCGGGCAAATCGACGCCCAAGACAACCCCACCAACATGACACGCGACTGGAAATTCCACGAAGTGACCAAGCAAGTGGTGTTGACCAAGCATTTGGTGCAACCGGTGTTCATTGCCATGGCCAAGCCCGCGTTTGACAAACTCACGCCCGCACAACAAGCCGAACTCCGATCGGTCGCACGCGAAGCCTCTGACATGCAAATTGCCAAAACGCTGCAAGACGAAAAATCAGCGCTGGACACCTTTCGGGCCGCCAACGTGCGCATCAGCGAGCCCGATGCCAGCCTGTTTCGCACCACCGTGTTCAAAGAATATGAAACCAGTGGCATGACCGCCAAATGGAAGCCCGGCTTGATGGCGCGCATCCAGGCCGTCAAGTGAGCCCAAGCACAGAACTGCTCTGAACACTTTGCCACCCATGGGTATCGCAGCCATTCGGCAAAAATTCAAGGCCTTAAGCCGCTATGCTGAATGGCTGACGGTATCCATGTTCATCGGCATTTTTGTGCTGTTCGTGATTTCTGTGTTTCAGCGCTATGTCTTGGTTCAGCCGGTCAATTGGGTGGACGAATCCATTTTGATTTTGTTTTTGTGGTCGACCTTTTTGACCGAAGCGCTGGTGCTCGGCGAGCGAGAGCAAGTCACCTTTGACGTGGTGTGGGACCAATGCGGTCCCAGCGGTCGGCGCCTGATCGGTCTCACCGCGTCTGTTTTGATTGTGCTGCTGTTCACACTCGCGGCGCCCACCATTTGGGGCTATGTGGCATTTTTGTGGCGCGAAAAAACCAACGCGCTCGAATGGCGCTTGGATTACGTATATGCCTGTTTTGTCATTTATTGGTTGGCTGTGATTGTTCGCGCAGCCAATCGGTTCTTGTGGCTCATCTCCGATCAATGGCCCGAACATGTCCGAGACCATAAAGCAGATGAAAAAACCAATGTGTTGGGTTGATTTTTCCGTGAGCGCCGCATGAGCACCGCTCTGATCGCCATGGGCATCGTGATCCTGGTGTGCGCGCTGCTGCGGTTTTCCATCGTCTTGATGATGTTCAGCAGCGGCATTGTTTACCTCTGGCTCAAAGGCCAAGACATCGGTTTGATCGTTGATCAAACTTTGAACTCCATGTTCAGCATGTATGTCTTGTTGGCGGTGCCCATGTTCATTTTTGCCGGCAATGTGATGAATGCATCCACGGTCAGCGAGCGCATTTGGAGCGCGGCCGATGTGCTGGTGGGTCGCTTGCGTGGGGGCATGGGTCACATCACGGTATTGATGAATGTGGTCATGTCCAGCATGAGTGGCAGCGCCATCAGCGATGCCGCAGGTCCAGGCATGGTGTCCATCCGCATGATGGAAAAAGTGGGTCAATACCCACGTGGACTGGCTGTGGCCATTGCGGCGGCAGCTGCTTGCTTGGGGCCCATCATTCCACCGTCCATTCCCATGGTGATTTACGCCTTGATCAGCACGGCTTCCTTGGGCGCTCTGTTTTTGGCCGGTGTGGTGCCGGGTTTATTGATGGCCGCAAGTTTGATGCTGTGGATTGCCTTCATCGCCCGCCAGCGCAACCTGCCCTTTGGAAAATCCATTTCCTGGTCGGAAATGCCCTTGGTGCTTTGGCGCGCCGCTTTGCCGCTGACCTTGCCGGTGATGCTGTTGGGCGGCATTTGGTCGGGCGTTTTCAGCCCGACTGAATCGGCGGCCATGGCAGGCTTGTGGGCCATCGTGATCGGCGCCTTCATTTATCGCAATCTGGGCTTGAAAGCCTTGATCGCCATTTTCGCCATGTCAGCACGCCAATCGGCCGTGGTGATGATGCTCATTGCCAGCTCATTCATCGTTAACTATGCCATCACCTCGGAGCAAGTGGCGGTGCAACTGGCCGCCTACATTGCCAGCTTGAATCTGTCTGCGATTGTCTTCATGCTGCTGGTCAATGTGATGTTTTTGATCTTGGGCACGGTGCTCGATGGCGCGGTGATGCTGCTGGTGTTCGTGCCGGTGCTGCTGCCCACCGTCAACGCCTTGGGCATTGATTTGGTGCAGTTTGGCGTGGTGGTGATTTTGAACTTCATGATCGCCATGATCACCCCGCCCTATGGTTTGATTTTGTTTGTATTGGGTTCTCTCACCGGAGTACCGATGAAAGAGATCAACCGCGAGATATGGCAGTTTTGCATCCCCTTGAGCGTGGTGATGTTCTTGATGATCTTCTTTCCTTCCATCACGCTGTGGCTGCCGCGCCAGTTTGGCTATGTCGGCTGATGGCGCTGAAAATTGAAGGCCTTTACCCCGACACAGAACTGATATGAACACCCCCCTCAATGCATTTGTCACAGGCGCCGCCCAAGGCATCGGTTTGGCGATTGCCAAACGCTTGGCCCAAGATGGTTTTCATGTGGTGGCCATGGACCGCCAAGCCGATGTGCTGGCCGCCGCTTTGAAACCCTTGCAAGCGCAAGGGCTGCGGATGAGTGCGGCGGTGGTGGATGTGTGTGATCGCGCCAGCGTGCACCAGGCCTTGCAAGCCCATGCGCGGGTGGATGTGATGGTGTGCGCGGCAGGTATCTACAACGATGCCCGGTTTTTGGAATTGACCGAGCAAGCCTTCACCCAAATGTTGCAAGTCAATGTGGTGGGCACCTTCATTCCTGCGCAAGAAGCCGCGCGGCGCATGGTGGCGGGTGGGCGCATCGTGACCATTTCTTCGCGGGGTGCTTTGGGCGGCACCCGCTTTGCCCACTATGTGGCGTCCAAATCGGCCGTGGTCGGGCTCACCCGTGCCATGGCCATGGAATTGCGCGACAAAGAAATTGCTGTGAACTCTGTGGCACCTGGATTCACCGACACGCCCATGACACGCTCCGCGCCACCCGAGATGTTTGCACAGTGGGAAGCGTTGGAGCCACGTGGAAAAGCCGCATCGCCCGACGAAATCGCGCATGCGGTGTCTTTCTTGGCGTCGCCCCAAACCCACTTCATCACCGGTCAAACCCTGTTTGTGGACGGCGGAAAATCGCTGGGGGGATTGAGCATCTGAGCCCCAAGCCTGTGAAAGGCCTGGGTTCAGCGTGGCCAGGGGTCTGCCGGGGCAAAGCCCTGGCAGACTGTCTAACGCTTTAAGCCGGGATCAGCAGCAGAGCGCAGGCACGGGCGGCCTCTGGGCTCAAGTCTTGACCGCCAGCCACTTTGCCCCAGCCGCCTTTTTCAATCAGGTTGCTGCGTGACCATTCATCGGTTTTCTTCAACTCCACCAGATTGGCTGCATATTTGCCGTCTTGCTTGAAAGCAGTGGCACACACGGGGGCCATGGCCGCGGTCAATGCCGTGGCCACCTTGACACTGGCAATGGCATCGGTTTGGCTGGCGGTGTGCCAACCTGAAAAACTAAAACCCACCACCGACAAAATCACTGCGCCAGCGACAGCACCCCACAAAACGGACTCGGTTTGAGCAGGCCATTGAATCATGTGAACTTTCTTTATTGAGCGGAAAACACTTCCGAGGTGGGTGAACCTAATGTACGCCTGTGGGCTCAGCTTGGGGGCTTATATATATTTGTTTTATTCCAAGCACTTGCGACTGTTCAGAGGGGGTTTGTGCTAAGTTGCCAGCACCGCGTCTTTGAATCCCCAACCCAACACAACCATGACTGCTTCAAGCACACTCCCCCCACCCAATCTGAGCCATGATGAGCAACATTTATTGCACAGCTTGCGCCAACATCGGCAAACCCATCGGCGCATCCAAATGCCAGTGACGGCACCTGCGCCGCAAGCGCCTGCACCCTTGACTTGGGGGCAAAAGGTGGCCGATCACGTGGCGGCCACGGTGGGGTCATGGCGCTTCATCATCATTCAAAGCACATTGATCGTGCTGTGGATCAGCTGGAACACGCAAACCAGTGGCCCGTGGGACCCCTATCCGTTTATCTTGCTCAATTTGATGCTGTCATTCCAAGCCGCCTATACCGCGCCGGCCATCATGATGAGCCAAAACCGATTGGCCGAAACCGATCGGCGCCGCGCTGACAACGACTACGAGGTCAATGTCAAGGCCGAATTGGAAATTGAGTTGCTGCACATAAAAGTGGATTTGCTGCGCGAACAAGAACTCAAAGCCTTGGCCGACTCGGTGCACCGCTTGTCCAAACAAATCGAAACCCTGCTGGCAGCAGGCCAGCGGTAAGGCTTATTTCGCACCCGGCAATTTGCCACCACTTTTCACGCATTCATCGATGGTTTTGAACTCGGTGAATTTTTTCGTGCGCTCATAGCTGGGGCTGCTCTTGTCGTGGCAAATGCCCGAGTCCGATTTTTTCACCACGGGTTCAGCCGCCGCCGCAGTTTTGGCGGGCAAGGTGCCGCCGCTCTTCACGCATTCGTCCACGGTTTTGAAGGCGGTGAACTTTTTGGTGTTGCCATAGCTGGCACTGGTTTTGTCGTGGCAAATGCCCGTGTCAGACTTTTTCACCGCTGGTTCTTCGGCTGGTTTGGGATCAGCGGCCAGGGCCAAACCCAGGCTCAAGCCGAAAAGAAGGGTTGTCAAGCATCGAAAATTGGTTTTTCTCATGTACTGCTCCTGGTGATAAAAAATCGCGTGATGATCCAGGGAAACCCAAGTGCGGATCACAGTCGGATGACTTTGGCTTGCAACAAAGCACTTTGCCCTCGGGCCAAGGCAGCCAAACAGCGTTCGATGGCAGCGGGGACATCGGCGGGATCACTGACCCACTCCCCATGGGCGCCAGCTGCCTGGGCCACCATGGCGAAATTCATGTCGGGCGCCAAATGCGCTTCGTAGGCTTGGGTGGCTTTGGCCACCCCTTCGGGGAAAACGCGCAGCGTGGCTTCTTTGACCGCGGCCCAACCACCGTTATCGAGCACGATGGTGAACACCGGCAAGCCGTATTGCTTGGACACGGCCATGCTGGACTGCGGGTTGCCGAAATAAAACGAGCCATCGCCCGAAAAAGCCACCACGCAACGATTCGGTTGGGCCAACTTGATGCCCAAAGCCATGCCCGCTGAAAAGCCCAATCCGCCACCGGCCAAACCCACATGGGAGCCCGGCACCGTGCGCGGCACTTGCATCGCCACCACGGGGGCGTTGCGGATGGCTTCGTTGAGCACGATGGCGTCGGCCGGAATGGCGTGGGCCACAGCTGCACACAAAAAATGGGGGTTGATTTGCCCGACTTTTCCCGGATCGGCGGCCAAATCGGTGGCGCGTTGACGCCGCTGTTGTCCCTCCTGGGCCATGCCAGCGACCCGCGCTTGCGCTGCTTGGGTGAACGCCGGGTTCACGCGCTGCTGCATGCGCGCCAAAATTTGCGCCAAGATGCGACCACTGTCACCCGGCATCTTCAAGTGGCGCGGAAAACTCCACATCGGGTAGCTGCGCTTGTCGATGTCCACGTCGATGTGGGCCCACCAGGTGGCCGGGTTGACCGGCGTATCGCGCGGTATCCAAGGCACATCCACATCCACCATCAAACCCACATCGGCCTGGGTCACATGGGCCCCAGGAACGAAACCACTGAAGCAAGGCGAGTCGTGGGGAATGTTGAGATCCACGGCATTGCACTCGATCACACGGATACCGGCCAAGCGGGCCAAAGCATCCACGGTGGCCACCGTCGCTGGGTTGCGACCGCTGTATGAGGTGATGATCAAGGGGTGGCTGGCGGCCAACAGACGATCGACCACTTGATCAACAGCATCGGGATCGGTGCCCAAGGCAGGGGTCGCGCCATATGCTTGAGCGGGGAAATCATGCAACTGATCGTCACGCCAAGTTTCGGTCAAGGTTTCCCTGGCAAAGGTCAAATAAACAGGGCCCTTGGGGTCGCTTTGCATCACGCTGTGGGCACGGCGCAAGGCTTCCTTGGCGATCACCCCAGACGGGAGGTTGTAGTCCCATTTGACATATTGGCGCACCAAGCCACCTTGGTCATAGGGCTCTTGCACAAAATTCACAAAGGTGTCGCGGGTGCCGGGCAATTCACCATGCGAGGTGTAGGGCGCGCGTCCCGCCATCAGCATCAGGGGTAAGCGGGCTTTGGAAATATTGTGAATGCCCATGCTGGCATTGGCGGTCCCCGCATCCACATGCACCAACACCCCCTGGCCCCGGCCCGAGGCCAAGGCATAACCGGCGGCCATGTGGACAGCTGTGTTTTCATGCGGGCACAAAACCGTTTTGGGAAAAGCCTGACCCTGCTGGCGCCAGCGCGCCATCTCTTCGATCAGCGGGGCATGGTCGGTACCCAGATTGCAGAACAAATAATCCAAGCCCAGTTCATTGAAGCCTTGCAGCAGATGATGGGCGGTGGTGTGCGTCTGGGACTGATCCATGGTCATGGGTGAGGACCCCATGGCGCAGCCATCATGAGTTTGTTTTCTTGCTTGAGGATCATGGGGCGCAACTTGCCCGCAAAAGCCATGAAAGCCTGATCGGCAAAAACACCCGCCCAAAAAGCACGTCGATCGGCATCGTCATCAAACTTCCACACGTGGATGATTTCGTTGAGCGCACCGACATCGCCCGTGAAATAACCAATCAATTTCTTGGGGTGCTTGTCCAAAGCAGCCCAGCCTTCTGAGCCATACAAAGAAACCACTTCGGCCATTTTTCCCACCACCACGGAATAGGTTCTCAACTCATACAAAGCCATGACTTTTCTCCTGTTGAATGTCGTTTCATCTTACCAAATGGGGGGTGCAGCTCCAGCGTCACGGACCCCTTGAATACCCTGAGCCTTTTCCTCACAGGGGCTCGATGCCGGTGCGCGATACATCGCCCCACACATCGGCTTGTTCGCACATCTGCACCCAACGCTGGGCGTGGCACAGCCGAGGGCTTTGCTCGTCCATGGCCAACGCGTAAATGGTTTTGTGCGCAATCGCAGGGGGCAAGTGCCCCACACAGACCACCCCCCGCTGGGCAAATGTGAGGATTTCACTGATCGCGCCCATGGCCATGACTTCTTGTCCTGTACCCACTTGTGACAAAGCAAGCAACATGGCCTCACCGTTGTCAAATCGATGCACTTTGCTGCGCACCTCGTCCATGAGACCCATCGATGTGAGCAAGCCGTGGATGTACTGACCCGATGAGGCATGGGTGTAAAAAACGCCCGACGCCCTGCGCACAGCGCGTTGCCACGCGGCCACCGTCGAGATATCCGGTAACACCTGTCCCTGCGCCACAGCCACCCCCACCCCCACCTGGGCCAAAGGCTGATGCGTGCCCACCCTGCCGAGCGCGGCGACCTGCTCGAGCACAGGCGCTGGCGCAATCCACACATCGGCACGCCAACCATCGCGCAGTTTGGCCATCAACTCAGGGGCGGTATTGAAGTACAAGGCCACCTGCCACTCACTGGTTTGCTCAAAACGGAGAATGGTCTGCTTCAATGCGACCTCGAGCGCCGCCACACTGAACACCGTGAGCACTTTGCCACCTGCCAAGGCCTCTGTCGAAGCTCGGCGATTGGCGGGGTGATCTGGGTAAGCGGGGTTCACGGGCTGATGGCGAATTGATGAATGAGCATAGCAGTCCGCTTGTGCATCTCTGGCATGATGCTTGATATGGCGCACATCACCACCTTAACCCTCAACCCCAGTGTGGATGTGCTCACCACCACTGCGCAGGTGATGGACACGCACAAGTTGCGCTGCACAGCGCCTGAGTACCACCCCGGTGGTGGGGGCATCAATGTGGCGCGGGTGGTGCACCGCTTGGGCGGATCGGTGCAAGCCCTTTGGCTGGGCGGCGGCAGCACTGGCGTGCAGTTGGCCGATATGTTGGATGCCGAAGGGGTTGCGCACCGATGCATGGCGACCGCGCAAGCGACCCGCATGGGCTTTTCGGTGCACGAAACCCAAAGTGGCCGGGACTTTCGCTTTGTGATGCCAGGCCCCACAGCAGACCCTGATGCCTTGACCCAAGTCTTGCAGACCCTCAAGGGCACCGCCCTAGACAGCCGCTATTGGGTGGTCAGCGGCAGTTTGCCACCCGATGCACCGCAAGACTTTTATGCCGACATCGCCAGGCTGGCCCATGCGCAACACAAAAAATTGGTGCTCGATGCGTCTGGTCCAGCTTTGATGGCAGCGATGCGCGTGGGGGTTTACATGGTCAAGCCCAGCTTGCGCGAAATGGAAGAAGTGGTCGGCAGGGCACTGCCCACCATGCCACAGCGCTTGGCGGTGGCGCGCGAATGGCTGGCCAATGCTTGGTGTGAGTTGGTGGCTTTGTCCTTGGGGCCAGAGGGCGCCTTGTTGGTCACCGCTCAAGGCACGTGGCATGCACCCGGCTTGGCGGTGCCGGTGCGCAGCACGATTGGTGCGGGCGATACGTTTGTGGGGGCCTTTGTGGCCACCTTGGACCAAATGAATCCCGACACCTCACCCGACACACTTCGCCAGGCATTGCGCCACGCCATGGCAGCTTCAGCGGCAGCACTGGCCTCCTTGGGAACAGCACTGTGCCAGGCCCCTGATGTGGCGAGATTGCTGGCGTCGGTGCAGATCATTTCTTTGAAAGATTAAGTTGCTTTCGTTGATAAGACTTGGCCTTAAAAAAAATTTCAAAGCTCTCAGTTTTAAGCCAACATCCATGGGTTATTGAGATGCATTGAGAGTTTTTGGGTGAAATTGTGGGCTTTGCCTGGGGGGTCATGCCTAACGTGCAGGCATGCCCCACACATGGTTTTTTTCACGCCATCGCAACACACCCATCCATAGGTGTGCAGCAGGCACAGGCATGGCCGAGGTGCGGTCATGAGCTTGGCGGCACACAACCTGGGTCTGCTGGATCAGTTCAAAGACACGCCTGAAGAGGCGCCAGCCGGACACCAAGCCACATTCAGATTGACCCCGCATTTGGTGTTGGCCGCGGCATTGCTGCACATGATGGCCAGCGACGGGGCAATTGACGACGCCGAGAGCAGCCAACTGCAATCGGTGATCGGTGGCGACCAGCATGTGATGAACGTGGCGGTGCAATATGTGCAAGCCGTTCCATTGGCCCAGTTTTTGACCGATGCCTACCAAGTGCTGGACAAAGCCAGCACTTTGTGCGTATTGACCAATGTGTGCGACTCATTGCTGGCCGATGGCAGTGCGGGTGCCGATGAAGTGGCGTTGTTTGAGCGCATGAAAACCGCTTGGGGCATTGACACCGCGACCTTCGCTCCCTTTGAAAGAGCGATCGCCCTGAAAAACAACGATACGGTGATGGGCGAGTACAAAGCCGATCAACTGGATCAACCGACTGGCTCCGCTCACCTGGCGCTGGCAACATCGCTGCTGTACATGATGGCCGCCGACGGCAATATTGCCACGGAAGAAATTGGCCAATTGCAAACGGTGATTGGTGAATTCAAAGGCCTGCAAGAAGCCGCTTTGAAGCAGGTGCGGTCCGTCAAGCTGCCCGAATTTTTAAAGCGCGTCACGCCCAGTCTCAGCCCAGACGTCAAGCTGTACATCTTGACCAATGTGTGTGATTCGATGATGGCCGATGGCGACGTGGATGCGCTGGAGAGCAAGATTTTCCAAACCATGCTGACCGGCTATGGACACGACAGCACAAGCTTCAAGCCTTTTTACCAGTCGATCAAGGTCAAAAACATCAAAACCTTCTCGGCTTCGGTGCTCAAGCCCAAGTTGATTTACAGCAATGTGGCCTCAGGCCAAGACGAAAAAGGGGTGCGCTTTAACCGCGACAACTCTTTCCAAGAGGATGCTGCCAAAGCAGGGGGAAAGGCTGAGGCCGCCACGCCCAAGGGTCCGGTGCTTTCACATGTTTTGCCGGGGCAAGAGGGTGGCTATGCGGGCAACCGCACCATGCAAGACAACATCGATAAGGTCTCGCAAGGCTTTGGAGACGAAGATCGCATCCATCAGGTTCAAGAAAATGCGCTGGCCGATCAAAGCATCCTAGGCTTGAAGTCATCAGGCATCGACGACAACATCCAAACCGTTGATGGCCATGCCCCGTCCCCGGCCTTGGGGGGACCTGTGTTGCAGGCCGCTGTGGCCCGTGGTTCAGGGCCCAGCTTATCGAACACCAATGCAACCCAGGCAGCCCAGCCTTTACCGACACCAGCGCAGGCCAGCTCCAACGTCATTGGCCTGCCCAATCATTCATTGGGTGACAACAAGGCCAAGCTGCCAAACCAAGCCGTGGCCGATCGAAACCTGCCTTTGGAAACATCCATTGAAGGGGCAAATCAAGTCAAACTGGCCCCTGCGGGTGCCAGCGATAACGCGATCAAATTGGCGGCTTCAGGTGTCCTCGACAACGCCATCAAACTGGCAGCGACCAGTGGGGGCGACAACGCCATCCAGCTGGTTGCCCATGCCAACGAAGACCACCTTGAAAAAATGCCCGCTGCCCAAGGGGTGGTGAATGTCCAGGCATTGCCAGATACAGCGCAAAACACCAATCGACAAGCCCTGCCCAACAAGCCCGTCGGTGCAAACCTTCAAGCCGTGCCCTCACCTGCGGCAGCGCTCAATCGGCAAGCCGCGCCCCAAGACCTGCAAAGCACCAACCGTGCTGACGCACCGATTCAGACCATCGGCACCCACCGGGCCAAATTGCCCGACACATCGGTCACCCGCGCCAGCGTTTCGATCGCCAAAAGCCCGGCTACCCACCCAGGACAGAACCTGAACGCTGCCCGCGCGGTGGTGCAAAAAGCCAATCGGCTCAAACAATTGAGCGAGCACGTGATTCAATTGCGCTTGCGCCTTGACCAGTTGGCGGGGTTGAACCATGAGGTATTGGCCGCCGCCCAACAGGCCGCCGGTGGCCCTTGCACCCACTGCGGCAACCCCCAGTGCTTATTCACCCATCACATCAAAACCAATAAGGGTTGAGCACCCCGGGTGGGCCAGTGTTAGAAAACAAAGCGGGAGGTAGCTCAGCGGGGAGAGCGCACCGTTCGCAATGACAAGTTTGGGCGTTGGATCCTCCTCTCCACCACCCATAAAAAAGCCAGCATCACTGCTGGCTTTTTTCATGCGGTTGACGCATCAATGGTCTGAACGGGCCCCTTTGGCTGGGCGTTTTTTCATGTCGCGTGGTACGAACACCTTGCCAGCACCAGGACCTGAGCGCTCGGGGCGATCACCCGCGCCCACCACCCTGGGACCACGGCTGTTTCGATCATTGAAAGACCTGCCTTCGGCGGGCTTGCCCGCAGCAGGCGCACCCCACACTTGCGGCGGACGGTCATTGCGTTCGCGGCTGTCTGCAGGCCTGGGCGCACGGTCAAAGGATCGGCCACCCGCCGGCGCTCCACGGCCACCAAAGCGCCCACCACCAGGGGCACCACGGCGGGGACCGTCAAAGTCACGGGGGCGCTCAGCGCGTTGCTGGGGCTCCAAACCGGGCACCACTTCGGCCTTGATCGGCTGGCGGGTATAGGCTTCAATGTCAAAAATTTTGCGGCGATCGCGGAACTCGGCAAAGGTTACCGCCAAGCCATCGCGGCCGGCTCGGCCAGTGCGGCCAATGCGGTGCACATAGTCTTCGGCCTTCATCGGCAAACCAAAGTTAAACACGTGGCTGATGGTGGGCACATCAATGCCGCGCGCGGCCACATCGGTGGCGACCAAAATTTGCACCATGCCTTGGCGCAATGCCATCAAGCGGCGATTGCGCAAACCTTGGCTCAAGGCACCGTGCAAAGCCACGGCTGAAAAACCGGCCTGCTGCAAATCCACCGCCAAGGCATCGCACTCAATTTGGGTGCTGGCAAACACAATCGCTTGGTCGATGGTGGTGTCGCGCAACCAGTGGTCAAGCAACTTGCGTTTGTGCTGGGGGTTGTCGGCCCAAAACAGGGATTGGGTGATGTTGACGTGTTGTGCATGCTGGGCGTCGACTTGCACGCGCTGGGGCTGGCGCATCACGCGGGTGGCGAGTTGCTGAATGCGCGGCGCAAAGGTGGCGCTGAACATCATGGTTTGGCGGCGCTTGATGGTCAATTGGTTGACCTCGGCCAAGTCATCGGAAAAGCCCAGGTCGAGCATGCGGTCGGCCTCGTCCACCACCAAAAACTGCACCTGGTCCAATTTGATTTGGTTTGAGCGTTGCAAATCGAGCAATCGACCTGGCGTGGCCACGACCAAATTGGCGTTCTGCAACTTGGCAATTTGCAAGGCGTAGGGCATGCCACCGACCACGTTGGCAATGCGCAGTCCAGGGCTGTGGCGCACCAAGTCAATCGCGTCGTGGGCCACTTGCTGGGCCAATTCACGGGTGGGGCACAGCACCAAAGCACCGGGTGTGGCCGGTTTGAAATTGCTCGGATGGGTGGGATTTTTCCGCTTGGGCCGCTTGGGCGGCTCTTCGCCGCGTGCTTGAGCTTGGGCCACTTTTTGTTCCCACTCTTCAGATTGGGCACGGGCTTGGGCCTGGTGCTGTTGCAGCAAGGTGTGCAAAACCGGCAGCAAAAATGCCGCTGTCTTGCCACTGCCCGTTTGGCTGGAAACCATCAAGTCGTTGTAAGCCTGCTCACCACCGTCCACGCGCATCGCCAAGGGAATGGTTTTCAGCTGCACGGTGGTCGGCGTGGTAAAGCCCAAGTCCCGCACGGCGGCCAGCAATTCACCAGCCAAACCCAAGGCAGCAAATGCATCGGGGGCCGCTTCTGGGGCCAATTCAGGTACGACAGCGCTGGCGTCAGCACTTTGCAGGGCGGCGACAGGGGTCACCATCGGCTCGGGTTGGGTCACCGCAGGGGCTGCATGCAATGGCACCGTTGCGGGCAAGCTGGGTGCCAAATCAGGTGTTGACGTGGGTTGAGTGGCGGCTTCATGGGCGGCCAAAACGGGGGAAGTGGAAACGGTATCGTTCATGCAAAACACGCTGGCGCAAGGGCCAGCGACTCCATCTGAGGTTTGAAAAAACATCAACCATCAGACAAAGTCAACGCCCAAAAGCTTTGCGGCGCGGGTGGCTCTATCAGCAGAGCCCAAGGTGTGAGGCAGATGTGCGTTGGTTGTTCTCATTGAACAACGCCCGCAATTATGGCATACCCGCAGATGGGGGGTCGGCGCGTAAAAAATGCGTGCGGTAGTGCTGCAACTCATCAATCGATTCGTGCACATCGGCCAGCGCCGTGTGTTTTTGTTGCTTTTTGAAAGCACTGTAGACATCGGGTCGCCAACGTTTGGCCAATTCTTTGAGGGTGCTCACATCAAGGTTGCGGTAATGCAACCATGCCTCTAACTTGGGCATGTACTTGACCAAAAATCGCCGATCTTGGCCAATCGTGTTGCCACACATGGGCGAGGTGGCTTTGGGCACGTACTGGGCCAAAAATGCCAGCAACTGCTCTTCGGCTTGCGCTTCGCTCAGCACAGAGGCACGCACTTTGTCAATCAACCCACTGCGCCCATGGGTGCCTTTGTTCCATGCATCCATTCGGTCGAGCAAGGCATCGCTTTGATGCACCACCAAAACGGGGCCTTCGATGCGCGGGTGCAATTGGGGCCCAGTGACCACCACGGCAATTTCAATCAATCTTTCGACCTCTGGGTCCAGACCGGTCATTTCGCAATCGATCCAAACCAAATTTTGGTCGGATTTGGCCAAGCTGGGCGCTGGGCTGTCAGGGGTGTGTTCGCTCATGGCCTCATTGTCCCCCAAGATGCCTGCACCAAGTGATTGGGCCTACACTTGCCAGCCATGAACGCAACCCTTTACATGTCATTGGCATTCGGCCTGGCTCTGCTGCTCAACACCCTCACCAAATTGTGGCTGTTGACCCGCCAAGTCCGAAGCGTATCGATGAATCGCGCCCAAGTCCCAGCGTCTTTTGCCAACAGCATTGACTTGCCCGCACACCAAAAAGCAGCTGATTACACCTTGGCCAAATCGCGCTTGGCCTTGTATGACTTGGCCTTGGACGCATTGCTGTTGCTGGCCTGGACATTGTTGGGCGGTCTCCATTGGCTGGACCAAACCTTGTTGGCATGGATCGGGGCTGGGTTGGTTCAACAAATGGCGCTGATCGTCGGTTTTGTATTTATCGGTGGCTTGATCAATTTGCCCATGTCTTGGTACCAAACTTTCGTTTTGGAGCAGCACTTTGGCTTTAACCGATCGACCCCGGCCTTGTGGTGGAGTGACATGGCCAAAGGGATCGCAGTGGGCGCGGTCTTGGGGCTACCGATCTTGGCCTTGGTGCTGTGGTTGATGCAAGTCGGAGGTGATGCGTGGTGGTTTTACGCTTGGGCAGCGCTGGCGGTGTACCAATTGTTTGTGATGTGGATCGCACCCAATTGGATCATGCCCTTGTTCAATAAGTTCACGCCCTTGAATGACCCGGCGCTGGAAGCGCGTGTCAACGCATTGATGCAGCGCACGGGATTTTCTGCCAAAGGTTTTTATGTGATGGATGGCAGTCGCCGTTCAGCGCACTCCAACGCATTTTTCACCGGCTTTGGCACGCACAAACGCGTGGTGTTTTTTGACACCTTGCTCGCGCAATTGTCGGCCGATGAAATGGAAGCGGTGTTGGCCCATGAACTGGGTCACTTCAAACACAAACACATCACCCAAATGATGCTGCTGCAAACTGTCCAAAGTCTGCTCGGCTTTGCGTTGTTGGGATGGCTGATGCAACAAGCTTGGTTTTTCACGGGCCTGGGCGTGCAGCCCCACATGGACGGCACCAACCAAGCGCTGGCCCTGCTGCTTTTTTTGATGGGCATGCCGGTTGTGATGTTTTTTCTGTCCCCCCTGTCAGCCCTGCATTCACGCCGCTGTGAGTTTCAAGCCGATGCCTTTGCAGGCGCCCATGCCAACTCAACACAATTGGCCAGTGCCTTGCTAAAACTCTATCAGGACAATGCCACCACGCTCACGCCTGACCCGTGGTTTGTGGCTTTCTACCACTCGCATCCGCCCGCTGCCCAGCGCTTGGCGCGCATGAGCGCATGAACCAACCTGGCTTGGTGGTGGCCAGCCATGGCCGCCATTGCTGGGTGGAGGATGACCAAGGCAATCGCCGCATTTGCCACCACCGTGGCAAGAAAAACAGTGCCGTGGTGGGGGACCGGGTGCAATGGCGGCCCAGCCAAGATGAGGGCACCATCGAGTCGATAGAACCGCGACGCAATTTGCTTTATCGCCAAGATGAATTGCGCACCAAGTCATTTGCAGCCAACTTGGACCAGGTTTTGGTGTTGGTGGCAGCTGAGCCTGATTTTTCACAAGACCAATTGGCACGCGCGCTCATCGCCAGCCACGCTCAAGGCATCACGCCCTTGCTGGTGGTCAACAAGTCAGATTTGGGCCCAGCATTTGCGCTGGCCTGGCAACGGATGGAGCCGTATAGACACATGGGCGAAACAACCTTGGCTTTGTCGCTGAAAAGCGGGGCGGGCTTGGATGAGCTGCTGGCCCAATTGCAGGGCAAAACCACTTTGATTTTGGGCCCCTCTGGCGCTGGCAAGAGCACCTTGGTCAACCGTTTGGTGCCCAGCGCGCAAGCCGCCACGGGAGAAATCTCAAAGGCCTTGCACAGCGGTAGGCACACCACCACCAGCACCCACTGGTATTGGCTGGGTGCAGAGCGCGGGGCGGCCTTGATCGATTCACCGGGGTTTCAAGAGTTTGGTTTGCACCACTTAGATGCACGTGATTTGGCGCGCTTCATGCCCGACATGCACGCTCAACTGGGCGACTGCAAGTTTTACAACTGCACCCACCTGCACGAACCCGGCTGCGGGGTGCGATTGGCTTTAGATCAGGGTTTGATTGACGCGAGCAGGTACCAAATTTACCAACGCTTGTTTGCCCAACTCAGCCCCTCCTCATGATGCAGGCCGAAAGGTTGCGCGGATATGAATTCAGGACCGTTCAACCCAGCAAGCGGGCCAGGCTGAGCAAAGACAGCAACACCAACCACAGCACCACGGTGCGCCAAACCAAACCCACCAAGCTGCGCAAGTGGCCCAACTCAGGCTCACGCCCCGGCAGGCTTTCGCTGAACGGCGTGTCGCCCTCTTCGCCCAAGGTGTCACTTTTGGCACCCAATTGCACGCCGCCCAATTGGACATTGAGCGCGCCTGCGGTGGCGGCGATCAAAGTGCCGTCATTGTCGTTTGGGTAACGGCTGGCGTGTTGTCGCCAGCAATCAATGGCTTCTTCGAAATTGCCCACCACGGCAAAAAATAAAGCAGTCAACCGGGCAGGTACCCAATCGATGGCATGCCAGGCGCGCTGGGTGACCTGGTACAAGGCCTCGCTCACACCTTGGAGCACGTCCGTTGGGTTGCCGGTTTGTTGCAGTTTGACGGCCATGGCGTATTGGCTCATGCGGTACAAAACGGCCCCCGCTGGGCCCAGGCCCAATGCAGCCCCCACGGAAAACCAGGCCAGCACACCAAACACGTGCCGGTGGGCCGCAATCAGCGCATGCTCAATCACATGACGCACCATTTCACTGCGCGGCAAGTCCATGGCATCGACCTGGTGCCAGTCTGCAAACAATTGACGCGCCAAGACTTCATCTCCCGCCTCCAAAGCCACGCGGATGTCGGTGAAGTGATGGCTGAATTGTCTGAAGCCGAGCGTGACATAGAGCACGACCATGCTCCACAGCACAGCCACGGGCCAACCGACCCACCACATCAACAAGCCATAAATCAACCAACTGATCAGGGTAGGCGTCGCCACCGCCAGCAACCACACCACCCAGGCGCGTTGGCTTTGTCCCATGTCCAGCGCACGGCACACCCAAGTGATCCAGGAACGCAAGCCGGTTTGCACCCAGCCCTTTTCTGACAGGGGGCGAACTTGCTCCAAGATCAATGCAAACATGAGGGCGATAAAGCTCATGGGCCCATCATAGCGGGGGCCTGCGACTGGCCCGATTCAGACCGATAAAAAGCGATAAAAGTTGCGCAACATGCCCGCCGTGGCACCCCATATGAAATGCTCCTGCTCCCCTTGGCTGTAGGGCATGGAGTACCACTCACGGCGAACACCCTGGGCCTCATGGGCATGGCGACGATGGTGGGCAGGGTTCATGAGAAATGACAATGGCACCTCAAAAACCTGTGCCACCTCGCTGGGATTGGCAACGGCCTCAAAGCCCGGGTCGACCAGGCCGACCACGGGTGTGATGACAAAGGCCGAGCCCGTGGTGTAGGTGGGCAACTCGCCCAACACGTGAACCAATGCCGGGTTCAAGCCCACTTCTTCATGGGCTTCTCGCAAAGCGGTGTGCCGCACATCTGTGTCTTCAGGGTCGACCTTGCCACCGGGAAAAGCCACCTGCCCCGAATGGGTAGACATGTGGTTGGCGCGGCGCGTGAGCAACACCATGGGTTCGTCTCGCATGACCAAGCCCAACAACACCGCCGCGCGTGACATGGGTCGATCCAGGTAGGCGCGCTCTTGGACAAATTCAGGCTGCCAAACTGGGGGGGCCATGAACCGGTCCCGCAAAGCCTGTGCAAGCATGCGTTCATGGGGCACCGCTGGTAAATGGGTATCGACCGACAAGACCGGGGCCTTTTGGGCATCAAACCCCGGCAGTTTTGACAGCGGCGTCGTCAAGGTCTCTGCCTTCAACAAAAAACCGCCCACTGCATGGCAAAGGGCGGTTGGTGTGGCTGGTAGGCCAGGCTTTATGCCTTGGGGGCAGAGGCGCGGTGAACAAGCTTTTCTTTGATGCGGGCTGATTTGCCGCTGCGGTCACGCAAGTAGTACAGCTTGGCACGGCGCACATCACCCCGGCGCTTGACTTCAATGCTGGCGATCAAAGGGCTGTAGGTTTGGAAGGTGCGCTCCACGCCTTCACCGCTGGAGATTTTGCGCACCGTGAAGCCACTGTTGAGGCCGCGGTTGCGCTTGGCAATTACCACGCCTTCATAAGCCTGGACCCGCTTGCGGCTGCCCTCGACCACGTTGACGCTGACGATCACGGTGTCGCCAGGTGAAAACTCGGGAATGGTTTTGCCGAGTCGAGCAATTTCTTCTTGCTCCAAGGTTTGGATCAAATTCATATACACCTCTGTCGATCTTGGTTGCGCTGCACTGGGGGCCCCCATGCGTGACAGGTTAAAAAACCAGTTTGCTGGGGGCGGCCAACCAGAGGATCGGAAAGCCCATGATTATAGCCCAGTCTTTCCGACCGGCCCCCTTGGGGGGGTTGCCGCCACACAAGCCTCGTCCTCGGGTGAGAGTTTTTGCTGGGCACGGGCGGTTTCAATCAGGTCTGGGCGCAACTGAGCCGTCAGGCTCAAACTTTGCTGACGGCGCCAACGCCCAATGTGACCATGGTGGCCCGACAAAAGGGCCTCGGGCACCGCTTGGTCTTGCCAGACCTCTGGCCGGGTGAAGTGGGGACAGTCGAGCAATCCATCCAACCTGGGGTTGAAACTGTCACTGGCGTGGCTGTCTGGGTCGTGCAAGACCCCAGGCTGCAAGCGGGCCAAAGCATCCAAGAAAGCCATGGCGGGGATTTCGCCCCCCGACAGCACAAAATCGCCCAGGCTGATGTGTCCATCCACATGGGCATCCACGAAGCGTTGGTCCACCCCTTCATAGCGCCCACACAACAGCACCGCCCCCGCCTCTGATGCCGCCCAGCTTGAAACCACCGCATGACTCAAGACCTGCCCATGGGGTGCAAAAAAAAGCAACGGCGCCTGGGTTCTGTCTTGCTGGCGATCTGCACGGATGGCTTGCAGGCAAAGCCACAGGGGCTCGGCCATCATGACCATGCCTGGCCCGCCGCCAAAGGGGCGGTCATCCACCCGCTTATAGTTCCCCGTGGCGTGGTCACGCGGATTCCACAAGTGCACCTGAACCTGTCCACTGTCGAATGCACGGCGGGTCACACCAGAGACCAAGAAGGCTCCAAACATTTCCGGGAACAAAGTGATGATGTCAAAACGCATGGTCGGTGCCACCTTCAATAATCGGCTTGCCAATCCACCAAAATCTGACGCTGCGCCAGGTCGACTTTGTCAATATAGACACCCACAAAGGGGATCATGCGCTCCACGTTTTGGCCCTCTTGCATTTGTTTGAGCACCAACACCGTCTGGGCACCGGTGGCCAATAAATCGCACACCTCGCCCAACGCCATGCCTTCCCGGTTAATCACTTGCAAGCCCATCAAATCAACCCAATAAAACTCATCGAGATCGGGCGTGGGAAAACTGGATCGGGGAATGAAAACGCGGGCCGACTTCAGCGTTTCAGCCTGATTGCGGTCGGTCACATCATGAAAAGATGCCACCACAGCCCCGGAATGCTCGCGCGCTTGTTGCACGCGAACCAAAGAGGTGGTTGCGAAAAATTTGGGGCCGCTCTCAGGTGGCAGCAAAAACCAGCGCTTGGCCGAAAACAAGGCCTGGGGGTCTGGGCTGAAGGCATGCACCTTGACCCAGCCTTTGATGCCCCAAGCATCGACCACTTTGCCCACCTCCACCGCATCGGGCGGCAGGTTGGCAGGTTCCAGCCATGGCGTCATCAGCGAGCCTTGGCCGGTTCAGCGGCGAAAGCCGCGCATCAAGCGGCTTTTTGGCCGGCTTGCTTGACCAAGCGGTCCACGGTGGGAGAAGTTTGAGCACCCACACCCACCCAGTAACTCAGGCGGTCATGGGCAATGCGCAGGGCTTCTTCGCCGCCCTTGGCGATCGGGTTGTAAAACCCAATGCGCTCAATGAAGCTGCCATCGCGACGCACGCGCTTGTCGGCCACAACGATGTTGAAAAATGGGCGGGCTTTTGCGCCGCCGCGGGAGAGTCGAATGACGACCATGGTTTATCCTTCGGGTGGTTGAGTTTTTCAACGTTTGAGACACGCGACTAGGCCACCCGGCCAGCGACACGCTGAAAACCAAACATTATATCCCCAACCCCATGACCACCCTGATTCGACCCAGCCAAGCCAGCGATGTGCGACGCCTGACCGGCATTTATGCGCACCATGTTGTGCACGGCAGTGGCAGTTTTGAGTTGATCGCACCGGATGAAAATGAGATGGCCCGTCGCCGAACGGCGGTGTTGGACAACGACCTGCCCTATTTGGTCGCAGAGGTCGATGGTGCGGTGATGGGGTATGCCTATGCCAACCTGTTCCGCCCGCGCCCAGCTTACCGTTACTTGGTGGAAAACTCTGTTTACATCGACCACGCAGCGCAAAGGCTTAGCCTGGGCCGCGCCCTGATGGCAGAGCTCATCCAGCGCTGTGAAGCACAAGGGGCACGCCAAATGATCGCGGTGATCGGTGATTCGGCCAATCTGGGTTCCATTCGTTTGCACCAAAGCCTGGGCTTTGAGCAAGTGGGTCTGATACGCTCCAGCGGTTGGAAACACCAACGTTGGCTTGACACGGTCATGATGCAACGCCCATTGGGCCTGGGTGACCTGACAACCCCCACCACTGAGACACCATGAAAAACAAAACCGCGGCCGCATGGCTGGCTTTTATGGGTGGCCCCCTGGGTTTGCACCGCTTTTATTTGTTTGGCTGGGCCGACAACTTGGGGTGGTTGTTGCCCGTGCCCACCGCTTTGGGCATGTATGGGATATCCCGAATCCAAGAATTTGGCGTGGATGACATGGCCAGTTGGTGGTTGGTGTTGCCCTTGGGTATCAACATCGCAGGCTGTGCGCTCACCGCCATTGTGTATGCCTTGATGAACAAAGAAGCCTGGAACCAACGCTTCAACCCATTAGAAGATCCATCGGCCAAAGCCGGCCAAACCAATTGGCTCACCATTGCTGCGTTGGTGTTGAGTTTGTTGGTGGGGACCACCGCCCTGCTATCGAGCTTAGCCTACGGTTTTCAGCGCTACTTTGAGTACCAGATCGAAGAGGCACGAAAAATATCTGAGTGAAACAGATAACTTTTTCGCTCCAACGGACTCACTCGCCTTCATCCCACATGGCACACCAGTGTTGCAGGTTTTATGTCTCCAAGGGCGTGATATCTTGATCTTCCACTGCAGCCCAATCGCTGGCCAGAATGCGTTCCGGCGCCAAATCTGACAGGGGTCGCAACACAAATGCCCGCTCTCGCCACCGCGGGTGGGGCAGCACCAAGGCCGGGCTGTTGATGACCGCCTGGCCATAAAAAATCAAGTCCAAATCCAGGGTTCTGGGTGCATGGTGATAGGGCCGAATGCGGCCTGCAGCTTGCTCAATGCGCTGCATCTGCACCCACAGTTCCGGGGCGCTGAGTTGGGTTTCGAGCTGAACCATGGCGTTGATAAAGTCTGGGCCCTGTGCTTGCCAGGGAGCCGTGCGATAAAGCCGTGATCGCTGCAGGCCCACCGTGGCTGGCAGGCTCATCAATGCAGCCATGGCTTGTTCAATCTGTGTCAGTGGGTCACCCGCATTGGCCCCCAAACCAATGAATGCCCGAACCCAGTCGCGCCCCATGGCCACGTTGGCAATCAGTCAGTCGCAGGTGGGGCCACATCGGCATCGCCACGGCGGCGACGGCGACGGCGGCGTTTTTTGGGCGCATCTGGGTCTTCGCTGGCGTTGGGCTCTAGCGGCACATCCGAAGCGTCGGTTGGGACCGCCCTGGGAGCGCGTGCCACGCGATGAGGCCGTGTGGTGGCGGTGCGCAATTGGGCGAGCAAATCTTCACGGCCGAGATCGTCGGCCAGGCTGAAGGTTTGCCACCAATCGGCCAAGTCCTCATCCACCTCGCCCACATCGGCGCGCAAACGCATGAAATCAAAACCAGCACGGAAGCGCGCTTGCTCAATCAAGGTGAACGGGGCGCTACCGCTGCGCTTTTCAAAACGGGGTTGCATCATCCAAATTTCGCGCATATCCGCGGCCAGTTTGCCGCGCCCTGACACATCGCCAATGCGCGACTCAAAGACTTCATCGATGGCTTGTTGCAATGCAGGAAAAGGCGGGGCCTGCTCGCGCAGCCGATCCCAGGCCTGGCGCACATCCGACCACAGCACACATGCCAGCAAAAAACTTGGTGCCACAGGTTTGCTTTCGCCCACCCGCCGGTCGGTGTCGGCCAGCGCTGCTTTCACAAAGGCGTCATCCGCGCGCTCCACCACGACATCGAGCAGGGGATAAATCCCTTTTTGCAATCCCACCGCCTTGAGTTGCGCAATGCTGGCCAGGGCATGGCCGGTTTGCAGCAACTTGAGCATCTCGTCGAACAGGCGGCTTTGTGGCACCTCGGCCAGCAGACCCACCAAACGCTTGAGCGGTGCGGCGGTGTGGGTTTCGATTTTGAAGCCCAAAGCGCTGAGCTTGGCCGAAAAGCGTACCGCTCGGATGATGCGCACAGGGTCTTCGCGATACCGGGCTGCAGGGTCGCCGATCATGCGCAGAAGCTTTTTCTGGGCGTCCTTCATGCCCCCGTGGTAATCAATCACATCCCCTGTCAGCGGGTCGTAGTACATGGCATTGATGGTGAAGTCGCGCCGCGCTGCATCTTCGTCTTGCGGTCCCCACACGTTGTCGCGCAGCACGCGACCGCTGACATCAACAGCGTGTTTCATGCCCGCCAATTCAGTCTTGCTGCTGCGCTCGTTGCCCTTGACTTGCTGGGCGTCAGCGCTGTCCAGGTAAGCACGAAAGGTGGACACCTCTATCACCTCGTGTTCACGCCCACGCCCAAACACCACATGCACGATGCGAAAACGGCGCCCAATGATGAAGGCACGCCGGAACAGTGATTTGACCTCCTCTGGCGTCGCATTGGTGGCGACATCAAAATCCTTGGGAGACAGGCCCATGAGCAAATCGCGCACTGCGCCGCCCACGATATAAGCCGCATAGCCCCGCTCTTGCAAAGTTTTGACCACCTGAACCGCGCGCTCGTCGACCAGCTGTGGGTCAATGCCGTGGACACTGGCCGCAATGACATGACGCTTGCCCAAAGTGGGCTTGTCGGTGGCGTCACTGCGTCCGAGCAGCTTATCGATGAATTTTTTGATCATGGGGATGGGAACAATTCCAAAATGGGCCAGCCTCGCTGCTGCGCCACGGCACGCAAACGCGCATCGGGGTTGGTCGCCACCGGGTGGTTGACCTTTTCAAGCAGGGGTAAATCGTTGATGGAGTCGCTGTAAAAGGTGCTGCGAATCCCCGCCCAAGTCAAACCTTGCTGTTCCAACCATTGTTGCAGACGAACGACTTTGCCCGGCCCAAACGATGGCGTGCCCGCAATTTGTCCTGTGAGCTCGCCATTTGGATCGCGCTCAAGTTGTACCGCGATCAAGGTGTCAATGCCAAATGCCTGGGCTATGGGGGCGGTGACAAATTCATTGGTGGCGGTGACGATCAGTAACCGGTCACCTTGCGCGCGGTGTCGCTGCACCAATGCCGTGGCTTCGGGCCGCATGGCCGGAATGATCACATCGCGCATGAACGCTTGGTGTGCAATCGAACTGGCTTGCAGGCCACGTTCACGCGCAGCCTGGGTGGCAAATTGCACATAGGCGTGGATGTCGAGTTCGCCTTGCTGGTATTGACGGTAGAAAGCGTCATTGCGTTGCGCAAAGTTTTCGGCATCGGTCCAACCCATTCGGGTGGTGTACTGGCCCCACGCGTGGTCAGAATCCAATGGCAAAAGGGTGTGGTCCAAATCAAACAGGCAAATAGATTCCAAACCCATCTTTCATCAAAGTTGCTCCATCATGTCACGCACCAAGGGCACGGTGATGGCTCGCTTGGATTGCAAGGCAAAGCGATCGATTTGATCGAGCCAATGCATCAAGCTGGCCAAATCGCGGCTGAAGCGGTGGAGCAAATAGTCCATCACCTCATCGCTCAAAAACAAACCCCGGGCATCCGCATGCTGACGCAGCACTGAACGGCGTTCAATCTCGCTCAGCAATTGAAGCTGGAACACATGGCCCCAGGCCAAGCGGGTGCGCAAGTCTTCGCGCACCGGTAAATCGCTGGGTGGCATGGCGCCACTGGCCAGCACCCAACGCTGCTGCCCATCGGTGGCCGAGGTGGCGTTGACAAACCAATTGAAGGCCGCATGTTGCTGAACGGCGTTGTACAGGTGCACGTCATCGAGCAAAACCACTTGCCAATCTTCGCGAAAGGCACCGGGTTCGGCCAACTGGGGGTCCATCCAACCGACCGAACCCAAGCCGCCTTGCTCGCCCAATGCAGAGCGAACGGCTTGCAGCAAATGGCTTTTGCCACAACCCACCTCGCCCCACAGATAAGTGGGCACGGGGGATCGCACTTGGTTCGACACCCACAGGGACAAATGCTCCAAAACCAACTGGTTTTGACCGGCCAAAAAATTGTCCAGGCTCGGCCCTGGGGCCAATCCAATGTCAAGCGCGATTTGCTTCATGCCCTGATGTCAACCGGTGAACAACTGGCTGGCCAAATAACGCTGGCGTGCACGGCGCAAACAAACCAATAAGATGGCACTGGCGGGCAAAGCCACCAACACCCCCACAAAGCCAAACACCTGCCCAAAAGCCAGCAAAGCAAAAATCACCGCCAAAGGGTGCAAGCCAATGCGCTCACCCACCAAGCGGGGCGTCAGCACAAAGCCCTCCAACAATTGACCCAGGCCAAACACCACAGCCACCATCACGGCGGCCTTCCAGGCCGCGAACTGCAGCAAGCCCGCCAGCAGGGCCAGCACCAATCCAACACCAAAACCCAAATAAGGAATGACCACCGCCAAGCCACTGAAAACGCCAATGGGCAAAGCCAAATCCAAACCAAACAAGGCCAGACCTGCGCTGTAAAAAACCGCCAAGATGACCATCACCGTCAGTTGGCCCCGCAGGTATTGGCCCAGCACCTCGTCCACTTCGGCCACAAATCCGTCAAAACCAGGCCGCATGCGTTGCGGCACCAAACCCACCACATGGGCCACAAAGCGGTCCCAATCGGCCAATAGGTAAAACAATGCCACGGGTATCAGGATCACATTGCCCACCACCGCCAAAGCAACACTGCCGCCAATGCGCAAGGATGTCAGCCAGCCATCGAGTGAGTCTTCCACCGACGTATTGAAATATTTGATGATGAAGGCCTTCAAAGATGCCGGGTCCAAGGCCATTTCGATGCCGAGCTCTTTGAGCCAAGGCGCCAACACCGCTTGGGCCTTGAGCAGCAAGCCGGGCAATTGCTCTCGCATCAAGGGCAACTCTTTGGCCAAGATGGGCACCACCAGCAACAAGATGGCCAACGCCACGATCAAGAACAACAACTCAACCACACCCACCGCCAGCAGCACAGGCAAGGCCCCGGCACTGAGGCGCAACAAGCCTTTGACCAAGGGTGACAGCACATAAGCCAGCACCGCCGCGACCACAAAGGGCATCAGCACCGGTGACAAGACCCACAACACCAAGCCCGCCACAGCGGTGATGGCGCTCCATGCAACAAATTGTTGTTGGTTCGGGGTCATGGGTCGGTCTGGTTCAGGGCAGGCTTAAAATCATCCGATTCTATCGGCGCACCTTCCCTCGCCTTTATTCCAATCCCCCACATGAACAAACCCCTTTCCTACAAAGATGCCGGCGTGGACATCGATGCCGGTGACGCTTTGGTTGAACGCATCAAGCCCATGGCCGCCAAAACGCTGCGTGAAGGTGTTTTATCGGGTTTGGGCGGCTTTGGCGCCTTGTTTGAGGTCCCCAAACGTTACCAAGAGCCGGTCTTGGTCAGCGGCACCGATGGTGTGGGCACCAAACTCAAATTGGCCTTTGAGTGGGGCATGCATGACAGCGTGGGCATCGACTTGGTGGCCATGAGTGTCAATGATGTGTTGGTTCAAGGGGCCGAACCGCTGTTCTTTTTGGATTATTTTGCCTGCGGCAAACTGGACGTCGATACCGCGGCCACCGTGGTTCAAGGCATCGCCACCGGTTGCGAACAGGCCGGCTGCGCCTTGATGGGCGGCGAAACCGCAGAAATGCCGGGCATGTACCCACCCGGCGAATACGACTTGGCCGGTTTTGCCGTGGGTGTGGTGGAAAAATCCAAAATTCTCACCGGTGCCATGGTGGCGCAAGGCGATGTGGTGCTGGGCCTGGCTTCATCCGGTGTGCATTCGAATGGGTTTTCATTGGTGCGCAAAGTGATCGAACGCAGCGCCAGCGCTTTGCCCCAGCAACTCGATGGCCTGCCCTTTCGCCAAGCCCTGATGGCACCGACCCGGATTTATGTCAAGTCCGTGCTCGCGGCTTTGGCCCAACACCCCATCCACGCTTTGGCCCACATCACGGGTGGTGGTTTGCTGGAAAACATCCCACGGGTTTTACCAGAGGGGCTTTGCGCCCACATCCAACTGGGCAGTTGGCCCCGCTCAGAACTGTTCGCTTGGTTACAAACCCAAGCTGGCATTGACGACTCAGAAATGAACCGCACCTTCAACAATGGCATCGGCATGGTGGTGGTGGTGCCGGCCCACGCCGCTGCGGCTTGTGCAGGGACGCTTCGAGACTTGGGTGAGCAGGTGCACGTGGTGGGGGAGATCCAATCGCGCGGCAATGGGCCTGCGGTGGTGTTGCGCTGAAACGGCCCAACACGGATTTTTGACGCGCTCCAGCCCTCAGCTGGCCGGATCCACGATGGCGATGCGCTGCTCCAAAGCATTCAACAACGGGGCCTCTTGTCGGGAACGGTAAATTTCCTGCAAGTTGTGCAGCATGCGCAGCACCATGCGTCGCGGCGGACAGGCCTGCAAATGCTGTGACAACAACACATCTGTTTTGCGCGTCCCCAAACCAGGATCGGTGTCGCCCAACCACTGACCCATGCGCTCCAGCAAATCCTCGCGCCCCAAGGACTGTCCGGTGAACGGGTCCAGCACGATCACACCCACATGCGGCTCGGGCAAGTTCACCTTGACCAAAAAATGCCCCGGAAAGCCAACGCCTTGGGCGTTCAAACCCAGGCCTTGCGCCATCTCCAACCACAGCACCGCCAAACTGATGGGAATACCCCGGCGCGACTCGATCACACAGTGGATGAAGCTGTTCTCAGGCGCATAGTAATCGTTGACATTGCCCGCAAAACCCAGCTCTTCAAAGAAAAAACGATTCACCAAGCGCAGCTTGGCGATTGGATCGGTGTCCTTGGACACCCTGCGGCGCAAGCGCGCCAACCATTCGTCCACTTGGGCCAGCACAGACTGCACATCGGTCTGCGGTAACTGCACTTGGGCCAGGCTGGCAGCGGCCTCCAACAAAGGAAACTGCGCATCCGAGGCCACCAAGGAACGGAAGTAGTCCATCGGTGTCGTGGTGTCCATCGGGTTCCATGCAGCCATGCTCACCTCACCGCCGCCACAACGTTTGCAAGGGAACCCGCAAGACCCACAAAGCCACGCCATAGGTGATGGCAGCGGTCAACAAGGTGACGGCCAACGCCGCCACGCGGGCCCAAGGCGTCACGCGCCAAGCGGCCCAATCGATCACCTGGGCAAACCACATCAACGGCAGCGCCAACACGGCACACGCCAGCACCACTTGGACCGAGTAGCGTACCCACCCTGGACGGGGTTGATAACGCCCTTGGCGAATCAGGCCCACACACAAAGCACTGGCGTTCACCAAAGCACCCAAGCCAATGGCCAGGGCCAAACCGGCATGCCCCAACCAAGGCACCAACACCAGGTTGAGCAATTGGGTCAGGGCCAAGACCCCCAAGGCAATGTGCATGGGGGTGCGGGTGTCTTGGCTGGCATAAAAGCCTGGCGCCAACACCTTGATGGCCACCAAGCCGATCAAACCAACCCCATACCCCACCAAAGCCAAGCTGGTTTGCATCAAATCGCGATCGGTGAAGGCTCCATAGTGAAACAACACACTCACCAAGGGTTTGGCAAAAATCAACAAGGCCAGCGCACACGGCAGGGCCAACACCAGCACCCAGCGCAAGCCGTCATCGATCAATTCGCTGTAGCGTTGCAGGTCACCACTGGCTTTGGCCTGGGTCAAAGCGGGCAATAAAACCACCCCCAAGGCCACCCCCAACAAGGCGGTGGGAAACTCCATCAATCGATCGGCATAACCCAGCCAGGTCACGCTGCCAGGGGTCAAATGCGAGGCAATTTGGGTGTTGATGATGAGCGATATTTGGGCCACGCTCACCCCCAGCAGGGCTGGTGCCATCAGGCCCAAAATACGCCCCACCCCCGGGTCTCGCCAAACCGCCATCCATCCCCAGCCAGGCCAGACCAAGCGCGGCCGCAAGCCCAAACGGTGTACCGCCCACAGCTGAACACCCAGCTGCATCAAGCCTCCCAACATGACGCCAGCGGCCAATGCATAAATGGCCGGCCATCCCTGCGATTCGAACCATGGCCCCCCCCACCAAGCGCAAGCCACCATGCTGACATTGAGCAACACCGGGGTGGCCGCAGGCACCGCAAAGCGCTTCCAGGTGTTCAGAACCCCCGCTGCCAAGGCCACCAAAGACATGAAGCCGATGTAGGGAAACATCCAGCGCGTCATGAACACCGCCGCCTCTTGGGCCGCCGCATCGCGGCCCAAACCAGACGCCATGGCCCACACCAACACAGGCGCGGCTGCAACACCGACCACACAAGTTAGTGCCAACACCCAAAAAAGCGCCGTGGCGACATGGCCCAGCAACTCAACAGCCCGCTCATCGCCTTCCTGGTTGCGGGTACTGGCCAGAACAGGCACAAAGGCCTGGGCAAAAGCCCCTTCGGCAAACAGGCGACGAAACAAATTGGGTATCCGAAACGCCACATTGAAGGCGTCGGTCATGGCACTGGCGCCAAAAGTGGCCGCGATCAAGAGCTCGCGCGCCAAGCCAGTGACACGCGAGACCAAGGTCCACAAAGAGACGGTGGAGGCAGATTTGAACAAAGACACGCCACAAGTGTAGCCCTCGCCCCTGGGCAGGGACGGCCTCTTTCGGGCGACATTCGGGGGACAGTGCCCATGTCTGGCGCTTTGATACAATCGCGGGCTTTGCTGACAACATCCACAGACACATAGGAACACCATCATGGCATCTGGAAAGCCCAAGAAAAAGAACCCGCGCCTGGCGTCGGGCCGTAAACGCGCGCGTCAAGACGTCCATCTGAACGCCGCCAACACCTCACTGCGCTCTAAGTACCGCACTGCCGTCAAAAACGTTGAAAAAGCGGTTTTGGCTGGCGACAAGACCAAGGCCACCGAGCTGTTTGCCAAAATGCAAACCGTCGTGGACTCTGTGTCTGACAAAGGCATTTTTCACAAAAACAAGGCTGCTCGCGACAAGAGCCGCCTCAGCGCCAAGGTCAAGACCTTGGCCACCGCGGCCTGAACACCAGGCCCATCAGCCCGGTCTGATTCGTCAGGCCGCCGTTTGTAACGGGTGCGCTGTCAGCAAAGCAAAAAGCCGTCGCAAGACGGCTTTTTTGTTGTCACAGCGCCAAAGCCCCTTTGACCACCTGCAACTGGTTGTCCCGGGCAAAGTTCAGCACAAAGTCCCAGGCCATGACCTCAGCTTCGCGCAAATCCACATGAACAATGACACATTTTTGACCCAATTCGTTGGTGGTTGGCACGCACCAAGGCGAATAACTCAGGTGGTCACCAGGGGCCACGCCACCGGGGCGAAATGACGACATGACCCCCGCCAACCGCTCGGCCCAATCGCTGGGCCTGAAGGTTTGACCACCGACGGTCACGCCCAAAATCCAAACTTCATGCGCAGAGGGTGATGACATCGTGGGGGTGGTGTGAAGGGGCGCACAAAAACTTTTGCCCTGCATCGATTCTATCGATGCGCCTTGTTGGAGCCTGACAATGCTGCACAGCCAAGCCCACGCACAGACGCTTGCCACCTGCGCCATGAAGTCGTCATTCGCTGGCCCTAGAATCTGCTCCCCGCGGTTCAAGCCTTTGAAACGCTTTGCCCCACTGTCCAAGGACACGACATGACCACGCCCGTTGCGCCCAGCTCTCCGCACACCATGAACACCTACGGGCGCTTGCCCATGGCCGTTTCTCATGGTCGCGGTGTCCGCGTCTGGGATACCGCTGGCAAATGCTATTTGGACGCTTTGGCTGGTATCGCCGTCAACACCCTGGGCCATGGACATGCCAAATTGGTGCCTGCCTTGCAGGACCAAGTGGCCAAGATGATGCACTCGTGCAACTATTACCACATCCCTGATCAAGAGAACCTGGCCCGCAAGCTGGTCGAGTTGTCGGGCATGCAGAACGTTTTTTTCTGCAATTCGGGCTTGGAGGCCAACGAAGCGGCCATCAAATTGGCGCGCAAATTTGGCCATGACAAAGGGATAGACCTGCCCCAGATCGTGGTCTATGACAAAGCTTTTCATGGCCGCTCGATTGCCACCCTCAGCGCCACCGGCAACGAAAAAATCCAGCAGGGTTTTGGTCCCATGGTCGATGGCTTCATTCGGGTGCCCTTGAACGACATCGACGCCTTGCAAAAAGCCACCGCAGCTCGCCAAGACGTGGTCGCGGTATTTTTGGAAACCATCCAAGGCGAAGGCGGTGTCAACCCGGCTCGGGTCGAATACCTGCAAGCCGTGAGAAAACTGTGTGATGAGCGCGGCTGGTTGCTGATGATCGACGAGGTTCAGTGCGGCATGGGCCGCACCGGCAAATGGTTTGCTCACCAATGGGCGGGCATCTTGCCCGATGTGATGCCCCTGGCCAAAGGCTTGGCTTCGGGCGTGCCCATTGGTGCAGTGGTGGCCGGTCCCAAGGCAGCGCACATTTTTCAACCCGGCAACCACGGCACCACCTTTGGTGGCAACCCCTTGGCCATGCGCGCAGGGGTGGAAACCATTCGCATCATCGAAGAAGACCAGCTGTTGGCGCATGTGGCCAAAGTCGGTGCGCACCTGCGCGCCGCCTTGTCGCGTGAGCTGGGCTCCCTCGCTGGTGTGAAAGACATACGCGGCCAGGGCTTGATGATCGGCATCGAACTCACCGCACCCTGCGGCGGCTTGATGCAACGCGCCTTGGACGCGGGTTTGCTCATCAGTGTGACCGCCGACAAAGTGATCCGTTTGGTGCCGCCTCTCATCATCACCGAAGCTGAAGCCGACGAGGTGGTGGCTTTGTTGGCGCCCTTGGTGCGCCAATGGCTGGCCGAAACCGCCCCAGCAGCCTGAGGCAGCCATGCGCCACTTTCTGCAATTCAACGATCTGAGCGCACCAGAGTGCGCGTATCTTTTTGAACGCGCAGCTTTGATCAAAAAGAAGTTCAAGGCCTACGAAAAACACCATTCCTTGGTGGACCGCACCTTGGCCATGATTTTCGAAAAGGCCTCGACCCGCACCCGGGTCAGCTTTGAAGCGGGCATGTACCAGCTGGGTGGTTCGGTGGTGCACTTGACCACTGGAGACAGCCAACTGGGTCGTGCCGAACCCATCGAAGACAGCGCCAAAGTGATCAGCCGCATGGTGGACTTGGTGATGATTCGCACCTACGAGCAAAGCAAGTTGGAGCGCTTCGCCGCCAATTCACGCGTGCCGGTGATCAATGGCCTGACCAATGAATTTCACCCCTGCCAAATTTTGGCCGACATCTTCACCTACATCGAGCACCGTGGCAGCATTCGCGGCAAGATCGTGGCTTGGGTGGGGGACGGCAACAACATGGCCAACACCTGGCTGCAAGCCGCGGATTTGCTCGGCTTCAAAGTTCATGTCAGCACCCCCAGTGGCTATGAGATTGACCAATCTGTGGCGGGCCTGCGCCGACCTGAAAGCTACCAGGTGTTTCAAAACCCGCTGGACGCCTGCCACCAAGCTGATTTGGTCACCACCGATGTGTGGACCAGCATGGGTTTTGAGGCTGAAAACGAAGTGCGGAAAAAAGCCTTTGCGCGCTGGTGTGTGGACGCCGAGATGATGTCTGCGGCCAGGCCCGACGCCTTGTTCATGCACTGCTTGCCGGCCCACCGCGGCGAAGAAGTGAGTGCCGATGTGATCGATGGCATCCAATCGGTGGTTTGGGACGAAGCGGAAAACCGTTTGCACGTGCAAAAAGCTTTGATGGAATGGCTGTTGTTGGGCCAACAAGCCGCTTAACCGCCAAGCACTTCAAGGTCCCCCTCCTGCCCGCCTGGGTCAGAGGGTGTCACGCAGAGGGCATGGGCCCACCACCATATAACCACGCAGGGTCCATCAAATGCGGGCCCCAGGTCTGCAAAGCCCAGTTCCGACCCCAGCGCACCAGGCCCGTGCTGTGAAAGATGCGGCCATTGCGGCGCGACTGCTGCTGCACCCGGGCCACCCGCTGCCAACGGCTGTGGGCCATGGCTTGCCAAACCGCTGCCACGCCGGCGTTGGCATGCCTGAGCCACGCCGTTTGGAGTGCGGCCGCATCCTCGATCGACATGCCGGCACCCTGGGCCAAATAAGGCCGCATGGGGTGGGCGGCATCGCCCACCAATGCCACCCGTCCAACGGCCATCTCACGGGCTGAAACCATCGGCGCGCGCTCGGCCAGTACCCAATAGCGCCATTCAGCAACCGCTCCCACCACATCGCGCAGCAGGTCACAACTGCCAGCCACGGCCCGCTGCGCCCAGACAGCCTCTCCCGTGAAACTCCAGCCATCGCGCAAGGCCATGTCAGCTCGGTTGATCACCAACACCAGGTTGAGCCATTGCCCACCCCGCACCGGGTAATGAACCACATGAAAATCTTGACCCATCCAAACCCGAACACCATTGCTGCGCAAAGCATGTGGCACATCGGCCATGGGGAGCAAAGCACGCAAGGCGACATGGCCAGTTGGCGTGACTGCGCCATCGCCCAAGACATGGCGGCGCATCAGGCTGCCAATGCCATCGGCCACCACCAAACCATCGGCGCTCCAACGCTGGCCTGTCTCACTGCGCACCGACACATCATCAGCTGTTTGGCTCACCGTTTGCAAAGCCTGACCCCAATGACAATGCACGCCCAACTCTTGCTGCGCTGCGCGCCACAAAAGGGCCTGTAAATCTGCGCGATGAATGCAAACATGCGCCGCGCCATAGCGCGACAGCGCATGGGAAAACGCAACCTGCCCCACCACTCGCCCGTCACGGGCATCCAGTGCCGACAAATGTTCAGGAAAAACCGCCACGGCATTCAACCCATCTTGCAAGCCCCAGGCATGCAAAATACGCGTGACGTTGGGGCCCAATTGAACCCCAGCGCCCTCGGTGGATAACTCGGGCGCACGCTCCACCACATCCACACGGGCACCCGCGCGTGACAAAGCCAAGGCTGTGGCCAAACCGGCAATTCCGGCACCAGCAATCAACAAAGTGTGTGACATGCCACCCGATTGTCAGCCATCAAGTGCGCACACGCACAACCCCCCAGTGCAGTCCATCTCCAGCCACAAGTGCAGGCCTTATGATGACTTGACCTGTCCACATTCCTGAGGAAAAAGCCCATGAAACGCAGATCCCTGGTGCAAGCTGCGGGCGCAACCGCTCTGCTGCCCTTGGCCACGCTGGCCCAAGACAAATACCCGTCCAAACCCATCACCTGGGTATGCCCGTATGCAGCTGGCGGCAATGCCGACAGCCGCTCGCGCCAAGTCGCCAAAGTGATGAGCACCTTGCTGGGACAACCCATCCTCATTGACAACAAGGCCGGGGCTGGCGGCAATATTGGCACCGAGATCATCGCGCGCGCGCGGCCCGACGGTTACACCGTGGGCATGGGCAATTTCGCACCCTTGGCCGTGAACCATGCGCTGTTCAAAAAACTGAACTTCGACCCCATCAACGACATCGTGCCCATCGCCTTGATTGAAAAAGGCCCTTTGATATTGATGGTGCGCAACGAGTCACCCTTTAAAACCGTGGCCGAGGTGGTGGCAGCGGCCAAAGCCACGCCTGGCAAATACAGCTTTGCCTCGGGCGGCCTTGGCGGGTCTCATCACTTGAGTGGGGCCTTGTTCGAGCACACCGCAGGCATTGACTTGATACACGTTCCCTACAAAAGTGGTGCCGCTGGGGCCAGCGATTTGATGGGCGGACAAGTGGACATGATGTTTGAGCAAATGTATTCGGCCATGCCTGCGATCAAAAGTGGGCGCCTGCGCGCCTTGGCCATCACCAGCCGGGTGCGATCCCCTTTGCTGCCCCAAATTTCGACCATGGCGGAATTGGGCTTCCCCGCCGTTGAAGTGCAAAACTGGCAAGGTTTGGTGGGCCCCAAAGGCATGAGCCCTGAACTGATCAAAACTCTCAACGCCGTTTGCAACCAGGCCCTGCAAAACGCCGAAGTGCGCGAAAAGATTCTCAGCCAGGGCAATGAGGTGGGGGGCGGCTCTCCCGAGGTCTTTGCCGCCCTCATTCGCACCGAGTCACCGCGCTGGGGCAAAGTGGTGCGCGACGCCAAAATCGAACCCGAATGAAAAAACCCTGCAAGCCTGATCGGCTTGCAGGGTTGAGGCCATGTTTTTATGCGCGCAAGAAGGTCAGGCCTTGACGCCGTCAGCCACTTCCTGATAGCTGTCAATCTGGTTGAAGTTCAAGTACTTGTAAATCTTGCTGCCATCGGCGTTGATCACGCCCATGTCGGCCAAGTATTCGGCTTGGGTGGGAATGCGCCCGAGCTTGGAGCAAATCGCTGACAACTCGGCCGAGCCCAAATACACAAAAGTGTTTTTGCCCAAGCGGTTGGGGAAGTTGCGGGTGCTGGTGGACATCACCGTCGCGCCCTCTTTCACCTGCGCTTGGTTACCCATGCACAGGCTGCAACCGGGCATTTCCATGCGTGCGCCAGCATTGCCGAAGACGCCATAGTGGCCTTCTTCGGTGAGTTGCTGCGCGTCCATTTTGGTGGGTGGTGCCATCCACAACTTCACGGGGATATCACGCTTGCCCTCCAACAATTTGGAAGCAGCGCGGAAGTGGCCGATGTTGGTCATGCACGAACCAATGAACACCTCGTCGATCTTGGCGCCGGACACATCGCTCAAGGTCTTTGCGTCATCGGGGTCATTGGGGCAGCACACGATGGGCTCTTTGATTTCGCTCAAATCGATCTCGATCACCTCGGTGTACTCGGCGTCTTTGTCGGCTTGCAACAGTTGCGGATTGGCCAACCAAGCCTCCATGGCTTGGATACGGCGGCCAATGGTGCGAGCGTCTGCATAACCTTGGGCGATCATGTTCTTGAGCAACACGATGTTGCTATTGATGTACTCGATGACCGGCTCTTTGTTCAGGTGCACGGTGCAACCAGCGGCACTGCGCTCGGCAGAGGCATCGGACAACTCAAAGGCTTGCTCCACCTTCAAATTGGGCAGGCCTTCGATTTCCAAAATGCGGCCCGAGAAAATATTTTTCTTACCCTTTTTCTCGACGGTGAGCAGCCCTTTTTTAATCGCGTACAGCGGGATGGCATGCACCAAATCGCGCAGGGTGACACCGGGTTGCATCTGACCTTTGAAGCGCACCAGCACGCTCTCGGGCATGTCCAAAGGCATCACGCCGGTGGCCGCAGCAAAAGCCACCAAACCCGAACCCGCTGGGAAACTGATGCCCACCGGGAAGCGGGTGTGGCTGTCGCCACCCGTGCCCACGGTGTCGGGCAAGAGCATGCGGTTGAGCCACGAATGGATGATGCCGTCGCCGGGCTTCAAGCTGATACCGCCACGGTTGCTGATGAACTCAGGCAACTCATGGTGCGTCTTCACGTCGACGGGTTTCGGGTAGGCCGCTGTGTGGCAAAACGATTGCATCACCAAATCGGCGCTGAAGCCCAAACACGCCAAGTCTTTCAACTCATCGCGGGTCATGGGGCCAGTGGTGTCTTGCGAGCCCACCGAGGTCATGCGCGGTTCGCAATAGGTGCCGGGCAACACGCCCGTCCCTTCTGGCAAACCGCAGGCACGTCCCACCATTTTTTGCGCCAGCGTGAAACCTTTGCCGTGGCCTTTCGGTACAGCTGGCAAACGGAACAAGGTCGATGGCGGCAGACCCAAGGCTTCACGCGCTTTGGCGGTCAGGCCGCGACCAATGATCAAGGGGATGCGGCCACCGGCACGCACTTCGTCAAACAATACATCGCTTTTGACGGTGAAGCTGGCGATTTCTTTGCCGTCTTTGAAAGCCTTGCCTTCATAGGGACGCAACTCAACCACATCGCCCATGTTCATTTGGCTCACGTCCAACTCAATGGGCAAAGCGCCAGCATCTTCCATGGTGTTGTAAAAAATCGGGGCAATTTTGCTGCCCAAACACACACCGCCAAAACGCTTATTGGGCACAAACGGAATGTCTTCGCCGGTGAACCACAGCACGCTGTTGGTGGCCGATTTGCGGCTCGATCCGGTGCCCACCACATCGCCCACATAGGCCACCAGATGGCCACGAGCGCGCAGGTCTTCGATGAACTTGATGGGGCCGCGCTTGCCGTCTTCTTCAGGGGTGATGCCATCGCGCTTGTTCTTCAACATCGCCAAGGCGTGCAAAGGAATGTCGGGGCGGCTCCAGGCATCGGGCGCGGGTGACAAGTCGTCGGTGTTGGTCTCGCCCGTGACTTTGAGCACCGACAGCGTGATGCTTTGCGGCACTTCAGGTCGGCTGGTGAACCACTCGGCATCGGCCCAGGATTGCACCACCGCTTTGGCCAGTGCATTGCCTTTGTCGGCCTTTTCTTTGACGTCGTGAAACTGGTCGAACATCAACAAGGTCTTTTTCAAACCTTCGGCGGCAATCGGTGCGCAGGTTTTGTTGTCGAGCAAATCAATCAGTGGCGTGAGGTTGTAACCACCCAGCATGGTGCCCAACAACTCGGTGGCTTTTTCGGGGCTGAGCAAGGCGCATTTTTCGGTGCCATGGGCGACGGCCGCCAAATAGCTGGCCTTGACCTTGGCCGCATCGTCCACACCCGCAGGAACGCGGTGGGTGATGAGGTCCACCAAGGTGGCTTCTTCGCCCTTGGGTGGGTTTTTCAACAACTCGATGAGTTCGCCGGTTTGCTTGGCGCTCAAGGGCAAGGGGGGAATGCCCAAGGCAGCGCGTTCGGCCACATGGTCACGGTAGGTTTTCAACATGCTGAGTTCTCCAATCAAAATTCAAAAAAGGCGGTGTTCAAGGGCAAAGTCAACCGGGTTATTTGTTGGCCAATTCCGCAGCGGGCAATGCACGTGCATCACCCAACGGCTCCAAAATATTGATGGGCGGCATTTTGGCCATGGCCTCTGCCACCACCATTTGTGCGGGGCTTTGGCAGTCATCGGCCATGCGCCGCCCCACTTTTTGATTCATCAACATGGATTTGTTGGCCAATTGGATCCACACCGCGCCATGCGCCGTGTCCTCCAAACGAATCGCCCCTGTTTGCGAGGCCACAGGGGCCATCAGGTAGTGGTGCTTGCCCATGTGCACATCAAAATAACCTTGGGCACTGGGGATTGGCGCAATTTTCACCGTGCTGGCCTCGCACACCATGCTTCCGGTGTGCACCTGCGCAGCCACGGCCAACAAATCGTCGGTCAAAGTTGTCAAAAGAGCTCTTTGTTCCACCAGCTGGGTGCTGGGTTTGACAGGTGACTTTTGCGTCGCACGTGGCTTGTTTTGTGGCGCTTTGGTTTTGGAGGCTGGGCCTGGCAAGGTTTGCGCCCAGCCTTGTCCCAGACCACAGGTCAATAGGATCGTCATCATCATCTTGCCCATGGGTACCGCCTGTTCAAGGGTGAAAGAAATGAGCCAACGCTGGTGGCATGGATTGCCCAGTGGCATGGGCGCGTTCCAGCACCTGCCAAAAAAATCGGTAACTGGCACGGTCGTGCAACTGGCCTTGGTGGCTGATGGGGGCCCAGTCTTGTTCCTTGCCCGCCAAAATGATCTCACACGCCTTGGCCACCTCTGCCGAGTCGGGTGCCATGGCCGCCAAAATGGGGCGGATTTGCGCGGGGTGGATGCTCCACATGCGGGTGAAACCCAGTTCATGGTTGGCGCGGCGTGCCGCATTTTCAATCGCTGACATGTCGCTGAATTCGGTGACCACGCCGTGCGATGGCACTTTGCCATGGGCATGACACGCACTGGCGATTTCCAATTTGGCCCGCACCACCAAGGGGTGGGTGAATTGGCCTTGCGAGCCCATGCCCGCTGACGGAATGGCCCCGCCATGGGCCGACACAAAATCCATCAAACCGAAACTGAGCGACGCCACGCGAGGCTGGGCCGCAATCTCAAATGCCCGGTGTACCGCCGCTGGCGACTCAATCAGCACATGCAGCGGCAGGTGTTTGGCACCCGCATCGTCGATGGCGCGCACCGCTGTAAGCACATCTTGCACCGACTCCACTTTTGGCACCATGATGTGGCTGAGCCGATGGCCGGCGCGGCCCGCAATGGTGGCCACATCTTGCTCAAATGCCGGGTGATCCACCGGGTGCACCCGCACCGCCACCCGCGCGCCGGGGATGGCCCCCAAGGCCAGTTCACTGACCAGAGCGGCCTGCTCGGCCTCACCACCGACTGGAGCGCCGTCTTCGCAGTCGAGGGTGGCGTCGAACACGCAGACCCCAAACTCCTGCATCATTTCAGCCTGCAATTGCAAGCTCTTTTGCATGCGAACCAGCACACCGCTGTAGTGGTCACAAACGGGCAAGCGGGTGAGCGCCGCTTGCGCGCCGAGCAAAACCTCCCGAGGGTGTTTCATCAAATCAGATGGGCCACGCCCGCTTGCTCATCGGTGAGCTCTTTGAGGGTTTTGTCGATGCAGCTTTGGCTGAAGGCATCAATCGGCAGGCCTTCCACCACTTTGTATTCGCCGCCTTCGCAGGTGACGGGGAAACCAAACATGACTTCCTTGGGTATGCCATACCAGCCATGCGAAGCCACACCCATGGTGACCCATTTGCCGTTGGTGCCCAAAGCCCAATCGCGCATGTGGTCGATGGCGGCGTTCGCGGCCGAGGCGGCCGAAGACAAACCGCGCGCTTCAATGATGGCTGCGCCGCGCTTGCCCACGGTGGGCAGAAACACATTCGCATTCCATTCTTGGTCGTTGATCATGTCTTTGACCGACTGACCACCAATGGTGGCGAAACGGTAATCGGCATACATGGTGGGCGAGTGGTTGCCCCAAACGGCTAACTTTTCAATTTCTGCCACGGTCTTACCGGTTTTGATGGCGATTTGGCTCAAAGCACGGTTGTGGTCCAAACGCAGCATGGCGGTGAAGTTTTTCGACGGCAAGCTCGGCGCGCTCTTCATCGCGATATAGGCATTGGTATTGGCTGGATTGCCCACCACCAGCACCTTCACGTTGCGCGATGCCGCTGCATCCAAGGCCTTGCCTTGGGCGGTGAAGATCTGGGCATTGGCCGCCAACAAGTCGGCCCGCTCCATGCCGGGGCCACGCGGACGGGCGCCCACCAACAAAGCGTAGTCGGTGTCTTTGAAAGCGGTCTTGGCGTCGCCATGGGCCTCCATGCCGGCCAACAAGGGGAAGGCACAGTCATCAAGTTCCATCATCACGCCCTTGAGCGCTTTTTGGGCCTTTTCGTCTGGGATCTCCAGCAACTGCAGGATGACCGGTTGGTCCGCACCCAACATTTGCCCCGAGGCAATGCGAAACAACAAGGCGTAACCGATTTGGCCAGCGGCCCCAGTGACGGCGACGCGAACGGGCTTTTTGCTCATGGTGGAGGCTCCAGATGATGAATTTAACAATTGAAAAAAGAGTGTACCCGCAATTTTTAGTGGGTGCGGTTTGTCTTATGTCTTATATAAGATAAGATGAGGCCATGACACAGGGCTGACACCCTGTCACACCCACGCCATGCCGCCATCAAACCCCTCACCTGCAACCGCTTTTGCCAGTGAAATTCCTGGCCTGTTGGTGACACCTGGACAGACGCCGGCTTTCAGCCCCTTGTACCAACAAATCAAAGGGCTGATCTTGCAAAGCCTCCAAGGCGGCGAGTGGAAACCCGGCGAAGCCATCCCCAGCGAAATGGACCTGGCAGCTCGCTTCAAGGTCAGCCAAGGCACGGTGCGCAAGGCCATCGACGAGTTGGCCACCGAAAACCTGTTGGTGCGCCGCCAAGGCAAGGGCACATTTGTCGCCACCCATGCAGAAGAAAGATTTCAGTTTCGATTTCTCAAACTGCAACCCGATCACGGCAACCCCCAAAGCCAAGGACCCGCCGAGCGCACGATCTTGGGTTGCAAACGCATGCGCGCCAGCGCCGAGGTGGCGCGGGCCTTGGCCTTGCGCACCGGTGAACCAGTGATCGAAGTTCGCCGCACCCTGTCCTTTGGCGGTGTGCCCACCATCTTGGAAGAGTTGTGGCTACCCGGCGACCGCTTCAAGGGCTTGAGTGCCGAGCGCCTGGCGGCCTCACAGGGCCCCATGTATGCCATGTTCGAGGCTGAGTTCGGTATCAGCATGGTTCGCGCCGATGAACGCTTGCGTGCAGTTTTGCCCGACGAACAACAGGCACAATGGCTGCAAGTGAACACCACCACCCCGTTGCTCAGTGTGGAACGGGTGGCGTTCACCTACAAAGACCTTCCCATGGAGTTGCGCCGCGGTTTGTACCGCACCGATATGCACCACTACCGAAATCAATTGTTCTGAATCTGACATGCAATTTTCACGTCATCTTTTTGCCGTCCAATAGAATTTGCCACTTTGTTGTTGACCCATCTGTTTTTCCCACCCCACGACCAGGATTCCTCCCCATGACCGAGACTGCCCCCAAACGGCCTGAGTTTCGCAATATCAATGCGCTGACCGATTTGCCCTCCTATCGCCTGCCCCCTGCGGGCTGGGTGTCCATCCTGCACCGCATCAGTGGCGCCTTGATGTTCTTGTTGCTGCCCTTCATCATTTGGATGTTCGACACCTCGGTCTCATCCGAAATTTCATTCGCCAAATTCAAATTGGCTTTCAATGTCGGCCTGGGCTTTGTCCCCGGTTGGTTCATGAAACTGGTCGCCTTGGCCCTGATCTGGGCCTATTTGCACCACTTGATCGCTGGCATGCGCCACCTTTTCATGGATGTGCAACATGCGGTGAGCAAAGAGTTTGGCCGCTCCTCGGCCATTGCCACCCTGGGCTTGTCCATCGCCATGACCCTGGTGCTGGGTGCCAAGTTGTTTGGCCTGTACTGATCTCAAGGAAAGAAACACATGTCTGTCAATTACGGTTCCAAACGCGTGGTGGTCGGCGCCCATTACGGGCTGCGCGACTGGCTGGCCCAGCGCATCACTGCAGGCTTGATGGCCTTGTTCACCTTGTTGGTGTTGGTGCAATTGGCCTGGGGCAGTGGCCCCATTGGCTATGACAAATGGGCGGGCATCTTCAGCACCCAATGGATGAAGGCGCTGACCTTCGCCATCATTGTGGCCATGGCCTACCACATCTGGGTCGGTGTGCGCGACATTTGGATGGACTACGTCAAACCGGTGGGCGTGCGCCTGGGTTTGCAAATTTTCACCATGGTCTGGCTGGTGTCTTGCACCGGCTGGGCAATTCAAGTTCTCTGGAGGCTGTGACCCATGTCTAGTTCAAGTTCCATCGCCCGACGCAGGTTCGATGTCGTCATTGTCGGCGCCGGTGGCTCAGGCATGCGTGCCTCGCTGCAATTGGCCCGTGCCGGCCTGAATGTGGCTGTGTTGTCCAAAGTATTTCCCACCCGCTCGCACACCGTGGCTGCCCAGGGTGGCATCGGTGCGTCCTTGGGCAACATGTCCGAAGACAACTGGCACTACCACTTCTACGACACCATCAAAGGGTCGGATTGGCTGGGCGACCAAGATGCCATCGAATACATGTGCCGCGAAGCGCCCAAGGTGGTCTACGAGTTGGAACACATGGGCATGCCCTTTGACCGCAACCCAGACGGCACCATTTATCAGCGCCCCTTTGGTGGGCACACGGCCAACTACGGTGAAAAGCCCGTGCAGCGCGCCTGCGCCGCAGCGGACCGCACCGGCCACGCCATGCTGCACACCTTGTACCAGCAAAACGTGCAAGCCAACACCACCTTCTTCGTCGAATGGATGGCGCTGGACCTGATCCGCGATGCCGAGGGTGATGCCGTGGGCGTCACCGCCTTGGAGATGGAAACCGGCGAGATGTACATCCTGGAAGCCAAAACCGTGCTGCTGGCCACCGGTGGTGCAGGCCGTATTTTTGCCGCTTCGACCAATGCCTTCATCAACACCGGTGACGGTTTGGGCATGGCAGCACGTGCTGGCATTCCGCTGGAAGACATGGAGTTCTGGCAATTTCACCCCACCGGTGTGGCCGGTGCCGGCGTGCTCTTGACCGAAGGTTGCCGAGGCGAAGGCGCGATTTTGCTCAACAGCAATGGCGAGCGTTTCATGGAGCGTTATGCGCCCACCTTGAAAGACTTGGCACCGCGTGACTTTGTGTCGCGTTGCATGGACCAAGAAATCAAAGAGGGGCGCGGTTGCGGCCCGAACAAAGACTATGTGCACTTGAAGCTCGATCACCTCGGTGCCGAGACCATCATGAAGCGCCTGCCGTCTGTCTACGAAATTGGCCACAACTTCGCCAACGTCGACATCACCAAAGAGCCCATCCCCGTGGTGCCCACCATCCATTACCAAATGGGCGGCATTCCCACCAACATCCACGGCCAAGTGGTCACGCAAACCGCCACCGACCACAACGCGGTGGTGAATGGTTTGTATGCGGTGGGCGAATGCTCTTGCGTGTCGGTGCACGGCGCCAACCGTTTGGGCACCAACTCGTTGCTCGATTTGCTGGTGTTTGGCAAAGCGGCGGGCAACCACATCGTCGACTTCCACCAGAAAAACAAAACCCACAAACCCCTGCCAGCCGATGCCGCCGATTTGTCGCTGTCTCGCTTGGCGCGGCTCAATGGCAACACCGATGGTGAATATGCCCAGGACGTGGCCAACGACATCCGCGCCAGCATGCAGTTGCATGCGGGTGTGTTTCGCACCCAAGCCAGCATGGACGAGGGCGTGAAAAAAATCGCCGACCTGCGCGAACGCGTCAAACACATTGGTCTCAAAGACAAGTCCAATGTGTTCAACACCGCCCGCATCGAGGCCTTGGAGGTGGAGAACCTCATCGAGTGCGCCCAGTCCACCATGGAGTCAGCGGCAGCGCGGCATGAAAGCCGTGGCGCCCATACCGTCAACGATTACGGTGACACCCCTGAGCATGCCGCCGGTCGCAACGATGCCGAATGGCTCAAGCACAGCCTGTGGCACAGCGCCAGCAACAGCCTGACCTATAAGCCGGTCAAGCTCACCCCGTTGACCGTTGACAGCGTGCCGCCCAAAGTGCGCACTTTCTGATCGAGATTCCCATCCCGGCAACCCTCACCAGCAGCAAAAACACCATGAAACGCACGTTCAAAATTTACCGCTACGACCCTGAGCGCGATGCCAAGCCATACATGCAAACCATCGAGGTGGAACTCGACGGCCACGAGCGCATGCTGCTCGATGCCTTGATGAAAATCAAAGCCCAAGACCCGACGTTCTCTTTTCGCCGCTCCTGCCGCGAAGGTGTGTGTGGCTCAGACGCCATGAACATCAATGGCAAAAATGGTTTGGCCTGCTTGACCAATATGCTCAGCCTGCCCGGCGAAATTGTGCTCAAGCCCTTGCCTGGCCTGCCCGTCATCCGCGATCTGATCGTGGACATGACGCAGTTTTTCAAGCAATACAACTCGATCAAGCCGTATTTGGTCAACGAGACCATGCCGCCTGAAAAAGAGCGCTTGCAATCCCCCGAGGAGCGCGATGAGCTCAACGGTTTATACGAGTGCATTTTGTGCGCCAGCTGCTCCACCAGCTGCCCCTCTTTCTGGTGGAACCCAGATAAATTTGTCGGCCCCGCCGGTCTGTTGCAGGCTTATCGCTTCATTGCCGACAGCCGCGACCATGCCACGGCTGAACGGCTCGACAACCTCGAAGACCCTTACCGCTTGTTCCGTTGCCACACCATCATGAACTGCGTCGATGTGTGCCCCAAAGGCCTGAACCCGACCCGCGCGATTGGCAAGATCAAAGAGCTGATGGTGAGCCGCACCGTCTGATTCTGCGACATGAGCACCGTTGTCCATCCCCCTATAGCCGAGCCTGATTGGATCGGCGAACGGGCTTTGAGCAAGCTGCGCTGGCGTTGCCGCCGCGGTCTGTTGGAGAACGATTTGTTTGTCGAACGTTTTTTTCAACGCCACGCCCAATCCTTGACTGAATTTCAAGCCCGAGGTTTGAGCTTGTTGATGGACCTGTCTGACAACGACTTGCTTGACCTGTTGCTCGGGCGCACCCCAGCACCCAGCGATGTGTCGGCTGAATTCACGGCTGTGCTGCAAATGATGCGCGCCACGGCCATAACTGCCACTTCCGTTCCCTCCCCTGCCTAGGAATAACACCATGAAAATTGCAGATTACAAAGCCACCCTGTCGTTCAGCAACGGTCAACCCGGCATTGACATGCCGGTGTATCAAGGCAGCATCGGCCCCGACGTGGTCGATATCCGCAAGCTGTACGGCCAAACCGGCATGTTCACCTATGACCCGGGCTTTTTGTCCACCGCGTCTTGCCAATCGGCCATCACCTACATCGATGGCGACAAAGGCGAATTGCTTTACCGGGGCCACCCCATCGAGCAACTGGCGACCCAATGCGACTTTTTGGAAACCTGCCACCTGCTGTTGTACGGCGAGTTGCCCAACGCCAAAAAGAAAGCCGATTTCACCCACTTGGTCACCAACCACACCATGGTGCACGAGCAAATGCAGTTTTTTCTGCGTGGGTTTCGCCGTGACGCCCACCCCATGGCCGTGCTCACCGGCTTGATCGGCGGCTTGTCGGCCTTCTACCATGACAGCACCGACATCAACAACGCAGAACACCGCGAAATTGCAGCCATTCGCTTGATCGCCAAGATGCCCACCCTCGTGGCCATGGCCTACAAATACAGCATTGGCCAGCCGTTCATGTACCCCAAGAACGACCTGAGCTATGCAGGCAACTTCTTGCGCATGATGTTTGGCAATCCCTGTGAGGACTACAAGGTCAATCCCGTGCTCGAGCGCGCCTTGGACCGCATCTTTATCCTGCACGCTGACCACGAACAAAATGCGTCAACCTCCACCGTGCGTTTGTGCGGCTCATCAGGCACCAACCCGTTCGCGGCCATCGCCGCTGGTGTGGCCTGCTTGTGGGGCCCCGCCCACGGCGGCGCCAACGAGGCCTGCCTGAACATGCTCGAAGACATCCAAAGAATGGGTGGCGTGTCCAAAGTCGGCGAGTTCATGAACCAGGTCAAAGATAAAAACTCGAATGTCAAGCTCATGGGTTTTGGCCACCGCGTTTACAAAAACTATGACCCCCGTGCCAAGCTCATGCAGGAAACCTGCAACGAGGTTTTGCAAGAGTTGGGCTTGGAAAACGACCCCCTGTTCAAACTGGCCAAGGCCCTGGAAAAAATCGCCCTGGAAGACGATTACTTTGTCTCGCGCAAGCTCTATCCCAATGTGGACTTTTACTCAGGCATCGTGCAGCGCGCCATTGGCATTCCCGTGAATTTGTTCACCGGTATTTTTGCCCTGGCCCGCACCGTGGGTTGGATTGCCCAACTCAATGAAATGATTGGCGACCCCGAGTACAAAATTGGCCGTCCGCGCCAATTGTTCACCGGCGCCGATCGCCGCGACGTACTGCCTTTGGCCAAGCGCTGAATACCCACCCCGCTGCGGCGGGGTTTTTTGTGCCCCCTTTTTGCCGTCAGGATCACCATGACCGACTATGTCCCATCTGCCGATTTGCAAGCCCGCGTGATCGCCCGCCGTGGCCAACTGCATGCTTTTTCCCACATGGCGCCGCAACGCACCGCCTTGGTGGTGGTCGATATGCAAAACGCTTTTGTCAAAAAGGGCGCGGGTCATGCATGGGTGCCAGCGGCAGCAGCCACCTGCGGCGCGATCAACCGATTGGCCGATGCCTTGCGCCACAAGGGCGGCACGGTGGTGTGGATCCTCAACACCTTCACCGAAGAGTCTTTGCAGAGTTGGTCCCACTTTCACGAAAACCTGTCCTCCCCTGCGGGCCTGAAGTTGCGCAGTGAAACCATGTCCGCTGGCCACGATGGCCACGCTTTGTATGCCGACCTGCAACCCCAAGCTGGCGATTGGCACGTGCCCAAAACCCGCTACAGCGCCTTTATCCAAGGCTCCAGCGACTTGCACGAGCGCTTGCAAAAAGAAGGCATTGACACGGTGTTGATTGCCGGTACCGCCACCAATGTGTGTTGCGAATCTACCGCCCGCGACGCCATGATGCTCAACTACAAAACCGTGATGGTCTCGGATGCATGCTCAGCCTTCACGCCGCAAGAGCATGCGGCCAGCTTGGACTCTTTTTTGTTGAACTTCGGCGATGTGCAAACCACCGAAGAGGTGATGACGCTGCTGCGCGCCAGCCAACACTGATCAGCGCACCAGCGCAGCAGACTGGTTGGCGCAAATCCAGCCGCTGGCAAAGGCACTGAGCAAGCCATTGCCCGACAAATAGCCCCACACCGCATTGCCAGATACGCCGCGCGCTGCGCCGCCGCCAGCGAACACATTGGGCCAGGGCTGGCCTTGCTGCGACAACACCTGGCATTGGGCATTGATGTCCAAACCCCCTTGGGTGTGGAACAACGCACCAGTGACCTTGATCAAGTGATAGGGGGCTTGCAGCACCCGCTGAATGCGCCGACCCCAGGCATCAACCTGGCCCGGGACCATGGCCGCCAAAGTGGCCGATAAGCGCGCCGCGTCGCAGCCCACCCATTGGGCGACTTGCGCCATATCAGCGCTGGAGCGGACTGCACCGGCGGCCTGGGCATCGCGGAAATCAGGGAAGTCTTGGGCAAAGCGCAAGATCGGGTCATCAAACACACACCACGCCATGCCACCGGGCTGGGCCAAGACTTGGGTGGCGGCCTCGGAATAGCCTTGGTTTTCATCGTGGAACCGATCACCAAATTGGTTGACCTGGATGCCACCCTCCATCATCAAACCCCAAGAGACCAGCGCACCCTGGGGCATGGCCCATGAACCGTGACCTTGGTAGGCGCCCATGTCGGCCAATCGCGCACCCATTTGTTGGCCCCAAGTGATCGCGCTGCCGTCGTTGCCGGTGTGGCCAGCAAACACCGCGTCGGCCATCTCGGGCAGCCATTGGCGCAACATGGCTGGGTTGCCGCCAAAACCATTGCAGGCCAAGACCAGGGCTTGGCACGCCAAATACTCCATTTGTCCATCGGGTCGCTCATAGCCCACCCCCAAGGCATGGCCCTGCGGGTGCAACCACAGCTCGCGCACAGTGGCCTGGGTCAACACATCCACACCCTCGCGCTGTGAAATGTTTTGCAATTGGGCCATCAATGCGGCCCCGGATCGCTCAGGGGCGGCATGCATGCGCAAAGCCGAGTGACCAGGGTAACGAAAGCCGGTCAACACCTCCAGCTTCAAGCCCCATTCAACCAAACCATCGATGGCTTGCGCCACAGCTTGCGCATAGGCCGTCACCAAGTGGGCAGCCGCATCACCATGGGCCTTGGCTTGGATGTCTTTTTCAAAAAGCGCGATGGAATCTTCAATGCCTTGCGCGCGCTGCACCTGCGTGGCCGCAGCCGGAATAAAACCTGAGGACAGCGCCGTGGAGCCTGTGGGCTGGTCGTCGCGTTCAAGCACCACCACCTCCACGCCGAGTTGGCGCAAACGGATGGCACACACCTGGCCACAAGCGCCACCTCCAACCACCGCCACAGCCACCTCTGGGCAGCCATCTGGCATGTGATCTGCCGTCACCACGCGCACAGGGTTTGACATGCTGTTCTCCAAGGTAGAAGGGCTCAAAGCCCGGGGTAATGCGCTTGAGTTCGGGGTCAAGCACCAAACAAGGACCACCAAAGTGTCAATTCCGCCCAACGGCGATGGATCGCAGACTTTACACCAGCACCACACCAAGCAAAGAGCCGAACAGCAGCGGCACAATCACTTCCCTCACCCCACACCTCGGAGCATCCATGCCCAATGAAACCCAAGACCTGAGCGACTTTGCCGCCCACGTCGAAGTGGCGCAAGCGCCTGCGGACATCCAGCGCCAACTCAACCGGGTGATTGCCGACACCTTGGCGGCGGTCGTCGCTGGCTCGGCAGAACCCGAACTGCGCGCCATGGGACAGCGCTTGGCCCACAGCAGCGGCCCAGCGGTGTTGCCCGGTCTGGGCCGCCATGTGGCCGCCGACGCCGCAGCGATGATCAACGGCAGCGGTGGTACGTTTTTAGAAATGGACGAAGGCAATCGGTTTTCTCGCGGCCACCCCGCTGTGCATGTGCTCCCCGCCGTGCTCGCCTTGTGCCAAGAGCGGCAACTGGGCCTGCGCGCTTTTTTGAATGGGGTGCTGGCCGGTTACGAGGTGGGCTCACGCATTGGCGCTGCCGCCCAATTGCGCGCCAGCATGCACCCGCACGGCACCTGGGGCACGGTGGGTGCGGCGGCGGGCTGCGCACGTGCGCTGGGGCTGGACAGCTCCGCCATGCACGAGGTGATCAACATCAGCACCTCCTTGACCACCGCGTCCTCGAAAAAAACCATGCTCGAAGGCGGCTTGGTGCGCAATGTCTATGCGGGCTTGAGCAACCGCAACGGCCTGCTGGCGCTGCAGTTGTTTGAAAGCGGCTTTGGCGGTGAGCGCCACGGCATTGAATCCATTTTTGGTGAGGTGGTGTCTGAGCGCATCGACCTTGCCGCCTTGGTGCGCGGCCTGGGCAGCGAATGGCACATCGCCCAAAACTACTTCAAACTGCACGCTTGTTGCCGCTACAACCATGGCACCTTGGACGCAGTGGATGCCATCGCCGCTGGCCCAGGCCTGCCCGATGTCAGCCTGATTGAGCGCATCGAGGTGGCAACTTACAACATCGCCTCCGAGTTGATCGACCCGGCTCCGCGCAACACCTTGGCAGCCAAATTTTCGGTGCCGTTTGCCGTGGCCACCCGCTTGGTGCACGGCCACAGCCAACTTTCCAGCTTCACATGGGAAGCGGTGCGCAACCGGGCAGTCTTGGCCTTGGCGCAAAAAGTGGTGGTTCGCGAAGACAGAGCCATGAATGCGCGACTGCCCCATGAGCGCCCGGCCCATGTGCGCATGCTGCTCACCGATGGCAGCGTCCGCGAAGCCGCCGTGGGGGTGAACCGCGGCGACGACGCCTCACCCTATACCGATGCCGAGTTGCACGGCAAATTCATGTCTTTGTGCACCCGGGTGTGGTCGGCTGAACAGGCCCAATCGCTGTACCAAGCCACGGTGGCACTGTCGTCCCAAGGCCCTGACCAAGACCGTGATTGGTCCGCGTGGTGCCAGATGCTGGCCCAAGCACCCTTGGCCGCGCTGCCCACCGGCGCCTGAGCATTCACCCCGGGCGAGGCCTCTGCGCTCAAACCTCCAAGGTGGAGGGTGCAAACATTTCCTCGACCTGAACCACACGCTCGGTCAAGCCTTGCTCGTGCACGTAGCGGGCAATGGTTTCCACCACGGCGCGCGACGATTTCATGCCATACGACTTGGGGTCGAGCTTCATGGCCGAGGCCCCAGCGGGGTCCATCAAACCGGTATCGAAATAGTCTTTCAAGGTGTCTGCCGTCTCATGCTCCACCTCATTTTTGGCCGCCATGAAGCAATGGAACAGGTTGAGCGCCAACCAAGGATGCTTTTCGTACACCTCGCGCTTGATGACCACGGTGTGGTTGATGGGGTAAATGCCCGTCTTGGCAAAGTAACGCTGGCCCTCGGCCCGTGGGTCGGGAAACAAGGGCTGGATGATGGGGTGTGCGTCCAGATCAATGGTGCTGCGGTCCACCAGATTGCGGTTGGTCAGGTACAGCAAGGTGGCGTCGAGTTGGTCGTTGAGCAGCATCTCGCCAATATTGGTCTTGGGGTCGATGCTGTTCAAGCGCACGCCAGGCGGCGGTTTGAAGCCAGTCACACCGCCATGGCTTTTTTCGGGGGCGCGCTCCATGAACCACTCGATGTCTTGCGCTTGCACGCCAAACTCGTGGGCCAACACACCGCGCGACCACAGCGCGGCGGTTTGCTGGTATTCGGGCACGCCCACGCGCTTGCCGCGCAGGTCTTGGGGGGTGCGGATGCCTTTGTCGGCACGGATCAAGATGTTGGTGTGAAAAAACTTGCGCGAGGTGTAGATGGGCAAGGCCACCCAGCTGTTGTCGCCCCGCGCAGTGGCAATGATCAAGGACGACAGCGACATTTCCGACACATCAAAGTCGCGGTATTTGAGTTGGCGCCAAAACATTTCGGAGGGGTGCACCACCGTGGGAATCAGGTTCACGCCTTGGGGGTGGTGCCGCCCTTGGGCGATGGGGCGGGTGCGCTCGTTGTCGGAAAACGCAATGCTCAGCGTGAGCTTGTCCATGGTGGTGGCCTCTGTGGGTGATCCAGCGCCGACGGTCAGGTCGGGATGTGGCCGCATGATAGCGGCGTGATCACAGCGGCCAGAGCCCTTGCGTCACCTGCGCAACCCGCTTTGGTCAGAAGCAACGCTCAGTAAGACCAACCCCAACCCAGGTGCAAAGTGGGTATGTTTTGACTCGGCACTTCCAACACGCCAATCGTTGAAGCGTAGTCTTTTATCTTAGACTCTGGAACAGTCGCATAGCGCAACTTGGCACTGGCAAACCAAGGGGTTTGGGGTTGGTAACGCACACCTGCCGACAAGCCCCAGGTAGTTCCCTTGGAGTCGGCATCGATCAAATCCATTTGACCAAGCATGCCGCCCACTTGCAGCACCCAATCGGTATTGCGCCACACATCGCGGTCCAGCGCCACGGCGTAGGTATTTTGCAAGGTGCGCTTTGACAAAGGCTGAGGAAAGGTACCTGCAGGGGTGGTGGCCACGACCCCGTTGAAGGGGGTCTGCATTTGGCTGATCCACAGCGAGACATCGACCGGCCAGCCATAGGGTTGGCGCCAGCCGTAATTGAGGGCATAGGTCTGGCTGGTGCCGTACTGGGCGTTGGCTGTCGATGCTCCTACCACAGGCGCAGTGAAGGGCTTGGTGTTCACATCCCCCGCAGGCGAGTAGCCGTACGACAGTTCAAAGAATCGTTTTTTATCCGTGCTGCTGTGGGTTTGTGCCTGGGCCCCCATCACCCCGCACCCCAAAACCACGGCCATGGAAAAAGCCTTGTATTTCATTTTGTATCCCTGTGTGAACAATTGAATTCAATTGTGTCACAGGGCCTGGGGCCTGGGCTCAGGTCAGCGAATTTTCACCCGCCATGTAGACGCTCACATCCTCGAACAGTGCGCCGCGCAAGCGGAAAAAGTTGCAGTTGTACTTGGTCCAGCGCTCGCCCTGGTGACCCGTGTTTTCCACCCTGAACTGGCTGGCAATGCGCTGGGGCGCTTGCACCACGTGCACAAAGTCGCCGTGCCAAACTTGGGCGTAACGGGCAAACAAGCGCTCATACATGCCGGCAATTTCGCCATCGCGGCCACTGAAATGCAGGCCGTGGGTGGGGATGTGGAACTGTGCGTCTGGCACAAACAAGGCCAGTGTGTCGGCCAAGTGCATGCGGTCAACCGCATCGAAATAAGCCTCGACCAAATCGGTCATTTGTGCCGGTGTCATGGGTTTCCTTGTGAATGCTGTTCTGACTGCTGTTGGGCCGCTGTGAGCATGGCTTGCAGCATGTCCAAGCGCGGGTGCAAGGGGGGCGGGTAAGCGCGCGCGCTGTGGCTCAGGCCCAAGCCCAACAAGCCCAAGGCCGTTTGGTAGCTCAAGGGGCCGGGGTTGATGATCGGCACCGGCAAACGCGGTTGCAAATAGGCGTGGGCCTGGTGCATGGTGGTCGAGCCCAAAATCAGCACCTGGGCCCCGTCTTCGTCGATGGCACGCAGGGCTGCTTGCTCCAGCAAGGGAAACACCAACTCTTCTTTTCCACCCAACAAGCCCAGGTTGTCGGCTGGCATTTCAATTGCCCGCACCGACACGCATTGGCGGTGCAAACCCAACTCGTCCAGGGCCTTCTTGTACAAGGGTTTCCAGCGGCTGGCCATGGTGATGATGGAGAAGTTCTCGCCCAACATCAAGGCGCTGAGCATCGACACCTTGCCCGGCCCGACCACGGGGATGCGCAACACCGAACGCAGGGCCGCCACGCCCGAGTCGCTCATGGTGTCGATGCACACGGCATCAAAGCCCTCTTGCTCGGCGCGGCAGCCGGCTTCAAAAATGGACACATCGGCCAACACAAAATCATGGTGGCTGGCGTAATTGACCGGACCCGCTTTGACCGAGCGGTATTCAAAGTGCACGCCAGGGGGCAGGGACAGGCTGTCCAACTGCTGGCGGCGCAGTTCGCGGTTGTCCTCGGACATGGCAAAGGGGACGATGACCAATATTTTTTTCATGCTAGCGACCAGGCATCAGGGTGGTATGGATATCGATCAGCCATTTTCACCCATGGTTTGGGCCTCCTGAGTGGCTGTACATTTGCTCCCCATCGATTGACCCACCGCATTGCACACCATGACGCAGTTTGACGACGCCATCGCCCACGCCCAAGCCCACGAGGTGGCGTGGACCCGCGACCCCCATGCAGAGCCGCTGCGCTATGGCGTGCACCACGACGACCCGCCGCCATGGAACCGGCTGCATGGCCCGGTCCACGCTCGCGGACCGGTGTCGGGGCAAGTGTGGATCGGTGGTGAACTGCGCCAATCCTGGGGTGAGCCCGAGCGCGCCGACCAAACCTTCAGCGTGGCCAAAACCTATTTGGCCCTGCTCGCTGGCGTGGCCCATGGGCGGGGCTTGTTGCCCGACGCCGATGAGCCAGTGGTGCGCCGCTTGCCCGGCATTGGCTTTGACAGCGACCACAACCGTTCCATCACCTGGGCCCATTTGCTGAGCCAAACCAGCGAATGGGAAGGCTCTTGTTTTGGCATTCCCGACCAAGTGGACCGCTACCGCAAACTGGTGCTCGACCCCAAACCGGTGCAAGGCCAAAAGGGCGACGCCCGTCCCTTGCAAACCCCTGGGACTTATTGGGAATACAACGACGTGCGCATCAACCAGTTGTCTCTGGCCTTGCTGCATTTGTTTGGCCAAGCCCTGCCCCAGGTCTTTGAGCAAAGCATTCTTCACCCCATCGGTGGCGGCAAAGGCTTTCGCTGGGAGGGCTATGAACAGTCGTGGGTGGATTTGCCCGCCCTCAATGGCCAAGCCCCTCAGCGCGTGGCCTCGGTGCCCGGCGGCAGCCACTGGGGCGGTGGGGTGTGTATCAGCAGCAGCGACCAAGCGCGCATTGCCCAATTGGTGCTCAACCAAGGCCAATGGCTCATCGGTGATCAACAGCGCACTTTGGTGCCCTCGGCCTGGATCGAGCGCATGCGCCAACCCCAAGCCCTGGCGCCTTTTTACGGTTGGCTCAATTGGCTCAACCCCCAAGGCAAGGCGTTTCCGGGTGCCAGCGAGGGCAGCCAATTCATGTTCGGTGCAGGCGGCAACTATGTGTGGATCGAGCCCGCCCACCAAGCGGTGGTGGTGGTGCGCTGGATCGACCCGGCCCATTTCCCAGGCTTTGTCAGCCGCATGGCGCGTGCCCTGGCCGACTTCAGCGGTGGGCGTTGAAGGCTTCGTTGGTGCTGAGATAAATGCGGCTGGCCAAGCGCCGACCCAAATCGGTCTGACCCAAGCGGTCCATCACCGGGCCTTTGACCTCGGCCAGCCACAGCTGCACCCCTTTGAGGGCCAAGCTGCGGTCCAACTCGTCAAGCATGATCAAAGCGGTGGTGTCGATGCGGTTGACGGCCGACAAGATCAACAACAGGCTGCGGGTGTCGCTGTGTTTGGACAGCAAATCGGCGACCTTTTCCTCCAAGGCGGCGGCATTGGCAAAAAACAAACTTTCATCCACCCGCAAGGCGATCAACCCAGGCAAGGTTTGCACCTGGTGGCGCTCGATGTTGCGAAAGTGCTCAGTGCCCGCGATGCGCCCCACCACCGCCATGTGCGGCCGGCTGCTGCGCCACACCAAAACGGCCAGTGACAAGACCACGCCCAAACCAATGCCCCACTCCACCCCCACCACCAGCACACCCGCAAAGGTGGCCAGCCAGCTCCAAGCGTCTGCCTGGTCGTAGCGCCAAGCTTGGCGCAGGGTTTGCGCATCGAACAAAGTCAACACCGAGACCAAAATGGACGCCGACAAGACCGCCACGGGCAAGACCTCAAAGGCCTGCGAAAAGCCCAACATCACCCCTGCCATCAACAAGGCGGCCACCACGCTGGCCATGGGCGTTTGGGCCCCAGCCGAGGCATTGATCACGGTGCGCGAAAAGCCCCCCGCCACGCTGTAGCCCCCGGTGAAACCGCTGAGCACATTGGCCACGCCCAGGCCCAACAACTCGCGATTCGGTGCCAATCGCTGTTGGCGCTGCAAGGCATAGGCTTGCGCCAGCGAAACGCTTTCCACGAAACCAATCAAGGCAATGAGCAAAGCAGGCATGCACAAAGACAGCCATTGCGCGCTGTCCAAAGACACCCCTTGCCATTGCGGCAAGCCCGGCTCAATCGGGCCCACCACGGCCACGCCCAGCGCGGCCGCACCACCGGTGGCAAGCACGATGAGGGTGGCGACCAACACCACCGCCAAAGGGGCCATGCGCGCCATCCAAGCACCCACCACCGGCGCGCCGAACCAGCGCCCCCACAGGCGCGCCAAGTGCGCACGCGCCCACCACAAGACCAACACAGCACCCACCCCCAAAACAGCGGTCGGTACATGGATGAGGTGCGCGTGTTGCCACACCCCCACCAGCGTTTGCGCCACACCCCGCCCGGGGACCGTGATGCCCAAGATCCCTGGCAACTGGCCGATGGCGATCAAGATGGCCACGCCCGACACAAAACCACTGATCACCGGTTGGCTCAAAAAGTAAGCCAAGAAACCCAAGCGCAGCACGCCTGCCAGGGTGAGCATGAGCCCCGACAACAAGGCCAAGCCCATGGCCAAAGCCACGTATTCGGGCGAAGCCGCCACCGCCAATGGCAACAAGGCACTGGCGGTCATCAACGAGGTGACGGCCACGGGTCCGACCGCCAACACCTGGCTGCTGCCCAAAAAAGCATAGGCCAAGACCGGCCAGACGCTGGCGTACAAACCCATGGTGGGTGGCAGTCCTGCCAACATGGCGTAGGCCAGGCTTTGGGGGATGACCAGCACCGTCACCACCGCACCGGCCACCGCATCGCCCGCCCAGTGGCGCCGCTGATCAGCCCGCCACCAGGTCGGCCCGCGCAGCCAGTGCATCAAACAATCAGTCCAAGGTTTGGCAATCGGGTCATTCGAAGGCGCGGGCCATGTCGCGCAATTGGGTGGAGCGCGCGCCGGAGCGGCAAAACGCCAACACCGGACCCGGTTGCTGACCCAACCACTGGGCAAAGGAGCGCGCTTGATCGGCGGTGATCATGCCCGCCACCACCGGCAAATAGGCATAGGTGAGTCCTGCCGCTTGGGCCGCTTGAGCCATTTGGGCGCTGGTGGGTTGGTCGGGTCCTCCCTCGCCGTCGGGGCGGTTGTTGATCACGCTTTGAAAACCCATGGCGGCCACGCTGGCCAAGTCTTCGGGCATCAATTGGCCAATGGTGGCGAATGTTTCGCTGTGCTGGGTGACGGGCAGTGACATGGTTTTCCTTTTGATCGGGGATGGACACAAGCGGACAATTTAACCCATGGGGTCAGTCGAAGGCCTGGGTGGATTGAGCGCGTTCGCGCAAAACGAATTTTTGGATTTTGCCAGTCGAGGTTTTGGGGATGGCCTCAAAGCGCACCTCGCGTGGCACTTTATAGCCCGCCAGCAAACTGCGGCAGTGCGCCACCAAGTCCTCAGCCTTGACCGCCGCGCCGGCCTTGAGTTCAACAAAGGCCAGCGGCGTCTCACCCCATTTGGCGTCGGGCTTGGCCACCACCGCACAGGCCATCACGGCGGGGTGTCGGTACAAGGCGTCTTCCACCTCCAAGGAGCTGATGTTCTCGCCGCCCGAGATGATGATGTCTTTGCTGCGGTCACGAATCTTCACATAGCGGTCCGGCTCCATCACCGCCAAGTCGCCAGTGTGAAACCAACCGCTTTCAAACGCCTTTTGCGTGGCGCCGGGGTTTTTCAAGTAACCCTTCATCACAATGTTGCCGCGAAACATGATCTCGCCCATGGTTTGTCCATCGGCAGGCACTTCTTGCATGGTGACAGGGTCCATCACCGTCATGCCCTCTTGCAACTCATAGCGCACCCCTTGGCGGCCATTCAGGCGCGCTTGCTCAGACACATCGGCATGGGCCCAGGCATCGCGCTTGACCGCACCAGCGGCGGGTCCATACACCTCGGTCAAGCCATACACATGGGTGATGTCAAAACCAATTTGGGCCATGCCCTCGATCATGGCCGCTGGCGGCGCAGCACCCGCCACCATGCCGCGCACCCCACGCGGCACGCCCTCGCGCAAGGCAGGGTCGGCTTGGATGATCAGGTTGTGCACGATGGGTGCGGCACAGTAATGGTTGACATCGTGCTCGCGCATGGCTTGCAAAATCGATGGGGCATCCACTTTGCGCAAGCACACATGGGTGCCGCCGAGCATCGCCACCGTCCACGGAAAACACCAGCCATTGCAATGGAACATCGGCAGAGTCCACAGGTAACGCGGAAAGTGCGGCATGGTCCAAGTGGCCGCGTTGCACACCGCGTTCAGGTAGGCGCCGCGGTGGTGGGTGACCACGCCCTTGGGGTCGCCGGTGGTGCCCGACGTATAGGAAACCGCAATCGCGTCCCATTCGTCGGTCGGGCCCTGCAACTGGGCCAACGGCGGGTGGGCTGCCAGCCACTCTTCGTAATTCAAGCTGCCCACGCGCTCACCCGCGCCGGTGTACTCGGAATCGCTCACATCGATGACGGTGACTTGACGCCCGTGCACCTCGCGGAGTGTTTTCAAAGCCGCGCCCATGGTGGGCGAAAACTCGGTGTCGGTGATCAGCACCATGGCCTCGCAATGGTTCATTTGCCAAGCGATCAAGTCGGCATCGAGCCGGGTGTTCAAGGCATTGAGCACAGCATTGAGCGCGGGCACGGCGTAATGCACCTCGACCATTTCTGGGGTGTTGGGCAGCATCACGCTGACCGTGGACCCCTTTCCCACACCCAAGCTTTGCAAGGCGGCGGCCAATCGGGCTGAGCGCTCACGCACCTGGGCCCAGGTGTAGCGACGCTGGCCGTGGATGACGGCGGGCAAATCGCCAAACACCTCGGCGCTGCGCTCAACAAAACTCACCGGCGAGAGCGGCACATGGTTGGCCGTGTTTTTGTCCAGGTGTTGTTCGTAAATGGATGCCATGGGTATCTCCTGCTTTTTATTTTCGGGTTCGGGTCAAACCTGATCCAAGGCTTGTTCAATGTCCCACAAGATGTCGTCGATGTGCTCCAAGCCCACCGACATGCGCACCATGTCGGGCAGCACACCGGCTTTGATTTGTTGCGCCTCGTCAAGTTGGCGGTGGGTGGTGGAAGCGGGGTGAATGATCAAGGTGCGGGTGTCGCCAATGTTGGCCAAATGGCTCATGAAGCGCGCCGACTCGATGAAGCGCACACCCGCAGGCAAGCCCCCTTTGACGCCAAACACCAGCAGGCCCGAACCGCCTGGCACGCCATCCACGCTGCGCATTTGCTTTTGCACCAAGGCGTGTTGTGGGTGATCGGGCAAGCCCGGGTAATGCACCCAACTGACCTTGGGGTGGTTTTGCAAATGCCGGGCCACCGCCAGCGCATTGCGGCAATGACGCTCCATGCGCAGCGGCAAGGTTTCAATGCCTTGCAAAATTTGCCAAGCACTGGTGGGCGCCAAGGTGGCGCCAAACACGCGCAGGTTTTCCATGCGCGCACGCATGGTGAAGGCAAAGTCGCCAAAGGTTTCCCAAAACTTCACCCCGTGGTAGCCCACCGAAGGCTCGGTCATGCCTGGGAATTTGCCGTTGTCCCACGGGAAACGCCCCGACTCCACGATCACGCCCGCCAAGGTGGTGCCGTGCCCACCCAGGTATTTGGTCGCCGAATGGATGACCACATCCGCGCCCCAATCGATGGGGTTGCACAAATACGGTGAAGCCACGGTGTTGTCGACCATCAAGGGCACGCCATGGGCATGGGCGACCTCGGCCACCCCCGCGATGTCAAGCACTTGCAAACTCGGGTTGCCCAGGGATTCGGCAAACACCGCCCGGGTATTGGCTTGCATGGCGGCGGCCACGGCGCTCAGATCGCTGGCATCGACAAAGCTGCATTCAATGCCAAACTTGCGCAGGTTCACCGCCAGCAAACTCACCGTGCCTCCGTACAAGGCCGATGCGGCCACCACGTGGTCACCGGCTTGCAGCAAGGTCGTCAAAGCCATGGTCTCAGCAGCCATGCCACTGGCCGAAGCCAGCCCGGCGCGGCCACCCTCTAAGGCGGCAACCCGCTCTTCCAGGGCCGCCACAGTGGGGTTGGACAGGCGCGAATACACATTGCCAAAGGTTTGCAGGTTGAACAAGGCGGCCGCATGCTCGGCGCTGTCAAACACAAAACTGGTGGTTTGGTAAATCGGCAAGGCCCGTGCACCGGTGGCGGCGTCCGGAATTTGCCCGGCATGGATGGCCAAGGTTTCAGCTTGAAAACGGTGCTCGGCCATGGCGTCAGTGGGGACGTTGGGCCGAGATGACCTGGGTGTTCACACCCGCCCAGTGCAAGCCACCAAAAAGACGCGCATGCTCGATCTTGACGCAGCGGTTCATCAACGAGTCACGCCCAGCTTGTTGCCACAGCGCGTCAGCCTCCATGTTGGCCACCCCCAGTTGCTGCCACAAACAGCGCACGCCCATGGCCAGTGCTTGCTCGGCAATGGGCAGCACGTCTTCGCTGCGGCGAAACACGTCGACCATGTCGATGGGCACATCAATCGACGCCAGGTCGGGAAAGCAACGCTGGCCCAAAACCTCGGTGTAGCGCGGGTTCACCGGCACCACGGTATAGCCCGCGGTTTGCATGTACTTGGCAGCGAAGTAACTGGGGCGGTTCCAGTCGGCCGACAAGCCGACCACGGCAATGGTTCGGCAGCTTTGCAAAATGCGGCGAAGTTCGGCGTTGGTGTGGTCCATGGTGGCTGTGAGTTTATGGGATTTATCATGCCCCACCCTTTGCCTTGTGATGGACCCCATTTGCCGACCCAACCCGCTCCCTTGTCACAGGCCGTGATCAATCGCCAAGGCATTGCGGCCATGTGCTTGGCCATGGCTTTCTTTTTGACCAATGACGCCTTGGTCAAAATGGCCAGCGTGCAGATTGGCATCTTTCAGTCCTTGTTCCTGCGCGGTGCGCTGGCCTCACTGATCCTGAGTGTGGTGGCCTGGCGCATGGGGGCGTTTCGCCTGCGCCCCGGCTGGTGCCACCCCACCGTGCTGTGGCGCGCTGGCATCGACGCCGTGGCCTCCCTGGTTTACATGGCCGGCCTGGTGCAATTGCCCTTGGCCAATGCCACGGCGATCAATTTGGCAGCGCCTTTTTTCATCACGGTGTTGGCGGTTGGGGTGCTCCATGAACGGGTGGACGCTTTGCGCTGGGGCCTGATCGTCAGCGGCTTTGTCGGCGTGCTGCTGGTGGTTCAACCCCAGATCGATGGCTTCAATGGCCATGCTTGGCTGTGCGTTCTCGGTACTTTTTTACATGCGGTGCGCGACCTGATCACCCGGCGCATTCCGGCGGGCATCCCGTCGGCATTGGTGACCCAAACCAATGCAGTGGCCGCCATGGCACTGGGTGGCGTGATGTGCCTGGGCCAACCATGGCAACCGGTGACAGGCCAGCCTGCCCTGTACTTGGGCCTGGCCGCCCTGTGCCTGTGCATGGCTTACTCACTCATGGTGCGCGCCACGCGCCAAAGCGAGTTGAGCGTGGTGGCACCGTTTCGTTACACCGGCTTGCTTTATGCCTTGCTCGCTGGCTACTGGTTGTGGGGGGAAATTCCCAACGCCTGGGCTTGGAGCGGCATCGCGCTGCTGGTGACCTCAGGCCTGGTGATGCTGCAACGCGAGCGCGTGCGCGCACCGGCGTGATCAGCCCAAGCGGCGCAGCGCAGTCGCCGCAATGGTGGCCGCGTCCACTTTGAAAAACTGACGCAATTGGCTGCGCGTGTCGCTGCGGCCAAAGCCATCGGTGCCCAAGGTGGTGTAGCTGCGCCCAGCCGGTACAAACGCACGAATGCTTTCGGGCACGGCGCGCACATAGTCGGTGGCGGCAATGATGGGTCCCGCGCCCAGCGCCAATTGCTGGGTGATGAAGGGCGTGTCAACCGATGCCGCACCAGCCAACTCAGCGGCTTCGCAGGCTTGGCCTTGCCGCGCCAACTCGCTCCAACTGGTGACGCTGAAAACATCCACCCCAATGCCCTGGGCCTGCAGCAGTTCTGCGGCTTTGATGACCTCATACAAAATCGCGCCTGAGCCCAGCAAGCTGACCCGGCGCGCCTGGTCCTGTGCTTTGGCGGTGGTGCTTTTGCCACCGGCCGCGGCGGCGACCGGTGACCCACTGGCAAAACGGTAGCAGCCGCGCAGCAAATCCGCCGACACGCCTTCGGGCAGATCAGGCTGGGCATGGTTTTCATTCATCAAGGTGATGTAGTAGAAAACGTCTTGCTGCTCAACCATCATTTCACGCATGCCTTGGTCCAAGATGACTGCGAGTTCTCCGGCAAAAGCGGGGTCCCAGGCTTTGCAATTGGGGATGGTCGCGGCCACCACATGGCTGGAGCCGTCTTGGTGTTGCAAGCCTTCGCCGCCCAAGGTGGTTCGCCCCGAGGTGGCTCCCAACAAAAAGCCCCGGGCACGCTGATCGGCAGCGGCCCATATTTGGTCGCCCACCCGCTGGAAGCCAAACATCGAGTAGTAAATGTAGAACGGCAACATGGCCAAGCCATGCACGCTGTAACTGGTGGCCGCCGCTGTCCAACTGGCCATGGCACCGGCCTCTGAGATGCCTTCTTCCAAAATTTGGCCTTCCAGGGCTTCGCGGTAGCTCAATACCGAGCCAATGTCCTCGGGCGCATATTTTTGGCCCACGCTGGAATAAATGCCCACTTGCTTGAACAAATTGGCCATGCCAAAAGTGCGTGCCTCGTCGGCCACGATGGGCACCACCCGGGGGCCCAGTTGTGTGTCTTTGAGCAAGGCACCCAGCATGCGCACAAAGGCCATGGTGGTGCTCATTTCTTTGCCGCCCGCTTGGGTGGCAAAGTTGGCGTAGCTGGCCAGATCGGGCACCGGCACGACCGCGCAGGTGGTCATCCGCTTGGGCAGGTAGCCGCCCAGGCTTTGGCGGCGCTGGTGCAAGTAGCGCATTTCTGCGCTGTCGGCGTCGGGCTTTAAAAACGCCAGCCCTTTGGCTTGCTCGTCGCTCAAGGGCAGCTGAAAGCGGTTGCGAAACTCGATCAAGTCGTTGTCGTCGAATTTCTTTTGGCTGTGGGTGGTCATCTTGCCCTGACCGGCACTGCCCATGCCATAGCCCTTTTTGGTGTGGGCCAAGATCACCGTGGGCTGGCCGGTGTGCGCCGCCGCCGCTTGGTAAGCGGCATGGATCTTCACCATGTCGTGGCCACCGCGCTTTAAGCGGTCGATTTGCTCATCGGTCATGCCCTGCGCCAAGCGCGCCAGATCGGGGTTTTGGCCAAAGAAGGTGTCGCGGTTGTAGCGCCCGTCTTTAGCGGCAAAGGTTTGCATTTGCCCGTCCACCGTGTTGGCAAAAGCCCGGGGCAAAGCCCCGGTGGTGTCGCGCGCGAACAAACCGTCCCAGTCGCTGCCCCAAATGAGCTTGACCACATTCCAGCCGGCGCCACTGAAGAGTTTTTCCAACTCGTCGATGATGCGGCCATTGCCGCGCACAGGCCCGTCCAAACGCTGCAAATTGCAGTTGACCACCCACACCAGGTTGTCCAAACCTTCGCGGGCGGCCAAGGTGAGCGCGCTCATGGATTCGGGCTCGTCCATCTCACCATCGCCAAACACACCCCACACCTTGCGCTCCACACCGTTGAGCAACTGGCGGTGTGCCAAGTAACGCATGAAGCGCGCGTGGTAGATCGAGCTGATCGGGCCAATGCCCATGGAGCCCGTGGGGAACTGCCAAAAATCGGGCATCAAGTAGGGATGCGGGTAGCTTGACAAGCCGCGTGCGCCCTCGCCCGTGCGCGCGTGTGGCGCACAAATTTCTTGCCGGTAATGCAGCAAATCGGCCTCTTGCAAACGCCCCTCCAAAAAGGCACGGGCATAAACACCAGGCGCACTGTGCGGCTGAAAAAACACCAAGTCGCCCAAGTCGGTGTCACTGCGGGCGCGAAAGAAATGGTTGAAACCGGTTTCAAACAAATCGGCTGCGCTGGCATAGCTGGCAATGTGCCCACCCAGTTCACCATAGGCCTGGTTGGCCCGCACCACCATGGCCAAGGCGTTCCAGCGCATGTAAGAGGCCAAGCGTTCCTCTAAGGCCAAGTCGCCTGGAAACACCGGCTGGCGATCGACCGGAATGGTGTTGACATAGGGGGTGACCAAGTCGGGCTGCCAACCGATGCGACTCCCACGCGCGAGTTGTGCCAACTCATCCAATATGAAGCGTGCGCGCTCTGGGCCATGGGTTTGAACCAGCGCGCTGAAGGCGTCTCGCCATTCGGCGGTTTCGCTGGGATCGGCATCGCCTACCAGGGCGGGCCAGGTGTTCATGTTCAGGGGTGTGGGTGCGTTCATGGCCTAAATATTAGGCCCAGGCGTGCAAAATTTTGTATTTAATTAAGGGTGAAATCCATTATTTACAGCATTTAATGCTTTAAATTTTGTATTATTTGGCACATGAAGCTAGATACCACCGATTTACGCATACTCGCCGAACTGCAAACCAATGGCGCTTTGTCCAATGTGGAATTGGCGCGCCGGGTGCATTTGTCCCCTTCGCCTTGCCTGGCGCGGGTCAAGTCCTTGGAGCACAACGGTGTGATCGACCGCTATGTGGCCCTGACCAACGCAGCGGCCCTGGGCTTGGGTTTGAATGTGTTCATCAGCATCAGCCTCAAAGAGCAAAGCAAAGCCGCCTTGGCCGAGTTTGAGCAGCGCATTGCCGAGCATGACGAAGTGATGGAGTGCTACTTGATGACCGGCGACTCTGACTACCTGATGCGCGTGGCCCTGCCCGATATTGCCGCGCTGGAGAAATTCATTCTCGAGCAGCTGACGCCGATTTCGGGCATCGAAAAAATCCGCTCCAGCTTTGCGCTCAAACAAGTGCGCTACAAAACCGCTTTGCCTTTGCCCGTGGTTTGAAGCGCTTTTGCGGCGGGCGGGGCACCCGCCGATTCACAAATCCAGCGTCAGCTCAGCGCCTTTGCAACCAGAACAGCAAATCATCATGGTTTTGTTTTGCGCTTGTTCGTTGGGCGTGAGGATCATGTCCTTGTGGTCCACTTCGCCACTGATGACACGGGTTTCACAAGCGCCACACACGCCTTCCATGCACGAGTAAGACACGCTCACGCCGTTGTCCAGCAAGGTGTCCAAAATGCTGGCCCCCGGGGCCACCATGAAGCTGCGGGCACTGCGCGCCAAGTGCACCTGAAAGCCGCCTTCGGGTGGCGCGGCGGGCGCCGCCGAAAAATGCTCCCAATGCACCTGCTCTGGTGGGCGTTGGCTGGCCGCGGCCTGGTAGGCCGCCAACATGGGTGCCGGACCACAGGCATAGAAGTGGGCGTCGGTGGGTGCGGCCTGGACGATGGTTGCCAAGTCCAGCATTTTTCCGCCGGGCTCTTGGTCAAAGTTCAGGTGCAATTGCCCCAATCCCCCGGAAGCGGCTTGCAAATCTTGCAAATGCGCAACGAAAGCTGCACGCGCACGGGTGCGGGCGCTGTAGTACATCACCCAAGGGGTTTGGCGCTGGTTGAGTTGCGCCGCCATGGCCACCAAGGGGGTGACGCCAATGCCACCCGCGATCAACACCACCGGGGCTTGGCCTTCGACCAAGGCAAAGTGGTTGCGCGGGGCTTGCACCTGCACACGGTCGCCCACCTTGAGTTGTTGATGGATCCAAGCTGACCCGCCCCGGCTTTGCGGGTCTTTTTGCACCGCCACCCAGTAGCGGTGAACCTCGCCGGGTGCATTCAACAGGGAATAACTGCGGGTCAGCCCTTGGGGCAGTACCAAGTCAATGTGGGCCCCGGCAGTGGCGGGGGGCAAAGGCGACAGGTCGGGGGCGCGCAGGTCGTAGGAGTGGACACCTTCGGCCTCCCAGGTGACCGATTTGACAAAAAGTTCAAGCATAAGAACAAGCATAACAAGCCCGCCCCTGACACAGGGCGCAGGCAAATAAAAACAACTGCGAAAGAAGGTCTGTTCAGCCCGCTTTGACGGCGGGTGCCACTGAGCGCAGCCAACGGGTGGCGGCTTGGCGGGTGATCAAGGGCTTGGCCGCGGCCAAAAAAGTCTGGGTATGGGCCCAGCCCATGTGCACCTTGAAGGCTTCTTCGCTGGCATACACCTCGTAGAGCAAAATTTTGCTCGGGTCTTCCATGCCGCGCACCACATCAAATTGGTAGCAACCGGCTTCATTGGCCACGGAGGCATGGGCGTTGATGTCGATCAAGCGGTTGAACTCGTCGAGGCACTCGGGCTTGACATCGAACTCCACCACCAAAACAAATTTATTCACGTTGCGCTTCCTTTATGAATCCAGCATTTTCATTGACCAGCGTGGACCACAAAGTCCATCGCCACCAGGGCTTCTCGGGGCAACTCCGCCACACCCACCAAAGAGCGCGTGGGCATGTGGGGTGCCTCAAAAAATCCCGCATAAACCTTCTCGAATCTGGCCCCAAACCGGTTCAACTGGCGCAGGTGCACAGTGACCGCCACCACCTGCTGGCGGGACAGGCCTTGGGCTGACAGCAGCTGGTCGAGGTTGCGCATGATCTGGCGCGACTGCTCTTCCACCGACTCGGCCAAGGCTTTGCTGGGGGTTTCCAAATCAACGGGCAATACCCCGTTGACCCATGCCAAGCCTGAAGCCAACACCAAGGCAGCGCCCACTGGGGCGCCGGGTGTATTCCCATGGGGAACAACTTTGCGGTTCATGATCTGTGGTCTCCGGTGTTTTTATTTGGCACCCACATGGGCCATGGATTGCAATATCTCGCGCACTTTTTTCTCGACAGCACGCTCCCGCTCGACGGGGGGCAAGGAGTCAAATTCAACAAAGCTCAGCGCCGCCTCGCGGCCAAATTGGGCCAGGCGTTGTGGGTCATCCAAGTCGACATCGTTGGGCACGCGCATGACCACCTCGTGCGCATAGGTGCTCACCGGCTTGTCGGTCGTCAATCGCGGCTGCGCCGGCACTTTTCCCTCGGCCGTGGTGCGGATGGCGTTGGCCAGCAAGCGGCGAAACAGCACCACACCGCGGTCGGTGCTGCCCAAGTGCTCGGCCTTGCGGTTGGCGACTGCGCCTTGGGTGACCACGGCATCAAAATCCCCAGGTTCGCGTTGGCGCTCGGCATGCGGCCGGTCTTGGGTTTGGCCAATGAAGGGGATTTGATCGACCCCAAAGTCGTCCCGGGTCATTTTGCGCACACCGGCGTTGTAGCTGTTGAGGTGGGCAAAGCCCATATAAAAAGAGTGGTGGTCGTCCACCGCCACCGCCCAACGGGTCAAGAAGGGGCGCAGACCCACGCTCTCTGAGTCAACGCGGTTGGCTCCATTGGGAAACTGGCCCATGTTGGGCAAGATGATGTCGCTGGAGCGCACAAACACATAGTCGCCCACCTTGCGCGTGGCCATCGACAAAAAGCCCAGCGGCGTTTCGGGGAAGTCCAATTGCGGCAACACCTTGAAGGCGGCAGAAAACTGTTGCCCCGCCACGATGGCATGCAAATAGGCGTTGTGAATGGGGTCTGATCCGTTCTCCACAATTTGCACCCAATTGCAGGGTAAGTTCATGCGAAATGGCACCACCTCGTTGTCGTCGGGGTTGTCCACGCAGTCGTAGATCGGAAACTCAGGCAGGTTGTCGACCGGGCCCATGTACGCAAACAACAAACCCTTCCACTCGTGCACGCGGTACGCGCCTTGCACAAAGTTGGACTTGATGCGGCTGGTGGGTGGCTCAGCAGGGGTGTCGAGCACCGTGCCGTCCACATCAAAGTGCCAACCGTGGTAACAACAGCGGATGCCGCGCTCGGCCACGATGCCGTATTCCAAAGAGGTGCCACGGTGGATGCAGTGGCGGTGCAGCAAACCCAATTGACCCGAACCATCGCGAAACACCACCAGGTCTTCGCCCAGCAAACGCACGGGCACAGGCAGGTCTTTGAGCTCAGAAGCCAGCAAAAAAGGGTGCCAATAACGACGCAGGTATTCGCCTCCGGGGGTGCCGGGGCCAACCTGGGTGATGAAACTGTCGTCGTTGGGCACAGGACGGTTGTGGTAGCCGCTGAAGGGCCTCAACTCGCGCGCCGATGCCGATTTGCTTGCTTCTGTCATGCGCTGTCTCCTTTGCGCGGCCATGCTATGCCAGACGCTTGATTAAGTCAATCAATTGATTTAGAGTCCGCGCATGATAGCGACCGCACCATCCGCAGAACCCGTGGCACCCAGCGAGTTGGGGCGAGGCCCGCTTGCGCGTGCGGCCTTGATTCGGGCGGGTGTGCAGGTGTTTGGTGAAAACAGCTTGGCCAGTGCCACGACCCGAGAAATTGCCCAGCTCGCCGGGCAAAACATTTCGGCCATCGCCTATTACTTTGGCAACAAAGAAGGCTTGTACTTTGCCGTGGCCCAGCACATTTGTGACACCTTGCTGGACCGCTTGGGGCCCTTGCTCGATGAGATTGAAGCCCAACTGGCGCAAGGACCGAGCGCGCCCGATGTGTACTTGCATTTGTTTGGGCGGTTGATAGGCGCAAGCCTGTCCACCCATCAAGAAATGCTGACCGTGACCAGCATCGTGGTCAAGGAGCAAATGCACCCCACCAAGGCCTTTGACATCTTGTACGAAGGTTGCCTGGAGCGTTTGCACCAAGTGGGCGCGCGCCTGATCGAGGCCTACACCGGTGAGCCCCCTGGACAACAAGAAACCGTGTTGCGCTTTCATGCTTTGCTGGGCCAAAGTTTGGCCTTTCGGTTTGCCCGAGAAACCGTTGTTCGGCGCGCAGGATGGACCGACATCGGCCCACCACAGGTCGATTTGATCGAGCAAGTGGTCACCGAACAAGTTTGCGACGCCTTGCGTGGTTTGCGCTGGCGCCGCCAAGGCGGTGACCCGCGTTGAGCGCGTGTGCATCGGCTTGACCGAATCTTTTTCCCCCTCTAAAAACCTTTCACTGGAGACCCACCCATGATCCGACGCCGCCTCACCCTGCTGGCCCTGTTGTGCGCGCCTTTGATGGCCTGGTCACAGGCTTACCCCAACAAGCCCATCCGCTTGGTGGTGCCCTACGCGCCCGGCGGTGCGGTGGACGCCTTGGCGCGACCGGTGGCGCAAAAGCTCAGCGAGATATTGGGACAACCGGTGATCGTGGACAACCGTCCTGGCGCCAATGCCACCTTGGGCGCGGACAACGTGGCGCGCTCCAGCCCCGATGGCTACTCCATCGTGCTGACCTCCATCGTGCATTACCTGGTGCCGTTTTTCTCGAAGAACGTGCCCTATGACACGATGAAAGACTTCACCCCGATTGCCCAAGTGGCGATCACCCCCAACATCTTGGCGGTGCATCCTTCGATGCCGGTCAACTCGATCAAAGAATTGATCGATTACGCCAAAAAGAACCCTGGCAAATTGTTTTACGGCACCACCGGCGTGGGCTCCACCCACCACTTGGGCGGCGTGCTGTTTGCGCAAATGGCCAACATCAGCTTGGAGCACCTGCCCTACAAGGGCGGCAGCCCCACCATCAACGACGCCCTGGGTGGGCAAATCCCGGTCGTCATCCTCACCTCGCCGACCATCTTGCCCCACGCCAAAGCCGGGCGCTTGCGGGCCTTGGGGGTGATTGAAGGCAAACGCGCCCGCTCTTCCCCCGATGTGCCCTCGATTGGCGAGACCGTGCCTGGCTATGCCGTGCCCGACACCTGGTTTGGCGTGCTGGGACCGGCCAACATGCCCAAGCCCATTGTGGACAGGCTGAATGCCGCATTCCGCCAAGCCATCAACACACCTGAAATCAAGCAGCGCTTGGAGGCCGGTGGCTATGAAATCACCGGAAACACCAGCGCTGACGAGTTCACCCAGTCGATCAAAGCCGACACCGAGGTGTTTCGCAAGATCGTGGTCTCGGCCGGGATCAAACCGGAATGAAGCGCCGACATCTGCTGGCCAGTGCGGCAGCACTGGGATTGAGCGGTACCAGCTGGGCCCAAAACTACCCCAGCAAAGCGGTGCGCCTGGTGGTGCCCTATGCACCCGGTGGTGGGCTCGATGTCTTCAACCGCCCCATGTCGATCAAGCTGGCCGAGTTGATGGGCCAATCGGTGGTGATTGAAAACCGCGCCGGCGCCTCAGGCGTCATTGGTGCCGATGTGGTGGCCAAATCAGCGCCCGATGGCCACACCCTGTTGAGCGCGTTTTCATCGCAAATTTTGCAGCCCCATGTGCTCAAAAGCGTGCCCTTTGACAACCAGCGCGACTTCACCCCGATTTTGGAAGCGGCACGCGCACCCATCGCCATCGTGGTCAACCCCGCTTTGCCGGTGCAGTCGATGAAAGAGCTGATGGCTTACGCCAAAGCCAACCCCGGCAAAGTGGGCTATGTGACCGCAGGGTCCAACACCTCGCAGCACCTCACGGGCTTGATGCTGGAAAAAGTCACCGGCGCGCAACTGATCCACGTGTCCTACAAAGGCGGTGGACCGGCACTGACCGATTTGCTCGGTGGTCAGGTGCAAATGGGTATTTTGGTGCTCGGGCCCATCATGCAGCATGTGCAAAGCGGCAAGTTGCGCGCGCTGGCGGTGATCGAGTCCAGCCGCGCCAAAGCTGCACCGCAAATCCCCACCTTGGAAGAGGCAGGTTTTGGTGGCGCGACCATGCCCGACACCTGGATCGGTTACTTTGGCCCACGCGGCTTGAGTGCGCCCATCACACGACAGCTCAATGGCTGGATCCAACAAGCCTCTCAGGCCAATGACGTGCGACCGCGCCTCGAAGCCGCTGGCTATGAAGTGGGCGGCGGCACGCCAGAGCAATTTGTTGACAAGATCCGCCAAACCAACGACAACTACCGCCGCATCGTGGCGGCCGCCGACATCAAACCCGAATAAACACCAAGGACACCCATGAAACTCGCCACCTTTATCGATGCCTCACAACACACCGTCATTGGCGCGGTCGACACCGCCAGCCAAACGGTGCTCGCATTGCAAGCTGCACACCGCCAGCACAAGGGCAGTGACAGCCCGTATCTGGTGGACATGCTGGCCCTGATGGACGGCGCCGAACCCGGCTTGGCGCTCGCCCGTGACATCGAACGCCTGGGTGCAGGTGCGGGCCCGCATCGCCATGCCCTGGCCAGCGTGAAGCTGCTCGCCCCCGTGCCTGTGCCACGGCAAATCCGCGACTTCAACAACGCCGAAGACCACATGCGCAATGCACCGGCCGGCATGCAAATGTTGGTGGCGCGCATGAAAGGCCAACCCGTGCCCGCACGCAGCGATGTGCAAGTGAGCATTCCTGACGTGAACTTTTCCCAACCCATTTTTTACATCAGCAACCGATTCAATGTGGTCGGTACCGAGGCCACCGTCGAGTGGCCCAGCTACAGCGAGTGGTTTGACTACGAGGGCGAGTTTGGCTTCTTCATTGGCAAGGGCGGCAAAAACATCAGCAAAACCGACGCCCCGAAGCACATTTTTGGCTACACGGTGTTCAATGATTTTTCGGCGCGCGACAAACAAATCCGCGAAATGGAAGGCCGCATGGGCCCGACCAAAGGCAAAAGCTTTGACACCGGAAATGCGATGGGCCCGTGGATCGTGACTGCCGATGAAATCCCCAATTCGCGCGACCTGAAAGTCCAAGTGCGCGTCAATGGCGAAGTGTGGGGCGATAGCTCAACGAGCAGCATGATCCACAGCTTTGAGGACATGATCGCCTACATCTCCGAATGTGAAACCTTGCATGTCGGCGAGTTTTTTGGCAGCGGCACCATGGCCGGTTGCTGCAGCCTGGAGTGCGACCGCTGGATGAAAGACGGCGATGTGGTCGAAGTCGAATTCGAGCGCATTGGCGTGCTGCGCAACCCGGTCAAACGGTTGAAAAAGTAAAACGCCGGCAGATCGGCCGGCACTTTGACGGGTCAGTTCAAACGCTCACACCCCGCCCGACACATCCACCACCGCGCCGGTGGAATAAGAAGACGCATCGGACACCAGCCAAGCGATGGCCTGAGCCACTTCTTCGGCGCGACCAGCGCGCTTCATGGGCACAAAGTCTTTGGCTTTGCTGGCGCGATCAGCGTCACCCGCTGCGGCGTGGATTTCGGTGTCGATCAGGCCGGGACGAACGGCGTTGACGCGCACACCTTCAGCGGCGACCTCGCGGGCCAGGCCAACGGTGAAGGTTTCGATGGCCGACTTGGAGGCCGCATAGTCCACCGCCATGCCCGGCGCGCCGGTTTTCACAAACGCAGTGGACAGGTTAACGATGCAGCCGCCCGCGCCACCATGGCGGGTGGACAGGCGCGCCACGGCCGCTTGCGCGCACATGAAGCTGCCCATCACATTGGTGGCAAACACCCGCTGAAAACGCGCCGCATCCATGCCCTCGACCCGCGCATAAGGCGCGACGATGCCCGCGTTGTTGACCAGCGCATGCAGGGGTGGGCATTCACGATCCACAAATTCAAACAGGGCCTGCACTTGGTCGGCTTGCGACACATCGGCGGCCACGCACCAGGCTTGGCCACCGGCGGCTTGGATGTCTTTCACCACCGCTTGGGCGGTGGCTTGGTTGCTGGCGTAATTGATGCAAATGGCATGGCCCTGTTGGGCCAGCAGACGGGCAGTGGCCGCGCCGATGCCGCGACCGCCGCCGGTGATCAGAATGGTTTTTTTCATGCCGCCGGACCCGCCACAGTGACACCTTGCACGCCATTGCGCTCGATGATTTGCGCGACCAGGCCCGAGGCCTTGGCCCGCTCGACAAAATCGCGTAAAAACGCCGCCGCCGCGCTGCCGCCCTTGGGCACACCAATGGCTTGGCCAATGGCGGTGAAGCGCCCATCCAAAATGCGCGAGCCCGGCAGCTTGGCCTGCTCTTGCACCAGACGCGGGCGCAGGCCCGACAAGGCCTCCAAACCTTGGGCCACAAACTCGTTGTAGGAAGCGTCCATGCTGGCCATTTGCACCAATTGCGCATGCTTCAAGCTGCGGCTCAGGTACAGGTCGTAAGCGCTTTTGTGCATGACTGCAATGCGCACCCCGTCGCGGTCGACATCTTCGATGCGCAGCAACGGTGAGTTGGCTGGCACCAGGTAGGTGGCTTCGATCTCCAAATAAGGTGCCGAAAAATCAATCACGTTTTGACGCGCAGGTTCGACCGCCAACAAGGCCATGTTCCACACACCGCTGTGTGCCGCATCGGCCATTTCACCGGGGGTGGCATAGGGGAAAAATTCGATGGGCACACCGATTTCTCGCGCCACTTCACGCGCCAAATCGGGCGCGATGCCCGTGGGGGCAAGGCTTGGGTCTTTCATGCTGACCAACAAAAAATTGGCCAGGTTCAAGCCCACTTTCAAGGTGCCTTGGGGGGCGAGTTCTGCGCGCACGCTGTCCATTGAGGGGGTCATGGTCGGTTCTTTCTGTGAACGAAGGTGTGAATCAAAAAAATCAGCGCCGCACCGACGGCCCCTCCAGGGGCATGCCGTTGGCGCGCACTTTCAAATACAGCTCCAGGCTGCGCAAAATCGCGCTGCCGGGTTCGGGCATGGCGGACTGTACGCCAGAGAAACAAGCCCGCAAGCGCCGGTCCATGCCGCCGGCTTGTTGCCACGACAAGCGGTAAATCGGAAAGCCGGTGGGATGTGCGGGGCTGATGGTGTCGCCACGCATTTGCGCGCCCACGCGGTCATCGTGGCAGTGGGCACACGACAGATTCATGCGGCCTTGACGGGTTTGGTATTGGTGGGCACCGGCTTGCCACTGGGCTTGCCAAGCAGCTGGTTGATGGGGCGGAGCTTGTACCGCGATGGGCTCGCCGCGCGCAGTGTGGTGCAAGGCTGCGCTCAGGGCCAACACGGTGTCATCGGGCAAGGCGCTGGCTGCGCCCTGGCGTTGCCGACAGACACCGATCTGATCTTCGATGTTGCGCAAGCTCTGGCCATCGGGGCTCAGCTTGGGGTGTTGGGCCACAGCTTTGCGCATTTGGCCGACAGCACCGTGGCAAGACTGGCAACTGGGGCCAGCGTTGGTTTGGCCCCAAGCCGCCAAGCCGCGCTCGACCCACAGGCTCATGGGGTTGGCCATGTCGTCGTCATTCATTTGACGCAGGCTGGGCGACAAAAAAGCCAAGCCGCTGATGCGCCCTTGGACATCTGGCAACGGATTTTTTTGCGAAGGGTTCACCGGCGCTGATGCGGATGCGGGTGGCGACAAAGCGGGCGGCACAGCAGGCGTTTGTGCAATGCCCGTGCGCAACTGCAAAGCCACAACCACCGCGTCAATTTGTTCGGGGCTCAACACCGCTTGGGCGGGTGCGGGTTGGCGCAAGCCAATCAAGCTGCCAAAAACCGGCATCAAGGTGTCGGGCCGCAGGTGGCGCGGATCGACCACCCATTGCTTCAACTGCGCCGCACTGTAGCGCTGCCCCACCCCGTCCAATGAAGGTGCAAAGGTGCTGGTGGACGCAGGTACCGCTTGCCAAGCATGGCAAGCGCCGCAATTGCCCAGGCTGCGGTCGGTGATGATGCGCCAGCCCAGGTCTGCGTTGGCCTGTGCTGCACTGTGCCCGCATGCCCACACCAGGGCCCACAAAGTCCAACGGATGACGGCAAGCTTTGCCAGCCAAACTGCCCGGGTCACAAAGTCCTCTGTATCTCGGCCACATCGTTCCACACCTCTTGGCGGGTGAGGAGGTTGTTGACCACTTCAAAGCGGTCAATGAAGCGAATGCCTTCAAATGCACGGCCATCGTTCCACACACCAAACAAAGTGCCGCTGCAATACACCACCGTGGTGTCGCCTTGCCAACATTCGTCAAAGCGCTCGTAGCGTTTGGCCACCGAGCGGTAGCGCGGTTTGCCCCACTCGATCAACTGCTCCAAGCGGTGCATCACCGCCGGGCCTGGAAAAACCATTTCAAAGCCTGGGGCCAAAAACGCTTGGGCCTCGCCCAGCTTGCGCGCTGCCATGGTTTCCAAAAAACTTTGTACCCGCGCACTGGCGTCGGGCACCACTGCAGCACCCCCAGCATAGACTTTGCCATCGCGCCGATAGGTACTGGCCTCGTTGATGAACACGGTGGTTCCCGCATCGCTGGCAGCAATCACCGAACGGGCGGTGTCGGCCAAGCGCTGCACCAAGCGGTGCTGGGTCTCAGCCGGGTAACCCGGTAACAAGGTCACTGTGATCACTGGCATGAAATAACTCCTCAGAAAAAAACGTCACAAACCCATGGGGCTCACACCCACCAACCAGGCATGGGCTTTGAACAAAAACACCGCATACAACACCACACCACCCATCACCGCCACCAAAGTGGCGCGCATCTGCGGCACCACCGGTGGCAGATTGGCAGCGCGGTCACGGGCCCGGGCAGCGCGAAAACACAGCACCGCCCAGAGCAAAAATGTGCCGAACAAAATCACATCTTCCAAATTGCCGTTGGCCAGCAAATGGGCCAATGCCCACACCTTGACGCTGAGCACCATGGGGTGACGCATCCGGACTTTGAGGTGGTTGCCCGGCACATAAGCGGCCACCATCAGCACCGATGCCAACAGCATCAGCAAGGCCGCACCATGGCGCGTGGCCACGGGTGGCACCCACAGCACGGTGGGTGTGCTTCGGGCCAGGTCATAGCCCCAGCACAGCAGCACAAAGCCCGCCAAAGACACCAAGGCGTAAAGGCCTTTGAAGGTTTTTTCACCAAAGCGCTCGATTTGCTGGCTGCGCCAACCCTCGGCAAACACCCGCACGGAATGCGCACCCAAAAACAAAACCAGCCCCAAAAGCATCCATGTCATGGCGTTTCTCCTGCCCCGACCACCGAGGCACCACAGCCCATGATACGCAAGCGCTGATCAGACCCTGCCATTGGGTTCACACCCCAAAAGCGGCCAAGCCGCCATCGGGCTCGAATCGCTGGTTCACAAAGCGCAGTCGGGTGGGGCCGGGCATGGCTTGCGTGCCCACACTGTGGCGTGGGTCGCCGGGGTAGCAAATCACCCGCGTGCCGTTGTCGTCAAAGGGCTGGGGTTCAACCAAGTGCGGGCCACGCTGGGCCGCATCGTGGAGCACCGCATCCACATGTTCAAACCGCGCCAAATGGACCAGGCTCATGATTTGCGGTGGGGCCATCTCCATCTGCCCCGCCCAGTAACGGTGCAAGGCGTCGCGCGGGGTCATCCACACGCTCTCAGTGGCCTCCACATTGTCGTGGCCCGCCTGTTGCCCTGCGGGTGCGCGGGCGACAAAAAAGCGGGTGTCAAAGCGTTTGTTGGTGACGGAGGGCACGCGCGGCGTGATCCAACGCGACCACGGCCACAAGGCCTCACACTGCAGTTGCAAATCGTGGCGGTGAATCAGGTCGGCAAAGGCCCCTTCTTCATGCCGCAAACCATCCCAATGCAAGCCTTGGGCACCGCCCTGTGCAAACAGCACGCCACACTCTTCGAACGATTCGCGCAAGGCCGCCACCCACAGGCTGGCAGCGGTATCGGTGCTCACATCGCTCTCGCGCAAACGCTGGTGCAACACATCGGGGGCGTGGTCGAGCCGCGCATGCAAGCCAGGGTCAGCGTCCAGGCGGTCCAACTTGCCGCCAGGAAAAACAAAAACACCCCCCAACACAGCCGAGGCACTGTGGCGGCGCAACAAAAAAACCTCCAGGCCTGCAGCGCCATCGCGCAGCATCACCACGGTGGCGGCAGGGATCGGGGGGGCAGTGACTTCGATCGAATTGATGTCCATGCGATCCATTCTGTCATGGCCCAGGCACAGCGGCTGTCACCTGCGCGAGTGGGCACGGGCACAATGGCGGGCCTTGTCACTGCACCCCACCATGGCCAACCACACCCCCGATCGACCCAAAGCCACCAGCCCCCAATCGCTGTCGGGTTTGAAACCATTTCTGCGCCCCTACACCCCCGTGATTGCCGCAGCGGCCTTGTTTTTATTGCTGGCCGCGGGGGCGACCCTGGCCTTTCCATGGGCACTGCGCCAGCTCATCGACGGCGGCCTGGCCAGCAGCGCGCAAGGCCAAGCGGATGGCTTGGCCGCCGACTTTGTCTGGCTGTTTGCCGTGGCCGTGGCCTTGTCGGTGTTTTCCGCGGCGCGTTTTTATGCGGTCAGTTGGCTGGGCGAGCGCATCACCGCCGATGTGCGGCAAGCCGTCTACGCCCATGTGTTGCAACAAAGCCCCTCTTTTTTTGAAACCACCCAAACCGGCGAGGTGCTGTCGCGACTGAGCGCCGACACCACCTTGGTGCAAACCGTGGTGGGCTCGTCGCTGTCCATGGGCTTGCGCAATGCGGTGATGGGATCGGGCGCTTTGCTCATGCTGGTGTGGATGCGGCCTTGGCTGATGGTTCAAGTCATCGCGGTGCTGGTGCTGATTGTGTTGCCCAGTGTGTGGTTTGGGCGCCGGGTGCGGCGCTTGTCGCGTGCCAGCCAAGACCGGGTGGCCGACACCAGCGCCATGGCGTCCGAGGTGCTCAACGCCATCACCGTGGTGCAAAGCCATGGCGCTGAAGCGCGCGAGGCGCGCCGCTACGAGGTCTCGACCTTGAACGCCTTCACCACGGCCGTGCGCCGGGTGCGCGCCCGCGCCTTGTTGGTGGGTTTCATCATTTTGGCCAGCAGCGCAGCCCTGTTGTGGGGCCTGTACCAAGGCACCTTGGCGGTGTATGCGGGCAGCTTGAGCGCGGGCGAGTTGGGCCAAATCATTGTGTACGTGATCTTGCTGGCCAGTGCCTTTGCGGTGCTGGGCGAGGTGTATGGCGACTTGTTGCGCGCTGCGGGCGCCACCGAGCGTTTGATGGAGTTGCTCCACACCCAGTCTGCGGTGGCCTCACCGGCCCAGCCGCAACACGCCCCGTGGCCCGAGGCCGGGTCCACCTTGGCCTTGCAAGGCGTGGGCTTTCATTACGCCTCGCGCCCCCTCATCCCAGCGATTGACCAACTCAACGCACAAGTCCACAGCGGACAAACCGTGGCGGTGGTCGGTCCCAGTGGCGCAGGCAAAACCACGCTGTTCGATTTGCTACTGCGCTTTCACGACCCGCAGCAAGGGCAGATCGAGATTGATGGTGTGCCCATCCACCGCATGGGCTTGCACGACTTGCGCGCACGCATTGGCATCGTGCCGCAAGAGCCGGTGATTTTTTCGGGCACGGCGTGGGACAACATCCGCTACGGCAGACCCGAGGCCAGCGACGCCGAGGTCATCGCCGCCGCCCAGGCGGCCTATGCGCACGAATTTTTGTCCGAGCTGCCCGAGGGCTATGACAGCTTTTTGGGCGAGCGCGGTGTGCGCTTGTCGGGGGGTCAGCGCCAGCGCTTGGCCATCGCCCGCGCCATCTTGAAAAACCCACCGCTGCTGCTGCTCGATGAAGCCACCAGCGCCTTGGACGCACAAAGCGAGCGCATGGTGCAAGCCGCGCTCGAGCGCGCCATGACCAACCGCACCACCTTGGTCATCGCCCACCGTTTGGCCACGGTGCAAAAGGCCGATGTGATTTGGGTGCTCGATCGCGGCCGCTTGATCGAGCAAGGCACCCACGCCCAACTCATCGCCCAAGGCGGGCTGTATGCCAGCTTGGCAGCCTTGCAATTTCAAAGCAGTTGATTGCCCCCGCAGCTTGGCACGGGCACTGGGTCAAGGTGCGGCTTGGTGTGCACCGGCTTGGAGTTGCGCTTGCGTTGGCAGCCACAGCACGATCAAAGCGCTGACACAGGCAATGGCCGACATGGTCAGCATCAAACTGGTGAAGCCCGACGCCTTGATGAAGGGCCCCAGCAAATACACCGCCAGCGAGCTGATGCCAAACGACACCGCAATGCGCACGCCGCTCACGCGCGAGCGCATCGAGTTGTCGATGTAACGCACCACCATGGTTTCGTTGAACGGGATGGACGCAAACACCGACACCATGTACACAATGGCCGCCGCGTACCACAGCCAACCCGTGGTGTGGGCAGCCGCATAAAACACCACGATTTGCATGGCCAAAATGCCCAAAAACAAGGGCTTGACCGCCACCTTGTCGAGCAAGCGACCCACCACCAATTGGGCCAGCGAGGCCACCGCATAAATGCCAGCCAACAAAAAGCCCAGTTGGGCCGGGTCGGTCACCAAGCCATCCAAACGCTCGACCATCAATTGGCCATTGCCATTGGTGGTGAAGTTGAACAACAAGCTGCCGGTGGTGGCGCTGGCCACCATGACCACAAAAGTTCGGATGGCCAAGTTCCTGGGCAAATGCACCTGGGTAGCGGCTTTGCGCGCCGGGGCCGCATGCTCAGGCGGCGCACAACGGGCAAACCAAAAACCGCAAGCGATGGACACCAACCCCGGCACCACAAAAGCCATGCGCCAGCCAAAGTACTTGACCAGCAAACCAGTGGACAAAGCCGCCAAGGCAATGCCCAAATTGCCCGACAACCCATTGATGCCAATGGTGCGCCCAGGGGTGGGCGAGTTTTGCACCAACAGCGGTATGCCCACCGGGTGGTAGATGGCAGAAAACGCGCCCAAGACTGTCAAGGCCACGCCCATTTGCCAAGGGCTTTGGGTCAGCGCCACGGCAATGGCACTCAAACCAATGCCATGGAAAAAAATCAGCATCATGCGCCGCCGCCCCCACAGGTCGCCCCACCGCCCGGCCGGCACCGAGGCCAGGCCAAACATCACAAAAGCACCCGTGGTGTAGGGCATCAAGTCTTCCCAGCGCGCCACGCCAAAGTCAGCGGCAATGGCCGCCACTGCAGTGGCGAAGATCAACAAAAACAAGTGATCCAAGGCATGGGCGAAGTTCAATAGAAAAGCGGGGGTGCGGTTCATGCGGGCCATTGTGAACGAATTCACAGCACCAGATCGACTGCAAAAGAGGCGTTGAAATCAGGGTTTTCAAACCCCCCTTGTCGGCGCAATGGATAACCGCGCGGATTGCACACCACCCGCGTGCCGTTCAACAAATAATCAAAGCTGCTGTGCGTGTGGCCATGCACCCACAGCGCAGCGCGGCCCATCCAGTGGTCTAAATCAGAGCCAAACGCAGCACTGCCCACATCTTGCTGGTACATGGGGGCCGTGGATTGGAAGCTGGGGTAATGGTGGGTGATGACCACGGTTCGCGCTGGATCGGCTTGATCAAGCGCTTGATCAAGCCACGCCCGGCTGCTGCGGTGACGCACCCAGGTGTCCATGGGCTGCAAGCTCCGCGTGCTTGCCTTGGATGGGTCGTCCGGGTCGGAATCGATGGCAATGGCGCGGTAATCCACCATGGTTCGCTTTGCCGCTGCCATGGCCGCGTCCCGGGTATGGGCACCAAACAATTCAAAATCAGTCCACAACGTGGTGCCCAAAAACTGCACGCCCCCCACCAAAACACGGTCGTTTTCTAACAAGTGCACATCCTGAATGCGAGCTTGTTCACGCATGCTGTCCAGGGTGTGGGTCCAATGCCCGTCGTACAGCTCATGGTTGCCCGCCACATAGACGATGGGTTTGTCGGGAAAGGTTTGTCTGGCCCACGCCAGGCCTTGCGGGCCCACATGGATATCGCCCGCCAAGACCACCAGGTCCACGCCCTGGTCGATGCGTTGCTGGCCCTGGACGGCTTGAAACGGGGCAAATTCCACATGCAAATCAGACAAGACCAACAAACGCATGACAGCAACATCCTATCTACGGTGAAAACCCATTCACTTTGGCTTGGTTTGAACCTGAGAGACGCCCTAAAGGTCTTACCCGGGTGAGTCCCCATGTTCATCGGCAGGGGCCATGCTACCCTTTTGCATGCCCCACACACCCGCACCCGCCGAGTGGATTGACTCGCGCCACGCTGTCCACCGCTTGTTGATGACCTTGGTCATCACCACCTTGGGCTGCAGCCCCATGTATGTGGTTTCGGTGGTGTTGCCGGCGGTGCAAGCCGAGTTTGGTGTGGGACGTGCCGATGCCTCACTGCCCTACACGGTGATGATGGTGTGTTTTGGTTTGGGTGGCATTGCGATGGGCCGCTTGGCCGATCGCATCGGGATACAAAAGGTCTTGTGGCTGGGCTCGGTGGCCATCGTGCTGGGTTTTTTGGCCGCTGGCATGGCCCCCAATATTTGGCTGTTCATCGTAGCCCACGGCTTGTTGCTGGGTTTGCTGGGCAGCTCGACCACCTTTGCGCCCTTGCTGGCCGATACCTCGCTGTGGTGGGACAAACGCCGAGGGGTGGCGGTGGCCGTGTGCGCCAGCGGCAATTACCTGGCGGGCAGCATTTGGCCCACGCTGACCCAATGGGGCGTGGAGCAATGGGGTTGGCGCAGTGCTTACATTGTGCTGGGCTTGGTCTGCGGTTTGGGCATGGCCGCACTGGCCTTTGGCATGCGCCAACGCCCCCCTCTGCTCGGTCCAACGGTGGTGTCCGCCAGCGGCCAAGCCTTGACATCCGAACGTCCCTTTGGGATGAGCGTGGGTGCCGCCCAAGCCTGGCTGTGCTTGGCGGGCCTGTCATGTTGCGTGGCCATGGCCATGCCCCAGGTGCACATCGTGGCGTATTGCGCCGATCTGGGGTTTGGGGCGGCACGCGGGGCGGAGATGCTCTCGCTCATGCTCGCTTGCGGAATTGCCAGCCGCTTGGTGTCGGGGGTGATTTGCGACCGCATTGGCGGCATGCGCACCCTGATGCTGGGCTCGGCTTTGCAAGGCATCGCCTTGTTGATGTTCATCCCGTTTGACGGGCTGGTGTCGCTCTATGTCATATCGGCTTTGTTTGGCTTGTTCCAAGGCGGCATCGTGCCGTCCTACGCCATCATCGTGCGCGAGTACTTTCCGCCGGCGCAAGCCGGTCAGCGGGTGGGCGCGGTGATCATGGCCACCATGCTGGGCATGGCCCTGGGCGGCTGGATGTCGGGCATGGTGTATGACCTCACCGGCTCTTACCGCGCCGCCTTCATCAATGGCGCGGCCTGGAACCTGCTGAACGGTGCCATTGCCTGGGTGCTGTTCATGCGGGTGCGTGCCATTCAACGCAGCGTGCATACTTGACGGACTGAAACCTTGCCACCCCAGATTGGATGCATCATGAATGCTGAAAAACCCCCGTTTAAAGTTCTGCGCTTGGACCACGTGGTTTTGGCCGTGAGCGACCTGCAGCGCGCAGAAAATTTCTACACCCAACTGCTGGGTGTTCAGGTGGAACGCCGCTTGGACAAACCGGTGCTGGTGCAACTGCGCGTGGGTGAGAGCTTGCTCGATCTGGTGCCGGGCTCACCCCACCCGACCCAGCGCAATATGGCGCACTATTGCTTTCGCGTCGACCCGTTTGATCCGGTTGCCATCACCGCTCACTTGAGCAGCTTGGGCGTTGCGGTGGTGGCCAGTGGCGAGCGCTATGGCGCCGATGGCCATGGTCAATCCATCTACTTGCGCGACCCCGATGGCAACGAGTTAGAACTCAAAGGCCCGCCGGTGCGGCGTTTGGACGGCACGCCCATCCCTTGAGCGCGCCCCTTCTCAAGGCCGTTATGACTTGGACGACCTGACCGCCACGGTCATGTCACCGATGCCCGCAAAAGAGGTGGTGATGACGTCACCCGGGTGCACTTGGGCCACGCCCTCGGGCGTGCCGGTGTAGAGCAAATCGCCAGTGCGCAAGCTGTAGAAGGAAGACGCGAACTCAATCAAGTGCGGGATGTCCAAAATCAGGTCGCGGGTGTTGGCCTTTTGGCGCAACTCGCCGTTGACGTGCAAGCTGAAGTCCATTTGGTCGGGGTGGGCAATCTCATCGGCCGTCACCAGCCAAGGGCCAAGCACGCTGTATGAGTCCACCGATTTGCGCAAGCTGCGCTCCTCTGGGCCACGCACCGTCATGTCCAGGCCGCTGGTGTAGGCCGCCACATGGCGCATGGCGTTGGCGCGGCTGATGTTGCGCCCCCCTTGGCCAATGATGACCACCAACTCAGCCTCGTGGTCGTTGCGCCGATCCAGGTGCTCAATGGCCACGCCTGCGCTGGGCCCCACCAAGGAGCTGGTGGCTTTGAGGAACAAGCCAATTTTTTGTATCTCGATGACTTGGTTGTTGTGGTGGATCTCCACTTGTTCGCGCGCTTCGTCCAAGTGCTTTTGGTAGTTGACCGGTGCGGCCACAATTTTTCCGGGGTTGGCCACTGGGGCGAGCCAGGTGCGCCCGGCCAAGGGCAGGGCTTTGGCCGTGGGGGCCAAGCGGCGGATTTCGGCACACACCGCATCGAGGTGGGCGATCAAGGGGTCGTGCAGCGGTAGCGGGTAACCCACACGCGGCAAGATGTCCAGGGCAGCGGTCACATCTTTGACCTGATCGCCTTCGACCAGGCCCAAACGGTTGTCATCAAAACGGGCAATTTTCACAATAGGGTCCAGATGGGGTTAAAAAATCATCCAACAAAAAGGGGAACTCAGCCAATATCCATCGAAGAGCCTGATGGAAACTTGTGGCTGGCCATGCGGATGACGTAAACGCTCAAGGCCAACAAAAACGTGGTGACACCCATGATGGCAATTTCCCACATGGTGTCACCTGAATGGGTGACCAAGTCGACCGTGTGGCGGGTCAATGCGGTGATGGCGATGTAGATCAAAAAGCGGATCGGCATGTGGTTGGTTTTGAAATAAATGCCCACCATGGCACCGATTTCCAAAAAGATAAACAACAGCAGCAAGTCCTGGATGGACGCATGGCGTTTGGTCAAAACAATATCAAACAAGGTGAAGCCCGCCGCCCATACCGTGGCGGCTCCAATGGCAAACAAGGTGATGCGGTGGAAGACACCCACCAAGATGTCGCCGTACTGGTCCCACTTATGAAAATTCATCTTCTCTCCAAGCTATGCTGTAGTTCAAGCATCATATAACGCTTGGGTGCTGGGCGCGCCAGCGCCGCAACCACTCCAACCCGGTGTGTGTGGCCCCGGACTGCTCGCCACGTGCGGGCCGGTATTCGCAACCCACCCAACCCTGCCAGCCGCAGGCCTGAGACACCTCGTCAATCACTTCCAATATGTAGGTGTAGTTTTGTTCACCGGCGTCGGGCTCTTGGCGCTGGGGCGCCCCAGCGATTTGAAAATGCCCCACCCGCCCCGTCGGCAAATAAGCGCGCACTTTGGCGGCCACATCGCCCTCCACCACTTGGCAGTGGTACAAGTCCATTTGCACCTTGAGGTTGGGTTCGCCCACCTCTGCCACGATGGCATGGGCATCGGCTTGTCGGTTGAGAAAGTAATGCGCGATGTCACGGGTGTTGATCGGCTCAATGAGCACATCGCAGCCTTGCTGGGCGGCCAATCGCGCTGCCCAGCGCAGGTTGGTCATAAAGGTATCGCGCAAGGGCCCGCTTTCGCGCGCCAGCGGGCCATGGGTGTCACACGCATCAAAGGGTTGGGGGGCACGGCGATGGTCTTCGGGCACCAAACCGGCCAAGATGTGGATGCGCGGACAACGCAAGCGCTGCGCGTAATCCAAGGCCATCTCGATGCCCCGGCGAAATTCTTTTTCTTGTCCGGGCTGGCAGGCACGGCCACGCTCGCCCGCCGCCCAAGCGCGCGCCATGCCGGCGCGCTCCAAGCCACCCGCTGGCGTGTTGAACAGCACCTGCGCCAGGCCATGGGCCTGCAAGCGTGACTCAATCTCGCTGGCTTCATATTCATAGGGCGACATGTACTCCACCCCTGTGAAGCCATCGCTGGCAGCGGCCTCAAACCGCTCCAAAAAGGGCAACTCTGCGTACAGGAAAGAGAGATTGGCAGCGAATCGGGGCATGATTTATCCGTGTGGATCTGTCCAGTCACCGATTGTGCCGCTTGGGGCCACTTGACAGCGGTGGTGACGCTTCAGGTGAGTACGCTGCGTAAAACTTCGCGTTTTTTGTCGATGCCCATACCAGTATCAAAAAAGGTGGCGAACTGCCGTGCGGCGCGCAAAAACAATCGCGTGGGCACGCCATTTTGGTAGGGCAACACAAACTGGGTGCGAAACTGAGGCAAAGGTTTGGCGTCCACCGCTTCGAATGTGAGGCTGGCTACTTTTTCGTTGGCCTGGCCCACCAATTTCTTCAACTCGTCCATGTTGCTCCACTCTTGGATGTCGGCCGAAGCAAAAAACATGATTTGTTGGGTATCGCGCAGAATGCGGGTCCAAAATGGATAGGCATAACCACGGCTGGCCAAAATGTCGTTGTTGGCCTCTAAGCGGGCGTCTCCACGTTGCTTGTTGTAAAAGCGCAAGATGTTGTCGGGCGTGATGTCCACCGGCTTCCAAGTGGTGATGACGACATCTTCCGCCTGCGCCCGCGATTCTTCAACAATCTCCACAATCTGGGTGGACATGCGCGGCACAAAGTCGCGGTGCACGCTCATTTCGGTGAGGATTTTTCGCAACACCACCATCACTTCGTCAAACACCCCGCTACCCACTTGCACATCCAAGGGTGCCGATTGATAAGGCGACTCGCGGTAAACGCGGTCGGGTTGTTGCATGATGAAGGCCATGTAATTGATTTGGTCCTTCATCAAAATTTCCGGCGTGACATTGATGAAGTAGTGCCGAATATCGCGCTCCTCCACCACCGCCTCATGCCAAGCCGTGATGACCTTTTTCAGAAATGGCAAGCCGCCATACTGGTTTAAAAGTGTCAACATACGCGTTTCCCGATCCAATTCCTGAAATTTTTCACACCATGGGCATCACAAACCCTTGATGACTGACTGGCAATCTTACTGTCAAAAAATAAAAAGCCCATCGGAAAATGGGCTTGTGTTGACTTGGGCCAAAAACTTCAAGATTTTTTGGCAGGACTCGGTGCAGGTGCAGCGGTGGCCGTTGCAGGGTTGGGGTTGTATTCAAACTTGCCGGGGTCGGCGCAAGCCGGCGTCGCCATGGGCTTGCCCGCTTTGGCTTTGTTGGTGCGCTGCACATGGGCAGCCACTTTGTCTTGTGACTTGCACAACAAGAAACCATCCACCTTGCCAGCATGGGCGGTCTTGGCCGCCGCTTCAGCGGCTTTGGCCTTGGCTTCATCGCTGGGGGCGGGCAACTTGGCCCAGGCCGAGGTGGTCAACACACTGGCCAAAACCCAAACACATACTTTGTTCATGCTGCTCTCCTGTTCAAACTTGCACCGGCCCCGAGGTGGGCGCTGGACTGCGGTGGGCAGGGATCTTGCCTGCTTGGATATCTTCGTGCCAGAGTTGGTGGTGTTCCTTGGCCCAGGTTTCATCGACATAACCGGTGCGCATGGCTTGGTAAGCGCCTTCCATGCCCACGGTACCCATGTAGATGTGGCCCAAGAACATGGCCATCATCAAGACTGTGGCCACAGCGTGCACCATGTGGGCGATTTGCATCTCGCCGCGGGTGTAAACAAAACTGGGCAACAACTTGTCCAGGAACAAGCCCGAGACCACCACCACCACGCCCAGGGCAAACACACCGCCCCAGAACAAGACTTTTTCGCCGGCATTGAAACGGTGTGAGGGAACTTCCTGACCACCGAACATGCCACCGCCTTTGAGCAACCAAGTCAGGTCGCCCTTGCTGGGCAAGTTGTCTTTCACAAAGGTGAGAAACACCACCACCAACGAGACCGCAAACAACGGCCCGGCAAAGTTGTGGGCGTTTTTCAGCGCATAGGTGAGCCAACCAAACAAGGAGCTGCCCATGATGGGCAAGAGGAAAAATTTGCCAAAGGCCATGACCACACCGGACACCGCCAGGACACAAAAAGCGATGGCATTGGTCCAATGCGCGCTGCGCTCAAACGGTGTGAAGCGTTCGATCTTGCGACCCGTGGTCTGCCCGTGCAAAGCCATGGTGCCACGGCGCCAGTAAAAGATGGCCAAGGCACCCAGCACAATGACCAGCAGCGACCCGCCATAAGGAATGATCCAGTTGTTGCGCACTTGACGCCACGCCTCGCCCGCATTGGTCAAGCTCGAGCCCGGGTATTGAACAAAGGGCTGAACCAGGTTGCCCGCCTCAGGCGCTTGGCTGAGGGGAAGGCTGCTGTAACCCGTGGTGCCTTGACCCACTTGGCGCCACACCGGTGCGTTGTTGCCGGGTTGAACCTGGGCACGCTCGGCATTGCTTTGTTGCAGGTATTTGGGGTCGGCCGATGCCTCGACAGCCGCAGGTGGCGTGGCTGGCTTGTCTTGGGCGGCCACACCGCTGCACAGCCAGGGCAAGGCCCAAGCGATGGCCCAAATCATGGTGCGTTTCATGGTGTTTGGCCTTTGCTCAGTTGGATTTGGCGTAATCGTTTTGCCCGTCCTGGGCCCGGGCGCGCAATGCTTGCTCCCAACTGGTTTTGTCGCCCGCCTTCCAGCCGCCGTTGACAAAAGCAGCTGGCGCATTGCCGGTGCCGGTGAAGGGGGCGGCGTCGGACTTGGTACCCGAGATCTGGGGTTTTTCCATGCAAGCGCTCAGCCCCAAAGAGGCCACCAAAGCCACGGATAAAAGGGTTTTGCTCATGATTTGCCGCCTTGCTTGGCCGGTGCTTGACCGGGTTTGCTGCTGCCATAAGCGGTGCCCCAACCCCACACCTCAGCGCCCTTGTCGCGTTTGAGCACGCGGTTGCGGAAGATGTCGGCCACCACGTCACCATCACCGGCGAGCAAGGCCTTGGTCGAGCACATTTCGGCGCAAGCTGGCAATTTGCCTTCGGCCAAACGGTTGCGACCATATTTTTCAAACTCGGCTTGGCTGCCATTGGCTTCTGGGCCACCCGCACAGAAGGTGCATTTGTCCATCTTGCCGCGCACCCCAAACGTGCCCTGGGCCGGAAACTGCGGCGCACCAAAGGGGCAGGCATATGAGCAATAACCGCAGCCGATGCAGACGTCTTTGTCGTGCAAGACCACGCCTTCGTCGGTTTTGTAAAAACAGTTGACCGGGCACACCGCCATGCAAGGGGCGTCAGAGCAGTGCATACAAGCCACCGAAATGGACTTTTCGCCGGGCACACCGTCGTTCAAGGTGACCACCCGGCGGCGGTTCACGCCCCAGGGGACTTCGTGTTCGTTTTTGCAAGCGGTGACGCAGCCATTGCATTCGATGCAACGCTCGGCATCACAGATGAACTTCATGCGGGCCATGGGGATCTCCTATTCAGGTCTGGGGTGAGGGTGGCTTGGCTGCTGGGTGCGCTGTGCAACCGTCACGCCCGTTCAATATTGCAAACAGTGGTCTTGGTCTCTTGCATCATGGTGACGCTGTCGTAGCCATAGGTGGTGGCGGTGTTGACCGCCTCGCCCCGGACCACAGGTGCCGCACCATTGGGGTAATGCGCCAACATGTCAGCGCCTTGCCAACGGCCCGAGAAGTGGAAGGGCAAGAACACCGTGTCCGGACCCACCCGCTCGGTGACCATGGCCATGACCTTGATGCGCGCCCCCGTGGGTGTGCTGACCCACACTTGCTCGCCATTGCGCACACCGCGATCGGCGGCGGCTTTGGGGTTGAGCTCGACAAACATGTCTTGCTGCAACTCGGCCAGCCAGGGGTTGGAGCGGGTTTCTTCGCCGCCGCCTTCGTACTCGACCAAGCGGCCAGAGGTCATGATCAAAGGGTATTTCTCATGCACTTTGTCGGCGATGTTCTTGTCTTGCACGGTTTTGAACAAGGTGGGCAAGCGCCAGAAGGCTTTTCTGTCGTCGTGGGTCGGGTACTTGGCCATCAAATCAGGCCGGTTGCCATACAAAGGCTCGCGGTGTTGGGGGATGGCGTCGGGGAAGTTCCACACCACCGCCCGCGCTTTGGCATTGCCAAACGGGTGGCAGCCGTGGTTTTGCATGAACACACGGATCATGCCGCCAGAGCTATCGGTCTTCCAGTTTTTGCCTTCGGCCGCGGCTTTTTCGGCGTCATTGAGTTCGTCCCACCAACCCAGCTTTTTGAGCAGCACATGGTCCAACTCGGGGTAGCCGGTGGTGATGTCGGCGCCCAGCGAATGCGAGCCGTCTTCGGCCAACAAGCTCTTGCCCTCACGCTCCACACCAAAGTTGGCGCGGAAGTTACCGCCGCCGTCCATCACATGCTTGGAGGTGTCGTACAAATTGGGCGAGCCAGGGTGTTTGAGCGCCGGGGTGCCCCAACATGGCCAGGGCAAACCGAAGTAATCGCCGGTGAAGTCGTAACCCGTGGCCGCGTCTTTGCCGCCTTTGGCCTTGAGGGTTTTGACATCGAACAAATGCATGTTGCGCATGTGGGCTTGCAGCCGCTCGGGGCTTTGGCCGGTGTAACCGATGGTCCACACGCACTTGTTGATTTCGCGCAAGATGTCGTCGGGCACCGGCTCGTCCAAGCCTTTGACTTTTTGCATCTTGTAGTTTTTGACCAGCTCTTTGTCAAAACCCAGCTTTTGCGCCAGCTGGTACATGATCATGTGGTCAGAGCGGCTCTCCCACAAAGGTTCGATGACCTTTTCACGCCATTGCAAAGAGCGGTTGGATGCGGTGCAGGAGCCACTGGTTTCAAACTGTGTGGCCGCCGGCAACAGGTAAACCGCGCGGTTGGGGTTTTTGTCTTCGGCCTTGCCCGGCATGGCGGCCATGGCCGCAGTGGCCGATGGGTAGGGATCGACCACCACCAACAAGTCCAGCTTGTCCATGGCGCGTTTCATCTCCAGGCCACGGGTTTGCGAGTTGGGCGCATGGCCCCAAAAGAACACGCCGCGCAGGTTGCTGTCTTGGTCGATGAATTCGTTTTTCTCCATCACGCCGTCGATCCAGCGCGACACGGTGATGCCGGGCTTGCTCATCATGGCCGGGGCGGAAAAGCGGCCCTTGATCCATTCAAAGTCCACACCCCAGGTTTTGGCGAAGTGCTTCCAAGAGCCCTCGACCAAGCCGTAATAACCGGGCAGTGAGTCGGGGTTGGGGCCGACATCGGTGGCCCCTTGCACGTTGTCGTGACCACGGAAGATGTTGGTGCCGCCGCCGGACTTGCCCACATTGCCCAAGGCCAATTGCAAAATGCATGAGGCACGCACCATCGCATTGCCAATGGTGTGTTGGGTTTGGCCCATGCACCACACAATCGTGCCGGGGCGGTTTTCATGCAGCCATGTGGCCACTTTGATCATTTGCTCGGGCTTGACGCCACAGGCCTCTTCAACCTTGTCGAGCGTCCATTTGGACATCACATCTTCTTTGACCTTGTCCATGCCAAAGACCCGGTCGTTGATGTATTTTTTGTCTTCCCAGCCGTTTTTGAAGATGATGTGCAACAAGCCAAACAAGAAGGGAATGTCTGAGCCTGAGCGGATGCGCACAAACTCGTCGGCCTTGGCCGCCGTGCGGGTGAATCGCGGGTCGACCACGATCATCTTGGTGCCGGTTTCTTTGGCATGCAGCATGTGCAGCAAGCTGACCGGGTGCGCCTCGGCCGCATTGGAGCCAATGTACATGGCGACCTTGCTGTTTTGCATGTCGTTGTACGAGTTGGTCATCGCCCCATAACCCCAGGTATTGGCCACGCCAGCCACGGTGGTGGAGTGGCAAATGCGCGCCTGGTGGTCGCAGTTGTTGCTGCCCCAAAAACTCACAAACTTGCGCAACAAGTAGGCTTGCTCATTGTTGTGCTTGCTCGAACCCACCCAGTAAATAGAGTCAGGGCCACTGGTCTTGCGCAGCTCCAGCAATTTCTCGGAAATTTCATTCAGCGCTTGGTCCCAGCTGATGCGCTGGTATTTGCCATCGACCAACTTCATGGGGTGGCGCAGGCGGAACTCACCATGGCCGTGCTCGCGCAAAGCCGCACCCTTGGCGCAATGCGCGCCCAGGTTGATGGGGGAGTCAAACACCGGTTCTTGGCGCACCCAGACGCCGTTTTCCACCACCGCATCGACCGCACAACCCACCGAGCAGTGGGTGCAAACGGTGCGCTTGACTTCCACCTTGCCAGAACCGTCACCTTTGTTGGGGCCAGCAGCTTGGGACTTTTTCACCAAGGTCAGTTGGCTGGCGGCCAAGCCCACGCCCACGCCCAAACCCGAGCGGCGCAAAAAAGCGCGCCGGTCCATGGTGGGAATGGCCTGGGCCAAACCGCGCTGCAAACGGTGCACAAATGAAGAGCCTGCACGGGCGGTGCTGTCAGATTTTTTGGTGAGTAGCATGGGTGGCTCCGTTCAGACGCGGGTGGTTTGGTAGTAACGCTTGACGTGTTCGCTCAAGCTGTAACCGCCGCCTTTGGCCGGCGCGGCTGGCAGACTTTCGGTGTTGGGCACGGACGGTGTGTCCAGCGCCTTGACGCCTGCGACGGTGGCCACAGCCGCACTGGCCGCAGCCGCTCCCCAAAAAAACCCACGGCGGGAAGTAGATGGCTGGTCGTTGTTCATTCAATTCTCCAAAAAGAAATGGGGCGCTTCACGCCTCTGGCATGGCGGGACACGCCCGCTCGCCAGACTTTGGACATTTTCAGGCCTTTTGCAATCGAATTCATAAGGGGTTTGCCCAGGTACCCCCTCCAATTTGTAAGTTTTCATTCAGCCACATGCAGTCCTGAACCCTCTCCAAGTGTCAACCTGGGCTCAATCGAGCATGTCAAAACCCTGGGTTTCGACCTCAGCAAACGCCCTGAGCAAACCTGCCAAGGCCGCATAAAACTGGGCGCGCGGGTGGGCCTGCAAGGCGTCACACATGAGGTACACCCAGGGCTGCAGGTGGCGGGCAAAGAATTCTCGTTGGCGGCTCAGGTTGGCCACGGCGACATCATCGCCAGCGATCAAGTAGCGCATGGCCTCGCACAGATACGACACATGGTCCTCGGTTTCGGGCAAGCTTTCATCGCGGCTCAAGCCCAATTCGGCCAAATCGGTGCGCAAAGCGGCCAGGGGTTTCTCATTCAAAAAACCACTGAGGTGGTGGGACGCAAACAAATAGACCTCTGGCTGACCCAGGCCACCAAACAACGCATCGTGCTCATCGGCAATTTGCTTTTGGTTGCAACTTCGGGCCACGCTGACCAATTGACGCCAGGGCTCTTCCAAAAAGCCGCCCGCCGCGGGGGCTTGCGTCACAGCCACGCGCAGCTGGCTCAAAAAGGCCTCATCGGGGGCCGCATAAAAGAGGGTCGCTATCAACCCGTACAGCTCAGCGCGGGCGGTTTCTTCGTCCATGGCCGACGAGGTGGGCGGCGGGTTCAAGGGCAGGTTCATAAGGGTTGAATGGGGCGCTTCAGGGCGAACATGGCCTAAACGATGCGCTGTTCATCGCCCGCGGAGTAAATATCAATCACCCGGCAATCGCTGCACATTTTGAGCCGCTCTGCGGCCGCGCCCTGGAACATGGCGTGTCCGCTGAGTTTGCCCAGCATGGCTTCAATGGCTTTCAAGGTGCCAAAAGGTTTGCTGCAACGCACGCAGCTGTAAGGCTGGCTTTGATTCAGCACCTGGCGCTCATGGCGCGCGGGGGTGAGCAACAAACGCGGCACGGTTTGGATGGCATTTTCTGGACAGGTCGTGACACACAAACCGCACTGGACGCAGTTTTTTTCAATGATGGCCAGCTCTGGCTGGTCTGGGTTGTCTTGCAGTGCGCTGGCAGGGCAGGCGCTGACGCAACTCAAGCACAAGGTGCAAGCTTGGGCATCCACTTGAACACCGCCCCAAAAAGCCCCAGCGGTGGGCAGTGCGATCGCCTCGGGCCAAGCCTGTGCGGCTGGGGCATGGCTCATCCAATGGTCCAAAGCGAGTGCCAAGCTGCTGCGCTTGTCGCTGGTCAAGGCAAATTTCGCAGGCGTCGCAGGCCGGGCGGGTGCAGCGGGCAAGGTTTTGAGCTGGGCATCCAAGGCGTCCACGCTGTCGGCCTGCAGCCAGGTGAGGTGCTGACCCTGGTAGCCCAAACCATGCAACACGGCTTGCACTTGGGCCATTTGGTCTTGCACCGCTTGTGCGTATTGCGGCGCCTCTTCGTCGGTGGCCAACACCACCACCTGGGCAGCACCAAAAGCCAGCATGGACAACCACACATCGGCACCCACACTGGCGGTGTGCCACAACGACATGGGGATGACCCGGGCCGACAAACCATGGGCGCGTTGAAGCTGGGCTGCACGGCCCAGCTCGTTGAGCATGGCCTGACCTTGGCCTTGGCTGTGCAACAGCAATACCGCGTCCTTGCCGCCAGCGCGGGCATAGGTGCTGAGCAATGTTTTGGCCGTCACCCCCAAGGCACTGGCCTGGGGATAGGCATAGGTCAATGCGCCTGTGGGACACACCGTGGTGCAAGCCCCGCAACCGACACACAAATGAGGATTGACCTTGATTTGTTGGCGCGCGGGTTCCGATGAAATGGCTTGGGCCGAACACACATCCACGCAAGCGTTGCAACCAATTTGGGTGTTGCGGCTGTGCGCACAAATCGAGGCTTTATATTGAAAGAATTTGGGCTTTTCAAATTCGCCCACCATTTCGCGCAAGCGCAACAAGGTGGCCATGTCGTCCTGGCGGAAATAACCTTGGGGCAGGGCATGCCGGTCAAAGGCCGAGGCGCTGCGCAAATCCAGCACCAGATCGAACTCAGCGCTTTCGGTGCTGGGCTCGCGCTGAAAGTCAATGGCGCCAGCCACACCGCAGGCTTTCACGCAATCGCGGTGCGATTGACACGCCGTCAAATCAATCTGGTAGTCCAGTCCAATGGCTTGCTCTGGGCAAGCGGCCACACAGGCATTGCAGCGGGTGCACAAGTCCAAGTCAATGGGGTTGCTGCGTCGCCATTGCAAAGTGAATGCGCCCAACCAACCACTCAAACCCAACCACTCACCGGCGATGACCGGGTAGCGACGCTCTTGGGCCGGCATGCCACGGGTCACGCCGTCAGACATCAAGGTGATGTCCAGGCCATCGCCCAACACATCGGCCAAGGCTTGGGCGCGGCCCAACTCGGCGACGATGAGCAAACGGCCCGCGCTTTTGTAAGTGACCGTGGGCACCGGCTCGGCATCGGGCATCTGGGCTTGGGCCAACAAGGCGGCGATTTTGGGCATGGCCTGGGCCGACTCGCGGCCCCAGCCCGCTGTCTCACGGATGTTCACAAACTTGATGGGCACCCATGGCAAAGCGGGATCGGCTTCGCGCGCTTGCTGCGCCAGGTCTTCAAACAAACGCTTTTCTTGGGTGCACGCCACCACCAACCCTTCGCCGCCTTTGAGGGCATTCAAAAAACCTTGGGCCTCGCGCCGGCACAAACTGCTGTGCAGGTGCAGTGACTCATCGAGGCTGTGGCCCAGCGCCTTGGCTTCCAAGGGCATGGTCTGGTTGCAGTCGCAAATCAAGGTGGTCATGGCGGCGGATTGTGCATGACTGTGGCTTGGCCCCCGAGCGGCCTAGGTCTTGGGCACAGGCAGTGTCGAGGGAGCAAGGCTGGTGCCACGCAGGTGCTGGGGACGGTCATCTGAACTGTCGCTCACATCAACCACGTCAGATGCATGCGCGCTCAAAGGCGCTTCGGTGGCCACGGTTGGTGCAGGTGCGGGCACGGATGCGTCATCAGGCACAGGCCGCAAAGGCGCTTGAACAGTGCCTTCATCAGGCGCGCCAGCCAATGCTGCTTTGTCTTTGTCTTTGTCCTGGTCTTCGTCTTCAAACAGGTTCAGAAACTTGGCCCCATTCATTTGCCGCAACATGGCCAGGGGCAAGGGGTCGGGTTGGCTGTAGTCGTCGATGTAGATGTCCATGCGGTCCATCACATTGAAGTGCGGATCGGCAAACAGTTTTTTCATCGCAGCGTTTTTCACTTCGGGGGCCACACCCTGGCCCATGAAAGGTCGGAAATCTGACGCAGGCGTGAGTGCTTGTGTGTCAGCCAGGCTGGGTACCGGCTGAGGATCGGTGTGGGGCTCGCTGGGCTGCACCCTGCCAGGGGCGGGCGCAAACGCCGAGGGCGGCGTGTTGAGCGGTTGTTGCCCGCCCCTTGAAATCAAAGCGTCTGGGGCTTGCACACCGCCGATGGCCGGGGCGGCCTTGGGCGGTGGTGCCGGATGGGTCTTTGGAGGCCCATCAGGCACAGGGCCCCCCAGCGATGCTTTTCGCTTGGACCAACGCTGCAAAAAACCGTCTTCAGCCATGGCGAGATGTTAAGGCCCAGGCCATGCCATCAAAGCTTGCGGTTTTTGTCGGTGGTGATCGAGGCGGGGTTGCCAAAGCGGTCTTGCAAGCCCCGAAAGCTCTCCGGGCGTTGGCGTTTTTTGCCCTCTGCCACCCAATGGGTTTGGGCAAACTCACTCATCCAAGCCAGCACCTCTGGCGGCGCGGGCACTTGGTCAACGCTTTCTTGGGCATCGAGCCAACGACCCGCGTCGTGGTAACTCAAGCTGACCATGATGGGCACGGCCACCGGTTCTTGGGCCAATGTCGCCTCCTCTTCCATGCGCCAAAGCACAAACCAACAGGGCTGGGGCGAGGTGGCGTTGAGGTAGTAGCCTTCGGCATCGTCTTTGAACAAACCCACCTCAAAGCCCGTGTGCAGCCAAATTTGCACATCTTCGCTGTCGCTCAACAAGCGTGCGGGTCCGCTGTGGCTGGGGTCTTGCAACACCACATCGTGCAACACCCAGCGCCAAGTTTGCCATTTGGACATGGCACCAGGCACACGCTCGCGGCGCATCAAAACGCTGGTGGTGAGGGGGGTCCAGTCGGTCATGAGCGGATCAACGCACATCGGCGTTGTTGGCCTGGCCGGTTTTTAAAATTTGGCCAATATGCTGCATCACCTCGCGCTCTTTGCCAGTGAAACCATGCTCTGTGAAGGCACGGCAGGGATGGCCTTGAAAACCGCTGCCCCCATGCACGGTGACCAGGGGAATACTGAATTTCTGCGCTAATTTGGCGGCCCCTGAATGGGTGGTCATCGGACAAGGATCGTTTTGGTGGTGCACAAAGGCCTGCACGCCGGTGATTTGGCCATAGTCAAAACCGCCGAGTTCTCGGTAAGAGTGCATGGCATAAGGCTCGGTGATGGCAGCGGTGTGAATCGCCCCGGCATAGACCCCTTTGGCATGCATGGGCATGAAAGCGCTGGAGATGCTGCCCATGCTGGTGGACACCAACCACACTTTTTGGATGCTGGGCAGTTGCTGGCGCACCGATTGGATGAGTGCCGCCACATCGCTTTGTCGGCCTGCCGACGCTTGGTATTTGGATGAGCACTCGTCCCCACTGTCGCTGCGGCAGTCCACCAGCAACAAAGCAATGCGCTCATCGGCCAAATGGCGCCGCGCGCGCACCAGGAAGTTACCCGGCAAGCGCAATGCGGTCATGCGTTGATCCGCCACCACGGGTCGCAACACCGATGGGTGACCGGGGAGCAAAACGGCCAACACATCGGGACTTTGGGTGCCGGTGCGCAAAGACAACACCCCTTCTTGTCGCACACCAGCCGACAACTCGACCGCCACCAATTGCTCGGTCAAATTTTCCCAAGCTGGGGGCGTTTGTGCCTTCACGCTGGGCCCACCCAGCCACAGGGCTGTCACCAGGGCCAAACCCATCGAAAAAACAAAAGTGAAACGCTGCATGGGTCGGTACTTCATGATCATGGCGTGGTTGATGAACAAGGTCGTTCAGTGGGGCAGGTGACTGGGGTGGAAGGTCTCAAAGGGCAGGCACCGGCATTGGCAGCGAAAGCGCCAGCACCTGCACCGCACAAAACTTCAATTCGGGTATTTTGCCCACCGGGTCCAAGGCAGCGTTGGTGAGCAAATTGGCTGCCGCCTCTCTGTAAGCAAACGGCAAAAACACCGTGCCCTCGGGCGTGCCCTCGTCTTGGCGAACCCGCACTTGCAGCTCGCCCCGGCGAGAGCGCACCCGCACCAGGTCACCGGCTTGCACGCCCAAGCGGTGCAGATCGGCAGCGCACATCAACAAACTGGCTTCGGGTTCAATCGCATCCAGCACCGCAGAGCGCCGGGTCATGCTGCCGGTGTGCCAGTGCTCGAGCTGGCGCCCAGTGATGAGCACAAATGGGTGTTCGGCATCGGGCAATTCATTGGCCGAAATGAGATCGGCCGGCACCAACCGAACCCGCCCATCGGGCGTGGGGAAATCATGTTCAAACACCATGGCTTGGCCCGGGTCTTGATCGCTCAAGCAGGGGTAGGTGACGCTGGACGCCGCTGACAAGCGTTGCCAAGAAATCCCCGCAATCACACCGTGCATGGCTTGGCGCATTTCTTCATACACGGCAGCCACACCGGCGTGCTCGCCCGGGTAATGCCAGTCCAGGCCCATGCGCTGGGCCAATTGCTGAATGATCCACAAATCCAACTGGGCTTGCCCCGGTGGGGTCAAAGCAGGTCGGCCCATTTGCACCATGCGGTCGGTGTTGGTCACTGTGCCCATTTTTTCGGGCCAAGCACTGGCGGGCAGCACCACATCGGCCAGCCAAGCGGTCTCGGTCAGGAAAATATCTTGCACGACCAAATGGTCTAAGGCAGCCAATGCCGCGCGGGCATGGTTCAAGTCGGGGTCACTCATGGCCGGGTTCTCGCCCATGATGTACATGCCCCGCACTTTGTGCGGGTCGCTGTCATCGGCCAAGGCCTTGTCCATGATTTCCACCACGGTGTAGCCCGGTTGGGGGTCCAGCGACTGGCCCCAAAAATCCTCAAACCATTTCAAAGCTTGGGGGTCGCTGATCCGTTGGTAGTTGGGCAGCATCATGGGGATGAGGCCCGCATCGCTGGCCCCTTGCACATTGTTCTGGCCGCGCAAGGGGTGCAAGCCGGTGCCGGGTCGGCCAATTTGTCCAGTGACGCTGGCCAATGCAATCAGGCAGCGCACGTTGTCGGTGCCATGCACATGCTGGCTCACGCCCATGCCCCACAACACCATCGCGGCCGGCGAGTGGGCAAAGGCGTGGGCCACTTCGCGCAAGGTGGCCACATCGATACCACAAATCGGTGCCATGCGCTCGGGGGTGAAGGCCTGAACATGCGCACGTAGCGCTTCAAAGTCGCGGGTGCGCTCGCGCACAAAGGCTTGGTTCGTCCAGCCCTCGGTGATGATGATGTGCAGCAAAGCGTTGAGCAACGCCACATCGGTGTCGGGCTTGAACGCCAAATGGCGCCAGGCGTGGCGGGCCAGGTCGGTGCGGCGCGGGTCCATCAAGACCAAGCGCGCGCCCCGCTCCACCGCATTTTTGATCCAGGTGGCCGCCACCGGGTGGTTGGCGCTGGGGTTGGCACCAATCACCACGATCAACTCGGCCTGGGCCACATCGCGCACTGGGTTGCTCACCGCGCCAGAGCCCACCCCTTCGAGCAATGCGGCCACGCTGGAGGCGTGGCACAAGCGGGTGCAGTGGTCGACGTTGTTGCTGCCAAAACCAGTGCGCACCAATTTTTGAAACAAATAAGCTTCTTCATTGCTGCCCTTGGCCGAACCAAAACCGGCCAGACTCTTGGGCCCGTGTTGCTCGCGCAAGCGCATCAAACCCTGAGCCGCCAGATCCAAAGCTTCGTCCCAAGTGGCGGGCCGGAAAACTTCGGCCCAACGCGAAGGCTCGCGGTTGAGGTCCAGCGACTTGGGCACCCCCGCTTTGCGCACCAAAGGGGTGGTCAAGCGGTCTGGGTGGTGTGCGTAATCGAAACCAAAGCGGCCTTTGACACACAAGCGCTCCTCGTTGGCGGGGCCTGCACGGCCTTGCACTTTGATGATGCGCTCGTCTTTCACATGGTAAGTGAGCAAGCAACCCACGCCACAAAACGGACACACCGAATCGACTTGGCGATCCACCTGCTGGTCGCCCAATTGCGTCTTGGCGCTGAGGGCACCCGTGGGACAAGCTTGCACGCATTCACCACAGGCCACGCAAGTGCTCTCGCCCATGGCATCGGCCAGGTCAAACACGATGCGCGATTCAGCGCCCCGCCCTTGCACCCCAATGACTTGGTTGACCTGCACCTCGCCACAGGCACGCACACAACGGTCGCATTGGATACACGCCGACAAATCGACCGCCATCGCGGGGTGCGAATCATCGCGCCATGCCACACCTTGTGCGTCGTGCGTGTCCCCGTTGCGCAAATCTTGCAAGGCCGGCCGAACGCTCACCCCCATTTGGCGCGCCCACTGGCTGAGTTCGCCATGGGGCAAGTCGGCTTCTCCGTCGACCCATTGCACGCCGCTGTCGGGTCGGTCGGCCAACAACAACTCCATCACCAGGGCGCGGCTTTTCTGCGCCCGTTCGCTGTCGGTGTGCACGACCATGCCGACCGTCGGTGTGCGACAGCAACTGGCAGCCAAAGTGCGCTCGCCCTTGACTTCGACCACACAAGCACGGCAGTTGCCATCCGGTCGGTAACCTGGCTTGTGGCACAAATGCGGAATCTCTATGCCTTGGCGCTGGGCCACTTCCCACAAGGTTTCGCCGGCTTGGGCGTGTACCGGCAGGCCGTTGAGGTGGAAAGCAATCGGCTGGCTCACGCGGCCTCCTCAGGGCTGGCGCCCACTTCATGCGGGAAAAACTTCAGCACGCACTGAATCGGGTTGGGCGCAGCCTGGCCCAAACCGCAAATCGAAGCGTCGCCCATCACTTGGGCCAAGTCTTGCAAGGTGGCGGCGTCCCACACCGGGGCTTGCATCAAGGCGGCAGCCTTGTCGGTGCCCACCCGGCATGGCGTGCATTGGCCGCAGCTTTCGTCGGCGAAAAATTGCATCACGTTCAAGGCCGCATTGCGGGCCCGGTCGTTGTGACCCAAAACCACGATGGCCGCCGACCCGATGAAACAACCGTGCGCTTGCAAGGTGTCAAAGTCGAGGGGCACATCGGCCAAACGCGCCGGCAAGATGCCGCCTGAAGCACCGCCCGGCAAATACGCATACAAGCGATGCCCGGTTGCCATGCCGCCGCAGTACTCATCGATCAATTCGCGCAGCGTAATGCCCGCCGGTGCCAACTTGACTCCGGGCTCACGGACACGCCCGCTGACACTGAAAGAGCGCCAACCCGTGCGCCCATGCCGGCCTTGCTGGGAAAAATGCGCCGCCCCGCGCTCGACAATGTCGCGCACCCAGTACAGGGTTTCAAAGTTGTGCGCCAACGTGGGTTTGCCCCACAAACCCTTCTCTGCAATATAGGGTGGGCGCAGGCGCGGCTCGCCACGGCGCCCCTCAATGCTCTCCAGCATCGCTGACTCTTCGCCACAAATGTAGGCACCCGCACCGCGGCGCAATTCCATGTGGGGCAAAGCACAGGGTGGCTGGGCTTGCAGCTCGGCCATCGCTTGGGTCAAGGTGGCGCGGCAGCCGTGGTATTCATCACGCAGGTAGATATAAATGCGCTCGCAGCCCACCACCTGGGCCGCCAAGAGCGCGCCCTCCAAAAAGCGGTGCGGATCACGCTCCAAATACACCCGGTCTTTGAAGGTGCCGGGCTCGCCCTCGTCGATGTTGATTGCCATGTAACGCGGCCCGGGTTGATCGCGCACGATGCGCCATTTGCGCCCGGCAGGAAAGCCGGCCCCGCCCAAACCGCGCAAGCCCGAGCTCTCCATGGTGAGCAACACAGACTCGGTGTCGACACGCCCGGCCACCACATCAACCAGCAAACGGTAGCCCCCGTCGGCGCGGTAAGCGTCCAGCCCCACCGCCTGCGGGTGGGCAGGCTCGCACCAGGCCTGTGGTGCTTGCGGCCAAGCTGGTGGGGGCACTGGCGCCTGCGGCGAAGCCCCCGCTGCCACACAGGCTTTCACCGCATCCACACTGGCATGGACCACAGCGCGCTGGTGCACCACCGCCACCGGCGCGGTTTCGCAACGCCCCACACATGGCGCACGCAGCACTTGAACCCCTGGGTCCATCTGCGCTTGCAATTGCTCGAACAAAGCATCGGCACCGGCCATGCTGCAGGAGAGCCCGTCACACACCCGGAGGGTCAAGCGCGGAGCGGCTTGGCCTTCATCCAAGATGTGAAAGTGGTGGTAAAAACTGGCCACCTCGTAGACCTTTGACAAGCTCAATCGCATGAGCTGGGCCAAGGCCACCAAATGGCCTTTGTGCAAAGCGCCATGGGCGTCTTGCAACACATGCAAATGTTCGATCAACCCATCGCGTGGGTAGCCATCCAGTGGGGCTTGGCCCAGCAGCGATCGCACCGCCACCAAGGCCTGGGCATCGGGCACACGGCCTTTGACTTGTTTGCGCGCACGCCGGGCGCTGTCGCGCAATTGTTCGGTGGTGCCGAGTTGAACGGATTTCATGTTGGGGGCGATGCTAACCCGATCCACACGCCCACACCCGGGGCTTTTCCCTTGGCTATCATGGCGCCGCCCTCACACACAGGACCCTTGGCATGAGCGTGGCATCCGTCAAAGCGCACTTCGAAGCATTGAACCTCCACATCCCGATTTTGGAGACCGCCGAAAACACGGCCACCGTGGCCTTGGCAGCGGCGGCCCATGGGGTCGAGCCAGGCCGCATTGCCAAAACCTTGGCCTTTGAACTACACGACAAGCGTGTGGTGTTGTTGGTGGCCCGCGGTGACGCTCGCATCGACAACGCCAAATTCAAAACCGCCCTGGGCAAAGGCAAGATGCTCAGCCCCGATGTGGTGGCCGACATCACTGGCCACCCAGTGGGCGGTGTGTGTCCTTTTGGTTTGGCCCAGGCATTACCCATTTACCTGGATGCCTCTTTGCAGGCATTTGACGAAGTGCTGCCCGCGGCGGGCTCGGTCAACAGCGCGGTGCGCATGTCGGTCACCTTGTTGGCGCACATCACCCAGGGGCAATGGGTGGATGTTTGTCGCCCACCAACAGACGCTGGGTGACTTGCATCAGGTCTTTGCGGGCAAAGGGCTTGAGCAAAAACTCGTTGGCACCGGCCGTCATAAACCGATCTTTGTCGCTGGTGTTGACATTGGCGGTCAAGCCCAGAATCGGGGTGTGGCAGGCTGGTTCCGGCAAGTCGGCGCGAACGCGCTGACTTGCCTCGATGCCATCCATTTGGGGCATCAACATGTCCATGAACACCAGGTCAAAGGCCTCTGTCTGCATGGTTTTCAGCGCCTCCACACCGTTCACCGCCTCGGTGATTTGGGCCTGAGGACACTCCAACATCAACATCTGGCGCAGCAACATGCGGTTGATTTGCACATCATCGACCACCAAAAAACGCCAAGGCCTTTGGCGCATATCCCCTTGTTGGGCATCGGCCACGTCGGAGGTGGGTGGTGCCTGGCCCACTTTGAGGGGCAGCTTGAACCAAAAACAACTGCCCTCTCCCAACTGGCTGCGCACACCTATCGTGCCCCCCATCAGCTCCACCAAACGCTTGGAAATGGTCAAGCCCAGGCCATTGCCGCCATATAAATTTTGGGTCTGGTCGGTGGCTTGTGAAAAACGGTCAAACACCATGGACAGCTTTTCTTCAGCAATGCCAATGCCCGTGTCTTGCACTTCAAACAAGATGAAAGCCCCATCGGGCCTGACGCCCAAACTGACATGGCCTTGGGGCGTGAACTTGATGGCGTTGCCCAGCAAATTGACCAATATTTGCATCAGCCGATGCCGATCGGCCCAGACCCAGGTCGGCAATTTGTCATCCACCGCGTGTGAGAAATCCAGCTTCATGCTGCTCAAGCGATGGGCAAACAAACCCGTGGCGTTGTCCACGGTCTTGCGCAGCTCGAAGGACTCGGGGTTCACCGCCAACTTGCCCGATTGAAACTGCGAATAGTCCAGCACATCGTTGATCACTGTCATCAAATGCTCACCCGATTGCTGGGTCAGCGCCAACACTTCCATGGCTTTTGCATTGCCCGCTTGGTTTTCGCACAGCAATTCATTGAATCCCATGATGGCATTCATGGGTGTGCGCAACTCATGGCTGACCGAAGAAATGAAACGATCGCGGATATCCAAAATTTGCTGCAACTCCTGGCGCCGCGCCTCCAATTCTTGGTTGCTGGCGCGCAAGGCCGCAATCGCCTTGGCGCTAAAACTTTGGTAGGTCAGGGTGATGGTGATCAAACTGGTGGCCGTCACCGCGTACACCAAAAACGCATACACATCGTGGCCCTTGGTCATGGGCATCCAATGCGGCAAGGCCCCCCAGTGGTTGAAAAAGGCCACCAATGAAAAAGTCCCCACCACCACACCACCCCACAACAAACCAGCTCTGCGGCCAATGATGTGGAACATCAAAATCGGGATCAGGTACAGCCAATTGATGCGGGGTGAAAAAATGCCCTGCCCGAAATAGGCTGCCAAGCCAATGTGTGCCGTGGCATACACACCCACCAAGGTCAAAACCCGTTGGGTGGACATCCCCATGTTCAGCAACCCCAAACTGAAGGCGATGAATGCGATGAAAATCAATCGGCTTTCTTGGCTGCCCACATTGGGCGTGAACAGCCACAGCATGCCGATCGCTGCCATCAAACCCACGCCCGCAAAAAACACAAAGGGCAATCGGCCCGCACGAAGATTGGGAGGCGTGAGGGCCCCAAAAAACAATATCCATTGGCGAGCCTGCCAATGGGTGCGCAGGTCAGCCCACATGGGCAAGCCCCTTGTCCGGGCCCCAAAAGCACATGTCTACCGCCGCTTGGAGTTTGTGCACGTCCATTGGTTTGAGCACCACATTGTTCATGCCCGCCTCAAAACAGCGCTGCATGTCCAAAGGTTGGTTGCTGGCGGTCATGCCCAGAACCGGCATGTGGTGGATGGGGCCAGGCAGGGCGCGGATGGCCTTGGTCAAGGCCAGGCCATCCATATCAGGCATGTACATATCGATCAGCACCAAATCCACCGTTTGCTCGGCCAAATAGGCCAGTGCCTGCACCCCTTCACCCAAAGTCTGCACCGTTGCGTTGGGCCACAGCTTCAAAACCATGCTTTTGGCCACGAGCAAATTCACCGGGTGATCGTCCACGATCAAAAATCGCAAGGCGGCACCAGCGATCGCGCCCGGGGGTGATGCGACTGGCGCACCCAGCGGCGGCGTGGGTGCAGACAGCAGTGGCACTTCCAACCAAAAGCTTGAACCATGCCCCAATTGGCTGGTCACGCCCAACTGGCCCCCTTGGAGTTGCACCAATTTTTCACAAATGGACAAGCCCAAGCCCGTGCCGTCGTGCAAGTGAAAGTCGTCTGAATGGGCTTTCTCAAAGCGCCCAAACACCTGCGCTTGTTGCTCTGGCGTCATGCCAATGCCTGTGTCTTGGACTTCCACGCGCAAGCCCACCTCGCAAGGCAGGCAGCGCAAATCAATGCGCCCAGCGCGGGTGAATTTGAGTGCGTTGTCCAGCAAGTTCTCCAACACCTGGTGAAACCGCCTGGCGTCCAGCAACACCCACGGGGGCAAGCTCGGATCGATGCTGCAATGCATTTGAATGTGGGCACCACGGGGTTTGTTCTCGTAACGGGCAAACAGTGCTTGCACCCCAAGGCCCAAGGCATAGGGTTGGCTGCCCAAACTCATGCGCTGGGCTTGCAATTGGGAGAAATCCAAAATGTCATTGACCAAGGTCAGCAAGCGCTGGGTGGACTGGCGAATCAGCTCAGCCCGCTCCAAGTCTTGGGGGTGCTGGGTCAGCTGGTCTTTGAGCACGCTGTTGAGGCCCAAAATGGCATTCATCGGTGTGCGCAATTCATGGCCCACAGAGGCGATGAATTCATCCTTGTGGCTTTGTGCGCGCATCAGGGCCTCGTGGGTGCGATTCAGTTCATCACTTTGCAACTGCAATACCGAAAGTTGCTGACGTTGCGACTCACCCAGGTAAACCAAAATGCCCAACAGGGTCAATGTGGCCAGCACTTTATTGGCCCACCCCCAAACCACCATGTCGGGTGCGTCGGCCGGCCCCATGGGCCAACCCACAAAATCCAAAGCCATGACCAACACCAAGCCCAGGGTTTGAACCGCCAACCACATCACAGCAGGCTTGATGGGTAGCAACAAAAAAGGAATCAGGGCCACCCCCGACAACCAAACCGTTGCGACTGAAACCACACCGCCGGTGTGCACCACCAAGAAAAACAACAAGGCTATCAACAAGCCCAGCATCGCATGGATACACCACACCGGGTTGGGGTTGCGCTGAATGCAGATGGCCAAGGCCAGAAAAAACACCGCGGCCAAGCCCACCACCCAAGAGGGGTATTGCGCCATGGGCACCATGGCCACCATCAAACAATTGACGCACACCACCCAGGCAAAAAGCCCCGCCATGCACCGAGCTTGTCCTTCACCCGAGGTGCTGAAAAACCCCGATTGATGGATGAATTGGGAAAGGGTGCGCATGAAACAAATGGTTTGTATTTGAAACAGAATGAAGCAGCTTGATGTTAAAGCAAGGGCCTTTAGCCGCGCATATTCTTTATGGGCGTTGGAAACACTTCGGCCAAGCTTGTGGGACTTGGGCATTTGCACAGGTTTTTTGGCTGCCATCATGCTCATCCGCAGCAAAGGCGACCACATCCTCTGTGGCAAAAGCGCCAAAGCCATGAAGGTCCAATGGAAAGTGCCCGTCAGCCGGCCCGAAAACCTGCCAACCGCAAAACCGCACCAAAAGCCACTGCTCCTTTGGATGTCTCCATATCCCACGCACAGCACCTGGCCAAACTGGTCCATGCAGATTCCCTGCAATCGCACATTGAGAGCGTGATGGGCGACTCAGATTGGCCAGAGGTTTTGACACCGCACGCCACCAGCTGTATGCGGCCTGCAACCGAGCTGAAAACCAGTGGTCTGAGGGGCGATGAATATTTATCAAAGATAATCCCCCACCCATGACCAACACAGAACCTAAACCGCCCGTGAGTTTGCAAGACCAAGTTTGGTTTGCGGCGGTGCTGGTGCTGTACGCCTTGGTGGAGCTGTCGTTCAACCACCGGATGCTGGAATTGACCGATGTGGTGTTGTCCGACAAAGATTTGGATGGCGTGCAGTTTTGGGGCCGCATCATTGCCGGTTTTGGTTTGAGCATGCTACTGCTGCGCTGGCTGGACCTGCGCATGGCCCAACGCTGGCAAGCTGTGCTGCTGAGTTTTGCCCTGGGCATGACCTTGATGTGGCACTTCCAAAAAATGGTGATTGACCATTTGGTGGACTCCGCGCCGGTAGAGGAAAAAAGGCTCAGTGTTTACCTGCTCAACATCGCAGACTTGGCCGCCCAGGGTCAATTGCGCATCCATGGTGTGCCTTTGGGCACAGAGAACATGTCGCCCAGTGTGCGCGAGGCGGTCAAAACTTTGTTTCCAGCGGCGGCATTGGGTACACCGCTGGTCGACTTTGAAGCCCCAGCCTCGGGCTGGGTGGCCCAAGCCCCGGCACTGCCCACATCGGTCTCGCCCGAAATGCTGGACAACGCCTACCGCAACACCATTACCCCACCGATTGCGCTGGGCTTGTCCTCATTTTTTGGCCTGCTGAACCTTGCCCAGGGTTTGGGCCTGTGTGTGCTGCTTTTGCTGCGTCGACAGGGGCATCCAAATTGGGCCGCCGGGCTGCGCAAGCATTTGCTGGCACTGACAGCGGCCATGACCCTGGGCTTGACGGCCATGCACCACGATGACTTCATTGACTCACCGGGCTATGCCTTGCACCTGAGCCCCCATATGTGGCAGCACAGCGCGGTGTTGGCCACTTTCATCGCCTGGGACTTGCGCGCCGAGCCCGCTTGGTACGCTTTGTCAGACTGGGCACATCACCATTTGTTGCGCGGCTTTACGTTTACCAAGCTGTGAAACGCGGGCCTTTTTTCAGGTGTCTTTGGACACCGTGATGGTGGGGAATTTGGCCGAAAAGTCTTTGGCCTTGGCCGCAACGCCCACCGCCACTTGGCGCGCAATGGCTTTGTAAATGGCTGCCACCGAACCATCGGGGTCGGAGACCACGGTTGGTTTGCCGCTGTCGGCTTGCAGGCGAATGCTCAAATCCAGGGGCAAGGCGCCCAGGTAGGGCATGCCAAATTCTTCGGCCATGCGCTTGCCCCCTTCGTGGCCAAAGATGTGCTCGCTGTGGCCGCATTGGCTGCAAATGTGCACCGCCATGTTTTCCACAATGCCCAGGATGGGTACACCCACCTTCTCGAACATCTTGATGCCTTTTTTGGCATCCAGCAGGGCGATGTCTTGCGGGGTGGTGACGATCACGGCGCCGGTCATGGGCACGCGCTGGCTCAAGGTGAGTTGGATGTCGCCGGTGCCCGGGGGCATGTCAACGATCAAATAGTCCAAGTCGCGCCAATTGGTTTGGCGCAGCAACTGTTCAAGTGCTTGGGTGGCCATGGGGCCGCGCCAAATCATGGCCTCGTCTTTGGCCACCAAAAAACCAATCGACATGACTTGCACACCGTGGTTCTCCAGCGGGTCCATGGTTTTGCCGTCGCTGCTCTCAGGTCGACCTTCAATGCCCATCATCATAGGTTGGCTGGGGCCGTAAATATCGGCGTCGAGCAAGCCCACGCTGGCCCCTTCGGAAGCCAAAGCCAAGGCCAGGTTGACGGCGGTGGTGCTTTTGCCCACACCGCCCTTGCCAGACGCCACAGCGATGATGTTTTTCACTTGGGGCAGCAGTTGCACGCCGCGCTGCGCCGCATGGGCCACGATGCGGCTGCTCAACTGCACGGTGACCTGGCCCACGCCCGGCACTTGCTTGATGGCCGTGACCAATTGCTGGCGCAAAGTCGGAAATAGGCTTTTGGCGGGATAAGCCAATTCCACCTCGACCGACACGTCTGCGCCAGTGATGCGCAAGGCTTTCAAGGCCTTGCTGGCAACAAAGTCTTGTCCGGTGTGGGGGTCCACCACGGTGCTGATTGCTTGGCGCAAGGTGGCATCGTTCAAGGACATGGTTCTCTCCTGGCAAAGCGGCAGAGTCTACCCAAGCGCCCTGGGCTGCTGCCGGTGCGGGGCGCATTCCCCCACAAAGCCAGGGCCAGCGCCTAAAATCGCGCCCTTCAAACAAGGTTACTCCCCCATGACCCAGCGCCGCTTATTTGTCACCACCGCCCTGCCCTATGCCAACGGCAACTTCCACATCGGGCACATGATGGAATACATCCAAGCCGATATTTGGGTGCGTTACCAACGGATGCAGGGCCACGCGGTCAACTTTGTTTGCGCTGACGACACCCACGGTGCGCCCATCATGATCGCCGCTGAAAAAGCTGGCCTCACGCCGCAGCAATTTGTCGCCAACATCGCGGCGGGCCGGCAACAGTACTTGGATGGCTTTCACATCGGCTTTGACAACTGGCACAGCACCGACGCCCCCGAGAACCACGCCTTGGCGCAGCAGATTTACCGCGACCTGCGTGACCTGTCCGAGACACAAGGCGGCACGCTGATTGAGCGCAAAACCATTGAGCAGTTTTTCGACCCCGAGAAAAACATGTTTTTGCCGGACCGCTTCATCAAGGGCGAGTGCCCCAAGTGCGGCGCGAAAGACCAGTATGGCGACAACTGCGAAAGTTGCGGTGCGGTGTACGCACCCACCGATTTGAAAAACCCGTACTCGGCCTTGTCGGGTGCCACGCCGGTGTTGAAACACGCCGAGCATTTTTTCTTCAAACTCTCCGACCCGCGCTGCGTGGAATTTTTGCAAGACTGGACACAAAACGGCCAACACCTGCAACCCGAAGTGGCCAACAAGGTGAAAGAGTGGTTCAGCGTTCGCACCAACCCCGATGGTTCCACCAGCGAAGGTTTGGGCGACTGGGACATCAGCCGCGATGCGCCCTACTTTGGCATTGAAATTCCCGACGCACCGGGCAAGTATTTTTATGTGTGGCTGGACGCGCCCATTGGCTATTTGGCGTCGCTGAAAAACTGGTTCGACAAGGGTGGGCCCAAGGCTCAGCATGGTGAGACGCGCAGCTTTGACGAGTACATGGCCGCTGAGGACACCGAGCAATACCACTTCATCGGCAAAGACATCGTCACCTTTCACACGCTGTTTTGGCCGGCCATTTTGAAGTTCAGCGGCCGCAAAGTGCCGAACAAGGTGTTTGTGCATGGCTTCCTCACTGTGAACAACGGCGAGAAGATGAGCAAAAGCCGTGGCACCGGCTTGAACCCCTTGAAGTACTTGGAGCTCGGCATGAACCCCGAGTGGCTGCGCTACTACTTGGCTGCAAAGCTCAATGGCCGCAACGAAGACATTGACTTCAACGCCGAGGACTTCATGGCGCGGGTCAACTCGGACTTGGTGGGCAAGTACATCAACATCGCCTCCCGCGCGGCGGGTTTCATTGCCAAGCGCTTTGGTGGCCAATTGGGTGCGGTGAGCGCAGATGGCGAAGCGCTGCTGGCACAGCTGCACGCGGGACTTCCTGCCATTGAAGCCCTGTACGACAACCGCGATTGCGCCAAAGCCTTGCGCGACACCATGGCCTTGGCCGACCGGGTCAACGAATACGTGGACGCCAACAAGCCTTGGGAACTGGCCAAGTTGGAAGGCCAAGACGCCCGCTTGCAAGATGTGTGCAGCACCTGCATCGAGGCCTTCCGTTTGCTCAGCCTCGCCTTGAAACCTGTGCTGCCCGCATTGGCTGCCAACGTGGAAGCCTTTTTGAACATCGCTCCTTTGCAGTTTGCGCAGCGCGACCAACGCATGGGTGCCGGCCACACGATTGGCAACTACCAACACCTGATGCAACGCGTGGACCCCAAGATGCTGGAGGCTTTGTTTGAGCCACCGCCTGATGCGGCGGTGTCAGCGCCCGAGTTGTCCTCCGGAAAATTGGAATCTGACCCCAATTTATCTGTCCCCGGCGGCGAGCCCATCGCCGAGACCATCTCCATCGACGACTTTGCCAAGATCGATTTGCGCATCGCCTTGATCGTCAAATGCGAAGCGGTGGAGGGCAGCACCAAGCTCTTGCGCTTGACGCTGGACGTGGGCGAAGGCCGCACCCGCAATGTCTTCAGCGGCATCGCCAGCATGTACCAACCGTCTGACTTGGTGGGCAAGCTCACCGTCATGGTGGCTAATTTGGCACTGCGCAAAATGAAGTTTGGCGTCTCCGAGGGCATGGTGCTGGCCGCGTCCCACGCCGACGAAAAAGCCCAACCCGGCATCCATGTGCTGCACCCTTGGCCGGGTGCGACGCCGGGCATGCGTATCCACTGATGCGCGGGGCTGAACTCGCCGGCCCTGAGAATTTGGCGTTGCTTTAAGCTGCATCAAAAGGCAGCCACCACCACAGGTATATAGTGGTTTGATGTTCTTCAGACCCAAGCTTTTCGACGCCCTCCAAGGCTACACATCTGAGAGGTTTTTCAAAGACGTGGGCGCAGGCTTGACCGTGGGCGTGGTGGCCTTGCCCTTGGCCATGGCCTTTGCCATTGCTTCAGGCCTGAGCCCGCAGTCCGGTTTGTTCACCGCCATCATTGCGGGCTTTTTGATTTCTTTATTGGGCGGCAGCCGGGTGCAAATTGGCGGGCCAGCGGGCGCCTTCATCGTCATCGTCTACGGCATTGTGGAGCGCCATGGCGTGGCCAACCTGATCTTGGCCACCGCGATGTCGGGCGTGCTGTTGTTTGCCATGGGCCTGCTCAAGCTGGGCAACCTGGTCCGATTCATCCCCGTGGCCGTGGTGATTGGTTTCACCAATGGCATTGCCGTGTTGGTGGCCTTGTCGCAAATCAAAGATTTTTTGGGGCTGAATGTGCCCAACATGCCGGCCGATTTTTGGGGCATTTTGCAAACCTTGGGGCAAAACCTGGGCGCATTCAACCCCTGGGCATTGGGCATGGCCAGCGCGGGCGTGCTGGTGTTGTTGGTCTGGCAAGCGGGGGGGCGGCGCCTGGTCCACGCGCCTTCGCCGTGGGTGCGTGGCGTGGCCAGTATGCCCGGCTCCATCGTGGTGCTGGTGTTGGCCACGGCACTCACCGCCTGGTGGGGTTTGCCATTGGAGACCATTGGCAGCCGCTTTGGTGGCATTCCCTCCAACCTGCCCAGCTGGGTGTGGCCCGAGTTCAGCTGGGCCAGCGCCCAAGCCTTGGTCATGCCCACCCTCACCCTGGCTTTGCTCGGGGCGATTGAATCGCTGCTGTGCGCCCGCGTGGCCGACGGCATGATTGGCGACCGCCACAACCCCAACCAAGAGCTGATGGCCCAAGGCGTGGCCAACTTTGTCACGCCATTTTTCGGGGGCATGCCTGCCACCGGCACCATTGCCCGCACCGTGACCAACGCCAAAAGTGGTGCCACCAGTCCAGTGGCGGGCATGGTGCACGCCTTGACTTTGTTGGTGGTGATTGGGGTGGCCGCCCCTTTGGCCTACCACGTGCCCTTGGCCGCTTTGTCGGCGATTTTGATGTTTGTGGCCTGGAACATGGGCGATTGGCGCGCCTTTGGACAGCTGCGGCAATTTCGCCTGCCCTACCGCGTGACCTTGCTGGCGGTGTTTGTGCTGACCGTGGTGCTGGACCTGACTGTGGCGGTGGAAGTGGGTTTGTTTGCCGCTGGCCTGACCTTTATTTACCGCATTTCCAGCCTGACCCGGGCCGAGGCCGTGCCCATCCCGCCAAGTGTGGCAAGCCATGAACCGCAAGTGCGCGCTCACAGGCTGCATGGGGCTTTGTTTTTTGGGGCGGTGCGCTTGATCGAGGCCATGGAAGACGATTTGCCCAGCCAAGCCCTGGTGCTGGACTTGAAAAACCTGATTTACATGGACTCATCAGGGGCAGATGCCATGCTGGCCTTGGCGCGCTTGTGCACCGCAAAAGGCGTGCACCTGGTGCTGTGCGGCCTGGACCACCAGCCCATGGACATGGCGCGCCGCTGTGGCTTGGTCAATTTGCTGGGCACTGGCTCACTGGCGCCGGATTTGGCCACCGGCCTGGCCCAGGCCCGGCCCGTGACCTTGACGTGAAAGCAAACTTCACCATCTCCACCCCAGGCGGCTCAGGCCCTCAATCCACCACTCGCCACGGATCAAGGCAAATGGTGCTCCCGGCGATGACCTTCGGGGTGGGCTCAGGCGGTCGGTAAAATGGCCCGAAAGGATTTCCCCATGTCGATTTTTCGCCGCCCAGATTACCAGTCGGATGTGACTCAGTTCATCACCCAGCTCAAGTCCGACAAGCCCAGCTTGGAGGCCGAGCAGCGCCAAGGCCGCGCCCTGTTGTGGGACAAAACCATTGACAGGCAAACCTCGGCCGAATTCGCCGCCGCCCGAGTGGCCCAAAAGCCTTACGTCTATCACCCGCAAGCGTGAGCGACAACGCCGCACCCGGCCCGGCAGACACGGACTTGCTGGGCGACCCACCCCAAGCCAGCGCCGCCACCGGCTTTGATTTGAACTCTGAGCACGCCCCCTCTTTGGCAGCCATGCCCCAGGTGGTGGACCACATTGCTGTGGCCCGCTTGTATGGCGAACCGCTGTTCAAACTGCCCACCGACCTCTACATCCCGCCCGATGCATTGGAGGTCTTTTTGGAGGCCTTCGAAGGGCCGCTGGACCTGCTGCTGTATTTGATCCGCAAGCAAAACTTCAACATCCTCGACATCCCCATGGCGGCCCTGACCCGCCAGTACCTGACCTATGTGGACGAGATTCGCACCCACAACCTGGAGTTGGCGGCCGAATACTTGCTGATGGCTGCCATGCTCATTGAGATCAAGTCGCGCATGCTGCTGCCCCCCAAGAAGGTGGCCGAGGGCGAAGAGGCCGAAGACCCGCGTGCCGAGTTGGTGCGCCGCTTGCTCGAATACGAGCAAATGAAACTGGCCGCGGCCCGCCTCAACGAGCTGCCCCAGTTTGGCCGCGATTTTTTGCGCGCCCAGGTCTACATCGAACAATCGCTGCAACCGCGCTTTCCAGAGGTGGATGTGGTGGACCTGCGCCAAGCCTGGGCCGACATCGTGCGCCGCGCCCGCTTGGTCGAGCACCACAAAATCGCCCAAGAAGAACTCAGCGTGCGCGAACACATGAGCATGGTGCTGAAAAAATTACAAGGTCGCAAATTTGTTGAATTTAGCGACTTGTTTGAGGCCCACAAAGGCGTATCCGTGTTGGTGGTGACCTTTATCGCCGTGCTGGAGCTGGCCAAAGAGACCTTGATTGAGGTCACCCAAGCCGAGGTCTATGCCCCTATTTATGTGCGGTTGAGCTATACCCCCGCATAATTTTCGCCTCACCGAGGCCACCCCATGACCGTTTCCCACGCTGCCACCCCTTACGGGACCTTGCCACCCGCGTCCGAGCTGCCCACGCGCAAGCCGATCAGCCTGCCGCGCTTGAACGACATGCGCGCGCGCGGCGACAAGATCACCATGCTGACCGCCTATGACGCCACCTTTGCCGCCGTGGCCGATGCGGCGGGGGTTGAGTGCATTTTGGTCGGCGACTCTTTGGGCATGGTGTGCCAAGGCTTGCCCAGCACCGTCGGTGTGAGCCTGGAGACCATGCGCTACCACACCGAAAGCGTGGTGCGCGGGCTGCGCCGAGTGCAAGGCACGGCTTGGGTGATTGGCGACCTGCCCTTTGGCAGCTACCACGAGTCGCGCGAACAAGCCCTGCGCAGCGCCTTGGTGCTGATGCAAGCCGGTGCCCACATGGTCAAGTTGGAAGGCGGTGGCTGGACCACCAAGACCGTGCATTTTTTGGTCGAGCGCGGCATACCCGTGTGCGCCCATTTGGGGCTGACCCCGCAAACCGTGCACGCCTTGGGCGGCTACCGGGTGCAGGGGCGCGAGCCAGAGGCTGCGGCCCAACTGCACCGAGAGGCCGTGGACTTGCAAGACGCCGGGGCCAGCATGTTGGTGCTGGAAATGGTGCCAGCCGTTCTGGCCAGCAGCCTGACCCTGGCCCTGCCGCGCTGCCACACCATTGGCATTGGCGCGGGCGATGGCACAGCAGGTCAAGTGCTGGTGATGCACGACATGCTGGGCATCAACCTGGGCAAAAACCCGAAATTTGTGCACAACTTCATGACCGGTGCCGACAGTGTGCAAGCGGCCATGGCTGCTTATGTGGCTGCGGTCAAAAGCGGCCAATTCCCCGACAACGCGCTGCACGCTTGGTGATGCTGTTCACCCTTCGCGCTGTTCTTTAAGCACCCTTTCCATGCTCATCGCCCGAACCATCGACGAATTGCGCCAGCACCTTGCCGCAGCCCACAAGCCGGCCTTTGTGCCGACCATGGGCAATTTGCACGAAGGCCATTTGACCTTGCTGCGCCAGGCCAAAACTTTGGGCGACTTGAGCGTGGCGAGCATCTTTGTCAACCGCTTGCAGTTTTTGCCGCACGAAGACTTTGACAGCTACCCCCGCACCTGGGCCGGTGACTGCGCCCAACTCGAGGCCGAGGGCTGCGACCTGCTGTTCGCGCCCGATGAAGCCGAGCTGTACCCCCAGCCGCAAACCTTCAAGGTGCAACCCGACCCGGTGTTGGCCGATATCTTGGAAGGGCAGTTTCGCCAGGGCTTTTTCACGGGCGTCAGCACCGTGGTGATGAAACTCTTCATGGCCGTGTTTGCTGGCAAAGCCAAAGGTGTGGCGGTGTTTGGCAAAAAAGATTACCAACAGCTGATGGCGATTCGCCAAATGGTGCGCCAGTTTGCCCTGCCCATTGACATCAGCGGCGTGGACACCTGCCGCGCCCCAGATGGTTTGGCGCTGAGTTCGCGCAATGGCTACCTGAGCCAAGCGGAACGCGCGGAGGCAGTGCAACTGTCGCTGGCGCTGCGCCAATTGGGCCAAGACGCTTTGGCCTCAGGACCAGCCTTGCCCGCCCAATTGCCCCTGTTGGAAGCCCAAGCCATGGACCACCTGCGCCAGCGCGGCTGGCAACCCGACTACCTCACCGTGCGCCGTCGCCAAGACCTGCAAGCCCCGCAAGCGGGTGATGCACTGGTGGTGCTGGGCGCGGCGAAGTTGGGGGCCACGCGATTGATTGATAACTTAGAGATTTGAGGGAAATTTAAACTACAAAATAAGAGTCACTCAACTTCGTCTTGCACTATTTCCAGAAAACCACGTGCAGTTTGCGCTGGTAGATCAAGCAATGACTCTTTAGTGCGTTCTTTGGATTCTGCGGTAATTTGATAGAAAGTCAAAGTGGGATCGAATCCACCAACAACTAGGTGAATAGTGTAGAAAAGGTCTTCTGATATCAGGGGTAATCAACCGGAAAGTGGCAAAGACAAGACTAATAAAATTTTCAAAAGTTGGCTTAGTTTTAAAAACTTAAGTATTAAAAATTACACCAACTACTTTACGCCATTTATAATTCATTTTTCATTCAATATTAAATTCAAATTCATGCCCGCTCACACCGATCTGCTGCGCCTGCGCCTGGCCGCTGGCCCCCATTCGGGCACGCAATTGGCTAAAGGGTTGGGCATCAGCCAGCCCACGGTGTCACGGGCTTTGGCGGCCATGGCGGGCGAGGTGCTTCAGTTGGGGCAAAAAAAAGGCTCGCGCTATGTGTTGCGCGACACAGGTCGCGGTTTTGGTGATGTGCCCGTGTTTCGCGTGGATGCCCAAGGCAAACTCCACGAGTTGGGCGTTTTGACACCCGTTCGGCCCGATGGTTTTGTGTTCACCCAAGCCGATGGACTTCAAGTCCATAGCGATGGTTTGCCCTGGTGGTTGCTGGACATGCTGCCGCAAGGCTACTTGGGCCGCGCCTATGCAGCGCACCATGGGGCCACGCTGGGCTTGCCAAGCAACCTCAAGGAATGGACTGACAACCACGCCCTGCGGGCTTTGCTGGTGCATGGGCACGATGGGGTGGGCAACTTGTTGCTGGGCCCCACTTCGCGAGAAAAGTTCATCGGCATGCCAGAACCCACTGCTGTGCCCCTATTGGATAAACCAATAGCCTATGCCCACCTGGCCCAGGGTGCTTCACAAGGCGATTCACCCGGTTCTTCAGCAGGTGGCGAGCAACCCAAGTTCACGGCCTATGCCCAAACCAGCGCAGGCCCCGCGCATGTGTTGGTCAAGTTCAGCGAATTGCCCGACAACCCCGTGAGCCAGCGCTGGCGCGACCTGTTGTTGGCTGAAAACTTGGCTTTGAACACCCTGCGCCAAGCCGGCGTAGCGGCGGCGGTTTCCACTGTGGTGGACCACGCTGGCCAACGGTTTTTAGAGGTGATGCGCTTTGACCGCGCCGGTGCGATGGGGCGCAAAGCCGTGGTGTCTTTGCGGGCGCTGGACGCCGAGTTTGTGGGTGACGCGCACCAACCCTGGCCGGTGGTGGTCAGTCGATTAGCAGGTTTGGGCGTGGTGCCGCCCGAAGCCGCCGATGCCACCGAGTTTCTGTGGGCTTTTGGTGTTCTCATCGGCAACACCGATATGCACGCAGGCAATTTGTCTTTTGTGTCTAACACAGGCCGCCCCTACCACCTGGGCCCGGCGTACGACATGACGCCCATGGCATTTGCACCCAACAGCGGCGGCAAGTTGAACAACACCATCCCCAGCTTGACGCTGCACGCCAGTGTTCGCAATAGCCATTGGCGACAAGCCTTGGCCTTGGCCCAAAGTTACTTGACGACCCTGCGAAACTGCACCCAGTTCAGCGACGGGTTTCAAGTTTGTATTGATGCGCTAGAAGTTCATCTCAACAGCGCCAGTCAACAAATTTCGCGCTTGGGTTGAAAGCGCTTATTCGCCCTTAGCGCCTCGCCCCATCAACGCCGCCACGGCCTGCTGCGGCGTGGTGTGGCCTTGCAACACCGACACCACCGCTTGGGCGATGGGCATGTCCACGCCCAGGTGCTGGGCGCGTTGCACCACGGTGTGGGCGGTGTACACGCCCTCGGCCACATGGCCCAGGGCTTGCAAAATAAGGGGCAGGCTTTTGCCTTGCGCCAAGGCCATGCCGACTTGGCGGTTGCGGCTCAGGTCGCCAGTGGCGGTGAGCACCAAGTCGCCCAAGCCACTCAAACCCATGAAGGTATCGGCGCGCGCACCCATGGCCAGGCCCAAGCGGGTGATTTCTGCCAAGCCGCGCGTGATGAGGGCCGCCCGGGCGTTCAAGCCCAGTTGCATGCCGTCGCACAAGCCGGTGGCTATGGCCAAGACGTTTTTGACCGCGCCACCCACCTCCACGCCCACGATGTCATCGTTGCCGTAGACGCGCAGGCTGGGGCTGTGAAACACCGCGGCCATGCGCTCACGCACCAAGGCATGGGCACTGGCCGCGACCAAGGCCGTGGGTTGGCCGCGCGCGACTTCGATGGCAAAACTCGGCCCGCTCAAAGCGCCACCCATCAATGAGGGACTCACGGCATGGGCCACCTCGTGGGGCAAAGGACCGCCATCTTCTGGCGCAAAACCTTTGCACACCCACACCACCGGTGTGGCGCCAATGTGTGGCGCCAAGCTTTCCAAGGTGCTGCGCAGCGCAGCCACAGGGGTGGCCAACACCAACAAGTCCAAGCCCGGCAACAAGTCGGCCACGGGCCCGTGGCTGATGTGCAAAGCGCTGGGCAAAGCCACGCCGGGCAGGTATTGGGTGTTGCAGCGTTCGCGCTGCAAAGCTTGCGCATGGGCCGGGTTGCGCCCCCACAGCACCACATGATGTTGCTGCGCGGCACTGATGGCCAATGCCGTGCCCCAGGCACCGGCGCCCACCACGGCCACCTTCATGCTGTGGGTGCTCACGCCAACATCCGTGCGCGCTCAGTGGCTCATTGAACGGCGGGGTTGGCCGCTGCTTGCAGGGCCTGCTGCTCGTACATGGCCTGGAAGTTGATTTCGGTCAAGTGCACCGGCGGAAAGCCTGCGCGCTGCACCACATCGGCCACATTGCCTCGCAGGTAGGGGTAGACGATTTGCGGACACGCAATCCCCACCAACGGGCCCATTTGGTCTTCGGGAATGCCGCGCACTTCAAAAATGCCGGCTTGTTTGGCCTCGACCAAAAACACGGTTTTGTCTTGGATTTTGGTGGTCACCGTGGCGGTGACGGTGACTTCGATCACCCCGTCAGCCACGTTTTCTGCGGCCAAGGCCAATTGGATGTCCACCGAAGGCTGCTCTTGCGACAACAAAATGCCGGGAGAGTTGGGCTGCTCCAAAGACAAGTCCTTGAGGTAAATGCGTTGAATTTGGAATACGGGGGCTTGGTCTTCGGCCATGACGGGGTTCCTTGTGCGAAAAAAATCCCGACCGGACATGCGCCCAGTCGGGTTGGGTGGGGAAGATTATCTCAGGTTGAGGGGTGCAACAAAGGCTGCAAGCCGCCACGGCCGTCCAGGGCAATCAAGTCGTCGCAGCCGCCCACATGCACGTCACCGATGAAGATCTGGGGCACCGTGCGCCGCCCGGTGATGGACATCATGTGGGCCAACTGGCTCGGGTCGGTGTCGATGCGCACTTCTTCGATGTGCTCCACCCCTTTGGACTTGAGGATGTTCTTGGCCCGAACACAGTAGGGGCAGACCGCGGTGGTGTACATCTTGATGGGGGGCATGGGGGTCCTTTCAGGTCTGGATCGGGTGAGGCAATTCAAGGGTCTGGGGTGGGGCGCAGGGGTTAGGCCTTTTCGGTGGGCATGTTGGCGTCGCGCCAGGCCTTGAGGCCGCCTTGCAAACAAAACACCTGCTCGTAACCCAATTTTTTGGCGCTGGCCGCGGCACGTTGGGCGCGCTGGCCCGATGCACACACCATCAACAAGGGGGTGGTTTTGTTTTTCGCCACTTGGGGCAGCTGGGCCTCGAGTTGGTCCAAACCGAGGTTGTGGGCGTCCACGACATGCCCAGCGGCAAATTCTTCGGGGCTGCACACATCAATGACCACGGCTTTTTCGCGGTTGATTTTGAACACAGCGTCATTCACGCTCAAACCAGGGGCGCTGAAGCCTTGCAAAGTGGGCCACAAGAGCAAAAGTCCAGAGCTCAGCGCGATGCTGATGAGCATCCAATTGTCGGCAATGAAAGTCAACGGGTGTCCTGTTCTGTGGGGGTGGAAAACGACCATTCTAAAATCACCCGCTTTGCCCTGCCCTCAGACACCTCAAAAGACCATGTACAAGCTTGTCCTTCTTCGCCACGGCGAATCCACCTGGAATTTGGAAAACCGCTTCACCGGCTGGACCGATGTGGACCTCACCCCCACTGGGGTGACCCAGGCCCAAGCCGCCGGTCGCTTGCTCAAAGCCGAAGGTTTTGAATTTGATGTGGCCTACACCAGCGTGCTCAAGCGCGCCATCCACACCCTGTGGCATTGCCTGGACGGCATGGACCGGCCCTGGCTGCCGGTCACCCACAGTTGGCGCTTGAACGAGCGCCATTACGGGGCATTGCAAGGCCTGAACAAAGCCGACATGGCCAAGCAATATGGCGCCGAGCAGGTGCTGATTTGGCGCCGTAGCTATGACACTCCGCCCCCTGCCCTGAGCGAGAGCGACCCGCGCAGCGAACGTGGCGACCCCCGTTACGCTCAACTGCCCGCCGAGCAAGTGCCACTGACCGAGTGCTTGCAAGACACCGTGGCGCGGGTGCTGCCGTTTTGGAACGAGTCCATCGCGCCCGCCATCTTGTCCGGGAAACGGGTATTGGTGGCGGCTCACGGCAATTCCATTCGGGCCTTGGTGAAATACCTCGACCAAGTGTCGGACCAAGACATCGTGGGCTTGAACATCCCCAACGGCATCCCCTTGGTGTACGAGCTTGATGCCCAACTGCGCCCCTTGGGTCACCGTTATTTGGGCGACCCAGAAGCGGCCGCCAAGGCCGCAGCGGCAGTGGCCCAACAAGGCCGCGCTTGATGCACCCAGGCCAATCCAATAAGGCGAGATGGGCCTTGCCCCAGCATGGCCATGCACGGCCCCCGTGCTCGTTGTATATTGCACACTTATTCATTCGCGGCTGCGGCAGGACAACATGGGTCAAAAACTGAAAATCGTGAGTTGGGTCTCGATTGGCGTTTTGGTGGGTTCTTTGACCACCTTGTCGCTGCATTCGGGCGCCCGCAGCGCCATGTCTCCGCTGCCGCTGGAAGAGTTGCAACAACTCGCCGCCGTGTTCAGCATGGTCAAAAGCGACTACGTCGAAGCGGTGGATGACAAAAAACTCATCTCCGACGCGATCGCCGGCATGGTGTCCAGCCTGGACCCGCATTCACAATACTTTGACAAAAAATCCTACAAAGAGTTTCGCGAAGGCACCGCTGGCCGGTTTGTCGGCGTGGGCATCGAAATCACCCAAGAAGACGGTTTGGTGAAAGTGGTCTCCCCCATTGAAGGCTCACCCGCCGACCGGGGAGGCATCAAGTCGGGCGACCTGATCACCAAGGTGGACGACACTGCTGTGCGCGGGCTGAGCTTGAACGAGGCTGTCAAACGCATGCGCGGCGAGCCGCGCACCAAAGTGGTTTTGACCATTTTCCGCAAATCAGAGAACCGCACCTTCCCCGTCACCATCGTGCGCGAAGAGATCAAGGTGGTCAGCGTCAAAGGCAAACCCATCGAGCCCGGCTACGGTTGGGTGCGTTTGACCCAGTTCCAAGAGCGCACGGTCGAGGACATGGTCAAAAAGCTGGAAGACATTTACAACCAAGACCCGCAACTCAAAGGTCTGGTGCTGGACTTGCGCAACGACCCCGGCGGTTTGCTCGACGCGGCGGTGGCGGTCTCGGCTGTCTTTTTGCCTGACGATGTGACCGTGGTATCCACCAACGGCCAGCTCGAAGAAAGCAAATACGTTTACAAGGCCTCGCCCCAGTTCTACCTGCGACGTGGAGCCGACCCCGTGCGCCGCCTGACCGAAACGACCAAGGGCATTTATAAAAAGATACCGCTGGTGGTGCTGGTCAACGAAGGCTCGGCCTCAGCCAGCGAAATCGTGGCTGGCGCCTTGCAAGACCACAAACGCGCCACTGTGATGGGCAGCCAAACCTTTGGCAAAGGCTCGGTGCAAACCGTGCGCCAGTTGGGCCCCGACACCGCCTTGAAAATCACCACAGCACGCTACTACACCCCCAGTGGCCGCTCGATCCAAGCCAAGGGCATCGTCCCCGATGTGTTGCTCGACGACACCTTGGAGGGCAGCCCCTTTGCCGTGCTGCGCACCCGCGAAGCCGACCTGGAGAAACACCTCAACAGCGGCCAAGGCGCTGAAGTGAAAGACCCGGCGCGTGAAAAGGCCCGCGAGGCAGCCCTCAAACGCTTGGAGGAAGAGTCCAAAAAGCCCAACAGCGAACGCCGCCCGCCCGAGTTGGGCAGTGCAGAGGACTTTCCGCTGCAGCAAGCCATCAACCAGCTCAAGGGTCGCCCGGTGGTGGTCAGCAAAACCCAAACCGAACGACCTGCTGCGAAAAAGGAGCAATGACCGACGACCAGTTGCTGCGCTACTCTCGCCACATCTTGCTCGATGAGGTGGGTGTAGAAGGCCAGCAACGGTGGCTCGATGCGCATGCCCTGGTGATTGGTGCCGGGGGTTTGGGCTCCCCAGTGGCGTTGTACTTGGCCGCCAGCGGTGTCGGCCACATCACCGTGGTGGACCACGACCACGTGGACCTGACCAATTTGCAACGCCAAATTGCCCACACCACGGCCCGTGTGGGCCACCCCAAAGCCAGTTCAGCCGCCTCGGCCATGCAAGCCCTCAATCCCGATGTGCAGGTGCACGCCCTGACCGAACGGGCCGATGCCGCGCTGCTCAACACCTTGGTGGCCCAAAGCCATGTGGTGATCGATTGCTGCGACAACTTTGAAACCCGCCAAGCGGTGAACGCCGCCTGCGTGCAACACCGGGTGCCGCTGGTCTCGGGTGCGGTGATCCGCTGGGATGGCCAGGTCACGGTGTTTGATCCGCGCGAAAGTGCCTCACCGTGTTACGCCTGCGTGTTTGCACCCGACCACCCCCCGCCCGAAGTGCAATGCGCCACCATGGGGGTGCTGGCACCTTTGGTGGGCGTCATTGGCAGCTTGCAAGCCGCCGAGGCCCTCAAATTACTCGCGGGCGTGGGCACCAGCTTGATGGGCCGCTTGCAAATGCTCGATGGTCGGCACATGGCTTGGAGCGAATTGCGCTTGCCACGACAGCCCGATTGCCCAGTGTGCGGCAGCAGGCAGGCCCGCTGAGCGGCCTTCACCTCATGGGCATGGCCCGTGGCGTTGACGAAATTCACGTGGGCGCATGGCTTGGGGCTGGCCAAACAAACCCAGTCGGTTGATGGCCGCTTGCTGCTGCTGAAAGGCATAAGGACCGGGGTCGCGGCGAAATTGGTATGACCAGGCATGGCCTTGCGCCACCAACCGAGCGCCCACATCTTCGCCATTGACAAACACCTGGGCCAACCAGCGGCCATGGTCATCCACATCATTCAATTGCACCGTGACACGCTGGCCCCACACCAACCGGGCCAAGGCTTCGCGCGACTGCATGCCCCAGGCCTGGCACACCTCGGGCGCGTCAATGCCTTTGATGCGCAGTTTCTGGCTGGCCCCACCTTGGGCTGGCTGCACATGCAAGGTGTCGCCATCGACCACTTTGGTGACCCAGCCCACCCATTGCGATGCGGGCGTGCCAAGGTTTGCGCTCTGGGCAACGGGTTGCAGAGGTGGGGCCGCACCCTCGGCCCAAGCCACAGATCCTGCGACCAGCGCCACCCAGGGCACGATCAACCAAAGGCCAGCACGGGCCATGGCCCGGCCATGGATGAACAGTTGTGGCAAATGACCCATGGTGTGCGGCCCAGTCTTCGGGGTTGCGGAGGCTGTTGAAATCAAATTTGCGGGGCTGGCCAAGGGGCGGTGACGATCCACCCCTCCAAAGGGTCGAGCTGCGCGGGCAAGCCGCACAAGGGGTCGCCTTGCGCGCGGCGCTGGGCAGCCCAGGCGGCTTGCATCAAACACAACACCGCGTCCAAGCTATCGGCGCTGGCGTCCTCTGCCAAAGCGTCGCGCTGGGCATGGCTGAGCACCAAACGCATGTCCAAGGCCTGGCCCATTTCCATGGCATGGATCAGGTCTTTGCGGGCAATCAATCGCTCAGGGGTTTGTTTGGCGCGGTCGTCGCTTTTGTAACTGCGCCCCCCCAGCACCGCGCGGGCCAGATAGCCGGGATAGGCCTCCAAGGCAACGCGGCGCGGGTCACCTGGGTGCAAACCTGGGAAATGCACCCCGGCTTGGATCAACCAGGGCACCCCCGCATGCAGCATGAAGGCCACAGGCGGGTTGACCCATTTCATCGACGGGCTTGAGCCCGCAGGGCCATCGGTGGCGCGGTGGGCAAATTTATGGCCCACGGGCCTGGCATCGCAAAAGGCTTTGAAGCTGGCCCGAATTTGTGCGCGATCCAAACTGGCGTAATGGTCCATGCATGCGCGCCAATCGAGCGGCCAATTCAGCTGCGTCACCAATGCACGCGGCAGACCAAAGGGCAGGTCAAAGCCGCCCACCCAGTCACCGTCTTGCGCCATCACCTGGCCCCATTCGGTCAGGCTGTCACAGCGCTGCAAACGGTCCAGGTGCACGCGCGCACCCTGACAGCGGCCCCAGGCCAACACAATGGGTTTGCGTCGGGATGGGCTGCTGCTGAAGTCGCAGCCCAGAACGGCCAGCATGGCCCGGTCAGCCGCGCCCAATGATGGAGGCGGTGGCCATCAACTCTTCCAGCAAGGCCAGCGACACGCTGCCAGAAACAGCGTAAGGGTCGAGGTCGTGGGTTTCCGAGTACTTGAGAACAATGGAGGTGTTCAAGCGCGTGAGGTTGACCTGGCCCATGGTCCAACCGCCAAAACGGCGCTCTTTGATTTCTTCGTACAACAAGATGACCACATCGCGGTGGCGTTCGTCGTTGGCGATTTGGTGATACAGGGCATTGACCTGGTTGCGCCCGCCCTCCAAGGCCTGCAGGTAAATGCCACCGCCATAGCACAAGATGCCGGTGATGCCACTGGACAAATTGTGTTCGCGCGAGGACGCCAAGATGGAGTCGGTGGGGCTGCCGCTGGTGGGGTTGACGGCGCGGCTGACATAAATCATTCGAACCAGCATGGGGTCAATCCTTTTGTGGGATGAGGGACAAAAATTCGCGGCGCAAATTGGGGTCTTTCAAAAAAGCCCCGCGCATTACCGAATTGATCATGCGGCTGTCCATGTCTTTGACGCCGCGCCAAGCCATGCAAAAGTGGGTGGCTTCCATCACGATGGCCAAACCATCGGGCTGGGTTTTGACCTGGATGAGGTCGGCCAACTGGACTACCGCCTCTTCTTGGATTTGTGGCCGGCCCATCACCCATTCGGCCAAACGGGCGTACTTGGACAAGCCAATCACATTGGTGTGCTCGTTGGGCAACACACCAATCCAAATTTTGCCAATCACCGGGCAAAAGTGGTGGCTGCAAGCGCTGCGCACGGTGATGGGGCCGACGATCATCAGCTCGTTGAGGTGCTCGGCGTTGGGGAATTCAGTCACCGTGGGCGAGGTCACATAGCGGCCACGAAACACCTCGTTGATGTACATCTTGGCCACACGGCGCGCTGTGTTGCCGGTGTTGTGGTCGTTGTCGGTGTCAATCACCAGCGAGTCCAACACGCCCTGCATCTTGATTTCCACTTCATCGAGCAAGGCCTCCAAGTCGCCAGGCTCCAAAAAGTCAGCAATATTGTCATTGGAGTGATAACGCTTGCGCGCCGCCGCCAAGCGCTGACGGATTTTGACGGACATGGGCGTGCCCACATCGGGTTGAGCGGCGCTGGACGCAGGTGGATTGGGCTTCAACATGCACAGATGGTATCAGCCAAGCCATGTCCCCCAAGGGCCAGATGGCTTCCCCTCAGTAGCGCTTGCCACTGATGAAAATCGCCAAGCGCAACAAGCCCGCCGAAATGGCGTCCAAGGCGCGTGCCACCCAACCCCGGTGGGCATGTTCAGCAGGCTGAATTTGGTGTGCGCCTTCATGCAAGGCCTGCGCCAGGCGAAGCTTGAGCACCCGCGCCAATTCAGGATCGCGCGCCACCACATTGGCCTCACGCGCCAGCAGCAGGCTCAAGGGGTCGAGGTTGGACGAACCCACCGTGACCCACTGTGCATCGATCACCGCCACTTTGGCATGCATGAAACTGGCGTGGTATTCGTGGATGTGAACGCCAGCAGCGAGCAAGGGGCCATACAAGTGGCGGGCGGCGCGATAGGGCACCACATGGTCGTAATGGCCCTGAACCAGAATGGTGATGCGCACACCACGCTGGGCCGCCGCCAGCAAAGCTCGGCGCAAACGCGCACCGGGGTAAAAGTAGGCGTTGGCAATCCACACCTCGTTGCGTGCACGACCCAAGGCATGCAAGTAGTGCCGCTCAATGCGGGTGCGGTGGCGCAGGTTGTCGCGCAACACCAAGCGCGAGCGGCCCGTTGTCAGGCGCTGGCGGTCTCCTGCCGCTTCTTTGAGGGCTTCAACCGCCGCCGACAGCTTGCTGTCGCGCCAATCACGCACGGCTTGGGTGCGCCACCACAGTTGGCGCATGGTGTGGCGCACATCGTTCACCAACGGCCCCTGCAAGCGCACCGCAAAATCCAAGCGGGGTTGGCGCAAAGTTGCCTGTGTTTGGCCCTCAAAAAAGTCATCCAACACATTGATGCCGCCACAAAATGCCACCGCGCCATCGACCATGCACAGTTTGCGGTGCAAGCGCCGCCAGCGACTGGGCACCAACAGACCCAAAGGCGCCACCGGTTCAAAGGTTTGCCATTGCACGCCGGCTTGCGCCAAGCGTTGCTGCCACTCCACAGGCACCACAGGCGTGCCCACCCCATCGACCACCACACAGGTTTGCACCCCGCGCTGCGCGGCGCGCTCCAAAGCTTGGGCCACTTCAGCCGCAGCGCCATGGAAATCGAAAATATAGGTTTCCAAATGGATCTCATGCCGCGCCCCATCCATTGCTTGGATCATGGCCGGAAAGAGCGCGCGGCTGCCTTCCAACAAGCTGATGTGTGCCGCGCTCGAACTGGGGTTCATCTCAGAACGCAAATTCAGCGGTCAGTGGCAGGTGGTCCGACATGCGCGCCCAAATCGCGCCATGCGGGGTGTGGCTGTTCAACGGGCGCAAACCCCGGGCATAAATGCGATCCAGTTGCACCATGGGCATGCGCGCGGGAAAAGTGGGTGTGGGCAAACCATGGTGGCAACGCAAACCCATCTGGGCCAAGGGCCGGTCCAGGCGCCGCGCCCAATCATTGAAATCACCAGCCACAATCAACGGGGCATGGGCCGGCACTTCACGCTCGACAAAATCAAACAAGCGCCGCACCTGGCGCAAGCGCGAGCCCGCCAGCAAGCCCAAATGCACCACGATCACATGCACCTCGCGCTGGTCCACGCTGAGCTGCACATGCAGCAAACCGCGCTGCTCAAAGCCGTGGTCAGAAATATCTTCATGTTGATGACCCACCACCGGCCAGCGCGACAGCAAGGCGTTGCCATGCTCGCCATGGCGCGTGATGGCATTGGTGCGGTACACCGCCACAAAACCCTCGGGGCGCAAAAAATCGGCCTGCGGCATGTCGGGCCAACGCGCAAAATGCCGCTGGCCCAAGCGGTGTGCCTTGCGCACCTCTTGCAAACACACGATGTCCACGTCGAGCTGCTCAATGGCATGGCCCAGGTTGTGGATTTCCAAGCGCCGCGCCGGCCCCAGACCTTGCACCCCTTTGTGGATGTTGTAGGTGGCCACGCGCAAGGTTTGCAGGCCCGTCATGTCGCCCCTTCTGTTGCGGGCGGGGGCGCTGTTCGCTGCGCGATTTGGCGTGGCAACATCAATATCGCTTCGGCATTCGATGGGGAAAACACCTCGTCGGCAGCCGCCAGCCAAGGCAGCCACCGGTATTCGGTGTGTTCGCTGGGGCTGAGCACAATCGGGCTGTCAGCCGGCACTTGCAGGCCAAACACATGCTCGGTGTTGCGCCGCACGCCAGGGGCGTAGCGCGGCCAGTATTGGGGGTAAATGTCGTAGATGTTTTCCAAGCCCCAATCCCACAACACACAAGCCGGTGCGTTCACGTCCAAACCCGTTTCTTCGGCCACTTCGCGGGCAGCGGTTTGGGCGTAGCTCTCTCGCGCATGGTCTTTGCTGCCGGTGACCGACTGCCAACTGCCCATGTCGGCACGGCGCAGCAGTAACACCTGCATCTCGCGGGTGTGGATGACCACCAACACGGATTGGGGCAATTTATAAGAGGGCGTCATGGGTGGTGGGTTGCAATGCTGAAAGCAGGTGTGCGTCGCAAGCATTTTGCTCCCGGGGTGTTAATAGCTGGCCCCTTACCGCTTTGGGAAACCGCCGGGTACTTCGATGGCACGCCTGAGGCGGTATTTTTGAATACAAAAAAATGCCTTTTTGACAAGCGTCGACACACCATAATCATTGACATTGTTTTACCCCGGATTGTCGGCTTTGCAAGGCTGGCCAGGCCCCAGCCCCATGCACCGCACCATCTTCCAAACCCCCATCGTCAACACCTTGCTGCGCGGTTTTTCCGTGGCGTTTTTAAAAGCCACGGGATGGAAAATCGAAGGCCACCTGCCGGTGGAGGGCCAAAAAAGCGTGTTGATCGCCGCACCCCACACCAGCAACTGGGACCTGCCCTACACCTTGATGGTGGCATTTGCCTTGCGCCTGAACATTTACTGGATGGGCAAGGTGCAAATTTTTCGCTTTCCGTTTCGCGGCCTGATGATGTGGCTGGGCGGTATTCCGGTGCAACGCGACAAGGCCAATAACCTGGTGGCCGCCTCGGCCCAAGCCTTGATGGAAGCCGAAGGCCCGGTGCAATTGGTGGTGCCCCCCGAAGGCACGCGCAGCCACACTAGGTATTGGAAGACTGGTTTTTATTACATTGCCACAGGCGCCCAAGTGCCCATCGTTTTGGGCTATTTGGACTATTCCCGCAAAGTCACCGGCCTGGGCCCGGTGTTTGAGCCCAGTGGCGACATCGAGGCCGACATGGCCCGCATCAAGGCCTTTTACGCGCCCTTCAAGGGCAAAAACCCGCAGCAATTCGCCACCGACTGATCAGCTCGCGCTGACGGTTGCGCGCTGGCGTGACGGCAAGGGGTCCGCTTGCACCCGCAGAGGCGGGGCTTGGTGGGCGTCGATCATTTTCAGGGCCAGCTCTGGCGTGGCCGACAACCAGTGCTGCCACTGGTCCGGCGGCAAGAGCACTGGGCTGCGTTTTTCTTCACCGGGTTTGTGAAAGCGCTTCAACACCGGGTGGGCATCGGCATTCACCGTGAGCATGGCAAAAGAGGCCACGATTTGCTGGGTTTCGGGCTCGACCCAGCGCTCCCACAAACAAGCCAAACCCAAGGGCGTGCCGTTGTTGTCGGCAGCGATCGACCAGCGCACGGCACGGCCGGTCTCGTAACAAGGCTCATAAAAGCGATCGACCACCAACAATGCATATTGGCGCGATTGCCAGGCATGGCGAAAACTGGGCTTGGCTGAGGCGGTTTCGCTGCGCGCGTTGTAGGTGTGGCGGCCCTGACCCAGGTCTTTGGCCCAGGTGGGGATCAGGCCAAATCGGGCCAAGCCTGCCGCGTGCCGCTCTTGGCGGTGGCTGCGCAACACGATGGGGGCCAGTTGCCCGGGAAAGACTTCTTCAGGATGCCCTTGGGGCCAGCTGACACCCAAGGCCTGGGCCGCCCATTCGGTTTGTCGGGTGGGTGTGAAATTGGTGCACATGGGTGCGCCAGCTGATCACCACTCGTCGTCGTCCATGGGGGCCTGGCCCACGTCCCAGCTGTCCCCGCCCGCACCCGCATCAAACGCACCCATGTCGGGGCGGCTGGGGTTGTCAAACGGCACATAACCTGCGCTGTCGTTTGCAGGGTTGGCCGCGTTGCTGCTGGCGGCAGGGTTGGTTTGGCTGGCGCCGCCCTCCATGGCCTTGGACAAGGCATAGCCCGCCGCCAAGCCGGCCACGCCGCCCAAAACCGCACCGCCCATGGCGCCCATGCCACCCGCTGCGGGGGCAGCGGCTGGTGGGTAATGCGCCTGGGCTGGGGCTTGGGGCGCGTATTGGGCACCAAAGCCGCGCTGTGCGGGGGCTGCGGCCTGCGCCGGGGTCAGGCCTGAACCAATGATGCCGCCCGTGGCCATGGTGGCGCCGGCATAGGCCGTGGGCTGCCCGGCTGGGGGCATGCCCGCAGGGGCTGTTGAGTGGGCGGCTGGTGCGGCCATGGCAGAGGCCGCAGCAGCGCGGCGGCGCAGGACCAAGCCCAACACCACCAAGCCTGCGGCCGCGATCCACACATACATCAGGTTGAAACCGCCACTGGGGGCTGGGCTGGCTGGCGCCGCTTGGGTCACTGGCGCCGCAGGAGGCGCCACATCGGCCTTCGCGCTGGCAGGGCTGGGTGCACCGCGCACCTGGGCGAGCACCGTGTCATAGGTTTTGGCAAAAGCCTCTGGGCTGGTGGCGAACTTGAGCGTGGGGTCGATGGTTTTGGCTTGGTCCAAAGCCTGTTGGGCCTCGAAGTATTTGCCTTGGCGCGCCAACACCTGGCCCAACTCATAGTGGGCCTTGGCGCTTTGGGGTTTGGCCTGCAAAACCTCGCGCAGCATGGTCTCGGCCTGGGGCAGTTGGCCCGCACCCACGGCAGCCTCGATGTCTTTGGGGCTGGGCAGGGCCAAAGCCCAACCCGCGGCCAAGGCCAAGGTCAGGGCGAGCAACATGCGTTGCAACCGCGTTTGGAAAGAGTGGTTCATGGGGCAATCCTTTGACAGTTCGACAGGTGGGTCATTGCAACACAGGTCACGGCCAAAACCATGACAAAGCCTTGTGGGCGCTGGGGCCAATGGGTGAGCATGTACCCACCCTCGGCGTAAATGGGGCGCACCCAGCGCTTCGCAAGTGCTGGGCAAAGGGTCCCACACAAGCGCTCAAACGGTTTCAATGCATTCGTTGCCAGTGTCTGTAGCCAACACAACGGGGAAAGGGGCGCAGCACGTGCCCATACTGCGGCACCGCCTATAGGCGGCAATCCCCACAGACCCGCTTTGTTTGCGTCGTCGTCAAGCCGCTTTGACAGCGTCGAGGTTGCGCAAGCGGATGTGCAGTTCGCGCAATTGCTTTTCGTCCACCGGCGAAGGCGCTTGGGTGAGCAAGCACTGAGCGCGTTGGGTTTTGGGGAAGGCGATCACGTCGCGGATCGATTCGGCACCAGTCATCAAGGTGATGACGCGGTCCAAGCCGAAAGCGATGCCGCCATGGGGTGGCGCGCCGTATTGCAAGGCGTCGAGCAAAAAGCCAAATTTGAGTTGGGCTTCTTCGGGGGTGATCTTCAAGGCGTCAAACACCTTTTGCTGAACGTCCGCGCGGTGAATGCGGACAGAACCGCCACCAATCTCCCAACCATTGAGCACCATGTCATAGCCCTTGGCAATGCATTTCTCGGGTGCCGTGACCATCCAGTCCTCGTGCCCGTCTTTGGGCGCGGTGAAGGGGTGGTGCACCGCCGTGTAGCGCTGGGCTTCTTCGTCAAACTCGAACATCGGGAAGTCCACCACCCACAGCGGGGTCCAGCGGTCTTCGAACAAACCATTCTTTTTGGCCATGTCGCTGTGGCCCACCTTCAAGCGCAAGGCGCCCATGGAGTCGTTGACCACCTTGGCCTTGTCGGCACCAAAGAACAACACATCGCCGTTTTGGGCGCCGCTGCGCTGCAAAATTTCGGCAATGGCTTTGTCGTGCAAGTTTTTCACGATGGGCGACTGCAGGCCGTCACGCCCCGCGCTGACATCGTTGACCTTGATCCAGGCCAGGCCCTTGGCGCCGTAAATTTTCACAAACTCGGTGTAGCCGTCGATCTCTCCACGGCTGATGTCGCCACCCCCTGGCACGCGCAAAGCCACCACACGCCCGCCTTTGCTGGTGGCAGGGGCGCTGAACACTTTGAAGTCCACATCGCCCATGACGTCGGTGAGTTCGGTCAGGCTGAGCTTGACGCGCAAGTCGGGCTTGTCGGAGCCATACAAATGCATCGCGTCTTGGTAGGTCATCACCGGGAACTCGCCCAGGTCGATGCCCAAGGCGTGTTTGAACACGCCAGTGATCATGTCTTGGAACAAGGCGCGGATTTCTTCTTCGGTCAAAAACGAAGTTTCGATATCGATTTGGGTGAATTCGGGCTGACGGTCGGCGCGCAAATCTTCGTCGCGGAAGCACTTGGTGATTTGGTAGTAACGGTCATACCCCGCCACCATGAGCAATTGCTTGAACAGCTGGGGCGACTGGGGCAGCGCAAAAAACTGACCGTCGTGCACCCGGCTGGGCACCAGGTAGTCGCGCGCGCCTTCGGGGGTGCTCTTGGTTAGCATGGGGGTTTCGATGTCGACAAAACCATGGGCATCCAAAAACTTGCGCACCTCCATCGCCACTTTGTAGCGCAGCATGAGGTTTTTTTGCATGTAGGGGCGGCGCAAATCGAGCACGCGGTGGGTCAAGCGGGTGGTCTCGGAGAGGTTGTCGTCATCGAGCTGGAAGGGGGGCGTGACCGAGGGGTTGAGCACCGTCAGTTCATGGCACAGCACCTCGATCTTGCCGCTTTTGAGGCCATCGTTGGTCGTGCCCTCGGGGCGGGGACGCACCAAGCCTTTGACCTGGATGCAAAACTCGTTGCGCAAGTCTTCGGCGATGGCAAACATTTCGGGGCGATCGGGGTCGCACACCACTTGCACATAGCCTTCGCGGTCGCGCAGGTCGACAAAAATCACGCCACCGTGGTCGCGGCGGCGGTTGACCCAGCCGCACAAAGAAACGGTTTGCCCCGCCAGGGCTTCGGTCACCAGACCGCAGTAGTGGGAACGCATGGCCATACTTAGCTTTCTCTTGTCAAAAAGACCCGGCCTGTCAAGCTCGCGGGGTCAGGGTTTTGGTATCCGTTTGCGCGTCAGGTGCGACGGCGCCCATGGAAATCACATAGGTCAGGGCCTCGTCCACGCTCATGGACAGCTCAATCACATCGGCGCGCGGCACCATCAGAAAAAAACCACTCGTGGGGTTGGGCGTGGTGGGCACATACACGCTCATCCATTCGCCATCCAGGTGTTGGGCCACCTCGCCAGAGGGCGAGCCGGTTTGAAACCCAATCGTCCAAGACCCGGCACGCGGGTACTGCAACATCACCGCTTTGCGAAACGCATTGCCGTTGCTCGAGAACAAAGTGTCAGACACTTTTTTGACACTGGTGTAAATGGACTTGACGATGGGGATTTGGGTGAACAACCGGTCCCATTGGCGCACCAACCAGCGCCCTGCCACGTTCGACACCAAAGCGCCGGTGAGCAACAGGAGCAACAAAATCAAGCCCACGCCCAAGCCCGGCACATCGCGCAAGCCCGCCACGGGATTGACGCCACCCACAGGGATCACCGATTCGAGCCCGTACATCATGCCCAGAAACACGCTGTCGAGCAGACCCACCAACCAGTGCAACACCCAAATGGTGATGGCCAAGGGCAACCACACCAGCAATCCAGCCAGCAGGTATTTTTTGATCGGCAGCTTCATGGTCTGGTGCTCACAAACGGTTAACGCAATGGGGCCGGGTCAAGACGATGACGCAGGGGTGCTGGGGCTGGGTGTGCTGGCCGGTGCAGCTGCCGCAGCGGGCGCGCTGGGGGCCGGTGCCGATGCGCTGGATGCATCAGTCGACTTGGCGCTGTCGCCGCTGGGGGCGTCGGTTTTGGTCTCAGACTTGGCATCAGCCTTGGCCTCGCCGCCCTCTTTGGCACCACCCGAATTGCCGCCACGGAAATCGGTGACGTACCAGCCCGACCCCTTGAGCTGAAATCCAGCTGCTGTGACCTGCTTGACCAAAGCGGGTTTGCCGCAGGCCGGGCAATCGGTCAAGGGCGGGTCTGACATTTTTTGCAAAAAGTCCTTGGCATGGCCACAGGACTCGCATTTGTAAGCGTAAATGGGCATGGTGTGGGAGGGGTGGTTACAGACGGCAACAAACCAAATGTCTGCCGCGCAATGCAAAGCACGTGATTATAGGTGGGTGCTTGTGGGCCGACTTCAAGGGCCATTCCCATAGACTGCTTGCTATTCGAGAACACCGAATGAATGCATCTTGCAAAACGTCTCCAGCGACACGATGGGACACGCACTGTTCCGTTCGAACTCGGTTGCGATGACGAGCAAGTCTCGATCGCCACTGACAAGCACCTGCGCTGTACCCGCCACTGCCAGGTGCAGGAACGGCAAGTCCAAAGCATCACGGCATTCGGGCACCGCGGGTGGCGGCTGCGGAATCCGCACGGTTTCTGCATAAGGCAGGTAGTCGGCCAGTAACTCGTCTTGTTCAGCTGGCGACAAACGGAACTTGGGGTAAGCCAACACGCGCACCAGCTCTTGCACCGTGGCTGTGCTGGCCAGCGGCAAAAGCAAGCCGCGCTGCCAAGCCAACCGCACCTGCCCGGCTGCGCCGCCGCGAAACACCAGCGCAGACAACACCACATTGGTGTCCAGCACCACACGCACCGCAACGCTCATGCTTTGGGCTTGGCCTTTTTGGCAGCCGCCTTCTTGGGCTTGGCGGGCGTCACCTCATAGGCCACAGAAGGCTCATTGACCACAGTGGGCGTAAGGGCTGGCGTTCTGGCCCATGCCACGGCCGCAGCCATATCGTCTGGGGTCAGGTCGAGTTCAGCAAGTTTGGCGCGCACCGCATCGCTACGCTGAATGCGCACAGGCGTCAAGATGAGCTGGCCACCACGGACCTCTACATCAAAGTATTCGGTAGCTCCCACAGCCTGGGTCAGGCTCTTGGGCAAGGTGAGTTGGTTTTTGGCAGTGATTTTGGCAAGCATGGACTTATCCGCACGTAAGGAATCCTTACTTTAGCGGAAATCCATACTCAGCGCGCAGATCCGACCAAATGGTGGTGTTGCCCGTGGCGGTTGGTCAGGGCTTGCGGGCCCAAGGAGCCGCCGATCATGCCCACCAGGGCTGCGGCCAGACCGGCCAATTGGGCGGGGAATTCTTCGCCCGCTGGGGTGGCCAAAAACAAACCCCAGGTCAACAGGCCCAACGCCATGGAAAAAATCGCCCCTTGGGTGGTGGCGCGCTGCCAGTACAAACCAAACACCAGCGGCACAAATGCGCCGACCAAAGGCACTTGGTAGGCGCCAGAGACCATTTCATAAATGGAAGTGCCTTGCATGGCAATGGCATACGACAGCACCACGGCGCTGAAGGCCAACACGGTGATGCGCATGGCGCGCAGCTCTTGCCGGTCGTTCTGGAAGGGGCGGAATTGGCGCCAAATGTTTTCGGTGAAGGTCACGCTGGGGGCGAGCAAGGTGGCCGATGCACACGACTTGATGGCAGACAGCAAAGCCCCAAAAAACAAAACCTGCATGACAAACGGCATTTGCTCCATGACCAAGGTGGGCAACACTTTTTGCGGGTCTTCGGCCATCAAGGTGGCGGCGCGCTCGGGCATGATGATCAAGGCGCTGACCACCAAAAACATCGGCACAAACGCAAACAAGATGTAGCACACCCCGCCAATCACCGGGCCCCATTTGGCCGCGTGCATGCTATTGGCCGACATCACGCGCTGAAACACGTCTTGCTGGGGGATGGAGCCCAGCATGATGGTGATGGCCGCTGCAAAGAAAAAGGCGATATCTTTGAAGCTGGGTTCTGGGAAAAACGCAAACATGTCGCGGTCGATGGCCAGGGCCACCACCTTGTCGGCGCCGCCCGCTTGGTCCGCAGCAAACACCGCCAGCACGCTCAGCCCTCCCACCAAGATGATCATTTGAATGAAGTCGGTCACCGCCACCGACCACATGCCCCCAAACAAGGTGTAGGCCAAGATGGACACCACGCCAATCACCATGCCGATGGGGATGGGGATGGCACCGCCCGAGAGCACATTGAAGACCAAGCCCAAAGCGGTGACCTGGGCAGACACCCAACCCAGGTAGCTGATCATGATCATCACCGAGCACATCACCTCTACCACCCGGCCATAACGCTCGCGGTAGTAATCGCTGATGGTCAGCAGGTTCATTTTGTAGAGCTTGGCCGCAAAGAAAACGCCCACCAATATCAGGCAGGTGCCCGCACCAAAGGGGTCTTCGACCACGCCGCCCAAGCCCGAATTGACAAATTTGGCCGGAATGCCCAGCACGGTCTCAGATCCAAACCAGGTGGCAAAGGTGGTGGTGACGATCATGACCAAGGGCAAATGGCGCCCGGCAATGGCAAAGTCAGCGCTGTTGTTGACCCGTTTGGCCGCCATCAAACCAATGGCAATGGTGACCAATAAATAAATAAAAACCAGGGTGAGCAGCATGGCAATGAACTCCAATCAAATAACCCTGCGCCCCTGGCCAAAGGGGTGGCAAGGGTGTGGGGTCAATGGGTTTTGAAAAACAATTGCATGAGCAGCAAGCCAGCGACAAAGCCCAAGCCGGTCCAAAACAAGCGGCTCAGCAATTGGTTGGTGCGACGTTGCTCGGCCAACAAGGCCTGGGTTTGCGGGTTGGGCGTGTGCTGGCTTTGGTGTTGCAAAAACAAGTGCACCAAGCGAGGCAATTCGGGAATGAGCTTGGCGTAGCGCGGGGCCTCGGCCTTGAGTTGGTTCCACAACTTTTGGGGGCCAATTTGCTCGAGCATCCACTGCTCTAAAAAGGGTTTGGCGGTGCTCCACAAATCCAAATCGGGGTCGAGGTCGCGCCCCAAGCCTTCGATGTTGAGCAAGGTTTTTTGCAGCAGCACCAACTGGGGCTGGATTTCCACATTAAAACGGCGCGAGGTTTGGAACAAGCGCATCAACACCATGCCCAATGAAATTTCTTTCAGGGGCCGATCGAAATAGGGCTCGCACACCGAGCGAATCGCTGCCTCCAATTCATCGACCCGGGTGTCGGCCGGAACCCAGCCCGACTCCAGGTGCAACTCGGCCACGCGTTTGTAATCGCGGCGGAAAAACGCTGTGAAGTTTTGCGCCAAGTACTCTTTGTCGAACTCGGTCAAGGTGCCGACGATGCCAAAGTCGAGCGAGATGTAGCGGCCAAAACTCTCCGGCGCGATGCTGACTTGGATGTTGCCGGGGTGCATGTCGGCATGGAAAAAGCCATCGCGAAACACCTGGGTGAAGAAAATGGTCACACCGTCGCGCGCCAACTTGGCGATGTCCACGCCCGCCTCGCGCAAGCGGTCCACTTGGCTGATGGGCACGCCGTTCATGCGCTCCATCACGATCACCTCATTGCGGCAATATTCCCAAAACATCTCGGGGATCAGCACCAAGTCCAGGCCCTGCATGTTGCGGCGCAATTGCGCGGCGTTGGAGGCCTCGCGCACCAGGTCCAATTCGTCATGCAGGTATTTGTCGAACTCGGCCACCACCTCGCGCGGCTTCAAGCGCTTGCCGTCGCTGGACAATCGGCCCAGCCACTGCGCCATCGTGCGCATCAGCCCCAGGTCTTTTTCAATGGCGCTGAGCATGCCCGGGCGCAACACCTTGACCGCCACATCGCGCACCTGGCCATCTTTGCCGCGCATCTGGGCAAAGTGCACCTGGGCAATCGACGCACTGGCCACGGGCACTCGGTCAAACGACAAGAACAATTCATCCACAGGCCGCCCCAGGGCGCGCTCGATGGTGGCCACTGCCACGTCAGACGAAAACGGGGGAACCCGGTCTTGCAACAATGCCAACTCGTTGGCAATATCGGTGGGCAACAAGTCACGCCGGGTGGACAAGACTTGGCCAAACTTGACGAATATGGGGCCCAAGGACTCCAGCGCTTCGCGCAGGCGCTGGCCCCGCGGGGTGGACAGGTTGCGCCCCAGGCTGATCAGGCGGCGCAGCAGTCGCAAGCCGGGTTGTTGAAAGCCCGACAACACCAACTCGTCCAGGCCGTGGCGAAACACCACCCACAGAATAAAAATACCGCGAAACATGCGCGTCATGGAAAGCCAACCTGGCTGCCGCTGCGGCCACCAGGGGCGGCCCCAGGGCGGGCCATCCATTGGCGCAAGGCTTGCGCCACTTGCCGTGCCACACCCATCACCACATGGGCGCGGGCGTCACCGATCACACGCGAAAGGTCTTCTTCCAAATCACAGCGCACATGGTCGATCAGCCAGTTGATTTCGGCGGCGAGTTGCACATCGCCTTCGATGTGGATCGGGGGCTTTTGCCCACTGGCCACAGTTTGCGCCAGTGCCCAGGGTGAGGGCTCGGCGACTTCCAGCACCAAATGCGGTTTTTGAAACGGCTCGGCCTTGTCAATCAAGCCTGCCGGTGTGAACACCACGCAAAAATTGAATTGGCGCCAGCGCACTTCGACCCTTTGGCCAGCCACGCGGCGCAGGCGCTCGCACGCTTGGGGCTCTTGCATCAACACATGGTTGATGAGCAACACCACCCGTTGCTGGCCCTCATCAATGAGCCAAGCGGGCGGTTGGATGCGGCTGGCCAAGGCTTGGGCCTGTTGTACCCACCAAGAAAAAGGGGACTGTGTTTCCATAGTCCCCGATTATTCCCGATCGTGTGCAGCGATTTTTACTGCAGGGCTTGCACCCCCGCAACCAACCAGCCCATTTGGCCGTGCTTGGGTCGACCCATGTTCCAGATTTCACGGAACGGGCTGGGACCAGCGCTGGGGTCTTCGCGGATCAAGCCGGTGAACTCGATGCTGGCCAGGAAGTCATTTTCCAGCTCTTCCACACCCAGCAACTGGGCTTGCAAACTGACCACCTCGGTCTTGTTGACCTGGCCCGGTGCCAGGGCTTCGCGCTCGGACAACTGGGCCTTGATTTCGTTCAGCATGGTGTCGGTCATCATGGCCTTCAAGGCTGGGATGTCAGAGCGGTCCCAGGCGTCTTGCAAATGGATGAAGTTTTGTTTGGCGGCCGAGACAAAGCCTTCGACGTCAAAACCTGCAGGGATGCTCCAAGTGGAGGCCCCACCAGCCACGCCCGAGCCAATGTTCAAGCCTTGGCGCGCGGGTGCTGCGGGCTCGAAGGATGCGGTTTGGCCTTCCCACGGTCTGGCCGATGCGTCATTGCCCACGTTACGCGGGTTGTACTGGGGTGAGGTTTGGGGCTGTGCGGGTGCACCGGCACCTTCAAACGCGTAGGGGCTGGGCGCTTGCTGTGCTTGGCGACGGCGCATGAAGTAACCCACCGCCATCATGATGACCAGGGCCAACAGGCCAAACATCAAGAACTGACCAAATTCGGCACCCAAACCCAGGGAGTTGGCCAACCAAGCCAATCCCAGACCGGCGGCCAGACCACCGAGCATGGCACCCCATGGGCGGCGCTGGGGTGCAGCCGCTGCGGGCGCCGGTGCTGCCGCTGCCGGGGTGGCCTGGGCCGGTGCGGCGGGCTTGGCGGCTTGGTTTTGGGTCACATTATTAGACTGCTGCCCCACAGACTTACCGCCACCCAGGCGCTTAGAGGCATCGGCGTGCAGGCTGGTGAATGCCAGGGCGCTGGCAAGGATCAAGGTCCAAAGTTTCATGGAAAGACTCCGTCAAAAAAGACCGAACAAAAAATGTCAACAACGTATTGCAACATGCAATGCCACAAGACCGGCGCTGAGGTTGTGAATATCCACATGACCCAAACCACATTCTTGCATCAGGGTCTTTAACCCCGCTTGGTCTGGGTGCATGCGAATCGACTCAGCCAAGTAGCGGTAACTGTCGGGGTCACCCGCCACCCACTGACCCAATTTGGGCAATACGTTGAATGAATACCAATCGTAGGCTTTTTGCAGGGGCTTGGCCACCCGGGAAAACTCCAGCACCAGCAAACGGCCTTGGGGTTTGAGGACGCGGCGCATTTCTTTCAAGGCCGCATCCTTGTGGGTCATGTTGCGCAAACCGAAAGCCACACTGACGCGGTCAAAGTACTGATCGGGGAACGGCAGTTGCTCGGCATCGCACACCAAGGTGGGCAAAGACACACCGGCATCGATCAAACGGTCGCGCCCAGTGCGCAGCATGGCCTCGTTGATGTCGGTGTGCACCACTTGACCTTGGGCGCCCACCAAGGGCGCAAAAGCCAGGGCCAGGTCGCCTGTGCCGCCCGCAATGTCAAGCACCCGCATGCCTGGGCGCACATCGGCCACCATCACGGTGTAGGCCTTCCAGGCGCGGTGCAAACCCGCCGACATCAAGTCGTTCATCACGTCGTAGCGGCTGGCCACCGAATCAAACACGCCGCGCACCATGCGCGATTTGTCGCGCTCGTCAACCGACTGAAAACCAAAGTGAGTACTGCTCATTGCCAGGGATCAGTGGCTGCCACAAGCATGTGCACCGCCAGCTGCAGCCTTGCCGGCCATGGGCGCATCGCGCTCCACACCAGCGGCTTGCAAGCGCTGTTGGTAGCGGGCCCACAAATCGTCTTGTTGCGACCCCAGCATGTACAGGTAGTCCCAAGAAAAAATGCCGCTGTCATGCCCATCGCTGAACGTGGGTTGGACCGCGTAATTGCCCACCGGGGCCAACTCGATCACCGCCACCTCACGTTTGCCAGTTTGCAAAACCTCTTGACCGGGGCCGTGGCCCTGCACTTCTGCAGACGGGCTGAAGACGCGCATCAACTCAAAGGGGATGCGAAAAGTTTGGCCATCGGCAAATGACACCTCGAGCACCTTGGACTTGTTGTGCAAGGTGATGCCCGTGGGGTTGGGGGTGGTGGTGCTCAGGCCAGCCATGGGGACTCCATCAAACCAACACCCGCTCGATGCCGCCGTCATTGGCCGCCGCCACATAGGTGGGCATCCAGTTGTCGCCCAAGATGTGCTTGGCCATCTCGACCACGATGTAGTCGGCTTCGAGCAAGCCGTTTTGTAAATCTTGGCCGTAGCGTGACAAACCTTGCAAACAACTCGGGCAGCTGGTGAGGATCTTGACAGGCCCTGACGCCACACCCGTCATTTGGGCCAAGCTGACCTCGTTCAAGCGCAACTCTTCTTCCTTGCGGAAGCGAATTTGGGTGGAAATGTCAGGCCGGGTCACGCCCAGGGTGCCCGACTCGCCACAGCAGCGCTCGCTTTTGAGCACTTGGTCGCCGACCAAGGCTTTGACCGTTTTCATCGGGTCTTGCTGCTTCATCGGGCTGTGGCACGGGTCGTGATAGAGGTATTGACCTTGTTGTGCGGCATTCAGCGTGATGCCCTTCTCCAGCAAGTACTCGTGGATATCAACAATCCGGCAGCCGGGGAATATTTTGTCGAACTCATAGCCTTGCAATTGATCGTAGCAAGTGCCACAACTGACCACCACGGTTTTGATGTCCAAATAATTCAGCGTGTTCGCCACACGATGGAACAACACCCGGTTGTCAGTGATGATTTTGTCGGCCTTGTCTTGCTGGCCCGACCCACGCTGGGGGTAGCCGCAACACAGGTAGCCTGGGGGCAGCACAGTTTGCACGCCGGCATGCCACAACATGGCCTGAGTGGCCAGGCCCACTTGGCTGAACAAGCGCTCAGAGCCACAACCCGGGAAATAAAACACCGCTTCGCTGTCGGCACTGGTGGCTTGCGGGTTGCGGATGATGGGCACGTAGTCGCTGTCTTCAATGTCCAACAAAGCCCGGGCCGTTTTATTCGGCAAGCCTTTGGGCATCTTTTTGTTGACGAAATGAATCACTTGCTCTTTGATGGGCGCGGTGCCCACGCTGGATGGCGGGCGAGCGGTTTGCTTGCGAATGAACTGCTGCAACACATCGTTGGCCCAGCGCTGCACTTTAAAGCCCACCTCGACCATGCCCATCCGCATGAACTTGATTGTTTCCGGGTTGGTGGCATTGAGGAACATCATTGCCACCGCATTGCCGGGGCGGAATGTTTTTTTGCCCATCTTGCGCAGCAGGTTGCGCATGTTCATGGTGACGTCGCCAAAGTCGATCTTCACCGGGCATGGCGACTCGCACTTGTGACAAACGGTGCAGTGGTCGGCGACGTCTTCAAACTCTTGCCAATGCTTGATCGAAACGCCGCGGCGGGTTTGCTCTTCGTACAAAAAAGCTTCGATCAGCAGCGACGTGGCCAAAATTTTGTTGCGCGGGCTGTAGAGCAAATTGGCGCGTGGCACATGGGTGGCACACACCGGCTTGCATTTGCCGCAGCGCAGGCAGTCCTTGATGGACTCGGAAATCGCGCCAATGTCTGACTGCTGCATGATCAGCGACTCGTGCCCCATCAGGCCAAAGCTGGGCGTGTAGGCCTGGCTCAATCCGGATGCACGCACATCGCCATCTCTGTGGGTAGGCTGGCGCAGCAATTTGCCTTTGTTGAAGTGGCCCTGCGGGTCCATGCGCGCTTTGTAGTCGGCAAAGGGCTTCAACTCGGCGTCGCTCAGATAGGCCATCTTGGTGATGCCAATGCCGTGCTCGCCCGAGATCACGCCATCGAGCGAGCGCGCCAGCGCCATGATGCGACCCACCGCTTCGTGGGCGGTTTGCAGCATGTCGTAGTCGTCGCTGTTGACCGGTAAATTGGTGTGCACATTGCCGTCACCGGCGTGCATGTGCAAAGCCGCCCACACCCGGCCTTTGAGCACTTTTTGGTGGATGTCCAAACAGGCTTTGAGCAAGGGCTGAAACGCGGCGCCACTGAAAATGTTTTCCAACCCCGGGCGGATTTGCAGCTTCCAGCTGGCGCGCAAAGTGTGGTCTTGCAACTGCGGAAACAAGGCATCCACATCGGTCAGCCAGCCCTGCCACTGATCGCGCACCTGGGCAATCAGGGCCCGCGCTTGGGCCACGCGGTCTTCGAGCAGCTCGGCCGCCGGTATGTCACCCGCGTCATCGGTCTTGGCCAGTGGCAAATGGCCCTCGGCCAAAAACGCATCCAAAGCATGGCACAGGGCAATTTTGTTGCGCAGTGACAACTCGATGTTGATGCGCTCAATGCCGTCGGTGTACTCGGCCATACGCGGCAAGGGGATGACCACGTCTTCATTGATCTTGAAAGCGTTGGTGTGGCGGCTGATGGCTGCGGTGCGCTTGCGGTCGAGCCAAAACTTTTTGCGCGCATCGGCGCTGACCGCGACAAAGCCTTCGCCACTGCGCGAATTGGCCAAGCGCACCACTTCAGAGGTGGCGCGGGCCACGGCGTCGGCATCGTCACCGGCGATGTCGCCAATCAACACCATTTTGGGCAGACCACCGCGCTTGCTCTTGGTGGTGTAGCCCACCGCCTTGAGGTAGCGGTCGTCCAGGTGCTCCAAGCCCGCCAGCAAAGTGCCGCTGCGGCGCACCTCGGCAAACATGAAGTCTTTGATCTCGACAATGCTGGGCACGGCATCGCGCGCATGGCCAAAAAACTCCAGGCACACGGTACGGGTGTGCGCGGGCATGCGGTGCACCACCCAGCGCGCGCTGGTGATCAGGCCGTCACAGCCTTCTTTTTGAATGCCGGGCAAGCCGCTGAGGAATTTATCGGTGACGTCTTTGCCCAGGCCTTCTTTGCGAAAGCTTTTCCCCGGGATGTCCAGCCGCTCGGTGCGGATGGGGGTTTTGCCATCGGCCTGAAAGTAGCGCAGCTCAAAGCTGGCCACATCGGCGTCATGGATCTTGCCCAGGTTGTGCGACAAGCGCACCACTTCCAGCCACTGCGCATCGGGCGTGACCATGCGCCAGCTGGCCAAGTTGTCCAGGGCTGTGCCCCACAACACGGCTTTTTTGCCACCCGCATTCATGGCGATGTTGCCGCCAATGCAAGAGGCCTCGGCCGATGTGGGGTCCACGGCAAACACAAAACCAGCGCGCTCGGCCGCATCGGCCACGCGCTGGGTGACCACGCCGGCCTCGGTCCAAATGGTGGGCACGGGGTGATCAATGCCGGGCAAGCTCAGGTGCTCGACCTCGGTCATGGTTTCGAGCTTTTCGGTGTTGATGACCGCGCTCTTCCAGGTCAGCGGGATGGCCCCGCCGGTGTACCCGGTGCCGCCGCCGCGCGGGATGATGGTCAGGCCCAATTCGATACAGGCTTTGACCATGGAGGCCATCTCGGTCTCCGAGTCGGGTGTGAGCACCACAAACGGGTACTCGACGCGCCAGTCGGTGGCGTCGGTGACATGTGACACGCGGCTCAGGCCATCGAACTTGATGTTGTCCGCAGCGGTGCATTTGCGCAGCACCTTTTGCGCTTTGCGCCGCAAAGCCGCCATGCGCTCAAAGTTTTGGGCAAAACCGTCAACAGCCGCGCTAGCGGCCTCGAGCAAACGACCCACCCACACATCGCGTTGCGCATCGTCGCTGGGCGTGCGGCGTTTTTGCACCTCGGCCAAGCGGTGGTGCAAGGCCTCGACCAACAAACGGCGTCGACCAGGGTTGTCGAGCAAGTCGTCTTGCAAATAGGGGTTGCGCTGCACCACCCAAATGTCGCCCAGCACCTCGTAGAGCATGCGCGCTGAGCGGCCGGTGCGGCGCTCTTGGCGCAAGCGCTCAAGCCAATCCCAGGCTTCGTCGCCCAACAGGCGCATGACAATCTCACGGTCTGAGAACGACGTGTAGTTGTAGGGGATTTCGCGCAACCGGGGGCTGCTGTCTGCGGTGGACAACAGCTGCTGCAATGGGATGGGTGCATTCATAGATTTAAGCGCTGAATGGTACCGCAAGGGGGCATATCCCCCCGCCCACAAGCCCATTGGCAAAAACCACTGCTTGCACGGGTACAGCACGGTGTCCAAACGCCAGCCTGGGGCCTGACAATGCTTGGGTCATGCACCCTGCCCTCAGCCCCCAGCCCTGGCCCTACCCGCTTTGGATCGCCCACCGCGGGGCGGGCCGTTTGGCCCCCGAAAACACTTTGCCCGCTTTTGAGCTCGGTGCACGCTTGGGCTTTGCCATGTTTGAGTGCGACGTGCAAATCAGCGCCGATGGTGTGCCTTTTTTGCTCCACGATTTGCATTTGTCGCGCACCACCAATGGCCAGGGCCTGGCCGCCGCGCAAACCTGGGATCGTTTGCAATGCCTGGACGCTGGCACGTGGCACAGCACGGCGCATGCTGGCCTGGGCTTGCTGCGGCTGGATGTTTTGGCCCCCTGGGCAAAGGCCCATGGCGTGGCCTTCAATTTGGAGATCAAGCCCGCCCCGGGTCTGGAAGCAATGTGTGGCGAGGTTGTGGCAAGAACCGCCCAGCAATGTTGGGCTGGCAGCGCCCTCCAGCCAGTGCTGAGCTCATTTTCTGTGCCGTCTTTGCAAGCTGCGCGCGAGGCGGCCCCCGACTTGCCACGCGCTTTGCTGATGGACGCCTCAGCACCACCGGATTGGACATGCGCAGCGGATTTGGGCTGCGTGGCTGTGGTGCTGCACAACAACCTGTGCAGCGCCAGCGTGATCAAACACGCCCACGCGATGGGCCTGCGTGCTTGGGTTTACACCGTCAATGACCCCCAGCGCGCCGAGCAACTGCGCCAATGGGGCATTGACGGCATCATCACCGATGAGGTGCAAAGCTTCAGCGCCGCCATGCGCGCATGAGGCACCACTGGCTGCTGGCACAGGCCAGCACCATGGCCATGTAGCTGAGCATCTTGGCGTCGTTGCCCAAGAACCACAGGCCCAGGGCCAAAGCCAGCACAGACACCAAGGTGTTCAAGACAAAACGCCACCAAAAACCCGAAAAACGCCATTTAGAACCCCAAAAAGGACCTCTCAGGCTGAGCAAAGCCGCCACAGCCAAAGCAGGCGCGGTAAAGTGCAGGATGTGCCAAAGGGCGTCAAAGGCGTTCATGGGGTGCAAATTTTATAATTCAGATCATGGCAGTCTGGGCCTTGGGCCTCAATCACAACACAGCCCCGCTGGACATGCGGGGAAAATTTGCTTTTGCAGTGGACCAAATTGGTCCCACCCTGTCGGGTTTGCGCAGCGCCTTTTCCGACCAAAGTGAAGCCGCCATTCTCTCCACTTGTAACCGCACCGAGATTTATTGCGCCGGCCCTACGCCCGCGCTGGAGCAAACGCTGCACTGGCTGGCCCAGTCGGGCGGTGTGTCCGCCCAAGATTTACACGCTCACACGTACTCACTGGAAAACGCCAACGCCGCGCGCCACGCCTTCCGGGTGGCCAGTGGTTTGGACTCGATGGTGCTGGGTGAAGCCCAAATTTTGGGCCAAATGAAAGACGCGGTGCGCGCCGCCGACGAAGTGGGCGCCCTGGGCACCACCCTGAATCAGTTGTTCCAACGCTCGTTTGCGGTGGCCAAAGAGGTGCGCTCGAGCACCGAAATTGGCGCCCACTCGATCAGCATGGCCGCGGCCAGCGTGCGCTTGTCAATGCAATTGTTTGAAGACATCGGCAAGATCCGCGTGCTGTTTGTGGGCGCGGGCGAAATGATTGAGCTGTGCGCCACCCACTTTGCGGCCAAAAACCCCAAGTCCATCACCGTCGCCAACCGCACCATGGAGCGTGGCGAACGCTTGGCCACCCAATTTGGCGGCGATGTGATGCGCTTGGCCGACCTGCCCGATCGCCTGCACGAGTTTGATGCGGTGATCAGTTCCACCGCCAGCACCCTGCCCTTGATTGGCCTGGGCGCGGTCGAGCGGGCCCTGAAAAAACGCCGCCAGCGCCCCATGTTCATGGTCGATTTGGCGGTGCCACGCGACATCGAACCCGAGGTCAAAAGCCTGCGCGACGTTTATTTGTACACCGTGGATGACTTGGCCACGGTGGTGCAAACCGGGCAAGCCAACCGGCAAGCGGCGGTGGCCCAGGCCGAAACCATCATCGACGCGGGTGTGCAAAGCTTTTTGAGCTGGCTGGACCAACGCGGCCAAGTGCCGCTGATCCAACAACTCAATGCCCAAGCCCAGGCTTGGCGCCAGGCCGAATTGCTACGCGCCCGCAAGCAATTGGCCAAGGGCGAGGACATCGAAGAAGTCCTCGAAGCCATGGCCCGGGGGCTGACCCAAAAAATGCTGCACGGCGCCATGGCCGAGTTGCATGCCAGCGATACCGACGCGCGTGAACGCGCCCGTGGTGCCATCGAGCAGTTCTTCCTGCGCAGCAGCCGTTAGCTCGGCCCCCCTCCTCCGTGAAAGCCTTTTTGCGCGCTCAGCTGGAGCGCTACACCCAACGCTTGGCCGAGCTCGATTTTTTGCTCTCGCGCGAAGACATCATGAAAGACATGCCAGGCTTCATGGCCTTGTCGCGCGAGCGCACCGAGGTGGCGGCCGTGGCCGAGCGCTACCTTCAGCACCAACAACGCCAGGCCGATGCCCAAGCCGCCGAGGGGTTACTGACCCATGAAGACGCCGACATGCGCGCCCTGGGCCAAGAAGAGGCCGAGCAAACCCACCAAGACATGGCGCGCCTGGAGGCCGAATTGCAGCGCATGCTGCTGCCCAAAGACCCCGAGGACGAGCGCGCGGCTTACCTGGAAATACGCGCTGGGACCGGCGGCGACGAGTCGGCCTTGTTTGCAGGGGACTTGCTGCGCATGTACACCCGCTGTGCCGAGCGCCGGGGCTGGCGCGTGAGCCTGATGAGCGAGTCCCCCAGCGACCTGGGTGGCTACAAAGAAGTGGTGCTGCGCGTGGAGGGCGACCAAGCCTATGGCTGGCTGCGCCTGGAGTCGGGTGGCCACCGGGTGCAGCGCGTACCCACCACCGAATCCCAGGGGCGCATCCACACCAGCGCTTGCACCGTGGCCGTGATGCCCGAGCCTGACGAGGCCAGCGCCGTGCAAATCAACCCGGCTGACCTGCGCATCGACACCTTTCGCGCCAGCGGCGCAGGCGGCCAACACATCAACAAAACCGACTCGGCGGTGCGCGTCACCCACCTGCCCACCGGCATCGTGGCCGAGTGCCAAGACGACCGATCCCAACACCGCAACAAAGCCAAGGCCTTGCAGGTGCTGGCGGCACGCATCCAAGAGCGCGAACGCAGCGAACGCGCGGCCAAAGAGGCGGCCACGCGCAAGGGCTTGATCGGCAGTGGCGACCGCAGCGACCGCATCCGCACTTACAACTTTCCCCAAGGGCGGCTGACCGACCACCGCATCAACCTCACCCTGTACAAGTTGAGCCAAATCATGGAAGGGGAGCTGGACGACGTGTTGCAAGCCCTGCACAACGCCCGCGAAGCCGAGCAACTGCAAGCGCTGGGGCTGGACGGCCCGGCATGACCTTGGCCCAGGCTTTGCGCCAAGCCCAAGCCCTGGGGCTGGAGCGCTTGGACGCCCAATGGCTGCTGCTGGCCTTGCTGGGGCGGCCTGCGCAAGACCGCGCCTGGCTGCTCGCGCACGACGAACAACCCCTGCCCGAGGCCGCCGCCGAGCGCTGGCCCGGGTTGATCGCCCAGCGCAGCCAAGGGGTTCCGCTGGCCTATTTGACCGGGCGCAAGGCGTTTTATGACTTGGATTTGCAGGTCAACGCCCACGTTCTAGACCCCCGCGCCGACACCGAAACCTTGGTGGACTGGTCCTTGGAGCGTGTGCAAGAACTCACATCACCCTCGGTGTTGGACTTGGGCACCGGCAGCGGTGCGGTGGCCTTGGCCATCGCCCACCACTGCCCGCGAGCCCAAGTCAGCGCCAGCGATGTCAGCTCAGACGCGCTGGCGGTGGCCCAGGCCAACGCCGAGCGGCTGGGCCTGCCCGTGCAATTTGCCCTGGGCCCTTGGCTGACGCCCTGGTCTGGCCAACGCTTTGACCTGATCGTTTCCAACCCGCCTTATGTGGCCGAAGCAGACCCGCATTGGCCGGGCCTGCGCCATGAACCGCGCCTGGCACTGGCCTCGGGTGCGGATGGGCTGGACGATCTGCGCTGGCTGGTGGCCCACGCCGCCGAGCACCTCCACCCCGGGGGCTGGCTGTTGCTGGAGCACGGCCACGACCAAGCCGATGCGGTGCAAGACCTGATGCGCTCCCATGGCTGGCAACAGGTGCAAAGCCGCCTTGACAAAGCGGGCATCCGCCGCTGCACCGGTGGCAGCACCGCAGGGATGAAATAATGCTGCAATTGTCGAAACGGAATGGAGACAGCGATGAGTGATGTGATGCAACGCATTGACGAACTGGTCAAGGCCAATGAAGTCGTTCTATTTATGAAGGGCAGCGCCAGCTTCCCGATGTGCGGTTTCTCAGGTCGGGCGATTCAGGTGCTCAAGGCCTGTGGCGTGGACACCAAGACCGTGAAAACCGTGAATGTGCTGGACGATGCCGAAATTCGCCAAGGCATCAAGGAATACAGCAACTGGCCCACCATCCCCCAGTTGTATGTCAAGGGTGAGTTTGTCGGCGGCTCCGACATCATGATGGAAATGTACGAATCGGGCGAGCTGCAAACGGTGCTCAACCCCTGAAAGCGCCTGCTTTGGTGTCGGGCCTCAACGGGCCAAAGCCGCATATCCTGCGGGTCTGAAACTCAAACTCAAATCCAGGCCACTGCCCTGCCCCACCCACTGGGGCTTTCACAAAGCCAACACCTGCAAGGGGCGTGGCAGTGACCACGCGGGCTCAGCGCCGGTCGCGGTGATCACAAATTGATCTTCGATGATGAAGCCGCCCTCGCCGTCCACATAAAAAGGTGTTTCAAACGCCAGCACCATGCCGGGCTCGATCAGGTCGTGGGCCTCTTGGGCCAAAAAGGGCGCCACCTCGCAAAAGGTGTCATGCCCCAGGCTGTGACCAAAGTGACCGCGCTGGTAGCCCACAAAACCCGCCCGGTGCATGGCCTGGGTGGCGCGGCGATGCACTTCGCTCATGGGTTGGCCGGGCTTCAACACCTCTAGGCCGGCCTCAAACGCATCTTGCAAACCTTGGGCAATGTCCAGCGTGCGTTGGCGCGGCTGGCCGCACACAAAGGTGCGCCCACTGTCGGAGCTGTAGCCGTCGATCAAACAACCCACATCGAATTTAATGACGTCGCCGTCTTGCACCCGGCCCCCGCCTTGCCAAGGCAAGGGACCCACCGTGATGTATTCCCACTGCCCGCTCATGCGCCGGCCGCTGGCTTGCACCGCTTGGGCCACACCGGCTTGCCAAGCTTGGGCAATCTCGGCGCGGTCCACGCCGTGGTGAATGGCCGCAATGGCTTTCACCATGCCGGCTTCAGCCCAAGCCGCAGCGGTTTGCAAGCGCTCGATCTCACCGGCTGACTTGACCACCTTGATCGCGCCCATCGTGGCGCTGGCGTCGCGCCACACCACATGGGGCAGCACCTCGCACAGCAAGCGGTAATCGGCCACGGGCCAAAAGTCCAAATCCAAACCCAAGCGGGCCTGGGCCAAGCCCGCACTTTTCAGCAAGTGGACCAGTTGGCCAAAGGCTGCGCGGGCGTCAAACACCGCTGGTCGCGCAAAACTTTCAGGCCGATGCACTTGGGCGCGGTTGACCAACACCGCCGCCGATTCGCCGCCATCGGCCCAGGGCCGAATATCAGCGGTTTCCACCCAATCGCTGTGCGTCCACACATGGGCGTCGCCCAAGGCTTGCCGGGCCGGCGGTGCAAACAACTCGGTGGTCACCACTTGGATGGGGGCGCTGGGGTCTGCTGGCACCACGGCCAAACAAGCCCCGGCGCGCCTGAAAAAAGCCGCCACCCCAGCCGGTGCCCCACTGGCCCAGGTATAGCTTTCGGGCTTGGCCAACACGATGGCGTCCAGCCCGCGCTCGCGCATCAAGCGCTGTGCACGGGCGCGGTTGACATGGCTCATGGTTTAGCCGCCATCACAAAGCCACGCTGGGCAACCAAGTGGCAATGCCAGGGACAACAGTCAATATGGCCACCCCCACCATGAGCAAAATCCAAAAAGGCAAGGCGCCCATGGCCGCCTCGGCCAGAGTGACTTTGCCCTGGGTAATGCCCACCAGCACAAACAGGTTCATGCCCACAGGCGGGGTGAGCATGCCGATCTCCACCATCATGGTGATCACCACGCCCAGCCAAATCGCGTCAAAGCCCAAGCCGGTCATGAGCGGAAACACCACCGGCAAGGTCATCACCATCATGGAGAGGCCGTCAAAGATCATGCCCAGCAGCAGGTAAATGAACACAATCACCACCAGCAGCACCAGGGGCGACATGCCCACGCCGGAGATGGTTTCGAGCATTTTTTGCGGCAGCTGCATCAGGCTGATGGACTGGGCCAAGATGACCGCACCCATGAACACCAGGGCGATCACCGCAAAGGTGCTGGCCGAGCTCAAAAAGGTTTTTGCCAATTTGGGCCAGGTCAAGTCGCCCATGGTGAAGCCCAACAAAACCGCCGCAGCCACACCCACAGCAGCCGATTCGGTGGGGGTGGCGATGCCTGCAAACAAGCTGCCCAAGACCGCCAAGATCAGCACCAATATGGGCCACACCGCCATGGTGGCGCGCAAGGTCTCGCCCCAGGGCATGCGTGGTTCTTGTGGGGCCAAACTGGGTTGGCGGCGCACCGTGATCTCGATGTAGACCATGAACAAGGCCGCCATCATCAAACCGGGAAGCACACCGGCCAAAAACAACTTGCCAATCGAGGTGTCGGTCAGCGCGCCATAAATCAAGAGCGACAAGCTGGGCGGGATCAACAAGCCCAAAGTGCCGCCACCGGCCAAGGAGCCCACCACCAAGCGGCGGTCGTAGCCACGCTGCGACAGCTCGGGGTAGGCCACCGAGCCCACCGCCGCCGACACCGACATGGACGAGCCACTCACCGCCCCAAACACGGTGCACACCGCGATGTTGGTGTGCAGCAAACCGCCCCGCAAGCGGCCAAACAGCGGCGACATGGCCTTGTAAATGCCCGTGGCCAAGCCACTGGCGACCAACACATCTCCAAGCAAAATGAACAAAGGGATGGCGGTCAGGGTGAACTCGGCCAGCACATTGAACACGGCTTGAACGCCCAAACGCGTGACGCCGCCGCCAAAAATTTCCAAAATGGCAAAACCGGTCAGTCCCAGGGCTGCACCGAGAACCGCGCCCGACATCACCGTCAAACCCAGCACGCCCCCCAAAAAGGCCCAAATCATGGGTGCACCTCGTCTTCGGGCGCAGGCTGCACGGGGTAAAAAGTGCGCCACACCCCGACCACCCCCACCAAACCCATGGCCACGGTGGCCGTCCACATGAAGGGCGCCAAGGGCAAACGCGACTGCTCGGTTTTGAGGCCGAGCATGCTGGTGAACTCGCTGATGCCGCCGGCTTGGTAAACGAACACCGCCACAAAAGCCCACAAAATCAGTTGCCCCAGCACAAACAACACACGCTGCCCCAGTGCCGGCAAAACCTGCGACACCACAGTGACGCGGATGTTGATTTCCTTGAGTACCGTCATTGGCAACAGGGTGAACACCGCCAAGGTCATCAGCAGGCCGCACAACTCTTCGGTAAAGGCCAGCGGTCGGCTCCAGCCGTAGCGCATCACCACAGCAGCCAGCACCAGGGCAAACATGCCCGCCAAAGACGCGGCACCAATGGCCGACACGGCTGTGCAAAGACCAAGCAAGGCGCGCTCAACCGCCACCACCCATGCCGGGTGGGGCCTGCGGACCTCAAGCGTCATTTGGGCAGGGCGTCGAGCACACGTTGGCGAAAGACGATGGCGTCACCGCCCGTTTCTTTGGCCAACACGTCCCAGGTCTCCAGGGCCGACTTGCGCAAAGCGGCTTGGTCGGCACCGGGCAAGGCGGGGTAGAAGGTGGAGCCTTGGCTGGTGAGCTTGTCGCGGGCGGCTTTTTCGGCCTCGGTGTCACCACTGAAGTTAAAGCTCACCCGCTCCAACTCGGCCACGGCATCGTTGAAGCCTTTTTTCAAGTCAGGTGCCAGTGCCGCCCATTTGCCCTTGTGCGCCATCAACGCATAAGGGGCAGGCGGGAACGGGAAGCCCGTGGGCGTCACGTGCTTGGCCACCTCTTGCAGCGAGATGCTGTTGGCAAAGCGGGCGGCGTACAAAGCGCAATCGACCACACCGGTTTGCAGGGCTGAGTACAACTCGTTTTGCGGCACGATCTGCGCGGCCACGCCCAAACGCTTGAAGGTCTCTACTTGTTCGCGGCTGCCCACGCGCAGTTTTTTCTTGCGCAATTCGTCCAAGCTGCGCACCGGCTCGCGGCAAAACAGCGAAGCATCGACGATGGAAAAGCCCAAAAACCCGGGCACTTCAACGTTCCACTTGCCAATGCCTTCCTTCAGCACCGCTTTGAGCGCGGGCAGGGCCTTGAGGTGCTCGTCGGCACCTGACACCAAACCGTACACATATATGTTGGCCAGCGCTGGCGCATCACGGCCCAAGAAGGGCGGCCAGATGAAGCCCAGCTCGGGTGCGCCGGTTTGCATGAAGCGCAGTGCATCCGCATCTTTCAGGCCCAGCGCCCCACCTTCAGACACCGAAATCTTCATGCGGCCATTGGTGCGTTTTTCCACATCGGCGGCAAACGCGCGGATTTGCACTGACTCCGGCCGCGATGCAGGATAGCTGTTGTTAAAGCGCCATTCGACGGTTTGCGCTTGCGCTGTCCCCGTCAGGGACGACACAACCAAAACCATGGCGGTCAGGGCCAAAAGAAAACGGTTCAGCATATTGGGGGCTCCATGTTCAATGTGAAAAACGCCGCTAGGCTCGATTCATTCTATCCAGGGCGCAAGCACCACCTCATCCCGCCCAGCGCTTTTGCGCCGCCAGCACCGCACGCGGATAAGCCGCTTGCCCCCGGCTGCCGTTGTAGCGACCCAGGGCCAAAGTGAGGTCGCCCCCTTCCAGAGACAGGTAATGGCGCAAGATCACGCAGCCAAAGCGCAAATTGGGTTGCAGTTGAAACAACACCGCCGCGTCACCCTCGCCCAGGCTGCGCGCCCAAAACGGCATCACTTGCATCAGGCCCCGCGCACCTGCTGAGCTGATGGCGAACTTGCGAAAACCGCTCTCCACCTCGATCAGCCCCAGCACCAAAGACGGCTCCAGCCCAGCGCGGCGGGCTTCGTACCAAATGGTTTGCAAGGCCTCTGTCCGCATCGCCTCGTGTGCCCACTCCGGTGCAGTGGTTGCGCCTGTGGGGCCTGACTTTTGCTGGCGCTGTAACCAGCGCGCCCAGCGGGGTGCCATGCTTTGCACCCACACGGCTTGGGCGCTGGCGTCGGCCACCTCAGCCAGCGCCGGCGCACCCGTAGCCGCCACTGCCGAGCGCAAAGCGTGGCGCACCGCATCGGCCAAATCCTCCTCGCGCTGCGGCCCGGCCAGCAAGGCTATGGGCCAGGCCCACACCCAACACGCCAACCAGAAACGCCGATGGATCATCCGAACACCTTTTTTCCTGCAAAAAGCAGCATCTGTGTCATCGTAAGGGCAATGGGTTGTGGTTTTGAGGCAGAACAACCACTTCAAATATTGCACAAAAATCCATAAGATCATTTCATTAACGGCAGATTCATTCACTCAAACGCATTGGGCATTGCGCATCGTGCTTCAATATATCCACTTAATTAAATGTACAATTAATTAGATGCAGATCGAGTTTGACCCTGCAAAACGGCACGAAACCCTTCTTCACAGGGGTTTGGATTTTGCGGACTGTCAACAGGCTTTTGCTGGCGTTTCCTTCACCTTTGAAGATGCTCGAAAAGGTTACGAAGAACACAGATTCATCACTTGGGCGCTGATGCAAGAGCGCTTGGTGGTCATCGTCTGGACGCCGCGCAGGGAAGTCCGGCGCATCATTTCATTAAGGAAAGCCAATGAGCGTGAAATCGAAAAATTCAGCCAAGCCTTGGACCGACCCGGATGACGCACCAGAGTTGACCGAGGCCGACATGCTACGCGGCATTTGGCAGGTGGCAGGTGTATCTGTCACGGCAAAAGAAGGCAAGGCCTTGGCCAAAGCCGCATGGCGGGGCCGCCCTGTTGGCAGCGTGAAAGACCAACACAAAGTGCCCACCACTTTGCGCTTGGATGAAGATGTTTTGCAGCGTTGGCGCGCCAGCGGTAAAGGCTGGCAGACGAGGGCCGCATCATTATTGGCTGCCCATGCGCCTATTGAACCCTCTATTGAACCCTCAGCAGATACAGGGGTTTAAACGCCCAACTTTGCCATCAACAACCCCAACACCTCACCCACCGCCACCTTGCTGGCCTCGGTATCGCGCCGGTGCTGGTATTCCACCAAACCGTCTTTGAGGCCTTTGTCGCCAATGGTCACGCGGTGCGGCACGCCAATCAGCTCCCAATCGGCAAACATGGCACCGGGGCGCTCGCCGCGGTCGTCCAAAATCACGTCCACGCCAGCAGCCATGAGGTCGGCGTAAAGCGTGTCGGCGGCGGCTTTGACATCGGGGCTGCGGTCAGGGCCGATGGGGCAAATCACCACCGTGAAGGGCGCCAAGGCGTCGGGCCAAATGATGCCTTTGGCATCGTGGTTTTGCTCGATGGCAGCGGCGGGCAAGCGGGTGATGCCAATGCCGTAGCAACCCATCTCGAAGTGCTTGGGCTTGCCGTCGTCGGCCAAAAACGTGGCGTTCATGGCTTGGCTGTACTTGGTGCCGAGGTAAAAAATATGCCCCACTTCAATGCCGCGCTCAATCGCCAACACGCCTTTGCCATCGGGCGAGGCGTCGCCTTCCACAACATTGCGGATGTCGGCCACCATGTCGGGCTCGGGCAGGTCGCGGCCCCAATTGGCGCCGGTCATGTGAAAGTCCACCGTGTTGGCGCCACACACCCAATCGGCCATCACCGCCACATCGCGGTCGATGACGATTTTTAACGGCTTTTGCAAGCCGATAGGGCCTAAATAACCAGGTTTGCAGCCGAAATGGTCTTCAATCTCGGCAATGGTGGCAAACCGGAAGCCTTTTTCAAAGCCCGCCAACTTGCCCACCTTGACCTCGTTCATATCGTGATCGCCACGCACCAAGAGCAGCCAAACCTGTGATTTAACGATAACACCCTCTTTATTGAGCTCATCTGTCGCCAAAACCAGTGATTTAATGGTTTTGGTCAAAGACAGGCCCAACAGCTCGGCCACATCGGCGCAAGTGCTCTTGCCGGGGGTGGGGGTTTTGGTCAAGGCTTGGGTGGCGGCAGGCCGTGCGCCTTGAGGGGCCAAGGCCTCGGCTTTTTCCATGTTGGCGGCGTAGTCGCTGCTGGGGCAGTAGACGATGGCGTCTTCGCCGGTGGCGGCAATCACTTGAAACTCTTCGCTCAGGTCGCCGCCAATCGCGCCACTGTCAGCGGCCACCGCGCGGTAGCGCAAGCCAAAGCGGTCGAAGATGGCGCGGTAAGCCTGCGCCATCACTTGGTAGCTGACCTTGGCGGCGTCGGCGTCGCGGTCAAAGCTGTAGGCGTCCTTCATGGTGAACTCACGCCCACGCATCAGCCCAAAACGGGGGCGGCGCTCGTCACGGAATTTGGTTTGGATTTGGTAGAGGTTTTTCGGCAGTTGCTTGTAGCTGCGCAATTCTTGGCGGGCGATGTCGGTGACCACCTCTTCGCTGGTGGGCTGCACCACAAAGTCGCGGCCATGGCGGTCTTGGATGCGCAGCAACTCGGGGCCCATTTTTTCAAAGCGGCCGGTCTCTTGCCACAACTCGGAGGGTTGCACCACCGGCATGGTCAGCTCGATGGCGCCAGCGCGGTTCATCTCCTCGCGAACGATGGCTTCGACCTTGCGGATCACCCGCAAGCCCATGGGCATGTAGGTGTAGATGCCCGCGCCCAGCTTTTTGATCATGCCGGCACGCATCATCAGCTGGTGGCTGGCGACCTCGGCATCGGACGGGGCTTCCTTGAGGGTGGAGATGAGAAATTGAGAGGCTTTCATGGGGCGGGGAAGTTCCGGCTGGGGGATATGGCACTCGGGTCGAACCCCTTGATGGGGCGGACTGTCTGTGCATAATGGGATCAGTTTAAGAATTTTGAGGTTTGATTATGCTTGACCGTGAAGGGTTTCGACCCAACGTCGGCATCATCCTGCTCAACCAGAAAAACCAGGTGTTTTGGGGCAAGCGGATCCGCACCCACAGCTGGCAGTTCCCCCAGGGGGGAATCGATAGAGGCGAAAGCCCTGAGCAGGCCATGTACCGCGAACTGCACGAAGAAGTGGGTTTGCAACCCGACCATGTGCGGGTGGTGGCGCGCACCCGCGACTGGTTGCGCTACGAGGTGCCCGACCGCTATGTTCGGCGCGAAGCGCGTGGGCACTACAAGGGACAAAAGCAAATTTGGTTCTTGCTGCAAATGCAGGCCCACGACTGGCAACTGAATTTGCGCGCCACCGACCACCCCGAATTTGACGCTTGGCGCTGGAACGATTACTGGGTGCCCTTGGACGCGGTGGTGGATTTCAAACGCGGGGTTTATCAAATGGCGCTGACCGAGTTGTCGCGCTATTTGCCGCGACAAGATGGGCGTCATCGGCTGTACCGAGCCACGCCCCGCATGATGGGACAAATTGACCCGAACGGACAGGCACCAGAGGGCCTGGAGCTTCCCCCAGGGGGTAGTTTTGATCCGCACCCTGACGGCACCAACCGCTGAGCCCTTGGCCGCTTGGCGCGGCACCCCCAGGAACGCGGCTTAGGCTTGGCCTAATAAAACCAAGTTGTCGCGGTGAACCATCTCGGGTTCGGCGACATAACCGAGCAATGTTTCAATGTCAGTGGACGGCTTGCGGCACAACAAGCGCGCCTCAGCGCTGGCATAGTTGGCCAAACCACGGGCGATTTCGCGCCCATCGGTGGCGCGAATGGCAATCACATCACCGCGCGAAAAATCGCCCTGCACAGCGGTCATGCCGATGGGCAGCAGGCTTTTACCCTCCAAGCTGAGCTTGGCCAGTGCACCGCCATCAATCGTCACCGACCCGCGCAGTTGCAAGTGGTCCACCATCCACTGCTTGCGGGCTTGCTGCTTTTGCGTGGGGGCCACCAACAAGGTGCCAATGGCTTCGCCATGGGCCAAGCGCAGCAGCACATCCGTTTCGCGGCCCCAGGCGATGACGGTAGAAGCGCCCGAGCCTGCGGCCCGCTTAGCGGCCAATATTTTGGTGATCATCCCGCCCTTGCCCAAGCTCGATCCAGCGCCACCCGCCATATCCTCTAGCTTGGGGTCACCAGCCCGTGCTTGGTGAACAAAGGTGGCCGAAGGGTCGCGCCGCGGGTCAGCGCTGTACAGGCCTTTTTGGTCGGTCAAGATGATCAACGCATCCGCATCGACCAAGTTGGCCACCAAAGCCCCCAAGGTGTCGTTGTCGCCGAACTTGATTTCGTCGTTGACCACCGTGTCGTTTTCGTTGATGACCGGCAGCACGCCGTGTTGCAGCAAGGTGAGCAAGGTAGAGCGGGCATTGAGATAGCGCTCGCGGTCGGCCAAATCGGCGTGGGTGAGCAACACTTGGGCACTGCCCAAACCATGTTCGCGCAAACTCGATTCGTAAATTTGCGCCAAGCCCATTTGCCCCACAGCGGCTGCGGCTTGCAGCTCATGAATTTCATGCGGGCGGGTGCTCCAGCCCAAACGCTTCATGCCCTCGGCAATGGCCCCGCTGGAGACCATGATGACCTCGCGGCCCTCGCGCACCAAAGCCCCCATTTGGCGACACCACTCACCGATGGCTTGTTGATCTAAGCCTTTGCCTTCGTTGGTGACCAAGGTGGAGCCCACCTTGATGACCAAGCGGCGCGCATCGCGCAAGACATGGGCAGCGTTGTCACTCATCGGTGAATCGCCATTCACATGGGGGTGGAAGGCACATCGGCCGCCGTGCCCGCAAAACGCGGATCGACATCGACCGGTGCCAAGGTGGACAGGTGCTGGGCGTGCAAATATTTATAAATGGCTTTGGACAAAGCGTCACAACCATCATGGGTGAGGGCGGAAATTTCAAACACCGGCCCTTTGTAACGCATGCGGCGCACAAACTCTTTGACTTGCGCCACGCGTGAATCGGCGTCCACCATGTCAATTTTGTTCAGCACCAACCAACGCGGCTTGTCAAACAAGGCTTGGTCGTATTTTTTCAACTCACCCACGATCGCCTTGGCTTGTGCCACAGGGTCAATGTTGTCGTCAAAGGGCGCAAAGTCCACCATGTGCAACAGCAAGCGGGTGCGCTGCAAGTGGCGCAAAAACTGATGGCCCAAACCGGCCCCTTCAGAAGCGCCTTCAATCAGGCCTGGGATATCGGCCACCACAAAGCTCTGCTCTGGGCCGACCCGAACCACCCCCAAGTTGGGGTGCAAAGTGGTGAAGGGGTAATCGGCGATCTTGGGTCGGGCGTTCGAAATGGCCGTGATCAGGGTGGATTTGCCCGCATTGGGCATGCCCAGCAAACCCACATCGGCCAAGACTTTGAGTTCGAGTTTGAGGTTTTTGCGCTCGCCAGGCCAGCCCGGTGTTTTTTGGCGCGGCGCACGGTTGATCGAGCTTTTGAACCGCATGTTGCCAAAGCCGCCATCCCCGCCTTTGGCGATCATGATTTTCTCGCCGGGCACCAGCATTTCATACAACACGTCACCGGTTTCGGCGTCGGTGATGACAGAGCCCACGGGCATCTTCAAAGTGATGTCGTCGCCCGCTGCACCAAACATGTCGGAGCCCAAACCATGTTGGCCTTTTCGCGCCTCATGGCGGCGCGAAAACCGAAAGTCCACCAAGGTATTGAGGCTGGGGTCGGCCACCGCATACACATGGCCTCCGCGTCCGCCGTCGCCCCCATTGGGCCCGCCAAATTCTTTGTACTTTTCGTGCCGAAACGAGACGCAGCCGTTCCCACCGTCACCGGCGATCACGTCAATCAGCGCTTCGTCCACGAACTTCATAAAGGCATCTTAATCAATAAAAAAGCCCCGACCAGTCGGGGCTTGTCAGCATCAAATCCGCACATCAAGCGGGTTTGACATTGACCGTGGACTTGTTCAAAGCACCCTTGACAGCAAAACTCACATGACCGTCCACCAAGGCGAACAGGGAATGGTCTTTGCCAATACCGACATTGGTACCGGGGTGGAACTTGGTGCCGCGCTGGCGCACGATGATGGAGCCTGCGCTCACCAACTCGCCACCAAACGCCTTGACACCCAACATTTTGGGCTGTGAATCACGCCCGTTGCGCGTAGAGCCGCCGCCTTTTTTCTGTGCCATGACTTAGCCCCTCAACCTTGAATGGAAGCGATTTGCAGCTCTGTGAATTGCTGCCGATGCCCCTGGCGTTTTTGATAGTGCTTGCGACGGCGCATTTTGAAAATGCGCACTTTGTCGTGCTTGCCGTGCGCCAACACTGTGGCTTTGACAGTTGCACCGGACACCAAGGGTGTGCCAACCTTGAGCTCTGCGCCGTTGCCGACAGCGAGCACTTGGTCGATCACAATCTCTTGGCCAACGTCCGCAGCAATCTGTTCTACTTTAATTTTTTCGCCAGCAGCAACACGATACTGTTTGCCACCGGTTTTTATGACCGCGTACATAAGGACCTCTGGGAAAATGTTCTTCGAAGGCTCTCCAAAAGGATTTTTGAAGAACCTGAAATTCTATCAGAATTTATAACCAGTGGTTGATTTTCAATCTGCGGCCCGATCAGAGCCCTCATGTGGCCCATCGAGGCTGCGACAGGAATTGGCATGACCCAGGGACATCTGTGGGGTCTAAAAGCCTTACCTATAATGATCTGAACCCTTACCCAGAGCCCACACCACTTGTCAACTTTGCCTGACGCCTCCACCACAGCCCTGTCCTTGATCGCCCAGGATATGTCTGAAGTGGATCGCATCATTCACGATCGCCTGTCCTCGGGCGTTCCACTGGTGGGCCAAGTTTCACAATACATCATTGCCGCTGGCGGCAAGCGACTGCGGCCCGCATTGTTGCTGCTGATGGCCAAAGCCATTGGCTTTGAAGGGCCACAGCGACACCCCATGGCGGCCGTTGTCGAATTTATCCATACCGCCACATTGCTGCACGATGATGTGGTGGACGAATCCACCTTGCGCCGTGGGCGCCCCACTGCCAACCAAAGCTTTGGCAACCCCGCCAGTGTGTTGGTTGGTGACTTTTTGTACTCGCGGGCCTTTCAGATGATGGTGGAAAGTGGCCAAATGCGCGTCATGGAAGTCTTGGCCGAGGCCACCAACGTGATCGCTGAAGGCGAGGTGTTGCAACTGATGAACACCCATGACGCCTCGCTGAGTGAAGACGACTATTTGTTGGTGATTCGCTCCAAAACCGCCAAACTGTTTGAAGCCAGTGCACGCTTGGCCCCCATCCTGGCCAACTCTGACGCAGCCACCGAACAAGCCTGCGCCACTTACGGTCAAGCCCTGGGCACCGCTTTCCAAGTCGTCGACGACTTGTTGGACTACGCGGGCGACAGCACCGATTTCGGCAAAAACTTGGGCGATGACCTGCGCGAAGGCAAGACCACCTTGCCCTTGATCTTGGCCATGCAAAACGGCAGCCCTGAACAAAACCAAACCATCCGCAACGCCATTGAAACCGGGGACTTGCAAGCCCTGCAACAAATTGTGACCATTGTGCGCAGCACAGGGGCCTTGGAGGCGACCCAAGCCGCCGCAGCCGCAGAGGCCCAACGCGCCATGGCAGTACTCAGCGCCCTGCCCCCCTCACCTTACCGAGAGGCCTTGCACCAATTGGCCGCTCAACTCTTGAACCGCAGAACCTGACAAAGGACCCACCATGGCAACCCCCAATTACAGCTATGAAAAACGCCAAAAGGAGTTGGCCAAAAAGCGCAAAAAGGAAGACAAGCTCAAGCAAAAAACACAGCGCAAGGCTTCAGATGGAGAGCCCGGCACCGAAGAATCCCTCGGGGAGGAAGCGCCGGCCACACCCTCGCCCCCCGCTCCAACGTGATTCCCCGGCCAACGCCCACACGCCATCCCAGATACCCATCCGTTCTCGCGCCAGCGCCAAGAGAGAGGTTCATGAAGAAATTAAGCTGTACCCTTCTGATGTGTCTTCCCTTGTGGGCATACGCCCAACAGCAAGATTGCGAGGCACTGACCGACAACGATGAAAAGGCCATGTGTGCAGCGATGCAACAAAAAGCCACCCGTTTTTGCGACACCATGTCCAGCTCGGACAAAAAATTTCTGTGCATGGCCAAGGTACAGCCCAACTCATATACCTGCGAAAACATCAAGGTCTCCGGCTTGCGTTCGGAGTGCCTATTGCACGTTAAAAAAGTGCAACAAGCAGCGATTTACACCAATCAAAGCAGCAAAAAACCATGAAGGCACACATCTGTCGCACCACAGTGCTTTGTTACACTGATATCCATCGGGGTGTAGCTTAGCCTGGTAGAGCGCCACGTTCGGGACGTGGAGGCCGGAGGTTCGAATCCTCTCACCCCGACCATTGACTCCATGCAGCCCACTGAACTCACCAATTCAGTGGGTTTTTTTATGGCTATCGATGCCTCCAAGCCATCTGGCTTCGCACAGCTGGCATCCCTGCTGATTGACTTGAGATGCGAGGAATCAATTTATTGCGAAATGGCGAATAGAAAATGTTAAATTAAACAAATATGTTGTTTCAAAATATTGGTTTTTTAAAAAAGATATGGCTGGCCACGGCGATGTGTTTGGCCTTGCTGGTCATTTTTTTGCGGTTTATCTATCCCGCACCGCCGCAACACTTGCGCATTGCAGCGGGTTCGCAAGGCAGCTATTTTCATGAGGTGGCATCCAGCTACAAGTCTGCTCTGGCCAAAGAAGGGATTTCGCTGGAAATCGTCCAGACCAGGGGTGCTTTGGATAACTTGCAACTTGTCACCGACGGCAAAGCCGATCTCGCTCTGACCCACGATGGTTTGAACCTCGCCAAGGGCAAACCCGATCTTCGATCGCTGGGAAGTATTTCTTATGAACCCATTTGGGTTTTTCGCCGAAAAGGAACCCCTGTTTTCACAGACTTGAGCCAACTCAAAGGGATGCGGGTGAACCTGGGTCCGCAAGGCAGCGGGGTTGGATTTCTGGCCCTCCAACTCTTGAGCCTGTCGGGTGTCACGCCGCAAAACACCCAGTTTTTTGATGTGTCCCCCAAGGAAAGCATTGAGCTATTGAATGCAGGTCGTTTGGACGTGGGGTTTTTCATGGACCCCCCTGAAAACCCAAATATCAAGTCGCTGTTTACCAGCCCAGATATTTTGGAGGTGGATCTGAAAGACGCAGATGCCTTTCATCGAAATCTCAGATATTTGCATGTCACCCCACTGGCTCCGTCCACCATCGACTTGGTAACCGCACAACCAAGAACCGAATTTCGCACTGTGTCTGTCACCAACACCTTGGTCGTCAATCGCCAACTGCACCCGGCCATTCAGTATTTAATGCTCAGCATCATGGACAAAACCCATCATGCGCCCAGCCTGATCAGTGCAGAGGGAGAGTTCCCATCGGACAAAGATATCGGGCTTCCTTTGAGCGATGAGGCTGATATTTTTTACAAAAAAGGAATGCCGTTTCTATCCCAATATTTGCCATTTGAATTGGCCAGCATTGTTGAGCGATTGGCAAAGACTTTGGTGCCTTTGATGCTTGTTATTTTCCCGATGCTGAAATTCATCCCATCCATCATCAAATGGCGCACCAGCAGAAAGTTTTCCAAGTTATACAAGTCCTTGGCGGACGTGGAAAAACGCATGCACTCTAAATCCCCTTCACTATCTGCTGTGGAATATGAATCCATGCTTAACCGCATTGAAGAGGGAATTGTTCAGGAAAATTTATCCTTGTCCTCATCTGATGTGTATGTGTTGCGAGAGCATATCGAGTTGGTGAGGGGTCAAATTCACAGGTTCACAGAACGCCCTTAATGGACCGGCGTCTCCTATTATTTCTGTATTTACAACATTTATGTATGAGGTTAATTTGCTTAAATAAGTCTGCATTTACCTTTCCATCATTTTTCCGAGTGAATTTTTTTGATTTAAAACACACAAAACCTCAAAATATACGAAATTAACCTAAAATCAAACCATGCAAGAACCGCTTTAATTTATCAATGATCATTGGTTTAAGCTATTTGGATTGGGTCTTCCTCTCCACCATTTTCATATCCGTGATCATCGGTGCCTACCGCGGATGGCTGCCCCAAGCCCTGTCAATGCTGGGATTCTTCGCGGCATTTGTGGCTTTTGTTAAATTGGGCCCTGGCATTGCACAGTGGTTACCCTTGAGCGGGCCGGGCGAATACATGAGAGACAATTTAGGCGCCTTGATCGCTTTGATTGGCACATTGATATTGGGTCACCAAGCAGTGGTTTTGCACAAAAAGCTTTTCACCCGCAGCGGCCCGCAACCAGCCCACCGAACGCTGGGCGGCATTTTGGGCATGTTTTCCGGTATTTTTGTGTTGCTGGCTGCGTCTTCCATCATCAATTTGTCTGAATGGCGAAACGCATCTTGGTGGAAAAATACAGTGGAGGCCGACGTCACACACTTTATTCTTCAAAGCATGAAGTCCAGTGTTCAAACACCCTGAACCACCCTTTATTTCACCGACTCTTTCATATACGCCTGCGTGTGTTTCACAGCCTTGTCCAACACAGATGCTGCGCCGCTGACGCCTACTGTTGCGACAAAAATACCCAAAAGAAAAGAGATCAAATAGCCCATGGCCTTGCTTTCAGAGAAGGGAGAGGTCCATAAAAACCTCTTGACACCCAGAAGATCGACACGAACTTCTAAAACCTGATGCCTGAGTTGCCAACGGGCTGGCATTTAAACCCTGCCCCATGCGATGAACCTTTGAATGCCTCCATGGGCCAGTGGCCAGTCGATTCAATGGACGGCCTCGTAATTTTTCAAAAAATCTTCAGGCGGTGGGCTGGAGGCCCATTGGTATAAATTTTCATGCAATGTCGAGCCACTGGCGCTGGCGACCTGCACGTTCCAATCCGAATCTTCGGCAATAAAGTCAATGTCCCAATAAAACTCACACAAGCTACCCCATGGGTCGCGCACATAGTGAAAATAATTGGAGCCGTAAATGTGGCGTCCTACACCCCAGCTGTCTTGGTAGCCGGCATCTATCAAGCGTTGGGCACACAATTGAATTTGATCCAGGTTGCCCATCTCCCAAGAGCAATGGTGCAAGCCAGGTGACTGGCTCAATGCCAAGGCCAAGGTGTGGTGATCGCTGTCACCCGAACACCGCAAAAAAGCAACCTCTTTGTCGCCGATCCTGTCCGAGAGCTTCATGCCCAAAACCTTTGTGTAGAAATCCACCAGACGATTCACATCCGTTGAAAATTTGAGCACATGCCCCAGCTTTCTGGGGCGCGCATCCACATGGCGATCAGGCGCCCCGCGCTCAGCAATGCGATGAAACGCCTCGCCGGGGTGATTCAACTTGACGGCATCGCGGCTTTGAACCGCACTTTCAGACACGACAATATTCAGCAGCATGCCATCTGGGTCACGCAACCAAAGGCTTTGCTCGGGCGAATGACCAGAATTTGAACCTTCATGGGTGTGCTGAAAATCAATCTTTATATCCAACAGCGTTTTTAAAATTTGTGCATAGCCCTTTTGATGGGTAGCCCATGTCATCCACGCTATTTCTTTTTGGGGGCCCTTGATCAAGCGCAATTGGTCCTGATCGCGTCCTTCACAGCGGAAGACATAAGCCTCATCCTCCAGCCGAGCGTTCAAGCCCATGCAGGTGTAAAAATTTTTCCCGACATCCAAATCCGGCACAGATAGCGTCAGAGAATGCAAAGATTGAATCATGCGAGCCCCCTTTGGTTTGGTTGAAATGAATCGATGACCTCACCAAAATTTTGTTCTCAAGCCAAGCTGCTGGCTTTGATCCAAGTCAATGGGTTTGCATCCAAGCCACGCCAGGTCATGACCCGTCAAGAACCATGTTCGGATGGAGGGGGTGGGTAAATATGAATGGGGAATTTGTGAACTGCCAATATACTCATATCTATCTGCTTTTGGCTTTTTTATTTTTTTGCATAAATGAACATATTGCAAGACAGCTATTCGCCCCTGGGTCATTCCGATTGGGTTTATGTAGAAAAACAAAGCATTGAGGCCTTCACCGCGCCCGACTGGAAGTCTCTCGAGGCGCAGCGAACAACATACATATCGCAAGCCAAAACAGCGCACCTGCTTCGCATGCTCACCGTCAGCGCCGACGACGCATCTTTTGGCTACCGCGTCAACATGTACAGACATGCACTGCAATCAGCGACCATGGCATTGCGCGATGGCTTGTCGCAAGAGGATGTGGTGGTGGCTCTTTTTCATGACGTGGGCTACATCACTTCCTACAGCAACCATGGTGAATTTGCATCTGTGCTGTTGGGCCCGCATATTTCCGAACGCAACCACTGGATGCTGCGCAACCATGCGGTCTTTCAAAATTTTCATGCGCACCACTTGTCTGGAATAGATCGGCATGAACGTGAACAGTGGCGTGGTCACCCCTTCTTTGACTGGACTGCAGAATTTGTCAAACTCTATGACCAAGCCACCTGCGACCCCCACTACCCAAGTGAACCCATCGAAACTTTTATCCCCATGATTGAATCGTTGCTGAACTCAGTGGCATCCTCGCCATCCATTGATGAAAGCTGTGCCGTGCAAAACAACCGGGTGTGAAGGCCTGTCCATTGACAGGGCCGTTGGTGTTGGCGCGCCCAAGCGACCTTTGACCCTTTGGGTGGCCATCCTTTTCCCAATACACACCTTCAAGCATCAACCACTGACGGATGTACATTTACACCTCAATGAGGAGACTTCGATGAAAACTTACCTTTCCTGTGTTGCCGGCCTGCTTGTCACGGCGAGCTTCACCTTGACTTCACTCAGCGCCCATGCCCAAGATTACCCCGTCAAACCCATCACGATTGTGGTGGGCTACTCCGCTGGCGGTGGGGTGGACCAAATGGCCAGAATCTTGGCTGAAAAAATGCCAGCTGGTTTGGGTCAATCCGTCGTGGTGGAAAACAAACCGGGTGTGGCATCCATCATTGGCGCTTCCTATGTGGCCAAGGCCAAGCCGGATGGTTACACATTGCTCATGGGCGCACCAGGACCCATTGTTTTCAACCATGTGCTCAACGCCAAACTGCCTTACGGACCCAACGATTTTGCGCCAATCGCTTTGTTTGGCGATTCACCCTTGATGATCTTGGTCAATAACAACAACCCAGCCAAAAACGTCGCTGAGCTGGTGGCTGCATCCAAGCTAAACCCCAACCTCTCCAACTATGCCGCTCCATCTTCTTCGTTCCAATTGATCAACGAGCTGTTCAAAAGCAAGACGGGTGCGCGCTTCACATACATTCCCTACAAAAGCACCACCGAAGGCATTTCTGCGGTGATCGCAGGAGACGTCACCATGGTGATGGCAGATGTGGGGCCGGCAACCACCTTCTTGCAAAGCGGGCGTGTCAAAGCCTTGGCGGTGACTGCTGGCGAACGCTTAAAAGACCACCCCACCGTTCCAACACTTCAGGAATTGGGTGTGGACATGAAAGCCTCTCTTTGGTACGGGCTGCTGGCCCCTGCTGGAACACCAGCGCCCATCATCAAGCGACTGAATGAAGAGGTGGTCCGCGTCATGGCTCTGCCGGAAGTACAAAAATCGCTGACCAGCAAGTCGGTCGTCACACTGACCAGCAAACCAGAAGAGTTTGCCAAGTTGATTTCGTCTGAAATTCAACTGTGGAAAAAAGTGGCTGAAGACAACAACATCAAGCCCAACTGAACAACCCAAGAACACTGTGCGCACATCAGCGCACAGTTTTCCAGTGGCCTCCCAGCTCTGCCAGCCCCAGGATCAGCCACTGTCACCACGCTGGGGGCAAAGTCTCACAAGCTCAAGCCCTGGATGCAAAGTCCAGGGCTTTTGCATGGGTCGATCATTTGCATTTTTCTCATATGAGTTGGTTAACCACCGACTAAAATGAATTTTTACACCCTATTTCATGGTCAATTGACCCATGGAGAACAGCCAATGTCCGACGATAAGCCCAGAAGAAAAATGGCCGTGATTCTTGCCTCCGATATGGTCGGTTTCAGCAAAGCCATCGGTGAAGATGAAGCGGGAACACTCAAGAAGTTAAAGGAATCCAGAGCCCACATTGACAAAGCCATTGCCGCACATTACGGGCGCATCTTCAATACAGCAGGCGATTCTGTGATCGCCGAATTTAGCAGCCCTGTGGATGCAGTCACGGCTGCCATTGAATTTCAAAAACTTTTGAAACAAAGAAATGCAGTCAATCAAGTTGAAAACCAAGCGCACTTTCGCGTGGGCATCAATTTGGGTGACGTCATCATTCAGGGCAATGACTTGATGGGCGAGGGAATCAACATTGCCGCTCGATTGGAATCCATCGGTATACCTGGCGGTATTTGCATCTCCAACAGTGTGCACGCAGAAGTTCGCAAAAGATTCGATAGCGTAGCTTTTTACGCCAGAGGGCCTCAAATGCTTAAAAACATTGAAGATCCCATTGATGTGTTTGACATCAGCATCGATAAGTCGCCCATCAAGTACGAGGCCCCAAAACCAGCAGATTCACGCACGCCGACAAGCCCCCCACAAGGCCCGGCAGCAGCACCCGAAGTCACAAAGGAGATGAAAGGCCTGATGCTGCAAGCTTTGCAAGGTGATTTAGGTGCCAGTTACCAGCTTGGCTACATCTACGAGAACGGAGAAGGCGTTGCCGTGAACGAGACTGAGGCGATACGCTGGTACACAAAAGCGGCCACCAATGGAAGCCCAGAATCTCAATTTAACTTGGCGATGATGATGGAGCAGGGGCGCGGTTGTCCCGTCAATCTGCGAAAAGCTTTTTACTGGTACGAAAAAGCAGCCAACCAGGGCGATATCGAAGCCCAGTTTAATTTGGGTGTGTGTCTGACATCCGGAAAAGGCTGTGATGTGGACATCGTGCAGGCGCACATGTGGTTCTCTTTGGCTGCCCGAAAAGGGGACTCTGACAGCATTTCCAACAGAGATATTTTGTTGAAAAGACTCAAACCGGAACAAGTCGCTCAATCAAAGCAGTTGGTCACAGATTGGATGGACCACAACGCCTGAGTGGTTCTATTGCTCAAACACTCAGTCGTGCGAACACCATGCATCGCGCACAGTTGGCCTACGTGAAATCTGTTGGCCCAGTGCAGGCCGCGCACGGGATTCAATTAGATGCGCTCATTCCCCGGCCAGTCTTTTGAAAACCTCACACGCCTTTTCAGAACAGCAGCTGCTGTAAAATTTCAATCTTTAGGTTACTTCGTATGACAACAGTAAAAAAAATTATTGACCAAAAAAGCAACACCATCTTCTCAGTACGCTCGACTGACTCGATAGCAGATGTGCTGAAAATCATGCGTGATTTCCGCGTCAGGGCCGTCTTGGTCATCGATGACGGCGCGTTGATGGGTATCGTTTCACAGGGGGATTGCGCCATCAAGGTGTTGTTGCCGCATAACAATCCCGCACAAGTGTTGGTTGCAAAGGTCATGACGCCCAACCCACTGACTGTTTCACTCGCGAACTCGTTGGAAGAGTGCATGGCGATCATGGTTCACAAGCACATCAGGCACTTGCCAGTGCTTGAAAAAAGCAAAGTCATTGGCGTGATTTCTGTGGGCGACTTGGTCAAAAACATCATTGAGTTACAAGGCAATCAAATCAAGTTTCTTGAAACCTATATCAAAGGGCATGGTGTTTGACTGCATTGAACCGAGCCTGACACTTGTTGAAGGCATCTACATGGGTTCATGGGCCAAGGCTGTGGGGGCGTTGCCTCACCCCTGGATTTGATATAGGCTGCTGAACTGATCGGTTCACAAGCGCAGCCCTGGTCGATCACAATTTTCTACGCCAATCACATGACCGCGCTCATCTCGCAACTCTCGACCCACTGATTTTTTTTTCTCCTTCAGCCTTGAAGATGCCTCCACCGCCCATGAACCGAAAGGACCACACATGACCGACCATGCACCCAAAACTGGCTCGACCCGCTCCCTGGCGCATGGGCTTAGAAATGCAGCTTGTTGCATCTGGATCGCGATGATCTTGCCAGCCCACGCGCAAAACGCCGATTGGCCAAGCCGCCCAGTCGTGCTCATCAACCCCTTCTCAGCCGGTTCTTCGGTGGACGTGGTGGGCCGCTTGATTGCCCAAAAAATCGCGGCCAACACTGGTCAAGGCATCACCGTGGACAACAAAACCGGGGCCAGCGGCAACATCGGCACTGACTTTGCCGCCCGCGCCAAGCCCGATGGCTACACCTTGCTGCTGGGCTCGCCCGGCACCATGGCCATCAACCCCTGGTTGTTTAAAAAATTGCCCTATGACGCGCTGAAAGACTTTGTGCCCGTCTCGGTGCTGGTGTCCTTTCCTCAAGTATTGACCACCAGCCTCAAGCAGCCCTTCAAAAACTTCAACGAATTTGTCACCGCAACCAAAGCCGTACCCGACAAAATGGCGTATTCCTCCGCGGGTCAGGGCACCACCTCGCACCTGGTGATGGAGCTGATCAGCGCCGATGCCGGCTTGAAAATGATCCATGTGGGCTACCGTGGCGGCGCACTGGCCACCCAAGCCATGATGGCCGGGGACGTCCAAGTCACCGTGGAGGGTCTGCCCTCGATGGCACCCTTGATCCGCGCAGGAAATGTGAAGCCCTTGGCGGTGACGTCCAACAAACGCTCGCCCCAATTTCCCGACTTGCCGTCGATGGCCGAGTACATCCCCGGCTTTGATGCCACCGCTTGGGTGTTGCTGATGGCCCCCGCTGGCACCCCGCCAGCCGTGGTGCAGCGCATCTCGGCTGAAGTGGCCAAAGCCCTGGCCGACCCCCAAGTGCGCCAACAACTCGACGCCCAGGGCGTGACCCCCGTGGGCAGCAGCCCGGCCGACAGCGCTGCGTTTCACCGCAAGGAGCTGGACAAATTCAAGCGCGCCGTTGAGCTGTCTGGTGCCAAGCTGGAATGAATTGAGCCACGACCCAACCTTGGTCAACGCGGGCACTGTCGGATCAAACCCGTCGCACAGCGCAGCAAAAGAAGTAACAGCAAACCAGCCAATCCATTTCTAAGGTTCAGGCTCAGGAGCGGATGAGGGCCGCTGCCAAGCTGTGAGCATGACCGTCCTGTTGCTGGGCGATCGCACCGACAAGGTGGCATATTTCAAGCTTTAAATGGAAGCAGACTCAATGAAATGGGTGATTGCTTTGGAAATGTCGGACATGGATCGACTGGTGATGGGGTCGTCCATGTAAAACAACAAGTCATGCGAGTACCAGCCATAGCTGATGGCATGAGCCATTCGGGCCATGCTGATGATTTTTGCGCTGGGCACATTCGCTGCTGACATTTGAATGGCCTCAGCCCAAATGCTCACAAACTCCCCATGCACCTGTTTGAGTGCAGCTGCTGAAGACACCTGCCTTTCCAGCAACAGCAATGCCGTCCACTCTTTGGGTCGGCCAAACCCTTCTTTGATCAAGGCTTGGAGCAGCAAGTCCGCCAATTCAGAAAAGGGCCGACCCTCTTTGCCCAACAAGGATTGACGCAACAGGATCACCGTGTCCAAGCATCGCTTTTGAATGACAGATGCGGCCAAGGCCCTGAGATTGGGTGCGTAATCGTAAAAACTGCCAATACCCACACCCGCCACGGCAGTGACCTCGCGGATGGTGATTTTTTCATATCCTCGGTCAATCAAAACCCGAACAAAAGCTTCTTGCAAGGCACCAATCGTGATTTTTGACCGTTGCTGTACAGGCCTTTTCCGCAATGAAATACCAGAAAAATCTTTCTTTTCATTGGTCATGGCGAAAACCGAACATTATTTTTGACCTTGAAGTTACACTTTAATTCTAATAAAAAAATAACAATTGCACCAGTTTGGGGACAATCCATGCGCGAATTAAACAAATCTCACAATAACGCACAGCTTAGCGAGCAAGATATGCACAAACTTTGCGCATGGATTGATAAACACATTACAGAACCCATTGGCTGGACAGAATTGGTGGCCCAAACTGGCAAAGACCATCAAACACTGTTGGCCTCTTTTGCCAAGCACAAAGCAACAACGCCAATGACTTGGATCAGGCAACAGCGGCAAACCCTCAAGAGCATCCGATCAACGATGCCCCATTACATCCACAACACCGGCTTGTGAACGAAGTTCATCAGTAATAGTCGAAGCGCCAAGGCTTAACCGATCATGAGCAAGCTGTGCTGGCTTCCTGAGCATGCTGAGCAATTGAAAAGATTGCGTTTGGCCGCTGGTGTGGAGATCACCACGCTGGCCAAAAAACACTCTCTGTCATCGTCGCAAGTTCACCAGCTTGAAGAAAGCGGGGACAGTGCTTTTTACAGCCCAGAGATCAAGTACACGGTTGGTCGCAAGTTGATCCGATCCTTTGGCGAGGAAATCATCGAAGCTGACTTTGATGGGCTGTTCAGTCCTTCGAACCTGAATGAAACGCCACCCCTGATCTCTGCCAAAGTTCGGCAGCCATCTTTCAATACCAATTCAGATCAAATCTTCAAAAGACCAAAGCGACGATGGGTGCCATCGCTGTTGATTCTTTCAACACTTGTTTTAGCTTGGTATGGGATATCGCAAATTTCAAGCCCAGAAAAAATGCGGGCGGTTGAAACAACGGCTCAGGACAACAAAGCGCAGAACCAAACGACGCCACAGGTGGAGCCACGAATCAGTCTAGCGGCAGCCAATATGGCCGCACAGCCCAAAGATCCGTCAAATGCTCTACCCAGCGAATGTGACTGGGGCAGCACATCATTGGATTTGACACCCGTAACAGGCTCACGCCCTGGTCACTACATTTATGTGGTGGCCGCTCAACCTGTCGTGGTCTGCTGGAAGGACTCGGCACAGGCACAGCGAAAAATCACCATGAAGCCATCAGAGAACATCACGCTGGAAGGACGGCCACCATTTCACCTTCACAGTACCGATCTCAGTGGCATCAAAATTTACTACCGGGGTAATTTGATCCGCACCCCCACTGCGGGCGTTCAGTATGTTTTGTTGGGTAAAAATTAAGTCCATGCCCTCCTGCTCAGGCTTTTATCGATGCGCCATAAAATCAGTCAAAACCACATGAAAGACGGATGTGCGAAACACATTATTGGGTTTGGCCCTGATCACACTCGGATGCGCGACCTTTGCTGCAAACCCCATGAATATCATGGTCAAACCATTGGGCGAGACCCATTCCGGCAGCCCATTGCCCAGTGAAATACCGGCCAAATTCAATTTGCCACCTGGACAAAATTTAACGGCCATCGTTATTGTTCATGGGAGCGCAGGCCCCGACTCCAGAGGCACTTTTCACCGTGAATACCTTGTGGAGAACGGGTTCGCTGTGCTTGAGTTGGACATGTGGAGTCCACGTGCGGTCACCTCTCTAGCAAGGCGACCCCGGTCAACCCTGGACACATTGCCAGACGTGTGGGGGGCGTGGCATTTTCTGGCGAACAACCCGAATATCAATAAAGACAAAATTGTGATCATGGGTTTTTCATGGGGGGGCGTCAACGCCATGGCAACAGCCTTTGGCAAAAAATCAAAAAATCCCCCCATTGAACTTTCAAATGCAAAGTTTGCTGCGCACATCGCCTTTTATCCGGTTTGCGATGTTTGGGTCAAAAATGGAATCGCTTCTCGATCCGTTGATCTATCCACTCCAACAGGCGCACCCGTCCAAATTCACAACGGTACCCGTGACGACTATGACACAGCACCCAATATTTGCGAAAGTCTAAAAACGGCTCACCCGCTCATGCCAATCGAGTTGTTGATGTATGAAGACGCAACCCATGGTTTTGACAGCGCAAACGCACAGGCCGTTCAGTTTTACGATCCTGTCGCTAAGAATGGCAAAGGTGGGCAGGTGAAAGTGATCGGCGACGAACAGGCGAGAAGCAGGGCCAAAGCCAGTGTCTTGGATTTTTTGCGGCGATCATTGCCAAGGAATTAAAATCGCGCCATGGCCGCAGCAAGCCAGCCACCCAAGCCTGCAACCCCCAGCATGCAGTAGCAACTTCTGGTGTGTCGTGTTACACGACACTTGCATCCAATGACCCGCCAAAGTGAACGGACTCAGGTCGCCCTGATCGCCTGATCGATCACAAAATTACCTGTGCTTGTTTAACAACTGAAAGGAAACAGCACATGGCCACCACTTCCGCACTCGCAAATCTCAAGCTCACCACCGCCCGAAAGAGCTTGCATATCAACCCCATCCGTACGATGTGGCCATCCGCTACGGGGCCAGGGTGCTGGAATTGGCTCGAGGCAAGTTTGCAGTTGAGATTGCAAGCCCCGCGCAGCTGATACCCACGCTGGAACTGATCAAAACTGCCATTGACGCAGGTGAGCTGGATGAGCAACTGGCAGCAACCGCTGGAAGCTTGAGGGCCAGTTTCAAGCGCAGCACAGGCGATTAATGGTTAATTGCCACTCACCAAGCCCTGGATTCGAACACCAGGGCTTTTGCATAGCTTCCCTAAAGAATCGTTGCATTCATTATGAAATGACCATACCATCAGCCAATCATTTTAATATGGACACTTGAAGAACTCTTGGCAAATCCTCCTGTTAACAACGAAGACACCTTGCCAGATCGTGCAAAATCAGGATTTAAGGGTGAACTCGCACGCAAAATAACTTTATTACCTGGGACCAAAATTTTTCGTTTGGACAACGAAGATGCGCCCTCAGGGACATATGGAATATCTGGTTGGTGGTCTCTAGTAAATCCTTACATGGAGGACACTGAGGGTGCCAAGGGTCGTTATGAACAGGCTGTTCTAAATGGTCTTGATATGAGTTGCATGGTTAGATATATGAGTGCCGTGAAATTGGAGTGGAATAACTTAAATAACTATGTTGAAGTTACGACTAGTTGTGAATTGACGGCATTTTTTGGTAAATTTGAGCCAATGGCTCTTAGCAGCAAAGATAAAGCAGATTATATAAATTTTTTGAATTTATTGAAGTCTCGAGATGGGAATTACTCATCAATGTCTGAAACTTTTTTTGGTGGAAAAACTCGAAGAGGCGGACTTCTGGGGTTATTAGAAGGTTGGCAATTGTTCATACCAAATCTTAAAAACGAATACTTGGCAGATAAAGATAGACGTCCAATAGTGATTGATGCAAGGTCGAAAATGATTGAACTCGGGCAGCATCTGAAAAGCACCCTAAAGCCTAACGTAAGACGTTTTCCTCGAATGATTAAAGCCGAATATCTCCTCAATAAATTGGGTGTTGCTGAGGTCTCTAAGGACTCTCACTTGCTTAAGTTAAAAAGCTGCTTAGAGAACATTGATCGATTAGATCCATCTTTTAATCCATTCCCTGCTCCAGTGCCCGCTGTGATCTCAAATGAGCTAAGAACCTTTGTTGTGTATGCGGATCTGATATGCAAATCCGGAACTGTTACATACAACATCAAAGAACAAATCAAGGACTACGGTCTTTTAGCTAAGAGCTTTCTTTCGGGGCAGGAATACGAACAGGTAAAGTCCCTACTGTCGTAGAAATAAGGTACTTATTATTTGTCCAGCAGGATGTGACCTGATCTCCACCGTCCCGTTGCTGGACGCTGTGGACCTCGAATTCATCTACCCCCTAAACAAACCTGTCGGTTCAACCCGACACTTTGTGGCCAGGGGCTGACCACACGCAAGCCTGATGAATATAAAGCTGGGATCAGTTTACTAATTTAAATCTAGGCACTTGAAGGGCGCTCTTTTTAAGTTGTCGACGTTTCAAGTTCCTGCCTAGCTTGCCTCGCAAGCACTACCAAAAACCCCAAGCGCAAAGCCATGGCAACTAAGGTGAGCATTTCATAGCCTCCGCCCAAAAAAATATAAACAAGCAAGCCAACCGCTAATAATGCGGTTGTTATTGCCAACACGATTGCAACCAAAGAAGCCCATCGCATCCCAAACCATAACCCGATCCCCGCCAACACATAAGCAAACCCTGCACAAAAATTGAACCATAAAACAAAGGCTATAACTTGCCCTGCGTTGGCTCGGGTGACTTCGTCGCCAAACAAAACTTGGCCACCGCTGATAATTGTGAGAACGCCAAACAAAACAGCAATGCCAGCAAGTATTCGTAAAGTACGGGATGTTTTCATGGTTAACTTTAAAAAAATTAAAGTGTGAGCCGACCTCGAAAAACTGTCTTGCGTTAGATCAAATTCGTGGCGTTTAAGGTTAGGCATATTGGCAATTCAACCAGCGCCAACACAGTTGGCCCCATTTTTGGGAATTGGTTACAACAACATAAGCGTCGATTCGCCTGGCTTTCATTTGTTTGCTGATGCAGGCGTCATGATCGGCAAGTACGATGCTACGACGACCACCAACTTGATCGGCTCGCAAAATGTAACGACTGCTGATGTTGATACCGAGATGAACAACTTCAGAAACGCACTTTTTAATAATGGGTACATACCCACAGCCAACTTTGGACTGACATACCGATTTAAGTGAGCATGTCCTTTAAAAGGACAGCCAGCAAGTGGTCATGATCACTGAGTCTCAAGTTCAATCGTCCCGTTGCTGGACGCTGTGGACCTCGAATTGATCTACCCTAAACAAACCTGTTGGTTCAACCCGACACTTTGAGGCCAGGGGCTGACCACATGCGGGCCTGATCAACCCACCCGTTGCTGGACCGCCAAGCCTCAATGAACCACCCCCCATTAATGCCAATCACGCTGACGCCAAACGGTCGCACCCAATATGTCTTGGCCAGTGACGAGCCCCAGCAAACTCTCGCTATAATTTGCGGCTCGGCGCTTTAGCTCAGTCGCGTTGTAAGTGATTGATTCATAACGATTTTTCGGTTTCTCACCGTGCCACGACCACGCTTGACCATGCCATTTCAGTGCCAAAAAATCACCTGGTTTTAGGTATGATTTTTTTGACTGTGGTGCCATTGCCGACCCATTTCACCAAGGCTCAGCGACTCCATTCGGATGAGTTGTTTTTGCCAGTAAATTTGGCCCTGCTGTAGCAAGGTCTGCGGTTTGCTACAAATTCGCAACGCTCGGAAAGTTTTTTGAGGGCTTGATTGATGGCCTAGTGATTGGCAGCATCATGGCAGCCTCTTGGGCGGGTCATGGCTCATGTGCCTCCCACCGCCCTGCCCTGATTTTTTAGATTTCGGTTGCCCTTCAGGTTAGCTACAAATATGCTTGTGGCTATGGGATTTTGGGAAAAAGAACAGGCCGCAAACGACACCCTCTTCCTCCCAGCACGGCACCGCACTCTGCCCATCTTGGCCACAGTCACGCCCATTGCCAACTACCCTACCAAGCTGAGAATCTTTAAGACCCATGCCAGCAGTTATTGGCAAGTGCGTTGCTTTCTGCGGGGCCGGACCTATACCCAAAGCCTCAAGACCACAAACAAGCAAGCGGCCATCAGTCAGGCCAAGCACTTCTTCCACATCAAAAGCGCAGAGCTGTATGGCGAACACATCACGGTGCGTGAGGCAAGCGTACCGCTGTTCAAGGATGTGGTGCCAGCCACCTTGGCCCAACAGCAAGCCAGGGTAGACCGTGATGACTTGACTGCCTTGAGCCTGTCAATATTTCGCAGCCGCATTCACAACTACATCCTGCCGTTCTTTGGTCACATGGCCTTGGCCAAGATCAACTACCAGCACTTGACTGACTTTGTGAGCCTGTTGACCAAGCGCGGGCAAAGCACCACCAGCATTCAACAGAACTTGGTGGCCACCAGAAAGGTCTTCAACTACGCCCATGGCTTGAACTTGATAGCCAGCTTGCCCAAGTTCCCCACCATCACCATCAAACAGCACCCCAGGGGCAGTTTTACCGTGGCTGAGTACATGAGCCTGGTTCGCCTGTCCAGGCAACGCATTGGCCAGCGCATACCCACTGAGTTCACAGTGAACAGCCGCAGGGGTGAACAGAATCTGGATCAGTACGCTGTGATCAGTCAGGACCTGTCTTGGATGATTCGGTTCATGATCAACAGCTTCATGCGGCCCAGTGACATCAAGTTTCTTCAGCACAAGCATGTCACAGTGATCAGAGCAAAGCACATCTACTTGAGGCTGAACCTGCCAGAGACCAAGAAGCATGACAAACCCATCGTCACCCTACAAGCAGCCGTACATGTGTATGAACGCCTGCTGGCTTGGCAGATCAGTCAGGGCCATGGTCAGCCAGAGGACTATGTGTTCCTGCCCAAGCAAGTGAACAGGGAACTGGTGCTTGAGACCTATCGATGGCAGTTCAACTTCATGCTTGACCAAGCCCGCATTGGTCGGAATGTGACCAACGGTCAAAAAAGAACCCTGTACAGCCTGCGGCACTCGGCCATGACATTCAGGCTGCTGTACGGGCGGCGGGTTGACTTGCTCACACTGGCCAGGAATGCCAGGACGTCAGTGGAGATGGTGGAGAAGTTCTACTCATCCAACTTGAGTGCGGAGATGAACATTGATCTGCTACAGGGCTTGAGGGATTGACTGTGCAGCCAACTTAACTATTAAGGGTGATCAGCGTTACCCCCTGGTGTTGAAGTGTCGGTTTGACCCGACTCATTGTTGTTAGGGGTTGATGGAATATCGGATCAGTTACGACACCCTATTTAAGCAATTGACCGTCCAGTTACGGGACGGTGCTATCAGGTGTCGTGTAACACGACACATTTACGCCCTCCTGCTTCAAGCCAACTCAACAGCGTTGCGCTTCATGTCATCGTTCACATCAATATATTTTTGGGTAACTGAGATGCTACGGTGCCCAGCGAGGCTTGCCAGTACCCGAACCCCTATGCCTTTGCTGGCCAGGTTGGTGATGAATGTGCGCCGCCCTGAGTGGCTGCTGGCGCCAGATATGCCCGCAGCGCGGTACAGCCAGAACAGGTGCTGGGTCAAGACATTGGCAGTGAACGCACGCCTACCCGCTGTGACAAACAAGGGATGCATGGGGTTCGTGGGCTGGCGCAGGTCAAGATAAGTTTGCAGTTCTGTTTGCAGGCGTTGCGGCATGAACACTGTGCGCGGGTGTCGCCCCTTGGTCTGCTCAGCACTCAGGCGAACCTCGGTCTTGACTGTTTGATCTGTATTCATCACATCACCAATGGTCAAACTGGCTATTTCCCCCACACGCATGCCTGCGTGGAAGCCAAATGACAGGATCAGTCGATTGCGGGTGGCATAGCTGCGCCGGGAGACGAATTCCATCAAAGCGTCTAGCTCTGCGGGGGATAGGGATTTTGCTTGTGCCATTTTTTGAATTGCTCCTGGTAGTTAATACATGCGCTGAATTAAGTATGTTTTCTTTTGACGAAATGGGCGACCATGCCCCGTCAAATTGGCGGGTGAATAAATCACCAATGAAATCAACGCGGTTAAGAAAAGCGCACTTTTCTTTGGCTGGTTTATTTATGCCGTGATTGCTATTGATGTGGGATCTAGACGACACCGGCGCTTGGGCGCTTTTACGCAGCGCAGCAGCCTTTATCCCCGTTTCAGCTGCCCAGGGTGCTGACAGGGACAAATTCATGCTTGTGCAGCTGATTTGAGGGCTTGCAGCAGCCCATTAAAAAAGCCCAGGGTCCAGCAGCTGGACGGTGGGCTTGTGAGCACTGACCCCTTGGGTCATGCGATCCAATTACCAAGCAGTCAAATCCGCATTGGTTGCCAGCAGCTGGGGGCTTCGCACGGTTTCGCGTGTGGCTTTTTTGCAGGGGTGAGCAGTCATATTCCAAACATCTTCCATGCCCCTTTGCTCATCCATGATGCCCACAGTGATGGCCATGGTGCTCATGTTCATGCGGCACATGCCTGTGACAGGCGTTTTGACACGGGTGTCGCTGTCATAGTGCTTGATCCAACTAAATAGCGAGTCAGTTTCAGGTGTGACATTTGCCAATATGGTCATTTGCTGATCGGTCTTGGCTTGATTTGCCCAGTCCTCGAAGCTATAAAAATCCACCAAGTATTTGGCGTTTGAATGTTTGGCGTCAATGGTGCCGTTGTAAATGGCCTTGCGATATAGGCCACGCCCATAGGTGCTGCCGTAGGTGTTGTTGTCATACAGGCGCACTGCGATTTCGATTTGATTGTTCAGCATGATTTCTCCTTTTGATGTTGCTGTTGGAGTTGCTGATGCGTTGCTGCTGTTGCGCTGGTTGCTTCCAGTCGCAGAGGCCAAAAGGCGTCACTTGCTGCTTGGTTGCTGGTCTCTTAGTCACGCATGTCAAAGCGTTTCTGATGTCGCTTGTTGCCAGTCGCAGTTGCTCATTTGTCTCAAATGCCGCAACGAGTAACTTAGTGACCAGTAACAAGCGACGTTTTACTTCTCGAGACCCATTAGCAACTCATCGCAACTCGCAAATATTTATGCCTTGGCAAATAAATCTCGCAGAAAAACCACCTGAAATTTAGTGTTTTGGCAAAATCGACCAGGGCTAAATACACCATGAACAAGTATTTCTGCACCATTAGAGTCAAGGGCATCACTGTGCGAACCGTGGTGTTCGCGCAAAGCACCACACACGCACGACTGATGATTGAGTATGTGTTTGGCATGAACAGCGTGGTGGGCCACCCTGTGCTGGCTGAAACCACCTCACCCACAACACCAGAGCAACAAAGATTAGCCACACTCAGGGCCACCAAAGAGCGTGCTGCTGTTGCCCTGGACGCAGAGCGCAAACGCCAGCAAGCTGCCAGGGCGCAAAAAGCCATGGCTGCAGCCAGCCAGCCACCCAACGTCCCGTAACTGGACGATCAACACCTGTCGTGCAACACGACACCGCACCCAATCACCCGCCAAAGTGAACGGACTCAGGTCGCCCTGATCGCCTGATCGATCACAAAATTACCTGTGCTTGTTCAACAACTGAAAGGAAACAGCACATGGCCACCACTTCCGCACTCGCAAACCTCAAGCTCACCACTGCCCGAAAGAGCTTGCAGATCAACCCCATCCAACAGCGGCGAAACAAAATGGTGCGCAGAATATGGGAGCAAATTGAACTGCTCAAATGCCAAGCAGCTGGCACCCAGTTCGCACCCATCAAGTACCGCACAGTGCGGGACGCAGAAACGGGCGTGCGCCGCCAAGTTGAAGTGCCCAAGCGTGTGAAGAGTTGGGTGTTTACCGCTGAGAACGGCAAGACTGCTGTGGCCATCCGCTACGGGGCAAGGGTGCTGGAATTGGCCCGAGGCAAGTTTGCAGTTGAGATTGCAAGCCCCGCACAGTTGATCCCCACCCTGGAACTGATCAAAACTGCCATTGACGCAGGTGAGTTGGATGAGCAGTTGGCCACAACCGCTGGCAGCGTACGGGCCAGCTTCAAGCGCAGCGCAGGCGCATAAGGCTGCACACCTCAAGCAAGCCCTGGCTTCGACCACCAGGGCTTTTTGTTTGGCTGATCACGCCCGAGGCATAGCTCAGCATAAAAAGCAACTGCAAGCCAGGCTGGCAATGAGCGGGGTTCAGGTCGGCGATTCGGATGGCTTTGAGGGGTTGTTCCATGGTGCACCTCAGAATTCGAACTCGGCCACTTTGACCGTATTCGCACCTTCGTCACAAACGGACAGGCGCACCTGGATTTTTTGATCGATGACCACATCGGGGGTGATCGGAGAAATGATGGTCGCTATGGCCGACCCGGGGGGGGTGGGGGTGATTTTTTCGATCACGATGTTGCCCGCCAAACTGCGGTCATCGGTGTTACAGGCTGGGGCAAAGTGCAGCGCAAGGCCATCTCGAAACGGGTTGTCCAAGGCCTTCATGTTGGATTCCTTCAAGATGGCTTCCAAACAACCGCCCCAGGTGTTGGGGGCTTTTGCTGTGGCCGGTGCAGCGCCCGCAGGGGGTTGCGCAGTGCCTGCGCAGGCGGCCACGCCAAAGCCGGGTTTAAAGCGGCCAGCGGTGGCGTCTTGCATCCAAGCCACCACGGCTTCGCCGTTGCGTTTGGCCGTCTCGGTTTTGGTGGCTTCTGTGTAATTTATCTTCCCAAACCACGCCACCACAATCAAAGCCACTGCGCATGACAGCAGGAAGAGCCAGTCCATGGCCGTGGGTTGGGTGGACACAGGGGGATTGGGCTGCGCTGGTGCTGAGCTCATGTATCGGCATCCTTTTTGAAATGTCGGAATTATTAAAAATACCGCTTATTATGGGGCTGATGATATTCGTAAATCAATGATTAAAAAAGAAAAATATGCCAATCCATTCGCCTTGGGCTTATTTTTTTATTTTGGCTGAATGATTAAGGGTTCACCTTTGTCTTTAAGGGGCATCAAGTCAAGCCATTTGACTGTTGCAGGCGACACACGCTGCACGCCCGAAAGCCTGTTGAATCAACAGGCCGACCGTTCCGTTGATAGACGGCAGCATTAAAGCAATCATTTCAGCGTGAAATGGTTTACCTCTGCAAACTACACCGACTCGCAACCAATCATTCAAATCAGCGAAGTTAAAGTGAGTTGAATGGCTTGCTCATGACTGACCACTCCCTTCTTAAACATGTATCGCATAGCGGGCATTGATGGTGCCAGCAGCCACAGTGGTCGCAGGACTTTTGCAACCAGCCTCAGTTCCAAGGGGGCCAGCATCAGGGTGCTGATGAAAATCCTGGGCCACAGAAACATCTCGACCACGATTGGTTATGTGGATGCATCGGATGACATGCTTAGACGAGCAGTTGAGCTGGTGTGATGCCCTAAAGGTTCACTGACCTCAAATTCCATCAGGCCCAGATCATTTGTGTCGGGTCAACCCGACACTTGGTGACCAGGGGGTCATGCTACTAGGACCTTGTTGCGTACAAAGGCCACTTCGTCATTGCCCAGACTAAAAAGTCTGCTGACAAAAGCCCGGTCCTCAAAATCAAACCGAATTTGTTTGGATATCAGCCCTTGATCGTTTGGGAACTCATCTCGAGCAGCATTTTCAGCAATGATGGCTCCACGATCTAGCCACCTGTGAACCATCATGTTCATGTGTCGCCTCATGTGCTCGTCGCCGTTCTTACTCCTTGCGGCCCAGGGATCTAACTTGCCGGCATAGTCCTTGACCAGTTGGACCAAGGCTCCAACTCGCCACTGCTCTATATCCGGATGCAGCGCACGGGTGTAGACCAAATTAAGTATTTTCCAAAGACTGCTGATTCGCACCCTTAGTTTTTCGATCAGACTGTTGGCCATGCGTTGACGCTTTAACTGCATCAGCATATCCGCCCATTGAAACTCAGTTGGTAGTGCTGTTGCTTGAGGCAGATGAACAAACATATCGCCACTTTTGATTCTCCCTGTCTCACCACTCGAATACAGCGCCACAGCAGGTGCGCAGTGTGCTGCAAACAACCGAGGATGCAGATCGCTCCAGCCCACATAGCTTTTGGAAAACACATCCCCATAGCGCCGAAAGCATAGAACCGCGTTTCTTTGCTCACCAGGCATGTGCTTGTGAAGTCGCAGTTTGTGCGGGTTACTGCAAACGCTCCAGTAACTGGGACTGATGCGCAAGAAATTAAACAGCAATCTTTTTATGTCTTGTACGCACAGCAAGGCTGAGTCGTAGAGATTTCCATGTCCTGCAGTCATGTCTCCTACTCCTTCCGAAAATATGTGTTTACTTTTTCTGAGTCTTTCTAAAGGTATGTATTCGCTGATCACTTTAGTAGGTGAAATAGATTTGTGCTCACGCCCGTTTGCACATTTCCTCAATCAACCTAGGAGCTCATCCATGAGTGAAACCAAAGTATTGGAGTCAGGCATCAAGCCACTCCAAAATACACAAAATCAAAGCAATGGCTATGCTGAAAGCATGGTCTCTTTGCTGACCCGAAGTAACCCGGATAAGGCAGTTGGCGAGGCCATTGACCTCTTGATCGCCAAACGATCAAATTGGGAAAGCAACGAACTTGCTAGTGCCAACGATGCACTATATGGGTTGCTTCAGCATTGCTACATGCTCAACAACGCCATGATTGGTGGAGACACCATGGCCAAAAACCTGCGCAAGGGACTTGGCAACTACATCACCACCAAGGGCTATAAGTTCACAGACGCCACGCCATTGATTACCAAGGTAATTCGCTGTGTATTTGGAGTAGACCGCAGACGGGTCAATGCCTATGCATCAGCCGTAAGAGTTGCCATATCTGAAAAGGTTTCAGTGATGGATTTACCTAAGTTCCTTCGAGAATCTGGAGGCATAGAAGAGGTTCGCCGTAAAAACGGCAAGCCCACCAAGACCATGAAAGACAAAGTGGAACTTGGCAGAGCCGTGCTCAATTCAAGCGCAATTGCCAATATCCAAAGTGACACTTTGAATGCTGCCTACTCCACCAGCAGCACAGAGGAAGGCGTTGTACTTCTTGCCACCAGAGAAGACGATGGAAGCTTTGCCATACGCAAGGTTGTGCAAAACAACTCTGCGGTCAAGAGCGCCCTGGCTGCCTGCTCAAGCGTTGGCGTTGAACAGGCCAAAGCCAAAGAGTTTGAAGATGGCGTCAAAGCACTTGAAGAGAGTCGACTCGCAGCAGTCAAAGGACTCAAAGTCGCTTGAATCAAGAACTTGTTTTTTTGTCAGTAAACCAGTGACTGTGGACTAAAGGTCTGCAGTCACTGCTCAACCAAATCAAGAGAGAATGTATGAACATCGTGAATACAAGTGCCGTGAAAGTACAGCAACCAGAATGCCTTGATGATTTTGCTCTTCATCAGAACAGCAGGTACAAATTGGAAAGTATCTTGGATCAAACTTTGGCATTCCCCGCTAATGGGGTCTGTGGCATTGTTTTATATGGACTCTATGGCACTGGCAAGACCACGATTGCAAATCTGCTACCTGGACTGATAGATACCAGCAAGGTTGACCCTTCTGCTGCCAATTTAAATCCAAGCATGATTCGTGACACCAAAGGGGCCTATGTTGACTACTACCCCTGTGCCCAAGGTCAAAACGGTGCCCAATTAACACAGCAGATCAACAACAGAACACAGTTAGTTTCGCTCAACGCCAGTGGGTACCACTTTGTCGTGATGGATGAAGTGGATAACTTGACCGAAGCAGCCCAAGCTGGCTTCAAGGCCATCATGGGCAAGCACCATGTGATTTTTATCATGACCACAAACAACCTTGACAAGATTGACGCTGGAATACAAAACCGTAGTGTGCTGATTGATATGAATGTGCCGCCACCTGCTTATTGGCGTCCTATTCTGCGTCGTGTTTATACAGATGCCAATTTAAATTCACCATCGGATGCAGTTTTGGATCAAGTGGTGATTGCGGGTCGTGGCTCAGCTCGAAGCATCTTTAGTGATGTAGTCATGGGTGCCAATCAAGCCAAACGGGCTGGGCACTCTGCTGTGGCAAATATTACAAATATTAGGAGCTAGAGATGACTGCAACTCCAGATCAATCTGTAGAAAAGAACGCAACATTCATTCTTTTCAGCACGGCAAATAAACTGACACGCACAGAATTGAAGAAGGCATTTAGAGTTAAAAAAGGCAGCCTGCTGTTAACAAAGGGGGAGAACTGGCAGGTTGGAAATCTTTTTGATCAACTCCATGCGATTAAGAACTCAATTCCTGACGAAGGCAATTATTTTAATTTCGATGAAAATAAAAAGGTGACTCATATTTACATAGTTCCTCAGCGCAGTTGTACCAAGACCTTTGCATTGCTTAAATATTTTGATCAATTCGTAGGTGGCTATGATGTCAGTCCAAGTATATTAAATCAATTACAAATACTGATTGAGGAATATAGGAGTGTTTCTTCATTCTGTGGTCATGGCAAAATCTCCATTTCCAAAATAAAAGAAGGAATCAATCAAATATCTCAAAACCGGATTGCGGCTAGCGACAAGATTGAGTTGCTAATCAGCCAACTTCAAGTTGAATTTGAAGTTTTTTCCAATCCGAACCTTAAGCACGCCAAAGAAAAGATCATTCTTTGGTGTGAGCAGCACCAATGGTCAGATGTTGATTCACAGAAATCTGCACAAAATGATTCACAAAGTCAAATGGCAGCTTAATTAACTGGGGGGCGAGTAAAAATCAATATGCCAAAAGCACAAGCATAGCCTAGATGGTTACGACATGTCCTGCGTTCTTTAGTACAAAACGCAGTAGGCTTTCAGCTCTTTACTTCATCACCCGTTCGAGCAAAATTAATACTCCTCGATCTGAATCTGGAAATGGGGGTTTTATGAAGATTGGCGATCTATCCCGCGAACAAATTTACGAGTTAGTTTGGTCTAAGCCCATGTCACATGCGGCGCGAGAATTTGACATTTCAGATGTCATGCTTGGAAAGATCTGTAAAGAGCATCACATCCCAAGGCCTCCACGAGGATATTGGATGAAACTTCGTTCAGAGAAAAAACGAATTGGCTTGATCAAACCCCCATTGCCGGGTATACCCACTCCGAAAAATACATTTAATTTATTCATGCTCAAAGAGCTTGAACGGCAGCGAGCTGAGATGCCCTATGACTTTGATC
>NZ_OZ248565.1:0-4693 GCF_965234775.1 Limnohabitans rimovensis (SeqCode) | reverse complement strand
GCTGTGTCTGCGGTGTAGGTGACTTGGGGCCCATCAAATACCTCGTCTAAATTTGCAAGAAATCTACATCCATTAACGCAACAACTTGCAAATTTGCCGACAGGATTTACACCATATCTTCAATTAATTCATATGCTTATGAATTGTTCAGGGCGGACTTATTAGGCGCTCGCAGCTTTTGCAGGGTTTTTTGAGCCCGTTGTGCCTTTTGCCTGTCGCGCTCAATTTTGAGTGCGTCGCTGGCACGTTTGCTGGTGGCACTCAGTTGGTCCAGTCTCAGTTGCTCTGGCGTTTCGGGTTTCTCAAGCTTGAAGATTCGCATGCATTTATTTTTGGCGATGGATAAATGAATGCAAAGACAATAAACCTCTTGCAGCGGTGGTTCAACTTTCACATCAATTCAGCTTTTCAAGCTGACACTAGTCCACACCTAGTGCAATCCCGGTAACAGGTGCTGTTACATTCTTCGATGATTCACGTTCACCATGGCAAACTCGCATAAAAGCATTCAGGAGACCTCATGAAAACTGACAAGAACATGTTCAGATATATGCTGGGATGGTTGTTATTTGTCTTCACGATACATGGAGCGGCCCAAACCTATCCATTGCGGCCGATCAAGATCGTTGTGCCATTTGCCGCAGGCGGCGGGCCGGACATCGACGCTCGGCGGCTGGCGCCCCGGCTGGCTGATGCCTTGGGTGTCGCAGTGGTGGTTGAAAACCGCGTTGGCGCAGCGGGCATCCTGGCTGCGGAGTTGGTCACTCAAGCGCCGCCCGACGGCTATACCGTGCTGTCTGGTTCGATTTCACAGGTGGTGCAAAAGATTCTCAGGCCTCAGGCCAAGTTTGACCCCTTGACCTCCTTCTTGCCCGTGGGGCAGACCAGCACCTCTCCGACGGTCCTGGTGGTGCCGGTGGACTCGCCCGTCAAAACGGTTAAGGAGTTGGAGGCCCTGTTACGCAATAAGCCGGGGCAGATCAACTATGGCTCGGGCGGTATAGGCACCTCTGCGCACATCATGGGGGCGAGCTTTGTCAATCTGCTCAAGCTCAATGCGGTACATATTCCTTATCGGGGGTCTGTTGAATTAATGCCTGCGCTGATCGGTGGGCAGATCCAGTTCGCCTTTCCGATTGCTGGCACTGGCGTGCCCATGGTCAAGTCTGGCAAAGCACGCGCCCTGGCGGTGACCGGTGCCAAGCGGATCAGCTCATTGCCGGATGTGCCGACGATGAAGGAGCTATATGGCGAGGACCTGTTTGTGCAGGAATCGTGGGCCGGGCTTTGGGTTCCGGTGGGTACGCCCAGCGCCGATGTACAAAAGCTGCACAGTGCTTTGAAGCAGGCATTGGCTGACCCCGAGTTACGCACCTATTTTGCGGGGGCAGGCTCTGAGGTAGAGGTCTCGGCGACACCAGAAGCCTTTGGTAATTTCATGAAGGCTGAGACGCAAAAATGGGCCAAGCTGATTCAGCTGACCGGTGTCAAGGCCGACTGATATGGGACTCAATGCGCTTCAAGGTGTGCGGGTCTTGGACCTGTCTCATGTGATTGCCGGCCCCACCGCCTCACATTATCTTGCCCTTGAAGGGGCTGAGGTGATCAAGATCGAGAAGCCAGGCAAGGGAGACATCCTGCGCCGCTCGGGTAAGGCTTTAGCCCCCGGTATATCTATTGGTTTTGCGGCAATTAATTTGGGCAAAAAGTCGCTGGCCTTGGATTTAAAGACGTCGGGTGGAAAAGACGTTCTGCGTCGCTTGCTAGCCAGCGCTGATGTATTCATAGAAAATTTTCGGCCTGGGGCTGTCGCGCGCTTGGGATTTGACTACGCAGCGGTGAGTGCCCTAAACCCTAGGATCATCTACGCGTCCATATCGGGCTTTGGTCAGGAAGGTGCCTGGAGCTCAAGAGCCGCATATGACCATGTGGTTCAATCAGCCATCGGCATGAGCATGATGCAGGGTATGGAAGGACAAGAGCCGATGAAGGTTGGGTTTCCGGTAGTTGACACTGCCACCGGCATGATGGGAGCCCAGGCGATTTTGACAGCGCTGATCAGGCAGTTCAGGCAGGGCCAGGGTGCCTATCTGGATGTATCAATGGCTCAGGCGGGCTTGCAGCTGATGTGGCCGGATGCATCGCGTGTTGCTACCGGCGCGGACGATGCACCTCGGATTGGAAACCGAGGTTTTTCAGGCAGTCCAGGCGCAGCCACTTTTCAGTGTGACGACGGATGGATCTCGACTGCCGCCAACACCCTTGTGCAATTCACTGCCCTTTGCAAGGTGCTTGGCTTGCCGGAGGTTCACAACGATCCCGAGCTGATCGATCAAGTAGCTTTGCAAAACGGTGGCTTCATGGTCGCTAAGGATGCCAATCGTATTCATGCTTTGCTGGTCCAGGCCGTCAGGAACCGACAGGTGGATGAACTTGAGAAAGCATTGATGGCGCATCATGTGCCCTGTGCGAAGTTACGGCAACTGAGTGAGTTGGTGGCGAGCTGCCAGTCCGAAGCCCTCATGACCTTGCCCCTCCGCCGTACCGACTACCCACTGGGGGTCATGACAGACTTTGGCTCAGGCTACAAGTCTGATCAAAGTCAGGAGCCCGACCTGGCATGTGCACCGCGCCTGGGCCAGCACTCGCGTGACATCCTGACCGGACTGGGCATGGAGCAGGCCGAGATAGAGTCGTTGATCTCAGCTGGTGCAGTAGCAGTTTCTGATGATGATTGATCCTGCGCGAATCAGCTTTTCAAGAATGACATAGTGCAAATGGTTTGCCTTGGACTGTAATCATTTATCCATGGAACTTGCCCTCGACTCGTTAGACACCACAGCCCTGACCAAGGCACAGTTGGCTGACGCATTGTTTGACCAATTGGGCTTGAACAAGCGGGAAGCCAAGGACTTTGTAGATGCATTTTTTGAAGTGGTGTTAGCTGAGCTTGCAAAGGGTGAAAGCGTAAAGATTTCTGGGTTCGGCAACTTTGAGGTGCACACCAAGGCAGCCCGCCCGGGGCGCAATCTGGATTGGATGGTCATGCTGCAATTGCCCTTCTTTGTCCTGCTTTGCTATGCGACTAGGTGCCGTTAGGTCTTGGTCTTACATTCTGCGCACATGAACATGTTTTGATTGAGCACGCGCTTGAAGCTGCCCAGCGCCCGAGGCTTGTGTAATCCGCATTTGTAGCAACTCATGCTGGCAACAGATGCAGATGCTCCAAAGGGACTGCCGCCTTCTTTGGATTTGTATCTGAGCCCATCGCCAGAAATTTTTGTGGTTTCGTCTCTACTCATTTTTATCTCTTGCGGCCCAAGTATGAATTTAAGGGCTCATGGTTTGAATGGAGGTACCGGAATTCATGAGTTCGTCAATCATTCTCATCGCATCTTTGCTTGATGCGGAGTAGGGGTCAAATTCTGGATGCGCCATTTGAACCATGGGGTCATCTACAGACAATTGAACAAGGGCCATAGACCACTGACCATACCGCCGCTGGTCGACCTCTTCGAAAGACAATAATTCAACCTGATGGTGTCGTGTGTCAGCAATGATTCGGGAATATAAAGCGTTGATGGCAGATCTCTCACCCTCAAGTACTTGCATGTAAATGCCAGTGCCTTGGCACAGCACACCCGTTATCTCTAACTTTTTGTTGCTCACGCGTGAGTTTTCCAAAAGAGAGGCAGTCACAAAAGTGGTGATGGGACCCACCGGTTTGCTGACATACAAAAGTCTGGTGAGCATGGGTGTCTTTGTTTGAAATGGTTGTTGTGGCAAAAGACGCTGGCTGGGTAGCTCAACGAGCTCTACAGCTTAACGCACGGGAGCAAAGTTGGTGCGTTTGGCAATATGCCCTTGTTTTCCCATGATTTGCTAAGAAAACATAGGCCCCATGTTGTGCCACGTCTTAACCAATACCTGGGCCTGTTCAACTTCCCCATTTTGGGATTAATTTTGTGGAACTCATTAATTGGCCTAATTTATGCTTTTATATAAACGATTGGCTGATTTCTTGACATTCAATTTTTATTGATCTACTCAATCCATGTCACACGAGACAGCCAATCAACCAAATTTGAAGCGTTAATATTTAAAAAACGATGGGGTGAAGCAAAACTGAGGAAAGCGATTGGAAGGAGAAGGTGTCATGGATACTGCATTTTCGTACCGTGTTGACGGAAAAGCCAGGCAATGGGGTGGCAACAGTTCACCCCAGGATGAAAGACAGAATCGTCGTCGCCAAAAATTGCAGGCATTGCTGCAAAGCTTGAAGGCGGGAGATTTAGATGGCGCTCGCCTGGCTTTTACTGCGCTCATTAATTTCGATCCGTCAGTATCCGGTGACACATACCTCACAAAAATCGGTACAGCTTTGCAAAGCAGCAACCTCTACTCAGCCCAGCACTTTGGGCTGGAGTTACAAAGTCGAGGATTGCAACTCCACTCGCATGCCAATGCACAACATGACATTTCAATGAGCAAGCGAAAAGAGCCCTTGGATCACTACTCAGGGTGCGCCAGGATTGATTTTTCTGTTTGATCTTGAAATGCGTCTATTGAGTCCGCCCTGAACAATTGAATTTCTCAAACTACAACGCCATAGTTTGTCCGCTGAGATGGCGAAATGGCTTGCAGCACCGTCTGCAAATTAAGCCCAAACTTGGCACAAAGAAGCCGCAGCTTC
>NZ_OZ248564.1:0-33588 GCF_965234775.1 Limnohabitans rimovensis (SeqCode) | reverse complement strand
ACACCGCTGGGGGGCGACCCCCGGCGGTTTTTTTTAGGATGTCGAGACATGGCCACCATTCCCATCACCTTGCGCGGCGCGGAAAAACTCAAGGAAGAACTGCACCGACTCAAAACGGTGGACAGACCATGGGTGATTCAAGCCATTGCCGAGGCCCGAGCTCAAGGTGATTTGAGCGAGAACGCCGAATACGATGCGGCCAAAGACCGCCAGGGATTCATTGAGGGGCGCATTCAAGACATCGAGAGCAAGTTGTCCATGGCGTCTGTCATTGACCCCAAGGGCCTGAATGCCGAGGGCAAAGTGGTGTTTGGGTCCACCGTGGAGTTGGAGGATGAGGATTCTGGCGACCGCGTCACCTATCAAATCGTGGGTGAAGACGAGGCCGATCTCAAGCTGGGGTTGATCAACATCAGCAGTCCTATCGCGCGCGCCATGATCGGCAAGGAAAGTGGTGATGTGGCGGTGGTTCAGGCCCCGGGGGGCCAGCGGCGCTACGAAATCATCCAGGTGTCGTACCTTTGATGGCTTGGCAGCGCAGCATGTGGCTGGTCGCTGCCGTGTGGTGGGGCAGCCTGACGGCCTTGGGCGCATGGGTCGTGCCCTTGTTGTTTGCCCATGCCCCGACCAAGGCCATGGCCGGTGGATTGGCCGCTCATCTGTTCAGTGCCCAGGCTTGGGTGGGCTTGGTGGGTGGCGTGTTCAGCTTGTTGGTCCAACGTCACATCGACCGTTTGCGGGGTCGGCCGCAAGTGCCCAGCGTTTTGATCTTGGCGGCCATGTTGTTGGCGGTCATCGTGGAGTGGGGCATCGCCCCACGAATTGTGGCGCGTGACAACATGTTGCTGTGGCACAGCTTGGGCACAATTTTTTGGGTATTGCAGTGGGCCTGTCTGGCCATGCATGTGTGGCGTTTGAGCATGCCCACGCTTGATGCGCCCGTGCCTGCGTCTTCCGAGACAAACCAGCCCTGAAGCCAGGGTGGGGCCGCTCAGCTTTGGCTGGTTTTTTTGATCGAGCGTTGCTTGGGTTTGGCCCGTTTGACTTGCCCGCCAGCCGTCAATCGCTGATTGCCCAGCACTTGCAGCCGTTTCACCTCTGGCCGTTGGCCGCCCCGGCTGCTGTACTTGAGCACCTTGACCTCGCGCGGCCCTGGCATGCGGTCCTCGTCGATGACGCGTTTTTTCTCGGCCTTGGGCCGCCACAACACAAGCAATTTGCCAATGTGTTGAATCGGCGCTGCACTCAAAGCTTCAGACATTTGTTGCAGCATGGCTTCGCGGGCGGCACGGTCGTCACCCAGGACGCGGATTTTGATCAGGCCGTGGGCATGCAAAGCAGCGTCCACTTCTTTTTGGACAGAGGCGGTCAATCCATCGTTGCCAATCATCACGACCGGATCCAGGTGGTGGGCGAGGGCGCGGTGTTCTTTGCGCTGAGCGGGAGTGAGAAATATAGCGGGCATGGAAGGTATTATCCCCCGACCCAGGTTGGCCCATGAAAATCAAAACCAAAAGCAAAAAAGTCAACAAGTCGTGGCTCAATGACCATGTCAACGACCCCTACGTCAAGTTGGCGCAAAAAGAAGGGTTTCGCGCCCGTGCGGCTTACAAGCTCAAAGAAATCGATGAGACCCTGGGCTTGATCAAGCCCGGACAGGTGCTCGTGGACTTGGGCAGCGCGCCTGGGGCTTGGAGCCAATACATGCGTCGGCGTTTGTCACCACAAGGTGCTGCCATGGGCGCACTGCAGGGCACCATCATTGCCATGGATTTGTTGCCCATGGAGCCCATTGAAGGGGTGCAATTTTTGCAAGGTGACTTGCGCGACCAATCGGTGCTGGCTTCTTTGGTGCTGGCTTTGGATGGCCGATTGGCGGATGTGGTGGTGTCAGACATGGCGCCCAATTTGTCTGGATTGGCGGCGGTGGATTCAGCCCGCATTGAGCATTTGGTCGAGCTGGCACTGGATTTTTGCCAGCACCATTTGAAGCCCCAAGGCGCCTTGGTGGTCAAGGTGTTTCATGGCGGTGGCTATGCCCAATGGGTCAAGCTGTTCAAAGCCCATTTCAAGGTGGTCAAACCCATCAAGCCCAAGGCCAGTCGCGACAAGTCATCCGAGACCTTTTTGGTGGGTATGGGGCTGATTGCCCTGAACTGACCCTTTGGTTTGTTGGGTTTTTGTTCATTTCCCCTGATAAAAAGCCCAGGTTTTCGCCCTTGACCCGTGTTTTACCCCCATGGGCGTCTAGGGGGGATTGAAAAGCCTAAAATGGTCTCAAGCTACCTGGTACCCGTTTTGGGGCTTGGGTGTAACTTGTCGGAGCATGTGTTGAACAATCAATGGTTTTCCAAAATCGCGGTGTGGTTGGTGATTGCCCTGGTGCTGTTCACCGTGTTCAAACAATTTGACAAGACCGCCGGGCCTGGCTCAGGGTATCTGGGGTATTCAGAATTCTTGGATGAGGTGCGCAGCAAGCGCATCAAAACCGCGACCATCCAAGAAGGCCAAGGCGGCACCGAGATCGTTGCCATCACCACCGATGACCGCAAGGTGCGCACCACAGCCACCTATCTCGACCGCGGCTTGGTCGGCGACCTGATCGCCAACAACGTCAAGTTCGATGTCAAACCGCGCGAAGAAGGCTCTTTGCTCATGACCTTGTTGGTCAGCTGGGGTCCGATGCTGTTGCTGATCGGTGTGTGGGTGTACTTCATGCGCCAAATGCAAGGCGGCGGCAAAGGCGGTGCTTTCAGCTTTGGCAAAAGCAAAGCGCGCATGCTCGACGAAAACAACAACACCGTGACCTTTGCCGATGTGGCCGGTTGCGATGAGGCCAAAGAAGAAGTCAAAGAGGTGGTCGACTTCTTGAAAGACCCGCAAAAATTCCAAAAACTCGGTGGCCGTATTCCCCGTGGCTTATTGCTGGTGGGCCCTCCTGGAACCGGTAAAACCTTGTTGGCCAAGGGCATTGCCGGCGAAGCCAAGGTGCCTTTCTTCAGTATTTCGGGTTCTGATTTCGTGGAGATGTTTGTTGGCGTGGGCGCCGCTCGCGTGCGCGACATGTTCGAAAACGCCAAGAAAAACGCACCTTGCATCATCTTCATCGATGAAATTGATGCGGTGGGCCGTCAACGCGGCGCCGGTTTGGGCGGTGGCAACGACGAGCGTGAGCAAACCCTTAACCAAATGCTGGTCGAGATGGACGGCTTTGAAACCAACTTGGGCGTCATCGTGGTGGCTGCCACCAACCGCCCCGACATCTTGGACGCTGCTTTGTTGCGCCCAGGCCGTTTCGACCGCCAGGTGTATGTGACCTTGCCTGATATCCGTGGCCGTGAACAAATTCTCAACGTGCACATGCGCAAAGTGCCGCTCAGCCAGGACGTGAATGCCGCCGTGATTGCCCGGGGCACCCCTGGCATGAGTGGCGCCGATTTGGCCAACCTGTGCAATGAAGCCGCGCTGATGGCCGCCCGCCGCAACGCCCGCGTGGTCGAGATGCAAGACTTTGAGAAAGCCAAAGACAAAATCCTCATGGGACCCGAGCGCAAGAGCATGGTCATGCCCGAGGAAGAGCGGCGCAACACGGCCTACCACGAGTCTGGCCACGCTTTGATCGGCAAGTTATTGCCCAAGTGCGACCCTGTGCATAAAGTCACCATCATTCCGCGCGGTCGCGCCTTGGGCGTGACCATGAGCCTGCCCGAAAAAGACCGCTACAGCTACGACAGCGAATACATGCTCAACCAAATCAGCATGTTGTTCGGGGGTCGCATTGCCGAAGAGGTGTTCATGAAGCAAATGACCACCGGCGCCAGCAACGACTTTGAACGCGCCACCCAAATCGCCCGCGACATGGTGATGCGCTATGGCATGTCCTTGGCGCTGGGCCCCATGGTTTATGCCGAAAACGAGGGTGAAGTGTTCTTGGGCCGCTCGGTGACCAAAACCACCAACATGAGCGAAGCGACCATGCAAAAGGTGGACGCCGAGGTGCGCAGCATCATCGACCGCCAATATGCCTTGGCGCGCCAATTGATCGAGGATAACCAAGACAAGATGCACGCCATGGCCAATGCCTTGTTGGAGTGGGAAACCATCGACAGCGACCAACTCAATGACATCATGGCAGGTCGCAAGCCCAGCCCCCACAAAGACTGGGTGGCGCGCACACCGCCCCCATCGGGCGGTGACGGCGGCGGCAATGCGACGGCGACCACCAATCCAGCGGCGTCCACGGCCTGAGCCAGCGCATGGATCACCACCACATGGGGCTTCGGCCCCATGCGTCTTTTTGGCAGACCACGCGGTTTCGCCTGGATCTGTCCAAGCCTTGGGTGATGGGCATCGTGAATGTCACCCCCGACTCGTTTTCCGATGGCGGCCAACACCCCCAGGCGACTGCCGCCATCGCGCATGCCGAGCGCTTGCTGCGCGAGGGCGCACACATTTTGGACATCGGCGGCGAGTCTTCGCGGCCGGGGGCTGCAGCGGTGGATGCCGCTACCGAATGGGCCCGCATCCAAGCTGTGGTGAAAGCAGCGGTGGGCTGGCAGGTGCCGGTCTCAGTGGACACTTGCAAGCCAGCGGTGATGCGATTGGCTTTGGACGCCGGTGCCGACATCATCAACGACATTTGGGCCTTGCGCCAAACCGGTGCCGCAGAAGTGGTGGCCGCGCATGGCCAGTGCGGTGTGTGCCTGATGCACATGCACGCCGAGCCCGCCACCATGCAAGTGCAGCCCATGGTGGGTGCTGCCATGGGGGCGGTGAAGGATTTTTTGCAACATCACGCCCAGCGCCTGGATGCGCTGGGCGTGGCGCGCGAGCGCATTTTGCTGGACCCCGGCATTGGCTTTGGTAAAACCGTCGCGCAAAATTTCGAGTTGTTGGCGCGGCAAGCAGAACTGCTGGAATTGGGCCACGGTTTGTTGTTGGGTTGGTCGCGCAAATCTTCCCTGGGTGCCGTCACCGACTTGCCCGTGGACCAGCGCATCGTGCCCAGTGTGGCCGCAGCCGTGCTGGCCCTCGAGCGCGGCGCGCGCGTGTTGCGGGTGCACGATGTGGCCGACACCATGGCCGCGGTCAAGGTGTGGGTGGCCGCGCAACCCAGCCCAAGGCCTGATTGCCCTGAGCCCGCCACGGCCTGATGATGAAAAAAATTTCGGAGACAACCCCATGAGCCGACAGTATTTTGGAACCGATGGCATCCGCGGCACCGTGGGCCAAGCCCCGATCACACCCGACTTTGTGCTCATGCTGGCCCACGCGGTGGGGCAGGTTCTCAAGCAAGACCACCCCCGGCCCAAGGTCTTGATTGGCAAAGACACGCGCATTTCCGGCTACATGCTCGAGTCGGCCTTGGAGTCGGGCTTCAATTCGGCCGGTGTCGATGTGCTGTTGCTCGGCCCCTTGCCCACGCCAGCGGTGGCCTACCTCACCCGTGCCCAGCGCGCCCAATTGGGGGTCGTGATCAGCGCCAGTCACAACCCGTATCCGGACAACGGCATCAAGTTCTTCAACCAGCATGGCAGCAAGTTGCCCGATGCTTGGGAACTGGCGGTGGAAGCGCGCTTGCAGCAACCCCCCGAATGGGCCAGCTCACAAGCCCTGGGCAAAGCCAGGCGTTTGGACGATGCGCCGGGTCGTTACATTGAATTTTGCAAAAGCACGGTCGACGCCCAACTCAGCCTCAAAGGCTTGAAGCTGGTGGTCGATGCCGCGCATGGCGCGGCCTACCAAGTGGCCCCCCAGGTGTTCCAAGAGTTGGGTGCCGAGGTGGTGACCATGGGCTGCGCGCCAGACGGGCTCAACATCAACCAAGGCGTGGGAGCCACCCACCCGGAGGCCATGGTGTCTGCGGTGTTGGCGCATGGGGCTGACTATGGCGTCGCATTGGACGGCGACGCCGATCGCTTGCAAATGGTCGATGCCCAAGGTCGTTTGTACAACGGCGATGAATTGCTCTATGTGCTGGCCCAGGACCGGTTGCGCCAAAACCTGCCCCTGCCAGGGGTGGTGGGTACCTTGATGACCAATATGGCGGTGGAGTTGGCTTTGCGCGCCCAAGGGGTGGAGGTGGTGCGCGCCAAGGTGGGCGACCGCTATGTGCTCGAGGCTTTGGAGGCGCGCGGTTGGCTCCTGGGGGGCGAGGGCTCGGGCCACTTGCTGGCCTTGGACAAGCACAGCACCGGTGACGGCATGGTCAGCGCTTTGCAGGTGCTGCAAGCCTGCGTGAACCAGCAGAAAACCTTGGCGCAGATCCTGGAAGGGGTGAGCTTGTTTCCCCAAACTTTGCTCAATGTGCGCACGCCCAAGGGCTTCGATTGGACGGTCCACAAACCTTTGCAGCATGAGATCGAGCAGGTGCAAGCCGAGTTGGGCACACAAGGCCGCGTCCTGGTACGACCCAGTGGCACTGAGCCGTTGCTGCGCATCATGGTGGAATCTTCAGACGCCCAGCGCTCGTTGGCTTTGGCCCAGCGCATGGTGGAAACCCTGCCGCGGACTTGATGGGTATCGCCCAAGCGATCCGTTGAACGGTTTCAAGTCCGCCCCCGCAACGCATCGCCTGTCCTGCACTGGCCGCAGTCAAACCGCCTGGCGGCCATATGGGCATCGTTTGATGCATGTCACATTTACGTCATATGGATGTCATAAATTAGCCGAATGTGCAACTTAAGATGATTTCAACGCTTGAATGCTTGAATGAACCGCTGTGAACCCACCTACCCCAGACCGCGCTGACCACCTGCCATTGCTTGACCGCGACGAAAGCATCTTGCGCTTTAACCTGCGCGTTTTGGACTGGGCGCGGCGCACCGATGTGCCTTTGCTGGAGCGCTTGCGATATTTATGCATCGTGTCGTCCAATTTGGACGAGTTTTTTGAAGTGCGTGCCGAGTTGCATCTGAGCGCTTCGCGCCAAGGCAAGCATACGGGTCCCTTCAGTCCGCACAGCCATGACCGCATCAGTGAGCGTGCCCATGCCTTGGTCGATGAGCAATACCAGTTGTACAACGAGTCTTTGCTGCCTGCCTTTGCCAAAAGCGGTATCCATATCTTGTCGCACAACGAGCGCAACCATGCCCAACAACAGTGGGTCAAATCCTATTTTCAGAACCAGGTGAAGCCTTTGCTCACCCCGGTGGGCTTGGATCCGTCCCATCCATTTCCCCAGGTGGCCAACAAATCGCTCAATTTCATTGTGCGTTTATCGGGCAAAGACGCCTTTGGGCGTGAAAACGAAATTGCCATCGTCAAGGTGCCACGGGTATTGCCCCGCGTCATTCGCCTGCCCGACAAATTGGCGGGCAAAAGAATCTTGTTTGTCTCTTTGTCCAGCGTCATTCGCTCCCATCTGAGCGATTTATTCCCAGGTCGTGAGGTGGGTCAGTTTTCCCAGTTTCGCGTCACCCGACATTCCGACTTGGCCCTGGACTCTGAAGATGTTCAAAACCTGCGCACCGCTTTGCGCCAAGGCTTGCAGCACCGCAACTACGGGGCTGCTGTGCGCTTGGAGGTGTCATCGGGGTGTTCTGCCTTTTTGGCTGACTTTTTGTTGCAGCAGTTTGACTTGCCGGCCCAAGCTTTGTACCGGGTGCATGGCCCGGTCAACCTGGTGCGCTTGAACCAGTTGATCGACTTGATCGACAAACCCAAGTTGCTGTTTGCGCCATACCGTGCCAGCTTTCCAGCCCAGATGGTTTCTCGCGGTTCGGTGTTCGAGCAATTGCGCAAAAAAGGCGACATGTTGTTTCACCAGCCCTTTGAGAGTTTTGACGGGGTGTTGGCGTTTTTGCGCGAAGCCGTGCACGACCCGCAGGTGTTGGCCATCAAGCAAACCATTTACCGCACCGGCACCGACTCGGCCATGATGGACTTGCTCACCGAGGCGGTGCGCCGTGGCATCGAAGTGACGGTGGTGGTGGAGCTCAAGGCGCGTTTTGACGAAGAGGCCAATATCAATTGGGCCGAAAAGCTCGAGCGCATTGGCGCCCAGGTGGTGTATGGGGTGGTGGGCCTGAAGACCCACGCCAAAATGATGCTCATCAGCCGCCGCGAGGGGTCACACATTCGGCGCTATGTGCACCTGTCCACTGGCAATTACAACCCGAAAACCGCCAAGCTCTACACCGACATCAGCCACTTGAGCGCCGATAGCGCGCTCACCGCCGAGGTGGAAAGCGTGTTTGGCCTGCTCGCCAGCCAAAACCGGCCACCGCGCTTGCAGCAACTGTGGGTCGCGCCCTTTCATTTGCAACGCCGCTTGCTGGACAAAATTGAGCAATTGACCCAGGCCGCCAAAGCCGGCGTGTCCACCCGGCTGGTGGCCAAAATGAACGCCCTCACCGATGAAGAACTGGTGCGCGCCTTGATGGCTGCGGGCCGTGCCGGCGTCAAAATTGACCTGATCGTTCGCGGCGCCTGCATCTTGCCCGCCCAGGTGCCCGGCCACACCGACAACATCCGTGTGCGCTCGGTGATTGGGCGCTTTTTGGAGCATTCGCGGGTGTTTTATTTCCGCAGTGGCGCAGACGAGTCGCTGTACCTGTCGAGTGCCGATTGGATGAACCGCAACATGCTGCGCCGCGTTGAACTCGCATGGCCGATCAACGACCCGGTCTTGCGCCAGCGCATCATTGACGAGTGTTTGGTGGCCTACTTGCACGACACCGCCAACGCATGGAGCTTGCAAGGCGATGGCAATTACATCGATTTGGCCAAAGACAGCCCGTCACCCTTGCTCAGTGTCCAAAAAGCATTGATGGCGCGCTACCAAGACAAGGCCTGAACCATGGACCTGATTTTGTGGCGCCACGCTGAAGCCGAAGAAGCCGCACCCGGGGGCAGCGATGCTGAGCGCGAACTCACCCCCCGGGGTGAAAAGCAAGCCCTGCGCATGGCCCAGTGGTTGGAGCGCCAATTGCCCGAAAGCACCCGCATCCTCAGCAGCCCGGCCAGGCGCTGTGAGCAAACCGTGCTGTGCTTGGGGCGCAAATACAAGGTGCGTGATGAGTTGTCCCCCGATGGCCAGGCTGAACAACTGCTCAACTTGGTGCATTGGCCAGCCCAAAAAACACCCACCTTGCTGGTGGGGCACCAGCCTTGGCTGGGGCAGATCTTGGCCCTGGCCTTGAGCGTGCCCGAGTCGGGTCTGAGTGTGCGCAAAGGTTCCGTCTGGTGGCTGCGCTCGCGCCAGCGGGATGGGCTTGCGCAAACGGTGTTGATGTGCGTGCAGTCGCCTGAGTTTTTATAAGCCCGCACGCCATCGCCTGGACCGCGCCAGTGCTTTGGCACAATGGTCAGCCCTGATTCACCGCGATACCCATCGCCCAACACGACCATGCCCCCCGTGATGCCAGATGCCGATATCCAAGCCGCCTTGGCCGCCTTGCCGGGGTGGACCTACCAGGCCCAAGACCCCTGTTTGGCCCGCGATTGGCAGTTCGCCGACTTCGTTCAGGCCTTTGGTTTTGTCACCCAAGTGGCATTGCTGGCCCAGGCCATGGACCACCACCCGGACTGGTCGCAGTCCTACAACCGGGTGTCGATCCGCTTGCACTCGCACGATGCCGGCGGGGTGACTCCGCGTGATGTCGAGTTGGCCCGGCGCATCAACGCCTTGTGATTCCGTATCTGATTAACCATTGAGAAAACCATGGCCCACCCACCGTCCAGATCATCCGATGTGACCCACTTGCAGCAGGCTTTGGCCAATGGCCTCACGACTTGCGAGGCTTGGGTTGAGCAGTCTTTGGCCCTGGCCGCTCAGCCAGCGGCGGCCCATGTCTTCACCCGCCTGTGGGCCGAGTCCGCCTTGGCCAGCGCACGCCATGCCGACGCGCAGCGGCGCAGCGGTGTGCATCTGGGGCCTTTGGCGGGTTTGCCGGTCAGCATCAAAGACCTGTTTGACGTGGCCGGTGAAACCACCACTTCGGGCAGCGTGGTGTGCGCCAACGAAGCCCCGGCCACGCAAGACGCACCCCCCGTGGCCTCGCTGCGCGCCAGCGGTGCGGCCCTGCTGGGCAAAACCAATATGAGCGAGTTTGCTTTTTCTGGGGTTGGCTACAACCCGCATTGGGGCACGCCCGCCAACCCGGCGGACGCGGCGGTGGCGCGCATCCCCGGGGGATCCTCTTCAGGGGCTGCCGTGTCGGTGGGCCTGGGCTTGGCCGTGGCCGGCTTGGGTTCGGACACCGGCGGCTCGCTGCGCATTCCCGCCGCCCTGTGTGGCCTGGTGGGTTTCAAAGGCAGCCAATCGCGGGTGACGCGCCAAGGGGCGATGGAGTTGGCGCGCTCGCTCGACACCGTGGGCGCCATCACCCGCAGCGTGGACGATGCGCTCTTGCTTGACGCCATTCTCAGTGGCCAAACGCCAGCCCTGCGTGAGCGATCGGTCAAAGGCCTGCGCCTGGCTTTGCCCACCACCTTGATGCAAGACGAACTCGACGCAGAGGTGTCCAAAGCCTTGTCGCGTGCCTTGGCGCGCTTGTCGGCGGCCGGTGCCTTGATCGAAGAGGTGACTTGGGCAGGTTTGGGCGAGATCGCCACCCTCAATGCCCCAGGCGGTTTCTCGCCGGTCGAGGCCTATGCTGCGCACCGCCACCGTTTGGCGGCCGATGGCGATCGCTTTGACCAGCGCGTGGCCCAGCGCATGGCGCTCGGGCAAGGGGTGAGCGCCGCCGACTACCTGACCATGATCGACCAGCGCCAAGCCTGGATAGGCCGCGCCAACCAAGCCTTGCAAGGCTTTGATGCGGTGATCTGCCCCACCGTGCCCATGGTGGCCCCGCCCATCGCGGAAACCTGCGCCAGCGATGCCGCTTTTTTTGCCGCCAACCGGCTGTTGCTGCGCAACACCTTTGCCATCAATTACTGGGACGGTTGCGCCATCAGCTTGCCCTGCCAAGCCCCAGGCGATTTGCCCGTGGGCTTGATGCTCGCCCGCGCCAATGGCCATGATGCTGAATTGCTGAGCGTGGCCAAGGCCGTAGAGACAGCCTTGGCTGGGGCCTAAGGCTTGCGCCTGCTTGGCCTCCCAAACTGCACCCAACCATCCTTCGAACCCTGAACCGAAAGCCCCCACTGTGATGACCAACACCACCATTGCCTGCCTGTTGATGGCAGGCTTGATGCCCTTGCTGGCCACCGCCGTGGCCAAGTGGGGTTTTGCCCATTACGACAACCACAACCCGCGCCAGTGGTTGGCGCAACAAAGCGGGGCCCGGGCACGTGCCAATGCCGCCCAGGCCAACGCGTTTGAGGCGTTTCCGTTTTTTGCGGTCGGAGTGATCGTGGCCAGCCTGGCCCAGGTGGATGCCGGGCGCATTCAGGCCTTGTCGGCAGTGTTTGTGCTGGCGCGCTTGGCCTATATTTATTGCTACATCACTGACAAAGCCAGCCTGCGTTCGGTGGTGTGGGGCGTTGCCATGGCCTGCTCCGTTGCTTTGTACGGGTCCGCTCTGGCCCTTTGACGCGCCAAGCGCGGCCATCAGCGCGAAGACAGGGTCTGCAGCCTTTTAAGGGCGCACCAAGCGACAAGCGGTGCGGATGGCTTTGGCGCTGCGCATTTCTTCACAACGGGCCAGCGAGCGGCGCTCACCCTCGGCGGTGATGCGTATGCCCACCGAGCAGGTGAACACCATTTTGTCGCGGTCGGTGTGGCTGTCATAGGCCACTGCGCAGCGACCCAATTCACCCAAGTCGGGTTGGTAATTGCGCCACATGCCCTGCAAGGCGTCGGGCAATTGGCCGGGCGACACCGTGTCTGTGGCTTGGGTGGGGCCGCTCCCCAAACCAATGGCCAAGCTGAGGATGGCAATAGAGACAAAGCGGTTCATAACCCATGATAAGCGTGAATACCCCTGAGTTTTGAGCGGTTTTAACCATGTTTGGCTTGTTTGATCCAGCGCAAATGGGTTTTGCCGATCACCCTCCCAACCGACCACGCCCAAGCGTGATAACCTGCGCGGGTCTAAGACCTCTGCCGGTTGCTGGGCCGGGGCAAAACCTTATTTCAACCAAGCAGGAGAAGCCGCATGAAACTCGAAGTGAACCGACAGGTTCGGGAGCTGGACGTAGAACCCGATATGCCCTTGCTGTGGGCATTGCGCGACGAACTCGATGTCAAAGGCCCCAAGTTTGGCTGCGGTGTGGCCCAGTGTGGCTCTTGCACCGTGCTGCTCAATGGCGAGCCGGTGCGCTCTTGCTCATACCCGGTGTCGGCGGCGGTGGGCCAAAAAGTGGTGACCATCGAAGGCTTGGCCCAAAAAGACAAGCTGCACCCCGTGCAACAGGCTTGGATCGATCACCAAGTGCCCCAGTGCGGTTACTGCCAAGGCGGGCAAATTTTGGTGGCTGTGGCCTTGCTGAAGAAAAAACCCAAACCCACCGACCAAGACATTGATGCGGCCATGGGCAACATCTGTCGCTGCGGCACCTATGCCCGCATCCGCACCGCCATCCACGCTGTGGCCAAGAAAGGGGTGCGCGCATGACACACCTCGACCCATCCTCCACCGGCCTGGCCCGGCGCGATTTCCTCAAAGTCTCGGCCACCGCGGCTGCGGGCATGTCGTTGGGTTTTTTCTGGCCCACACACGGCAACGCGGCTGAAACCCCCAAGCTCAATGCCTGGATTGAAATACAAACCGACGACACGGTGATCATTCGCTATGCCCGCACCGAAATGGGCCAAGGCAGCCGCACCTCGGCCCCCATGTTGGTGGCCGACGAGTTGGAAGCCGATTGGAAAAAAGTGCGCATCGAATACGCCACCGCGCATGAAAACCTGCGCACCAAGCGGGCGTATGGCGACATGGCCGCCGTGGGCAGCCGCACCATCCGCAACTCGCAAGAGTATTTGCGCAAAGCCGGCGCCACTGCCCGCGAGATGCTGATTGCCGCCGCCGCTGCCCAATGGGGCGTGCCTGCCAGTGAGTGCACTGCTACTTTGGGCAAAGTGAGCCACGCCGCCAGCAAGCGCAGCTTGTCGTACGGCAAATTGGCCGCTGCTGCTGCCAAGCTTGAAGCGCCCAAAGATGTCAAGCTCAAAGACCCCAAGGACTGGAAAATCATTGGCAAATCGCTGCCGCGTGTGGACATACCGGACATCGTCACCGGCAAGATCCGCTACGGCATCGATGCCCAAGTGCCTGGCATGATGTATGCCGCCGTCGCTGCCAGCCCGGTGTTCAACGGCAAGGTCAAGTCCATGGACGCGTCCAAGGTGGAAAACCGCCGTGGCATTGTCAAAGTGCTCAACATGGGCGAATTTGTGGCTGTGGTGGCCAACAATTGGTGGCGTGCCAAAGAGGCGCTGCGCGAAGTGGCCATTGATTGGGAGACCGGTGACAACGGCCAACTCACCAGCGCGGTCATCATGAACAGCTTCAAGGCCGGCATGGGCCAAGCTGAGTTGGCGGTGGCGCGCAACGATGGCAACACCGTGCAGGCCCTGGGCACGGCGGCCAAAGTGTTGGAGGCCGAGTACTTCACCCCCTATTTGGCCCACGCCACCATGGAGCCCATGGTGTGCACCGCCTGGTTGCAAGGCGACAAGCTGGATGTGTGGACGTCCACCCAAAACCCCGAGAACACCTTGGCGGTGGCGGCGGCCACCGCAGGCGTGGCCCAAGACAAAGTCACCGTGCACCCCATGCAATTGGGCGGTGGTTTGGGTCGCAAGAGCCCGCAAGACTTCACCCGCCAAGGCGTGATGATTGCCAAGGCCATGGCCGGCACGCCGGTCAAGATGGTGTGGAGCCGTGAGGAGGACATGCAGCACGATTTGTACCGCCCCGCCAGCTTGGTGCGCTTCAAAGGTGGCATGGACAACGATGGCAAGGTCCAGGCCCTGCACATCCGCGTCAGTGCGCCGTCGATCTTGGCCACCTTGCTGCGCTTGCCCCTGCCCAAAGGCGTGGACGGCCAAGCCGTGGCCAGCTTCAACGACCACCCCTATGACATCCCCAACAGCTTGGTTGATTACGCCCAGCGCAACACCAATGTGCCGGTGGGCTTTTGGCGCACCGTGGGTCATTCGCAAAACCCGTACATGCGCGAGTGCTTCATTGACGAGATGGCACTGTCAGCGGGCAAAGACCCACTGGCATTTCGCTTGGCCAATTTGGGCCAAAAGTCGCCGCGCGATGTGGCCATCTTGCAAGCCGTGGCCAAGGCCGCCGATTGGGGTGGTCCCCTGCCCAAAGGGGTGTTCCGCGGCATTGCCGAAACCGAGGGTTATGGCAGCTACACCGCGTGCGTGTGCGAGGTGTCGGTCAGCGACAAGGGTGAAGTCAAGATCCACCGCGTGGTGATTGGCATTGACCCGGGCTATGCGGTCAATCCTGACAACATCGAAGCCCAGTTGCAAGGCAGCGTGGTGCATGGTTTGAGTGCGATTTTCTGGGGCGAGATGACCATCAAAGATGGTCGCATCGAGCAGTCCAACTTCCACGACTACCGCATGATGCGTTTGAACGAAATGCCCGTGGTCAAAGCGGTGATTGCGCCCACCGGTGGTTTTTGGGGTGGGGTGGGCGAACCCGCCCAAGCCCCGCTGGCACCGGCCTTGTGCAATGCCATTGCTGCCGCCAGCGGCAAGCGGATTCGCTCGCTGCCGCTGAAAAACCACGGCATGTCCCTCAAGGCCTGACCCCATGCCCACCCCACCAGCGGCGCTGCGCCGGGACTGCCTGCGCGCCGGCCTGGGGGCAACGGCTTGGGCGGCGGGTCGCGCCACTTTCGCCACGGTGTTGGGTGGCGCTCTGGGCTTGGGCAGTTTGCCCACGGCGCAAGCCCAAGGCATGCTCTCAGGCAAGCTGCTCAGCTTGTCCGAGATGCTCGACCCCATCGTGGCAGGCGCTCCTGTGGTGCGTGCTGGGGTGCACATTGAAACTTTGATCTTGGCCGACAACGGCTTGTCGGTGCCATTCAGGGTGTGGGTGGACAGCCCCATGACAGCACAAGACCACGTCACCCACATTTGGTTGTTGTCGCAGCGCAACCCGGTGATGGTGATGGCCAAAATCCATGTCGGACCCCAGATGGGTCGTGCCGAACTCAGCACGCGACTGCGTTTGGCTGGCGGCCAACAGCTGGTGGCTTTGGCGCGTTTGTCCTCGGGCCAGTTCCGCTACGAGCTGGCCGATTTGATCGTGACCGAAGCCGGTTGCGTGGACGGCAGTTGAGCATGGCCCAAGCCCGTTTTGACATACCCAGTCAGGCACGCGCAGGCGAGGTGATCAAGCTGCGCTTGCTGGTTCAGCACCCGATGGAGACCGGTTATTTGCTGGACCTGAACAACCGCCGCATTGCGCGCAATGTGATCAACGACTTGCGCTGCACCTACTTGGGCCAAGAGGTGTTTCGCATCGAGCCCTCGTCGGGGCTGTCGGCCAATCCGTATGTGGAGTTCTTTTTGCGCGCCACCCAGACGGGTGAAATCACCATCGACTGGGTCGACGACCGCGGCGAGCGTGGCCAGGTCAAGCGCACTTTGACAGTGGTTTAAACCTCTGCCTGGGGTGTTAAACCGGCCCCCAATCTGGGGCACCAATTCTGCGGGCTTGAGCTTTGGCGTGATGTCAGATCAAGTTGCGCATCGACTGCGCGGTTTCTTTCAGCAAAGGCAGCACCCGGCGCAGTGCATCGGCTGAAGCCTCGTGCTGCATGGGCATGATGATGCTCAAAGCGCCCACGGTCTCGCCCATGCGATCGCGCAGCGGAACGGCCACACCACGAAAGTCCAAGTCCAGTTGTTGTTCGGACAGCGCCCAGTCCTGTTGATGAATTTGCTGCAACTGTGCGCGCATGGCGGGCAGGTCGGTGATGGTGTGTTCGCTGAAAGTTTGCAAGCCATCTCGGGCTTGGAGCCAGGCCTCGACGGCCGCAGGGCCTTTGAGCGCCATCAGCAGCATGCCTGCCGCAGTCACCTGCGCCGGCACCCGAGCCCCGAGCACAAAGCCGGTGCTCATGTGGCGCACCGGGCCATTGCGCGCCACGTACACAATTTCATCGCCATCGAGCACGCTCAGGTAAGAAGTCTCGTGGGTGCTGGCGGTCAAGCGCTGCAAAAACGGCTGCACGATGCGGGGCAAGCGCGCCGATTCCAGGTAAGACTGGCCCAGCCGCATCACCCGCGGGGTGAGCCAAAACAATTTGCCATCGGTGGCCATGTAGCCCAAGTGGGTGAGGGTGAGCAAGTAGCGACGCGCAGCGGTGCGCGTCAAGCCGCAGCGCTGGGCCGCTTGCTGCGCCGACAGGCGCGGGTAGGCTTCGTCAAAAGTTTCGATGATGGACAGACCGCGTTCCAAACCGGCGATCCAGTCCCGGGCGGCCAAGGCAGGTTGTTCTGAGGGGGTGGCGTTTTTCATGGGTGGTGGGTGATTTAGGACATACCCTTGTTTGGTGCGATTATCGTTCCAGAGTGTTCGTTAATCGCGCATATGTGGAATTTCATCGTCGCTATGCGCAGGGCATTATTTACAGTGCAGGCTGATGTTCTGGTCGAGCCGTATGCGCTTTGGGCCGTTACACCGAGAAAATACTTTTGAACCCCGGCCCCAGTGCCACCACCCTTGGAGATGATGATGAAACCACGCCAACCCCTTCACCTGGCTTTGTCCGCGCTGCTGACATTGGCCGCCGCCGCTGCGCAAGCCCAAGACATCAAGTTCGCCAACATCGTGGAGATGTCGGGCCCGGGCACCACCTCCGGGGTGATGTTCAAAAACGGCGTTGAGCTGGCCATCAAAGAGATCAATGCCGCCGGTGGCATCATGGGACGCAAGATCAGCTACACCTCCGAAGACACCCAAAGCAACCCCGGCGTGGCCAAGGGCCTGACGCAAAAAGCCGTGGACAACGATGTGTTTGCCATTTTTGGCCCGGTGTTCTCGGGCTCCATCATGGTCTCCATGGCCGAGAGCAAGCGCGGCGAAACCCCCAACTTCACCGGCGGCGAGGCCACGGCCATCACACAACAGGGCAACCCCTGGGTGTTTCGCACCGCTTTCGGCCAAAGCGTGTCATTCCCCAAGGTGGCGCGCTACATCAACGGCAAGTCGAAAAAGCTGGCCGTCTTGTATGTGAACAACGACTTTGGCAAGGGAGGTCAAGCGGCCATCAAACAGCTGTTGGCCAACTCGCCCACCCAAATCGTGGCTGAAATTTCCACCGAATCGGGCCAGGTTGACTTTTCCGCTGCTGTCATTCAAGCCAAACAATCGGGCGCAGACGCTTTGTTCGCCTACACCAACGAAGAGGAATCGGCCCGCTTGCTGCGCGAGCTGCGCAAACAAGCCTGGAACAAACCGGTGATTGGCGAGACGGTGCTGACCAGCGCCAAAGTGGTGGAGTTGGCCGGTGAAGCCGCCAACGGCGCGGTGGCCCACGTCGGTCTGACCGTGGAAGCCCCACAACTGCAAGCCTGGGGCAAAAAGTTCCAAGCCGCCTACAACACCAGCTCTGACCACAACGGTGTGAAGGGCTACACCGGTGTGTACGTGCTCAAGGCCGCCATCGAAAAAGCCGGCAAGGTTGATCGCAAAGCCGCCGCCGCAGCGATCCGCAACAGCTGCTTCACGGCCAAGCAATACCCCGGCGTGTTGATGGATGTGTGCTTTGACGACAAAGGCGACATCGACCGCGAGAGCTTCATCACCGAAATCCGCAATGGCAAAACCGTGGTGGCCGAGACCTTGCCCCCGATGAGTAAAAAATAAAGCGCAGCCCACGGCCATGCCAGCTGGCGAGACCGGTCTGAGGGCCGGGCTGGTCCACTGTCGGCAAGGCACGGGCTATTGCCCAACCCACTGGGTTGGGCTCTTTTTGAACGGGATATTTCATGAGCATCTTCGATCTGCCCAAGATCGATGGGCACTGCCATGTGCTCGATCCGCAGCGCTTTCCGTACCCGGCCGAGGTGGCTTACCACCCGCAGGGGCAAGAGGTCGGCACAGCGGCTTACTTTGGCCATGTGATGGACACCTATGCGGTGCGCCACGCCTTGTTGGTGGGCCCCAATTCGGGTTACGGCACAGACAACCGCTGCTTGCTCGACGCCATCGCCCAAGGGGGCGGCCGCTTCAAAGGCATTGCGGTGGTGAACGCCGATACCGACACCGCGGCTTTGCGCGCCTTGCAGGCGCAAGGCATTGTGGGCATTGCCTTCAATCCCGCGTTCCATGGCTTGGACTTTTACAACGACATCGACCCTTTGTTGCAGCGCTTGGCGGATCTTGGCATGTGGGCGCAGTTCCAAGTCAGTGGCGATCAATTGGTGCCCTTGCTGCCGCGCATTTTGCGCGTGCGGGTGCACACCTTGATCGACCACGCGGGCCGTCCCCGGCTGGCCGACGGGCCCCAAGCCCCGGGTTTGCAAGCCCTGGCCCAACTCGCTGACAGCGGCTTGGGGGTGATCAAAATTTCGGGCTTTGTGAAGTTTTCAGAGCAGGGGTTTCCGTTTGACGATGCCCAAGCCCATGTGCAGCGGGTGTGGCGGATGTTTGGTGCTGACCGCTGCATCTGGGCGTCTGATTGGCCGTATTTGCGTGCCACCTCGCGTTTGGATTACGGGCCCATGCTCAAGCTCACCGAGCGCTGGTTCAGCAAAGCGCAGTGTCAGCAAATGATGTGGGACAACCCAAAGCGCTTTTTTGATTGGTAGGACGGCATGACCGATTTTCTTCAACTGTTGTTCAGTGGCATGGCCACCGGTTGCATTTATGCCTTGGCCGCACTGGGGTTCACCTTGCTGTGGCAGGCCTCGGGCACCATCAACTTTGCCCAGGGCGAGTTTGTGATGTTGCCGGCCTTTGTGATGGTCATCATGCTGCACCAAGGCTTGCCGCTGACGCTGGCTTTCTTGCTGGCCTGCGGTGTGGCGGTGCTGCTGCTGGGTTGGTTGTTCAAGCGTGGCTTGGTCGACCCTTTGTTCAAGCACGGCATGATGCCAATTGTGGTGGCCACGATTGGTTTGTCGATCGCCATGCGCAATGGGGTGCGCGCCGGCTACAGCTCAGAGCCGCAACCCTTTCCCCAGGTGTTTCCAGATGTGGTGCTGAATGTGGCGGGGGTGAATGTGTCGGGCTCGGACATGGGCACCTTTGTCTTCGCGCTGTGTTTGGTGTTGCTGACCCAGGCCTTTCTCAACCGCACGGTGACCGGGCGCGCCATGCAGGCGGTGGCGCAAAACACCGAAAGCGCGGCGGTGCTGGGCATCAACGTGCCGCGGATGATCTTCTACACCTTTGCCATCAACGCGGTGTTGGCGGCGGCGGCGGCCCTGTTGGTCACGCCCACTTATTTGGCCAAATTCGACATGGGCGAGAGCCTGGGCACCAAGGCATTTTTCGCCGCCATCATTGGGGGCTTCAACAATTCGCGTGGCGCACTGCTGGGCGGCTTGTTGGTGGGGGTGAGTGAGAACCTGGCTGCGGCCTACATCTCATCGGCCTACAAGGACGCGGTGGCTTTGGTGATTTTCATGGTGGTGATTTTGTTCAAACCCCAAGGCTTGCTCGGGCGCAAAGAGGAGCGCAAGGTATGAAAAAAATCCATGTGGGGCTGGGCTTGGCCATCTTGGTGGCGCTGGTGGTGGCCCCAGCCTTCTTTAAAAACTACGGCATTCATTTGTTCACCACCTGGTTGGTGTTCATCATCGCCACCATGGGCTTGAACCTGACGGTGGGCTATGCCGGTCAAAAGTCGCTCGGTCATGCGGCTTTTTTTGGCATTGGGGCTTACACGGTGGCGATATTTCTCAAAGCGGGCCTGAGCTTTTGGTGGGCCTTGCCCACCGGTGCGCTGTTGTGTTTTGTCGTGGGCCTCATCGTGGGTTTTCCGGCGTTGCGGGTGCAAACCATTTACCTGGCGTTTGCCACCTTGGGCTTCAACACCGCGCTGTGGTTGGTCATGCGCAATGAAGAGTGGCTCACGGGGGGCACGTTTGGCATCAACAACATCGCCCGCCCCAGCGTGTTCGGCTGGAGCTTGGACGGCAATTTGGCCTATTACCGGTTTGTGTTGGTCATGGCGCTGCTGCTGGGCTTGTTGTTGTGGGGCCTGCTGCGCTCGCCCTGGGGCAAGGCCTTCACCGCGCTGCGCGACAACCCCATCCGCGCGGAAAGTTTGGGCGTGGACACCCGCGCCTACACCCTGATGAGCTTTGCCATTGGCGCGGCTTACGCGGGCATGGCCGGTGGTTTGTACGCGTCCCAGGTGCAGTTCATTGACCCGGCCTTGTTCACCGTGGGCGCGTCCATCATGATGTACCTGATGGTGGTGGTCGGTGGCCCCGGTTACTTTTTGGGGCCGATTTTGGGCTCGGCGGTCGGTGTCATCTTGCCCGAATGGCTGCGCTTTGCCCAGGGCTGGTACCTGATGGTGTTTGGCTCGGCGGTGGTGCTGCTGATGATTTGGCTGCCCGATGGCTTGCTCAGCATCCCCGACCGCTGGCGCGCGCGCAGGCAGTCGCGCTGGGCCTCTGAACAGCGCCGCCAAGCCGCACACAGCGGGGGTGTGGCATGAACCCGCCCGTGTTGAAAGTCACCCAACTGAAAAAAGCCTACGGCGCCATCCAAGCGGTGGGCGGCGTGTCGTTTGAGGTGCAGCCGGGTGAAATATTTGGCGTCATTGGCCCCAATGGCTCGGGCAAAACCACCTTGTTCAACAGCATGCTGGGGCAAATCAGTCCCGATGAAGGGCGCATTGAACTGCGTGGCCAAGACGTCACTGGCTTGGGCCCCTTGGCCTTGAGCCGGCTGGGGGTGGGTCGCACTTTCCAAACCTTGCAGGTGTTTGGCAAGATGAGCGTGCGCGACAACCTGATCGTGGCCGCCCAAGAGCACCGGGGTTCCATGGCCAGCCGCTTGTTCGCGCCCAGCGACTCCGATTTGGGTGACAAGGCCGACGCCTTGCTGGCGCAGTTTCGGCTGACCCATGTGGCCCACCAAAAAGCCGGTGAACTCAGTTACGGCCAACAAAAACTGGCGGACATCGCCATGGCCTTCATGAGCGAGCCCGCTTTGGTCTTGCTCGACGAGCCTTGTGCGGGCGTGAATCCGGCCTTGGTGGGCGGTATCTCTAGGTTGCTCAAGCAACTCAACCAAGAGCGCCAAGGCTCGTTCGTGGTGATTGAGCACAACATGGAGTTCGTCATGGGCCTGTGCCACCGCATCATGGTGATGGTCGAAGGACAAGTGCTGGCCATCGGTACCCCCGATGAAATCCGTGCCAACAAACAGGTGCTCGACGCCTATCTGGGGAATTGAGATGAGCGACCCCCACAACACCTGCATCGAGTTTGACGATGTGGTCTCGGGCTACAAGGATTTCATGATCCTCAACAACCTGTCGTTCAAGGCGCGCCGGGGTGCCATCACCTTGCTGATGGGCCCCAATGGGGCGGGCAAATCCACGGTGCTCAAAACCTTGTTTGGCTTGCTCAAACCGCGCCAAGGGCGGGTGCTGCTCAACGGCCAAGACATCAGCGGCGCGAGCCAAAAAGACCTGCTGGCCCAAGGCATCGCCTTTGTGCCACAGGGGCGCAACCTGTTTGGGCAACTCAGCGTGTTTGAGAATCTGGAGTTGGGCGGCATCACCTTGGGGCTCAAGACCACCCATGCGCGCATTCCCGAGGTGCTGGACTTTTTCCCGCGCGTGAAAGAACGCTTGCATTCGCGCGCCGCGTCATTGTCGGGTGGCGAGCAAAAGCAGTTGGAAATTGGCCGCGCCTTGCTGCTGCGTCCCCAGGTGTTGCTGATCGACGAGCCCTCCATTGGTTTGTCGCCGCTGGTGGTGCAAGACGTGTTCAAACTGCTGCAACGCTTGGCCGCCCAAGGCACCACGGTGCTGATGGTCGAGCAAAACGTCAAAAGTGCGCTCAAATATGCGCACGACGCCATTGCCTTGGAGTCGGGGCGATTGGTGCTGCATAAACCCGCCAGCGAGATTTTGGCCGACCCCCACATGGAGCGTTTGTTCTTGGGTGGGGCCCATGCCGTGGCAGACCCGACACCCTAAGGGACAACCCGAGCCTGTCATCTTTGGCAAGTCCTGCCGCGTTGTGAGTACCAGGCAAAGTCCATTGCCTGCGTGTTCACTGCAAGGGGTTGTCATGAAAGCACATTTCGCCGCCGTTCTCACCGCTGCCACATTGGCTTGCGCCATCCCAGCGCAAGCCCAAACCGTGGTCACCCAAATCAGCTACCGATCTGGCGGGGCGGGGTGGCACCACGGAGGGCACCATGGATGGCACCACGGGTGGCGCAATGGTGGGCACCACGGTCATGGCCACAGTTATGGGCGTTGGGCGGGGCCTTTGCTGGGCGCTGCCGTGATTGGTGGCTTGGTGTATGCCACCCGGCCCCAGGTTTATGCCGAACCCGTCTATATCAATGCACCTCCCACGCCGCCCCGTGTGGCTTACTTTTGCAGCGCCTACCAGCAGTATTACCCCAGCGTGGCCACTTGCCCGGTGCCTTGGCAAATGGTCTCTTACTGAGCCATTGAGCACTTCGCCCCGCGTCTGTGTGGGGGCACCGTTTTGCCAGGCAACGCTGCGCTGGCGCCTGCCAGGATAATCCTCGCTTTCATCAGCATGCCCCGCTTGGGGCTGTGCATGCGAGGGCCTATGAACACCGACAAGAAGCAAACCACGAGACTCTTCAACGCTTGGGCGCGGGGCACAGGTGTCACTGTGCTTGGCTGGGGCCTGGCGCTCAGCGCCATCGGCCAGGGCAAGCCAGCGGCCCACAACCATGGCCACGGCCATGCACATGGGGTGGCCCATTTGCAATTGGTGTGGGATGGCCAACGCTTGCGGGGTGATTTGGAGGTGCCCATGGAGAGCTTGCTCGGGCACGAGTACCTGCCGCGTTCAACCGCCCAAAAAAATGCCATGGTCCAGTTGCAGCAAGGGTTGGCCGACCCGGCTTATGTCATGGTGCCTACCCCTGCGGCCCAGTGCGTGGCTGCCGAGGTCAAGGCCAGCTCGACCATGTTTGAAGGCCGTGACAACGGTGGGCACAGCAGTTTGCTGTATCAATTTGCATTTCAGTGCGCCCAGCCCCAGGCTTTGCGCGACGCGGACTTGGCGCTGATGCGCAAGCACCCGCGCCTGAAAGAGGTTGCGGTGGAAATGGCATTGCCCACGGGGCAGCGCGCCGTGCGGGTCAAGGCTGCTCAACCGCGCTTGGTTTGGTGAGCCCAAATGTGGGCTTTGCGCTTGCAACAACTCCAGCACCGCTGGCCGGCGCAAAGCCATGGCTTGCGCGTGGGCCATTTGGAGCTGGCGCAGGCCCAGCACTTGTTCATTCAAGGCCCCAGTGGTTGTGGCAAAACGACGTTGTTGTCGGTACTTGCGGGGGTGCTGTCGGTGCAAAGCGGTCGCTGCGAGGTGCTGGGCCAAGACCTGGCGAGTTTGTCGCCGCGCCAGCGCGACCATTGGCGCGGCGCCCATGTGGGTGTGATTTTTCAACAATTCAATTTGATCCCTTATTTGGATGTGTGGGCCAATGTGATGCTGCCCACTCGCTTGTTTGCCAGCCGCGAACAAGCTGCACGGCGGCATTGGGGCAGCGCCGCTGCCCAGGCGGGGCATGTGTTGGCGGCCTTGGGTTTGCACTCCGACCATTGGCACCAAGCGGTACACACCTTGTCGGTGGGCCAGCAGCAGCGGGTGGCGGCTGCGCGCGCCTTGATGGGGCACCCGCCCTTGATCATTGCCGACGAACCCACTTCGGCCTTGGACGAGGACAACAAGGACGAGTTCATTCGATTGCTGATGGACCAGGCGCAGGCCCAAGGGGCCAGCGTGGTCTTGGTCAGCCACGATGCGCGCTTGGCCAGCCACTTTGACCAGGTGCACACCCTGACAGCATGGGGTGTGCCATGAGCCTGTGGTGGAGTCTGGCATGGCGCAGCGCATGGTCGCGCCGGCATGCGCTGGCCATGGTGGCGCTGTCGGTGTCGGTGTCGGTGCTGATTTTGTTGGGGGTGCAGCAATTGCGCCACGATGCGCGCCAGAGTTTCACCCAGGCCCTCAGCGGTGTGGATTTGATTGTTGGCCCACGCGGCAGCGCCAGCGAATTGATGCTCTACAGCGTGTTCCAGGTGGGGCGGCCGAGCCGCAACATGGCGCACGAGGCCTATGTGGCATTGCGCGCCTTGCCCCAGGTGCGCTGGGCAGTGCCGGTTCAGTTGGGCGATACCTACCGGGGCTTTCCGGTATTGGGCACCACGCCCGAGTTGTTTGAAGTGTTTCAAACCCAGGGTGCGCGCTTGCAGTGGGCCCAAGGCCGGCCCTTTGCCGACCCCCAGGCCGATGCAGGTGCGGTGGTCGAAGCGGTGTTGGGTGCCCAAGTGGCCGCGCGCCACGGCTTGTCTGTGGGTGACCGTTTGGTGCTGACCCATGGCCGCTCGGATGGTTTGGCCCCCGATCACGCCGATCAACCTTTCACCGTGGTGGGCGTGCTCCAAGCCACGGGGGCGCCCATTGATCGCAATGTCATCATCTCTTTGCAAGGCTTTGAAGCCTTGCACCAGGGCATGGGCGCGCCTGGCCTGCCCTGGCTGGGGGGTGTGGGGGCAGCACCCACGGTGGCCGAACGTGCGGCCCTGGTGCCGCGCGAACTCACGGCGGTGTGGGTGGGCTTGCATGCACGCACCGAGGTGTTTTCGGCGCGCAGGGGCATCGAGCGTTTGCCCCAGGACAGCTTGATGGCGGTGTTGCCAGGGGTGGCTTTGGACGAGTTGTGGCAAGTGGTCAAATTGGCCGAAAACGCTTTGTTGGCCATTGGTGTGTTGGTGGCTGTCAGTGGCATGCTCAGCGTGGCGGCGGTGTTGATGGTGGGTTTATCCGCGCGGCGCAAAGAGCTGGCGGTGCTGCGCGCCTTGGGGGCCACGCCCTTGGCCTTGTTGGGTTTGGTGTGGTTGGAGGCCTTGGGCGTTTGTCTGCTGGGCATGCTGGGCGGTTTGCTCTTGCACGGGCTCGGGCTGTGGGCACTGCAAGACTTGCTGCGCACCGAGTTGGGTATTGCGGTGCAATGGGGCTGGCCCACGGCTGAAGTGGCTTGGAGCCTGGCGGGATTGGTGCTGGCAGCATGGTTGGCGGCCAGCGTACCGGCGCTGCGCGCCTACCGTTTGTCTTTGGTGGATGGCTTGCACCCACCCACGGTTTGATGGTGACGAAAGTATTGCGCATGAAGTTTTCAAAAATTGGGTTTTGGCGCGCCTGCGTGGCTGGCTTGCTGGGCATCTTGGCGGTGGGCGCTGCGGCGCAAACACCCGGCTACAGCTTGTTGGATTGGAACGATTTGATGCCCGAGAAGTGGGTCAAAGACATTCGCGCTGACATGGCCTCCATGAACAAGCTCGCCTATTTACAAGACACCAGCGAAGAGGCCAATCAGGCCATGGAAAAATTGCGCAAGAGGTTTGACAACGCGCCCTTGGTCAGCAGTTTGTTTCAGCGCAAAGTGCGTTTGCCGGGTTATGTGGTCCCGCTCGATGCCGACCGCTCCAACCGGCGCGAATTTTTGATCGTCCCCTATTGGGGCGCTTGTATCCACACCCCACCCCCGCCGGCCAATCAAATTGTGCTGGTGCGGCCCATGCCCGGCAGCAAAGTGCGCAAGGTGCCCGAGTCGATGGACGTGGTGTGGATCGAGGGCGAGCTCAAAGAGGGCCGCGTCAGCACCAGCGCGGGGGTGAGTGGCTATTTGCTCGAAGCGGTCAACATGTACCCCTACGTGGCCCCGGCCCCAAGCAATCCCAAACGCTGAGGTCACAGCCCATCTGGGCTAGGGCTAGGGCTAGGGCTTGGGGGTGTCTGTCGCGTGGGCAAAGTCGGCGGCTTCCAGCAAGCGCGCCACCGCATAACCAGCGACCAAACCCCAAAACGCCGCGCCGATGTTGAACAGCGCAATGTCGGCCACCGTCACCAGCAAGCTGACCAGCGCACCCAGGGTGAATTTGCCCGCACCAAACGAGGCCACAAAGGCCGCTTGCAGCACGCGCAGCATGGCCAAGCCCGCCAGCACCATGATGAAAGCTGGCGGCGCGGCCAGCATCCAGCCGGTGAAGGTCGGCGCCATCAACCCAAAAGCCAAAGCCAAGGCACCAAACACCAGGGCGGCCGTGTAGTGCTGGTGCCGTGGGCCGGATGAAGACAGCATGGCATTGGTGGGGCCGGTCAGGCAACTGCTCACCGCGCCAAACACCGCGCTGACGCCTGAGCCCAGACCGCAGGCCACGGCGATGGCATTGACCGGTGGCGCATGACCGGCGGTTTTGAGCACCGCCACCCCTTGCCCGTTTTGCACCACCAGCACGGTGATGGCCAGCGGCACCACCAATTCCAGCAGCGCGGCCCATGACCACACCGGCGCGGTCACCAGCGGCTGCGCCCATTGCCACACAGCCAGGTTGGTGTTGCCCCAGCGATCACCCAGCGCCATGGCCAACACGCCCACCAACAAGGCGCCGATCACCGGGGGCATCTTGCGCCCCCAGCTGGGCAGCGCCGAGAGCGTGATGAAGGCCAGCACCATGGGCGCGGCGATGGCGACATCGCTGCCCAAGGCGCGCACCAAATCCAGCCCAAAGCGCAAAAACACCCCCGCCACCATGCCCATCACGATGGGCATGGGCAAGACCGACATCACCCGCTTGACCCAACCGCTCAGGCCGAGCAGCGCGATCAAGGCACTGGTCACATAAAACGCGCCAATCACTTCGCCAAAGCTCAGGTGCTGCAAGGCCGGGCCCACCAGCACCGTGCCGGGAATGGTCCAGCCAAAGGCCAGCGGTGTGCGGTAGTGCCAGCTCATCGCCAAGCTGAGCAAGCCGTTGATGAAGAACACCGCAAACACCCAAGATGCCAGCTCAGCCGGCGACAAGCCGCCGCGGGTGCCGACCGACAAAATCACCGCCACGGGTCCGGTGGCGGCGAAGATGAAACCGATCAAGCCATTGGCCAGCGGCGTGGTGCCAAAGTCGGCCCAGGTGCGGGGTGCCGGGTTGGGGGCAGGGCGTTCGAGGTGGTGCAGCAAAGGGTGGCCTGTGTCAAAAGGGGGTGGGCCACAGCATAACAAGCCTGGGCCGGCGCGTGGGATCAGCTGGCACAGAGCCAGACCGCCCTAGGCGCGCGCCCAGGGCAGGTCGCTCCAGCGGGTGGTGTACTGCGGCGACAAGCGCTCTTGGCGCATGGCCCAGCGCCGCGGCCCATCGCTCGCGCCGGTGCTGCCCAGGTGCACCGTGCCGCGGCCAAAGCGATCGTTGAGTTGGTCGAAAGCTTGCATCAAGCGGCCTTGGGGGCCGCTGTGGGCTGGTTCGGTTGCGGCGTCGAAGTCGAGCTCGCCTTGCCCGTGGGTGTCGGGCATCAGGTCGAGCAACATCACGCCGGCCTTGCTCAGCGCAAAACCCGGCTCGTAAATGTGTGCCACACCGGCGAGCGCGGCCTGCACCAAGGTGCGTGTGTCGGCGCTGGGGCGGTGCAAACTGACGGTGGTGCTGCGCGCAAAGCGCGGGCCGGGGCGAAACGCCGAGGTGTGGGCAAACACCAGCAACTGCCCGGCCACGCTGTGCTGGCTGCGCAGTTTTTCGGCGGCGCGGCTGGCGAACTCGCTCACCGCTTCATTGAGCAGCGCGAGTGTGGTCACCGCTTGGCCAAAGCTGCGGGTGCAGGCAATTTGTTGTTTCGGCGGCGGCGCTTGCTCCAAGCCGATGCAGGGCTCGCCTTGCAGTTCACGCACGGTGCGCTCGAGCACCACGCCCCAGCGTTGGCGCACTTGGGCGGTGGGTAAGCGGGCCAAGTCGAGCACGGTGTGCACCCCCAACTCGCGCAGTTGGCGCCCGATTTGGCGGCCCACGCCCCACACCTCACCGACCTCGGTGGCGGCCATGACCGCGTCCATGTCCGAGGCAGGCAGTGGTGCGAAGTTACACACCGTGGCCAAGTCGCTGGGGTAGCTGCCAGGCTTGCGCTCGGCGGTTTTGGCCACGTGGTTGGCCAGCTTGGCCAGGGTTTTGGTGGGGCCGATGCCAATGCCGCACGGCAGGCCGCTGTAGCGCCAAATGCGCTCGCGCACCGCACGCGCCCGGGCGCCCAAGTCGCCACCCACGCCGTGCAGGCCGATGAAGGACTCGTCGATGCTGTAAATCTCTTGGGTCGGCCCGAGCTCGGCGGCCAAGGCCATCATGCGATCGCTCATGTCGCCATACAGCGCAAAGTTGGCCGACAGCCCCACCAGGCCCGCGTCGCGCTGCCAGTGTCGGATTTGGAACCACGGCGCGCCCATCTTGATGCCCAAGGCCTTGGCCTCGTTGCTGCGCGCAATCGCGCAGCCATCGTTGTTGGACAGCACCACCACCGGTTGCAGGTGCAAGCGCGGTTGGAACACCCGCTCGCAGCTGACGTAAAAATTGTTGCCGTCGACCAACGCAAACATGGCTCAGCCCACCGCTTGCACAGCCACGCCGCCACCGAGCAGCGGTTTGACCAAAATTTTGTAGGTGTCCAAATCGAAGCGCGCCGATGTGGCCGACGCCGCCGGCACGGTCGGCGCCGAAGCCGAAGCCGAAGCGGGTGTGGGTGTGGCCCCATGGGGCGTTGGCTGCACCACGGCCTGGGGCGCGTCGGGTGGCCGGCCTTGGCGCGTGTGGCTGCCCAGGTAGCACCAGTTGTGCACCCGGTGCGCTTGCACCCAGTCGCCATCGCGCTCGATGATGTCCACCGCCCCCGGGTAGGGCCAGCGTTGCACCTGTTGCGCCAGCAAAGCGCTGAACAAACGCGCGTGGTGGGCGACGCTGGGCTCGTCGCCCGTGCACACCCCGTCGCACTGGCGCAATTGGCGGCCAAAGCAGCCTCGGCGCAGGGGCTTTTCCAGGCCGAGCGCCACCAGGCACAGGCGGTGGTCGGCCGCCAGGGCGCGCAAATCTTCTTGTGCGGCGCGGCGCGATGCGTACAGCCCGTACAAGTCGCTGGTGTGGGCAAAGTCGCGCCGGGTCGAATCCACCAATTGCGGCGGCTGCCCCGTGCTGGCCCCATCGGCATGGAGCTGCCAAGCCACCAAGCTGCGGCTGCGGCGCAGTCGGATGTTGTAGAGCGGCATGTGCTGTTTGACCCACTGCGCCTCCAACAGCAAAGCGCCGATTTCGCCAGCCGTGCGGTAGGTATCCACACGCCGGCTTTGGGCCAACATGGCGGCCTCGTCGGCGCTGCGCAAATGGCTCAGCACCCGCGCGCGCAGGTTCACGCTCTTGCCGATGTACAAGGGCAAGGCCCCCTCACCACGAAACACATACACGCCACAGCCGCGCGGCAACGCAGCCAGGTTGTCGGGGGCAATGCCGTGGGGCAGCGCTGCGCCTTCGGGTGTGGACTCGCTGGGGGGTGCTGTGTCGGCGGGCAGGGCAGCAGGCGGCAACGCGCCCGCCGGCAGGTGTGTGGCAAGCGCCTGGTTGGGCGCGCTGTGCGCGGGCGACGTCGCAGGCAAAGTCGCAAACGGGGTGATGGGTCGGCGCGCCATGGTTCAGGTCAGCTTGTGCAGGTTAAAAGTCACCACGCCCCAAATGCTCAACTCTTGGTCGGGTTGAAACACCAGCGCCGGGTAAATGGGGTTCTCGGCCAACAGTTTCACCACCCCGGCGCGCCGGTACAAGCGCTTGACGGTGAACTCTTGGTTCACCACCGCCAGCACGATGTGGTGGTGGCGTGCGTCGAGTGAGCGGTCAATCACCAAGGTGTCGCCATCGTAAATGCCCGCGCCCGTCATCGAGTCGCCGCGCACCCGAAACAAAAACGTCGCTTCGCGGTTGCGCACCAAATGGTCGTTGAGGTCGATGCGCTTGTGGCTGTGGTCCGCCGCCGGTGACGGAAACCCGGCCCGCACCGTGGCATTGAAAAACGCCAGCGGCTGGGGTGCGCCCGGTAGCGACAAGGCGGCCAAGGCGCGTGCGTTCAGGGGTTGGGGGGTGTGGTGGCACGGCAGCCCACTGGCCATGCTCAGACCGGCAGGTGATGGAGCTGTGGAGTGGGTCAGGGCCAAAGGGAGCGGGGCAGACATACCGGGATAATACTGTATGTAAAAACAGTTATTTGGGTTTTGTTAAATCAGTCAAAAGCCCGGGCAGGCTCACCGAGAGATAGGACGGAGCAGGGGGCAAGCTGATTTCAGCCTTTGTAAGGGTATGGCTGACAGTTGCGCGCGAAACTTGCCATATTTTTGACAAAAGCATGTTTTATATTAATACTTAAAAATTAAATATCACCGTCAGAAATGGAATGAATATTGCCTAAATATATTTATTAGATCAGCACCTCATGGCAGTCATCAATACCAACGTCAAGGCATTGTTCTCGCAGGCGGCGCTCAAATTGACCGAGCGCAACCAGCAAGTCTCGATGCAGCAGTTGTCGACCGGCAAGCGCATCAACTCGTCACGCGACGATGCGGCGGGTATGGCCATTGCCACACGCATGACCCAGCAAGTGCGCAGCTTGAACCAAGCGGTGCGCAACGCAGGCGATGCGATCACCTTGATTCAAACCGCTGAGGGCGCGACCAACGAGATCACCGACATGCTGCAACGCATGCGGGAGTTGGCCATCCAAGCCTCCAACGACACCAACAACAACGAGCAGCGCAGCTACTTGGACCTGGAATTCCAGCAGCTGAAAAAGCAAATCGTTCAAATCGCCGACAACACCGAGTGGAACGGTTTCCCCGTGCTGAACGGCAGCACCGGCGAGCGCGTGGGCATCAAACCGGTCTACAAAACCACCTCTGAGCCCATGAGCGCCGAAGATGTCAGGGTCCGCACCCATTTGGCCTCGACTAATTCTCAAACGGTCACCGGCACGCTCACTGAGCATGCCGTGGTGAACTTCACACCGCTGTTACAAGGGCGTTCTATCACCGTTGCTGGGCTGACTTACACGGCCAGTTCTAACAACACAGCCACAGAAGTAGCAGCTGCATTTTCTAACCTTGCACAGGGTATATCTGCCAGTCAATTGATCGCCACCAAAGGCACTTTTGCAGGGAGTCTGAGCGGCTTTTCTTCCCAACTGGCATCCGGAGCGAATGTTGAATTTGTAAGTGCCACGCCCGACAGCAACGTCACTGACCTATCGGTGGTTGTCACAGGGACGCCACCCCCGGTGGTGACCATACAAGGTTCTGCCTCGACGACCGAGTCTTCGGGCATCACATTTGATCCGCTGGTGACAGGCCAATCCGTGACAGTGGCAGGCTTGACCTACACAGCCACCGTCGACAACACAGCCGCAGATGTCGCGCGCGCTTTTGCCAATATCGCACCGAACACATTGGCTGCCTCCATTCCAGCCAGCCAAACCGTCAAAGGTAACTTCACGGGGTCCTTGGTGGGTTTTGGCAGCGACCCAACAACCGCCATTCCCAATATTCAAACCAACCAAACATCGACCTATATTGAGTTTTTTGACAGCACCCGATCCGGTGAAGCCATTACTCTTGCCAGCGATACCTCTGCAAACATCAGCAGTGGCGTGATATCCATCGTGGGCGGCAACATGTATTTGGGCGATGGAACCAGCGCCAATGTGATCGGACAAGTCGACGCCACGTACAACGGCTCCTCTGGGGTGATGCGGTTTAATTACGTTCGCACCTTTCAGAATACGAATTTTGATGTGGGTACAGCAGGCAGCAGCGTCATTGATGGGTGGAGCGTCACCAATAGCCGAATCAAATTAGATGGCACATCTAACTTGGGCGGGTATCCCACGATCGTTGATACAACGAGCGCTAATGGTGGCTTAGAGGCATCTTCGGTCAGCTCGCAAACTTATACAACCACCATGTCAACTGAAAACTCAACTGGAGGAGGTTTGTCAGTCCGGTTGAACTCAAATTTGTCCGGAGTGGCCAATACTCCCGCTGGACAAGGTGGTGTTGTGCATGGCCCAGCAATTATTAGTAACAGTTCGGTAACCCTTGGGCCAGGGGATACCGTGAGTTTTGATTGGAAAGCGCTTGGGTCTGCGGATTCATATGATGTTGCCTCATATTTGCTGAATATCCAAAATGGCAATACTGAAATCATGCTCAATCAAACTGGACCCAGCAGGCAACTTCCGCCAATCGGTGGACCAACAAATCCAGCATTTTTAATGACATCTTGGCAAACCAACACCTATACAGTACAAACCGCAGGCACGTATAAATTTGTATTTATAGGTGGAACATGGGATTCAAATACCGGAACTGCAGCAGGGGCGAGCCTCTATGTTGACAACATCCAGATCTCCGCAGTGAATCCCATGAACTTCAGTGTTCCTCAGATTCAAAGCATCAAATCCAAATTGACATTCAGCCAAAACGAACTGGCTGTGGGAAAGGTTCGGTTCACCAGCCCCACCACCAACGCCAATGTCGGTGATTTAACGGTGACATCTACGTTTGTGGCACCGAGTGTCACCACGGTGGACGGCAAAGGCCCTGATCCAAAGGGCGTCACAGAAAATCCCACCCTGACTTTTCCTGCGATGAGCAAGGGCCAAACCATCACGGTGGCAGGCTTGACCTATACCGCAACCGTCGCCAACAGTGGCGCCGAAGTGGCTGCAGCGTTTGCCAATATCAGCAGTGGCGCCACCACCGGCGCCAGCACCAAGGGCACTTACAGCGGCACTTTGGCCGCATTCAGCTCTGGTCCCAAAACCGCCAGCAGCGATGTGACCTTTACCAGCACCACCCGCTTCACCAATGTGATCGACATCGCTGTCTCCAGCGGCACCACCGTCGCTGGTGGCACGATCGCCCTCGCACCCACCGTCTCTACGCCTCCGGCCCAACAAGGCGCAGCGGGTGGCGGCATCGTTTTGGGCGGTGCAGGTGCATTTACCAAATCGGGCTCCTTGTCGGTTGTGGCGGGCGGTGCTTCAACGCTGAACTCGGCCACTTTCACCTTGGATGATGGGCAAATTTTGGATTTGAATGTGAACAACGCCGTCACCATTTCGGCGGGTGTGGTGAGTATTGACCAGACTGCACTCGAGCGCGCGGGTATCCACATCTTGTCCGGTGGCAATGTGGCATTAAGTCAATTCACCCGCACGGGGTCTCCCGCAGCCTTCGCCTCCGGCGACGTGGTGGGCTTGACGGTTCGCCGCGACCTGCCTGATCTGGAGCAGATGTACGCCAGCGATGTGATCATCAACGGCATCCCCATTGGTGCATCCCGCGAGGCTGACGACATCGTGTCGCCACAAAGCGGCAACCAAATTGCCTCTGCGATTGCCAAGGCCGCGGCCATCAACGCCAAAGCCCCCGCCACCGGCGTGCAAGCCACCGTCAACCCCACCCTCATGACGGGTGCGGCCATGAGCGGCACCGGCCAGGCACGCGGCACCTTGAACATCAACGGTTTCACCACCCCGATGATCAACACCGTGCTGGACAACCCCCGCGACTCGCGCATTGCCGCGGTCAACGCGATCAACTTCATCTCGGCCCAAACCGGCATCCGCGCCATCGACTCGCTGATTGACAGCAAGGGCATCATCTTGGTGGCCGACGATGGGCGCAACAT
>NZ_OZ248563.1:0-47309 GCF_965234775.1 Limnohabitans rimovensis (SeqCode) | reverse complement strand
GAACCCCTTGGTGCCTGGTTCCACCATTCCCGAGGCGCTGCCTGGCGGCCCCAATTTGATGGGCAAACCGCTCACCCGCACCTTCATCAGCTCGCTGCAAGGCGCGCAAGATGTGCTCAAAAAGCTGGATGTGGCGATGGACAAGGTCAACCAAACCCGCGCCACCATGGGTGCGGTGATGAACCGGCTCGACCACGTGATCAACAACTTGACCAATGTGTCCATGAACCTGTCTGCCTCGCGCAGCCAGATCGAGGACGCCGACTACGCCTCGGCCAGCACAGAGTTGGCCAAGACGCAGATCATGCAGCAGGCAGCCACGGCAGTATTGGCGCAGGCCAATACCAGCCAGCAGTCGGTGATGAAGCTGTTGCAGGGTTGATGGCCTGACCTCAACCTGCACCGGTAAACCATGAGGCCCCATCGTGCCTGACCACACCGCCAACACAGGCGTGGGTGTCTACGCGAATGGACCCAACTGCATGAAGTGTCACTACTTCGCGGTCAGTTGGGACCCTGGAAAGCCGTATTCATGCCGTTTGATGGGCTTTAAAAGCCGTCGCTTGCCCGCCTTGGAGGTGCTCAGCACCGATGGCGCACCTTGCATGGGATTTGTCGAAAAACAAAATCCCTCACTGGCCATGCCATTGCCCGCCAAGTCAGACCCCAAGACGCCCGTCAAAGCAGCTGCCCCGTTGCGCAACCTGCGCTCGACCCAAGTGTGGGAAGCCTGAGGGCTTGTCGACACACCGGCCATGTCGGGTTTTCGTCTCAGCATTTAATTACAAACACATTAGGTTTCATTTTTAGCTTCACTTGACATTGAAAGGGTTGCATTAGAGGTTGGCACATCCCTTGCATAACAGTCTTACCTTAATTACAGGCTGTTCAAAGTGAATGCTTCTTCTGTCAACGCCATTCAAGCCGTCTGGTTGGACCCCTTCAGTCCACTGGCCGACGCCGATCGCGCTCAGCTCGATGCCGCTGGTATCAGCTTGCAAACCGTCGCTACCCTGGGTGAATTGCATGTGGCCTTGCGCCGCGCCCATGTGTTGATCATCCGCTTGGGTGACAACGCTGAGCTCTTGGGTGAAGTGCAAACCCTGATTGGCCAATTGGGTCACCGCATGCCGGTGATTTGCCGTGTCGAGCGCCGCCGCATGGAGGTCGCTGTGGACGCCATGCGCCTGGGTGCTTTGCATGTGCTGCCCGCCGATGAGTGGAGCACCCCGTTGTGGGCCGATGCCGTCGCCGCTTTGAACGTCAAGGCCCAAGCCCCTAAAAGTTTTGTGTTTGTCGATCCCGTCAGCCAACAGCTATTGGCCTTGGCCCAACGCGTGGCCCAAACCGAAGTCACCGCCTTGTTGGTCGGCCCCACGGGTGCCGGCAAAGAGGTGTTGGCCCGCGTGCTGCACGAAGCCTCGCCCCGCGCCAAAGGCCCGTTCGTGGCCCTCAATTGCGCGGCCTTGCCCGAGCACTTGATCGAAGACATGTTGTTTGGCCATGAAAAGGGTGCGTTCACTGGCGCGCACAAAGAACACAAAGGCATGTTCGAGCAAGCCCATGGCGGAACCGTGTTTTTGGACGAGATTGGCGAAATGCCCATCCATTTGCAAGCCAAGTTGCTGCGTGTGTTGCAAGAGAAAAAGCTCAACCGCTTGGGCGGCGAAGCCACCATTGATCTGGACGTGCGCTTGATCGCCGCCACCAACAAAGACCTGCGCGCTGCCATCGATGCGCGCGAATTCCGCGAAGACCTGTACTTTCGCATCAGCACTTTCCGCCTGCGCATCCAACCCCTGCGCGAGCGGGTGGGCGACATCTTGCCCTTGGTGGCGCAATCATTGGCGCGCCATGCCAAAGGCGGCGTGGCCTTGTCGGTGGAGCCCGATGCGCAAAAAATGTTGCTTCAGTACCCTTGGCCAGGCAATGTGCGGGAATTGGAAAACGTGGTGCAGCGTGCCGTGGTGCTGTGCACAGGCCGCACCATCACGCCTTCGCATTTGATGTTCGATGAAGCCATGGATGCGCAAGCCTCGTCCCCCGTGGCCTTGGGCCGCGACAACACCGGCGAAGCATCCGCCACAGATTTCGACACCCCATTGTTTGCGCCGCCTGCGCTCGCTGAAGCGGCACCGGCGGCGGACAGTGCGGCAGACCCCATGCCCATGCATTCAACCCTGGGGGTGCTGAAAAGCGCGGTCACCCATGCGATGAACGACGCGGCCAAGGCCATGCTCGTGGGTTTGCCAGCCAAAGGTGACCACAGTGACGTCAGTGCAGGCTGGTCCTTGCCCCCCACATTCGCCCCAGAGGCCGACAGCTTTTCATTCAGCCGCTTTGGCACCACCGATCCCATCCAGCCCACCTTGGACGGCTTGGACTTGCAACATGCCGTCAAAGTCAGCGAGCATCAAATGATCATGTCGGCCATCCAAACCACCGAAAGTCGTGTGGAAGCTGCCCGCAAACTGGGCATCAGCCCCCGCACCCTGCGCTACAAATTGGCGCAACTGCGCGAGCGTGGCATGCACCTGGCTTTTGCCGACTGAAGGGGTAAAGCATGATTGATCGCACATCCGCCACCAACATCCAGTCCATGCTGGAAACCATCCGTGCTTACCAAGCACAGGCCAGTGGCCAGGCGCAAAAAACCGAAGACACGGTGGCCCCCAAAGGCACACCCAGCTTCACCGATTCGGTCAAAAACCTGCTGGAAAAAGTCAATGACACCCAGGTGAAATCGACCCGCTTGCAAGAGGCCTATCAGCGTGGCGACGACATTCCCTTGACCGATGTGGTCTTGGGCATGCAAAAGTCGTCGCTGTCTTTTGAAGCCACCTTGCAGGTGCGCAACAAAGTGGTCAAAGCGTATGAAGAAATCATGAACATGCCCGTCTGAACTTAAGAGAACCCCATGGCAACAGCAACAATGAACACCGCGCTCACTGCGCCTGGCACCCCGCCCGCAGCGGGCGGCAATGAATCCAACGCGCCTGGGCGCAGCAGCGAAACCGGTTTGGCACCGGTGCGCAGCAATGACATCACCCGTGGTGCGGCCAGCACGGCCCTGACCGACCCGATGGGCATGGTGCGCGACATGATGCGCCAACCCACGGTGCGCAAGGTGCTGCCCCTGGCGGTGATTTTGCTGGTGGTGGCCGCTTTTGGTTTGGCCTCTTTGTCCATGAAAGCGCCGCCCTATCGCCCGCTGACCATGATGCTGTCCGAGGCCGACAAACAAGTGGCCTTGGAGGCCTTGAAAACCGCCGACTTCAAACCCGAAATCGACATCAACACCGGCCAAATCACCGTGCCGGCTGCGCGCTTTCATGAAGCCAAGATGCTGATTGCTTCCAAAGGCTTGCCGCGCAATGACCAACAAGGCATTGAGGGCCTCAAAGACATGCCCGCCATGACCACCAGCCAATTCATGGAGCAGGTGCGCTACAACAACGCCATGGAGCAAGAGCTGTCGCGCAGCATTGCCCAAATTGCCGGCATCAAAAGCGCCAGAGTCCACCTGGCCTCACCCAAACAAAGCGTGTTTGTGCGCGACCGCGTGCCGACCAAAGCTTCGGTCATCATCACCCGCGCGCCGGGTCGCGCCGTGTCGGCGGCCAACGTGACCGCCATCATCCAGTTGGTGTCGGCCAGCGTGCCCTATTTGGCCCCCGAAAACGTGTCGGTGGTCGACAACTTTGGCACCTTGATGAATGAAATGCTGGTCGAGCAGCCTTTGGGCTTGACATCGGCCCAGTTGCAGCAAAAGCAACAAATGGAAGACCTCTACCGCACCCGCTTGGTCCAGTTGCTCGCACCGATTGTGGGCGAGGCCAATGTCAGCGCCCAGGTCAGCATGACCCTGGACTTCAACCAAAACGAAATCACCACCGAAGACTTTGACCAGCGCAAAGAGGGCTCCAAAACCCGTTCTGAGTTGTATGTCGAAGACCGCAACACCATGCGGGACGCGATCGGCATCCCTGGCTCGCTCAGCAACACGCCGCCGGTGCCCAACATCAACCCAGCGGCTTCGGGCGACAACAACCCCGATCCGACCAAGGGTCAATCCGAAAAAGGCGTGCAAGTCACCGCCCGCAGCACCAAAAACTACGAACTCGATCGCCAAGTGCGCCACACCAAAACTGCCATGGGCAGCGTCCAGCGCCTGGGTGTCGGTGTGTTGATCAACGAGCGCCCCATTCCCGCTGGCATGAAAGTGGAAAAAGCCGCCGATGGCTCCACCCCCACCACCATTCCCTATACCCAAGAAGAGTTGGAGCGCCTGAACCAATTGGTGCGCGGTGCCGTGGGCTTCAAAGAAGACCGTGGCGACGTGGTCACCGTGGTGTCCACCCGTTTCGAGCCGCAAGTCGACCCCGACGCTGTGCCTTGGTACAAAGACGAATCCATTGCTGGCATGGCCAACAGCGCGGTGGTGGCCTTGTTGTTCCTGTTGTTCCTGTTCTTGGTGGTGCGCCCCATGGTGCGCAAGCTCACCACACCTGATTTTGACCCCGCCGTGATTGCGTCTGCTGCCGCCGATGCCGCTGCCCGTGAAGCCTCTGCCGGTGAACGACTCAAGGCCGAGCGGATTGCGATTGCCGTGGCCGAAGCCGCCGCCAAAGCGGTATCTGACAAAGCCGCTGTCGAGGCCGAAGCCGAGGCCAAAGCCAAAGAACAAGCCGAAGCCCTGGCCGCAGCGCAAGAAAAAGTGGCCGAACTCAGTGCCAAGGTGGAAACCATGGACGAGCCGCCGCAAGAGATTGAAATCCAAGACGGCGAGAGCCTGGAAGAGATCAAGGCGCGCATGTCCAGCCTCAAGCCCAAAAAGCCCACCATTTCGGCCGATATGCTCAACACCGCCAACACCTACGACGACAAAGTGGCCCTGATCCGCATGATCGTCTCCGATGACTCCACCCGGGTGGCGGGTGTGCTCAAAAACATGATTCAATCGTGATCTGAACAAGAGACTGCAGGACAGCAACATGGCCGACGATAAAAACCCCTTGGACCGCGCCAACTGGACGCCCAAATTGCGTGCCGAAATGGAGGCCATGACCAGCACCCAACGCGCAGCCGTGTTGATGCTGTTGCTCGGTGAAGACCAAGCGGCCAACATCATCAAATATCTCAACCCCAAAGAGGTGCAAGCCCTGGGGGCGGCCATGGTGGCTGCGGCCGACTTGTCGCAAGAGGCGGTGAATGTGGTGTTGGACGAATTTGTCGAGATGCTGAAAAACCAAACCAGCTTGAGTTTGGGCAATTCCGACTACGTGGAAAAAGTCATGCGCCGCGCCCTGGGCGATGACAAAGCCAATTCGGTGCTCAACCGCATCATGCCCGGACAAGGCACCAAGGGTTTGGACATCTTGAGCTGGATGGATGCGCGCGGCATTGCCGACATGATCCGCACCGAGCACCCACAGGTGATTGCCATCATCTTGTCCTTGCTCGACGGTGTGGTGGCGGCCGAGGTGTTGATCTTTTTGCCCGCTGAAGTGCGCCCCGAGGTGATTCAGCGCGTGGCCACCTTGGACACGGTGCAACCGGCGGCCATGGCGGAGCTGGAATCCATCATGAAGCAGCAGTTCTCCAAGAGTGCGTCGCAGCAGTCGTCGAGCTTTGGCGGCATCATGGCAGCGGCCAAGATCATGAATTTGACCAAGACCGAGTTGGAGTCTTCCATCATGCAAGGCCTGGGCGATATTGACCCAGATCTGATGATGAAGATCCAAGATCAAATGTTCACCTTTGACAACTTGGCCACGGTGGACAACAAAGGCGTGCAGGTGCTCATGCGCGCGGTCGAACCCGATTTGCTCATGACCGCCCTCAAAGGGGCCAGCGAAGAAGTGGCCAACCGTTTTTACGACAACATGTCCGAGCGTGCCCGTGGCATGTTCAAAGATGACATGGAAGCCAAAGGCCCGGTGCGTTTGTCCGACGTGGAAGAGGCACAAAAGAAAATCATGCGCCAAGCGCGCAAGCTGTCCGATTCGGGCGAGCTGATGCTGGGGGGCGCCGATTTTGTTTAAGCCCGACGCACTGGCGCCCGCAAACGCTTGGCACGGCGACCCCTTGTTGTCGACTGCGTCCAAGCACGCTGGTTTTTTGACTGCCGATTGGACGGCGGTGCCCAAAGTGGGCTTTGAGCGCGTGTTGATTCGCCAGCTCGAGGAGCACCCCTCGGCACGCGTGTTTGACGATTCGGTGGGCTTTGAGTTGGCTGACTACGAATTACGACCCGCCGCCAAAACGGCCGTGGCACCGGCCCCGGTGGCAGACGATGCGTTCACCGTGGATGCGGATGTCAGCCCTTTGTTGACCGAATCCGACACCGTTGTGACGGATGCGCCCCAGGTGCAGCTGGTCGAAGCGGTGCAAGCCAATGGGCGAACCGAAGATGCACATGCTGGGGCCAGTTTGGCATCGGCAGCGGATGAACAAGCGCCCAATGCCTTGGCTTTGTCCGCAAGCCATGACTTGGCACCCGCCACCGCCCCCGCCGAATCTGCCGCTGACCCGGCCATGTTGGCCCAATGGCGTGAACAAGCTTTTCAGGAAGGCTTGGCCCAAGGGCGCAGCGAAGGCTTGGCGCAAGGCCTTGAAGAAGGCGAGATCAAAGGGCGCAGCGACGGAGAGACAGCGGGCGAGCAACGTGGCATTGCCATGGGGCAAGCCCAGGCCCAGCAGGTGCAAGAAGAGCTGATGCAGGCTTTGCAAGAGCAAATGCAAGCGCAGGTCGATGCAGAGCTGAACTTGCTGCGCGAGGTCACGCAACGCGTGCAGGCCTTGGTGGAAAACCCCCAAGACCTGTACGAACCCCTCAAGCGCTTGGCTTTGCATGTGGCCGAGCAATTGGTCTTGGCCGAGTTGAATTTGTCGGGCAGCGCCATCGAGCGTTTGGTGCAACGTTGTTTGGATGAATTGGATTTTCACGGCCAAGGCCTTGTCACCATCGAGCTCAACCCCCAAGACAAAGCCCGCTTGGAGGAAAAAGCCGGCGACATGATGAAAAACATCCAATTGCAGGCGGTCACCCAGCTCAAGCCGGGCAGTGTGCGCGTGATCGCCAACGACACCCAGGTCGAAGACCTGGTGCAAACCCGTTTGCAGGCTTTGGCCCACAGCTTGTTGGGTCAGCCTGAAGTTTGGCGTGAGCAATCGTCGTTTTTCAACCAGCCCCTGGCACAGCGGGACACCGAGGTGACGGACGCCGCATCGCGCGACGTGGTGGACCCGCGCCAAGTGGTCGATGCGCGCCATTTGGGAGACATTGAACATGGTTGACCTGCTCAATGTGTTGTTGCGCGCTGTGATGTGCATCGCCTTCATCATGTGGGTGGTGCGGCCCATGCTCATGACCTTTAGCCGCCGCGAGTTGGACCATGCTGAAATTGAAGAGGCGGCCCAAATGGCCATCACCTCGGCTTTTCAAGCCTATAGCAATAACAACAACGCCAGCAACTATTACGACAACCCGCAGCTGGCGGTGTACATGGCCCAAAACCCAGACCTGCATATTCCCAGCGATGAAGAGCTGGCCCAACGACAAAAAGCCGCATTGGAGCAAGCCCAGGCTGATGAAGCCGCAGCCCAGCTGGCAGCCGCCAATCCCGAGGCTGAGGTGGTTGCCACCGAGGGTCCCACTGGTGAGGTCAGCGCCAGCGCTGGAACTGATCCGAATGCCACCACCGTGGCGCAGCAGTTGCCTGTCGAAGGCATACCTGCCGACGCCACAGCCGTGGCCGTGGTGGAGGGCACTGAAGGGGACGACGAAGGCGAAAGCTTGGCGCAAATGCGCGAACGCGTGAAGCTGGAGAACAAGCAGAAAAAGCCCACGATTCCCCCTGAATTGCTGCAAAACGCCAACAGCTATGAGGACCAATTGATGGTGGTGCGCATGATCGTGGACCAAGAGCAAAGCAGGGTAGCATCCGTCATCCGCAACATGATTCAGGTGAAGTGATGGCGCGCATTGTCGATTTTGACAGCGAGGTGACCCGCAGCATGGCCCAGCTGCGTGCGCCCGAGCCCCAGCGCAGCGGCACCTTGGTACGCTTGGTCGGGCTGACGCTGGAGACGCGCGGCATCATGGCCCCTTTGGGTGCCTGTTGCGAGGTGTTGGGCCGCCACGGTCACCGGGTGGAAGCCGAGGTGGTGGGCTTCAACGACAAAACTTTATTTTTGATGCCTTTCAGCGAGCCGACAGGCGTGGGCCCGGGCGACGTGGTGCGGGTGGTCAGCCACTCCTCCAACGTGAAGCTGGGACCGGCCTTGCTCGGGCGTGTGATCGACGGCCGTGGCGAACCCTTGGATGGTTTGCCCGCGCCGGAATGCCACGACACCTTGAGTTTGCTGGGTCGCCCCTTGAACCCCATGGAGCGCGGACCGATCGACAAGGTGCTCGATGTCGGGGTCAAGGCCATCAACGGCATGCTCACCATGGGGCGTGGGCAACGCATCGGTTTGGTGGCTGGCTCTGGCGTTGGCAAGAGTGTGTTGCTGGGCATGCTCACCCGATTCACCAAGGCCGATGTGGTGGTGATTGGTTTGATCGGTGAGCGCGGCCGAGAAGTGCAGGCCTTCATCAGCGAATCGCTGGGCAAAGAGGGCTTGGCCAAGTCGGTGGTGGTGGCGTCTCCGGCCAATGTGTCACCGGTGCTGCGCCTCAAAGCCACCCACATGACCCATGTGATTGCCGAATATTTTCGCGACCAAGGCCTGAATGTCTTGATGCTGGTCGACAGCCTCACCCGTGTGGCCCATGCCCAGCGTGAAATTGGCTTGGCCATTGGCGAGCCACCCACGGCCAAGGGTTACCCACCGTCGGTGTTTGCCTTGCTGCCCAATTTGATTGAGCGCGCCGGTGTGGGCCGCCATGGCGTGGGGTCAATCACGGCCATTTACACCGTGCTGGCCGAAGGCGACGACGCCTCCGACCCCATTGTGGACATTGCCCGTGCCTCCCTGGATGGCCAGGTGATGTTGTCGCGCAAATTGGCCGATGCGGCCCATTACCCCGCCATTGACCTGACCGGATCGATCTCACGGATCATGCAAAGCTTGCTCGATCCCAATGACCTCAAGCAAGCCAACCGCTTCCGCCGCATGTGGACGCTGTACCAGCAAAACCTGGACTTGATCCAGGTGGGCGCTTACGAGCGCGGCACCAACCCAGAGTTGGACGACGCCATACGCTTGCACGACCGCATGGTGTCGTTTTTGCAGCAAGACATGCACATCGACCAAGACTACGAAAGCACGCGCACTGAACTGCGCGCCTTGTTGGAATCATGAAAGCCCGTGCCGCCTGGCCCTTGCTGGCCCAAAAAGCTGAAGACGCGGTCAACGCGGTCATGGTGGAGTTGGTGGCCTCGCGCAAACGCATCGAGCATTTGCAAGACAGCCGCAGCCGCATGCTCACCATTTACGAAGACTATCGACAACGTGCTGCCCAGGCCCAAGAAAAGCTGCACACCATGGCAGAGACCACCAGCTATCGCCACTACATGCTTCAGTTGCAAGGCTTGGTGCAAAGGGTGGACAAAGATTTGGAGCTTGCGTTTCAAGACCAGCAGCAGATCAAGGTGAAACTGATCAAGGCAGAGCAGCACCAAATGCGCATGAAGTCTTTGGTGGAGCGCGATCTAGAAGCGATTCGCAAACACAACCGGGTGCAAGACCAAAAGCAAATGGACGCTTTGGGCCTGACGCTGTTTAATTTGCGTTCTTGACCCAGCCCGCTTGCAGCCAGTGCCAATGGCGCGGTTTGAAGGCCCAGGGGATCATTTGCCCGGGCGTTGGCGGTGGTAGTAGGTCGGCGGTGAGGTGGTCCAGCCACTCACCCTCAGCGCCGACGGATGCCAACAGGTGTTGCGCCCAGTCACTGTGGGTGAAGGTTCGCCCGGCATGCACCACGCCGCTGGTGTTGCGTTCAAACGCCAATGCCAAGGTGGCAGTGATCGCGGGTGGATGGGCGCGCACGCGACCCGAGTAGGCGTCGTGCACGCTGCCCCAGGGGTGGCCGCGCAGGTCGTGGTGCAACTGCCGCAAGCGATCTTGGGCCGCATCGGTATCGCCAAAGCGGTAACGCAGCTGGCCCAGCAAGTTATCAAACCACAGGCAGGCTTGCGGGTGCTGGGCGAGCAGGGCGGGTAAATGGGCGATGGCGTCGTGCCGGTGGTAGTGCAGCGCCACGCCGTGGGCGCGCAAATGTTTGGCGTGTCGGGCGCGAAACCACAGCCCGGCCAGGGGGTCGATGTCATAGGCATCAATGCGTTCAAAACGCTGCAAGAAGCTGGGCGGCATCATCCAACCCGCACTCGCGCCAATCAGCAGCAAATGGCGCCGTTGGGGGTGGATGCCTTCCAAATAAGCGGACAAGGCCTGCACCGTGGGTTGCCAGCGCTGACGCGATTGGTGGGCATGCAAGTGCCAGTTCAAGCCGCCCGTGCCGCCCGCGTGCCAAGCTTCGCTCAGCCAAGTCCACCAAGGCGTGCTGGGCTCAGTGGGCACACACCGCCTTCAGGATATTGGCCATGGGGGTGCTGGGTGGCACGCCCATCCAGTCTTGGAACACGCCTTCGCTCACCAGGACTTCGCCAGACAACCTGGAACCACTGTGAAACGACACCGTCAAGGCCCGCACCCGTTTGTCTTTGCAGTCGAATTCCATTTGCGCCCGGGTCGATTTGAAGCTTTGGCCCTGTTTGTTTTTTTGCGGGTCGCGGTAATCGAGCATGGTCCAGGCACGGCGCCGATCACCTTGGTGCTCAATTGCAGATGCATCGTAGTAATAAATGCCCAAATCGTGCAGGCCTGCGGAGCTCCATTGCGCGGCATGAGACAAGGCAGCGCAGAGCAAGAGGGGCCATACAGCAAGTCGACTGGAACAGTTCATGCTTAGATGATAACGCTGGACCTGTCGTGTCAAAAAATTGGCACGCGAGTTGAATCATTTGGTATTCATCAAAACCTGTTTTATCTGGACACATCAATGCAAGCCACCGATTGGTTTCAATACGCTTTCAGTGCCGTGGTCGTTTTGGCCACCTTGGGCGCTGTGTTGTGGATTTTGGTGCGGCGCAAAAATGCGTTTGCGCCCAAAGCCCAAGGCCGCAAGATTCAGCTGGTTGAAACCATGCCCTTGAGCCTCAAAAACAAACTGATGTTGGTGCAGGTGGACAACCAAATGGTGTTGCTCAGCGTCAACCCTCAAGACATCCACACCTTGCACGCTTGGCAACCCCAGACCGGCTCTGAGCCCAGCGCCGCCTCCCCCACGCCACCTGCCATCGATTTTCGGTCGGTGATGCAGTCCAAACTGTGAGAACCCCATGCGCAAAAACACATTGATCACGGTTTTGTTGTTGGTGGGCTTGCTGGTGATGGCACCGTGGGCGCAAGCCCAGGGCATTCCCATGCTCAATGTCAGCAATGCCAAGGGCGGTCAACAGTACAGCTTGACCTTGCAGCTGTTGGCCTTGATGACCACATTGACGCTATTGCCGTCGATGTTGGTGATGATGACCTCGTTTGTGCGCATCATCATCGTGTTGTCGCTGCTGCGCCAAGCACTGGGCACAGGTCAGACACCGCCCAACATGGTCTTGGTGGGCTTGGCGCTGTTTCTCACCTTGTTCATCATGTCGCCGGTGTTTGACAATATTTACCAAAATGCCTTGCTGCCTTACATGAACGGCAGCATGCCCTTTGAAAAGGCCTTGGCCTTGGCCGAAGCGCCGGTGCGCAACTTCATGACGCTGCAAACGCGCGAAGACGACATCACGATGTTCATGCAAATTGCACAGAAAAAAGAAGTGACCAGCGCTGCTGAAGTGCCCTTCACCACCTTGATGCCCGCCTTCATCACTTCCGAGCTGAAAAGCGCCTTCACCATAGGTTTCATGATCTATATCCCGTTTGTGGTGATTGATTTGATCGTGGCCAGCGTGCTGATGTCGATGGGCATGATGATGCTCTCGCCCATGATCATTTCCATGCCCTTCAAGCTGATGCTGTTTGTGTTGGTGGACGGCTGGTCCCTGATGATGGGTTCATTGGCCTCAAGTTTCATTTATAAATAAGGATTGCACCATGTTGGATTCCGCTTTGGTTGTGGATTTGGGACGCCAAGCCCTGTGGATGACCATGCTCATTTCAGCGCCTATTTTGGGCATTGGTTTGGTTGTGGGTTTGACGGTGGGCGTGTTTCAAGCGGCCACCTCGATCAACGAGCAGACCTTGAGCTTCATCCCCAAGTTGGTGGCGATGGGTGTGACCCTGGCCTTGGCCGGCGGCTGGATGATCAACACCATGGTGGATTACACCCGGGTGCTATTTGGCCGCATACCTACCTTGTTTGGTTGAGCGCAGACCATGAACCTGGAGATGCTCAACCTGCTGGACAAGTTTTATGCTGTGATCTGGCCGTTGCTGCGCATCTCTGCTTTTTTGGCGTTCGCCTCTATTTTTTCCATCCGAGCCGTTAACTTGCGCATCCGCGTGGTGATTGCTTTGGTGTTTGCTTTTTTCGTGTCGATGCAAATTGACATCCCTGTCATCGATCCCCTCACCGGCCCTGGTTTGGCGGAAATTTTCAATCAGGTGTTCATTGGCTTTGCCATGGGCATGATCATGCAAATTGCCACCGCTGGCGTGGTGGTGGCGGGCCAAGTGGTGTCGGGTTCCATGGGTTTGACCATGGCCACCTTGATCGACCCCAACGTGGGCAACGTGCCGGTCATCTCGGGTTTGTTCAATGTCTTGGGCACTTTGTTGTTTTTGGCCATGGGTGGCCATTTGATTGTGTTTGGCATTTTGTTGGACTCGTTCACCGTGTTTCCGATTGGCAAAAACCTGATGAGCCAAGATGTCTACGGCAAGATGCTGGCCTGGAGCGCCATGATGTTTTTGGCCTCGGTGCTGATTGCCTTGCCGGTGATGATGACCTTGTTGTTTGTCAACGTGGGCTTGGGCTTTGTGACCCGCGCCGCGCCGAGTTTGAATATTTTTTCGGTGGGTTTTTCGGCCATGTTGATGGCTGGCTTTGTCATTTTGTGGCTGGCCTTGCCCAGCACCGTGGGCCGGATGAACTGGCTGTGGGTTCAAACCTATGCGCAAATGCGCAATTTGTTATTGGGGTGACACATGGCTGACGACAGTGCAGAAAAAACCGAAGAACCGACAAGTCGGCGGCTGGAAAAGGCGCGTTCTGAAGGGCAGTTACCGCGTTCTCAGGAGTTGCCCATTGCGGCCATGGCTTTGGGCGCAGTCGGGTTTTTTAGCCTCATGGGTGGGTGGTTATTCAGTGGCATGAGCAAAATGTTTGTGTCCCAGTTGGAGTTTGACCGCAAGATCACCGACAAGGCGGATTTGCTGCCCGGGTATTTTGCGCAAGCCTTGGTGGACGCCTTTTTACTGATTCTGCCCATCATGTTGCTGATGTACTTCATTGCCATCGTATCGACCGTTTTGTCGGGTGGCATGGTGTTTTCTTTTGGCATGCTGGCACCCAAATTCAGCAAGCTCAACCCCTTGAGTGGTTTAAAACGCATTGTTGGAACCAAAGCATTGATCGAGCTGGGAAAGGCGATTGCCAAGTTTGTGGTGGTGGGCGGTATTTTGTTGTTGCAGGTGAGCAACCACATGGAGGAGTTGCTCAGCTTGGCCAATACGGACTTGAACCAAGCCATGGCGGTTGCGGGCAAATTGATTGTGGACGCCTGCTTTTGGCTGGCCATGGGCCTGTTGCTGATTGCCATGATTGATGTGCCCATCCAGCATTACCAGGTGCACAAAAAGCTGATGATGTCGCGTCAAGAGGTGAAGGACGAGATGAAAAATTCTGAAGGTTCACCGGAGATCAAGCAAAAAATCAAACAGCGCCAACGCGAAATGGCCAACAACAAAATGATGGCCAAAGTGAAAGACGCGGACGTGGTGATCACCAACCCGCAGCACTTTGCCGTGGCTTTGTCCTACGACCCCAATGGCGAGGGCGCACCGATTTTGTTGGCCAAGGGCAGCGATGAAATGGCGCGGCGCATCCGTGAGGAGGCGCAGGCCCATGCGGTGGAATTGTTCCCCGCCCCCGAGTTGGCCCGTGCTTTGTACTTCACCACCCAAGTTGATGAACCCATCCCTGAAGGCCTGTACCACGCGGTGGCCCAAGTGATTGCTTATGTGTTCAGCTTGAACCAGTCTTATGCCGCTGGCGAGGGCGTGTTGAAGCCCGTCCCGGTTGTGCCTGAGAATATGCGCTTTGACAGCAACGGTTTGCCAGTTTGATGGGATGGATGGACAAATGAGCAGTGTGTACCAAAGCCCGGGCGACAAGATGCGCTATGAGATCTTGGTCAAGTCCTTGATCGAGGGGCGTTTGAACCTGGCTGTGCTCAGTGAAAGCGACCTGACCCTGGACTTTTACGCCAACGCCATTCACGACGATTTGCGCGCCCGGGGTGAGCGCATGGTGGAGTTTTGTTTTTCTGCCGACTCGGCCAAACTGGTCGAAATGTTCAACGGCATTTTGTCTGAACTCACGGTGTCGCAAGCGCGGGACAAGCAGGTCAAGAGCGCACCCAAGCGCTATTTGATTTTTCGCGACATCATGGCCATGCAAGAGTTTGAGTTGCAATTGTTGGCCCGTTTGGTCAACGGCTTCCCAGCCAGCAACATCAATGTGGTGTTGTTGGTCAATTCCAGCGCATCGCACACCAGCAAGTTACAAACCTTTGGCAAAAACCTGTTGACCTGGGAGGTCGAAGGCGAGCCCGGCTCCGTCAAGGCCGAAGCGCCCGAACCACGCGGTTGGGCCAAGAGCGCCGAGCGCGAGCCCTGGCTGGCCCCCGCTGAACCCAGCGCCACGCCCATCAGCAAGCCCGCATCCCCCGCGGTGGCATCCACCGCGAACACTCGCAAAGACGAGCCCCCCTTGGCCCCCGATCTGGGCAAGCTCTCACCCAAAGACATCGCCGCTGAGGGTGATGCGACCGATCCCTGGGTGCCGGCCCAAGCGGCTGCGCCGCGCAAAGGCCTGGTGTGGGCCCTGGCGGTGGTGCTGATCTCGTTGGTGACGTTTGGCTTCATGTACAGCGACTTGTTGGTGCAAGAGTTCACCGCACTGAACAACTACATCAACCGCACGCCTGCACCCGCTGCTGCCCCCGCTGCACCTGCGGCCAGCGTGGGCATGGCCACTTCGGTCCCTGCGCCGCCCATCAATCCCACCGAATCTTTGGGGGACAAAGAAGAAATCGTTGACACCAAGCAGGCCGCCCCCACAGACGCAGCCCCTGCCGTCGCCCCTTTGCCGGCACCCCCCGCACCAGCGCCCGAAAAAGTGGCTGCCGAGGCCAAAGCGGAGGCCGTCAAACCCGCCACCGAAGCGGTCAAACCCAAGGCCGAAGCGGTCAAACCCGGATTGAGCGACAAGGCCGCAGCAGCCACCCAGGGCAGCTCACAAGATGGCGCCAACTGGGCGCGCCAATTGCCTGAAAAGAGTTTTGTGTTGCAACATGCGGCCTTTGATGCTTTGGACGATGCGTTGGCTGCGCAAAACAAATCCCCCGCTTTGGCCAATGCCCTGTTGTTGATGGCCAGCAAGAAAAATGGTGCCAAATATTTCATCATCGTCACCGGCCCGTACGAAAACCGGCTGGCCGCCGAAGGCGCCATGAAAGCCGAGCCCGCATTCGCCAAGTCGTGGATGCGTTCTGCACAGTCGGTCAAGCAGCAATACGCTGCCCTTTGACACCCCACACAGGAGCCGTCCATGGGTGAAGAAATTTTTGGCGATAAATCTCCACACCAGGTCAGTGTGTCTGAGGGGTCGGGCAATGCCGGAAGCTCTCGGAACCGATCGGGCAAATTCAAAGCCGACACTTCGCGCCGCATCAGCGTCGACGCGGATGAAGGCGAGATGGTGTCGCGCCACATCAGCAGCGACGGCGAAACCCATGTGACGGGTGGCCCGGGCCGCAACAACCCCGACCCGTTGGCTGCCCACCCAGAGAACGGCCACCCTGGGGGCACGCAGCAAAACACCGGCGATGACCGAACTGGGCCCATGCTGGGGCGTGAGGGCCTGTCCGACCGTTCTCTGTCTGTGAGCGAAGGATCGGCTGAAGAAAACCGCCAAGCCTTGCCCGGCAATGTAGCCCAGGCCACGCAGCGGCTCCGCATCCCAGCGACAGATGCGGCAGACAACCAGCAGCTGTTGCCCGACACCGACGCCGCTGCGCCCAACTTGGCGCGATTGCCCGCTCAAGGCGATGTGTCAAATCGCATCGCCTTGCCCGACATGGCCGACAGCGATGCGGGCCAGGGCCCCATCATCGAAGCCGATGGCTCGCGCCATTCGCCATCGGTGACCGGCACGGAATCTGCACCCGCGAGCGGCCCGGCGATAGAGCCTTCCAACTATCCGCATGCTGCTCCATTGGCGAAGTCTGACCCCACCGACCACCACGAAGGCTTGGTTTCCGTGGGACACAGCGACAACATGGTGCCCGTGCAAGGCGTTGGTTTGGCCGATCGACATGTGCCAGTGCCTGGCGAAGACGGCCCTGCCGACAACCGGCAAGCCGTGGACTCCCAGGCCTTGCAGGACCGCCACGAACCCGCCCCAGGCCCAGCGCGGGCTTCAAATGTGCAGCATTTGCCCACCGGCGATGGGGTGCTGGCGCACGCGGACATCGGCCATGCTCAGCCCAATGACGGGCATGAAAATGACGAAAATATTGATGAAAATGAGGCGTTTGCGCCCACTCACATGGATGATGGGGCCGAGCTGGCCATGGCCGAGGTGGGGGAAGAAAGCCATCCAGCGCCTCAAGCCATCAAGCTTCAAGCCGATCTATGGCGTGAGGGGTTTCGCGGCCGGGTGGCACAGATCAAGGAGCAAGTGGCCTTGATCCATGAAAACCTCGACAAGCTCGAAAAGTAAAAAACGGAACAACACATGTCGGACGAGAACAAGGGCCAAGACACCGAGCCCACACTGCAAGACCCCAACGGCGCGGACGCTGCGTCCGAGCACGGTCACGCCAGTCATCTCGACGACGTGGCCGCCGAGGTTCAGGCGGCTTCAGAAGCCCTGGCCGAACTGTCTGGCCAACCGCTGGACGCCGATGAGGTCGCCCGCCAGTTGGAGGAAATCACCAATGTGGTGTTGAACTCGGCCGAGGTGTCCACCCGATCGGCGTCAGTGGCGGCCAGCATTGGTCACCAATTGCGCGCCGTCAGCAATGACATCACCGATAACAACAAACGCAGTGTGTTGCATTCACGGGTCATCATGGGTGTGTTCATGCTGTTTGTGGCGGTGGCGGTGGGGACCTTCTTTGCCATCTCCACCCGCATGCAGCAAAACATTCGCCAGCTCGACACCATCACCACCGCCGCGGCCAAGCGCGTCATCGAACTCGACGCGGCCATCAGCTACTCTGTGGACTCGACCAAACGCCAACAAGAGTTGCAAGACAAGCAGGCCGAGTTCACCGAAAGCCAGACCAAGATCACCGCGCGGCTCGATGACATGAGCAAAGCGGTTTTGGCCCTGCCCCAATCGGTGGCCGATCAAAACACCAAGGCCAACGACGCCAAAATGGCCGCCTTGGAGAAAAAGCTTCAAAGCCTAGAGACCAAGCTGCAAACCTTGGTGGACAAACCCGCGCCCAGCATGGGCCCGAGCCAGCAAGCGCTGATGGCCGACAAGCAGGCCTTGACGGCAGAAAAGCAAAACCTGAACGCCGAAAACCAAAGGCTGAAAAAAGAGATCGACAACCTCGCGGCCAAGTTGCGCGAAAAACCCCCTGCGCCCAAACCGGCCGTGGCCGAACCCAAGCCCACGCCACCGCCCAAGCCTGCGCCCAAACCCGCACCTGCGCCCAAAGCCGAGGTTCAGCCCGAGCCCAAGCCCATTCCTGCGCCGGTGGCCGTGGCACCAGAGCCGCGCCCCGTGGTCCCAGCGGTGCCTCAAACCCCGCCCCGCGAGCGGCCCATTCAGTACCCGCGACCAGCCGACTGACAGCGACGCCGTTCAGGCAAAGCGCGATGCGCTGGCCATGGGGTATTGGTTGAACGGTGCGGGCAAAGCGCCGGCACCTTCCAGCAAAGCATTGGCTGGCAATTGGGTGAACAAATCAGACAAAGGCTTTGACTCGGTATCGCTGACACGGCGCATGATGTGGCGCAGCGCCAAATCTTGCGGTTGGTGCAAGCCAGCGGCCTCCAGCAGTTCTTTGAGCGCTTCCAAGGTGTGGTGGTGAAAGTGCAGCACGCGTTGTGCTTTGTCGGGCACCACCAGGGCGATTTGGCGTTTCGGGTCTTGGGTGGTCACACCCGTGGGGCAGTTGCCGGTGTGACAGGTTTGCGCTTGGATGCAGCCCAGGGCAAACATGAAGCCACGGGCGCTGTTGCACCAATCGGCGCCCAAAGCCAAGGTGCGCGCCACATCAAAAGCACTGATGATTTTGCCGCTCGCCCCCAGGCGGATGTGCTCGCGCAAGCCCACGCCCACCAGCGTGTTGTGCACCAAGCGCAGGCCTTCTTGCATGGGCGTGCCCATGTGGTCCGAAAACTCCAAGGGTGCAGCACCGGTGCCACCTTCGGCGCCGTCGATGACGATAAAGTCAGGGCGGATACCGGTGTGCAGCATGGCATGCACGATGCCAAACCATTCCCAGGGGTGGCCGATGCACAGCTTCATGCCCACCGGTTTGCCTTGCGACAAGGTGCGCAGCTCTTGCACAAAGGCCATCAACTCCAGTGGTGTTGAAAACCGGCTGTGGGCGGCGGGGGAGACGCAATCCACGCCCTCGGGCACGCCACGGGCTTGGGCGATTTCGGGGGTCACCTTGGGGCCGGGCAGCACGCCGCCATGACCGGGCTTGGCCCCTTGGCTGAGTTTGATCTCCACCATCTTGACTTGCGGGTCGCGGGCTTGGGCGGCAAATTTTTCGGGGTCGAAGTTGCCTTGTGCATCGCGGCAACCGAAATAACCTGAGCCAATCTCCCAGATCAGGTCCCCGCCATGCAGCCGGTGGTGGCTGGAGATGGAGCCTTCGCCGGTGTCATGGGCAAAGCCGCCCAACTTGGCCCCTTGGTTCAAAGCCATGATGGCGTTGGCACTCAAAGCGCCGAAACTCATGGCCGACACATTGAACAAGCTCATCGAATAAGGCTGGGTGCATTGGTCGCCGCCCACCGGCACGCGAAAGTCGTGGGTTTCAATCCGGCTGGGGGCGATGGAGTGGGTCAGCCACTCATAGCCCAAGGCGCGCAGATCGAGTTGGGTGCCAAAAGGCCGTTTGTCCGACTGCCCCTTGGCCCGTGCGTAAACCAAAGAGCGTTGCGCACGAGAAAAGGGCGCTGCGTCGGTTTCGCTTTCTAAAAAATACTGTCGAATTTCAGGCCGGATGTACTCCAACATGAAGCGCAAGTGGCCAATGATGGGGTAGTTGCGCAACACGGCATGGTGTTGCTGTTTCAGGTCATAGGCCCCAATGGCGGTGAGCGCTCCAAAAAAAAGCAACCACAACACATGCCCTGCCCCGGCAAAGACCATCAAAGCCGACAGGCTAAAGCCCGCCATGGCGACCAAAAAAGCCGTGTAGCGGATCGGGTAAATTTGATTCAGGCGTTCAAGCATGTCTGATTCCGCCCAATGGAGCGGCCTATTCTGGGGGATGTTGCAAGCGGGTGGCCAAGCGATTTTGCGCCAAAGTTGAAACCTCGCTGCGCAGGCGCGCTTGCACCAATTGGTGATCGGCGATGCGCTGAACCAGATGCAAGTCATTCAAGATGGTGCTGCGCAAGTCCAGCAACTGGGCTTCGATCGTGGCCAACTCTTCGCGCAGGCGCTTTTGTTCGCGCATGCCTTGGTTGAGTCGGGCCACTTCTGCGGCGATGCGCTGCCAGTGGTCGGTCAACTCATCGGTGGGCGGGGTATGCAGTTGCTCGAGCAGCTCGCCCAACAAAGGGTCGCGCAGGCCTTCGCCCAAGTGGCTGTCAAAGGTGGGCGTGGGACTGGCGCTGTGGCCAGCGCTTTGCAAGTCCTCAGTCGGCACAAGGTCTGCGGCGTCCAGGGTCGGTTCATCTGGAGGGACCAACGCCGTGATGGCGGGGTCAGTCGCTGGCCCAGGCGTGACCCAGCCTTGATCCGGAATGTATTGTTTGAGCCCCTTGCGGGGGATGAATCGGCTGGTCTTCATGCGCGTGGCGTTCACGGTTTGGTGTCCACAGCGGTGCGTGCCATGCGGCGCAAAAACTGCGGTATCCCCAAGGCGGTCATGCTGCGAGCAGCCAATGAAGCGGGTTCTTTTTCGAGCACCTTGCGCTGGCGGTGTTGGCCCAGCACCGAGTGTTGTGGGCTGGCCGAGGCCTGGGCCAAAATGCCTGCCCCCGTGCTGGGCATCGCTGCCGTGGTTGCACCTGGCAAGGGGTTGTTGCGCCGACCCAAGATGGGCCCAGCAGGGGCTCGGGTGGTGCGCAGCGCGGCTTCGCGGTTGTGCATATCGCGCACTTCGCACACGGCGCGGGCAAACTCCAAGAACGATTGGCCGCAGTCGTTGCGCGCATCCATCAGGTAGCCGCGCTGGAACATGTCGCGCGCGGTTTGCGACTCCAACACGGGCGGTGCCAGCATGAAGCTGACCGGAAAACGCTGCATGGAGAACATGTCGGTCTCAAGTTGTTCCAAGGTGACCCGTGTCGGGCACAGCAACAAGGTGGGCGAGCGCAGGGTGGCTGAGTCAAACACCCAGCGGTGGCGGGCCAAAAAGCCGGCCGTGGTGGCCATTTCTATCTCTGACACCGAGGTGGGCACGATGATCAGATCAAACTCAAACATCAGCTCGGCCGCGATGGCGTCGCTCCAGGTCAGGTCGCACACCACCACCTCGCTGCTGCTGGCAGCGCGGCGCAGGTGCAACCGCGCTTCCAAAATGGGCCGGTTACCGCCTTTGTCCAAGGGCAGATGCTCGTGCAAGACCACCACGCCAACCTGAGGTGCTTGTTTCAGCCAGGTGCTGGATGACCCGTGTGAGTCCCAATCGATCAGCGTGGTCTCCAAGGCCATGCGACGGCGAAAAAACGCCGCCAAGTTGGCCGAAACCGTGCTTTTGCCCACGCCGCCCTTTTGGCTGGTCACCAAAATTTTGTATGCCATGTCGATCAACCTTTTTGTTGCCAACTGCCCGAGAAGTCGCAAGTGTTTTAAATCAACTACTTGCGAATATTTCCTCGTGCAGGGGATCGGATGTTATCCGGAACCCTTTGTATGTCAACAAAACTGTTGCTGAAATGTTAAATACGCAAAAAGCATTAAAAAATTAAATTACCTTGGCCAGGCCCAATTTTTCGATCAAGCGCTTTTCGCTGGCATAGGTGCGCTGGGCAAAGCGGGCATATTCATCGCTGCCCATGTAAATCACCGGTTGGTCGTACTTTTCAAAGCTGGCGATGACCTGTGGATCTTCCAAGGATTTTTTGAACGCCTCGTCCAAGCGTTTGGTCAAGGCCGGGTCCATGCCGCGTGGGGCGCCAATGCCAAAGGGTGAATCGGACACCGTTTCAAAGCCCAGCTCGTTCAAGGTGGGCACCTGCGACCAGCGTTTGGTGCGCTTGCTGCCGTAGGTGGCGAGCAAGCGCATGGTGCCTGCGTCCACATGCGGGGCCCAACCGGTGGCATCGCTGTGCGCCGCGATATGGCCTCCCAGCAAAGCCTGCAGCCCGTCGCTGCTGCCTTTGAAGGGCACGTGCTGCAATTCAATGCCCGCCTTCAGGGCGAACTCTTCCACCGCCAAGTGGGGGGTGGTGCCGGTGCCGGTGGAGCCATAGGTGAACTTGCCCGGGTTGGCCTTGGCAAAGGTGACCAGGTCTTTGATGCTTTTATAAGGACTGTCCGCACGCACCGCCATGCCAAAGGTATAGCCGGTTAAGCAGGCGATATAGGTGAAGTCGCTCAAGGGATTGAAGATCATTTTTTGCATGTGCGGCAGTCGCAATACGCCGATGGTGAGTTGCGACAAGGTGTAGCCATCGGGCTTGGCCGATACCAGCTCATTGGGGCCGAGCATGCCGCTGGCACCGGGTTTGTTCTCGACCACCATGGTGCCGCCCAGCACGCGCCCCGTGGCGTCGGCCAGCGCGCGCATGACCTGATCGCTGGAGCCGCCAGCGGGCCACGGACAAATGAGCTTGATCGGACGATTGGGGTAGGACGCTTGCGACCAGGCCGGTGCGGCCAATGTGCCAGCGCCCACGGCCAAGGTTTTGAGCAAGCTGCGGCGAGAGGGTGCGGTCTTCATGGATGAACCTCAAAGTTGAAAATGGTTGGCGCGGGCCACAACGTCAACCCACCCCTGTATTTTCAAGGGCCTGGGTGGCGGGTCATACAGGGTTCATATGGAAGTGAAAACCCCATTCCCCAATGACTACATTTGGCCCCATGCTTTGCCCTGTTCCTCATGCCTTGTTTGAAAGCGCCGAAGATGTATAAAAAACTGTTGTTGGCTTATAACGGCTCTGTGGCCGGACAAAAAGCTTTGCTCGAATCGCGCGAGCTGGCCCAATGGGGGCAGGCCGGTTTGCACTTGGTGGCGGTGATGCCCATGGCGCTCAATGCGGTGGTGGCCGAGGGCATTGTGTTCTCTAGCGAACAAGAAGCGGCGCATCGCAAAGGTTTTGAGCAGGTGCTGGCGCAAGGCTTGTCTATCTTGGCCGACCAAGGTTTTGCCGCCACCGGCGAGTTGCTGTTGGGCGACCCGGTGCATGAAATATGCGCCTGTGCCAAGCGCATTGGCGCCGATTTGATCGTGGTGGGGCACCAACACAAAAACAGTTGGGTTCAGCGCTGGTGGCATGCCTCCATCTCACCGTCGCTGATTGAAGAAGCCCCGTGCAGTGTGCTGGTGTCCATCGTTTAGGCCGCGTTCGCACTGGCAAGCCGCGTGTGGACGCGCGCTGATGGGTTTTATTTGTCCACCGATGCGCTCCAGCGCTCGTCCCAACCGTGGCGCGCTTGTTCCAAATCGCGCCGATCGCGCTTGGTGGGGCGGCCTTGCTCTTGGCTCAAAGCGGGTTCGCGCGCATAACGCTGTTGCAAAGCCTGTTTGGCGCGTTGTTCAATGCTGTCGGCGGTTTCTTGGTACAGCAACTGGGCCACGGGGGCGGGTCCCCGCTGGGCGCTCAAGCCCGCAATCACCACGGTGCGCTGCACCGCACCTTGGCGCACTTGAACCGTGTCGCCAGTTTTGACCTCGCGCGAGGGCTTGGCGGTTTGGCCATTCACCTCGATCCGGCCTTTGTCGATGTCTTCGCTGGCCAAGGAGCGGGTTTTGTAAAAACGGGCCGCCCACAGCCATTTGTCGATGCGCATTTTCTCCATGCCGCCATTGTCGCCCCTGGGCGGCACAGGCAGGCTGGGCCTGAATGGGGGGCACCCCAGGCGTTGGAAAACCCAATGTCCTTTTGGCCCCAGGGCCCAGTCCAGGTCGGTTAGGCTATGCCCCCTATGTTGCCCCGCCTCACCCAAGCCCGTGCGCCACTGACCTGCCCCGTGCAAGCGGTCAATGAGCATGGCCAGACTGAAGACTTGTCCATACCTGCCGAGCGCGCTTTGACCGTGTATGTGGACAAGCGCGAGTTGGTCACCTTGATGACCTTGGGCGCCCACCCCGAATGGCTGGTGCTGGGCTATTTGCGCAACCAACGCCTGATCGATGCGCCCAGCGCGGTGGATTCCATCACCGTTGATTGGGACGCGGGCGAGGGCGGCGCAGGGGTCGCGGCGGTCAAAACCCATGGCGGCATTGCCGACCTCAGCGCCAAAACCGCGCAGCGCGTGGTCACCACCGGTTGTGGCCAAGGCAGCATGTTTGGCGACTTGCTCACCGATTTGGATGGGCTGAGCCTGCCCGCGGCGCAATGGCCTCAGGAGGACTTGTACGCCATGGTGGACTCGATTCGCCTGCAGGAGAGCACCTACAAGTCGGCCGGTTCGGTACATGCCTGCGCGCTGTTTCACAACGGCGAGATGAAATTGTTTGTCGAGGATGTGGGCCGCCACAATGCCATTGACACCATTGCCGGATGGATGTGGATGCACGGCATCCACCCCGACCAAGCGCCCATCCACGCGCCTTGGGCTTTTTACACCACGGGTCGATTGACCAGTGAAATGGTGCTCAAAGCCGCGCAAATGCAAGTGCCAGTGGTGGTGTCGCGCAGTGGCATCACCCAAATGGGTTTTGAGATGGCCCAGCGCTTGGGTCTGTGCACCGTGGGGCGCGCCACCCACAAGCGTTTTCTTTGTTACACCGCGCCCCAGGTGCTGTTGTGGCAACCCGAGTTGGCGCAAACCAATGTGAAAAGAGCCCCCACATGATGCGTTTATGGTCTTTGGCGTGGCGCAACCTGTGGCGCGATGCACGGGCTGGCGAGTTGCGCTTGCCCATGGTGGCCGTGGCCTTGGGCGTGGCCGCACTCAGCTCAGTGGCATTTTTGGCCGATCGCATGCAAGCCGGCATGGCGCGCGACGCCCGCCAGTTGATGGGCGGTGATGTGGTGGTGGTGAGCGATCAGCCCACGCCGGCGCCCTTTGTGCAAAAGGCCAAGGCCCTGGGTCTGAACAGCGCCACCACGCTCAGCTTTCCCACCATGGCGCGGGCCAGCGACGAGCGCGGTGGCGCCAGCCGCTTGATTGCCCTCAAAGCGGTGGAGCCGGGCTACCCCTTGCGCGGGGCTTTGCAGGTGTTGCAATCCACGGCAGGCGATTTGGTGGGCGCTGTGTTGCCCACACCGGGGCTACAGCCTGGCACGGTGGCCGCGCCCAACAACCAAACGGCCTACGACGGCCCCTCTGTGAAGGTGCGCACCATCCCAGCGCCGGGGCAGGCGTGGGCCGAGCCGGGCTTGTTGGAAGCGCTGGAATTGCAACCCGGCGACAGCTTGTGGCTGGGCAAACACCGCGTCACCTTGTCACAGGTGCTCACCGCCGAGCCCGATCGGGGCGCAGGCTTCATGAACTTTGCCCCGCGCTTGTTGATCAACATCACCGACCTGGACGCCACCGGTTTGGTGCAACCGGCCAGCCGCATTGCTTGGCGCTTTGCGGTGGCCGGGCCAGACAAACAGGTGGCAACCTATATGCAATGGGCCCAGGACCAAGTGGGCCTGGCAGAGGTGCGCGGTGTGCGCCTGGAGTCGATGGAAGCGGGTCGCCCCGAAATGCGCCAAACCCTGGAGCGCGCAGAAAAGTTCCTCAACCTGGTGGCGTTGTTGGCCGCCTTGCTCAGTGCCGTGGCCGTGGCCTTGGCTGCGCGCGGTTTTGCGGCACGCCATTTGGACGACTGCGCCATTCAGCGCGTGCTCGGGCAAAGCCAGCGCCAGATTGCTGCGGTGTATGCCATCGAATTTGGTTTGCTGGGCATTGGCGCGAGCTTGATCGGCGCGGCTCTGGGTTACGGCTTGCACGAGGTGTTTGTGGGCTTGCTCAGCGGTTTGATTGAGGCCGACTTGCCCGCGGCCGGTTGGCGGCCTTTGGCTTACGGGGTGGGCACCGGCCTGACGCTGTTGGTGGCCTTTGGGTTGCCGCCGGTTTTGCAATTGGCCCGGGTGCCACCTTTGCGGGTGATCCGCCGAGATGTGGGCAAACCACAAGCCGCTTCCTTGGGGGTCATGGGTGCGGGCTTATTGGGTTTTTCGTTGCTGCTCATGGCGGTCAGCCGCGACCTGGTGTTGGGCCTGTGGGTGGTGCTGGGCTTTGCTGGGGCGGTGGCTTTTTTCGCAGCGCTGTCCTGGCTGGCGGTGCGCAGTTTGCGTTGGGCGGTGAATGAAGCGCGCTCGCCACAATGGCTGAGTTTGGCCACGCGCCAAATTTCTGCCCGACCGGTGTTTGCCATGGTGCAAGTCAGTGCTTTGTCGGTGGGTTTGTTGGCCCTGGTGTTGTTGGTGTTGTTGCGCACTGACTTGGTGGCCAGTTGGCGCAACGCCACACCTGCCGACGCGCCGAATCGCTTTATTCTGAATGTGCAACCCGATCAGTCGCAGGCCTTTCAAGACCATTTGCGCCAAGCCCAGGTTCAGCGCTACGACTGGTACCCCATGATCCGCGCCCGCTTGGTGGCGGTCAACGGCCAAAACGTATCGGCCCAAAACTACACCGACGAGCGGGCCAAGCGATTGGTGGACCGCGAGTTCAATGTGTCTCACAGCGTGGCTGCACCGGCGCACAACAGCATCGTGGCGGGTGCTTGGGTGCCCGACGAGCCCGAAGCCTTGAGCCTGGAAGAAGGTTTGGCCAAAACCCTGGGCTTGAAAATGGGCGACCGGTTGCGCTTTGACATGGCGGGGGTGGCCATAGAAGCGCGCGTCACCTCGATACGCCGGGTCGACTGGACGTCGATGCGCGCCAACTTCTTTGTCATGTACCCACTGGCACGCATGCCCGATGTGCCCATGACCTACATCGCCGCGTTTCGCGCCCCATCGGTGCGCGGCTTTGACAATGCCTTGGTGGCGCGCTTTCCCAACATCACCAATGTGGACTTGGGTGCCAGCCTCAACCAGGTGCAAAAAGTGTTGGGCCAAGTGGTCCAAGCGGTGGAATTTTTATTCGTCTTCACCCTGGCCGCTGGTTTGGTGGTGATGTTTGCCGCCGTCACCGCCACCCGCGAAGAGCGGGCCCGCGAATATGCGGTGTTGCGCGCTTTGGGTGCATCCAACCGTTTGTTGGCTCGGGTGCAAGCCGCCGAATTGGTGGGCGTGGGCGCCTTGGCAGGTGCCCTGGCCTCCTTGGTGGCCTTGGCCGTGGGCTGGGGCTTGGCCCGCCATGTGTTTGAGTTCGCTTGGACACCGCCCATCTGGGTGCCACTGGTGGGCACGCTGGCAGGTGCGCTGTTGGCGCTATTGGCCGGTTGGTGGGGCTTGCGCGAAATTTTGCGCCGCCCTGTGGTGCAGACCTTGCGCCAAGCAGCGATGTGATGTTTTCGGGACCACTGCATGGATGACGCCAACCAACCCGACAGCGTCACCGCGTTTGACATGGTGGGTGGCGAAGCCCAGGTGCGCGCCTTGGTGGACCGGTTTTACGACCTGATGGATTTGGAGCCGGCATACACCCATTTGCGCGCTGTGCATGGCAGCGACTTGCAATCGGCACGGGATAAATTGTTTTGGTTTTTGTGCGGTTGGCTGGGCGGGCCATCGCATTACACCGAGCGCTTTGGCCACCCGCGCTTGCGCATGCGCCACATGCCGTTTGCGATTGGGGTGCGCGAGCGCGACCAGTGGCTGGCCTGCATGGCCCAGGCCATGCAAGAGGTGCAGTTGCCAGAGGCCCTGCAAACGCGTTTACAGGAAAGCTTTTTCCAAACCGCTGACTGGATGCGCAACCTCAACGGAGCGTGATGTGGCCCGGGCCCGACCCTGGGGCCAGCAACACCCGCAAGGCCCCGGCCCCGCCTTCCGAGGGCGTGGCCTGCACAAACGCCAAGACCTCGTTTTTTTGCACCAACCAGCGCAGCACTTTGTTTTTCAGCACCGGTGTTTTGCCAGGCGAGCCCAGGCCCTTGCCATGCACCACCCGCACGCAGCGCCACCCTTGGCGGTGGGCTTGGCGGATAAAGCCACCCAAGGCCTCGCGCGCCTCGTCGCTGCGCAGACCGTGCAAGTCAATCTCGCCTTGTAAAGCCCAATCGCCTTGGCGCAACTTGCGGATCACGTCGCGGCCCATGCCGTCGCGCAGGTAGCTGAGTTGGTCATCGGTGTCGATCATGCGGCTGATGTCGATCTCATCGCTCAAACTCTCGCGCAGCACCGCTTCTTGGTCGCGTTGCAGTTGCAGTGGCTCGGGCGCTGGCGCCGGGGTTTGCAGCCGCACACGCGCTTGGGGGTTGAGGGGTTTCACGGCCCCGACGGAACGCACAAATAGTTCTTGTTCGGCCCGCGCTTGGCGCAGCGCCTCGGCGCGGGCTTGGGCCGCCAATGCGTCGCTCGCTTGCTGCTGGGCCAATTTTTGGCGCAGGGCATCCAGGTCTTTGAGGGAGCGCGATTTCATGGGGGCAACACAGGCAGGGGTGGGGACGGTGCCACGGAAGTGGCCGAGAGCATGGTTGGCATCATAGCCAGCCACAGCCAGTGCCGGACCATCGCTTTGCGGCGCAACTTCAGTGACCCAGCGGTGCAGCGCTGGGTGTGTCGAATGCTTGGATTTTTTAGATCAAGCCCGCCTCGGCCATCGAAAACGCGCAACCTGGGGCCACGATGATGTGGTCCAGCACCCGCACATCCACCAGGGCCAAGGCCGACTTCAGAGTTTGCGTCAGGGCTTTGTCGGCGGCCGAGGCTTGCACGCTGCCACTGGGGTGGTTGTGGGCCAGCACCACGCCGCTGGCGCCCACATCCAGGGCCAGCTTGACCACTTCGCGCGGGTACACGCTGGCTTGGCTGAGCGTGCCTTGGAACATGGCGCGGTACTGCAACAAGTGGTGTTGGTTGTCGAGCAACAGCAGTGCAAACACCTCATGGCCCAAATGACCCAATTGCAGTTGCAAATATTGCTTGACGCGTTCGGGCGAGTCCAGCACCGGGCGCTGGCGCAGTTGCTCGGCCAAGGCCCGGCGCGACAGCTCCAACACCGCCAGCAATTCGGCCCGTTTGGCCGTGCCGCCCAAACCTTTGAAGCGCTGCAAGTCCTTGGCCTGGGTCTGCAGCAGGCCCGAAATGCCGCCAAACTGCGCCAAAAGCTCGCTGGCCATGTGCAACACATGCCGGCCCGGTGTGCCGGTGCGCAGCAGCAAAGCCAGCAACTCGGTGTCGCTCAGGGCGGCAGGCCCCAAGGCCAGCAGCTTTTCACGGGGGCGCACTTCGGTGGGTAAATCGCGCATGGGGGTGTGGGTGGAATATTTTTGTTCTAATGCCACCCGAGCACCATTCGTTGACAGGCCTCTATCAGGGATTTCTACAATGGGATGAGAAATCCCACCGCTTTATGACCTCTCCCACCTCTGAACCCATTGTGCGTGTCACCCCCGGCGCCTTTTTGACCTTGCACTACCGCTTGACCGGCCCGCAAGGCGACATCATCAACACCTTTGAGGACAAGCCCGCCACCTTGTCGCTGGGCTCGGGTGAGTTGTCGCCGGCCCTGGAGCAGCATTTGATGGGCTTGGCCGAGGGCGCGCGCACCAGCTTTCAGTTGGCCGAGGGCGAAGCCTTTGGGCCGCGTAACCCCGACATGGTGCAGTGGGTCAGCCGCGATTTGTTGCGCCAAATGGGCGACCCGCATGAAAGCTATGCCGTGGGCGATGTGGTTGCCTTTCCGGCGCCCGATGGCGCGGGCAGCTATGCCGGCGCGGTGTGCCAGTTGGGCGACGCTGCGGTGCTGTTTGACTTCAACCATCCCCTGGCCGGTCAGGCCGTCCAATTCGAAGTGCAATTGATCGGAGTGTTATGAACGCACCCACACCCTCTGAAATCATTTTGGCCGAACCCCGGGGTTTTTGTGCCGGTGTGGACCGGGCCATTGACATCGTTGAGCACGCCCTGAGCAAGTTTGGCGCGCCCATTTATGTGCGCCACGAAATCGTGCACAACACCCATGTGGTCAACGACTTGCGCTCGCGGGGCGCCATCTTCATCGAAGACTTGAACGATGTGCCTCCCGGGGCCACCTTGGTGTTCAGCGCGCACGGGGTGCCCAAAGCGGTGGAGCACGAGGCCGAAAGGCGTGGCTTTCGGGTGTTTGATGCCACCTGCCCGTTGGTGACCAAGGTGCACGTCGAAGTGGCCAAGCTGCACCGCGAAGGCTATGAATTCATCATGATTGGCCACAAAGGCCATCCTGAGGTCGAAGGCACCATGGGCCAGTTGTCCGAAGGCATCCACTTGGTGGAAGACGTGGACGATGTGGCCACGGTACAGCCCAGCCAATCCGAGCGCCTGGCGGTGGTGACCCAAACCACCTTGAGCGTGGACGATGCCGCAGAAATCATGGCGGCTGTGCAAAAACGCTTTCCGCAAATTCGCCCACCCAAACAGCAAGACATTTGCTATGCCACGCAAAACCGCCAAGACGCGGTCAAATTGCTCAGCCCCCAAGTGGACATCGTGATCGTGGTGGGCAGCCCCAGCAGCTCCAACAGCAACCGCTTGCGCGATGTGTCGCAAAAGTACGGCACGCCCAGCTACATGGTCGACCATGCCGACGAATTGCAAGCGGCTTGGTTTGAGGGCAAGCAACGCATTGGTTTGACCGCAGGCGCGTCTGCGCCCGACATCTTGGTGCAACAAGTCATCACCCGCTTGCGAACCCTGGGCGCGGTGTCGGTGCGCACCTTGGACGGGATCCAAGAAACCATCAAATTCCCCCTGCCCAAAGGCCTCAAGCACGATGCCTGATGCCGTTGGCCGTTGCTGGGCCCGATAAAAATTACAATCGCCCCCCATGCTCGATATCAATTTGCTCCGACGCGATCTGCCCCACGTTTTGGAGCGCCTCAACGCCCGCAAGTCACCGCAACTTTTTTTGGATGTTGACGCCTTTCAGGCCATGGAGGGTGAGCGCAAAACCTTGCAAACCCACACCGAAGAGCTGCAAGCCCGGCGCAACAGCCTGTCGAAGCAAATTGGCCAGCGCAAATCCAAGGGCGAAAGCACCGACGACATCATGGCCGAAGTGGCCAGCATCAAAGACGATCTGGAGCGCTCCGCTCAGCGCTTGGAGTTGCTGCAAGCCGACATGCTGGCCTTGCTGCAAGCCCTGCCCAATTTGCCCCACCCCAGTGTGCCGGTGGGCAGTGACGAGCATGGCAATGTGGAATTGCGCCGTTGGAGTCCGCAGCAGGGCTTGGGTGGGGAGCCTGCCCCCCTGAGTTTCGAAGTCAAAGACCATGTGGACATCGGCGAACCCCTGGGCCTGGACTTTGAAACCGGCACCAAATTGGCGGGATCGCGCTTCAGCGTGCTCAAAGGCCCCATCGCCCGATTGCACCGGGCGCTGGCGCAGTTCATGCTCGATGTGCAAACCCAAGAGCATGGCTACACCGAGTGCTACACGCCCTACATCGTCAATGCCGATAGCCTGCGTGGCACGGGGCAGCTGCCCAAGTTTGAAGCCGATTTGTTTGCCGCCAAAAAAGGCGGCCAAGACGGCGACGACGCCACCGCCCTGTACCTCATCCCCACCAGCGAAGTGCCGCTGACCAATTTTGTGCGCGATGAAATTGTGGCCGAGGCCGACTTGCCCATCAAGCTCACCGCCCACACACCGTGCTTTCGCTCAGAAGCGGGCAGCCACGGGCGCGACACGCGCGGCATGATCCGCCAACACCAATTCGACAAAGTGGAGATGGTGCAAATCGTCCACCCCGAAAAGAGTGATCAGGCGCTGGACGACATGACCGCCCACGCCGAAGCCATTTTGCAAAAGCTCGGTTTGCCCTACCGTGTCATGCTGCTGTGCACTGGCGACATGGGCTTTGGTGCGGTGCGCACCCACGACTTAGAGGTGTGGTTGCCTGCGCAAAACACCTATCGCGAAATCAGCTCGGTCAGCAATTGCGACGCCTTTCAAGCCCGGCGCATGCAAGCGCGGTTTAAAAACGCGCAAGGCAAAAACGAATGGGTGCACACCCTCAATGGCTCTGGCCTGGCCGTGGGCCGCGCCTTGGTCGCCGTGCTCGAAAACTACCAGCAAGCCGATGGTTCGGTGCGCGTGCCAGACGTTTTGCAGCCCTACCTCGGGGGCCTGAAAACCCTCCAACCCTTGAAAGCCCTCCCATGAAATTCCAAACCTTGTGCCCCCTGTTGGCTTTGTGTTGCCTGGCTGCATGCAGCACCACGCCCATGGGCGCAGACGGTGGTCCGGCGGCCTTGCCCATCCAAGAGTTGATCGGCCAAACCCAACTGCCTCCGGGCAGCCGGGTGGTTCATGAGCAGTCGCTCATCTTGGGCGCGGGCGACAACTGGGTGGGCCGTTTGGCTCTGGATGTGGGGCGCGACACCAGCACCGCCTACAACTACTTTTTGGACCAATACCAACGCAATGGCTGGGGCTTGATTTCAGCCAGCCGTGGCAAGACCAGTTTGTTGGTGTTCACCAAACCCGACCGCAGTGCCACCATTGAAATATCCGAAGGCGGGGCCCTCAGCGGCCCCAACCTGGTGATGACCATCACCCCGCGCAGCGCCAACACGCCGCCGGTGGCGCGGCCGCCAGCCGCCTCCGTGCCTCCAACCACCGCAGTGCCCAACCCGGTGCGCCCCTGAAGACGGCCCGCCACACCCTTTGAGGCCCGTGGCGTGCATGGGGCGCTGATAGAATCGCGCCCTCGACACGCGGAGAGATGGCAGAGTGGTCGAATGCGCCGGACTCGAAATCCGGTATACGGTTTTTGCCGTATCGAGGGTTCGAATCCCTCTCTCTCCGCCAGTGACTTCTTTCAATATTTCAATCCTTCAAACGCCTGTTTGTAAGTTGTTGATCTGATTGAATTTTTTCTTCTCAAGCTTTCCCCGATCTTGAAGAAAGTCACCCTTTTAAATGGTGATCGAACTGTTGAGACGGCTTTCTGCTCAAAACCTCTTGACTTAGCCCGTTCAAAACCTGAATTTGAACCGTACCGATTGCACGCGGTTTTATGCGATGCTGCACACCAACATGAGCACAAAAAATACTCTTGCGAATGCCAGAATCCCGTCAGTCGTCCCAAGGTTTCTCAGCTTTTGAACCTGTCCGATGCTGATTTGAGATGCCCCTTTGCTTCAACCAGCAGACCGGTCTTCCCAAGACCGAAGGCAGGCATGTTCACGTAAAGGTTCTCATAAGTACCGGGGCTGGCTTTGTAGGTTTCGTGCCATATGCCAACACTACCGTCCGTACCAACAGCTTTATTGAACGCTTGCCAAGCTGGCAAATGAGCCGAATCTTTGTTCTTTGCGTAATCAATGAGTTGCTCCATTGAACGCCAGTATTGAACCAAAATGATCGTTCGAGAAAACCACATCTCGTGGTGTAACAAGCCCAACTCTGGTTTTGTATAAAGTTCCGTCAGCATCTTGGGCATCGCATTTAGCACAGGCAAATACTTGTGAACTGCCAATGGCTTGTTGATCCGCATTCCAATGAGAAAGACAACGAAATCGCCATCCATTCGTGCTGTCATTCGGTCTTTGTAAATCATATGTCCTCCAATTGCTAGATCCTATTTGGGTGCTATTTAATCTGAATCTCTATTTTTCTTTTCGGAAAAAATTAAGCTTATTAAAAAAGCTTTTGATTTTTCCTAAAAACTCTTTGCCGAGTAATGCGATGCTTAAAACAAACGCGATCTCACCACCAACAATAAGAGCAGTCGTGATAGCCGCACTCATCTCAATGGATAAATTCAAAAAAGGCAGAATTGCAATTGCAGCCCAAGCCATGAATGACAATACAAAGAGGAAGTAGCCAATTACTTTTTTCATTGTCTTTTTTCTATTGGGGTTTTGCAATTTCCAAGTGTGTTAATTCGTTCTTTAGGAAAAACGATTGGGAGTTTCAAGTGCTCATGGCTGGCTGACCGTTGCGCGGCATCAGGAGGGAAGCAAGCCACCGAACAGATCGGCAATCGCGCAGGCGGTGGCTTTCGTGTCCACTGCCAAACCTACCTCTCTTTCTAGCTGTAGACCGCTGAACAGGGCCAGCAAAATGGTTGCGGTACCCTCGCTATCGATTGACTTGCGGATCCAACCCTCAGCCTTTCCCTGCTCGAGTTGATGCGAGATCATCTGTCTCCATCCGTGGTTGACCTCCAGCAGTCGTTTACGACCCTCGCTGTCGCGAGCCAGTTCTAACCAGCTGTCGGTACCAAGCTCGAAACCCTTGGGCTCGATGAGTTGTGCGAGTTCTTCCGCCGTTAACCGGGTCAGCCAGAGGATGCCTTCTCGTGTCGAGAGCTGCTCGATTTCTGATCGCAAGCGCTCGAACTCAACATCGGCGATCGCCGCGATCATTGATCGCTTGTCGGGAAAGTGACGGAACAGGGTGCCTGCGCTTAGACCTGATTCCGCACAGATGTCTTCAGTTCTCGCAAGGTGAAAGCCCTTGGCTTTGAATACGCGGGCTGCTGCTGCGAGGATGTCCTGTCTACGCGTCGCATGCAACGCCTCGTCCCGTGTTCTGGCCATGTGTTACCTCAATAAACAATTATGGATGGAGTAATTCGTCGCATTATATTATGATCGTGGACAGCTTAACTTTATTGAAGTCTGACATGACCACCCCTTCACTTTCCTCGTCTCTTGCCCCGTTGCCGCGGCAAGAGTTCGCTGACGAACTGCGCGGCTTCGCTCTTCTTGGCATCATATTTGTCAACGCCCCATTCCTCGGTATCTCCGCTGAGGGATTCACCGCAGACTCGGTACACGCCTGGTACGACCGCGCGGCAGCATTTGCCGTCGTAGCGTTCGCTCAGGCAAAGTTCTATCTGCTGTTCGCCTTCCTGTTCGGCTACAGCATGCACTTTATAGTCAAAGACGAAGGTGTAACTTCTGTACGTCGCTTCCGGCGTCGCCTGCTGGGCCTCGGTCTTTTGGGTATCGCGCATGCTGCACTACTTTTTGTGGGCGACATCTTGTTTTTATATGCAGTATTGGGTCTTACTCTGACGTGGATGCGCCGTCTCAGTGATCGGATGGTTCTGCGCGTGGCAGTTTTTGCGGGGATTGTTTGGCTACTTCTGCTGGCTGCTCTCCCGATGGCAGTTATGACGGAGCCAGGCGGATCTCTTACTGATAAGCAGTGGATAGCTGCCGGTCAATCGTTTAATCAAGCGATGCGTGAAGGTGGTTTTTTTGAAGCAACCGTTGCGCGGATTTCTTTCTGGCCATTGGCTTCATCAAGTATCTTCTTGCTCAACGGCTTGGGCGTACTGGCGGCGTTTGCACTCGGCCTAGTGGCTGGACGTCGGAGCCTTTTTGCTCGACCCGAACTTCACAGGCCACTTTGGCAGGCTGGTCTGCGCTGGGGCCTAAGCCCTGGACTGTGTCTTGGAATCCTGTCGGCGTGGCTCGTTGTAGGCCCTGGCGCTCAGGTCGGCTCTTGGGGGCTGCGCGAAACGGCAGGGATAGCACTCGGATTTGCCGGAGCGCCGCTACTCAGTTGGGGTTATGTGTCGGTACTCGCCACGATGCATGCAGGTGGAGTGCAGACTCTAGCCATCTTCAGGCCGGCGGGCAGGATGAGCCTGAGCGGGTATATCGGAGAGTCACTCATTTTGTCGATTGTTTTCTGTGCCTATGGTTTGGGCCTGTTCGGCAAACTCAATGCGGGAGCAGTATCGGCGCTGGCTCTGGGTACATGGATCGTGCTGGACCTGCTAGCGAAGGCGACGCAATCTCGCTGGGCGATAGGACCTTTGGAAAGCCTGCTACGGCGATTCAGCGCTAGATGATGGCTGTCATATAGGCATAACAAAAAGGAGTTTGAAAACTCACATAACCAGTGTCTGTCTCAACATTTAGAAAGATGAACTGGACACCAAGTGCTTGATTTGCTTGCCCATCAAAATCTTAGGCGGTTTGTGATGAGGTATGTTCTGGGCCGCCAAGACTATTTCGAACTGAATCCAATTCATTCGAACAATTTCAAATCCGTTCGGGGTCTCCTTGGATACGCCCCTAGAACACCTTCCGGACCAGGCTGGCTTCCTCGTAGGCCTCAATGTCTTTCAGCCGGTACAAAACTTTCCCCACGATCTTCAAGTACTGCGGGCCCTCGCCGACGGTGCGCCAGCGCTGAAGGCGTGCGACTGAACACACCCAGCGATCGGCGAGCATTATTTCGGTCAGTAGCTGGCGGGCAGGTTCGGCTGGGGCCTCTGGAACCAACATTTGGGGCTCGAACTTGGGTTCGTTGGCTGCGGTTTTGGCGATGCCACTGGACAGGGCGTCCAGCACGTCACCCATTTTTTCAGCCCGTGGGTTCGAAGATGAGGTGTTGTTAGAAGCCATGGCCTTGCTCCTTGATGCCTATATGCAGTGGTTTCATATAGGTTCATACCGGTTGGCTAGGCGTTTTTTCTCAGCGGGGGGGGGTGGTGCATCCCAAGGGATGGGCTGCTTTCGGCCAATTGCTGTCGGTCATGAGTGACTGCTTTTGTGTGTGCAGGCGAGACATCAAATTGGCAGAAAACTAGACGAGCCATTTGAATCTGCACATTTTGGCGTATTTTGATTGCTGATTGGCGCGCTTGGACAGTGTCAGTTCCTTGCCTCCCGTCTACATTTATTGCAGGAGGTTCAAGACCATGAACATGACTGTATTGATCACCGGGGCATCCAGCGGGATCGGCAAGGCCACCGCAAAACGTTTCCAATCAGCCGGCTGGAACGTTGTCGCAACCATGCGCTCTCCCGAAGACGAACGGGAGTTGAATAACCTGGATCGCGTCCTGGTCACACGGCTGGACGTACTGGACTTGCCCTCCATCCAGTCAGCCGTGCAAGAGGGATTAGCTCGGTTCGGCAAACTTGATGTACTGCTGAACAATGCCGGATACGGTGCGTATGGGCCGCTGGAGGTCACACCCATGGAGAAGATTCGTCGGCAGTTTGACGTCAATGTAACGGGTCTGTTGGCCACAACTCAGGCTGTGTTACCGTACTTTCGTGCCCAGCGAAGCGGCACGATCATAAACATCTCGTCGATTGGAGGGAGAATAACTTTCCCCCTCGGTACGTTGTACCACGGCACCAAGTTCGCGGTGGAGGGCCTTTCCGAATCACTGCACTTTGAGTTGCTGCCTCTGGGGATCCGGGTGAAGCTCGTGGAGCCTGGCATGGTGAAAACAGACTTTTCTGGACGTTCGTTCGATTTCAACAACGAACCTGCACTGCCCGATTACCAGCCGTTAGTGCAGGCATTCATGTCGGCACTCGGGCCCATGGCAGAAAATGCCTCTCCAGCGGAATTGATTGCCGACACCATCTTCGGCGCTGCAAGCGACAGTGCCGATCGACTTCGCTATGAAGCGGGTGCTGACGCTGTGCACCTATTGAACGCTCGTCGCCAATCTGACGATGCCACTTTTATTGGTGGTATGCGATCACAGTTTGGATTGAGTGCATGATTGGCTAAATGCACTCCACTACCTACGCTCTGGACTCCACCTGGCGCCCCCTACTCAAAGATTTGGGGGTGTCTGGTGCGAATGTATTGCGGCGAGCGGGATTGCCTGAAGATTTGCTACTCCGTCCATCGGTCCGCCTAGAGGCCGAGGACTTTCACAGGTTTTGGCAAGGCATCGAGGCGGAGATTGCTGATCCGTTGCTTCCCCTAAGACTCTGCCGCGATGTGCGCAGCGAATCGTTCTCCCCGCCTCTTTTTGCTGCATTGTGCAGCCCCAACTTGCTCGTGGCTGCACAGCGCATAGCGCGTTACAAGGCCCTGGTTGCCCCTGTGCGGCTGGAGGTGCGCGAAGACGAGCAAGAGGTAGCGTTCGAGTTTGTGTGGCTGAGCGCGGGTAACAAGCCTCCAACCTCGCTGGTGGTGACGGAACTGCTCTTCGTTGTGACATTGGCGCGCATGGGTACGCGTGAGGTGGTCAATCCGCTGATGGTCACCACCACCGCATTGCCGCTGGAAACTACTCCGTATGCAGACTTTTTGGGCGTGAATTTGAAGAAAGGCAGTGCTCACTGCATCACGTTCTCCAAGGCCGATACTTTGCGTCCTTTTCTTACCTCGAACGAAGAAATTTGGGCAGCATTCGAACCGGAATTGCGAACACGATTGGCACAGCTCGATGCTTCCGTACAAGTAGGTCAACGGGTCCGATCGGTCTTGCTAGAAGCATTGCCGGGGGGAGGGGTGGGTATGGAGGCGGTGGCACGGAGGCTCGGGATGAGCCAGCGATCGCTTCAAAGACATCTTGAGCAGGAGGGCCTGACCTATACGGGATTGCTGCAAGCCACTCGGCAATCGCTGGCACAGCATTACCTCCTGAAGACTGAGTTGCCAACAGCTGAGATCTCATTTCTTCTCGGGTTTGATGAGCCAAACTCATTCTTTCGAGCGTTCAGGGGTTGGACTGGACAGACCCCCGACGGTCTGCGCCAACTGCTACGCGCCGCACCTTGAATCATCTTTCACGCTTATTCCGATTAGGCGCCCAGACAGTAATTGAAAGGAATTTTTATGACCGGCACACCATCCGATTCAGGGCTACTTGAAGCCATGCAAATTTACTTCCAAGGCGAGAAATTGGAAGCGTTGGTCTTCATCCTCCCGGCCGGTCTGATCAGCCTTGTGGTCGGAGCCTGGTTGATGACTGACAGCCCCACCAGTTTTGCACGAGGTGTTGCAATACCTTTCCTGCTGATGGGATTGCTTATGACTACGGTGGGCGCTGTAGTGGGCTACCGCTCGCCAGCACAAGTGCAAGCTCTTGAGCAGTCACTGAAAACTAATCCCCATGCGGCTGTCACAGAAGAATTGACAAGGATGAGCAAGGTCAATAAAGCATGGCCCGTCTACTTGGCCATTTGGGGCCTGTTGGGCGTTGCCGGTTTAGCACTCCGCTTTTTAACCTCTGCCGATTTATTGCAAGGGATCGGCATTGCTCTGGTCTTATTTGCCGGAGTAGGTTTGCTGGTTGACGGATTTGCTGAGCGAAGAACCCATCCCTACACCTCAGCACTCCATGCTTTGGGTTGAGTGCGGCCAGTTACGTGAGCGAATGGGTGCGCTATTTGAAAATATTGCAGTGAAGTATGACTGCTTGAGTGACCACTCAACCTGTTCCCACTTCCGCTTTGGGTCGAAGGGGCGCAGTGGGACAACCTAGCAGGTTCTAATTCCGGAGCCTTTAGCACAGAGGTTCTGAAAACTCTCGGTACAAGAAGATGTCTCAACATTTAGAATGATGAACCGGACCCCAAGAGCTTGATCTACGTGCCCTTGGGAAACTTAGGCGGTTTGTGATGAGGCGTGTTCTGCCCCGCCAGATGCCTAGTATTCATGCGCCTTTCGGGCGCATTTTTGTATCTACCCACCAATTTACCCGCCATCGATTTTGCATCGATTGAGCTGTGCTTCGAACCATGTACATCATGAGCACAGTTGGTAAAAACACTTGTCAGTACGCTGTCCGGACGCTATGATGGGGCAACCATCCAAAAAAAGGGTTGCCATGACATCAGTCATTCATTCCAAATCTGAGCGCATCGATGTGCGCGCCAGTGCGCCCGTGAAGCAATTGCTTCAGGAAGCGGCACGTGTGGCACACAAAAATGTGAGCGAGTTTTTGCTCGACGCGGGCATCATCGCGGCCAATCAGACCTTGGCTGACCGCACCCGTTTCGAGCTGAGTGAAGAGAAGTGGCTGGCGTTTCAGGCTGCACTGGATCAACCCGTGAGCGCCAAGCGCAAGCCCAAGCTCAAGAAACTTTTGTCTGAGCCGGGGTTGCTTGGTTGAGTTCGCGGGCTTATGAGCCAGTGCGCAAACTGGCCGGTTTGGACGCCGTTGAGTCCTTTGATTGTGGTCAGCCTGCACTGAACCAGTTTTTGCAGCGCTTTGCGCTCGTCAACCAAAAATCCAACAGCGCGCAAACCTATGTGAGCTGCCAATCCGGCTCGGTCGTTGGTTTCTACAGCTTGGCGGTTGGCAGTGTCGAGCCATCCAATGCAGCACCGCGTGTGACCAAAGGTATTCCACAACACCCTGTGCCCGTGATGATTTTGGCCCGGCTTGCCGTGGACCTTCAGCACCAAGGCGCAGGGCTTGGCAAAGCACTGCTCAAAGATGCGCTGCTGCGCACAGCGCAGGCGGCGGATATTGCCGGGATTCGTGCACTGTTGGTTCACGCCAAGGACGAGCCTGCCAAGCAGTGGTATCTCCATTGGGAGTTTGAACCCAGCCCATCTGACCCGTTTCACCTGTTCCTTTTGATGAAGGACATCAAGGCCATGGTGGGCAAAGCCTGAGATAAAAGTTCCGGGAATTTGGCCGATTGATAAATCGCACGAAAAGCCCTTGAAGCCGTCCAATATTGACCGCCGCGGGTGCTGCGTAAAACTTGGACTGGTTGATGTCGAAAAACCAAGACTTGCTCAGCAGTCCATGCGCACAGCAGGACTCGAATCAAGATTCAAGTTCCCTCTGCAAGTCAATCCAAGCTGGATCAAAACTCAGTTTTTTTGCCATGGGTGAACTGGATTCGACAACTCGCCAAAAAGGGGCCAGATCTCTAGTGCTTCCGGTCCGGCCATACTCCTCCCAAGCGTGCTCCGTCACGATTCTCAGAAAAAGGGAAGTTGAGACGGGGCATGTGGCATCGCAATTGTTTTTCGCCGCCAGTTTGCGCCTGAAAGCTTGGATCGACATGGTGGAGCCTGGCGTGATCGTCTTGAGCTCTGCCGCAATCTCAACTGGGCATGAAATGAGCAATTTCGCCCCTTTGGGGATGCCTGCGAAATCCTTCTCAAGGATGACATGGTGGGGCGGTTTGGCCTTCATCTTTTCGCCCCATGTTTTCTTTGCTCTTGGCATTGCTGGCTCCTGAAATGTGGTTCGGCTTCAGTATGCAGATTCCGGTCTTTAGTGCAAATAATCCCCGGGAAAACACTGATCCATCGGAGTTCAAAATCAGAATCGAGTTGGAACCCCCGACCCCATAAAAAGAATTCAGGAAACTCACGCAACGAGTGGCGGTCTCAACATTTAGAAAGATGAATTGAACCCCAATTGACTACTGCGGAGTCGCCATATACAATTGCTATATACTTTTCTCGGGGGTCATCATGTCCATCGGTACTGTTTTCGTCAATAACCGTACCCAGGCCGTTCGTCTCCCTTTGGACGTGCGTCTACCCGAGGGAGTCCAAAAGGTAGAGATTCGCGTCAAAGGTAACGAGCGCATCATCTCACCCCTAGGCCAAACCTGGGACAGCTTCTTTCTGGGTGGCCCCACAGTTAGCGACGACTTCCTGCCCGAGCGCGCCACCCAGCACCAGCCGGAGCGGGAGGCGCTCTGATGCTGCGGTACCTGCTGGACACCAACATCGTCATATACGTGTTGAAGCGGCGACCTGTCGAGGTGCTTTCCACTTTCAACACCAACGCCAGCCGCATGGCAATTTCCTCAGTTACCCTCGCCGAACTCTTTCACGGTGCGGAGAAAAGCAGCCGGGTGAGCGAGAACCTAGCCGCTATCGAGGACTTTTGCAGTCGCCTAGCAGTTCTGCCCTATGGCCCCAAGGCCGCGCAACATTACGGAGCCATTCGCGCCGCCTTGGAAAAACTCGGCCAGCCTATCGGTGTGAACGACATGCACATTGCAGCGCACGCCCGCAGCGAAGGCCTGGTGCTGGTGACGAACAACATGGGGGAGTTCGCACGGGTGCCTGCGCTGGAAGCAGAGAACTGGCTCCACACTGCGCAGTAATTTACGAGTTGTCGTGCATCAGCTGTAATGACCCAGTGAAAACCTGCTCAGGTCAGTTCTTCGTTAAACCTCGCCGGTGTATTCGCCACGCGCGGGATAGTCTTTTGCGATGGCAAATTCAATGGCTCCCAACAGTTCTTGGAACGAAGGGCGAGCGAAGGGCATTGTCTGCGTAGACACGTAATACAACGTGTTGTCAGGGCGGACGATGAAAACGCCCGGTTCGCTAAAGAGTGCGGGCTCTTCAATGCCTAAGGATGTCTTGCCCCTAGAGGTGCTGATGTACAGACCCCACTGGCGGGCACTGGCCATGCTCAAGCCGTAACCCATTTTCAGGTGGGTCGCTTTGATCTTCTCCGCCATGGCCTGGGCACGCTCGGCGTTGTCGCTGCTAAGTGCCACCACATTGACGCCAAGCTTGTGAAACTCGGGTGTCAAGGTTTCTAGTTCGATCAAGTATTTCGCGCAGATTGGGCAGTGCAGTCCCCTGTAGACCACAACAAGATCAAATTTGGCGGCGGGTTTTTCGCCAAGAACAAACTGGCCGCCAGTGACCAGAGGAACGTTCAATGCAGGGACGGGCTGTCGGGGCGTCAGTGCTGTGGTGCTCATCAATACTCCTTTTTAATTGTGATGGCGCGCTGGCCAAAGGTCATACGCCGCCTGTGTTGCCCGCCACACTTCAGCGGCGCCACTATTGATCACTTTGGACAGTGTGGGATGGCATTGACTTGATTTTGGGCAAGGTCGTTACTTATTCATCATCCATTCATGGCGCCTATTCAATCATGCGGCTAACTTTGCAGACACCAGACGGTTGATGCTGATGCCCTGTTCCGCCGCCTGTGTTGCCAATGTGCGGTGCACCATGGAAGGAATGCGAACCATAAAACGCCCGCTGTAGGTTTTCTCTGAGAGCGCATCAGGAACCACTTCGCCTGAAGCTTTCATTTCCTCGACCACCTCTCCCACAACCCGACGAATGCCGGAGAGGGCTTTTTCTGGGGTGGGGGCGAGCCAGGAAAGCGAAGGAAATTCAGCACATAAACCAACGTGTTCGTTGTCCTCGGCAGACCAAGTGACTCGATAGGTGTAGTGATTGATGTTCATGGTTTCGCTCCTAAGCGTTCAAAGGGCGTGAGTAAGTTGCCTCATCAGAATGGGCGTGAATTTCTCTGGGTTACCCGTATCCCGCGCCAAGCTAGCCAGCGTTGAGTTCTTTCAACATCAAGGCCAAGGCCTTTTTTTGTTTGGGGTCGCGGGCATCTTCCACGGCGTCTTCCAACACCACGCGGATGTCTTCGGCTTCCACCAGCTCCATGGCCCAGTCCGGGAACAGCCGCTCGCGTATTTCATCCTCTTGGCTCAGTACCACCACGCTGTCGTGGCGCGGGTCGGCTGAAATGATTTTCATCAGGCTTTGCACGTTGTCTCTGGGGCCTTCGAGCCATTGAAAGAAATAACCACTGCCAAAGACCAATAGACCCGTGATGCCAAATTTGGGGTTGTGGCGTTGGGCTGTGGCAATGATCTTCGCTATTTCAGCGTCATCCATGTCAGCAGCACCACGGCTGCAATACACCAGGTTGTGGATGGATTGGCCGGCATGGCCTTCGTCGTTTTGGAAAGGATGGTTTGCTTGCATCACCGCAGTCGGTAAAAAATCTCGGTCTGGACCATACAAGACTTGAGAAGTGAAAGGCGCCTTTGTGCTTTTGACATGGTTGCTCAAAACAACACCTGAGCGATTGTGCACGGGTGCGCCTTAACCGGCACCCAGGGACGGAATGATCAGCGCAGCCCGTCGCGTGCTTGGATGTCGGATGCTTTCAGCCCGCCCAACCGGGCATGCAGTCGCCCCCGGGTGGCGACGGCAAACGCCACGATGATTTCATCGGGGTTGGGTCCGTCGTGGAAGGTGGCGGTTGCTGTGTCGTAGTGCGAGCGAACGTACAGGGCGTCACGGTGGGCCAATGGAATGTCGATGGTGCAACCCGGCCCACCGCGTTTGCCCGTGGAGGGCACCCAAGCCAAACCACCACCGAGCAAATCGCGCAGCGGGTCCATCATGGTGGCGGTCAAAAAGGCGTTGCCGTGTTCGTATTCGCCACCCAGGCCCACGATGCAGGCTTTGCCATAGCTCTCAAAGGCCTCGCCACGCAGTGCCAGCTGCAACCTGCGCCCGATCTCAAGACCCAGCGCTGGGGACCGTTTGACCACATCGCCCAAATCTGGCGTGAACTTCCGGTGGGCATAGGGGTTGGCCAAGCAGGCGGCAATGACCAGCTTGCGCAGAGGCGCACCATCGGCCGCTTGGCCAGTTTCGTTCAGAAGGGTTTCGTCTTCTTGCACATACCAACGACGGATACCAAACTCATTTGCAATGTGCTTGTCCATAGGTACCTCTGGGGTGGGGTGTTGCAGTTTCAATGGGCCGTGCCGCTGAAGTCGTGCGGTACGCGGTTTTGCGCCACGCGCACCGTTTTCATGGGCGCAGGTGTGTTGCGGCTGCGCCCCACAAATCGGGGCACGCCATCGGTGACCACAGCGGCCACGGCTGCAATGTCGCCATTGGTCAGCGATGCCAGCGCGTCGTTTTTGGAGCCGCCCACGCAGGCATCGATGATCACCACATCAGCGTCGCGCCCCGGCGCGATGAAGCCCGAATTGCGTTTGTACACACGCGCGTTGTTGCCGGTGGCGGCGGCAATGGCCATTTCCACAGGCATGTCGCCCAGGCTGGCCAGGTGGCTGATGGTGTACATCAGCCCCAGCGGCATGATGCCCGAGCCTGTGGGGGTGTCTGTGGCGATCAAAAAGCGATCGAACTGATCGGCCTCGCGAACCAACTTTCCCAACCACAGCGTGGTGCGCAGGTTGCCCGCGGTGCACACCTGCAAAGCGATTTGCGACTCATGGACCAGGCGGGGATAGTCCGCATCGGGCATGGCCACCGGGCCGCCATTGGTGTGAAACGACACATCGGGCTTCATGTCCAGCAAGTGGTCGGCCCAAATGCCAGAGGAGCCGGGGATGGAAGAGCCGCCGGTGTGCACCAGGGTGGTCATGCCGTGTTTTTTGGCCGCAGCGATCATGGGCGTGTATTCATAAGGTGTTTTCACCGCACCAAACCCTGCTTTGGCCAACCACACGCCTTGGCGGGCGATGTCAGCGAAGTCTTGCTCGAGCAAGCCAGGTTCAAGGATGACGGCCCCGGCCCACACCCGCATGCCGCCGGGGCGGTAGGTTTCGAAGCATTTCATCGCCGCCACGGCCAGGGCCTTGACCCCTTCAGGGTCTTTCGGTCGACCCGGCACATGGACTTCTGAGGCGCTGATCGCTGTGGTCACGCCACCGTGCACATAGCTCTCCAAAAACCCAACGGTTTTTTGGCGGGGCGTGTAGTCACCAAAGGTGTTGTGCACTTGCGAGTCGATCAGCCCAGGGATGGCGGTTGCGCCGCCTGCATCGATCACCACGTCACACGATAGCAATTCACTGTCTGCCACCTGGCCCGCTTGGGTGATGATGCCGTTGTCCATGAGGATGGCATCCCCCGCTACCCATGGCTTGCGCCAGTCTCCCGAAACAATCCGACCCAGATTCACGATGGCTGTGCGCATTGAAAAATTCCTTTCGCATTCAAGGGGTGGCAAAACCGTTGTGTTTTACCACTGGCGTCAAATCAGCAAAGTAGCCCTGACCCTGACCAGACTGGCGGGTCGCACCTGAGGAAAATGTGTGGAGGGGGCTCCATGCATTTTGCCTGTGGCTGGGGCAGCCCCTGACGGCACCGTTGGTGAGCGCAGGGGGATTGGCGATTGTGGGCGTGTGGTCGATGAACTTTGGGCGGTTGCGCATGGCGCACGACGGTGTTCAAAAATCAGCCTGATGGTGTTTAATCTGCCAGCAACTTGAGCACGCTTTGCTGGCTGAGGTTGGCCTGCGCCAGAATCGCGGTAGAGGCCTGCTGCATGATCTGCGTCTTGGCCAATTGGGTGCTGGCTGCGGCGTAGTCGGCGTCCTCGATCTGGCTGCGAGAGCCCGACAAGTTCATGGACACATTGGTCAAGTTGTTGATCACGTGGTCGAGCCGGTTCATCACCGCACCCATGGTGGCGCGGGTCTGGTTGACCTTGTCCATCGCCACATCCAGCTTTTTGAGCACATCTTGCGCGCCTTGCAGCGAGCTGATGAAGGTGCGGGTGAGCGGTTTGCCCATCAAATTGGGGCCGCCAGGCAGCGCCTCGGGAATGGTGGAGCCAGGCACCAAGGGGTCCAGGTCCGCGTCCCAGGTGATTTCACCGGTGATGGGGCCACCCTTGCCGAAGTCGGCCAGGTCGATGGTGATGCGCTGGCCCTCGTTGGCGCCAATTTGGAACGCCAAGCGACCGGTGCGCGGGGGTGACATTTTGCTCACCGCGGCGTCCACTTCGCCACCAAAGGTGCCTTGATAAAAGCCCAGGTCCACAAAATGGCTGTCGGTATGGCTTGTGCTGGGTGTCATGGTGCCAGCCGTTTTGTTGTCGGTCACCGTTTGCGCCGAAATGGTGTTGCCCAAGTGATTGGTGCTGGCGGCCGACAGGTCAAAAGCGGTGCCAGGCACCGTTGATTGCAAGTTCAGGGTGTTGCCGTAACGTTGCACCACCACATTTTGGAGCGTGCCGGCATTGATGCGTGCGTTGATGGCCGTTTCCAGGGCTGTGGCGATCGACTCCCCACCCCGCAGGGTGGGCGCAGAAGTGATGGTTTGCCCATTGATCGTGACAGAGGCCGTGTCTGAATTGGCCGAGCTGTCGCTGTAAATGACCCTGGATCGTATATTTTGCAAGTCGGTGTTGGTGAGGGTGGGGGCCGCATAAGTGCCAAACGCACCGCCACCACCGTACTCCACAACATATGATCTAACACGGTAGTTACCATTTTCAGGATAATCATTCCATAGCCCGTCGCCTAATATATAAGCATAGTCTTCATTCCGACCAGAGTCATTGGGTTCGCCCCCAGACCAATTGGCATAATTGCCTGCGAGTGCTGACCCTGCTTCTGGCCCTGTCAACCAGGCCCAATTGCCTTCACCCAGCCCACCCAAAACCACCTCTTGATCGCTGGCGCCAATCCACCCTTCCTTGCGAGCCAGTTGGACATTGATAAAGCTTTGTTCACTGGCATCGGTCACCGTTGCCAAGTACCCATTCAAACTGAATAAGCTTCTGCTTTGGGCCAAAACTTTTGCTTGCTGCCAGGTCACATGCGATGAATGCGTCACCACTTCGTAAAAGTGCTGGTTGGCTGGATTAAAAAATTGATTCGCTGCGTCAGAAAACACATATCCCAGGTTGATTCTCAATGGCTTTCCCAGGGTTCCGTTTAAATTGGAATCTACTCTGCCAATGGCGATGGGATTGGTGCCATCCCCCCGGTAAAGAATGCCACTTTGGAAACTGAGCGCGCCTGAAGCGGACGCTGGACCAGCACCACCGTCATACCCGTTGTAATTTGGAATGCTCAAGCTTTCAGTGGCCGTGCCCATATCGGCAAATTCAATATATGTACCTGTAAGGGTGGAGGTCACCACATCTTGTGGGCTGGTGATGGATATTTGACTGACCTGCGCCACGGCCGGTGTTTGCTGCACGCCCAAGCTGACCTCACCCACACCATTGGTGCCCGCTTCGACCTTGATCGCCTTCTCAGACTGCAAGGCCACCGATGCATACAGCGTGGCCGCGCTGGTGGTGTTGATGTTGCCACCGTTGACCGCCGTCACACCCTCGGGGGTGTGGGTGACTGTGCCTTCGCCCAAGCCAAAGCTGCCGGCGTTGACCTTGTTGCTGTCAAACCAAATCGACACATTGCGCCCGTCC
>NZ_OZ248562.1:0-1719658 GCF_965234775.1 Limnohabitans rimovensis (SeqCode) | reverse complement strand
CCGGGTGACAACGTGTCGATCACGGTGAAGTTGATCCACCCGATTGCGATGGAAGAGGGCTTGCGCTTTGCCATCCGCGAGGGCGGTAAAACCGTCGGCGCCGGCGTTGTTGCCAAGATCATGGCCTGATAGCGGGTGCGTGGGTGGGTGCATCGTTGCCCGCCTGCACACCAGGTAATGGAAAGATAGGGGTATAGCTCAATTGGCAGAGCGTCGGTCTCCAAAACCGAAGGTTGGGGGTTCGATTCCCTCTGCCCCTGCCAGCTGATCAAGGGTTGATCGGCTGGTGAACAAGCCCGCCACGATGGTGGGCTTGCGTGTCTTGAAGTATTTGAATGGTTTAAACCTGGGATCCTAAGCCGCATATGGCCAGCACAAAAATTGAAACCGTGACCGGTACCGCCGATAAGCTCAAAGTGGCTTTGGGGGCGGCGTTGGTGCTGGCTGCCGTGGCCGCTTACTACCTTTTGGGCGCACAAGGTGCTTTGCTGCAATGGGCTGCGCTGTTGGGGTGTCTGGTGGTTGCGGTGGTGGTTTTCTTCACCTCATTGCCTGGCAAGCAATTGTTCGCGTTTGGCCAAGATGCATGGCGTGAAGTGAAAAAAGTGGTGTGGCCCACGCGCAAAGAGTCATTGCAAATGACCGCTTATGTGTTCGGCTTTGTCTTCATCATGGCGCTCTTTCTGTGGTTGACCGATAAAACCTTGGAGTGGGTCTTTTACGACTTGATTTTGGGATGGAAAAAATGATGGACGAAGAATCGCTGGCCCCGGCTGTGCTCGCGCCGCCCGCGCATCCCGACTTCCGTTGGTACGTTGTCCATGCCTATTCAGGCATGGAAAAGGCTGTTGAGCGCAACATCGCTGAGCGCATCGCGCGTGCAGGCATGCAAGACAAATTTGGCCGCATCATGGTGCCCACTGAAGAAGTGGTCGAAATGAAAAATGGCCAACGCCGCACCACTGAGCGTCGCTTCTTCCCCGGCTATGTGCTGGTGGAAATGATCATGGACGACGAGACATGGCACCTGGTCAAGCACACCAACAAAGTCACGGGTTTTGTGGGTGGTGCCAAAAACCGCCCAGCGCCCATCTCCGAGGCCGACGTGCTCAAAATCGTGAACCAAATGCAAGAAGGCGCTGACAAGCCGCGCCACAAGGTTGAGTTCATGGTGGGTGAGCTGGTGCGGGTCAAAGAAGGCCCTTTCACCGACTTCAATGGCACGGTCGAAGAGGTCAACTACGACAAAAGCAAAGTGCGGGTGGCGGTCACCATTTTTGGTCGCTCGACCCCGGTGGAATTGGAATTTGGCGAGGTCGAAAAGGCCTGAGTTTTCAATCCGCCTTGCCTTTCGACTCGGCATGGCGGCGTTTTGGTGAGTGAGTCGCAACCCCCGGGGAGCCGATGGACTGAAAAGTCTCAGGCGTTTGAACCCGTTAGGAGAAAAGCATGGCGAAAAAAATCGTCGGCTTCATCAAGCTGCAAGTGCCAGCTGGTAAAGCCAACCCGTCCCCCCCGATCGGCCCGGCGCTGGGTCAGCGTGGTCTCAACATCATGGAATTCTGCAAGGCGTTCAACGCCCAGACCCAAGGTGTCGAGCCCGGCTTGCCTTTGCCCGTGGTCATCACGGCATTTGCCGACAAGAGCTTCACCTTCATCATTAAGACGCCCCCCGCGGCCACCTTGATCAAGAAGGCCATCAAGCTCGACAAAGGCTCGGCCAAGCCACACGTGGACAAAGTCGGCAAGATCACCCGCGCTCAGCTGGAAGAAATTGCCAAGACCAAAATGAAAGACATGACCGCTGCCGATTTGGACGCGGCGGTTCGCACCATTGCCGGCTCTGCCCGTTCAATGGGTGTCACGGTGGAGGGCGTTTAAATGGCACATCTGACCAAAAAACAAAAAGCCTTGGTGGGCAAAGTGGACAGCAACAAGCTGTACCCATTCAATGACGCACTGAAAATCGTCAAAGAATGCGCCACCGCCAAGTTCGACGAGTCCATTGACGTGGCCGTGCAGTTGGGCATTGACGCCAAGAAATCCGACCAAGTGGTGCGCGGCGCTGTCGTGCTGCCCAACGGAACCGGTAAAACTGCCCGTGTGGCGGTGTTTGCACAAGGCGCGAAAGCCGAAGAGGCCAAAGCCGCCGGTGCGGACATTGTGGGCATGGACGACTTGGCCGCCATGGTCAAAGCCGGCAACATGCCGTTTGACGTGGTGATCGCAGCCCCTGACGCCATGCGCGTGGTCGGTACCCTGGGTCAAATTTTGGGCCCCCGTGGATTGATGCCCAACCCCAAGGTGGGCACCGTGACCCCCGATGTGGCCACAGCCGTGAAAAATGCCAAGGCCGGTCAAGTCCAATTCCGTGTGGACAAAGCCGGTATCGTGCACGCCACGATTGGTCGCCGCTCGTTTGACTCGGACAAGCTGCAAGGCAACTTGGTGGCTTTGGTCGATGCGCTGCAAAAAGCCAAGCCCGCCACCAGCAAAGGTGTTTACCTGCGCAAATTGGCGGTGTCATCCACGATGGGTGTGGGCGTGCGTGTCGACACCCAAACCTTGAGCGCTGCATAAGAAGAAATTGGGGCGCTGCGCAAGCGGTGCCCTGAGTGGTGGGCTGGATGGGCAGCAATGTTTATCCAGGCCATCCAAGACCGTTGGTGTGCCGTGTAAACGGCGCTTAATCCCCCAGCCAACGCAGATGGCGATCCCGCTGACAAAGAACCGCGCAAGTTGTTCCCTGACAGTCTGGTCGCTGAAACCCAGCGTGTCGCAAGCCGAATTGATTTGGCCCAGGACACATTCAGAAGGAGTAGACCTTGAGTCTGAATCGCAGTGAGAAAGAAGCGGTCATCACCGAAGTGACCAGCCTCGCCACTCAAGCACAGACGCTGGTGATGGCGGAGTACCGCGGTATCACGGTCGCTGACATGACGAAATTGCGCTCGCAAGCGCGCAGCTCTGGCGTGACGCTCAGTGTGTTGAAAAACACATTGGCACGCCGTGCTGTGGCCGGCAGCCGTTTCGAAGTGGTGGCTGACCAGATGACCGGTCCCCTGATCTATGGCTTTTCTGTGGACGCCGTTGCCGCCGCGAAAGTGGTGGCAGATTTCGCGAAAACCAACGACAAGTTGGTGATCCGTGGTGGCGCCATTTCCGGAAAAGTCCTGGACGTCAACGGCGTCAAGCAATTGGCCAATATCCCCTCCAAAGAGGTGTTGTTGTCCCAGTTGTGTGGCTTGCTCATGTCGCCCGTGTCCCGCACCGCTGTGGTGTTGGGTGCTTTGGCGGCGAAAAAAGGCGAAGCTGCTGCGGCCTAAGGGCCAGCAGTGCAAATGTTCAACACGCCGTGCGCGCACGGCACAGATAGATCAATTGTTAGGAAATCAACATGGCATTCGATAAAGACGCATTTTTGACCGCACTCGACAGCATGACGGTCATGGAACTCAACGAATTGGTGAAAGCCATCGAAGAGAAATTTGGTGTGAGCGCTGCTGCTATGGCCGCGCCCGCAGCTGGTGGCGGCGGTGGTGCCGCCGCTGCAGCTGAAGAGCAAACCGAATTCAACGTGGTGCTGCTCGAAGCTGGCGCCAACAAGGTGTCGGTGATCAAGGTGGTGCGTGAGCTCACCGGTTTGGGCTTGAAAGAAGCCAAAGACCTGGTCGACGGCGCACCCAAAAACGTCAAGGACGCCGTGCCCAAGGCCGACGCCGAAGCCGCCAAGAAAAAGCTCGAAGAAGCTGGCGCCAAAGCCGAAATCAAGTGATGGTTTCACCAGGGGTGGCGCAAGCCGCCCCTCGGTGCGCTCTCAGAGCGCACTTGAAAGTGCACTGCGCAAGGGTGCTTTCAAGTGTCTTCTGACCCGACTGCGGAAGATGCCTTGGTTCGGGCTGCGTGCAATGCGTGGCCGTCCGCCAACGCTGGTAGTGGCCAGCCGCCAAGTTTGAGGTGGGGGTGTTGAGCCTCGCCTTGAAACAGTCCTGAAAGATCAAGCCCGGAGATCTCATGGCCTACACCTACACAGAACGCAAACGCGTGCGCAAGAGCTTTGGCACCCGTGACAGCGTGCTCGAAGTCCCCTACCTGTTGCAGATGCAAAAAGACGCGTACACCGCCTTTTTGCAAGCCGAAACCAACCCCAAAAAGCGCACGCCCGAAGGCCTGCAAGCGGCTTTTGAGGCCGCATTCCCCATCGTCTCGCACAACGGTTTTGTGGAGATGAAGTTTTTGGAATACAACTTGGCCAAGCCCGCCTTTGATGTGCGCGAGTGCCAAACCCGTGGCTTGACCTTTGGTTCTGCCGTGCGCGCCCGCGTGCAGTTGATCATATATGACCGTGATTCATCGACCCCGCAATCCAAGGTGGTCAAAGAGGTCAAAGAGCAAGAGGTTTACATGGGCGAAGTGCCCCTGATGACAGACAAAGGCTCGTTCATCATCAATGGCACTGAGCGCGTGATCGTGTCTCAGTTGCACCGCTCGCCAGGTGTATTTTTTGAACACGACAAGGGCAAGACCCACAGCTCGGGCAAATTGCTGTTTTCAGCGCGCATCATCCCTTACCGCGGTTCATGGCTGGACTTTGAGTTTGACCCCAAAGACATGCTGTATTTCCGCGTCGACCGCCGACGCAAGATGCCAGTGACGATTTTGCTCAAAGCCATTGGCTTGAACAACGAATCCATCCTGGCCAACTTCTTTGTCAACGACAACTTCCGCTTGATGGAAACTGGCGCGCAAATGGAGTTTGTCGCCGAGCGCTTGCGCGGCGAAGTGGCGCGTTTTGACATCACCGACAAATCGGGCGTGGTCGTGGTGGCCAAAGACAAACGGGTCACCGCCCGCCACACCCGTGAACTCGAGCAATCGGGCACCACCCACATCAGCGTGCCAGAAGACTTTTTGATCGGCCGTGTGATGGCGCGCAACATTGTGGACGCTGAAACCGGTGAAATCATTGCCAAGGCCAACGAAGAATTGACAGAAGCCTTGTTGAAAAAGCTCCGCACCAGCGATGTGCAAGAACTGCAGTGCATCTACACCAATGAACTTGACCAAGGTGCGTATATCTCGCAAACCCTGCGCATCGATGAGACCGCAGACGAGTTTGCTGCCCGCGTCGCCATCTACCGCATGATGCGCCCTGGCGAGCCGCCCACCGAAGACGCGGTTCAAGCCCTGTTCCAGCGCTTGTTCTACAACCCTGACACCTACGATTTGTCGCGTGTGGGCCGCATGAAGTTCAACGCCAAAGTGGGCCGCCCCGAAAGCACTGGCCCCATGGTGCTCAACAACGAAGACATCATGGCTGTGGTGAAGATCCTGGTGGATTTGCGCAATGGCAATGGTGAAGTCGATGACATCGATCACCTGGGCAACCGCCGTGTTCGTTGCGTGGGTGAGTTGGCTGAAAACCAATACCGCACCGGTTTGGCGCGGATTGAAAAGGCGGTGAAAGAGCGCTTGGGTCAGGCCGAGCAAGAGCCTTTGATGCCCCATGACTTGATCAACTCCAAGCCCATTTCTGCTGCCCTCAAAGAGTTCTTTGGTGCCTCGCAACTGTCGCAGTTTATGGACCAGACCAACCCCTTGTCTGAAATCACGCACAAGCGCCGTGTCTCAGCCCTGGGCCCAGGCGGTTTGACCCGCGAACGTGCTGGCTTTGAAGTGCGCGATGTGCACGTCACCCACTACGGTCGCGTGTGCCCCATTGAAACACCTGAAGGTCCCAACATTGGACTGATCAACTCCTTGGCTTTGTATGCCCGCTTGAACGAGTACGGCTTCATTGAAACGCCTTACCGTCAAGTGGTTGAAGGCAAGGTCACGATGGACATCGACTATTTGTCGGCCATCGAAGAAGGCAAATATGTGATTGCCCAAGCCAATGCTTCCCTGGACAAAGAAGGTCGCTTGACCGACGAACTGGTGTCTGCCCGTGAAAAAGGCGAGTCCATTTTGGTCGGGGCCGAGCGCGTGCAGTACATGGACGTGTCCCCCGCCCAGATTGTTTCTGTGGCGGCATCTTTGGTGCCCTTCTTGGAGCACGATGACGCCAACCGCGCTTTGATGGGTGCCAACATGCAGCGACAAGCTGTGCCGGTTTTGCGCCCAGAAAAAGCCTTTGTCGGCACAGGCATCGAGCGTGTGGCCGCCATTGACTCGGGCACGGTGGTCACCGCCACCCGTGGCGGTGTGGTCGACTATGTGGATGCCACTCGGATTGTGGTGCGCGTCAATGACGCCGAGACCCAAGCCGGTGAAGTCGGTGTAGATATTTACAACCTGATCAAGTATCAGCGTTCGAACCAAAACACCAACATCCACCAACGCCCCATCGTCAAGCAAGGCGATAAGCTGGCCAAGGGCGATGTGATTGCCGATGGTGCCTCCACTGATTTGGGTGAGTTGGCGCTGGGCCAAAACATGTTGGTGGCCTTCATGCCCTGGAACGGTTACAACTTCGAAGACTCGATTCTGATTTCAGAACGGGTGGTCTCTGAAGATCGCTTCACCTCCATCCACATTGAAGAGTTGGTGGTCATGGCGCGCGACACCAAGTTGGGTGCCGAAGAAATTACCCGCGACATTCCGAACCTGGCTGAGCAACAACTCAACCGTTTGGACGATTCGGGCATCATTTATGTGGGTGCCGAAGTGCAGCCCGGCGACGTGTTGGTGGGCAAGGTCACCCCCAAAGGTGAAACCACCCTGACACCTGAAGAAAAACTGCTGCGCGCCATCTTTGGCGAAAAAGCATCGGATGTGAAAGACACCTCGCTGCGCGTTGACCAAGGCTCACAAGGCACGGTCATCGATGTGCAGGTTTTCACCCGCGAAGGCATTGTTCGTGACAAGCGTGCACAGCAAATCATTGACGACGAGTTGAAGCGATTCCGCTTGGACTTGAATGACCAGTTGCGCATCGTTGAAGCCGACGCGTTTGACCGCATTGGCAAGCTGCTGTCGGGCAAGACCGCCAACGGCGGCCCGAACAAACTGCCTAAGGGTAGCAAGATCGACAAGGCCTACCTCGACAGCGTGGAAAAATTCCACTGGTTCGACATCCGCCCAGCCGATGAAGATGTGGCAGCGCAACTCGAGAGCATCAAAAATGCTTTGGCCCAAACCCGCCACAGCTTTGATTTGGCGTTTGAGGAAAAGCGCAAAAAGCTCACCCAAGGTGACGAATTGCCAGCGGGTGTGCTCAAGATGGTCAAGGTTTACTTGGCTGTCAAGCGCCGCTTGCAGCCCGGTGACAAGATGGCCGGTCGCCACGGCAACAAGGGTGTGGTCTCCAAAATCGTGCCCGTCGAAGACATGCCTTACATGGCCGACGGCACACCTTGTGACATCGTGCTCAACCCCCTGGGCGTGCCTTCGCGCATGAACGTGGGGCAGGTGCTGGAAGTCCACTTGGGTTGGGCCGCGAAAGGCATTGGCCAACGCATCGGTGACATGTTGCAAGCCCACACCAAGATGGCTGAAGTGCGCAAGTTCTTGGACCACCTGTACAACAACTCCGGCCGCAAAGAAGCTTTGGACAACCTCAGCGACGCCGATGTGTTGGAGATGGCTGGCAATTTGCAGCACGGGATTCCGTTTGCGACGCCTGTTTTTGACGGCGCATCCGAGGAAGAAACCCGCGCGATGTTGCACCTGGCGTATCCCGAAGAGATCGCACGCATCAAAGGCCTCAACGCCAATCGCACGCAGGCCCAGTTGTATGACGGTTGCACCGGCGACGCCTTCGAACGCGAAACCACCGTTGGTTACATGCACGTGCTCAAGTTGCACCATTTGGTGGACGACAAGATGCACGCCCGCTCCACGGGCCCATACAGCTTGGTCACCCAGCAACCTTTGGGCGGCAAAGCCCAGTTTGGTGGTCAGCGTTTCGGCGAGATGGAGGTGTGGGCGCTGGAGGCCTATGGCGCTTCTTACACCTTGCAGGAAATGCTCACCGTCAAATCCGACGACGTGCAGGGCCGCACCAAGGTGTACGAAAGCATTGTCAAAGGTGAACACGCCATCGAAGCGGGCATGCCCGAATCGTTCAACGTGTTGGTGAAAGAAATTCGTTCATTGGGCATTGATATCGAGTTAGAGCGCTCCTGACGTTGAACCTGACCGCGCACAAGCCCCGGCCTGTGTGCGGCGATGAAACCGATCAAGCCTCTCACTTTTAAGGATGAAAACATGAAATCATTACTCGACCTGTTCAAGCAGTTCACGCCCGATGAGCATTTTGATGCCATCAAGATTGGACTGGCTTCCCCAGAGAAAATTCGTTCCTGGTCTTTTGGCGAAGTCAAAAAGCCAGAGACCATCAACTACCGCACTTTCAAGCCCGAGCGCGACGGCTTGTTTTGCGCCAAGATTTTTGGCCCCATCAAGGACTACGAATGCTTGTGCGGCAAATACAAACGCCTGAAACACCGTGGCGTGATTTGCGAGAAGTGTGGCGTTGAAGTCACCCAAACCAAAGTGCGCCGTGAACGCATGGGCCACATCGATTTGGCCGCTCCTTGCGCGCACATTTGGTTCTTGAAGTCCTTGCCCAGCCGTTTGGGCCTGGTGCTGGACATGACCTTGCGCGACATTGAGCGTGTGCTTTATTTCGAAGCCTATGTGGTGACCGACCCTGGCATGACGCCCCTCAAAAAGTACGGCATCATGACCGAAGACGACTACGACGCCAAGCTCAAAGAGTATGGTGACGAATTCGTGGCCAAGATGGGTGCCGAAGGCATCCGTGAGTTGCTCGAAGGCATCGAAATCGAATCCGAAATCGAGCGCCTTCGCGGTGACCTGACGGGGTCTGAAGTCAAGGTGAAGAAAAACTCCAAGCGCCTCAAAGTGCTGGAGGCTTTCAAGAAGTCGGGCATCAAGCCCGAGTGGATGGTGTTGTCGGTGTTGCCGGTGCTACCACCCGATCTGCGTCCCCTGGTGCCCTTGGATGGTGGCCGCTTCGCCACCTCTGACCTCAACGACCTGTACCGCCGAGTGATCAACCGCAACAGCCGTTTGCGCCGTTTGCTGGAGTTGAAGGCGCCTGAGATCATCGCGCGCAATGAAAAGCGCATGTTGCAAGAGGCCGTGGACAGTTTGCTCGACAACGGTCGCCGCGGCAAAGCCATGACCGGTGCCAACAAGCGTGCCTTGAAGTCTTTGGCCGATATGATCAAAGGCAAGAGCGGCCGTTTCCGCCAAAACTTGCTGGGCAAGCGGGTGGACTACTCGGGCCGTTCGGTCATCACCGTGGGCCCAACCCTCAAACTGCACCAGTGTGGCCTGCCCAAATTGATGGCGTTGGAATTGTTCAAGCCGTTCATCTTCTCGCGCTTGGAAGCCATGGGCATTGCCACCACCATCAAGGCAGCTAAGAAAGAAGTTGAATCAGGCACCGCAGTGGTGTGGGACATCTTGGAAGAGGTGATCAAAGAACATCCGGTGTTGCTCAACCGCGCGCCCACCTTGCACCGTTTGGGCATCCAAGCCTTTGAGCCGATTTTGATCGAAGGCAAAGCCATTCAGTTGCATCCCTTGGTGTGCTCCGCCTTCAACGCTGACTTTGACGGCGACCAAATGGCCGTTCACGTGCCTTTGTCGGTCGAAGCGCAAATGGAATGCCGCACCCTGATGTTGGCGTCCAACAATGTGTTGTTCCCTGCGTCAGGTGAGCCGTCCATCGTGCCGTCGCAAGACGTGGTGCTGGGCTTGTACTACTCCACGCGTGAACGCATCAATGGCAAAGGCGAGGGCATGGTCTTTGCCGACACCTATGAATTGCAACGCGCCTTGGATGCGGGCATTGTGGAAATGACCGCCAAGATCAGCGTGCGCTTGACCGAGTGGACCAAAGACAAAGTCACTGGCGAGTTCACATCGTCCACCTCCTTGGTGGACACCACGGCGGGTCGTGCGCTGTTGTCTGAAATCCTGCCCAAGGGCTTGGCTTTCAGCAACATCAACAAGGCACTCAAGAAGAAAGAAATTTCTCGCTTGATCAATACCTCTTTCCGCCGTTGCGGCTTGAAAGAGACAGTGGTTTTCGCCGATAAGTTGCTGCAAAACGGTTTCCGTTTGGCCACCCGTGCAGGTATCTCCATCGCGATTGATGACATGTTGGTGCCGCAAGAGAAGCACGCCATCATTGAAAGCGCGGAAAAAGAAGTCAAAGAAATCGAACAGCAATATGTGTCCGGTTTGGTGACGGTTGGTGAGCGCTACAACAAAGTGGTGGACATTTGGGGCAAGGCCGGTGACCACGTGTCCAAGGTCATGATGGACCAATTGCGCAAAGAAAAGACCATCGACCGCCATGGCAAAGAGGTGGAGCAAGAGTCTTTCAACTCCATTTACATGATGGCCGACTCGGGCGCGCGTGGTTCTGCTGCGCAAATTCGCCAACTGGCAGGCATGCGCGGTTTGATGGCCAAGCCGGATGGCTCCATCATCGAGACGCCCATCACCGCCAACTTCCGCGAAGGCCTGAACGTGCTTCAGTACTTCATCTCCACCCACGGTGCGCGCAAAGGTTTGGCCGATACCGCATTGAAGACTGCCAACTCAGGCTACTTGACCCGTCGTTTGGTCGACGTGACCCAAGACTTGGTGGTCACCGAGCCCGATTGCGGCACCTCAAACGGTCAGTTGATGCGCGCCATCGTCGAGGGTGGTGAGGTCATCGAATCCTTGCGCGACCGTATTTTGGGCCGCACCACCACCGATGAGGTGATGCACCCTGAGAACCAAAGTGTGTTGATCAAAGCCGGCGAAATGCTGGACGAAGACGCGCTGGACATGCTCGAAGCCGCTGGTGTGGATGAGGTCAAGGTGCGTACAGCGTTGACCTGTGAAACCCGCTTTGGCCTGTGTGCCAAATGCTATGGCCGCGACCTGGGTCGTGGCGGTGAAGTCAACATTGGCGAAGCAGTCGGTGTGATAGCCGCCCAATCCATTGGCGAACCGGGCACCCAGTTGACCATGCGCACCTTCCACATCGGTGGTGCCGCATCGCGCGCAGCGGTGGCCTCCAATGTGGAAGCCAAATCCAGCGGGGTGATTGGATTCAACCCGACGATGCGTTATGTGACCAACAGCAAAGGTGAGTTGGTGGTGATTTCTCGCTCGGGTGAGATCATCATCCACGACGAGATTGGTCGTGAGCGCGAGCGCCACAAAGTGCCTTATGGTGCGATCTTGGCCATCAAGGCCGATCAAAACATCAAGGCTGGTTTGGTGCTGGCGAATTGGGATCCGCTGACGCGCCCCATCATCACTGAGTTTGCCGGTCAGGTGCGCTTTGAGAATGTGGAAGAAGGCCTCACCGTGGCCAAGCAGCTCGATGAAGTGACGGGCTTGTCGACCTTGGTGGTGATCGATCCCAAGCGCCGTGGTTCCACCAAGGTGGTGCGCCCGCAGGTCAAGTTGATCGATGCCGCTGGCAAAGAAGTCAAAATCCCTGGCACCGATCATTCAGTGACCATTGGCTTCCAAGTGGGCGCCTTGATTCAAGTGCGCGACGGCCAAGACGTGGGCCCAGGCGAAGTGCTGGCACGCATTCCTGTCGAAGGTCAAAAAACCCGTGACATCACCGGCGGCTTGCCGCGGGTGGCCGAGTTGTTCGAAGCCCGTTCGCCCAAAGACAAGGGCATCTTGGCAGAGATGACCGGTACAGTGTCCTTCGGCAAAGAGACCAAGGGCAAGATGCGCTTGCAAATCACCGACCCAGAAGGCACGGTGTGGGAAGAGTTGGTGCCCAAAGAGAAAAACATCTTGGTCCACGAAGGCCAAGTGGTGAACAAAGGCGAGAACATTGTGGACGGTCCGGCCGACCCACAAGACATCTTGCGTTTGTTGGGCATTGAAGAGTTGGCCCGCTACATCGTCGACGAAGTGCAAGACGTTTACCGTTTGCAAGGCGTGAAGATCAACGACAAGCACATTGAAGTCATCGTGCGCCAGATGTTGCGCCGTGTGGTGGTCGATAACGCTGGCGACTCAGGCTACATTGGCGGCGAGCAGGTGGAGCGTTCTGAAATGCTCAACACCAATGAGGCATTGCAAGCTGAAGGCAAATTGCCCGCCACTTACACCAATTTGTTGCTGGGCATCACCAAGGCATCGTTGTCCACGGACTCGTTCATCTCGGCGGCTTCCTTCCAGGAAACCACCCGGGTGCTCACCGAGGCAGCCATCATGGGCAAGCGCGACGAATTGCGTGGCTTGAAAGAAAACGTCATTGTCGGCCGCCTGATTCCCGCAGGCACTGGCATGGCTTATCACCAAGCCCGCAAGGTCAAGGATGCCATGGACGAAGCCGAACGGCGTGCCATTGCGGACGCCGAGGCGGCTGAGCTGGCGGAAGCCACAGCCGGATCGGGCGAACATGCCGATGAGCCGGTGGATGCCAGTGGCCACGATGCCGCTGGACCTGCTTAAAAACACAAAGGCCCCCAGTGGGCCTTTGTCGCTTTAGGCGGACTTGGCCATGATCAACTCATGGTGGGCCTTGGTCTGTTTGGCCTTGTTGGTCTTTTGGGGCCTGGGTGCATACAACCGCTTGGTGCGCTTGCGCGCTGCCATTGGACAAAACCTGGCCGTGATTGACAGCCATTTGACGCGTTATGAAGAGCTGGTGGAGTTGGCGGTGACGGCGGCTGCATCGGCCCCTTTTGGTTGGCAGTCTTCCATCGCCCCGGAGCTGGGTGCGGCCCATTGGACACGCTTGCAAACAGCTGCACGCAAAACGGCGATTGCCATGGCCCATTGGCAAGACCTGTTGTTTTCACACGCTGCCGCGCGTGCTTTGCGTGAAAGCAAGTTGGAGCTGGCACAGGCTTGGCAGTCAATCAACCACCCGGATGTTTACTACATCACGGTAGCCCCTGAGCTGCAAGCGCGTTGGACGGAGTTGGATGTGTTGATACAACCCGATGTGGATCGTTACAACCAAGCGGTGACCCTTTACAACGCAGCCGTCTCGCAGTTTCCCGCTTTGTTGTTGGCTCGCTTGTTCTCGTTTCATCCGGCCAGTCCGCTGTGACGGTGTCCAGCGTTGCGGCTTCTCTGCCCCTGTGGCAGTTGTTACAAGCCACGGCTGGCGCGCTGGCAGCTGTGGCCAAGGGTGAATCGGCCAATGCCGCGCTGCTGCGCGTGGCCAACCCCCTGCGCCCTGGCGTGCAGTCGCTGTTGTTCATCAGCTTGCGCCATTGGGGGCGTGCGCGCGCTTTGCGTGCCATCTTGGCCCAACGCTCTCCACCGCCCGATCTAGACAGTTTGCTGTGTGTGGCGCTGGCCTTGTGTTGGGAGCCTGAGCACTCACCCTATGAGCCATTCACCTTGGTCAATCAGGCGGTAGAGGCCGCCAAAAACAGCCCGAAGATGAAACCGCAGGCCACATTTGTCAATGCTTGCCTGCGCCGATTTTTGCGCGAGCGTGAGGCCTTGGTGCGGGCCACTGACAATGACACGCAAGCACGTTGGAACCATCCCGCCTGGTGGGTGGCGCAATTGCAACGCGACCTTCCACACCACTGGGCGCAGGTGTTGCGGGCTGACCAAGTGGCCGGCCCCTTGACCATGCGCGTGAATCAAAAAAGGGTGCAACGCGCTGATTTGGCAGCGCAATGGTTGGCGCAGGGGATCATCAGTGAAGAAGTGGGTGAACACGGATTGATCTTGGCGCAGGCCATGCCGGTGGAGCGCATCCCTGGCTTTGCTGAAGGCCTGTGTTCGGTGCAAGACGCTGGCGCCCAAATGGCCGCACCCTTGCTGTTGCAAGCCATGCCAGGGCACAGCGCACAAACGCGCATCCTGGACGCCTGCGCAGCACCGGGTGGTAAAACGGCGCACTTGCTGGAGTTGTCGGATGCACAGGTGGTGGCGCTGGATGTCGACCCCGTGCGGTGCGAGCGCATCAGTGGCAATTTAGAGCGGCTGGGACTTCACGCGCAAGTCAAGGTGGGCGACGCGGCCGACAGCGGCGCTTGGTGGGACGGCCAGCCTTTTGACGCCATCTTGCTCGACGCACCGTGCACGGCCTCGGGCATTGTGCGGCGCCACCCCGATGTGCCTTGGCTGAGACGCGCCAGCGACGTTGCCCAATTGGCCCGCTTGCAACAGCGCCTGCTGAATGCCCTGTGGCCCTTGCTCAAACCGGGTGGGGTCATGCTGTATTGCACCTGCTCCGTGTTCAAGGCAGAAGGCGAGGGGCAGATCAAAGCGTTTCTTCAGCACAACACACCAGCACTGGGTTTGCCCTGTGTGGGACATCTATTGCCCCAAAATCGGGAGAACGGCGGCGCTGTCGCGGACAATCTGCCTTGTGATCACGATGGCTTTTTTTACGCATTGCTACAAAAACCCTTGCGCTGAGTTTCAGCGCAGCGCCCTTGGCATGCGGACATGGCTTCGCGCTTGGGTGGCTGTGTTGGCTTGGGTGGTGTGCGCTGCCTCGTCATGGGCTCAAAACCAGGTGGCGTTGACCGGATTCCAAACGGAACGCAACGAAGATATTTATCAAATGTCGGCGCAATTCGACTTGGAACTGTCCAACACGGTTCAAGAGGCATTGCTCAAAGGCATACCGGTTCACTTTGTGGTGGATGCCAAGGTCTATCGTGACCGCTGGTATTGGTCTGACAAGTTGGTGTCTTCCGCTCAGCGCCACATTCGCATCAGTTACCAGCCGTTGACGCGCCGCTGGCGCATGCAGGTAGCGTCTCAACCGATTGTGCAAAATGGTCTCGGGGTTTCGCTCATGCAAACCTACGACAGTTTGGAAGAGGTCATGGTCAATTTGCGGCGTCTCAATCGCTGGAAGTTTGCCGATGCAGCACAAATTGAAACCGGCGCTGGGCATCGCTTGGAATTTGCCTTTTACTTGGATTTGAGTCAATTGCCCCGCCCCTTGCAGATGGGCGCGGCTGGCCAGTCGGAGTGGGAGTTGGCAGTCACCAAGAGCATCCGCCTGGCCACTGAAGCCGCGAAATGAAAGACACACCAAGCCCCCGCAAAGCACCTTGGCGGTGGCTGTGGGCTGTGGGTGTCGCAGTGGCTTTGGGCCTGGGCTTGGTCTTGCTTTTCTTGCTGACCCTGGCCGCAGACAATCAGGCCCTGTACGAGCGAAATTACGATGCCTTGTTGTGGCTCAACGCAGGCGTGGCCGCTGTGCTGCTGGTGGTCATTGCCTGGACCTTTTCCCGGTTGGTGATCCGTTGGCGGCGCGGCAAATTTGGGTCGCGCTTGCTGGCCAAACTGGCCATGATCTTCGCTTTGGTGGGTATGTTGCCGGGGGTGTTGATCTACGGCGTTTCTTATCAATTTGTATCGCGCTCGATTGAGAGCTGGTTTGATGTGCAGGTGGAGGGTGCTCTGGAGGCCGGTCTCAACCTGGGGCGTACCAGCTTGGATACCTTGGCCAGCGACTTGAGCAGCAAAGCACGTGTGGCCGCCGGGCAAATCAGCGACATCCCCAGCGCCAGCGCTGGTTTGGCTTTGGAGCGCTTGCGCGATCAATTGGGGGCTGATGACATCATTTTGTGGAGCCCTTCTGGCCAGCCTTTGGCCAGCGCCGGCGCTTCGCTGTTTCAGCTCAATCCCGAACGCCCGGCCAGCGCCCAATTGCGGCAATTGCGCAGCCAAGGCGTGATTTCCCAATTGGAGGGCTTGGAAGACGGTGTGGCCGGTAAAAGCCAGCGAGCGCGGGTCAAGGTGTTGGCCATTGTGGCGGCGCCGGGCTTGGGCCTGCTGGAAGAGAACCGAATTTTGCAAGTGACCCAAACCTTGCCGCCCAATTTGGTGGCCAACGCATTGGCTGTGGAGTTGGCCTACCGTGAATACCAGGAACGTGCTTTGGCGCGGCAGGGCTTGCGCCGGATGTATATCGGCACCTTGACCCTCACTTTGTTTTTGGCGGTCTTTGGTGCCGTCTTGCTGGCGGTCCTTTTGGGCAACCAATTGGCCAGACCGTTGCTGTTGCTGGCCCAAGGTGTGCGCGATGTGGCCGCTGGTGATTTGAGCCCCAAGGCGGTGTTTGAAAGCCGCGATGAGCTGAGTGACCTGACCCGCTCATTTGCACAAATGACAGCGCAATTGGCGCAAGCGCGCAACGCTTTGGGGGAAAGCATGGCCCAGGTGGATTTGGCGCGCGCCAATCTACAAACCATTTTGGACAACATGAGCGCCGGTGTGATCGTGATGGATGAGACGGGTTTGGTGCTTTCCTCCAACCCCGGTGCCACACGCATCCTGCGCGTGCCCTTGGCAGCCTTTGAGGGCAAGCCTCTGGGGGATGCCCCAGGTCTTCAAGGCTTGGCCGAGCAGGTGGACCACGAGTTTGCCGGCTTTGTGGGCGAGCGCAGCCAACATGGCTTGGACCATTGGCAACAGTCTTTTGAGTTGGCTTCCACCGCAGCAGCCATGCCCAGCCAGGGTCCTAGCGCTGGTCATAACGGTGTGACCTTGGTCGCGCGTGGTGCCGTGTTACCCAACCAAGCACGCTTGCTGGTGTTCGACGATATATCTGAAATTGTGTCGGCCCAGCGCGCCCAGGCTTGGGGTGATGTGGCGCGTCGCTTGGCCCATGAGATCAAAAACCCATTGACGCCCATCCAGTTGTCGGCAGAACGCTTGGAGATGAAACTCACGGGCAAGTTGCCGGATGGCGAACAGGCCATCTTGGTCAAGTCCATCAAAACCATCGTGGACCAAGTGGACGCCATGAAGCGATTGGTCAACGAATTTCGCGACTATGCCCGCTTGCCCGTGGCCGATCTCAAGCCCCTGAACTTCAATGCGCTGGTGCTGGAGGTGCTGAGCTTGTATGGCGAAGAAACCGCGGCAGTGCCCGTGCACGCGGACTTGGACGAGCAGTGCCCGCGTGTCATGGGCGACGCGTTGCAATTGCGGCAAGTCATCCACAACCTGTTGCAAAACGCACAAGACGCCACCCCTTCCGAGCGGGCCCATTTGGGGGTGATTTTGCGCACCCAATGGGTGGCGTCCTCCGGGCGAGTGCGTTTGACGGTGATGGACCATGGCAGCGGTTTTCCCGAGCATATTTTGCAGCGCGCTTTCGAGCCCTACATCACCACCAAGCCGCGTGGCACGGGTTTGGGCTTGGCCGTGGTGAAGAAAATTGCTGACGAGCATGGCGCGCGCATTGACCTCAGAAACCGCGATATCGATGGCGTGGTCCAAGGCGCCCAAGTATCGCTATCATTCGAAGCTGAAACCCCGCATCAGCACATAATCTAGCAGGCAATATGGCAAATATTTTGGTGGTGGACGACGAACTGGGCATTCGCGAATTGCTCTTCGAAATCCTCAATGACGAGGGGCACCAGGTGGAGTTGGCCGAAAATGCTGCCCAAGCCCGTGCAGCGCGGCAAAACAGTCGCCCCGACTTGGTTCTGCTTGACATTTGGATGCCCGATACCGACGGCGTGACCTTGCTCAAAGAGTGGGCCACAGCGGGCTTGCTCAACATGCCTGTGGTGATGATGAGTGGACATGCCACCATCGATACAGCCGTGGAGGCCACGCGGATTGGGGCCCAGGCCTTTTTGGAAAAACCCATCACCTTGCAAAAACTGCTGAAGGCGGTTGAAGGTGCCTTGGCCCGAAAATCTGCAACAGCGCCAGCGGTCCCTCAGCGCACAAATCCCTCGCCCATCATGGCACCCTCGGTCACATCACCCCATGTGCTGGTTTCAGAGGCCATGACCACTGTGGCCCTGCCCCCGAACCATCAAAACTTTGACCTGGATGTGCCTCTGCGTGAGGCGAGAGATGCGTTTGAAAAAGCATATTTTGAATTTCACCTGGCTCAAGAGAATGGCTCCATGACCCGGGTGGCCGAAAAGACAGGCTTGGAGAGAACCCACCTGTATCGCAAGCTCAAGCAGCTCGGGGTTGATCTCTCTCGCAGCAAGCGCGGCGGTCCTTGAAAACAAACGCCCGATTTTGGAGGGTGACGCTAGGCTTGGCGATCGTTTTTTAAGTGAACCCGGCCAGCGACCCATTGGGCAACACCTGTGTAGCGGACCACCCAAACAAACAACATAGATCCCAGCACTGCGCCGGCCAAGTCACCCACGGCCATGGCCACAAAGTCTTGCAATGAGGTTTCTGTATAGGCTTGTATCAGATGCCACAAAATGAAATGCAAGCTGGGGTTGATCAAGGTGTAAACACCTGCCAGCAACAGCAACTCCCTCAACTGGGTCAATGCGACAGGTCGATGGATCATCAAATGCAGTAAGCCGTAGGCGGCCACAGCGCTGCTGCAAGAAGCCAACACATTCATCCATGCCAAGCCATTTAAGAATTGGTTTGACAAAAGAATCAACTCAGCACCACCCAGGGCAGTGGCACAAGTGCCCCACAGGGGACCCAGAATCAACAAATTGGCCAAACGCAGAAAAGAGGGTAAGTAGACCCAAGAAATGTTGGGTGTGACCTCCCAAAATTCGAACACCCAAAGGTTGGCCAAATGGGCAGACATGTACACCAAAGAGCCGACCAGCATGAGCACGGCTTTCTCAACAGAGATCGAATAAAAACGGGAGATTTGCATTGCTCAATTATCTGAGTGAAGAGGCAAGTGTCAACCTTGCGTGTCAGTGCTTGCTGTAGACAAAGCGTCGGAAACGTTTGGTGCAAAAAAGCAACTCTTGCCAGCTTGGGACGGGTGATGTTGTGACCTCAAAGCCATGCGAGGACGCTGCTGGCGGGCAACGATGGTGATACAATTTGGCGATGGCCCGGTAGCTCAGTCGGTAGAGCAGAGGATTGAAAATCCTTGTGTCGGTGGTTCGATTCCGCCCCAGGCCACCAAATTTCAAATTCTCAAAATGCTAAAGCAGCAAATGCTAACCAGCCTATTTATTTGAACCGGCACGGAGGTAGCGTGCATTGCCTTAATTTTTTTATTGGTGGTTAAGAATAAAACAGATGATTTAACATCTTGGCTGATTCAAGGACTAAGTGCAACTTTATCAACTAAGCATTGGCTGGCTTGATACGTCTTTTTTTACAAGAAAAGATCCGTGTCTATGTGCATAAGCTTATCCAAATGGTGAGCAAGTTATAAATAGAGACTTCAATTTATTTAAGCAAGAGAGAGGAAGTCGAAATTCACGGAAAGTCAAATTGTTGGGATGTTGGGCGAAGGTGAAGCTGATCTGCTTGTGGCTGAAATATGCCGCAAACATGGTGTCTACAACGCCAATTACCACAAATGAAAAAGCAGAAAATTAGAACGATCTTATGCAAATTTAAATATATCAAAAAACGATTCGTATTCGACTCGCTCGCAAAGGTATGTTAACAATCACTCTAGCGCGTTGCGCATCCTAATAAATCAACAATTATGTAAAAAATGCTTAGTATTGCTATAGGTAGGATTGCTCAGTTTGCGCTTTTATTGCTTACGTTAAGGGCTGCGACAGAATTCTTGTTGCCGATAGAAATCGGAAAGGTTTCTATTGTCGTCTCGACAGTGGCATTTTTCGCATTGCTACTAATTAATCCAGTCGGTATGTTCATAAATCGGCGGATGAATGCCTGGAAACAAAAGGGTTTGCTTGTTGAATATTATGGTTTATTTTGGAGGTATCTTTTAATTGTAAACTTTTGTGCTGCGATGGTACTTGTAACATTGCATTTGTTTGATATATGGAAATCGAGCTTTGAAATGCTTTGGTTTTTATTGCTGGTTTGCGGAAACTTAATTTTCGCAACAATTAATCAAACGGTAATCCCTGCGTTAAATATGTTTGGATACAAAGGTTGGTTTGCCCTACTTACAGTAGCGACTGTTGCGGTGAGCTTAATAAGTGCTATTATTTTTGTGCATACATTATTGCCGAGTGCGGAGTATTGGTTATGTGGACTATTGTTTGGGCAAATAGCAATAGGAATGCTGGGAAAGAAAATTCTATATAAAAAATTACATCATTTAAAAGGCAGTCGAGGGAAGACTGTGATAGTTAATCAGCATAATATATATGCGCTATTAAATTATGCTTGGCCAGTATCTTTAGCTGTGGGATTCGGGTGGATTCACAGTCAAGGGTATCGGTATTTGATGGAAAATCAATTGGGATTGGCTGAGCTTGGATTGTACGTTGCAGGCTTTGGAATTAGTGCTGGCTTGATGATGGGAGTGGAGTCCATCTTATCAACATTTTTACAGCCAAAATTTTATAAAAGTCTAGAGGATTCTAAGGTGGACTCAATCCCTCGAGCGTGGATAGAGTATGCTCAAATAATCATCCCCTCACTACTATTGTTCACAATTTTTCTTACGCTAACAGCGTCAGAACTTACTCGAATATTTCTAGGAGTTGGCTTCAAACAGTCTTCACAGTTTATAGTATTTGGTGCAGCTGCAGAGATGGGTAGGCATGTAACTGCTATATATAGTTTGGCAGCTCATGCGCACATGAATACCAAAGTGCTTATTTTGCCTAACTTTGTTGGGGCTGTTGCAACAATTGCATTGTTGTACCTTCTCATGCCTCACTATGGCTCATTAGGTGTAGGTGTTTCAATGATTCTTGCTTCAATAGCGGCCATGACAGTTAGTGCTATTTTGACTAATCAATACTTTAAAATAATATTGCCGCTAAAATTCATTGTTAAGAGTGCAGTAATGGGATTAGGGCTTTGGGTTTTATATTCAGTCATTAAACAAATATTTAATAATGAACAAAGTATTATCGAGGCATTAATAGTTTTGGGTCTTATTGGATTATGCTATACTGTTTTTCAGTATTTTCTTCTACGCCCATCGTTTAAAGATGTGGTGCAGAATTAAAAATTAACGTGATAAAAATCAATGGTGCAAATGATGCATATCGCTTTATGTAGTAATTTTGAGGTATTCAAAGGTGACCGATTGCGCGATAAGCAATGGAGTCGAAGATTTCCTGGATCGGGTTGGGTTACGTGTCTTTATCAACTCGGTGTCGAGTCATGCGTGAACATTGTATCGGGTGATATAGCTATAGAGAATATTAAAACTCATAAATGGATGGCTAAAGAGGTATTGGTGATACAAGATTTAACATCACAGGAGGCCGAATATTTGCTAAGCATGGGCGCCGTTCCATTCATGATCACCTGTTTTGAATCGCCAATTTATGAACCTAATTTCTATAAATATGCTGATGAAATATCACGCAAATTCAAGTATAAACTGGGATTTTCCTTTGTGAATGATGGAGTTGGCATTGACAAATCAGATGAGGTTTTGGAATGTAAATTTCCATCTTATTATCGTGAGGACATGAGAGATATACGACCATGGAGTACAAGGAAGAATATCGTTGCAGTCGCCGCAAATAAGTACAGAACCAATAAAATATTTAGGCCAAAAAGGTTGACTTTCATGGCTGTGGCGAGACAAATAAAAACCATTATGTGGAGCTTACGTTCTGCCTCATTCAAAAGAGCGTTGGCAGAATCGCTTCATGATCAACGACTAGAGGCTCTGGCCTTTTTCGCTGAGCAGAGAAATATTGATATATATGGAAAAGACTGGGACAATTGGGGTGAGTTGCCAAATAACTTGGCTAAAAGATTTGAGGAGGTGATCCATAGTGCATATATGGGTATTTGTCAGGATAAATTAGATTTAATTTCAAATTATCGTTTTACATTGTGTTTTGAAAACATGGTTCAACCAGGATACATCACCGAAAAAATAATTGATTGCTTTGTCGCTGGCACTTTGCCTATTTATTTTGGAGCGCCTGATATTGAAGACTATTTACCGTCAAATTCTTATGTTGATGTGAGAAAATTCGCCACATATGAGCAACTCAGGGTTTTCCTGAGTTCAATGGATGAAAATGATGCCCTGGACATGATAAAGGCGGGTCGAGATTACCTAAAAACAGATTTAGGTCAAATGCACAGTTATGAGGGATTTTCGTTAAACATTTTTAGATTGATAAAAACATGTTGAGTATTACGGTATGTATATTATCCTTCAATCGCGCTGAATATTTACGAGAGGCAATTCTTTCAGTTTTAGGTCAAACCAAACTGCCGCAGAAGATACTTATATATGATAATGGAAGTGACAGATCTGTTTATGAATGCATTCAGCATTTATTGGATGACTGGGTGCTTTGGATAGATGTGGACGTAACTCAGCCTTACGAGTCGAACTTTCAAAGGGCCATGAATGAATGCAAAACACAATACGTGATGATGCTTCATGATGATGACAAGCTATGTACGAGCTTCATTGAAGATCAAATGGAACTTTTCATAAAAAATCCGAGGCTTGTTGCGGTATCGTGCAATGGGTATGTAATAAACGAAAAAGGTAGTCGGAATGGTGAAACGCTAACAACATTTCGGGAAATAGAAAATGTTGAGATAATTTCGTGCAGTGGGCAAGTCGCTTTGAAATATGCATCAAATTCATGTATTCCTTTCTCCCCTGCAATTTATAGGGCCGATGTGGCTAAACATATTAAGCTGAGAAAGGAGTATGAAAAGGTTGGTGATGCTGTATTTTTTTGTGATTTGGCAGAATTTGGCCCAATTGCATATCAAGCAAAACCACTCTACGAGTGCCGCAGGCACTCGGGACAGGACTCTAAACATTTTGATTTCGACTTGCTAAGCCAATTGGAAGCATTTTTTTGGACCAGAACCTGCATCAATGATGATGAAAAATCGAAGTTGCATGCATTATTACTAAATCAAAATATGCTAAGAAAGTCGAGGCAAATAGCAAATTACATACAAAGTGGATATTTCAGAAAAGCAATGAACTTATATAGAGATCCAAGTTTCAGTATATGTAAGGCAATTCTTGCAATCTATGCGCGCATTCGTCAAAAGATGAAACAAAATTAGTGGAAGGTCCTATGAAATGAAAATAATAAGGCACTGGTTAATGGCCTTTCTGTACCCTAGGCCTTTGATCGGCTTGTTTTTTCTTCCTCGATTTTTAATCCAATGGATGAAATATTGCATTGCATCAAAAGAAACAAATATCAGGTTTTCAGACACACATCCTTGCTTGGGTGACTGGACAACACACACGCCATTCGATGCTCATTATTTTTATCAAGGGGCTTGGTTAGCAAGAAGAGTGTTAATAAATAAGCCATCCAAACACACAGATGTTGGATCGAGCGTTTTGACTATAGGCGTATTGAGTGCAGCAGTTGAAACAGTATTTGTCGATTTTCGCCCACTCAAGGTTAATCTACATTCTTTGACTTCAGTGGCAGGGAATATTCTAGATCTTTCATTTCCTGATAATTCGATCGAATCCTTGTCATGCCTTCATGTGATAGAACACATTGGTTTGGGGCGCTACGGTGACCCGATTGATCCAGAGGGAAGTCACAAAGCCGCTGCAGAACTTCAGCGTGTTGTGTGTCCTGGCGGAAAACTCTATTTGTCTTTGCCGATCGGTCGTGAACGAGTCTGCTTTAATGCACATCGGGTATATGCCCCATCAACAGTATTGGCTATGTTTGCTCAAATGAAGTTGATTGAGTTTTCGATTGTGGATGATGAAGCGCTATATCGTGAGCATGCATCAATACAGGATAGCGATAAACTGGAATATGGTTGTGGACTTTTTATATTCAATAAATTGTGAAGATTCTTTGTGTTTTAGGGGAGCATAACTACGGCAACCCAGAGCGAGGTGATTGCTATGAATATGTGAATTTTTTGCCTGCATTGCGCAATCTTGGACATAAAGTGGAATTCTTCGAGTCATTTAATCGAAGTCGATATCAAAATTTCGCTGAACTCAATCGAAAATTGCTGGAGACGGTGATAGACGATCAACCCGATGTCGTTCTATGTGTATTATTAGGTTACGAAGTATGGCAAGAAACTTTGCAACTGATACGTGATCAGTCGACTGCAACATTGATCAATTGGTCAACGGATGACTCTTGGAAGTATGAGCAATTTTCCAAATTGGTTGCTCCTGTATTTCATTTGTATGCAACAACTTATGCAAGTGCCTTAGAAAAAGCTAAAAAGGATGGATATAAAAACTTCTACTTGACGCAGTGGGCTGCAAACTCGAACTCAATGCAAAAACCATTGCTTGCAAGCGAGTGCAAGTATCAAGTGACATTTATCGGAACGGCATATGGTAAACGCCCACAATTGGTGTCACGCTTAGCTGAAGAGGGAATAAAAGTAGAGTGTTTTGGCTTTGGATGGAAGAATGGGCCAGTTCATTCAGAGGACATCCCTCGGATCATAAGAGATTCTGTCATCAGTTTGAACTTTGGTGATTCAGGCATTCAGTGGAAAGGTATTAGACCGGTACGCAGCAGGCAGATAAAAGCCAGAATATTCGAGGTGCTAGGCGCGGGTGGATTTTTGATCACGGAAAATGCAGAAGGATTGAGGAATTTCTACTCTCCTGATGAAATTGAAACATTTGAAGGGGTGGATGAGCTTGGAAGTAAGATCAAAAAATATTTGACAGAATATGCATATCGAGACCGAATCGCTGAGTCTGGATATAAAAGAACTATTGATCATCATACCTACGAACTTCGTTTCAGTAAACTGCTTGATGCCGCTGAGAAAATGAAGATAAAAAGAGACGAATATTTGACCACTGAGATCGATATGCAAATGTTCTCGGTTATCGAAAAAAAGCACCAGGTAGGCATTGCCCTGCGACTTTTTGGACAATTGTGGCGGCTCCCTTTTATATTGCTATGGGGCAAAGTGCGCGGACCACGTGCTGCGAGAAGGCTCATGTTTGAGTTAAGCTGGCGATTGATGGGGCGCAAGACGTACTCAGCATCTGGCTGGACAGGTCGACTGTTTTATCTGGAAAGTTAATGCGCGCACCAGTTAGTGTTGTCATACCCTGTTATCGATGCTCGGAAACAATAGATCGTGCGGTGTGGTCAGTAATTCGGCAAACATGTCCACCCAGAGAGATCCTACTGGTTGAAGATTGCAGCAATGATGAAGGTTTGACTATTGCCGCATTGCATCGACTTAAAGAATCACATTGTGGAGATACTCACATTCAGATCGTACAACTGAAAGAGAATGTGGGACCAGGTGGCGCAAGAAATGCGGGCTGGGATTTGGCCCGAGAGCACTATATTTCATTCTTGGATGCAGATGACAGCTGGCATGAACGCAAGCTGGAACTTCAACACCAGTGGATGGACGCTCACCCCGAGGTGATGATGACTGGGCATAGAAGTATTTTATGGTTGGCAGACAACAAGTCTGCTGAGGTAAGCGAGCAACTGAAAGCCTGGCAGGTCAGTAGTCGTGGCATGCTGATATCAAACCGTTTTCCAACGAGAACGGTCATGCTGCGAAAAAATTTACCTTGTCGCTTTGATCCCAAGAAAAGGCATGCCGAAGATTACTTACTCTGGCTTCAAATAGTTTTGGGTGGTTGGTCAGCATGGTTAATTGATGCAACGCTAGCCTATTCATACAAAGAAGAATTCGGAAAAGCTGGACTGTCCAAACATTTATGGCAAATGGAACGGGGCGTGCAAGATACCTTGCAGAGAATTTGCAGGGAAAAATTGATCTCGAATGCGGCATGTCTTTTCGCCATGCTGTTTTCAATATTGAAGTTCATCAGAAGACTGGTATGGGTACACGCTTATTACCGTTGGAAAAAATGAACACGCCGCCCACAGTCAAAATCACGAAATGAAATTAATTTCGTATGAATGGGTGAAGTTCAGATGAAACATGCTGAATTGAATCTGCATAGGTTGGACTTGAAACCCACCATACTATTTGTGGCAACAACGCCCTTTGCAGTCAATCCATTTTTGTCAGCTCACCTGGTTGCCTTGTCGGGCAAGTACAAGGTTGTTCTGTGTGTCAACGTTGAGGCTTATGAACTGATCCCCTCTTTGGCTGATTCAGTCAAAGTAGTCCATATCCCATTCGCCAGAAAAATGAATCCGCTGAGGGATTTAATAAATCTATTTCAGCTTTTGATATTGGTTTGGCAGATCAAGCCACTGTCCATTCACAGCATCACGCCCAAGGCTGGGCTGCTGGCGATGCTCGCTGGTTATTTGCGACGAGTGCCCAATCGATGGCACACCTTCACAGGGCAGGTTTGGGTCACAAGAAAAGGCTGGAGTCGTTTTTTGTTAAAAGCGCTTGATCGACTGATCGTTACATTGGCAACGAAGGTATTTGCAGACAGTGAATCTCAATGTCGATTTTTGGTGGTTGAAGGTCTGGTTGATCGAGATGGCATTGGTATGTTGGGAGCTGGCTCCATCGCCGGCGTCGATTTACAGCGTTTTAAGGTGGATCCCATTGCACGTCGCAGACTGCGACAACAAATGGGTGCTGTGGAAGAAGCCTGCGTCTTTATATTTGTGGGCAGATTGGCCCGAGACAAAGGGGTGTTTGACCTTGTTCAGGCTTTCAAAAAAATGGCAGATACTGTTGCAAGCGTAGAAATGTGGATGGTCGGTCCAGATGAAGAGGGGCTGCTCCCTTCACTACAGCAAGCAGGAAGCGGTTGCTTGGCTCCAATCAGATGGCTGGGAAAAACATCTGAACCAGAAAAATACATGGCAGCTGCCGATGTTTTGATGCTGCCGAGTTATCGAGAAGGGTTTGGATCGGTCATCATCGAGGCGGCTGCTTGTGGCATACCTGCCATCGCTTACCGAATTGATGGCGTTATTGACGCGGTTGTTGAAGACGTCACAGGAATTCTCGTGCAAGTGGGCTCGGTCCACGACTTGGTAGATGCAATGAACGCCATCCATCAAGATGGCAATCGCAGATCCCATCTCGGAGACTGTGCGCGAAAAAGGGCAGAGCAAGAATTTAGCGGTCAGGTCGCCACAGCTGCATGGCTAAAACATTACCACGATGCGTTGGGTGCGTGAGCTTATGTGGCTAACGCCCCCGAATTTCTCTCCACAACAAATACAACCCACTCCCCACCACCACGCAAGCCCCCAAAAGAACAGCCGAGTCAGGCACATTTCCAAACACCAACCAGCCTAGCGCAGACATATAAATAATTTGCTGATACAAAAAAGGGCCCAGCACTGCAGCCGATGCCCGGCGGTGGGCCAGGGTGACACAGTAGTGGCCCAAGCCTCCGAGCAGGCCGGTCAGTGCGATCCAGCCCCAGGTGCTCCAGTGTTGTGGGGTTTGCCACTGCCAGATTCCAAAAGGTGTGAGCACCACGGCGGCGACTGCGGCAGCCAGCCATTGCGTTGCTTCTGCTGATTCGGTTTTGGCCATGTGGCGCGTCAGCAAATTAAAGCTGGCATACAAGATGGCATTGAGCAAGGTGAGCAATATCGCCGGGTGAAAAGCGTGCGATCCCGGTCGGATGATGATGAGCACGCCCGCAAAACCGGCCAATATCGCGATCCATCGGCGCAGATCGAGTTTTTCGCCCAACCAAAGAGCGCTGAAAACCGCGATCAAGATGGGCACAGAAAACTGCATCGCACCCGTTTCGGCCAATTGCAAATACTGCAATGCCCAAAAATTCAGCGCCGTCATGGCACACATCATCAAACCGCGCAAAGCGTGCAGGCGGGGGCGTTGAACGGTGATCAACAGACGTCCATGTTGTGGCCACAGCAGTGCTGCCATGATTAACACATGGGTGGCAAAGCGCAACCAAACCACTTGAAGCACGGGCAGTTCTTGGACCAAATATTTGGCCAAGGCGTCCAAGGATGCAAACATCAGTGTGGTGAAGCTCACCAGGGCGATGCCGATGCGGCGCTGCTCGGGGCTGTTGGGCAACATGGGCTTAGCTGTCTTGCGTCGCTTGTGAAGCCGCCTTGGCCGCAAACTCAGCCCGTAATGCACGCAGTTTGGCGCGTGGGTCTTCTTTGACGGTCGTGTCGTCCAATCCCATTTCTGCGATGAAGCGACTGGGCACCCCCACCACCATGTCCCGGCCCTTTTTGCGCTTGCGCGCCCAACTGACCGCCAAGGTGTGTTGGGCTCGGGTGATGCCCACATACATCAAGCGGCGCTCTTCCTGCAAATGAATCGCTTGTAATTCGGTCAACACGCCTTCCACCACGGGGGTGTCTTGCCGAAAGGGCAGCAAACCTTCGTTGACGCCTACCAACATGACGTGCGGCCATTCCAGGCCCTTGGCGGCATGCAATGTGGACAAGGTGACGACGTTTTGATCGGTTTCGCGCTCGCTCAGGGTCGATAGCAAAGAAATGGTTTGGGCCACTTCGAGCAAATTTTTACGCTCGGATACCAAGCTCACCCCAGCCGCGTCATCGATGACGCCGCCACAGCGCTGGGCCATCCACTCGCAAAAGTCCAACACATGGCCCCAGCGTGCAACGGCCATTTTGTCGGTATCTTCTTGGTCATGCAGATGTTGCTCATAGCCAATGTCTTTGAGCCAGTCCATCAAAAAGCGTTGAGCGTCTTCAGCGCCTTCGGTGTGGCGGGCCCGGTATTGCAAGTCATTGATGCTGCGGCCAAACTCATGCAGTGACGCCACGGCCCTGGCGCTCAGCACACTGCCCAAGCTGTGGCTGAACAAGGCTTCAAACAGGCTCAGCTTGTATTGATTGGCAAACTGACCCAGTTGTTGCAAAGTTTGGTGCCCCACGCCACGCTTGGGCGTGGTGATGGCGCGCACAAATGCTGGGTCGTCGTCGTTGTTGACCCACAGTCGCAACCAAGCGCACAGATCTCGGATTTCAGCGCGGTCAAAAAAACTTTGACCACCTGAAACTTTGTAGGGGATGCTGGCCTTTCTAAAGGCCTTTTCCAGCACGCGCGATTGGTGGTTGGCGCGGTACATCACACAAAAATCGCGCCATTCACGCGGTGAGGCCGTGCTGCTGGCCCCATCGGCTGCGCGCAGCGACTGAATGCGCGCTACCACGCGTTCGGCTTCATGCTCCTCGTTGTCGGCGTCCACCACCCGTACTGGATCGCCTTCCCCCAACTCGCTGAACAAGGTTTTCGGATAGAGCTTGGGGTTGGGGCGAATCACATTGTTCGCAGCCCGCAAAATGGCGCGGCTGGAGCGGTAGTTTTGCTCCAACTTGACCACCCGCAAGCGTGGAAAGTCAGCGGGCAGTTTCTTAAGGTTGTCCAGCGTGGCGCCACGCCAGCCATAAATGGATTGGTCATCGTCGCCCACAGCGGTGAGGCATTGGCGTTCACCGGCCAGCAGTTTGAGCAACTCATACTGCGTGGCATTGGTGTCTTGGTATTCGTCCACCAACCAATGGCTGATTTGTTCTTGCCATTTCGAACGCACTTCGGGGTGGTTTTGCAACAGCTTTAGAGGCAGACCGATCAAGTCGTCGAAGTCCACGCTTTGGTAAGCGCTCAAGCGCTCTTCATATCGCGCCATGATGCGCGCAGTGATGCGTTCATTGTCATCTTGCGCCTGGGCTTCGGCCATGGCGGCATTGAGCCCCATGTTTTTCCACAAGCTGATGGCCCACTGCCATTGACGGGCGGTGGCCGCATCGGTGGTGCCGCCGGCGTCCTTGAGCAAACTGGTCACATCATCGCTGTCCAAAATGCTGAACTGGGGCTTGAGTCCCAAAGCCGCACCGTCTTGTCGCAAGATGCGAACGCCCAGGGCATGAAACGTACAGACCGTGACCTTTTGTGCGGCCTTGCCGATGAGTTTTTTGACCCGCTCGCGCATCTCGGCCGCGGCTTTGTTGGTGAAGGTGATGGCGGCAATCGCGCTGGGATCGACGCCAGACTGGATCAGCAGTGCCAACTTGTGGGTGATGACGCGGGTTTTGCCCGAACCTGCACCGGCCAAAACCAAGCAAGGGCCTTGCAAAATGTGGACGGCTTCGAGTTGGGCGTTGTTCAGGCCAGTTGACATGCAGATGACACGCAGGGGCAAAACGCTTGATCATAGCCGGGCACAATGCCACCCATGTCAACTGTTTTGTGGGTCACTTTTCCTTTTTTCGCACTGGTGTTGGCGGGTTTTGTGGCGGTCAAGCTCAAATTTTTGAGCATGGAGGCCATACCTGGCTTGAACAGCTTTGTTTTGTTTTTCGCGCTCCCTTGTTTGCTGTTTCGCTTTGGCGCCAACACCCCCATTGCGCAGTTGTTGGATGTGCCCTTGTTCATCACCTATGCGATTTGTGGTTTGCTCATGGTCACCTTTGTCGTGGCTTGCAGCTTGAACGATCGCATTCGGTGGAACGACGCATCCTTGGGAGCACTGGTCGCAGCCTTTCCCAACACCGGTTTTTTGGGCGTGCCTTTGTTGGTGGCCTTGCTGGGTCCGAGCTCTGCCGGTCCGGCCATCGTGTCCATCATTGCTGATTTGCTGTTCACTTCGTCCTTGTGCATCGCCTTGTCTCGATTGGACAGCGCAGGTGAACACGGTTTTCGCCATGCGGCGGTCAACGCGGTCAAGGGGGTATTGGCCAATCCCATGCCTTGGGCCGTGTGTTTGGGTGCATTGTTTTCTGCCAACGAGTGGCATTTGCCCGAGGCGGTGGACAAAACTTTGGGGCTGTTGGCAGACGCGGCGTCCCCGGTGGCTTTATTCACCATTGGTGCGGTACTCGCACGTTCACATGCGCGCGCCCGCATGAGTCAGCAGTCTGTCACTTTGATGCGCGACTATTTGCCTGTGGCCGTCGTCAAATTGGTGCTGCACCCCATGCTGGTGTTGCTGGTGGGAACCAGTGCCATTCAAATGGGCGCGGCCCTGGACCCCTTTGCTTTGATGGTGGTCGTCTTGGTGGCCGCTTTGCCCAGTGCCAGCAATGTGTCCATGCTGGCCGAGCGCTTGGGGGCCAACAATGGGCGCATCGCTCAAATCATCTTGGTCACGACCGCCTTGGCGTTTTTGACTTTTTCTGGCGCGGTGGTGTTGCTCAAGCCATGAGGCCTTAAATCACCAAAGGATCGACGTCGATGGCCCAGCGCAACACTTGGCGGTGGTGTTGCCGAGCCGATCTGAGCAAGGGCTGCCAGGCGGTTAAAAAGGATTGCAAGGCGGTGCGAGAAGTGCCTTCGACCAACATTTGAGCCCGCTCCACTTGGGCCACCCGTTGAATACCCAAAGGAACCGGCGGGTACAAAGTGAGCTGATGGGCACCTGGCAAATCCGTCGCCACTTGGGCCACAGCGGTTAAAAAGGCTTGGGCCGCTTCTTGTGTCCGCGCCTCAGCGCGCAGCAAGGCCTGAAAGCTAAACGGTGGCATGCCGGCCTGGGCCCGCTCTTGCAGTTGATCTTGGGCAAATTGGGGGTAGTCGTGGCGCTTCAAGGCGTCAAACAAGGGGTGTTGTGGAAAGTGGGTTTGTATCCACATCTCACATCCGTGGCCTTCTTGAAGCGACCATTGGGCGTCTCGCCCAGCCCGCCCTGCGGCTTGCATCAGCAGGCTGAACAAGCGCTCAGGGGCGCGAAAGTCGCTGGAGAACAAAGCGCCATCGGTGTCAATGGCCGCGACCAGGCTGACGCGGCGAAAGTCATGGCCTTTGGCAATCATTTGCGTGCCCACCAGCACATCGACCTCACCCGCATGCACTTGTGCCAACTGTGCCTCCAAGGTCCCTTTGGCACGGGTCGAGTCGGCATCGATGCGGGCAATGCGCGCTGCCCCACCGCCGGGCCGAACCACCCCTTCCAGCTGAGCGGCCAAAAGCTCCTCCAACTGTTCTGTGCCGCGGCCCATGGCCCGCACATCGGTGTCGCCACATTCGGGGCAGGCACGCGGTACCGCTTGGGCAAAGCTGCAGTGGTGACACCGCAAACTGCGATCCAGTTTGTGAAACACCTGAAATGCACTGCAGTGCGGGCATTGGCTCTTCCAGTGGCACGAAGGGCAGTGCAACACCGGTGCATAGCCGCGGCGATTGAGCAGCACCAACACCTGTTGACCCATGGCGATGCGCTCGCGCATGGCGTCCAGCAACACCGCCGAAAAAATGGTCCGTCGAGGCTGGCGGTTCATGTCCACCCGCCGCACCAAGGGCAATGCACTCTCCCCCACCCGCGCGGGCATGTGCAGCCGCACATAACGCCCCGCTGGCTTGTCCTCGCTGGCGGGTCGGCTGTGGTGCCAACTCTCCAGTGAAGGCGTGGCCGAACCCAGCAGCACTTTGGCGCCTTCGAGCTGGCCGCGGTAAATGGCCAAGTCGCGTGCCGAGTAGCGCGCCCCCTCTTGTTGCTTGTAACTGGGGTCGTGTTCTTCATCGACCACAATCAGGCGCAAATGGGGCAATGAAGCCAGCACCGCCATGCGGGTGCCCAGCACCATGCGCGCTTGACCGCTGTGGGCCGCCAACCAACTGGCCAGTCGCTGGGCTGGCGTCATGGCGCTGTGCATCGCGACCACGCAACCTGGTCCCAACCAAGGTTCAAACCGTTGGCGAAAGCGTTGCTCCAACTGGGGTGTGAGGTTGATCTCGGGCACCATCACCAAGGCTTGTGCCATGGGCTCAGCCTGCAACAAGCGTTGAACCGCTTGCAAATACACCTCGGTTTTGCCACTGCCTGTGCTGCCAAACAGCAAAAAGGGGCCTTTGTTTGCCGCCAATTGACCCAAAACGGTTTCTTGTTCCGCGGTGAGCACCAAGCCCTGTGGGGGTGCACCCAGACTCACCTGCGGCGGCGACTGGGTTTGTGTCACACCGGTGGTTTTGGCCTTGCCTTTTGGGATGCCCGCTTTGCGCTCAAGGCGACGCGTCAATTGCACCGGGCTGAGTTCACGCAAGGAAGGGGGCAGGGCGGCCAAAGCCACTTCGCCTTCACTGCGCTGGTAATAGCTGGCGGTGAAGCGAATCAGTGCTTGCCAACTGGCATTGAGAGGCGGCAAGCCTGTCAATTCACCAGAAATGGCACGCAAACGAAGGGGTTTCACAGGTGGAACTGGGTCGTCTGCCTGTGGCTGGTGGGGCCACACAATGCCAAGCAACTCGCGTTGGCCCAGTGGGACGCGAACCAAGGTTCCCAGCGCAAGTGCCTCCTCACTCAAATAGGTCAAAGGCCCGCCAATGCCGCTGTGCGCTGGGGTTTGGACCAAAACGGACAGGTGGACGGGCATGGCGATGGGTTTGTGTGCGGATGGTCAAGCGATGGACATGAAATCGGGTTTAAGTGCTTGATTTGCAAGCGCTTTGAACTAACCCCAAGATTCTGTGGATAACTTTGTTGATATCTTGCATTTCAGCCGCTCAAACCCTTGTCTGGCAAGGCTTTGAACAGAATGCCCGATTTTCAGGCAGTTCTGCAGCGCTATATGAATCAATGACTTAGGGGAATTTCAAGGGGCGAAAAAAAGAGCGGTCTCCAAACAGGGGCTTACTGCACCGCAACACAAATTTTGTGCATAAGTCAAGTCTCCCGACTAAACTTTGTTCGTAAAAGTGACCCAAAACATCATTTTTTCCGCAAAAACCGTGAGTGGCTGTGCACCGCGTCCACCAAGGCGCTGACATGCTCGGGCGGGGTGAACTGGCTGATGCCGTGACCCAGGTTGAAGATATGCGTCGGGCCGGTGGTGGTGGTGTCGGTGTGGGGTTTGCCAAAGCTGTCCAGCACGCGATGCACCTCGGTGGCGATTTGTGCAGGCGGCGCAAACAAAATATTCGGGTCGATATTGCCTTGCAGCGCTTTGCCAGGGCCGCCGACCTCACCGCCCACCAAACGTCTTGCGGTGCCGAGGTTCATGGTCCAGTCCAAGCCCAGCACCTCGCAGTCCAGGTCTTTCATCTCGGGCAGCCACAAACCGCCGCCCTTGGTGAACACCAGGCGTGGAATCACCGCGCCGTCATGGCTGCGTTTGAGCTGCGCCAACACGCGGCGGGTATAGGCCAGGCTGAAGTCTTGGAAGGCACCATCGGCCAGCACGCCGCCCCAGCTGTCAAACACCATCACCGCTTGGGCACCGGCTTCGATTTGGGTATTCAAATAGAGGGCCACCGCGTCGGCATTGATAGCCAAGATGCGGTGCATCAGGTCGGGGCGGCTGTACATCAGGCTTTTCACCAGCCGGTAATCGTCCGAGCCGCCGCCTTCCACCATATAGCAAGCCAGCGTCCAAGGGCTGCCGGAAAAACCGATGAGGGGCACGCGGCCGTTCAAGGCTTTGCGGATGCTGGTGACCGCGTCAAACACATATTGCAGCTTGTGCATATCGGGCACGGCCAGTTCGGCCACAGCGGCTTCGTCGCGCACCACTTTGGCAAACTTGGGCCCTTCGCCTTGGGCAAACGACAGACCCAAGCCCATGGCGTCGGGCACGGTCAAGATGTCAGAAAACAAAATCGACGCATCCAGCGCATAGCGGTCCAGCGGCTGCAAGGTTACTTCGGTGGCGTAGTCCACGTTGGTGGCCAGCCCCATGAAACTGCCCGCCTTGGCGCGGGTGGCACAGTACTCGGGCAGGTAGCGTCCGGCTTGGCGCATGAGCCAAACGGGGGTGTGGTCGGTGGCCTGACGCAAGCAGGCTTTAAGGAAGGTGTCGTTGAGGAGTGGTGCGTTCATAAAGCTTATTGTGGCAGGGCGTGGGGAGCGGTTGACACCGGGTCTTCACGGTGAGGAGGTGGCGGGATCAGCGCTGCGCCATGGTGTTCAGGATCAGATCTGGGCTGAGCAATTCAGACAGGACTTGTGGCGGTTTTCCCGGCCTGTAAAGCACGTAGACAGGCACGCCGCTGCGCCCCAATTCGGTCAAGGCGCGGGTGATGGCCGGGTCACGTCGTGTCCAGTCTGCCCGCATCAGGGTGGTCTGGCTCTGCGCAAAACCGCGCAAAACCTCGGGCTGGTTCAGGGTGGTTTGTTTGTTGAGTTGACAAGTCACACACCAAGCGGCTGTGAAATCGACAAAAACTGCTCGACCCTGGTTCAACTCTGCTTCGACGGCGGTCGGTGACCAGTTTTGCCAAGCCGATTCCGCCGCCCGGCCCGACGCTTCAGGCGCATTCAAGCGGGGCCAAACGAGTCCTGCGCTGGCCACACATGCCAGCAGTGCCACAGGCCCAAGCCAACGGCGCATGGATTGGGGCAAGTGCCAGGCCCATATCAAAGCGCTCACGGCCAACAAGACAAGCAGCATGGCCATGGCCGCGTCCAAACTGGTTTGTTGGCCCAAAACCCACAACAGCCACACCACCGTCACCCACAAGGGGAAAGCCATCAGCGTTTTGAACACACCCATCCACGCGCCTGGCCGGGGTAAAAACTGGCCCAGCGCGGGCCAATGGCTGAGCAGCGCATAGGGCAGGGCCATGCCCAGGCCCATGGTCGCCAAAACCGCCAAGGCGCTGGGCCAGGTTTGGCTCAGGGCCCAACCCATGGACACCCCCACAAAGGGTGCAGTGCAGGGAGAAGCCAGCCCCACTGCCAGCACCCCTGAGGCAAATGCATTGATGCTTGAATGGCGCGATTGCCAACCACCCCAAGCGGCGGGCCAGATGTTCCCCCATTCAAACAAGCCCATCAAATTCAGCGCGAGGGTGGTGAACAGCAAGGCCAGGGCGCTGACAAACAGCGGGGACTGCAACTGAAATCCCCAGCCGAGTTGCTCACCGGCCGAGCGAAACATCAACACCGCTGCACCCAGGGCGACAAAAGTGAGCACCACCCCAGCGCTGTAGGCCATCCCATCCCAACGCCGTTGCCGAGCGCTTTGCCCCGGCAAACCCAAAGCCACCACCTTGATGGCCAAAACCGGTAACACGCAGGGCATCAGGTTGAGCACCAAGCCGCCCAAAAGGGCGGTGATCAAGGCCAACCAAAAACTGGCACCCCATGTCGCATCGTTTGGATTGTTGCTGGCGTTCGTGGGGATGGGTGGCAGTGCTGACGGCAAGCCATGGGTGCTGGCGCCAGGTTGGGGCAGCGCAGGCCAGTCGCCTCGCACGGGCAGGTTTACCCGCCAGGCCGTGGACTCAGATCCGGTGTTGAAAACCAACAACACAGGCAGCTGATCAGGCTGGGTGCTGCGCATGGGGTGCAGGGGCAAACCGATTTGTAACTGGTCATCACGCCATTGGCTTTGGCTGCGTGGGTGGGTTTCGCCGGCATGGTCGGTCACTTCGGGCAACTCGACAAACACCGCAGGTTTTTGGCCCCAAAGGGCACGCGGCAGGCCCGCAACCGTCAGCGCCAATCGGTCTGGGTGCACTTGCGCATTGGAGGCACCCAGTGGCAGCACCTGCGGTTGTTGGCGCAACAAGGCTTCAAACAGGGGGCCGTGCACCGCTTGGCTGCTTTGGCTGGCGATGCGCAACACAAAGCGGCCTTCTTGAGGAATGCATTCTTGACGGCACACCAGCCAGTTGGCTTGCAACACCAATTCGGACGGTTCAGACAGACGGGCCGATGCGTTCAGGGTCACAGGCGCGGCCAACAAAACCTGGCCTTCGAAGCCATAGTTGGTCATCTCTCCCACTCGGATTTTTTGCGGGATGGGCCAATGGGTATCGCCAACCGTCCAGCCCGCGGGCGCTTGCCACTGCAATTGGGTGGGCAAGCCAGAGTCACCCGGGTTTTTCCAGTAGGTGTGCCAATCTTTTTGATGCTGGATGTGCAAACCCAACCACATGGTTTGACCGGGCCCCATGCCTTGGGGGGCCCATACCATCAATTCCGCACGCACTTGAGGCGTGGTGACCACCGCTGGGTTGCTTTGTGCCCAAAGGCCGCCCACAAAGCCCAAGGCCAGAGCCAAGGCGGACAAGCCATTGCGAAGGTGAATAAAGCAGGACATGGGGTGTCGATGGTAGCGAATGGTCTAAAACAAGTCAGCGCGGCCCGCTTTGTCGCAAAGTCCTTAAGATCCAGGGATGGACATCCAATCTCATTTCTGGGCCCAACTCACCACCACCGACTTTGCACAACTCGACGTCGCACGGGCCGTGGCCGTTTTGCCCTTGGGTGCCACCGAACAGCATGGCCCCCATTTGCCCTTGAATGTGGACACCACCCTGGTGGATGGCGTGGTGGCGGCTTCGCTCAACCACTTGACCAGCGCTGATCCAGTGCTGTTTTTGCCCACCCAAAACCTGGGTCTGAGCACCGAGCACACGGCGTTTGCGGGCACCCTCAGCGTGGCCCCGGCCACCTTGATCGAACTGTGGTGTGACATCGGCGCTGGTGTGGCCCGTGCGGGCTTGAAAAAAATGGTCTTGTTCAACGCCCATGGGGGAAATGGCGGGTTGATGGATGTGGTGGCCCGCGAGTTGCGCGCCCGCCATGGCCTTTTGGTGTTTGGCACCAGTTGGTACCAATTGCCGTTGGGAGAAGCGGTGATGGGCTTGTTCAGCGCCGAGGAACACCGCTTCGGCGCCCATGCAGGTGCCATCGAGACGGCCATGATGTTGGCCTTGGCGCCCAAAGGTGTGCGGATGGACCAGGCCCAAAACTTTTTATCAGCGGCACAGCACAAGGCCGCGCATTACCCCATCTTGGGCGACGGGCGCAGCGCCAAACAAGGTTGGCACATGCAAGACTACAACCCCTGTGGGGCGGTGGGCAATGCCACATTGGCCAAGGCCGAAGATGGTCAAGCTTTGGTGCAGGCTGCAGGTTTGCAGTTGGCGCGATTGCTGCGCGAGGTGGTTGAATACCCCCCGCTGGGATTGGGCCAATAGGCCACCCATCAGGTGTAAGTGACCCAGCCTTGGTGGGCCAGCCCATCCAGGTGGTTGATGGTGTTGTGGCTGACCAATGACAAACGCTTGGGTGTGTAGTGCATTTCACTCACCGCGGTATTGCGGATGCGCATATTGATTTCAATCGTCACTTCTGGGGGCGTTTGCAAGACATGGCCCACCGCTGTGGCGATGGGCCCGCCGCTGGACACCAGCAACACATCGCCACTGTGCTGGGCCTGCACATGCACCAAGGCGGACGTGACGCCGTGGACAAAGTCGGGGTAAGACGGCATGCCTTGGGGCTGGGCTTGGCCGCGCATCCAGGCTTGCAAGCCTTGGCGCAACAAACCAAAGTGGTGTTTGTAAAGCTCAGGGGTGTCGGGCTTGGCCAAGGGCTCGGGGTGGATGGCGTGAATCACCGCATGGCTGTCGTATTCGTTCAAGCCGGGCCACACCAAATGCTGCAGCTCGGCTTGGCCCATGCCTTGGGCAATGCCCCGCCATGTTTGCTGTTGACGCTTCAAGCTGCCGGTGATGACGGCTTCAAATGTCAATCTGCGCTCTTGAAAATAAGCGCCTAAGCGGCGACTTTGGCGCTGGCCGAGTTCGGACAACTGGTCATAGTCGTCGGCGCCAAACGAGGCCTGGCCGTGGCGCACCAAGTAAAGAGTTCCCATGGCGGGCATTGTCGCGAATCGGTGTTCGTTATGTCGTCTCGCGGGGGACGCGGGCCGCATCAAGCCAGGGGATCAAAGCGTCACTTGGCCTTTGATGCAGACCACGGACTCCCCGCCCACCCACACCTGCCCTTGGGCATCTTGTTGCACATGCACCCGACCGGCGCGGCCCAAGGCCGTGCCTTGGCGCGCCACGTAATGAGTGGGCGCAAGCCCTGCGCCGATCAGCCATTGGCCCAAGGCGGCGTTCAGACTGCCGGTGACCGGGTCTTCGGTCAAGCCCCCATGGCCTGGGAAAAACGCCCTGACCTCGAACGCCTCTGCTGGACCGTTCGTGCTCTGCTGAGACGCTTGATCCAAGGGGGCCACCACCCCAACCTCCATACCCGCCAAAATCTGGGCGTTGGGTTGGAGGGCCAGCACTTGCTGGGCACTGGCCAGCATGACACCGCGCCACTGGGGCCCGTTGTCGCACCAAGCGTGGTGCAAGATGTCTTTTCTGGCCAAACCCAAGCCCTGCGCAATGCGCAGCACCTCATCTTCGGGCAATGGGCCGCTGCGCCGCAGCGGGGGTGCGGCAAAGGCCAGCCGCTGACCGTTGCGCCGAATGCGCACCAAGCCCACGGCGCATTCCTGCACCACTTCTGCGCCCTGGGGCATACCGCCCGCGTCCAACCAAGCATGGCAACTGCCCAAGGTGGGGTGTCCAGCGAAGGGCAGCTCGCGGCCTGGGCAAAAAATGCGCAGCGCATAGTCAGCCCCTGCTTTGGTGGGGGGTAAAACAAAGGTGGCTTCAGATAAGTGGGTCCAGTCGGTGAAGGCCTGCATGACTTCGGTCGATAAGCCTGTGCCATCCAACACCACCGCCACGGGGTTGCCCAGGTAGGGGGTAGCTGTGAAGACATCTATTTGGGCGAAAGCGCGTTGCATGGCTGAACTCTTGTTTGCAAAGGAGGGATCCATCATGCCCGCAAAATCCAGCCAGCGGTGATGACCAACAGCAAGGCCATGCCCCGGTTGAACCAAATGAGGCGGTGGCCCTTTTCCAACCATTGCCGCAACACCGATCCGATGCACGCATAAGTGAAGTTGCTGCAAAAGGCAAATGCCATGCCCACGCCAACCACTTGCACCAAACGCTCAGTGGGGTTGGTTGCCGCTTGTCCATTGGCATGGATGACCCAACCGCCGGTCAAGGTGATGGCCAACATCCAGGCTTTGATGTTGAGAAATTGAAGCCCCACGCCTTGCCAAAACCCCAAATTCAAGCGTGATTCGTCTGCCGTGCCCAAGCGTTTTGTGCGGCTGAGCTTGAAGGCCAACCACAACATATATACGCTGCGCCAGAACATTGAATGGCCCAGCGCAGTGGCGGGTTGTCGGTGATCAACAAGCCCAAGCCTGCGCCGCACAGCACCAACAGCAAGGCCCAACCCAGGGGCACCGCCAAACAAAAGCGCAATGCCCGGCGCAGGCCGTGGTTGGCCGCCAGCGCTGTCGATAAAGTGGTGTTGGGGCCAGGGGAAAAGCTGACCGCCGTGCACATCGCCAGCAAAGCCGCCCATTCGGAGTTACCCATGGCGCCCCCATGCGGCTTTGGATGGGTGGCGCCACATCAACGACTGCCCAGGGTGTCCCAGCGTTGCAGAGCCTGCATCAACTCGGACTCAATGGCCTCGATGCGCGACCCCAGTTGGGCCGCTTTGACATGGTCTTGGATGAACAACTGGCCGTCGGCCAAAAGTTGATTGAGTTCGTTTTGTTCACGTTCCAAGGCCTCGATCAAGGCCGGCAAAGCATCCAACTCGCGCTGCTCTTTGAAGCTGAGTTTGGTTTTTTTGGCCGGCGGGGTGGAGGTTTCTTCTCGGTTTGGTGACGCAGGCAACATGGTGGGTTGACTGGCGATTGGTTCCACGTAGGAGCCCGCGTTGAGGGCCATGGCCCGGCGTGACTGCTGCAGCCAATCTTGCACGCCACCCACGTATTCACGCCAACGTCCGTCGCCTTCGAAGACCAAGGTATTGGTGACCACCTCATCCAAAAATGTGCGGTCGTGGCTCACGATGAACACCGTGCCATCGTAGTTTTGCAACAACTCCTCCAGCAACTCCAAGGTGTCAATGTCCAAGTCATTGGTGGGTTCATCCAACACCAACACGTTGGCGGGTCTGGCGAACAAACGCGCCAGCAGCAAGCGATTGCGCTCGCCGCCCGACAGCGACCGGATGGGAGAGTGCGCTCTGCCAGGCGAAAAAAGAAAGTCTTGCAAGTAGCTTTTGACGTGCTTGCGCTGGTTGCCAATTTCAATCCATTCGCTGCCCGGGCTGATAAAGTCTTCAAGGCTCGCGTTCAAGTCCAGGGCTTGGCGCATTTGGTCGAAATACGCGACTTGAATTTTGGTGCCTTGGCGCACTTTCCCGCTGTCGGGGCCAATTTCCCCCAAGATCAGCTTGAGCAGGGTGGTTTTGCCCGCGCCATTGGGGCCCATCAGACCCACTTTGTCGCCACGCAGCAAGGTGGCGCTGAAATCTCGAACCACGGTTTTGCGCTCGCCATTGGGGCCCGCGAACCACTTGCTCACGCCTTCCAGTTCAGCCACGATTTTTCCGCTGGGTGCGCCGCTGGACAGGCCCATGTTCACCCGGCCCTGTACTTCACGGCGTTGAGCGCGCTGTTGGCGCAATTGCTCCAACCGCACAATGCGACTTTGGCTGCGCGTGCGGCGCGCTTCCACCCCTTTGCGCACCCATACCTCCTCTTCAGCCAGCAACTTATCGGCCCGCGCTTGGACCACGGCCTCTTGTGCCAACTGCACCTCTTTTTGTTGTTGGTATGCCGCGTAATTGCCGGGATATGACAGCAAGCGACCCCGGTCAAGTTCAACAATGCGCGTGGCCACTTTGTCCAAAAAGCTGCGGTCGTGGGTGATGATGACCATGCTGGTGCGCGACTCGATCAGCAGGTTTTCCAGCCACTCGATGCTGTCGAGGTCCAAATGATTGGTGGGTTCATCCAGCAACAAGATGTCGGGTTGTTGCACCAATGCCTGGGCCAGCGCAACCCGTTTGGCGGTACCGCCCGAAAGTTCAGAAACCCGCGCCAGAGGATTGAGGCGCAGACGGTGCAACGTCTCCTCTACCCGTTGCTCCCAGCCCCAGCCGTGGCGCGACTCGATGGCGTTTTGCAACAGATTTAAGTCGCCTTCGCCCAGCGAATAGCTGTCGATCCAGGCGATCACCTCAGACAGGCCTTGCCGCACCGCCTCATGAACGGTCCATTCAGGGTCGAGCACAGGCTCTTGTTGCACCAAAGCCAAACGAACCCCTTGTTGCAACTGCAATTGACCATCATCCGGTTTTTCAAGGCCCGCCAAAATGCGCATGAGAGAGGATTTGCCCGTGCCGTTGCGACCAATCAAGCCCACGCGCTCAAGGGGTTGCAGTGAAAAATCCGCATGATCGAGCAATGCGGCTTGACCAAACGCCAATTGGGCTTGTTGTAGTTGAAGCAGGCTCATGATGTGGGGTAAGAGTAGGAGGTGCGCGCAGCCATCTGGCAGAGCGAACAGTCTGCGTGTAAACGCACAGCAGTTCAATCATTCTCGCTGACAAAAAAGAGGCGCTGTTCAAGAGAGACCCCCGAGCCGGCCATCGACACCAGATCAAAACACTTTCTCAAAGAAATTAAGTCATTTAGATTCAACGGCTTAGGTGATCTTGGCGCGTGAGATCACTGGTTCATGAGGAAAATAAATGCAGTTAGTTGACCGTGGTCTAAATTCCGGTATATACTGCAAGGCTTCGCTCAAGCGGAATGGCCTTCAAATGGCCATCCAAATGGGTAAAGACCCTAGGTGTTGACAGGACTTAAATAATCGTGTCATAATCCTTGGCTCAGCTGATCACAGCTAATCAACGGTTCGTTAACAACTTACAGCCGATAAGCGTGGGCGTTTGAAGGCAATTGCCAAGGTTCTAGTAACCGAGGCCGCAAGGCCTCAAACGCTCATGAGAATAGAAGTGAAGTTCACTTCAATTCCTTTTCTATGAGTTGCTCGAAAGAGCAAAAAAATTCAAGATCGAACTATAGAGTTTGATCCTGGCTCAGATTGAACGCTGGCGGAATGCTTTACACATGCAAGTCGAACGGCAGCACGGGGGCAACCCTGGTGGCGAGTGGCGAACGGGTGAGTAATACATCGGAACGTGCCCAGTCGTGGGGGATAACGTAGCGAAAGTTACGCTAATACCGCATACGATCTACGGATGAAAGCGGGGGATCGCAAGACCTCGCGCGATTGGAGCGGCCGATGTCAGATTAGGTTGTTGGTGAGGTAAAGGCTCACCAAGCCGACGATCTGTAGCTGGTCTGAGAGGACGACCAGCCACACTGGGACTGAGACACGGCCCAGACTCCTACGGGAGGCAGCAGTGGGGAATTTTGGACAATGGACGAAAGTCTGATCCAGCCATTCCGCGTGCAGGACGAAGGCCTTCGGGTTGTAAACTGCTTTTGTACGGAACGAAAAAGCCTTGGCTAATACCCAGGGTCCATGACGGTACCGTAAGAATAAGCACCGGCTAACTACGTGCCAGCAGCCGCGGTAATACGTAGGGTGCGAGCGTTAATCGGAATTACTGGGCGTAAAGCGTGCGCAGGCGGTTTTGTAAGACAGAGGTGAAATCCCCGGGCTCAACCTGGGAACTGCCTTTGTGACTGCAAGGCTAGAGTGCGGCAGAGGGGGATGGAATTCCGCGTGTAGCAGTGAAATGCGTAGATATGCGGAGGAACACCGATGGCGAAGGCAATCCCCTGGGCCTGCACTGACGCTCATGCACGAAAGCGTGGGGAGCAAACAGGATTAGATACCCTGGTAGTCCACGCCCTAAACGATGTCAACTGGTTGTTGGGTCTTTGCTGACTCAGTAACGAAGCTAACGCGTGAAGTTGACCGCCTGGGGAGTACGGCCGCAAGGTTGAAACTCAAAGGAATTGACGGGGACCCGCACAAGCGGTGGATGATGTGGTTTAATTCGATGCAACGCGAAAAACCTTACCCACCTTTGACATGTACGGAATTTGCCAGAGATGGCTTAGTGCTCGAAAGAGAACCGTAACACAGGTGCTGCATGGCTGTCGTCAGCTCGTGTCGTGAGATGTTGGGTTAAGTCCCGCAACGAGCGCAACCCTTGTCATTAGTTGCTACGAAAGGGCACTCTAATGAGACTGCCGGTGACAAACCGGAGGAAGGTGGGGATGACGTCAAGTCCTCATGGCCCTTATAGGTGGGGCTACACACGTCATACAATGGCTGGTACAGAGGGTTGCCAACCCGCGAGGGGGAGCTAATCCCATAAAGCCAGTCGTAGTCCGGATCGCAGTCTGCAACTCGACTGCGTGAAGTCGGAATCGCTAGTAATCGCGGATCAGCATGTCGCGGTGAATACGTTCCCGGGTCTTGTACACACCGCCCGTCACACCATGGGAGCGGGTTCTGCCAGAAGTAGTTAGCCTAACCGCAAGGAGGGCGATTACCACGGCAGGGTTCGTGACTGGGGTGAAGTCGTAACAAGGTAGCCGTATCGGAAGGTGCGGCTGGATCACCTCCTTTCTGGAAATAGCAATTAAATTCAAACGCTCACACTTATCGGTTGTTAGAGGTAGTCGCCACCGACCTGGCTTTTGCTTGGGTCTCGATGCGCCCGGCTTGGGTCTGTAGCTCAGTTGGTTAGAGCACCGTCTTGATAAGGCGGGGGTCGTTGGTTCGAGACCAACCAGACCCACCATCAAAGCCTGTTGGCTTGGGGTGGCGACAAAGGGTGCGGCGGCACACAATCTCAGCAGCCCAACGGGTTTCGAGGGGGATTAGCTCAGCTGGGAGAGCACCTGCTTTGCAAGCAGGGGGTCGTCGGTTCGATCCCGTCATCCTCCACCAATATCAACAACAAAGTGCCTTTATTAAAGGGTGCTTTGTTGTTGGTCTTATGACCAACAATCCAACCGAAAGGTTGACGGCTGTTCTTTAAAAATTCATAGAGTCGAATCAGCGTTGTTAGCGGAAACTGCACATTCGTAAAGGTTTAGTGCAGACCGTGCCGCTAGCAACAATTTTTTGATTGCGTCACATGAATATTCAATTTGGTTTGAAATTCATAAAGTAAATAAGCGAAAGCTTAGTTACGGCATAACGCGTCAGGTGAAAGACCTGACAGACAGTCCTTGAAATAAACTTAGTGTTTCGCAAGAAACGCCAAAGTTATAGGGTCAAGTGACTAAGAGCATGTGGTGGATGCCTTGGCGATGATAGGCGACGAAAGACGTGATAGCCTGCGATATGCTTCGGGGAGCTGGCAAATAAGCTTTGATCCGGAGATTTCTGAATGGGGAAACCTACCCAGCAGTGGGTATCGCACAGTGAATACATAGCTGTGCGAAGCGAACCGGGTGAACTGAAACATCTCAGTAGCTCGAGGAAAAGACATCAACCGAGATTCCGAAAGTAGTGGCGAGCGAAATCGGAGAAGCCTGTTAGTGATAGCACAAGACTTAGCGAAACGGTCTGGAAAGGCCGGCTACAGAGGGTGATAGCCCCGTACGCGAAAAGACCTGTGTGATACTGAGCTAACGACAAGTAGGGCGGGACACGTGTAATCCTGTCTGAATATGGGGGGACCATCCTCCAAGGCTAAATACTCATCATCGACCGATAGTGAACTAGTACCGTGAGGGAAAGGCGAAAAGAACCCCGGGAGGGGAGTGAAATAGATCCTGAAACCGCATGCTTACAAAAAGTAGGAGCCTCGCAAGGGGTGACTGCGTACCTTTTGTATAATGGGTCAGCGACTTACATTCAGTGGCAAGGTTAACCGAATAGGGAAGCCGTAGAGAAATCGAGTCCGAATAGGGCGTTCAGTCGCTGGGTGTAGACCCGAAACCAAGTGATCTATCCATGGCCAGGATGAAGGTGCGGTAACACGCACTGGAGGTCCGAACCGACTAGTGTTGCAAAACTAGCGGATGAGCTGTGGATAGGGGTGAAAGGCTAAACAAACTTGGAAATAGCTGGTTCTCTCCGAAAACTATTTAGGTAGTGCCTCAAGTATTACCGTCGGGGGTAGAGCACTGTTTTGGCTAGGGGGTCATGGCGACTTACCAAACCAATGCAAACTCCGAATACCGACGAGTACAGCTTGGGAGACAGAGCACCGGGTGCTAACGTCCGGACTCAAGAGGGAAACAACCCAGACCGCCAGCTAAGGTCCCTAAAATTGGCTAAGTGGGAAACGAAGTGGGAAGGCTATAACAGTCAGGATGTTGGCTTAGAAGCAGCCATCATTTAAAGAAAGCGTAATAGCTCACTGATCGAGTCGTCCTGCGCGGAAGATGTAACGGGGCTAAGCCAGTTACCGAAGCTGCGGATTTGCAATTTATTGCAAGTGGTAGGAGAGCGTTCTGTAAGCCTGTGAAGGTGGTCTGTAAGGACTGCTGGAGGTATCAGAAGTGCGAATGCTGACATGAGTAGCGTTAAAGCGGGTGAAAAGCCCGCTCGCCGTAAGCGCAAGGTTTTCTACGCAACGTTCATCGGCGTAGAGTGAGTCGGCCCCTAAGGCGAGGCAGAGATGCGTAGTTGATGGGAAACAGGTCAATATTCCTGTACCGATGTGTAGTGCGATGTGGGGACGGAGAAGGTTAGCTCAGCAGACTGTTGGACGTGTCTGTTCAAGCCTGTAGTCGTGCCTGGTAGGTAAATCCGCCGGGCTTAGATGAGGGGTGATAACGAGGAAGCTTGCTTCCGAAGTGAGTGATACCCTGCTTCCAGGAAAAGCCACTAAGCTTCAGCTACACACGACCGTACCGCAAACCGACACTGGTGCGCGAGATGAGTATTCTAAGGCGCTTGAGAGAACTCTGGAGAAGGAACTCGGCAAATTGACACCGTAACTTCGGAAGAAGGTGTGCCTTTAGTAGGTGAAGTCCCTCGCGGATGGAGCCCAATGAGGTTGCAAAAAATCGGTGGCTGCGACTGTTTAATAAAAACACAGCACTCTGCAAAGACGAAAGTCGACGTATAGGGTGTGACGCCTGCCCGGTGCTGGAAGATTAAATGATGGGGTGCAAGCTCTTGATTGAAGTCCCAGTAAACGGCGGCCGTAACTATAACGGTCCTAAGGTAGCGAAATTCCTTGTCGGGTAAGTTCCGACCTGCACGAATGGCGTAACGATGGCCACACTGTCTCCTCCAGAGACTCAGCGAAGTTGAAATGTTTGTGATGATGCAATCTCCCCGCGGAAAGACGGAAAGACCCCATGAACCTTTACTGTAGCTTTGTATTGGACTTTGAACAGATCTGTGTAGGATAGGTGGGAGGCTTTGAAGCAGGGTCGCTAGATCTTGTGGAGCCAACGTTGAAATACCACCCTGGTGTGTTTGAGGTTCTAACCTAGGTCCATTAGCTGGATCGGGGACAGTGCATGGTAGGCAGTTTGACTGGGGCGGTCTCCTCCCAAAGCGTAACGGAGGAGTTCGAAGGTACGCTAGGTACGGTCGGACATCGTGCTAATAGTGCAATGGCATAAGCGTGCTTAACTGCGAGACTGACAAGTCGAGCAGATGCGAAAGCAGGACATAGTGATCCGGTGGTTCTGTATGGAAGGGCCATCGCTCAACGGATAAAAGGTACTCTGGGGATAACAGGCTGATACCGCCCAAGAGTTCATATCGACGGCGGTGTTTGGCACCTCGATGTCGGCTCATCTCATCCTGGGGCTGTAGCCGGTCCCAAGGGTATGGCTGTTCGCCATTTAAAGAGGTACGTGAGCTGGGTTTAAAACGTCGTGAGACAGTTTGGTCCCTATCTTCCGTGGGCGCTGCAGATTTGAGGAAGCCTGCTCCTAGTACGAGAGGACCGGAGTGGACACACCTCTGGTGTATCGGTTGTCACGCCAGTGGCATTGCCGAGTAGCTAAGTGTGGAAGAGATAACCGCTGAAAGCATCTAAGCGGGAAACTCGTTTCAAGATGAGATCTGCCGGGGCCTTGAGCCCCCTAAAGAGTCGTTCAAGACCAGGACGTTGATAGGTCAGGTGTGGAAGCGCAGTAATGCGTTAAGCTAACTGATACTAATTGCTCGTGCGACTTGACCCTATAACTTTGGCTTAAAGCCAAGGGTGTTATGCCAAGTGACGCATTCAAAATCGAAAAGCTGATTTGCTCTATGAATTCTTTGTCTTGTTGGTAACAAGACAATCAAAAGTTATGCCTGATGACCATAGCGACGTGGTACCACTCCTTCCCATCCCGAACAGGACAGTGAAACGCGTCAGCGCCGATGATAGTGCGGATTGCCCGTGTGAAAGTAGGTCATCGTCAGGCTTTTACAGCCTCAAAAAGCCCAACTCGAAAGAGTTGGGCTTTTTGTTTTGGCGGGTTACAAGTTGCTTAAAACGGGACCGTCGATGCGCGCAGCACCAGAAGCAACCAATTGTTGAACGATGGATGAAATCCAAGTGGAAATATCAACATCGGTTTGGCGGTGCATCAGCTGTAGATAAGGTGTTTGAATGGCCCAAGCCAAGAAATCACTCAAGGGCAGCGACTGAAATTCCATCAGTTTGAACTTCAGCAAGACCTTGCTGGCGTAAGCCTGGTGCTTTTCGGGCTGACTTACAAACTGATCCAGACGGCTTCGTGCACGGTCAATGGCATCACAAACATCCATAAATGCAGGACCATGACCAGGGTAAACAATATTGGCTCCCAGGCTTTGTATCAAATCCAAAGTCGATGACACTTCGTCAAAGGCGTCCATTCCCTCGAGTTCTGGAAATACAACGCCAAAACCGTTGGACCACAAAGCATCAGCAGAAATCAAAACCTTCTGTTTTGGTTCAAACAAAACCACCGAATGGCTATCATGTCCTGGCGCCGCATGTACCTCCCAGGTAAATGAACCAGATTCAACACTGCTCCCAGGTTTCAAAACATGATGAGGTACAAAGCGAGGACATTGTTGGCCCGTGGATTTGTAAGTCAATAAATCCTCATCCCAATGTAAAACAGCATCAAAATGGCCAGGTGGAATCCAAATTTGGGTATCTGGGAAAGCCGCTTGTAGCTTTGCGTTGCCCCCGCAGTGATCGCTGTGCAAGTGCGTATTGAGAATGCGGCTCAATGAACGGCCAGACAACTGAGATAGAACCAAGGCCAATGTTTGCTCAGCATGGGTGGCATAACCGGTATCAATCAGTGTGGTGTGTTCATCATCCATCAACAGAAAGTTGTTAGAAGACAGCCAGCCACGCTCAAAAAAATAAAACCCGGGTGGGTGAGGGATGGTGTGCATCCAGTCATATTAAACCGATATGGATTTGGGCTATGCTTGAAGCATATAGACAACAGCAGTAAAGAGCTGCACCACTGTGGGCGAACACACCTCACCGATACCACCCAAACTCGCTCGATTGAGCTGGCTGCAAGAATGGACGCAGCGATGGAAAAGGGCGCCCAGAAGCAAGGATGACTTGGTCAAAGCCTTGTTGGCCGCTCAACAACACCAAATCATTGACATGGACAGTCGCCACATGCTGGAAGGCGTATTGTGGATGGCCGATAAAACCGTGGCCGATGTGATGGTGGCCGCACCCAAAATGGATTTGATCGACATTCATGCATCGCAAGACGAACTGTTGGCCTTTGTGATTGACAAGGCGCACTCCAGATTCCCAGTCTACGAGAGCCAAAAAGAAAATATCTTGGGCATCTTGTTGGCCAAAGACCTGCTCAAACTCCAACGTGCCCCCGAGCTGAACATCAGAGCGTTGTTGCGACCGGCTGTGTTTGTCCCCGAAAGCAAAGGCCTGAACGACTTGCTCAGAGAGTTTCGACACACCCGCAATCACCAAGCTTTGGTGGTTGACGAATTCGGTAGGGTTTCAGGCTTGGTCACGATTGAAGATGTCTTAGAGGAAATTGTGGGTGAAATCGAAGATGAATTCGACACCCAAGAAATTGAGACAGATATTTTTGCCTTGGCAGATAACGTTTATCGGGTGAATGGCGACACATCCATGGATCGAATCAAGGATGCGTTCGATGTCGAATGGCCCAATTTGGATGAAGAGACCTTTGAAACCATTGGTGGCTACATATCGCATGCCATGGGCCATGTGCCGCGCCGTGGTGAGCATTTGCAAATCGATCATCTGCGCTTTGAAGTGCTGCACACCAAAGGTGGGGCGGTCAAATGGTTTCGCGTGACACGCCACACATCCGCGCAAGCCGAATCATGATCAGCATGGGGTGGCTGTGCCTGGGTGGCTTGGCGCAGGCACTGGCTTTGGCTTGGTCTTGGGGGGGGCAAACTTTGCCTGCTCTGCAAATCATCGGCATGGCGACACTGGCTGCGCACTTGAGCCATTGCCAAAAGGCGAAGACAGCGTTTTGGCACAGTTGGTGGTTTGCGACGATGTGGTTGGTGGGCACCTTCTGGTGGTTGTTCATCTCATTGCACACCTATGGTGGCATGCATGCGCTATTGGCCGCACTGGCCGTGGTGCTCTTGGCAGCGGCATTGGCCCTTTATTACGCAAGTGCCGGATGGGCCACCGTGAAAATCGTGGGATCTGAGCGAAGCTCCATGGCGGCGAGCATTTTCGTCTTTGCCAGTGCATGGACATTGGCAGAAATAGCCCGCGCTGTGCTGTTCACCGGATTTCCATGGGGAGCCGTGGGGTATGCACACGTTGATGGCGTGCTGTCTAGCCTGGCACCCTGGTTGGGGGTTTATGGCATGGGTTGGGTGGCCGCAGCCACAGCCATGGCGATCGCACATGCCATTCGACAAGCTCGCCATTCGTCAAAATACCAAGGCAAGCCAGAGAGCCTGATGTGGGCGGGACTGGCACTGGCCAGCTTGTTGGTGCTGCAGTTGCCCGGATACAAACACAACTTCTCTCCAACGTATTCCTCTGGAGACCTTCAAGTTCACTTGTTGCAAGGCAACATCGCCCAAAGTGAAAAATTTCAACCCAATACCGGCATTGCGCAAGCCCTGCGCTGGTACCAACAAGCGCTGCTAAATGTCCAAAGTGGCTTGGCCATTGCGCCTGAAACCGCATTGCCCTTGTTGCCCATGAACTTACCCGCTGGGTATTGGGAACAATTGCGCCAGCATTTCACGACCGGATCTGCTGCGGCCTTGGTCGGCGTGCCATGGAAAACCAATGGGCCCAGCGGTGAGCCCATGTACAGCAACGCCGCCATCGGGTGGAAGCCTGATCAAACCGAAGACTACCGCTACGAAAAAGACCACTTGGTGCCCTTTGGTGAATTCGTGCCGCCTATGTTTCGCTGGTTTACCCAACTGATGAACATGCCCTTGGGTGACTTCAAAGCCGGGGGCCCACACCCGGCCACATTCGATTGGCAAGGGCAGCGCATCGCCCCCCATATTTGCTATGAAGATTTGTTTGGCGAAGAACTTGCACGCAGCTTTATCGACCCCGCTCGCGCCCCCACCGTGATGGTCAACATCAGCAACATTGCTTGGTTTGGTGACACCATCGCTATAGACCAACACCTCAACATTGCCCGCCTGCGCAGCATGGAGATGCAGCGCCCCATGGTGCGGGCCACCAACACCGGCATGACCGCCGTGATTGACCACCAAGGCAAGGTCACCGCACAGCTGCAACGACACAGCGTGGGCGTTCTCGTGGCCTCGGTAGAAGGGCGCACTGACCCCCCCACCTGGTTTGCACAATGGGCATCGCGTTGGGGTTTGTGGCCACTGACGACTCTGTGCGCCTTGATCTTGCTGTGGGCTTGGGTCCACCGGCCTCGCACGCCCGTGGCGGGGGCATAAAATCAAACCCATACCTTCCCGCTGGGTCGGTGACAACCAATCCCACAGCCCATGCTGACCTTTCAAAAAATCATCCTCACCCTGCAAAACTACTGGGACCAGCAAGGTTGTGCTTTGCTCCAACCCTACGACATGGAAGTGGGTGCAGGCACCTCGCACACCGCCACTTTCTTGCGCGCGATCGGTCCTGAGCCATGGCGCGCTGCTTATGTGCAGCCCAGCCGCCGGCCCAAAGACGGTCGCTATGGCGAGAACCCTAACCGCTTGCAGCACTATTACCAATACCAAGTGGTGCTCAAGCCCGCACCGGCCAACATCCTCGACCTGTACCTCGGCTCCTTGACCGCTTTGGGCTTTGACCTGAAAAAAAACGACATTCGCTTTGTTGAAGACGATTGGGAGAACCCCACTTTGGGCGCATGGGGTTTGGGTTGGGAAGTCTGGCTCAATGGCATGGAAGTCACCCAGTTCACCTACTTCCAACAAGTCGGCGGCATCGACTGCCGCCCCATCACCGGCGAAATCACCTATGGCTTAGAGCGCTTGGCCATGTATTTGCAAGGCGTGGACAACGTCTACAACCTGCAGTGGACCGACGAACTCAAATATGGTGATGTGTATTTGCAAAATGAAAAAGAGCAATCGGCCTACAACTTCGAGCACAGCGATGCCGATTTTTTGTTCACCGCATTCACGGCCCATGAAAAGCAGGCCCAATACTTGATCGGCCAACAACTGGCCTTGCCAGCATACGAGCAAGTGCTCAAAGCGGCCCACACCTTCAACCTGCTGGACGCCCGTGGCGCCATCAGCGTCACCGAGCGCGCCGCCTACATTGGGCGCATACGCAACTTGGCACGCAGCGTGGCGCAAAGTTATTTCGAAAGCCGCGAACGCTTGGGCTTCCCCATGGCACCGCGCGAGTGGGTGGCGCAACTCAACCAAAAGGCGGCATGACCATGGCCCACACCCTGAGCCCACAAGCGCCCTTGCTGGTTGAACTGCTGGTCGAAGAACTGCCCCCCAAAGCCCTGTCCAAATTGGGGCAAGCCTTTGCGCACGGTATTTTTTCGCAACTCCAAAGCCAAGGCCTGTTGGCAGAGGCTGCACAAATCAAGTCCTTCGCCTCACCACGCCGGCTGGCCGTCCACATCGACAAGGTGCTCGCACAGGCCCCAGCGCGCCAAGTGCAACACAAACTCATGCCGGTGAGCGTGGGCTTGGACGCCCAAGGCCAAGCCACCCCAGCGCTGTTGAAAAAACTGGGGGCACTGGGCTTTGATGCCGCCGTGGTGGCCCAACTCCAACGCACGGGTGAGGGCAAGGCCGAGGTGCTGATGCTGGACCAAACGGTTGACGGCATGGGTTTGGTGTCTGGCTTGCAGTTGGCCCTCGAACATGCATTGGCCAAGCTGCCCATCCCCAAAGTGATGAGCTACCAACTGGAGCAGGGTTGTGAGTTGCCCGGCTGGAGCAGCGTGAGCTTTGTTCGGCCCGCCCATGGACTGGTGGCCTTGCATGGCGACCAGGTGTTGCCTGTGCATGCTTTGGGTTTGCAGGCGGGGTCTACCACCCAAGGCCATCGGTTCGAGGCCACCTGCAACCCAGTGCGCATCGCCCATGCAGATGCGTATGCGGACACATTGCTCAAAGACGGCGCAGTCGTGGCCGATTTTGAGCAACGCCGCGCCGACATCGTGCGTCAACTCAATGCCGCCGCCGCCAACATCGGTGCAGGCGTGCGCCCGATTGAGGACGCAGCCTTGCTCGACGAAGTCACCGCTTTGGTCGAGCGGCCCAATGTGCTGATTTGCGCCTTCGAAAAGCAATTCCTCGACGTGCCCCAAGAGTGCCTCATCCTAACGATGAAGGCCAATCAAAAATACTTTCCCCTGCTCGACACCACGGGCAAGCTCACGCATCAATTTTTGGTGGTCAGCAACATCACCCCTGACGACGCCTCTGCGGTGATCGGTGGCAACGAACGCGTGGTGCGCCCGCGCTTGGCCGACGCCAAGTTTTTCTACGACCAAGACCGCAAAAAGACGTTGGATTCGCGCGTGGCGGGTTTGGACAAAGTGGTTTATCACAACAAACTGGGCACCCAAGGCGAACGTATGCAGCGCGTGTGCGCCATTGCCCACGCCATTGGTTTGCAAATGGGCGGCCAGGCCTTGGCCGACAAAGCCCAGTTGGCGGCCCGCTTGGCCAAAACCGATTTGCTCACCGACATGGTGGGCGAGTTCCCCGAGCTGCAAGGCATCATGGGCCAGTACTATGCGCGCCACGATGGCCATGGCGACGACATCGCCCAAGCCATTGCCGACCATTACCGGCCGCGCTTTGCGGGTGACGAATTGCCCGCCAACGACGTGGGCATCGCCGTGGCCTTGGCCGACAAATTGGAAACCTTGGTCGGCATGTTTGGCATTGGCAATTTGCCCACCGGCGACAAAGACCCGTTTGCCCTGCGCCGCCATGCGCTGGGGGTCATCCGCATGCTGATCGAAAAAGACCTGGCATTGGATCTGCCCTTGCTGATCGCCCTGTGCTTGCCCGTGTTTGGTGACAAAGTCAGCGATGCTTCTCAAGCGCTGATGGACTTCATTGACGAGCGCTTGTCGGGCAATTTGCGCGAGCAAGGCTACTCCGCCCAAGAGGTGGACGCCGTCTTGGCGCTGCATCCACCGCGCTTGGGCGATGTCCCCAAACGTCTGCATGCCGTGCGCGCCTTCGTCGCCCTGCCCGAAAGCCCCGCCTTGGCCGCTGCCAACAAGCGCATTGCCAACATCCTCAAAAAAGCGGGCGAGGTCGATGCCCATGTCAACACAGCGCTGCTCAGCGAAGATGCCGAAAAGCAACTCCACGCCGCCATGCAGCAATTGCTGCCCCCATCTGAGGCGCAGTTCAAGTCTGGCGACTACACCGCGTCCTTGCAAACCTTGGCCGCCTTGCGCGCTCCGGTCGACGTTTTTTTTGAAGGCGTGATGGTCAACGCCGATGAAATGGACTTGCGCTTGAACCGCCAGGGCTTGCTCAAAATGCTGCATGTGGCGATGAACCGCGTGGCCGACTTGTCGCGCTTGGCTGTTTGACACTCCGCACCCTTAGCCATGAACAACAAACTCGTCATCTTGGACCGCGACGGCACCATCAACCAAGACAGCGACGACTACGTCAAGTCGCCCGAAGAATGGATACCCCTGCCCGGCGCACTGGAGGCCATCGCCCGCCTCAACCACGCGGGCTGGCAAGTGGTGGTGGCCAGCAACCAATCGGGTTTGGGGCGCGGCTTGTTTGACATGGCCACCCTCAACGCCATGCACGCCAAGATGAACAAGTTGTTGACGGCTGTGGGCGGTCGCATCGATGCGGTGTTCTTTTGCCCGCACGGGCCAGAAGACCAATGCAACTGTCGCAAGCCCTTGCCGGGCTTGTTTGAACAAATTGGTGAGCGCTTGGGCATTGTTTTGAACGGCACCCATGTCGTGGGCGACAGCTTGCGCGACCTGCAAGCCGGCGTGGCCGTGGGCTGTGTACCGCACCTGGTGCACACTGGCAAAGGGGTTGTCTTTCAAGGGCAAGCTTTGCCCGACACCTTTCCCAGCCACACCCAGACCCATGCCGACCTGGCGGGCTTTGTGGATTGGTTGTTGGACGAGCCGTCCACGCACTTGCGCAGCCACTGACACCATGGCCTTCATCCGCTCTGTGTTGCATGCGCTGTGGATGTTGATCACCGTGGTGCCCTATGCGTTTCGCATTTTGGGTTTGGCCGCCGTGGGGGTGCGCGGCGACCGCTTGTACTGGATCGCCGCTGCATGGTTGCGCCAATGCATCGTCTCTGCCCAATGGATTTTGGGCATTCGCTACCGCATCCAAGGTGAAGAAAATTTACCTGTGGGCCAAACCAGCCCGGCCATCTTATTGGTCAAACACCAATCCACCTACGAGACCTTTTTGTTCCCGGCCATCATGCCCCACCCCTTGGCCTATGTGTTCAAAAAAGAGCTTTTGCGTGTCCCGTTTTTTGGCTGGGCCATGTCGCGCTTGGACATGATCCACATCGACCGCAGCCAGCGCGCCCAGGCCTTCAACAAAGTGGTGCTGCAAGGGCGTGAGCTGCTTGCGCGCGGTATATGGGTCATCATGTTTCCCGAAGGCACACGCATTGCGCGAGGCGAACAAGGCCAATATAAATCCGGTGGCACCCGCTTGGCCATCGAAACCGGTGCCCCCGTCATCCCCATTGCCGTGACCTCGGCCAAGTGCTGGCCGCGCAAAGCCTTCATCAAAACGGCGGGTTGGGTCGATGTCTCCATTGGTGCACCCATTCCTTCCGAGGGCCGCGAACCCGAAGAAATGATGGCCCAGGTCCAAGCCTGGATCGAGTCGGAAATGCGCCGCCTCGACCCCGACGCCTACCTCTGAACGCAGCCCATGAAAAGCTTGGTGCAAATGGCGCTCGACTTGTTCGACCCACCGGCACCCCCGCCCGTGCTGGCGCCCGACCCCCGGCCCACCATGGCACTCAGCGACGCCATGGCACCGGCCCAGTTTGCTCACCCGCAAGCCAACCGCCAAATCCTGTTGCGCCATACCCGGGTGGCTTACCACTTCAAACGCGCCAAACGCCGCACCATCGGCATGGTGGTCGGGCCCGATGGTTTGGTGGTCAGCGCACCGCGTTGGGTGGTGCTCACTGAGGTTGAATCCGCGCTGCAAGAAAAAGGCGACTGGATTGTGCGCAAGCTCGATGAAATGCGCGAACGCAGCCAACGCATGGCCCAGCAAACCATGGTCTGGCAAGAGGGCAGTTGCTTGCCCTTTTTGGGCGAAACCATGGTCTTGGTGCTCGACCCGGGGCATCAATTCCAAGAGGCGGGCGCCAGCTTGCTGCCACGCAGCCCCGACGCTGCGCCAGATGTGCCCCACCGCTTGTGCCTGGGCTTGCCGCATCACGCCGACCCGGCGCAAATTCGCGATGCCGTTCAGGCCTGGTTGATGCGCCAGGCCAAGCGCATCTTCACCGAGCGGCTCAACCACTTCGCACCCCGCTTACAAGTGCAGTGGCACAAGCTCTCACTCAGCAGTGCCACCACCCGCTGGGGCACGGCCAGTGCCGACGGCGCCATTCGCCTGAACTGGCGCTTGGTGCATTTCAAAATGGATGTCATCGACTACGTGGTGGCACACGAACTCAGCCACCTGCGGGTGATGAACCACGGCCCCCAATTTTGGGAAACGGTGGGCACCGTGGTGCCCGACTACGCCCAGCGCCGCCAACTGCTCAAAGACGACTCTCTGCCACGCTGGTAAAGCGCCACACCCCTTGCGCATCGGCGCTGCGGCGCAACTGACCGGCATGCCACAGGCAGTGCAAATGCGCCACCGCCTCGCCCATGGCAAACGTGGTCTGGTGCAAATCCAATGGGCGCTTGAACAGCACGGGCAACACATCGTGGGCACTGCAAGCGCGTTGGGCGCAAGCTTCAAACACCTCATCCAACCGGTCCTGGTGGTGCGCATGCAGTTGCACAATGCGCTCGTGCAAGCCGACAAAAGGCTTGCCATGCGATGGCAGGGTCAGGGTGTTCTCGGGCAGGGGCTTGAACTTGTCAATCGACTCTAAAAACAAACGCAGGTTATCGGCCTCGGGCTCGGCGTCGTACACGCTCACATTGGTCGAAATGCGCGGCAACACCATGTCGCCACTGATCAACACGCCCGCATCCGCCTGAAACAAAGCGATGTGCTCAGGCGCATGACCAAAGCCACTGATGCAGCGCCAATCTTGGCCATTGATCACCACGGTTTGCCCCTCTTGCAAGCGGTGAAATTGGGTGGGAATTTTCGGCACCATCCCGGCGTAGTAGGTGGAGCGCCCACGCACCTGCTCCAGTGAGGCTTCGTCGTGCAAGCCATGCCGCTGAAAAAACGCCGCCGCCGCATCGCCGCCAAAACTGTCGCGGTGCAAAGTGGCCAACACCGCGGCTTGGTAATCGGTGAAGCTGATCCACAACTGCGCTTGCCAGCGCTCACACAACCAGTGGCCCAGACCCAAGTGGTCGGGGTGCATGTGGGTCACGATCACCCGCCACAGCGGTGCGCCTTGCAAGTGCTGGTCCAACACCGCTTGCCAATGTTGGCGCGTCATCGGGTTGTCAATGCCGCAATCCACCGCGGTCCAACCCACCACGCCATCGCGAACATCGCGCAGCAGCCACAAATTGATGTGGTCCAAGGCAAAGGGCAGGCCCATGCGCAACCAAAACACGCCCGGGGACACCTCCAAGGTGTCGCCAGGGGCCGGCAACTGGTCGCCCAGGGGGTAGTGGAGTCGGTTTTCGAGTGGCGTCATGGGTGAATTCATGGATAATTGACGTTTACGTAAACGTCATGGGCATTGTAGGCGGCGGCTTCAGCGCCAAGCCTCTTGCCCTGTCACACAAGGGCCAAGCCCAACACAAACGCACATGGCAAGCACTTACAGCATCAGCGACCTGGCCAAAGAGTTCGACCTCACCACCCGTGCCATGCGCTTTTACGAAGATTTGGGCTTGCTGCAACCCACGCGCACGGGGCCTGGCGGTCGCAACCGCACCTACACCACCCGCGACCGCACCCGCTTGCGCCTGACCTTGCGCGCCAAACGCCTGGGCTTGTCGCTGACCGAAGCGCGCGACCTCATCGACATGTACGACAGCCCGCGCGACACCGTGCCGCAGTTGGAAAAGTTCCTGCTCATCCTGGCTGAACACCGCAGCCAGTTGGAGGCGCAATTGGCCGAAATCGAGGTCAACCTCGACGAAGTCAAAGCCCACGAAAAAGAAGCCCGTGCCCTGCTCATCAAACACCGCAAAAAGGCCAAACCATGAATGCCGATCAAATTGCCCACGACCGCGTGCAACAAAGCTTTGAGCGCCAAGGCATGCTGCGCGTCATGGGCGTCGAATTGGTGCGCGTGCAAGTGGGCGAAGTGGAATTGCGCTTGCCCTACAGCGACGCCGTGACCCAACAACAAGGGGGCTTCCATGGCGGCGCGATGGGCGCCTTGGCCGATGTGGCGGCAGGCTATGCCGGCCTCACCGTGGCCGCGCCCGACAGCGAAGTCACCACCGTCGAATACAAAATCAATTTCCTCGCGGCGTTCCAGGGCGGCGATTTGCGCGCCATTGGCAAGGTGGTGCGCGCGGGCAAGCGCATCATCGTCACCACCGCCGAGGTCAGCCACCATGCGCCCGATGGCCAGGTGCGTGACTGCGCCTTGATGCAGCAAACCCTGGCCCCCGTGCCCAAAACCTACTGAGGCCCGCCCACGCCATGAGCAAAGACCTCAACGAACTGTTTGACCGCAACCGCCAGTGGGCGGCCGCTACCGAGGCACAAACGCCTGGGTTTTTCACCGGTTTGCTCTCCCAACAGCAGCCCAAATACATGTGGCTCGGTTGTGCCGACAGCCGCGTGCCGGCCAACGAACTGGTCGACCTCTTGCCCGGCGAATTGTTTGTGCACCGCAATGTGGCCAATTTGCTGGTCCACTCCGACCTCAATGCCTTGAGCGTCATCCAATATGCCGTCGATGTGCTGGGCGTGCAACACATCATTGTGGTGGGCCACAGCAACTGTGGTGGCATCCGCGCCGCCCTGAACAACCAGCGCGCCGGCCTGGTCGACAACTGGTTGCGCCATGTGCAAGATGTGCGCGATGCACAGGCAGGCTTTTTGATGGGCTTGGACGAAAGCCTGCGGGTGGACGCCTTGGTCGAGCTCAATGTGCTGGAGCAAGCGCGCAATGTGTGCCGCACCACCGTGGTCTCCGACGCCTGGCAACGCGGCCAAAGCGTGGTCGTGCACGGCTGGGTATACGGCTTGCACAATGGCCTGCTGCAAGACATGGCCGTCACCGCCGAAAACGCTGACGAAGTCACCCCCGCTTACGACCACGCCTTGCGCGCCTTGCACCAACGCTGGCGCGCCCGCCACCAAGCCCTCAACAACCGAGCTTGATCCACCTGCAGCCCAGCCTCAGCCATGTTCCCCCAGCGACTCGACTCCTCCCTGGCCTACGACATCGCCAAAGCCATGATGGATGGCTTCAACCACCATTACCGCTTGTTCCGCGCCGAATCGGCGCGCGCCCAACACCGCTTTGAAACCGCCGATTGGCACGGCCAGCAACGCGCTCAGCGCGAGCGCATCGCGTTTTACGACCTGCGCGTCAAAGAATGCTCCACCCGCTTGGAGCGCGAGTTTAAAGCGCATCAACAGGCCATGGAGGTGTGGCAACAGGTCAAGCTGCATTTCATTGGCTTGCTGGTCGATCACCACCAACCCGAGCTGGCCGAAACCTTTTTCAACTCGGTGACCACCAAAATCCTGCATCGCAGTTACTTCCACAACGACTTTATTTTTGTGCGCCCAGCGGTCAGCACCGAATACATCGAAAGCGACGACCCCCAGCACCGCCCGACGTATTTTTCTTGGTACCCACAGTCCAATGAATTGCGCCCGGTCTTGTTGGACATGGTGCGTCATTACGGCCTGCACCGCCCTTTTGAAAACCTCGACCGCGACATCGACGCGGTGCTCGTGCGCTTCAACCAAATTTTGGGCTCGGTCAAAACCCGCGCCAACTTTCAAATCCAAACCTTGTCGAGCCTGTTCTACCGCAACAAGGGCGCGTATGTGGTCGGCAAGGTCATCAATGGCTTTCATGAGCAGCCCTTTGCCTTGCCCATCTTGCACACGCCGCAAGGGCAGTTGGTCATCGACGCGGTGCTCAGCGGCGAAGACGATTTGCTCATGCTGTTCAGCTTTGCCCGCGCCTACTTCATGGTCGACATGGAGGTCCCCTCGGCCTATGTGCAGTTTTTGCGCGGCATGATGCCGCGCAAACCACGCGCCGAGTTTTACAACGCCTTGGGGCTCATCAAACAGGGTAAAACCCTGTTTTACCGCGACTTTCTCTACCACCTGCGCCACAGCAGCGACGCCTTTCGCATCGCACCCGGCATCAAGGGCATGGTCATGCTGGTGTTTGACTTGCCCTCATTCCCCTACGTGTTCAAAGTCATCAAAGACTTTTACCCGGCGCCCAAAGACACCAGCCGCGAGCAAATCAAGGGCAAGTATTTGCTGGTGAAACAGCATGACCGGGTGGGGCGCATGGCCGACACCATGGAATACAGCAATGTGGCCTTTCCGCGCGAGCGCTTCAGCGACGAGCTGCTCGCCGAAATCGAAAAGTTCGCCCCCAGCCAACTCGAGATCACCCACAACAGCACCACGGGCACGGCGGAAGTGGTCATCAAACACATCTACATCGAGCGGCGCATGATCCCGCTCAACCTGTATTTGCAAGAGGCGTTCGACGCCCCCCAAGACCCGCGCTCGCAGCAGCAAATGGCGCGCAGCGTCATCGAGTACGGCAACGCCATCAAAGATCTGTTGGCCGCCAACATCTTCCCCGGCGACATGCTGTGGAAAAACTTTGGCGTTACCCGCCATGGCAAAGTGGTGTTCTACGACTACGACGAAATCGAATACCTCACCGACTGCCACTTCCGCGCCGTGCCCACGCCGCGCAATGAAGAAGACGAAATGTCCGGCGAAATTTGGTACCACGTGGGCCCGCGCGACGTGTTCCCCGAAACCTTTGGCCCGTTTTTGCTGGGCAACCCAGCCGTGCGCGAAGTGTTCATGCAGCACCATGCCGACCTGCTCGATCCCCTTTATTGGCAAAGCCACAAAGAAAAAATCCAAGCCGGCCACGTCCACGATGTTTTCCCCTATGACGCCGACAAGCGCTTGCCGCACCGGCGTGCCAACCCCAGCCTTTGACATCACCAGGAGTTATCCATGTCCGATCCCATCGTCATCGTCAGCGCCGCCCGCACCCCCATGGGCAGTTTCCAAGGCGACTTTTCAGCCCTCGCCGCCCACGACCTGGGGGGCGCGGCCATTGCCGCCGCTGTGCAACGCGCAGGCATTGCACCCGCATCTGTCACCGAGGTGTTGTTCGGCAACTGCTTGATGGCTGGTCAAGGCCAAGCGCCTGCGCGTCAGGCCGCCTTCAAAGGCGGTTTGCCCCAAAGCGCAGGGGCTGTGACGCTGTCCAAGATGTGCGGCTCGGGCATGCGGGCCGCCATGTTTGCGCACGATATTTTGAGCGCTGGCAGCCAAGACGTGATGGTGGCGGGTGGCATGGAGAGCATGACCAATGCGCCCTACTTGATGCTCAAAGGCCGTGGTGGTTACCGCATGGGCCACGACAAAATTTACGACCACATGATGCTCGACGGCCTGGAAGACGCCTACGAAGCTGGCCGTTCCATGGGTACCTTTGGCGAAGACTGCGCCGCCAAATACAACTTCAGCCGCGACGCCCAAGACCACTTTGCCATGACCAGCGTGGAGCGCGCCAAGGCCGCCACGGCATCGGGCGCTTTCACCGCTGAAATTACTCCTGTCACCGTCAAAGACCGCGCCGGTGAGCGTGTCATCGGCATCGACGAAGGCCCTGGCAAGGTCAAGCTGGACAAAGTCAAAACCTTGAAGCCCGCTTTCAAGAAAGACGGCACCATCACCGCCGCATCCAGCTCCTCCATCAACGACGGTGCGGCCGCATTGGTGATGATGCGCGAAAGCACCGCCAAAAAATTGGGCTGCACACCCTTGGCCCGTGTGGTCAGCCACGCCACGTTTGCGCAAGCCCCCGAGTGGTTCACCACCGCACCCGTGGGCGCCACCCAGCAAGCCTTGGCCCGTGCCGGTTGGAAGGTGAGCGATGTCGATTTGTGGGAAGTCAACGAAGCCTTTGCCGTGGTCCCCATGGCCCTGATGCACGAACTGAAAGTGCCCCACGACATCGTCAACATCAACGGCGGCGCTTGTGCCTTGGGTCACCCCATTGGTGCTTCGGGTGCGCGCATCATCGTCACCTTGCTGCATGCCCTGAAAGCCAAGGGTTTGAAAAAAGGTTTGGCCACCTTGTGCATTGGCGGCGGCGAAGCCACGGCCATGGCGTTTGAGATGGTCTGACAGGCCCTGCGGCGGGCATCATTCGACCAGCAGTTGTCGCCCGTCGTACAAATTGGCTTGCATGGGCACCACATAGCGGTGCGATTGGGTCAGCACCTGCATCAAGCCCGGTGTGCGGTTGAAGCGGATGGCATTCTCACAGCCCTGAAACGCCACCTGTAACTCGCAAATACAGTCCACCTCTTTTTGGCTGGACATGTGGCCGATGAAAAAGTTTTCGGTTTGCGCCAACAAGTCGGGGTTGATGGTGGTGGGCGATTGGGTGGCGTAGGCAATGCCAATGTGAAACTTCGCCCCTTCTTTGGCAAAGCGCGAATACACGTTGGTCATCAGCGACCCCTGGATCGGAAAAATGTCGTGGGCCTCTTCAAAATAAATTTGGATGTAGCGCCCCGCCAAGCTGTTCAGGTTGAACTTGTGCTCTTGCTCGGCAAAAATGGCCATGCACATTTTTTGCGCAAAGTAGCGCACCACCCGGTCGGGGGCATTGCTCAGGTCAACGATCACCGTGCGCCCCTCGTCCAGCGCGGACAAGATGTGCTGCGTGAAGTCCTCTGCTATTGGGCTGTGATAGGGCAAGCAACTGCGCAACTGGTAAGGCCCTTGACCACCCTCGGCGCACAAAAAGCGCATCAAAATGTTCTCTTCGTTGTCAAACACCGGGCGGCCTTGCACCGTCAAATGCGGGTCGTTGGCATAGGTGAGGCGAAAACGCGCCAGCGTGTTCATTTCGAACATCAGGCTGGCCATGGTGTTGGGCACCGCCGGGGCCGGGTGGTTGTGAATGGCCTGGTAGGCCGCTTGGCGCAAGCCCATCGAAAAACCTGGGTTGTAGGGTGTCGCAAAGCCCAGGCTGTCCAACCAGGACTTGAGGTGCTCGGGGTGGTAGGCAAAGCCCGCCGCGTCCAGCGCCGCCCACAGCAGCATCACCTTGCGCAGGTGTTTGAGTCGGGTGACTTCTGACTCATGGGGCACCGGTGACAGGTCGGCCATGCGGCAGGTCAAAACGCCGCGCACCGATTCCGATTCAGCGACCACTGGGGGCAGCAACTCCCGCATCACGTCCAGGGTCTGTGCGGGCGTTTGAAAAAAATTAAAGCGCAGCAAACGACCATCGGCATTGCCTTGGCGCTCAGTCAAAAAATACGCGATGCAGCGCCCTCGGTTGTGCGAGGCCAAGGTGATTTCGCCTTCGGGCGGGTTGGTGTTGGAGTATTCGCCACTCACATCGAACAGCAACTGCCCCACGTTTTGGGTGGTGGCGGTGTAGTCCAACATGCCTTGCGCGATGAGCTTGACCACATTCGATTTGCCCAAACGGGTTTTGCCCAGCATGGCCGTGCGTTTGGTCACCATGTCTTTCATGTTGATGCGGGTGTAAATGGCCTGCTTGCCCCAATCGCTTTGCTCGTTGTAGCGCAGACGGCCAAAGTCCATCAGCCCTTGGGGCGGCAGCGTGCCATTCACCAAGCCTTGCAAGACCTTGGGCGACGGTGCGTACACCCGAAATGCCGAGGCGGGTTTGTGCAAACTGATTTGGCTGGTGAAGCCCCAGGGTGCCTCGGGGTTGGGGGCTTGGTTGAAGCTGACCAAAATGGCGCAACGCAGCACATGGGTGTGGCCGTTGGGCAGTGGTGGGTGCGCCACCTCCCAGTCTTCCACCCGCACCACCACCAACTGCTGCACCAGCATGTTCACCGCTTGGCTGGCGTCTGAAGGCGGTTGGCTGGCCTCGGTGGCCAGCAACACCAAAAACTCGTTTTGTGAAATCGGGTGTTGGGCCAAAGCCTCTTCATGGATGTCCAGCCACACCTGGCGAAACTGCAAGTGATAACCCACGCCCATCAAAGGCATTTTTTCCAAATCGGCCGCTGAAAACCGCAAACCTTCATGCACCGGCGCAGCGCGCAAATGTGCCAAGGTGGTGATGGGGGTGGACATGGAGAGTTTCAGCCCTGTGGCTCAGTCATCGCGAGGGGCAAAGCGACGTGGCGATCGGGTGGATGTGCGATTCATTTAGTAGCCTCACTGGGTTTGAAGTTGTTTTGCAGCGCAAAGATGTCTTGCACGCCTTTGAACGTCGTGCCAGAACTGGCGCTGTTGTCATGGCGCAGCAAAGGGTTGTCAAGAAAGAACTTGTTGCCCAAAGCGAACAACTGACCATCGGTTTGCATGGCGTCGTCGTAAGACATCAAGGCCTTTGCCCCCAAGGTTTCACGCATCAAAGAAAGCCGCTCACCGCGTCGCATGCCAAAGTAGTTTGGGTTTTCTGCAAAGGGCTGGGTGTTGAACACCAAGCTGCGCAACTCGGGGGTGGTGCAGGTGTTGGTGGCGCTCACCGGTTTGCTGTTGCACATCGCTTGGATCAGCGAGGCATAGGTCAGCGGTGCCAAGGGGTAGTCGGTTTTGGCGGGGTCGAACGAACCGGCGTAGCTTTGGTACACCAGCCCCAAGCCGGGCCACACAAAGCTGGCATCAAAGGTCTTGCTCAGATAACCGCTGGCGATCAGCTCTGACACCAAGGGCTGCAGGCCATTGCTCACCACGGTGGTGGCGGTGGTGAGGCTACAGGCGCTGAAGTTCACATTGGGTTTGGGCTGGTTGGCTGCGTACACCACGGCGCTACAAGTGGCGGGCAGCGCTTTGATGCTGGAATAGTTGTCGCTCATAAATTTACCAAGCGCCGTGCTGACTTGCTGAAAGCGTTGGGCTTGCAAGCTGGCCAAACTGATGTCGGTCTCGATGCGCTGGTCGCGGTAGTAGCCAATGCTCAGTACCCCAAACAGCACGATGCCGATGAGCAGCTCTAAAAGAGTGAAGCCGGTGACAGTAAGTTTTTTCATGGCCGGTGAGTTATTGCAATGGAACCCATCGGCAATAAGTAAGTAGTGGTAAATGGGAATAAGTGTCTATGGTTCTGATGGGGGATTGATTTTTAAACCATGACGAGGCAGCGCAGAGATTGTTCAAGAAGAGATCCGGACCAGTCAATATGCGCGGCGCCATGTCCATAGGCAGAGTTTCGTCATTTGCCAAAAAGTATATGGCCCATGTTTCAACATCCGGTTGCCAACAGTAAGGGCCAACTTTTGAGCCTCCCGTGGGACTTGTTTCACAGTGCGTCCAAGGGGATGGCGTTTTGCTTGGTTCACAGTTGTTTGGGCTTTTTACATTCGAGGGTAAAGCAGCGGTATTGGGGTTTGCGACACACTTTAAAGGTTGGTACTTCATGGTCGGTATAAAGACGTTGATGTCGAAGCATGTGGGACCGAAACTGTCTTTTGTGCTGGCTCTAACGATGCGCGATATTGAACTACTGGCAAGCGCGACGATGTTCAAGTCTGTTGAAATATCGCAAGCGCTGTATGGCGCTTTCCAAACAATGTCTGTTGGTGAGGGCGTCGGCGGTGGCGTCGGTGTGGATGAAGTTTGTATGGGCATGTAAGTCGCTTGCAATGCCAACACCCCTTCAAAGCCAACGCCTGAGTCACTGCCACTGATGAACTTCAGCAAGTTGGGCAGTTGGTTTTTGTTGCCATCGCTGTACATCAAGCCATCTTTTTGCAACGCCCAGTCGTAAGAGACAAAGGCATTGGCGCCCAGCGTGGTGCGGGCTTGCATCAGCCGGTCTAAGCGTGAGAAGTTGACAAAGCTGTTGTTGGTATTGGCGGCAAACGGTTGGGCGTTGTAGACCAAGCTGTGCAGCACGGGTTTGTCACACACGGTGTCGGTGCTGGGTGCGACGCCGTTACACCATGGTTGAATTTGCACACGGTACTCGGGTGCTGCATAGCTGGAGCCAGCTTTAACGCCAGAGGCGGCGTACATGGTCAGTTGCGTGGGCCACAAAAAGCTGTTGCTGAAATTGGCGTCCAAGTAACCGGTGTTTTTAAGTTCGGTCAAGGTGGGTTGCAGGCCGTTGGCAACCGGGCTAGAAGCGGAGCCAGACAGAAACAGCGCGTTTATGCCGCAGCCTGTGGGTGCGGTGGCAGCGGTGGCTTCGGTAGCTTCGGTGAAGAGCTGCGGGGCTGAGCAGGTTTTGGGCTTGGGGATGGCTTTGAGCTGGTCGTAGTTGTTGGCCATGTACTTGGCCACCGCGTCGCTCACCATTTGGTAATAGCCCGCTTGGCTTTGCGCTTGGTTGATGGCGCTTTGGCGTGACTGGTTGTACAAATAGCCCAAGGTGATGCCAGCGGCGATCATGGCGGCCAGCATCAGTTCCAACAGGCCGAAGCCGGCGTCATCGCGGGAAGCGTTGCGATGTGGCGATCTGGATTGCTTCGCTTCGCTCGCAATGACGGAGGGGCTCGTAATGACAGAAGTGTTCGCAATGACAGGTAAGGATTTCATTTGATGATTCCTTGAGTGGGGTTGCAGATGCCTGGCTGCAAAGACATGGTGGTGGACATGGGCAGGCGTATTGAGCGCGTTACAACCTGGACCTTGTTGGCGCGGACTGCAACTGGACAACGCACTTTTTGGTGGGTGGCAGGGGCCTCACGGTTTTGGTGAGCTTGATCGTCAAGCGCTTGCCGGAATCGAAAACACTGAATGGCGCCCCCAACATAGGGACAGCTGTGCAATTGTTGCCAACTGAACAGAGAGAATATTTGAAGTTATTGTTGCGGGTCAGGTTGATGGTGACCACATCATCTGTTCCTGGAATCGAAAATGGCTTTGTTTTAATGATGGTCAGGGTGAGGTCCATTCGCAAGGAAGTACAGTTAATAAGATGAACCGGCATGGCTTTCCCCCTGACGGTGGACCCGGTGGTTCCCTCAACATTCCATGTGGCCTCCTTACCTCCGCCTATAGATAAGCATCCTTTTTCGTTGTTGTCTCTTGCGCTGAAGCGCACGTCAACGAAAATTTGCAATCCGGAATCGTGATTGCTGTCACTTATTAGTGTTGTCACAACAGGATTGTCTTTGCTATCTAAACAATAGGTGCGCGGATCAACAGCGCAATTGATGTTGTACAAAAATCGAATATTGACTGCGAATGGTGTTTCAGTTGGGCTGTCTCTTTCCCAATTCCAGTAATAAGGGGCTCCCCAATCAGTGGCGTAACCTGCCCAGGTGGTTCCAAAATTTCTGGAAAAATAAGCAAGCCACTCTCCACCACTGGCCAAGGCCCCAGGTGGGCAACCCGTCCACACCACAGACGCCTTGTGTGAGGTGATGACTTCTTGGATGGGTGTGGCATCCACGGTGTAGCTTCTGGCAGGTGCCGATTCGGTCTTGACGGTGCGGGTGGTGCAAGTATCCGCATGGCCCGTGCTGCTGAGCAAGAACCAGAGCACAAGGGCCAACAACACTGCCAAGTGGTGTCGCCATGGCTTTTGTATCAGGGCGGTTTTCATGGCGACACTCAATTGGCTGAGCACCGCACATCGGCTGCGTTTTGCACGGCCATGATGCCAGTGATGCCCTTGTTGTTGAACTTGCCGCTGGTGTCGGTGCTGTCGAAATAAACAATCGGGTTGGTCTGCGATGTTTGCTTGCCCACCCCGTACAGCTTGCCGTTGCCCTCGGTGTCAAGCGCCGTTTCCAAGGACATGAAGCCGTTGCTGCCCATGGTGTTGATGGAGGTGCCCAACATCTCGTTGCGACTGAGCTTGAAAAAGCTGCCAAGATCCGTCGGCGCAAAAGGCTGGGAGTTGAACGTCAGGCTTTTGAGTTGCATGGTGTTTGCGCAAGTCGCGGTGGCAGGCCCTGAGAGCCGGCTGCCGTCGCACCACAACTGGATGCGGTTGACAAACCGGCTGGGTTCGGTGTTGGAGCCGGTCAAGCAATCGGTGGTGCAAGTGCCTGAGGCTTTAGGCCCGTTGACCGTGCTGAGGGTGGGCCACATAAAGCGGTCTTCAAAACTGCTGTCCAGCATGGTGAGTTTTTTCAATTCGGTCACGGTGGGCTGCAAAGCATTGGTGGGGCTTTTCACGCCACTGGCGGCACCCGTGGTGAATTTGCAGTTGGTTGTGCTGGCGATGGCCGATGGCACACCACCTGCCGTCAAGCGCACTTGGGCGCAATCGGGCGGTATGACCTTCAGGTCCTCATAGAAGTTCAGCATGTATTTGCCCACCGCATCGTTGACGGTGAGGTAATAGCCTGCTTGTACCTTGGCGTTGCTGAGTTGGTTGTCCTGGGATTGGTTGTACAAGTAGCCAATGGTCATCATCGTCCCAAGTGCGATGACGAGCGAGATTTCCAGCAAGCTAAAGCCAGATTGCTTCGGGGCTTTGCCCCTCGCAATGACAGAGCTGCTTTCAAAGGCGGAGGGGTTCGCAATGACGTTAGGTTGTTTCATTTGAGTATCACTCCTTGGGTGGGGTTGCGGATGCCTGATTGCAATGACATGGTGGTCGAGAAAAACGCGAGCATCATGGTGGCCAGCAGCACACCGCACACCACCATCAGCGCGTTATTGAGTTGCTTGGCGCGTTTTTCGATGCGCAAAATCATCCGGTCGATGGAGCCCACGCCGATGTGGATGAAGGCCTCAATGGGGTTGCTGCGCTCAGAGGCGTCTTGGATGCGGTCTTCCATCTCTTGGTCAAACAAGCCGGTGGAAAAGGCTTGGCCAAAGGTGCCGTTGTTGGGCTTGGACAGGTTGATCAAAATTTGCCGGATGTGCCACTTGCCCCAGGGCGAGCTGTGCTTGTAGGTGCGCTCCAGCGACGAGCGCAGCGAGATGCCCGAACGCATGAGGGACGCCAAAGAAATCATCATCATCGAGCTGGCAAAGTCGCGGTACAGGTTGAGCGGCAGCCATTTGTCCAGTTGCTTGCGCACCGGCCCTGTCCAGCGCGGCAGGCTGTAGATCAAGCCCGCAAAAAAAGCCACGGCCAGCAGACCCACATAAATGCCGTAATGGGTGATGAACTGCGACACCGCATACAAAGCTTGGCCCAGCGGTGGCCAGTTGCTCGCGGGTGAGAGCTGCGTCAAGATGGGCACGGCGTTCACCGAAAAACCGGTCAACAAAGCCGCAAACATCAACAACAAAACGACCGGGTAGGTGACGGCCTTGCGCATGGTCACCGCCATGGCATCGGTTTTGTGCACGGTTTCAGACAAAAACATCAGCCCATCGGCCATGGTGGCGTCGCCAGCGGCTTGGGTGGCGTCGATCATGGTCAGCTCGGTGGTGGACGCAATGCCGCGCAGCGCCTCTGACAACGAGCCGCCCTCCAGCCCTTTGAGCATTTGCAGGTACATGGGGGCACTCAACGGTGTGCGTTGTTGTGCCCGCGACTCCAGCTTGCGAATCGTTGTGAACAAGGGCACGCGGTCTTTCAAGGTGGACGCCAGGTCGTAATAAAAGTCGGCGCGGCGCTCGTGCAAATCGCGCTTGGCAAACCACACGGGGATGGACATCACCAACTGTTTCATGCCGCACCCCGCATGACCGCCAGTTGGCGTGTGCGTGCAATGACAGCGGGAGAGCCAAAGGTGCGCTCGAAGTGATAAGGGTCGATGCGTCCTTGCGACATGTCAAACAAGGCGTGGCCCCAGGCTTCTTTGCCCAGCATGTCCTCTTGGTCAAACGCGGCTTGGCGCAAGCCCAACCAGTGGCTGCGGGCGGCAAAGTCGTTGCCTTGGTGCAGCAAGCCCAGCAAGGTGTTGTCCAAGGGCAGCACCTCGGCGCACACCTTCACACCTTTGACGCCTGAATGGTCGTGGTTGGCCGCCTCTATCCCTGGCACTTGGCAGCGTGGGCAACCCATGTCGCTGGCGCAGCGAAGCTGGGCCACATCCAAGCCAAAGTATTTTTCGTATTCCACCAAGGTCGGCACCGGCAAGGCAGAAATGGCGGGCACCTTGCAATGCTCGCAGTTGAGCGGCATGAGCACTTGGTAAACCAGCAGCGACAAAAACTCGGCGTTGCACACGTCTTCGCGCAACAAGCCAATGTGTTGCGAAGTCAGCCGAGACACAATCCCCAGCGCCGAGGTGGCGTGCACGGTGGTCAACAGCTTGTGACCGGTTTGGATGGCGGCATGCGCCATTTGCCCCGAGATGCGGTCGCGGATTTCGCCAAACATGCCCACGTCCGGGTCCATGCGCAAAAACGCCATCATGGCCGACTCAAAAGGGTTGTGGGTGCTGCCCTTGGCTTGGCGCTGGATGGAGAAGTGCGACACCCCCGGCACGATGTATTCCACCGGGTCTTCAATCGAGATGATCTTGCGCTGCCCTTGAGAGGCCAGCATGGACAACAACGCCGACAGCGTGGTGGTTTTGCCAGACCCGGTGATACCGGCGATGAACACGCCACCCCACGCCGATTGGGTGGTTTCACGCAACTGCTCGATTTGCCATGCGGTGTAGCCCAGCTTGTCGATTTGTGGCAACTCGGCATGGCTGACTTTGCCGGTGCGCAAGATGCGGATGGTCACATCAAAGCCGCCCACGCTGGGGTGGCTTTGGTAGCGCAGTTGCAGTTTTTGGCCATTGACTTCCATGGGGATCATGGCCGACTGGGGCAGGCCCGCATTGAAAGCCACCTCCGAGCTAGAGCCCTCTTGCGACAACACGGTGTAGCCCGCTGCAATGCCGCTGATCACCATGCGCGAGGGCAGGTGCTTGACCAAGCGCATCAAGCCGTCCAAGCGCACCCGCAACAGGGTGACATCGCCGCGCACTTCGAAATGAATGTCACTGCTGCCCAGTTGCAAGCAATGCGCCACGATGCCATTGAGCCAGCCCAAGGGGGCTGAGTCTTGGATGATTTTGGCGATGGTTTCGCGCTCGTGTTCTTGGGCTTTGTGAGCTTTCAGGGCATCTTTTTCGTGCACATGCTCTTGCAACACGGTTTGCAAAATATCGGGCGCGCAGGTGTAAGCCCCGGCAAAGCCCATCTTCAAGCGTTTGCCTTGCTCAATCAGGTTGAACCAGCCCGTGCTGCGGTATTCGCTGGGCAGGCACAGCACGATGAAGCGGCTGTTGTCGGTGCCCAGCGCCATCATGCTGGCCAGCTGGCCCTTGGGGATGGTGAGCACCGGTTTGACCCCATGCGAGAGCACGCTGTTGAAGGCGGGGATCTGCATGAAATCGTCGATGTGGTTGCGCTTGACCATCACCGGCTCGCTGCTGAGCTGGCTGTTGGGGTTGTGCAGGCTGGGGCCGCTCATGGCTTGGTCGGGTTGTCGTTGTCGGGCAGGGGTGGCAAGCCAATCAGGTTGTTGGGCAGTGGCCCACCCGTGGCCAGCGGCGCCGGCGCTTGCGGCAGGCCTGGCAGGTAATGCGACAGCGGCATGCCCGTGCTGGGGGGCACCAAAAACATCGGCTCGCGGGATGTGCCGGCCTTGGTATCGCGGGCCACCAGCCACAAGCCCTGAGCGCTGTACCGATCCACCGTCCAGCGGCCAAACTGGCGCTCGCCTTCGTGCAAGCGCAGCACGTGCATGGTGCCGTTGTCCAGCACCTCGGCCACCAACTGATGGTTGGCACCACTGAGCGTCCACAGCATGGGTGGCTCGAGCTTGCGCGCGGGCTGGCGGGGCTTGGCGGGGCTTGGCGTTTGGGGACCTTTGCCTTGCTCGCGTTTGGCCTGGGCGATCAGCTCGCCCAGGGTTTTGCTGGGCGCGGTTGGCGCGGGCGTTGCGGCGCACACCACCCAACCCCAACCCCAGGCCAAAGCCAGGCACATGGCGCGCGCGGCTTCAAGGCGTGTCCGGCCGTGCATAGTAGTCTCCAGTCAGCGCGTAGACCGGGCCCAGGGAGGTTTTCAGTTCGTTCACCGTGGCATGGGGGGGCAGCACCAAGTCAGCCGCCAATGACAGCGGCAACTCGGCCGACCAAGCGCCTTTGTGCATGGCTTGCTTGATCACCAGGCCTTCGGCTGGCGCATTCCACACCGGCGCTTTTTCCACTTGCAAGCTGCGCCCACCCAGCAAGCCCAGGTCTTGCAGCCATGAAGACTGGTTGCGAAATGCCGCTGCCAGCGCTGGCAAGTCAGCCGCCTTGGCATATGCGCGTGGCCCGGCCTGCACCGGGGTGGCATGGCTGGTTTGGATGCGTTGGGTGAGGGCGTCTTTGGTCACCGGCAAGTGCTGCGCTTGGCGGGTGCGCACCGGCAGTTGTGCATGAAAGTCGGCCACGCTGCCGTACTGGCGCTGCCAATCGGCCAGACATTGCTCGCCTTGGCAAACCACTTGGGTCAGCACCCAACCTTGGTGCGCCAGGGGCAGTTGCGAAATCAGTTGTATCCAGGCTTGGTACAAGGCCTGGCTTTGCAGGTGCAGGGTGCTCAGGCGTTGGCCGACGCTTTGGTTGTAGGCGGGGTTGGGGTCGGGTGGCGGGGGCGGGGGCAAGTTGGACAGCATCTGAGCGCGATCGCGGATTTGCCATTGGTACACCCCCGCCATGCCGGCCACCGCCAAGGCCAGCAGGCCAATCGCCACTGCAAAACTGCGCAGGCTGGGAATTTTTTTCAGCCGCGAGTCGGTGCTGGGCATGTCAAACACCGTGTTGGCGCTGAGTTGCTCCTCGTTGGCCAGGAGGCCCAAGTCGCCCACGCGGCGGATGGCCGAGCCTTCGTGGATGGCCTCAAACTCTTCAATCAGCGATTGCGCCTGGGCCATGTCGCCAATGAAGTCAAAGCCGGGCACCGGGCTGCGATCGTTCAAGGCCACCACGGCCACGCGCTGTTGGGTCATGCCAAACACAAACAACTCCAGGCCGCCTTGGCTCCACTGGTGGGCCAAGTGCAGGGCAGCAGAGTGCATGGGCTTGCGCGCTTGTGCAATGGCGCTGCAGGTGCCTACAAAGCTTTGCAAACCGCTGGACGCATACCACTGCATGCCCTCGCGGCGCAGTTGGGCCAAAGTGCTGCGCACCAGTTTTTCGGCCGGTTGCAGCGGGCGCCACTCCATGCCCAGCACAAAGTGGTGCTGGTCAAACTTCACCCATAAAGCGCTTTGGTTCATGGCGTCACTGGTCGATCAAACGGGGGGTGATGAGCACCACCGTGGTGGTGCGCTCGTTGCTGCCTTTGCGCGAGCCCGGCAACCTTTGCACCAAGGGGTCGACTTGTTCGCTGTTCAAGGCCTCGGCGTCAAAACCGCTGAGCACGATGGTCTCGCCCCCTCGCGCCACCAAGCGTTGCAACACCCCAAAGTTGGCGATGCTGGGCTGTTGGATGGTTTGCAAGCTCGCACCGCTGCCCGAGTTGAATGAAGTCAAGGACTTGAGCGAGCTGAGCGACAAGCCGCACTCGATCAGCACATGGTTGGAGTCGAGCAAGATGGGCAGCAAGGTCAGCGAAAACCCCGTGGTGATCTCACCCGGGGTCAGGGTGGCGCCACCATAGGTGGTGCCAGTGCTGCCCACGGTGTTGATGATGGTCGGGGTGACCGACTTCAAATAGCTTTGCGTGGTTTGGCTGCCCACCGGAACGGGTTGGCGGTTGACGGTGGTGACCACGGTGGAATAGGCCGAGCTGACGCGGCCAAACTTTTCCAGCGCCTGAAACAACAACTGGTTGGTGCTGCCCGATTTATTGGTCAACACCAGTCCGATGTTGGTGGCTGCATCCGCGCTGGCAACGGGCGTGGGCCCATTGATTTGCAATTGGCCCAGGCGCATGGACTGCGACACATAGCTCCAGTCAATGCCCGACTGGAACTCGCTTTTCAGGTTGACCTGCAACACCTCGACCGTCATGGCCACTTGGCGCATCAGGGTTTGGTTCAGGCCTTGGATGTATTTTTCAATCGCCTCCACATTGCGAAAGGCGTCGCGCACCGTCACCGTGCCGGTGTTGGGGTCGATCACCAGCCTGCCGCTGACCGACACCATGTTGGCCAGGTTTCTTTCAATGCCCGTCCAAATGTTGATGTCGCTGGAACTCGACGATGACGCCGTGCCTCCACCGGTGGATGTCAGGCTCAAAGCAGACGACAACTTCAAGCCACCAGGCAGTGTTTTGACCGCGATGTTGCGGGTGACCACCCGGTAAAACAAAATCCGTCCCGCTTCATAGGACCAACGCAAATCGGCGCGCAGCGCCACCTGATTCAGCAGGCCCGCCAGGCTGCCCGAATAGTTGATTTCGATGTCGTTGAGTCTGGTCGGGTCGGTCTCGGGGTTCAGGCGGGTGCCACCGGCGCGCTGAGCGCTGTCCAAAATTTGCTTGTCGCTCAGCACCGGTAACCCCGTCGCGCCAGCGGCCACCACCGGCGCCGCCACCGGTGTGGCGAAGCTCATGCCGATGGGCACAAACTGGCTGGCGGGCATGGTGGCGTCGCTGGACACATTGACCGGGATGTCGGTGGCGCGTTCAATCAGCGTGGCAATGGTTTTGACGCTGTGGCGACCGGGCAGGCGCAGCGTCACCGAGGCGATGTGGCTGGGCAGCATTTCGCTGCGGTCAATCGGGATGGACTGGGTGGTGAAGCGCGCCCGCTGGGTGGTGACCACAGCGGGTGTGGGCCCCGGGTAGCTGCGCAACAAGGCGTTGGCTTGCTCGGTGCGCTGGGCCATGTCGCCATGCCCGCTGCTGATTTGTTTTTCGAAGCGCGACAAGCTGCAACCACTGAGCAAGAGTGCCATTCCCAGTCCCAGGTACGCCAGCCCAGGGCGCGAACCAACAGGCAAAGCATTCAATGGGTTCATGGTTGGTCAACTGTCATTGCGTTGTTGATGGCGCACGATGCTCATCACGCGGGTGGCTTCGTTCATCACCGCCTGCAAGGGGTGGTCGGTGTTGCTCAGGGCATTCATCACCAATTGCACGGCGGCGCTGAAGCTGCCCTCGATGCTGATTTGCGCCTGGATGGGAAAGTCGCGCTCGGCCTCCCACATCAGTTGCCATTGGGCCGCCTGTGCCCAGCGGCTGAGGCTGTGATAAAGGGTTTTGTCTTGCGTTTGCAAGGTCCACACCGCGTCGGGTTCGGGGCTGGGCAGGCGCACCGGGTTGGCGCTGCCTGAGGGGTTGGGCAAGGTGGGTTTGGGCGGCTTGGCCCATTCCACGGTGATTTCAAATGCAGACGCCGCCCCTGGGGGGGTGGGCGTTGGCGCGCCAGCGCTGATGCTGGGCGTTTTGCTGGGGGCGTTGGGGGCTGGGGTGGGCTCTGCGGCCACGGTTTTGTCTTGCGGGGTGATCAAATACAGGCCTTGGGTGGCCACCATGCGCCAACCCCGTTGGTGCAGGGCTTGTTGAAACAGGTCCCAAGCTTGGGCCGGTGGCACAGCTTGGGCGCTTTGCAAAGTCAGCTGGCCTTGCACCCGGGTGTCCACCACCACCTGGCGGCCTGTGACGGCCCCCAGGCTGCGGGCCACACTGGCAATGTCGGTGTTGATAAATTGCAGCCACACCCCATCACTGCCAGCCACCGCCCCCCAACCCGCATTGGGCGGGGCTGAAGGGGGCGTGTGGTTGCCAACTGTGGGGCGTGGCTGGGTCGCGTTGCCGTGGATGGCGGCGCGCACAGCCGCCGGGCTTTGCAGCCCCGCCGCTGTGGTGGTGCGCAGCGGCAAGACCTCGACCCAAGCCTTGGGCGCGGTTTGCGCCCAGGCCACACCGCCACCAGCCACCAGCAGGGCTGACCAAACCAGCGCTTTCTGAATGGAAACGCGGGGCATGGGGTCAGGGCTTCAATGCAAATTGCAAGCTAATCAGATTGGCTTTAGTGCATTCGTTGCCAACTGTGGATAAATTTGGAGTACCTCCTGAAGACTTGACTGATACGGAGGATGCGGTAATACCAGATCCGCTGGTGGGAGCTGGCGTCACGGTGTTGATGAAAACTTGATCAGCCAAAGTTGATAAACTTGTTATCAAGTCTGGACACGAAGCCTTGGGAATATTGGTTAACGTGTAAATTGCTCCAGTGTTTGCAGTAATGCCATGAGTTGTCGCGTCAGCGTTTGTCGACACGATTTCAGATCCACCGAAAGCATTTGCGACTACTTGACTCGGTTGAGTTCCTGTGACCCTTGTGCCAGTGAACAAACCCAAACCAACCCCTGCATTTGTATTCAGGCTCGGGGTACTTGCAGTTGAAGAAACAAAAGCTTGTAATTTCGCCAATGTTCTCCCAGAGTCTTCAATTTGGGAGTTGGCTTTGCTGCTGACAAGTAAAGAATTGACCCCTGCCAAGCCGGCAACAATCAAAATCCCGATGATGGTCAGGGCAATGCTCAGTTCGACGATGGTGTAACCGCCTTGGGTGTTGGATTGAGGGGATGCGGGGATGGTTTGCATGGATCACTCCTTTGGGTTGATAAAATTGAAAATCAACAAATTAGTGAAAACCAATTAATTAATTAATTGAAAATGTACACCAAAAAGTTTGATATTTCATGCATTTAGAACGCTTTGTTGTTATAAAAAAACAATTTGTAACCTCGTGATTGAGATAAATAGCGCTTTGATCAGAATTGATGGGTCCTGATTGACGTTTACGTCAACGTCAACTAAAGTCGCCGCTTTGACTTTGACGGCCTGATATGTCGGTTCTCACCTCTGCCTTGTCCCCCCGCGCTGCTGACTTTGTGGCCAATGCCCAGACCATGCAGGCGGCGGTGGCCGATTTGCGTGTGCAGTTGCAGGCCAGCGCCTTGGGTGGTGGCGAGGCGGCGCGGGCCAAGCAGCTGGCGCGGGGCAAGCTGCCGCCGCGTGAGCGGGTGGCTTTGTTGCTCGACCCTGGTACGCCTTTTCTGGAGTTATCGCCCCTGGCCGCACTGGCCATGTACCCAGACCGCGACGGCAGCGACAGCGCACCCTGCGCTGGCCTGATCGCCGGCATTGGCCGCGTGAGTGGTGTGGACTGCATGGTGGTGTGCAACGACGCCACGGTGAAGGGCGGCACCTATTACCCGATGACGGTGAAAAAACACCTGCGTGCCCAAGAGGTGGCCCAGCAAAACCAATTGCCCTGTATTTATTTGGTGGACTCGGGCGGCGCCAACCTGCCCAACCAAGACGATGTGTTCCCCGACAAAGAGCACTTTGGCCGCATCTTCTTCAACCAAGCCAATATGAGCGCCCAAGGCATTGCGCAAATCGCGGTGGTCATGGGCAGTTGCACCGCGGGCGGCGCGTATGTGCCGGCCATGAGCGACGAGACCATCATCGTGAAAAACCAAGGCACCATTTTCTTGGGCGGCCCGCCCTTGGTGAAGGCCGCCATTGGCGAAATCGTCAGCGCCGAAGACTTAGGGGGAGGCGATGTGCACACCCGCCTGTCGGGCGTGGCCGACCACTTGGCAGACAACGACGCCCATGCCATCGCGCTGGCGCGAGAAGCGGTGGCGCGGTTGAACCACCGCAAAGAGGTGCAACTGGCCGTGCGTGAAGCCCGTGCTCCCTTGTACGACCCGCAAGAGTTGTATGGCGTGATTCCCACCGACACCAAAAAGCCCTATGACGTGCGCGAAATCATCGCCCGCATCGTCGATGGCTCGGAGATGCATGAGTTCAAGCCGCGTTTTGGTGCCACCTTGGTCTGCGGTTTTGCCCATGTGGAAGGCATGCCGGTGGGCATCATCGCCAACAACGGCGTGCTGTTTTCCGAGTCGGCACAAAAGGGGGCGCACTTCATCGAGCTGTGTTGCCAGCGCAAAATTCCGCTGGTGTTTTTGCAAAACATCACCGGCTTCATGGTGGGGCGCAAGTATGAAAACGAGGGCATTGCCCGCCACGGCGCCAAGATGGTCACGGCTGTGGCCACCGCCTGTGTTCCGAAGTTCACCTTCATCATTGGCGGCAGCTACGGCGCGGGCAACTACGGCATGTGTGGCCGCGCTTTCAACCCACGGTTTTTGTGGATGTGGCCCAACGCCCGCATTTGCGTCATGGGCGGCGAGCAAGCCGCCAGCGTGCTGGCCACGGTGCGCCGCGACGGCATCGAGGCCAAAGGCGGCAGCTGGAGCGCCGATGAAGAGGCCAAGTTCAAGCAGCCGCTGCTGGACCAATTCGCCCACCAATCCCACCCCTATTACGCCAGTGCCCGCCTGTGGGACGACGGCGTGATCGACCCCGCCGACACCCGCCGTGTGCTGGCGCTGGGCTTGTCTGCAGCACTGAATGCGCCAATTCCCGAGACACGCTTTGGCGTGTTTCGCATGTAATTTTTTGAACCTTTGAGCAAACCATGAACCACATCTACCACCTCCCCGAACACCAAACCCTGCGCGACCAAATGCAGCGCTTTCTTGAGCGTGAGGTCGAGCCTTTCGGCATGGAATGGGAAAAGGCCGGCAAAGTGCCGCGTGAAGTGTTGCGCAAAATGGGCGAAGCTGGCTTTTTTGGCCTGATGTACAGCAGCGAATACGGCGGCGCCGAGGCCGATGCGTTGACCAACCTGGTGTTTGCCGAAGCGCTGTCGCAGTCCACGTTTGCCGGCTTCATCGTGAGCGTGTTGGTGCACACCGACATGGCCAGCCCGCATTTGCACCATGCGGGCACCGCCGCGCAAAAAGCCAAGTACATGCCCAGCATCATTGCTGGTGACACCATCAGTGCCGTCGCCATGACCGAGCCCGGTGCGGGTTCTGACCTGTCTGGCATGAAAAGCACCGCCAAGCGCGACGGCGACGGCTGGGTGCTCAACGGCACCAAGATGTTCATCACCAACGGCGTGCATGCCAATGTGTATTTCGTTGCCGCCAAAACCGGCCCTGGCAAACACCAAATGTCGATGTTCATTGTGGAAAAGGGCACGCCCGGTTTCAGCGTGGGCCGTTCTTTAGACAAAACCGGCTGGCTGTGTTCAGACACGGCCGAGTTGGTGCTCGACAACGTGCGTTTGGGCCCCGAGGCCTTGCTGGGCGAGCAAGACAAAGGCTTTTACGCGCTGATGCGCAACTTGCAAACCGAGCGCATCGCTTTGGCGGCCATGGCGGTGGGCCACTGCCAACGCGCCATTGAGCTGACCTTGGATTATGTGCGCCAACGCCAAGCCTTTGGCAAAGCGCTGTGGGACATGCAGCACATTCGCCAGCGCATCGCCATGCTCGACGCCAAAACCCGCGCAGCGCGGCAACTGATGTACCACTGCGCCTGGTCGGTCACGCAAGAGCACGACATCGTGCAAGAGGTGTCCATGCTCAAAGCCCTGACGGGCGATTTGGTCAACGAAGTGGTGGGCGGCTGCCTGCAGTTTTGGGGCGGCATGGGCTATATGCGTGAAGCGCCCATCGAGCGCCTGTGGCGCGACGCCCGGGTGCTCGCCATCGGTGGCGGCGCCACCGAGGTGATGTTGGAAGAAGTGGCCAAGCGCTACTGATCCCGCCCCTGTGCTGGCGGCCCTGTGTGGCTGCCAGACTTTTTCGCAACCACTGAAACAAGCCATTCATGAGCACCACCTGCATCGAAGTCCGTCACCCCAGCCCTGAGCGCACCGAGGTGTGGCTGAACCGGCCAGAGGTGCGCAATGCGTTCAACGACGCCATGATTGCCGAATTGACCCAGGCTTTTGCCGACATTGCGCGCGATACCCAGGTGCGGGTGGTGCTGCTAACCGGGCACGGCAAAGCGTTTTGTGCGGGCGCCGACCTCAACTGGATGCGCGCCATGGCCGATTACAGCTGGGACCAAAACCGCGCCGATGCCCAAGGCCTGGCCGACATGTTGTGGACGCTGGACCAATGCCCGGTGCCCATCGTCGGCCGCTTGCAGGGCGATTGCTATGCCGGTGGCATGGGTTTGGCGTCGGTGTGCGATGTGCGCTTGGCCAGCGCGTCCATGCAGTTTTGTTTGTCCGAAGCGCGCCTGGGTTTGATGCCGGCCACCATCAGCCCGTATGTGGTGCGGGCCATGGGCGCGTCGGCGGCGCGCCGCTACTTTGTCACCGCCGAGCGTTTCACGGCGACCCAGGCCCAAGCCATGGGCCTGGTGCACGAGGTGTGCGCGCCCGATGCGCTCGACGCCAGCGTGGAAGCCATGCTCGAGACAGTGGTGCAAAACGGCCCTGCCGCCGTGCGCCTGTGCAAGCAGTTGGTGCGCGATGTGGAAAGCCGCCCCATTGACGCCGACCTGCGCGCCGAAACCGCCCGCCGCATTGCCGACATCCGCGCCAGCGACGAGGGCAAAGAGGGTTTGCAATCGTTTTTGAACAAACGCCCGCCCAATTGGTTGATCCCCAGGGCATGACCCTGTTTCACCCAAACGACACCGCCGCCACAGCCGAGGAAGAGCCCATGTTTGCCAAAATTTTGATCGCCAACCGGGGTGAAATTGCCTGCCGTGTGGCCGCCACAGCGCGCCGCCTGGGTGTGGCCACGGTGGCGGTGTACTCCGACGCCGATGCCCATGCCGCCCATGTGCAGGCCTGCGACCAAGCGCTGCACATTGGTGGGGCCGAAGCCAAAGACAGTTACTTGCAATGGCAGCGCATCATCGACGCCGCGCGCCAAACCGGCGCTCAGGCCATCCACCCGGGCTATGGATTTTTGAGCGAGAACGCCGACTTCGCCCAGGCCTGCGCAGATGCGGGCTTGGTCTTCATTGGCCCGCCGCCCGCCGCCATTCGTGCCATGGGGTTGAAGGCCGCGTCCAAGCAGTTGATGGGCCAAGCCGGTGTGCCCCTGGTGCCCGGCTACCACGGGGTTGACCAAGACCCCGCTTTACTGGCCCGCGAGGCCGAAAAAATCGGTTACCCGGTGTTGATCAAGGCCAGCGCAGGCGGTGGCGGCAAGGGCATGCGCGTGGTGCGCAGCGCCGATGCCTTTGCCAGTGCCTTGGCCTCGTGCCAGCGCGAGGCGCAAAACAGTTTTGGCGATGCAGCGGTGCTGATTGAAAAGTATGTGCAGCGCCCGCGCCACATCGAGATGCAGGTGTTTGCCGACAGCCAGGGGCATTGCATCCATTTGTTCGAGCGCGATTGCTCGGTGCAGCGCCGTCACCAAAAGGTGTTGGAAGAAGCCCCCGCGCCGGGCATGACCTCAGAGCTGCGCCAACGCATGGGCCAAGCGGCGGTGGCCGCCGCCCAAGCCGTGGGCTATGTGGGGGCGGGCACGGTGGAGTTCATCGTTGAGCAAAGCGAGCGCGGCATGGACTTCTTCTTCATGGAGATGAACACCCGCTTGCAAGTGGAACACCCGGTCACCGAGGCCATCACCGGCCTGGACTTGGTCGAGTGGCAGTTGCGCGTGGCCTGTGGCGAGCCCTTGCCCATGTCGCAGGACCAGGTGCACATCCAAGGCCATGCCATCGAAGCGCGCATTTGCGCCGAAAACCCCGAGCGCGACTTTTTGCCCGCCACCGGCCCCTTGGCGGTGTACCGCACGCCGCCCGCGCAACTGTTCACCCCAGGGGCGGTGCGCATCGACAGCGGTGTGCGCGAGGGCGACACCATCAGCCCGTTTTACGACCCGATGATTGCCAAGCTCATCGTGCATGCGCCCACGCGCGCGGCCGCGCTGGCCCAACTCGACAGGGCTTTGGCGCAGTTGCACATCGTGGGCTTGAGCCACAACGTGGGGTTTTTGCGCCAAGTGGTGCGCAGCCCATCCTTTGCCAACGCGGTGCTTGACACCGCTTTGATCGAGCGCGAAAGCGCCGTTTTGTTTGGTCAAACGCCGGTGCCCGCTCAGGTGTGTGCGGCTTTTGCCCTGGCCCAACATGTCCATGCCTTGGCCCTGGCGGAGCAGCCCCAGGCCCATGCTTGGGTCGACCCCTGGGGCCGCCGCGATGCCTGGGCGCCCCATGGTGTGCGCCGCTGGCAAGCCCAAGGCGAGTGGCAGGGCCAAACCATGCAGGTCAGCAGCCTGGGCATGCCCGGCCAGGAGACGCAGTTGCGCGTTCAAGGCGAGGGTGTGGACTGGCAAGGCGCTTGGCGTTGGCAAGCCAGCGATGCCGGCCTCACCGTGTGGCTGGCCGGGCAACGCTGGACAGCCCAGGTGCACACCCATGGCGGCGTGATGCATGTGTTCACCCCCGAGGGCGCAGCCGCGTGGCGCTGGATCGACCCGCTGGCGCACCAAGCCGATGCCTCTGCCACCCAAGGCAATTTGAACGCGCCCATGCCGGGCAAGGTGCTTTCGTTTGCGGTGCAGGTCGGCCAGGTGGTGAGCGCGGGCCAGGCCTTGGCGGTGCTCGAAGCCATGAAGATGGAGCACACCATCGCCGCGCCCATCGACGGCACGGTGGCCGAGTTGCTGTACGCGCCGGGCGATCAGGTCAACGAAGGTGCGCCTTTGTTGCGCTTGGAAAGCACCGCCGCATGAAGATTCACGTCTACCTCACCCACACCCAGCCCGCGCCGTGGGTCGATGGCCTGCAAGCGGCCTTGCCCGAACACACCGTGGCTTTGTGGTCGCCCGGCGCGGGCCCAGCCGATGCCGCCGTGGTGTGGGCCCCGTCTCAAGACTTTTTGGATGCGCAACCGGGCCTGAAGGTGATCTTCAACACCGGTGCCGGGGTGGACGCCTTGTTGCCCTTGCGCTGGCCGGCGCAGTCGGTGTTGGTGCGGCTGGAAGACGCGGGCATGTCGGTGCAAATGGCCGAATACGTGCTGCATGCCCTGGTGCGCCACTTTCGCGAATTCGACGCCTATGACAAAGCCCAACCCGAAGCACGTTGGGCGTTTCGCAAACCGCGCCAGCGCAGCGACTTTCCGGTCGGTGTGATGGGCCTGGGCGTGCTGGGCGAGCGGGTGGCACGGGCGCTGCAAGGGTTTGAGTTTCCGGTCAATGGCTGGAGCCGCAGCCCCAAAAGTTTGCCTGGTGTGCGCTGCTTCAGCGGAGACGCGCAATGGGGCGAGTTTTTGGCGGCCTCCAAGGTGTTGGTGAATTTGCTGCCGCTCACCCCCCAAACCGAAAACATTTTGAACCGCGCCAACCTGTCGCAATTGCAAGCCGGTGGCTATGTGATCAATGTGGCACGGGGCGGCCATGTGGTGGATGCCGATTTGATCGACTTGCTCGACAGCGGCCACTTGGCCGGGGCCACCCTGGATGTGTTTCGCCAAGAGCCCTTGCCCCCAGAGCACCCGTTTTGGCGCCACCCCCAAATCACCGTCACGCCACACACCTCGGCGCGCACCTTGCGCGACGAGACCATTGCGCAAATCGCCCACAAGGTGCGCTTGTGGGCCAGCGGTACGCCACCGGCTCAACTGCCCGGCGCCATCGACCGCCAGCGGGGTTATTGACCATGAGCACCCCAGCGCCCATTGAGCATGTGCACCAAGCGCTGCGCGAGCGCTCTACCCAGGTGCTGGCCCAGCCTGCGGCGCAGGCCGTGCCTTCGCCGTGCGTGGCGGTGTGCCAAATGCAAGCCGACACCGCTTGGTGCTGGGGTTGTCGGCGCACGCTCAACGAGATTGGCCAGTGGTCCAACCTGGACAACGCGGGCAAGCGTGGGGTGTGGCAGGCCATCAGCGATCGACTGCACGGCTGAAAGAACACGATAAAAAATAATGCTGCCCGCCAGGGTGGCCGCAAAAAAAAACCCACCTTGCGGTGGGTTTAAAAAAGCTTTTCAGTTCAATCAGGTGGCATGCTGATGCGTATCACCGGGAATGTTCGGGTAGCGCACATGTTCAACCAATTGCTGGATTTCTTGGCGGGGTGGTGCCGTCAAGAGGCTGACAATGATGATCAGCGCAAAGCCCAGTGGCACACCAAAGACACCGGCTGAGATGGGCAGAATGCCCCACCACAACTCAATGGGTGATGTCACACCAAACACGCCCCGCAACCAAGGTTGCGTCGTCACCATGTAGTAGAAGGTGATGCCCAATCCACCCAACATGCCAATGACCGCTCCCCATTTGTTGGCGCGCTTCCAGAAAATACCCAGGCTCAGGGCCGGGAAGAAAGAAGCCGCAGCAAACGAGAAGGCCGCCGACACCAGGAACAAGATGTCCGCTGGTTTTTGGGCTGCCACATAGGCCGCTGCCAAGGCGACGACCAGCAACAAGACTTTGGAGATCGTCACCCGCCGTGAAGTTGAGGCATTGGGGTCAATCATCTTGTAGTACAGGTCATGTGACAAGGCGTTGGCAATGGTCAACAGCAGACCGTCTGCGGTTGACAAAGCGGCCGCCAAGCCACCCGCTGCCACCATGCCAGAGATGACATAGGGCAGTCCGCCAATTTCAGGGGTTGCCAAAACCACGATGTCGCCACCGATTTTGAGTTCGCCCAATTGCAGCAAGCCATCTTTGTTGATGTCAATGATGGACAGCAGGTTGGGGTCGACGACGGCCCATTGCGACACCCAGGCTGGTAGCTTGTCAAACGGAGTACCCACCAAGACGGTGAACACCTCGTACTTGACCAACACCGCCAAAGCGGGTGCCGTGAAATACAACAAGAAGATGAAGAACAGTGACCAGGTCACCGAACTGCGGGCTTGCTTGACCGAAGGTGTGGTGTAGTAGCGCATCAGGATGTGCGGCAATGCGGCGGTACCCACCATCAAACAAAACACCAGGGCCAAAAAGTTGCGCCGCGAGGTGTCAAAGGTGTCCTTGGCTTTGGCGTCACCGTTGGGGTCACCCGCAAATTGCGTCGCATGTCGAGGCATGCCACCCAAGGGCTTGGCCCTCGCTTCGTTGTCACTCTTGCCTTTGGTCCAAGCCTTTTTCGCGGCATCCTCATCTTTGGGAATGGCTGCCAGGGCTTTCTCTGCGGCAGCCATTTGGGCTGGCTCGGCATTGGCTTCCTTGAGCTCCGCAATCTTCTTCTCGGCAGCTTCTTTGTCAGCGGCCAGTGAGCCTTTCACATCCTTGAGCTTTTCAGCAAAGACGTCAGCTTGTGCCTTGAAGGCCGCGATGACTTCCTTCTCTTTGGGGTCATCGATCAGCTCTTTTTCCTTGGCGGTCACTTTTTCAAGTTGATAGCCATAGATCGCTTGCGGAATGGGAATGCCGGTTTGTTTGACCGACAACCACACCACAGGGATCAAATAAGCAATGATCAAGATGATGTACTGTGCCACTTGGGTCCAGGTCACAGCGCGCATGCCGCCCAGGAAAGAGCACACCAAAATGCCGCCCAGTCCCAAGAAGATGCCCAATTCAAACGCCACGCCGGTCAGTCGTGTGGTGATCAAGCCAACGCCATAAATTTGTGCGACAACATAAACAAATGAGCACAAGATGGCGGCCATGATGCCAATGAACCGGGGCAAATTGCCGCCGTATCGCGCACCCAAAAAGTCTGGCACCGTGAATTGACCGAACTTGCGCAAGTAAGGCGCCAAGAACAAGGCCACCAAGCAATAGCCACCGGTCCATCCCATGATGAAGGCCAAGCCGCCATAGCCAGTCAGGTACAGCGTGCCGGCCATGCCAATGAAGGATGCCGCCGACATCCAGTCAGCGCCAGTGGCCATGCCGTTGTAAATGGCGGGAACGCGTCGACCTGCCACGTAATACTCGGCCGCATCATTGGTTCGGCTCATGACCCCAATGCCGGCGTACAAGAAGACCGTTGCGGCCAAAAACAAATAACCGATCCAATTTCTTGGAAGGCCCATTTGCTCCAGGATGGCCAAAGCCACCACAAATAGCAGGAATCCGCCGGTGTACCAGGCGTACACCTTGTTCAGTTGCTGCTTGAAGGCAGCGTTGCTGGAAGCGCTGAAAACGCCGCCTGTGTTTTCTGATGTCATTCCGCTCATATCAGTCCTCCTCAACTTCGGCCAGGCCGTGTTCTTGGTCCAATTGGTTCATATAGCGGGCATAGAACCAAATGATGACCACATAGACGATCAATGAGCCTTGGGAGGCAGCCCAAAAGCTAAAAGGCCATCCAAAAAAAGTGAAATTCAAATCACGCGCAAAGTAGGCGATGACAAAAGTCACCACAAACCACACGCCCATCAAGATGGCGGTGATGTTGAGGTTTTTTTGCCAGTATGCCCGTTGGTTTTCGGTAACTTCCACAGGTGTCTCCTCTTCAAAATCCGCCTTTGACAGCGGTTGATCCACTACCCCTTGAGGACTTTCGTCCCCGCGTTACAACCGGGTGTGGGCGATGACCTCAGCTCAGCTTGATGCCCGTCTCGCGCTCGAGTTGAGCGGCGACTTTAGGCTCAAAGCTTTGCAGATGACGCATGATCTTCTCTGCTTGCTCTGCTTCGCTTCGGTCCATGTGTACGCGGGCCAGTTGGTACCAGCCATGCGGACTCATGGGTTGTAATTCCGTGTTGTGGCGCAAGGCCACGATGGCCTCATCACTGCGCCTGAGTTGGATCAGCACCAGACCCAGCCCATACCAAGCCCTGTCGAGTTGAGGGTCTAAATCGCACGCTTTTTGAAAGCATTCAAGCGCTTGATCCAGGCGACCCAATTGTTCAAGCACAAAACCTTTGTTGAACCACACGGAAGCGCTGGCTTGGCCAGTCGCCGTCAAACGATCGTAATCCGATAGGGCCGCCCACCAATCGCTCTGCGCCGCCAGGATGTGGGCCCGACTGGACAAGGCATAAATGTCATCTGGATAAGTGCGCAAGATTTGCTCAAAGCGGTTCATGGCTGCTTCTTTCAAGCCAAAAGCCAACTGAAGCACGGCCGACCATTTGAGGAAGTGGTAGTTCAAGTCCATCAGCGACAACCTTGCATGGCCACATCCACACAATGCTCGATCTTGGCCAAGGTGACGGCGAGGTAAGTCACGCCCATGGCGAAAAAAGCCACAAAAGGAACCTGGTGGTCTGCCACCTTTGAAGGCGAAATGCGCCGAGCCAACCAAACCCAAGGCTTATTCAGAATTTGAAACAACTGGTAGAACATATTCGAATCGCGACCTTGGCCACTGATCAAATACAAAAAGCCCTGACCGACCAGCGCAAGCAAGCCAATGTAGAGCAGGAGTTGGAGCACGTTCAGAAGTGTGAGCAAGATGAATCCAAAGTTCAAACCTCACTGTTGAATCGCCCCCTTACCGCTAACTTACTCGCCATCGGGTTGTAGGGGCTTGCAAGGGCAAACCCTAGTGCATAGATGCGATTCGATGGCAAGGGGTGAGCTATTTTCACTCGCAAAGAGCACTTGACCAGGGGCTCATGTGATGGTTGATGCGCGTGAGTTTGGCCTCCATGGATCGCTGGGTTCAGTAAGTTGGCCATAAGTTATGCGTCAGAGCAGGGTCAGTTGCGTGACGGATAGTTCGACAGTGCAAAACACATAACACCAACACTGGAGAAACACATCAAATGAGCACATTAGACGTCAACCGACCCATGTCGGGCGAGGAAAAGAAGGTCATCTTCGCTTCCTCACTCGGTACCGTTTTCGAGTGGTACGACTTTTACCTGTACGGTTCACTCGCAGCGATCATCGCCAAGCAGTTTTTCAGCGGATTGGACGCCGGTTCGGCCTTCATCTTCGCGCTGCTGGCGTTTGCGGCTGGTTTCATCGTTCGACCCTTTGGCGCCATCTTCTTTGGCCGCTTGGGCGACATGATTGGCCGCAAGTACACCTTCTTGGTGACCATCCTGATCATGGGCTTGTCGACCTTCATCGTCGGCATCCTGCCCAACTACGCCAGCATTGGCGTGGCCGCACCGATCATCTTGATCGGCTTGCGCTTGCTGCAAGGCTTGGCGTTGGGCGGTGAGTACGGTGGCGCTGCCACCTACGTGGCCGAGCATGCACCGCACGACAAGCGCGGCGCTTACACCTCGTGGATTCAAACCACCGCCACGCTGGGCCTGTTCCTGTCGCTGATGGTGATTTTGGGCACCCGCACCTGGGTCGGCGAAGAGGCCTTTGCCGATTGGGGCTGGCGCGTGCCGTTCATTGTGTCGATCGCTTTGTTGGCCGTGTCGGTCTACATCCGTTTGTCGATGAACGAGTCACCGGCTTTCGCCAAGATGAAGTCCGAGGGCAAAACCTCCAAAGCACCGCTGACCGAATCCTTCGGTCAATGGAAAAACCTGAAGATCGTGATCTTGGCCTTGATCGGCCTGACCGCCGGCCAAGCCGTGGTCTGGTATTCAGGCCAGTTCTATGCGCTGTTCTTCTTGACCCAGTCGCTCAAAGTGGATGGTGCCACCGCCAACTTGTTCGTGGCCGCATCGTTGATCATCGGCACCCCGTTCTTCATCATCTTCGGCTCGCTGTCCGACAAAATTGGCCGCAAGCCCATCATCATGGCCGGTTGCTTGTTGGCCGTGTTGACCTACTTCCCGGTGTTTGAGGCGCTGACCAAGGCCGCCAACCCTGACTTGCACGCTGCTCAGCAAAAGAGCCAAGTGGTGGTGGTGGCCGATCCTGGTGAGTGCTCGTTCCAGTTCAACCCCACCGGCACGGTCAAGTTCACCTCGTCTTGCGACGTAGGCAAACAACGTCTGGCCGCTGGCTCGGTGAGCTATGTCAACGAAGTGGCACCCAAGGGCACCCCTGCGGTGATCAAAGTGGGTGACAAGGTCATCAACGTGTTCCCCACACCGGAAGAAATCGCCGCAGCCAAAACCGCCGCTGAAACCAAGTTGGAAGGCCTCAAAGCCGCCAGCCCGGTGGACGAAAAAGCAGTGGCCGCCGCTGAGACCGCCATCAAGAACTTGTCTGACGAGAAGAAGAACAAGGACGCCGTGTTCAGCGCCAACTTGAGTGGCGCTTTGAAAGAGGCCGGATACCCCACCAAGGCCGATCCGGCCAAGGTGAACAAGGTGATGGTCATCATCATCCTCTCTTACTTGGTGTTGTTGGTGACCATGGTTTATGGCCCCATCGCCGCCATGTTGGTCGAGATGTTCCCCACCCGCATCCGTTACACATCCATGTCTTTGCCCTATCACATCGGCAACGGTTGGTTTGGCGGGTTGCTGCCCACCACTGCCTTTGCCATCGTGGCGCAGACGGGCAACATGTACAACGGCTTGTGGTATCCGATCATCGTGGCCGGCATGACGTTTGTCATCGGCATGTTGTTCGTGAAAGAAACCAAAGACGTGGACATTTACGCCAACGACTGATGGTTTTGTAAGCTGCCCGAGGGAACTCGGGTGCTACATTCAAGCCCTCCTCTGCGGAGGGCTTTTTCATTTGGAGACTCGAGTCATGTGGAAGATTTTTTTGGGCTTTGTGGTGTTTGCGGCGTTGGCCATGTATGTGATTTTCAAAGGCGGCGACAACCTGGACATGGGCGGCGAAAAGCATGGCGCTGAAGCGGTGCATGCCCCTGAGCCGGCCAAACCCGCCGACGCTGCGACGCCCGCTGCCGCACCAGCGGCGAGCGACGCCTCCGCACCGGCAGCCACCAGCAAGTGAGCCTGTTGGCCCCAGCCACCAGCCCTTGCGGAGGGTGGCGGGGGGCTTTCTATGCCTACGCAGGTGTGCCAACCTTGCGCTGGCTTGGGCGTGGTGAGGTCACCATGGGCAACAGCCCTGCTGACGGCCACTGATTTGCTGACCTTGCAAAGAGGGAAGCGGTACTCTCTCTAGAATGACGGCCCACCCCCCAACAAAGCCGTTATGTCCCAGGGTCTCATCCGCATCCGTGGTGCTCGTCAGCACAACCTCAAAAACCTCGACATCGACATCCGCACCGGCGAGCTGACGGTGGTCACCGGGCCCAGCGGTTCGGGCAAGTCCAGCTTGGTGTTTGACACCTTGTTTGCAGAAGGTCAGCGCCGTTATGTGGAGACCTTCAGCGCCTATGCGCGCCAGTTCCTGGACCGCATGGACCGCCCGGCGGTGGACAAGGTGGAGGGCGTGCCGCCAGCGATCGCCATCGACCAAACCAACCCAGTGCGCAGCTCGCGCTCCACCGTGGGCACGATGACCGAGCTCAACGACCACTTGAAGCTGATGTTTGCCCGCACGGCGCAGTTGTTTGACCGCCAAACCGCACAAGCGGTGCGCCACGACTCCCCCGAAACCATTTACGCCGAGATGCTGCGCCGCAGTGCTGAACTGCCCGGTCAGCCCCGGGTGGTGGTCACTTTCCCCATCGAATTGCCCGCCCACACCACGGCCGATGAGGTGCAGCAGTGGTTGCTGGCCAGTGGCTTCAGCCGCATCCACGCCGAGCGCGAGGTGGCCAGTGTGACGGGAACGCGCAAATTGCTCGACGTGGTGGCCGATCGCTTTCGCCTGGCCACGGTGGAAAAATCGCGTGCCATGGAGGCGCTGGAGACCGCGCTCAAACGCGGCGCCGGTCGCGTGCAAGTGCATGTGCAAGCCGAACCCGCAGCCCCATCCGCCACTGACGTCAGCACGGGCCAAACAGTGCCTGCGGTCGATGCCGCCGCTGAAACGGTATGGCGCTTTTCCAGCGGTTTGCATTGCCCCGACAGCGATTTGCGTTACAGCGAGCCCACGCCGTCGATGTTTTCTTTCAACTCGGCGCTGGGCGCGTGCGAAACCTGCCGGGGCTTTGGCCGCGTCATTGGCGTTGACTTTGGTTTGGTCATCCCCAACGACAAACTCACCCTGCGCGCCGGGGCCATCAAGCCGATGCAAACCCCGGCCTGGAAAGAGTGCCAAGACGATTTGATGCGCCACGCCGAGACGGCGGGCATCCCGCGCGACACCGCTTGGTACAAGCTCACCCCCGAGCAGCAGCACTGGGTGATCGAAGGTTCGCCGCAATGGAAGGGCGTCTGGAACAAGCAGTGGTATGGGGTGCGGCGCTTTTTTGCCTACCTGGAGACCAAGTCCTACAAGATGCACATCCGGGTGCTGCTTTCCAAGTACCGCAGCTACACCAGTTGCCCGAATTGTTTGGGTGCGCGCCTGAAAACCGACAGCTTGTTGTGGCGCGTGGGCAGCGCGGCCGATGCCGCGGGGGTGCTGCCGGCGGCGCAGCGCTTCATGCCGGCGGGCGTGGGTTGGACGCGCGCACAACTCGAGGCCTTGCCGGGTTTGAGCCTGCACGACTTGATGCTCATGCCGATTGACCGCTTGCGGGTGTTTTTTGACGGTGTGCAAGCCCAATCGGCGGGCGCCGACGCCCAGGCCTTGGCTTTGTTGCTGGGCGAGATCCGCACTCGCTTGCGCTACCTGTGCGATGTGGGCATTGGCTACCTCACGCTGGACCGGCAAAGCCGCAGCCTGAGCGGCGGCGAGGTGCAGCGCATCAACCTCACCACCGCCTTGGGCACCTCCTTGGTCAACACCTTGTTTGTGCTCGATGAGCCCAGCATTGGCCTGCACCCGCGCGACATGGGTCGCATCACCGAAGCCATGAAGCGCTTGCGCGACGCGGGCAACACCTTGGTGGTGGTCGAACACGACCCGGCGGTGATGTTGGCCGCTGATCGCATTTTGGACATGGGCCCGGGTCCCGGCGAGCGCGGTGGCCAAGTGGTGTTTGACGGCCCACCGGCCGCACTGCAACAGGCCGACACCATGACCGGCGCTTATTTGGGCGGTCGCAAGCAAGTGGGCTTGGGCCTCAAGCGCTTGGTCACCGATGCCACGCCGCGCTTGGTGCTCGAAGGCGCGCGCGAGCACAACCTGAAAAACGTCCACCTCGAGCTGCCCTTGCAACGCCTGGTGTGCGTCACCGGTGTCAGTGGTTCGGGCAAATCCACCCTGGTGCAAGACGTGTTGGCCCCGGCTTTGCTGCGCCACTTTGGCAAGGCCACCGAAACGCCGGGCGCGCACGACCGCTTGCTGGGCATGGACCACTTGAGCGATGTGGTGTTTGTCGACCAATCCCCGATTGGCAAAACCGCGCGCTCCAACCCCGCCAGTTATGTGGGCGCTTGGGACCCGCTGCGCGAGCTGTTGGCCACCGCCAGCTTGTCACGCCAGCGCGGCTACACCGCATCGAAGTTCAGCGCCAACAGCGGCGACGGGCGTTGCCCCACTTGCGGCGGCTCGGGCTTTGAGCATGTGGAGATGCAGTTTTTGAGCGACGTTTATTTGCGTTGCCCCGACTGCAATGGCGAGCGTTTTCGGCCCGAGGTGTTGGAGGTCAAGATCGAGCGCGGTGGGCGCTTTTTGAATGTGTCCGACCTCCTCAACCTGACGGTGAGTGAAGCCGTCGAGCTGTTCTCCCAAGACCGCGATGTGCTGCGCGCTTTGCAGCCGATCGTGGAAGTCGGTTTGGAATATGTGCGCTTGGGCCAACCCGTGCCCACCCTGAGCGGTGGCGAGGCGCAGCGCCTGAAGCTGGCTGGGTTTTTGGCCGAGGCCGCCAAATCGGCCAGCCAAAGCCGGCAAAGCCTGGCGCGCAAAGGCACCTTGTTTTTGTTTGACGAGCCCACCACCGGCTTGCACTTTGACGACATCGCCAAACTGATGCGCGCCTTGCGCCGCTTGCTAGAAGCCGGGCATTCGCTGATCGTCATCGAACACAACCTGGACGTGATCCGCGCCAGCGACTGGCTGATTGACCTGGGGCCCGAGGGCGGTGACGCTGGCGGTTGCGTGGTGGTCGAGGGCCACCCCGAAGAGGTGCGCCAGCATCCCAGCTCGCACACCGCGCGCGCCTTGCGCGAATACGCACAAGCCATGGGCGAGGTGTTCGCCCCTGGCGCAGATTCCCCCGTCTTGGCCAACCCCTACACCGCGCCCGCACCCCGCAGCTTGGCCCTGGGTTTGGTGCAAGAGCCATCGGCCAAATACCTGGGCCAAGCGTTGAAAGAAAGCATCCGCATCGTCAACGCCCGCGAGCACAACCTGCGCAACCTGAGCGTGGACATCCCGCGTGGGCAGTTCAACGTCATCACCGGCGTGAGTGGCTCGGGCAAATCCACTTTGGCGTTTGACATTTTGTTCAACGAAGGCCAGCGCCGCTATTTGGAAAGCCTGAACGCTTATGCGCGCAGCATCGTGCAACCCGCTGGCCGCCCCGAGGTGGACGCGGTGTATGGCATCCCGCCCACGGTGGCCATCGAGCAGCGCCTGTCGCGCGGCGGGCGCAAAAGCACGGTGGGCACCACCACCGAGGTGTGGCATTTCTTGCGCTTGCTCTACGTCAAGCTGGGCACCCAGCACTGCGTGCACGACGGCGCGGCGGTGCAGCCGCAAACGCCCGAGAGCATCGTTGCCCAGTTGATGAAAACCTACCGGGGTCAGCACATTGGCCTGCTCAGTCCCCTGGTGGTCAACCGCAAAGGCGTCTACACCGAGTTGGCCGATTGGGCGCGCCCGCGGGGCTACACCCATTTGCGGGTGGACGGCAACTTTTTGCCCACCACCGGTTTTCCGCGCATCGACCGCTTCAAAGAGCACACGATCGAGTTGCCCATCGCCAGCCTGGAGGTCAAGCCCAGCAACGAGGCCGCGTTGCGCCAACACCTGGCCTTGGCGTTGGAGCATGGCAAAGGCGTGGTGCATGTGCTCAGCGGTTTGGACGGTTTGCGCGAAGCCATGGCCAGCGCGGCCGCCACCCAAGGCATTGGCCAGGTGGAGGTGTTCTCCACCCAGCGCGCGTGCCCGGTGTGCGCCACGTCCTACAGCGAACTGGACCCGCGTTTGTTCTCGTACAACAGCAAGCACGGTTGGTGCCCCGACTGTGTCGGCACCGGCTTGAAGCTGACCCGTGACCAGCGCAAGGCGCTGGACGACTCGGTGCGCGACGACGACCAAAAAGGGCGCGAACAAAGTTTTGCCGAACCCGAGGTGGAAGACCTCACCGACACTGCTTGCCCGGCGTGCGCAGGCACCCGCTTGAACACCACGGCGCGTGCCGTGCGCTTCCAGGACCAAGCCATCACCGACATTGCCCGCCTGAGCGTGGGCCGCGTGCGTCAGTGGGTGGCGGGCTTGGCCCTGAGCGGCCGCTCGGCCGACATTGCCCGCGACCTGGTGCCTGAAATCGCAGGGCGTTTGGCGTTTTTGGAAGAGGTGGGCCTGGGTTACCTGACCTTGGACCGGGGCGCGCCCACTTTGAGTGGCGGCGAGGCCCAGCGCATCCGCTTGGCGGCCCAATTGGGCAGCCAGTTGCAAGGCGTTTGCTATGTGCTCGACGAACCCACCATTGGCCTGCATGCGCGCGACAACCAAATCTTGCTCAAGGCCCTCAAAACCCTGAGCGACAAGGGCAACACCTTGGTGGTGGTCGAGCACGACGAAGAAACCATTCGCCACGCCGACCACATCATCGACATTGGCCCCAGCGCCGGCAAGCGCGGTGGCCGTTTGGTCGCGCAAGGCACGGCCGCTGACATCAGCGCCCAGGCCGATTCGCAAACCGGGCGCTACCTCTTGCATGCCATGCGCCACCCGATGCAAGCGCGCCGCAGCGTGGGCGCGGCCGAGTTGGCGCTGCTGTCGGCGGCCAGCGCAGTGGCGGCCACCACCGAGAAACCCAAACGCCAAAGCGCGGCCAGCAAAAAAGCCCAAGCCGACGCTTTGCGCGCCGCCCACATGGGCACGCCCAGCGGGCCCGCCGCACCGGTGGCGTCAGGCAGTTTGCATGTGCACGGCGCTTTTTTGCACAACCTGCGCCAGGTCGATGTGCAAGTCCCCTTGCGCCGCTTGGTGGCCATCACTGGCGTCAGCGGTTCGGGCAAATCCACTTTGGCGCGCGACGTGCTGCTGCACAACGTGGCGGCGGCGGTGGGCCAACGATCCAGCCAGGCCGGGCGCAAGGCCGACGAAGCTGGCAAGCACCCGGCCTGGGTCGGTTGTGTGGGCGTGCAAGGCTATGCCAGCATCGACCGGGTGCTGGAGGTGGACCAAACCCCAATTGGCAAAACCCCACGCAGTTGCCCCGCCACCTACATTGGTTTTTGGGACACCATCCGCAAGCTGTTTGCCGACACCTTGGAGGCCAAGGCGCGCGGCTACGGCCCGGGGCGTTTTAGTTTCAACACCGGCGAGGGCCGCTGCCCCGGTTGCGAAGGCCAAGGCATGCGCACCATCGAAATGAACTTTTTGCCTGACGTGAAAGTGTTGTGCGAGGTCTGCCACGGCAGCCGCTTCAACCCTGAAACGCAGGCGGTGAGCTGGCGCGGCAAACACATTGGCGAGGTGTTGCACATGGAGGTGGACGAGGCGGTGGACTTCTTCGCCGCCATGCCGACCATCAGCCACCCCTTGCAACTGCTCAAAGACGTGGGCCTGGGTTATCTGACCCTGGGGCAACCCTCGCCCACGCTGAGTGGCGGCGAGGCGCAGCGCATCAAGCTGGTCACCGAGTTGTCCAAGGTGCGCGACGACGTCACCCGCCGCGGCAACAAAGCGCCACACACCTTGTATGTGCTGGACGAACCCACGGTGGGCTTGCACATGGCCGATGTGGACAAGCTCATCAGCGTGTTGCACCGCTTGGTCGATGCCGGGCACAGCGTGGTGGTGATCGAGCACGATTTGGACGTCATTGCCGAGGCCGATTGGGTCATCGACCTGGGGCCTGACGGTGGCGACGGCGGTGGCCAAGTGGTGGCCGCCAACACCCCCGAAGCCTTGGTGCGCCAAGGCACCCACACCGGGCGCGCTTTGGCCCCCGTGCTGGCGCGCGTGTGAGGGGCATCTGGCCCGCTAAAATCGCCGCCACGCACGCGGTTCGCCACGTCTCAGCCCAACCGCACCACTCCCCATGAACATCCGCACCCAACGCCTGATCGACGCCGTGGTCGGCCAGGCTTTATGCGCTGTGCTGTCGCTGTGGGCGCGCTGCTGGGCGCGGCCGCAACCGCCGGTGTCCGAGCAACCGCTGCGCCAGGTGCTGGTCATCATGCTCTCAGAGATGGGCTCGATGGTGCTGGCCGGTCCGATGTTTGCCCGCATCCGCCAGCAACACCCGCAAGCGCAAATCCACATCTTGCAGTTGGCCCGCAACCAACAGGTGGCGCGCATGCTGCAACTTGCCCCCAACACCCATTTGCATGGCTTGGACGACAGCTCCATGTTCCGGCTGCTGGCCGACATCTGGCGCGTGATGCGCCAGTTGCGCCATCTGCGCCTGGACGCGGTCATCGACTGCGAACTGTTCTCGCGCATCAGCGCCTTGCTGGCCTATGCCTGTGGGGCGCGTTGGCGCGCTGGTTTCACGCCGCACACCCAAGAGGGCTTGTACCGGGGCTCGTTCATGAACGCGGCCATACCCTACAACCCGTATCGCCACATCAGCCAGCAGTTTTTGGCCTTGGTCGATGCCATTGGCGCGTGCGATGCGCCGCGCAGCAAACGCGTGCCCATGCACCCGATGGCCACCGACAGCGGTTTGTCGCTGGTGTTTGCGCCCAGCCAGTTGAGCGACTATGCCCAAGCCCTGCGCCGCGACCACCCGGCCTTGATGGCCGCGCCGCAGCGGGTGCTGATGTACGCCGGTGGCGGCTTGCTGCCCATCCGCGCTTGGCCGGCGGCGCATTACGCCGAATTGGCCCGCGCTTTGTGCGACCAAGGCCACGCCGTGGCGGTGATTGGCCTGCCCGAAGACCAGCCGCTGGCCCAAGACATCTTGCGCATGTGCGGCCACCCGCTGTGCCACAGCCTGGTGGGCTATACACGCAGCTTGCAAGAGTTGCTGATGCTGTTTCACCACTGCGATGTGCTGGTCACCAACGACGGCGGGCCGGGCCACTTTGCCAGCTTGACGCCCATCCGCACCCTGATGTTTTTTGGCCCCGAAACCAGCCGCTTGTATGGCCCTTTGACGCCCCGCGCCACGGTGATCGAACTGGGCTTGCCTTGCTCCCCATGCTTGAGCGCTTACAACCACCGCGACACCCCCTGCAACGGCGACAACCAGTGCTTGAAGCAAATTGACGTGGCCCAGGTGCTGCGCCTGACCCAAACCCAACTGGCGCTGGCGGCCAGCCCTGGCCCCTGAGCATGCAGGCTTCACCCTTTTCTCACTGGCCGCTGATCGGGCCCTTGGCCGATCGCTTGTGGCCCTTGGTGATGTGGTTTTTGCGCTGGCGCTATGCCCGCTTTGCCGTGGTGGGTGCCAGCGGCACGGTGGTCAATATGCTGGTGTTGTATGTGTTGCAAGAGTGGTTGCTGCGCGGCATCGAGCCCGCTCAACAACGCTTGTATTTGTCGCTGGCCGGGGCGATTGCCTTGGCCACGGTGAACAACTTTTGCTGGAACAGTTGGTGGACGTGGTCGGACCGTTTGGACGCAGACCAAGCCGTGTTGGCACTGGACCGCGCCACCGCCACGCGCTTTGTCACCTATGCCTTGGCTTCGTGGTTGGGCATTGGCATTCAGTATGGGCTGACGCTGTGGCTGTCGGGCCACATGTACTACCTGTTGGCCAACCTGATCGCCATTGTGGTGGCCAGCATCAGCAACTTTGTGGCCAACGACCGGTGGACCTTCCGCCGCCGCCCACCGCCGTGAAATACCTGCCACGCCCCACCCCCATGCCCTGGCTGTGGGCGCTGTTGGTGTTGGCCGTGTTTTTGTACTTGTGGGGCCTGGGTGGCAACCACATGATGCGCAATGGCGATGAAATGGTTTACGCCCACATCGCCCGCATCACCGCCGAAGCCGGGCAGTGGCTGCCCTTGCAGTCTGAGTTGCCGGGCATGCGCAACACCAAGCCGCCGTTGTTGTTTTGGCAGGCCTTGGTGGCGGGCGATTGGGGCCGCGACTGGAGCTTGTGGCAACTGCGCTTGCCCAGCGTGATCTACACCTTGGCGGTGTGCGCCCTGATGGCCGCCACCCTGCGCCGTTTGCGTGTCAGCGCCGCCACCACGCTGTGGGCGGTGCTGATTTATCTGGCCTTCATCGGCACTTTTCGCTACGGCCGCCCCTACCTGACCAGCGCGGCCGAAACCTTTTGGTTTGGCTTGCCCATGTGGTGGCTGCTGTGGCACATCCAACCCGCCCAGCCCGGGGCCCCTCGTTTAGAGCAAGCTTGGGTGTTGCGCCAACCGGGTTCGGTGGCGGTGTGGGTGTTGTTGGGTGTGGCCGTGGGTTTGGGCTTGGCCTACAAATCGTTCGCCCTCATCGCGCCCGTGGCCGCCAGCGTGGCCGTGTGGTGCTTGTGGTGGTCGCCCACGCTGCATGCCGCTGCCTGGTGGTCGGCTGCTTGGCGCACCGCGCTGATGTCGGTGGTGGCGCTGGCCGTGATCGCCAGTTGGTTGTGGCTGGACCCCGACCCGCAAGCCGTGTGGCAAGAATTTGTTTTGGGCGAAAACGCCGGCAAGATGGCCAGCGCCCAGGGCTATTGGCAAAGCCTGTTCAGCTTTTCAGGCTTGGGCAGTTACGCTTTATCGCCTTTGCTGAATGCCGGGTTTTTGGCGCCCTGGGTGCTGGCCGCGCTGTGGTGGGGCACCCGTGCACCTTGGCGGCGCGGCAGTGTGGTGGGGGCTTTGGTGTTGTGGATGTTGGTGTGGTGGTGCGTGTTTTTGTTGCCCAGCCAGCGGTCGGCGCGCTACCTGATTCCCACCTTGCCGGCTTTGGCCATCTGCTTGGCTTTGGTGTTGCCGCGCTTGGGGCGTTGGGCCCATGCGGCCGTGGCGTTGCTGGTGCTGCCCGCCTTGCTGTGGTTGGGCCGGGTGGGCTGGGTGCTCGGCGACTTGGGCGTGGCCAATACCCTTGAGTGGTGCGTGGTGGCACTGGCGGTGTTGTCCGGCCTGGGCGCCGTTCTGTGGTTGGCTTGGCGCCGTGGCCACAGCCCGGCGGCTGCGCTGGCGGCGGTGTTGTTCACCTATGCCAGCTTGACGGCGGTGTTTGCACCCCTCAACGGGCCCAATGGGCAGTACCGTTCCGACGCGGCCCGTGCCCTGGCCCCCACCACGGTGGTGGTGCCCAGCGACTTCAATGCCACGTATGAGGCCTATGCGTTTTTCCTGCCCGGCCACCGTTACCGGCCCGACAACACCCTCAGCCAAGCCTGGGGCCGTGGCGAGGCACCTGCCGGTGCTGGTGTGTTCATTTGGATCGCGCCGACGCCCGATGCCACCCCCACATGCTGGCCTGCGCGCTGCGAGCGTTTGGACCAACGCTGGGACTTGAAGGGCCGTCACGCCCCGGGTGAAGTTCGCTTCGACAACCTGTGGCAACCGCAAGACTGGTTGCTGCAGCGCGAGTGGTTGTTGCGGGTGCGGTGAGGCGCAACTGGTCAATTTTCATGAGCGTTACAGTCATGTGGTGGACTCGTGGGCCCTGTTTGATAGTTATCACCGCCCACCCAAACTGATTGACTGGAGTAAAAAATGAACCCCAAAGACATTCGCACTTCATCTGACCCAGATTTGGCGGGCTCTTACGCGGCCATGCTTCGTGCCGCTAGATCAGCGGAAGACCTGGCCATCAAAACCAATACCAGCATCCTGGTGTCAGTGGATGGCAAAGATGTTGAGTTAAAGGCCGAAGATTTACTCAAATTGCGAGAGCAAGAATCCAGACCTTGAAGTTCGCTTCGACAACCTGTGGCAACCGCAAGACTGGTTGCTGCAGCGCGAGTGGTTGTTGCGGGTGCGGTGAGGCCCTGATCCTTGGGGTGTAATGCCCGGTAATAAAGGCTTGTGTGGGGTTTGTTAACCTCGCGCCCTTTCCACCAGAGCCATTCAGTCCGCATGCGTTTACCCCCTTGCTTCGCCCGTTTCCAAACCATGCTGTGTGTGGTTTGGTTGCTGTGTGTGTCGGCACCGGCTTGGGCCTTGGACCACATCACCGAGCGCAGTTATTGGGAGGACGCTTCGGGGCAGATGGCGTGGGCCGATGTTCAACAGCAAAGCTTTACCCCTTTCAACGGTGTGCTCAGCCGGGGCTACACACCCGCTGCGGTGTGGGTCAAATTGCGCATCACGCCGACTGAGCCACGCCAAGCCAACGACAAGCTGATATTGCGCATCCGACCGGTTTACCTGGACGAAATCCGCTTGTACGACCCACTCGATACCAGCGAGCGCCCACGGGTGGTGGGCGATCGCACCAATTACAGCGACGAAGAGTACAAGTCACTCACCTATACCTTTGTCATCCCCCCAGGCGACGCGCCGCGCGACGTGTGGTTGCGGTTCAAGACCACCAGCACCAGTTTGTTCAATATCGAGGCCTTGAGCACCGACGACATGATGGTTGCCGAGTACCGCATGCTCATGGCCTATTGCCTGGTGCTGGCCTTGATTGGTTTCTTCACCTTGTTTGTTTTCATCCATTGGCTCAACCAGCCCGACAGTTTGTATGGGGTGTTTGTGGTGCGCCATGGGGTGTATTGGGTCTATGCCGCTTCGTTTTTTGGCTTTCACCGCTTCTTCTTGGATGGGTTGATCGATGCCCAAAGCCTGGACTCGGGCTACAACTGGTTGGCCGTGGGTGCGACCGGGTTTTCCATTTGGTACGAAAAGAGGTTTTTGAGCGAATATCAACCGCCGTTCTGGGCACGCTGGATCATCCATGCCTTGTTGATGTGGTCTGGGGTGGCTTGTGTGTTGTTGGCCAGCGGCCATATTTTGTGGGCGCTCCAAACCAATATGCTGCTCAATGCCGCTTCGCCTTTGGTGTTGTTGGTTGTGGCCATGGTGTTCATTGATAAATCCCGCCACGATCCGCGCCGCCAAGCGGCCTTGCTGGACAAAAAAATTGTGGTCACCTACTACACCGCGGTCTCCGCTTTGCTGGTGTTCAGCGTCATGCCTTACTTGGGTGTGTTTTCGGGCAATGAGTTGCTGATCAACGGATTGCCTTTTTACGCCGTGGTGTCTGGCCTGATGGTCACGGTGCTGATGCAGTTGCGCGCCCGTCAGTTGCGTCTGGCCCATGTGCAATACGCCCAAGACCTTTTGCTGTCTCAGCAGCAAACGCAACTCGAAAAACTGCGCCGCGAAGAGCAAAGCTAAATGCTCACCATGCTCATGCACGAGCTGAAAAATCCATTGGCCGTGATCGACTTGGCCCAACAAGGCAGCACAGACATGGCCACCAAAGGCTATGTGGCGCGCCATGTGGGCATCATCAAAAATATTTTGGACCGCTGTCTGAGTGCCGACCAAATCGCTCTGGGCAAGCTCAATATCAACATGCAAGTCGTGCGCTTGGGCGACGCGCTGGCAGATCTGATCGACCAGCACGGGGATGCAGGCAAGCGCATCCACATGGATAACCCCATCGGCAAAGCCAAAGTGCAAACCGATTACCAGTGTCTACAAATCATCATCAATAACTTGATCGACAACGCACTGCGTTATGGCGACCCTGCGCAAGCTGTGACCTTGTCGGTGCGAGCCCAAGCCAACCCGTCTGGGGTGCCCGGTGTGACCCTGAGCGTGTCCAACAAACCTGGGTTGGCGTCTTGGCCCGACCCAACCCGGGTGTTTCAAAAATATTACCGCAGCTCAGGTGCGCAATCCATTTCAGGCACGGGCTTGGGCTTGTTTTTGGTGGCCAGTCTGGCCACCCTGTTGGGAGGCATTTGCCGCTATGCGCCCGACGACACCCATGTGAGGTTTGAGCTATGGCTACCCACCTGAACATTGTTGTTGTGGAGGACAACGACGACTTGCGCAGCTTGCTGTGTGCCGGCTTGCAAAACGCGGGTCATCGCGTCACGGGTTTGTCCTGCGCCGAGGAATTGGAAGACCAGTCGGGTGTCGACCATGTGGATGCTTTTTTGATCGACATCAACTTGCCTGGCGAAGACGGCTTGAGCCTGGCCCGCCGTGTGCGCCGCACCCACCCACTGGTGGGCATCATCATTTTGTCGGCGCGCTCGGCGCTGGACGACAAGCTGCAAGGCTATGACGATGGGGCCGACATTTACCTCACCAAACCCGTCGCCCTGCCCGAGTTGTTTGCCGCCTTGCGCAGTTTTGCTCGACGGCGAAGTGCTACGTTGTCGCACATGGCCAGCGACGCCTTGACCCTGAACAAACTCGATTTGCAAGGACCCTTGGCCGCCGTCAAACTCACCACCCAAGAGGCCTTGGTGCTCACCGCCATGGCCCGCGCCCCGGCCGGGCGTTTGGAGACTTGGCAACTCGCCGATTTGTTGGGCTCCGAAGCTGACGAGGCCTTCAAAGCCAGCTTGGCTGTGCGCATGGTGCGCTTGCGCAAAAAGCTCACCGATGCCGGGGCGCAAGACGCTTGCATCGAGTCTTTGCGCAACATCGGTTATCAATTAACCACACCCGTGACAGTTATGTAGCCCGTAAGTATGAGTTTGTAGTTTGCGGTAATAAAAGTTTTATCGATTTTTTAACAATTTCAGCTGGATCTTGTGTATCCCGCTGAATGACCTCCTCAACCCCCTATTTGCCCTGTCGTATTTTTCTGGTTCTGGCCATGCTCAGTGCTTCGGGCGTGGCCGTGCACGCCCAAGTCAACATCGATGCCGGTTCGATCCTGCGCCAAACCGAGCGCGACCTGGTGGCCCCGCTACCGGTGCCCGGTGTGCAACTGCGCCCCACCGGTCCCCAACGACAAGTCACCCCCAGCGACGCCACCGTGCAAGTGCGCGGCTTCAAGTTGCTTGGCAACACCTTGCTCAGCACCGAACAACTGCTCAATGCCTTGGCCCCTTTCACCGATCGGGTGATGTCGCTGAACCAACTCAAAGAGGCCACCGATGCGGTGACCACCACTTACCGCGAGGCCGGTTGGATGGTGCGGGCGTACTTGCCCCAGCAAGAAATCAAAGACGGCATCGTCACCATCCAAATCGTTGAGGCCATGTTCGGTGCCGTGTCTTTGCCGGGTGCACAACCCCTGCGCATCGAAGCCACCCGCTTGGTGCGCATGGCCCAGGGCCAGCTTGAAAATGGCAAGCCCTTGTACGCACGCCGCCTGGACCGCGTGCTTTTGTTGCTCGACGACCTGCCCGGTGTGGGTGTCACCGGTCATTTGGTCCCCGGCCAGCGCGATGGCGAAACCGATCTGGTGTTGGCGGCCACCGACGACAAGCTGCTCACGGGCAGCACCAGTGTGGACAACCAAGGCTCATTGCGCACCGGTGCTGACCGACTGAGTGTGAACCTGGCCGTCAACAGCCCGGCACGCATGGGCGACGCGCTGGCCATCAACGCCATGAAAACCCAGGGCGTGGACTATCAGCGTTTGGGCTACACCGTGCCTGCCGGTGGTGACGGTTGGCGCTGGGGTGTGCACATGTCCAACCTGAATTACCGCGTGATTTCCGATGAATTCGCCAGCCTCAACCCCAACGGCGCAGCCACCACCTTGGGCTTGGACATCAGCTACCCGCTGTTGCGCACCCTGGTGCAAAACATCAACCTGGCTTTCAGCTATGACGACAAGCGCTTTGACAACACGGTCAATGGCGTGACCACCTCGTATGGCATCAAGGTCTACAACGCCAGCCTGGGTTGGCAGCGCATGGACGGGTGGGGCGGTGGTGGCACCAGCAACGCCAGCACCGTGATGACCACCGGCCAAAAAACCAATGATGCTTCGTACACCAAACTCAACCTGAGCTTGGGCCGGTTGCAAAAACTCAGGCCCAATTTGAGCCTCCATGTCAGCGCCACTGCGCAGGCCAGCAATGTGAACCTGGACTCGTCCGAAAAAATCTACCTGGGTGGCGCCACCAGCGTGCGTGCCTACCCCACCGGCGAGGCCGGTGGCAGCATGGGCCACACCCTGAGTTTGGAGTTGCGCCAACGCTTTGACAGCCACCTCACCCTGGCCGCGTTTTACGACCATGGCCGGGTGCAGGCCAATGTGGACAACAACCTCACGGCAGCGGCCAGCCCTGCCGCTTGGTACTTGCAGGGGGCAGGCCTGTCCTTGGGGTGGCAAAGCCCCCAGGGCGTGGACATCAAGGCCAGCCTGGCCCAACGTGTGGGCAACAACCCCGCCGCGCAAAGCAACGGCAGCGACAACGACGGCACCCTGCGCCTGAACCGCGCTTGGCTCGTGGCGAGTGTGGCTTTTTAAGGAATAGCCGCATGAACCGCGTCCACAAAACCCGTTGGTCGGAGTCGGCACAGTGCTGGCAGGCCGTGCCCGAAACCGCCAAAGCGGCGGGCAAGCGTGCAGTCAAGTCGGCCAGTGGCGGTGTACTGGCCTCGGTGGTGATGGGCTTGGCCCTCACGGGCGGTGCGGGCGCACAGTCGCCACCGGCCACCACCCAGTTGCCCACAGGCGGCACGGTGGCACGCGGCAACGCCACCATCAGCCAAACTGCCACCGCCCAAGCTGCGGCCATGACAGTCAACCAAAGCAGCCAACGTGCGGTCATTAACTGGGACAGCTTCAATTTAGGCAGTGCGGCCAGCATCCACTTTGCGCAGCCCAACGCACAAGCCGTCACCCTGAACCGCGTCAACGACAGCAACCCCAGCCAAATTTTTGGCCGCATCACATCCAACGGCCAGGTGTTTTTGAGCAACCCCAATGGCGTGTACTTCTCGCCCACGGCATCGGTGGATGTGGGTGCGCTGGTGGCCACCACCCACGGCATCAGCGACGATCAGTTCATGGCGGGCAAATACCTGTTTGAGCGCAACGGTGCCACGGGCAAAGTGGTCAACGAAGGGCGCATCAGCGCGGCCTTGGGCGGCTATGTGGCCTTGTTGGCTCCCGAGGTGCAAAACGCCGGTGTGGTGGTGGCCCGTGCGGGCACGGTGGCCCTGGCAGCCGGCGAGGCCATCAGCTTGCAAGTGCAAGGCGGTGGTTTGGCGGGCATCACCACCACGCCCAGCACCATTGCCACGCTGATCGAGAACAAACTGGCCGTGCAAGCGCCCGATGGGCAAATCATTTTGTCTGCGGTGGCGCTGAACAAGCTGCAAGCGGGTGTGATCAAAAACAGCGGCAGCCTAGAAGCCAACAGCTTGGTGAGCAAAGGAGGAAAAATATTTTTGGAAGGTGATGACATCACCTTGGCCAGCACCAGCCAGATCGAAGCCAAAGGCCCCACAGGCGGCGGCACGGTGTTGGTGGGCGGCGACTGGCAAGGCAGCGGCGACATGCGCCAAGCCACCCAGGTGACGATGGCGGCGGGTGCCACCATCGATGCCAGTGCCACCGACAAGGGGGATGGCGGCAAGGTGGTGTTGTGGAGTGATGTGCACAACGCGAACAGCCACACATCCATCGCCGGCACGGTCGTCGCGCAAGGGCATGGCGAGCAAACCAAGGGTGGTCAGATCGAAACCTCTGGTTCAAAGCTTGACATTGCAGACAGCGCAACCATTCGCATGGGCGGCGCGGGTGCCTCGGGTGGTCGTTGGTTACTAGACCCTGTTGATTTCACGATTGCAGCCACTGGCGGCAACATCACTGGCGCAGCACTCGGCAGTTCAATCACGGCTGGAAACACCGTGGAAATCTTGAACACGTCGGGAACCACAGGCACACTTGGCAACATCAATGTCAACAACAACGTGAGCTGGAACAACACAGGTGTTCTTAAGTTAACGGCTTCAGGGGGTGTGACTGGCAGCGGCAATTTCAACATGGGTGTAGCAGGAAACGGCGGCTTAATTTTTAACCAGGCTGGTGCATCCACCTATAGCGGGGTCATTTCTGGCGTGGGTAAATTCACTAAAACAGGAATTGGCACACTTACGATTGGCAATGTCAACACCTACTCGCTTGGCACTTTAGTAGAACAAGGCACTTTGTCTCCATCAGTTCTTAATGCATTTTTTTCCACGAGCCGCATAACTGTCATGAGTGGTGCATCTTTGGACTTAAATGGAATAAATGTCGCTCGGCCAATCACTCTAAATGGTACTGGTTACAACGCTACAGGAGCGTTAAAAAATTCAAGCGTAACCGCAGCAAGCGTGACAGGCGCTGCTGCATCAATCACACTTGAAAGCGACACCACAATAATTGGAAATGGCAGTATCACAATAAATACTCCATCCCAAGTTATTGGCAATAATTATTCCTTGATATTGGGTGGGACTGGCACTTCAAGTAGTTTCAGCGGAACTGCAGTTCTGAACATTGGAACTGGCACCATTACAAAAGTTGGGACTGGTACTTGGTCGATACAGAGCTCAAATACTTTTACTGGCGACGTGTATGTCAACGAAGGGAAATTGACTGCATTTATGGCTAGCGCAAGCTCAACCCCTCTAGGTTCAAGTGTGGGAAGCACAACCGTTAGATCAGGGGCGTCACTGTCTTTTGCCGGCGGTGCCAACGGATTTACCAACACAGTTGCAGAACCGCTGAATTTAAATGGCTTTGGTGTGAACGACGCAACCGGCGCACTAGATAACAGCCAGAATAATGGCGCGACCCTCAATTACACAGGCTCAATCACACTTAGCGGAACAACACGAATCAATGTGACGCGTGCGGCGAATACATTAATTATAAAAAGCACTCTAAATAACGACGTATATGACATTGTTAAAACAGGCTTAGGGACTTTGAATCTTCAAGGTACGCCAACCATGACGACGGTTAGGTCAGTCAAAACAAGCTATGAATTTGTGTCTGCTTCAGATGCGTCATCATGTACCAGCGCATGCTCTAGCGTGTATGGCTCAACGCCAGCGATTTCATATCTTATTTACGATACCGCCGGTGCTTTAACGACAGATACGACCATCACTGGTACAGCAACATTTAACGGTGCCCCAACGAATACTTCTGCTGCTGGTAGTTACAGCTTGACATACAGTTCCGGCCTTTCATCAACTACACACGCTTTATTTCCTAAGACGAGCGCAGTGACATGGACAGTGACCAAAGCGCCCCTGACTGTCACACCAACGATTGACCAGTCAAAAATCTACGGATCTCTGGATCCAGTACTGAGTTATTCGACCTCAACATTGGCTGGGGCAGATACAACTATCGCAGGCCTATCTGGCGCGTTAAGTCGTTTGGCTGGTGAAGCTGCTAGCAATTACACATATTCAGTTGCGAATCTCAGCGCAACAAATTACACCTTCACATTGGCGCCAAGTGCTGGTCAATTCAGTATCACTCCCCGTCCCATCACGCTAACCGCAACACCGCTTAATAAAATCTACGGCAACGCAGATCTAACATTGGCCGCCACCATCACCGCTGGTTCTTTGGGTAGCACGACAGTCAGCGACACGTTGGCTGATGTCACGGGCACACTCACTCGCGCCGCGGGTGAAAACGTGGGTAGTTATAGCGTTGCGCTTGGCACTGGCATCAAAGCTGCCAACTACGCCATCACTTTTGATGCCAATAACCAAGCCTTCAGCATCACCAAGGCCCCGTTGACGGTGACCGCCAACAACGCCATCAAAACCTACGGCGATGCCAACCCGACCCTGAGCGCCACGGTCAGTGGCTTTGTCAACGGCGAAACCTGGGCCACATCGGGCGTGAGCGGCGCAGGCAGCACCACGGCCACGACCGCCACCGCAGTGGGCAATGCCACCATCACCGCGGGGGTGGGCACCTTGGCGGCTAGCAACTACGACTTCAGCAACTTGGTCAATGGCACGCTGACCATTAACAAAGCGCCACTCACCGTCACGGCCAACAACGCCATCAAAACCTACGGCGATGCCAACCCGACCCTGAGTGCCACGGTCAGTGGCTTTGTCAACGGCGAAAGCTTGGCCACATCGGGCGTGAGTGGCGCAGGCAGCGCCAGCACCACGGCCACGACCGCCACCGCAGTGGGCAACGCCACCATCACCGCGGGTGTGGGCACCTTGGCGGCGAGCAACTACGACTTCAGCAACTTGGTCAATGGCACGCTGACCATCCAAGCTGCCAAAGCCGCCGACAGTGAGGCTGTCTTGGTGGTTCAAAAGGTGGTTAAAGAGGTCGCGCCATTGGCCGCGCCGGTGGTCAACAGCCCGGTGATCAGCGTCACCACCAACCCGCCTGTGGCGTTGGTCGTGCCAGTGCCGCCAGGTCCTTCGCCTGAAATCAGCATAGCCCCTCAGTCGCCGGTCGTCGCTGAATTACCACCGCCACCGCCAGTGGTGGCCACCCTGGTGCCAAGCAGCTCACCTGCCAATGTGGACAACCCTGACAACCCAGATGACAAAGACAGACCTGCCACCAACGTGGGCCCGCGCCTTGCGGCCGCCACCAATTTGCAAGGGGAGCAGGTGGCCTATTTGCGGCCAGCCGAGGCGAGTGGCCCCAGCGTGCCCCCGGTCACGACCATCCGGGCTGAAACAGCGGCGCCACCCGCCAGCACAGCGCTGGTGGCCCCCGCATTGCCCCAGGCCCCTGTGCAGGCAAGCACGTCTGCACCCGCCACTGCCAGCGTTCAAGCGCCAACTGCATCTTCCGAAGCGCCGCGCCCCGCGCTCACGGTCTCCAGTGTCATCGCACCCGCTTCAGCACCATCGGGCACCGGGGTATTGGCCATCACCATCTTGCGGGGCAATAACGCCCAGCCCATTTCGGCAGGCGTGGCCTTTGAGCAAAACGCTGACACGGTGAGCTTGCGGGCTGCCGATGCGCCGCCTTTGCCGCCTTCATCGGAGCGTTTGGTGTTCAACGACAGGCTGACCACCTTCATGGTGGCCAACAGCAACGGCACGATGGTGGAGTTCCAAGGCAGTTTGGTGAACAACCGCATGGTCATCGTCGCGCCCAGCGCTGCCGCCAAATTGGTGGCGCAGTCGGACATGAACACCGTTTTGGCTGCTGCCGTGACCAGCCTGGGCCGAGAGTCGCGGGTGATGCTGGCCCAGCTCGATGGCGTGGTGATCGACTTGCGCTAAAGCGTTTGCGGGTGCCGCTGGGTCCAGCGCCAGGTGCCCACGGCCCTTTCCCCCCAAACGGCAACGCTGGAACAGCGGCGGCATAATGCGCAACCCGCCCATCCTAGGCTGGGCCGTTCAACCGCACTTTTGTATTGACCATGAGCACACCCAACCAGCCCCCATCTCCCGCTTTGTACCGCCGCATTGCCACCGAAGAGGCGTTTGCACCGCCCGAGTTGCTGGCGCTGTACCGCAAGGTGTTGGCCACCCCGCCGGTGGACCCGGGTTTTCAGCACCTGATGGGTTTTTACATGAGCAGCCCCAGCGAGCGGGCGCAGCACATCATGCGTTGTTTGCAAGACCTGGACCAAGTGCGTTTGCAACACATGGACGAGTCGGGCATTGACGTGCAGGTGATTGGCATGACCTCGCCGGGCGTACAAATTTTGGACCGCGACACCGCGGTGGGCTTCATGCCCCAGGCCAACGACATCTTGGCCGCTGCCGTGCGCCGCCATCCCACCCGTTTTGTCGGCATGCTTTCGGTGGCACCGCAAGACCCGCAGGCCTCGGCCAAAGAGATCGAGCGCGGTGTCAACCAATTGGGTATGCATTCGGTGATCATCAATTCGCACACCCACGGCGAGTACCTGTCGGACACCAAGTTCTGGCCGATTTTTGAGGCTGCCGAGGCGATGGGCACCCCCATTTACCTGCACCCCAATGCCATGCCGGCCAGCATGATTCAGCACTTCATCGAAGCGGGACTGGACGGTGCGATTTATGGCTTTGGTGTCGAGACCGGCTTGCACGCGCTGCGCCTGATGACATCGGGCGTGTTTGACCGCTTCCCTAAATTGCAAATTGTGCTTGGGCACATGGGCGAGGCGCTGCCGTTTTGGTCTTATCGCTTGGATTACATGCACCGCGCGACGGTCAACTCCAAGCGTTACCCATCGATGGGTCCGGTCAAGCGCAAACCCAGCGAGTACCTGCGCGAAAACTTTCACATCACCAACAGCGGTGTGGCATCGGAAGCGGCGATCAAGTTCACCCAAGACTTGGTGGGCGTGGACCGGGTGCTTTATGCCATGGACTACCCCTATCAGTACGCCGTGGACGAGGTGCGCATCCTGGACGCCATGGACATGTCCGACGATGTGAAGATGAAGTTCTTCCAAACCAATGCCGAGCGTTTGTTCAGCATTCCGCCCGCCAAGTGATGCAGGCCATAGTCATTTAGATTGCACAAGGAGTTACCCATGAAAACCTTTATCACCCGCGCCCTGTTGGCCAGCTTGGTCTGCTTCGGGTTGGCTGCACAAGCGCAAAACGCATCGCAGCCGATCCGCATCATCGTGCCGTTCACACCCGGCACCGGCATGGACACGATTGCCCGCACCATTCAGCCGCGCCTGAGCGAGCGCTTGGGTCAGCCGGTGGTGGTGGTCAACCAGCCCGGTGCCAGCGGCAACATTGGTGCCGAGGCAGTGGCCAAGTCGAACCCGGACGGCAACACCTTGCTGATGGGCGCCAACACCATGTTGATCGCCTCGCAGTTGTACAAAAATGCCAACTTCAATCCGATCAAGGATTTTGCGCCGGTGTCGATGGCCGCTTGGGGCACGCTGATGCTGGTGGCGCACCCCAAAACCGGCATCAAGTCGGTGTCTGAGTTGATTGCCCAGGCCAAGGCCAAACCCGGCTCCATCAGTTTTGGTTCGCCCGGTGTGGGTACGCCGCACCACATGGCCATGGAGTTGTTCAAACTCGAGACCAATTTGTTCATGCTGCACGTGCCTTACCGTGGCACAGCAGGCTATACCCAAGACATTTTGTCGGGTGAGTTGAACGTGGGCTTTTTGCCGGTGCACATTGCGCAAGGTTTTGTCAACGGCGGAAAGCTCAATGCGCTGGCCGTGGGCAGCCCCAAGCGCCACCCCGTGTCGCCCAATGTGCCGGCGTTTTCTGAGCTGGGTTTCAAGGGCATTGACGTCGAGATGTGGTACGCCTTTTACCTGCCCGCCAAAGCACCGCAGACGGTGGTGGACCGCTTGAACAAAGAACTGGTGGCCGTGATCAAAATGCCCGAAGTGCGCGATGTGCTGGGCCGTGCTGGCTTGGACGCGTCGTCTTCCACGCCTGAAGAGCTGGCCGCCGTGGCCGCCAAAGACTACCCGCGTTGGGGCCGGGTGATCCAGGTCAAGGGGATCGTGGGCGAATAAAGCGGGTGCGTGCGATGCGCCACAAAGGCGCAGCGCACATGGCATGGGCGATCAGCCATAACCAAGGGTCGCTGATGGCGTCCCAAGCGTTGCCACTCGGCGCACGGGTGAGCACAAACAAACCCATGGCCGCGGCCAAGCACCACAGCCAGTGCAATTGGTGCTGAGCTTGAGGGTGCCAAGCGGCCCAGGCCAAGCCTGCGGCACAGCCCAGCAGCACGGCCACCGGCACCGCTGGGCCAAAACCCCAGGCGTAAATAAAGGTGCCACCCCAGCCCAGGGTGTCGAGCAGCAGCACCCAACCCAGCAGTGCCAATATGGCCCAGGCCCCCGTGGGGGCGACTTGCGGTGTGTGCTCAGGTGCCAGCGCCTGCGTAGCGCGCCCGCGCAAGCCATGCCACAACACAGTGAGCAGCAAGGTTTGCGACAGCAGGCTGGGGGTTTGAAACGACAAGGCCAAAGCGCTGGTCACTTCGCCCACACCGGGCAGGTTGCTGGCCACGCCCAGCCCCAGGCCCCACCACCAGCGCTGACCCCAGCGCTTTGGCATCAGCTTGGCCAACACCACGGCCAAAGCCAGTGACCATCCCAGGTGGCGAAACACGGTTTGCCATGCCAAAGAGGGCAGGGCGAGGTCGGTGAACAAGTGGTTGTCCATCAGGGCGCCTTGGGCTCGGTTTGCCAACGCTGCCAGCGGATGTGGGTGCGTTGCTGGGTGTAGCTGATCCACAGGCTGTTGTCGGCCCAGGTCATGGCGGGGTATGAAAATTCGTTGCCCTCAGGCCCTTGGGCCACCGACATCGGCTCCGACCAATGTTGGCCATCGGTGCTGAGTTGCCACGCCAGGGCGTGACGACCCCGTGGGATGGGGTGTTGCACCACGGCAAAGTGTTGGGGCGCCAAGGCGAAGGTGGCCAGGGCAGCGTCGGGGTTGGGCAGGTTCAAGTCGGCATGGTTTTGCCAATGGGCACCAGCGTCCAAACTTTCCACCACCGCCACGCGGCGCACAGGCGATTGGGTGCGCATGAGGGCCAACCAGTGCGTGGGCGTCAGGGCCAACAAGCTGGGTTGCAGCAGGTCTTTGCGCGTGCTGATGCGGCGCAGGCCGACCAAATCGCCCTCACGGTTGAACCATGCAAACACCGGGTACTTCAGCCCCAACTCAAAGTGCAAAGGCAGCACCATGCCGCCATCGGCCAGGGGCATGGGCGGGTTGCGCACCAGGTGGCTGGTGTTCCACAACCACGACAGCGGCAATACGCGCACCACGTCGAGCTGAAGCGAAGACAGGTCGGTGCTGCCAGGGGCTTGGCGCAGGTGCAACACCCGGCTGGCCGCCCAGCCACCCAAGCCGGTGGCGACCACAAACAAATGGATGCGCTGCTGGGCGTCGATCCAGGCCACCGGGTTGCCCAGGCGGCGCAGGCCGTGGCCCAAGGCGGTGCCCATGGCATGGCGATCCACCACCCACTGTGCATCGCGCCAGGTTTGGGTTTGGCGATCGAGCAGACTCATGGCGATGCGCACATCGGGGGCGCTTTCGCGCTCACCGGCAAACCAAAATGCGGCGATGGCGTCAGGGCTTTGTTCGGGCAGCGTCAGCAGGTGGCTGGCATGGGCTGAGGGGGCGGTGCGGGGTTGGGGCAGATCGCCCTCGGACACCATGTGCCAGGACTTGCCGATGGTGTGCGCTGCGGGGGCAGCAACGGCAGCTGGGGGCATGGGCACATCGGTGCCGGTCCAGCGGCGTGCTTCCCAAGCCGACATGCCCAAACACACCAGCAAGCCCGCCAAGGCCCATGCGCGGGTGTGGCGTGGCGGCGGTGGCGTCTCGGGTGGGGGCATGGGTTGGATGGGGTGGCGTTGTGGCCTTCAGCCCGCGCTTTGCAAGGCCAAGCCCGCATGTTCGCGCAGCGGATGAAAGTGAATTTTGGGGAAACGCTCTTGCGCCAAGCGCACGTCGTAGGGCGAGGTGCACAAATAGGCCAGTGATTGAGCTGCGTCGGTGGCCATGCGTTGCGGGTAGGCGTTGATGAACTCTTTGAGTTCTGCCGGTGTATCTGCGCTGATCCAACGTGCACCGGTGTAGCTGCTGTTCTCCAAGCGCACATCGCAATCGTATTCGCCGCGCAAACGGTGCTGCACCACTTCAAACTGCAACTGCCCAATCGCGCCCAACAGCATGGCGCCGCCCATCTCGGGTTTGAACACTTGGATGGCACCTTCTTCACCCAGTTGTTCCAAGCCGGTTTGCAGTTGTTTGGTGCGCAGCGGGTTTTTCAAGATCACGGTCATGAACATCTCGGGGGAAAAAAACGGTAAACCCGTGAATTGCAGCGCCGCGCCGTCGGTGATGGTGTCGCCCAATTGCACGCCGCCGTGGGTGGTGAAGCCAATGATGTCGCCCGCATAGGCCTCGTCCACCGCTTCGCGGCGTTGGCTCAAGAAGGTCACGACGGATGTGGGGCGCAACTCTTTGCTGCTGCGTTGCACCTTCAGTTTCATGCCCGGCGCATACCGGCCCGAGGCCACGCGCACAAACGCAATGCGGTCGCGGTGGTTGGCGTCCATATTGGCTTGCACCTTGAACACCACGCCCGAAAAACCGGCGTCTTCGGGTTGCACGGTTTTGTCGACCACTTGCTTGTTCACCAGCAAATGGCTCTTGCGGGGACCGGGTGAGGGAGCTAAATCCACCAAGGCGTCGAGCACTTCCATCACCCCGAAGTTATTCACCCCCGAACCGAAAAACACGGGGGTTTGTTTGCCCGCCAAAAAAGCTTCGCGGTCAAACGTGGGTGATGCACCGGTGGCCAACTCCATGCTATCCATGGCGGTTTGCCATTCCAAACCGAAACGCTCGGCCAACTTGCCTTGCTCGCTCAGAGGGACGGTTTCAAAGTCTTGCGGCAAGCGCTCGCTGCCCGACTCGAACACCGTCATGGCTTGTGTGCGCAAATTGACGATGCCACCAAACGATTTGCCTTGGCCTACTGGCCAGGTCATGGGCACGCAGGGCATGCCCAGTTCGCGCTCCACCTCGTCCAAGATATCGAGAGGATCGCGTATCTCGCGGTCCATTTTGTTCACAAAAGTGATGATAGGCGTGTCGCGTTGTCGGCAAACTTCAATGAGTCGGCGGGTTTGCGCTTCCACACCGTTGGCCGCATCGATCACCATCAGCGCGGAGTCCACGGCGGTGAGCACGCGGTAGGTATCTTCCGAAAAATCTTTGTGGCCCGGTGTGTCGAGCAGGTTGATCACGTGATCGCGGTAGAGCATTTGCATCACCGAACTGGCGACCGAAATGCCACGCTGTTTTTCAATCTCCATCCAATCCGAGGTCGCGTGGCGCGATGCTTTGCGGGCTTTGACCGAACCGGCGATTTGAATCGCCCCCGAGAACAGCAACAGCTTTTCGGTGAGGGTGGTTTTGCCCGCGTCGGGGTGGGAGATGATGGCAAAAGTGCGCCGGCGGCGCACTTCTGATGGGTATGGGCTCATGGTGTGGTGCGGATAACAGCCCGCATCATAGACGGCTGCCCGCCGAGCATGGGTGGTTTTTCGGGTCAGTTCTGGGGCGCAGAGACGGTGCCGGTTTGTGAGCGGGTGCTGTGCCGGATCACGGTGTTGACCAAGGTCAGCCGGTCAAAGGGTTTGGGCATGACCTCGCTGATGCCCACGGCCAAGCAGGTCTTGAGGGCGTCTTCGGCCACATTGGCGGTCAAGGCCACCACGTCCACATCGCGGTAAGGCGGGGGGAAAGTGCCGCGCACCCGGCGCATCACTTCGATGCCGTCAATGTCGGGCATGACCAAGTCGAGCAAAACCAAATCGTACAAAGTGGTCGACATCTTCTCCAAGCCTTGGGTGCCGTTTTCGGCTTGGTCAATTTGCGCATTGGGCATGGAGCGTTGGATGGTGGCGGTGGCCACCATGCGGTTGACCGCATGGTCGTCCACGATGAGCAGTTTGACGGGGGTGTGATCGATCAGCTCCAAAGCGGGCACCGATTTCGGCGGCGCTGGGGCGATGGGCAGGGGGATGTCAACGCGAAACTCTGAGCCCACGCCCACCTCACTGTGCAAGCCAATGGTGCCGCCATGGCTGTTGACCAAGGTGCGGGTGATGCTCAGGCCCAAACCATTGCCGCGCAAGGCATCTCGCGGAGCTGATTGGCCATCGGCCTGGGTGAGTTGGACGAATGGGTCAAAGATTTTGTGCTGCGCCTCGACGGGTATGCCGCGCCCACTGTCTTTGACGCACACCACCAAATTGCCCTGGCTGGGGCCGGTGCTCTCGTAATCAACTTGCATGGTGACGTGGCCATGGTCGGTGAACTTGAGCGCATTGCCCAGCAGGTTGATGAAAATTTGGGTCAAGCGGTGTTGGTCGCCGCGCACCCATTCGGGCAGGCTGGGGCTGAGCAGCAGCTTGTAACTCAGGCCCAGGTCGCTGGCACGCGGTTTGAAAATGCTGTGGGTTTTGTGCAGCATCACATGCAGGTTGAATACCTGCGGGTTGAGTACCACACGGCCATTTTGAATTTGCGAGAAATCCAACAAGTCGTTGATCACGGTGAGCAAGTGGGCTGCGGAGTTTTGCGCCCCTTTGACAAAGTCGACGGCATCTTCGGGCAGGCGCTTGTCGGTGCTCATCAAGCTCAAATAGCCCATGACCGCGTTCAGGGGGGTGCGCATTTCATGGCTGACCATGGCCAAAAATTGATCCTTGTGCGAGTTGGCTTTTTGCAAGTCGATGGACAGCAGGTTGAGCCGATTGTTGGTGCGCGAGATATGGCGCAGGGTGGATTCGCTCAGCATGTCCACCGAATAGATCAAGCTCAACTGGGTGAGCAGCAGCATGGCGTACATCAGGGAGCGAAAAGCCAGCTCTTCTGGGGTTTCTTGCACCAACATGGGCAAAACGCCCTGGATCTGCAATATGTAAAAAACCCAAACGGATGAAAAGGACAAGAACATCCAGACGTAGACCCAAATGCGTGAGCGTGCCGTGAACAAGGGCAGTACCGGAACGATGCCCAGCCACACCAACACCGGCGAACTCAAACCGCCCATGTACCAAGCGTTGTACAAGATCACGGCCAACAAACTGGTTTGGTAGACGTTTTGCGCCCAGATCAGGGGCAGCTGGAGGAAGCGCCAACACAGCATGGTGATGGTGATGACCGTGGCCACCACGGCCACCGATGCCCCGGCCCGCTCTTGACCCAAGATAAAAAACCAGGGGCAGGTGGGAATGATGAATGCCAGCGCAGACAGCACAAAGACCACAAAGTAAACGTCCTGCGTGGATCGCATCCCCACCGGCAAGCGGTCTTTGATGAAAAAAATAATGTTCCGGTTGAGCATGGGCGGCATGTTAGTACCAAATGCGTCAACTGGACCCCGCCTGTGCTGGCACGACCAAGTGCTTTGGCGCGCATTGGCGTGGGTGGGTGTGGGGGCTCTGCGCCCACTGCGATGCTTTGATAGAATTCCGATACCGAGGAGCGCTGCAACCTGTTCGACCCAGAACAGGTGAGGCTCGGAACCTTTTCCAACTGCGCTCACCCACTGACAATGTGAGGTGAGCACCTCGGTACCCCCCAAGTGCTTGAAGAACCGCGTCAGTGGCCCTGAACCTTTATCGGAGCCTCGCATGAACGCATCACTCAAACCCACCCAAACCACTGATTTCCACGTCGCCGACATGAGCTTGGCCGACTGGGGTCGCAAAGAAATCAAAGTCGCCGAAACCGAAATGCCCGGTCTCATGGCCATTCGTCAAGAATTCGCCAAAGCCCAGCCCCTGAAAGGCGCTCGCATCACCGGTTCATTGCACATGACCATCCAAACCGCTGTGCTGGTCGAAACCCTGCAAGCCTTGGGCGCCCAAGTGCGCTGGGCCTCTTGCAACATCTTCTCGACCCAAGACCACGCCGCTGCCGCCTTGGTGGCCAATGGCACGCCGGTGTTTGCCTACAAAGGCGAAACCTTGGAAGACTACTGGGATTACACCCACCGCATTTTTGAGTTTGGTGCCAAGGGTGCCGAGGGCGAAGGCCCCAATATGATTTTGGACGACGGTGGCGACGCCACGCTGCTAATGCACTTGGGCAAGCGTGCTGAAACCGATGCGTCTTTGTTGAGCAACCCTGGCAGCGAAGAAGAAGTGTGTTTGTTCAACGCCATCAAAGCCAAATTGGCTGTGGACCCCACTTGGTACAGCCGCAAAGGTGCGCACATCATCGGCGTGACCGAAGAAACCACCACCGGCGTGTTGCGTTTGAACGAAATGGCCGCCAAAGGCACTTTGATGTTCCGCGCCATCAACGTGAACGATTCAGTGACCAAGAGCAAGTTCGACAACTTGTACGGTTGCCGCGAATCTTTGGTGGACGCCATCAAGCGCGCCACCGACGTGATGATTGCCGGCAAAGTGGCTGTGGTCGCCGGTTACGGCGACGTGGGCAAAGGTTCTGCCCAAGCCCTGCGCGCTTTGAGTGCCCAAGTGTGGGTGACCGAGATCGACCCCATTAACGCTTTGCAAGCTGCGATGGAAGGCTACAAAATCGTGACCATGGAATACGCCGCCGACAAGTGCGACATCTTTGTGTCTGCCACCGGCAACAAAAACGTGATCCGCTACGAACACATGGCCGCCATGAAAGACGAGGCCATTGTGTGCAACATCGGCCACTTCGACAACGAAATCGATGTCGCCGCTTTGGAAAAGTGCAAGTGGGACGAGATCAAGCCCCAAGTCGATCACGTCATCTTCCCCGACGGCAAAAAAATCACCTTGTTGGCCAAAGGCCGTTTGGTGAATTTGGGTTGCGCCACCGGCCACCCCAGCTTCGTCATGAGCGCGAGCTTTGCCAACCAAACGATCGCTCAGATCGAGTTGTTCACCAAGCAAGACCAATACGAGTCTGGCAAGGTCTATGTGTTGCCCAAGCATTTGGACGAAAAAGTGGCACGTTTGCACCTCGAAAAAGTTGGCGCCATGCTGACCGAACTCACCGAGGAGCAAGCCGCTTACATTGGTGTGAGCAAAGCCGGCCCCTACAAGGCCGACACTTACCGCTATTGATCGCGGGCTGTCGCTGGCACCTTCGCGGTGCCGGCAGGTCAGGTTCGCGCCGACCCGTGGTGGGTTGAGCGCGATTTGCCCTTGCCTTTTTCTCAGACCCGGCGGCTGACGCTGCTGGCTTAGGTCCGTCTGAGTGGTACGGAAGGGGGGCTCAGCCCCGTCTTTGAGGGCAACGGAGACCGAGAATTTTTGACTCACGCTTGGAGGGACGCATGAGCACCCCACAATCTTTCCCCATCAGTTTTGAATTTTTCCCACCCAAAACACCGGTGGGTGAAGAGAAATTAAAACAAGTGCGCCAGGATCTGTATGCGGCGCATCCGGCATTTTTCAGCGTCACTTATGGCGCGGGTGGCTCGACGCAGGACGGCACTTTGCAACAGGTGCAAGCCATCTTGGCCGATGGCCATGATGCAGCGCCCCATTTTTCATGCATCGGCGCCAGCCGTGACAGCGTACGCGCCCAATTGGCGCAGTTCAAAGCAGCGGGCATTCGGCGCATGGTGGCGCTGCGCGGCGATTTGCCCAGCGGGCACGGCACCTTTGGTGAGTTTCGTTATGCCAGTGACTTGGTCGCCTTCATCCGCGCTGAGACCGGCGACCATTTCCACATCGAGGTGGGCTGTTATCCCGAAGTGCATCCCCAGGCCAAGTCACCCGAGGCCGATTTGCAGGCCTATGTGACCAAGGTGCGGTCCGGGGCCAGTTCGGCGATCACCCAGTACTTTTACAACAGCGATGCTTACTTCCGGTTTTTGGAAGAGGTGCAAGGCCTGGGTGCCGACATCCCCGTGGTGCCAGGCATCATGCCCATCATCAGCTCCACCCAATTGATGCGTTTTTCAGACGCTTGCGGCGCAGAAATTCCCCGTTGGATTCGCCTGCGCTTGCAGGCCTTTGGCGATGACAGCGCGTCCATCAAGGCCTTTGGTTTGGATGTGGTGACCGACTTGTGTGAGCAGTTGCGCCAAGGCGGTGCCCCAGGTTTGCACTTTTACACCATGAACCAAAGCACCGCCGCTTTGGCGCTGGTGCAGCGCTTGGCTTGAGGGAATTGATGCCGGTCCCGATTTTTTAGCGCTCGTCGTAGCTCAGCACCAAGTCGTCGCTGGTGGGGTGTGCCTGACAGGTCAACACAAAACCCTGGGCGCATTCGGCTGCGGTGAGGGTGAAGTTTTTATCCATGTGCGCGCTGCCTTGCATCACCTTGGCGCGACAGGTGCAGCACACACCGGCTTTGCAGGCGAAGGGGACATCCAGACCCGCCTCGACGGCGGCGTCGAGCACCGCTTGGTGTGGGGGCACGATCAACACATGGGATTTGCCATCCAGCAGAACGGTGACTTGAGGGCCTGCAGGTGTCAAGTCCGTCTCGACCAAGACCGGCCGCGCAGGCGAGCTGCTGGTGAAGCGCTCGCTGTGGATGCGCTCAGGTTTCACACCGGCTTCGCGCAGCGCGGTTTCGGTGTCATCAATCATGCCTTCGGGGCCGCACACAAACACCTCTTCCATGCTGGGCACCGGCAAGAAGGCGTTGATCAAGGCCTTGACTTTGGGGCCGTCGATGCGGCCTTCGAGCAAGGGCACTTCTTGGGCTTGGCGTGACAGCACATGGATCAAGGTGAGGCGGTCCGTGTAGCGGTCTTTGAGGTCTTGCAAGGCCTCGTTGAACATCACGTTGCCCATGCGCCGATTGCCATACACCAAGGTGAAGCGGCTGTGTGCCGAGGTCTCTAAGTTGTGGCGCAAGATGGACAAGATGGGCGTGATGCCCGAGCCGGCGGCAAAGCCCACGCGGTGGATGGCGCGCGGTCGGCGCACCACAAAGCGACCGTCGGGTGGCATGCACGCCAGCACCGTGCCCGCTTGCAATTGGTTGTTGGCCCAGGTGGAGAACAGGCCACCTGGAACTTGGCGCACCCCCACGTCGATGAGACCGTTGTGGGTCAATTGCGCGGGCGTGCTGCAAATCGAGTAATTGCGCCGAATGTCTTGGCCGGCCAGGTTGGTGCGCAGGGTGAGAAATTGCCCAGGTTCAAAGGCAAACGTTGAACGCAAAGGTTCTGGGATGTGCAGGCTGATGCACACCGACCCTGGCGCATCGGGGGTGATGCGGGCCACAGTGAGGTCGTGAAAGCGCGGTGGGTTGCTCATGGTGGTGGCACGGCTTCAGTGCGGCTTGAAGTGGTCAAACGGCTCCAGGCAGGCCAGGCACTTGAACAAGGCTTTGCAAGCGGTGGAGCCAAAGTGGGAGACCTCGGTGGTTTGGGTGGATGCACAGCGAGGACACGCTACCGATGCGGGCGCGAGGGTGCGCACAAAGCGCAGGCTGTGCTGGTGGGTGGCAGTGGCGCTGGCGCATGGCGGGGCAATGCCATAAGCGCGCAGTTGGTCATGGGCTTGGGGGGTCATCCAGTCGGTGGTCCAAGCGGGGGCCAGCTGCGTCACCACTTGTGCGTCGTGGCCGTTGTCTCGCAAAGCTTGGCGCACATCGTCTTCGATTTGACCCATGGCCGGACAACCGCTGTAGGTGGGGGTGATGACCACTTGCCAGCCGGATCCGACGCGTCGCACATCGCGCAAGATGCCCATGTCGCGCAAGCTGACCACGGGGATTTCCGGGTCGGTGAGTCGGCTCAACACCGCCCAGATGGCCTCGGCCATGGCGTCTTGGGCGGCAGGCTGTGTCTGCGACGCATCGTGCGGGTCGAGGTGGTGTTCCATCAGGTCAGGCGGGTGGCTGGCACAGGGGTATACGGGGGATTTACCAAATGGCTTGCGGATGGGCACGGGCCAGCGACTGCATCTCACCCAGCAAGTAAGACAGGTGTTCCGAATGGATGCCGTTTTTGCCCCCTGACACAAAGCCAGTGGTCGGGCTGGCTTGCAACTGGGCCATCTGGAGGGTTGAGCTCAATTGCTCCTGCCATGGCGCTTGCAAAGCTGCCAGATCCAGCCCGATGCTGGCGTCCATGGCGGCTTGCTCTGCTTCGCTGGGGCACCAAAATTCTTGCGTGTAGGGCAGAAGGTGATTCAGCGCGGCCTGGGCGCGGGTATGCGATGTGTCGGTGCCGTCGCCCAGGCGCACCACCCAGTCGTGGGCATGGCGCAGGTGGTAACGGGTTTCCTTGATCGCCTTGGCCGCGATGGCGGCCAGCTGATCGTCGGGACTTCTTTCAAGTTGCGCCCACACACCCACCATCAGGTTGCTGAAAAGGAAGTTGCGCACCAGGGTGGTGGCAAAGTCGCGATCTTGTCGGGCGCTGGGTGCCATGGCGCCGTGGTGGGGCAGTTCGACCAAGGTGTAGTTGCGAAAAGCCTCGGGGCCGCGCCAATAGGCCAAATGGTCTTCGGTGCAAGCGGGGGTGGAGCGCTCGCCGGCCAAACTGTAGAGCATGCGCGATTGGCCGATCAGGTCCAAGCTGTTGTTGGCCAAGGCGATGTCTTCTTCCAGGGCCGGGCCGTGGCCACACCACTCTGCGTTGCGTTGGCCCAGCACCAGGGCGGTGTCGGCCAGTTGCAGCACATAGGCCAGCGGAGCCAGGGTGTTGGCGGTGGTGCTCACATGTGCCCCACGTCGTCGGGGATGGCGTAGAAGGTGGGGTGGCGGTAGATTTTGTCGCCCGAGGGGTCAAAAAATTCGGCTTTGTCGTTGGGTTCGCTGGCGGTGATGGCGCTGGATGGAACCACCCAAATGCTCACCCCCTCTTGGCGCCGGGTGTAGACATCGCGCGCCAAGCGCAAAGCATGGTCGGCATCACTGGCGTGCAAGCTGCCGCAGTGCTTGTGCTCCAAACCTTGTTTGCTGCGCACAAACACCTCCCACAGGGGCCATTCGCTCAAGGGTTTGAGGGAGCCGGGTGTTGGCGTGGCGCTGCTCATGCCGCCTCCTTCATTTGTCGGGCTTGTTGTTTCTTGGCGTGGGCCAAGGCCGCTTCGCGCACCCAAGCGCCGTCGTCCCAAGCTTTCACGCGGGTGGCCAAGCGTTCTTGGTTGCACGGCCCGTTGCCATTCACCGTGGCCCAAAATTCGTCCCAATCGATGGCGCCGTAGTCGTGGTGCTGGCGCGCTTCGTTCCATTTCAAATCGGGGTCGGGCAGGGTCACGCCCAAGACCTTGGCTTGTGGCACGGTGGCGTCCACAAAGCTTTGGCGCAGGTCGTCGTTGCTGATGCGCTTGATGCCCCAGCGTTGGCTTTGCGCCGAATTGGGGCTGTCGCTGTCGGGCGGACCAAACATGGCCAAGCACTTCCACCACCAACGGTTGACCGCGTCTTGCACCATGGCCTGTTGCTCGGGCGTGCCTTGCATCATCACCATCAGCGACTCAAAGCCTTGGCGTTGGTGAAACGACTCTTCTTTGCAAATGCGCACCATGGCGCGGGCATACGGCCCATAGGAGCAGCGGCACAGCGGGATTTGGTTCATGATGGCCGCGCCGTCGACCAGCCATCCGATCACACCCACATCGGCCCAGGTGAGAGTGGGGTAATTGAAGATCGAGCTGTATTTGGCTTTGCCCGTGTGCAGCGCATCGAGCATTTGGTCGCGGCTGGTGCCCAAGGTTTCGGCGGCGCTGTAAAGGTACAGACCATGGCCGCCCTCGTCTTGCACCTTGGCAATCAAGATGGCTTTGCGTTTCAAGCTCGGTGCGCGGCTGATCCAGTTGCCTTCGGGCAGCATGCCCACAATTTCGCTGTGCGCATGTTGGCTGATTTGCCGCACCAGCGTTTTGCGGTAGTGCTCGGGCATCCAGTCGCGGGGCTCGATTTTTTGTTCTTGCCCGATTTTTTCGTCAAAGTGCGTTTGCAAAGCGCTGTCGCTCAGCGCGGGGCGGGCCACAGCATCGCGCTGGGCATCGGGCAGATCCAAGGCTTGGGTGTACAAGGGCGTCTCCTGAGGGCCAATGCCCGGGCGGTGGGGCGCCAGTATAGCCAATTAACCAACCGGTCGGTTGGTTAATTGGCGCCTCTTCAGTGTGTCCCGCCAATTTCCAGGGTGTGGGTGGCATGGCCGTCTTGGCCCATCAGGTCCACCATGTCGGGCAAAGCCGCTTTGAGTTGCTCGTTCAGGGTGTACGGCGGGTTGATGACAAACATGCCGCTGGCAGCCAGGCCGGGGCGTTTGGGTTTACCGTCACTGCCCAGCGCATCACCGGCGCTGGCTTGCTGCCCAGATTTGATCGTCAAGGTGGCGTGCAGCCAGGGTTTTTGCGATTGCAAACTCAGGGTTTTCAGGCGCTTGGGCAAGTCGTGCGCTTCCATGCGCGGGATGATGGGGTACCACACGGCATAGGTTCCCGTGGAAAAGCGCTTGAGGCTGTCTTGGATGCATTCGCTGACCCGGGCGTAGTCGGTTTTGACCTCGTAGCTGGGGTCGATCAGCACCAAGCCACGGCGTGAGGGCGGGGGTAAAAATTTGCGCAAGCCGACAAAGCCGTCTTCGCGCAGCACCGCCACTTGCCGACCCACCCGCAACTGCTCCACATGGCCTGCCAGGGCCCGGGCATCGGTGGGGTGCCACTCGAACAGTTTGATTTTGTCGTTGCGCCGCATCAGGTGCTGCATCACAAAGGGCGAGCCCGGGTAGACCTTGTAAACATCATCCGGGTTGAAATGGGCCAGCACATCCAGGTAGTCACGCAACGCCGGAGCGGGCGCTCGCTGGCGCTGCACCAAGCGACCCACCAGGGCCAGCAGGCCTTCCAAAGACTCCCCACTGGTTTGCGCTGGGGCGCCATCCAGGCGGTACAGGCCGGCGCCGGCGTGGGTGTCGACGGCCCATAAATCTGTGTCTTTGGCGCACAAATGCTTGAGGATGGCAATCAATACCGTGTGCTTGAGCACGTCGGCATGGTTGCCTGCGTGATAAGCGTGGCGGTAACTGAACATGCGCCGATGGTAACTGCTGGTGCCGTGGCCACCGCACCAACCGGGGCGGATGTCGCCTGTGGGCCATCAAAAAACGCCTCCAACGGGCACCGCCACAGAAGGCACCGGTCCGGTTTTGCGCGGTCTTGGGCCGGGGCTGGGGCGGTCTGCCAAGGGGGAGTTGGGTTTTTGTATAATAGAGGGCTTTCGCAGCGCTTTGTGGCCCCGCGGCGAAACATTCAATCCCACCTAAGAGGTTCTCGTCAGAAGAACGCCGACCGTGGAAAAGGGCCCGCCAAACCGTTTCTATCAAGGAAAACCATGTCCACTTTCAGCGCAAAACCCGCTGATGTGAAGCATGAGTGGTTTGTGATTGACGCCACCGATAAGGTGCTCGGAAGGATTGCCAGCGAAGCAGCCCTCCGATTGCGCGGCAAGCACAAGGCCATTTATACGCCTCACGTCGATACCGGCGACTTCATTGTCGTCATCAACGCCTCCAAAATCCGTGTCACGGGCAACAAAGCCCTGGACAAGGTGTACTACCGCCACTCGGGCTATCCCGGCGGTATTTATGGCACCAACTTCCGCGACATGCAGGCCAAACACCCTGGCCGCGCGCTGGAAAAAGCGGTCAAGGGCATGCTGCCCAAAGGTCCTCTGGGTTACGCCATGATCAAAAAGCTCAAAGTCTATGGCGGTGCTGAACACCCCCACAGTGCCCAACAACCCAAACCGCTGGACATCTAAGGAGCCCCCATGATTGGTGATTGGAACAATGGCACCGGGCGACGCAAATCCAGCGTGGCCCGTGTGTTTCTGAAAAAAGGCTCCGGCAAGATCACGGTCAACGGCAAGGACATTTCCACGTTCTTTGGCCGCCAAACCTCGATCATGATCGCCAAGCAACCGCTGATGCTGACCAACCACGCCGAGACCTTTGACATCCAAGTCAATGTGCACGGCGGTGGTGAATCAGGCCAAGCGGGTGCTTTGCGCCACGGCATCACACGCGCTTTGATCGACTACGACGCCAGCCTCAAGCCGGCGCTGTCGGCCGCTGGTTTTGTCACCCGCGACGCACGTGAAGTCGAGCGTAAAAAGGTCGGTTTGCACGGCGCCCGTCGCCGCAAGCAGTTCAGCAAGCGCTGATCCGCTGGCAAGCTGCCCCCAAACCGCTGTGTGCTTTACCGCCGCAGCGGTTTTTTTTCGCCCCCATGCGGTGCCGGTTTGGTGGGGGCAGACCCTTTTCTCAGCAGGGTGGCCCAGGACGCTGGACGTGCTGGGTTAATTCCGACTAAACTACACCACTATTTGATCTCTGAGGAGTAAAGCCCATGAACGCCGTTGCCGAAGCCCTTCCCACCGAAATGCCTGCCCCCATTGTTTTCACCGACAGTGCCGCAGCCAAAGTGGCCGATTTGATCGCAGAAGAAGGCAACCCCGAGCTGAAGTTGCGCGTGTTTGTGCAAGGCGGTGGCTGTTCGGGCTTTCAATATGGCTTCACCTTTGACGAGGTGACCAACGAAGACGACACCACCATGAGCAAAAACGGCGTGTCCTTGTTGATTGACGCCATGAGCTACCAATACCTGTTGGGTGCTGAGATCGACTACAAAGAAGACCTGCAAGGCGCTCAGTTTGTCATCAAAAACCCCAATGCGACGACCACCTGTGGTTGCGGGTCGTCCTTTTCGGTCTGAGCCGGCGATATTCGCTGGCAAGTCTCAAGGCTTTTGAGACTTCAGGCCGGGTAAATGCCACCCAACACACGGGCGCCTCTGGCGCCCGTTGCTTTTGGCAAATTGCCTGGCAAGCCCAAACAGGTTTGGCGCGCCAACCACGCAAAAGCGGCGGCTTCTACCTGCGACGGCGGCAGTCCTGCGTTGTCGGTGCTGACCACAGCCATTTGTGGCAAGCGCGCTTGCAACATGCCCATCAGGCACTGGTTATAGGCGCCACCCCCGCACACCATCAATCGGCTGCTGCGCGGCGCGTGCTTGGAAACAGCCAAAGCAATAGATTCGGCCGTCAGTGCGCACAAACTGGCTTGCACGTCTTGCGATGCCAAAGCGGGCCCAGCTGCCAGGTGGCTGTCCAGCCATTCGGCGTGAAAGAGGTCTCTTCCCGTGCTTTTTGGGGGGGGCTTGTGAAAAAACGGCTCTTGCATCCAGCGCGTCAACAAGTCTGCCTGAACATGACCTGAAGCCGCCCAACGCCCCGCATCGTCATAGGCCTGCCCCGTGTGGCGCTGGCACCACAAGTCCATCAGCACATTGCCAGGTCCGCAGTCAAAGCCCAGGGCATCGCCTTGCGCTGACAAGACACTGAGATTGGCAATGCCACCCACGTTGAGCACCGCCAAGTCTTGGCCCGCCTGCCCAAAAACCGCTTGGTGAAAGGCCGGCACCAAGGGCGCACCCTGTCCACCGGCGGCGACATCTCGGCTGCGCCAATCGGCCACCACCGCAATACCGCTCAATTCGGCCAATAAACTGGGGTTTTGAATTTGCAGGCTGTAACCGATGCCGTCATGCAGTCCAGGTTGGTGGCGCACGGTTTGGCCATGGGCGCCAATGGCGCGGATCTGCTCGGCTTGCAGTTGGCTATCTATCAGAAGCGACTGAACCACTTGGGCATATAAGCCGCTCAGGGCATTGGCGGCCAGAGCGCTTCGGTGTAGTTCGTCAGGGCCGGATTGGTTCAAGGCCAGCAGTTGGCTGCGCAGTGGTGGGTCAAATGGCGCATGTTGGTGGGCCAACACTTTGAGGGGGCCGTTGGCAAAGTCAATCAGCACCCCATCCACCCCGTCCAGCGAGGTGCCGGACATGAGGCCGATGTACAACTCGGACATGCTTTATTGGATGTTGGCTGGCGTCAGGCTGGCGGCTGCCGCCATGTCTTTTTGCGCCAGCGCAGCATGCTGGCGAAACTGGGGCAGTGCCGCCTCTGACACGGGGATGGCTTCGCTTTGGCGCGCCAGTGTCAAGGGGTCTTGGTGCTTGCCATTGACCCGGAATTCAAAATGCAAATGCGGCCCAGTGGCCCAACCCGTGGCACCCACACCCCCCAAGGTTTGACCTTGCGAAACGTTTTGGCCCACGCGCACATCAATCCGACTCAAGTGGGCATAAACGGTTTTGTGTCCATTGCGGTGTGACACCGTGACCACATTGCCATAGCCGCCTTGTTGACCGGCCGCTTCGACCACGCCGTCGCCCACACTGCGCACGGGCGTACCCGTTGGGGCGGCGTAATCCACACCCAAATGGGCGCGCCAGGTTTGCAAAATGGGGTGAAAGCGCAATTTAAAACCGCTGGTCACCCTAGAAAAAGCCAGTGGCGAAGCCAGATACGCACGGCGCAGGCTTTGACCGCTCAAATTGAAGTAGCCGCCCTTGGGGGCCTGGGGTTCTTGGAACCAAACCGCGTGATAGGTTTTGCCGTTGTTCAAAAACTGAGCGGCCAGAACCTTGCCTGCGCGCAGTGGCTCGCCATCGGCTTCGAGGGACTCGTAAACCACCGAGAAACGGTCGCCTTTGCGCAAGGCGCGGTAAAAGTCAATGTCACCCGAAAAAATATCGGCCAGTTGGTTGGCCACGTTATCGGGGATGCGCGCGTCGTCCGTGGCAGCAAACAAAGAGCTTTGGATCACACCGCTCGCCATGTGGGTCGAGGCTTGCAAAGGCGCTTCTTGCAACTCGGCGGTGAATGCACCATTGGGTTGGCGGGTGATGCGCAGGCGTTTGAAGTGGCGACCGTCTTCAGTCGCCCAACGGGCCACCAACTCGGTGAGTTGCTGTTGGGCATTGGCCGTGGCTTGTAGGTTGCGCCCGGCACGGGCCAGCAAATGTTGTCTGACCAAGGGGTCTTGGCGCATGAATTGGGCTGCGGTGGCATCTGAGACGCCCAAGCGCGAGAGCAGACTGTCTGCGCTGTCATTGCCTCGGGTCACGTCCGAACGGTACAACTGCAGTTGAGCGATGTCAGTGACTTGGACGCTGGTTTGCAGGCTGGGCAAAGGCTTGTCAATCACCTGCCGGATGGGCAGATCAGATGCATCTGGCCCGAGCGACGCCACGGCCACAGCACCACCGCCGGCCAGCAGCAAAAAGGCGGTCACGCCAGCCGCCGCCGCATGCGGGTGTCGGCGGTGCCAGCTGTGCCATTCGGCCCACAGTGATAAGAGGATTGGTTTCAATTGAAGTTCCCGGGGGGAGCCCCCGCGCAGCCACTTAAAATGGCGAAAAACCGGTGCAGTATAAACGTTTGCGGGCCCGGTGTAAACCCAAATAGATATATGAATCAATCGCCTGTATCCGCTTCTTCTTTATCAGCCGAGGTTCAACACGCCTTGGCGGTGAGCTTGCGGGGCTGCGAAGAGTTACTGCCCCAAGACGAATGGGTTAAAAAATTGCAGCGCTCCCATGCCACGGGCACGCCCTTGCGCATCAAGCTGGGCCTGGACCCCACAGCGCCCGACATCCACATCGGTCATACCGTGGTGCTCAACAAAATGCGGCAATTGCAGGATTTGGGCCATCAGGTGATCTTTTTGATCGGTGACTTCACATCACTGATCGGCGACCCATCGGGGCGCAACAGCACCCGCCCGCCGTTGACGCCTGAGCAAATCAAGCTCAATGCCGACACCTATTACAAGCAGGCCAGCATGGTGCTGGACCCTGCCAAAACCGAGATCCGCTACAACAGCGAGTGGAGCGAGCCTTTGGGGGCCAGCGGCATGATCCAACTCGCTTCGCGCTACACCGTGGCGCGGATGATGGAGCGTGACGACTTTCACAAACGCTTCCATGGCGGCCAATCCATCAGCGTGCATGAGTTTTTGTACCCGCTGATGCAAGGCTATGACAGCGTGGCCCTGAAAAGCGACTTGGAGTTGGGCGGCACCGACCAAAAATTCAACCTGCTCATGGGCCGCCATTTGCAGCAGGAGTACGGACAAGAGCCGCAATGCATCTTGACCATGCCCTTGCTGGAAGGCTTGGACGGCGTGGACAAAATGTCCAAAAGCAAAAACAACTACATCGGCATCGCCGAAGACGCCAACACCATGTTTGCCAAGGTCTTGTCGATCAGCGACACCTTGATGTGGCGCTGGTTCACTTTGTTGAGCTTTCAAAGCTTAGAAGCCATCGCCGCATTGAAGGCCGAGGTCGATGGCGGTCGCAACCCGCGTGACGCCAAGGTCATGCTGGCCAAAGAAATCACCACCCGCTTTCACAGCGCGGCTTTGGCTGACGCTGCCGAGCAAGACTTTGTGAACCGCAGCAAGGGCGGCGTGCCCGACGTCATCCCCGAGGTGAATGTGAGCGGGGCGCCCTTGGGCATTGCCGCGCTGTTGAAGAGCGCAGGTTTGGCGCCATCGAGCAGCGAGGCCAGTCGCTTGATCGACGGCGGCGGTGTGCGCATCGACAGCAGCGTGGTCAGCGACAAAGGTTTGAAGCTCAACGCAGGAACATATGTGGTGCAAGTGGGCAAGCGCAAATTTGCCCGGGTGCATCTGAGCTGATCACCACTGTCGCTGGTGAAAGGGCGGCCTATCATCGGGCCATGAAAAGAACCTTGGCCCTTGACTTCACGCCACGGCAATTGCTGTGGGCCTCCATCATGGTGGCCTTGATCACCATTGGCCTCAAAACCTGGGCCTGGTACATCACCGACTCGGTGGGCTTGTTGTCCGATGCGATGGAGTCATTGGTCAATCTGGCCAGCGCCATGTTTGGTTTGACCATGGTCACCGTGGCAGCGCTCCCCCCGGATGAAGAACACCCCTATGGCCATCACAAGGCCGAGTATTTTTCTTCCGGCTTTGAGGGCATCCTCATCATCGTGGCTGCGCTGGGTATTGTGTGGACAGCGGCCCACCGCTTCACCGACCCTCAGCCTTTGCAAGAAGTGGGTTTGGGATTGGCCTTGTCGGTGGGCAGTTCTGTGCTCAATGGTGTGTTGGCCTGGGTCATGTTGGGTGCTGCCAAGCGACACCGATCCATGGCCTTGGAGGCCGATGCCAAGCACCTGGTCACCGATGTCTGGACGTCGGTGGGGGTGGTGTTGGGCATTGTGTTGGTGCAATGGAGCGGTTGGCTGTGGCTGGACGCGGTGGTCGCCATAGCAGTGGCCTTGAACATTTTGAAAGAGGGCGTGCATTTGATCTGGCGCTCATCCCAAGGCTTGATGGACGAGGCGGTCGAACCAGAGACCATGCAGCACATCCAGGAGGTCTTGGACAGTTTTTCCCACCAGCGTGGAGCGACTGCCATCATTCGATTCGATCATGTGAATACGCGCCGTGCCGGTCAACGGCGTTTTGTGGACGTGCACATGCACATGCCGGCAGCTTGGTCGCTGGGCCGCGCCGCTGCCCTGCGCACCAGTGTGGAACAAGCCCTGATGAGTGCCGTGCCCGGCTTGCGCGCCAGCATCCAGTTGCTGCCCAGCGATGTGGAAGCGCACTTTGATGATGTGCGCGACTTGAAGTGATGGGCATGGGGTTCAATTGAACCCATTGATAATGGCCGCATGACCCAAGCCTTCAGCGCACTGCCTCTTTCCCCCGACACCCTCGCCAACCTCGACCAACTCGGCTACACCGAGATGACCGCCATTCAAGCGGCGAGTTTGCCGCTGGCGCTGGCGGGCAAAGACTTGATCGCCCAAGCCAGCACGGGGAGCGGAAAAACAGCCGCCTTTGGCTTGCCACTGGTTGAAAAACTCACCGCCAACTTTCATGCGGTGCAAGCACTGGTGATGTGCCCCACCCGCGAATTGGCCGATCAAGTCACAACTGAAATTCGCCGCTTGGCCAGAGCAACTGCCAACATCAAGGTGGTGACGCTGTGCGGTGGCGTGGCCTTGCGCGGTCAGGAGCAAAGTTTGCAACACGGTGCGCATGTGGTGGTGGGGACCCCTGGGCGCATCTTGGACCACTTAACGCGGGGCAACCTGCGTTTGGATTCGGTCAAAACCTTGGTGCTCGATGAAGCCGATCGCATGCTCGATATGGGCTTTTATGACGACATGAAGCAACTCATTGCGCAGTGCCCCACGCAGCGACAAACCCTGTTGTTCTCGGCCACTTACCCCGAGGGCATTGCCAAGCTGTCGGCACAGTTCATGCGCGATCCGCAAACCGTGAAAGTGCAAACCGTGCATGCGGCCGACAAAATACGCCAAGTGTTTTACGAGGTGCGTGAAGACGAGCGCTTGCATGCGGTGTCTTTGCTGCTGAACCACTTCAGGCCTGAATCAACGCTGGCGTTTTGCAACACCAAGCAGCAATGCCGCGAATTGTTGGCGGTGCTGCAAGCCCAAGGTTTTGATGCGCTGGCGCTGTATGGCGAGTTGGAACAGCGCGAGCGAGATCAGGTGTTGGTGCAGTTTGCCAACCGTTCTTGCTCGGTGCTGGTGGCCACCGACGTGGCGGCGCGTGGCTTGGACATCAGCCAGTTGAACGCGGTCATCAACGTGGATGTCACCCCCGATGCTGAATTGCACATCCACCGCATTGGCCGCACCGGCCGTGCCGACGCCCAAGGCTTGGCGCTGACTTTGGCCAGCTTGGACGAGATGGGCGCGGTGGGGCGCATCGAGGTCTTGCAAGGCCAAGAATCGCAATGGGCGAAGTTGTCAGACTTAAGCCCTGCTGCCGGGGACAAGTTGCAAGCCCCCATGCGCACCTTGCAAATTGTGGGCGGTCGCAAAGAAAAAATCCGCGCTGGGGATGTGCTGGGTGCCATGACGGGCGAGGCGGGTTTCACAGCCGATCAAATTGGCAAGATCAATGTGAACGAGTTTTCCACCTATGTGGCGGTTGACAGGGCCATCGCCCACACAGCGCTAGAGCGGTTGTCGCTAGGGCGCATCAAAGGCAAAAGCGTCAAAGTTCGTGCGTTGGACTGAGGGCTTGGGCAATAGGCCGCCCAAGTTCAAGGCTTGTGACCTGCAGGCCTATAAGGGGTAGCGCCGCACCAGGTATTGGGCCACGCACACCGGCTTGTCTTGGCCTTCACATTCAATGCTCACCCGCCAAGTCAGTTGCAGTGCGCCGCCATCAATGTTTTCGACCGCAGCCAAATGCAGCAATGCGCGCAAGCGACTGTTGACACGCACCGGCGCCATGAAACGCACTTTGTTGAGGCCATAGTTGACACCCATGGAAGGTGTTAGCACGGTGTAGGTGGTGCTGAAAAAATGTGGCAGCAAGGACAGGGTTAAAAAGCCGTGCGCCACCGTGGCGCCAAAAGGGCCGGTGGCGGCCCGCGCGGGGTCCACATGAATCCATTGCGCGTCCCCCGTGGCTTGCGCAAACCCATCGATCTGCGCCTGGGTGATGGTGAGCCAATCGCTCCAGCCGATGTCTTGGCCCACGCAAGCGCTCAGTTCATCCCAAGTGGCAAAGCTTCTCATGGTCAGTGCGCCGATGGTTCAAGCATATGGATTGGACACGCCCAGCTTATGGAGGATGGCGACCTCGTGGGCTTCCATCGCCTTGGCGTCTTTCAAGGATGTTTCATGGTCCCAGCCTTGGGCGTGCAGTGTGCCGTGCACCAGCAAGTGCGCGTAATGCGCCGCCAGCGTTTTCCCTTGTGCTTTGGCCTCTTGGGCAATCACTGGGGCGCACAGCACCAAGTCGGCCATCACCACCGGTGACTGCGCGTAATCAAACGTCAGCACATTGGTGGCGTGATCTTTTTTTCGGTAACCGTGGTTCAGCGCTCGGCCTTCGTCCAAGCTGACAACGCGCACCGTGATTTCTGCATCGTTTGACAAGGCGTGGCGGATGCAGCGCGACACCACATGGCGCGCCAAAGCCTGGCGGTGTCGTTGGGCATAGGGGATGTCGCCAAACTGCAACGACAAAACAAGTTTTTTCAGTGGCATGGGTTCAGGGGGCGTCGTTTCTGCGTTGACCTTTTTGGTCGTAGGCATCGACGATGCGCGCGACCAAAGGGTGACGAACCACATCGGCACTGGTGAAGTGCGTCATGGCAATGCCTGGCACCCGTTTGAGCACCCGTTCGGCGTCCACCAGTCCACTGAGGTGGCCTTTGGGCAGGTCAATTTGGCTCACGTCGCCGGTGATCACCGCTTTGGCGCCAAAGCCAAGGCGGGTGAGAAACATCTTCATTTGCTCGGGCGTGGTGTTTTGCGCTTCGTCCAAGATCACAAAGGCATTGTTCAATGTGCGCCCACGCATGAAGGCCAGCGGGGCAATTTCCAGGGCATTGCGCTCGAAAGCTTTTTGCACCCGATCAAAACCCATCAGGTCGTACAAGGCGTCGTACAAGGGTCGCAAATAAGGGTCGACTTTTTGCCCCAGGTCGCCGGGCAAAAAGCCCAACTTCTCACCGGCCTCCACCGCAGGGCGTGTCAGCACGATGCGCTGCACCGCGCTGCGCTCCAAAGCGTCTACCGCACAGGCCACGGCCAAATAGGTTTTGCCCGTGCCTGCGGGTCCAATGCCAAAGGTGATGTCGTGTTGGGCAATGTGTTCCAAATACACGCCCTGGGTGGGCGTTCGCGCTTGCAATTGGCTGCGCCGGGTGAGCAGTTGCATGGCCCCGGTCTCGGTCTCTTGCAGCCCTTGGTCGCCCGCGAGCATCCATTGCACCTGTTCGGCGGGAATGGGTTTGGTGGCGCGCTCATACAAGGCTTGCAGCACTTCCAGGGCCTGGGTGGCTTTGGCCTTGGGGCCGTCGATCTTGAATTGCTCGTGTCGATGCGCGATTTTGACTTGCAGACCCAACTCGATGGTGCGCAAATGTTCATCCATGGCGCCACACAAGTGTCCCAGTCGGGTGTTGTTGGGCGGGCTGAATGTGTGGCGCAGAATCAAGTTGATAATCCGTTGAAATTTCCCCAATGATAGGCATTCAATGATCGGCAAGTTGAGCGGCACGCTGAGTGAGAAAAATCCTCCCCAGGTTTTGGTGGATTGCAATGGCGTGGGTTATGAGGTGGATGTGCCCATGAGCACCTTCTACAGCCTACCGGCGGTGGGCGAAAAAGTCTCGTTGTTGACCCATTTTGTGGTGCGAGAAGACGCCCAAATTTTGTATGGCTTTGGTTCTTCTGAGGAACGCACCGCCTTTCGCCAGCTGATCAAAATTTCGGGTGTGGGCCCACGCATGGCCTTGGGTGTGCTCAGTGGCATGAGCGTGGCCGAGCTGTCCCAAGCCATCACCTTGCAAGAGGCGGGGCGTTTGGTGAAGATACCCGGCATTGGCAAAAAAACCGCCGAGCGGCTGTTGCTGGAGCTCAAAGGCAAGATGGGCGCTGACTTGGGGCCGTCTTCGGCACCTGTGGGCGACAGCACGCAAAACGACATCTTGCAAGCCTTGGTGGCCCTGGGCTACAGCGACAAAGAAGCCGCCTTGAGCCTCAAAGCCTTGCCAGCTGACGTGGGTGTGAGCGAGGGCATCAAGTTCGCGCTCAAGGCCTTGGCCAGATAAGCAAAGCCATGAGCATTCAAACCGATAACTTTGGCGAAGACTTCAACCCCGCACCACGCGTGGTGTCAGCCGCGCCAGTCAGCCCACGCGAAGAGGCGATTGAGCGTGCCCTGCGCCCCAAGCTGCTGCAAGAGTATGTGGGCCAAGCCAAGGTGCGTGAGCAGTTGGAAATTTTCATAGGAGCAGCACGCAACCGCGATGAAGCCTTGGACCACGTGCTGTTGTTTGGCCCACCCGGTTTGGGCAAAACCACGCTCAGCCACATCATTGCCCAAGAGCTGGGTGTGAACCTGCGCCAAACCAGTGGCCCCGTATTGGAAAAGCCCAAAGACCTGGCAGCACTGTTGACCAACTTGGAAAAAAACGATGTGCTGTTCATCGATGAAATCCACCGTTTGTCGCCCGTGGTGGAAGAAATTTTGTACCCTGCGCTGGAGGACTATCAAATCGACATCATGATCGGCGAGGGGCCGGCTGCACGCAGCATCAAGCTCGATTTGCAGCCTTTCACTTTGGTGGGTGCCACCACCCGCGCTGGCATGTTGACCAACCCGCTGCGCGACCGCTTTGGCATCGTGGCGCGGTTGGAGTTTTACAGCGCCGAGGAGTTGCAGCGCATTGTGATGCGCAGCGGCGGCTTGCTCAAAGCGCAGCTCGACGAGCAAGGTGGTTTCGAGATTGCCCGTCGCTCACGCGGCACGCCGCGCATCGCCAATCGCTTGCTGCGGCGGGTGCGTGACTACGCCGAGGTCAAGGCCGATGGGCGCATCACCCAAGCGGTGGCGCAAGCGGCGTTGGCCATGCTCGATGTGGATCCGCAAGGCTTCGATTTGATGGACCGCAAGTTGTTGGAAGCTGTGATTCACCGCTTTGACGGCGGCCCCGTGGGTTTGGACAACATCGCCGCCAGCATCGGCGAAGAGCGCGACACCATCGAAGATGTGATCGAGCCGTTTTTGATTCAGCAAGGTTTTTTGCAGCGCACACCGCGTGGTCGCATCGCCACCTTGGCGGCGTATCGGCATTTGGGGGTGGCGGCACCCCAGCGGGCGAGCGGGTTGTTTGGCGAGTGAGCGCTCAGCCCCTCAGGCTTCGTCGAGCAAGGACCCGTGCAAATGGGCGTCGTCGCCCCAGCCCACCAACGTCAGGCTCTGAGGCGTCCACAGCAAACGGTTGATCGTGGCGTTGCCCAAGGTCCAGCTGCGCGGCGCTTGCAAGCTTTGTTGGGTGGCGGCGCGGTAGAGCAAATCCAGCACCCCCCCGTGGGCGACCACAGCGATCTGCTGCCCCAGGTGCTGCTGGGCCAAGGCGTTGACCGTGGTCATCACCCGCTGCTGCATGGCCAACAAGGACTCGCCCCCACCGGGCGGTTCCCATTCGGGCACCCGGGTGCGCCAAAGCTGGGCTTCATCGGGCATTTCTTGTTCAATTTGGGCAAAGCTGCGACCTTCAAAATCACCAAAAGCGCGCTCTCTGAGACCCACATGGGTGGTCAATGGGGCACCCGTTTGCCAGGCCACAGCTTGCGCCGTGGCCAATGCCCGCTGCAGGTCACTGCTGTAAATGGCGTCCATCGGGTCGGCTTGGGACAAGGCCTGTCCCAGCCAACGGGCTTGGCGCTGGCCGTGGTCATTAAGAGGGATGTCGGTATGCCCTTGGATGCGGGTGCTGGCGTTCCAGGCGGTTTCACCATGTCGAATGGCGACGATGCGGGTCGAAATCATGGCCGCAGTTTAAGTCCCCCCTCGGCACAGCCAAATGCCCAAAAAAACCAAGGATTTGGCCGGCCAGGTCAGAACGCCCCATTTTTGACGCAAAATAGCACGATCGTTCTTTTTTATGCGCAACGTCTTGAACCTCCACCACACCAACCCCCCGAGCTCGACCCGGGAGGGTCGCGCCATGCACAAAGGGCAGCAAACCAAAACCGCCATCGTTGACGTGGCGCTGAGCCTTGCCACCCAAATGGGCTTGGAAGGCTTGACCATTGGCGCGGTGGCCGAGATGGCCGGCATGAGCAAGTCCGGCGTTTTTGCCCATTTTGGTTCGCGCGAGGAGTTGCAGATCTCGGTCATCCGCGAATACCACCACCGCTTTGAACAAGAGGTGTTTTACCCCGTCTTGTTGTTGGCCAGGGGCTTGCCCCGTTTGCGGGCTTTGTTTGCCAACTGGATGCAGCGCACCAGTGCAGAAATCGATTCGGGCTGCCTGTACATCAGTGGTGCGGCGGAGTTTGATGACCGGCCGGGGCCGGTGCGCGATGCTTTGGCCAGCTCGGTACAAACCTGGATGGCGGCCTTGCACCGCGCGGTGCGCATAGCCGTTGAGCAAGGTGACTTGGCCCAACAAACCGACGCCGCCCAAATGGCCTTTGAAATCCATGGCCTGATCTTGGCTTGCCACTACGAAGCCCGATTTCTCAAAAGCAAAACGGCACTGGGCTTGGCCCAGCGCAGCTTTGAGAACATATTGCACCGCTACGGTGCCACACCATCGTCCCTGCCGGGCGGGGGCTGAAGGCCCCTGGCCGGCCTTTCAGAACAGCCCAGTTTTCACCCCACCATTCGTTTCTACCCCTTCAACGCCACCGAGGACACCATGCCCAGCTACACCCCCCCATTGCGCGACATGCAGTTTTTGTTGAACGAATTGCTTCAAGTGCCACAAGTCTTGAAAGAATTGCCAGCCCATTCTGAAACCGACGCCGACACCATCACAGCGGTGCTCGAAGAAGGTGGCAAGTTTGCGGCCCAGGTGCTGTTTCCCCTCAACGCCAGCGGCGATCAACAAGGTTGCCATTGGGACCGGGATACCCATGATGTCAAAACACCGGAAGGGTTCAAAGAGGCCTTTGCCCAATTTGTGGCGGGTGGTTGGCCGGCGTTGAGTTGCGACCCGCATTACGGCGGCCAGGGACTGCCGATTGTGGTGAACCAGTGCTTTTATGAAATGCTCAACAGCGCCAACCAGGCCTGGACCATGTACCCGGGCTTGACCCACGGCGCTTATGAATGCCTGCACGCCCACGGCACGCCCGAGCAGCAAGCATTGTTTTTGCCCAAACTCACCAGCGGCGAGTGGACGGCCACCATGTGTTTGACCGAGGCCCATTGCGGCACCGACTTGGGATTGCTGCGCACCAAGGCCGAGACCCAAGCCGATGGCTCATACAAACTCACCGGCAACAAAATTTTCATCAGCTCAGGCGACCACGACTTCGTGAGCAACATCGTTCACCTGGTGTTGGCGCGCTTGCCCGATGCACCCGCCGGCAGCAAAGGCATCAGCCTGTTTGTGGTCTCCAAGCACGTGCTCAATGCGCAGGGCCAGTTGGGCGCGCGCAATGGGATTTATTGCAGTGGCATTGAGCACAAAATGGGCATCAACGGCAGTGCCACCTGTCAAATGACATTGGACGGGGCGGTGGGCCATTTGGTCGGTCAGCCCCACAAAGGTTTGGCGGCCATGTTTGTGATGATGAACGCCGCACGCATTGGTGTGGGCATGCAATCTTTGGGATTGACCGAGGTGGCCTACCAAAATGCACTGGCCTATGCCAAAGAGCGCATCCAATCACGCAGTTTGTCAGGCGTGAAAACCCCCGAGAAACCCGCCGACAGCATTTTGGTTCACCCTGATGTTCGCAAGATGTTGCTCACCGCCAAGGCTTATGCCGAGGGCGGTCGGGCGTTGAGTTTGCATTGCGCCTTGTTGATCGACCAACAACTCAACCACCCCGACGAACAGGTGCGTGCCGATGCGTCGGAAGAGGTGGCCATGCTCACCCCCATCGTGAAAGCCTTTTTGACCGACAACGGTTGGACGGCCACCTCCGCTTGCTTGCAAGTGCTGGGCGGACATGGCTTTATCCGTGAATGGGGCATGGAGCAATACGTGCGCGATGCCCGAATCAACATGATTTACGAAGGCACCAACACCATCCAAAGCTTGGATTTGTTGGGCCGCAAGGTGCTGGGCAACCAAGGGGCCACGCTGAAAAAATGGGGCCAGCGCATCACCGCCTTGGTCGCCGAAGAAGCCGGCAATGAAGACATGGCCGCTTTTGTGCAGCCCTTGGCCAAACTGGGCCAGCAAATGACGGCATTCACCCAAGAAATTGGCATGAAGGCGCTGGGCAATGCCGATGAAGTCGGTGGCGCGGCGGTGGACTACATGCGTGTGGCGGGGCACCTGGTGTTTGCCTACTTTTGGGCCCGCATGGCGCAACTGGCCTTGCGCCAAATGGCAGCTGGCAACCGCGACCCCTTCTACCAAGCCAAGCTGCAAACCGCGCGCTTTTACTTCGCCAAATTGTTGCCAGAGACCGCCAGCCTGATGCAAACCGCGCGCAATGGGGTGGATGTGCTGATGGACACTGAGGCGGCATTGGCTTGATGGTGTGGGACACAGGAGTGAACATGACTTTGAAGATCAATTTACCTGCCGCCATGACCGCCTTGGTCGCTGCTGCATGGCTTTGCGCGGCACCTGTGCTGGCACAAGTCACCCCGGTGGGGGTGTGGCACACCATCGATGACCGCAGCAATGAACCCAAGGGGGAAGTCATCATCACCGAGGCCAATGGCGTGGTCACCGGTCGCGTGGGGCGAGCGCTCAAGCCAGACCCCAAGGCCAAACGAACCTGCGAAGATTGCAAAGACGATCGCAAGAACCAAACCATCATTGGGATGGAAATCATCCGTGGCGTCAAAAAAGAAGCCGGGGAGAATGTTTGGAGCGGCGGCAAAATCCTCGACCCCAATGAAGGCAAGGAATACAACGTGCGTTTCACACCCATCGAGGGCGGAAAGAAAATGCAAGTTCGTGGTTACATTGGGCCGTTTTACCGAACCCAAATTTGGCTGCGTGCCCCAGACACCGACACGGCCGAAAGCAAAAAGGATTGAGCATGAATGAGATATTGACCCATGTGGACGCAGGCGTCACCACATTGACCATCAACCGGGTAGAGAAAAAAAATTCCCTCACCGCAGCCATGTATGCGGACTTGGCCCAGGGCATTGCCCAAGCGGCCCAAGACAGCAGCCAGCGGGTGTTGGTCATTCAAGGCCATGAGACGGTGTTCAGCGCGGGCAATGATGTGGCGGATTTTTTGAACCAGCCCCCCACCGGCACCGACGCCCCCGTGTTTCATTTTTTGCAAGGCATTGCCACCTTTCCCAAACCCTTGCTGGCCGCCGTGTGTGGCCCAGCCGTGGGTGTGGGCACCACCATGCTGCTGCATTGCGACTTGGTCTATGCGGGCGACAACGCGGCTTTTTCCATGCCGTTTGTGAACTTGGGGCTGTGCCCTGAGGCGGCATCGAGCCTGTTGGTGCCGCGCCTGATGGGGCACCAGCGTGCAGCCGAGGCCTTGCTGCTGGGCGAGCCTTTCATGGCCGAAGCGGCTTTGGAGGTGGGCTTGGTCAACCGCGTGTTGCCGCCCACAGAAACCAACGCCTATGCCCAACAACAGGCGCGCAAACTCGCCGCCAAGCCCTTGAGCAGCTTGATCGAGACCAAGCGCTTGCTCAAAGGCGCACAAACGCCTGCCGTGCTCGAGCGCATGCAAGAAGAGGGCGGTATTTTCAGGCGCATGCTCACCGAGCCAGCGGCCAAAGAGGCCTTTGGTGCGTTCTTGCAAAAGCGCAAACCCGACTTTTCCAAGCTGTGAGCAACTGGCCTTTGGTTGTCACATCGCTGGACAAGCTGGGCCTGCAAAACCCAGCCCACGCATGAAAAAGACGCCCCCATCAGCGGTGGTTTATGAGCCCGAGTTCATAGAGGGATTGAGGCTTATCTTTGAAGAAAAAATCTGTTTCAATCGGGTGCTGGGTTTGCGCATCGACCGCGTGTCGCCCACGGAGGTGAGCTGCCACATGGCCATGCACCCCGACTTGATTGGCCACTACGGGCACCAGCGTTTGCACGGAGGGGTGATCGCTTCGTGTATGGACGGTGTGGCGGGTTTGGCGGTGATGGCCGCTTTGGGCGCCAAGCACCTGGAGGAACCCATCGCCAAACGCTTGCACCGCTTTGACCGCTTGGGCACGATTGACATGCGTGTGGATTATTTGCGCCAAGCCATCGGGGAGCGCTTTGAAGTGCGCGCTCAGGTGCTGCGCTTGGGCTCTCGGGTGGCCAATTTGCAAATGTCTTTTTGGGGCCAAGGCGAGGAACTCATCGCCACGGGGGCCGCCGCATTCATTGTGTCCTGACCAGACATGAAAAAACCCCGCTGTGCTGCAGCGGGGTTTTAGAGGTGGCGCGAGAACGACTTACTTGAAATAGTCGGTCGTGACCTTCCATTTGCCGTCTTGGATTTGAGACAAGCGGGAAGCATAGTTGCCCAGGCGCTTTTCAGGCCCAAAGGTCAGCTCTGGACCGCCAAACATGTCTTTGGGATAGACCATGGTGTCCATGGCTTTGATGAAGCTGTCGGTGGTCAGGTTGGTACCAGCTTTGCGTGCGGCAGTGGCGAAGTTGTTGATGGCGCTGTAGCCGTAGACCGAGAAAACGGTGGGGTCTTCGTTGAACTTGGTCTTGTATTTATTGGCCCAAAAACGAATGGGTTGTGAAGCCTCATCCAAGTAGGGGTGTTGTGAGGTCATGGCTGCGTACAGGCCATCCATGGCTTTGCCACCCAACTTGTGAATCAAGTCGGTATAGGCAGCCGACGAGCCCAAGAAAATAGGGTTGAAGCCCGTCTTGCGCGACTCGCCAATGGCGCCAATCGTTTCGCGGATGATGGTGCCCAATACCACCATCTCGCAGCCCGATGACTTGAGCTTGGCAATTTGTGACGAGAAGTCGGTGGATCCACGTTTGTAGGTGGTGCGCTCGGTCAATTCCATGTTGATGGACTTGAGGCCAGCCTCGGCCCCACGCACAACCTCCAGGCCAAACTCATCATCTTGGTACAAGGTGCAAATTTTCTTCACGCCTTTTTCTTTGACCAACATGGCGGTGGACACCCGCACTTGGTCGTAATAGGTGGCGGCAAAAGAATACTTCAGGCGGTGAAAGGGCTCAAACATTTCGCGCGCGGCGGTGACGGGAAAGAAGTTGACCACGTTCTTTTCAAACTGCACCGGCATGGCGGCCAAATTTTGAGCCGTACCAATGTGCCCCACCATGGCAAAAATCTTGTCTTGGTTGACCAGTTTTTGGGCAGCCAAAAATGCCTTTTTGGGGTCGTAGCCAGAGTCTTCGATTTTGATCGTGAGCTTGCGGCCATTGATGCCGCCTTGCTCGTTGAGTTCGTCCACGGCCAGCAACATGCCCAGGCGCACTTGCTTGCCAAAACCCGCCAAGGGGCCGGAGAGGTCTTGGATCGAGCCCAGATTGATTTCGGTCTTGCTCACGCCTTGTGATTGCGCCAAAGCCAAGGGTGCGCTCAAGCAAGCCATCAAGGCCATCCCAAGGCGGATGTGGGGGAGTGATTTCATGCGGATCTCCAGGGTTAAAAAAGTGGGTAGATTCTGCTGGCCTTTGCAGCCCTGTCAAGCCATGGTAAGCCCGTAGGCCCGTGGGCCATCAGGGGCGGTACATGGCTTCAATGTGGGGTGCGTATTTCTTTTGCACCAATTGGCGCTTGAGCTTCATGGTGGGGGTGAGTTCTTCGTCCTCTGCCGAGAGCTGGGTGTCTAGCAACCAAAACTTCTTGACTTGTTCGACCCGGGCAAACTGGGCATTGGCTTGGTCCACCACCGATTGGATCAAGTCCAGCACAGCCTGGCTTTGGGTCAGGCTGGCATAGTTGCTGAAAGGGACATCGTGATCCTGGGCGAATTTTTCGACATTGTCTTGGTCGATCATGATGATGGCGGTCAGGTAAGGCCGCTGGTCACCAATCAGCACCGCATCGGTGATGTAGGGTGAAAACTTCAACTCGTTTTCAAATTCGCTGGGGGTGATGTTCTTGCCGCCTGCGGTGATGATGATGTCTTTCATCCGGTCGGTGATGCGAAAGTAACCATCGGCGTCGACCTCGCCCACATCGCCGGTGTGCAGCCAGCCATCGGCATCCAGGGCTTCAGCGGTTTTGTCGGGCAAATTCAAATAGCCCATGAACACGTTGGGGCCACGCACCAGAATCTCGTTCGTGATTGGATCCAGCCGAACTTCGTTGAAGCCAGCTGCTGGCCCGATGGAGCCGGGCTTGATGCGGGCAGCGGTCATGGCCGTTGATGCGCCACAGGTTTCGGTCATGCCCCAAGCTTCCAGCATGGGCACGCCCAGAGACAAATACCATTTGATCAGGCTGGGCGAAATGGGGGCGGCGCCAGAGATCAGCATGCGGGCGCGGTGAATGCCAATGAGCTTGCGCACGTTGTTGAGCACCAACCAGCGGGCCAGCGTGAATTGACACTTCAATACCCAGGAAACCGCTTGTTGGGCCAGCACCCGCTCGGCGATCCGCTGGCCCACCCCAATGCCCCAGGCATACGTCATTTGTTGCAATGGGCTGGACTCTTTGAGGGCGATCATCACGCTGGAATAAAACTTCTCCCACACCCGGGGCACGGCCACAAACACCGTGGGCGCGATTTCGCGAACATTCTCGGGAATGGTTTCGGGGTTCTCCACAAAATTGAGCACCGCCCCGGTGTACAGCGCATGGTACTCACCGCCAATGCGCTCCACAATGTGACACAGTGGCAAAAAGCACATGCGATCGTCGCGCGCATCTTGGCGCGCCAAGGTGTTGAAGCCGCGGACCGCATACACCAGTCCGGCGTGGCTGTGCATGGCCCCCTTGGGTTTGCCAGTGGTGCCCGAGGTGTAAACCAGAATCGCCAGGTCCTGGGCTTGACAAGCGTCGCTGCGAGCGCGCAAAGCGCCAGGCTGATCTTGGCCCCAGGCGCGACCCCGCTCGACCAGCTCCTCCCAGCCCATGACCATGGGGTCATGGAGCTGCTGCAAGCCAGTCATGTCAAACACCACGATGTGGCGCAAGCGCGGCAATTGATCGCGCACCGCCAAGGCCTTGTCGAGCTGCTCGTCGTTTTCCACAAACAGCACCACGCTGTCCGAGTCTTGGCAAAGGTATTGCACTTGGGATGCGGCGTCGGTGGGGTAAATGCCGTTGGAGACGGCGCCACAGCACAAAATGGCCAAGTCGCTCAGCACCCATTCGCGCGAGGTGTTGGCCAAAATGGCGCAACGGTCGTGGGCTTGCACGCCCAGGCTCATCAAGCCTTGGCCCAGGTCTTGCACCGTGTTGGCGCAATCTTGCCAAGTCCAACTGCGCCAAATGCCCAGTTCCTTTTGCCGCAGCCACACCTGGTCGGCGCGCTGCGCCGCCGCTTGCCAAAACATGGCGGGGATGGTGTCACCCGCCACAATGATCTCAGTGTTGCCTTGCAGGTCTTGCAAGTTCCATAGATTGCTCATGCTCAGCGCCAGGTTTTCTTTTTCTTCCAGCGCCGCTCCGTGCGAACGCTGTCGTCTTTCATGCCCAAGTAAAACTCGCGGATATCGTCTTTCTCGCGCAAGCGCTCACAGCTGTCTTCCATGACGATGCGGCCGTTCTCCAGCACATAGCCCCGGTCGGCAGCGTTCAAGGCCATGTGGGCGTTTTGCTCGACCAGCAAAATCGTGGTGCCGCGCTCGCGGTTGATGCGCACCACGATTTCAAAAATTTCCAAGGTCAGCTTGGGGCTCAAGCCCAAGCTGGGCTCGTCGAGCAAGATCATGTCAGGCTCGGCCATCAAGGCCCGTGACAAGGCCAACATTTGTTGCTGGCCACCGGACAACAAGCCAGCCTGTTGGCTTGAGCGCTCTTGCAAGATGGGAAAGTAGGCATAGACCTGGGCCATGTCCCTGGCCACGCCGTCGCGGTCTTGGCGCGTGTAAGCGCCCATCAGCAAGTTGTCGTGCACGCTCAGCAAGGGGAACACCTCGCGCCCCTCGGGCACATGCGAGACACCGCGCTGAACGATGGCCGCAGGGTCTTGTCCAGTGATGTCTTGGCCTTGGTGCAGCACACTGCCTTTGCGCGGCTCAATGATGCCGGAGATGGTTTTCAAAATGGTGGATTTGCCGGCCCCATTGGAGCCCAACACCGTGACAATTTCACCGGCATTCACCTGCAAGCTCACCCCACGAATCGCTTTGATGGGCCCGTAGCTGCTCTCGACATTGAGCAGTTGCAAGATGGGGGTCTGGTCGCCGCTCATGTCCGACTCCGGCGCAAATGGCTCAAGTCTTCGGCGCTGCCCAAATAGGCCTCGACCACATCGGGGTGGCTTTGCACCTCAGCGGGGCTGCCCAGGGCCAGCACCTGGCCTTGGTTCATGGCCAGCACCCGGTCCGAGACCATGCTGACCAAGCGCATGTCATGCTCCACCATCAACACCGTGATGCCCAACTCGTGTTGGATGTCGCGGATCCAGTAGGCCATGTCGTCGGTTTCCTCGGCATTCAACCCGGAGGAGGGCTCGTCGAGCAGCAGCAATTGGGGCTCGGTGCACAAGGCACGGGCCAACTCGACCACCTTGCGCACCCCGTAAGGTAAACCGGCCACCATGGTGTCGCGGTGGTGTTGCAAGTCCAGCAGATCGATCACCTCTTCGACCCGCAGCCGAAAGGCGCGCTCGCTGCGGCGCACCGCGGGTGTGAAAAGCAGGTTTTGCCAAAACCCGGTTTGTTGGTGCACATGGCGACCAATGAGCAAATTTTGCAAAACACTGGCGTGTTCAAACAGTTCAATGTTTTGAAATGTGCGGGCGATGCCCAAAGCGGCCACCTTGTGCGCTGGGCAATCGGTCAAAGTCAGCTCGCCCGTTGGGGTGTGCCAGCGAATATGGCCACTGGTGGGGTTGTAGATGCGGCTGATCAGGTTGAACACCGTGGTTTTGCCCGCGCCGTTGGGCCCAATCAAGGTGAAAACTTCACCTTTGCGAACAGCAAAACTCACTTGGTTGACGGCCCGAACGCCGCCAAACTGGACACTCAAATCATGGGCTTGCAACAAGATGTCGGACATGGTCAGCGCAGCCGATCAGATTTTTGAAATGCCTTTTGCCGTTTGAACATGCCTTGGCGGTAAAACGGAAAAACCTGGAAATAGGTGCGTACCTTGAGCCAGCGCCCATACATGCCCATGGGCTCAAACAGGACAAATGCAATCAACACCGAGCCATAAACCAAAGACTGAAGACCGGGGGCCAAAGCAATCGCGTCGGGCAAACTGTCCTTGGTCAATGAAATCAACTGTGGCAGCACGATCAAAAATATTGCCCCCAAAAATGCACCGTGCACCGAGCCCAGGCCGCCCACCACAATCATCAGCAGCAGATCAATCGACTGCAGCACACTGAATTGATCAGGCGAGATGAACTGCATTTTGTGGCCGTACAAAGCCCCGCCAAGACCGGCCAAGGCGGCCGAAATGGCAAACGACAGGGTTTTGTAATAAGCCAAATGGATGCCCATGCTTTGGGCCGATATTTCCGAGTCGCGGATCGCCACAAATGCGCGCCCCGTGGGCGAGCGCAGTAAATTGAGCACGCCCAAGGTGCTCAACACCGTGAGAAATAAACACAGGAAATAAAAGCCTTCGGCGCTGCTCACCGACTGGCCCCACAGATCGGGGGCTTTGAGGTGAATGCCGGCGTTGCCGCCGGTGACGCTTTCCCAGCGCGCCAGCACCTCTTCCACAATGAATCCAAAGGACAGTGTGGCAATGCCCAAGTAAATGCCCTTGACGCGCAAGGCGGGCAAACCCACCACCACGCCCACAGCCGCCGATAAACCCGTGGCACACACCAGGGCGGGCACAAATGACATGCCGGCTTGGGTGCACACCGCCTGGGTATACGCACCCACCCCCAAAAACGCCGCATGGCCAATGGAGAACAAACCGGTGAAGCCTGCCAACAGCATCAAACCCAAACCGACAATGCTGTAGATCAACACAAAGGTCAGTTGCGCCAGCCAATACTCTTGCAACAGCCAAGGCGACAGCACCAGCACCAGCATCAACAGGCCATACCAAAACACATGGCCTTTGTGTTTGGCCAAGCCAATGTCTTGGTTGTAATCGGTTTTGAAAACAAAGCGCACGGTGTCAGACCTTTTTGCGGGTGGTTTCGCCAAACAAACCGTTGGGCATCACCATCAGCATGATCAGCACCACGATATAGGCGGCCGTGTCTTTGAAGCCATCTGGCAAATAAAAGCCCGACAAAGACTCGACCACACCAATCACCAAGCCCCCCACAATGGCGCCGGGCAAACTGCCAAATCCACCCACCACGGCTGCGGGAAAGGCTTTGAGGCCAATGAAGCCCATGTTGGCATGGACAAAGGTGATGGGCGCCAGCAACAAACCGGCGACGGCTGCCACCATGGCGGCCAATGCCCAGACCATGCTGTTGAGCCGCTTGACCGGGATGCCCATGTAATAGGCAGCCAGTTGGTTTTGTGACATCGCTTGCATGGCAATGCCCAGCTTGGTGTGCTTGAACAACAAATACAGGACCAAACACAAGGCTGAGGTGGCCCCAACCACCACCGCTTGTTCGGCGTTGATCATCAAGGCGCCCCATTGAAACCCCATGTCTTTGTAGGGAACCGCCAAGGTGTGGGTGTCGGTGCCAATGCCCGGGATCATGGTGACCAAGCCACGCAACACATAGCCGATGCCAATGGTGAGCATGACCACAGAAAACGCAGGCTGTCCGAGGATGGGTTGAATCACCGCGCGCTCAATCACATAGCCCACAGTGGCCATGGCGGCCATCGCCGCCAGCACCGAGACCCAAAAGGGAAAGCCCCAAAACCCCATTGCCAGCAAACCGGCAAAGGCGCCGAGCATCATCAGCTCGCCCTGGGCAAAGCTCACGGTTTCAGTGGCTTTGTAGATCAGCACAAAGCCCAGCGCAATCAGGCCGTAAATGCAACCTTGCGAAACCCCACCGATGACCAATTGTAAAAATTGCACGCACGCGCCTTGGCAAAATTAACTTCAACAAAAGTACCTACTATGCCTAAAAATGCTGCTGCTGCGTCAGCGGGGAAACCCCATGCGGATGGGGCTTTCCTGTTCGCAACGCCTGCGCAGAAGGCGGGAAATGGCCAATACCCTTGCGCAGCGTGGGGACGTTGGCGCGTGACCACTCAGACAGCGCTGCGCAAGCGAGAGAAGTGCTTGGCCATGATGGTCCAGCGACCATCGACTTTCATCAAGTTCAGGTGATCGACCATGATGTTGTCAAACAAGCGCAATTGCACTTTGGCCATGGCCATCTCTGGCGACAACAAGTCGATCATCAACACATGGTCATCGCGCGGACTGTTCTGGGACTGCGGTGAGGCACGCCCTTGAACCATTTCCCGATAAGCGGCAAAGGGGCGCACGACCACCTCACCATTTTGGGCAGAATAGAGCACGCATTGCGGGTGAAAAACCCGGTCAAACAATGCCAAGTCCTGGTTCTGCAACACATCAAAATAATCCCTCAAAAACAAACGAATGTCGTCAATGCACATGGTGGTTTTCCTTTCAAGTGGGGTGTGGTCAATGGGGCGTGTCTTTCATCAGCCCTGGGCTGCTTTAGACACCTGTCCATTGGAGAGCGAGTTCAAGCCCACGCATCGTTGTTCGATTCGCATCGCATGTGAATTTTTTTAACATGATCGAACGCATTCCACCGCTGACCGCCTTGCGTGCATTTGTCACTGTGGCGCGATTGGGCAGTTTGAGCGAAGCCGCCAAGGCCTTGCATTTGACCCATGGCGCGGTGAGCCATCAAATACGCGCCATCGAAGACATGCTGGGCCAAACCTTGTTGATCCGCCAAGGGCGCGGCATGGCTTTGACCGAGGCGGGCCGCAGCTACGCCTATCAAGTGCGGCCACTGCTCGAAGAATTGGCCGCGGCCAGCGCGCAGGTCGGCGACAAATCGGCGCAAAGCACCCTGGTGCTGTCGGTGCTGCCCTCTTGGGTGATGCATTGGTTGTTGCCACGCTTGCCCGATTGGCGCCATCAATTTCCGCACATCCATTTGAAATTGCGTGCGGGCTTGGCTTTCAGCGATTTGGAAGGCGATCACCTGGATGCCGCCATCCGCTTTGGCCATGGCCACTGGCCGCATGTGCAGGTTCAGCGTTTGATGGGTGAGGGCTTGGTGGTGGTGGCATCCCCCGATTTGTGGACGCCCGCATTGCAGCGCAAGCCGGTGGATTGGCGCCGATGGCCGTGCATGCACGTCGGCGAGAGCTGGGCCACTTGGATGGCCGCTGCGGGCCTGGATGGCGAGGTGACTGCGTCGGGCTTGCATTTCACCGATTCGACCCATTTGCTGGAAGCGGCCAGGCTGGGCCAGGGCGTGGCCCTGACCCGCCGCTCGATTGCCCAGGCCTTGTTGGTCCGTGGCGAGTTGGTGCTGGTCCATCCTGTGCAGGCGCCACACCCTGACGCCTACTACCTGGTGTCGCCTCACCGGGCCAAGGTCAAACCTGAGTTGGGCCTGTTCAAAGACTGGCTCAGCGTCCAAATCAAACAATACGAAAAAGAGTCATCGCTGTGGGATGCCCAGCAGGGTGTGCAGTCGGCATCGCAGCGTGTTGCACGCGCCAAGCGGCGCGCCTCAAGTTGATTCTGGGGCTTGTATGGGGCAGGGCTTGCCATCGTTGTCGATGGCCACATACGTCAAATTGGCCTGGGTGACTTTGACATACCGCCCTTGCTGGCGCATGCGCTCGGCATAGACCTCGACCTTGACCGTGACCGAGGTGCGGCCAATGCGCGCCACGCTGGCAAAAAAGCTGAGGATGTCCCCCACCCGCACAGGCTGCTTGAAGACAAACTCATTCACCGCCACCGTGGCGATGCGGCCTTGCACCAAACGGGCCGGCAGCACCGCACCGGCCAAGTCGACCTGCGCCATCACCCAGCCGCCAAAAATATCGCCGTTGGCATTGCAGTCGGCCGGCATGGGAATCACTTTGAGCACCAACTCCTGATCGGTCGGCAAAAGCACGGGTGCGTTGGGCGGGGTTTGAGACATGGGCACAATCGGCAAAAACAACATTGTCCTGCATGCGCCACCACGCCACCCCCGAGCTTCCCAACGATCCCCATGCCCCGCGCGGCGACTGGACCACTTTGCGCCGTTTGCTGCCGTATTTGTGGCATTACAAATGGCGTGTGGTCGCCGCCTTGTCATTCATGGTCGGGGCCAAGCTGGCGAATGTGGGCGTGCCGGTATTGCTCAAGCACCTGATCGACGCGATGACGCCCAACCTGTCACAGCCACAGACGTTGTTGGTGGTTCCGGTGGCCTTGCTGGTGGTGTATGGCGTGTTGCGGCTGTCGGTGTCGGCCTTCACCGAATTGCGCGAACTGGTGTTTGCCAAGGCCACCCAAGGTGCGGCGCGCCAAATTGCTTTGGAAACGTTTCAACATTTGCACAGCTTGAGTCTGCGTTTTCACTTGGAGCGGCAAACCGGTGGCATGACGCGCGACATCGAGCGCGGTGTGCGCGGTATCGAGTCGCTGATCTCCTATTCGCTCTACAGCATCGTTCCTACCTTGATCGAGGTGGTGTTGGTGTTGGCCATCTTGGGCTGGACCTTTGATGTGTGGTTTGCGCTCATCACTTTGGCGGCGTTGGTGATTTATATTTTTTTCACCGTCTATGTGACCGAGTGGCGCACCCAGTTTCGACGTGAGGCCAACGAATTTGACTCGGCTGCCCACACCAAAGCAGTGGATTCGCTGCTGAATTACGAAACCGTCAAGTACTTCAACAACGAGGGCTTCGAGGCCCAGCGCTATGACCGCAGCTTGGACCAATTGCGCCGCGCCAGATTAAAAGCCCAAACCAGCTTGAGCCTGCTCAACACCGGGCAGCAGCTGATCATTGCGGTGGCGCTGATTGCCATGCTGTGGCGCGCCACCCAAGGCGTGGTGGAAGGGCGCATGACTTTGGGCGACTTGGTGATGGTCAATGCCTTCATGATCCAGCTCTACATTCCGCTGAATTTTTTGGGCATGATTTACCGCGAAATCAAGCAAAGCCTGACCGACTTGGACCGGATGTTTCGCTTGTTGGAAAAAGAGCGCGAGGTGGATGACCAAGTGGGTGCGCTTGATTTGCAACTGGCCGAATCGCCCACAGTGCGTTTTGAAAATGTTCGCTTTGCCTACGAGGCAGATCGACCCATTTTGCAAGGCCTGAGCTTTGAAATACCGGCGGGGAAAACCGTGGCCGTGGTGGGCTCCTCGGGTGCGGGCAAGTCCACCTTGGCACGCTTGATGTACCGGTTTTACGATGTCCCCAACGATCAGGCCCTGAACGGGCGCATCACCATTGACGGTCACGACATTCGCAGCGTCACCCAATCCAGTTTGCGCCGCGCCATTGGCATCGTGCCCCAAGACACGGTGCTGTTCAACGACACCGTGGCCTACAACATCGCCTATGGACGCCCAGGGGCCACCCAGGCTGAGGTGGAAGAGGCCGCACGCCAAGCTCGCATCCACGACTTCATTTCTGCCACCCCCAAGGGCTACCTGACCATGGTGGGCGAGCGTGGCTTGAAGCTTTCTGGCGGCGAAAAGCAACGCGTGGCGATTGCCCGCACCTTGCTCAAAGACCCACCCATCTTGATTTTTGACGAGGCCACCTCGGCCTTGGACAGCGCCAATGAGCGCGCCATCCAAGCCGAGTTGCAAAGCGTTGCCCACAACAAAACCACCTTGGTGATCGCGCACCGCTTGTCCACTGTGGTGGATGCGCATGAAATTTTGGTGCTTGACGCGGGCCAAGTGGTCGAGCGCGGCACCCATGCGCAATTGCTGGCCCTGCAAGGCCACTATGCGCGCATGTGGTCTTTGCAGCAAAGCGCTGCTTGAGGTGTTGCCGTCCTTGATGGGGCATCTACCCTGAGCTGAGCGCACCCCTGTCAAGGCAAGTCGGCATCCTCTGGCGGCGCCAACGCTTCGCGCGGACCCACTTTGCCCAATCGCGCTTTGAGCGATTGGGGTTGGCCGCTGATCAATGCCGCGTAATTGGTGGTGTTGGCCAGCACCTTTTTCACATAGTCGCGGGTTTCATTGAACGGGATGTTCTCGGCCCAAATCGCAGCCTCCAGCACGGGGCCTTTGCCTTGATCGGGCGCACGCCAGCGGCGCGGGCGACTGGGCCCCGCGTTGTAAGCCGCTGCCGCCATGGCCATGGAGTTGTCCATGCTCTCGAGCACCAGCTTCAAATAGGCCGTTCCAATGGCGATATTGGTGTCGCGCTGATTGATTTGATCCAGGCTGAAATTTTTCATGCCAATTTTTTTGGCCGTCCATCGGGCGGTGGCCGGCATCACCTGCATCAAGCCAGAGGCCCCCACATGCGATCGCGCATCCATGATGAAGCGGCTTTCTTGGCGGATCAGCCCATACACAAACGCTGGGTCCAGGTTGATTTCCTTGGCCCGCTGCACCACAGCGGCCTGAAATGGCATGGGAAAGCGCAAGGCCGGATCCATTTGAGACATGCTGGTGCGCTCGCTGGTGTTGATGCAGCGATCCCAAATTTCTAGCTCGCAGGCCCAATGGGCAGCGGCCAACATCTCGCGGTCGGTCATGCGCCCGGACTGTCCTTGGGCGTTGACCAAGTTGGTGCCGTAGTTCCATTCCCGCACACCCTCAGCGCGCAGGCCCATGCCAATCGCCTTCACTGCGCGTTGCAAGGATGGATTGGCGCGGGTTTGAGCCATTTCTTCGGCAGTGGGCGGTAATGGGCGGGCGGGCATTTGGATCGAGCGGCCCAACTCTTCCAGGGCCAATTGCTCGTAAAAACCTTTGACGCTGGCAATCCCTTCCCACAGGGTTTGGGCCTGGTCTTTATGCCCTCTGGCATTCAAAGCGCGTCCCAACCAATACACCCACACCGGCTCTTGGCGCTGAGACACATCCATCGCCATGATGGCTGACTCCACCGCCTTCCAGGCGGGCGTGGCACCGGCACGCAGCGCAGCGCGCACCTTCCAGGCCAGCATGTCATCGGTCAAATCATGGTCGCTGCGCGCCAGTTCGAAGGCTTTGAGGGCGTCGCCATCCAAGCGCATGGCCAATTGGCGGCCAATGGCTCCCCACACCCAGTGCCGCTCTTCGGTGGTCAGGTGAATCGACCAGGTGCGCTGCATTTGTTTGTAGGCCTCGTCGGGGTCGCTGCTGGCCAACTTCACCAAAGCCAGCACCACCAACTCTTGCACCGCATTGCGCGGATGTGCATTGTGTTGGTTCAAAAACTTGGCAGGTTGGGCCTGCAAGTCTTTCAGGGTGTTCAACAGCTTGGGGGCCACCAATTGCACCGCGTTGCGAGCGGTCACAGGCCGGTTGTTTTCCACAGCTAGGCGCGCTTTGCGCCACACCTCCAGCGGTTTGATTTTGCGGTCTTCCAGCAAGCGCTCTGCGGCCAGCGTACAGCCATCATCGGCTTGCAACATTGAGCGCCAGAGGTTGAGAACTTCTTTGACGCTTTCAGGGCCAAAACCGGCGGGGTTTTTTTGGTGGTTCAGCACCAACTCATAGCAGCGCAACTCGCGGTCGTCACGCATGCGGTAATGCACTTGTTCGGTCTCAAAAGTGGCCCAATCGCGTCGGTTGCCCAGCACCATCAACCAATCATTGCGCAAACGGTCTTCCTGGTAGGTGCCTGCATAACGGCTGAGAAACTGGCGCACCTCGCTGGTGGACGCGTCGTCCAAGCGGGCGCGCAGCTCCCAATAAGCGGCCCAAGGTTCGAGCACATGGCCCCGCACTTGGGGCAGTAGGTTGGTCAAGCGCCGGCGGTCGTTGCGTTTGAAGGCATCGGCCATTTCCAGCAGGGCAACCTGTCCTGGGCCCTCATTCATGGCCGCAGCTTGGGCATGGGCTGCAGGGGTGAATGGGGTGGACAGGGCCAACCCCATAAACAATGACACAATGAAAGTCTTAAACATACTCGGATTATCGGTGGCTTGAGCAATCGGCATAGACCTTGTGGGCAAGGGATGCCGCTTCAGGGCTGCGCACAATGCAATGGATAAAAAATCTCTGCGCCAAACCTTGCTTGAGCAACGCTTGAACTTGCCCGATCGGCAGTTGCGCTGCGACCTGTTGCAGCAGGTCATGCGGATATGGCTGGTGGGGCGACCCGATGTGGTCATCGGTGCTTACTGGCCCATCAAAGGGGAGTTTGACCCTTTGCCGGCTTTGCACCGTTGGAAAGAAGACGGTGAATTGCTGGACCAACCCCAGCCTCGGCGCATTGGTTTGCCAGTGATTGACAAGCAGACCAAAACCCTGACCTTCCACGCTTGGTATCCGGGTTGTCCGATGGAAGAAGACGCCTACAACATTCCCAAGCCCAAAGACACCGAGGTGGTGGTGCCCACCTTGTTGTTTGTGCCTTGTGTGGGCTATGGCCCCGGAGGTTATCGCTTGGGTTATGGCGGCGGCTTTTACGACCGAACCTTGGCGCAACTCACGCCCAAACCCCACACCGTGGGCTTGGGCTTCACCCAAGGCTTTGTCGCCGACCTCGAACCCGAGGCCCACGATGTGCCACTCGACGCCATCCTCAACGACAACGGCGTGGTGTGGCCTGTGGGTTGAGGCGGTTGCATGGCCCGCCCCAAATCTGCCACACACGACCTCAAGCGCGAGGAGATTTTGGACATTGCTGCAAACTGCTTTGCCCAGTCGTCTTACCCGGCCGCCAGCATGAACGACATTGCCACCGCTGGGGGCACATCCAAGGCGCGCCTGTATCACTACTACGACAGCAAACAAGCCATTTTGTTTGACCTGCTGGACCGCTATACCCTGCGTTTATTGGGCCTGATTGGCGAGACCGAAGCGGCGGCCCAGCGGCGCAACCTCGATGAACGGGCTGCTTTGCACGAATTGGTGCGGCGCTTTTTGCAAGAGTATGAAACCTCTGCCACCCGCCATGTGGCCTTGGTCAATCACACCCAATTTTTGAGCGATGAGCAACGCGCGCTCATTGTGGGCCGCCAGCGCGATGTGGTGGCCGCATTCACCCGCTTCATCAAGCGCGCCTATCCGCAACGCATCAACACCCGCAACCAAACCGCTTTGACCATGATGTTGTTTGGCATGATCAATTGGACCTTCACTTGGTTGCGCCCCGGTGGGCCCATGAGCTACGCTGACTTTGCCAGTGAAGTGATTGCCACCTTGGAACATGGCTTTGAAGCTTCCGCCAAAACCGACTGAAGCCACAACGCTGGCTACAATTTTTTCAGACCCGATTCGCAACGACACACCCAAACCAGGAGACACCATGTCCAAAGCCTTTGCCAGCCAAGCCGATTTGGCCGATAAAAAAATCACCTTTGAGCAACTCAGTGCCCATTGCTGGGCCTATACCGCCGAAGGCGACCCCAATTCAGGCGTGGTGATCGGTGAGCGCAGCATTTTGGTCAGCGATGCCACCGCCACCCCGGCTATGGCGCGGGACTTGATCGCCAAAATCCGCACCGTCAGCGACAAGCCCATTCAGTATGTGTTGCTGACCCACTACCACGCGGTGCGGGTGCTGGGTGCCAGCGCCTTCAAGGCAGAAGGCGCCAGCGACATCATTGCCAGCCAGGGCACCTATGAGTTGATCGTTGAGCGCGGTGCCGCCGACATGAAAAGCGAGATGGAGCGCTTTCCCCGTTTGTTTCGCGGTGCCGACAGCGTGCCGGGGTTGACTTGGCCGACCCTGATCGTGGGTGACGGCAAGCCGGGGCGCCAAGGAAATTTGAAAATTGATTTGGGCGGTGTGGTGGTTGAAATTTGGCACCCGGGCCCCGGCCACACCCGGGGCGACACCATCGCCTGGGTCGAGTCAGAAAAGGTGTTGTTCAGTGGCGACCTGGTGGAGTACGAGGCCGGCGTCTACACCGGTGACGCTCAGTTGGAAGAGTGGCCCGCCACCTTGGAGGCCTTGCGTGCTTTGAAAGCCACCGCCATCGTGCCGGGGCGTGGCGAAGCCATGAAGGGTGCTGCCAACGTGGACAAGGCCTTGGACTACACCAAGCGTTGGGTGGAAACTTTGTACCGCTGTGGTCAAGAGGCCGTGGCCCAAAAGCTGGACCTCAAAGGTGCCATGGCCCACACCCGCACCCGCATGGACCCGATTTTTGGCCATGTGTTCATTTATGAGCACTGCCTTCCATTTGATGTGAGCCGCGCTTTTGACGAAGCCAGCGGCATCAAAAACCCGCGCATCTGGACCGCAGAGCGCGACCAAGAGATGTGGGCGTCATTGCAAACCTGAACAGGCCCTTCAGGGCTTGCGCTCCATCAAGGCGCGCAAATCGCGACCATAACTTTGCATTTGCTTGACCGCCCGCTCGCGTTGCACGGGGGTGGTGGCGTTGTGCAGGCTGGCCACCGCGGCGCAATTGGCTTTTCTCAAATCTTGGCTGTATTGGCGCAGCATGGGGTCGGGTGTGACCCGCGTGCGCTCAATGAGCTGGCGCCACTCCAGTGCAAAGGCTTCTGCATCTTTGGGCTGGGTGCTGAGTTTGCGCAAGGTGTCCACGCCATCGGCTTGTCGGCGCAAGCGCAGCAAGTAACTCATGCGCGGGTCAAAACCAGAGTTTTTGGCCAGGTTGCGCAGCAATTGTTTCTGGTTGGCGTCCAAGCGACCGTAAAACTTTTCGGCCTGCTCCACGCCTTTGTCGGTGCGCGTGTCCAGCAATTCATCGGGCGTGCCTTGCAGCCACTCCTTGCGCCAGTCGCGGTTCTTTTTGTTGTACTGTTTTTGCAGTTGCTCGACTTGGGCCGCATCGATGGTCAGCAGCAGGCGAACTGCCCGCGGCTCTAATTCTTTGGCCACGTTGTCCAGGCTGTCCAGGGCTTCATCAAACAGGGCACAAACTTCTTCTGCCTGAATGTTGCGGGCGGCCAAGGTTTGGGCCCGTTCCAGCCAGGTGATGTACAGCCCGAGTTGTTGGCTGCGGTGCCAGGCAAACATCGATTGGATATCGGCGCGCACTTGTGGTTTTTGCTCGGCGTTGAAATCCAGAAAGCCGTCCAACCACCAGTAGGTCAGCTCGGGGGCTGAGTTGTAGGCAAACTGCAAGGTGCTGCAACCCACCAGCATCCAGCATGCGCACAGGGCTACGCACAGGCGCTGGGCGATAATTCTCAAACGAACAAAGGCATGGAACATGGCAGCAATCGATGTGGTGATCATGGCAGCGGGCAAAGGCACGCGCATGAAGAGCAGTATGCCCAAAGTTTTGCACCGACTCGGTGGCAGGGCTTTGGTGCAGCATGTGATCGACAGCGCCAGGCAACTATCGGCGCGCCACATCATTGCGATCACCGGTCATGGGGCCGAGCAGGTCGAGGCCGCTTTGGCAGGCCAAGCGGGCCTGCGTTTTGCGCGCCAAATGCCGCAACTTGGCACCGGCCATGCGGTGCAACAAGCCATGCCATTGCTGGAGGACGATGGGGTCACCTTGGTGTTGTCGGGCGACGTGCCGCTCACGCAAGTGGACACCTTGCAAGCTTTGCTGCAAGCCAGCCAAGGCACGCAACTCGCGCTGTTGACCCTGCAAACAACTCAACCGAAGGGTTATGGTCGCATCGTGCGCAACGCCGCTGGCGAGGTGCAAGCCATCGTGGAAGAAAAGGACGCCACCCCTGAGCAGCGCGCCATCACTGAAATTTACAGCGGCATCATGGCCGTACCGACGCGTTGGCTGCGCGCATGGTTGGCGCGCTTGGACAACCACAACGCTCAGCAAGAGTACTACCTCACCGATGTGGTGAAGTTTGCTGTCGCTGATGGCTGTCAAGTGCTGGCACACACTATCACCGACGCGTGGCAAGTAGAAGGCGTTAACAACCCTGTGCAACTGGCCTCACTTGAATGCGCTTACCAGCACCTGCAAGCCGAGCAATTGATGCTGCAAGGTGTGCGTTTGGCCGACCCAGCTCGATTTGATGTGCGCGGTAGCCTCATCTGTGGCCAAGATGTCGAGATTGATGTGAATTGTGTGTTTGAAGGCGTGGTGCGTTTGGGCGATGGGGTGCGCATAGGCCCCCACTGCGTCATTGCCAATGCCGACATTGGTGCGGGCACTTTTGTCCAAGCTTTTTCTCACATCGATGGTGAAGCCGTGGGCGTCACAGTCGGCGCTGATGCGCGTATCGGTCCGTTTGCACGACTTCGCCCGGGTGCTGTGTTGGCGGATGAGGTTCATATTGGCAACTTCGTGGAGGTGAAAAACACCACCATGGCCCAAGGCTCAAAAGCCAATCATTTGGCTTATTTGGGCGACGCCACAGTGGGTGAGCGGGTCAACTATGGCGCGGGCAGCATCACCGCCAATTACGACGGCGTGAACAAGCACCGAACCGTGATCGAAGCCGACGTGCATGTGGGCAGCAACAGCGTGTTGGTGGCCCCGGTCACCATTGGCGCGGGCGGCACCATTGGCGGGGGCTCGACCATCACCAAAGACACCCCGCCCGGTGCCCTGACCGTGGCCCGTGGCAAACAAACCAGCATTGCCAACTGGAAGCGACCACAAAAGAAATAACATTCGGTGGTTGGTGCTGACGCTGTTTTGATGGCTTTTTATACCCAGGAGTTGATATGTTCAAGTGTCTCGCGTTGATGTTGAGTTTGTGTGTCGGTGCGGTGGGTGGTGCCCTGGCACAAGAGGTGGCTTACCCCACCAAGACCATTCGCCTGGTGGTGCCCTTTCCCCCTGGGGGCTCGGTGGACGTGGTGGCGCGCATGGTGTCACTGCACTTGCAAGAAAAATTTGGACAAACCATCGTGATTGAAAATCGCCCTGGCGCGGTGGGCACCATGGGCACGGCCCAAGTGGCCAAGGCAGCACCGGATGGCCATACCTTGGTGATGACCATTGGCGCACACACCATTGTTCCCGCATTGATGGCGCAAATGCCCTATGACGCAAGCCGCGATCTGGCGGCTGTGACCTTGATCGCCAGCGCGCCCAATGTCTTGGTGGTTCGGCCTGACTTCCCCGCCCGAAACCTGAAAGAGTTCGTGCAGCTGGCCAAAGAAAACCCCGGCAAGTTCAGCTATTCCACGGCTGGCAACGGCAGCACCACCCATGTCATGACGGCCATGCTGGCCCACAGCGCGGGCTTGTCGTTACTGCATGTGCCCTACCAAGGGGGCGCGCCCTCTTTACAGGCCATTTTGAGCGGTCAAACCGATTTGAATGCCGCCGTTTCGACCACCGCCTTGCCGATGGTCAAAGCGGGCAAATTGCGCGCCTTGGCCATCGTGGGCGACAAGCGCTCCAGCATGTTCCCGGATGTCCCCACATACGCTGAATCTGGTTATCCGGGCATTCGCGGTGACAGTTGGATTGGTTTGTTTGCACCTGCGGGCACGCCCAAACCCATCCTCAACAAAATCAATGCCGAGTTGCAAAAGGTTTTGGTCATGCCCGATATCCGGCAAAAGTTGCTGGCGCAGGCATTGGACCCCTTGGCGGTGGGGCCAGATGAGTTCGACAAAATTGTGCGCGACGAGCTGCGCGACTTTGCTGCCTTGGCCAAGGCAGTGGGTTTGAAGATCGAGTGACGCCCAGCTCAGTGGCGTGCTTGGGCCGCATGTTCGGCCGCCAGGCAGCCAAAAATGACCCCGCTGCCAATCGATGCGCCCCCTTGGTAACCCACACCTGTGTCGGTCGGGGCTGCGGTATTGCCGCAGGCATATAAGCCCGCAATGGGGTGGCCACGCACGTGCATGACTTGGGCGTGTTCGTTGGTCAACAGGCCTGTACCCACAATGCCGCCCACCCGCAGTGGGATGGCGTAGTACGGCGGTGTGTCCAAGGGGCCCAGCTGCGCATACTTGCCCTTGTTGGCGTCCCCCGCCGTGCTTTTGGAAAACGCGGACTTGCCTCGACCAAAGTCAAGGTCTTCGCCGTCCGTCGCAAAATGGTTAAAGCGCGCAACCGTTTTCAACAAGCCTGTGGCGTCCACACCGATTTGAGCGGCCAAGGCCTCTAGCGTTGGCGCTTGAGCCACCCAATCGGGTGCCGCTTGCCCAGGTGGCGCACCAGCGATGGCGTATTGCTGCCGATAACGGTCATCAAACACCATGTGTGCGGGTAGGTTGATGAAGCGGTGTTTTGCCCGGTCGAAATGGTGAAAGGCGTGCACCACTTCTTGGAACCGGGACTCATCACAAAAACGCTCCCCTTGTTGGTTGACGGCGATCGCACCGGGGTAGGGCATGCCATGCAGGCCAATCGAGAAAAATTCATTGTCTCGGGTGGGTATGGCGCAACCGACCAATAAGCCATGGTTGACCGCAGATCGGTAAATGGCGGCGCCGTGCTCTGTGGCCATCACCATGCCGTCGCCTTGGTTGGTGGGCGCAAAAGGGTTGAGCCAATTGGGCAGGCCCTCAAACCGTTGCACCAACTCGGCGTTGCCTTCATAGCCACCACATGCCAACACAACACCGTGTCGGGCCTCATAGGTGGTGTCGGTTGATGCGATGCGCACGCCGCCCACACGCTGCTGGGAAAAAACCAACTCTGTGGCCCCCGCATTCAACTGCAGGTGCCCCCCCAATTTGAGGAAAGCCACCAGCAGTTGCGCCACCAAGCCTTGACCGGCGGCCAGCCAACCTTCTTGCTCTCTGCGCGCCAACTCGTTGGCGTCCCAGTTGCGCCGGTTGGCAAAACCGCCCCACCGGGCCACATCGCCCCAACTGACCCCTGGCGGGCAATAGTAGGCGGGCCGCAAAGCATCGGCCCACTTCCCCATGGCGCTGCGTTGAATCGGGGCGGCTTGAATCATGCGCCGCCCATCGCCACAACTGCCTGGCCCATGGGGGTAAAAAGCGTCGGGCAATCCCAGCGCCAGCTCAAGCCCCACGCCCCAAGATATCAAGCGGTCCATCACCCGCGAGGCGTTGTTGACATAAGTGGCCAGGTTGGTGGCCAGTGCGGTGCCCCCGGCGCAAAACTCGGCGTAGGTCAAACCCTGCGCCACATCGTCGGCCAAACCCGCTTGCGCCGCCAATGCGTTGGCCGGTGCCCAAATGGTGCCGTAGGAGGTGGCTGTGCCGCCGCCAATGTGGGGGCCCTTTTCCAGCAGGCACACAGACATGCCTTCTCCTGCAGCGGCCAAGGCGGCACCCAATCCAGCGCCACCAGACCCCAAAACGATCAGATCAAAAACGCGATGGGCCATGGAAACACTCCAAGTGAAAGAACGGATGCGACGGATCGCGCACGATGGTCTGATTTTGAACCAGGTCGGCGCTGTCAAGCCGGGCTGGCGGGGCCCAAACTCAAAGCCGGCACCATCTTGCTGCGCTTGACGCTGAAAAACGCCTTCACATTGCGCACATTGGCGTCTTGGGTGAACAAGCGCTGCACCAGGGCCAGGTAGGCGGGCATGTCGTGCACATGCACCACCAGCACAAAGTCGGGCCCAGGGGCCACCCGCCAACACATGGCCACCTCGGCATCGGCCACCACGCGTTGTTCAAAGGCTTGCAGGTGTTCGTCGCCTTGGCGGTCCAGTGTGATCTCCACAATCGCTTGCAAACCATGCCCCACCACTTGGGCCACACGCTCGGGGTTGAGCAAGGCCACTTGGCCCTCGATCAGGCCCAAGTCCCACAGGCGTTTGGTCCTTCGCAGGCAAGTGGGTGCGGACATGTGCAGTTGCGCTGCCAATGCTTGGTTGCTCTGCGCCGTGTCTCGCTGAAGCACATCGAGCAAGCGCAAATCCATGTCGTCGAGTTGAATTTCTTTCATGAATGTTCACTTTTTGAAATAAATCGATAAACCATGTGATTATTGAAATTAAATTTCATTTTAAGCGTTTAATCAATCTATTTTTTCGAATCGATGGGGATAAAGTCGCTACAACAACAGGAGACACCCCATGTGCGGCATCGTCGGCGCGGTTTCCAACCGCAATATCGTTCCCATCTTGGTCCAAGGCTTGCAGCGCTTGGAATACCGGGGCTATGACTCCTGTGGCGTGGCAGTCAATGCGGCGCAAAGCCAAATGGGCCAAGCGGCTGGCTTGCAGCGGGCGCGCAGCACCGAGCGGGTGGCTGAGTTGGTGTCGCAGGTCAATGCGCCCACGGGTGGCTTGCAAGGCACGACGGGCATTGCCCACACCCGCTGGGCCACCCACGGCGCACCGGCGGTGCACAACGCCCATCCCCATTTCAGCCCCGGCCCCAGCGTGCCGGCGGGTGAGGGCAAAGGCCGCATCGGCTTGGTCCACAACGGCATCATCGAAAACCACGAAGAACTGCGCGCCCAGTTGCAGGCCAAAGGCTATGCCTTTGCCAGCCAAACCGACACCGAGGTCATTGCCCACTTGATCGATGCGCTCTACCAGGGCGATTTGTTCGAGGCGGTGCAAGCCGCTGTGCGTCAGTTGCGCGGTGCCTATGCCATTGCCGTCATGGCCAAGGACGAACCGCACCGGGTGGTGGGCGCGCGTGCAGGCTCGCCGTTGATTTTGGGCGTCGGCCAGGGCGAGAACTTTTTGGCCAGTGACGCCATGGCCCTGGCAGGCGTCACCGACCAAATTGTGTATTTGGCCGAGGGCGATGTGGTGGATGTGCAAATGGGCAAGCACTGGATCGTGGACGCCCAGCACCAAGCGGTGCAGCGCGAGGTGCACACCGTGCACGCCCACAGTGGCGCGGCCGAGTTGGGCCCATATCGCCACTACATGCAAAAAGAAATCTTCGAGCAACCCCGTGCCATTGCCGATACCTTGGAAGGCATCGAGGGCATCGTGCCCGAATTGTTTGACGGCCCCCAGCCCCAACCGGGGCACAACGCCCACCGCGTGTTCCAAGAGATCGACTCGGTGCTCATCTTGGCCTGTGGCACCAGTTATTACAGCGGTTGCACCGCCAAATATTGGCTGGAGAGCATGGCCCACATTCCCACCCAGGTGGAAGTGGCCAGCGAATACCGCTACCGCGACTCGGTGCCCAACCCGCGTTGCCTGGTGGTCACCATCAGCCAGTCGGGCGAAACCGCCGACACCTTGGCCGCCCTGCGCCATGCGCAAAGCTTAGGCATGCAGCACACCCTCACCATTTGCAATGTGGCCACCTCGGCCATGGTGCGCGAATGCGCGCTGGCCTACATCACCCGCGCTGGTGTGGAAATTGGCGTGGCCTCGACCAAGGCCTTCACCACCCAGCTGGCGGGTTTGTTTTTGCTCACCCTGGCGCTGGCGCAAGCCAAGGGCCGCTTGAGCGCCGCCGATGAGGCTCAACACCTCAAAGCCATGCGCCACCTGCCTGTCGCTTTGCAAAGCGTCTTAGCTTTGGAGCCGCAACTCATCGCTTGGGCGCAAGACTTTGCCAGCAAAGAAAACGCTTTGTTCTTGGGCCGTGGTTTGCATTACCCCATTGCTTTGGAAGGCGCCTTGAAGTTGAAGGAAATCAGCTACATCCATGCTGAGGCCTACCCGGCGGGCGAGCTCAAACACGGCCCGCTGGCGCTGGTCACCAGCGCCATGCCCGTGGTCACCGTGGCCCCCAACGATGCGTTGCTGGAAAAGCTCAAAAGCAATTTGCAAGAAGTGCGCGCCCGAGGCGGCGTGCTGTATGTGCTGGCCGATGCCGACACCCGCATCGAATCGGGCGAGGGCTTGCATGTGATCCGCATGCCCGAACACTATGGCGCTTTGTCGCCCCTGCTGCACGTGGTGCCCTTGCAGTTGCTGGCGTATCACACCGCTTGTGCCAGAGGCACGGATGTGGATAAGCCGAGGAATTTGGCGAAGTCGGTGACGGTGGAGTAGTTGGGCTGGTGGGTGATTTGTGAGCCGAAATCAGAGTCACAATGACCTGATGCCTGTATCCAAAGCCTTCGGTGATGTGACGCATCCAAGATGGGTTGTACAGCCCAGACCCGTCAATGCAAAGGTGCCTGAATGCTGACCCAAGAAACAAAAGGCATGTGGCTCGGCTTCATCGGGGTGCTGATGTTCAGCCTGACGCTCCCCTTCACCCGCATCGCTGTCGCTGAACTCAGCCCTTATTTCGTGACCTTTGGCCGGTCTTTGTTGGGCGGTGTTTGTGCCTTGCTGTTGTTCTTCATCACCAGGCCAAAGCTGCCCACCCAACGCCAGTTGATGCGCTTGGTCGTCATTGCCCTGGGCGTGGTGTATGGGTTTCCATTGTTTGTGTCCCTCGCCATGCAAACCTTGCCATCCGCCCATGGGGGCATTGTGCTGGGCGTGCTGCCACTGGCCACCGCCGTGGTGGGGGCCATTCGCTTCAAAGAGCGGCCATCACTGGCGTTTTGGGCCACCGCCATTTTGGGCAGTGTGTTGGTCATTGCATACGCAGCGCTGAACGGCAGTGGGGGCGTGGCCCCTGAAGATGGGCTCTTGTTTGTGGCCATCGCCAGCGCAGCGGTGGGCTACAGCGAAGGGGGCAAACTCAGCGAAGAAATGAGCGCGGTCGATGTCATCAGTTGGGCACTGGTGTTGACGCTACCGATTAACCTATTTCTGACATATCAGTTTCTGGATTTCGATGTGCATGCCGTGTCCACACCGGCCATCATGTCCTTCATTTATGTCGGCTTGGTATCGATGTACATCGGGTTCTTCTTTTGGTACCGAGGCCTCGCACTGGGAGGCGTGGCGCGCGTGGGGCAGGTGCAACTGCTGCAACCCTTTTTGACACTGGTGGGCGCGTATTTTTTATTGGGTGAGCCCATCACCGCCATGAATGTGGGGTTTGCTGTGAGCGTGCTGGCGGTCGTGGTTCTGGGCAAAAAAACCAGGGCCAAATAGAAAAGCCCTGGATCAGTCGTTTCACCGCCGTGATGCATTCAATCGTCTGTTCCTAAGGCCTAAGGCAATTGGAATGCAGTTCTGTCATGTCGCTCTTTCTTGTGGGCTTAACTCGATATCGCTTGTGCTGTGATGGTTTGGCGTACGACGTTTCTAATGCGGGCCCTTTATATGCATTATTATGCTCATACTTGCATTTATACGCTATAGAAAATCATAAAAAGCAATATATTGCATAATTGGGTTTGTCCATAAGCGTTTGGAATTGAAGGTGCCAAATGACAGAAGCTACTGATGTGAAGAACCCATTTTTGGTCGCACTGGGCGAACGGGTGCGTGTATTGCGCGCTCGACGCGGGATGACGCGCAAGGCGGTGGCCATGGCGGCCGATGTGTCCGAAAGGCATTTGGCCAGCCTTGAATATGGCGAAGGCAATGCTTCGATCTTGGTCTTGTTGCAAGTGGCCGGTGCCTTGCAGTGCACGCTGGCGGAGTTGTTGGGCGATGTCACCACCACCTCTCCTGAATGGTTGTTGCTGCGTGAAATGCTGGGCCCGCGCAGCGAGGCTGAATTGCGCCGCGTGCGCGTGAACATTGCAGAGATGTTTGGCGCCACCACCGACGCTGCGCGCACCCATCGAATCGCTTTAATTGGTTTGAGGGGTGCGGGTAAAACAACTTTGGGTGCCCGCTTGGCCGCCGATTTGGGCTACGCCTTTGTCGAGCTGAGTCGCGAGATCGAGAAGTTTGCCGGCTGCAGCATTTCTGAAATCCACAACCTCTACGGCACCCATGCGTACCGCAGATACGAGCGGCGTGCATTGGAGGAGACGATTCAAGTCTATCCAGAGGTGGTGATTGCCACCCCAGGGGGTTTGGTGTCTGACGCCGCGACCTTCAATGAAATGCTTTCCCACTGCTACACGGTTTGGTTACAAGCCAAGCCAGAGGACCATTTGTCACGCGTGGCCGCCCAAGGCGATATGCGCCCCATGGCGGGCAGTGCGCAGGCCATTGAAGACCTGAAGATGATCTTGCAAGGTCGCTCAGAGTTTTATGCCAAAGCGGACATGGTGCTGGACACCAGCGCCCAAGCCCTGGAGGAAAGCTTCCAAATCTTGCGTTCACGCTTGAGGTCGGTCATGAAAATGCCTTTCACATTCAACCGCATATGCCCCATTCAACTTGGAGACTGAGACATGAACCAAACGACCAGCGTCAATTACATGATCGAGCCCAGCCAATACCAACATTGGTCGGTGAAATACGAGGGTGAGACCGCCACCTTGCAACTCAACATCAACGAAGACGGCGGCATTCGCCCTGGGTACAAACTCAAGCTCAACAGTTACGACCTGGGGGTGGATATCGAGCTCTACGACGCCTTGAACCGGATTCGCTTTGAGCACCCCGAAGTCAAAAGTGTGGTCGTGACCAGTTTGAAGGACCGCATCTTTTGTTCCGGTGCCAACATCTTCATGCTCGGGGTATCGACCCATGCTTGGAAGGTGAACTTCTGCAAATTCACCAACGAGACGCGCAACGGCATCGAGGACACCAGCCGCCACAGCGGTTTGAAGTTTGTCGCAGCCGTCAACGGTGCATGCGCGGGGGGTGGCTACGAATTGGCTTTGGCGTGTGATGAGATCGTGTTGGTGGACGACCGCTCATCGGCGGTGTCCTTGCCCGAGGTGCCGCTTCTGGGGGTGTTGCCCGGAACGGGTGGTTTGACCCGCGTGACCGACAAGCGCAAAGTGCGTCACGATCACGCAGACATCTTCTGCACCAGTGTGGAAGGCGTGCGCGGCCAGCGTGCGGTGGATTGGCGCTTGGTCGATGAAGTCGCCAAGCCCGCACAGTTCCAAGCGGCGGTGATGGCGCGTGCCAACCAGCCGACTGCCCACTGCAAGCGACCCGGCTTATCAGCCGTGGGTCAAGGGGTGGCACTGACCCCGCTGCAACGGGTGATCGGCGCGGACAGCATCACCTATGAATACGTGAACGTGGCCATCGACCGCGCCAAACGCACCGCCACATTGACCGTGCATGCACCCAAAGCGGCATTGCCCCAAGACCTGAATGCCATCTTGGCCGCTGGTGCCCATTGGTACCCGCTGCAAATGGCGCGTGAATTGGATGACGCCATTTTGAATTTGCGCACCAATGAGCTCGACGTGGGCACTTGGCTGATCAAAACAGCCGGTGACGCCAATCTGGCTTTGCAAAACGATGCCATCTTGGCCCAGCACCAAGACCACTGGTTTGTCAACGAAACCATTGGCATGTTGCGCCGCACGCTGGCGCGTGTGGATGTGACATCGCGCTCCCTCTTCGCCTTGATCGATGAAGGTTCTTGCTTTGCAGGCACCTTGGCTGAGCTGGCATTGGCCGCAGACCGGGCCTACATGCTGGACTTGCCCGACAGCCCCGAAAAAGCACCGCATTTGGCATTGAGTGAAATGAACTTTGGCTTCTTTCCCATGGTCAACCACCAATCGCGTTTGCAACGCCGCTTTTACGAAGAGGTGGGGCCGCTTGAAAATGCACGCGGCGTGATTGGTCAATCCTTGGATGCCACCAAAGCCTTGGCTCTGGGCTTGGTGACCGCTGCGCCAGATGACATTGACTGGGCAGACGAAATCCGTTTGGCCGTGGAAGAGCGCGCGGCGATGTCACCCGACAGCTTGACGGGCTTGGAAGCCAACTTGCGTTTTGCCCAAAAAGAAAGCATGGAAACACGCATCTTTGGGCGCTTGTCCGCTTGGCAAAACTGGATCTTCAACCGCCCCAACGCGGTCGGTGAAAAAGGTGCCTTGAAGGTTTATGGCAAAGGCGAAAAAGCCGCTTTCGACATGAACCGCGTTTGATGTTTTGCGTTGTGCGGAAGGCTTCCCGGTGGTGCCTGCTGCAACCGAAATGTTCCCCCACCGTTGCGTCAATTTCTGGAGAACCGCATGTCTGCAATCAATTACAGCGAAAAAATTCCCAACAACGTCAACCTGGCCGAAGACCGCACGCTGCAGCGCGCGCTCGAACAGTGGCAGCCCAACTTCATCAACTGGTGGGACGACATGGGCCCCGAAGGCTCCACCGACATGGACGTGTACTTGCGCACTGCCGTCAGCGTGGACCCGCAAGGCTGGGCGCAGTTTGGCCACGTCAAGATGCGCGACTACCGCTGGGGCGTGTTTTTGAACCCAGGCGAGCAAGACCGCAAGATCCACTTCGGTGACCACATCGGTGAAAAGGCCTGGCAAGACGTGCCTGGCGAGCACCGCGCCAACCTGCGCCGCATCATCGTGACGCAAGGCGACACCGAGCCGGCATCGGTCGAGCAGCAGCGTCACCTGGGCCTCACCGCCCCCAGCATGTACGACCTGCGCAACCTGTTCCAAATCAACGTGGAAGAAGGCCGTCACCTGTGGGCCATGGTCTACCTGTTGCACAAATACTTCGGCAAAGACGGCCGCGAAGAAGCCGATGCCTTGCTCCAGCGCAACAGCGGCAATGAAGACAATCCGCGCATCTTGCAGGCGTTCAATGAGAAGACTCCCGACTGGTTGAGCTTTTTCATGTTCACCTACTTCACCGACCGGGACGGCAAGTTCCAGTTGTGTGCATTGGCCGAGTCCGCTTTTGACCCCTTGGCGCGCACCACCAAGTTCATGTTGACCGAAGAAGCGCACCACATGTTTGTGGGCGAGTCGGGCGTGAGCCGCACCATTCAGCGCACCGTGGATGTGATGAACCAGCTCAAAACCGACGACGTGGCCAAGCTGCGCGCCGCTGGTGTGATCGATTTGCCCACCATCCAGCGCTACATCAACTTCCATTTCTCGGTGACCATTGACTTGTTCGGTGCCGATCAGTCGTCCAACGCCGCCACCTTCTACAGCTCTGGTCTGAAAGGCCGCTACGAAGAAGGCAAGCGTGGGGACGACCACGTTTTGAAGGGCAACAGCTACAAAATTTTGTCGGTGGAAGACGGCAAGCTGGTTGAAAAAGAAGTGCCCATGCTCAACGCATTGAACGAAGTGCTGCGCGACGACTACATCACCGACTCCGTCAGTGGCATTGACCGTTGGAACCGCGTGATCACCAAGGCGGGCATCCCCTTCACATTGAAGGCACCGCACAAAGCCTTTCACCGCAACATCGGTTCTTTGTCGGGTTCCAACATCACGCCCGATGGCCAAGTGGTCACCAAAGCCGAATGGATGGCCAAGGTCGGCGAGTGGCTGCCCAGCAACGAAGACCGCGCTTTTGTCGCTAGCCTGATGGGCCGTGTGGTAGAACCCGGAAAATTCGCCAATTGGATTGCGCCGCCCGTCATGGGCATCAACCGTCAGCCCGTGAATTTTGACTATGTTCGTTTCAACTGAACCCCGATAAGGCACCTTGGCCATGAATGCACCTGCCGAACTGTTCAACCAGCATTTGATTGACCCGGAAATTTGCATCCGGTGCAACACCTGCGAGGCCACCTGTCCGGTGGGTGCCATCACGCATGACAGCCGCAACTACGTGGTGATGGCCGATAAATGCAATTTCTGCATGGCCTGTGTGCCACCGTGCCCCACCGGCTCGATTGACAACTGGCACATGCGGCCCAAATCTTCGGCGTACACCCTGGAGGAACAATTCTCTTGGGACGATTTGCCCCCTGCGCTGTCGGAGGCCGAGTTGTTGGCCATGGGTGCAGATGCGTCTGCGCTCGCCACAGCGGCGCAAGAGGTGAACGCCCAAAGCGCCTCATCCAACAGCCCAAGCGAAGTGTTCCAATCAGCCGCCTATGGCGCCACTGTTCCGCCTTGGTCTGCCGCCCATCCGTACACCAACTTGCATGGCCCCAAGGCGCCGATCAGCGCCAGCGTGGTGGGCAATGTGCAAGTGAACGAAGCCGGCACAACCAACGAAACCCACCACATCGTCTTGGACTTTGGCCCCATGCCATTCCCTGCTTTAGAAGGGCAATCCATCGGCATCGTTCCCCCTGGTGTCGATGCACAAGGCAAGCCGCACCATGCGCGCCAGTATTCAATTGCCAGCCCGCGCAACGGCGAGCGGCCCGGTTACAACAACCTGTCGATCACGGTGAAACGGGTGGTGGAGGACCACGCTGGCCAGCCGGTCAAGGGCGTGGCATCCAACTATTTGTGCGACCTCCAAACGGGCGATTCTGTTCAGGTGATTGGCCCCTTTGGCAGCAGCTTCTTGATGCCCAATCACCCCAAGTCCCACATCGTGATGATTTGCACAGGCACCGGCAGCGCGCCCATGCGTGCGATGACCGAGTGGCGTCGGCGCTTGCGCCAAAGCGGCAAGTTTGAAGGCGGAAAACTCATGCTCTTTTTTGGCGCGCGCACCCAAAAAGAGTTACCTTACTTTGGCCCCTTGCAAAAGCTGCCCAAAGACTTCATAGACATCAACTTCGCGTTCTCGCGCGAAGCGGGCCAAACCAAACGCTATGTGCAAGATCTGATGCGCGAACGCAGTGCCGACTTGGTGGCTTTGCTCAAAGATCCCAACACCTACATCTATGTGTGTGGCTTGAAGAGCATGGAAGAAGGCGTGGTGCTGGCCCTGCGCGATGTGGTCACCCAAGCGGGCCTGAATTGGGAAAGCCTGGGGTCATCCCTCAAGCAAGAAGGCCGTTTGCACTTGGAAACCTATTGACGCGGTGGCACCGGTGGTGCAAATCACGCTGACCCGCCCCCACTGGCGTGGGACGCAGCTGATCCCAAAGCCCGCTTTATGATGCTTGGGCAAGCCCAAGGGGCGGCTTGTCAGCGAAAGGCATTTATGAAAAATTCAGTTTTCGTGGTGGGTGTGGGCATGGTGCCCTTTGCCAAACCCAGTGCGGCGCAACCGTATCCGGTGATGGCTTCTGAGGCGGTGCGCTTGGCCTTGCACGATGCCGGCTTGGGCTACGCCGATGTGCAACAGGCCTATGTGGGTTATGTGTACGGCGACTCCACGGCCGGCCAGCGCGCTTTGTACGAGGTGGGCATGACGGGCATTCCCATCGTCAATGTCAACAACAACTGCTCCACGGGTTCTACAGCCCTGTATTTGGCCCGCCAAGCCGTGGCGTCGGGGGCCGTGGAATGCGCCTTGGCCTTGGGCTTTGAGCAAATGACCCCTGGTGCCTTGGGCGTGCAGTTTCCGGACCGCGCCAGCCCATTTGATCGGTTTGACGAAGCCACCCAAGCCCTGGTGGGGCATGCCGAAATTCCCTTGGCGCTGCGCTACTTTGGCGGGGCAGGCCTGGCCCATATGAATGAATTTGGCACGCCGCTGGAGACCTTTGCCAAGATCCGCGCCAAGGCCAGCCGGCATGCCGCGAACAACCCCTTGGCCTTGTTCCGTGATGAGGTGACGACCGAGCAGGTGATGGCCTCGCCCATGTTGTGGCCCGGGGTGATGACCCGCTTGATGGCCTGCCCGCCCACCTGCGGCGCGGCGGCTGCCATTGTCTGCACCGCAGCGTTTGCCCAACAGCATGGGCTGGCCCCCAGCGTGCGCATCCGCGCCCAGGCCATGACCACCGACCGCGCCCGCACCTTTGAAGCCCAGGACATGCGCGAAGTGGTGGGCTTTGGCATGGCCCAAGAAGCGGCCACGGCGGTGTACGAAGCGGCTGGCGTGGGCCCGCAAGACATTGACGTGGTGGAGCTGCACGACTGCTTTGCCCAAAACGAGTTGCTCTCTTACGAAGCCCTGGGTTTGTGCCCACGCGGCGGGGCGCAACAGTTTGTCGACGATGGCGACAACACCTACGGCGGCCAGGTGGTGACCAACCCCTCGGGCGGTTTGCTCAGCAAAGGCCATCCCTTGGGGGCCACCGGCTTGGCGCAATGCACAGAATTGGTCCAGCAGTTGCGCGGCACCGCAGAGCGCCGCCAGGTGGCCGGGGCTCGCCTGGCCTTGCAACACAACCTGGGCCTGGGTGGGGCTTGTGTGGTCACGCTATACGAACGGGTCTGATGGTGTTTGCGCCATGACCGATATCCGGCCCGAGGCCACCCCCACGCCGCCAGTGGCCAACCGCTATGCCGACATGGGGTTTTGGCAGTTCACCTTCATCACTATGTTGGTGACGGCGCTGTTTCCCTGGTACTTGATCTGGAATTCTTTGGCACGCGGACCCGATGACACCCGCTTGTTGATGCTGGCCATGGCCAAAGATTGGCTCATCACCGTGTTGACTATCTTGGTGGTTGTGGTGGTGTTGGTGGCCCTGGCGGTGTGGGCCGTGGTGCGCTACTTCAGCGCTTGAGCCAACTGGTTCAGCGCCGCACTTTGGCGCGGCAGGCGGCTTGCATGTCGCGGTCTTTGATGAAGCCACATTGGCCTGCACCACCGCCGGTTTCAGCGCGGCACAGGGCTTGCAAGTCCAGGTTGCGGATAAAGCCGCATTGGCCAGACCCGCCACCGGTGGTGGCGCGGCAATGCGCTTGTTGGTCGGCGTCTTGGATAAACCCGCATTGGCCGCTCGATGAGCCCACGGCGGGCCGTTGGCTTTGCAAGCTCGCGCGGCAAGCGGCCTGGGCGTCTTTGTCGCGAATGAAGCCACACTGTGAGGCGCCACCTCCGCTTTCAGCGCGGCAGCGCGCTTGCAAATCGCTGTCGCGGATAAACCCACATTGCGCTTCACTGCCGCCGTTCACAGCGCGGCAATAGGCTTGGCGGTCGGGGTCTTTGATGAAGCCGCATTCGCTGGGCTGGGCCAGGGCCCAGGGCATGGCGCACACCAAGGCGCAGATCGAGATGGCGCGGAAAAAAGCCTGTGCCCCAGAGCGGGATTGGGTGCAATGAAATTTTTCGCGCATGGCCCATCTTGCCATGGTGAGGTTTGACAGACTCAAAAAAACTTCAGCCAATAGCGCCGGGTCAGTGCCAGCGCCACCATGCCTTGCACCGCCATGGCCAGCGTGGCCATGGGGGGACTCAAGAGATCGGCCAACACCCCGATGTAGAAAAACCCAATCGGCCCCAAACCGATGCAGGCTGTCAACACACCCAGCAAGCGCGCGCGCTGCGCCACGGGTGAGTCGCGGTACATCAAGGTGGTTTGCATGACTGCAAACCCCACCGCACCCAGGCCATTGAGCAGCAACAGCAGGGCGGCCAAGGTCACGCTGTGGGCAAGGGCAAAACCCACCGCCGTGGTGAAGTACACGACCACGGCGCCCACATAAATGCGCCCATACCAAGCGGGTTTGGCAAAGCTGGCGAACAAGAGCGCGCCCACAAAGCCACCCACACCTTCACAACTGGCGAGCAGGCCCACGTCTTGGTTGCCCAAGTGCAAGGCGTCGCTGGCCAATACAGGGATCATGCTGGTGAAGGGCCAGCCAAACACATTGAAGATGGCGGTGACGGACAAAATGCCAATCAAGCGATCGTCTTGGCGCGCCAGGGCAAAGCCCTCGCGCATCGGCCCCAGAAGCGACAACGGGTGCTTGATCGGGTGTTTATGGTCTGGGGCAACGCCCCAGACCACCCATAAACTGACACTGTGCAGCACCAGCCCCAACCAAAACACACCGCCAATGTCAAATTGGGCCAACAGCAGTCCGGCCAATATGGGTCCCAAAACCCGGCTGACGTTGTTGACACCCACATCCACCGACAAGGCCGGGCCGATGCGCTGCGCACCCACGGAGTCCCCGATCATCATGCGCCGCACCGGGTTGTCAGCCGCCCAACAAATACCGTTGATAAAGCAACCCACCCCCAAATGCCAAATGCTCAGCCAACCCATGCTGGCCAGCAGTGCCAAAACCCCGCTGGTCAACAAAGAGGTGCCGACCATCAGCATCAAGGACAAGCGGGAATCAAAACGCTCGGCCAATGCCCCGATCAAGGCACCAAACAAGCCCATGGGCAACAAGCGCAACATGCTCAGCAGCGCCACGATGAAGGCCGACTCGGTGACGCGGTAGGCAAATAAGCCCATGGCCAGCATCTCTAGCCAACGCACGGTTGAAAACAAAAAGCCTGAAAACAGCAAGCGCCAAATGGCGTGAAGGGCTTGCCAACGGCCAGTGGGCGTGCTCAAGGGTGCTGGCCTTGCGGTCTGGGCATGGACATGGACAAATGGGTGGTGGGCATGTCTCTGTGGATGGTGTGTCCCCGTCGGCTTGTCTGCGACGCGGTAATTTGCTCTGGGGAAATCATGCCACAGTATGGGTTTTGACCTGGGTCGCTGGGGCGACCCCTTTTTTGGCAAAGGTACTCGATGAAATCTGAACCCTTGATCTTGGCCTTTGACGTCTTCGGCACGGTGGTCGATTGGCATGGTTCGATCAGCCGCGAGGTGGCCGCACTCATCCCCGGTGAAGACGGCGACGCCTTCGCCACGGCTTGGCGGGCGGGCTATAAACCGGCCATGGCCGAGGTGCGCTCGGGCCATTTGGGCTGGACCAAGATTGACGACCTGCACCGGCGCATTTTGGACCAGGTGCTGAAGGCCCGGGGTCACGACTTGGACGAGGGCCAGCGCCAACACCTCAACCGCGCCTGGCACCGCTTGGCACCGTGGCCAGACACCATCGCGGGTATGCAGCGATTGAAGGCGCACTTCACCTTGTGCACCTTGTCCAATGGCAACTTGAGCTTGCTGGCCCACATGGCCAAGCACGCTGGTTTGCCTTGGGACTTGATTTTGTCGGCCGAGGTGTTTCGCCATTACAAGCCCGACCCTGAAACTTATTTGGGCGTGGCCGAGGTGTTTGATGTCGCTCCCGGTCAAGTGATGTTGGTCGCCAGCCATGAGGACGATTTGGACGCGGCCGCTGCCTGTGGTTTGCAAACCGCCTATGTGTCTCGGCCCCTGGAGAATGGGCCAGGGGTGCGCATTCAACACGGCGATTTGTCGCGATTCACGGTGGCAGCGCAAGACTTCAATGACTTGGCGGATCGCTTGACACACCGCTCACGCCACTAAACTGCCAGCATGACCACCATCGCCCGCATTGATAGCCATGTGCTGCACGTCTCGAACAAAACCAATTGGTGGTTTTTGTCGGTGACCGACAGCAGCGGTGCCGTGGGCTGGGGAGAGGGTTCCTTGAACGGCTGGGAGCCGATGCTCGACACCGTGTGCCAGCAATGGCGCAGCGATTGGCAGGGGCTGAACTTGGACCAAGCCCAGCAACAGGTGCGCGCGGCCCCCGCTTCGCCAGGCGGCTTGGTGGGCAACACCGTGGTCAGCGCTTTTTTGCAAGCCGTGCTGGGCTTGCAAGCCCAACATGCGGGTTGCGCACCCCACAGCTTGTTGGGCCCGGTGCAGCGCCAGGTGGTGCCGCTGTACGCCAACATCAACCGCGCCACCACCGACCGCAGCCCTCAAGGTTTTGTGGACACCGCTTTGCGCGCTCGCGCTCAAGGCTTTGAGCGCTTCAAAGCCGCCCCCTTTGATGGCCTCACACCGGTCCTGTGTGGCACGGCCCAGGGCCAAGCCAAAATTCACCATGGGGTGGACTGCATGTTGGCGCTGCGCGATGTCCTGGGTCCGCAGGCCCTGCTGATGGTCGATTGCCATTGGCGCTTTGACGAGGCCCGTGCGCTGCAAACTTTGCGTGACTTGGCGCCCGCCAACTTGCACTGGTTTGAATGCCCCTTGGCCGAGACCCATGCCCATTGGCCCGCCATGCGCCGACTGCGCCTAGCGGCCAAGGACCAAGGGGTGTTGCTCGCAGCCGCAGAAACCCAGGTCGGCTTGGCCTCGTTCCAAACCTTGTTTGACGAAGCCTTGTACGACGTGGTGATGCCCGATGTGAAGTACTGCGGTGGCCCACCAGAAATGCTGCGCATTGCCCAGCGTGCCGCAGAGCATGGGGTGACTTTTTCACCGCACAACCCTTCCGGGCCCGTCTGCACCTGGCACAGCTGGCAAGTGGCATTGGCAGCACCCGAATGCGCCATGCTCGAGCTGCAATTTGACGAAAGCCCGATGTACGACAGCCTGACGCAGGGCGTGGACTTGCAGCCCCAGCGCGGCGCTTTGGGGGTGCCGCTACCCGGTCAGCATCACCTGAGAATGAACCTGGACTTGTTGCGTGCCCACCCCTATCAAGCCGTGCCCCCAGGCATTGAAACCCTGCTCAACCGATGAAGCCCCGGTCACCATCGATATTCGACGCCCCAGCCACTGCGGCGGCTTTGCCTTATCCAGCCTTGGCCTCGGCGATTGAGGATGTGCTGCACGACCCGACCGTGGCGGTGCCGCCACGCATGGTGCTGCCCGTGGGCGAGGGCAACAGCTTGTTTGTGATGCCCGCGCACGATGCGCGCATCGCCATCACCAAAATCATCACCGTGTTGCCCAGCAACCGACAACGCGGTCTGCCCCCTGTGCAAGGTGATATTTTGGTCTTCGACACCCAAACCGGTCAGCGTGTGGCACTGCTCGATGGCCCCACGGTGACGGCGCGGCGAACGGCCGCGGTGTCTTTGTTGGCAGCTCAAAAGCTGTCTCCCAGCCTGCGTGGACCCATGCTCATTGTGGGTGCGGGCGACCAAGGCCGCGCCCATTTGGAGGCCTTTCATGTGGGCATGGGCGTGCAACAGGTGATGGTGCATTCGCGCAGCCCGGCCAGTGCACAGGCCTTGGTGCAGCACGCGCTTAGCTTGGGCATGCAAGCGCAGACGGTGTCAGACCCCAACACCGTGGTGGGCGACTGCGCTTGGGTGATGACCACCACACCGGCCTTGGCCGTGGTGATGAACACCGCACCTGCCTCGGGCGCTTTTGTCTCGGCGGTGGGCGCGTTCACCCCCGAGATGGCCGAATGGTCTATTCCCGTGTGCCAAGCGCTGGCGCAGGACGCGCGCTTGGTGGTCGACACCCGCGACGCCGACCATGAAGCGGGCGATTTGTTGCAAGCCGGCATCGATGTGCGCGCACTGCCCACTTTGGGCGATGTGGTGCGCCAAAGCCCGCCTAACAGCAGGGGCGCGACAGCGGGGTCAACCGTGTTTTTCAAAAATTGCGGTTGGGCCGGTTGGGATTTGGCCGCGGCGCGTTGTGCAGTGGCTGAGCTGTTGGCATAAGGTGCAGCCCTTGGACGCATCCCCTGGCGGCACCACCCCTCGGTTTTTCACCGCATCGTTTTACAAGTTTGTGGGCTTGCCTGACCATGCTGCTTTGCAAGCGCCATTGCAGGCGGTGTGCTTGGCCCACCGCGTCAAAGGTTTGGTGTTGCTGGCCCCCGAGGGCATCAATGGGGGCTTGTCGGGTGCCGCCGCCGATGTGCAAGCGGTGCTGGACCATCTGCGGCAAGACCCGCGCCTGGCCGACCTGGTGCCACGAACATCATGGGCCGAGCATGCCCCCTACCACCGCATGAAGGTGCGCTTGAAAAAAGAAATCGTCACCATGGGGGTGCCGGGTGTGGACCCGGTCCAGATGGCGGGAACCTATGTGGCACCGCAGGATTGGAACGCCTTGATCGCCGACCCGGCTGTGGTGCTGATCGATACCCGCAACGAATATGAGGTGGCGCTGGGTACGTTTGAGGGGGCCATCAACCCCCACATCGACAACTTTTCCCAATTGCCCGATTGGTTGTCGCGGTCGCCTGCTGTGCAAGCCAAGGATGGTTCAAAACCCAAAGTGGCGATGTTTTGCACCGGTGGCATCCGCTGCGAAAAATCCACCGCCTTGCTGCGCCAAATGGGGTTTGGCGAGGTGTTTCATTTGCAAGGGGGCATCCTTCAATACTTGGCCCAAATACCGGCAGAACAAAGCCGCTGGCAAGGGCAATGTTTTGTGTTCGATGAGCGCGTGTCGGTTGGCCATGGCTTGCAGCCTGGTGGGCTGGGCTTGTGCCGCAGTTGTCGCGAGCCCCTGAGCGAACCAGACCAACGCTCCGACTTGTTTGAGTTGGGTGTGAGCTGCCCCAGCTGCCACGCCCACACCAGCGAAGACAAAAAAACCAAGGCCCGCGAGCGCCAGCGCCAATGGGCACTGCAGCAATGGCGGGCCCCATTGACTTTGGATTGATGCGGGTGGGTGAGGGCTGTTGCGGTTTAAAAAACAATCACCAAGCGCCCGCGCGTGCCACCGGCTTCCAGCCGGCGATGTGCCTCGGCGGCTTGCGCAGGGTCATAGGTGTCGGCCACGCGCAGGGTGATCACCCCGTCATGGACAGATTGGCGCAATTGGCGCAATAAATCAGCGCGGTGGTTGTATTGCCGCACCCAGGTGGCATGGCACACAATGCCGCGCTGCGCCATGGACCAGCCCCGCACCGAGGCATAACCACCGCCATCGCGCACCGCGCCCAGGGTCAACTCACATTGGAAAGAACCATCGGCCAATGCATCAACCCCATTGGGTACCACTTGGCGGATTTGCGCCGCGATGTCCTTGCCACGTGGCACCACGGTATCGGCTCCAAAAGAGCGCACCAGCGCCACATCTGCGGGGCTCGCGTCGGCGATGACATGCAGGCCCGCTTGCTTGGCCAGTTGAATCACATAGCCGCCATAACAGCCGGCCGCCCCCGTGACCGCCAAGGTCTGCCCGGGTTTCAAGGCCAATTGGTCGAGCGTTTGGCGCGCGGTGAGTCCATTCATGGGCAGCGTGGCGGCCTCGATCAGGCTGACGCCCTCGGGGATGCGCGCCACCGCATCGGCCGACAACACAATGCTTTCGCGATAACCGCCGTGGCTGCCCTGGTTGTCCACCATGGCCATCACCTTGTCGCCAATGGCCAAATCGGTGGGGTTGTCAGGGCCCACGGCGTCGATCACGCCCGCGACATCCATGCCGGGCACATGCGGCGGTGAAACCTCGCGCAAGGCCTGCGCGCGCGAGCCATTGCGCAGCAAGGTGTCGGTCGGGTTCACGGTGGCGGCATGCACGCGCACGCGCACCTGGCCCGGCCCGGGTTGGGTCTCGGGCAGATCTAGGAGTTGTAAAACCTCGGGGCCTCCAAATTCAAACAATCCAATGGCGCGCATGCGTTGCTCCTTGTGTACCTGTTGCAGGCGGTATGCCGATTTCAATGCGGGCAATTGTGGCGCAGTATGGCGTGGGCGCGCCAAGGCCAACGGGTGCGGGGCAAACCTATATGCGTCCGCAGCATATCGATCCAACTATTCAGTCGTTTGTGAAACCATTTGACGGAATTACAGTCCGCAACCATGAATGAAATCGGATATGTCAGTGCGGGTTTTGTGGTGGGCTGTGTGGTTGGCCTCACGGGGGTGGGCGGGGGCTCGTTGATGACCCCGATCTTGATCTTTTTCTTTGGCATCAAGCCCTATTTGGCGGTGGGAACCGACTTGCTTTTTGCGGCATTCACCAAAGGGGCTGGTACCTTGAGCTTGGCCCAGCAACGCTTGGTGCCTTGGCGTGTGGTCCTGAGCCTGAGCGCTGGCAGCTTGCCTGCCGCGGCGCTGACCTTGTGGGCCTTGCATGTGGTTGGCCCCGCACAGCCTGTGGTTCAACGAGTCATGACCCACACCTTGGGCGTGGCCTTGTTACTGACCGCGGTGGCCATGCTTTACAAGGTGGTTCGCAGCAAAAAGGTCCCAGTCGCTAAGAGCGATGTTGATGGGGACCGCGCTTGTCGCCCGCGCCATTGGGCTGGACCGCTGCTGTTTGGTGCCCTGATCGGGGTGCTGGTCACCTTGACATCGGTTGGGGCTGGCGCCATAGGTGTGATGGTGTTGTTGATGCTTTATCCGCAACTGCCTTTGCCACGCGTGGTGGCTGCTGACATTGCCTATGCCGTTCCCCTGACCTTGGTCGCGGGCTTGGGTCACGCCACTTTGGGGTCGGTGGATTGGTCCTTGTTGGGGTGGCTGTTGATCGGGTCTTTGCCAGGCATATGGATCGGCTCGCGCTGGGTTCACAAAACGCCTGAGCGTTTCATTCGCTCGGTGCTGTCTGTGTTGCTGGCTTGGGCTGGCACCAAACTGGTCATGGCTTGAAGCCGCGTTGCCCCCAGACCGCCAGCAGCTGCTGACGCGTTAATCGGCGCGGATGTTGCGCTCGCTGGCGAGTTTTTTCCAGCGCGCCACATCGGTGTTGACGCGTTGGGCAAATGCTTCGGGCGTGCCCGGTGCGGGGTCGCATGCCAGGGTGGCCAAACGCGCTTTCACATCGGCTTGATCCAGCGCTTGGTTGATCACGGCATTCATGCGATCCACCACCGCTTTGGGCGTGGCCGCTGGCGCCAGCACCCCAAACCAGGCCACGGTTTCAAAACCCGGCAAGGCCTCGGCCAAGGCGGGCACATCGGGCAGGCTGGGGTGGCGCTTGGCCGTGGTGACGGCCAAAGCCTGGATCTTGCCGGCTTTGATCTGTGCCGACCAAGGGGGCAAATTGCCAATCATCAATTGCGATTCGTCCGCCAACAAAGCGGCCACCGCTGGTGATGAACCTTTGTAGGGAATGTGGGTGATGTCGGTGCTGGTCATGCTTTTGAACAGCTCGGCCGACAAGTGGGCCGAGCTGCCCACGCCGCCCGAGGCATAGTTGAACTTGCCGGGGTTGGCCTTGGCCAGGGCGATGAATTCGGCCACGGTTTTGGCCTTGGTGTTGGGGCTGACCACCATCACATTCGGGGTGGTGCAAATCATGGCGACAGGCACAAAATCTTTCACCACATCGTAGGGTAGCTTGCTGTAGATGCCGGCGTTGACGCCATGCGAGCCGGCATTGCCCACAATCATGGTGTAGCCGTCGGCCGCTGACTTGGCCACCGCGTCAGAGCCCAGCACGCCGCCAGCGCCGGGCTTGTTGTCGATGACCACCGCTTGGCCCAGTTCGCGAGAAATTTTGTCGGCGATCAGGCGCCCGGTCACATCCGAGCCGTCGCCAGGCGTGCTCGGCACCACCCAGCGGATGGATTTGGTGGGATAGGTTTGGGCCCCAGCGCTGGCGCAAGCCAGGGTCAAGGCGGTGAGGGTGCAAAGCAGGCGCATGGTGGTCTTTCAAAAGGGTGCGCCAAGCTCGCCATCAGGAATGGCGCGAGCTACGCTGGGATGGGGCGGGAAACATTTTGGCATGCACAGCCACCGGGTCATCAGGCTTGCCACACCCCAAAGCCAGCTTCGCGCAGGCGAATGGCCAGATCGACCTCCATGAACTGCGCATCGGCATAGGGCATGGGGTTGAGAGATTGGTAAATGGCGGGCAGCAGTTGCAAGCCATATTGGTGGGCAAAGCGGTTGGATTTGATGTTGGCCTTGTGTTGGTCAAACCGGGTGTCGGGGTCGAGGCCGGTCATGCCCACATAGACACACGGCTTGCCAGGTTGCGGCGCGTAGTCGGGGTTGGCACGGCGAAATTTGGGCTCGCGCCACACATCGGGGTCCAACTCGATCACATACACATGGTGGTGCGCGCGCATGGTGGGCGTTGCGGCTCAGTCTTTGGCCGCCACCACCCAGGCACCCGACAGAACACCGCTTTGGTACAAGCCCACGAAATGGGCGTAAGCCGCGTCATAGCGGTCGAAATGCGCCTGCCCCAAGCGGGCCACGGTGGCGTCTTTCAAAGACCGGTACATGGCGTGGCGGTCGACCAAAATGCGCGTCCACTCGGCGCTCAGATCGATGGCGCGCACCCAGCGCATGCCCACTTGCTCAAACCATTGCTGGTAGTCGACCAAGGTGGCGATTTCTGAAAAACGCATGCCGTCGTACAGCTGCTGGGCGTCTGGCGCGGACAGGGTTTGGTGGCTCATGATGTCTGAAAACACCATGCGCCCTCCCGGCTTCAGCACCCGGGCGCACGCTGCGATGAGCTGGTTCTTGTGGGGGATGTGGGCAAAGGCCTCTTGACTGATGATGCAGGTGAACTGCGCGGGATCAAAGGGCATGTCCAGCGCATTGCCGTGGACAAAATCGACCTGTGCGCCCAATCTGGCGGCTTCGGTCAAGGCTTGGGCACCGACCACCCGTGAGGCGGTCAGATCCAAGCCGGTTACTTTGCAACCGGTTTTCCATGCGATGTAGCGCGCGGGCCCGCCCATGCCGGCGCACACATCGAGCACATGGTCATCAGCGGTGATGGCCGCCAGACCCATCAAGTGGTCCACCGCCTCGGTACCGCCGTAATGGTCTTGGTCGTGCGCGCTCAGCACGGCTTGGGTGATGTCCTCGCGGGCAATTTGACGGGCTGCCACCGCTTGGAATATTTGATCCGCGCTGATCGGGTGGAAGTCGTAGAAGTGCTCGACGGCTTGCAGGGGTGATGGGTTCATCATGGGTCTGACCTGGTCAACGGGGTGGCCTGATATTAGCCGCCTGACCGTTGCGCCCCAGGGACATGGCGCTGGGGGTAAGCTCTGGCTTGACCCAGCCACAGTGGGGGTCTAGATGGAGCACAAACAATGGCGATTTCATGGATGGCCGCCCTCAAGGTGGTGCCTTGGGGCAAAGTGATGGAGCACGCCCCCCAGGTGTTGGAAAAGGCGCGCGGTTTGATCGACAAACACCGCCCCGGCGCTGCGGTGGCCGAAGCCAATACCCCAGCACCCAGCGCCGAGACCGCTGAGGTGCCCAGCCTGGGTGAATTGAAAAATCGCTGCCTGGCGTTGCAGGTGCAAGCTGAGCAACTGCGCCAAACCCAAGCGCAAATGGCCCAAACCATGGCCGATCTGGCCGAACAAAATGCCAGCCTGATGGGGGTGGTCGATCGCTTGCAATCGCGAACGCGCTGGTTGGGATGGGGGCTGGGGCTGACCCTGCTGGTCAGCCTGGCCGTGGCGCTGTGGCTGGCGCTCAAGGGGTCGTGATCGATTCGATCAGCGTGGCCTGAGGCTTTAAAGTAAGGTCATTGGCCTCTGAGCCCCCCTTGTTTCTTTGACAACACCAGAAAGTCCGCCATGAATGGATTGCCGTTCGTTAAATTTCTCCAAACCACCTTGCGGCACTGTGCTTCAGCCATGGTGATGCTGGGTGCCATCAGCCTTGCAGTCCAAGCCCAAACGCCAGAGTGGGCGCCCACAAAGCCGGTGCGCATCATCGTTCCCATTGTGGGCAGCACCAATGATGTGTTGGCGCGCTTGCTGGCCCCCAAGCTGTCCGAGGTGTTGGGGCAACCGGTGCTGGTGGAGAACAAACCGGGCGCCGGTGGCAATTTGGGCGCCGACATGGTGGCCAAGGCAGCACCGGATGGCCACACCTTGTTGATTGGTTACAACGGGCCCATGGCCATCAATGTGTCGCTGTTTGACAAGATGCCTTATGACCCAGTGAAAGATTTGGCACCGATCACCTTGGCGGTCAAGTCGCCCCAGTATTTGGTGGCCCACCCGGGGTCGGGTTTGCAGTCGGTGCAAGACCTGGTCAACCAAGCGCGGGCCAACCCGACCAAGTTTTCTTATGGGTCGGTGGCGGTGGGCAGTGCCTCGCACCTGACCATGGAAATGCTCAAAATGGCGGCGGGCGTGCAAATCACCCATGTGCCTTACAAGGGCGCTGGCCCAGCGGTGACCGACCTGATTGCGGGCAATATCCAAGTGGCTTTTTTTGTGCCGGGCAATGTGCAGCAGTTTGCCAAAGACGGTCGGCTTCGCTTGCTGGGGGTCAGTGGCACCAAGCGCTTCAAAAGCACGCCCCAGGTACCGACCTTGATCGAGGCCGGCTTCAAAGACTTTGAGGCCACATCTTGGATTGGCCTGCTGACCACGGGCGGCACCCCCAAACCCATCATTGAGCGCTACCACCGTGAGTTGGTGAAAATTTTGCAATCCCCCGAGATTCGGCAAAAACTGGAAGAGATGGAGTTCGAGGTGATCGCCTCCAACCCCGATCAATTTGCCGCCTGGATCGCCACCGAAATCCCGCGCTGGGGCAAGGTGATCAAGGCCACTGGCGCCAAGGCCGACTGAGGTTTTTGCACCAGTTGCCGCCCATTCGGGCGGTGCGCGCCGACAATACCGCCCATGGCCCTGCGGGGCTTGTTTTATTCAGAGGAGTTTGTATGAGTCCCGAAATGTCCCAAACCTTGACCCAGACCGGCGCTGGCACGCCCATGGGCAATTTGATGCGCCGCTATTGGGTGCCGGTGGTCATGTCCAGCGAAATTGCTGAAGCCGATGGCCCGCAGGTGCGGGTGCAAATCATGGGTGAAAAGCTGCTGGCTTTTCGCGACTCCGATGGCTTGCCCGGTTTGATCAGCGAATTTTGTTCGCACCGCGGCGTGTCGCTGTTTTTTGGTCGCAACGAAGAAAAGGGCATCCGCTGCTCTTACCACGGCGTCAAATTCGACCGCCTGGGCAACTGCGTGGATGTGCCCTCTGCGCCGCAAATGTGCGAGAAGATGAAGATCGTGGGCTACCCCTGCATCGAGCGCGGTGGCGTGGTCTGGGCTTATATGGGGCCGGCCGAGCATCAACCCGCTGAGCCCGAGGTGGAGTGGTGCACCCTGCCGCCCAGCCATGTGTTTGTGTCCAAGCGCTGGCAGCGCTCCAATTACCTGCAAGCCATGGAGGGCGGCATTGACACCGCCCACGTGTCGTATGTGCACAGCATGGACGTGACCACCGACCCCATGCACCGGGGTGTCAAGGCCTTGGATTACATCAAGGCCGACGGCAACGTGGTGTTCAACATTGAAAAAACCGAATTTGGCATGACCTTGTTGGGCCGCCGAATGGGTGAGCCCGACAGCTACTACTGGCGCATCACGCAGTGGTTGTTCCCTTGGTACACCTTGATCCCACCGTTTGGCGACCACGCCTTGGGCGGCCATGTGTGGGTGCCCATCGATGACCACAATTGCTGGGCTTGGAGCATCAACTACCGGCCCGAAGCCCCGCTGGGTGAAGAGGAACTGCACCACATGCATGCAGGTCGTGGCATCCACAACGAATACGAAGCGCCTGGCAGCTTTGTTCCCAAGGCCAATTCAGACAACGATTACCTGATCGATCGCAAAGCCCAAAAAGAGCGTCGTTTGTACAGTGGCGTGGCCGGCATCGCCGCGCAAGACTATTCATTGCAAGAAAGCATGGGGCCGATCCAAAACCATGCCGAAGAAAAGATATTGCCCACCGACCGCGGAATCGTGATGGCGCGGCGCATGCTCTACGAGGCAGCCACCGATCTGGCCAAAGGTGCTACGCCGCCGGCGCTGAATGCCGTGGCCCATCGGGTGCGCGCCGCTGGTGTGTTGCTGGACAAAGCCCAAGACCCGGTGACCTGGGCCAAGGACCATTTGGCCAACGACTTGACCAAACCGGTCTATACCTTGTGAGCACCGCTGACCCTGTGGTGCGGCCACGGGTTTGGCGTGAGGCCTGTAAAGCTTGGTCATTGCGAGGCGCGCAGCAACGCGGCGGTTCATGGACCGCTTGAAAAACAAGGCCGCCTTGATCACGGGCGCGGGTGCGGGCATTGGCGCGGCCACGGCGCGTTTGTTTTGTGCCCAAGGCGCGCGGATGTGTTTGCTCGACGCCAACCCCCAGGCCTTGCGCGACACCCAAGCCAAACTGCTGGCCGAATTTCCCCAGGCCAGCGTGCACACGGCCCAAGCCGACATCGCCGATGAAGGGCAAGCGCAGGCGGCCGTGCAGACGGCTGTGGCGGCGCTGGGGGGCTTGGATGTGTTGGTCAACAACGCGGCCATGCGCAATTACTCGGCCTTGGCCGATGCCACCCCTGCTGAGTGGCAGGCGATGGTGGGCGTGAACTTGGTGGGCACGGCCACCATGAGCCGCTGGGCCTTGCCGCATTTGCGTGCCAGTGGACGCGGCAGCATTGTCAATGTCTCATCGGCCCATGCGCTGATCGGGCGCAAAGGCATGGGCTTGTACGACAGCACCAAGGCCGGGATGCTGGCCATGACCCGCACACTGGCTTTTGAAGAGGTGCAGCACGGCGTGCGTGTGAATGCCGTGTGTCCCGGTTCGACCTTCACCGACTTTCACATCGGCCGAGCCGTGGCGGCTGGCAAATCGCCCGAACAACTCAAAACCGAGCGCGCTGGCAATTCCTTGATGGGCCGCTGGGCCGAACCGCAAGAAATGGCTTGGCCGATTGTGTGGCTGGCCTCGGACGAAGCGTCCTTCATCACGGGTGCCACCTTGATGGCCGATGGCGGTTTGTCCATCATGTGAGTCCGCATGCCTGCGCGTGGTTTGAAGTCAGTCGGGTTTGGCACAATGACTTGGCAGAAATGCATTTCAGGAGGCAGCATGGCGCAACGCAACTTTTTTTCAGGCTTGGCCCTTTGGGGCTGTGTTCTGTCGTCAGCGGCTTGGGGCCAAGAGATGGCGCGGGTGGTCTCCACCACGCCAGTGATCCAAACGGTCACGGTCACCGAGCCCAGTTGCACCAGTGTGGGCATCGCACCGGCCCTGTGTGGGCAAGTCACCCAGTTGCAAAACCGCATCACCCATTACAACGTGGTTTATGAGTACGGTGGCAAGTCTTACAGTGCGGCTTTGGCCCAGGATCCGGGACCTTCGTTGCCCATCCAGGTCACCCCTGTGGTTGAAATGCCCCCGCCCATGGCACCCACCACCGTGTGGGTGAGCGCACCGGCGCCGCTGCCGCCCCCGCCCGTGGTCATGTTCCCCTATCCTTATGGGCATGCGCCGGTTTATCGGCCCTTTCCTTTTTCGGTTCATTTCGGTTTTTATGGCGGTCGCGGTTACCGCCATTGGCGTTGAGGTCGAACACCGCTGTCGCATGTGCGGTTGACCTGCCATTGGGGCTTGGCGATACTGCACTTGCCTTCATTTGCCGCTGTGGCGGTCACCGCCGCCACCTTTGAAACCTCTTTGTCGGGGCGCAGCGCTGCCCCAGGCGATGCACCTGACCTTGGGTTGACATCGCTGGAAAGTTTTTTTTGCCCCCAATTTTTCATGGATGGCGCATCGCTGGCGCGGCCAGCTCATTGCAGTTCATGCAATCGGCGCTGCTGACCCAATCCTTTGGCGCTTACGTGGCCTTGTTGGCCGAAGAGCGCGGCTGGAGCAAAACCTCTTTGGCCGGCGCGGCGGCAATGCAATCGCTGGAGGCGGCCATTTTGGGGCCCTTGCTGGGTTGGGTCATGGATCGCTTTGGCCCGCAGGCCATGATCCGCTGGGGGGTCGTTGTCTTCGCCATCGGGTTTGTGGCTTTGTCCCAAATCGAATCCATCTCTGGGTTTTATGTCAGTGCCCTCATCTTGGCGGTGGGGGCCAGCTTGTGTGGCTACTTTCCGCTCACCGTGGCCATCATCCATTGGTTTGAGCGCCAACGCGCACGCGCTTTGTCCTTGCTCAGCTTGGGGCTGGCGCTGGGCGGCTTGGCCGTGCCGTTGGTGGCGTGGTCCATGCACAGCTTTGGCTGGCGCGCCACGGCCATGGCATCGGCGGTGGTGGCTTTGGTGATTGGCATTCCCTTGGCCGCGGTGATCCGGGGTCGACCCGAGGACATGGGTTTGACGGTGGATGGCGTGCCCAAACCCCATCCCTTGACCGCCCAAGATGCCGTTCACCCGGGCAGCACCGGTGTGGAGTTCACCGCGCGGCAAGCCTTGCGCACCCAGGCGTTTTGGCTGCTGGGTTTGGGCCACGGCGTGGCCTTGTTGGTGGTCACCGCGGTCAATGTGCATGCCATCAGCCACATGAAAGAGGGCCTGGGCTATACCGTGGCCGAGGCCGCGTGGTTCATTTTGTTGATGACCGTGGGGCAGGTCATCGGTGTGCTGTCCGGAGCCTGGATGGGCGACAAATACGACAAGCGGCGCGTGGCGGCCACCTGCATGCTGATGCACGGCAGTGGTTTGCTGCTGCTGACCTATGCCACCCATTCGGCTGAGTTGGTGGCTTTTGCTTTGTTGCATGGCATCGCTTGGGGCTTGCGTGGGCCCTTCATGCAGGCCTTGCGTGCCGATTACTTCGGGCGCAATGCGATTGGCATGATTTTGGGTTTGTCCGCGGTGATCATTGCCCTGGGGCAAGTGGCCGGCCCCTTGGTGGCTGGTTTTTTTGCCGATCTGACGGGCAATTACCGGCTTGGTTTCACCGTGCTGGCTGTGACGGCCTGCGCCGGGTCGGTGCTTTTTTTGATGGCCAAACCGCCGCAATTGCCTAAGGACGGCTGAGGACAACGCTTTTCAAATTTGGCATCAACCCGCACAAACCCATGCATTAAGATGGCACGAGCGCTGGGCGCTCCCCGCAGTTTGAAACCCACACGAGCAACACCCCATGGGCCTGACCCTGTACGAAAAAATCTGGCATGCACACAAAGTGCTTGATGGCGACGATGGCCAAAGCCTGTTGCATGTGGCCCGCCATTTGGTGCATGACGGGTCGGTCCATGCATTTCAATTTTTGAAAGAAAAGAGCCTGAGCGTGCGCCGCCCCGATCAGGTGGCGGCCACCCCCGATCACGGCATCTCCACCCGCAGCCATGTGATGGCGGCGATCACTGACCCTGAACAGCGCCGGGTGGTCGAACGCTTGGTGGAAAACACCCAAGCCCATGGCATCTTGCATTTCCCCCTGGGCGACCCGCGCCAAGGCATCGTGCATGTGGTCGGCCCCGAACAAGGCCTGACCCAACCCGGCATGGTGTTGGTGTGTGGTGACTCCCACACCTCCACCCACGGGGCTTTGGGTGCTTTGGCTTTTGGTGCGGGCGCGAGTGAAATCACCCATGTGCTGGCCACCCAGTCCACCTGGCAGCGGCGCTCCAAAACCCTGCGTGTGCGGGTCGAGGGTGAGCGGGGTGCGCACGTCAGCGCCAAAGATGTGATCTTGGCCATCATTGCCAAGCTCGGCTCCAATGGCGCTGCGGGCCATGTCATCGAATATGCCGGCTCCGTCATCCGCGCCATGAGCATTGAGGAGCGTTTGACGGTGTGCAACATGTCCATCGAGGCTGGTGCCCGCGCCGGCATGGTGGCGCCCGATGACATCACATTTGCATACCTGCAAGGTCGTGCCTACGCACCCAAGGGCGCGATGTGGGAGCAGGCCTTGGACCACTGGCGCACACTGCCCTCTGACCTGGATGCCCGTTTTGATGTGGACATCCAACTCGACGCCAGCGCGCTCGCACCCATGGTGACCTGGGGCAACAGCCCGCAAGACGGCTTGCCCATCACCGCCTGTGTGCCCAACCCCCAAGACGAGCCCGACAGCGAAAAGCGCGCCGGCATGGAGCGTGCATTGGCCTACATGGGCTTGCAAGCTGGCATGGCGCTGCAAGACATTGCGGTCGATCAGGTGTTCATTGGCTCGTGCACCAATGGCCGCATCGAAGACCTGCGCGCTGCGGCTGCGGTGGCGCGCTTGGGACAGGCCAAGGTGCCGGTGCTGGTTTCGCCAGGATCGACCCGGGTCAAGCTTGAGGCCGAGCGTGAGGGCTTGGACCAGATTTTCAAACAGGCTGGGTTTGAGTGGCGCGAATCGGGCTGCTCGATGTGCGTGGGCATGAACGGCGATTTGGTGGCCTCGGGCAAGCGCTGCGCCTCAACCTCCAACCGCAATTTTGTAGGTCGCCAAGGACCGGGCAGCCGCACCCATTTGATGGGACCGGCGATGGCCGCTGCGGCCGCCTTGACCGGCCGATTGACCGATGTTCGCAGCTTGGTGAAATGACATGAAAGCATTTGTGGTGGAAGACGGCGTGGCCGTTCCGTTTGATCAGGCCGATGTGGACACCGATCAAATTTTGCCGGCGCGGTATTTGCGCCGCCCGCGCCAAGGTGGCTATGGCCAGTTTTTGTTTCGTGACGTGCGCTTCAATGACGATGACAGCGAGCGTCCCGACTTCATCCTGAACCAAGCGCCTTACCGCAGCGCCATCATCATGGTGGCGGACCGCAACTTTGGCTGCGGCTCCAGCCGCGAGCAAGCGCCTTGGGGCCTGGTGGACCACGGCATCCGCTGTGTGATTGCCGCTGACTTTGGCGATATTTTTTACCTCAACTCGCTCAAAACAGGCTTGCTGCCGGTGCAATTGGACATTGCCGTGTGCGTGCGCATGCGTGAGCAACTGCACGCCCAGCCGGGCGCCCACATTCGGGTGGACTTGCCCGCCCAAACCGTGACCGGGCCGGATGGCCAGGTCTATGCTTTTAAGATGGATGCATTTCGCAAGAAATGTTTGGTCGAGGGACTCGATGAGATCGGTGTCACCTTGCAGCATGACGCCGCCCTCAAATCCTTTGAGGTGCAATACCGCCAAGCCCACCCTTGGCTTTTTAACCTTTGAATCGCATGGAACACTCCAACAAAACCGCGCGCCAATTGTTTGAAGACATCAAGGCCAACCCGACCCGCCGCCGCTTTGGCTTTGGCAAACGCCCGGCCATCATCAACATCGACTTGCAAAAAGCCTACACCTGCGTGGGTGAGTTTGCCACCGCCTACGAAACCGATCCGCAGCAACTGGCCTATGTGAACCAAATCTCCAACGCCTTGCGCGCCAAGGGCGGACCGGTGGTGTGGACCTATGTGGCTTACATGGAATCGGGCGAGGACTGTGGCATCTGGGGCACCCGCACCAACACCCCCGACTCTTTGCAAAACATCAAGGTCGGCTCGCGCCGCTCGGAGTTCGATGACCGCTTGCAAATCGATCACCAGCGCGATGTGGTCATCAACAAGCGCATGGCTTCGGCCTTCCATGAAACCCACCTCAATTCGGTGTTCAATTTTCACGGCATCGACACCGTGATCGTCACCGGCGGCTCGACCTCGGGTTGCGTGCGGGCCACGGTGGTCGACAGTTTGTCGCGCAGTTTTCGCACCATCGTTCCAGAGGAATGTGTGGCCGACAAGCACGAAAGCCCGCACTTTGCCAATTTGTACGACATGGCCATCAAGTACGCCGACGTCATGTCGGTCAAGGAGGTCTTGGCCTACCTAGAGGGCTTGCCGTCATGAAACGCGATCCGGGCTTTTACGACTTTTTGCCCTACCAAGATCGCCCGCCCATCCGCTGGCCCAATGGCGCGCAGTTGGCGTTTTGGGTGGCGCCCAACATCGAGTTTTATGAACTCGAGCCCCCGCCCAACCCCAAGCGCACCCCATGGCCCAGGCCCATCCCCGATGTGCAGGCCTACTCGTACCGCGACTACGGCAATCGGGTCGGCATGTGGCGCATGATGGAGGCCATGGACCGCTGTGGTGTGCGCGGCAGCGTGTCGCTCAACGTGGCTTTGTGTGAGCATCACCCTGAGATCATCGCTGCCTGTGTCGAGCGCGGTTGGGAGTTTTACTCCCACGGCACTTACAACACGCGCTACGTGTTCGACATGACGCCGGACCAAGAGCGCGAACTCATCCGCGACTCGATCGACACCATCAAAAAACACACCGGTCAAAAACTCGACGGCTGGCTCTCGCCGGCGCTGTCCTACACCGACCAGACCTTGAACCTGGTGGCCGAGGCCGGTTTGACCTATGTCTGCGATTTGTTCCATGACGACCAACCTGGCCCGGTCAAGGTGCCGCATGGGCGCTTGGTCAGCATGCCGTACTCGCTGGAGATGAACGACGCCATCGCCTTCAGCGTCAATTGGGTCACACCGCACCGTTACGGTGAAATGATCAAGCGCCAATTTGACCGCTTGTATGCCGAGGGTGAGCAATCGGGCACGGTGATGTGCATTCCCTTGCACCCGTATTTGATTGGCCAGCCCTATCGCATGAAAGCCTTTGAAGAAGCCTTGGCCTACATCACCGGGCACGACAAGGTGTGGTTGGCCACCGGGCGCGAAATCGCCCAACACTTTTTGGACCACGATTACAGTGCTTTTGAGCAGGCCTCTGTGCCTGTGGGAGAAGCCCCATGATCGCCCAAGACTATCTGCGCTACCCCAAGCGCCAATACGGCATGGACCACGACCGTTACGACTGGTCGATGCTGCCCGACCGCCCTGCGGTGCAATGGCCCGGCGGCGCCCGGGTGGCCCTGTGGGTCACGGCGTCTTTGCAGTGGTTTCCCCTGAACCAAAAGGGCGTGCCCTTCAAGCCGGTCGGTTCGTTGCAAACCGCGTACCCCGATTTGCGCCACTACACCTTGCGCGACTACGGCAACCGGGTGGGCATTTACCGCATCATGAAGGAGCTGCGCGCGCGCAACATCCCGGCCAGCGTGCCCATCAATGCGGCGGTGGCGGCGCGCTATCCCTCTTTGGCCCAAGCCTGTGTCGATCTCGGTTGGGAGCTGATGGGCCACGGTCTGGACATGGACCATGTGCACCACACCGGCATGGCTGACGAAGCGCAAGTGATTGAGCGCAGTTTGGACATCGTGCGCCGCTTTGCACCGGTGCGCGGCTGGTTGTCGCCGGCACGCAGCGAGTCTCACGACACCCTGGACTTGTTGGCATCGGCTGGCATCGACTATGTGTGCGATTGGGTCAACGACGACATGCCTTACCCCATCCGTGCCGGTGGGCGCGAGATGGTGGCCATGCCCTTGTGTGCCGACATCGAAGACGCGGGCTTGCTGATCGCGTGGCACCAAGATGAAGACGACTTGCGCCAGCAGTGGATCGACCAGTTTGACTATCTGTATGCCGAAAGCGAGCGCCAAGGCCCGCGCGTCATGGCCTTGCCCCTGCATGCCTGGGCGATTGGCCAGCCTTACCGCATTGGTGTGTTGGCCGATGTGCTCGATCACATCTTGTCCAAGCCCGGCGTGTGGGCCGCCACTGGCGGGCAGATCATGGACGCTTGGAAAGCCAGCCACGCCAAAGCCTGAGGGCTCAGGCCAGCTGCAGTTGGGGGCGCTGACACCCCTAGTGACTCAAACCGATTGGCGTCGCTGGGTGATGATTTGGCGCAAGGTGTGCTTTAAAGCTTCTGCCTGTGCGAAACCAAAGGGCTCGAGTATTTTTTCCTCGTGCGCCTTGGCTTGCTTGATCAGCGATTTGACAATTTTCTGACCCTGCGGGGTGATGCTCACATGCGTCACCCGCCGGTCTTTGGTTTGGGGCGTGCGCCGCACATGGCCCAAGGCCTCCATGCGGTCGAGCAAGCGGGTCACCGTGGGTTGCTTGGTCAATGAAATGGTGGCGAGGTGACCAATGCTCATGCCCTTGCTGCCAAACAAGCTGGCCAACACCCGCCATTCGGCCACCGAGAAACCGTGCGAGCGCACGACTTGGTGAAATTCGGTGGAAATCATTTGGCTGGCTTGGCCCAGCAAGGCGGCCAAGTAGCCGTCCACAAAAGGCGGCTGAGATGGGGGTTTCGACGGCGCTTGCATTTTAAAAATTGGATTGAGGCTGCGATGGAAAAGTTTGTGGCATCACGCCGTCCTGCCCCAGAGGATTAACCCTGATGGTTTTTTGATTGACAGGAAAACATTTCCAAAGTAATGTATCTCAAAGGGGAATAGCCCCAATTTTGAAAGACGCCATGAAAATTGCTGTGCTCGGAGGGGGACACGGGGCTTATGCAGCCGCTGCAGATTTAACCCTGTCTGGGCATGAAGTGCGTTTGTGGCGGCGGGATGGCGCAGCCCTCGCGCCGGTCCTGGCCGAAGGCGGCATTCGCCTCAAAGACAGCGATGGTGAACGCGATGTGCCCATCCACAGCGTCAGCGCCGACATTGGCGTGGCCCTGCGCGGGGCTGAGCTGATTGTGCTGCCCACCCCGGCCATTGCCCATGACGACATTGCCCAAGCCATGGCCCCGCATCTGCAAGACGGCCAAGTGGTTTTTTTGGCCCCCGGCACTTTTGGCAGCTTCACCATGGCCCGGCGTGTGCGCGCCCTGGGTTGCCAGGCCGATGTGCGCTGGGCCGAGACCGGCACCTTGCCGTATTTGGCGCGCAAGCACGGCCCACGCGAAGTCAACCTCACCATCCGTGCGGTGCACCTGCCCACGGGTGTGTACCCCGCCATCCATGCCGACGCTGCCTTGGCGGTGATCCGCCGCGCCTACCCCAGCGTGCACGCGTGTGGCGACGCCCTGTCGGGGGCTTTGATGAATGCCGGCCCCATCATTCACCCGCCCTTGATCGTCATGAATGCCGCGCCCTTGCAGCACTTTGAGCGCTGGGACATCCACAACGAAGGCACCCAAGCCAGTGTGCGCGCCGTCACCAACCAACTGGATCAGGAGCGCATCGCCGTGCGCGAGGCCGTGGGTTGGGGCGCGCCGCATTACCCCTTGCGCGACCATTACGAAAACGACCGCTGGATGTATGGCGATGCGCACAAAAAATTGGTCAAGTCGGGCGACTGGCGCGAGAACATCGACCTACACCACCACCGCTATGTCACCGAAGACATCGAACTGGGCTTGGCCTTTTTGTGTTCTGTCGCGCGCTGGGTGGGCGTGGATGCACCCATCGCCCATGGCTTGGTGGCCATCACGGGCGGTTATTTGGGGCGCGATTTGCGCCAGGGCCCACGCAGCTTGGAGGCCTTGGGCCTGCTGCACCACAGCCCAGCTCAATTGCGCGAGATGCTGCACCAAGGAGAGGGTGCATGAGCGTGGCGCGTTTTGTCGCGGTCGGCGCTGGCCGCATGGGCCGCAGCATTGCTACCGCCTTTGCTTACGCGGGTCATCGTGTCGCCGTGGTCGATTTGCGCTCGCGCACGCCCGACCAATGGCAAGCTTTGCAGCAAGAAGCCTCGGATGAGGTGCGGGGCAGTTTGAACAGCTTGGCTGAGTTGGGGGCTTTTGACCCAGCGTTGGTTTCGGCCATGGTGGCGCGCGTGTCATGGGTCAACGAGGCGGGTGCCGATGCCGCATTGGCCCAAGCCGAGATGGTGTTTGAAGGTGTCCCTGAAACCATGGCCGCCAAGCAAAGCGCGATGGCGCGCATCGGTGCAGCTTGCCGCGCTGATGCCATCATCACCTCCACCACCAGCAGCATATTGGTCACCGATTTGGTGCCGTGGGTGCTGGGCCCGGAGCGGTTTTTGAACATCCATTGGCTCAACCCGGCGTATTTGATCCCGGTGGTCGAGTTGAGCACCCATCCCCGCCTGGACCCGGCGGTGCTGGCGCGCGCCAAAGCCTTGATGAGCGCCATTGGCAAACTGCCGGTGGTGTGTGGCCCCACACCGGGTTACATCGTGCCGCGCTTGCAAGCCCTGGTGATGAATGAAGCCGCGCGCATGGTTCAAGAGGGCGCAGCAACCGCTGAAGAAATCGATGTGGCCACCCGCTACGGCATGGGATTGCGTTTTGCGGCGCTGGGCGTGATCGAGTTCATCGATCTCGGTGGCAACGATATTTTGTTCCACGCCAGCCGCGAAATGGCCGCCAGCATCGACCCACACCGCTATGCCACCCCGGCCATCGTGGCCGACAAAATGGCCCAAGGCCAGCTCGGCTTGAAAACCGGTGCTGGTTTTTACGATTACGATGGTCGCGATATCGCGGCCTATCGCCGAGACATCCTGTCTCGAACCCTGGGCATGCTCCAGCATGCCGGGCATTGGCATCCCCCCGCAACCACCACCCACGACTGAAGGAGTTCACCATGTCACCGAATCGTTTTAAACGCCACACCCTGTTGGGTTTGTGCGTGGCCGCAGCTGCATTGGCCGCTCCACTGGCCGCGCAAGCCCAGGAGATCACCCTCAAGGCGGTGAACGCTTTCCAAGAGGGCACCTATTACGCCCGCAACTTTGAGCGTTTCGTGAAAAAGGTCAACGACGAGGGCAAAGGCCTGGTGCAGATCAACTACATCGGTGGCCCCAAGGCCATCCCCACCTTTGAGCAGGGCAATGCCTTGCGCAGTGGCGTGGTCGACATGTCCAACACCACCACCTCGTTTGTGGCCGGCATCGTGCCCGAAGGCTTGGCCATCAACTACACCAACCAAACCATGGCCGAGATGCGCAAAAACGGCGCCATCGACTACTTGAACAAAATCATGATGGAAAAAGGCCTGTACTACTACGCCCGCACCGGCGAAGGCGTGCAGTACTACATCTACAGCAACAAGCGCATCGACAAGGCCGATCTGACCGGATTGAAGCTGCGCATTGCGCCCATCTACCGCGATTTCTTCCAAAAGCTGGGTGCCAACGTGGTGCAAATCGCCCCCGGTGAGGTCTACACCGCTTTGGAGCGCGGCGTGGTCGACGGCTACGGCTGGCCCCTGCTGGGCATTTTCGATTTGGGCTGGCATGAAAAAACCAAGTTCCGCATTGAACCGGGCTTTTACGCCATTGAGCTGGGTGTGATCTTCAGCGCCAATACCTGGCGCAAACTCAACCCCGCTCAGCGCGCTTTCTTGGAAAAGCAAGCGGTTTGGTTGGAAAGCCAGAACGTGGACATGGCGGCCAAAGATGCACCTGCCGAAATCAAAAAGCAGCAAGACGCGGGTTTGCAGGTCATCAAACTGGACGCCGAGCAGTCACGCATTTTGCAAAAAACCGCCTACGATGCCGCCTGGGATGCGGTGGTCAAGTCCAGCCCGGCGCATGGCGCCAAGCTGCGCGAAATGCTTGAACCCAAGTAAGGTGTTGACATGATGAATCGTTGGTCCCGCGTGTTGGGCCAGGTCTACGAAGCCCTGGCTTGGATGGCTTGCGCCATGTTGTTCGCCCTGATGCTGGTGATTTGCGCCGATGTATTTTTGCGCAACGTCCCCCTCATCCCAGGCTTGCGCGGCATGCCGGCGACCAACGATTTGTCCGAGGCTTTTTTGTACCTCATCACCTTGTTCGCGGGACCGTGGTTGCTGCGACTGGGCCAGCACATTCGGGTGGATATTTTTCTGCGTGCCATCCCGCCCCTGTGGGCTTGGTACTGTGAATGGGCCGTGGATGTGCTGGGCTTGCTGTGTTCTTTGGTGATTGCTTGGTACGGCTTGACCACCACCTGGGACAGCTTGCAAACCGGTGAAATGTTCATCAAAGCCTTGACCACCCCAGTGTGGTGGTGGCTGGCATTTTTACCGCTGACATTTGGTTTGTTGGCCGTGGAATTTGTGTTTCGCATGCACCGCTTGATGCATGGCGAGCGCGCGCCGCGCGAAGAAGCGGTTTCAGCCGCCTAAAACCCACGAAGGATTTTCATGAGTTGGCAATTGGCGTCTTGGTTGTTGTTGGGCGGATCCACCGTGCTGCTCTTTTTGGGTTTGCCGGTGGTGTTCTCGTTTTTAGTCATCAACGTGATTGGTGCTTGGCTGATCTTGGGCGGCGAGGCCGGCATTGCACAAATGGTGCGCAATTGCGTCGGCTCGGTGGCCAGTTTTTCCCTCACCCCTATTCCCTTGTTTGTGCTCATGGGCGAGGTGTTGTTCCACACCGGCTTGGCGGTCAAGGTGATCGACGGCATAGAGCGCCTGATCAGAAACCTGCCCGGTCGTTTGGCCGTGGTGGCGATTGTGGCTGGCACGGTGTTTTCTGCCATCTCGGGCTCGACCATCGCCACCACCGCGATGTTGGGCGGCTTGATGGTGCCGCTGATGCTGCAACGCGGTTATCACCCCACCATGGCCACCGGGCCGGTGATGGCCATTGGCGCGGTGGACATGCTGATCCCGCCCTCGGCGTTGACGGTGTTGCTCGGCTCGCTGTCGGGCATTTCGATCAGCAAATTGCTCATTGGCGGCGTGGTACCGGGTTTGATTTTGAGTGTGGTGTTTGTGGCCTACATCATCATCCGGGTAAAAATTCAGCCGCACCTGGCACCCAAAACCGAATTCACCGAGTACAAGGGTTGGGCCATGTTCCAACCCTTTGTGAAATATGTGCTCCCTTTGGTGTCGATTTTTGCGGTGGTCGTGGGCGTGATGATCGCGGGCATTGCCACCCCCACTGAATCGGCGGCGATTGGTGCGTTTACCACCGTGTTGTTTGCCATGGCCTACCGCGCCTTGACGCTGAAAAACCTGCTGGCCAGCTTGCGTGCCACGGTCACCATCTCGGGCATGATTTTGTTCATCATCATCGGTGCCACCACATTTGCCCAAATCTTGTCCTTTTCTGGGGTCAGCAATGGGGTGGTGCAGGTCATCACCGGCTCCAACTTGTCCACCAACGCCATCATTGTGGGTATGCTGCTGATTTTGATTTTCTTGGGCGTGTTTGTGGACCAGGTCAGCATGATGCTCATCACCTTGCCCATCTTCATGCCCATCATCCAGTCATTGGGTGTGGACCCCGTGTGGTTTGGCATCATGTTCTTGATCTGCATGCAACTGGGTTTGCTGCTGCCCCCGCACGGTTTGTTGCTCATGACCATGCGCGGTGTGGCTCCTAAAGAGGTCACCATGATGCACATTTTTCAAGCCGTGGTGCCCTACTTGGCATTCAGCTTTGCGGTGCTGGCGTTGGTGTTCTTTTGGCCGCCTGTGGCCACTTGGTTGCCCAACTTGTTGAGTTGATGCACCGAGCCGAGTCCATGAGCGCTGAGTTGCCGAACGCAACCTTTCACCCCTTGGTGCAAGACGATCGTGTGCACCGCGATTTGTACACCGATGCGGACTTGTTTGCGCAAGAGCAGCAGCGCTTTTTTGGCCGCGCTTGGGTGTTTGCCGGACACGGCAGCCAAATGCCCGAGGTGGGCGACTTCATCACGGTGTCCTTGTCTGGCCAGCCCATTTTGTTGCTGCGCGATGCGCCAGACCGCATCCAGGCCTTCTTCAACCGCTGCGCGCACAAAGGCTCCCAGCTCTACTCCCAAGCCCAAGGCCATGTGGGCAAGATGTTGCGCTGTCCCTACCACGCCTGGTCTTATCGCTTGGATGGCCAAGCTTTGGCCAGGCCCCTCAAAGATGGGTATGTGGGCACCGGTTTGGATGCCAGTCCCAATGGCCAAGGCCTCACTCGGCTACCCGGTGTGCATGTTTACCGCGAATTTGTCTTTGTGCGTTTGAGCCCGGAAGGCCTGGACTTTGACACTTACTTTGGCGATGCTTTGCGTGCCATTGACAACATGGTGGAGCGCTCGCCCGTGGGTCGATTGGAAGTGGCCGGTGGGGTCTTGCGCAACACCATGGCTTGCAACTGGAAGATGTACCTGGAAAACATCAACGACAGCGTGCATCCGGTATCTGCCCATGAGTCGGCCAGCAGTGTGGCGCGTCAAATGTGGCAGCAGCAGCCCAGCGGTGCACCCATGCCCATGGCCATGGAGCAAATCTTGCCGTTTGCCAATGGTTACGATTTTTTTGATCAGATGGGTGCGCGCATCCACCCCCAAGGCCACAGCCTGTTGGGGGTGAACTTCAGCATCCACTCGGCCTATGCGGTGTTGCCCGAGTACCAAGCGGCGCTGGAAGCGGCCTGGGGCGTTGAGCGCACCCAAGAGGTGTTGCAACGTTCACCGCAAAACGCGGTGCTCTACCCCAGCATCGCCTTGAAGGGTTCACCTTTGTCGATGCGTGTCATCCGCCCCCTGGCGGTTGACCGCACCTTGGTGGAGGCCTGGAGTTTCCGGGCGGTCGGCGCGCCTGACGTGCTGCTCGAGCGGGCCATGACCTACAACCGCTTGGTGTTTTCGCCGATGTCGGTGGTCGCCCACGATGATGTGCATTTGTTTGAAAGCATTCAACAAGGCTTGCAGGCCCAAGGACAGCCTTGGGTGAGTTTGCACCGCAATCACCAAGCCGGTGAAAGTGCGCACACCAGCGCCGACACCAACAGCGCCAACGAATGGCTGATGCGCAACCAATACCGTGCATGGGCACAAGCCATGGCCCAACCACTGGCTTCGGAGTTGGCATGAGCGCCGCAGATGTCCAAGCCGTGCAAGACTTTGTCCTGGCCGAAGCGCGTTTGCTCAACCATGCGCTTTACCGCGAATGGTTGGCATTGTTCGCCCATGAAGGCCGCTATTGGGTGCCCTTGGGCGGCATCGACCAAAACGAATCTGACACCCACAACGCCTTGGCCGACGAAGACCGCTTGCTGCTCAGCCTGCGTGTCGAACGCTTGCTGGCGGGGCGTGCCCATTCACAACAACCTGCCAGTCGCAGCGCCCATGTGCTGCAAGCCCCGCAGGTTGACTTGTGTGACGGCCAGCGGGCCGAGGTGTACACACCGTTCACCTACATCGAGAGCCGTGGCGAGCAACAAATCTGGTTGGCCGGGCACTGGTGCCATCGCCTGTGTCGCGAAGATGGCGCTTGGCGCATCGCCCTCAAGCGGGTCAACCTGGTCAACGCGGGCGCAGCCCACTTGGCCATTCAACTGTTTCCCTGATACTTACATGCACCCACTGCATTTCACACCCACCGGAGAGCGCCACCATGGCTGAACGTTCATTTGTGCAAGAGGTGCAAAAGCTGCGCTTAGGTGCTGGCGAAGAATTCGTCGGCGAGGGCATTTTGGCCGTCACCAAGGCCTTGCTGGAGTCCGGCGTGTCGTATGTGGCGGGCTACCAAGGCGCACCCATCTCGCACCTGATCGACGTGCTCGCCGACGCCCAAGACATTTTGCAAGAGCATGGCATCCGCTTTGAAAACAGCGCCAGCGAGGCCACCGCCGCCGCCACCTTGGCCGCCTCGGTCAATTACCCCTTGCGCGGCGCTGTGACCTTCAAGGCCACGGTGGGCACCAATGTCGCCTCTGACGCCTTGGCCAATTTGGCCTCGGGCGGGGTGACGGGTGGGGCTTTGATCGTGGTGGGTGAAGACTACGGCGAAGGATCTTCCATCATGCAAGAGCGCAGCCACGCGTTTGCCATGAAGTCGCAAATTTGGTTGCTCGATCCCCGTCCCAATTTGCCCAGCATGGTCAAGGCGGTGAAGATGGGTTTTGAGTTGTCCGAGGCCAGCCACACCCCGGTGATGTTGCAACTGCGCATCCGCGCCTGCCATGTGCATGGGCGCTTCATGGCCAGTGACAATGTGCGCGCGCCCTTTGCCCTGCACAAAGCCATGGAGCAACCGCAGCGCGACGTCAGCCGAATTGTCTTGCCACCCGCGAGCTTTGTTCACGAGCAAGAAAAGCTCAAGCAGCGTTGGCCGGCGGCGGTGGCCTTCATTGAAAAGCACCAGCTGAATGAATTTTTCGACGGCGATCTCCAAGATGTGGGCATCTTGGTGCAGGGCGGCAATTACAACGCCTTGGTGCGGGTGCTGGAGCGCATGGGTTTGGCCGATGTGTATGGCCGCAGCCGGGTTCCCTTGTATGTGATGAACGTGGCCTACCCCGTGGTCGATGCCGAAGTTTTGCGCTTTTGCGAGGGCAAGCGTGCGGTCTTGTTGGTGGAAGAAGGCCAACCCAATTTCGTTGAGCAAAACGTCGCCACCGTGTTGCGCCATGCGGGTTGCACGGCCGTGCTGCACGGCAAAGACCTGTTGCCACCGGCGGGTGAATACACCTTGCACGAGGTGCTCAAAGGGGTGCAGGCCTTTGCCCAGTTGTATGGCTTGTTGGATTCGGTGCAAGCCCCCAGCGTTTCGGGTTTGTCCACATCCACCAGCGTGGTGCCGAGCTTGGCGCCCGCGCCGGCCAAGGCGCACAAAGTGATAGCCCTCAAGCCTTTGCAGCAAGTGGTGCAACCGCGCCCGCCCGGCTTTTGCACCGGCTGCCCCGAGCGTCCGATTTTTGCCGCCATGAAGTTGGTTGAAAAAGAACTGGGCCCGCATCATGTCAGCGCTGACATTGGCTGCCACTTGTTTTCCATCTTGCCGCCGTTCCACATCGGCAACACCACCATGGGTTATGGTTTGGGCACCGCTGGCGCTTCAGCCATGAACGTGCCAGCGGGCAAGCGGGCCATTTCCATCATGGGCGATGGCGGCTTTTGGCACAACGGCCTGACCAGCGGCATTGCCAACGCGGTGTTCAACCGCAGCAATAACCTGACCATCGTGGTTGATAACAGCTACACCTCGGCCACCGGCGGGCAAGACGTGCTCTCGTCCAAGGCCCTCAACCCCACCCGCAGCACCGGCCACTTGATTGAGAAAGCGGTGCGCGGCGTCGGCGTGGAATGGGTGCGCACCTTCAAGCGCACCTATGACGTGGCGGGCATGCGTGACGCTTTGAAAGAAGCCTTGACCAGCCAGCACGCAGGCCCCAAAGTATTGGTGGCCCAGTCGGAGTGCATGCTCAATCGGCAGCGGCGCGAAAAGCCCCAGGTGCGGGCCCAACTCGCTGCGGGCAAGCGGGTGGTGCGCGAGCGCTTCGGTGTCGATGCCGACACCTGCACCGGGGACCGGGCATGCATCCGCATTTCAGGATGCCCATCCTTGTCGATCAAACCCAACCCCGATCCATTGCGCACCGACCCGGTCACCACCGTGCTCGACAGCTGTGTCGGATGCGGCATGTGTGGCGAGGTATCCCACGCGGCGGTGCTGTGCCCCTCGTTTTACAAAGCCCAAATCGTCAGCCACCCCTCGGCCTGGGAGCGTTGGTGGGACGGCTTGCGTGTGCGCATCGTGGCGGGCTTGCAGCGTCGGCGCGCCCAACAATTGTCGCAATGGGCTTTCTGATGGGCATGGCGAAATCACCCCAACCCATCAAGATCGCCATCCTGGCCATGGGCGGCGAGGGCGGTGGCGTGCTGGCCGACTGGATCGTGGACTTGGCCGAACACGCTGGCCATTGGGCTCAAACCACTTCGGTGCCCGGTGTGGCCCAGCGCACCGGTGCGACCATTTATTACGTTGAGTTGTTTCCCAAAGCCACGCCCGGTGCGGATGGGCTGGAGCCGGTGCTGGCCTTGATGCCCTTGCCAGGAGACGTGGACATTGTGTTGGCCTCGGAGCTGATGGAAGCCGGCCGCGCGGTGCAGCGCGGCTTGGTCACCAGCGACAGAACCACCCTCATTGCGTCGACCCACCGGGTTTACTCCATCACCGAAAAATCGGCTTTGGGCGATGGCCGTGTGGACCCCGAGCAACTGTTGGCCCATGCCGAGGCTGCCGCCCAACGCCTGGTGTGTTTTGACATGGCTGCTTTGGCCGAGCAAGAGGGCAGTGTCATCAGTGCGGTGTTGTTCGGCGCGCTGGCAGGTGTAGGTTTGTTGCCGTTCTCCCGCGATCAATTTGAAGCCACCATCGAGCGTGCGGGTTTGGGCGTGAAAAGCAGTTTGCGCGCCTTTGCCCAGGGCTTGTCGCAAGCGCACAGCCCGGTGGTGGTCGCGCCTGCGCCAGCCCAGCCCGAAGCGCTCAAACCGGTGCCCCAAAACCCTGTCATGCGCGAATGTGTCGATCAAGTGTGGGCGATGTTGGCCGAGCCAGCCCGGTCCTTGGCCATTGAGGGCGTGCGGCGCATGGCCGATTACCAAGACCCTGCCTATGCGCAACTGTATGTGGCCCGTTTGCGCCGGCTGCATGCCCTGCTGGCCCAAGACCCGCTGGATTTGATGGCCGCCTTGGCACGGCATTTGGCCTTGTGGATGTCGTACGAAGACACGGTGCGCGTGGCTGACCTGAAAACCCGGGGCACCCGTTTTTCCCGGGTGCGTGAAGAGGTCCATGCCCAAGCCGATCAGTTGTTGCGCATCAATGAATACATGCACCCCCGTTTTCAAGAGGTGTGCGAAACCTTGCCGGCGGGCCTGGGCGCGTGGCTATGGGCTTCCCCCACATGGCGTCGCTGGGGCGAGCGCTGGCTCAGCCATGGGCGCGTGGTGCAAACCAATTCTTTGGGCGGATTTTTTCTCTTGTATGCGGTCTCGGCCTTCAAGCCATGGCGGCGTGGAACGCTGCGTTACCGACTGGAAAACCAACGCATCGAACAGTGGCTGGATTTGGTCTGCCAATGGGCGCCCACCCACCCCGCATTGGCACTGGAAACCGTGTGGTGCCAGCGTTTGATCAAGGGCTACAGCGACACCCATGCGCGCGGCCATCAACACCATGACCGTTTGTTGGCCTTGGTGGCGCAGCACGGGGCCTTGTTGAGCGCTGAGCAGCTGCGTGACTTGCGCGAAGCGGCTTTGGCCGACGAGCACGGCAAGGCTTTTCACAGCACCTTGGCCGCCCAGGGCTGGGCCTGAACTGCTTGACAGGAATGGCCATGCCCAACCCATCATCTCCCCCCGACACCCGCCGTTGGATGCGCGGTTGTGAGGTGCATCGCGACGCCTTCATCGACCCGGATGTGTTTGCGCTGGAAATGCAAACCGTGTTCACCCACACCTGGGTGTTTGTGGGGCACGCCAGCCAAATTCCGCAGCCGGGTGACTATGCCACCACGACGGTGGGCGATCAGCCGGTGGTGATGGTGCGCCAATGGGACGGGGGTATCAGCGTTTTGCACAACCGCTGCGCCCACAAAGGCGTCAAGGTGGCTGGTCGTGAGCAGGGCAACACAGGTAAATTTTTTCGCTGCCCCTATCACGCATGGACTTACCAGTTGGATGGGGCTGTGTTGGCCATTCCCCTGAAAAGTGGCTATGCGCACAGCGGTTTGGAAGGCACCGAGGCGGCGCTGGGCATGGCCGCAGTGGGCGCGGTGCAGGTCTACCGCGACTTTGTGTTTTGTCGTTTATCGCAACAAGGCGAATCGTTTGCCGATTTTTTCGGGGACTCACTCTCCACCATTGACAACATGGTTGACCGATCCCCCGAAGGCAAGCTGGAAGTGGCCGGCGGTGTGTTGCGCTACATGCACCGCTGCAACTGGAAGATGTTGGTCGACAACCAAACCGACACCTGCCACCCCATGGTGGCGCATGAATCCTCTGCCGGCACGGCGGTCAAGGTGTGGAAGGCGGCCCCCGAGGGCACGCCCAAGCCCATGGCGGTCGAGTTGTTTGCACCCTTTGTCAGCCCATATGAGTTTTTCGAAGGCATGGGCATCCGCAGTTGGCCCAATGGCCATGGCCACACCGGCACGGCCGACTCCATCCACGCCGCCTATTCGCCGGTGCCCGGCTATTGGGACCAAATGAAGGCGGCTTATGGCGAACAGCGGGCGCAACAAATTTTGGGTGAGGTGCGCCACAACACCATTTATTTCCCCAACATCATGGTCAAGGGGCCGATCCAAACCCTGCGTGTCTTCAAACCCTTGGCGGCGGATCGCACCTTGGTCGAGTCATGGACCTTTCGCTTGGTGGGCGCACCCGATTTGTTGCTCGAGCGCACCCTGATGTACAACCGCTTGATCAATGCCCCAACCTCGGTGGTGGGTCATGATGACCTGGAGGTGTACGAGCGTTCGCAGCAAGCCCTGCATTCGCGTGGCCGCGATTGGGTCAATGTGGGTCGCTTGTATGACCCTGCCGAAACACAGACGCCAACCCAAGTGGTGAATGGCACCAGCGAGCTGCAAATGCGCAACCAATACCGCGCCTGGGCCAAGTACCTGGCCATGGGCCCTGAGGTAAAGCCATGAGCTTGTCGACCCACCAAACCCTGGTGGATGTGGTCTACCACGAGGCGCGTTGCATTGATGAGCAGCGCTGGGACGAGTGGCTGGCGCTGTACACCGACGACGCCCATTACTGGATGCCCTTGACCCACGGTCAGACCGATCCTTTGTTGCAAGGCTCTTTGATGTACGAGGACAAGATGCTGTTGGGCATCCGGGTCGAGCGGCTCAAGGGCCGGCGCACCTTTTCCCAAGAGCCCATCAGCCGCTGCCACCATTTGCTGCAAGCCCCCAGCGTCGAGATGCTCGATGCGGGCTTGGGCCAGGCGCGCTTGCGCACCGCATTCCACTATGTCGAAACCCGTGGCGACGAACAACAGCTGTACGCTGGGTGGGCCAGCCACGACCTGCGCTTACAAGGCGCAGATTGGCGCATCGTGCTCAAACGGGTCGACCTGGTCAATTGCGATGCCGCCTTTGGCAATATCCAACTTTTCATGTGAAAGCCCTGCCATGCTGTTGACCGATTTGGACACCCGTGCTGCCGACTGCACCGTGCATGCGGTGCTGCAAGCCGTGGCCCAGCGCCAACCGCAGGCCGACCTGCTGTTCACCGAAGATGTGACCGCTGCCCAATATGGCATCGCGCCGGGCACCGTGTCTTACTGGCAGGCCCTGGCCACCGTGGCGCAATGGCGCCAAGCCTATCAAGCGGCGGGCTACGGCCACGGCCACCGGGTGGGCTTGCTGCTGGACAACCGACCCGACTTTTTGTACCACTGGTGGGCACTGAATGCCTTGGGCGTGTCGGTGGTGCCCATCCATTCCGACATGCGCTCAGCCGAGTTGCAATACCTGATCGACCACAGCGAAATCGTGTTGGCGGTGGTGCTGCCGAACCGGGTGGCCGATGTGAGCCAAGCCGCCCAAGCGGTGGGCAGCGATGCTGCGGTGTGGGCCCATGGCAGCGATGCACCGCTGCCCCCAGCCGCACGGCCGGCCCCCAGTGCTTCACAAGCGCCTGGACGCGACAGCGAATGTGCTTTGCTCTACACCTCGGGCACCACCGGTCGGCCCAAGGGCTGCCGTTTGCTCAATGGTTATTTTTTGGCGGCAGGCCAGTGGTATGCCGACTTGGGTGGGGCCTGTGTGACGCACCCAGCGCAAGAGCGGGTCATCACCCCCTTGCCCTTGAACCACATGAACGCCATGGCCTTTTCCACCATGGTGGTGTTGCTCACCGGCGGATGCTTGGTGCAGCTCGACCGCTTTCACCCGCAAACCTGGTGGCAAAGTGTGGCCCAAAGCCGCGCCACCGTGGTCCACTACTTGGGCGTGATGCCCGCCATGTTGCTGTCGGCCCCCGCTCAGCCCAGCGACCGAGCGCATGCGGTGCGTTTTGGGTTTGGGGCCGGTGTGGACCAGCGCAACCACGCACCGTTTGAAGCGCGGTTTGGTTTTCCCTTGGTGGAGGCCTGGGCCATGACCGAAACCGGTGCCGCGGCTTGTGTGATGGCCAACGATGAGCCCCGCCATGTGGGCACCCGCTGCTTTGGCAAACCGCCCCCCGAGATGGCCTACTGCCTGGTCGACGACCAAGGCGTGGATGTGGGCGTGGGCGTGCCGGGTGAATTGTGGGTGCGTGCCCAAGGCCCGAACCCGCGCCAAGACTTTTTTGCCGGTTACCTCAAAGACGCGCAGGCCACCGAAGAGGCCTGGGCCGGTGGTTGGTTTCACACCGGTGACCTGGTGCAACGCGATGCCCAGGGTTTGTTGTACTTTGTCGATCGCAAAAAAAATGTGATCCGCCGCAGTGGCGAAAACATATCGGCGGTCGAGGTCGAAAGCGTGTTGGCCCAACACCCAGCGGTCAAGGCCTGCGCCATTGCAGCCACCCCCGATGCGGTGCGCGGCGATGAGGTCTTGGCCTGTGTGGTGACCCGCGAGGCCTTGCCTGCAACGCAGCGTGCGGCTTTGGCCCAGGATTTGGTGCGCCACTGTTTGGACCAATTGGCCTATTACAAGGCCCCGGGTTATCTGGCCTTTGTGGATGCCCTGCCGGTGACGTTGTCGCAAAAAGTCCAGCGTGGTCAATTGCGCGATGTGGCGCGTGACTTGCCTGGGCAAGCGCACTGCATCGATGTGCGCGCCCTGAAAAAGCGACAGACATGAGCCGCCAATCCTATGCAGGGGTGGCGGTGGCGGTGCCCATCACCGTGCCCTACCAACGCTACAGCACCCAAGGGGCGCATTGGTTTGTCGGTCAAGCACTGCAGGCCTTGATCCAAGCCTCGGGCATTGAGAAAGACGATATCGATGGCCTGTGCCTGAGCAGTTTTTCCCTCAACCCCGACACGGCCGTGGGCTTGACCCAGCACCTGGGTTTGTCGCCGCGTTGGCTGGACCACATTCCCACTGGCGGGGCTTCGGGTGTGATGGCTTTGCGCCGTGCAGCTCGGGCGGTGCAGGCCGGTGACGCCGATGTGGTGGCGTGCATTGGGGCCGATACCAACCACGTCGATTCATTTCGCCAAACCTTGGGCAGCTTCAGCCACTTTGCGCGCGACGCCAGTTACCCCTACGGCTCGGGTGGACCCAACTCGGTGTTTGCCTTCATCACCGCCAACTACATGCGCACCTATGGCGCGCAGCGCGAAGACTTTGGCCGCATCGCGGTGGCCCAACGCAGCAACGCTTTGAAAAACCCCAATGCTTTGTTCAAAAAAGCCTTGAGCCTGGACGAGTACATGGCGGGGCGGCCCATTTCGGACCCCATTCACCTGTTTGATTGCGTCATGCCTTGTGCGGGGGCGGATGCGTTTTTGGTCATGGGCGAACAGCGCGCCCGCGACCTGGGCCTGCCCCACGCCATCATCCGTGGCGCGATTGAACGGCACAATGCCTTTGCCAGCGACCCCATCATGGTGCAAGGCGGTTGGCGGCGCGATTTGGCCGATTTGTACGCCCAAGCCGACGCCACGGCGGCGCAGGTGGACTTTGTGCAAACCTATGACGACTACCCGGTGATCGTGATGATGCAATTTGAAGACCTGGGTTTTTGCGCCAAGGGCGAGGGCCCACAGTTTGTGCGTGACCACAGCTTGACCCATGACGGCAGCTTTCCCAACAACACCAGTGGTGGGCAGTTGTCGGTGGGTCAGGCCGGTGCCGCAGGGGGCTTCATTGGCATGGTCGAGTCGCTGCGCCAGCTGTGCGACATGGCCGGCGAACGCCAAGTGACCAACGCGCAACTGGGATTGGTGTCGGGTTTTGGCATGGTCACCTATGACCGCTGTTTGTGCACCGGTGCGGTGTTGTTGGGGCGATCCGCATGACCATGCCGCTGATGCGCCCGCCGCGCAAAAACCCGGTTTTGCGCACACCGCAAATGAACCTGCCGCCATCGGCGCGCAGCCGTGTGGCTTTGGGCCTGACCGCGGCTGCCGCCGAGGGCCGTTTTGAATTGCAGGTGTGCCAAGACTGCGACAGCGTGCAGTACCCGCCGCGCGAGGCCTGTGTGCACTGTGTGTCACCGCGCCTAAAGTGGCGCGCGCAATCGGGCTGGGGCCAGTTGTTGGCCAGCACCACCTTGCACCACAGCAATGATTTGTTTTTTCGCGAGCGCCTGCCCTGGCGCTTGGGCATGGTGGCGCTGGATGCGGGGCCATCGGTGATGGTGCACTTGCACAGCGAGGTCACCGAGGCCCCCTGCCGGGTTCGGGTGGGTGCGCGTTTGGACCGTGCGGGCCAGGCGGTGTTGATAGGTTTTCCTGAGAAAGAGAGCGAGCACATGGCCGACGACAAAATGCTGCGCGAGATGGGCAGCGACCCCAAGTTCCGCAAGGCCCTGGTCACCGACGGCAAAACCCCGGTGGGTCAAGCGATGGTGCGTGCCTTGGTCAAGGCGGGTGCGGACATCGTGTGGGTGGGCCATGCCGAACCGTGGAAGAAGTTGCCTGGCCTGGCCGAGTTGGCCGCGATCCCCCAAGTGACCATGTTGCCACTCGACCTGAGCAATGAGCGCTCGGTCACCACCTTGGCTGGCGAGATCGGTGGCAAGGTGGACATCGTCATCAACAACGCCGAGGTGCACCGCAGCCACGGCATTGGCAACCGCACCGGCACCGATGTGGCGCGCATGGAAATGGAGATCAATTATCTGGGCTTGCTGCGCTTGTCCCAGGCCTTGGGCCCGGCTTTGCAAGGGCGCGCCGCCGATGGGGTGACCCACGCCTGCGCTTGGGTGAACTTGCTGTCGATTTACGCCTTGTCCAATTTCCCCTCGCACGGCACCTACTCGGCTTCCAAGGCGGCGGCTTACTCCTTGTCGCAATGCTTGCGCGCCGAGATGCGGCCATCGGGCATCCGTGTGGTCCATGTGTTCCCGGGACCGATTGACGATGAATGGAACCAAAACATGCCACCACCCAAATTGGCGCCCGACACCTTGGCTCAAGCGGTGATCAAAGCCTTGCGCGATGGCACCGAAGACGTGTACCCCGGTGATGTGGCCCAAGAGTGGTTGCAGCGTTGGCGCGACAACCCCAAGGTGTTGGAGCGGGAAATCGCGGCGGGGGGCACATGAGCATGGCCACCACAGCCCCCTTGTTGAATGCCTTGGTTGAGGCCATGCGCACGCGGCGCATTGAAGTCATCGACCTGACCCAAACCCTGACCCCTGACTTTCCGCAAATTGCCCTGCCGCCCGAGATGGGCCAGTGCTGGCCATTTCGCATCGAAGAGGCATCGCATTACGATGCGCGCGGCCCGGGTTGGTATTGGAATAATTTTTCCTGTGGCGAGCACACCGGTACCCACTTTGACGCGCCCATCCATTGGATATCTGGGCGTGACCTGCCCAACAATGCCGTCGACACCATTCCGGTGCAGCACTTTGTGGCCCCGGCTTGCGTGGTGGATTGCTCGGCCCAGGTGGCACAAAACCCCGACTACCTGTTGACGGTGGACGATTTGTTGGCCTTTGAGGCCCAGCATGGCCGCATCCCAGCGGGGTCGTGGTTGCTGATGCGCACCGACTGGTCCCAACGCACCGATCCCGAGGCCTATCAAAACTTTGATGAGACCGGCCAACACACCCCCGGTCCCAGCACCGAGGCGGTGCGCTTTTTGGTCGATCAGCGCGATGTGCTGGGTTTTGGCTCCGAGGCCATTGGCACCGATGCCGGTCAGGGCTATCACCTGCGGCCCCCTTATCCCTGCCATTACTACATGCATGGTGCGGGCCGCTATGGCTTGCAGTGCCTGGCCAATTTGGACCGATTGCCGCCCACTGGCGCGGTGATTTTGAGCCCGCCCTTGAAGATCCAAAAAGGCAGTGGCAGCCCCTTGCGGGTGTTGGCACTGGTGGAGCACGCCGCTTGAGCATCGCACCCGCATCCGGCTGGCGCCAAGTGGCCTTGGTCAGTGGTGGCAGCGCTGGCATTGGCCGCGCTGTGTGCGAACAACTGTTGGCGCAAGGCTGCGAGGTGGTGTCGCTGGACATCCAAGCCCCGACCTGGCACAACCCGAAATTGCATGCCGTGCAGGTGGACTTGCTCGACCGCCAGGCCACCGCGCAAGCGCTGCAACAAGTGGTGCGTGACTGGCCGATCAACACCGTGGTGCACAACGCAGGCTTGATCCGCGCGGCTTTGTTGCCCGATGTGCGCCTGAGCGATTTGGACGATTTGACCCAACTGCATTTGGCCTGCGCCATCCAAATGGTGCAAGCGGCCTTGCCCACCATGCAAGCACAACAATTTGGCCGGGTGGTGCTGTTGTCGTCGCGCGCGGCAGTGGGCTTGGCCACCCGCAGTGCCTATTCGGCCACCAAGGCTGGTCTGATGGGCATGGCCCGCACCTGGGCATTGGAATTGGGCCCACAGGGGATCACCGTGAATGTGATCGCACCCGGGCCGATTCGCAGCACGGCCATGTTCCACGATGTGGTGCCTGCGGGCAGCGACAAAGAGGCGCAATTGGCCGCTTCCTTGCCGGTGCGCCGTTTGGGCGAGCCCGCCGATGTCGCCCGTGTGGCCGGTTTTTTTGCCCAGCCCGGCAGTGGCTTCATCACCGGTCAGGTTTTGTACGTTTGTGGGGGTGCCAGCGTGGGGAGTTTGAATTTGTGATGGGTCTGCTGAGCGTCTCATGGATGAAAAAGCGCACAGGGGGAATCCCTGAGCGTTTTCCGCGTCGCTCAAGCGACAATGCGTGTTCTTCGTATCTGCTGGCCCTTGTCGGGCTGGCCCCGCAGTTTTAAAGGAGTGATCATGCGCACAACAAAATCAGGCCGTTTGCTGGCCTTGTCTTTGGCCAGCTTGCTGGCCGCTTCCATGGTTCAGGCCGCTGACAAGGTCAAGATCGGGTTCGTCAGCACCTTGTCGGGTCCCAATGGCGCATTGGGCGCAGAGATTCGCGATGCCTTCAACCTGGCGGTCAAGCTCAACGGCGGCAGGCTTGGTGGTTTGCCCGCTGAGGTATTGATTGGCGACGACCAGTTCAAGCCCGATGTGGGCAAGCAACTGTTTGAGCGCTATGTCAAGCGCGACAAAGTGGACTTCATGACCGGTGTGGTGTTCTCCAACATCATGTTGGCGGGTTTGCCCGAGGCTGTGGGTGAAAAAACTTTTTACCTCAGCCCCAACGCCGCACCATCGCCCATCGCTGGCAAAGATTGCAGTCCTTATTTCTTTGCGGTGTCTTGGCCCAACGACGCCTACCATGAGGCCGCAGGCCAGCACGCGACCAACCGGGGCTTCAAGTCGGCTTATTTGGTCGCCCCCAACTACCAAGCGGGCAAAGACTCCTTGGCGGGTTTCAAGCGTTTCTACAAAGGCAAGGTGGCCGCTGAGGTCTATACCAAGCTGGGCCAGTTGGACTACTCGGCCGAGCTGGCTGAAATTCGCGCGGCCAAGCCCGATGTGCTTTACTTCTTCTTGCCCGGAGGCATGGGCATCAACTTCATCAAGCAGTTTGTGGCCGCTGGTCTGAACAAAGACACCAAGATGGTGTTGCCCGGCTTTGGCGCCGACCAAGACATCATCCGCAGTGTGGGTGACGAGATGTTGGGCATCACCGACACCGCCCATTGGGGCCTGGACTTGAACAATGCTGCCAACAAAAAGTTTGTGACTGAGTTCGAAAAAGAATACAAGCGCTTGCCCACCGTGTATGCCGCCCAAGGCTATGACACCGCGTTGTTGATTGACGCGGCGGTGCGCGGTGCCAAAGGCAATTTGGAAGACAAAGAAGCCTTGCGCCGCCACATCAAAGAGGCCAAGTTTGAATCGGTGCGCGGTGCCTTTAAATTCAACACCAACCAGTACCCGATCCAAAACTACTATTTGCGCGAAGTGCAAAAAGACGCGCAGGGTCGTTTGGTCAACAAAATTGTGTCGCAAACCCCGGTGCTGGCCAGCCACGGCGACGCTTACGTGCAAGATTGCCCCATGAAGTAAACGCTTGGGCGCACATCCCCCAAGGCCCCGCCACCCTGTGGTGGGGCATTTTTTGTTTTGACCGATAAGCGCTTGCATGACCTGGATACTGTTTCTTGAGCAAAGCCTCAATGGGCTTCAATTTGGTTTGATGTTGTTTTTGCTGGCCTCGGGCTTGACCCTGGTGTTTGGCATCATGGACATGATCAACTTGGCCCATGGCGCTTTGTACATGGTGGGTGCATTTTTGGCGGCCTGGTTGGTGAACATCACCCAGTCATTTTTGTGGGGCGTTTTGTTGGCTGTGCCTTTGACGGCAGTTTTTGGCATGGTGCTCGAGTCAACCCTGCTGCGCACGCTGTACCGGCGCGACCACATGTCGCAGGTGCTGGCCACCTTTGCCCTGATCTTGATCATCAACGAAGCGGTGCGCATGATTTGGGGCACCGATTTGGCGCTTTCGGCGCCGGCCGCTTTGTCGGGGCCAGTGGAATTGTTGCCCGGTTTGATGTACCCCAGTTACCGGCTCGTCATCATTGGGGTGGGTTTGGCCTTGGCCTTGTTTTTGTACCTGGTGGTCACCCAAACCCGCATGGGCGCGTGGGTGCGGGCTGGCGCGTCCAACCGCGACATGGCCATGGCCATGGGCATCAACATCCAACGTCTGTTCACCCTGGTGTTTGGTTTGGGTGCAGCCATGTGTGCTGTTGCGGGGGCCATGCTCGGGCCCTTGTTGGCGGTGCAGGTGGGCATGGGCGAAAGCATTTTGATCTTGGCCTTTGTGGTCATTGTGATTGGCGGCATTGGGTCTATTTGGGGGGCATTTGTGGGCTCCTTGTTGGTGGGTTTTGTCGATACCTTTGGCCGCACCTTGCTGCCGCATTTGTTTCGTGAAATATTCCCGCCGCAAGTCGCGGCCACCGCTGGCCCCGCAGCTGCGTCCATCATGGTTTACCTGTTGATGGCCGTGGTCTTGTTCATCCGCCCCCAGGGCTTGTTCTCGCGCAAAGCATGAGCCCCAACACCATGACGTCGTCCCGCTCCACCCCCGCCTGGGCTTGGTATTTGCTCATCGCATTGGCGGTGGGCTTGGGGTGGCTGATGCAAGCGCAAGGCCAGAACTTTTATTTGTCCATGCTCAGCCGCATGATGATTTACGGCTTGGCCGCTTGCAGCTTGAACCTGATCTTGGGCTATGGCGGCTTGGTGTCATTTGGCCACGCTGCATTTGTCGGCATCGGCGCCTATACCGTGGGCATCTTGATCACCGAGGGCGTGCCCAGTGGTTGGATCGGTTTCCCTGCAGCCATGGTGGTGTCGGCGATTTTTGCGGCCTTGATCGGCGCCATTTCGCTGCGCACCCGGGGCGTGTACTTCATCATGATCACCCTGGCCTTTGCGCAAATGGTCTACTACTTGGTCAATTCGGTCAAAGCTTATGGCGGCGACGAAGGCCTGAACATCCGCATGCGTTCCGACTTCGGCTTTGGCATCAACCTGAAAAATGACCTGGCTTTTTATTACCTGGTGCTGCTGTGCCTGGTGCTCAGCCTGTGGTTCATGCATCGCTTGATGCATTCGCGCTTTGGCCGGGTGGTGTTGGCCCAGCGCGATGACGATGTGCGCACCGAGGCACTGGGTTTTGCGGTGTACCGCTACCAAATGGTCTTGTTTGTGTTGGCCGGCGCCATTGGCGGCTTGTCAGGTGCATTGATGGTCAACCAGCAAAACTACGTCAACCCCAATTTGATGCACTGGACGCAATCGGGTGTGCTCATGGTCATGGTGATTTTGGGTGGCGTGGGCACCTTGGCCGGTGGCCTCTGGGGCGCGTTGTTGCTGCTGACCTTGGAAGACGTGTTCGCCGAATACACCGTTCACTGGCAGTTTTATGTGGGTTGGATTTTGCTGGCTGTGGTGCTGATGGCACCCAAAGGATTGGCCGGTGTGTTCCAGCGCCGTGCCAAGGGGGTGCAGCATGGCTGAGCCGGTCTTGCAGGTCAAATCTTTGGTCAAGTACTTTGGTGCCCTGTGCGCCACCGACCATGTCAGCTTGGATGTGCGGGCGGGCGAAATCCATGCCCTGATCGGCCCCAATGGGGCTGGCAAAACCAGTTTGGTGGCGCAACTCTCGGGCTTGCTCGCCAGCGATTCGGGTGAGGTGGTTTTCATGAACCAAAACATCAGCGCTTTGAGCGCCCACCAAAGGGTGCGTTTGGGCATGGTGCGTTCGTTTCAGATCACCCGCTTGTTCAAATCGTTCACTGTGCGCGATAACGTCGCGTTGGCGGTGCAGGCGCGCACCGGCAACCCCTACTCGTTTTGGCGCCCAGTGGCGGCTGAGCGTGCGCTGCACGATGAGGCCGAATCGATCTTGCAAGACATCGGTTTGGCCGAGCGCGCCGACGAGCTGGCGCAAAACCTGTCCCATGGCGAGCAGCGGGTGCTGGAGGTGGGATTGGCCATGGCCACGGCCCCAAAGCTGCTGCTGCTCGACGAGCCCATGGCGGGCACCGGCCCCGAAGAGTCCCAGCGCATTGTCGATTTGATCGCCGGCTTGAAGAGCCGCGTGGCCATTTTGTTGGTCGAGCACGACATGGACGCGGTGTTTCGCCTGGCCGATCGCATTTCCGTGATGGTCAATGGTGCGGTGATCGCCTGTGGCGAGCCCCAGGCCATCCGAAGCGACCCGATGGTGATCGCCGCTTATTTGGGCGAGGAGCACAGCGCATGAGTGCCGTTTTATTGCAGGCCCAAGGTTTGCGCGCTGCCTATGGTGCCAGCCAGGTGTTGTTTGGCATTGACTTTGAAATCCGTGCCGGTGAGGTCATGGGCTTGCTGGGGCGCAACGGCATGGGCAAAACCACCTTGATCCGCAGCTTGCTCGGCATCAAAAGCCCCCAAGCCGGCAGTGTTCGTTTTGAAGGCGCAGAAATCACCGGACACAGCAGCGACCGCATTGCGCGCATGGGGCTGGCCGTGGTGCCTGAAGGTCGGCAGGTGTTTCCCAACCTGAGCGTGGACGAGCACTTGACCGCCTTTGCCGCACGGCGCAATGGGGCCGCGCAGCCGTGGACGCCTGAGTCGGTGTACGCCTTATTCCCGCGCTTGGCCGAGCGCAAAAAGAACATGGGCAATCAACTCTCAGGCGGCGAGCAGCAAATGCTGGCGATTGGCCGTGCACTGGTGACCAACCCCAAGCTGTTGATCTTGGACGAGGCCACCGAAGGCCTGGCCCCGCTGATCCGCGAAGAAATTTGGCAATGCCTGACGCGCTTGCGCCAAGCCGGTCAAACCTTGGTGGTGGTCGATAAATACGTCAACCGTTTGGTGCAAATCGCCGATCGCCATTTGATTTTGGAGCGCGGCAGCGTGGCCTGGCAAGGCAGCTCGGCCGAGTTGGACCAAGACCGCAGCCTGTGGCAGCGTTACCTCGGCGTCTGAGTCTGGGCTGACGCGGCCGTTGGTCGATCCCCCTGACACGGGCGGTCTGCGCCTCAAGCAAACTGACGTTGCGCCACTGTTTTCAGGCTGGCCAGCAAGCTGGTGCAGGCCGCGCTGCGCGAACCACTGCGCCGACGGGTGATGCCCACCCGGCGCGCCCAATCGGTGCCGGCCACCGGCAATGCCCTGAGTTGACCGGCTTGTGCCTCCCAGTGAATCAGCTCTTGGGGGATGAAGGTCAAGGCATCGCTTTGCATCACCAAGGATTTCATCAACACTGTTGAGGTGGTCTCGATCTGTGCCTTGGGGGGTAAGAGCTGGTGGGCCAGAAAAAAATCTTCAAACGCCAAACGCTCGAGCTCGCGCGGGCGCGGCAGCACCCACACCTGGCCCAGCAATTCACTGGCATGCACTGTGCGCTTGTGACCCAAGGGATGATCAGCGCGGGCCACCACCACGGCGCTTTCGGTGAACAAGGTTTCGTGCACCAAATCGGCATCGCTGCTGCGTGCAGGCACCGATGACAAGGCGAAATCAACCTCGCCGTTTTTGACCCAAGGCATCAGCGATTCGTTCAGGCCGTAGAGCACCGTCACTTTGAGTTCGGGGTGGCTTTGTTGCCAAGCCATCAAGGCTTGGGGCAGCAAGCGGTTGGCTTCGGTGGGGCCGCAGCCGACGATCACATGGCCGCGCTGCGAGCCCTTGAGCGCGTCGATCTCGCCCAGCGCATGGCGCAGCTCGGCCTCGACCACTTGGCCGTGCTGCATCAAGGCTTGTCCGTAAGGCGTGGGGCTGACCCCAAAGCGGCCGCGCTCGAGCAAGGGCACACCCAGCGACTTTTCCAGGGACTTGATGCTTTTGGACAGCGCGGGTTGCGACACCTCGAGCTCAGCGGCGGCCTCGGTCAGGCTGCCGCAGCGCACGGCAGCGAGGAAAAACTGCACTTTTCGGTAATCCATAACCAATGGTAATGTAAAAAGCATGGAAAGTTGTAGGTGCTGCGCGCTGGCTTTGCTACCTTCGCATCTGCTTTCAACCCTTGCGTTCTTTTCGGAGATGCCATGACCGCTATTGACCTGGACCACTTGGTCCAACCCGACCGTGTGCACCGCAGCGTGTACACCGACCAGGCCTTGTTTGACCTGGAAATGGAACACATGTTTGAAAAGACGTGGGTCTACTGTGGCCACGAGTCCCAGGTCAAGGCGGTGGGCGACTACCACACGCTGCACATTGGGCGACAGCCCATGGTGATGGTGCGGGACCGCGATCAATCCATCCGCGTGCTCTACAACCGCTGCCCGCACCGGGGCGTGCAACTGTGTGGCACGCACAGCGGCAACACCGGTTCGGGTTTTGTGTGTCCCTATCACGCTTGGAGCTTTCACCTCAACGGCCAGGTGCGGGCGATTCCCCTGGCCAAAGGTTATGACGGGACCCGCTTGAAACTGGACGACCCGCAAGCCAGCATGGTGCCGGCCGCCCGCGTCGACAGTTACCGGGGCTTTGTGTTTGCCAGCCTGAGCGCTGAAGGCCCGAGCTTGCTGGAATTTTTGGGCGAGGCCAAGGTGGCGTTTGACGACATGTGCGACCGCTCACCGGTGGGCGAGGTCGAGGTGGTGCCGGTGTGCCACCGGGTGGTGCAGCACTCCAACTGGAAGTTCTTCATGGAGAACCAGTTGGACGCCTTGCACCCCTCGGTCACCCACCAGTCCACCGGCGTGTCGGCGCGGCGCATTGAAGAGCGCGTCAAAAAGAACCAAGGCTCGGCCCCGCTGTATTTCCATTACCTGTCGACCTTTGCGTCGAGCTTTGACCAGTGGGATTCGGTGCAAACCGTCAACTTTCCCTACGGCCATGGCATCTTGAAGGCCTACATGGGCTTGCGCCCCACCGACCCCGACACCGTGGAATACGAGGGTTTGCTGAAGAAAGCCTATGGTGAAGAAAAGGCCGAGGAATACCTCTCGCGCAGCATTCACCATGTGCTCATCTACCCCTACCTGTCGGTGCAGTCGCCCTTGCAGCAATTGCGCTGTTTGCGCCCCATCGGTCCGGACAAAACCTTGTCAGAGATTTGGCACTTCCGGCTCAAGGGCGCGCCCGAGGCGATTTACCGACGCGCCTTGTGGTACTTCAACCTGGTCAATTCACCCGCCACCATGATCAATGCCGATGACTTGGAAAACTGGACCCGTGGCCAATGGGGCTTGCAGTCCAAAGGCGGCGAGTGGGTCAGCTTTCACCGCAACATGGGCGGCGACACCGAGACCAACGGCGTGGCCTATTCCAACAACGGCACCTCTGAGGTGGTGATGCGCAACCAGTTCAAAGCCTGGCAGGCCTATATCCGTCCCGCGGTGCAAGCCGCGGTCAGCATTGCTTGAGGGAGCACACCACATGAGCCAAACCAACATCACCACCCAGCAAGCCCTGGGCAGCGGCGTCATCATCGAGGCGGTGCATTCCATGACCGGTGCCGAATCGATCGCCCCCGACCACATGGGCCGCGCCCGCGTGCCGGCACAAGGCTATGTGCCGCAATCGGTGGCCCAGGTCGACCCAGCCGTGATGCACCAGGTGCAAACGCTGCTGTTTCGCCAAGCGGCCATGCTCGATGCCAAATGCTGGGCCGATTGGATCGCCTTGTTCAGCGATGACGGCGTGTATTGGATGCCGTCCAACCCCGATCAGACCGATTGGGCCAGCCAGGCTTCGATCTTTGCCGAGGACCCATTGCTGATGGAAGTGCGCATGGGCCGTTTGCAACACCCCAATGCCTGGTCGCAAGCGGCCAATTGGTCGACCAACCACATCGTGGGCAATGTGATGATCGAGCATGCCGACAAAGACACGCTCGAGGTGTATTCACGCTTTCACATGCTGGAGTTGCGTCGCGACAATGTGCGCCACTTTGCCGGCAGTTACCGCCACAGCTTGGTGCGCGTGGGCAGCGATTGGAAAATCAAATTGCAGCGCGTCGACATGGCCAACGCCCAAGGCGCTTACGACTACGTGATCCAAGCCTGGGTGTGAAGCCATTCAGAGCCGCTTGAAAATCCAGCGGTCTCTGGCGGGCGCTGGTGCTGCGCGTCTGGCGTGGACCGGCGGATGCAGGCCTGGTTCAGCGCTTCACCACTGACCGGTTTCCATGTGGATGGCGACCTCGCAGTCGTCAAAGATGGCCAATTTGGCGATCTTCACCCGCACCCCCAGCACACCGGGCAAACCCATCAGGCGCGAGGCCAATTTGCCGATCAGGCTCTCGAGCAAATTGACATGCTCGGCGGTGCATTCGGCAATGATGATGCTGCGCACCTTGCGGTAGTCCAGCACATGGGTGATGTCATCGTCGCTGGGCATCAGCGGTTGTGAACCCAGGTTGAGTTCGGCATCAACCTGAATGGGTTGGGGCGCGTGCTGCTCTTGCGGCAAGATCCCTAAGTTGGCGTCAAAGCGCAGCCCCGTGAGGCTCAGGGTTTGGGTGCCTTTGCTGGCCATGTCAATGCCTTACACCACGCCGGGCTTGGCGCGAAAAATTTCCACGCCGACTGCATCGCAGTCGGGGTACACATCGGGCTTGCGGGTGGACACCTGTGCCGCCTGCACGCCGGGGTGGTCCAGCAAGGCGGTCATGATGTCGTCGCACAAAGTCTCTTGCAAACCAATGTGGCCTTGGGCCACACGTTGCTGCACCACTTGGCGCACAAAGTCGTAATCCACCACTTCATCCAATTGGTCGTTGCTGACCTGGGTGTCGGCCAAGGACACATACAAATCGACGTCAATGATCAAACGCTGCGTCGCTTGTTGCTCGAAATCGTGGATGCCAATGCGCGCTTGCACTTGCAGGCCGCGCAAAAAAAGCCGGCGGTGGTGTTGCAGTAAAAAGGGTGTCATGGTTGGGATGAGAGCATGTCGTCGACCACAAACAGCACATCGCGCGCCAGCGGCACCAAATGCTGGCCGTTGTCGACTTGGATGCAGGTGCCGGTGATGGATGCGGTTTGGGCCAAAAACACCGCTGCTTGCGCCACGTCTTTGGGGTCGATCGGTCGGCGCAGCAAATTCACCTGGGCTGCCATGTCGAAGTTGGCCTGGGTTTGCGGCCCACTCAGGTACATCAAGCCGGGGGCCACGGCATTCACCCGAATTTGCGGGGCCAGGCTTTGGGCTTGCAAACGCACGGCGCGCTCCAAGCCCACCTTGGACAAGGTGTAGGAAAAATAATCGGGGTTGAGGTTGAACACCTTTTGGTCCAGCACATGCACCACGCTGGCCCGCCCAGCTGGGCTGTGGGCATGCAAGCGGGCCAAGTGCTGGCCCATGTGCATGGGCGCGAGCAGGTTCACCCGCAGCTGTTGCAGTGCTAAATCGTCGCTGAAGTCGTGCCCGCTGTCGGGCTCAAACAAGGAGGCGTTGTTGACAATGCAGCGCAAGTTTGGCCCGGCATGCACCTGGGCTTGGGCAAACACCTGGGCCACCGCTTCGCCAGTATCGAGTGCGCCCCCCACCGCTGCTGCTGACACGCCCAAGCTTTGCAATTCGCCCACCAGCGCATGGGCGGCCGATTCAGAGCGTTGGTAATGGCACACCACGCTCCAGCCGCTGCGCGCAAAAGCCAGGGCGATTTCACGACCCAGTCGGTGCGCAGCGCCTGTGACCAAAACCCAATCGTGCATGTGAAAAAAACGTTGGCCCCTGCGAGGCAGTGGCAACAAGGTAGGATGAAGAGGCCATGAATGTACCGCCTTTTTCTCCACCTGCTGCCCCGCCGCTGCAGCGCTTGATCGAGCGCTCCATGGCCAGTGCCGGCGGCTGGCTCGGCTTTGACCGTTTCATGGCCCTGGCCTTGTATGCCCCTGGCCTGGGCTATTACAGCCGACAAGACCGCTTCATTGGGCAAGACCCGGCGCAAAGCGACTTTGTCACCGCCCCCACTTTGGGCCCGTGGTTTGGCCGTACCCTGGTCCATCCAGTGCGCCAGGCCTTGGAACACACCGGCACCGACTGCATTTGGGAGTTTGGCGCCGGTACCGGGGATTTGGCGCTGCAACTGCTGGCGGGTTTGGGCGACGCCGTGAAACGCTACACCATCATCGAGCTGTCGGGCGCCTTGCGCGAGCGCCAACAAGCCACCTTGCGTGACCACGCCCAACAAGTGCAGTGGTTGAGCGAATGGCCTGAAGCGATCGACGGCGTGGTGCTGGGCAACGAGGTCATGGACGCCATGCCGGTTCAGTTGTTGCAGCGCAGCCAAGGCCAATGGCATGAGCGCGGCGTGGTGGCCGCAGCGCCCGGCGCTGAGCGCGCTTGGGCTTGGCAGGACCGAACCAGCAGCGCCCGTCCGCCGGTGGATATCGAAGGCGAGCACGACTACCTCACCGAGGTCCATCCCCAGGCCGAGGCCTTTGTGCGCAGCTTGGCCGAGCGCTTGCAGCGCAGCCATCGGCCCGGGGTGGTGATGTTGCTGGACTATGGTTTCCCTGAAAGCGAGTACTACCACCCGCAGCGCCACATGGGCACCGTGATGTGCCACCGCGCCCACCGCGCCGACAGCGACCCGCTGGCCGATGTGGGTCTCAAAGACATCACCGCCCATGTCAATTTCACCGGCTTGGCCGTGGCCGCCCAAGACGCCGGCTTGCAGGTGTTGGGTTACACCTCGCAAGCCAATTACTTGCTCAACTGTGGCATCTTGCCTTTGCTCGAGGGCTTGCCCATCGCGCAGCGCCACACCGCTTTGACCTTGATCCATGAGCACGAAATGGGCGAGTTGTTCAAGGTGCTGGTGCTGGGCAGTGGCCCTGCTTGGACGCCCATGGGCTTTGAACACGGAGACCGCACCCATGCCCTTTGAAACAGGTGTGCATCGCGCATCCTCCTGGGGGCCAGGATCAACCACAGGCCGCAAGCCGGCCCACACCCCGGGGGTGTTTTGATGTGGCGCTGGTTGCTGGTTGTTTTTTTGGCACTGATTTTGTTCAATGGACTGATGCCGTGGTTGCGCAAAATCGGTTTTGGTCGCTTGCCAGGTGACCTTCAGTTTCGCCTTTTTGGACGCGACTGGTTCCTGCCCATCACCACCACGCTGGTGCTCAGCTTGTTGGCCGCTGGGGTATCCCGGCTGCTTTGAACCATTCCCTGCACCCCCCACGGGGTCTGCCACCTGGGGCCATGGCTTTCATGCCCAGTGGTTAACATCGGGCTCATTTCACCCCTTTTGTCCCCATGTCTCTGTCCCCTTTGTCACCCCATCGCCGCGCCCGAAAAACGGGGCGTTATGTGGCTTTGGCCGTGCTCGCGCTGGCCTTGGCCGGTGCCGGGACTTGGTACTTTTATTGGCGTCCCATGGCTGCCGACATGGCGGGTGAGGCCAAGGGCGAGGGCAAAGGGGGCAGCGCCAAGGGTGGGCGCTTTGGCGGTGGGCGCAACCAAGCCGTCAGCGCGGCCGAGGTGCAGCGCATGGACGTGCGCCAAACCATCCAGGCCATAGGCACCTTGACGGCCTTGAACACCGCGGTGGTGCGCGCCAAGATCGATGGCGAACTCAAAGCCCTGCGGTTTTCTGAGGGGCAAATGGTGCGCGCGGGCGATGTGCTGGCCGAGATCGATGACCGCAATGCCCAGGCTCAACTGGCCCAGGCCGAAGGACAGTTGGCGCGCGATGTGGCGCAACTGCGCAATGCGCAACTCGATTTGCAACGCTATCAAGGTCTGTTGGAAAAAGACGCGATCGCACGCCAGCAAGTGGAGTCGCAGCAAGCCCTGGTGCGCCAGTTGCAAGGCACGGTGCAGTCTGACCAGGCCCAATTGGATGCGGCCAAACTGCAACTCACCCACACCCGGGTGGTGGCCCCGATCTCTGGTCGTTTAGGCCTCAAGCAAACCGAGCTGGGCAGCTTGGTGCGCGCGGGCGACGCCAATGGCATCGTCAGCATCAACCAAACCGATCCGATGGCCGTGTTGTTTGCGGTGCCCGAAATCCATGTGCCCCTGATCCAGCGCAAACTGCGCTCGGGCCAGGTGTTGCCGGTGCAGGTGTGGGACCGCGAGGCCAAACAGATGTTGGCCCAAGGGCGGGTGAGCAGCACCGACAACGCCATCGACCTGGCCACTGGCACCCTGCGCTTGAAAGCCACTTTTCCGAATGCCGATGGCAGTTTGTTTCCGAATCAATTTGCCAACATCCGCTTGGAGTTGGACACCCTCAAAGACAGCTTGGCCGTGCCCAGTGCGGCGATTCAGCGCGGTGCCGCTGGCACGTTTGTGTATGTGGTGCAAGCCGACAACTCGGTGCTGACCAAAGTGGTGCAGCTCGATGCCCAAGACGGCGACTGGCAAGCCATTCGCGGGCCGATCCAAGCCGGTGACAAAGTGGTCACCGATGGTGCCGACCGTTTGCGCGATGGCAGCAAGGTCGAGGTGGTCAAGTCGGCCCCGCCGCGAGCGGCGGCGGTGGGCGGAGCCAAAGACGCAAAACCCACCGCGCCTGGCGTGCCGCCTGCGGGCGCAGCCAAACCACCAGCGGGAGCCAGCCCACCTGCGACTGCCGCCGCGCCCACACCCCCCCCTGCCGGTGCGCCCGAAGGCCCAGCCGGTGGCGGTTCGGGGCGTCCCGCGTGGATGGACCGATTGCCCCCCGAAGTGCAAGAACGGGTGAAAAACATGTCGCCCGAAGAGCGCCGCGCTTTCTTCCAGCGCATGCGCGAGCGCCGCCAATCCCAGGAGCCCTGATGAGCGCCCGGGTGTGCCCGCAGCGGCTTGCTGCGACACCAGGGGAGCGGTGGTGAACCTCTCGCGCTTGTTCATCCTGCGCCCGGTGGCCACCTCCTTGCTGATGGTGGCCATGTTGATCGCTGGCGCTTTGGCCTACCGGTGGTTGCCCATCGCCGCCTTGCCCCAGGTGGATTACCCCACCATCCAGGTGTCCACCTTGTACCCCGGGGCCAGCCCCGAGGTGGTGACTTCGTCCATCACCGCCCCCTTGGAGCGGCAGTTCGGTCAGATGCCCGGCCTGGATTTGATGAGTTCGGTCAGCTCGGGCGGTGCTTCCATCATTACCTTGCGCTTCTCGCTCGACCTGGCCCTGGACGTGGCCGAGCAGCAGGTGCAGGCCGCCATCAACGCGGGGGCCAATTTGTTGCCCAACGACTTGCCCATGCCGCCCACCTACAGCAAGGTGAACCCGGCCGATGCCCCGATATTGAGTTTGGCCCTGAGCTCGCCTTCGCGCCCCATCACCCAGGTCAGCGACATGGTGGAAAACCGCATCGCCCAGCGCCTGTCGCAGGTCTCGGGTGTGGGCTTGGTGAGCATCGCCGGTGGCCAGCGCCCTTCAGTGCGGGTACAGGTCAACCCGGTGGCTTTGGCGGCGGCGGGGTTTTCGCTGGAAGACGTGCGCACGGCCATCAACCAAGCCAACGTCAACCAAGCCAAGGGCAGTTTGGATGGGCCCAACCGGGCGTCGACCATCGACGCCAATGACCAACTGCGCTCGGCCCAGGAATACGGGCAAATGGTGCTGGCTTATCGCAACGGCAACCCCTTGCGACTGCGCGATGTGGCCACCATCGTCGAGGCACCCGAGAACAGCCGCTTGGCCGCATGGGCCAACCAAACACCAGCGGTGGTGTTGCACGTCCGCCGCCAGCCGGGTGCCAATGTGATTGAAACCGTGGACCGCATCCAGGCCTTGTTGCCGCGCTTGCGCGCCGAACTCCCCGACTCGGTGGACCTGCAGGTGATGAGCGACCGCACGGTGACCATCCGCGCATCGGTGCGCGACGTTCAGTTCGAGCTGATGCTGGCCGTGGCCTTGGTGGTGATGGTGATCTTTTTGTTTTTGCGCAACGCCGCCGCCACCTTGATCCCCAGTGTCGCCGTGCCGCTGTCGCTGGTGGGCACCTTTGGGGTGATGTACCTGGCGGGTTTTTCGATCAACAACCTGACCTTGATGGCCTTGACCATCTCCAGCGGCTTTGTGGTCGATGACGCCATCGTGATGATCGAAAACATTGCGCGCCACTTGGAGCAACGCGCCAAAGACGGCGAGGCGCAGAAGGGCGATTGGCGTGCGGCCGCTTTGGCCGCTGCCTTGAGCGGTTCGCGCCAAATTGGCTTCACCATCATCTCGCTGACCTTTTCACTGATCGCGGTGTTGATCCCGCTGTTGTTCATGGCCGATGTGGTGGGGCGTTTGTTCCATGAATTCGCCATCACCTTGGCGGTGTCGATTTTGATTTCTGCCGTGGTCTCGCTGACCTTGACGCCCATGATGTGCGCCCGATTGCTGCGGCCACCATCGGCGCAAACCACCAGTGCTTGGTCACTGGCGGTGGGGCGCAGCATCGATGGCTGGATTGCGCGTTATGGGCGCAGCCTGGGCCGGGTGCTGGACAACCCAGGTCGTGTGTGGGCGCTGTTTGGTTTGAGCTTGGCCAGCACCGTGGCCTTGTACCTGTGGGTGCCCAAAGGTTTTTTCCCCTTGCAAGACACCGGCAGCTTGCAAGTCATCACCGAGGCCACCCAGTCCACCTCATTTGACGCCATGGCGCAGCGCCAGCAAGCCCTGGCCGAGGTGTTGCTGCGCGACCCAGCGGTGCACAGCCTGACCTCGTTCATCGGCGTGGACGGCACCAACACCAGCCTCAACACCGGGCGCATGACCTTGCAATTGGTGCCCAAAGACCAACGTGATGTTGCGCTGCCTGTGGTGGTTGAGCGCCTGACCCGGCTGAGTGACCAAGTCAGTGGCATGCGCATCTTTGTGCAGCCGGTGCAGGACTTGAGCATTGAAGACCGGGTGGCGCGCACCCAATACCAGTTCATGCTCAGTGGGCCCGATCTTCAAACTTTGGGCGCTTGGTCGCAACGCTTGATCGAGCGCATGCGCGCCATGCCCGAGCTGACCGACCCGGCCAGTGATTACCAAAACCAGGGCTTGCAGGCCTATGTGCAAATCGACCGCGAAGCCGCTGCCCGCTTGGGGGTGAGTGTGTCGGCCATTGACACGGCCTTGTACAACGCCTTTGGTCAGCGCTTGATATCCACCATCTTCACCCAAAGCAACCAGTACCGCGTGGTGCTGGAAGTGGCCAGCGCCCAGCGCCTGGGCCCAGCGGCCTTGCAGCGCTTGTATGTGCCCGCCACCGGTGGTGCGCAAGTGCCTTTGTCGTCATTGGCCCAGGTGGTGGAAAAACCGGCCTTGCTCAGCATCACCCATGTGGCCCAGTACCCGGCGGTCACCTTGTCGTTCAACCCGGCGCCGGGTTTTGCGCTGGGCCAGGCGGTGCGCGCCATCGAGGCGGCCCGCGCCGAGATGTTGGATGAAGGCATGCCGGTGTCGATCGAAACCCGCTTCCAAGGCGCGGCATTGGCGTTTCAGGCCTCGCTGGTCAACACCTTGTGGCTGATCTTGGCGGCGGTGGTCACCATGTACATCGTGCTGGGCATTTTGTACGAGAGCTACATCCACCCCATCACCATTTTGTCCACCTTGCCATCGGCCGGCGTGGGCGCGCTGTTGGCCTTGATGCTGGCGGGCATGGACCTGGGGATGATCGCGGTGATTGGCATAGTGTTGCTGATAGGCATCGTCAAGAAAAACGCCATCATGATGATTGACTTTGCACTCGACGCCGAGCGCGAGCAAGGCTTGGCCCCGCGCGAGGCCATCCACCAGGCCTGCTTGCAGCGCTTTCGCCCGATTTTGATGACCACCTTGTGCGCCTTGCTCAGCGCTTTGCCCTTGATGCTCAGCAGCGGCGTGGGCAGCGAGCTGCGCCAACCGCTGGGTGTGACCATGGTCGGCGGCTTGATTTTGAGCCAGTGGCTGACCCTGTACACCACGCCGGTGATTTATTTGTTTTTTGCCCGTCGCTTTTCACAGGTGCGGGCATGACACGCGTGCGCGATGCCTGGGCCGATGGTGCGCCCCATTTTTCAGCCCCCTTTGTGGCCAGACCGGTGGCCACCACCTTGATCACCTTGGGCCTGGCCTTGGCCGGGGTGTTGGCTTATTTCCAATTGCCGGTGGCCCCCTTGCCCCAGGTCGAGTTCCCGACGATTTCGGTGCAAGCCAATTTGCCAGGGGCCAGCCCTGAGACCATGGCCGCCACCGTGGCCACGCCATTGGAGCGGGCCTTGGGCACGATCGCCGGGGTCAATGAAATCACCTCTTACTCATCGCTGGGCAGCACCCGGGTGAGTTTGCAATTCGACCTCAGCCGAGACATCAATGGCGCAGCGCGCGATGTGCAAGCGGCCATCAATGCCGCGCGCGCACTGTTGCCCACGGGCATGCCCAGCAACCCGAGTTACCGCAAGGTCAACCCCGCGGATGCGCCGATTTTGATATTGGCCTTGACCTCCAAAAACCTCTCACGCGGTCAGCTCTATGACGTGGCGTCCACCTTGTTGTCGCAGCGTTTGTCGCAGGTCGATGGCGTGGGGCAGGTGACCATTGGCGGTGGCGCTTTGCCAGCGGTGCGCATCGAAATCGACCCGGCCAAACTGGCCAGCCAAGGTCTGGCACTGGAAGACGTGCGCACGGCCGTGGCCGCGACCAACGCCAACCGGCCCAAAGGCCAGGTGGAGGATGCCCAGCGCAGCTGGCAAATCGGTGCCAACGACCAAGCCAGCCGCGCCGACGATTACACCCCCTTGGTGCTGCGCTACCGCGATGGCCGCGCGGTGCGCTTGGGCGACGTGGCCCAGGTCAGCGACTCGGTGCAAGATGTGCGCAACTACGGCGTGGCCAATGGCGAGCCGGCGATTTTGATCTTGCTCAACAAGCAGCCCGATGCCAATGTGATTGAGACGGTGGCCCGGGTGCGCGCCCTGATGCCGGTGTTGCAAGCGGCCATCCCGGCCGCGGTGGACATGCAGGTGGTGTCCGACCGCACCTTGACCATCCGCGCCTCCTTGGCCGAAATCCAAAAGGCGCTGGCCATCTCAGTGGGCTTGGTGATCGTTGTGGTGGGTTTGTTTTTGCGCCGCCTGCGCTCGGCCCTGATCCCCAGCGTGGCGGTGCCGGTATCGCTGGCGGGCACCTTTGCCGGCATGTATTTGCTGGGCTACAGCCTGAACAACTTGTCCTTGATGGCCTTGACCATTGCCACCGGCTTTGTGGTGGATGACGCCATCGTGGTGCTGGAGAACATCACCCGGCACCTGGAGAGGGGTGCCACACCCAAGGAGGCCGCGCTCAGCGGCAGCCGCGAAATTGGTTTCACCGTGGTGTCCATCAGCTTGTCCTTGATCGCGGTGTTCATTCCCATTTTGCTCATGGGCGGGGTGCTGGGCCGCTTGTTCCATGAGTTTGCGGTGGTGCTGTCCTTGGCCATCCTCATCTCGCTGTGGGTCTCGTTGACCACCACCCCCATGATGTGTGCGGCTTTGTTGCAAGCCCATGTACCGGTGCGACCCGCAACGCCAGTGGTGGCAATGCAGGGCGCCAGTCGCTGGCGGCGCTGGTGGGCGCGTCGGCCCAAAGCGGGGCGCCTGTACCGCACCAGCTTGGCGTGGGCGCTGCGCCATCAACCGGTGATGTGGTTGGTGCTGTTGGCGGCCATTGGGCTGAATGTGTATTTGTACAAAACCATTCCCAAGGGTTTCTTTCCGCAGCAAGACACAGGGCGCATTTTTGGCTCCATCCGGGCCGATCAAAGCACCTCGTTTCAAGCCATGCAAAAACGCTTGGACGAGTTCATCGCCATCGTGCGCGCCGATCCGGCGGTGGAGAGTGTCACCGGCTTCACCGGTGGTGGAAGGCGCAATTCGGCGCAAATGTTTTTGTCCTTGAAGCCGCGCGATCAGCGTGATGTATCGGCCGACCAAGTGGTGGCGCGATTGCGCCCCAAGCTCGCCAAACAAGCCGGTGCTTCTTTGTTTTTGGTGCCCGGCCAAGATCTGCGCATCGGTGCGCGCGTCTCCAGTGCCCAGTACGAGTACACCTTGAAAACCGACGACTTGGAGGACCTGCGCCTGTGGGAGCCGCGCATCCGCATGGCCCTGAGCCGTTTGCCCGAGTTGGAAGATGTCAACACCGACTATGAAGACCGGGGCTTGCAAACCACCTTGGTGATCGACCGCGATGCCTTGGCGCGGCTGGGCCTGAACATGCGCATGATCGACGCCACCTTGAACAACGCCTACGGCCAGCGCCAAGTGGGTGTCATCTACCACCCCCTGAACCAGTACCGGGTGGTGATGGAGTTGGCGCCCCAGCACCTGCAAGGACCCGAGTCTTTGCAGCAAATGCAATTCATCAATGCCAGTGGCCAGGCCGTGCCCTTGAGCGCTTTCGCCCGTTTGGAGATGACCCACACCGCCTTGTCGGTCAGCCACGAAGGCGGCGTGCCATCGGACACCATCAGTTTCAGCTTGGTCCCCGGGGTATCGCTGTCGCAAGCCACCGAAGCGATGGACAAAGCCTTGGGTGAATTGAAAATCCCGGTCTCGGTGCGCGGCAGTTTCTCGGGCACCGTCAATGCCTACCAGCGCTCGTTGGAGACCCAACCCTTGCTGATCTTGGCCGCCTTGGTCACGCTGTATTTGGTGCTCGGTGTGCTGTATGAAAGCCTGCTGCACCCCATCACCATTTTGTCCACCTTGCCCTCAGCCGGTGTGGGTGCTTTGTTGGCCTTGATGGTGTTTGATACCGAGTTCTCCATCATCGCCATGATCGGGGTGATTTTGCTGATTGGCATTGTCAAAAAGAATGCGATTTTGATGATCGACTTTGCCTTGGTGCGGCAACGCCAAGGCTGGAGCGCAGCCCAGTCCATCTACCAGGCTTGCCAATTGCGCGTGCGCCCCATTTGGATGACCACCTTGGCCGCCATGCTGGGGGCCTTGCCCTTGGCGTTGGGCCGTGGCGACGGTGCCGAGCTGCGCTGGCCCTTGGGCTTGTCGGTGTTGGGTGGTTTGCTGCTCAGCCAGCTGCTGACCCTGTACACCACACCGGTGGTGTTTGTGGGCTTGGAGCGTTTGCGCCAGCGCGTTCTCGGGCCCCGGTTGTGGTCGGGCAGCCCATCTGTGGACCCCAAATCTGCGGCTGCACAATGGAGGCCGACATGAGCCTTGTTTCACCCCATCGATGCATGCTGTTCAGCATGGCCCTGCTGTTGACGGCCTGCGGTTGGCTCAAGCCCCAACCCATGCCCGCCCTGAGCTTGCCCACACCAGCGGCCATTGGCCCATGGCAGTCGGCCAGTGATGTGCCCGCCGCCGACCCGTCCTGGTGGCAGCTGTTTCAAGACCCGGTGTTGGACGATTTGCAGCGGCAATTGGTGCTGGGCAACCACAACTTGCAAGCCATGGCTGCTGGGGTGCGCCAAGCCCAGGCCGCAGTGGGCACGGCCCAAGCCAGCTTGTTTCCCACGGTGAATGCCAACGTGGGTGTGTCGCGCAGCGAAAACACACCGGCCACGGTGACCGGTACCAATTACAGCTTGAGCGCACCCGTTTCTTGGGAAGTGGATCTGTGGGGCCGGGTGAGTGGTTTGAACCGTGCGGCCGACGCCCGTTTGCAAGCCAGCCGCGAGGACTTGGCCGCAGCGCGTTTGTCGGCCCAATCCACCTTGGTGCAAACCTATTTGTCGGTGCGCAGTGCTGACCAACAATTGGCCGTGCTCGACATGGCGGTGCAGGCCTATGAAAAGTCTTTGCAGCTGACCGAATACCGCTACCAAGCCGGTGTGGTGTCCGCTGCCGATGTGGCCCAAGCGCAGTTGCAATGGCAAACCGCCCAAGCCCAAAGGTTGGACGTGCGCACCCAGCGCACACAATTGGGCCATGCTTTGGCGGTGCTGCTGGGTCAGCCACCATCGGCCCTGGCCTTGGGGGTGCGCACCCAAGCTTGGGTGGTGCCCGAATTGCCCACGCGTTTGTCCACCGCCTTGTTGTTGCGCCGGCCCGATGTGGCTGCTGCCGAGCGGCGTGTGGCCGCTGCCAACGCCCAAGTGGGGGTGACCCAGGCGGCCTTTTTCCCTGCGCTCACCTTGTCGGCCAACGCCGGCTACCGCAACCAAGACTTTGGCAGTTTGGTGGGTGCTTCCAATGTCTTTTGGTCGGTGGGCCCGTCATTGGTTCAATCGGTGTTTGATGGCGGTTTGCGCCGCTCTGCCCGAGCCGACGCAATGGCAGCGCGCGATGCCAGCGTGGCCACCTACCGACAAACCGTGCTGACCGCCATGCAAGAGCTGGAAGACAACTTGGTGGCCGCCGCGCAGTTGGCTTTGCAAGCCCAGGCCCAAGCGCAGGCCTTGCAAGCCGCACGGCGCAATTTGTCCATCACCGATGCGCAGTACCGGGCTGGTGCGGTCAGTTACTTGGCGGTGGTCACCGCCCAAACCAGCGAACTCAGCGCCGAGCGCAGCTTGATTGATGTGCAAACCCGCCGCTTGGTGGCCATCAATGCCTTGCTGAAGAACCTGGCTGGGCGATGGCCTGAGCCATCCTTGGGCTAACTCAAGATTGGCAATGGGCGCTAAGTAGCATTACCTCTGGTGTGGGCTGACCCATTGAGAAACCACAGCCATGGCGGTGGTTTTTTTCTTGGCACATTGAATTGTCTAGGTCGTCGACTCAAGCCTCAATGCGCGAAGCCTGAATCACACGCCGCCAACGGTCTATTTCAGAGTTGATTTGATGGCTGAGTTCTGCGGGCTGGTTGGCGATCGCGTTGAAACCCATCTCCACCAAATTCTCACGCATACCAGGGCCGTTGACGATGGACACGATTTCGCGGTGCAAAAACGACACGATGGCCGCTGGCGTGCCAGTGGGGGCCATCAGGGCCTGCCAGGTCGATGACTCTTGATCATTCAAGCCCGACTCGGTCATGGTGGGGATGAGCGGGGCCGAGGCAAAGCGCTGCGCACTGGTCACCGCCAAGGCACGCAACAAGCCAGCGCGCACCAACTCTTTGACCGGCGGCAAGGTGGTGCAACCCAATGCGATCTCACCACTGACCACAGATTGGACCGCTGGCCCTGCACCCTTAAACGGTATGTGCGTCACGTCCAGGCCCAGGCTGATTTTGAGTTGCTCTACGGACAAGTGGGCGATCGTGCCCGATCCTGCCGATACATAGCTGAACTTGCCCGGTTGGGCGCGCACGCGTTCGATGAGTTGACGCATGTTTTGTGCATTCACAGACGGGTGGACAAAAAACACATGGGGCGATTCACCCACCATTGAAATAGGTACGAAGTCTTTGATTGGATCGTAGGTGGCCGTCTTGTAAAGACTGGGATTGACCACATAGGTGGAAGAGGCCAGCAACAAAGTCAAACCATTGGCAGGGGCCCTGGCGGCAGCACCCATGCCAATGTTCCCGCCTGCACCAGCGATGTTTTCCACCACGAACGATTTGCCCGTTCTCTCACCCAGGCGCTGCGCCAACCAGCGGCCCATGATGTCGCTGGGGCCACCCGGGGCAAAGGGGACAATGATTTTGACCGGTCTGTCCGGGTAAGCCTGTGCCCAACCATGGGGCGCAAGGGTGGTGCCGGCGGCGGCAGCTAGCAAATGGCGGCGCGAAATTTTTTTCTCAAAGGTGGTCATGGTGGTTGCCTCGGTTGCGGGGTTCAAACAAAGCGGTGCTGAATCGAGCGGCACTCAAGCCGTCATCAATCCTGCGGCCCGCACATCGGTGATGAAACTGTGCGCCGGTGCATGCGCGATGAACAAGGGCAGGGCTGCTGCCTCTGCGGCGGCCTGGGGTGTCACGCCGCAGGCCCAAAACACAGCGACTTTTCCTTTGGGCAAAGCTGGCACGGGACCGCCAAACAAAGGGTGCGCCAAATCGGCACCGATCTCGGCTGGGTCGCCAACATGAACGGGCGCGCCGTGGTTCAACGGAAAGCGCGCACTGATTTCATGGGCCAGTTGCGCGTGTTCGGGTGTGAGCCAGCGCATGGTGACGATCAAAGGTCCGCAAAAAATCCCTGCTGCTTGCGTCGGCAGTGTGGTCGTGAGCACCCAGCGATCGGTATGGGTCGGAATGCCCGATTGCTCAAAGGCCTGGTCAAAGGTGATGCCCGAACCGATCAAAAATGTGACCAAGTCGTTGCGCCACACATCCACGATATCGGTCCGATCGGCTTGCCGTTGGCCGTGGATGAACACGGCATATCGTGCGCAATCGGTGCGCAAATCCGCGCCAGGTGCCAAACGCTGCGGCTCGGTGCGACCAGGTTGCGTCACTTCCAGCACTGGGCAAGCTCGTGCATTGCGTTGGCAATACAGCCAAAAATCATCTGCGTGTGCTTTGGGCAAAATAGCCAAATTGCATTGCAAAAAACCCATCGCTTGTCCACGACTGGTCCCGGTGATCGTGGCTTGTCGAATCAGCGAGCGTACGCGTTGCGCCTCATGGGGCGCAGGCTCGGCATCGAGTTGGGGCAAACCGCTCAGGTCCATGGTGTGAATGGCGGTGGGTGGGTCATGGGACTTCACACTCATACAACTGCGCGTATCCAGAGCGGTCGGAGGTGAAGATCACCCAGCGGCCATCGGGTGAAAAACGCGGGTGCGGATGGGTGTGTTGCGGGGCATACACCTGCACGGGCCCGTGGTTGTAGGGAAAGGGCCCATTCCAATGCGTGCCGATGGATGTGGCCATCGATTGGCACAGCACGCGGCCCGTGCTGGGTTCGCCGCGTGCGGCGAAGGTGTGCAGGCCGATGTCTGGAAAGTTGGTGTCGCACACGAAGGTCTGGCCAGTGGCATCTGGAAACGCATGCCATGCGGGAAAGTGGCTGACCCACCGCCTGGCACCGGTGTGCACATGGATGGCTTGCATGCCCCGCGGCCAGTCGACAAAGGCCAACTCCAGGGTGCCGGGAATCCAGCTTTCATGGGTGATCCACTGCTGGTCGCTCTCGCGTTGGTACAAGCGCTCATGGCGGCGCCCATCGACGCTGCCAATCCACAGGCGATCGGTCATCGGCCCGGCATAAAAAATGAGCTGGGGGTCATCTGGGCAAAACTGCGGATGCCCGATGATGGTGTTGTCAAAAGCTTCGTGCGTGGTTTGCTGTTCCAAGTCGATGAACAGCATGTGCGAGCGCCCGCCGTGGCGCACTGGGATGGCCCAGGTGCGGTCGTCACCCGACAAGGTGGTGGTGCCCATGGCAGCACCCACCATGCCTTCGACCTGGTTGGGCTGCTGCTCAAAAGCTACCAGAACCTCTTCTTGCAAGGTCTCCATGTCGAGCCGATGGGCACCGCTTTGGGTGGTGAACAACAGGTGGCGGCCATCGTGCGTGGGGTGCAGTGACCAGGGGACCAGGTGGGGATGATCGGTCAACTGCAACAACTGACCGCTGGCACGCAGCTCGGCATAAATTTGCGGCTGTCCGCTGCGGTGCGACACAAAAAACGTGTAGCGCATGGCTTGGTCATGCGCTGGTACAAAAAAGAAGGGGTGGTGGTGAATGCAAGCGGCGGAGGTCACCTGGCGCACCCGCGCACCGGTGTGCGCATCGGTGTGCCAAAGCGTTTCGCTCGGGTGCAGTTGCCCCTTGCCCATGTTTACTCGGGCTTGAAGCCAGCCCCGCGCAGCAGCTCGGCGTTTTGCGCCACATCGGCCGCGATAAAGCGGGTGAACTGGTCCACGCTTTCGGTGATGCCGTCAATGCCCAGGGCGGCAAAGGCGCCGCTTTTGTTGAGTTCGTTGACCGATTCATTGATCGCGGCATTGAGCATTTGTACCCGGTCTGCAGGTGTGCCCAAAGGCGCCCAAATGCCATACCAACTGGTGTAGACCAAGCCGGGCACGCCACTCTCTGCCGCGGTGGGGATGTCTGGGGCAATGGCGCTGCGCTTGGCCGATGTGGTCACGATGGGCTTGACCTTGCCGCTTTTGGCCATGGGCAGCAAAGCGATGATGGAGTCCATCAATATTTGCGAATGCCCACCCGCAATGTCCACCAGCGCTGGGGCCGTGCCTTTGTAGGGCACGGTGGTGATTTTCAGGTTGGATTTTTGCGCCAACAGCAGGGTGGCCAAATGGCTGGGTGCGCCCATGGCGGGCAGGGCGGCGGTCCATTTGTCGGGGTTTTGCCGTGCCGAGTTGAGCACCTCGCTGAGTTTTTGCTCGGGCAAATTGGGTGAGATGACTAACAGCAGCGGTGCTTCGCCGACACGGGCCACTGGGGCGAAATCGGTCACCGGGTCGTAAGGTGCTTTGGACATCACCTGCTTGGCCAGCACATGGGTGGCGCCGGAGAACAACAAGGTCTGGCCGTCGGCAACAGCGGTTTGCACCACCTTGCCACCCACGCTGCCATTGGCGCCCGCGCGGTTTTCCACCACCACCGACACACCGAGTCGGCTTTGCATGTGTTTGGCGATCAAGCGCCCGGCGGTATCGACACCGCCACCCGGCGCAAATGGCACGATCATCTTGATCGGCCCATCTGGGAATTTGCCACTTTGCGCCCACAACGGTGCCAAGGCGCAGCCCAGCAGCAGGCCTGTCCAAAAGCGCAAATGTTGGCGCACGGGTTTGATGGTCATGGTGTTCTCCTTGGGGTGGCGGGTGGTCAGCGCATGGCGCTGTGTTCTTCAATCGACGCGATGCTGATGCCCAATGCATCGAGCAAGGCGCTCAATTCTGCGGTGGTCAATGCGTTGTCTGGCTGGGCCAAGCTTTGCAGCATATCGGACAAAGCATGGCGACCCGCATCGGCCTGGGCCAAGGCCGGGGTCAATAGGTGCACCAAGCCAGGTTGTTGGGCAAAGCGGTTGCGCAAGTGGTCCAAAATCATCGCGTCCAGGCCACCAATTTCAATGGCTGCGTCGATGCCACAGGCGCAACCGTTCATCAACGAAATGCGGCCCATGCCACAGCGCTGCCAGCGTGCGAAAAGCATGGCGGCGCGCACACATTCGCTGTGGCGATCCAGTCCATTGGCTGATCCACGGCTGGGGCGTGCATGGGCGCGCGGTGTGCGCCCTTGTTTCGCGCGTTGCGCCGCGCCCAATTGGGCCAGGGCTTGTTTCATGCCGGACCACCGACCAAGTCGTGTTGGGCAATTTCTTCTGCGGTGGGCTCCACGCCATACACATCTTTGGCTTCTTGCCAATGGATGTAGCCCATTTGCAAGTCACGCAATACCGCGCTGCGAGCGCGCTTGGCCGGTGGGCCAAAGCCGCCGCCGCCGCCCGAGTGCAGCACATAGGATTCACCGGCTTCCAAGCGCATGTTCACCTTGCCGCCGGGGAACAAGGTCAGCCTGCCGTCTTTTTTGCGCATGCCCACTTGGTTACCCAAGGCGCTGTGCCCGCCCAGCAAACCCCAGGGCGGGTGGTTGACCCGGTCGATGCGGGTTTGGTAGTTGACGCGGGTCAATGCCACCACCTCGGCTTGCGCGCCCAGGCCGCCACGGAACTGGCCCGCACCCGCCGAGCCTTCGCGCAATTGGTAGTACTTGACCAGCAAGGGAAATTTGTTTTCCACCTGTTCGCTGGGGCCGTTGTGGGTGTCGCCGTCGTTCATGCACACGGTCACGTTGACGCCGTCTTCGTTGTGTTTGGCGCCCCAGCCGCCGCCAATCAGGCCGCCCAGGTAAATCCACAATTTGCCGTCGCGCGGGTGGATGCCGTTGACGTTGGCAATGACCAAATCGGCATGGTGGCCGGCAATGGTTTTCTCGGGGATGGCTTGGGCCACGGCCTTGAAGATGGTGTCGACCACGGTCATGGGGTAGGTCATCCACACCCGCATGGCAGACGGGTGCAAGGCGCTGACCACGGTACCGGGGGGCAAGATCACCTTGAGCGGGCGAAAGTTGCCGTCGTTGATCGGGTGGTCACTGGGCATGGTCAGGCATTTGAAAGCCACTTGGGCACAAGCCACCCCCGCACCCGAGTTGAAAAAGCCTTTCACCTGGGGGCTCACGCCACTCAAGTCCACGGTCATTTCGTCATCGCTGATGGTGACCTTGACCCGGATGGGCACGGGCTGGTCGATGTCCACCGCATCGTCGTCCATGAAGGACTCGGCCTCGTAGACGCCATTGGGCATAGCGCGAACTTGGTTGCGGGCCTCGGCTTCGGTGTGGTCCATGATGGCGTCAATCGCCCATTGCCAAGCCGATTCGCCGTGGCGAGAGAGCATTTCTTCCAGGTGCTTCACCCCCACGCGGCAGGCCGACAACTGGGCTTCCAAGTCACCGGCGGCGCGGTCGCGGCGGCGCACGTTCATCAATATCAGCTCGCGCATTTCTTCGTTGAGCACGCCTTGGCGGTGGTACTTCACCAACGGAATTTGCAAGCCCTCGGCATAAATATCGGTGGTCACGCCATTCAGGATGCCGCCAATGTCTTGCCAGTGCGCCATGCAGGTGGAAAACGCAACGATCTTGCCCTGGTGAAAGATGGGGATGGAAAACGTCAGGTGGTTCAGGTGCGCGCCGGTGATGTAGGCGTCGTTGGTCAACAAAATATCACCCGGGTGGATGTTCTCCAGCCCCCAATGCGCGATCTTGGACTTGACCACATCGCTCATGCCGCGGATGAACATGGGCAGGCCCAGACCAATCGACAGCGTTTGGCCGTTTCGGTCGAACAAGCCCACGGTGAAGTCCAGCGCTTCATAAATGATCATGTTGTAGGAGGTGCGCATCAGCACCGACTTCATTTCTTCAGTGGCTGCGACCAAGCTGTTGCGCACCAACTCAACGGCCACGGGGTCGGCTTTTTTCATGGCGGCCGTGCGCTTGGCAGCGACCGCAACGACAGCTGTTTTTGGGGTTTTGGGACGGGTTTTGTTCATGGTTGACAGGCGCTCTCAGGGCTGGCGTTCGGTTTGGGCCACGTCGATGTGCAAATTACCGTGGGCATCGACATGCAGGCGGTCACCGGGTTGCAACACCGTGGTGGTGGCGTGTTCTTCAATCAGCGCGGGGCCTTCCAATCGGTTGTTGGCACGCAGTTCATCGCGGTGGTAAACCTGGGTGTTCAGCCAGCCTTCGCGCTCAAAATAAACCTGGCGCTGACCGCGCAGGGCGCTGGCAACGGGTTTGCGGGTGCCGGTGCGAATGGTCTCGAGCACGGGTTTTTTCAGCACCCCGATCACGGTGCTGCGCAGGCTGACAATTTCGGCGGGCTCGTTGGGTGAACCCCGGCCATAGCGTTCGCGGTGGGCTTCGTCGAACACCGCTTTGAGCGCATCCAGGTTTTTGCGCTTGAAGGCGGCGGCGGGGATTTCCACTGTCACCGCATGCTCTTGGCCGATGTAGCGCATGTCCAAGTGGCGTTGCACCATGATTTTGCGGGTGCCGACTTCGGCCGCGTCCAGCGTGCGCAAGCCCTCGGCCTCCAACTCGCCAAACCAGGCGTCGAGTTGGGGCAACGACAACTCGGCCAGGGTGATGAAGTGCGAGCGCACCAGGTCGCGGCGAAAGTCGGCCAGCAACATGCCAAAAGCGGAAAAATGCCCGGGCGCGCGCGGGATCACCACATGCGGGATGCGCAACTCGCGCGCCACCATGGAGGCATGCAAGGGGCCAGCGCCGCCATAGGCGAACAAATAGGGAAACGCACCGGTGTCCAGGCCCCGATCGGTGGTCACGCCTTTGACCGCGTGCGACATGGCCGCCGCAGCGATGCGCAAAATACCCGACGCGGCTTGGGTGGTGGTCATGCCCAGAGGCTCGGCAATGTGGCTTTGCATGGCGCGCTCAGCTGCGGCCAAATCGAGTTGCATCTCGCCACCCAAAAAGTGCGCTGGGTCGATGCGCCCCAGCAGCACATTGGCGTCGGTCACGGTGGGGGCTGAGCCACCCAAGCCATAACAGGCCGGGCCTGGTGCAGCGCCTGCGCTTTGTGGGCCTACACGCAACGCGCCGGTGCTGCTCAAGCTGGCCAAACTGCCCCCGCCGGTGCCGACCTCGTGGATGTCGATCATCGGGGTGAGCAAGGGCAGGCCGGTCATGTAGCCGCCAATCATCACGCTGTTGGCCACCAGGGCTTGGTGGTTGCGCACCACACCGGCTTTGGCGGTGGTGCCGCCCATGTCAAACGCGATGGCGTTTTCTATTCCCAGGGCTTGGCACAGGGCTTGGGTGCCGATCACCCCAGCGGCCGGGCCCGACTCCATCATGCGCACACAGTCTTGCCGCGCCTCGGACAAAGCATACAAACCACCGGTGGACTGCACCACCAAAAATTGACCGGGGAAATCCACCTCTTTCAAGGTGCTTTCGATTTCGCCCAAGTAGCGGTCGACGCGCGGGCCAATGTAGGCATTGGCCACCACTGTGGAGGTGCGCTCGTATTCGCGGTATTCCTGGGACAGGTCGGAGGAGATGGACACAAACGCATCGGGCAGGTGTTGGCGCAACAGCTCGCGCACCCGCCGCTCATGGGTGGGGTTGCGGTAGGCATGCAAAAACAGCACGGCCACACTTTGAATGTGCTTGGTCTTCAAGCGCTCAATCACGGCCAACACCTCGGCCTCGACCAATTCGGCATGCACCTCGCCGCTGGCCAACATGCGCTCGGTCACTTCAAAGCGCAAATCGCGCTCGACCAAGGGGGCGTGTTTGCGGTGCCGCAGGTTGAACGAGTCGGGTCGGTTGATGCGGCCAATTTCGTAGATGTCGCGAAAGCCACGGGTGGTGATCAAGGCGGTTCGGGCACCGCTGCGCTCGAGCATGGTGTTGATGGCCACGGTGGAGCCATGCAAGAACAAATGCGCCTCGGGCAAGGACACGCCGGCCTTGTCCATGCCTTGCAAGATGCCTTGCACCAGTTTTTCGGGGGTGGTGAGGGTCTTGCCCAGCAGCAAGCGGCCTTCGCGTTCGTCAAAGGCGGCAACGTCGGTGAAGGTGCCGCCAATGTCGGCGGCAACGCGCAATCGGTGTGTGGTTTTCATGCGATGGCATGCTAGGTGGGGTGGGGTATGCTGTCAATCATGGTTTTTGCAATACAGGCATCACTTTTTTGGCATACCTTGAATGAATGATTTGTCCATGATGCGGCCCGCGGCCTGGCAACTGTTTCTCGACTTGGCCAAAGAAGGCAGCCTGAGCCGTTTGGCCTTGCTTCAAGAGCGCGCCCAGCCCCAGCTCAGCCGCCAGTTGGCCGAACTCGAGGCCGCTTGTGGCACCCCCTTGTTTGTGCGCCATGCCCGAGGTTTGCAGTTGAGCGAATACGGCCAATGGGTGCTGCCCTTGGTGCGCGGGTGGCTGGCGCAAACCCAGGCCTTGCAAGATGAAATTCGCCATGGTGTGGGGGTGGCAGTGGGTGAGGTGCGCTTGGGCGTCATCCCCTCAGCGGTGGGCCCAGTGGTGATGCCCGCCTTGGCCGCGCTGCGTGTGCATCACCCCTTGGTGCGATTGACCATCACCGAAGCCTTGGACAGCCAAATGGAACACAGCTTGCAAAGTGCCCGAGTGGACTTGGCGGTGCGTTATGTGCACCCGGCCGGTTTGCGTGCCGGAGACCAGGTGTTGCAAAGCGTGGGCACTTATTTGGTGGGGCCGCCGGGTGACCCGTTGACGCGGCGCAAAACCGTTCCTTTTGCGCGTTTGCAAGGTCTGCCGCTGGTGTTGCCGTGCAAGCCCAGCGCATGGCGCGACACCCTCGACGGTTTGGCGCAGCAGCAAGGCTTTGCGCTGCAAGTGGTTTTGGAGGCCGACTCTTTGCGGGTGCAAAAAGATTCGGCGATGCAGGGCGTGGCCCATACCCTGCTCGGCCCCTTGGCCTTGGAGCCCGAGCGCCATCAAAAGCGCTTGCAAGTGGCTTTGGTGGTGGAACCCGCTTTGCCAAGGTTGATTGTGTTGACCATGCGCCCAGGTTTAACGCCCAATTTGGCGCACCGTGCAGTGGTCGATGCCATCATGGCCAGTGCCCAAGCCCAGCCCGGGCAGGCTGCCTGATCACCAGCTTTTTTGCAGACCCAAGCCCAATTGGCCGTGGGCCATTTGGATTGGCACCAGGCGCAAAGCGGTGGCCTTGCGCTGGCCGCCCTCGATCACAGTTTGCACCGATTCATAGGCCATGAACCAACCCAAGGCGGCCTGTGACGGGTAGTGGTCGTTGTCGTTCATGCGCGAAAAAGGCACTGCGAACGATGCCGCATAGCCCAGGGCTTTCAAACCGATGGATGCGCTGTTGAGTTCGGCCATGGCCAAAAACGGAATCGCTCCGACAAACGAGTGGCCGCTGACGCTGTTGTCGTCTTGTAATGGACGCCATTTGGAATCGGGCACGGCCACGCCCTCTTCGTTCGGGCGTGAGGCACCGGCCAAACGCTGCCCGATCAAGGTCGAAGGCGTGCCCACCACAATCGCGCGCAGACTCAGGTTGCCCCAGGTTTGGAGTCCGCCGTTGTCTTTGGGCAGCAGGGCTGAAATGCCCCAAGAAATCGGCAGCATGTACTTCCACTCGCCAAATTGTTTGACGCTGGTGCTGAAGCTGTCGGTGCCGCTGCTGCGCCCACCCTGGATGCTGTTTTGGATGCTTTGATCGGCATTGGTGTTGGCCACCACCGCGCCCATGCCCATCGCCACGCCCAAACGCGTCAACCGGTCGCGGGTGTAGTAGCGATCGGCATCTTTGGCCATGTCATCGAACCAGTCGCCCGACTGAACAACCTGGGCCCAGCCGGTGAAGGGCAGGGCGGACAACAAAAGGGTGGACAGCAGTTTTTTCATGGGGGATGGTGGGGTTGAACAAAAGGTGCAAGATGGTACTGGATGGGTTCACGGCAGCTTTGAAGCCAGTTCACAAAGCTGAACAAGTTGAGATCGCTTGGATGCGCGCCGCTTCGATGCGCTCGCCCACTTGGGCGCCCGTAAGGCCATCCGCTTGCGCCTGTTGGGCCACGCTGGCGGTATCGACCGCCAGGGCGGCTTGCAGCAAGGCTTGCAAGCGCTCGGCCTGGGGGTAAGGGCGGTCGTGCCAGCCCAAACGGCCCCGCGCGTCGCACAGGCAGGCTTGCAGCACTTGGGCGAAGCGCTCAGGTCGGCGCAGCGCGTCGCAGCGCACCAGCAAGCGCAAGGCGGCCGCAGCGCCCAGGGTGGCGCTGGCGTGGATGTGGCCGTGTTCGCGCGCCACCACCTCGGCCAGTTCGTGGCAGCTTTGGGGCACGTGCAGGCGCTGGGCCAGGGCATGCAGCAAGCGCACGCTGCGCTGTTCGTGCCCGATGTGCCTGGGCAAGGCATCGGCGGGGGTCAGGCCTTTGCCCAGGTCGTGGCACAGGGCGGCAAAGCGCACTTCCAGCGGGGCGTTGATGGCGGCGCTGTGGTCGAGCACCATTTCCAAGTGCACACCGGTGTCGATTTCGGGGTGGTGCTCGACCGGTTGCGGCACGCCGTACAAGCGGTCCACCTCGGGCAACAAGCGCGCCAAGGCGCCGCAGGCGCGCAGCACCTGCAACATGCGCGAGGGGCGCGCGGCCATCAAGCCTTTGGCCAGCTCTTGCCAAACGCGCTCGCGCACCAAGGCGTCCACCTCGCCCGCTTGCACCATGTCTTGCATCAAAACCAGTGTGGCGGGGGCCACGGCAAAGCTGGGCATGCGGGCCGCAAAGCGGGCCACGCGCAAGATGCGCACCGGGTCTTCGCGAAAGGCATCGGTCACATGGCGCAGCAATTGGGCTTGCAAGTCGCGCTGGCCGCCATGCGGGTCGATCAACTGGCCTTGCGCGTCTTGGGCGATGGCATTGATGGTCAGGTCGCGCCGCGCCAGGTCTTGCTCCAGCGTGACATCGGGCGCGGCATGCACCACAAAGCCTTTGTAGCCCGGCGCGGTTTTGCGCTCGGTGCGGGCCAATGCGTGTTCTTCGCGGGTGTGGGGGTGCAAAAACACGGGAAAGTCCTTGCCCACAGGGGTGAAGCCCGCCGCCACCATGGCGTCGGGCGTGCTGCCCACCACCACCCAGTCGCGGTCAGCGTCTGGGATTCCGAGCAAGGCGTCGCGCACCGCACCACCGACCAAAAAAGTTTGCATGCGGCAAATCGTAGCAGGGGGCCACAAAGCCCCATCAAGCCGGGTGGCGACTTGTTGCAAGCTGGATACCTCTTTTTTTGGGCCCAGTTGTTATTAACCGACACCACTGCCCTGAGCCCGGTGCTAACTTTGAGACCACTTTGCACAGCACCTGGGTGCGGTTGATTTTTTGAAAGATAGAGATGGTCCCCACATGTCATTGACTTTGCAAGCGTGCCAACACCTGGATGCGCAAGACCCGTTGCGGCCCTTGCGTGATTTGTTTGATATTCCCCCGGGGATGATTTACTTGGATGGCAATTCATTGGGGGCACTGCCCCGCGCCACCGCCCCCCGCTTGCAAGCAGTGGTGCAACAAGAGTGGGGTGTGGGCCTGATCCGCAGTTACAACACGGCGCAATGGTTTGAGCAACCCCACTTGCTGGGTGATCGACTGGCCCCTTGGTTGGGTGCCGGTGTGGGTGAAGTGGTGGTGACCGATACCACCTCGGTGAACCTGTACAAGGTCTTGAGCGTGGCCATGGCCATGGCTGCGCAAGACCGACCCCAGCAACGGGTATTGCTCAGTGAGCAGGGCAACTTTCCCACCGACTTGTACATGGCCGAGTCTTTGTGTGCCCAACACGGTTGGCAATTGCGCTGTGTACCTGCCGGTGAGCTGGCCCAACACCTGACGCCGGAGGTGGGTGTGCTGATGCTCACCCATGTCCATTACCGCACCGGGTCGATGTGGGACATGGCCTTGTGGAGCCAGCGGGCCCACGAGGTCGGGGCTTTGGCGGTTTGGGATTTGGCCCACAGTGCGGGCGCGGTGCCATTGGCCTTGAAAGCCGACCATGCCGATTTCGCCGTGGGTTGTGGCTACAAGTACTTGAATGGCGGGCCGGGTGCACCGGCGTTTGTGTGGGCCCACCCCGATCACCTCCACCGTGCTCAGCAACCCTTGTCGGGTTGGTGGGGGCACGCCCAACCCTTTGCATTTGTACCCAGTTATGCGCCAGCCCCAGGCATGGGGCGGTTTTTGTGTGGCTCGCAATCCGTGTTGGCCATGGCAGCCCTGGGCTGCGGATTGGCCGCATTCGAGCACAGCCTGCCCTTGGGCGGCATGGCGGCCTTGCGCCAAAAGTCGTTGGCCTTGACCGACGCCTTCATCGGATTGGTACAAACCCATTGCGCCGGCCATGGCTTGGTGTTGGAAACGCCGCTGGAGCACGCCCAGCGCGGCTCTCAGGTGAGCTTCAGCCGCCACGATGGCGCTTATGCCGTGGTGCAAGCCTTGATCGAACGCCAAGTGATCGGCGACTTTCGCGCAGGAAACCCGTCTTGGGGCGAGCCCCACATCATGCGCTTTGGCTTCACGCCCTTATATGTGGGCTTTGAAGATGTGTGGCGCGCCGTCACCGCGCTCAAGGATGTGCTGGACTCGGGCAGTTGGCGCGATCCGCGCTTTGCCATCCCCAACCCGGTGACCTGAGTGGTACCCCATGTCCCAGGCCTGAATGACCCCAGGAGGTGTTTGTGAATTGCCCTTTTTCTTCTGTCCCCATCGGCCCCCATTCCGAGCCAGCACTTGGCTTGGCGGCGGCGGACCAAGCGCACATGGACTTCAGCCAAGCCATGGCCTATGGCGATTACCTGCATCTGGGCTCCATTCTGGGAGCCCAGCACCCCTTGTCGCCCGCGCACGACGAGATGCTGTTCATCGTGCAGCACCAAACCAGCGAGTTGTGGATGAAGTTGATGCTGCACGAATTGGCAGCGGCCATTCAGTGCATTGAGAGCGACCGGCTGAGCATGGCCTTCAAAATGATGGCGCGGGTCAGCACCATCATGGCCCAGTTGGTCCACGCCTGGGATGTGTTGGCCACCATGACCCCACCAGAGTACACGGCCATACGCCCCTATTTGGCGGCATCCAGCGGCTTTCAAAGCCACCAATATCGTTGCATTGAATTTGCCATGGGCAATAAGCAAGCAGCGATGGTGCAGCCCCATGCCCACCGGCCCGAGGTGCTCAACACAGTGCAATTGGCCTTGAACGCCCCCTCGGTGTACGACCAATCTTTGCGCTTACTGGCCCGGCGAGGCTTGACCATACCGGACAGCCACTTAGCGCGTGACTGGTCCCAGGCCTATGTGGCCAGCGAAGTGGTGGAGGCAGCTTGGTTGCAGGTGTACCGCGACCCGGAAAAGCACTGGGATTTGTACCAACTGGGCGAAGAGCTGACCGACTTGGAAGACGCGTTTCGGTTGTGGCGCTTTCGCCACCTGACCACGGTGGAGCGGGTGATTGGCTTTAAACGTGGCACCGGCGGCACGGGTGGGGTGTCGTACTTGCGGCGCATGCTCGATGTGGTGTTGTTTCCCGAAATTTGGAGCCTGCGCACCCATTTGTGATCAATTTGCAAGGGGTCTTGGGCTGAACCAGGGTCGATTCCCTTGACTGTGCGACTGGTATGGTCTTTCACTAAACTGCGCCCTCGGATCAAACCAAAACCCCCACAACAAGGAGCGAACACATGCGTCAGGTTGGAAAACACTTTTGGGCGACTGCCCTGCTGGGCTTGAGCCTGGCCTTCAACGCCTTGGCCCAAACCATGGGCGACGATCAATACAAGCCCACCGTGGGCCAATCGGGCAAAGACGTGGTCTGGGTGCCCACCCCCGACCAATTGATCGACAAAATGCTGCGCACCGCGCAAGTGACCGACAAAGATTTGGTCTATGACTTGGGTGCCGGTGACGGCAAGATTGCCATCGCCGCCGCCCTCAACCACGGTGCGCGTGCCGTTGGCATTGAATTCAACCCCGAGATGGCGGCCTTGGCCCAGCGCAATTTGGAACGCGCGGGTCTCAAAGACAAGGTGCGCATCATCCGCGGTGATATTTTTGTGGAAGACTTTTCATCGGCCACCGTCGTCACCTTGTACCTGCTGCCGCAACTCAATTTGCGCCTCAAGCCCATTTTGCAAAAAATGAAGCCGGGCACCCGGGTGGTGTCGAATTCCTTCAACATGGACGATTGGACCCCTGACGAAAACATCGACAGTGATCGGGGACGTGGCTATTTTTGGATCATTCCGGCGCGCATCGAAGGCCAGTGGTCGGTGCAATTGGGCGGTCAAACCGGGCAATTGCGTTTGGAGCAAAAAGACCAAATGTTCAACGGCAGCCTGAATGTGCAGGGCACCAGCTACAAAGTGGAAAAAGGGCGTTTGCGCGGCACGGAGTTCAGCTTTGAATACCAACGCGGCGACGGCAGCGTGGCCAAGGTCACCGGCACGGTGGATGCGGGCCGTTTGCAAGCCCAGCAACAAGTGCTCAGTGCGTCTGTGCCTTTGACAGCGCAAAAACAGTGAAGCAAAGCGGCCCGGGCACGCGCCCGGGACCGCTCAATCGGACTTGATTTGTTTTTCGCGCCAGTGCAGCAAGCCCAAAGCCAGCACCCCACTGAGCAATAAAAACAGCGCCACATGGATGGCGTTTTGGCTGATGGCATAACCAATGCTGGAATAGGTCAGGTAGGCGCAGGCCAGGCAAAAAACAGCCGGGGTCAGGGGGTACAGGGGCACCTTGAACGGACGTGGCGTTTGCGGGTCGCGCCATCGCAGCCAAAACAGGGACAAACCCACCAGGCACAAAAAGCCCCAAAACACCGGTGCGGTGAATTCCACCATGGCTGAAAAGCCGTCAGCCTCTTGGGTGCCCAAAGCGATCAAGGCCATGCTGATGACCGCTTGGAACAAATAGGCCCGGGTCGGGCTGCCGGTTTGACTTTGCCATTGGCCCAGTGCACCCAAGCTGCGCCAATCGCGCCCCAGCGCAAAACTGGTGCGTGCCCCCACCACCATGGTGGCGTTGATGCTGGTCAAGGCGGCAATGGCGACAAACAGGCCCAAGGCCTTTTGCGCCCAGGGGCCAAACGCCAGCCCCAACAAATCAGCGGCAGCGGTCTTGCTATCGGCCAGCCCCTTCAGGCCCAGGCCATGCAGCAAGGCGAGGTTGACCAAGAGGTATATCAGCGTCAGCAACAACATGCTGATGACAATCACGCGCACCATGGTGCGGCTGCCGCCTTTGAGCTCTGCGGACACATAGGCGGCTTCGTTCCAACCGCCAAAGGTGAGCAGGACAAACACCAGGCACAGCCCCATCATGGCCATGGGCGGGGTGCTGGAAAAGGCCGCTGGCGCGCTGGGGGTGGCGGAATCCAGAGCGAAACCGGCCACCACGACAGCGACCAAGCCCAGCACTTCAAAAGCCGTCAGCACCATTTGCACCCGGGCCGATGCATTCACCCCCAAAATATTGATGGCGGTCAGGGCCAACACAATGGTGAAAGCCCAATAGGCATTGCCGTTTTCTCCCCACGACCATACCTGGCTGAAATAGTCGCCAAACACAAAGGCCAGCAATGCGATGGAGCCGGTGTTGATCACGGTGGCGCGTGCCCATGCGTACAAAAACGACACATGGCGGCCAAAAGCTCGGTGCAAAAAGTGATAGTCGCCGCCCGCATGCGGGTAGGCGGTGCACAGTTCGGCATAACACAGTGCCCCCATCAAAGAGACCAGCGCGCCGACCAGCCAAATGGCAATCACCCAACCCACATCGCCAGCGATGCCGGCCACCATGGACGGTGTTTTGAAGATGCCAGCACCAATGACAATGCCCACGATCAGGGCCACTGCGCCCAAGGGGTTGAGCAGGTGTTGGGGTTGGGCGTGGGTATCGGTGGTTTGGCTCATCGGGGTCTCGCTGGGGTGCGGCGCACGCGCACCAGTGGGCTTTTAGCGGCGAACAGCTTCAATGGCCAGTTGACCGCCTTGCAGGCTGCTCACGCCATTGAACTGGTTGCCATTGACTTGGGCGCTCACACTGCGCAATTGCTGGTCGGCCCCCATGTACTGGAAGGCAATCTTGTCGCCGCGCAATTGCGCGCCCAGCAAGGGGGTTTTGCGCCCGCGCTCGGTGATGCTGCCGCCAATGCGTTGAAAGCTTTGCTCGATGTCCAACTGCACCTGGGCTTTGCTGTCGACTTCTTGCAGTGTCCACCTGCCTTGGACATCGCTGGGCACCACCCACATGAAGGCATGGGCGTATTCATGGCTGACTTTTTCGTCGGCTTCCCATTCATTCATGTCAAAAGCATGCGAGACGATGCGCGTACCTGGCTTCATTTTGAGCAAGGTGGGCCGCAGCTTTAAATTCAGGTGCGGCAACAAGTACATGGTGACCACGGTCGCCTCATCAAACTTTTCCACAAAAATGTCCCCTTGTCGGATGCTGACCTTGTCGGCCACACCGGCGGCGCGCACATTGTTTTGCGCATGTACGGCCATTTGGGGGTTGTATTCAATGCCATAAGCACGGGCACCAAACTGTTTGGCGGCGGTGATTGCAATGATGCCGTCGCCCGCGCCCAAGTCGTAAACGATGTCTTGGCTCGAGACCTTGGCCATGGTGAGCATGCGCTTGACCAACTCGGGCGAGGTGGGAATCCAAATCACATCTTTGCCGCTCTGCCCGCGCTGGGGTTGGTAGTCAGCACCTTGGGGCGTGGCACAGCCCATCAACAGGCCCAGGGTCAGGGCAGCAGTGGCAGCGAAGCCGCGGTAGAGAAGAGGTTTCATGTCTTATAAAAATGGAAGTCAAGGAAAAATGCGGGGCTCATTCAGCGCGCAAGCCGGTTGCATGGGGGTGGGTCAAAGGGTCAATTGGCTTGGGCACCTGAGCTTTTCACCACGGCCGCCCATTTGGGCACCTCGGCGCGCAAAAAAGTGCCAAATTCAGCGCTGGTGTTGCGGGTGGATGCCAGCCCCAGTTGGGTGAATTTTTCGGTGACCTCGGGTGACTCCATGGCCCGGTTCAACGCGGCATTGAAGCGCTCGATCACGGCGGGCGGCGTGCCCATGGGGGCCATGAAGCCAAACCAGGTGTAGTCGTCAAACTCTTTGTAGCCAAACTCGGTGATCGAGGGCACATCGGGCAGCAGGGGCGAGCGGGTGGCGCTGGTCACGGCCAGGGCTTTGAGTTTGCCCGCCTTGATTTGCGGTACAGCCGGCGGCATGGAGGTGGAGGCCATGGGGGTGTGCCCCGCCACCACGGCATTGATGGCTGCAGCTGGTTGGTAAGGCACGTGGGTGATGTCCACTTTGGCTGAGGTTTTCAACCGCTCCATGGACAAATGGGTGGTGGTGCCAATGCCCGATGAGGCGTAGCTCATGGGGGTTTTCTTGGCCGCTTCGACCAACTCGGGCAGGGTTTTGGCGGCCACACTGGGGTTGACGGTGATGATGTTGGGCGTTTTGGGCCCCAGGGCCAAGGGCACAAAATCTTTCAAGGCGTCGTAGCCGGCATCGGCATACAGCGACGGGTTGACGGCAAAGGCCACGCTGTGCACCAACACCGTGTAGCCATCGGGCGCCGCGCGTTTGACTTGGGTTGAAGCGATGTTGCCACCCGCGCCGCCTTTGTTCTCAATGATGAAGTTGCCACCGGTGAGCTCGCCCAGCTTTTGGGCCAAGGCTCTGGCCACGGTGTCGGTGGACGAGCCTGCTGCGAAGGCCACCACCATGGTCACCGGCTTGGCTTTGGGCCAATCGGGTGTTTGGGCGAACAGCGATGTGGCGCACAGGCCAGCCAGTGCCAACAAACCATAGCGACGGTGAATGCGTGTCATGGGGAGTTCCGATGTGGGTGAAGACTAGCCGCGGATTATGACGGCCAGCAATGGCGCAAAGCGACCCGGCAAGCGCCAACGGGGCTGGGTGAAACCCTTGGTTTTGCCAGACCCGCCAGGCGCATGAGGAGGCAGCATGCATCCTCAGCCTGTGGGCGTTTTGCCTTTGTGCTCGGGGTGGCGCAAAAAATCAAAATCCACGCCTTGGTCGGCTTGGGTCACATGTTTTAAAAACATCTGCCGGTAGCCGCGTGCGGCGCTGGGCGGGGTGACCGGTTGGGCTTGGCGACGCCGCTGCAACTCTTCATCGGACACCAACCAATCCAAGCGGCGCTGTGCCACGCTGAGCCGGATGCGGTCGCCGGTGCGCACATGGGCCAAGGGGCCGTCCATTGCCGACTCGGGCGTGACATGCAGCACGATGGTGCCAAAGGCGGTGCCGCTCATGCGCCCATCGGAGATGCGCACCATGTCCTTGACACCGGCGCGGGCGAGTTTTTGCGGGATGGGCATGTAGCCGGCCTCGGGCATGCCGGGTGCACCTTTGGGGCCGATGTTTTTCAGCACCAAGATGTCATCGGCATGCACATCCAAATCGTCGCGGTCGATGCGCAAGGCCAGGTCTTCACTGTTTTCAAACACCACGGCACGGCCTTCGTGCTCCATCAAACCGGGGTCGGCGGCTGATTGTTTGATGATCGCGCCGCCGGGTGCCAAATTGCCTTGCAGCACGGCGATGCCGCCTTGAGGGTAAATGGGTTGATCCATGGGGCGCACCACGTTTTGCACATGCGGCGGGCCAGCGGCTTCAATGTTCTCTCCCAGGGTGCGGCCATTGACGGTGAGTGCACTCAGTTTGAGCAAGGGCTTGAGTTGGTGCAACAAGGTGGCCATGCCGCCGGCGTGGTGGAAGTCCTCCATGTAGTGTTGCCCCGAGGGCTTGAGGTCGAGCAACACCGGGGTGTCGCGCCCCATGCGGTCCAAGGCGGCCAGGTCCAGGTCCAAGCCCACGCGACCGGCCAAAGCGGCCAGATGCACGATGCCATTGGTCGACCCGCCAATCGCCAGCAAGACGCGCCAAGCATTTTCAAAGGCATCGGGCGTCAGGATGCGTTCAATGGTCAGGCCATCGATGGCCATTTGCACCGCACGCGCGCCGGTTTCTTCGGCGATGCGCATGCGCTCAGCGGTCACGGCGGGTGGTGAGGCTCCACCAGGGACGGTCATGCCCAGCGCCTCGGCAATGCAGGCCATGGTGCTGGCGGTGCCCATCACCGAGCAGGTGCCCACGCTGGGTACCAGCTCTTGGTTGACTTCGTCCTTTTCTGCGCTGTCGATGGTGTTGGCGCGAAATTGCGCCCAGTAGCGGCGGCAATCGGTGCAGGCACCCACGCGCGTGCCCCGGTGCGAGCCGGTCAGCATCGAGCCGGTGATCAATTGAATGGCCGGAAGGCCGGCAGAGGCTGCGCCCATCAATTGCGCGGGCACGGTTTTGTCGCAACCGCCAATCAGCACCACCGCGTCCATCGGTTGGGCGCGGATCAGTTCTTCGGTCTCCATGGCCATCATGTTGCGCAAATACATGCTGGTGGGGGCGGCAAAACTCTCGTGGATGGACATGGTGGGAAAGTCCATCGGCAAACCCCCAGCGAGCATCACGCCGCGTTTGACCGCCTCGATCAATTGCGGGGCATTGCCATGGCAGGGGTTGTAGGCGCTGCCGGTGTTGGCAATCCCAATCACCGGCCGATCCAAGGCGCTGTCGGTGTATCCCGCCCCCTTGATGAAGGCTTTGCGCAAAAACAATGAAAAGCCTTTGTCGCCGTAAGACGTGAGGCCTTTGTGCAGGCCTGAATCGCTGGGGTTGAGGGGAAGTGTGGGCTTGGGAGTGGTCATGGCCAGGTGGGTGTGGGGTGCAATGCAAGGCAAGGGTGTCCCCATAATAGACAAAGCCGCTGGCGGGCCCTGTGCCCCGGTTGTGATGACATCTGGCACCATTGGCGTCAAAAAAGTTTCACATCGCAGACACAGGGCTGTCATGCGGCACCCAGACACTTCCCGGCATGCAACCAATGGAGCGTTCATGTCAGTCGGGTCTGTAGAGTTCACACACACCATCACACCCGCATGGGGGCCAGGAGAATCGGTCACCCACCGGGGTCCACAACCCGCCTCCCCGACGCCCGCATCCCCAGCCCCTGCCAAGGTCACCATCCAATGGGCGAAGCACTTGGACGAGGTGCGCGAAGCCCAGCGTTTGCGCTATCAGGTGTTTGCCAACGAATGGGGCGCGCACATTGCCAGTGCCCTGCCCGGACACGACATCGACGTCTTCGACGACTATTGCGAACACCTGCTGGTGCGCGCTGGCGTGGATGGTCCTGTCGTGGGCACCTACCGGGTGCTTGTGCCGGCCCAAGCCGCGCGCATGGGCGGCACCTACACCGATACCGAATTTGATTTGGTGCGCTTGCGCAGCTTGCGCCCTGGCATGGTGGAGTTTGGCCGCAGTTGTGTGCACCCAGAGCACCGCCAAGGCCCGGTGATCATGGCTTTGTGGGGTGCGTTGATCGCCTTCATGCAGCAAAACCATTTTGAAACCATGCTCGGCTGCGCCAGCATCCCGATGCTGCACAACGGCGTGGTCAACACCCCGGTGGCCGCCAGTGTGTGGGCGCAATTGAGGGCATCGCATTTGGCCCCCATCGAATACCGTGTCAGCCCGCGCTTTGCCCTGCCACTGCAAGACGCCCAAGCCGATTTGGCGGTCGAGCCTCCGCCATTGATCCGTGGCTATCTGCGCTTGGGGGCGAAATTATTGGGCCCACCGGCTTGGGATCAGGACTTCCACAGTGCTGATTTGCCCATGATGCTGTGGCTCAAAGACATCCCCGAAAAATACCGTCGCCACTTTTTGAGAAACTGATGCATTACCGCGCCGTATTCATCTCTGACATCCACTTGGGGACAGCGGGGTGCCAAGCACAAGCGCTGTTGGATTTTTTGAAATCGCATGAAAGCGATTACCTCTATCTGATTGGCGACATCGTTGACGGCTGGCAGCTCAGGCGCAATTGGTATTGGCCGCAGGCCCACAACGATGTGGTGCAAAAGTTATTGCGCCGGGTGCGCAAAGGCTGCCATGTGCTGTACATCCCCGGCAACCATGACGAGTTCGCCCGCGAGTTCACCAGCCAACACTTTGGCGGCATTGAGGTGATGGAAGAGGGCTCGCACACCTTGCTCGACGGCCGAAAGCTGTGGCTGACCCATGGCGATTATTTTGATGCGGTGGTGCAGTACGCCAAGTGGCTGGCTTATGTGGGCGACTATTTGTACGAATTCACCTTGCGCATGAATCGGCACTTCAACCGCATCCGGGCCAAGTTGGGGCTGCGCTACTGGTCGCTCTCGGCATTCTTGAAGCACAAGGTCAAAAAGGCCTTGAGTTATGTGTCTGACTTTGAAAAGGCCGTGGCCCACGAAGCCGCCCGGCGTGGCTACCAGGGGGTGGTGTGCGGCCACATCCACAAAGCAGAAATGCGCACCATCGATGGCATCTTGTATTGCAACGATGGCGACTGGGTCGAAAGCCGAACGGCCCTGGTGGAGCACATGGACGGGCGTTTGGAGCTGATCTACTGGGATCAGCTGATGGACAAAAGCTTTGTCCACGCCTCTGCCATGCAAGCCGCGTGACGCCATCGCGCTGACCATGAGCCCAGGCTTTCATCGCCTCATGGGCGCCCAAGGCTTGGCCGGTTTGGCCGACAACGCCTTGCTCCTGGTGGTGATTGCCATGCTCATCGAGCAGTCCAAAGCGGCCCACTGGATCCCGTTGTTGAAGCTGGGCTTCACCCTGTCTTATGTGTTGCTCGGGCCCTGGGTGGGCCGCTTGGCAGATGCCTGGCACAAGCCCCGCGTCATGCAATGGGCCAATGCCCTCAAGTTGATGGCGGTCTTGTCCATCTTGCTGGGGCTGGATGTGATGCTGGCCTATGTGTGGGTGGGCTTGGGGGCGGCGCTGTATTCGCCCGCCAAATATGGCTGGATCACCGAGGTGGAGCCGCCACACCGGCTGGTGCGTGCCAATGCTTGGATTGAAGTCAGCACCGTCAGCGCAGCGGTGTTTGGCGTGGCTTTGGGGGGGGTGTTGATCAGTGATGCCTGGACAGCATCAGAGGTGGCCCAAGCCGTCAACGCATGGGCCTGGTGGGACAGCCGATACGGTGTGTCGGTGCTGTTGATCGTGGGCATGTATGCCTCGGTGGCCTGGATCCAGCGCGGCATCCCGCACAGCGGTGTGCCGTGCCAGTCGCGGGGTTGGCATTTGGGCCGAGTATGGCAAGACTTTTGGGTCGATCAAAAAACCCTGTGGTCCGACCCCTTGGGCCAAACCAGTTTGGCCGTGACCACTTTGTTTTGGGGTGTGGGCGCCACCATGCAGTTGTTGGTGCTGTTGTGGTGCCAGCAGGTGTTGGGCTTGGGCTTGGACCAAGGCGCTTATTTGCAAGCGTGTACGGCCGTGGGTGTGGTGCTGGGCGCTTGGTTGGCCGGTCGCTGGGTGCCCTTGCACCAGGCCCCGCGGGTGTTGGTGTTGGGTGTGGTGTTGGGCCTGATGTTGCCGCTCATGAACGGGGTCCAAGCTTGGCCTTTGGCCCTGGTGGTGATGCTGGTGGTGGGCGTCATCAGCGGATTGTTTGTGGTGCCCATGAATGCCTTGTTGCAACACCGGGGCATCCGCTTGCTCAGTGCAGGCCGATCAATCGCGGTGCAAAACGTCAACGAGAACGCCAGTGTGGTGACCATGATGGGCGTCTACAGCGCCCTGCTGTATTGGCAATGCCCGTTTGAAACCATCACCTGGGTGTTGGGGGGCTTCATCGCCACCTGCATGAGCTTGGTGTGTGGGCTGCACGCACGCCGCATGCGGCGTGCGCCAGCCCACTGAGCTCGCAACCATCAGCTGGCAGTCAAACTCGCTGCGGCAGATACTTGGGGCGCGTTTTGCTGCGATACGCGGCCAATGCCGTGGTAGGTGAAAGCCTCTTGTGCCATGCGCAACGGATCGAACAAATTGCGCCCATCAAAAATCAGCGCTTGCGCCAGTCGGCTGCGCAATTGTTGGAAATTGGGGCTGCGATAGGCCTTCCACTCGGTCATGATCAGCAGGGCTTGCGCACCATCGGCCACGTCCATGGGGTCATCGTGAAAGCTCAATTGGCTCCACAGCTCGGGCACATCCATCAAGTCTTCTTGCAAAGCCAACTGCCCGGTTTCCATGGCCACCGGGTCGTGCACCTGCACCCGTGCGCCAGCACGCAGCAAGCCGCTGATCACGGTACGGCTGGGGGCTTCGCGCATGTCATCGGTTTCGGGTTTGAAGGCCAAACCCCAAACCCCAAAACACAGGCCGCTCAAGTCGTCGCCAAAGTGGGCCAGCACTTTGTCCAGAATGCGGTGCTTTTGCCGCTGATTGACATGCTCAACGGCACTCAATATTTGCATCGCCATGCCTTGTTCAATGCCGGTGCGGTGCAAGGCCTTCACATCCTTGGGAAAGCATGAGCCGCCGTAGCCGGTGCCGGCGTACAAAAAACTGTAGCCAATGCGTGGGTCCGACCCCATGCCTTGCCGCACAGATTCAATGTCCACGCCCAAGCGTTCGCTCAAATTGGCCAATTCGTTCATGAATGAAATTCGGGTGGCCAGCATGGCGTTGGCCGCGTATTTGGTCAACTCGGCCGAGCGTTGGGTCATCACCAAAGTGCGCTCATGGTGGCGGTTGAAGGGGGCATACAGGTTGCGCATTTGGCCCAAAGCCCATTGGCCCATCTCATCGCTGGCCACGCCGAGCACAATGCGGTCCGGGCGCATGAAGTCCTCGACCGCTGCGCCTTCTTTCAAAAACTCGGGGTTGGAGACCACGGCGCAACGCAGACGTGCATGGCCGGTTTTGGCCGGGCTGCCTTCCAGGTCAATGCCCCTTTGCTGCAATTCGCTGGCAATCGCTGCTTGCACCCGCTCGGCCGTGCCCACGGGTACTGTGGATTTGTTGACCACCACTTTGTCTGTGCGCATCCAGCGGCCAATGTCACTGGCCGCTTTCAGGGCGTAGGACAGGTCGGCACTGCCGTCTTCTTGGGGCGGTGTGCCCACGGCAATGAAGATCACATCACCGTGGCCAATGGCCTGGGCTGTGTCGGTGGTGAATTGCAAGCGGCCTTGCTTGAGGTTGCGCACCACCAAGTCGTCCAGGCCGGGCTCGTAAATCGGCACCACGCCGCTGTTGAGGCTGCGGATTTTGTCTGCTGCCAAGTCCAAGCACACCACATCGTTGCCCAATTCAGCCAAGCAAGTTCCGGTGACCAGACCCACATACCCGCTGCCAATGATGGTGATTTGCATTTGCCACTCCTGTTAGTACATCGAATCAAACGATGTCCACAGTCTCGAGGAAATGCGTGAAAAATGTGTGAAGCTTTTAAGAACTTATCGTGACGAAGTGGCTCCCGTTGTGGCGTCCGGCGTGATTCAGGGGCTGGGTGGATAGGCCATCAAGGCCTGACCCATTTTCAAGGGGCTGCCGTTTTCCAAGCCCGGAAAAAGTTGAAACCCTTTGGGCGCAAAGACCAAAATGGTCGAGCCGTGTTGAAACCAGCCCATTTCTTGGCCTTTGACAAAGCCATGCACACTGTCAAAACGGTGTGGCCCTTTGTAACGGGTGTGTAACAACGTGTCGATGGCATGCAAGCGGATGCTGGCGACCAAGATAGCGGCCACGGGCACCAAGGCAATGGGGTGATCGTCGGCGGTGCGCATGTGCAAGACCGCGCGCTCGTTTTTGCAAAACAGCTTTTCCACCCGCTGCAGCGCAATCGGGTTGACGTTCCAGGTGTCGCCATTGAGGTAGTCCACACTGTGCAAATGCCCATCAAATGGCGCGTGAAAGCGGTGGTACATCGCAGAGGTGATGCGGATGGTGGCGTAAACCCCATCGAGCCACGGGCTGGCCGCTGCGGCCTCGCCGAACAAGTCTTGCAGTTCGTAGGGAAAGCCTTTGGCTTGGAAAACCTGTCCGGCCTTGACCTCGCCACAACTGCCCAAGATGCCGTCGCAGGGGCTGGCCAAGATGTGGGCCCGCATGTCCACCGGCCTGGCCCCGTCTTTGAGTTCGCGGATGAAAAAGTCATGCAGGCTGCTGAATTTTTGCAGCCGCGCTTCGCTCAGGTCAATGTCGGTGAACAAGCGCCATATATAAATAGATACCCGGCACACCCAGGGGTTTTGGATCTGGCTGAACCATCCCATGAAATGGGTCACGGCCAACCGGGGGATTCGGTTGGTCAATAAAAAGTTCAAATCCTCTTGGGCGCCCAAGCCACGCAGCCATTGTCGAACCGTCATCATTGTTTCATCCTTATGAAATACAAAAGAAGCTTCTGAAAGGGAAGCACATGTTTGAAGAAAATGGTTTTTCGTCCTTGATCATCTTGGCCTGCGCCTTGTTCGTGTTGGTTGGGGGGCCCAAGCTGTGGCAGCGCTTGCAACTGTCGCTGGCCAAGCACCCCTCGATGGCGGGGCATTTGCGTTGGGCCAAACGACTGGCCAACTGGGCACCGGCCTATGACTACCCGGGTGAGCAATGGTTTCGGGTGGATCACGCCCCTGAAGCGGTGGGCACGCAGCGTCAACACGCTTTGCAGCGATTGGGCAGCACCTTGGCCCAACGCAGCCCTCAAACATTGGCGCTGACCCAAGCCACCAAGCCCATGGTGTCGGACATGCAGTTGATTTCGCGCTACCGGGTGCCGTTCCAGTTTCAAAAGTTCCTGAGCGACAACTTGCAAATTGGCAGCTACTGGGCCCACAGCAAAGGGGTGTGGGTGGCCGACGCCGATGAGCAGTGGCACCTGGATGTCACCGGCAGTTACGGCGTCAACTTGTTTGGTGCCGACTTCTACAAGAGCTGCATGCAAGAGGGCATGGACCTGGTGCGCGACCTGGGCCCTGTGCTCGGTGCGTATCACCCCTGCGTGCAAGAAAACGTGACGATGCTGTGCCAAATCGCGCGCAAAGACGAGGTCTCGTTTCACATGTCGGGCACCGAGGCGGTCATGCAAGCGGTGCGTTTGGCGCGCTACCACACCGGCAAGCGCAAAGTGGTGCGTTTCACCGGGGCCTACCACGGCTGGTGGGACGATGTGCAGCCAGGCCCCGGCAACCCCATGCCGCCGTCCAATGACACGCTCACGCTCAATGAGATGCACCAACAAACCCTCAAGGTGTTGCGCCAGCGCAAGGACATTGCCTGCGTGTTGGTCAACCCCTTGCAGGCCATGCACCCCAACAAGGCCGCGCCCAGCGACTCGACCCTGATCGATGGCTCGCGCCAACTGTCGTTTGACAAAGCCGCTTATGCCCAGTGGCTGAAAGAGCTGCGCAAAGTGTGTGACGAAAAAGGCATTGCCTTCATCATGGACGAGGTGTTCATGGGCTTTCGTTTGGGCCTGGGTGGGGCGCAAGCCTTTTTTGGCGTGGACGCCGACATGGTCACCTATGGCAAGACACTGGGCGGCGGTTTCCCGGTGGGCGTGGTCTGCGGCAAGGCCGCATGGATGCGCCGCTTCCATGAAGAAAAGCCGGGCCATATTTGTTTTGCCCGTGGCACCTTCAATGCACATCCCGGTGTGATGGGCGCCATGAATGTGTTTCTCAAGCGGGTGCAAGGGCCGGCCATTCAAGCGGTGTACCAAAAAATGGAGGGCTTGTGGATCGACCGCATGAAGCAACTCAACGATCAACTGCTGGGACAAGACTTGCCGGTGCGGGTGGTCGGCATGGCCACGGTGTGGAGTGTGGTCTATGAGGTCCCGAGCCGCTACAACTGGATGCTGCAGTTTTATATGCGCGAACAAGGCATTGCCCTCAGTTGGGTGGGCACGGGACGGATCATTTTCAACTTTGCGTTTGAGGATGAGCACTTTGCCGAGTTCTGCCAGCGGTTCATCCGAGCCGCTCAAGCCATGCAAAACGATGGTTGGTGGTGGACGGGGCAGGGGCAAAGCAATCGGACCATTCGGCGTGAAGTCATGCGCGAAATGGTCCGAGTCAAATGGGCGGTGTGATCAGTGTGACTTGACGTGGTCCATGGGGTCGAGAAATTGACCCTTGGCCAGGTAAAAGGGGGCACGGTAATACATTTTGACGTCGTGGAAGGGGTCGGTGATGATCTTCAAGGCCCAGGCCACGCCGGCCATCAAACCATCTTGCGCCCACAGTTGCATCACCCGAAAGAGCAAACCGGCCACACCCAAAAACAACCAAGCCATGGCGGTCATGCGCACCGGCGTGTCCTCATAGGCCTCGGGCACCGCCCAGGTGAGGTAGTCAGGCATCCAATAGGCGATCACGGGGATGGCGCCACAAATGGCCAGTAACACCACCTTGCGGCGCAGGTTGTAGCCGACCTTGATCTCTTCTTTGTGTTCATGGGTGGCGTTGTTCACCACGTCAAATCCTTTGGGCTCAAAAAAGAAGTGGCCGGCTTGGCGTGTGGTCATCGAGACCAGCCACGCGATCAAGGCAGACACCACTGGGTCAATGAACAAATAGGCATAGGCCACCAAAAAAGAGAGGGCACTGACCAAATGCAAAGCCTGGTTGATGCGGCTGTGGTGGTAGTAGCGGTGGTCATCCCAACGTTGGGTACGCAGGGTTTGCAACAATTCTTTCATGGGTTCTCCTGAGGTCTGTGGGGTAAAAGCAAAAACAACCAGTGGAAATGTGGCGAATTTCAGTGAAATTTTGATGACACTGAAGCTTTGTTCTTTTCATCGCCCCTCGCGCACGTGTTTGTCATCAAACTGTGATGTGGGCGTGTCATATTTCTGGCATGCAAGCTGATGCCTCGATCGATGTGGTGTGTTTCAACGGCTCTTCGTCACCGCTGCGCATCGCCGTCGTCACCGAGACTTACCCGCCTGACATCAATGGCGTGGCTTACACCTTGAGCAAAACAGTGGAGGGCCTGAAAGCCCGAGGTCACGCCCTGTGGCTGATTCGCCCGCGCCAAAACAAAGACGCGGTGATAAGCGGCCCATCATTGGCCGATGAAACCCTGGTGCGCGGCATGCCGATTCCGTTTTACAAGCACTTGAAAATGGGTTTTCCCGCCAAGCGGGCCTTGACGCGTTTGTGGACGCTGCATCGCCCGGATGTGGTTCACATTGCCACCGAAGGCCCCTTGGGTTGGTCGGCACTGCAAGCGGCGAAAAAACTCAAATTGCCGGTGAGCAGTGACTTTCGGACCAACTTTCACGCCTACAGCGACCACTATGGGATTGGGTGGTTGCGTGGGGCCATCATGAATTACATGCGCAAATTCCACAACGCCGCCTTGGCCACCATGGTGCCCACGCCAGGGCTGGCCAGCGAGTTGTCGGCGGTGGGCTTTGAGCGCTTGCACGTCGTGCCCCGGGGCGTGGATACCGATTTGTTCAACCCGGTGCGCCGCTCCCCCGCGCTCAGGGCGGAGTGGGGTGCCAGCCAAGACTGCTTGGTGCTGTTGTGCGTGGGCCGGTTGGCCGCAGAGAAAAACCTCAGCCTGGTGGTGTCCACCTTTGAGCGCATGGCGGGCGTGCACCCCCAGACCAAACTGGTCTTGGTGGGCGATGGCCCGCTCAAACAAGGTTTGCAAAAAAAGCTCCCGCAAGTGGTGTTTGCTGGATTTCGAACCGGGGAAGACTTGGCCCAGCACTACGCCAGCGCCGATATGTTTTTATTTCCCAGCCTGACCGAGACCTTTGGCAATGTCACCTTGGAGGCCATGTCCAGCGGATTGCCCGTGGTGGCGTATCGGCACGCGGCAGCGGCAGAGCTGATTCGCAGTCGGGAGAATGGCCAGTTGATTGAACCGGGCGCCGAAGATGATTTTCAACGGGCCGCTGTGCAGTTGGCTGAGATGCACACCTTGCGGGCCCAGATGGGGCAAGAAGCCCGCATCACGGCACTGGGCCAGGCTTGGCCCTTGATTTTTCAGAAAACCGAGAAGATTTTTCGCCAGGTCATCCAAGACCACGCCCCACAGTTGGGCTGAACAAGCTTTGGCGCAATGGCCGCGAGGTTCAAACCCAAGCGCGGTGGGTGCGGCTACAAGCAGGTATCAGGCAGCGGGGTGCTGCAAATCGTGGGCTTGATAAGCCAGATCGAAGGCTTTGGCCTTGCCTTCATAAAAGCGATCGAGGCGCCAATCTTTCAGCAGTTGGATGGCCAAATCAAAATCGTCCGGAGACAGTTGGTACAGGCCTTTGATGGGCGATGCCGCCTCGGATTCCAGCGCCAAAATCAAATCTGAAAAAGCTTGGGCCGTGGCAGAAGTGGGGTCTGATTTGATCAAACGGCGAACTTGCTTGATGGGACGCATGGGGATACCTTGGATAGCACGGAAAGGGTCGAAACATTAACACAGGCCTTCGTGCCCGTGGGCGACCGTTTTGTGAAACTTTTATGACAAGGCAGGGTGTGCTGGCGCACACTGGAGTGAAAGTCAAGGCTTGATGTAGGCGTAGCCTTCGCGGGCTTGCAAGCGGCCGATGCGCACCACGCCGGAGGGTGTGAATTCGGCATCCATGTTGAACTGGTTTTTGTTCAGGTTGCGGTTTTTCAGGGTGATTTCACAAATTTCAAATCGCACATTGCGTGCTTTCAGGGCCGATACCAGGGCGGCGTAATCGATGTTGGGGTTTTGCTTGTCTTTGGCTCCCTCCATCAAAAAATCCACACCTTCGGCATGGGTGACCACCACGATTTGCGTATCGGGGGCCACATCCAAATGGTTGCGGATGTTGCGCAGGCCTTTGGTGGCTTGGCTGGCGGCATGGTCGATGTGATAGACCACTTTGTCGCCGTTGGTTTGTGCAAAGGTGGCGAGGTGGGTCAAGGCGCAAAGCACCAGGGCAAAGAATGTTTTCATATCCAAATCATAACCCTGTGGTTTGGCAAGCCGTCAACCCAAAGCGGATCGCAGCCACGGGTGCCACCCGTTTCACACAGGCTTGTGGTGCGACTCAGGCGCCGAGCGATAAGGCTCTTCAAAGGGCAAAAAGTCGCGCTCCAGCAGGGCGTCGGCATACCAGGCTTGGACAGCTGGCAGGGCCAGCACGCGATCGACATAGGCTTTCACCACGTCATTGACGGGCAAGCCATAGGTGCGGATGCGCGAGCACACGGGGGCATAAAAAGCGTCGACGATGCCGAACTCGCCCATCAGCATGGCGGGCTTGGCTTGCTGCGACAGCGACTTGGTCAGCACCTGGCACAGCCGATGCACATCTTCACGCAAATCGGCTTTTTGCGTCCACAGGCTTTGGCCCACATCGCGCAAATCGGCTTCGATGTTCATGCCACAGTGATGGCGCAGCGCGGTGTAGCCACTGTGGATGTCGGCGCACAAGCTGCGTGCCCGCGCGCGCAGTGGGGCTTCGCGGGGCCACAGCGCCAAATCGGGGAATTTTTCGGCCACGTATTCGGCGATGGCCAAGGAGTCCCACACCACCAAGCCTTGGTCGACCAGCACCGGCACTTTGCCGTGGGGGTTGAGGGCCAGCAAAGCGTGCTTGAACTGAGACTGCGCCTCAAACGAATCAAAGCGTTCTTTGTGCTCGGTGAATTCAATGCCGGCTTGGCGCAACAACACCCAAGGGCGCATGGACCAAGAAGAGTAATTTTTATTGCCAATATAGAGGGTCAACATGTCAGCGGGCAGGTGGTGTGCGGGCGGGGAAAACACTGGAGATGTGTGCTGCATGCAGCACACCCAGTGCAGACAAACCAGGGCAAGCACCGCTGGCCACATTGGGTGTTTGCATCGAAGCCAGGTTATCGCGGCTCATCAAGGTGGGGCCGGGCAGGTGTTCCATGACCCAGGCCTGGGCTTGCGCCAATGCTTCGGGCAGTGGCCAAATGGGCCGGGGGTGGCCTGCCCATTCACCGGCCAAGCGCACCAATTGGGCCAGGGTGAACACCTCAGGCCCAACCAATTCATAGCGCTGGCCGTGGCTGGTGGGCGACAGCAAGGCATGGACCAAGGCTTGGGCCACATCTTGCACCCACACCGGTTGGAACGGGGCCTGGGCACAGGCCAGGGGCACCACCGGGGCCAGGGCTTGCAATTGCGCAAACACATTGATGAAGCGGTCATCGGCGCCAAACACCACGCTGGGTTGCAGCAGGGTCAATTGCAAGCCATGGCGCGCGGCCATGTCTTGCAGCACCGCATCGCCTTGGGCTTTGCTGCGCAAGTACATGGACGGGCCGTTTTCATCCACGCCCAGGGCGCTCATGTGCACCAAGCGGCGCACACCCTGATCGACGCAGGCTTGGGCCAACAAGCGGGGCAATTGCACATGCACATGGTCAAAACTGTGGGCGGTGCCGTGCAAGATGGCCACCAGGTTGATGACCGCATCGTGGCCGCGCACCAGGGCAGACAACTGGACCGGGTCGTGCACATCGGCACGCACCACCGTCACCCGTGGCAGCATTTGCACGCTGCGCGCTGGCAAGCGGCGGGTGGGGACGGTGGCGTACAAACCGGCGCGCTCCAGGGCCTCGCACACATGGTGACCAATGAAGCCGCTCCCACCCAAGACCAATATTTTTTGCATGGCCGAACTGTAACGAAGTTGGCTCCGCTGGGGCGGCCGAGCAGGGAAAGCACGCCAGCCGAGAAAGGGATAATCGCCCCATGAACCAATTGCAAGCCCTGAAGCTTTACACCACGGTGGTGGCCGACACTGGCGACTTTTTACAACTGGCGCAGTACAAGCCCCAAGACGCCACGACCAACCCGTCACTGATTTTGAAGGCGGTGAAAAAGCCCGAATACCTGCCCCTGTTGCGCGAGGTCGTGGCTGCGCATGGCAAGGCCAGCATGGACGAGCAAATTGATCGCCTCATTGTGCGCTTTGGCTGCGAAATTTTGTCCCTTATCCCTGGGCGTGTTTCCACCGAGGTGGATGCGCGATGGAGCTTCGATGCCGCCGCCACCGTGGCACGGGCCCAGCGCATCATCGCCTTGTACCAAGCCCAAGGGGTGGCCAAGGAACGGGTGCTGATCAAAATTGCCGCCACCTGGGAAGGCATACAAGCGGCCGCGCAGTTGCAGCAGCAAGGCATTGCCACCAACCTGACTTTGTTGTTTGCCCACGCCCAGGCGGTGGCCTGCGGCCAAGCCCGGGTGCAACTGATCTCACCCTTTGTAGGGCGCATTTACGACTGGCACAAAAAAGCCGCGGGTGCGGCCTGGGATGAGGCGGCCCGCAGCGGCGCCCAAGACCCCGGCGTGATGTCGGTGACCCACATCTTCCATGCCTATAAACACCACGGGATTGCCACCGAGGTGATGGGCGCGAGCTTTCGCAACGTGGGTCAAATCACCGCCTTGGCGGGCTGCGACTTGCTCACCATCAGCCCCGAGTTGTTGGCCCAACTGGCCGCCTGCAACGACCCCTTGCCCCAGGCCTTGGATGCGAAGGACAGCGCGGCCATGGAGATGCCTTGGCCGCATTTGAATGAGGCCGATTTCCGCTTGGCATTGAACCAAGACGCCATGGCCACTGAAAAACTGGCCGAGGGCATCCGGGCGTTTTGCACCGACGCGGTGCAGCTTGAAGCTTTGATGAAGGCCTGAACCGTGGGCTTTGTGCGTTGCGATCAAGCGCCCGCCTGGGCCCAACTGCAACACCACCAAACGGTGGTCGATGGGGACATCCGGGCCGCATTTGGGCGTGACCCACAGCGGGCACAGCGTTTCAGCCTATCGGCGGCGGGCGTGCAAGTGGATTTTTCCAAAAACCCCATCCACACCGAAACCGAGCAACTGCTGCAAGCCTTGGCCGAACAGTGCGGTGTGGCCCTTTGGCGCGATGCCATGTTTGCGGGTGAGCCCATCAACACCACCGAAGGTCGACCGGTCATGCATTGGTTGCTGCGCCAACCGGCCAACAGTTTGACTGGCGCTTTGGCCGAACCTTTGGCCCAGGTGCATGACACCTTGAACGCCATGCTGGCCTATGCCGAGCAGGTGCGGGCCGACCGCCAAATCACCGATGTGGTCCATATCGGCATTGGTGGCTCCGATCTGGGGCCGCAAATGGTGGTGGGCGCATTGCACCAACCCGAACTGACGGGCAAGCGCTTTCACTTTGTGTCGAATGTCGATGGCCATGAACTGGCTGCTGTGTTGTCAGGCTTGAAGCCACACCACACCGTGTTTTTGATCGCCTCCAAAACCTTCACCACGGCCGAGACCATGATGAACGCGCACAGTGCGCGTGAATGGTTTGTGCGCCAAGGTGGTCAAGACATCGCCCGTCATTTTGTGGCCATGACCACCAACACCGCAGCGGCCGCTCAATTTGGCATCCACCAGTGCTTTGGCTTTTGGGATTGGGTGGGCGGTCGTTATTCTTTGTGGTCGGCCATTGGCTTGCCGATTGCCATTGCCTTGGGGGACGCGGGTTTTCGTCAACTGTTGGCTGGTGCGCACGCCATGGACCAACACTTTTGCAGCCAACCCGCGCCCACCAATTTGCCCCTGCGCATGGGCTTGCTCGATGTGTGGATGCGCAATTTTCAGGGCCACGCCACCCGCGGCATTGCCCCCTACCACAGTGGTTTGCGCCGTTTGCCGGCGTATTTGCAGCAACTCGAAATGGAGAGCAATGGCAAGAGCGTGGACCGCCAAGGACACGCCTTGCCCTACGCCACGGCGCCGGTGTTGTGGGGCGAGCCTGGGACCAATGGCCAACATGCTTTTTTTCAAATGCTGCACCAAGGCACAACCGTGGTGCCCATGGAGTTCATCGCCGTGCGCACGGCCACCCACGATTTGCCGGGGCATCAAGCCGCATTGCTGGCCAATGCCGTGGCCCAAGCCCAGGCCCTGTTGATGGGCCAGTCGGACGCGGGCGGGCACCGCCAGTTCAGCGGCAACCGCCCCAGCACCTTTGTCTGGCTCGACGCTTTGACGCCTGAGCGTTTGGGGGCCTTGCTGGCTTTTTACGAGCACCGGGTGTTTGTCAGCGGCGCCATTTGGGGCATCAACAGCTTTGACCAATTTGGCGTGGAATTGGGCAAATCATTGGCCACTGATTTGTCCAAGCGTTGGGACAGCAACGATTTCCAGGGCTTAGACGCCTCAACCGCCGGTTTGCTGCGCCAATTGACATGACGCCATCCGCCCCCTTGAACCTGGTGTTTGATCTGGGGCAGGTGATGATTCGTTGGGAGCCGGAGGCCTTGGTGCGGCGCTTCTTCCCCGACCGCTGTGGCACCGATGCCCAGGCCCAAGGACTGGCCCAAACTTGTTTTCGCTCTAAGGCTTGGTCGGACTTTGATGCCGGCTTGTTGAACACCGATGGCGTGGCCTTGCAATTGGCGCAAGGCATTCAAGAACCCCTGTCACGGGTGCGGGCCATGGTGGTGGACATCGCCCATGCGCTGACGCCCATTGACGCTTCGGTGCATTTATTGGCGCAGTTGCACCAATGGCGGCAGTCGCAGAAGGTCATGGGCTTGCGCTTGTGGTACCTCTCCAACATGCCCGAGCCTTACGCCGATCACCTGATCGAGGCCCACAGCTATTTCCATGCCTTTGATGGCGGCGTGTTTTCCGGCCGGGTGAAGTTGGCCAAACCAGACCCGGCCATTTATGCCCATGCCGAATTGGTGCTGGGCTTGGTGCCTGCCCACACGGTTTTTTTGGACGACCACTGGCCCAATGTGCAAGCCGCCAAAGAGCGCGGTTGGCAAGGGGTGCATGTGCCAGAGCCCGGGCATTTGCCCACGGTTTTGCCGCCGCTGCTCAAAGCACGCGGCCTGGACTTGGCCGCCTTGCCCCAGCTTTAAAGATCGACCACGGGCCCCGCTGCGGCCAACAGGTCATCGATCAGTTGATGGGTTTGCAAGGCCTCACCGCCATGGGTGCGTGAGGGCCGCTGCTGGTGGATGGACGCGACAAAGTCGCTGATCAAGTCGCGGTGCCAATCGTGCGGGAAGTCCATGATGTTGGCCCCGCCACCCGTGCCGCCCTCGGCCTTGATCTCAAGGGGGGTGTCCCCATGGATGAAGTCCACCCGCAAATGGCCGCCGCTCAGCACCGCTGTGCCCAGGGTGCCGATCACCTCGATGCATTCGGTGCCGCCGGGGTAGTGCGCGGTGGTGGCCATCAAGCGGCCCGGTGCGCCCTGGCCCAATTCCAGCAGGGCTTGGACATGGTCTTCGGTTTCCATGCGGTGCACGCGGGTGCGGCTGGCCTGGGCCGCCACCACGCGGCGCACGCCCACCAAGGCGCGAAACACATCCAGGCTGTGGATGGCTTGGGTGATGAGCACCCCGCCCCCATCGCGTGCCAGGGTGCCGCGACCGGCTTGGTCGTAATAGCTTTGCGGCCGCCACCAGGGGATGCTCACCGATGCCGCTTGCACCGTGCCCAAGCCCTGTTGGTCGAGCAGCATTTGCAAGCGCGCCACCCCTGGGCGAAATCGGTGTTGCAGCACCACGCCAAGTTGGCGTTGGTGCTGCTGGGCCAGAGCGACAATGGTTTTGGCCCGCGCCAGCGACACATCCAAAGGCTTTTCCAACAACACATGTTTTCCATGGGCAAAGCAGGCTTGGGCCAGCTCTAAATGGGTGGCAGGCGGTGTGGCAATGATCACCGCTTGCACATCGGTGTCGTTCAGCATGGCTTGGAAATCGCTGCTGGGATGCAGGTGGCCTTGAAACGGTCCCATCTGGGCGGCTTCGGGTCGGCGGGTGATGGCCCAGCGCAAATCGACCTCGGAACGCAAGTCGTTCAAGCTCAACAGGTGCGGCACCGCACCCGGGCCAATGCCCACCAACGCCATGCCCATGGGTGTCATGTCAACGCCTTTCTCTTCATCGCCAAGGATTGTGCCTGCAAGGCCAATTCACACACCTTGAAAACATGGGCTTGGGTCATGCAGGTTTCGCTGCGGTCAGCGACATCGGCCGCGAGCTGTTGAAAAAAGTCCAATGGCTGGGCGCTGCAATCGATGTGGCGCGTGCCTTTTCCATCGGCCAAAAACAGGTGGTTGGTGCCGGCCCGACCCTCGATGTCGATGTACTTGCGAATCTCTATGCTGCCGTTGGTGCCCATCACAAACAAGCGGCCGTCACCCCATGTTGGCAGGCCATCGGGGGTGAACCAATCGACCCGCACATAACCCCGGTGGGCCGGTGTTTGCAAAATGATTTCACCAAAATTCTCAAAGCTTGGATGTGCTTGATCGTCGCCGTAATGCCCCACATGGCTGAGCACCACTTGGGCATCGGTGCTGTGGGTGAAAGCCAAAAACTGATCGATTTGGTGGGAGGCAATGTCGACCAAGATGCCACCAAATTGGGGTGCCTCGAAAAACCAATCAGGCCGAATGGCGGCATTCAACCGGTGCGGTCCGATGCCCAGGGTTTGGATGGGCGTGCCAATGGCACCGGCGCGCACCATTTTCAAAGCCTCTTGTACCGCCGGCACGATGTGCCGCTCGGAAAAGCAAATCGAGAACATCCTGCCCGTTTGGGCCGCCACTTCTTGCACCCGCAGCAATTGCAAGGCGGTGGTCACACCGGGTTTGTCCACCAACACATCTTTGCCATGGCGCATGGCGGCGATGGCGATATCGGCACGCTGGGCAGGGATGGCGGCGCAAACGATCAGGTCAATCTGCGGGTCTTCCAAGAGAGCTTCGGGGCGCGCCAACGCTGGCAACTGCGCAAAGCGTTCTTGCAAGCCCACCAAGACCTTGGGGTCGCTGGTTTGTTTCACATAGCCGGCACAGGTGGCCCCCACATCCAACAGGCCTTGGATCAAGTGGTAGATGTGGCGGTGATCGATGCCGATCACCCCAAACCGGATGCCCCGACCCGCCGCGTTCATGGGGCCAGCCATTGGTTGAGGCCGAGTGAAATCCACGGCACATAGGTGACCAAGACCAGCACCCCCATCAAGGCCCAGAAAAAGGGCATGACCTCATTGTAGACCTCATTGATCTTCACTTTGGCGATGTTGGCGGTGGCAAACACCAACACACCCAGGGGCGGGGTCAAGGCGCCCAGCACCAAATTCATCACCATGATGATGCCCAGGTGCACCGGATCAATGCCGGCGGCCATGGCAATGGGCATCAGAATCGGCACCAGGATGACCAGCGAGGCGATGTACTCCATGGCCAGGCCGACCAGCAGCAAGAAAACGTTCAAGGCCAGCAAAAATAGCCATTTGTTTTCTGCCAAGAAAGCCATGGACTGGGCAATTTGTTGCGGGATGCGCTCAATGCCCAATGCCCAACCAAATGGGGCAGAGGCTGCAACGATGGCAATGATGGCCACGGTGTCGGTCAAGCCTTCTTTCAAAATGCCGGGGATGTGCTGCCACTTCAGTTCGCGGTAGGTCATCACCCCAATGACGATGGCATAGACCACCGCGATGGCACCGGCCTCAGAGGCGGTGAAGGCGCCGCCGCGCATGCCCAGCACCACAAACAAGGGCACCAGCAGTGCGGGGATGGCGTCGCGAAATGCCAAAAATCGGTCTGACCAAGCCATCGGTGCGGTGCTGGCCTCCAAGCCACGCCGCTTGGCTTGGACATGCACGGTCATCATCAGCGCCAAGGCCATCAACAAACCCGGCAAGATGCCCGCCGTGAACAAGGCGCCCACCGATACCGCACCGGCGGCCGAAAAAATGATCATGCCGATGCTGGGCGGGATCAAGTTGTCAATGGTGGACGCGCAACTGGTCACCGCGGCCGCAAAGGGCCTGGGGTAGCCGCGCTTTTCCATTTCGGGCACCAACACCTTGGCGGTGCCCACGGCAACGGCCAAGGACGAGCCCGATAGGCCGCCCATCACGGTATTGGTCACCACATTGACCTGTGCCAAACCGCCGCGCATGTGGCCCACCAATGCCGAGGCAAAGCGGATCAAGTGGTGGGTGATGCCACTGGCGTTCATCACGTGGGCGGCCAAAATAAAGAAGGGGATGGACAGCAGCAAAAAAGAGTTGACCGAGCTGGCCAAGCTTTGGGAAATGGGCAGCATCATCAAGTCGCCTTGCTTGGCAAACGAGGCATATGCGGCAAACACCAAGCAGTAAGCGATGGGCACATCCAAAAACATCAGGCCCAAGGCAACGATGTGCAGCATCCAACCCACGCCCAGGTCAAAGGTGATCCAAGGCGTGGCACTCAAAAACATGTGGAACACCACCACCCCGCCCCCGACACCGATCAAACCTGCGCCAGGGAACTTCCACTTCATGGGGTTGTCGCAGGCCAGGCACAGCAAGGACAGCCCGGCGCCCACCGGTACCGCCATGTACAAAAATTTGGAGGGCCATTCCAACGACCCGCTGGTGCCCGTGACGCGGCTGCAAAAATCCCATCCATGCACCCACATGGCGCAACAAGCGGCGGCCATCACGACCTGGCTCAACAAATCCAGCCAGCGCACCTTTGATGGGTCTACTCGGCTGATCAAAAACTCCATGCGCATGTGTTTGTGCTGGCTGATCAGCAATGCGCAACCCAAAAAAATCGCCCACACAAACATCCAGCGCGCCAGCTCTTCTGACCACGACAAGGGGCTGTCCAAGATGTAGCGAAACACCACTTGCAGCACGGTCAACATCACGGTCAAGGTGAGCATGGCGACACACAAACCACCCAATCCGGTCAATGCCCAGTTGCCATAGCGGCGCAATGTGTTCATACAAGCCTTTGAGAAGAGTTTGGGGTCAAGGCGGCGGTGGAGCCGCGCACGACCAAGGTGGGTGGGTATTGGGTGACCATGCCCACAGCGCCTGTGGCCGTGGTCTTGTGCTGGCCCAAGGCTCGGATCAGGTGGCTGGCACTGGCGATGGCCACATCGCGCACCGGCATGCGCATGGTGGTCAAGCCCGGCCCCCACCACGCATTGGCAGACGAGTCGTTGAAGCCGACCACCGACAGTTGGTCTGGCACGGCCGTGCCATGCTGGCGCAAGGCTTCCAAAGCGCCTTCGGTGCCGCGCGATGTCGAAATGACCACGGCGGTGGGCGGCGTTGGCATGGTCAAAAGCTGACCCATGACCCGTTGCCCATGCTGCGCATCGGGCGCGTCGCAAAACACCATCGCCGGGTCAATGGTCGCGCCAGCACGGTGCATGGCTTGGGTGTAGCCCTTGAGCCGGTCGGCACCCGTGCTAAGGCTTTTGGGCCCACCCACATAGGCAATGTGTCGGTGGCCCAATTGCAGCAAATGCTGCGTGGCTTGCTCAGTGGTGGCGGTGTCGTCGATGCCAAACCAATCCGCCTTGAGTGCAGCGCATTTGCGAATCAATTGCACATGGGCAATCGATGCCAGCCAGGTCAGCGTGGGCGCCAAGGGTTTGAGGGTGGGCACCCAGACGATGCCGTCCACCCGCGCTTCGGCCAAGCTGCGCACTTGGCGCATTTCAACCTCGGGTTTGTCTTCGGAGATGCACAACACCAGTTGGTAGCCCGCTTCATCAAAACTCTGCGAAATGGCTTGCGCGGCGGTGGAGTAAAAGCCATTGAGCACATCGGGGATCACCAAGCCCACCAATTGGCTGCGTTGGCTGCGCATTTGGCGGGCCGCCGAATGCGCCACATAGCCCAGTTCTTGGGCAGCCTGTGCCACCTTGGCGCGTGTGGCGATGCTGATGCGCGTGTCCTGGCTGAGTGCGCGTGCCACGGTGGAGGCGGCCACGCCCAGGTGTTGCGCGATGTGCTTGATGGTGACCACAGGGCAAATGCATGGCGGGTCGTTGCTCAAGACCCAAGGGTTGAATGTGCGCGCAGTATAGCGATGCGGCCACTTCAAATGCAAACGATTGCAATAAAAAATGAAACGAATTGCATGATTCAGGATGCTCATCTGAGCGGTCAAAGCGGGTGAATGGCCAGATGTACGCCAAGATATTGACGCATTAACTGTTGATTTAAATGATATTTTTCCGTATTTCTTTGGTTGAAAATGAAATTCCGTCATTGGGGTGTGGCTTCCCTGGGCATTTCGTGTACGAGGCTATGGTATATACCAATAACCAAATTCAAAATCATCGTGCTATCGTTTGCGCACTTATTTTTTCTTGATCCATCCACCCAAACAGGAGACACAGCATGCCCCCGAATACCTTGTTGAAATCATCCGGCGTGAGCCGTCGGCAAATCGTGCAAGCGGGCGCCAGTGTGCTGCCATTGGCATGGGTGGGGCAGGCCGGGGCACAGCAAAAATTCACTTTTCGCTTGGCCCACTCAGAGGCCATTGGCGCACCGCTGACCTTGGCTTTGCAAAAGTGGTGTGATTTGCTCAACGCCCGCAGCGGTGGGCGCATCGATGCCCAACACTTCCCGGGCAGCCAATTGGGCAGCTACACCCAACTCATCGAGCAAAGCCGCATTGGCACCATCCAGGGCACCGTGGGTGGTCCGGATACCGAAGAGTCGGTGGCCCCTGAAATCGCCGCCACCGGCGGTGCGCCGGGCTTCATCTTCAAGGATGAGGCGCATGTGGACAAAATTTTGCAAGGGCCTCTGGGCGATGAAGTGTCGGCCGTTGCGCGCAAAAAAACCGGTGTGGAGTTTGTCGCCTATGCCGAGGTGGGTTTTCGCCACATCTTGTCCAAGCGCCCGGTGACCAACTTGGACAGTTTGAAGGGTTTGAAAATACGCGTGCCAGAGATCAAGATTTGGGTCGACTTTTGGCGCCGCTTGGGCGCCAACCCCACGCCGCTGCCCTATGCCGAGCAATACACGGCCTTGTCCACGGGTGTTATTGATGCGGTGGAAGCAGATTTTTTCTCCATCAGGGGGTTCAAGTGGTTTGAGCAAGCCAAGCACCTGACGCTCAGCTACCACTGGTTCTTGCCCAAAGCCGTGCGTGTCAACACCCGTTGGCTCGACAGCTTGCCCGCGGACTTGCAAGCCTTGCTGCGCCAAAGCGCCAAAGAGGTGTTTGCCGAGCAGCGCAAAGAGAACCGCGCCAAAACCGATGATGCGCTGGCCGATTTGGTCAAGGCCGGTGTGACGGTGCATAAATTGTCGGCCGATGAGTCGGCCAAGTGGTTTGCCGTTGCCAGGCCCTTGTTTGACGAATTCGGCAACAAGAGTGCTGAGACCAAGGCGATGGTGGGTCGCATCCTGGCCGCTCGGTGATGGGTTTTCGCCTTCAAAGCGAAGACATAGATCTGCCTGCGGGCGCTTGGTCGGCGGGCACCCGCACCATGTTGATGTGGGGGGACAAGCCGGTTTTCGGCTTGACCCCTGGCGCGTTTCGCAACTACCTGTATCCGGTGTTCACCCCAGCAGGTTTTGCGGTGACCAGCGAAAGCCCGGCCGATCACCCCCACCACCACTCCATTTGGGTTGGGGCCGACCATGTGAACGTGCATGTGCCAGCGCTGCACGGCACCGAGGTTTACAGCTACAACTTTTACGTCAACGATGTGTTCCAAGGTCGCGCGCCAGGGCGTATCGCGCAAACCCAATGCCAGGCCCAAGAGCAGGGCGACGCCATGCGGATCACCCAGCATTTGGCGTGGCGCGGTCCGCGCGAGTGGGGGGCGCCGGATGGGCGCCATGTGCTCGACGAACAGCGCCTTATTTCAGTGCGCCATTTGCCGGCATTCAAAGCTTTTCAACTGCACATCACGTCAAGCTTGACCGCGCCCAACTGGGCGGTGAGCATCGGTCCGACCCGCCACGCTTGGTTCAATGCCCGCATCGGCCCTGGCATGGCGACCATCCACGGCGGCAGCCACCGGTGCGCGCCGCACCCCGCGCCCATGGGCCAACTGGCTTGGCATGTGTGCACCGGTTCGGTGGGTGGTGGTCACACGGGCGGCGTGGCCATGGCGATGTGGCCTGCCAACACAACCCACGATTGGTATGTCAGCCCCTGGGGGGTGATGACCGCCAATCCCTGTCTGCATCAGGCTTTGAGCGTCGAGCCTGGGGCAAAGCCTGTGAGCTTGTCTGCCAAATTTTTGGTGTTTGACGGCCCATTGACAGACGAACACATCCAGGCGGCCTTGCAAGATTCACCGGCGTCTTCGCCTTGAGTGGGCAGGCAGCGATAACGCACGAGAGAAGGGGAACGCAAATGATCATTGGTCGCTATGCCAAGGGCAGCGAAATTTTTTATGGTGAGCAAATATCGCCTTCGCAATGGCGGCGTTTGCAGGGCGCGCCGTTCGAGCAACTGGTGCGCACCGAGCACATCGATGCCAATGATCAGGTGCGGCTGCTGTGCCCGCTGGAGAGGCCGCGCATTTTTGGTGTGGGGTTCAACTACGCCGCCCATGCCAAAGAGACGGGACAGGCTTTGCCCACCCGGGCCGCCACCTTCATGAAGCCCGATAGCGCAGCCATTGGACCGGATGAAGCCATCATTTATCCGTTGGAGGGGCAGCGGGTGGACTTCGAATGCGAATTGGCGGTCATCATCGGTCGTGGTGGGCGGCGCATTGCGCGGGAAGATGTGGACCAACATATTTTTGGTTTCACCTGTGCCAACGATGTCAGTGAAAGACCCATCCAATTTGACGAAATGGCTGCGGGCTGCTTGCTGATTGGCAAGGGCTTTGACACGTTTTGCCCCCTGGGGCCGGTCATTGCCACCGGCCTGAACCACCGGCAGTTGGCCATTGCCACGCGCTTGAACGGGGAGGTGAAGCAAAGCAGCAACACCGCGGATTTGGTGTTTGATGTGGCCCATTTGGTCTCTTACATCAGCCAGGCCATCACTTTGCGACCCGGCGACGTGATCATCACCGGCACCCCCGAAGGCATCGGCCCCATGCGGCCTGGCGATGTGGTCGAGGTGGAGATCGAAGGCATTGGCGTGCTGCGCAACCCGGTGGTGGCCGAATCGCGGTGAGCGCGCCAACTTCACCCCACATGCACGCTTCGGATTCAGCCAACCCCAGCGATGTGCTGGCCGCCTTGCACAAACTCGGTCTGGATCAGGGCCAAAAAGTGGTGGGCATGGTGCAACTGACTGGCGGCGTGTCGTCGGACATTTGGCGCATTGATTTTGCCGACCACAGCATTTGTGCCAAGCGCGCGCTGAGCCAGCTCAAAGTGTCAGCCGATTGGCAAGCGCCCTTGTCCCGCAATGCCTACGAATACGCCTGGTATCAAGAGGTGGGCCCACATTTCGCTAAAAATGTGCCGCACATGCTGGGGCGCGACGCGGAATCAGGTCTGTTCTTCATGGGCTTTCTGGCGCCAGACCAACACCCGGTTTGGAAAAGCCAGCTGCTGCAAGCGCAAGTGGCGCCTGAATTTGCGGCATTGGTGGGTGCATGCCTGGGACAAATCCATTCGCACACGGCGCTGCAGCACCGCTTGGCTGAGTTGTTCAAAAGCGATGTGGAATTTCATTCGCTGCGTTTGGAGCCGTATTTGTTGGCCACCGCCCTGCGCCACCCTGAGTGCGCAGCGCGTTTGCAAGCCATTTGCGATCAAACCGCCCACACCCACCTGGCCTTGGTGCACGGCGATATCAGCCCCAAAAATATTTTGTGTGGACCCCATGGCCCGGTTTTTTTGGATGCCGAATGTGCCTGGTACGGTGACCCGGCCTTTGACTTGGCTTTTTGCCTCAACCATTTGTTGCTCAAAGCGGTGCTCTTGCCCCAGTGCATGCCCCTGTGGGGCCAGGCTTTTGAAGCCATGGTGCAGGCCTATTTGCCCAGCGTGCACTGGGAGCCGCTGGCGGCGTTTGAAACGCGGGCTGCGCATTTGCTCCCAGCGTTGATGCTGGCGCGCGTGGACGGAAAGTCCCCGGTTGAGTACCTCACCACCCCCGCGCAGCGCGATGTGGTGCGCCAAGTCGCGGTGGAGGCTTTGCTGCACCCGCGACAATCCTTGGTTGCTGTTTGGGAAATCACTTTGAAAGCATTGACATCATGAGTCGCATTCAGTCTGTACGCGCCCGTTCCGTGTGGGATTCTCGGGGCTGCCCCACCATTGAGGCAGAAGTCCAACTGTCCAGTGGCGTGGTGGGGCGCGCCATTGCACCGGCGGGTGCCTCGACCGGCGCGGGTGAAGCCAAAGAGTTGCGCGATGGCGGTACGCGTTTCAAAGGTTTGGGCGTGTCCATGGCGGTGCGCGCGGTCAACGAGGTGATTGCCCCTGGCTTGCAAGGCATGGACATCACCGACCAAGCTGGCATCGACGCGGCGATGTGCCACTTGGATGGCACGCCCGACAAGTCGCGTTTGGGCGGCAACAGCCTGACGGCTGTGTCCTTGGCATGTTTGTGGGCGGCCAGTCGCCAAGCAGATTTGCCTTTGTGGCGCTATTTGTCAGGCAGCGATGAAGTGGGCTTGCCCTTGCCGGAGATTCAAATTTTTGGTGGCGGTGCCCATGCCAAGGGCAGCGTGGATTTGCAGGACTTTTTGGCCATCCCCAATGGGGCCAACAGTTTCACCCAGTCCCTGGAATGGGTGGCCGAGGTCTACCACGCGGCGGGCAAGGCCTTGACCCAACAAGGCAAGAACTTGGGCGTGGCCGACGAAGGTGGGTTTTGGCCGCAATTTGGTTCCAATGAGGGTGCCATTGAAGCCTTGGTCAAAGCCATTGAAGCGGCTGGTTTTCGGCCAGGGCGCGATGTGTCAATTGGCCTGGATTTGGCCTCTACCCAGTACCACGACAACGGGGTTTACCACTGGCGCAGCGAAAACCGACGCTTCGACCGCGATCAGTTGTTGGAGCTCTACACCCGGTGGGCCCACGACTACCCGATCATTTCGATGGAGGACGGTTTTGCCGAAGACGACATCGAAGGCATGCGCGCCATGACCCAGGCCCTGGGGCATCGCTTGCAAATCATTGGCGATGATTTTTTTGTCACCCATGCCCCGCGCATCCAAGAGCGCGCCGCTCTGGGGGCGTGCAATGCGGTGCTGATCAAGCCCAACCAGGTGGGCACCGTCACGGAAACCCAACAAGCCTTCGACGTGGCGAAAAAACTTCACCTGGATGGCATCATTTCCGCGCGCTCTGGCGAGACCGAGGACGTCAGCATCGTCCACATGGCCGTGGGCTGGGGTGTGCCACAACTCAAGGTGGGCAGCTTTTCGCGCTCTGAGCGCATGGCCAAATGGAACGAAGGCTTGCGCATAGAGCAAGACCTCGGTCGCTGCCTGGCCTACCCGCGGACCCATTTGTTTCCCTGGTTGGCCAAGGCTTGATGCGATGAAGGTTTTGTTCCATTTCAATGCCAGCCCCGAGTTGTTGGCTTGGCTGAAAACCCAAGTGCCCAGCGATTGGCAAGTGGTGTGTTGCCCTGAAAGCGATGCACAGGCGTTTGCCCAGCATTGGCCGGGCACCCATGTGCTGTGGCATGTGTTGCAGCCGGTCACCGCCGATCGCATGCAAGCCAACCCGGCCCTGCGCTTGGTGCAAAAAATCGGTGTGGGTGTCAACACCATTGATCTGCCTGCGGCCGCACAGCAAGGGGTGGCGGTGTGCAACATGCCCGGCGTCAACAGCCGTGCCGTGGCCGAAATGACCTTGGGCTTGATGCTGATGGCCGCCCGGCGCATGGGGCCGATTGCCCACCAATTGCGCCAAGGCCAATGGGCCATCCCTGAGGCCCAGCAAGCCCAGTTGTTTGAACTCGGGGGCAAAACCGTGGGCCTGGTGGGGACGGGTCATGTGCCGCGCATTTTGGCGCCCTGGTTGCAAGCGATGGGCATGAAGGTCTTGGGCCACAGCCGCCAGCCTGGACCCGAATGGACTTATCCCAACTTGCCGTTGAATGAATTGCTGGCGCAAAGCGATGTGGTCAGTTTGCACATCCCGCTGACGCCAGACACCCGCGCCCTGTTTGATGCGCAACGCTTTGCAGGCTTCAAACGCGGCGCGATGTTGGTCAACACCGCCCGTGGCGAGTTGGTGGACGAAGCTGCTTTGACCGACGCGCTTGAATCCGGTCAGTTGTCAGGGGCTTGCCTGGATGTGTTTGCGCAAGAACCGCTGGCGCCCGACCACCCCTTGCTGACGCGCCATGATGTATTGGCCACACCGCACATGGCCTGGCTGACCCAAGACATGTTTCAGCGCGCCTTGGCCGTGGCCATTGAAAACACCCACCGCACGCTGCGTGGCGCACCTTTGTTGCACCAAGTGCAGTGAGGTGCCAACAGGCGGTGGTCAGCGATTTTTTTCGCGCCGCCAAGCCTCAAAGGCCAGCCGGTTGCTGTCGTCGGTGGGTGGGTATAGGCCCAAGATGGACTGGCCTGCCATCACCCGTTCACTGACAAAGTCTTCAAAGGCCGTCATTTCAACGGCTTCGATCGATAGCTCTTCGGCCAGGTGGGCGGGCAGCACCACCACGCCTTCGGCGTCACCCACCACCACATCACCGGGGAACACCGCCACATCGCCACAGGCAATCGGCAGGTTCATGTCGATCGCTTGGTGCAGCGTCAGGTTGGTGGGTGCGCTGGGGCGGGCGTGATAGGCCGGTATGGCCATCTGGGCGATGTCGGGTGAATCGCGAAAGCCCCCATCGGTCACCACACCGGCAACGCCGCGCTTCATCAAGCGCGAGACCAAGATGCCGCCGGCCGAAGCGGCACGGGCATCTTTGCGGCTGTCGATGACCAAGACTGCGCCGGGTGGGCAGGTCTCCACAGCGGCACGCTGGGGGTGGGCGTGGTCTAAAAAAACGCTGATGGGATTGAGGTCTTCGCGCGCGGGGATGTAGCGCAAAGTGAATGCCTCGCCGACCATGGGTTGGGGCTGGGCCTGCACAGGTCTGACGTTTTGAATGAACTGGTTGCGCAAACCGCGTTTGAACAAAGCTGTGCACAAGGTGGCGGTGCTCACGCGCATCAAGCGCGCGCGGGTTTCGTTGGACAAAGGCATGGTGGTGGCTTGGCAGTGGTGATGCCCACGACTTTAAGCCTTGCGCGCCATGCCGGCCATGGGGTCAAGCCCCAACGAAAAAGGGCCGCTTGCGCGGCCCTTCGAGGTCAGAGCGAGTCGCCCAGACAGCGGAGCAATTACATGCCCATGCCGCCCATGCCGCCCATACCACCCATGTCGCCGCCGCCGCCAGGCATGGAGGGTGCGTCGTCTTTCGGTGCTTCAGCGATCATGGCTTCGGTGGTCAACATCAAGCTGGCCACAGAGGCTGCGTTTTGCAGCGCGGTGCGGGTCACTTTGGTGGGGTCCAAGATACCCATTTCGATCATGTCGCCATAGGTGTCGTTGGCGGCATTGAAGCCGTAGTTGCCTTTGCCAGCCAACACCGCGTTGACGACCACTGAAGGCTCGCCACCGGCGTTGTAGACGATTTCACGCAGGGGAGACTCGACCGCTTTCAACACCAGCTTGATGCCAGCGTCTTGGTCGGGGTTGTCACCCTTGATGGTGCCAGCCGCTTGACGGGCGCGCAGCAGGGCCACGCCGCCGCCAGCCACGATGCCTTCTTCCACAGCAGCGCGGGTGGCGTGCAGGGCGTCTTCCACGCGGGCTTTTTTCTCTTTCATTTCGACTTCGGTGGCAGCACCGACCTTGATCACGGCCACACCGCCGGCCAACTTGGCCACGCGCTCTTGGAGCTTCTCGCGGTCGTAGTCAGAGGTGGCTTCTTCGATCTGGATGCGCACTTGCTTGACGCGGGCTTCGATGTCGGCAGCGGCACCAGCGCCATCAATGATGGTGGTGTTTTCTTTGCCCACTTCGACGCGCTTGGCAGAGCCCAAGTCGGCCAGGGTGACCTTCTCGAGGGTCAGGCCGACTTCTTCGGCAATCACTTTGCCGCCGGTCAGGATGGCAATATCTTCCAACATGGCTTTGCGGCGATCGCCAAAGCCAGGGGCTTTGACAGCGACAACCTTCAAAATGCCACGGATGGTGTTGACCACCAAAGTCGCCAGGGCTTCGCCTTCGACTTCTTCGGCAATGATCAACAGGGGACGACCAGCTTTGGCAACGGCTTCCAGGGTGGGCAGCAGTTCGCGGATGTTGCTGATCTTTTTGTCGAACAGCAGCACAAAGGGGTTCTCCAACAACGCGACTTGTTTGTCGGGGTTGTTGATGAAGTAGGGCGACAGGTAGCCGCGGTCAAACTGCATGCCTTCGACGACGTCGAGTTCGTTGTCGAGGGACTTGCCGTCTTCCACGGTGATCACGCCTTCTTTGCCCACTTTGTCCATCGCATCAGCAATGATCTTGCCGATGGATTCATCAGAGTTGGCAGAGATGGAGCCGACTTGGGCGATCTCTTTGCTGGTGGTGGTGGCTTTGGAGGCTTTTTGCAACTGCACGATCAGGGCAGTCACTGCCTTGTCGATGCCGCGCTTCAAGTCCATGGGGTTCATGCCAGCGGCCACGTACTTCATGCCTTCGCGCACGATGGCTTGGGCCAACACGGTGGCGGTGGTGGTGCCGTCGCCTGCGTTGTCAGAGGTTTTGGAAGCGACTTCCTTGACCATCTGTGCACCCATGTTTTGCAGTTTGTCTTTGAGTTCGATTTCCTTGGCCACGGACACACCGTCCTTGGTCACGGTGGGGGCGCCGAAAGAACGCTCCAACACCACGTTGCGGCCTTTGGGGCCCAGGGTCACTTTGACTGCATTGGCCAGGATGTTCACACCCTCGACCATGCGCGCGCGGGCTTCGCCGCCAAAAATCACGTCTTTTGCTGCCATTTGTATAGCTCCTAAAAATTAATCAACAGTTGTGGGCCCGTCTTGCCAGCGGCCAGCGCTGCCAGTGCATGGGCCCATCCACATCACTTGGCGTCAACCACCGCGAACAGGTCTTCTTCTTTCATGACCAACAGCTCTTCGCCATCGATCTTGACCGTTTGGCCGCTGTATTTGCCGAAAAGCACGCGCTCACCGACTTTGACGCCAACCGCGGTCAATTCGCCTTTGTCGTTTTTCTTGCCTGGGCCGACGGCCAGGATCTCGCCTTGGTCGGGCTTCTCAGCGGCGTTGTCAGGGATGACGATGCCAGAGGCGGTTTTGGTTTCACTTTCAATGCGCTTGACGATCACGCGATCGTGCAGGGGGCGAAGTTTCATTGCATCTCCAAAGATATAACAAGGGGTTAGAGCCACAGCCGCCAGACATCAAAAATAGATATGTTGGTGGCCATTGACTGAACGAAGGGTGGGTGTTGTTAGCACTCAATCCCTACGAGTGCTAATGATAAGGGCATTTGTCCTGCTTTCAAGTTGGGTGCTTGAAAAAAGATCCAGATTCAGTGTGCGATGCGCTGCTTGCGGATGGTCGCGATTGAAAGAAGAATATTTTTAAGTAATTGAATTTAAACGATAAATTAATTATTGACGCGCTGTGGTCTGCAGAAGTTGTGCTTGATTCGCTTGACCCCAGCACCCGATGGAGGCTCGATCGAGACGAACCTCCCAGCCTTGATCAATGGTTTGGGGCCATCAGGGTTGGTGAAGCCACAAGACCGCCGGAGCGCCCGCACAACCAGGGGCGCGTAGGGCTGGAAAAAGGGCTTTCATAGTACATTCAAAAAAACAGACAGGAGCGGTTCCATGATTCATCCAAGCTACGCAGCACTCTCAACTGGCGAGGTCTACGTACCGGGTTTGTCTGCTGAGCATGTCGCAGAAAAGTATGGAATTGCGCTCAACGCCATTTCTAAGTTGGGTTCTGCAGAAAACCCGCACGGCCCATCGCCCAAAGCACTTTTGGCCGTTCGAGAGGCGTCCGAGAAAATTTCTTTGTACCCTGACTGGACGGCGGCCAAACTTCGCATGGCCATAGGGTCGAAATTTGGCATAGACCCGGACAATGTGGTTTGTGGATCGGGCGAGACGGAAGTGATTTCGATGTTGATCCGCGCTTTTGCCCGTCCCGACGAGGCCGTGCTGATGCACAAGCCTTGCTTTCCCCTGTATCGAATTTATGCCAACTGTGAAGGCCGAAAACCGATTTTTGTGGACATGGGTGCTGACTTTGACCCGGTCATGGATGAATACATCGCCGCTCTCCAAAAACACAGGCCCAAAATTGCATTTCTCACCAACCCACACAACCCCAGCGGTCGCATGGTGTCCGAACAAGATGTGATTCGGGTGTGTGAAGCCGCTCCACCTGAGACCGTGGTGGCTTTGGACGAGGCCTATGTGCATTACACAGAAAACCCTTACGGCATCGGACTGCTGCACCGGTTTCCCAACTTGGTGGTGCTCCGAACCCTGTCTAAAGCTTATGGCTTGGCGGGGCTGCGCGTCGGTTTTGGCATATCGGCCAACCGTGATTTGATCTGGCCCATGCGCCACATCAAACCCACATGGAACATGGGCCAAATGCAAATCGCTGGTGGAATCGCAGGCATCAACGACGACGCGCATGTGGCGCGCACCGTCAAAACCGTCGTCGAAATGCGCGCCTACGTGGCCCAACGCATGCATGGCCTGGCTGCGTTTAGGATGGTGCCTGGTTCCGGAGCCAACTTTTTCTTGACCGAAATACGGGAGCCGCGACTGGACTCAAGCTTGGTGTTCAATGAGCTGCTCAAGCGAGGCGTTATCGTCAAGGATGGCTCTGACATCATCGGTTTGGGCAGCAGATATTTGCGGGTCGATGTCAATCTCCAAGAGCACATGGACAGGTTTGTGAATGCGCTGGCAGACATTCAAGGCCATTGAATCCATCGCCCAGCATGCCCACCCAGCCTCATCGTTTTTTGATTGGCATTGACGTAGGCGGCACATTCACCGATGCGGTTGTCACCTCGGCTTTGGACGGTGCGATTCTTGACGCCTTTAAGTTGCCATCGACCCCTCAAGACCCTTCGGTGGCGGTGATTCAGGCGTTCCACCGAATTCACCGAACATACCCACTCAACGAAGCCATGGTTTGCCATGGCACGACCATCGGCACCAACATATTGATTCAGCACCGGGGGGCCAAAACGGCATTGCTGGCCACCAAGGGGTTCACCGATGTGATTGAGTTGCGCCGACAAAATCGCCCAACCCTGTATGACCTGAATGTGAAAATTTCCCCGCCCTTGGTGGGTGCCGATATGCGCTTTGCGGTGAATGAACGGTGTGATGCACGCGGCAAGGTGCGCGAAGCCATATCGAATGTGGATCAACTGGTGTCGCAAGTCATTGAGTCCGGCGCGCAAGCGGTGGCGATAGCGCTATTGCACGCTTACGCGAATGATTCGCATGAGAAAATTTTGGCGCAGGCTTTGCGCAAAGCATGCCCTGACTTGTTTATTTCAGTGTCCAGCGATGTTTGTCCAGAAATCAAAGAGTATGAAAGAACCAGCACGGCTGTTGTCAATGCCTATATTGGCCCTGGTGTCCAAAGTTACATCGACAAAATTGCCTTAGAGGCCCAACGCTTGGGGCTTCGGGCCTTGATGATTGTCAAGTCCAATGGGGGTTTGACATCCACAGAAAACGCCTCTCGCTATCCGGTTCATTTGATTGAGTCGGGTCCTGCCGCTGGGATCATTTCGACGCTGTCCCATGCCAAAGACATGTTGCGCGACAACGTGATTGCATTTGACATGGGTGGGACCACGGCCAAGGTCGGGGTGATCCAGGGCGGACGGGCCAAAGTGGTCGATGAATTTTTGGCGGATCAGCTGGTGGACGGGGCCAATGTGGGTGGATACCCCATTCGCAGTGCGGTACTGGACATCGTTGAAATTGGTGCCGGGGGCGGCAGCATCGCATGGATTGATGATGGCGGTGTGCTGAAAGTGGGTCCAGAAAGTGCTGGGGCAGCACCTGGACCTGCATGCTACGGCCTGGGCGGTCAGCGCCCCACCGTGACCGATGCACACGCGGTGATCGGCACCCTGTCTCAAGATGCGTTCAAGGATTCGGGTGTGGCCTTTTCACGCGAACTGGCGGTTAAGGCGATCGAAACCCATATCGCTCAGCCCATGGGTTGGTCATTGGCGCGTGCGGCACACGCCATCATCGAAATTGCGGTTGCCAACATGACTGAAATGGTCCGCATCAGCACGGTCAGGCGCGGTCTGGATCCCCGAGAGTTCTCGATCTTTGCCTCTGGCGGCGCGGGACCATTGCATGCTTGCGCCATTGGCGTGCAATCTGGTGCCAAAGAGGTGGTCATCCCGCCGTTGCCGGGCATGTTCTCGGCCTTGGGTGCCACGATGGGTGAAATTCGCCATGACTTGAGCCAGACCTTGCTGGTCCCGGTGGCACAACTCGAACCACAGTCCCTGACCAAAGTGTGTCAAGCATTGGGTGAGCGGGCGCGCTCTTTGATGTCGCATGAACCCGTGGATCGGCGCACCGTGAAGTCTGAGCGCAGCGCAGATTTGCGTTTTGTGGGTCAGTTGTTTGAACTCAACATTGGACTTGGGCCGGATTCTGATGCCTTGCCCAGCAGCGATCGCATCGAAGCCAAGTTTCGATCGGCCTACCAACAAACCTTTGGTATTGATTTGCCGAACCTAAAGGTGCAATTGGTCAATGTCCGTTTGACTGCCATGGCTGTTTTGAGCGAACCACGCCCCACACAACTCGACCAGGGTGTGGCATTGCTGTATGTGCCGCCTCACCGACGGCAAAATTATTTGTCAGCCGATGGAAGCCAAACACCTTTGCCGGTTTATCGCTTGACGGATTGCAGGGGTGCTCAATTGTCCGGCCCCGCGTTGATTGAACATGCCGGGTCAACAGTTTGGATCGATTCCGCACAGTCCATCACCATCCACGCCAATGGCAGCATTCAGATTGGGCTACTGGCAGCGCTCCAAGCCAAGCCAACGGCACCTGCAGCAGCCAGCTTGTTAGAGACAGACCCTGTAACTTTTGAAGTCGTCAAAAGCGCGTTCTACGCCATCTGCGACGAAATGAAGAGCGTCATCATGCGGACCTCTTTTTCCCCACTGCTGAGCCTGTCTGCGGACCTGTCTTGTGTGCTGCTCGATACCCAAGCCCGTGTCATTGCCCAAGGCGTGGACATCCCCGTTCATTTGGGGGCGGCCAGTTTCACGGGGCGGTTTGCCTTGGAGGCATTTGCGCTGTCGACATGGCGCGAGGGCGATGGCGTCCTCTTGAATGACCCGTATGCCGGCGGAACCCATCTGCCGGATGTGTCGTTATTGACCCCAGTTTTCTTTGCGGAAACTTTGATGGGTTTTGTTTTGAGCCGAATCCATTGGCCAGACATTGGTGGCATTGCGCCTGGCAGCTCCAGCGTCTGCGATGACATCATCAAAGAAGGTTTGCGAATTCCGCCATTGAAGATCATCGAGCAGGGCGTGGTCCGTGAAGATGTGTTGCGTTTGATTTTGGCAAATGTGCGGGTGCCGCAAGACCGCATGGGTGATTTCCAAGCCGCCCGTGCAGGGCATCAGCGGGCCACAGAGCGCATGCTGGAGCTGTGTCATCGTTATGGTGCGCAGGCCGTTGGCACCGTCATGCGCGACACCCTTGTGTACAGCCAAAAACGGGTAGCCGCCCAGTTATTGAGCTTGCCTGACGCGGATGTTTCCAACCAAGAGTCATTGGATGGCGATGGCATAGATCCCAACGCAGCGCCCATCATTAAAGTGCGCATCACCAAAACAGGTGCGCATTTGAAGTTTGATTTCACCGGCTCTGCGCCGTGTGTTCAAGGCCCCATCAATGCACCGCTGCCAGTGACCTGTGCGGCGATTTATTACACCTTGTTGAGTTTTGTGGGCGGCCAAATTGCCCCCAATGCCGGTGTGTATGCCAACGTGGAAGTCATCACCGAGCCGGGAACCATCGTTCACGCCAGCTATCCCTTTCCGGTTGTCGCCGCCAATACCGAAACGGCCAACAGGTTGGTTGATATTTTGATGGGGGCACTGGCCCAGGCTTATCCGGAAAAGGTGTCTGCGGGTGGCTATGGTTCCGCATGTGTCTACACCTTGGGGGGGACGGACCCAACCAGTCAGAAGGCGTTCGTCCACTATGAAACGATCGGCGGCGGCATGGGTGGCACTGCCAGCAATGCCGGGCCCAGTGGGTTGCGCGTGCACATGGGCAACACCATGAATTTGCCCATCGAGGGTGTTGAGGCTGCATTGCCCGTTTTGTTTCATGAATATGCCATTGCCCGGCACTTGTCCGGCCAAGGGATGTACCCTGGTGGGGGCGGGGTCAGAAAAATCATTGAAGTGCTGACCGATGGCGTGCAAACCTCCGTGCTGGGTGAGCGCACCAAGACGCCTGCACGTGGCGTGGCTGGCGGTGGCGACGGTGGCTTGGCCAGTTTTACTTTGGTCAGCGATGGTGTTGACCGCCCATTGGATTCAAAAAGTGGCCCCCATCGCTTGAAACGTGGCGACAAACTCGTCATGGTCACGGCGGGTGGCGGTGCTTGGGGCCCATCAACTCTAAGGAAATCATGAGCATGACAACACAAAAACACCCCATTCGACCCTTGCGCGTGGCATTGCTGGTTCCTTCATCGAACACGGTGATGGAAAACGACCTGCACCGGGCCTTGCCCAAAGATCAGTTCACAGTCCACACGGGACGGATGTTTTTGACTGAAACGACCCGTGAGCAAGAAATCCGAATGATCGAAGACTTCGCACCAAAGGCGGCCAGTGACCTGGGCACGCTAGAGCCCGATGTGCTGGTGTTTGGTTGTACTTCGGCGGGCTCACTCTTCGGCGTGGAATATGACGCGCAGGTTTGCCAAAAGTTGGGCGCACTGGCCCAGTGTGAAGCCATTGGCGTGATTTCGACCGTGGCCCAAGCTTTGGCAGAGGCCCACTTCAAGCGGGTCGCCATCATCACGCCCTACAACGAAGATTTGACGCAGTCTGTGGCCAAAGCGGTTGAAAAAGAGGTCACTGTGGTGGGTGCCTGGGGCATGGGCATCACCCACAACGTGGCCTTGGCCGACCCCACGCCCGAGGAAATCGTTGCCTTTGCCAAGTCCAAATTGTCGGGCGTGGTTTTTGATGGTCTTTTCGTGTCGTGCACCAATTTCAGATCCTTCGAGGCCAAAGCGTTGTTGGAGCAAACCTTTGGGGCTCCGGTGGTCACCAGCAACAGTTCTGTGGTTCAAGCCCTGCTAAAGCGCGTTGCCTCCCCAACTTGAACCAGGGCTTATGAACGGGTCCATCAAATGTTGGTTGTGTAACGGCATGGCGGTCAACCCCATGAACCACGATGGCGCTGCATAGCAGTTGCATTTTTTCACCGAGTTGCTATCAAACCAGCCGCTGGTTGTCGGTGGGGCTCACGCCAGGTATTGCCCGCCATTCACATGCCAGGTTTGACCGGTGACATGGGCCGCGCCCTCTGAGGCCAAAAACTGAACGATGGGTGCGATGTCGCTGGCGCTGGCAATGCGGCCCAGGGGCACCTGATCGGCTGCTGCATGAATCTCATCTTCGCTCATGCCTTGGCGCGGTTGGGCGGTGTCGGTGATGCCTGGTGCCACGGCATTGACCCGGATGCGGTGGGCTGCCAAGGCCATGGCGCTGGCGCGCGTCAGACCCACCAAACCCGCTTTGCTCGAGACGTAATGGGCGGCTTTGGGCGAGCTGCGAAAGGCCGCGCCCGAGGTGATGTTGATGATGCTGCCGCCACGCCCCTGCGCGATCATGCGCCGCGCCGCTTGTTGGGTGCATAAAAAGGGCGCTTTGAGGTTCACCGCCAAGGTTTGGTCCCACATGGCCTCGGTGAGATCGAGGAAATCAGCGCGCGGAAATATGGCCGCGTTGTTGACCAAGATATCCACGCCACCTTGGGCGTCGGCTTGCGCAAACAAATGCGCGATTTGCGTGGTGTCCGTCAAATCGGCTTTGACCCAGGTGACCCGCGCGCCCAATTTGGACAAGGTTCGCATGCCGCTGGCGGCTGCATCTTCATCCAAGTAATTGGCAACGATGTGGGCACCGGCTTGCGCGAGTGCCACCGCAATGGCCAAACCAATGCCTTGCTGTGCGCCAGTGACAACGGCATGGGCGTGGGACAAGCTGGGTTGGGTCATGGTGGGCTGTTCGTTCATGGCAGTTTCCTTTGGGGGGTTGGGCTTTTGGCTAATAATCGATGAAATGAGATTTTTGTAAAAAAATCAATAATTTAAAAAATACAACATGAAAAAGCACGATCAAACACCGATTTTGGCCTACGCCATCACCATTTTCTTGAGCGCGTTTTTGCTGTTCCAAGTTCAGCCCATGCTGGGCAAGATGATCTTGCCGTGGTTTGGGGGTGCCGCTTCGGTGTGGACGGCGTGCATGTTGTTCTTCCAATCCTTGTTGTTGCTGGGCTATTTGTACACCCACTGGGTGATGCGCCTGCTGAGCCCGCCACGACAGAGCTTTTTGCACATTGCGCTGTTGCTGTTGTGCCTTTTCTTTTTGCCCATCAGCCCCTCGGAGTCCTTGAAGCCCCTGGGGTCTGAAAACCCGACGTGGTTGATTTTGTATCTGTTGGGTGTGACGATCGGCCTGCCCTACATGGTCTTGTCCACCACCGGCCCTTTGGTGCAAGCTTGGTTTGCCAAAGAGCGATCAGATGTGGTGCCGTATCGTTTGTTTGCCTTGTCCAATTTGGGCTCGATGCTGGCCTTGCTGGCCTATCCCTTGTTGATCGAGTCGGCCTTGCCCACCCGCATGCAGTCTTGGATGTGGTCGGCGTTTTTTGTGGTGTTTGTGTTGTGCTGTGTGTACTTGTCGCGGCGCAGTTTGGCATTGGCCGGCGATGAGACGGCCCCCAGTGGCGTTGCCCAAGACAGCACAGAGTTGCCCGAAGCAGCACCACGCCTGGTCCAACAGCTCATCTGGGTGGCCTTGGCCGCATGCCCCTCGATGCTGATGGTGGCCGACACCAGCTTCATGACCGAAAACATCGCCCCCATTCCATTGATGTGGGTCATGCCTTTGGCTTTGTATTTGCTCTCATTCATCATTTGTTTCGAGCTGCCGTCTTGGTACAAGCGGGCGTTTTGGGTGCCATGTTTTGTGCTGTCTTTGGCCCTGTTGGCTTATCTGCCCTACTTGCGCATCGGTGAATGGCCGGTGCCACTCAATGTGGGCTTGAATTTGCTCGCATTCTTTGTGTTGTGCATGGCCTGCCATGGCGAGTTGGCGCTGCAAAAGCCCAACCCCCGTCATTTAACGGGCTACTACCTGATGCTGTCGGTGGGTGGCTTCTTGGGTGGGTTTTTTGTCGGCGTGATCGCGCCTTATTTCTTCAACAGCAGCTATGAATATTCGGTGGGTCTGGTGCTGTCGGCGGTCGTGGTGCTGGCGGCTTTGTTGGGCGCAGCGCAGGGGATGACGCCCAACTGGCGCACATCGGTGGGTGTGCTGGGTGGGGCCATGTCCATGGCTTTGGTGTGGACCAGTGTGAGCTACCACCAAGCCAAATCTGAGGGTGTGACTTGGAAGGCGCGCAATTTTTATGGTTCGCTCAAAATGTATGAATACGGCGGCTACCGCCGCATGTTGCATGGCCAAATCATCCACGGTCAACAATATGTGAGCGACGATTTGCGCAGGCGCCCCACCACCTACTTCACCCCCGCCTCGGGCGTGGGTTTGGCGATGTTGGCCAAAGGCGAAACAGGGCCCTTGCATGTCGGTGTGCTGGGCTTGGGTGTGGGCACCTTGGTGGCCTATGGTCGCGCTGGCGATGTGTACCGCTTGTATGAAATCGATCCCTTGGTCATTGAGTTGGCCCAAGAAAAATTCACCTACCTCAGCGACACCCCCGCCAAGCTGGAGATTGTTTTGGGTGACGGCCGCTTGCAACTTGAGCGTGAGCCCTCGCAGCAATTCGACGTGTTGGTGATGGACGCTTTCTCGGGCGACTCGGTACCCGTGCATTTGCTCACCCTCGAAGCCTTCCAAATCTATTTCAAACACCTCAAGCCCGACGGTGTGTTGGCGATGAATGTGACCAACGCCTTTTTGGACTTGGTGCCCGTGCTCAAACGCGCCGCCGATCACTATGGCAAACAATTCCGTTTGCTGGAGCACCCCGGGGACCAGGACTTGGCGTTTCCATCCAGGTGGGTCCTGATCACGGGCAACAAAGACTTTTTTGACCATGCTTCGCTGCAAGCCATGCGTGAGGTCGAGGCACCCGAAGGCTTTGCCGCCTGGCGCGATGATTACAGCAGCCTGTTGGCCGTGCTGAAGAAAAAACCATGAACTCCTTCATGTGCAGCTAGCGCCACACCCTCAGTCGTTATCTCCCATGGCTTGCGCGACTGAATCTGCTGCTTTCCAGGCCCCACCTGATGAGACGAGACGCAAATTGATATTTAAATAAATATCGCGATATTTAGTATTAAAGTTTATTTATATGTGGTATCGTGATTTTTGAGATTTAAAGTGACTAAAAATCTCAGGTCCAACGGCTGCCACTCAGCGGCCAATAAAACATCACAACTTTGGAGCCTTTCATGAAATTAACCAAAATCTTCTTGGCCGTTGCCATGGTCACCACCAGCATGGCCACCATCAGCCAGACCGGCGGTACTGCTGCCGGCAGCAGCAGCGGCGGTCAGCAGAAATCTGGCGGGGCGTCAACCGGCGCCAGCGCAACGGGTGGTCAGTCTGCCGGCCCAAGCGCTGGTGCCCCAAGCAGCAGCGGCGGTCAGCAGAAATCTGGCGGCGCGCAAACCCAAGGTGCGGGTGGCAGCCAAGGCGGCGGCTCGGCCGGTGGCCAAGCCGGCCCAAGCGCTGGTGCCCCAAGCAGCAGCGGCGGTCAGCAGAAATCTGGCGGCGCGCAAACCCAAAGTGCGGGTGGCAGCCAAGGCGGCGGTTCGGCCGGTGGCCAAGCCGGACAAAGCGCTGGTGCCCCAAGCAGCAGCGGCGGCCAGCAGAAATCTGGCGGCGCGCAAACCCAAAGTGCCGGTGGCAGCCAAGGTGGCGGCTCGACCGGTGGCCAAGCCGGGCAAAGCGCTGGCGGCCAAACCAGTGGCGGCCAGCAGAAGTCTGGCGGCGCACAAACCCAAAGTGCCGGTGGTCAGCAAGGCGGCGGCCAGCAGAAATCTGGCGGCGCACAAACCCAGGGCGGTGGTCAGCAAGGCGGCCAGCAGAAATCTGGTGGCGCACAACCCCAGGGTGTTGGTCAACAAGGCGGCCAGCAGGGCGGCCAACAAGGCGGTGGCGGCCAGCAGAAATCTGGCGGCGCACAAACCCAGGGTGGTGGTCAACAAGGCGGCCAGCAGGGCAGCCAACAAGGTGGCGGCCAGCAGAAATCTGGCGGCGGACAAACCCAAAGTGCGGGTGGTGGCCAAGGTGGCGGCTCAACCGGTGGACAAGGCGGCCAAAGCGGTGGTGGCCAACAAGGTGGTGGGACTGGTGGCGGTCAAGCCGGTGGAACAACTGGTGGGACCGGCGGTGGAACAACTGGCGGTCAGACAGACAGTCAGGGTGGTCAGGGTGGTCAGGGTCAGGCCAAGTAATCCTCAACGGATGATCCCAGGTGTCTCCCATGCCGTTCACAAGGCGTGGGGGACGTTTTAATTTTTTTAGAGTGGTTTCAATATGAAGATGAAGAAGATTTTTGCATCCTTGAGTTTGGCTTTGGCAGCGCCTGCATTTGCACAGGATGCAGTTGCTTTTAAATTGGACGATGTCACCCTCAGGCCCATCAAGTTCAACGAATTTGTTGCTCAGGTCAAAGAAAGCAATGCATGGGTGCGGAGCAAGAAGCTGTCCAACGAATCCACGGCTTCATGGCAGCAATCCATGTCCGCTTACAACATGAACCCCTCCTTCAGCTACAGCAGGGGCACCTTCTATGCGGCCGCGCCCATGGAGAGTTATCGCACACCGCAGTCAGGGACATTTACCTTGTCGGGCAATATTGAAGGCCGCGGCAAGCAAAGCGCGAGAAAAGAGTTTTCGGGGGCCGAGGTGATTCGCCAATCGGTGGATCTGGGCGCCATGGTGTATGGCGTCGAAGTGGATTCGGCCTTTTTGTTCTTAGACGCCTTGCGGGTCAAAAACCTGTGGATGGTCAAAGACAAGGCCGTCACAGAATTGGAAAAAATGGGTGGTGCAGACAACAAGCAAGCCATCGACGACTACAAGCAGTTCAAGACCGATCAAGCCAACGATTTCAAATACTTTGCATTGGGCATGGCCAGCTATTTGGGCAAGCCCGGCGCTGTGCTGCCTGATCCCACGGCCGATCTCAATGTGTCCATCCGGGACTTTGATGTCAGAAGTTTGGTGGACAACGCCCGTCGTTCACGGCCTGATATCTTGTCGCTAGAAGCCGCATTCAATGTGGCCAAAACGGCCGACAATTTGGCGCAAAAGAACCGCAACCTCGATTACAGCGTCAGCGTGTACGCTACAGATACGCCGTCTTATAGCGTTTATTCGGCTGACTATGACTCGACAACCAATTACCTCAGAGGTATTTCGTACGGCTTTTCCATCAGCGTGCCGATCCCTGTCAGTCAGTTGTATGACGCCGATCTGGTGGCCGCTAAAAACGCCCGATTGCAAGCGGAAATCATGCTCGATGACGCCAAAAACCGGGTCTATTTCGAGGTCAATCAGGCGCTGATTCAGTTCAACAGCGCCAAGGCCAAATTGCAAACCGCTTTGGACAATCAAAAGAACTTGGCAGGCAAAAAGATGGCCAATTTGGATGACGTCAATGGCTGGCATGCCGCCGAGGTCGAGGCCATTGATGCAAAGGTCAATTACGCCAAAGCCATGTTGTTTTTGGGCCGTGTCAGTGGCTTGAAAAATGTTTTAGCCCTTTGATTTTTTGAAATGCTCTAAGCGCTATTTCAAAGGATAAAAAATGGTCCAACCTCGACATCTGCACCAAGTGGCCTCGGCGGTCCTGTGGTGCCTTGCGAGCTGTTTGGCCACCGCACAGACGGCCCCCACTGGGCAGCAAGCACCGACACAAGCAGGCGCACTGGCTGCCAATCCAATCGGTGGCCCGATAGGTGCACCGGTCCTTGGCCAGCCTGGCGGCCTAGGCGGTCCACCCATGGGCGTCCTCCCCGGCGCTCCAATGGGCAACATGGGCGGCCCCGGTGGTCAGATGGGTGGTCCTCCAGGCGGCAACATGGGTGGCCCACCCCCTGGGCAAATGGGCGGCATGGGCGGTCCCGGTGGTCAGATGGGTGGCCCTCCAGGCGGCAACATGGGCGGCCCACCCCCTGGACAAATGGGCGGCATGGGCGGCCCGGGTGGTCAGATGGGCGGCCCTCCAGGCGGCAACATGGGTGGCCAACCCCCTGGACAAATGGGCGGCATGGTTGGCCCAAGTGGACAAATCGGTGGCCCCGGTGGACCCATGGGCAGCATGGGCGGACCTGGAGGTCAAGTTGGCGGCCCACCCAATGGCCAAATGAACGCAATGGGTGGCCAGCGCATGGGGATGGCCCCCTTCGGTGGCCCAATGGGCGCCATGGTTGGCCCCGGCGGTCAGATGGGCGGCATGGGCGCACCCAGCACCATGGGTGGACCTGGCGGCCCCCAAATGGGTGGCGCTGGTGGGCAAGTGGGTGCAGGCCCAGTTGGCGTTCAATCTGGCCCAGGCGGATCGGCAGCAGGTGGTGCTTCTGTCGCCCCTGCGGCCCCACGTTGATCACCAGCTCTGCGAAAGACTTTGAGTTGTACATATCTCTAACGGATAAATCTCATGAATCAATATAAACATTTAAACCACAAATCTTTGGCTGGGCTTTTGGTTGTGATGTCGTCAGTGGTGTTTGCTCAGACGGGACCAGCACCAGCACCAGCACCAGCACCAGCACCAGCACCAGCACCAGCACCAGCACAGGCTTCTCCATCAACTGTTGCCAAAGTGGCGACGTGTCCACCCACCTGTTCGGGTCCGCCACCAGGCATGCCCGGGTCAACGGCTGGCCCTGGGCCCAGTGGTTCTGGTGGCGTGGGTGGCCCCGCGGGTGGGCAACAGCAAATGTTGTTGCTTCAACAAATCGCCAAGCCCCCAGCCGGGCAACAACCCGCCCAACAAATGGGTGGCGCACCTGGTGGTCCCGGGGGCAATGCCCCGGGTGGTCAGATGGGTGGTATGGCACCCGGCGGAGCACCTGGCGCTAACCCGCCTGGGATGCAAATGGGTGGCATGGGTGGTGCCCCTGGCGGCCCAATGGGTGGCGCTCCGGGTGGGCCAATGGGTGGCCCCGGTGCCGGTCAGATGGCAGGTGGCATGGGCGCACCTGGTGGGCCCATGGGTGGTCCTGGTGCCCCGGGTGGACAAATGGCAGGTGGGATGGGTGCCCCTGGTGGCCCAATGGGTGGCCCCGGTGCCGGTCAGATGGCTGGTGGCATGGGCGCGCCCGGTGGCCAAATGGGCGGCATGGGCATGATGCCCCCAGGCGGACAAATGGCTGGCGGTATGGGTGCCGGTCCCCAACCTGGCGGTGCGCCCGGTGGTCCTCCGCCTGGCGGAGCACCGGGTGGTCCTCAGGGCGGCGGTCAGCCTGGCGGCCCTCAAGGGGGCCAGCAAGCGGGTGGACCTCAGGCCGGTGGCGCTCCTGGGGGTGCTGGTGGCCAAGGTGCCACGACAGGTTTGGCCGCTGGTACTGGCAGTGGTGCCGGTGGCGCGTCACAAAATCGTGGTGGGGTGGTGTCGCAATCACGTGGCGGTGCTGGCACCCAAACGGCATCGGGTGCTGCGGGGTCTTCCGGCGTGAGCAACCGGTCATTTTTGAACACCCAAAGCGTGGCATCGGCGTCCTTTATATCGAGGTCACCGACCGGTCGTTGAGGCCATGGCGTCTACAGCGAAAAGCCCCAGCAGTCACCTGTTGGGGCTTTTTTACGGGCGCTCTATATGGGCGAAGTCATGTTGACTGTTTTGCCCCTGTGACGATGGTGCCTCAGGCCAGTGTCGCGCCGCTGATGTGCGGCGCATCACTGCCCCTTGAAATCAGGCTTGCGCCCACTCAGATGGGCTTGCATCCCTTCATCGGCGTCGCGGGTGAACTCGAAGCTGCGGCGCAAATGGTCTGACAACAACCTTGCCGCCCCAAAGCCTTGGCTCATGCGGGTGCGGGCGATGGCTTTGGCACCCAAGCTGGCCAAGGGGCCCACTTGGGCATATTTCTCTGCCAGTTCGTTCAGCGCGGGCAGCAGTTGTTTGCCCTCCACCACCTGGCTGACCAAGCCCATGTGGTGCAGCTCTGTGGCGGTATAGATTTTGGACAGGGCCACCATCTCCAGCGTGTGGGCCATGCCCACCATCGCAGGCAGGCGCACTGGGGCACCCGCACCTGGAAACCCGCCCCATTGGGCCTCGGGGAATTGCCAAGTGGCGTGTGCGGCCATGAGTCGGATGTCGCTGACCAGGGCCAATTCGCAAGCCCCTGCGCGGATGGTGCCGTTGATGCCCGCGATCACAATTTGGGGCAAAGCCTCCACCGCGTCAAAGGTGCGGTTGGCCAGGGCCACCAATTCCAGCGTCTTGTGCTTGCCCAGGCTTTGTTTGATTTGGGGGGTCAAGATGCCATGCGAGAAAAAGGCCTCGCCGCTGCCATGGATCACCACCACGCGCACAGATGCGTCTTGCGCCACTTCTTGGGTGTAGGCATAGAGCTGGCTGAGCACTTCTTCGCTCAGCCGGTTGTCGCGCTCGGGGTCGTCGAGCACCACCCATGCGACGTGCCCTTGGCGGGCCATGGAGATGCCTGTGGTCATATCAAACGGGCCATGACAGCGCTCAGGCGGCCGGGTATTGGTCGTCGGTGACAGCGCTGCCCCAATCGGTTTTGCCGATGGATGTGGCGGTGTGCAGCATGTAGCTGCCCTTTTCAGCACCGTGCCAATGGCGCTCGTGGGGAGCGATCCACACGATGTCCCCCGTGCGGATGCGTTGGGGCGGTTTGCCATCCAAGCAAATCCAACCGCTGCCGGCGATCACATTGAGCATTTGGCCTTGCTCATGCTGGTGCCAGTGGGTGCGTCCGCCTGGTGCGAAAAACACATTGTTGATGGTCACGTTGTCGGTGGTGGGCATGATGGGGTCGCCCCACACCGTGCCGGTGCAGGTGGCAGAACCCGTGCGCGACTCCGAGGGAACGCCGGCTTGGCGAGCGTGAAAAACTTGCATGGAAAGTCTCCGAATGGTTTTAAAAATCAGCAGCGCATGGACAGCTTGTCAGGGGATATGGGCTGCGCTGGCGGCGCATGTCTTTGGCCCGATCAACAACTCCAAGCTGCGTGAAATATACGCCAATGACCAGGCTTGAAGCTGCTCTCTTCTATAAGCGACATTCAAAAGGAGGGGATTCCTTGCATTGACATGCCTGACCGCCTGGACCACCATCGCCCTCAGACGAGCCAGCCTTAGAAAGACCCCTTCCATGTCCCAGTCCGTGCCGCCAACAACGACAGACAAAAACGGCGATGATTTTTTAACCGCCGTGGGACCCGAAACACCTGGCGGTCAATACCTGCGCCGTTACTGGCACCCGTTTATGTTGGCCAATGAACTGCAAGACTTGCCAGTGGCCCTGCGTTTGATGGGTGAAGACTTGGTGGTGTTTCGCGACCGGTCTGGGCGCATTGGTTTGTTGCACAAGCACTGTTTGCACCGTGGCACGTCTTTGGAGTTTGGCATCCCCGCTGACCAAGGCATTCAGTGCTGCTACCACGGTTGGAAGTTTGACATCGACGGCACGATTTTGGAAACCCCCGCCGAGCCCGCCAACAGCAAAATCAAACACAACTTCAAGCAAGGCGCTTACCCGGTGCGTGAACTGCATGGCTTGTTGTTTGCCTATCTGGGCCCACCCGAGCACATGCCCGAGTTGCCCGTGCTCGATACCTTTGCCAAAGACGATGGCAATCAACCGGTGCCGTTTCGCTTCCACATGCCGTGTAACTGGCTGCAAGTGGTGGAAAACGCCTGTGACCCAATTCACAATGTCTTCTTGCATGCCATTGTCAGCAGCCAGTTTTCAGATGCCTTCAAGGTCTTGCCTGCGCTGGATTTTGTTGATACACCGATGGGCTTTTTGTCCATGGCCACACGCTTGGTCAATGGCCGGGTGTTTGTGCGCGCCAGCGACATCATCATGCCCAACATTGGGCAATTCACGGGTTCGAGCAACAAAGCTGCGGATGACAGCTTTCGCATCGGCTGTGGCCGCACGCGCTGGGTCACGCCGATCGACGATGTCAACTGCCACTACATTGGTTATGTGCACTTCAGCCCCAAATATAAACCTTATGGAAACCTCACGCCCGACGATTTGGGGGTGGACAAGGCGGGTTTGATCGGGCAAACCGATGAGCGGCCCTACAAAGACAGACAACGCGAGCCCGGCGATTACGACGCCGTGGCCAGCCAAGGCCAAGTGGCGAATCGGCGCGCCGAGCACTTGGGCACCACCGATCGAGGGGTGGTGATGTTTCGCCGCTTGCTGGCCAAAGCCATCCAAGCCAATTTGCAAGGCGACACACCGGCCTTGCCCCAGCCCATGCTGTGGGACGGTAAAACCAGAACCTATGCCCATGAATATGTGCTGAGTGTGGCCCCCGAGGCGCAGGGTGCGTCGAACGATGCTTTGCAAGCTTTTGGTCGTGCGGCGGCGCTGGCGGTGGTGGCGGCCCAAACCCTGCGCATGGGCCATGATGGTATTGAGTCACAAGCCCACCAACAGGTGCTGCAACTTTTAAAGGAACTGGTTAAATGAACTTTCTCAAGCTGTGCTTGCTGGCCCTGATCTTTCCCATCACCGGCCATGCACAAAATTACCCGCAACGCCCCATCAAGCTGGTGGTGGCCTATCAAGCCGGTGGGGCCACCGATGCATTTGCGCGCATCGTGGCGCAAAAGCTCTCGGGATTCATGGGTCAGCCGGTGGTGATCGACAACCGCGCGGGCGGCAACTCGGTGATTGGCACCGACTTCGTGGCCAAGGCCCAGCCGGATGGGTACACCTTGTTGCTCAACCCCGCTTCGCACTTGACCGTGCCCTTTTTCAACAAAAAAATGCCCTACGACGCGGTCAAAGATTTCACCCCCATCATTGCAGCCGCCTACAACAACCGCTGCATCGTGGTGCACCCGTCCTTGCCCGTGCAAAATTTGACGGAGTTGATCGCTTATGCCAAGAAAAACCCGGGCAAGCTCTCCTATGGGGTGGCGGCTTCGGGCTCTGCCCAAGAATTGGCCGGTGACTTGCTCAAATTCACCACCGGCATTGACATGGTGCCAGTCCCCTATAAAGGCGGTGCTCCCGCCATGAACGACTTGCTCGGTGGGCAAATCCAGATGGGGATTTTTGTGTTGGCCGACACCTTGCAGCACATCAAGACGGGTCGATTGCGGGCGCTGGGCATTGTGGAAGGGCGCCGATCTAAAGCTGCGTCTGACATCCCCACGGTGGCCCAGGCCGGTGTGCCTGGCTTTGCCATTCCCGACCAATGGATTGGCATTTTTGGTCCCGCAGGCTTGCCCGCCAACATTGCCCAGCGCATCAACGCCGAAATGAACAAAACCTTGGCCTTGCCCGATGTCAAGGCGGCATTGGAGAACATTGGATACGAAACCATTGGCGGCAGCCCAACTGAATTTGCCACCATGGTGGCTGACGATCAACGCAAATACCAAAAACTGTCTGAAACCATTGTCCTCAATGTGCAGTAAAACGCTTTTATCCTTCCACTTTTCACAGAAAGACTGACCCATGAAATTGGTGACATTCCGCACGCCCCAAGGGGCTGAACATGTGGGCTGCATGAGCGCAGACCTGGCCTCGGTGATTGATCTGACCGCCGCCGATCCAGCGGGTGCCTGCCGCGACATGCTGGCATTGATCGATGCCGGCCCCGCAGGCTTGGACGCGGCCCGCGCATTGGCCCAAAAGGGTGCGCATGTGCACCCGCTGTCAAGCGTGCAACTGATGGCTCCCTTGCCCAGACCGCGCCGTTTGCGCGACTGCCTGGCCTTTGAAAAACACGTGCGCCAATCGCGAGCCAACCGCTATTTGTTTGGGCAGGGCAAAGAGCGGGTGGACCCGGCATCCATTCAGTTGGCCAGCGCTTGGTACAAAAAGCCGGTCTATTACAAAGGCAATGTGTTCAGCATTGTGGGCACCGAGACGCCCGTGCAGTGGCCTGCCTATTCACAGGTGATCGACTATGAGTTGGAGGTCGCCATCGTCACCAACCGACCCGGCAAGGACGTGCCCATCGACCAAGCCCTGAGCTATGTTTTTGGCTACATGGTGTTCAATGATTTTTCGGCCCGCGATGCCCAGTACATCGAAATGCAAACGGGACTGGGCCCATCCAAAGGCAAAGATTTTGATACCGGCAATGCCATGGGCCCATGGCTGGTGACGGCCGACGAAGTGCCCGACCCCCAGGCACTGACCATGATCGCCCGGGTCAATGGCCAAGAGTGGTCGCGCGGCAACAGCTCTGAGATGCAACACAGTTTTGCCGCCATCATCAGCCACGCCTCAGATTCAGAAACCTTTTACGCCGGTGAGGTCATTGGCTCTGGCACAGTGGGCGGTGGATGCGGCAACGAACTGGGCCGCTTCCTCAAGCATGGGGACGTGATGGAGTTGGAAGTCCTCGGCTTGGGCGTGTTGAGTAACACCATCGTTGCCCCCCATGTGTTGCAAGTGCCCACCTTGCCGATACACATCTTGGATTAGGACCGCATCGGAGATGATCACCTCTCGTTGGCCATGGCTCAACCATGGCCGGATCGATTTACCCGATCAGCTTTCATACGGCGGCTGTGAAGCTGGATGGGTTCAATGCCAACGGGGGTGACATTCAAATGTCCATCATTGGGTTGATCTTTGTAGCCGTCACACTGGTGTGCGGCGTGGCCTACTGGTACGTGGATAAAAAAATGGTGTTTGCCATCGAGTCGCTCAAGGACTTGTACAAGCTCTGCTTGATCATCATCTATGCGACCCAGTTGATCTTGATTTTCATTTTTCTGTTTTGAGCCCAGCGCCTGGGGCCCAGCGCGAAGGAACTCAGTTGGCGCGGGCCACCCAAATGGTGGCGCCTTCGGGCCCATAGTGCTCTGCATGGGGGACGTTGCGCGCCAGACGAAATGTGTCGCCTGCTTGCAATTGACGCACCTCGTCACCCACAGTGAGACTGTAGTTGCCGCGCACCACGCGCACGCTGGCATCAAAGGGGTGGGTGTGGGTGTCAAGCACGATATCGGCCTGCCACTCTCGCACCAGCACTTCATCAAAACCTTCGTCCAACGATTGGGCGGTGAAGGCATCAAAGGTGATTTCGCTCATCAGTTCTCTCCTTGCAAATTCAATCGGGGTTCAGGGTTTATTCGGGCTCAATGCCCGCTGCGCGCAGGAAAGTCAGCCATGCGCATGCTCCGTGGGCGGGAGTTTGAATTCGCTGTTGTGCTCGCCCAAATGGGGCACAGGTCCACCCAGGGGCAGTCGTTGGCCATCAAATAACAAGGGCAGGCCGTTCAAGTCGTAGCCTTGGCCCGGGACGGGCACACGCAGGCCCAGGGCTTGCACCTGTTCTTGGGCCAAAGCCTCGGCCACGGTGTGCACCGGTGAGCAGGGCACGCCGACTGCCAAAAATTGCGCTTGCCAGTGGTCCCTGGATTGGGTGCACAAAATGGCGCGCAGGTTCTGCAGCAGCAGGTCTTTGTGGGCGATGCGGGCGCGATTGGTGGCAAAGCGCATATCCTCAGCCCATGGGGCTTGGCCCACCACCTCGGCCAGCTTGGCAAACAAGCGGTCGTTGCCGCAGCAAATCAGCAAGGGCCCATCCAGGGTTTCAAAGGCTTCATAGGGCACAAACCCGCTGTGCCCGGATGCGTGGCGCATGGGTTCGCGGCCTTCGTGGATCAGTGCTTCCGATTTTTGCGCGTTCCAGGTCAAGGCGGTTTCGAGCAGAGATGAATGAAGCACGCCACCACGGCCCGTGTGGTGGCGTTGTTGCAGCATGGCCAATGTGCCAATCACCACCCACATGCCCGTGCCTTGGTCCACCACCGAGGCCCCCAGGCGCATCGGCGGATCGTCGGGCCCACCGTTGGTGCTGGACAAACCACTGAAAGCTTGTAACAGCGGTTCATAGCCGGGTCGAGATTGCATCGGCCCGGTGTGACCAAAGGCCGATATTTCACCGTAAATCAATCGGGGGTGGCGCTGGCACAGGCTGGGTCCGTCGATGCCCATGTCTTCGGTGACGCCAGGGCGCAGGTTGTGGATTAAGATGTCGGCACTGGCCACCAATTGTTCAAACGCGGCCAATCCTGCTTCGCTTTTGAGATTCAGGGCCAAAGATTTTTTGCCCCGGTTGAACAAATGAAAGTTCAGCGCGTCACCTCCGCGAAACACCGGACCCATGCGCCGACCATCGTCGCCGCCATCCACGCGCTCGATTTTGAGCACCTCGGCTCCCAGGTCGGCAAAGATGGCCCCGGCAAAAGGTCCGGCCAAAATTTGTCCCAGTTCGATGACGCGCAGGCCATGCAAAGGGCCTGGGTGGGTGGGAGAAGCTTCGGGGGTCATGCGTTGCGCCTAAAGGTTTTGAGTGATGGCTCAAGATAGCAGATTTCACTTCGCAAATGAACCAGCAAAACCCGCGCACAGGGTAGGATACGAAGCATTTTCAACCCCACCGGTCCATGCAAACCCCACGCCCTGTTCCCCACGACCCCAATGCCGATTTGGTGGTTTATTCGGCAGCCTTCAGGCCCTTTTGCCAATCCCTGTTGGCAGGCTTTGCCCAAGCCTATCCAGGTGTGCGATTGCAATTTGTGGATGGCGTGAGCACCGACTTGCACACCCACTATTTGGACTTGCACCAGCGCGGCGAAGCCCTGCCCGATGTGATCTGGAGTTCGGCCATGGACTTGCAAATGGACTTGGTGCGTTTGGGGCACGCCAGGCCCCACCGCAGTGCCCACGCCCAGGCCTTGCCCGCTTGGGCACGCTACAAAGACTTGGCGTTTTGCACCACGCTGGAGCCTTTGGTGGGCTTGCGCCATACCCAGCATCTGGGGCCGCAAGAGGGGGTCAGCACTTTGCAGGAGTTGGCCGACTTGATGCAGCAGCGACCAGACTTGCTGCGCCAACGCATGGCTTGCTTGGACATCGAAGCCAATGGCATGGGCTTTTTGGCCATGTTGGTGGCACGCGCCCAAGACCGGGGCTATGGGCGTTTCATGGACTTGGCGGTTGGCATGGGCTTACAGGGGCATGGCTCCAATCCACCACTGGTTCAGGCCTTGGTGAGTGAGAGCGCCGTGGTGGCCTTTCCGGTGCTGGGCGCTTTTGCCGCCCGCGCAGTGGTGGCCCATCCGCAGTTGGCGGTTTGCACCAGCCCGGCTGCACGTTTGGGCGTGTCTCGGGTGGCTTTGATTCCGAACGGTGCCCCGCACCCAGAGCTAGCGGCTTGTTTTGTGGATTTTTTACTCTCTCCAGCGGGACAAGATGGCATGCGCGAAGATGGCCTTTTCCCATGGAAAGACCAAGGGCAAAGTGATGTGTTGCCGGCCATGGTGGTGCAGCCGCTGCCGATTGACGATGGGTTTGCGCCGTGGCTGGACCCCCACGCGCGTGCGGCCTTGCGCCAAGATTGGGCCCATCTGCTTCTGGCATGATGCCCGACCAGCCGATTTTTTTGATGTGCAAGGATGCTTTATGAATTTCAAACGCCACTTTTTTAAATTGACTTTGTTGGCGCTGGCCTGCGGGCTGATGCCATGGGCCCAAGCCCAGTCCAACTGGCCCACCAAGCCTTTGCGCATCGTGGTGCCCTTTGCGCCGGGCTCGTTCACCGATTTGTCCGCGCGGGCCTTGGCCGCCGAATTGTCCGAACAACTGGGCCAACAGGTGGTGGTGGAAAACAAGGGCGGTGCCGGCGGCACCATTGGTGCCGATGCGGTGGCCAAGTCTGCCCCCGATGGCCACACCCTGTTGTTGACCGACAACTCGTTTGTCATGGCCGCTGGTTTGTACCCGCGCTTGCCTTTTGACCCGCAAAAAGACTTTGCCCAAATCAGCGCCATTGCCGAGTCACCATCGATCATGATTGCGCGCGCAGATTTGCCCGCCAAAACGGTGGCGCAATTGGTGGACGCGGCGCGCGCCAAACCGATGGATTTCATGTTCGGCTCTGGCGGGCAGGGTTCGTCGGCGCATTTGGCCACCGAGTTGTTTCTGAGCGTGACGGGCACCAAGATGACACATGTGCCCTACAAGGGTGTGGCCGCTGCGATTGCAGAGGTGATCGCTGGGCGGCTTGATATCAGCATCGCCAGTTTGGCCAGCGGCATGCCGCATGTGCGCAGTGGCCGGGTGCAAGGTTTTGGCGTCTCAGGCAAAGAACGCAGCGCTTTGCTGCCGCAAGTGCCCACCTTTGCCGAGCAAGGTTTTGGCGACTACAACATGTCTTATTGGTGGGGTGTGGCCGCACCCGCGGGCACCCCCGCCGCTGTGTTGCAGCGGCTGAACCAAGAAATCGCCAAGGCCGCCGAGAAGCCCCGCTTGCGCGACTCTTTCATTGCCCAAGGTGCCCGGGCCGTCACCTCGACCGCCGCCGAGCAAAGCCGCCGCGTTGACGATGAAATTCGCGTGTGGAAGGCCACCATCCAAAAGGCCAACATCAAATTGGAATGAGCCCGTGAAATACTTCATCACCCATTCAGCACAGCCGTGGGCTGGCTCATGGCCCGCTTTGGTTGGGGTGCTGGGGGCAGCTCTGGCGGTGGCACCGCCCTGTTTTAAGTCCGGCATTGACAGATGAACATCTGCATCATTGGTGCCGGATTGGGCGGGCTGAGCGCGGCCCTGGCCTTGTTGCAAAAGGGTTTTCGCGTGACGGTGCTGGAGCAAGCCGCGGCGCTGGGCGAGATTGGTGCCGGGGTTCAACTCGGGCCCAATGCGGTCGGGGTTTTGTACCGAATGGGCTTGCAAGCCCCTCTGGAACAAGTGACTTGCGAGACCTTGGGCAAGCGGGTGCGTTTGTGGAACACAGGTCAAACCTGGCCCTTGTTTGATTTGGGAACGGTCGCGCGTGAGATGTATGGCTATCCCTACCTGACCGTGCACCGGGCTGATTTGCACCGGGTATTGGTTGATGCGGTGCGGGCCTTGCAGCCTGAAGCGCTGGTGCTCAACGCCAAACTGCACAGTTTGCACACCCGCAGCGATGGCGTGTCCTTGCAGTTGGCCGATGGCCGTGTCTGGGAGGCCGATGCGGTGATTGGCGCCGATGGCGTTCACTCCAGGGTCAGAGCGGCCTTGTTCGGTGAGGACGCACCGCGCTACTCGGGTGTCATGGCATGGCGCGGTGTGATTGACGCCTCCAAATTGCCCACCCACATGCGCGAGCCCTATGGCACCAACTGGGTTGGCCCCGGTGCACACGTGGTGCAGTACCCCTTGCGCCAAGGGGCCCTGATGAATTTTGTCGGGGCCATTGAGGGCAATCGCTGGGAGATCGAGTCGTGGTCCGAGCGTGGCACCCGCGAAGAATGCTTGGGCGACTTTGTGGGGTGGCACGAAGAGGTGCAGGCCATGATCCATGCCATTGAGGTGCCCTATAAATGGGTGCTCAAGGTGCGCGACCCGATGGACACCTGGAGCCGCGGGCCAGTCACGCTGCTCGGCGACGCCTGTCACCCCACCTTGCCGTTTCTGGCCCAAGGGGCCGCCATGGCCATGGAAGACGGCTACATGCTGGCCCGTGCCATGGCGCTGTGCCCGACCGATCCGGCACAAGGCTTTGCGCGTTACGAGGCGGTTCGCAAAGAGCGCACAGCACGCGTGGTGGAAGGCTCAGCCGCCAATACCAAGCGTTTTCACAACCCTGCTTTGGCCCATGCCCAGGGGGCGGCTGAATATGTGGAGCGGGAGTGGAACGAGGCGCGGGTGAAAGAGCGCTATGAGTGGTTGTTCAAATATGACATTGACGCGGTTGCTTTGTGATGCCATGAAACCGCAGGTGCGACCATGAGTGAAACAGCGGGCAACAGTTTGGAGCGCATGCTGGGCTTGCTCGATTTGTTTTCTGTCGATCAGCCCGTATGGTCTACCGAGGCCATGATGCAAGCCACGGGCTGCACCCGATCCACTTGTTACCGTTACCTCAAGGTGTTGCAAGCCGCAGGTTTTTTAACGCCTGTGGCCCAGGGGGCTTACATCTTGGGCCCGCGCATCATTGAGCTCGATCGCCAACAACGCTTGCGCGATCCGATTTACATGGCCGGCGGCCCACCCATGAAGCAGTTGGCCAGCCGCACCGGCCACAGCACCCTGCTGTGCATGCTCTACAGCGACACGGTGATGTGTGTGCGCGAAGAAATCAGCCCAAATGCACCGGCCGGTCTCTTTAGCCGCGGGCAAAAGCGGCCCTTGTTCCATGGCGCAGCCTCCAAGGTGATCATGGCGCATTTGCCGCCCCACCAATTGCGCAACCTGTATGCCAAGCAAACGGCCATCGTGGCCCAAGCTGGTTTGGGCGAGGACTGGCCCAGTTTTCGCCAAGCCATGCGCAGCATTCGTTTGCAAGGTCATTGTGTGACCACGGGCGAGTTTTCGCGCGGCATCGTGGGTGTGGCTGCCCCAGTGTTCAATCAAGCTGGGTATGTGTTGGGCAGCTTGGGGCTGGCGGCGCAAAAAAAGCATCTCCCCGCATCTGACATCCCAGCCATGGCCAAGTTGGTGATGAAGGCGGCCAAGGTAGCCAGTGAGCGCATGGGTGCGCATGGCTTGGGCGTGTCCTTGCGCGCCCGCGCCGTTGGCTGAGTGGGCGCGTTCAGCCGCGCTCTGTCAGGGTGGTGATGACGATGAACACCAACTGACCATTGCCCGTGTTGTGCAAACCATGCGGCAAATGTGGTGGGATGAATGCAAATTGATTCGGCCGCACCACCTTTTTTTCAGCGCCCAATTCAAGCACGCCTTCGCCTTCCAAAAAGAAATAAATTTGCTCTTTGTTGGGGTGCACATGGGTGTGCACATAGGCCTTGGGCGCATAGGTGGAAATGCGAAAGTCCAGAAATTGCGCGCCAGGCGTGGTGGCGGCGCTGACCAAAATCTTGGACAAGGCGCCATCGAAATGGCCGGGCGACTGCTCCCATAAAAACTCGGCCAGTTCGCGCACCGATGTGGGTGCGGGTGTGGTTGGCGTGGTGCTCATGGGTTGGGCCTCAGTCGGCGGCTTCAAACTTCACTTGCTCGGCCAAGCGGGTCCATTTGTTGACCTCAGATCGAAAGTAGGTATCCAAAGCGCTGGGCGGTCCGCCCACGATGTCAGCCCCCAGCGATTTGAAACGCGCCACCACATCGGGGTGCTTGAGGGTTTGGTTGATCGCGTTGTTGAGTTTCTCAACGATGGGTGCGGGTGTGCCAGCGGGCGCAAAGATGCCCACCCACTCGGCCACGTTGAAGCCGGGGTACCCAGATTCGGCCACGGTGGGCACGTCGGGCAGCGCCGGGTTGCGTTGCGCGCTGCTCACACCCAAAGCGCGCAATTTGCCGCTGGTGATGAAGGGCAGCGCGGTGGGCAGCACGGCAAATACAAAGGTCACTTGCCCGGCGACCAAATCGGCCATCACGGCGCCACCGCCCTTGTAGGGAATGTGTTGGACTTTCAAGCCGGTGGTGTTGAGGAACACCTCGGTGGTGAGGTGATTGCCGCTGCCGTTGCCCGCTGAGCCGTAGTTCATGGCTTCAGGTTTGCTGCGGGCCAGTTGGACCAGCTCTTTGAGGTTTTGCGCGGGCACGTTGGTGTGCACCACCAAAACCGTGGGCACGGTGGACACAAAGCTCACTGGCATCAGGTCTTTGACCGGGTCGTAGGGAATTTTTTTGAACAAGATGTGGTTGGCAGCCAGGGCGGTGGAGGTCAGCAGCAGGGTGTAGCCATCGGGCTTGGCTTTGGCCACCGCGTCTGAACCGACGATAGAGGCCCCGCCTGCGCGGTTGTCCACCACCACCGATTGACCCAAAATTTCACCCAGACGCGTGGCCAAGGTGCGGGCATTGATATCGGTCACACCACCGGGGCCGTAGGGCACGACCAAACGAATGGGGCGGTTGGGAAAGTCTTGCGCCGTGGCCCAAGTCGCGCAGGTGAGCAGCATCAGGGCCAGCAGGCGGCGCATCAGTGGTGTGGTTTGGAACATCTTGGTTACCGGTGAGTGAAGAGAAACAATCAAAAAGCCGTGGCTTCAGACCAGGGCCAATTGGGCTTGGTGGGTGGTGCCCCAGTTGGAGGAAAAAACAGGCTTGCCCAAAATGGCTCGCAACTCTTCCAAGATGGTGGCGGTGGGCAGTTGCGCACAGGCAATGAACACCGCTTGGCAACCATCGTCGTCGGTCTGCATCACCATCTCTTTGACTTGCTCGGCCGTGATGCGGCCCAAGGCATCCACATCATTGGCAAAAAAGCTGTTGAAGCGGCGCACGCGGATGCCCCCATCGGCCAAAAAGGCTTTGAGTTGCGTGTTCACCGCATCCAAATAGGGGGTGACCAGGGCGATGTCATTCACGCCAGCGGCTTGCAGGGTCAGCACCATAGAACGCGCCGTGGTGACCACGGGCTTGGCCGTTACCTGTTGCAGTTCTTGGGCCAGATCGGCGTCCCCTTTGGGGCCAAAGATAAAGCCCGCAGCGGTGCAACCGTAGGCCACCACATCGACATCGCTGTCCTTGAACTGGGTTGCCAGCTCAAGGGCCGCAGCTTTGTAGGCCGGCAAAGTTTCGGTTGTCAATAAGCCTTTGCCTCGGGGGATGCGCACCGTGGTGGCGCGAGAGCCGGGTGGCATCCAACTGAGGACCTCTTGGGCGAAGGTGGTGTTGTTGATGGGAACCATCAATCCGATGTGAAGGGCTTGGCTCATGCGTGTCCTGTGTGTGGGTGGTCGTTCAGGTGCCCATGGCAGCGAGTTCACGCGCCTTGATTTGGGGCCGTGTGATGGCGTGCGGTGCTTGGCGCGCGCCCTCGGGCAAGGCGCGCCAGTGTAAGGCGCGCAGTTCGCCAAATTCATGTGGCAACCGCTCGAAATGTTCGCCACCATCGGTGCTGCGAAACAGTTGCCCAAGGTTGGTGCACAAAAAAATCAACTGCGGGTCACTGGGGTTCATCGCCACACACCACACGGTGCTGTTGATTTCACCGGGCAGTTGGACCTCTTGCCAATCTTGGCCATGGTTGTGGCTGCACAAAAGTTTTCCATCGTTGCCCGGTGGCCCATTGCCATTGGTAAGAAACACAATGGCCGGGTTGTCCAAGCGTGGCATCACGGTGCGGGTGTATTGCCAGGGCGACTTCAGTTCTTGGAAAACCCAACTTTGGCCTTGGTCGACGCTGCGGTGCAAACCACGGTTGGTGGTGGCATAGACCCAGCTGTCGCCGCCGTCAGGGGCTGGGACCACTGCGATCCCATGCACATCTGCCGACACCAGGCCTTGATCCAGCAGTTGCCAGGTTTGACCATGGTCAGCGCTGCGGTAGATGCCGCCAATTTCCACCGTGGCCCACACCACACCGGGCGTGACCGGGTCGAACAAAATTTGAGTGACGCGGGTCGGGCCCATGTTGATGTCTGAAAACTGGCTGATGCCTGGCGCTTGCAGGGCCTGCCAATGTTGGCCCGCATCGGTGGACCTGAAAAAACCTGCCGGGCGCGTGCCCGCAATCAGCACCCGTGCATCGCTGGGGTCTTGCGCCAGGGCCCAGACATCGGCCATGGGCGAAGGCAGTGCCACCCAGCGTGCGGGGGCTTCGTCCCATCGGTAGACGCCCATGTCGGTCCCGGCAAAAACATGCTCTGGCATGGCAGGGTGGCTGCTCAAGCACCAAACCCGGGCCTCCAGGTACATTCCGCTGTGGCTGTTGGGGTGTACCCAAGTTTGTCCGGCATCTTCGCTGAACCAAGCCGAGTGTCCTGCGGTACCCGCGTAAACATGGATATTGGTGCGCATGAGCGGCCTGCCTTGGTGTGGTTTAATTTGTAAAATTATCCCAGCATTTGGAATTTACTGTCAACGCATCTCATTGATCAGGATCATCGCCATGACTTCTTTCAAGCCTCGCCGCTTTTTTTTATCCAGTCTGCTGGCCGCCATGGGGCTGGCCGTGCCCCTGGCCCCTGCCTGGGCCCAGCCCTTTCCCTCCAAGCCGGTGCGCATCGTGATTGGCTTTCCGCCGGGCGGCGGCATTGATATCGTGGCCCGCACCATCGCGCCCAAGTTGTCGGAGGCCCTGGGTCAACCGGTCATCATCGACAACAAGCCGGGTGTGGCCGGTGTGCTGGGCACCAATCTGGTGGCCAAGGCCCCGGCCGATGGGCACACCATCTTTTTTGGCACCACCGGCAACATCAGCATCAACCCGGTCTTCATGCCCAATTTGCCCTTCAACATGGACAAGGACTTCACACCCTTGATGCTGGTGGCTTCGCTGCCTTTTTTGGTCTATGCCCACCCCAGTGTGCCGGTCAAGAACTTAACTGAGTTGGTGGCCTATGCCAAGGCCAATCCGGGCAAGATCAATTTTTACTCCAGCGGCAACGGCGGCCTGCCCCATTTGACCGGAGAGCTGCTCAACAATGTGGCGGGCATTCAAACTGTGCACATCGCCTACAAAGGCAGTGCGCCGGGGATGAACGACTTGATTGGCGGCCAGGTCCAACTGGGCTACGACACCGTGGCCATTGGTTTGCAGCACATCAAGACGGGCCGCTTGCGCGCTTTGGCCACCACCGGCCCCAAGCGCTTGGCCATCTTGCCGGATGTGCCTTCCACCAGCGAATTTGCGTCTGGTTTGGAGGCGGTCAATTGGTATGGCATGGTGGTGCCCGCTGGGACACCGCGCGATGTCATTTTGCGATTGAACCGCGAAATCACCAAGGTTTTGGAGATGCCTGACATCAAAGAAAAATTGGTGTCTCAGGGCATTGATCCAGCAGCCAACTCGCCCGAAGAATTTGGCGAGTTCATGAAGAGCGAAGCGGCCAAATGGGCGCGGGTGATTCGCGCCGCCAACATCAAACCCGATTCCTGAAACCGCCTAAAGACCGATCACGCCCCCGTCTTGGCGGGTGATGACGATGGTGGCCGAGCGTGGGCGACCTTGGGGACCAACCCCTTGATTGCCCGGCCACAGGCTCTCCAACGGCTTGCCCGCGGACAGGGCGGCTGACAACTCACCGGGGTGTTGGATATTGACGAACAAAGTGCGGCCGCCGTCGGCCTCGGTGATGCCTGTTACTTCAGCGCCCTTGGGTGCCACCAAAAAGCGTTTGAGCTTGGCCTCGCCCAAGGCGGCTGCGATGAAGGTTTCTTGGGTGCCGGTTTGCTCTGCCCCATTGACCATCATTTTGTTTTTGGCGGTGATTTTGCTGCCGTCTCCCACCTGGCCAGGGATGGCGGCGAGCATCATGCAATTGGTCTCGTCGGTGAAGGCGCCGTCATCGGTTTGTATCCAGCAAATACCGGTGGTCTGGCTGAACCACAAGCCGTCGGGTGATGAAAATGAATTGCTCGCTGTCAAACCCGATAGGTTGGCGTCGCCCGAGTCCTCTTCGGCCCCAAACAAAAAGATGTCCCAGGCAAAACTTTTGGACACAGCGCGTTGGTTGGTTTCTTTGAAGCGGATGATGTGGCCATTGGGATTGCCAGCGGATTTTTTGCCGTCCGTGTCCATGTAGGCGCGGGGGTTGGCGGCATTCACTTTGCTGGGGGTGCGGTTGGCGGCGTTGTTGTTGGTCAAGCAGAAATAGATTTCACCGTTGCGGGGGTTGATGGCGCCCCATTCCGGTCGGTCCATGGGCGTGGCACCGACGGCATCTGCTGCATGTCGGGTGTTGACATAAATGTCAGCCTGGGAGGTGAATTTGAACGCTGAATGTTTGGCGATCCGTGCATCCGACAGCGCCAGTTCAATCCACTCGCCCGAGCCATCGGCATTGAATTTGGCCACGTACAAACGGCCCTCGCTCAAGTACTTGTCACCAGCGACCAAGCCGGCACCCACATCTCTGGGGTCCCACACGGCGGTGCTGACAAACTTGTAGATGTATTCATTGCGTGAGTCGCAGCCCATGTAAAAGGCCAAAGGCTCGCCCGCGACAGGCAGTCCGCAAACGGCAGCCTCGTGGGCAAATCTGCCCATGGCCGTGCGTTTGGCAGGGGTGGCGTTGGGGTTGAGGGGGTCAATTTCGACGTTATAGCCAAAGGTATTGGCTTCATGGCGAAAGTCTTTTTCGGCATTCGCACCCTGTGCCGCCAAATTCCAGCGGGCAAAGCGGTCATCGGTGGGCGACACCGTGTGCCAGCCTTGGCCGGTGGCTTTTTTCAGATGGGCAGCGACGGGCGCAGCTGGCAATCCGTAACGCTTGCGCGAGGCGGCTTCGCTGTCGGGCAAGGGGGCGCCAGCCGTGGCTTGAAAGTAAAACGCCCAGTTTTCTTCACAGCCCAAGTACGTGCCCCAGGGTGTTTTGCCGTGGCCGCAATTGTTCAGCGTGCCCCGGCTCATGGAGCCAGAGGTGTCCCAGCGGGTCACCATTTTTTGCCGAATGTCTTCGATGGAAGCCCGGGGGCCACTGATGCGCATAGGTGTTTGTGGGGTGATGCGGCGGTTCAAAGCCGAGCCGGCATTGATGCGCCAGCCTGCCGGTGTTTTGTTGATCTCGACCACAGAGACGCCGTGCAAGTTGATCTCTTTGAGCACTTCCAGTTCAGGCCGGTTGCCCAAGTCCCATTCGCCAAATTGCGAAAACTTCTTGCCACTCACCCCCTGAGAGGTTTGTCCGTTGGGATGCAAAAAGTGGGCGTCTGCAGAGCTTTCGTGGTTGACACACAAAACAGCGCGGGTGGTTTCTTTTTCAGAATACTTGCCTTGGGCATCGATGTAAAAAATATCCATGCCATCGTGGTGATCACCAATGCGGCGCGACCAATCATCTTTTTCAAGACCGCTGTTCGAGTAAGCCGATGTGCTGGTGTCCATGGCGTCGCCGGTGGCGTGCAAAACGCTGTATTGGTAGCCCGGCGGCAAGATCACGTTGTCGAGCAAACTTTTCGCGACGGCCGGAAAGCCCAAAGCTGTGGGGGCAGGGCCCAAGCCAGAGGCCAAGGTGGCACAACCCGGCAAGACGGCCAAGCCCGCCAATCCCAAGCCACCCAGCAGCATGCTGCGTCGCTGGGGGTTGGCCAACGAAGCCTTCAAAACGTCTTGGAAGTGAGGCTGGGTGCTGGTGTTGAAAATGGGGTCGATGTGTTTGTTGGACATGGCATGAATCCTGAGACTTTGTTTCCCATTTATATGGGAATTTTGTGACGGTGATGTGAATTTTTTTCCCGCAGGGCCGAAAAAAATCCACTGCACCTTTGGATGCAGTGGACGCGGGGGGTGAGGCAATCGCGATGGGAGATGAAGGCCCCCAGCGGTTGGCCAGGGGTCAAGCTGGGTGTCTGGCAATCATTTGACGGGCAATGATGATGCGCTGCATTTCATTGGTGCCTTCACCAATGCACATCAATGGGGCGTCGCGGTAATAGCGTTCAACGTGGTATTCCTTGGAGTAGCCATACCCGCCATGGATGCGCAAACATTCGGTGGCGTTTTCCAAGGCCGCCTCAGATGCAAAGTATTTGGCCATGCCGGCTTCCATGTCACAACGCTCGCCTTTGTCGTAGATGCGAGCGGCGTCATAGGTGAGCAATCTCGCCGCTTGCAGTCGCGTGGCCATTTCGCCCAGTTTGAGTTGGATGGCCTGGTGCTCTGCAATCGGCTTGCCAAAAGTGTGGCGAATTTGGGCATATTTGACTGCGTCCATCAAGGCCGCGCCAGCGATACCGCAACCCCGAGCTGCCACATTGATGCGGCCCAACTCCAATCCGCCCAAAGCGGTTTGCAAACCACGACCCTCTTTGCCACCAATCAATTTGCTGGCGTGGATTTTGTAATCTTGAAAAATCAACTCAGCGCTGTCAATGCCTTTGTAACCGAGCTTTTCCAGCTTTTTAGAGACCGTGAACCCAGGTCCCTTTTCGGCAATAAAGCAAGACATGCCTTTGTGTGCCGGATCGGCACTGGCATCGGTTTTGACCAGCAGCGCAAAGCATGTGCCGTGGATGCCATTGGAGATCCAGGTTTTGGTCCCATTGATGATGTAGTGGTCACCATCTTTTTTGGCGCGCATTTTGATGCCTTGCAAATCGGTGCCTGCATCGGGCTCGGTCAACGCGAGGCCACCGCGAATTTCGCCGGTGGCGAACTTGGGGAGGTAGTGATTTTTTTGTTCTTCGGTTCCGTTGCGCTCGACGCATGCGGCCATGATCAAGTGGCTATTGAAAATGCCCGATAGCGACATCCAAGTGGCAGCAATTTTTTCGACGATCTTGGCGTAAGTACCCGCCTTGAGACCGAGTCCGCCATATTCAACCCCGATGGTGGCGCCAAACAAACCCAACTCCTTCATTTGTTCAACCATCTCAATGGGGTACTCGTCTGCGTGCTCCAGCCGCAGCACATGGGGACGCACATCCCGCTCCAGCCATTTTTCTATGGCATCCAGCATTTGTTGTTCTTGTTCGTTGTCGGCGTCGATATCTGACATGTTGATTCCTTATGATGGCAGTTGTGTCTGAATAGACAGACCGCTTGTGCGGTGTTTGAAGGCAGAGACACCCCAAGGGTAATCCTCAGACCGAAAAGTCATTTGTCCAGACAAAATAACCAAACGAATTTACTGGGAATCCGAACCGCTGTCAAATCTGATTCATGGCCACCACCAAGTCTTCCAAACGCAAAAAATCCACCGCCAAGGTCGCGCCAACTGCGGCCGGTGAGCCGCGATATTTAGCGGTGTTCAACCAATTGTGCCAAGACATCACCGACGGGGTGTACCAAGTTGGGGAGTTGCTGCCCACCGAGCATGAGTTATGTGACTTGTTTGACGTCAGTCGGTTCACCGCCCGCAATGCACTGAGCATGCTCACCGATGCTGGCTTGGTGACCCGCCGTCCCCGGGTGGGCAGTGTGGTGGCCTCGCAAAATCGACGCAACCCCTATGTGCAAACACTGGAGACGGTCGACGACTTGCTCCAGTACGCCGAATCTACGCGTTTTGAAATTTCGCATTGGGAAACCCTCAAGTTGGACCAAACTTTGAACATGGGTGAAACCCAGTTGACATCTGGCCAGACCTGGATTTTTGGGATGGGGCTCAGACGCAGCAAAGGTGAAGACACCTTGCCGGTGTGCTTGACCCGGGTCTACTTGAATCCGGCATTTCAAAAAGTCATACCGGCCATGCGGCGTCGAAAAAATGCCGTGGTTTATCGGTGGATTGAAGAAATCTATGGCATCAAAGTGGCACGCATAGAGCAACGCATTGATGCATGTTCAGTCAGCTCAGCAGACGCCACCTTGTTGTTGTGCCCGGTGGGCAGCCCAGCTTTGCGAATGCAGCGTTTGTATTTTGATGCCAACAATCTTTTGCTAGAAATCTCTGACAGCTTGCACCCAAGCGGTCGATTCAGCTATCACATGAGTTTGCTGCGTTCAGACTTTAAGCCCTGAGGCAGGGCTTTAAACCATCAGATATTGCTGCCGCACCTGTGGCAAGTTATTCAGTTCGGCAGGGGTTCCCTGATAAGGTATTTGCCCTTTTTCAATGATGTAGACACGGTCTGCAAGCTCATTGGCAAAGCGCAAATTCTGCTCGCTGATGAGCACGGTTTGACCTGCAGACTTGAGTTGCTTCAAACGCTGCAACATGGCTTCAATGACCAGCGGTGCCAAGCCCTCTGAGGGTTCATCCAGCAAAATCAAATCGGGATTGCCCATCATGGTGCGCGCAATGGCCACCATGCGCTGCTGACCACCGGACAAGGCCCCAGCTTTGCGATCCAAAAAGTTGCGGATGTCCGGAAACAAATCCAGCACTTCAGCCAGTCCCCAGCGGGAGCTGCCGTCGCGTGCATTCATGCGCGCGGTTTCCAAATTTTCAGCCACGGTCAAAGACGTGAACAAGCGGCAGTCCTCGGCCACATAGCCCAAACCCGCGCGGCAAACTTGAAAGGGTTCTAGGCGTGCAATGGGCTGGTTCTTGAAAAAAACATCCCCCTTGCGAGGGGGTACCAAGCCCATGATGGAGGACAAGGTGGTGGTTTTGCCTGCGCCATTGCGCCCGAGCAAGGCCACCACTTCGCCTTCTTGCACTTCTAATGAAATACCAAACAGAACCTGGCTGTCCCCGTATGCCGTCTCCAGGCCCTCAACCCGCAACAAGGCCATGGGTTAACTGCCACGCGAGCGCAACAACTCTTGGCAAGGTCGTGCGTAGTCTTCGGTGCGATAGGTTTTGATATCGGTCACGCCAATGCCATCGGGAAAAGCGGCATCGCGCTTGACGGTGCCGACATAAAAGTCAAACATGGCCATGTTGTCACAGCCACGCACTTTGGTCTTGCCCGTGGGGCCTTCAAAGCTGATGGTGGACATGGCTTGAATGACTTTTTCCACATCGGTCGCAGTACCTGCTTTGCGAATGGATTCGACGATCATCTTGCCTGCTGAGTAACCCACGGTGGTGGGGCCAGTGGGGTAGGTCTTCATCCGCTTTTCAACTTCGGCGGCAAAGCTTTTGGACTTGGCAGAGTTGAGTGCGTAAAACGGATACCAAACCGTGCCAGCCGTGTTGGCAGGCAACAAGTCTTTCACTGAACTCATCTTCACCAGGTCTAAGCCGTGGGTGAAAAACTGGGTCTTTCCCGCGAACAAGCCAAAGTCTTTGGACGCTTTGAGCAAGTTCACCAGGTCAGCGCCAAAGCCACCATTCACAATCAAATCCACGGGTTGGGCTTGCAACGCTGTGACGTGAGCCGAGAAGTCGGTGGCACCCAGCTTTGACCATTCCTGGCGCACCACCACCACATCGGGGCGGGCTAGCTTGAGGGCGCGCATGAAGTCCTCGATGAATTGCTGACCATATTCGTAGTCAGGTGCAATGGTTGAGATGCGTTTGATGTCGGGCCTTGCTTTGATGTATTCGGCGATCACGCTGCCAATTTCGACGGTCGACAAATTGGCGCGCGAAATGTAGGGGTGGCCAGACTCGCCGGTGAGGCGTTTGGTGGTGGCAAAACCGCCGGTCACCAGCACCTTGTGCTCTTTGCCCAAATTGCCCACGGCAATGGCTGCACCACTGTGGATGCCCACGGTCACGAACTTGATTTTGTCTTCCAAGATCATGCGCCGACCTTCGGTCACGGCTTTCTCAACTTGGCCGCCCATGTCTGCGCTGACCAATTGGAACGGACGCCCTTTGAGGCCCCCCGCAGCATTGGCTTCGTCGACTGCAATTTGAAATCCGGTGCGAATGGAATCTGCAATGAATGCAAAGCCGCCGCTGTAGATATCGATCAGACCCAGTTTGATGGGGTCGTTGCCGCTGGCCGCTTGAGCATGGGCCGAGGGTGAGATCAAGGCCGCGGCCAGGGCCAGGGCGGGAAACAAACGATTTTTGATCAAGCGGTGCACAAGATTTCTCCTTGGTTGATGCGTGCTTGATTCTGCGGTGATATCTCTGTGCTTGTCAATCGCAGTTGCCCCGATCTTTGTCAAAAGTCAAACTTGCAACGTTCAGGTGCGCTCGGGTAAACCCGGATTTGCTGCATGCATTTTCTTTTGTCCGGACAAATAGTGATTGCAACTTGTCTTCGGGTCTGGCAAACTGGTTCAATGCCCACCGAATCCACACGTTTGTCACCATGATGGAGTTTTTCTCGCAACACTTTGCTTGGATGCTCGAACCCACTGTTTTGGCGCGTCAAACGCTGGCTGGGGTTTCCAACGGCATGCTGCTTTTTTTGATATCTGCTGGCTTGTCGCTCATTTTCGGTGTGCAACGGATTCTGAATTTTGCGCATGGTGTGTTGTTCATGTTGGGGGCTTTTGTGGCTGTCAGCCTCTCGGCCCAATGGGGCGAAAGCGGGGCCATGTTTGCTTGGGTCTTGTTGGCCGCAACGGTGGTGTTGGCCCTGGTGGGTGGCTTGATCGAATGGGGTCTTTTGCGCAGGATCTACAGTGCACCCCATGAGTTTCAACTGCTGATCACCTTTGCCCTGGTGTTCATCATGGGAGATGTCGTCAAACTGATCTGGGGCAATGAAGATCGGTCCATGACTGCGCCTCAAGCCCTGTCAGGTGCCGCGCAGACCTTGGGCATCACGTTTCCGAATTACCGCTTATTTCTTATCTTCACTGGCGTTGTGGTGGCGGTTGCACTGTGGGTATTGCTGCACAAAACCCGGTGGGGAATTTTCATCAGGGCGGCCACCAATGATCGGGCCATGTTGGGTGCCTTGGGCGTCAACACGCGCTGGCTTTACACCAGCGTTTTCGCGCTCGGTTCAGCGCTGTCGGGTCTGGGTGGTGCGTTGGCTGCGCCTGTGGTCTCGGTGGGGCCAGGCTTGCATGTCCAAATCATCATTGACGCTTTTGTGGTGGTGGTCATTGGCGGCATGGGCAGTGTGATGGGCGCCTTGGTGGCCTCTCTGTTGGTGGGGGTGATCAATGCCTATGGGGTGCTGGCTTTCCCAGGCTGGTCCGTCGTCATGACTTTTGTGTGCATGGCTGTGGTGCTGATTGTTCGACCCTGGGGCTTGTTTGGGAGCCCCGAATGACGGCGCATCGCAAATGGGCGGCTTTGGTGTGCACCTCGCTGGTGCTTTTGCCTTGGTCGCTGAGTGATTTTTGGATTTTCATTGCCATCGAGGTGCTGGCCTTTGCCCTGTACGCCATGAGCTTTAATTTGTTGCTGGGCTTTGGCGGCATGTTGTCATTTGGGCATGCCGCATTTTTTGGGGTGGGCGCTTACAGCGCAGCGATTTTTTTCAAGCGGAGTGGTTTGGATGTCGAGTGGATGTTCACCCTTGCCCCCTTGGTGGCCATGGGGGTGTCGGCTGTGATGGCTGGGCTGATTGGCTTTTTTTCTGTGCGCCGATCAGGCATCTATTTTTCGATGCTGACCTTTGCATTTCAAATGTTGCTCTTTACCGTGGCCATGAAGGCCTCCGGGTTGACGGGCGGGGATGATGGCATCACGGGTCTTAAGCCACCCGGCACATTGGGTACGCCCATGGGTTATTACTGGTACGCCTTGGCCTGGTGTTTGCCCTGTGTATACCTGTTGCATCGCTTGGTCCATTCGCCTTTTGGTTTGACCTTGCGCGCCCTCAAAGATGACCCCATGCGTGTGCAGTATGTGGGCGTACATGTGCGTCAACACCAATGGGTTGCTTTTGTGATCAGCGCTGCATGTGCGGGACTGGCAGGCGCATTGTTTGCCTTTTCGACCGGCAATGTGTTTCCTTCTTGGCTCAACTGGACGGCCAGTGCCACGCCCGTGGTGATGGCGGTGCTGGGTGGCGTTCAGTCCTTTTATGGGCCTGCTGTGGGCGCTGCGGTTTATGTCGTCCTCGAAGTCATGATCAGTGGCAAAACTGAATACTGGCCTTTGGCCATGGGCATCATCATTGTGCTTTTGGTGTTGCTCATGCCCACTGGCTTGGTGGGCCGCTTGAAAAAGGTCGACACATGAGTGCCGACAACTCCGACTTTGTGCTGAAGGTGGAGGGCATTTCCAAACGCTTTGGAGGCCTGCAGGCTTTGCAAAGTGTCGACATGCATGTCAAGCCAGGGGAATTTCACGCCATCATCGGCCCCAATGGGGCGGGTAAAAGCACCTTCTTCAACACACTGACAGGATTGTTAAAGGCCGATGAGGGGCACATCTCCTTTGACGGACGCAATGTGACCGGGCTTGCACCCCATCGATTGACCCGGCTGGGCATGGGGCGCACCTTTCAAATCACCCGTGTGTTTCATGGCATGACGGTCTTGGAAAACGTGCAAGTGGCATTGTGTGCACATGCGCAGCAGACTTGGAAAGTCTGGACTGCAGCCAGTGGGCTGCATGTTCAGCGTGCCAAAGACTTGCTCGAGCGCGTGGGTTTGGCCGCGCAATGGGCCCGAACCGCCAAAACGCTGGCCCATGGAGATCAGAAGCGTTTGGAGTTGGCGATTGCCTTGGCCAGCCAGCCCAAGTTGTTGTTGCTGGATGAGCCCACCGCTGGCATGGCCGCGCAAGAGAGATTGGCCTCCATACAGTTGGTGCATCAGGTGGCCCAACAGTTGGGCATCTCCTGCGTGTTTACCGAACATGACATGGCGGTGGTTTTTGCGGTGGCCAGCCGCATCACGGTGTTACACCAAGGCAAAGTGTTGGCTGTGGGTCTGCCGCAAGAAGTGCGCGCCAGTGCCGTGGTTCAGCAGGTTTACCTGGGTGAGCCCGTCGTCACCGATGGGCAGCCAGTCCCTCAAGGCTAAAGCATCACATGGGCTTACAACACGCCAGGGTTTTAGACACGCACAGCATGCCCTGGGAAAGTGGCCTGGATTTTTTGGCGACCTTGGCCCCAGCGTTTCGTGACAACCTGGGCCCTGTCGATCAAGTGGCGGCCAACTTTGGCAAGTACCGGCAAAAAAACCTATACCTTGACCGCGACAGCACGCGCCGTTTGGATTTGGTTCAACTCGAACCCGGTTACAGCGATTTGACGCATTGTTGCCATGATTCGGTGGAAGAGGGGTTTTTGCTGGGTGGTGAGGTGGTGCTTGATGGTGAGGGCACACTGCATGAGGCCGACTACTTTTGGCGCCCCCCAGGTTGGATTCACCATGCAAAAACCCTTCCGGGTGTGGAGTTGCTGCTGGGATTTGAGGGGCGATCCAATGAAAGTGGGCCAGTCAGTCGTTATGTGTGCCCATCTGACTTGGCTGGGCGCAATCATTTGATTTCGGATAACCATGACGCATCTTTGGGCACACGGGGCCGCGTTTGCAAAGTGTCTTCAACCAATTTGGTCTGGCAGCCCGGTGCGGCTTATGCGCGCGGCGAAGGCCGATTGGAAGGTTTTGATGTAGAGCATCTGTCGGTGCGTGTGCTCAGCCGCAACCCTCTCACGGGTCAACAAACGGCACTGCTTCGTTTGGCACCCGGATACCAGCAAAGCTCATCCGGAGCACATACCGCTTGGTGTCAGATGTTTGTACTCGCTGGTGGTGTGCAGTGGGGTGGTGAACAGATGGGTCGGGGTGTTTTCGTTCACCGACCAGCTGGTGCTGTGGAGGCCGCCATGGCCAGTCAACAGGGTGCTTTGATTTACGCCAAAGTCGATGGCTGGTTGGACTTCACGCCCGCTTGAATTCAAGAAACTAATGAACTGGTCCCACAGGAGAGGCAGATGAATTTCGACACCATCCCCGAGCACCAAATGTTGCGCGACAGTGTGCGCCATTTTTTGGATACCGAACTGCCAGAAAAAACCATTCGCGAATATGACCGTGCGCGCAAAATCCCGCGCAGCATTTGGCCCAAATTGGCCGCTCAAGGTTGGATGGGCATTTCAGTGCCCGAAGAATATGGCGGTGCGGGCGGCGACATCATGCAAGGCACCATCTTGTGTGAGGAGTTGTCGAGGCGGTTCCCCTCCCTGGGCACCGATTGGTTGCTGACATCCATGACCGCGCGTGTTTTCATGGAAGTGGGTACCCCCGAGCAAAAGGCCCATTACTTGCCGCTGTTGACCAAGGGCGAGTTTTTGATGGGCTTTGGCATGAGCGAACCCGGCGGGGGCACCGATGTGCTCAGCTTGAAAACCCGCGCCAGCTTGAGCAATGGCGAGTGGACGGTGCGGGGCCAAAAGCTGTACACATCGCTGGCCGATGATGCCGATGCCATTTTGGTGCTGTGCCGAACAGAACCTGAGACCGAAGGCAAACGCGCCCGTGGCATGTCACTGGTGCTCACACCGCGCCAACAACCGGCGGTCACCGTGCGCCGTTTGGAGTTGATGGGCATGCGCGCCGCGTGCACCTGCGAGGTCTTTTTTGACGATGCCAAAGCCCCGGAAGCGGCGGTGTTGGGCGAGCGCGGTCGCGGTTGGTACCACCTGCTGGCCAGTTTGGACGAGGAGCGCATTCTGTGTGCGGCCATGTATGTGGGCATCACCAGCGCGGCTTTGGAACAGGCCTTGCAGTACGCCCTGGACAGGCAGGCTTTTGGCCGCTCCATCGGGCAGTTTCAAGCGGTGCAGCACCCCTTGGCGGAAGTGGCCACCGAGTTGGAGCAAATTCGATTGCTCACCTACAAAGCGGCTTGGTTGCTCAGCCAGGGGCGCGAGTGCGCCACCGAGGCCGCGATGGCCAAACTGGCGGCCACCGAAACCGCGGTGCGGGCCACCGACAAATGCATGCGCATCTTGGGTGGCTATGGCTTGGTGGAAGAGACCCCCATGGAGCGTTTGTTTCGCGACACCCGCTTGGGCCCTTTCAGCCCCATATCCAACGAGATGGTGAAAAACTTTTTGGGCGAGCGCATGGGTTTGCCCAAGAGCTATTGAGGCGCCAGACCATGAAGATCACCAAACATTTCGTCACCGTGGGCCAGCGGCGCGTGCACTATTTGCGCGCTGGGCAAGGTCCAGCAGTCGCCATGTTGCATGCATCACCTTGTTCATCCAAGGTGATGCGGCCCTTGATGGACATCTTCGCCCAGCAGTACACCTGTTTTGCGTTCGATACCCCAGGCTTTGGCCTTTCCGACCCCTTGCCCATCGATGGACCGTCGGTGGAAGATTTTGCGGACGCCCTGGCCGAAACCTTGACGGCCTTGGGCATTGGGCAAGTGGCCACCTATGGGCGGCACACCGGTGCTTCCATCGCTGTCGAGTTTGCGGCTCGGCACCCGGATCGCTGCAGCATGGCCTTGGCCGATGGCTTTGCCGTGTTTGCCAAAGCCTATTCGCCCAGCGAACTCGAGGCGTACTTGGAGCCCATCATTCCCCAATGGGACGCGGCGCATATTTTGCGGTTGTGGTTTCGCTACCGCGACCAGCATGTGTTTTGGCCATGGAACAAACAGTTTGATGCCAACCGATCCGACACCGATGTGCCCGATTTGGATTTCTTGCACCGTGGTGTGGTCGAGCTGCTGCAAGCGGGCGATGGCTACCGCGTGGGCTATGCGGCCCCGTTTCGCCACCGCGCTTTGGGGGTGGTGCCAGATTTAAAAGTGCCGGTGTGCTTTGGCAACCGACCTGGCGACAGCATGTACCTGACCCGTCATCTTTACCCAGACGGCGTATGGATGGCCGATGTGCCGCGTGAGTTTGAAGCGGCGTCTGTGCACGAAATGGATTTGTTGGCCCAACACCCGGCCAGCCAACCCGTGCCCGCAGCGCCCCCTTGCCAGGCGCTGCCCCAGCGCTTGACCGAGACCTATGTGGATTTTGAAGGGGCGCAGTTGGCGGTGCGAAGCCGAGGTGACTGGGGCCAGGCCACACCGGTTTTGTTGCTGCACCATGCACCGGGCTCATCGCGTTTGTATGAATCGGCCATGTTGACCATCGGTGAAAAGCACCCAGTCTTGGCGCTGGATTTGCCAGGCCATGGCGAATCGGATGCGCTGACCGGCAACCCGCAAGACCACGCCACATGGGTGCGTGCCGTGGCCCATGTGCTCGACCACATGGGTGTCAAGCGGGTGCATGTGTGGGGCCACCAGGGCGGCGCGGCCTTGGCTTGTGCCTTGGCTGTGCAACACCCTGACAAGGTGGCCTCTGTGGTGTTGGATGCGCCCTTGTGGGCAGATGCAGCCACGCGTGACCGACTGATGGCAGATGGCATCCCCGATGTGAAACCCAGTTGGGAGGGCGCCCATTGGTTGCGCGCTTGGCACCATGCCCGCGATGCCGAACTGTGGTGGCCTTGGTTTGATCGCCGCATATCGCAGCGCAAGCCACAGCCGTCTCAAATTGACCCCGTGCGCTTGAACGCCTGGGTGTTGGAAGCCATGAAGCAGCCCGACAGCTATGCCGGTGCCTGGCGCGCGCACTGGTCATTTGATTGGGCAGGCCAATGGCCGCAAGTCAAAGCCCCGCTTCACTGCACCACCGCACACAACGACACCTATGCCCATTTGAGCCTTCATCCACCGCAAGGCATGCCCACCGCGGTTTCTCACCCCAGCGAGGAACACCTCCAAGCACTGAGTGGCTGGTGGCAAAAAAATGCACCCTGATTTCTTTTTTATCGACCCATCATCACCATGAAACTCCAAGCCATCACGCCCGCCCACTACCCTTGGTACGACTATGCGCGCTATTCCTTTTCCTTGGGCTTGAAAACCGAACGCGGCGCTTACTTGTCAGGCCACACAGCGTCCGAGTACGACCCCATCGCCAAAAAAATCGTTGTGCGCGGCAGCATGAGCGATCAGGTGCGCACGGCCTACGCCAAGATCGCTGCCATCTTGGAAGGGGCCGGCATGGGCTTTCAAGATGTGGTGCGGGTGGTCGAATACGTCCGGCCCGAAGGCATTGAGCGTTACGCCGAAGCCGCAGCGGTGCGCGCGGAAGTGTTTGGTACCCATCAGCCCACGGTGCACACCGTGCCGGTGAAAAGTTTGCTCCGGCCAGAGGCCTTCATTGAGATCGAAATCACCGCCGGCCCGGTGGGTGCGGCCACCGATGTGGGTTCCCGGGCCTCGCCCGCGCGCGACTCGGCTGGGGTGGTTTACTTGCCGACCATTCAACCGGTCGATGCCCAGGGGCGCATCGTGGGTGCTGGAGACATCGTGGCGCAAACCGCCTATATCTTTGAGCAAGCGGGAAAGATGCTGGCTGCGCTGGGTTTGGGTTTTCACAATGTGGTCAAAACCGTGGATTACCTCACGGCCCAAGGCTTGGCCCAGTACAAAGGGACCGGGCGCATTCGAAAACAGCATTTGGGGCCCATCTACCCTGGCGCCGCAGGTTTGATGATGCCGCGCTTGGTGCATCCTGAGGCTTTGATCCAATACGACTTCATCGCCTCGCGCGATGTGCTGGAGTGCATCAACCCGGGTTGGACCCGCTATGAAAAACTCACCTACAGCCCTGCGGTCAAAGCAGGCAAGCTGTTGTTCATGTCGGGCCAAGGGGCCTTGGACCCGGCCACAGAACGGGTGGTGCACGAAGACGATGTGGTGGCACAAGCCGAGTACACCTACCGCAATATTCTCAAAGTGCTGGAGGCCGCGGGCGCTGGCCCACAAAATCTGGTCAAAACCATTGAATACGTCACGCCCAATGCCTTGGCCGACTACCGCAATGTGGCTGGCGTGCGCGCGGCTTTATTGCGCACACCTTACCCGGCATCGACCGGTTTGATTTGTGAGGCATTGCTCAGGCCCGAGATGAAGATCGAAGTCGATCCGTTCGCGATATTGGACTGACCCATGGCCTTGCTCACCCCAGAACTGCAAGCGCTGATTGGTCGGCAAGTGCATTACCCTGCGCGCGAAGCTTTGGGCCATGCATCCATCCGCTACTTCGCATTGGCGATGCACGACGACAACCCTTTGTACGTCGACGAGGCCTACGCCCAAGCCGCTGGCCACGCGGGCGTGATCGCCCCACCCACGCTGGTGTGTGAGACCTGCCAATACGCCCACCGCGCACCTGATGCCGATGGGTATATCGGGCATGAGTGGCATTTGCCTGTGCCCGGCTGCCGCATGATCCGCGCCGGCAACGACTACACCTTCAACCGCCCCATCTTGGCAACCGACCGCATATCAGTGACCTGGACTTTGGAGAGCATGGTGGAAAAGCCGTCTTCCAGGGGTGGGATGCAGTTGTTTGTGATGTCGGTGGCCACGTATGCCGACGCGCAAGGCCACACCGTGGCGACCAACCGCGAAGCCTTGGTCTTTCAACCTTTGGTGCCCCATGCTCAGACCCAGCCTTGACCCCAGCCAGCTGCGACCTGGCGATGCCTTGCCAGAGCAGGCCCACACCTTCACCGAAGTTGACTTGGTGGCCTATGGTGCGGCCACCTGGGACTGGCACCGTTTGCACTATGACAAAGCGCATGCCCAGTCCAAGCAATTGCCGGGCGTGTTGATCGATGGTCAAGCCTTTGGCGCTGTGTTTGCGCGGGAGGCCGTGCGTTGGGCTGGCCCCCAGGCGTTCATCCAGCGCATGGCCTTGAAAATGAAATCCATGGCTTTCGCCGGCGACTACCTGGTGGCGCGCGGCCAGGTGATGACCATCGATGCACCCGCGGGACATTGGGTGGTGCACATCGATCAGCAACTCATGTGCGGCGAGCGCTTGGTGGCGCAGGCCATCAGCGAGATCCGCATGGGCAAGGCCTGAACCATGGGCATGGCGCTCAACCCCTCGTTGGACTTGACCTGGCGGGAATACGCCATGCCCGATGCCAGTGGGGCGGTTCAATTGGCGCGCTTGCCGTCGTTGGCCTCAGATCACTTTTGGGCCTTGGTGCAATTCCCCCCGAATTGGCGCCGAATTCGGCCCGGGCATTACAGCGTGGATGAAGATTTTTTGCTGCTGCATGGCGACTTGACCATCAACGACCAAGGGTGGCGGGCCCGCGAGCATGGATTTGTGCCGGCCCACGCTTGGCGCGGACAAACCTTTTCACGCCATGGGTGCGTGGCCTGTGCGCGCTTCCATGGCCGGCCCGAATGGCATGCCGGCCCAGCGGCGCACGTGCCCACGCAAGCCAGCCGACACAGACCAGCGTGGCCCACATGGCCGGCTGTCAACCTGCTCGGCCTGGGGTCTGCACAAGTGGCTTTTGAACAGCAGGGCATGACCCACGGGGTGCTGCCGTCTTCGACCTTGGCTGCTTTGCAGGCCCGTGGGGTGGCGATGGATGCGTTTGATCTGCCTACGCCCAGGGGACACGCCAAGCCGGACCTCACAGATGAAGTGCCATCCGGATTCCATTGGGCGCGTTGGCCCCGCATGATTTGATTTTTGAAACCACTTTGCACAACCCAGCCATGAACCTCGCTGCCACCATGACCCAATCGGCCTTGAAATGGCCGCACAAAACCGCCTTGGTCTTTGAAGGCCAACGCTGGACCTATGGCCAGTGGAATGACTGGGTCAACCGCGCTGCGGGTGCGTTTGCGGCCAGCGGTGTGGTCAAGGGCGATCGGGTGGCTTTTTTCACCTACAACTTGCCACAGCAGATCACAGGCTTTTACGCCCTGATGAAGTTGGGTGCGATTCCCGTGCCCATCAATTACCGGCTGGCGCCCAACGAGGTGAAGTACATCATCGAAGACTGCGGCGCCAAGATGCTGGTGTTCGAGGAAAACCTGCGCGCACCGGTCATGGCCATCAAAGACCAATTGAAGCTGGAAAAGCTCATCTACATTGGTGACCAGGTTCAAGCGGGCGAAATCCGTTTCGATGACTTTGTGTCCGCAGGGGGCCATCAGGAGCCACAGGTTCATGTCGATTGGCACGACCCGGCCTTGATCATGTACACCTCTGGCACCACGGGGCGACCCAAAGGGGTGGTGCGATCCCATTTGGCAGAAATCGTGGGCAGCATGACCATGGCGGTCGAAGTGGGGTTTCGTCACGAAGATGTGATCCTGCACAACAAGCCCTTGTTCCACATTGCCCAATTCCATTTGCAGTTGATGCCCTTCATCCAGATCGGCGGCACCAACGTTCTGACGCGTGGATTTGATGTGCACGAAACCTTGTCTTTGGTCGAGGCTGAGCGGATCACCGTGTTGCACGGCGTGCCCACGCAAATGGTGATGCTGGTGGCTACCGATTTGAGCCAATACGACTTGAGCAGTTTGCGCTGTGGTTTTTATGGTGGTCAGACCTTGGCCGACGATGTCACGCGCAAGTGCATGGCTTTGTTCCCAGACTACTTTGGCAATATTTACGGCTCCACCGAAGCCCTGGCGGTCACCGTGTGTGACTACCGGCGCCGGCCAGAAAAACTGGGCAGTGTGGGGCAAGCGGCGGTCAACATGGAAGTGCGGGTGATCCGCAATGACAGCGTGGATCCCAACCAGGTTTGCAGCGCGGGAGAAATTGGTCAATTGATTGCGCGTGGTCCTTCCTTGTTCACCGAGTACTGGGGCTTGCCCGACAAAACTGCAGAGACGCTGCGCAATGGGTGGTATTTTTCGGGCGATGCGGCGGTGGCCGACAGCGAGGGCTTCATCACCGTGATGGGGCGCATGGACCACACCATCAAAAGCGGCGGCGAAAATATCCACCCTTCTGAAATTGAGAACATCTTGTTTGAGCACCCTGGTGTGGCCAATGCAGCTGCGGTGGGCTTGCCCAGCCAAAAGTGGGGCCAAGTGGTGTGCGCTGCCATCGTGCGCAAAGACCCCGCCCTGGATGCCGCGGCCATGGACGCTTTTTGTTTGCAAAACCCCGATTTGGCCGCCTTCAAGCGACCGCGCCATTACTTTTTCATTGATGCGATTCCGTCCAACCCCACGGGCAAAGTCGAGCGCGGCAAGCTCAAAGACCTGCTCATCGCACAACTGACCCAGCCATTGGATTGACACCATGCCCGCTTTGTTCATCATCCAAGCCCAACTCAGCCCAGACCCAGCGTTCATGGCGCGCTACAAGCAATACCAAGCCCAAGTCCAGCCCTTGATGGCGCTGCATGGTGGCAAGGTGCTGGCCATTGGCAAGGACCTCGAGGTCATGGAGGGCCAGCACGATGGTCAACGCCTGATCGTCTTGGAGTTTCCCAGCATGGGCCATCTGAAGGCCTTTTGGCATTCCAAAGAATACGCACAGATCAAACCATTGCGCGAAAACGGCGCCCAGGTGCAGGCCTGGGCTGTGCCCACCATGGCTTGAGCCCCAAGCTGCTGCACCGCTGAACGCTGACTTCCCTTTCAACCCAGGAGACCGAACACCATGTCCAACTTGTTTTCACCCATCCAGCTGGGTGACCTTCAACTTGCCAACCGCATTTGGATGGCGCCATTGACCCGCTCGCGAGCCACCCCTGAGCGCGTGCCAACCCCCATGATGACCGAGCACTATGTGCAGCGGGCTTCTGCGGGCCTGATCATTGCCGAGGCCACCAATGTGGCTTTGCGTTCGAACGCTTGGGAATGCACGCCAGGCATCTTCACCGCTGAGCAAATCGCTGCTTGGCGGGTTTTGGTGGATCACGTGCACCAAGCCGGCGGCAAGATCGCGCTGCAGTTGTGGCACGGCGGCCGCGTGGCCGCGGACAACCGGGAGCAACCCGATCCCCCGCTGTCACCGTCGGGGGTGAACGACAACATAGACACCATCACCGTGTGGGGCCGCGATGAGCAAGGTATTTTTCGCAAGAAAACAGCCTGTCCCTCGCGTGAAATGACCTTGGCCGAAGTGGAAGACACCATTGCCGCCTTTGGCCGTGCGGCCCGTGCCGCGCGCGAAGTGGGCTTTGATGGGGTTCAGTTGCATGCGGCGAATGGTTATTTGCCCCATCAGTTCTTGTCACCCTATTTGAACCGCCGCACCGATGCCTATGGGGGCTCACCCCAGGGGCGCGCTCAATTCGCGTTGCAGGCCATGCGCGCCATGATTGCCGAGTTTCCTGCGGGGCGCGTGGGCATGCGCATTTCCCCTTTCACCACTTTCAATGGCGCGTTGGACCCGGACCCCATTCCCACTTACCGCTATTTGGTCGATGAACTCGCCCGCCATGGCATGGGCTGGTTGGAGTTGGCCGACACCAATTTTTGGGCAGGCCAATTCGACCGCGATCAAATGCTGTCCCTCACCCGACCGGTGTTTGATGGGCCCATCATTGCCAACGGTGGGATTGACCCACAAACGGCGCAAACCCTGATTGCCAATGGGTCCATCGATGCCGTTTCGTTTGGCCGCTTGTGGATGGCCAACCCTGATTTGCCCGAGCGCATCCGTGCCGATGGACCCTATCAAAAGGCCATCACCAAACGCTTTTACGGCGGCGGGCCCGATGGTTACAACGATTACCCGACGTTGGCCGAAGAAAAAAGTTTGGCATGAAACATTTTTAAAACCACAAACAGGAGAGCCCATGATCACAGCCCGCGAAATCGGACCCCAGCGTTACCGCACCTCTTATGGCCGTTACTTTGAGGATTTCCAAGTTGGCGATGTGTATGAGCACCGCCCAGGCCGCACCTTGACCGACCAAGACAACATCAGTTTTGCGCTGCTCACCATGAACCAGCACCCCATGCATTGCGACATGGAGTTCGCGAAGAAAAGCGAATTTGGCCGCTTGCTCATCAACAGCCCCTTGTCCTTGGCGGTGGTGGTGGGCATGACGGTCAATGACGTCAGTGCCAAAGCCATTGCGAATTTGGGTTGGAAAGACATCAAACTCAGCGGCCCGGTGTTCGCGGGCGACACCTTGTATGCCGAAACAAAGGTGTTGGACAAACGCGAGTCCAAGTCACGCCCCCACCAGGGCATCGTGACCGTGCACACCCGTGGCATCAACCAGGATGGCGTCGAGATCATGTCCTTTGAGCGCATCATTTTGGTGGCCTGCCGTGGCCATGCCGTGGATGATTGAGTCAGGTCATTCGCATGCAAAAGCCTGACGCCGACACCACCCCAGTGGCTGGCCCGCTTGCGGCAAGCTATGCCCATTGGGCGCATGCGTTGCACTGGCGCGACCTTCCCGCCGAAGTGGTGGCCCAAGGCCAACACCTGATCTTGGATGCCCTGGGCATTGCGCTGGCTTCAGGCCGCTACCCTTTTGCCCAACAAACATTTCTGGCGATGCAAGACCTGTGCCCCAGCACAGGCCCTGTCCCGGTATTTGGCATGCAAGCCCATTTGCCAGCCCGCGATGCGGCCTTGATCAATGGCTTGCTGATTCATGGCTTGGATTACGACGACACCCACCCTGGCAGCGTGGTCCATGCCACTGCATCGGTGTTTGCCGCCGCTTTCAGCGTGGCCTGCCAACAAGACAGCACCGGTGAAGATTTGCTGCTGGCTTATGTGGCCGGCATGGAGGTGGCCACCCGCGTCGGCATGGTGGCTGGTGGCGTGTTTCACAAAGCGGGCTTTCACCCCACAGCAGTGGCCGGTATTTTTGGTTGCGTGATCGCGGCGGCTCGCTTGTGGGGATTGGATGAGGCGCAAACCGTGCACGCCCAGGGCATCGCCCTGTCGATGGCCGCTGGGACCTTGGAGTTTTTGAAAGAGGGCGCAGGCACCAAACGCTTCCACCCTGGGTGGGCGGCCTCCAGCGCCATCGTGGCGGTGGCCTTGGCGCGGCGCGGCATGAGCGGACCATCCACCGCCTACGAAGGCCAATATGGTTTATACGCCAGCCATTTGGGAACAGCCTTGGACGCTTGTCGCATGGAATTGGCCACGCAGGGTTTGGGCGTGGCGTGGGAGTTGATGCGCGTGGCGGTCAAGCCCATCCCTGCATGCCATTTTGTCCATGCCTGCATCGATGCGGCCAGCGCCTTGCGCCCTGAGTTGGCGCTGGGAGAGTTGTCGCACATCGTGGCCCGCGTGGCCCAGGGTTATGTGCCGGTGGTGTGCGAGCCAGTGGCCCAAAAGCGCCGACCATCGAATGCTTATGAAGCCCAGTTCAGCGTGCAATATGGCATTGCCACAGCCTTGCGCCATGGCAAGTTCGGACTGCAGGCCTTGGAGCCCGAAGCCATGCAAGACCCGCTCACCCAGGCCTTGGCCGATAAAGTGCGCTACGAAGTCGACCCCGATGCCGATTACCCCAAGTACTTCCCGGGTGAGGTGGTGCTGCATTTCGCCGATGGCCGCCAGGTCGTGCACAAAGAACCCATCAACCGCGGCGCGCCCGGTCGGCCCATTGCCCATGCCGATATCGTGACCAAGTTCATGGACAACGCCGCTCTGGCCTGGCCCGTGTCAGCGGCGAGCGCATTGCGCGACGGCGTGCTGAACTTGCCCCACATCCGCACCCGCGAGCTGGCCCAGTTGTTGGCGGCTTGACATCCATGGCGACAAGGAAATTTTCATGACAACATCTTTCACCAACCCGCCCGCAGCGCCTGTGTTGCAAGGCTTGCGCATTTTGTCGGTCGAGCAATATGGTGCGGGGCCATTTGGCACCCAATACTTGGCCGACCTGGGTGCAGAGGTCATCAAAATTGAAAACCGCAAAGACGGCGGCGATGTGGGTCGCATGGTGGGTCCGCATTTCTTTGGGCCGGGTGACAGCCACTTCTATCAATCCTTCAGCCGCAACAAAAAGAGCCTGACCCTGGACCTCAAACACCCTGAAGGTCAAGCCGTGTTGCACCAACTCGCGCGCGACGCCGATGTGGTGTTCAACAATTTGCGTGGCGACTTGCCCCCCAAACTGGGCCTGACCTATGAGCAACTCGGGCGCATCAAACCCGCTTTGGTGTGTGCGCACCTGTCGGCTTATGGGCGCAAGGGTTCGCGGGCCAATTGGCCGGGTTACGACTATTTGATGCAAGCCGAAGCGGGTTATTTGTCCTTGACCGGTGAACCCGACGGCCCACCTTCTCGCGCAGGCCTGTCCATCGTGGACTACATGACCGGCACCACGGCGGCCTTGGCCATGCTCGCGGGCGTGTTGTCGGCTCGGAAAACCGGAAAAGGCAGAGATGTGGATGTCAGCCTTTACAGCGTGGCCATGTACAACCTGGCTTATTTGGCCACTTGGTACCTGAATAAAGGCGTGGTCACAGGACGCCAAGCCAGGTCTGGCCATCCTTCCCTGGTGCCCAGCGAGTTGTACCGCACCCAAGATGGTTGGATGTTTGTGATGTGCAACAAGGAAAAATTTTGGGCCGTGCTGTGTGAAAAGATCAATCGCCCGCAGTGGATCAGCGATGAGCGGTTTGGCAGTTTTGCGGCCCGCTTAAAAAATCGCCTTGAACTCAATGCGGCCTTGGACGAGGTGCTGCAACAACAAACCACCGCCCATTGGTTGAAGGTGTTTGCAGGCCAGGTACCCGCATCGGCGGTGAATGATGTGGCCCAAGCCTTGGACAATGAATTTGCGCAGGAGATGGGCATGGTGGTCAACGTGGACCACCCGCAAGGCCCCATTCGCACCATGGCTTGTCCCATCACGGCCGGGCCGGTGGCCGCCGTGGCCGCGCCCAGCTTGGGTCAGCACACAGCACAAGTGCTGAAAGAGGCGGGTTTTACCGATCAACAAATTGAAAAACTGCGCGAACTCGCGGTGATATGACCCATGAAAAGCTATTTATTTGTCCCTGGCGACCGTGCCGAGCGTTTTGACAAGGCCCTGGCCACCGGCGCCCATGCGGTGATCATTGACCTGGAGGATGCGGTGGCGCCCGAGGCCAAGGTTTCTGCCCGCGCAGCCATTGGCCAATGGCTGCACCCGGACAAACCCATTTATCTGCGGTGTAACGCTTACGGAACGCCTTGGTTTGATGGTGATTTGGATTTGCTCAGCCACCCAGGCGTGCGTGGCTTGGTATTGCCCAAGGCGCAGGAACCCGATTTGTTGATCCAACTGGCCAAAAGCCTGCGCCCTGATCAGCGCCTGTTGCCGATTGTCGAAAGTGTGTTTGGTTGGGACCGCGCTCGGGAACTGGCCAGCGCGCCCGCGGTGGACAGGTTGATATTTGGTTCGGTCGATTTCGCTTCTGACGCGGGCATGGGCAGTGATGGCGAAGAACTCAATGCCGTGCGCACCCATTTGGTCTTGGTTTCGCGCTTGGCCGGTGTGCGCTCGCCGGTTGACGGCGTCACCTTGGCATTTGCCGATGACCAAGCCTTGGTCAGCGATGTGGCGCGCGCGCGGCGCATGGGCATGGGTGCGAAATTGTGCATTCACCCCAAGCAAGTGGCCGGCGTCAACCAGGGATTCGCACCCAGTGCCAGTGAATTGGCATGGGCCCAGCGCGTTTTGCAGTCAGTTGAGCAACATGGCTTGGGCGCCATCGCGGTGGATGGCAAATTGGTCGATCGCCCCGTGTGGTTGCTCGCACAAAGCTTGGTCGCTGAAGCACAGACATCTGGCAATGCCGCGGTGAACCCATGAGCGCAGCCGTTCAAGCCTGCGTGGCCGGCATTTACGAGCACCCCTTGCGGGTGGCGCCAGACCATTCGGTGGCGCGCTTGCATGCCGACGTGGCCCACGGCGCTTTGCGCGATGCCGGATTGACCCTCAACGATGTGGATGCATATTTCTGTGCGGGCGATGCACCCGGTTTGGGGCCGACATCGATCGTTGACTATTTGGGCTTGAAGCGCCTCCAAGTGGTGCAGACCACCGAGCTGGGTGGGGCCTCTTACCTGTCGCATGTGGGTGAAGCAGCAGCAGCGATTGCGGCCGGCCGTTGCAAAGTGGCCTTGGTCACCTTGGCGGGGCGCCCCAAGTCCGAGGGCTCCAGCGGGACCAAGCCGCGCAACTATGGCGACACCGCGCCGGATGCTGAGTTTGAGCGCCCTTACATGCCCACGCCGCTCAACAGCTATGCCATGTGTGCCATGCGGCACATGCACGAATTTGGCACCACTTCTGAGCAATTGGCATGGATCAAGGTGGCCATGTCACACCATGCGCAACACAACCCGAACGCATTGCTGCGACAGGTGATGACGGTGCAGGATGTGTTGGACTCTCCCCGTGTGGCCGACCCCTTGCGGCGCGCCGACTGTTGTGTGGTGACCGATGGCGGCGGTGCGGTGGTGGTGGTTCATCCCGATGTGGCGAAATCATTGCGCCAACCGCTGGTGCAAGTGGTGGGCATGTCGGCCTCGGTCAAGGGCCAATCGGGTGGGCAGGTGGATTTGACCCACTCGGCCACGGCATGGACCGCGCCCCGTGCATTTGCGCAAGCCGGCATCACCCCCCGCGACATTCGATACGCCTCCATTTACGACAGCTTCACCATCACCGTGCTGATGCAACTGGAAGACCTGGGTTTTTGCGCCAAAGGTGAGGGCGGTCAGTTTGTCGCTGATGGCCAGTTGATCGCCGGGCAAGGAAAGCTCGCGGTCAACACCGATGGGGGTGGCCTGTGCAACAACCACCCGGCCAACCGCGGTGGGATGACCAAGGTCATTGAAGCGGTGCGCCAATTGCGCGGTCAAGCCCATCCCAAAGTGCAGGTGCCGAACTTGGAGTTTGCCTTGGCCAATGGCATCGGTGGATTTTTGGGCTCGCGCCATGGCGCCGCCACCTTGATCATGAAAAGGGTTTGACATGAACACACCCGCCACCCCTTTGGTCTTTCAAGACCCGCTGCAAAATCCTGAAAACCTCACCTATTGGGAGCAGGCCCAGCAAGGCCGATGGATGCTCAAGCATTGCTTGGCTTGCGATGTGTCACACCATTACCCTCGACCCTATTGCCCCCACTGCGGCAGTGATCAGACCGAATGGCGGGCCAGTGCGGGCGAAGGCGAAATTTACACCTTCACCCGGACGGTTCGCGGCGTTGAAACACCTTATTTGATGGCTTATGTGCGGTTGGATGAGGGGGTGACCGTGTTGACGCATTTGCACGCACCCGATTGGGATGCCGTGCACATTGGCATGCGGGTCAAGCTGGGTTTTTCGGCCAGTGCCTCAGGCCAGAATGTTCCCATCTTTGTGCCTGCTTGATCTCACCCATGCATGCGAACTGGCCCAACATGGTGACGTCAATGACATCAGGGAATAAACGGGCAGCTGTCTTCTTTTTCCACCAGGTCGAAAGCGAAAATCATTTTGGCCATGCCGCACAGCACCGCCATGATGACGCCCAACTCCACCAACTCACCGTCGGTGAAATGGGGTTTCAATCGCGCATGCAAAGCGGCATCCAATTGCCCCTTGGGTTGGGTGAGTGCCATGGTGTCGGCCAAAGCCAGCGCAGCTTTTTCCCGGTCGCTGAAAGGACCGATTTCGTAATCGGCCAAGGCGTCGATTTGGTTTTGACCGATGCCTGCACGCAACGCCGCAGCGGTGTCATTGCGGTTGCAAAAGGCACAGCCATGAACATTGGCCAAGCGCAAGCGCACCAACTCCAACAAGGTCACGGGCAGAGCGCTGCCATAAAAAAGCTTCTTGTAAAAATCATTTTGATACCAGTGGTAGACATGCGGCGCGTGTCCCATGACCTCCACAAAGGTGGCATCCTGGTGCATGGCCAGCGACCGATCGAAGGCTGCCTGCATGGTGGCGTCCAATTGCGCGCGTGGAACTTTGCTCAAAGCGGTTTGGGGTTTCATGGTCGGGGTTCTCCAAAAAGAAATGTTCATCAGCAACGCAGAACCATCTTAGCTGTTGATGGTGATGCATTTTTGAGCAGGGGACTGAACCCAGACACGTTCGCTCACCCCGTCGTGGGTGTTCCAGGCCACCCCCTAGGAAAGCGCGCTTGACGTTGCACCCCTGGGGCCATAAACTGAATTTCACGTGTTCCCTCACCACCACACAACAGGAGTTGTTGACATGAAAATTGCATCCATTGCCACCGCCTTGATGGCCGCTTGTATGGCGTTGACCACGCCGACCATGGCCCAGGAGTCTTTTAAGATCGGTAATCTGTCACCGCTGTCAGGGCCGGCCGCCGCCTTTGGCATCGGCATCAACCGGGGCATTGAACTGGCCGCAGAAGATGTGGGTACCTTTCAAGTCGCAGGCAAACCGTACAAACTCGAGGTGGTTCCATACGACACATCTCTGGACCCCGGAAAAACCGTGGCGGCCCTCAACCGTGCGGTGCTCAACGACAACGTCAAATATGGATTTATTTTGGGCGCTGCGGTGCATGGCGCTGTGTTGCCCATCATTCGGCAAAATGGATTTTTCGATATTTTCATGGGTGCGGCGGGCAAAGAGGTGACCAACGCCGAAAACCCCACGGTGTTTCGCTTCATGGCATCCTCTGACCAGCTGTACTACACGTTCACTCCGGAAATTTATAAAAAGCTCAACATCAAGCGGGTCGCATTCATGGGGCCCAACAACGATTTAGGGCGTTCTGACGTCAAGGTCCTGAAGGAAATTGCTGCCCGCTTGAAGGGCCAGGGCGTTGAGTTTGTCGGTGAAGAGTTGGTCGAGCTCAACGCCAAAGATTTTCAAGCGTCATTGCTGCGTTTGTTGGCCAAAAACCCCGATGTGATCGATACCAATGCATCTCCCACCGGCACGGTGGGCTTGATCGCCAAGCAAGCGCGTGAACTCGGCTACAAAGGCTATTTCATCAGCTCAACAGCCGTGCTCGAGGCCAAGGCCTTGGTCAATGTGGCGGGCAAAGGTGCCGACAACATCGTGGCCTACCGCATTTGGTCAGCCGCACCGACCAAGCTGTATGACCAAATCGCCGAGCGCCACATGGCCAAATACAAAGAGGCCACCCTGGGCACTGTTTGGGAGGCTTATGCCGCCACCCGTTGGGTGGTGGAGGCCGTGCAAAAAGCCGGAACCTTTGACACCAAAAAAGTGGCTGAGCAATTGGCCAACTCCACATTCCAATTTCACCCATATGGTCCGGCCAGTTGGGGCGGAGATAAAACCTACGGCGCTAAGCGGCAAATCCAAACACCCTTGCCTGCATCGATCATCAAAGATGGGGTGTGGACGCCTTTGGATGTGCGCATGGGCACATTGGAATAAATCTTGGCAGTGGCAGTGACGCACCTGTGGCGCTGGAAAACACGATGGGTCATGCATTTATTGGCATGGCCATGGCGCCCAACTTTTTGATCCCACAACCATGAGTTTGACCCTTTTATTGCAAGGTCTGGCCATTGGCTTGGTCAATGGGGCTTTGTACATTCTGACGGCACTGGGCTTGACGCTGATTTATGGCATCTTGCACATTGTGAATTTTGCCCATGGTGAAATCTTCATGCTGGGTGCCATGTTGGTGTACGTGGTTTATGTGCTGTGGGAGTGGCCATTGCTGGCTGCCATTCCCGCCATCGCGATCGCTGCAACCATGGTCGGTTGGTTGGTGGAGCGGGGTATTTTTCGAAGCCTTCGCGGACAGTGGTTGCAATTGTTGGTGGCCACGGTGGGTGTGTCCTTGATCATTCAATCTTTGTCATGGATTGTTTTTGGCGCCCAAGAAAAAAATGTCCCTTCGATATTGCCGGGTGTGTTCATGGCTTGGGGGATTCGAATGCCCTACGAGCGCTTGGCTGCTGCAGGAATTGCCATGTGCATGGTGGCCGCTTTGTACATGGTGGTTTATAAAACCCGATCGGGTTTGGCCATGCGCGCCATTGAGGAAGACGAAGAAACCGCCCGCATGATGGGGATTGATACCGACAAAGTGGCGGGTTTGGCCGTGGCATTGGGCTTTGCTTTGGCGGCCATGGGCGGGGTGTTTGTGGCTCCCATTTACTCCATCAACCCCGGCATGGGTTTGGAAGCCATCTTGATGTCTTTCATCATCATCATCATTGGGGGCTTGGGCAACATCACGGGTACCTTGGTGGCGGGCTTGTTTATCGGTGTGGTGCAGTCCATGGGTGCCTTGCTCTTGGGGGCAGAAGCGGCCCATGTGCTGGTTTTTGTGGTGATGATCGCGGTGCTTATTTTCCGCCCCCAAGGCATGATGGGTAAGCTGTGAACCGATCCATTTGGCCTGTGGTGGTGGCTATTTTGGCCTTGGTTTGCATGCCTGCGGTGGCCAGCACCTATTGGATGCACATTGCCATCGTGGTCTTATTCAACATCACTTACACCGTTGCGTTGTTCAGCGTTTTGCGCATGGGCTATTTGTCCTTGGGCCATGCAGGCTTCATTGCATTGGGGGCTTACACCTGTGTGGTGTTGACCGTGCGCTGGAACTTTTCGCCGTGGTTGGGCATCGTGGCCGCTGGCCTGGTCTCAGGCGCCATGGCCTGGGGTTTGGGTGCCATGACCATGCGCCTGCGAGGTATTTATTTCTCATTGTCCATTTTTGCTTTTGGTGAAATTGTGGTGGCGTTTTTTCGTGCCTTTGATTGGTTTGGTGGCCCATCGGGCATTGCCAATGTGCCCAGACCGAATTTTTTGGGCCATTCATTGAACGATCACTTTTCGTTTTATTGGCTGGTGTTGGCCTTGGCTTTGTTTTTCATGGCCTTGTTGTACCGATTGCAGTTCACCCGTTATGGTGCTGCCTTGCTCACTTTGAAAACCGAAGCCAGCGAGCGCTTGGCCCAAAGCGTGGGCATGGATTCCGCCCGATTGAAGACCGCCACCTTTGCGCTGTCGTGCGCGGTGGTGGGCACCATGGGGGCGGTTCATGCCCAGTACTTGATGTTCATCAACCCGCAAGTTTTCAGCTTTCTCACGTCGACCGATTTACTCATCTACGCCATGGTTGGTGGGATCACGCAATTTTGGGGGCCTGTTCTGGGGGCGGGCCTGTTGACACTCTTGGGGGAACAGTTGTTCTCTGCGGGTTATTGGAAAACATTGGTTTATGCCCTGGTGTTGATGGTCGTCATCTTGTCTCTTCCAGGCGGGCTGATGAGCTTGGTTGATCGGGTTCGTGACAAGTGGTTGAGCAAACCAGGTGGATGATCAGCAAATGACCGTCATTTTGCAAATCCAACACGTCAGCAAGCAGTTCGATGGACTGGCGGCCTTGAGCGATGTTTCATTTGACGTTCATCAAGGAGAGTTGTTGGCCTTGGTCGGACCCAATGGGGCGGGAAAATCCACCTTGTTCAACGCCATCGCAGGTGTTTTTGCGCCGACACAAGGTCATATTTTGTTGGATGGTCAGGACATCACAGGATTGCCGAGCCACGAGCTTGCTCGGCGTGGTTTGGCCCGCACATTCCAAATGGTGAATTTGTTTTCCGAATTGACGGCTTTGGAAAATGTGATGCAGGGCTTTCACCGCCACATGCCGACTGATTTATGGGGGGGGCTTTTCCAAACGGCGGCCTATCGACAGCAGCAAGCCGATTGGCAAGCACGTGCCATGGATGTGTTGCGCAACTTGGACTTGCACAGCATGGCCGATGTGCCAGCACACGCACTGCCTCTGGGACAAGCCAAGTTGTTGACCGTTGCCATTGCCATGGCCACCCAGCCCAAGTTGTTATTGCTGGATGAACCCGCAGCCGGTTTGTCCCATGAGGAGTCCAGTCGCATGATGGATTTGGTCGCCGGCCGTGTCAAAACCCATTGCACCGTGGTCTTGGTTGAACACAATATGCGCTTGGTCGGGCGTTACTGCGATCGTGCTGTGGTGTTGCAATTTGGTCAAAAAATATTTGATGGCCTGCCGAATGATTTGGTGAATGATGCGCGGGTTGTCAATGCGTACTTGGGTACGGCAGGGATGGGTGAATGAGCCAAGCTTTGCTTCATTTGACCGACGTGCATGTGCGTTATGGACAGGCATTGGCGGTCAACGGTGTGACCATTGAGGTGCACCCCGGACAGGTCACGGCCATTGTGGGCCCCAACGGTGCTGGCAAGTCTTCCTTGCTCAAAGCCATTTCTGGATTGATTCCCATCCAACAAGGTCAGATGGTGTTCAGTGGCGAATCCATTGTGGGTTTGCGCCCCAAGGACCTGGCTTTGTCTGGCATTGCCCATGTGCCGGAAGGGCGACGTATTTTTGCCAAGATGAGCGTGCTTGATAACTTGTTATTGGGCGCTTATTTGCGGCAAAGCAAAGATGTGGCGCCAGCATTGCAATCGGTTTATGCGGCTTTTCCCAGGTTGCAGGAGCGCTTGGGGCAGCGAGCCGGTTCCATGTCGGGCGGTGAGCAACAAATGCTGGCGATTGGTCGAGCCTTGATGTCGGCGCCGCGCCTGATCATGGTCGATGAAGTGTCCCAAGGTTTGGCGCCAGTGGTGGTGCAAGAGGTTTACCGCCAGCTCAAACGCTTGTCGGCGCAAGGCATGACCGTGTTGATGGTTGAGCAAAATGCGCGATTGGCCTTTGAACTGGCCACACAGGTTTATGTGATGGAGCAAGGGTGCGTCGTGGCCCACGGCCCGACCGAGACCGTCGCCCAAAGCGTGCATGTGCGCAATGCATACCTGGGCTTAGATGCGACATGAACGATTCGGTGTTGTATGAGGTGTTGTCGAATGTGGCCTACATCACCCTGAATCGGCCGGAAAAGCTCAATGCCATGGACGATGCCTTGTTGGACGGTGTGGCCCAACAGCTGGCGCGGGCCGCTGCCGATGATCAGGCTCGGGTGGTGGTGGTGCGCGGTGCTGGCCGGGTATTTTGTGCGGGTGGAGACATCCACGACATGCCCCAGCAGCGCAGTGAAGCTGATTACCGTGCCACCCGATTGCCCATCGAGCAAAACATCGCTCGACAAGTGCGGCTGTTGGGCAAGCCGTTGATGGCTCAAATGCATGGCGCAGCCATGGGTGGCGGATGTATCTTGGCTGCGTTGTGTGATGTGCGCGTGGCCACAGCCGATTGCAAGTTTGGATTGCCCGAGGTCCGCTATGGGACAGTGGCGAGCTTGGGCGGAATTTTTTTACTCACCCGCATCATTGGTCTGGGCCGGGCATTTGAATTGTTGTATCTGGGGGAGCCCTTCAGTGCCCAACGCGCTTTGGAAATGGGTTTGGTCAATCGCTTGGTTTCGCCAGAGAACTTGGCCCATGAAGTTCATGCCATGGCATTGCAAATGGCCAGCCATTTTGGGCGTGAAATGGCCCTCACCCGCAAAGCCATTTTGGATGGCTTGGACAGCGACTTTTTGGTCGCTGCCGAGCAAGAAACCTTGGGCGCCATGCATGCCCATTTGAGCGGTGATGTGATCCAAGGCTTTGCCCAGGCGCAGCAAATATTGGCTGCCAAAAAGGCCAAGCCATGAGACCCGCTATCAGCGAATGTGTCGGTGACTTGGTGGACCAGGCCGCGCTGGCCAATCCCGCCAGGGAGGCCTTGGTTTTTGAAGATCAGCGCCTGACGTTTGCCCAATTCAAAGGCCAAGTGGACATCACAGCACGCGCATTGATGGGCCTGGGCATTGCACCCGGTGACCATGTGGTCTTGTTCATGCCCAACAGTGTGGAGTGGTTGTGTGCTTTTTATGCGTTGGCCAAATTGGGCGCTGTGGTGGTGCCAGTCAACACGCGATTCCGCAGCCACGATCTGGATTACCTGTTGAAACAGTCTGACGCCCATACGGTGATTGCAGACCTGCACATCGCTGGCTTGGATGTTCAGGCGATGCTGGGCGAGTTGTTGCCAGAGGTGGTCCATGGCTCGCCAGGCTGGGTGAGTGCGAACTATCCAAAATTGCGCCACCTCATCACCTTGCAAGCCGCAGCATTGGCAGGCGCCCTGCCGTGGTCGCACCTGTTGCAATCGGTGAGTTCAGTGGACGCGAACGAATTGGCCCAGCGACAAGCCCAGGTCAAACCGCAAGATGCAGTCCTCATTTTGTACACCTCGGGCACCACGGGCTCACCCAAGGGGGCGGTGCACGCCCATGGCATGGTGCGCACGATGGTCGATGCAGCCAGCCGTTTGGGTGTGTCGCAGTCTGAATGCATTTTGTTGTTCTTGCCCTTGTTTCACAGCATGGGCTTGTATTTGGGTGGGCTGATGTTCTTGGTGGCAGGGGCACGCTTGATTTTGTCGCCGCGATTTGAGCCTGATCTTGAATGGGGCCGGATTGAGCGCGAGCGGGTGAGTTTTCTACTTGGTTTTGACACGCATTACCAGGACTTGCTTAAGCACCCTGAATTTGACCAACGTGATCACAGCAGCGTTCGCATTGGCATGGTGCCTGCAGGTTCAGCGGCTTCGCAGGCCACCGCGCTGCAGGTCAACGAACGCCTGTGTCGAAGCTTCAGCGGCTATGGCAGTTCAGAATGCGGCACAGCGATTGCCTTGAGTTTTTTGGACGCCAATTTGACGCAACGCAGCTTGGGATCAGGCTATCCGATGCCAGGGTATGACTTTGAGGTCCGTCACCCCGAAACGCGACGGCCTTTGGCGGCCAATGAGGTCGGAGAACTGTGGATCAGGGGATATGGGGTGATGTTGCGCTACCACGGCAAGCCCCAAGAAACCCTTGACGCCTTTGACGAGCAGGGATGGTTCAAAACTGGCGACATGGCCAGCATGGATGAAGCCGGGTTTTTGCGCTACATCGGCCGCTACAAGGACATGCTCAAGGTGGGTGGAGAAAACGTGGATCCCACTGAGGTCGAGGCATTTTTGGCATGCATCCCAGGTTTGGAGCAGGTCAAATTGGTGGGCGTTCCCGATGAACGTTTGGGCGACAGGCCTGTGGCTTGCTGCACGCCTGGCCACATCACCGTCAGCCTGGCTGATGTGCAAGCCCAATGCAAAGGCAAGATAGCCAGTTTCAAAATACCGCGCGACCTGGTCTGGTTACCGTCTTATCCCATGACCAGCACCGGTAAATTGCAACGTATCGAGCTGCGGCTCGCCGTTATTCAGGCCTTGGAAAAATCAACGCACCGCTTGAGCTGAATGGACCCGCTCACAGGTCTTCTGAAAATCATTTGAACCCAAATGCATGCGGCGCCCAGGTGCTCAATGCCGGCACAAAGGTCAACACCAGCAGCACCACGCCGTGGGCCCACAAAAAGGGTTTGAGTTCGCGCGTCAGATCGGTCATGGGGACCCTGGAGACGTTGGAGGTGACAAACAGCAGGCCGCCCACGGGGGGCGTGATCATGCCCAGGGTCAGGTTGTAGATCACGATCATGGCAAAGTGGATCGGGTCAATGCCCAGCTTGGCCGCCACGGGTGCCAAGATGGGCACCAACACCATCACCCCGGGCAAGGGTTCGATGAAGATGCCAAACAGCAGCAGAAACACGTTGAGGACAATCAAAAATCCCCAAGCGCTCAAGTCCAAACTGCTGATCCAGTTGGCCATGAGTTGCGGCACCCCTTCGATGGTTAAAACCCAAGCGAATGAAGCCGACATGCCGATGATGATCAGCACCGATGCGGTGAGCAGGGCCGAGCGCCACAAAATGTCGGGGATCATGGCCCAGGTCAATGTTTTGTAGATGTATTTCCCGCACACGATGGCGTAAAAAACGGCCACCACCGAAGCCTCTGTCGGGGTGTACCAACCAGCACGCATTCCCCCCAATATCAGCACCGGCAACAAGATGGCCGGCAGGGCGTTCCAACTGGTTTTCAATATCTCAGACCAAGGGGGCAGGGCGCCTTCGCCGCGGTAGTTGCGTTGGCGCGAGATGTGCCAGTTGACCACGCACATAGCCGCCGCGATCAATATGCCGGGAATCACACCGGCAATGAACAAAGCGCCGACTGACACCCGGTCGTCGGCCAAGGCGTAAATGATCATGATGATCGAAGGCGGGATGATGGGCCCCACGATGGCGGTGGACGCAGTGAGTGCCGCCGCATAAGCCCTGTCATATCCAGCCTTGTCCATCATGCGAATCAACATCGATCCTGGCCCGGCTGCATCGGCCAAGGCCGAGCCCGATATGCCCGAGAAAAACGTCAGCGACACCACATTGGTGTAGCCGAGTCCGCCGCGCTTATGGCCGACAAACTGTCCGGCAAATTTGAGCAATACCGTGGTGAGGGAGCCGCCACTCATCAACTCTGCGGCCAAGATGAAAAATGGCACAGCCATGAGGGGAAAGCTGTCCAGCCCAGTGAAGGTTTCTTTGAGCAACACCAATAAGGGGAAGTTGCCGGTCAAGGCCAATGCCGTGACGGTGGACAGACCCAGGGCAAAGGCCACTGGCACACCCATGGCCAAAAACACGCACACCGACAGCAGCAAGATCAGGCTGGCACTCATAGCGATGCGCTGGCCGTGGCGTCAAAGTGCGCGTCACTGGCAAAGCGCCGATCCAAGATGTAGTCGCGCATGATCAGCAGGCAATGCACCACCGACAGGGCCATGCCCAAGGGTAAAGCGGCATAAATAAAGGCAAATGAAATTTGCGTGGCGGGTGTCAGTTGGTACTGGGTGCGGTCCATGTATTCCCAGCCGAAATACATGAAAAATCCGAACAAGCCCAACATGAGCAGCACAATCAGCCAGCGCAAGGCGCGAGCCCAAGTTGCTGGCAAGGCGTCTTGCAGGTTTTCAATGGCGATGTGACCGCCGTAGCGCAACACGGGACCACAGCCCATGAAGGTCAGCCAAATCATCAAATGGCGGGCCACTTCTTCTGCCCATTGGATGGATTCATTGGTCAAATAGCGCAAACCCACATTGGTGAAGATGATGAGCGACATCACCCCCAAGATGGCGATCAGCAGCCAGCGGTTGAATGCCAAAAACAGCGTCTCGAAGGTTTGCATGAACGCGATCCAGTGGGATGGGGCTCCACCCCAGCGACCAAAAAATGACGGCTGGGGTTGGCGGGTGCCCCATCGGTTTACTTGTAGTCTTGAATCTTGCGGATGTTGTCAGCGCCAAACTCTTTGGCATAGCTGGCATAGGGCTCGCGCAAGGCGTCACGGAAAGCTTGTCCATCGACTTTGCGAACCACGCTCATGCCGTCTTTTTCCAGCTGCGCAATACCCGTGTTTTCATCGTCGTTGACGCGCTTGCGTTGTGCCGCTGCTGCCTTGACCGCTGCTGCATAAAACACCTTTTTATCGGCATCGCTGAGTTTGCCCATCACCCGCGGTGAGGTGAGGAACAGTGCTGGCGAGTACACATGGCCGGTCAGCGACAAGTGTTTTTGCACCTGTGCAAATTTGCCGGCCAAGATCACGGGAATGGGGTTTTCTTGGCCATCCACGGTGCCTTGTTGCAGGGCACCATAGACCTCGGGGAAGGCCATGGGTGTGGGGGCGATGCCAAAGGCGCGGTAGCCGTCCATGTGCACCTTGTTTTCCATGGTGCGCATCTTCAGACCAGCCGTATCAGCGGGTTTGACGATGGGGCGTTTGCTGTTGGTCATGTGGCGAAAGCCGTTTTCAGCCCAGGCCAAGGCCACCAAGCCCTTGGAGGGGAACTTGGCCAAAATGTCTTGGCCGATCGGTCCGTCCAGAACACGGCGGGCGTGGTCGTAGTCTCTGAAGAGGAAGGGGATGTCAACAATCTTGACCTCGGGCACAAAATTGCCCACGGGGCCGGTGGAGGTGTTGACGATGTCCAGGGTGCCCAATTGAACCGCTTCGATCATTTCGCGCTCGCCACCCAGTGCAGAGCTGGGAAAGTGCTGGCATTTGTAGCGCCCTTGGGTGCCTTTTTCGATCTCGTCGCACAGCACGGTCGAGCCTGCCCCGTAGTGGGAGTTGGTCGGAACGGCGTAGCCGATCTTTAAAACAGTCTGGGCACCAACGGTGCAGCCCAAACTGGCCAAGGCGGCCAGGGCGATGGATGAAATCCAGGTTTTTTTCATGCTTGTCTCCTCTAGGGTGGTCGGTAAATTTCTGTCTCAGTGTGGCACGGCATATTGCCGCAAAACTTCGCGGTTGACCTCGATGCCCAGGCCAGGCCCGTTGGGAATCTGGACCATGCCATCTTCCATGCGCAAGGCGTCAAAGATCAAGGCCTGTCGGAACGGATGATCGGATTGATCATATTCCAGCAGCGGTTCACTGGGGCTCAAGCCCAAAGGGGCAGGGGGTAAGGTGGCGATGAATTGCAAAGAGGCCGCCAAACCGATGCCCGAGCCCCACACGTGGGGGATGATGGGGGTGTGCCAAGCCTGTGCCAGGGCCGATATTTTTCGGCATTCGGTAAAACCCCCTGCAGCGCACAAATCGGGTTGCAAAATGTCCACGGCACGGCGAGACACCCACTCTCGAAAACCAATCTTGGTGAACTCGTTTTCCCCTGCGGCCAGGTAAATATCGGTGCTGTTTTTCAGTTCACGATAGCCATCGATGTCTTCTGGCGATATGGGCTCTTCAAACCAATGGATGTGTGCGGGTTCAATGGCCTTGAGCAAGCGCCGCGCAGACCCCACGTTGTAGGCGTGGTTCGCATCGACCATCAATTGATAACCGACGCCAATGGCTTCGCGCACACGGTGCACATACGCGATGTCCTCTTCCAGGCCAAAACCTATTTTGAGTTTCATGGCTTTGAACCCGGCGGCCAAGTGGCGGCGTGCTTCAGCGACCGCATCTTCTATATCTGTGCCTTGTCGGTAGCGGTAAAACCCAGTGGCATAGGGTTGGACCTGGGTGCGGTAGGCGCCGCCCAATAGTTTGTGAATGGGTTTCCCCGTGGACCTTCCCATACAGTCCCAAATGGCGATGTCCACCGCGCTGATGGCATTGGGCACCGCGCCCTTTTGACCAAAGGCCCGCGTTTGGTTGTACATGCGTTCCCACAGCACATCGACATCAAACGGGTCTTGCCCAATCAAAAGCGGTTTGAGCGCATGTTGCACGATGGACGCGGCAATCTGCGGGGGTTGCAAACCATGGCACAAGGACTCGCCCCAGCCCGTCACGCCCTCATCGGTGATGAGTTCGACCACCATGGCGCTGCGCTGGTGCACCCAGCCCATGGAAAACGCAAAAGGCTTGTCCAAGGGCTTGGACAGCACATGGGTTTTGATCTCGCGAATCTTCATCGGTGGGTGGGCGGGTGGGCGTGGCCCGGCTCAGCCGACGGCGCGTCGCACCGATGCCAGATCGGATTGTTTCAATCGCGGGCCGGACTTCATGTATTGGCCGGGCAGGGGTTTGCCCATCCAGTCTTGCACCGACCGCGCCACTGCGGCGACCGCTTCCAAATCGATGCCGGTGTGAAAGCCACACTCATGCAGCAAATACACCAAATCTTCCGTGCAGATATTGCCCGTCGCACCGGGTGCAAATGGGCAGCCGCCCAGGCCGCCAATGGAGGACTCGTATTCCACCACGCCCAACTCCAGGCCTGCCATCACATTGGCCAAGCCAATGCCGCGGGTGTTGTGAAAGTGCAGGGCGATGAGCACATCGGGGAACTGTTGTTGAATGGCTTTGACCGTGCGCCGCACCACGGGTGGTGTGGCCATGCCGGTGGTGTCGCCCAAGGAAACATGCCGAATGCCCGCTGCGTGGTAGGACGCGATCACGTCCAGCACGCTCTGCGTGGGGACCTCGCCCTCAAACGGGCAACCAAAGGCCGTGGCCACTGCACCGCGCACAGGGATGTTGAACTGGCGTGCAATGGGGGTGAATTCGTGCACATCGGCCAAGGCATCTGCTTTGGACTTGTTCAAATTGGCTTGGCAATGGGTTTCCGAGGCGGAGACAAAGCTGGCCATCATGTCCACTTGGGCGGCAGCAGCGCGCTCTGCGCCTCGCGCATTGGGCACCAAGCCGGTCAAGCGCACACCCGGCTTGCGCTGCACTTGTGCCATCACCTGCATGGCATCGGCCATTTGTGGCACGGCCCTGGGCGACACAAACGACGTGGTTTCAAAGCTTTGCACACCGGCGTCAATCAAGCCATTGATGACCTCCACCTTGCGCTCAGTGGGAATGAAAATCGGTTCGGCTTGAAAGCCATCGCGCGTGCCCACTTCGGTGACGATGATATGGGTGGATGGGGCGGGTGCGTTCATGGACATGTCCTTGGGGTGGTATATCAAATAACTTTGGCTTGGCGCAAATGGTGAATTTGATCGGGCGCCAAACCCAATTCGCGCAGTATCTCATCCGTGTCGCCACCCAAGTCGGGTGGTGGCCGGTGCATGGTGCAAGGCGCTTGGGTGAATTTGATCGGAAAACCCAGCACATCCAAGGCGCCATGCTGGGGGTGGTCAATGGTGACGCGCATTTGTTGGTGCTGGGTTTGCGGATCAGCAAACACCTCGGCCACATTGAGCACACGGCCACAGGGCACACCGGCGCGGTTGATGACTTCAATCCAATGATCAACGCTTTGCAGGCGGGTGCGTGCATTGATCTCGCCATTGATGGCGCTGCGGTGTTCAAAGCGCAGACTGTTGTTGGCAAACTCGGGGCGGTCTTTGAGGTGTTCCAAACCCAAGGCGGCGAGCAGCTTGAGATAAAAACTGTCGTTCGATGGGGCCACAGCGATTTGCCCATCGCTGGCTTCAAACAAACCATAGGGCGAGGCCAGAGCATGGTCGTTGCCGGTTCGCTGGGGCAATTGCCCGTTGGCAAAATAATTGGTGGCCAAAAATGCCAACATGCTGGTCATGCTGTCGGTCAGGGATGTGGTCACCTCTTCGCCCTGACCCGTGCGACCCCGGCGCACCAAAGCGGCCAGAACCCCCATGGCGGCGTAAGAACCGGCGATCAAGTCGGAGATGGGGGGCGCGGCCCGCATGGGTGGGCCGTCGGCAAAGCCGTTCACGCTCATGAAGCCGCTCATGGCCTGGGCGATGAAGTCAAAGGAGGGGCGTTGCGCATACGGCCCATCCAGCCCAAAGCCAGTCACGTGACAGCTGATGATGTCGGGTTTGATGTGTTGCAAGGCCGGCCAGGACAAGCCCATGTCGTCCATCACCCCTGGGCGGAAGTTGTTGAGCACCACATCGCAGCGCTGGACCAGTTGCCGCAAAACCGCCTTGGCTTCAGGGTGGCGCAGGTCTAAGGTGAGCGACCTTTTGTTGCGGTTGAAGGTCGCAAAATACAAAGAGTAGCCGTTCACCGCAGCCCCCTGTTGGCGCACCGGGTCACCCATGGCCGGGTCTTCGACCTTGATCACCTCGGCCCCCATGTCGGCCAAAAACATGGAGGCAAATGGGCCTGACAAAATGCGTGTCAAGTCCAACACGCGAATGCCCTCAAGTTGCATGCGTCAGTCGAGTTTGATGTTGGACTCTTTGGCAATCTTGCCCCAACGGGCATAGTCCGCGCGCACAAATTGACCAAAATCTTCCGCGCTGCCACCCACGGCCGTGGCGCCGCCGTTGGCGATTTTTTCACGCACGTCGGGCAAGGCCAAAACTTTATTGATCTCGGCATTCAAACGTGCCACGATCGCCGCAGGGGTGCCCACCGGCGCAAACAGACCCAACCAAATGCCCACATCGATGCCTTTGATGCCCGCTTCATCCAGGGTGGGGGTGTCGGGCAGCATGGGCGAGCGCTTGGCCGTGGTCACAGCCACTGGCTTGAGCTTGCCACCATTGACCAGGGGCAGCACCGAGGGCACCGACAAAATGGCCAGGTCCACCGAGCCACCGATCACATCGTTCAAAGCCGGCGCTGCGCCCTTGTAGGGCACATGCAGCAATTTGGTTTGCGTGGCTTGTTTGAATTGCTCGGTGTACAAATGCCCGACCGTGCCATTGCCCGCTGACGCCCAGGTGAAGCCATTGCCGGTTTTGCCTTTGGCCACCATGTCAGCTGGGTTGTTGATGCGGTGTTGTTGGCCCACCGGTTGTGCGTTGCTGACAATGGCCAGGGGGGCCACCGTGGCTTGGATGATGGGGGTGAAACTTTTCACGGTGTCATAGCCCACATTGGGGTACAGCCATGGGCCCAGCATCATGTTGTCACTTTGACCCATGACGATGGTGTAGCCGTCGGGTGCTGCTTTGGCCGCGGCTGCAATCGCCAAATTGCCGCCAGCGCCCGGCATGTTTTCCAGCACCACCGACCATTTGGTGACCTCGGCCAATTTGGTGCCCACCACGCGCGACACAAAATCAGTGCCACCGCCCGGGGGGAAAGGGATCAACAAGCGGATGGGTTTGCTGGGATAGTCGGCCTGGGCCCACACCGAAGTGGCGCAAAAAAGTGCCAACAAAGAAAAAATGCGACGTGTGGATTTCATGGGGTCCCCTGAAAAATGGTGGCAGGCTGCACAGGTGTGTGTGGTGATCAAACGCGTGCGTCTGATCGGGCTGGGCATCATAAACTAGGCATTGTGCAAACGGTCCCGACCCGTCGAGTTCTCACACCCCATGCCAGCCCATATCCGAAAGCAGTTCATGTCACCCAGTCTTTTGCCCAAAGCCGTTGTCTTGTTCAGCGGGGGTTTGGACTCTTCCACCGTGGTCGCCATGGTCCAGCAGCAAGGCTTTGAGGTGCATGCCTTGAGCTTTCGTTATGGGCAGCGGCATGTGGTGGAGTTGCAAGCCGCCCAGGCGGTGGCAAAGCGCATGGGCCTGCGCCATCACATCACGGTCGATGTGGGCTTGCGGGCGTTTGGCGGCTCGGCTTTGACGGCCGACGTGGCCGTACCCAAAGGGGCGCAAGCAAGCCCTGATCAAAGCGGAATTCCGATCACCTATGTGCCCGCACGCAACACGGTGTTTCTCAGTTATGCCTTGGCATGGGCTGAAACCTTGGGCAGCTTTGATATTTTCATGGGGGTCAATGCCTTGGACTATTCAGGCTACCCGGATTGCCGACCTGAATACATTGAGGCTTTTGAACACATGGCCAACTTGGCCACCAAGGCGGGTGTGGAAGGCGTCAAACGTTTGACAATTCACGCGCCGTTGATGGCCATGAACAAAGCGCAAATCATTCAAGCAGGTGTGGCCTTGGGGGTGGACCATGCCCTCACCAGCAGCTGTTACGACCCGGGCCCGCAAGGCGAGCCCTGTGGGGCTTGCGCCTCGTGTCAATTGCGGGCCAAGGGCTTTTCTGAGGCTGGCATGCACGACCCTTTGTACGCCCGTTTCAACCGGCCTGAACCCACAGCTTGAATCAAACCTCGCTGGGATTGAAAAGATTCACCCTCACTCGGGTTGAATGCCGGCGGCTTTGATCAACGGCACCCAACGCTCGATGTCGCGCCGCTGTAAGGCTTTGGCATCGTCGCCCATGACCGCCATGGGCCGACCACCGGCTTTTTCAAAGCGCTCCACCACATCGGGTGCGGTGATGACTTTGCGCAACTCGGTGCGCAAGCGGTTGAGTTCTGCGGTCGGTGTTTTGGCTGGCGCGAAGTAACCAAACCAGGACTCCAACTCCAGGGGCGCGACACCGGTTTCGCGCAGGGTGGGCACGCTGGGGTGAATCGGCAAGCGCGCTGCACCGGACACCGCCAAGGGCTTGACGCTGCCTGCGTCCACATGGGGGCGGGCCGTGGAGGACAGGTCAAAAAACACATCCACCCGTGCGCCCAGCAAATCGGTGTAGGCCGGTTGCGCGCCCCGGTAAGGCACGTGGGTGAGTTGCACCCCGGCCAAATGCCACAAAGCAGCGGCCAAAATGTGTTGGCCTGAGCCGTTGCCGGCAGAGGCGTAAGTGAGTTTGCCGGGGTTGGCACGGGCATAAGCCACCAATTCAGCCAGGCTGTTGAAGGGCAGGTCTTTGCGGCCCATCAAGGTGTAGCTGTAGGCCACGGCCAAGCCAATCGGTTCAAAGTCTTTGAGCGGGTCGTAGCTCAGGTTTTTATACAGGCCCGCATTGAGCACCAGGTTGGACACCGAACCCATCAGCAATGTGTAGCCATCGGGCGCGGCTTTGGCGGCCAACTCGGTGCCCACCAAGGTGCCCGATCCCGTGCGGTTTTCGACGACCACGCCGTTTTTGAACACCAAGGCCAATTTGTCGGCCAGCACGCGGGCGACAAAATCGAAACCGCCCCCAGGCGGTTGGGGCACGATGACGCGGATGGCGCGGTTGGGGTAGGGTTCTTGCGCCAAGGTCCAGGGTGTGACACCCCATGCGCTGGTGGCCAAGGCGGTCAGGGTAAGGCGGCGGTTCAGCATGCTTCAGCGCTCCAAGGGTTTGCCGGCCAACCAGTTGGCACCACGGCGGTACAGGTCTTGCACGCCTTCGCCTTTGAGCATGGGCATGTCCATTTTCACGTTGTAGCCAATCCGGGTTTGGATATAGGCCAGGTGGCGATAGCCTTCGGGGAAGGTGGCCAGCGCAGCTTGGTCGAGTTCGAGTTTGGCCGCCGGGTCCAGCGGGTCGATGCGGTCTTTTTCGTAAATCGGTTGGCGATGCACCAAGCCCCAACGGCCTTCGCGCTCTTCAAAAAAATCATAAAAGCGCCCAGTGCACACCACGTCGCACAAACAGCCTTCCACCATACCGCGTTGGGAGATGGTCATTTTGGTTTGGGCAATGGCCCGCGTGCCTTGCACATCGATGGCCGAGCCGCCCAAAAAGTGCAGGATGCTCACACCCTTGTTCCAGCCTTCAATGGTGACGCGGATGAAGTCTTCAAATGGGCCTTGAAACCAGGTGGCCATCATCACGCCATCGTCGTGCCACACAGTGCGAAAGCGGTCCCACAGCCCAGCGTCGCGGTACACCGCCCAGTTTTCCACCAATTGGCGGATGCGCAGTTGTTGTTGCATTTCAGGGGTCATGGAAATCTCGCAGGGTGATGAGGATTGATTAGAGCCGCGCATCTTAGCCAAATTCTCAGGTCATGATGTAATCCGCCCTGCAATTTCATCAGGAGAGCCGAACATGACCAAAACACTCATCCGCGGCGGCACCATTGTGTCGATGGATCCCACAATTGGCGACTTGCCCCAAGGAGACGTGCTGATCGATGGCGAGCGCATCGCCGCCATTGCCCCGCACATCCAAGCCGATGATGCCCAGGTGGTCGATGCCAGTGGCACCATCGTCATTCCTGGCTTGGTCAATGCCCACATGCACACATGGCAAACCGGTTTGCGCGGTGTGGCGGCCAATTGGACGGTGATCGAATATTTCAAAAAGATGCACGCCGGATTGGCCACCTTGTTCCAACCGTCCGACATCCATATTGCCAACTTGGTGGGGGCGCTGAACCAAATCAACTGTGGCACCACCACCTTGGCCGATTGGTGCCACAACAACCCCACGCCCGCACACACCGACGCTGGCATTGATGGCCTGGCGGCATCGGGCATTCGGGCGGTGTTCTTTCATGGTTCACCCAAGCCCGACCCCAAGCCGGGTCAGAAGCCGTTTTGGGAAGTGCCGCATCCGCGCAGCGAGGTTGAGCGTTTGCTCAAAACCCGCTTTGCCAGCCAAGACAGTTTGCTCTCTTTGGGTTTGGCCATTTTGGGCCCGCACTACTCCACTTATGAGGTGGCGGTGGACGACTTCAAACTCGCCCGCGAATTTGGTTTGATCGCCAGCATGCACTGCGCGGGTGCTGCAGCCCGCGTGCCCGACGGCTGGGACCGATTGGCCAAAGAAGGCTTGCTGGGCGACAACAACAACATCGTGCACGGCAACGACTTGACCGATGCCCAGCTGCGCTTCATGCTCGACCAAGGCGTGAGTTTCTCCCTGACCCCAGAGACCGAAATGTTCCAGGGTCATGGGTTTGCCATCACTGGGCGTTTGCGCAGCATGGGCGCACAGCCGTCTTTGGGGGTGGACTTGGAGTCTTGCATCAGTGGCGACATGTTCACTGTGGCGCGCATGGCCTTGGCTTCACAGCGGGCATTTGACAATGCCCAGTCCAAAGTCGAGCATCAAAAATTGCCCGACACGACCACCATCAGTGCACGCGAAGCCTTGGGCTGGATCACCTTGGAAGGGGCCAAGATGCTCAAGATGCAAGACCGCATTGGCTCGCTCACACCGGGCAAACAGGCCGATATCGTGATGGTGCGCGCCGATGATCTGAACATGATGCCGGTGCATGACCCTGTGTCGACTGTGGTTACCCAAACCAGCTTGGCCAACATCGACTCGGTGTGGGTGGCGGGTCAGGCCAAAAAACGCCACGGCAAGATGCTGTTCACCGATATGGTGCGCCAGCAAGCGGCATTGGGGGCCTCAGGCCAGCGGATCATGCGCGATTTGAACAACTTGATCCAAAACCACTAAGGTTTACGCTGATTGAATCAGCGTTTTTTTTGCCTATCATGTTGATTGATTGCATCAGGAGTAAACCATGACATTTTTTGCATCCATTTCTCGTCGTTCAGTTTTGGCCCTGTCCGCCACGGCTGCCATGGGCTTGGGCTCTGCTGCCCTCGCGGCACCCTCAGGCACGCCCGTCAAAGTGGGCGGCACTTTGGCCCTGACCGGTCCTTTGTCGGCCACGGCCATGATCCACAAACTGGTCGGCGAAATTTACGTCGAAGAGTTGAACAAGAAAAACGGTTTGTTGGGCCGCCCTGTCGAGTGGGTGCTCAAAGACGACCAGTCCAAGCCCGACTTGGCCCGCACCTTGTACGAACAAATCGTCACGGTTGACAAGGCTGATTTGTTGATCGGCCCCTACGCCACGGCCAATATTTTGTCGGCCATGGGCGTGGCCCAGCGCTACAACAAGGTTTTGGTGCACCACACCTTTGGCATCCCCAGCCTGGCCAAGTACGACATGCACTTCCCCACCTGGGCCACCGGTCCATCGCCCGAAGTGACCGGTCCCAACCTGGTGTTTGATGCATTGGCCGCCGGACCCAAGCCACCCAAAACCATCGCCATCGTGACGTCCAAATTTCCTTCGGTGCATTTCATGTCGGTGGGTGCGCGCGACATTGCCAAAAAGCGTGGCTTGACCGAAGTGTTGTATTTGGAGTGGGACTTTGGCAACCGTGACTTTGGTCCCATCGCCAGCCGCTTGAAAGAAGCCAAGCCCGATTTCATTTGGGGGGGTGTGATTGCCTTGGAAGGCATGTTGTTGCTCGATGCAATGAAGAAGATCGACTACGCCGCGCCGCAAATGTTCCATTTCTTGCCTTCACCCGGCCCGATGTTGAAGTCGCCTGATGCGAAAAACGCCTTGGCGATGACGATCTTTGAGCAACACGCCCCGCTGATGAGCAACTTTGGCGCCACCGAGTTTGCCAAGATTTTTAACGAGCGCGCTGCCAAAGCCGGTTTGCCCGACACCCAGGTCGACACCCAGGCAGCGGCCTCTTATGCCGCCTGGCAGGTGCTGGAAGCTGCTGTCAATGGCGCCAAGAGCATTGACGACAAGGCCATGGCTGCTTGGTTGAAAAAGAACACCGTCAACACCATTCAAGGCCCGATGAGGTTTGATGGCACCAACAACTATGGTGAAGACCTGTCCAAGGTCAAGCAGGTGCAAAACGGTGAATGGGTCGTGATTTGGCCCCGTGCCTCGGCCAAGCCTGGCGTCAAGCATTTGCTGCCTTGATACCTTGACTTGAATGCAGTTTCCCAGCCTTGAGTTGCTCGGACAGTCTTTGCTGTCCGGGCTTTTTATCGGTGGCCTCTATGGCTTGCTCGGACTCGGTCTGAGCTTGTCTTGGGGCATGTTGCGCCAAATCAATTTGGCCCACTTTGCCCTGTCGTTTTTGGGCGCATACCTCACCTATCAACTGTCCAGCAGTTTTGGGGTGGACCCGCTGATCACATTGCTCATTGTGGCCCCAGGCTTTTTTGTGTTCGGCATGGCCATGCACTGGGTGTTTGCCCGCTTCAAGGTCACCCCTTTCAACTCCTTGTTGGTCACCTTTGGTCTGACGGTGATCATCGAGAGCTTCATCCAATGGGTGTGGACGGCCGATTACCGCAAACTGGAGTCGCATTACGCTGAGGTCAAGTTCAAGATCGGTGCCATGTACATCCCCTTGCCCGAATTGCTCACCTTGCTGATTTCGGTGGGCTTGGCCCTGGTCACTTGGGCAGTGTTGCGTTACACCCCCGTTGGCAAGGCGATGCGGGCGATGGCCGAAAACCCCAAAATGGCCGCCGCCTTTGGTGTCAATGAGCCCATGTTGGCCTTGTTGTTGTCGGGTGCGGCCTCTGCTTTTGCCGGCGTGGCTGGGGCTTGTTTGGCCTTGAGCTTCACCTTGGCGCCGTCACAAATTTACGCCTGGATTGGCGTGGTGTTTTCAGCGGTGATGATTGGTGGCTTGGGCAACCCGATTGGCCCGCTGGTGGCCGGCATTGTCATTGGCATGTCGGAGGCCGCCACCATGGCGGTGACAGCACCTGCATGGGCCCCATTGGTCTCTTTCACTTTGCTGATTGCGGTGCTGATCTTGCGCCCTGGAAAGATTTGATGTGAACAAGCGGGTATTGACCATTTTTGTGGTGGTGGGTTTGGCCCTGGCGGCCTTGCCCCTGCTCAAATTGCCAGCGTTTTACGAATCCTTTTTGTACTTGGTTTTCCATTGGGTGGTGCTGGCCACGTCATGGAATATTTTGTCGGGCTACTCGGGATACTTTTCTTTTGGCCATGGGGCGTTTTTTGGCTTGGGCATGTACACCACGGCCGTCTTGGCGGGTAAGTTCAATTGGCCATTCCTCTACACCTTGCCCATGGCGGCCTTGGTGCCAGCTTTGTTTGGCGTGGGTTTGGGTGCGGTGGTGTTTCGCCTGCGCCGCTTGCGGGGTGAATTGTTTGGCTTGCTCACCCTGGCGGTGACCTTTGTCATCGCCACCATCATTCTCAATACACCCATTGACGGTGGCCCTGGCGTTTATTTGTCGGCCGTGCCCATCCCTGCGATTGGGCCCTCACCGTCGGCCACTTTTTATCTGTTGGCATTGGCCATGGTGATGTTGGTCTTGTGGGTGGCTTACTACATCTACAACGCCCGTTTGGGATCGGGCTTGTTTGCCATACACGACGATGAAGACGTGGCTGAGGTTCAAGGTGTGCCCACCTACCGATTCAAGCTCCAGGCTTTGGCGATTTCTTGTGCCTTTGCCGGTGTGGCGGGTGGCGTTCATGCCTTGTTTGTGTCCTACGTCACCGCTGGTGAAGTGTTCAATATTGTGGTTCCTTTGTATGTGGTCCTGATGAGCGTCTTGGGCGGTTCGCGCCATTGGTTGGGCCCAGCCGTAGGTGCCACGGCCATCACGGCTTTGTCGTATGCGTTCACGGCTGGTGATTCTGCGGTGGTGGGGCGAGCAGCCATTGGTTTGATTTTGATCGTGGTGATCTTGTTCATGCCCGATGGCATCTTGGGCCAATTGATCAAGCGTTTTAAAAGCCGGCGTGCATTGCCACCCTTGCCCACGCCTGTGGCGCCAGCGGTCATCTCCACCCAAGGCAGCGCCGGCGAAATTTTGTTGACCATCGACAAAGTCTCCAAGTCGTTCAGCGGCGTGAAGGCCTTGCAAAATGTGAGCTTGGAGGCCCGGCGCGGCGAAATTTTGGGCTTGGTTGGGCCGAACGGTTCTGGCAAGTCCACCATGGTCAACGTCATCAGCGGCTTGTACAAACCCGAAGCCGGGCGAATCCTTTTTCAAGGCGAAGACCTGGTGCCTTTGCCCTCTTACCGTGCGGCCCATGCGGGCATCGCACGCACCTACCAAATCCCGCGGCCCTTTGCCAGCCTGTCCGTGTTGGAAAACACCACCTTGGCCGGCATGTTTGGCAGCACCCAGTTGTCGCGTGCCGATGCGGCCGCCCAGGCCATGTATTGGTTGGAGTTTGTCGGCTTGGCCGATCGGGCACGGGCCTTGCCGACAGAGCTGAATTTGCACCAACGTAAATTTTTGGAGTTGTCGCGTGCGCTGGCCTCATCCCCGCGATTGGTGCTGCTTGACGAGGTGCTGGCCGGTCTGACCCCGTCGGAGATCAACAACGCGGTGACCTTGGTGCGCGAGATCCGCCAACGTGGCTCCACCATTATTTTCATTGAACACAATATGCGTGCTGTGCTCGAGTTGTGTGACCGTTTGATTGTGCTCAACCACGGCCAAGTCATTGCCAGCGGTATGCCGCGTGAGGTGATGAACGATCCGGCCGTGGTCAGTGCTTATTTGGGGACGCCCCATGGTTGATAAACAGGCATTGTTCAGCGCCCACAGTTTGAATGTGTCGTATGGCGACGCGCCAGCATTGTGGGACATTGACTTTCACATCAATGAGGGTGAATTGGTGTCCATCGTGGGCCCCAACGGAGCGGGCAAGACCACCTTGATCAACACCGCCATGCGGCTGTTGCCGGTGCGTTCTGGCCAACTGCTGTTGCGCGGCAAGGACGTCACCAAGCTCAACGCTACCCAAATGTGCAACTTGGACGTGTCCATCGTCCCTGAAGGTCGATTGCTGTTTGGCGGCATGACGGTGGAAGAAAACCTGGACATGGGTTGCTACCGCCCATTTGCGCGGCCTTTGCGCGAGCAAACACTGGCCAAGGTGTATGACTTGTTTCCCATCCTCAAAGAGCGCCGCTGGCAAGCCGCTGGCACCTTGTCAGGTGGACAGCAACAAATGGTGGCCTTTGGTCGGGCGCTGATGGCCCATCCCAAGTTGCTGTTGATCGACGAGCCTTCACTGGGCTTGGCGCCTTCGGTGACACAGCAGGTTTTTGAAGCCATTGGACAAATTCATGCCAGTGGCGTGTCCATTTTGCTGATTGAACAAAATGCCGCCTTGGCCTTAGAGGTGGCGCAGCGTGCCTATGTGATTGAAGGCGGTCGCATTGTCACCACCGGCAACCCCAAAGAACTCATGACCCAACCCCACATACGCCAAGCCTATTTGGGCGAAGCCGCATAACACAAGGAGGATGAACCATGTCCCATGTCAAAGTCACTGACCTGGCCTTTGGCCGCTTGCAGTCGCCCAGCTTGGACCAAGCTGAAGAATTTCTCACCATCTTTGGCATGCACCGCGCCGAGCGCACCAAAGATGCGCTGTACATGCGCGGCACCGACCCCAATCACCACATCCATGTCACGCACCTGGGCCCGTCCAAGTTCGTGGGCTTGTGCTTTTTTGTTGACAACGAAGACCAACTCAAGCAATTTGCCAAGGCCCCCGGGGCCAGTGGCATTGAAAACATTGACGAGCCGGGTGGCGGCAAGCGGGTGCGCATCAGCGATCCCCATGGCTACCAAATGGAAGTCATGTGTGGCATGCAACAGGTGGCTCCCCTGCCCGTGCGCAAGGCCGTGGTCAACACCGGCGACAACAAATTGCGCCGCGCTGGTGAATTGATGCGCTTGACGCCAGGACCGGCCCAGGTCAAGCGTGCAGCACACGCGGTGATCATGACGCCCAACGCCAAAGAAAAAATCAAGTGGTACCGCGAAATGTTCGGCCTGATTTGCTCGGACGAGGTGTATGCCGGCGACAAAGAAAACGTGATCGCTTCTTTCAACCGCGTTGACCGCGGTGAAACCTTTGTTGATCACCACACCTTTTTGTGCATTGAAGGCCCCAATTCGGGTTTGAACCATTTGTCGTTTGAAGCGCAAGACATCGATGACATCATGCTGGGCCACCAGCATCTGCGCAAGGCCGACAAATACAAACACGTGTGGGGCATTGGCCGCCATGTGTTGGGCAGCCAGGTGTATGACTACTGGCAAGACCCCTGGGGACGTGTTCACGAGCACTGGAGCGACAGCGACGTGCTCAATGTCCATGCCCCCACCAATTACCTGCCGGCTGAAGAGGGTCTCAATTCCCAATGGGGTGAGGCTGTGCCCGAGGCATTCATCACCCACGCCTCACCCTGAGCCCATTCGTTGGCATGGGCTGCGTTGGTGCTGGCGACTAATGCCCGTGCCAAGCCAATCTTTTTTGACACGCTTTTGAACCCAGGAGAGCCTTTATGAAACCGTTTAACCAATGCATGCGTTTCGCCCCACTGTGGGCGGCCCTGGCCTTGTTGGTGGGCTGTGCCGCCCCTGCCCCTGTGGTGGCCCCGGCGAACGACCCGGCCACTCTGCGGGTGAATGTGTTTCGCGGCGGCAGCAATATTCCCATTTACATGGGTTTGGAAAAAGGGTATTTCCAGCGCCGTGGTCTGACCTTGCAAATGCAGTTCACGCCCAACTCCGACCAGCAGCGCGCCGGTTTGGCGGCAGGTCGATTTGAAATTGCCCATGCAGCGGTGGACAACGCCGTGGCCATGATCGAAGTGGCCAAGAACGACGTCATCATCATCGCTGGTGGCGACGGTGGCATGAACGAGTTGCTGGTGCGCCAAGACATCAACAAGCCTGCCGATATCCGTGGCCGCACTTATGTGGTGGACGCGCCCAACACCGCTTATGCATTGATTGGCCGCAAAGTGTTTAAAAATGCTGGCCTGATTGATGGCCGTGATTACAAGCTCGACCCCTTGGGCGGGTCTGAAACCCGCACCAAAGGCCTGGACACCCCAGCGGGTGCGGCCACCATGCTGAATCCACCGTGGAACTTCATTGCCCGCGACCGGGGTGCCAAAAGCCTAGGTCGAACGTTAGAGTTGTACGGGCCATACCAAGCCGTGGGTGCGTTTGTGATGCGCCCTTGGGCGCAGGCCAATGCCTCGGCTTTGGAGCGCTACATGGCCGCTTACATCGAGGGCTGCCGTGCCGCCCAAGACCCGACACAGAAAGCGCAGGTCTTGGCTGTGCTCAAGCGTGAGCTCAAGCTCGACGATCGCTTGACCGAATTGACCTACCGCGAGTTGATGTTGCCTGGCAGCGGCTTGTCCAAGGACTGCGCTCTGGATTTACAGGGCTTTAAAAATGTGCTGGCCTTGCGCGCTGACATCGAAGGCCAATGGGGCGGTCAAGCCCCAGCACCCGAGAAGTTTCTGGACCTGTCGTACTACGAGCGCGCCCTCAAGCACACTATGCCTTGATGGCTTGGGCCGGCCTGGCTCAGGCCGGGCCGGCTGATTGGCCTATGCTGTGTCCAAGTTGGTGATGGTTGGGCCAGGGCGGCTGTTTGTGATCGCCTGGGCTTTTATAAAGGTAATTCGCATGAAATCACTTCATCGCCGTTGGATCTTGGCTGCTGGTTTGACTGTGGCCACCGGGTTCGTGCCTGTGCTGGCGCAAACCGCCTACCCGAGCAAACCCATTCGCATCATTGTGCCCACCGCACCCGGTGGGGGCTATGACGTGATTGGCCGGTTGGTGGCTGAGCGATTGGGCCAAGAGCTGGGCCAGTCGATCGTGGTCGAAAACCGCACCGGTGCGGGCACTTTGGTGGGCACGCAGTTTGTGGCCAGCGCTGCGCCCGACGGCTACACCTTGGTGGTTGGGGGTTTGGCCAATATGGCACTCAACCTGGGGCTGTACAAAAACCCGCAGTACACCGCAGCTGACTTCACCCCCATTGGCTTGATGGCCAGTTTCAGCTACACCTTGGTGGCGCGCAAAGACCTGCCGCAAAACACCTTGAGAGAAGTCATCACCTATGCCCAGCAAAACCCCGGCAAATTGAGCTTGGCCACAGGCGGCGCCGGGTCTGGCCAACACGTGGCTGGGGTGTTGTTCAAACAGTTGGCCAAAGTGGACATCGTCGAAATTCCCTATAAGGGCGCTCAACCGGCTTACACCGACATGTTGGGCGGACGGGTCGATTTGTTTTTCGACAACACCACCACCGCGCAGCCGCTGATCGAGGCGGGTCGCATCAAACCCTTGGCCACGTCCGGAACCCGGCGCGAGCAGTCCATGCCGCAAATTCCCACCGCCCGCGAGGCGGGTGTGGATGGCCTGGAGATGGAAAGCTGGATTGGTATTTTTGCCTCCGCCAAAACCCCAGCACCCGTGCTGGAGAAGTTGCGCGTTGTTCTGGCCAAAGTCACCGCCCAGCCCGAATTGCGTCAACGCTTGGAAAAAGGTGGCTGGCGCATGATGGGCATGTCGGTTGCTGAAGCCGAAAGCTATGCCCGCGCAGAAGCTGACAAGTGGACGCGCTTTTTGAAGCAAGCCGGTATCTCTGGTGACTGACACACAAGCCATTGAGCAGGTGGTGCGCCATTGGGCGTTGTGCCGCGATACCCGCCAATGGGAGGGTCTGCGCCGCTGTTATGCCCCTGGAGCCAGCGTCAAAACCACTTGGATGGTGGGCAGTGCAGAGGACTTCATCGCCGCATCGATCAAAGGCGCAGACAACCCCCATGCCCCGCAGTCATTGCATTCGATTGGCGCCAGCAGCATCGAGCTTTTGGGTGACAAAGCCTTGGCCGAAACCCGCATGGTGCTGATGCTGCGTGCCCCGCTCGATGGTGTAGATGTGGACATCACCGCCTGGGGCCGGTTTTTGGATTTTTTTGTGCGCCACCATGGCCGCTGGTGCATCCAGCAGCGCCACCCCATCCATGAAAAAGACCGCATGGACCCAGTGGACCCCAGCGCAGTGTTGAAGCTTGACGCCGAGCGCTTGGCCAGTTTGCCCAAAGCCTATCGCCACATCACCTACATGCAGTCTTTGCAAGGCGCGACCATCACGCCCGATTTGGTGCAACACAATACGCTGGAACAAGCGCTGCTGTATCAAACGGCCCAGGACTGGTTGCGCGGCTGACATCGCCGTGGTGGTCAGCCCAGGTTTGTTGCTGCGCCAACACCGAAACCAATACCATTTGGAGCCTCGCCGATCATGAGCCCAGCCAACACCGCGCAAGACACCGACATTTGGCGCAACCAGCCCCACACGGCTGTCTCTGCCAGTGCACACGTGCCCTTTGTGGCCGCGCACCGATCGCCCGACCCGGCGATTGAAATCATCGACCCTTCTTTCGCCCGTTACCGTTTGTTCAGCGCGGGTGTCGAGCAACTGGCCAGCGGATTGCGCTGGGCCGAAGGGCCGGTGTATTTTGGCGACCACCGTGCTTTGTTGTTTTCGGACATTCCCAACAACCGCATCCTGCGCTTTGATGAAGTCAGCGGACACACCAGCGTGTTTCGTGCGCCCTCGCAGTTTGCCAATGGCCTGTGCCGCGACCGCCAAGGCCGCCTATTGGCTTGTGAACACCTGGGGCGGCGTGTCACCCGCACCGAGCATGATGGGCGCATCAGCGTGCTGGCCGATCGCTTTGAGGGCAAGCGCCTGAACTCCCCCAACGACATCGTGTGCGGCGCAGATGGCAGCATTTGGTTCACCGACCCGGTGTTTGGCATCAGCGGCCATTGGGAGGGCGAGCCTGCCACCCCCGAATTGGGACAAAACGTCTACCGCATCGATGGCCAAACCGGCGCCCTCAGCGTTGTGGTGAGTGACCTGCAAGGTCCCAATGGCTTGGCCTTCAGCCCAGACCAAAGCCATTTGTATGTGGTGGAGTCGCGCGCCAAACCGCACCGTTTGGTGTGGCGCTACCGCGTCAACGCAAGCAGCACCCTGACAGACAAAACCCTGCTCATTGATGCCCAAGGCCCCGGCGCCTTGGACGGCATCAAGGTGGACGTGGATGGCAATATTTGGTGCGGCTGGGGCAGCGATGGCTCAGTGGGCGCTGACTTGGAGGCCTTGGACGGGGTGCGTGTGTTCAACCCCCAGGGCCAGGCGATTGGTCACATCCACCTGCCCGAGCGCTGCGCCAACTTGGCTTTTGGCGGGCCGCAACGCAACCGCTTGTACATGGCCAGCAGCCACTCGCTGTATGCCTTGTTTGTCAATACCCAAGGGGCTGTGGTTTATTGATGCACTGGGACGGCCAAAAATGATTTCGGTATTACCGTTATAGAATTCGGTAATACATTGAAAGAGGTCTCCATGAGCACTACCCTCACTCTCAAGGGCCAGGTCACGATCCCCAAGCCCATTCGAGACGCCATGGGTTTGACGCCTGGCACCGCCATTGACTTTGCTTTGAACCAACATGGCGAAGTGGTGTTGCAAAAGGCGATCGATCCAAAAGTCCCCAACGCGAAGCCACCCAAAGATCGGTTCGAGTCCGCCCGTGGCCAGGCCGATGTGACTTGGCGCACACAAGAGTTGATGGACTTGCTGCGCGGCTGATCGGGAAGACCATGCTGGTCGACACCAATGTCTTGGTCGACGTATTGGAAAACGACCCAGATTGGGCCGATTGGTCGATTGGGCAATTGCGCGCTCAAGCGCAAATTCATCGCTTGGTCATCAATCCGGTGATCTATGCCGAACTGTCCCTGACCTTCAGTTCAGTGGAGGCCTTGGACGAAGCCTTGGCCCAAATGCAGATCACCCTCATTGAAATTCCAAGGGCAGCACTTTTTTTGGCTGGCAAAGCCTTTGTGAAATACCGCAGACAAGGCGGTACCAAAACCAATGTATTGGCCGATTTCTTCATCGGTGCCCACGCTGCGGTGGCTAAATTACCAGTGCTCACGCGGGATGTGGCGCGGTATGAAAGTTACTTTCCAACCGTGCAGTTGGTAGCGCCAGGGATCAAATATTGACTTGAACAGAGGCTTGGGGTTCAGCGGTTCCCCTCAATCCGCTCCCCATTGGCATAGCGCCCATGAAAGCGAAACCAGTTCTCGGCCGATAAGGCGTCGGGCAGGATTTGTTTGAACGCTTCGGGCGTGCCGCGTGGCCCTTTTTGCACCTCGTAGTACAAAAACATGTGGTGGATGTCTTTGAGCAGCAAGCGGCGCAGAAACAGGGGCATGGCCAATTTGGCTTTCACCGGCACGCCGCTGACCTTTTCCAAAGCCGCAGCGACTTGCGACAAATCACCTTCCCAGCCAATCACGTCCAAGCCTTTGCCCAGCCATTGATCGGGGTTCTTGAACTGAATGGCCGCTGCGCGACCAATGTCATAGGTCGCGCAGAACTTGCAGTTTTGCAGGCTTAAAAACTTGACCACGCCTTTTTTGAGCGGGTTCCAATTGGCCGGGTCGTCCAGGTTTTCAAAAAATGCGCAGGGTCGCAATATTGAAAAAGGCACGCCTGAGGCGCGCAGGTATTTCTCTAGCGCCACCTTGGCATGCAGATGGACCACGTGCTCATCGAACATCTCTGCATCGGCCACGCTCATGAAGATCAAGTGGTCAACCCCAGCCGCTTTGGCCGCGTCAATGGCGGTTTGGCCTTGAGCCAATTCGAGCCTTGCACTCTTTTTGGCCGCACCAAAAAAGTCGGTGATGACAAACATTTTGCGGGCGCCGGTTTGCGCCAAGGCGCGGTCAAGGTCAGCGCGCTGCGTGTAGTTGCACACCACCGGGTTCACACCCTGGGCCAATAAGTTGTTGTTTTGTGAGCGGGTGGTTCCATGCACCGCAAAGCCAGCCTCGCGCAGAGCGCGGCAAACGTGGCGACCGACCTTGCCGGTGGCGTTGAGGACAAGAACAGATTCAGTGGACATGGTCAAACCTTTTTTTTAATATCAAGACGGGGTGGGTGTTTTGCTGATCGGGGGCAAGCCAAACGGGGTGATCAACAGTGCCAAAAACCAAATGACCGGACCACCCACGCTGCCAGCGTTGAGTTCGATGACCCCAGGGGTGACCATGCTGAACAAAAACGCGAGGTCGGCGATGCCGATCACCCCCACGCCGATGACATAACCCAACCAAGCAGGGCCTTTGAGAATCATCCAAGACACAAACAAGCCAAGGACACCGTAGCCGCCCACATCCACGGCGAAATTCACGATCAATTGCCCGTGGGCAAAAGCGGTGGCGGCATCGCTGGCGTGCACAAAAGCCTCGCGCGGCATAGCGCGACCGCCCAGGAGCATGGCCCACTGGCTCATCGGGCTGCCTGCCAAGTACTGGTTCAGGCCTTCGACCCCCACCCAAATGTGGAGGATGCTCCACAAGACAAACAAACCGGCGCCAACTTTGGCGGGGGTGCGCAAAGGCGCGTCGTTGGGGGTGGCGTTCATGTTCATGATGTGAGTCCTTGGGGAGTAGAGATGGGTGCATTGTGATAGGTGCATAAAAGTAGATAAAGACCATTTAATGGAATTAATTGTTTTATAAATGGCACAATAAAAAAATGGAAACGTTTAAAAATATGCATTTATTCGTACAGGTGGCCAAAACCAGCAGCTTTCGCCGTGCCGCCGAGGTGCTGGACATGCCCCCTTCCACGGTCTCACGGCGGATTGCCGAGTTGGAGCGCGATGTGGGCTTGCGTTTGTTCAACCGCAGCACGCGGCGGGTGGAGTTGACCGAGGGTGGTCGTTTGTACTTTGACAACTGCAAGCGCCTCATTGAAGAGGCCGAGTTGGCACATCAAGCCCTGACCGAACTGCACACCCAGCCCAGCGGCGTGTTGCGGGTATCGATGCCCGTGGATTTCAGCGTGATTTACCTCAGCCCGGTGCTGGCCGACTTTGCGCGCCGCTACCCCCGCATTCAATTTGACCTGGACCTCTCGCCCAACCAAGCCGACTTGATGGGCGAAGGTGTGGACATGGCGATTCGCATGGGGCCACCCAAGGACACCCGCTTGATTGCGCGTCCGATTGCCCAGTTAAAGACCTTGCTGGTGGCTTCTCCGGGCTATGTGCAATCGCGCAAGGCACCCATGGTGCCAGCAGATTTGCGCGATCACGATTGCCTGCGCATGAAGGATGCGCCTTGGGCTTTGCACCACGCGGATGGGCGCAGCGAGATTGTCCAAGTGGGGGGCACTTTTGTGGCCAATAATCGGGGCTTGTTGCAGCAATTGGCTTTGCGCGACCAAGGCATTGCCATCACAGCCCACGACTGGGTGCAAGACGATTTGACCGCGCAACGCTTGATGCATGTCTTGCCCGATTGGTCACCCCCATCGGCACAGGCCTATGCCGTGACCACCACCCGCTTGCTCCCGGCCAAGGTGCGGGTGTTTTTGGACTGCCTGGTTGAATACATGTCACCCAAGCTCATTTCCCAACCCTTGGGATGACAGGCTGCGCCCATTCATCTGGCCAAGAAAAAAGCGGGTGGTGCCCAAAGCACCACCCGCTTTAACCATGGGGGCCGCGACCCCGTTTTCAGCGACCGGCTGCAGCTTTCAGAGCGGCAGCCTTGTCTGTGCGCTCCCAAGTGAAGTCGGGCTCGTTGCGGCCAAAGTGGCCGTAAGCGGCAGTCTTCTCATAGATGGGGCGCAGCAGGTCCAGCATTTGGATGATGCCTTTGGGGCGCAGGTCGAAATGCTCGTTCACCAAGGCGGCGATTTTGTCGTCAGCGATGACGCCGGTGCCGTGGGTGTTGATGGTGATGTTCATCGGGCGCGCCACGCCAATCGCATAAGCCACTTGCACTTGGCACTGGGTGGCCAAGCCGGCGGCGACCACGTTTTTGGCCACATAGCGAGCGGCGTAAGCGGCTGAGCGGTCCACCTTGGAGGGGTCTTTGCCGGAGAACGCGCCACCACCGTGGGGGCAAGCGCCACCATAGGTGTCGACAATGATTTTGCGACCGGTCAGGCCGCAGTCGCCCTGCGGACCACCCACCACAAAGCGGCCGGTGGGGTTGATCAGGTATTTGGTGTCTTTGAGCCACTCTTTGGGCAGCACGGGCTTGATGATTTCTTCGATGATGGCCTCGTTGAACTCGGGCTTCATCTTGTCGCCCAAGCTCATCTCCGGGGCGTGTTGTGAAGAAATGACCACGGTATCGATGCTGTGGGGCTTGCCATCGACATAGCGCATGGTCACTTGGCTTTTGGCGTCGGGGCGCAAAAAGGGCAAGCGGCCGTCGCGGCGCAGTTGGGCTTGGCGCTCCATCAAGCGGTGGGCATAGTAAATGGGCGCAGGCATCAGTTCAGGGGTTTCGCTGCAGGCGTAACCAAACATCAGGCCTTGGTCGCCCGCACCGGTATTCAAGTGGTCGTCAGACGCCTGGTTCACGCCCTGTGCAATGTCATTGGATTGCTTGTCGTAGCAAACCATGACCGCACAGCCCTTGTAGTCGATGCCGTACTCGGTGTTGTCGTAGCCAATGCGCTTGATGGTGTCGCGAGCCACTTGGATGTAGTCCACATGTGCGTTGGTGGTGATCTCACCGGCCAACACCACCAAGCCGGTGTTGCACAAGGTTTCGGCGGCCACACGGCTGCGTGGATCTTGCTTGAAGATGGCATCCAAAATCGCGTCTGAAACTTGGTCAGCGACCTTGTCAGGGTGACCTTCGGAAACAGATTCGGATGTGAAGAGATAGTCGTTCGCCATGATAAAACTCCATGTGGTTGATGTTGACGCGTTGCCAACTTCGGGAGCCTGGCGAACGCTTTAGCAGATGGTTTAGGGTTGCCCTCAAAACCTTTGCCACCGAGGTGGCGGTCGCCCTGCAAGTTGTTCAGTAACTCAGCGACAATTCAGATTGTAGCCAAAACCGAACATGCCAAATAACAAGCCCGGGTGTTCGGACGTGCTGCGCCACACCCAACATGACCGCTTTGTTTCGCTTGCTCGCCCGACTGCCTCTGCCTTGGTTGCAAACCTTGGGTGTGGGTTTGGGTTGGTTGGTGTGGTGGTCTTCCCCAAGCTATCGCTGGCGCTTTTTGCAAAACACCCAAGCCGCGGGTTTGCCTTTGGACCAGGTGCGGCCCGCCGTGGCCGCTGCGGGCATGATGCTGGCAGAGTTGCCTTGGCTGTGGATGCGTCCGGCCTCAAAGCGATTGGACGTGCCCTTGCATTGGGATGGCTTGAACCATGTGACCGACGCTTTGCAACAAGGTCGGGGCATGATTTTGTTGTCACCGCATTTGGGATGCTGGGAGTTGGGCGCCCAAATGATGGCCGAGCATTTGGGGCCCGCTCACGGCCCGATGTGGGTGATGTACCGCCCGGCGCGCAAAGCTTGGCTGCGCGACTTGGTGGCCAGTTCGCGCCAACGCCCCTTTTTGCAAGCTGCACCGGCCAATCAAAGCGGTGTGCGGCAGTTGTTGCGCACCCTGCGCCAAGGCGGCTACACCGCCATCCTGCCCGACCAAGTGCCGCCACAGGGGCAGGGTGTTTGGTCGCGGTTTTTTGGCCGCGATGTTTACACCATCACCTTGGCTGTGCGCTTGGCGCGCCAAACCGGTTCCCGCGTGGTCATGGGTTGGTGCGAGCGTTTGCCCAAAGGGCAGGGCTTCATCAGCCACTTTGAGCCTTGGGACGATGTGGGCTTGCATGATGCCCAGGTGCCGATTGAAGCCACTGTGCTGGCGATGAACCAACGCATCGAAGCCATGGTGCGGCGCGCACCTGGTCAATATCTGTGGGGCTATGCGCGGGACAAGCAACCGCGTGCAGAGGTTTGAAGATGTTCAGTGCCTTGGGTGTAGGCTTCATGCGCTTGCTGGCGCGCTTGCCGCTGACTTGGGTGCGTGGCTTGGGCACGGCTTTGGGCTGGGTGCTTTATCGGGGGGTGCCCGCACGGCGGCGGGTGGTGCAGGTCAACCTGGCTATGTGCTGGCCCCACTCCCCACAGGTCGAGCTTGAACGCATGACCAAACAATGCTTTGTGTTTTTTGCCCAGGCTTGGTTGGATCGCAGCTGGCTGTGGCATGCGCCTGCTGATGTGGTGCAACAACGCCTGCACTGGTTGGGTGACCTGGGGGCTTTGAAGCAGCCCGAAGGCGTGGTGGTTTTCGCGCCGCATTTTGTCGGCCTGGATGCGGGCTGGACAGCCTTGAGTTTGGCAACCCATCGACCCCTGAACACCATTTACACCCCGCAGTCCAACGTGGGCGTGGATGCCTGGATCGCGAAAGGGCGGCAACGTTTTGGAACGGTCAATTTGAGCAAGCGCTCTGATGGTGCGCAAGCATTGATCAGCGCCTTGCGCCGGGGCGAGTTGTTGTACTTGTTGCCTGACATGGACAGTGGCGAAGACGACACGGTATTCGTGCCTTTCTTTGATGTCCCAGCAGCCACCTTGACCTCTTTGTCACGGTTTGCCAAGCTCGGTCGCGCCCAGGTGGTGCCCATCACCACGCGGCTCACACCCCAGGGCTATGAGGTGCAAGTGCACCCCGGTTGGAGCGATGTGCCCAGTGGCGATGTGTTGGCCGATACCGCCTTGATGAACCAGCGTTTGGCCGATTGGGTTCGCACCATGCCTGCGCAGTATTTTTGGGTGCACAAGCGCTTCAAAACCCGGCCACCGGGCGCAGCCGATGTTTATGCCCGGCCCAAAAAACCGCTGATGTAGGCCTGCACCACGGCGGGTTGTTCATGCACCACCCAATGGCTGGCATCCGCCAAGGTGTGCAATTCCAAATCGGCGATGTAAGTGTCCAACCCTTCGATCAAACACGGCAACAAGGCTTTGTCTTGCAAACCCCAAATGACCATGGTGGGCACAGCTATGCGCAGCATGGCGTCGGGCAGGCTGATCACGCTGGCTGCTTGGTCATCGGGCCGAGGTGGGCGCAGGGGTGAGGCGCGGTAGTAATTCAAACCACCTTCCAAGCCGTGTGACCAATGGGCGCGGTATCGATCTTTCATGGCTGAATCCAGCCAAGCAGCAGGGCCATTGGCCAAGGTGTTGAAAAACCCCCACAAGCGTTGGTAATCATGGGCCGCCAGCAAGGCCGCCGCATCGGGGCGGATCAAAAAATTCATGTACGCGCTGGCGGCTTGTTGCCCTGGGTTGCTTTGCAAGTCGCGCAAAAAGGTACCCGGGTGAGGCGAGTTGATGATCACCAATCGCTGCAAGCGCTCGGGGTGTTGGTTGGCCAGGTTCCAGGCCACAGCGCCGCCCCAGTCGTGGGCCACCAATGCGGCCAAGGCTTGACCGGGGCTGACGATGTCGATCAAGGCCACGATGTCTTGCACCAAAAATTTGGCGCGGTAGGCGGCTGGGTCCGCGGGTGCGCTAGAGGTTTCAAAGCCGCGCAAATTTGGCGCCACACAAAAGAAGCCGCCGTTTTCGGGTTGTGAGAAATGGTCCAGCAAAGCATCCCAAGCAAACGCACCTTCAGGGAATCCGTGCAAAAACAGCAGCACCGGCCGCCCGGGCTGGCCGGTGTGGCGGCAATTCAAGCGGATGCCGTGCGGCAATGCGTGTTGGGTTTCAACGATGTTCGCCATCGGTATATTCGTCTCCAACGTTCAGGTCAGTGCCCAAGTCAGTGCCCACCTCAGTGTCTAAACCAGCAATCAGGTTTGTATCCAGCGTGGCCGGGGGCGTCCAGTTGGCCACCCATTGGGACAGCAGCAAAGCGGTTTCTTCCACCCCTTGGCGTTTGAGGGCCGAGAACAAGCGCACTTGGCCCCCGCCGGCTTGCAGCCTTGCGATGGACAAGGCTTTGGCGCCTTCGCTGCGGTTGAGTTTGTCAGCCTTGGTCAGCAAGACCAAAAACTGCATGCCCGCCTCCACCCGGGGGCGGATGACCTCGAGCAGGATGTCGTCGAGCTCGGTCATGCCATGGCGCGGGTCGCACAACAAGACCACACCACACAGGTTGTCGCGGCTCATCAGGTAGTTGGCCATCACCCTTTGCCAGCGGATCTTGTCTTGCTTGGGCACGGCGGCGTAGCCATAGCCGGGCAGGTCGGCCAACACCGCATCGGTTTGGCCATGGCGACCGAGGGCGAACAAATTGATGTGCTGGGTACGACCGGGTTTTTTAGAGGCATAAGCCAGCTGGTTTTGCTGCGTCAAGGTGTTGATGCAGGTGGATTTGCCCGCATTGGAGCGGCCCACAAAGGCGATTTCGGGCAAGCGGTACTGGGGCAGGTGGTGCAGCTGCGCCGCAGTGATCAAAAAGCGGGTGGTGTGCAACCAGCCCATGGCCTGTTTGGTCTGCCCGGCCAAGTCGGTTGCCGCCGCCAGGTCGCTGCTGGTGCTGGTTGGGGTGGGCGGGGCTGGTGGGTGGGGCTGGGTCATCACGGGTCCGGCAAGGGTGGGGGGCCCGTGGACCCCAAGTGGGCATTGTAGAATCCACCGGTTTAGCGCCACCCAACTGACCCAAGCCATGAAGCTGTTTGCCCCCTTATTCGTTGCCGCCGCACTTGCGTTGCCCCTGACTGGTCTGCATGCCGCAGACAAAGCGCCTGCCGCCAAAGCCCCCGATGTGGCCAAAGGCGAGGCCAGCTATGCCCCTTGCGCAGCTTGTCATGGTGCCGATGGCAACTCAGGCTCTCCGGCCAACCCCAAGTTGGCAGGCCAGCACCCTGAATACCTGAACAAACAGTTGCAAGAGTTCAAGTCGGGCAAACGCGCCAATGCCATCATGTCTGGCATGGTTGCAGCGCTCAGCCCGGAAGACATGAAAAACATCTCGGCCTGGTTGGGCCAACAAAAAGCCAAGCCGGGTTTTGCCAAAGACAAGCAAACCGTGGCTTTGGGTGAGCGGATTTACCGCGGTGGCATTGCCGATCGCCAAATCCCTGCCTGTGCCGGATGCCACAGCCCCAATGGCGCTGGTTTGCCCTCGCAATACCCCCGCCTGAGCGGTCAGCATGCGGATTACACGGCAGCTCAATTGAGTGGCTTCAGAGATGGTGTGCGCCTCAATAACCTCACCATGACCCAGGTGGCGGCCAAACTCAATGACCGTGAAATCAAAGCGGTGTCGGATTACATCGCCGGTCTGCGCTGATGCCCTGAACAACGGGCCCCGATCACCAAAACCGGCCCTTGAGGCCGGTTTTTTTTGGAGGTGAGGCACAATGTTTTGACTTTGATCGGAGACCGCCATGCACGCACGACATTCAGACAATGGACACAACCATCCCTTGGGCAGCGAGATCACCCCTGCCCACGCCCACCACAATCGCCGGCAAATGATGCAGCACCTCGCCACTGGGGTGGCTGGGGCTGCGTTGGCGAGCTGGGCCTCGCGAGAGGCTTTGGCCCAAAGCGATAAAGCCTTGGCGCGCCCGGGCAAGCTGGCACCACTGGCCGCGCGTCCATCGACATTGGCAGGGGCCAACACGATGGAAAAGCCCACCACCTATGCCGACGCCAGCACCTACAACAACTTTTATGAGTTTGGCACCGACAAGGCCGACCCCGCCAAAAACGCCCACACTTTGAAGACCCAACCCTGGTCGGTGGAAATCGAGGGCTTGGTGAAAAAACCCGGTCGCTGGGATATCGAGGATTTGCTCAAACTGAGTGCCATGGAAGAGCGCATTTACCGCATGCGCTGCGTCGAAGGCTGGTCCATGGTCATCCCTTGGATCGGCTATTCATTGTCCGAATTGATCAAGCGGGTAGAGCCCCAGGGTAGCGCCAAGTTTGTTGAGTTTGTGACCTTGGCCGACCCCAAAACCATGCCTTTTGTGGGTTCGCGGGTGTTGGAGTGGCCCTATGTGGAGGGCCTTCGCTTGGACGAGGCCATGCACCCCTTGACCCTGCTGACCTTTGGCATGTACGGCGAAATATTGCCCAACCAAAACGGCGCCCCGATTCGCTTGAATGTGCCATGGAAGTACGGCTTCAAAAATGCCAAAAGCATTGTGAAAATTCGCTTTGTGGAAAAGCAACCGGGGACTGCGTGGGTCAAGTCCGCTTCTCATGAATATGGTTTTTACTCCAACGTGAACCCCAATGTGGATCACCCGCGCTGGAGCCAGGCGACCGAGCGGCGCATTGGTGAGGACGGCTTGTTGTCGAAAAAACGCAAGACCTTGATGTTCAATGGGTATGAAGCGCAGGTCGGGCAGTTGTATGCCGGTATGGATTTGAAGAAAAACTATTGATAGCTTCCCATGTGGCGACACCCTGCGGCCAAACCTTTGTTGGCCCTGTTGTTGGCGTGGCCTGCATGTTGGCTGTTGTGGGCGGCTTTCCACGATCAGTTGGGCCCCAATCCCGCTGAAGCCTTGATTCGCCAATCGGGTGATTGGGCTTTGCGCGCTTTGTGTGTGGCCTTGGCGGTGACCCCGCTGCGGGTGATCACCGGACAAGTGTTGCTGATGCGTTTTCGGCGCATGCTGGGTGTCAATGTGTTTGTCTACGCTGCCTTGCACATGCTGTCCTACGCCTGGCTCGACATGGGATTGGACTTGGAAGACATTGCCCGTGATATCGCCAAGCGCCCTTTTATATTGGTGGGCTTTTTGGCTTTGTTGGTCTTGAGCGCCTTGGCGGCCACATCGTTCAACAAAGCGGTGCGCTGGCTGGGGACACAGCGTTGGCAAGCCTTGCACCGCAGCGTGTATGCCGTGGCTGCGCTGGCGGTGCTGCATTTTTACTGGATGCGAGCGGGGAAGAACAACCAGACCGAGGTGTTGATTTACGGTGCCATTTTGGCCACCTTGTTGGGCTGGCGCGTGTGGCACTGGTGGCGTAAACGTCCGCGCGCATGATTAGCTGAGTCCGTCCTAGCGGGGTAATTGGGATCAGAGTCCAATTTTTCGGTGTCCATGTTTGCTGAACCCGCCCCGCTGGCGGGCACGCCGTCCTCCGCCAGTCGCTTCGCTCCGATGTTGTCGGGCGGCGCACCCACCATCGGTGCTGCGAAAGTGATTGATGCGCGCCAACAACTTATAAACCCACACCCCATTGAAACCGACACGAGCGGGTGTGCGGGCCGACGACATTGGAGCAAAGCGACTGGAGGAGGCCTGCGTACCCCGAGATGGCAGTTTTATAGGGGTAGTTCACCGCCACTCAAAAAACAATGGCACCCAAAAACCGAAACAGACGTTCAGAGCAAAAGCTCGCCCCGCATTTGATCGGCAAAGGTTTCACGCTCGCGGATGATGTGCACTTTGTCACCATCGACCAACACCTCGGCAGCGCGGCCGCGGGTGTTGTAGTTGCTGGCCATGCTCATGCAATAAGCCCCTGCGGACAACACCGCCAAGTGGTCACCTGCTTGCACCGCCAGCGAGCGGTCGCGACCAATCCAGTCGCCGCTTTCGCACACGGGGCCGACCACGTCGTACACGGTGGCGTCACCTGCGCGCTGCGCCAGCGGGACAATTTGGTGAAACGCTTGGTACATGGCCGGACGCGGTAAATCGTTCATGGCGGCGTCAATGATGCAAAAGTTTTTTTGCTCGCCAGGCTTCAAATACAGCACTTCGGTCAGGCACACACCGGCATTGCCCACCAGCGAACGCCCAGGTTCGATCATCAAGCGACGCCCCCCAAAACCACGCGCATCCAAAAGGGCCAGCAGTTGCGCCCACAGCGCATCGGCCGCAGGTGGCGTGTCGCCGTTGTAATTGATGCCCAAGCCGCCACCAAAGTCGAGGTGGGGGATGGGCACACCCGCGGCTTCGATGGCTTGCACCAAGTCCAGCACTCTGTCGAGGGCGTCTAGGTAAGGTCCTGCACTGGTGATTTGTGAGCCAATGTGGCAGTCAATGCCCACCACCTTCAAGCCGGGCAAGGAGGCGGCGTGTTGGTAGCAGCGCAAAGTGTCTTCGTGGGCAATGCCAAACTTATTGCCCTTGAGCCCAGTGGAAATATAGGGATGGGTTTGCGGGTCCACATTGGGGTTGACGCGTATGCTCACCGGTGCGACCTTGCCGCACGACAGCGCCACTGCGCTCAGCACATCCAACTCGGCTTCGCTCTCGACATTGAAGCAAGCGATACCGGCATCCAATGCTTGGCGCATCTCTGCGCGGGTTTTGCCCACACCCGAAAAAATCACCTTGTCCGCTTGGCCTCCGGCAGCCAGCACACGGCTGAGTTCGCCGCCAGAGACGATGTCAAAGCCGCAGCCCGCTTGGGCGAAGACTTGCAACACACCCAAAGACGAATTGGCTTTCATCGCGTAATGCACCAGCGCATCGCGTCCCGCAAAAGCTTTTTGGTATGGGGCCAAAGCGCCCAGCATGGCGGCCTTGGAATACACAAACAGCGGCGTGCCGTGTTGCGCGGCCAGGTCGCTCAAGCGCACCCCTTCCAACCACAAATGGCCTTGGCGGTGGGACAAATAAGGCGAGCCGGGCAAGTCGGAGGTGGTCATGGTGTTTTGGGGGTGGCCGTTTCGGCGGGTGGGGTGGCTGGTGCGGGGGTGGGTGTGGCTGGCTTGCCCATGCCCGGGATCAGCACTTGGGGAAAGGGGCTGCGCTGTTCGGGTGGGACGTCGTTGGGCAAATACAAAGCACCGCGTTGACCGCAGGCCGAGACCATGGCGGCCACACCGACCGCAAGGACAAACCGTCTGAATAGAATGGGCCTGTGTTTCATTCTGAAATTGTAGCCAGCGCCTGTGGTGCCTTTGTATGACCGATAACGAATTCATGAACCTGGCTGAGGCCTTGCTGCTGTCGGTCGAACAACATTGCGACCGCATCAACGAATCCACCGATGCCGATATCGACAACCAACGCGTGGGTGGCATGGTCACTTTGGTTTTTGCCAACCGCAGTCAAATTGTGATCAACCTGCAAAAGCCTTTGCATGAGGTGTGGTTGGCCGCCCGCAGTGGCGGTTATCACTATCGCCACAACGGTGAGGCCTGGATGGACACCAAGGGCCAAGGCGATTTTTGGGTGCAACTGGGGCAAGATGCCAGTGCACAAGCCGGCCTGCCGCTGAGCTTCAGTTCTTGAACAGGTCGAGGATTCTCTTTTTCTCGTCGGCCGCAGGCAACTCACTGTTGCCCGACTTGTTCTCCATCCCCAAGCCAATGATGCCCGTGGTGCGGGAAAACTCCGTGAAAAACCAGTCGCCGGCTTCATAGACCACGCCAGCTGGCGCGCTCAATTCGGCAATGGGTGCGTTTTTGAGGGCGGTTTGCATGTATTGGATCCACACCGGCAGGCTCAGTCCGCCACCGGTTTCGCGGTCACCCAGTTTGCGCGGCGTGTCGTAACCAATCCAGGTCACCGCCGTCAATGTGGGGTGGTAGCCGGCAAACCATGCGTCCATCGAGTCGTTGGTGGTGCCGGTTTTGCCGTAAATATCGTTGCGCTTCAAGGTTGACTGCGCCTTGGAAGCGGTGCCCGATCGGGTCACCTCTTGCAGCAGACTGCTCATCACAAAGGCATTGCGGGCGCTGATGGCGCGCACCGATTCCTCTTGTTCAATGGGGGTGTAGTCGGAGAGCACTTTGCCCATGGCATCGGTCACCTTGGTGATCAGATAGGGGTTGATGCGAAAACCACCATTGGCAAACACCGAATAACCGGTGGCCATTTGCAACGGGGTGACCGAACCTGCCCCCAGCGCCATGGTCAGGTAGGCGGGGTGGCGTTGGGGGTCAAAGCCAAATTGGGCGATCCAGTTTTGGGCGTTTTGTGGCCCCACGGCTTCCAGCACACGTATCGAGATCATGTTCTTGGACTTGGCCAGTCCCTTGCGCAAGCTCATCGGCCCTTCAAAGGTGCCGTCGTAATTTTTGGGTTCCCAGGCTTGGCTGCCGGTCACGCTGGCGTCGTAAAACAGCGGTGAATCGTTGACCACGGTGGCGGGTGTGAAGCCCTTTTCCAAGGCGGCAGAGTAAATGAAGGGTTTGAAGCTCGACCCCGGCTGGCGCCAGGCTTGGGTCACGTGGTTGAACTTGTTTTTATCGAAGTCAAAGCCACCCACCAAGGCACGGATGGCCCCGTCGCGCGGGTCCAAGGCGACAAACGCACCCTCTACCTCGGGCAATTGGGTGATTTCCCACACAGTGCCTTTGACGATGCGGATCACCGCCCCGGGCCTGAGCTTGATGTTGGGCGGTGCTTTGTCGGCCAAACCCGATTGCACCGGCTTGAGACCTTCACCCGTGACCTCGATCACCTCGCCGTTTTGGCGCACGGCCCGCACCATTTTGGGCGAGGCTTCCAGAACCACAGCGGCCAACAAGTCGCCCTTGTCACCTTGCTCGACCAGGGTGTCATCAATCAGCTCATCGCGTTCGCGCACATTGGCGGGCAGGTCGATGAACTTTTCAGGGCCCCGGTAGTGTTGGCGCTTTTCATAGTCCATGATGCCCCTGCGCAAGGCTTGGTAAGCCACTTCTTGATCGGCCGCTCGCACCGTGGTGTAGACCTTCAAACCACGGGTATAGGCGTCGGCCCCGTATTGGGCGAACATCAATGACCGCGCCATCTCGGCCACGTAGTCTGCGTGGTTGCGAAAGCCCAGATTGGCATTGCGCACCTGCAACTCTTCGCCCTTGGCCTGATCGGCTTGTGCCTGGGTGATGAAGCCGTTGTCGAGCATGCGCTCAATGATGTAGAGCTGGCGCGAGCGTGCGCGCTTGGGGTTGTTGATGGGGTTGTAGGCCGATGGGGCTTTGGGCAAGCCCGCCAACATGGCGGCTTCGGCCACGGTGATGGCCTTCAATGGTTTGCCGAAATACGCCTCGCAGGCGGCGGCAAAGCCGTAAGCGCGGTTACCCAAAAAAATCTGATTGAGATAAATCTCAAAAATTTGGTCTTTGGTCAGCAGGTGTTCGAGCTTGAAGGTCAGCAGCAGCTCGTAAATTTTGCGGGTAAAAGTTTTCTCTGAAGTCAGGTAAACATTGCGCGCCACCTGCATGGTGATGGTCGACGCGCCTTGGCTTTTCGCCCGGCCCAAGTTGGCCAAGCTGGCGCGCACCAAACCAATGTAATCGACCCCACCATGGTGATAAAAGCGGGCATCTTCAATGGCCAAGACCGCGTCCTTCATGACCTGCGGTATGTCTTTGAACTCGGTGTAATTGCGCCGTTCTTCGCCAAACTCGCCAATCAAAGTGCCCTCGACCGAGTACACCCGCATGGACAGCTTGGGTCGGTAATCAGCCAGGTCAGAGATATCGGGCAGTTGGGGGTAGGCCATCGCCAGCGCCAAGGCGACCAGCAGTGACACCGATAAAACACCGGCCACGCTCAAGCCCACCGACCACTTGAGAAAGCCCCATACCAAGGCCCCCAGTTGGGATGGGCTGCTGTCGTTGGCGGGTGCCTCGGGGGGGGACTTGCGGTTCATGGGCGACCGCGCCGGTGTGGCCTGCGCGGTGAAACAAAACGCCGATTATAAAAAATACCACCCGGGCGTGAATCGGGCGGTGGGTGTTGAAACCAAAAGCATTCATGGTTAGGATGTGGTGAAACATCAGGGGGGTGCACATGGCGTGGGGCAAATCCTTCATGCGCGCTGGGCGACAAGCCCTGCTCGGGGTCGACTGGGGCGACGGCTGCTTGAGCTTGGTCGCTGTGGACGGTCACCCGGCCCAAGGCTGGCGGCTGAGTTTGAGCGAGCAAGAAAGCTGGCTGGGTGAGCCCAACCCCAGTGCAGCGTTGGCGCGTGCTTGGCGGCGCAGTGCCAGTCGGGTGCGGCGGGTCGCCGTGGCCGTCCCCGACGACAGTGTGTGGCAACAGGTGATGGTGTTGGATGCGCGCTTGCAAGGCGAGGACTTGCACTTTCAAATTGGCTTGCGCTTGCGCGACCAACTGCCCTGGGATTTGTCTCAAGTGAGCTGGGACTACGCTGGTCACGACACCCATGAAGCACCGCATGCCAATGGCACGTCCTATGCCGTGTGTGCGGTGCCATTGAGCGACTTGCAACCCATGCTGGATTGGGTGCGCGCCGCAGACCTGAAGCCGTGGGTGGTCGATGTGCACGCCCAGGCGTTGCAGCGCTGGAGCGAGCACGCGCAACGTTTGGTGCCTGGTCGGGCCGATGTACAGGCCAGCCCTTTGGCCATGGGGCTGGCATTGCGCCGGTTTGTGGCATGAACCCCATCAACTTATTGCCCCAGCGCGAGCGCCTGTGGCAGCGCCAGCGGCGCTGGTGGCGCCAACGCTGGTCTTGGACCTTGGGGGTGTCCTTGTCTGTGTGGGCAGGTTTGGCCGGGGTGCTGGCTTGGCACCACCAGCATTGGGTGGACGCCAATGCGCATGTGCAGGCCCAAATCGATGCGCAAGCACCCCTGCGCGCTCAGCAACAGCGCTTGCTGCAAGCGCAACGCCAATGGCAAGACGCGCTGCAAGGCATGGAGCACAAGAATGCGGCGATGCAGGAGCCATGGCGCAGTTGGCAAGCCTTGGCCCCAATGGCCGCGCCCCAGGTGCACTGGGAGCGATTGTTTTGGGACGGCCAGACCTTCAGCGCTTCGGGCCAAGTCTTGCAAGCGGCTGTGGCCACCCAGTTGCAAGCCCAATGGCAGCAGCACTTGGGCCCAGGCGTGGTGGTGCAGGCACTGGCCTTGAAAGCCGAGCCCACCCTCGACCCGCAAGGGGTGGCAGACCAGTGGTGGCATGGGGAGTGGCGCTGGCGCTACCCCGCCGCTGGGGAGGAAAAAAAGGCGCCAACTGCCTCAGCGGGTGCCGCACCGCAGCCCCAGGCCGTTGTGCCCGATGTGAAGGAGGGCAAACAGCGATGAACAGCCCGCCACAGCGTCTTGAATGGCCCCATCGCTTGGCAGCATTCAGCTGGGACACCCCTTGGGCCTGGCCTTTGGCCCAACAAGTGGCTGCGCTCACCGCACTGGTTCTGGTGTTGCTGATGGCCTGTGTGGCCACATTGTTGCCCTGGTGGGAGGCCTTGGCAGCATTGCAACAAAGCCATCAAAGTTTGTCCGCCCAATACGAAGCGGGCCAACAGAAGTTGCGCGATCTGCCCGATTTGGAGCAGCGCGTTCAGGCTTTGCGCGAGGCCCACGAACGCCGCCATCGCGACAGCACGGTGGCCCCCTCCCCGTGGATGCAATCGGTGAGTTGGACGCCAGTGTCGGGGCCGACGAATACCAGCGCTGCCCCGCGCTGGCGCGGCCAAACACAAGGCCAGGCCAGCGAGGTGGCCCAGGTGTTGGCCCAAATCGCGGCCACGAATGCCGCTTTGCAGGTTGAATTGATGCGCACCGCCCAAGCCGGTCAGTGGCGGTTGACATGGGAGGTGTGGGCTACACAGCCACCCCTGGGCAGCCGGATTGAGCCCAGCAACCCCAACAAGTGGTACCCCTTGCTCGACGACGCGCCCATGCGCGCCCATTGGCGCGCGCAGTTGCTGGCGCAACCTGGGCGGGTGCAATGGTTGATGCCACAACTCCACCGGCCCGCTGAAGCCTTGGAGGCTTTTGATCTGAGCCAAATGGCCTGGATCGGTTGGTTGGAACAAGGCGATCGGCGCATCGCCCTGGTTAAGGCTGGCTCAGGGGTGCAACGGGTGGCTGTGGGGGGTCACATGGGGCGTCAGCATGGCCGTGTTGAGCACATTGGCACAGATCACCTGGTTTTGCGTGAGGTGAAGCGCAACCCCCAAGGTGGTTGGTCGCCCGTCTTGACCCGTTGGCCCGCCCTGGCCCCAGACGTGCCCAAGGGCTCACCGCCGTCATCTCAAGCAAAGGCACCGCCATGAAAACTTGCGACCCGATCCAGTGCGCCACGCATTCACGCTTTATGCCAGTGACTTTCGGTTGGGTACCGTGGTGGCGTTCAGCAGGACGCTGGTTGGTGCCCTGGGCCATGGTGGGGAGCGTTCTGGGAGAGGCGCTGGCCCAAACGGGAACACGCGAGCAGACTGCGTCGTTTCCCTCAGCAACCACCTCAGCACCACCCACCGACGCCGACAAAGGTTTGCCCCTGTCGATGAATTTTCAAAACATCGAACTGCGCACCGCGCTGCAGGTGATGGCCGACTTCACTGGCTTGAATGTGGTGGTGTCGGACTCGGTCACGGGTCAGGTCACAGTGCGCTTCAAAGACGTGCCCTGGGAATTGGCTTTGGACAGCTTGCTGCAGGCCAAGGGTTTGGCCTACCAACGCCAAGGCTCGGTGTTGTGGGTGGCCACCCAAGCCGAAATCAGTGCGCGTGAAAAGAAAAACCTGGAGGCGCGCCAGGCCATGCAGGCCATTGAGCCGCTGCAAACCCGCGCCTTCGAGCTCAGCTACGCCCGTGCCACCGAGGTGCTGGCCCAGTTGCTGGGCAACACAAGCGCGGCAGTGGGTGCCGCGATGCCTTGGGGACCGTTTGGCTTTTCCCAGAACAACCCTGGTGGCGCATTGGCCAGCCACAGTGGCAACCCGCGCATCTTGAGCGCCCGGGGCAGCGCCATGGCCGAGCCGCGCACCAACCAGTTATTTGTGACCGATGTGTCAGAGCGTTTGCAGCAAGTGGCCCAGATGTTGGCGCGCATTGATGTGCCACTGCGCCAAATCATGATTGAAGCGCGCATCGTGGAAGCCACCGACACCTTCAGCAAGGCCTTGGGTGTGCGCTTGGGTGCCATCGTCGCCGCAGGTGCAACGACAGGGGTGGGCAACAATTTGGGCGCGGTGATCAACAATGCACGGGTCCCTGGCGTGACCGCAGCGGCCACCGATATCACGGGCAGTTTGGTCAATTTGCCAGCAGCGTCCATTGGCGGTGTGACAGCGGCGACGATGGCGGTATCCATTTATGACGCATCCAAAACGCGCTTATTGGGCCTGGAAATTTCCGCATTGGAGTCCGATGGCCAGGGCAAAGTGGTCTCCAGCCCCCGGGTGGTCACGGCCAATCAAACCAAGGCCATCATTGAGCAAGGCACCGAGCTGCCCTACCAAACCGCCACCAGCAGCGGGGCCACATCGATCGCCTTTCGCAAGGCCAACTTGAAGCTCGAAGTCACACCGCACATCGCCCCCAACGGCGGCATCATTTTGGACCTCGATATCAGCAAAGACAGCGTGGGTCAGGCCACCACCGCTGGTTTTGCCATCGACACCAAGCACATCAACACCCAGGTATTGGTGGAAGACGGCGGCACGGTGGTGATTGGCGGCATTTATGAACTCAATGAGACCAGTGGCCGCAATAGAGTGCCTTTTTTGGCCGATATCCCGGGCATGGGCTGGTTGTTCCAAAACAGTTTGCGCGCCACCAAAAAGCAGGAGTTGATGGTGTTCATAAGCCCTAAAATGGTTCATTCCAGTGCACCTGCACGCTGAGAAAGTATCTTTTGTTGGTTTTGGTTGGTCTGCCAGGTTCTGGCAAATCCACGGTGGGCCGTCAACTCGCTCGCCGTCTCGACATCCCTTTTTTGGACTCGGATCATGCGATCGAGCAGCGCTTGGGCTGCTCCATCCGCGAATATTTCGAGCGCCAGGGGGAGGAGCGCTTTCGCGACATCGAAACCGAGGTCTTGGCCCAGTTGGTGCTGCAAGGCCAAGGCGTGTTGTCCACGGGGGGTGGCTCGGTGTTGCGAGAACAAAACCGAGATCTGTTGCGCCAGAACGGCCAGGTGTTTTATCTCTACACCAGCCCGCAAGAGGTGTTTCGCCGTTTGCGCCACGACCGCCATCGGCCATTGCTGCAAGTGGCCGACCCGCTAAAGCGTTTACAAGACCTGTTCGCCTTGCGCGACCCTTTGTACCGAGCCGCCGCCCACCATGTGATCGAAAGCCCTCGGCCTTCAGTGGGTGCGATGGTGCAAGGCGTGCTGCAACATTTGGAGCGCGCGCCCGAATCTGACCCTGCCCCAGGGACCTCTCCCACCCCGACGCTGGCGCCTCCCGCATCACCTTCTCACTGAGCAATTGCCATGGCCCATACCCCGATCGAGACGGTTCACATCCATTTGGGTGACCGCAGCTACCCCATTCTCATCGGTGCGGGCTTGCTGTCGGACCCCGGCACTTGGGCCGACTTGCCCCGCGGCAGCAGCGCGCTGATCGTCACCAACACCACTGTGGCCCCGTTGTATGCGGCGTCAGTGCGGGCGGCATTGGCCCCCTGCTTTGCCCAGGTGCATGTGCTGGCCTTGCCCGATGGCGAGGCGCACAAGGGGTGGGAGGCGTTGAACCAAATTTTCGACCTGTTGCTGGGCATGGCCTGTGACCGACGCACCGTGTTGGTGGCCTTGGGCGGCGGTGTGGTGGGCGACATGACCGGTTTTGCCGCCGCCTGCTACATGCGGGGCGTGCCCTTTGTTCAAGTACCCACCACCTTGTTGGCCCAGGTGGACTCATCGGTGGGCGGAAAAACCGCCATCAACCACCCCTTGGGCAAGAACATGATTGGCGCTTTCTACCAACCTGTGCGGGTGGTGTGCGACCTGGATACCTTGCAGACCTTGCCGGCGCGCGAACTCAGCGCGGGTTTGGCCGAAGTCATCAAATACGGCCCGATTGCGGACATGGCTTTCCTGGATTGGATCGAAACCCACTTGGACGCTTTGTTGGCCCGCGACCCAGCCCCTTTGGCCTGGGCGGTTCAGCGCAGTTGCCAAATCAAGGCCGAGGTGGTGGGCCAAGACGAGCGTGAAGGGGGCTTGCGCGCCATCCTCAACTTTGGCCATACCTTTGGCCATGCCATCGAAGCCGGTTTGGGTTTTGGCGAGTGGTTGCATGGCGAGGCCGTGGGTTGTGGGATGGTGATGGCCGCCCATTTGTCTCAGCGCCTGGGCCTGGTGGATGTGGCCTTTGTGCAGCGCTTGACCCAGGTGATCGAACGCGCGGGCTTGCCCATCGTGGGGCCCGCCTTGGGCGTGGAAACCTATTTGCACCACATGCGGGTGGACAAGAAGGCCCAGGCCGGTGACATCCGCTTTGTGCTCATCGACGGGCCAGGGCGCGCTGTGGTGCGGGGTGCACCCGACGCCATGGTGGCTGACGTGTTACTGGCCTGTTGCGCCGCATGAGTTGGTTGGCTGTGCCCTTGCAGGAGGCAACGCATGGCGTGGTCCCATTGGAAAAGGGCGAACACCTGGCCCCCGCACTCAGCGACTTGGCCTGTAACCCGGCGTTGAGCCGGGGCCGGCTTCACCCCCAGCCTGACGCCCCCACCCGCAACGCCTTTCAGCGCGACCGCGACCGCATCGTGCATTCCACTGCCTTCCGCCGCCTGGTCTATAAAACCCAGGTTTTTTTGAACCATGAAGGCGACTTGTTTCGCACCCGCATGACCCATTCACTGGAGGTTGCGCAACTGGCGCGATCCCTGGCGCGGGCTTTGGGGCTGCACGAGGACTTGGTGGAGGCGATTGCGCTGGCGCACGACCTGGGCCACACCCCGTTTGGCCACGCGGGTCAAGACGCATTGCACGATTGCATGGCCGAACACGGCGGCTTTGAGCACAACTTGCAAAGCCTGAGGGTGGTGGATCGGTTGGAGGCGCGCTACCCCGACTTTGACGGCCTCAACCTGTGCTTCGAAACACGCGAGGGCATCCTCAAGCATTGCTCGCTGCACAACGCCCAAGCCATCGAGCGCGAGGAGCCTGATGGTGTGGGCGCCCGTTTTGTGAATCGCACCCAACCCAGCTTGGAGGCGCAGTTGTGCAATTTGGCTGATGAGGTGGCCTACAACGCACACGACATCGACGACGGTGTGCGCTCGGGTTTGATCAGCCTGGAGCAGTTGCAAGATGTGCCTTTGTTCGATGCTTATCGACAAGCCGTCCAACTCGAATACCCGGCTTTATCGCCCAGGCGTTTGCTCTATGAGTCCATCCGGCGAATGCTCAGTGATCAGGTGTATGACGTGATGGCGCACACCCGTGGCTCGATGCAAACGGTGGTGCTGCGCAGCGCCGATGGCGTGCGCCTGTCGCCCCCGGTGGTCGGCTTTGGTGCCGACATGCGCGAGCGCTCCTTGGCGTTGAAGCAGTTTTTGTTTCACAACCTCTACCGACACCCGCAAGTGATGGCCACCACCGATTGGGCGCGCTGCGTGGTGGAGGAGTTGTTTCACAACTACCTGGATCGGCCGCAAGAAATGCCCCCTGAACACCGCGAGCGGGCGAATCGCCATCGGGCAGTGGCCGATTACATTGCCGGTATGACCGATCGTTTTGCCACCCGCGAGCATGCCCGTTTGTGCCCCAACTCGGCCACGGCCATCAACCACCCGATGGCGAGGCCATGGCCATGAGCGGCACAGCCCCAGCCAAGGGATTGAGCCCCGCCACGGTGGTGATTTGGGCCGGCATCAGTGCGGCTTTGCATGTGGGCAAGATCCCGCCGGCCATTCCGCTGCTGCACCTTGAACTGGGATTGAGCCTGATGCAATCGGGTCTGATGCTGTCCATGGTGCAGTTTGCCGGCATGCTGCTGGGCTTGGTGGTGGGCCTGAGCGCCGACCATTGGGGCCTGCGCAAATGCATGCTCATGGGTTTGAGCCTGATGTTTTTTTCCAGTTGCCTCGGTGGTTTGGCCCCCGACGCCACCAGCTTGCTGGTGCTGCGGGGGGTGGAAGGCCTGGGGTTCTTGCTGGTGGTCACACCCGCGCCGGGTTTGATTCGGCAAAACGTGGCGCCTGCTGAGTTGAGCGCGCGCATGGGCGGGTGGGGCACCTACATGTCATTTGGCAGTGCTTTGGGTTTGTTGCTGGGGCCCATCATCATGGGCTTGTGGGGCTGGGCCACGTGGTGGATGTTTGCTGGCGCTGTGTCATTTTTGGCCTGGCTGGCGGTGTGGACGGTGGTACCTCGGCCCTTGTCGCTACCCGCTCCCATGGCCCCCAAAGAAACGCTGGCGGCTGTGGCCGGTTGGCGTGACCGCTTGGTGCGCACCCTCACCACCCCGGGGCCGTGGCTGATTGCGTTCGCGTTTGCGGTTTACACCGGGCAATGGATGTCGGTGATTGGCTTTTTACCCACCATCTACACCCAAAACAACATTTCTTGGGGCATGACGGGCGTGCTCACCGCGCTGGTGGCTTTGGTCAATTTTTCGGGCAATTGGATGTCGGGCCGTTTGCCCCAGCGCGGTTGGAGTGCACGCCAAACCATGGCCACCGGCTATGTGGTGATGGGCTTGGGCGCAGTGGGGGCGTTTTGGGATTGGGGTGGCTTGCAATTGCCCTTTGCTGCCCGCTACGCCTGCGTGGTGTTGTTTTCGGCGGTGGGTGGCCTGATACCCGGCACCTTGTTCGCCTGCGCGGTGCGCTTGGCCCCCAGCGAAGACACCGTCTCCACCACCGTGGGATGGATGCAGCAATGGTCGGCCACCGGCCAATTCATCGGTCCCTTGGTGGTGGCCTGGCTGGCCGGTGCGGTGGGCGGTTGGCAATGGACCTGGGTGGTCACGCTCAGCATGGCCACTTTGGGTCTGGTGCTGGCGCTGCGCATCCAAAAAGCCCTGGAACTCAAAACCTTGGCCGCAACATCCCATGGCTGACCTGGCCGACACCGAGCGCATTGCGATCGAAGACACCCAGGCGTGGCTGACCCGCGCCGTGGTGGGCTTGAACCTGTGCCCCTTTGCCAAAGCGGTGATGGCCAAAGGGCAGGTGCGCTATGTGGTGACCGAACTCACCGAACCCGAGCAGGTGTTGAAGCTGTTGCAAACCGAGATGCAAACCTTGGTCGATACCGACCCCGACACCCTGGACACCACCTTGTTGATTGCGCCCTACCTGCTGCCCGACTTTTTGGATTTCAACGAATTTTTGTTCGATTGCGAAGCGGTGTTGCAGGCCATGGACTTGGAGGGTGTGCTGCAAATTGCAGACTTTCACCCAAACTACCAGTTTGCGGGCACTGCGCCCGAAGATGTGGAAAACCGCACCAACCAATCGCCTTACCCCACGCTGCATTTGCTGCGCGAAGACAGCGTGACCCGCGCGGTTCAGGCCTTTCCTGATGCCGCCTTGATTTATGAGCGCAACACGGCTTTGCTGCGAGAGATGGGTGTGGCGGGGTGGCAGGCTTTGGAAATCAATTCCAGGCTCTATTGATGTGGCTTGACGCATCAAACCAAATGGTCAATGTTGCATAAATAGTACAAATTAACTAATTAAAAGCCATTAAATTTGAATTTTTAATTCAAAGTAATCATTAAATATCTGCTTATTGTCCAATAAAGCATGTTCTGGCTTTTGAAGGAATAAAAGTGGGTAAAAATGAAAAAGTAATACTTGATCTGACCTTTAAAAGACTGCTGTCTATTTGGTGGTCAATGGCTTGGCGCTCAATTGCTTGGACCATTTTGGCGGCACTTGTCCTTGGGGCCTTGATGGGTGGCATTGCTTATCTGCTTGGGCGTCCAGAGCTGGTGCTTACATTTTTCGGACCCTTGGTTTGGGTGGCTTCATTTTTCATATCCATCTGGGTCATGAAAACAGCGCTTTTGAAAAAGCGCAAAGAGTTCACCATCATTTTGTTGAAAAACTCGGGGTGAATGAAGTTCACACTGCTTTTCAAGAAAATTAACCATGTATTTTTTCTATTTACTGGATAAAATACATGGATGTACCAGAGGTTGTCCCAGCAAAAGCTCATCCAACGCTTGCAGCAGTTTCCGGCTGTAGGCCTGCTCGGGCCGCGTCAGGCGGGCAAAACCACCTTGGCGTTTGCCCAAAAAGCGCTGTACCCCGATGCACTTTATTTAGACCTTGAACTGCCTTCTGCGCAAAGGCAAATGGATGACCCCGAAGCCTTTTTGATGGCACATGCGCAGCAGCTGGTCATCTTGGACGAGGTGCAGCGCATGCCCGAGTTGTTTGGCATTTTGCGCGGCGTGATTGATCAGCGTCGCCGCATGGGCCAAGCCAGTGGGCAGTTCTTGTTGCTGGGCTCGGCCACAGGCGTGTTGATGCAGCAGTCCAGCGAAAGTTTGGCGGGGCGGGTGGCTTATGTGGAGTTGCCGCCACTTCAAGCACCCGAAATTTTCACGGACCAGCCTAGCGTTGCAGACCTCAATGCTTTGTGGGTGCGAGGCGGTTTCCCCCTGTCTTGGTTGGCCCCAACCGATGCCGACAGCATGACTTGGCGTGAGGTGTTTATGGCCACTTATTTGGAAAAAGACATTCCAGCGCTGGGGCCTCGCATCCCCGCCACCACCCTGCGGCGTTTATGGACCATGTTGGCGCACCACCAAGGCGAATTGTTGGACCTGTCCAAACTCGCCGCAGCTTTGGCCATCAGCGGTCAAACTGTCAGCCGTTACATCGACTTGTTGTGTGACCTCATGCTGGTGCGCCGCTTGCCCGCATGGCATGGCAATGTGGGCAAACGTTTGATTCGCTCGCCCAAGGTGTATGTGCGTGACAGTGGTTTGGTACATGCCTTGTTGGGCTTGCCAAACTTGGACGCGGTGCTGGGCCACCCCATAGCGGGTTCAAGCTGGGAGGGCTTCGTCATGGAGCAGCTGATCAACGCAGCGCCACAAGCCCAAGCCTGTTTTTACCGAACCAGCAATGGCGCCGAGGTGGACTTGGTGCTGACATTTCGCAACCAGCAAACATGGGTCATTGAAATCAAGCGTTCCAGTGCGCCCACCGTATCACGAGGCTTTTATCAAGCAGCCACAGACTTGGGGGCTGTGCGAAAACTGTTGGTCGCTCCTGTCGCGCAACCCTATCCTTTGAAAGACGGCATTGTGGTGGTGGATGTGATGACGGCCATTCGCTGGGTCACCGAACAAGAAGACAACCATGGTTAAAACAAAAAACTCATCCCCCACCCAACCCACATCCCCCAGCGATCAACTCGATCTGCGCCCCGGCCAGTCCATCGAACTCCTGAAAGCTCTGCACATCCTCACCCGTGAGGGCAAGCTCAACCAAGACTCACGGCGCAAGTTGAAGCAGGTGAAGCACCTGTTTCAGTTCATCGAAAAGCCTTTGATGGAGATGCTGACGCAGCGCTTGGCCCACGGCAACACCGCACCCATCACCCTGGCTGACCATGGCGCAGGCAAGTCGTATTTAGGCTTCATGATCCACGACTTGTTTTTTAAGCCGCAACAGCTGGTTCACGGTCGGTCGGTGGGTCAGGTGATTGGCATTGAAACCCGCCCCGAGTTGGTGGCGGCATCTCAGCAATTGGCAAAGCAATTGGGCTTTGCAGAGGGCATGCAGTTTGTCAATGCCAGTGTGAGCCAAGCCGCTACAGATGAAAGCTTGCCCGAGCAGATTGACATGGTCACCGCGCTACATGCCTGCGACACCGCCACCGATGACGCCATTGCTTTTGGCTTGGCCAAACACGCCAAGTTCATGGCCTTGGTGCCCTGCTGCCAGGCCGAGGTGGCGGCGTGCCTGCGCCAAGACAAAGCCCTGCAATTGGCGCGCACCCCTTTGGCCGAGTTGTGGCGCCACCCCTTGCACACCCGCGAGATGGGCAGCCAGATCACCAATGTCATGCGATGCCTGTACTTGGAGTTGCAGGGCTACCAAGTCACCGTCACCGAGTTGGTGGGTTGGGAGCACAGCATGAAAAACGAGCTGATCTTGGCGCACCACACGGGGCAAAAAAAGCACAGCGCCGGTGAGCGTTTGCAGGCTTTGCTGACTCAGTTGGGCCTACAAGCCTGGGGTGAGATGCGCTTTCCCGCGAGCCTATTTTGAAGCTGGGTCAAGTGAGATGGCGGAACGGCCAAAACCCGAAGTTCAGACCATCAGGTCAACGGCCAGCCCTTTGACCAGTGTGGCTGGGTGGCTGAAAGCGGCCAGTGCAAGACGCTTATGGGCAGCAGGACGTGTGGATGTCGACAAATCATCGGGGTCTGAGCGCTGCCGATAAAGGCCCCCTGGCCAACGCGGATCGGTCAATACCTCCCAGCCTTCATCCAGCTCGATGACAGGTGGTTGCAGTTTTTGACGGAAAAAGCGGTAATCCATGAAATAAATATAATACCTAAGTTAAATAAAGTCAATAAATTTACAAAAACATCCACTAAAAGTTGTATAAAAATCAAATAAAAGATTTAAATGGGGTCAGATTCCAATTAATATGACGTCATGGCCCGCTTACCTCGTTTGACCGTGACTGGTTACCCCCACCATGTGATCTTGCGGGGAAACAACCGCCAGGCCATTTTTCACACCCGTGCCGATCGGCTGCACATGTTGGATTTGCTCGCACGCCACAGTGCAGAAAACGCTGTGCAAGTGCACGCTTACGTGTTGATGGATAACCACATGCACCTATTGGTCACGCCACAAAAGGACGGTGGCCTGCCCGCCATGATGCAGGGGGTGGGGCGCAGTTATGTCAGGGCGTTCAATGACGCGCAAGGCCGCACCGGCACCCTCTGGGAGGGACGCTACCGATCGGCGGTCATCCAAAGTGAGCGCTATTTGCTCGCATGCATGGTTTATATCGATCTCAACCCGGTCCGCGCGGGGATGGTGGCGCAGGCGGTCGATCACCCTTGGTCCAGCCATGCCCACTACCTGGGCCAGCGGGTGGACAGTTTGATCACGCCCCACCCTTTGTTTTGGGCGCTGGGCAACACCCCTTTTGATCGCGAGGCCGCATACGCCGAATTGGTGCAAGCGGGCTTGGGTGCGAACCAACAAGTCGCATTGACCGATGCGGCGCTCAAAGGTTGGGCATTGGGGGAGGCTGATTTCATGGCCGAACTGCAAGAAAAAACAAGCCGACGCCCCCAAAAAGCCAAGGTCGGTAGACCGCCGTTGCCTGGTCAGGCTGAAGGGTTGGCATAGATCCCTGAAAAACCCAATTAAAATCAATGCTTTATATTTTTAATTAATCCGTCCCTAATTAAACGATTGGGACTGAAGTGCTGAATTAATTGGAATCTGACCCCAATTAAATGGCTTGGCATTGATGTTGCGCTGGACTAAGATTCACGTCCTTTTGAAGTTGAACCGCCAAGGAATGCGCCATGTCTCAGGCCTCTCACCCGTTTGATCCCCGCTCTTTCACCGAGGGTTTGTACCAGTCCTCGCAAGAACACGACGCCTGTGGCGTGGGTTTTGTGGCGCACATCAAGGGGGCGAAAACCCATGCCATCGTCAGCCAAGCGCTGAAGATATTGGAAAACCTGGACCACCGGGGTGCGGTGGGTGCCGACAAATTGATGGGTGATGGCGCGGGCATCTTGATCCAGCTGCCCGATGCGCTGTACCGCGAAGACATGGCGCGGGTTGGAACGGCCCCTGACGGGTCCGTGGGCGTGACCTTGCCAGCGTTTGGTGAATACGGCGTGGGCATGGTGTTTTTGCCCAAAGAACACGCCTCGCGTTTGGCTTGTGAGCAAGAGTTGGAGCGTGCCATCCGTTCCGAAGGCCAAGTGCTGCTGGGCTGGCGCGATGTGCCGGTGAATCTGGACATGCCCATGTCGCCCACGGTGCGGGCCAAAGAGCCGGTCATTCGCCAAGTGTTCATCGGTCGCGGCAACGACGTCATCGTGCAAGACGCTTTGGAGCGCAAGCTGTATGTCATTCGCAAAACCGCCAGCGCGGCGATTTCGCACCTGAACTTGAAGCACGGCAAAGAGTATTACGTGCCCAGCATGTCCAGCCGCACCATCATCTACAAAGGCTTGCTGCTGGCCGACCAAGTGGGTACCTATTTCAAAGACCTGCAAGACGAGCGCTGTGTCTCGGCGCTGGGCTTGGTGCATCAGCGCTTTTCCACCAACACCTTCCCCGAGTGGCCGCTGGCCCACCCCTACCGCTATGTGGCGCACAACGGCGAGATCAACACCGTCAAGGGCAACTACAACTGGATGAAGGCGCGTGAAGGCGTGATGTCCTCCGCCGTGTTGGGCGCTGACCTGAAGAAGCTCTATCCCATCAGCTTTGCCGATCAGTCCGACACCGCCACCTTTGACAACTGCCTCGAGCTGCTGACCATGGCCGGCTACCCCTTGAGCCAAGCGGTGATGATGATGATTCCCGAGCCTTGGGAAAACCACAGCACCATGGACCCACGTCGCCGTGCGTTTTACGAATACCACGCCGCCATGTTGGAGCCTTGGGACGGCCCAGCCTCCATCGTGTTCACCGATGGCCGCCAAATTGGCGCCACCTTGGACCGCAACGGTCTGCGCCCCTCGCGTTACTGCATCACCGACGACGATTTGGTCATCATGGGCTCCGAGTCCGGCGTGTTGCCTGTGCCCGAGAGCAAGATCGTTCGCAAATGGCGTTTGCAGCCCGGCAAGATGTTCTTGATCGACCTCGAGCAAGGTCGCATGATCAATGACGAAGAGTTGAAGTCCGGCTTGGCCAACAGCAAGCCCTACAAACAATGGATTGAAAACCTGCGCATCCGCTTGGACGATGTGGCCGAGCATCCCGTGGGCACACCCGACCAAAGCAATATCGCCCTGCTGGACCGCCAACAAGCCTTTGGCTACAGCCAAGAGGACTTCAAATTCCTCATGGCCCCCATGGCGGCCAACGGCGAAGAAGCTTTGGGCTCCATGGGCAACGACAGCCCCTTGGCGGTGTTGTCCAACAAAAACAAATCGCTCTACAACTACTTCAAGCAGTTGTTTGCGCAAGTGACCAACCCGCCCATCGACCCGATCCGCGAGGCCATCGTCATGTCCTTGGTGTCGTTTGTCGGCCCCAAGCCCAATTTGCTCGACATCAACCAAGTCAACCCGCCCATGCGCTTGGAGGTGAGCCAGCCGGTGTTGGACTTCCAAGACATGGCCAAGTTGCGCCACATCGAAAGCATGACCCAAGGCAAGTTCAAAAGCGCCACCTTGGACATCACCTACCCGCTCAGCTGGGGCCATGAAGGCGTGGAAGCCAAGCTGGCTTCCCTGTGCGCTGAAGCTGTGGACCACATCAAGAGTGGTCACAATATTTTGATCATCAGCGACCGCGCCATCAGCGCCACCCAAGTGGCCATTCCGGCGGTCTTGGCCTTGTCGGCCATTCACCAACATTTGGTGACTGAAGGCTTGCGCACCAGCGCCGGCTTGGTGGTGGAAACCGGCAGCGCCCGTGAGGTGCATCACTTCGCGGTGCTCGCCGGTTACGGCGCTGAAGCCGTGCATCCGTATTTGGCGATGGAGTCGCTGGCCGCCATGCACGCCGAGTTGCCCGGCGATTTGTCGGCCGACAAAGCCATTTACAACTATGTGAAAGCGATTGGCAAAGGCCTCTCCAAAATCATGTCCAAGATGGGCGTGTCCACCTATATGTCCTATTGCGGTGCTCAGTTGTTTGAAGCGATTGGTTTGAACACACCCACCATCGCCAAGTACTTCACGGGCACACCCAGCCGTGTCGAAGGCATCGGTATTTTTGAGATCGCCGAAGAAGCCATCCGCATGCACACCAGTGCCTTCAGCAACGACCCGGTGCTGGCCAACATGCTCGACGCTGGCGGCGAATACGCGTGGCGCACCCGAGGCGAAGACCACATGTGGTCGCCTGACGCGATTGCCAAGTTGCAGCACAGCACCCGTGCCAACAACTTCAGCACCTACAAAGAGTACGCCCAACTCATCAACGACCAAAGCCGCCGCCACATGACGCTGCGCGGTTTGTTCGAGTTCAAGATCGACCCCGCCAAAGCCATTCCTTTGGACCAAGTGGAATCTGCGGCCGAGATCGTCAAACGCTTTGCCACCGGCGCCATGTCGCTGGGCTCCATCTCCACCGAAGCCCACGCCACTTTGGCAGTGGCCATGAACCGGATCGGCGGCAAAAGCAACACCGGCGAGGGTGGCGAAGACCCCGCGCGTTACCGCAACGAACTTAAAGGCATCCCCATCAAAGCGGGTGAGTCGTTGAAGAGCGTGATTGGCGACAAGCAAGTCGAAGTCGATATGCCCTTGCTGGCAGGCGACTCGCTGCGCTCCAAAATCAAGCAAGTGGCTTCGGGCCGCTTTGGCGTGACCGCAGAATACCTCAGCAGCGCGGACCAAATCCAAATCAAGATGGCGCAAGGCGCCAAGCCGGGTGAGGGCGGTCAATTGCCAGGCACCAAGGTGTCCGAGTACATCGGCTTTTTGCGCTACTCGGTGCCCGGCGTGGGCCTGATCTCACCACCGCCGCACCACGACATCTACTCCATCGAAGACTTGGCGCAACTCATCCACGACCTGAAAAACGTCGCTCCCCATGCCGACGTCAGCGTGAAGCTGGTGTCCGAGGTGGGTGTGGGCACGATTGCCGCAGGTGTGGCCAAGTGCAAGGCCGACCATGTGGTGATCGCCGGTCACGACGGCGGCACCGGTGCCTCGCCGTGGTCGTCCATCAAACACGCGGGTAGCCCTTGGGAAATCGGTTTGGCCGAAACCCAGCAAACCTTGGTGATGAACGGTTTGCGTGGACGCATTCGGGTGCAAACCGACGGCCAAATGAAAACCGGCCGCGATGTCGCCATTGGTGCCTTGTTGGGTGCCGATGAATTTGGTTTCGCCACCGCACCCTTGGTGGTCGAGGGCTGCATCATGATGCGCAAATGCCACTTGAACACCTGCCCCGTGGGTGTGGCCACCCAAGACCCTGCGCTGCGCCAAAAATTCTCCGGCAAGCCCGAGCATGTGGTGAACTATTTCTTCTTTGTCGCCGAGGAAGTGCGCCACATCATGGCGCAACTGGGCATCGCCAAGTTCGACGACCTGATTGGCCGCAGCGATTTGCTGGACATGAAAAAAGGCGTCGAGCATTGGAAAGCGCGTGGCTTGGACTTCACCCGCTTGCTGGCGCAACCGCAGGTGCCCACCGGCACGGCCTTGTTCCATGTGGACACCCAAGACCACGGTTTGGACAAAGCGCTGGACAAGGTGCTGATCGAGAAAAGCCGCGCCGCCATCGACAAGGGCGAAAAAGTGCAGTTCATGGAAGTGGCGCGCAACGTCAACCGCTCGGTCGGTGCGATGTTGTCGGGTGCGCTCACCCAAGTGCGCCCCGAAGGCTTGCCGGACGACACCTTGCGCATCCAGTTGGAGGGCACCGGCGGTCAATCGTTTGGCGCTTTCTTGGCCAAGGGCATCACCTTGTATTTGATTGGCGACGCCAACGACTACACCGGCAAAGGTTTGTCGGGTGGGCGTGTGGTGGTACGACCCAGCATCGATTTCCGCGGCGAGTCCACGAACAACATCATCGTGGGCAATACCGTGCTGTATGGCGCGACCAGCGGCGAGGCCTTCTTCAGCGGCGTGGCCGGTGAGCGTTTTGCGGTGCGCTTGTCGGGTGCCACAGCGGTCGTTGAAGGCACCGGCGACCACGGTTGCGAATACATGACCGGCGGCACCGTGGTGGTGTTGGGTGGCACAGGACGCAACTTTGCCGCCGGCATGAGCGGCGGCGTGGCCTACGTTTTTGACGAAGACGGCCAATTCAACACCCGCTGCAACACCGCCATGGTCTGCTTGGACAAGGTGTTGGACGACAAGACCCAAGCCGCTGATGTGCCGCAAGCCTTGTGGCACCGCGGCCAAAGCGACGAGGCGCAGCTGAAAAAACTGCTGGAAGACCACCACCGTTGGACCGGCTCCAAACGCGCCCGTGCCTTGCTCGACGACTGGGCCCAAGCCCGTGCCAAGTTTGTCAAGGTCTTCCCCAACGAATACAAACGCGCTTTGGGTGAACTGGCCGCTGCATCCGCCGACAAACCCGCCAAGGCCAAAAAAGCCACGGTCAAGTCTTAAGCGCTCAACAAGGAATACACATCATGGGAAAAATCACCGGCTTCATGGAGTTTGAGCGCATCGACGAGGGCTACAAGCCCGTGCCCGAGCGTTTGAAGCATTACAAAGAGTTCGTCATTGGTTTGTCGCCCGAGCAAGCCAAGACGCAAAGCGCTCGCTGCATGGACTGCGGCACGCCGTTTTGCAACAGCGGCTGCCCCGTCAACAACATCATCCCCGACTTCAACGATTTGGTGTTCTCCAACCAATGGCACAACGCCTTGACGGTTTTGCACAGCACCAACAACTTCCCCGAGTTCACTGGCCGCATCTGCCCCGCACCTTGCGAAGCTGCTTGCACTTTGAATGTGAACGACGACGCGGTGGGCATCAAGTCGATTGAGCACGCCATCATCGACCGTGGTTGGGCCGAGGGCTGGGTCAAGCCCCAGCCACCCGCTGTCAAGACGGGCAAAAAAGTGGCCGTGGTCGGCGCCGGTCCTGCCGGTTTGGCGGCAGCCCAACAGCTGGCCCGTGTCGGTCATGCGGTGACGGTGTTTGAAAAGAATGACCGCGTGGGCGGTTTGCTGCGCTATGGCATCCCCGACTTCAAAATGGAGAAAAGCCACATCGACCGCCGCGTGGATCAAATGCAGGCCGAGGGCGTGGTCTTCAAAACCGGCGTGGTGGTGGGCAACTGGCCCAAAGACAGCAAGGTCACCAACTGGGCCAAAGAAAGCATCAGCGCCGATCAGCTGAAAAAAGAATTCGACGCGGTGCTCCTCACGGGCGGCTCTGAAGTCTCGCGCGACTTGCCTGTGCCTGGGCGCGAACTGAGTGGCGTGCATTTCGCCATGGAGTTTTTGCCGCAGCAAAACAAGGTGAATGCGGGCGACAAATTCAAAGACCAACTGCGAGCGGACGGCAAACACGTGATCGTGATTGGTGGCGGCGACACCGGCTCTGATTGTGTGGGCACCTCCAACCGCCACGGTGCCACCAGCGTGACCCAGTTCGAGGTCATGCCCCAGCCCCCCGAGCAAGAAAACAAACCGCTGGTGTGGCCGTATTGGCCGTTGAAATTGCGCACCAGCTCCAGCCATGAGGAGGGTTGCGAGCGCGAATTTGCCATCTCCACCAAAGAATTCATCGGCAACAACGGTCAAGTCACGGGCTTGAAAACCGTGCACGTGGAGATGAAAGACGGCAAGCTCACCGAAGTCCCTGGCACCGAAAAAGACTACAAAGCCGACATGGTGCTCTTGGCCATGGGCTTCACCAACCCAGTCGCCAGCGTGCTCGACGCCTTTGGCGTGGACAAAGACAACCGTGGCAACGCCAAAGCCCACACCGAAGAGGGCGGCTACATCACCAATGTGGCCAAGGTGTTTGCGGCCGGTGACATGCGCCGTGGCCAGTCGCTGGTGGTCTGGGCCATCCGCGAAGGCCGCCAAGCCGCTCGCACCATCGATCAGTTCCTGATGGGCGAGAGCGAGCTGCCGCGTTGATGTGGGGCTTGGGCGGGCATTTAAACCTTGGAATTACAATCCGCCCCCTGCCTCAAATCCCTTGTGGGCAGGCCCTCACACCCACCCTCAAAATGCACGCCTCCCCCCTCGTACTGGCCAAAGACCTGTGCTTTGGCTATGGTGAACGGCGCATTCTGGATGGCGTCACCTTCGAAGTGCCCCGGGGCAAGGTCACCGCACTGATGGGCGCCTCTGGCGGCGGCAAAACAACCGTGCTGCGCCTCATCAGTGGCCAATACCGCGCCCAGTCGGGCCAGCTGTTGTTCGATGGCCAAGATGTGGGTGCCATGGCCCAACCCGCTTTGTACCTGGCGCGTCGGCGCATGGGCATGTTGTTTCAGTTTGGTGCTTTGTTCACCGATTTGAGCGTGTTTGACAACGTGGCCTTTCCCTTGCGCGAGCACACCCAATTGGGCGAGGAGTTGATCCGCGATGTGGTGCTCATGAAGTTGCAAGCCGTGGGTTTGCGCGGTGCGCGGGACCTGATGCCCAGTGAAGTCTCTGGCGGCATGGCGCGCCGGGTGGCCTTGGCCCGCGCCATGGCGCTGGACCCAGAGCTCATCATGTACGACGAACCTTTTGCCGGTTTGGACCCCATTTCCTTGGGCACGGCGGCACGTTTGATTCGCCAACTCAATGACAGCTTGGGCCTGACCAGCATCATCGTCTCGCACGATTTGGAAGAAACCTTTCGCATTGCCGACCAGGTCATCATTTTGGCCAATGGTCGCATCGCAGCCCAAGGCACACCCGACCAGGTGCGCCAAAGCACCGACCCCTTGGTGCACCAGTTTGTCACCGCTGCGCCGGACGGTCCGGTGCGCTTTCACCACCCTGGCCCGGACGTAGCCAGCGATTTCGGCACCAGCACACAACGCCAACCCGGGGGGCGCGCATGAGTTGGTACCGTGCGGCTGATTGGGGTTGGTGGATACGCCGCAAATTGGCCGATCTGGGCCACGCCGCACGCTTGATGGTGCGCTTGGTTGGCATGTTGGGTGTCAGCCTGCGCCGCTGGCGCTTGGTGGTCGATCAGGTGCATTTCTTGGGCAACCATTCCCTGGCCATCATTGCGGTGTCGGGTTTGTTTGTGGGCTTTGTATTGGGTTTGCAGGGCTATTACACCTTGCAGCGGTACGGTTCTTCATCGGCTTTGGGCTTGTTGGTGGCCCTCAGTTTGGTGCGCGAATTGGGCCCAGTGGTCAGCGCCTTGCTATTTGCTGGGCGCGCCGGCACTTCGCTCACCGCCGAGATCGGTTTGATGAAGGCTGGAGAGCAACTGAGCGCCATGGACTTGATGGCCGTCGACCCCATTCAACGCATTCTGGCCCCGCGCTTTTGGGCCGGCGTCTTGGCCATGCCGGTGTTGGCAGCGGTGTTCAGTGCCGTGGGCATCATGGGCGCATGGGTGGTCGGTGTGGTGATGATTGGCGTCGATTCCGGCTCTTTTTGGGGCCAAATGCAGTCGGGCGTCGATGTGTGGAAAGATGTGGGCAATGGGGTGTTGAAAAGCCTGGTCTTTGGCATCACGGTGACTTTTGTCGCCCTGTACCAAGGGCACGAGGCCCAGCCCACGCCTGAAGGTGTTTCGCGTGCCACCACCCGAACGGTGGTGGTGGCTTCATTGGCGGTGCTGGGCTTGGATTTTCTCCTGACCGCGCTGATGTTCAGTCTTTGACAAGGGTGTGTGATGCAGCGATCTAAAAATGACGTGTGGGTGGGTTTGTTTGTCATGCTCGGTGCAGCGGCCGTTTTGTTTTTGGCCTTGCAGTCGGCCAATTTGCTCAGTGCCAGCTTTCAGTCCAGCTACAAGGTCTCGGCCAAGTTTGACAACATTGGCGGCTTGAAAAAGCAAGCGGCGGTCAAAAGCGCGGGCGTGGTGGTGGGCCGGGTCGAGAACATTGCTTTTGACGATGCCTCTTACCAAGCCCGCGTCACCATGGCTTTGGAGTCGCGCTATGTGTTTCCCAAGGACAGCTCGTTGAAAATCCTCACCAGTGGCCTTCTGGGTGAGCAATACATTGGCATCGAGGCCGGCTCGGACGAGAAAAATTTGGCTGCCGGCGACACGGTGCAAAGCACCCAGTCGGCTGTGGTGCTGGAAAACCTCATCAGCAAATTTTTGTACGACAAAGCCGCTTCTGGCAAAGACCCTGAAGGCAGCAAGCCGTGATTTCAGAAACATGTCGCAGGGCGACCCGCTTGGCCTTGGCCAGCGCCGTGTTGGGGTTGCTCACCGCTTGTGCCAGTGGTCCCACGGCCAACCCCAGTGACCCTTTGGAGCCCATGAATCGATCCATCGATCGCTTCAACACGGCGGTGGACGAGGCGGCGCTCAAACCCCTGGCCACGGCCTATAAAAAGCACACCCCAGACCCAGTGCGCACCGGGGTGAGAAACTTCTTTTCCAATTTGGGCGATGTCTGGTCGGTGTTCAACAACGTTTTGCAACTCAAGCCCAAGCAGGCCTTGGAAACCACAGCCCGGGTGGCGGTCAACACCGTTTTTGGCTTGCTTGGGGTGATTGATGTGGCCAGCGACATGAATTTGGAGCGCAACAAAGAAGACATGGGCCAAACCTTGGGTTATTGGGGCATGCCGCCAGGCCCTTATTTGGTTTTGCCTTTGTTGGGCCCATCGACGCTGCGCGATGCGGGTGGCACAGTGGTCGAAATAACCGTGGGCGATCCGATTGGCCAAATCAACGACCCTTGGACCTATGGCGGGGTGTTTGGCCTGCGCTTGCTGGATCGCCGCGCCAGCTATTTGCAAGCGGGCGACATGCTCAACGAAGTCGCTTTGGACAAATACACATTCACCCGCCAAGTCTGGCTGCAAAAGCGCCGTTCCGACGTTTATGACGGCGATCCCCCAGACGAGCCTGAGCTGCCCGATAATCGACAACCTCTTCCTGCCAAACCCGCAACCAAGCCATGACACCAGCTCCCATGCTCTCTCGCCGCCTCCTGATGGGGGTGGTCATCGCTGCATCCATGGGCACTTCGCCGCTGTGGGCTGCCGATGAAGCACCAGACGTGTTTGTGCGCCGCTTCACCAGCGAAATGATGGAGTTGGTGCGCAGCGACAAAATGATCAAAGCGGGTGACCTGAATTACATCGCCACAGTGGTGGATGCCCGGGTCTTGCCCCACCTGAACTTTCAGCGCATGACCGCTGCAGCCGTGGGCCCGGGTTGGCGTCAAACCACCCCCGAGCAGAAAAGCCGCTTGCAAGAGGAGTTCAAAATCCTCCTGGTGCGCACTTATTCGGGCGCCCTGACCCAAATCAGCGACCAAACTGTCACCGTCAAACCACTGCGCGGCTCTGCCACCGACACCGAAGTGCTGGTCCGCTCTGAGCTCAAAGGCCGAGGCGACCCCATCCAATTGGACTACCGCCTGGAAAAAACACCGGGCCAAGGCGCGGGCTGGAAAATCTACAACCTCAATGTGATGGGCATTTGGTTGATTGACACCTATCGCAGCCAGTTTGCCGAAGAGATCAATGCCAAGGGCATCGATGGTTTGATCAACACCCTGGCCGAGCGCAACCGCAGCAACGCCAAAAAATAAGCCATGTTTGCCCTGCCTGCCGTGGTGACCCACGCTCAAGCCCCTGGCGTTTTGCGCCAGTTGGTGCAGCACTGGCCAGCGCAGGCTAAGGCGCACCTGGATGCCAGTGGTTTGCAGCAATTTGACTCATCCACGTTGGCCGTTTTGCTCGCTTGTGCCCGCCAGGCCCAAAAGCGCGGGACCCCTTTGGTCATCGATGGCTTGCCCGAGCGATTGCACACCTTGGCCCAGGTCTACGGCGTGGCCGATTTTTTGGGGTTGCACCAAAGCGCCTGATGCGTGCCCAGACCCCTTCTACAGACGGGTGACACCCCGACCACAGGCCCGCCACATTGGCCACCGTGCGATTCACAGCGGGTCAGCCCCGCACACATAAAATCAAAGCACATGACCGCCATCTCTTTCGAAGCCGTATCCAAAACATTTCAAACCCCGCGCGGTCCCTTGCAGGCCCTCGACGGCGTCAGCTTGAAGGTCCAAGAAGGCGAGTTTTTTGGCTTGCTCGGACCCAACGGTGCCGGCAAAACCACCCTGATCAGCATCTTGGCGGGTTTGACCCGCGCCACCTCCGGCGTGACCCAAGTTCAAGGCTGCGATGTGCAAACCCAGGCCGCGCAGGCACGCCGCTTGTTGGGCGTGGTGCCCCAAGAGCTGGTGTTTGACCCCTTTTTCAATGTGCGCGAGGCGCTGCGGTTTCAGTCGGGTTACTTTGGCATCCGCAAAAACGACGCATGGATTGATGAGTTGTTGGATTGTTTGGGCTTGAGCGACAAGGCCAATAGCAATATGCGCCAACTCTCGGGCGGCATGAAGCGGCGCGTGCTGGTGGCCCAGGCTTTGGTGCACAAGCCACCGGTCATCGTGCTCGATGAGCCCACCGCTGGGGTGGACGTGGAATTGCGCCAAACCCTGTGGCAGTTCATTGCCCGCTTGAACCGCGAAGGCCACACCGTGCTGTTGACCACCCATTACCTGGAGGAGGCCGAGGCCTTGTGTGGCCGTTTGGCCATGCTCAAGCAGGGCCGGGTGGTGGCGCTGGCCCGCACCAGCGAGTTGCTCAAAGCCGCATCCAGCAATGTGCTGCGTTTCAAGCTCGATGCCCAACTGCCCCCAGAGCTGGCCCAACGCGCCCGCGTCACGGGGCGCATCGTGCAGTTTCCGGCCCACAACGCAGCAGAAATTGAACATTACCTGGCCGCGGTGCGACAAGCTGGTTTGGTGGCCGAGGACGTTGAAATCCGCAAGGCCGACTTGGAAGATGTGTTTTTGCAGGTGATGGGCGAGGGCGCCCAGACCCCCAGCGATGCGGTGGCGGAGGTGACGCCATGAACGGTTGGCAAGCCCTGTTCTACAAAGAAATCCTGCGCTTTTGGAAGGTTGGCTTCCAAACTGTCGCCGCCCCAGTGATGACCGCCATGCTGTACCTGTTGATCTTTGGCCACGTGCTGGAAGACCGGGTCAAGGTGTACGACCAAATCACCTACACGGCCTTTTTGCTCCCCGGCTTGGTCATGATGAGCGTGTTGCAAAACGCCTTTGCCAACAGCTCGTCGTCGCTGATCCAAAGCAAGATGATGGGCAACCTGGTGTTTTTGCTGCTCACGCCCTTGAACCACTGGAGCTGGTTTTTTGCCTATGTGGGCTCGTCGGTGGTGCGCGGTTTGGCGGTCGGCCTGGGTGTGTTTGTGGTCACCGGTTGGTTCACACCGTTGTCGTTTGTCTCGCCCCAGTGGATTGTGTTGTTTGCCATCATGGGGGCCACCATGCTGGGCTCCATGGGCGTGATCGCTGGTTTGTGGGCCGAGAAGTTTGACCAAATGGCTGCTTTTCAAAACTTCATCATCATGCCCATGACCTTTTTGAGTGGCGTGTTTTATTCCATTCACTCGCTGCCTCCGTTTTGGCAGACGCTCAGCCATTTCAACCCTTTCTTTTACATGATCGATGGTTTTCGCTACGGCTTTTTTGGTGTCAGCGACGTCTCGCCTTGGCTCAGTCTGGCCGTGGTGGGCAGTTGCACGGTGCTGATCAGTGCCACAGCCTTGCACCTGTTGCGCATCGGTTTCAAAATTCGCGGATAAACCCATGACAGCTGATCAACTCGAAACCATCATCGCCCAACAATTGCCCTGCCAACACCTGAGCGTGGAGGGCGATGGTCGGCATTGGTATGCCACCATCGTGTCCACCCAGTTTGAAGGCTTGCGCTTGATTCAGCGCCACCAAAAGGTCTACGCCACTTTGGGCCAAAAAATGCAAACCGATGAGGTTCACGCCTTGTCCATGAAAACCTACACCCCCAGCGAATGGGCCCAGCAAGGCTGATTCGCACCCAACACCGCACCCACATGGACAAATTACGCATCCGAGGCGGCCAATCCTTGCACGGCGAAATCCCGATTTCAGGGGCCAAAAACGCCGCCTTGCCCGAATTGTGTGCCGCCTTGTTGACGGCCCAACCCCTGACCTTGCACAACGTGCCGCGTTTGCAAGATGTGGCCACCATGCTGCGCTTGATCCGCAACATGGGGGTGAGTGCCGAGCGCGGCGAGGACGGCTCGGTCACCTTGAACGCCGCCGACTTGAACAACCCCCAAGCCCCTTACGACTTGGTCAAAACCATGCGTGCATCTGTGCTGGCCCTGGGACCTTTGATGGCCCGCTGCGGTCACGCCAAGGTGTCGTTGCCGGGTGGCTGCGCCATCGGATCGCGCCCCGTGGACCAGCACATCAAGGGTTTGCAGGCCATGGGCGCGGTGATCGATGTCGAACACGGCTACATGCTGGCCAAGCTGCCGCCCGGGCGCACGCGCTTGCGCGGGGCGCGGATCGCGACCGACATGGTCACGGTGACGGGCACCGAGAACTTTCTCATGGCCGCGTGTTTGGCCGAAGGTGAAACGGTGCTGGAAAACGCCGCCCAAGAACCCGAAATTCCTGACTTGGCCGAGTTGCTCATCGCCATGGGCGCCAAGATCGAAGGCCACGGCACCAGCCGCATCCACATCCAAGGCGTGGACCAGTTGCATGGCGCCACCCACAGCGTGGTGGCCGACCGAATCGAGGCGGGTACTTTTTTGTGCGCCGTGGCCGCCGCTGGTGGCGATGTGTTGCTGCACCATGCGCGCGGCGACCATCTGGAAGCGGTGATCGACAAACTGCGCGATGCAGGGGTAGTCATTGAAGACGTGCCCGGCGGCTTGCGTGTGCGCGCCACAGCCCCTGCTCATCAGTACCTCAAGGCGCAAAACTTTCGCACCACCGAATACCCGGGCTTTCCCACCGACATGCAGGCCCAGTTCATGACGCTCAATGCGGTGTCCCAAGGAACGAGCAAGGTGACCGAGACTATTTTCGAAAACCGCTTCATGCACGTCAACGAATTGGTGCGCTTGGGCGCGCACATCCAAATCGAAGGCAAGGTCGCTTTGGTTGAAGGGGTGGCCCAGTTGTCGGGTGCGACAGTGATGGCCACCGACCTGCGCGCCTCGGCCAGCTTGGTGATCGCAGGCTTGGTGGCCGATGGCGAAACCGTGGTCGATCGCATTTACCATCTGGATCGCGGCTACGACCGCATGGAAGACAAACTGCGCACCTTGGGCGCAGACATTGAAAGAATCCAATGACCGTCACCCTTGCCTTGCCCAAAGGCCGCATCTTTGAAGAAACCATGCCCTTTTTGCAGGCCGCTGGCATCCAGGTGTTGGAAGACCCAGACACCTCGCGCAAACTCATCTTGGCCACCAACCAAGCCCATGTCCGGGTGGTGCTGGTGCGTGCCACCGATGTGCCCACCTATGTGAGCTATGGTGGCGCCGACATGGGCGTGGTGGGTTTGGACACCTTGATCGAGCACGGTGGCGAGGGCATGTACCAGCCCCTGGATTTGCAAATTGCGCGCTGCCGCATGAGCGTGGCTGTGCGCCAGGGCTTTGACTACGCCCATGCGGTCAAGCAAGGCTCACGGCTGCGGGTGGCCACCAAATACACCGCCATTGCGCGCCAGTTTTTCGCCCAAAAAGGCGTGCACGTGGACCTCATCAAACTCTACGGCAGCATGGAGCTGGCACCCCTCACGGGGCTGGCCGATGCGATCGTCGATTTGGTCTCCACCGGCAGCACCCTCAAGGCCAATCAATTGGTGGAGGTGGAGCACATCATGGACATCAGCTCGCGCTTGGTGGTCAACCAGGCCTCTCTCAAACTCAAGATGTCCAGCATGCGTCCTTTGATTGACGCGTTTACCCAAGCGGTGGCTGCGCGCCCTGTGTGACTTTTCCACCCAGACGAACAGCCCTTTCTTTTCCCAACGCTGTGCCCCTGACCTTGTGACTTTCAACGCCTGACCATGAACGCCCGCCCGCTTCGCCTGTCCACCGCCCAAGCCGACTTTGAAACCCAGTTTCAGCAGCGCTTGCATTGGTCGGCCGACACCGATGCCGCCATCGAGCAGCGCGTGGCCGACATCTTGGCCGATGTGAAGCACCGTGGCGACGCGGCGGTGCTCGAATACACCGCTCGTTTTGACGGCTTGCAAGCCGACAGCATGTCGGCGCTGGAGTTGACCCAAGCCGAATTGAAAGCCGCCTTCGAGGGCTTGCCCCAAGTGCAGCAACAAGCTTTGCAAGATGCCGCTGCCCGTGTGCGGTCTTACCACGAGGCGCAGAAAAAAGCCTCGGGCGAGAGTTGGCAATACCGCGACGCCGATGGCACCTTGTTGGGCCAAAAAGTCACGCCCTTGGACCGCGTGGGCATTTATGTGCCCGGTGGCAAAGCAGCTTATCCCTCCAGTGTGTTGATGAACGCCATCCCAGCCCATGTGGCAGGGGTCGGTGAAATCATCATGGTCGTGCCCACCCCTGCCAAAGACCGCAGAGCTGCGGGTGCCGCGCGGGGCGAAAAAAACCCTTTGGTGCTGGCTGCGGCTTATGTGGCGGGCGTCACCCGTGCTTTCACCATCGGTGGCGCACAGGCGGTGGCCGCACTCGCTTACGGCACGGCCACCGTGCCGCGGGTGGACAAAATCACCGGCCCTGGCAATGCCTTTGTGGCAGCGGCCAAGCGGCGTGTGTTTGGCACGGTGGGCATCGACATGATTGCGGGGCCTTCTGAGATTTTGGTCTTGGCCGATGGCAGCACACCCGCAGACTGGGTGGCGATGGATTTGTTCAGCCAAGCCGAGCACGACGAATTGGCGCAAAGCATTTTGCTCTGCCCCGATGCCGCTTACATCGATGCCGTACAAGCGTCCATCGACAAACTGCTGCCCGAAATGCCACGCAAAGACATCATCGCCGCGTCTCTGAATGGCCGTGGTGCTTTGATCCACACCCGCAGCATGCAAGAGGCGTGTGACATCAGCAACCGCATCGCCCCCGAACATTTAGAGGTCAGCAGCCAAGCGCCCCACCAGTGGGAGCCACTGCTCAAACATGCGGGTGCCATCTTTTTGGGTGCTTTCACCAGCGAGAGCTTGGGCGACTACTGCGCCGGCCCCAACCATGTGCTGCCCACCTCGGGCACCGCGCGGTTTTCATCGCCGCTGGGGGTGTACGACTTCCAAAAGCGCTCCAGCCTCATTGAGGTGAGCGAGCAAGGCGCACAGGTGCTGGGCCAGATTGCCTCGGTGCTGGCGCACGGCGAGGGCTTGCAAGCCCATGCGCGGGCCGCTGAAATGCGCCTGAAAAACCATTGAACCGAAAGGACCCCACCATGTCAGAAACCACCCCCGCCGTTGGTCAATTGCAAACCTTCAAACAGGGCCATGTGGGCCATGTGGTGTTCAGCAATCCGGGAAAGTTCAATGCGGTCAACTACCAAATGTGGTGCGACCTGCCCGTGGCCATGGGCCAGTTTGCCCAGGACCCCGATGTGCGCTTGATCGTGTTGTCGGGTGCGGGCGAAAAGGCGTTTGTCTCAGGTGCGGACATCTCCCAGTTCGACACCCAACGCACCGGTGGTGACGCGGCCAACACCTACAACCAAGCATCAGAGGCGGGCTATGCCGCCGTGCTCGACTGCCCCAAACCCACCTTGGCCAAGATCCGAGGCGTGTGCATGGGCGGCGGCCTGGGTTTGGCCCTGAACTGCGATGTGCGCATTTGTGCCGACGATGTGCGCTTTCGCATGCCCGCGGGCCGTTTGGGTCTGGGTTATGCGTTTGACGGCATCAAACGCTTCACCGAAGTGGTGGGCGTGGCCAACACGGCCGATTTGTTTTACAGCGCCCGCATCTTTGGTGCGGCGGACGCTTTGCACATGGGCTTGGTCAAGCAGGTCACCACCGTGGCTGATTTAGACGCCGTGGTCGATGCCTATGCCGCCAATGTGTGCGAAAACGCCCCTTTAACCCTCGCTGCCGCCAAGCGTGCCTTGTTGGAGTTGCGCAAAAACCCCGAGCAGCGCGATCTGGCCCGCGTCAAAGCCATGGTCGATGCGTGTTTCATGAGCGAAGACTACAAGGAAGGCCGCAAGGCCTTTGCCGAAAAGCGCCCGCCCCAATTCAAAGCCCAATAAGCCTCTGGCCAGGGTCTGCGCACCGCATGCCTTGGCATGGCGATGAACATGAGGCCATCATCGCGAACACAGCCATGCAGACCCTCATCAGGCGCAGGGCAAATGCGGCCCAGCCTTTAGAATCAGTTCCTTCTCATGTCTGCACACCCCCTTCGCTTCATCCGCCAAGACATCCAGTCGATGCATGCCTACGCCATCCAACCCTCTGAGGGGATGGTCAAGCTCGATGCGATGGAAAACCCCTTCACCTTGCCCGCGCCCTTGCAAGCCGCGCTGGGGCAACGCTTGGGTGCGGTGGCCGTCAACCGCTACCCCGGCCAGCGCATCGAGGACTTGAAGAAAGCCCTGGCAACTTACGTTGACTTGCCCCCCGGTTACGCCTTGATGCTGGGCAACGGCTCAGACGAACTGATTGCATTGCTGGCCATGGCCTGCGACATGCCCGGTGCCACCATCTTGGCCCCCGAACCCGGCTTTGTCATGTACGCCATGAGCGCGCGCTTGCAAGGCCTGCAATTTGTCGGTGTGCCCTTGGCCGCTAACTTCGCGCTGGACGAAGCCGCCATGCAAGCCGCCATTGCACAGCACCAACCCGCGCTGGTTTATTTGGCCTACCCCAACAACCCCACCGCCAATTTGTGGGACGCGCAGGTGATGCACCGCCTGATTGCCCAGGTGGGCGCCTATGGCGGTTTGGTGGTGGTCGATGAGGCCTACCAGCCTTTTTCCAGCGGCACCTGGTTGGACGAAATCCGCCGCAACCCCAGTGCCCACAGCCATGTGTTGTTGATGCGCACCCTGTCCAAATTTGGTTTGGCCGGTGTGCGCTTGGGCTATATGTTGGCGCCGCAGGCCTTGCTGCACGAGGTGGACAAACTGCGCCCGCCCTACAACATCAGCGTGCTCAATGCCGAATGTGCGTTGTTTGCCCTGGAGCATGCCGACACCTTTGCCGAGCAAGCCGCCACCATCCGCGCTGAGCGCGCCCGGCTCATTCAAGGCTTGCAAGCCATTGCCGGTGCCACGCCATTTCCCAGCGACGCCAACATGGTCTTGGTGCGATGGGCCGGTGGCGACGCCCAGGCCCTGGCGGTGTTTGAAGGCCTCAAAGCCCGCAAGGTGCTGGTCAAGAACGTTTCTAAAATGCACCCCCTGCTCAGTGCCTGCCTGCGCTTGACCGTGGGCACCCCCGCTGAGAACACCTTGTTGCTCGATGCCCTGCGCGATTTGGCCAGCGCTTGATTGTTTGACCACCCACGGACACCCCCACCATGAACCCACGCACCGCCGATGTCAGCCGCGAAACCCGCGAAACCCGCATCCGCGTGAAAGTCAATTTGGACGGCACGGGGCAATCCAACCTGTCCACCGGCATTGGCTTTTTTGACCACATGCTGGACCAAATTGCACGCCATGGCCTGATTGACTTGGACATTCAGGCCGAGGGCGACTTGCACATCGACGGCCACCACACGGTGGAAGACGTGGGCATCACCTTGGGGCAAGCCGTGGCGCAAGCGGTGGGCGATAAAAAAGGCATCATGCGCTACGGCCACGCCTATGTGCCGCTGGACGAAGCGCTCAGCCGGGTGGTGGTCGATTTTTCGGGTCGCCCGGGTATTGAGATGCATGTGCCGTTCAAAAGCGGCATGGTCGGCGCGTTTGACACCCAGCTCACCTATGAGTTTTTCCAAGGCTTTGTGAACCACGCCTTTGTCAGCCTGCACATCGACAACCTGCGCGGTGAAAACGCCCACCACCAAGCCGAAACCGTGTTCAAAGCCTTTGGCCGTGCCTTGCGCGCTGCTTTGCAAATCGACCCGAGGGCTGCCGACCAAATCGCTTCCACCAAAGGCTCGCTGTGATTCCACTGCGCAGCGAGGGCACATGAAAACCGTGGCCGTGGTGGACTACGGCATGGGCAACCTGAGATCGGTGGCCCAGGCGGTGATGGCGGTGGCCGCAGACAGCGGGCACAGCGTGGTCATCACAGACCAAGCCAGCGTGGTGGACCAAGCGGAACGGGTGGTGCTGCCCGGCCAAGGCGCCATGGGCGACTGCATGCGCGAGTTGGCGCGCTCGGGCCTGATGGCCAGCGTGCTGCAAGCGGCGGCCAGCAAACCCTTGTTTGGTGTGTGTGTAGGCATGCAAATGCTGCTTGACCACAGCGAGGAGGGCCATGGCCCCGAGGGCACCGATTGCCTGGGCCTCATCCCCGGCCGGGTGCGGCGCTTTCAGTTGGCGGGGCAACGCCAACCCGACGGCAGCCTCTACAAAGTGCCCCAAATGGGTTGGAACCAAGTGTTTCAAACCCAACCCCATCCCCTGTGGGCGGGGGTGCCAGAGGGCAGCCACTTCTACTTTGTGCACAGTTTTTACGCCCAACCGTCTGATGCGCGCCACAGTGCTGGGGAAACCGATTATGGACAGCGCTTTACCAGCGCCTTGGCAAGGGATAATATTTTCGCTACCCAGTTCCACCCCGAAAAAAGCGCAGCCCAAGGTTTGACCCTGTACCGAAACTTCCTCCACTGGAACCCCTGAACCTGCTTGCCCCTGGCCCGTTTGGCGCTGCCACCCAACCCGCACACCATGCTCCTCATCCCCGCCATTGACCTCAAAGACGGCCACTGCGTTCGCCTGATCCAAGGCGATATGGACCAATCCACCGTTTTCAGCGAAGACCCCGCCGACATGGCCTTGCAATGGGTGAACAAAGGGGCGCGGCGTTTGCACTTGGTGGACCTGAACGGTGCGTTCGCTGGCAAACCGCAAAACTTCAGCGCCATCCGCAGCATCTTGAAGGCGGTGGGCGACGACATCCCTGTGCAGCTCGGTGGCGGTATCCGCGACTTGGACACCATTGAAAAATACATCGATGGCGGCATCCGCTACATCATCATTGGCACGGCAGCTGTGAAGAACCCTGGCTTTTTGAAAGACGCTTGCAGCGCGTTTGGCGGCCACATCATCGTGGGGTTGGACGCCAAAGACGGCAAAGTGGCCACCGACGGCTGGAGCAAACTCACCGGCCACGAGGTCGTGGACTTGGCGAAAAAGTTTGAGGACTACGGCGTGGAGTCCATCATCTACACCGACATTGGCCGCGACGGCATGCTGAGCGGCATCAACATCGACGCCACCGTCAAACTGGCGCAAGCCCTGACCATTCCTGTCATTGCGTCGGGCGGCTTGTCCAATATGAAAGACATCGAAGGCCTGTGCGCGGTGGAAGACGAGGGCGTTGAAGGTGTGATTTGCGGCCGCGCCATTTACAGCGGCGACCTCGACTTCGAGAAAGCCCAAGCCCGCGCCGACGAGCTGAACGGCTGAGATGCTGGCCAAACGCATCATTCCCTGTCTGGACGTGACGGCCGGACGGGTCGTCAAGGGCATCAACTTTGTGGAACTGCGCGACGCCGGTGACCCGGTGGAAATTGCCGCCCGTTACAACGAGCAAGGCGCGGACGAACTCACCTTCCTCGACATCACCGCCACCAGCGATGGGCGTGACGTGATCTTGCACATCATCGAAGCGGTTGCTTCGCAGGTGTTCATTCCCTTGACCGTGGGCGGCGGTGTGCGCACCGTGGACGATGTTCGCCGATTGCTGAATGCAGGTGCCGACAAAACCAGCTTCAACTCAGCGGCCATTGCCAACCCGCAAGTCATTCGCGATGCGTCTGCCAAATACGGCGCACAGTGCATCGTGGTGGCGATTGACGCCAAGCGCCGCTCTGCGCTTGAAGAACAGCGATTGGATTCACATGGCGTACCCATGGGCCCGGGCTGGGATGTGTACAGCCACGGCGGCCGCAAAAACGTCGGCCTTGACGCCGTGGCCTGGGCCACGCAAATGGCAGAACACGGCGCGGGTGAAATCTTGCTCACCAGCATGGACCGCGACGGCACCAAAAGCGGCTTTGATTTGGCGCTGACCCGCGCAGTCAGCGACGCCGTGCCCGTGCCGGTGATTGCATCGGGTGGCGTGGGCAACCTGGACCACTTGGCCGACGGCATTCAAACCGGCGGCGCCGATGCGGTGCTGGCTGCCAGTATTTTTCACTATGGTGAGTACACGGTGCAGCAGGCCAAGCAGAGGATGCGGGAGCGGGGGATACCTGTGAGGTTGTGAGTTGGTTGGGTTGAGCCGATAGCCTTTCTTCATACACAGGGTGCTGGCGTTTGACCCCACTGATGGGCCTTAAAAGACACAGAGATTCCGAATAATTATTGATTCATAAATAATATAAATATTCACTTAATTGAGCTAATTAATACACATTTTGAAGCTATAGTGCCCATAACGCAAGCACTCGTGCAGCTGGTCAAGTAAGCGGGTGAACTGCAAGGAAGGGGCACTGACTTTCATGGCAAATTTTTATCTTTATGAATTCACAGTTCATGAACCGCTGAGCCATAGCGAACGCGGCTTGCAGGCATTGCATCAAACTGATGTGTCGAATCTGGTCGGAGGTATGAACAGGGTTTTGTGGTCTACATCACTTTAGGCCTCAGAGAACAAACCATGCCACTTGACCTTTCCGACACACTCGTCGTTAGCATTGCAGCCACGGCACTCTTCGACCTCAAAGCAGCCGATGCCGTCTTCCGCGCCAAGTTCGAGCAAGACCGTCAGACAGCTGTTGTAGAGTATCGAGCCTATATGCTCGACCACGAGAAAGAGGACCTGGCCGATGGGACGGCCATGCCGTTGGTCAAGTCACTGCTGGCGCTGAACCGCTTTCAGCAGGAAGGCGACAAGAACCCACTTGTGGAAGTGGTTGTGATGTCTCGAAATAGTCCGGAGACCGGCGTGCAGGTGTTTAACAACATTCGAAAGCGAGGCCTGCCAATCTCACGTCACGCATTCACTGGCGGAGAGTCCGTAGTCGAATACCTAGATGCGTTTGATGTTGACCTATTTCTGACTACGAACGTTAAGGACGCACAGCGGGTAATTGATGGAAAGCTTTGTGCAGCGGCGATCGTCAAGCCTCCGCCAGCAGATCGACCCCCACTGCCGGATGATCACGTGCGAATCGCCTTCGACGGCGATGCTGTGCTCTTCGATGAAAGTAGCGAGATCGTCTACAAGATTGAGGGACTGAAAGGTTTCCACACGGCAGAGGACAACAAGCAAGATGAGCCAATGCAGGATGGCCCTTACGCTCAACTGCTTCGAAAGCTTGCGAGACTGCAGAAACGATTAACGGTCAGTGTTGAGTTCTCGCCTGTCCGAATCGCGATAGTCACCGCAAGGAACTCTCCAGCTGAGATGCGAGTGATAAAGACACTTCGCCACTGGGGCATCTACGTCAACGAAATTTTCTTCCTTGGCGGAGTCGACAAGACAAAGGTAGTAAAGGCGTTTCGAGCGCACATCTTCTTCGACGACCAAGATCTGCACCTTGACCCGGCAGCCAAATTCATCCCGTCCGGAAAGGTTCCGTACCGCTCGGATTCCCCGCTAAATGCATCATCGCCTAAGCCTGAGGCCTAACTGGTCGTTCAACCGGACAAATTGCGGCTGGCTTCGCCATCCACAATTTTCTGGTTAACTTCAACGTTAGGCCACGCATCACCCACCGTCAGCGACTCGAAAGACCATGGACTGGCTCACATTCACAAGTAAGCTGATCGACTCGCTTGCGTGGCCAGTTGCTGGCGTTGTTCTCGGATTACTTTTTCGAAAGAAGCTGCTTGAGTTGATTCCTACTTTACGCCGGGTGAAGGCAGGACCACTAGAAGCAGAGTTTGAGCTCGCAACCAAGCAGGTGCTGGTCGGAACCGCTGAACTAGCTCCGCAGGCGCAAGTGCCAGATGTTCCCGCATCAGTGCCTAGGCATAGCTTTGAGGAGGCCACAGCCAAGCTGCTTACGGCTCGATCTGAACCCACCGCAGCCATTATTGAAAGCTGGTCAACCCTAGACGGAGAGCTACACAAGCTGGGCCGTCAAACGCAGGTCGTGGTTGATCCGCTTGAAAGTCAAGCCAAGGTCTACCGTGCAATCATGGACTCCGATGTACTTCCCTTAGGAACAAGACAACTGATTCAGAATCTTCGGCAGTTGCGCAATCAAGTCGCGCATGCGCAGGTAGTCCCCAATCCTGAATCTGCACAGGACTACTTGGTGGCAATCGAACGCGTAGTAGAACTTATACGCAACTATCGTAAGAATTTGCCCGGCTACACAGTAGATGTTCGCTAGCCGCAGTCATGCCCAGCGAGCGGGGCCTAACCCCTCTCTCAAGCGGAGCGCCAACGGCAGGCCACCAGGCCCGGTCTGGCGTCCTGCCGTCGCCGCCCGGTTAGCTTGAACGTTATGCAGAGGTCAGTGAGCGAGAAGGCAGCCGCGTGGCGGTGGTGCTGTTTGGAGAAGTTAGGGTGTTTCACAGACCCCACCCATCCCCCAACACCGACAAAGGCGCTGTCGCCAGCATTCGTAAATGGCTAGAGCAGCACGGAGTAGAACCATGAACACCATGACAGTTGATGGCTATCACGCCAAGATCGAATACGACGAAGAGCTAGACCTGTTTCGCGGGGAAATTCTCGGGCTCAATGGCGGGGCTGACTTCTATGGAAAGAATCCCAAGGAGTTGCGCACAGAGTTCAAAAAGTCTTTGCAGGTCTTTCTGGATGTGTGCCAGGAAAAAGGCATTGAGCCCAAAAGAAATTTCTCGGGCAAATTTAACCTTCGCATTTCACCCGAGTTGCATGAGCAACTGGCCATTGCGGCGCAGGCCCAGGGCAAAAGTATCAACCTGCTGGCGCAAGAGGCTTTGCAGCTGCGTGTGGCGTCCTGAGTTACTTGCCTAACGGCCGCTCATTTATCGTAATGAAACCGACAAGCGATGATGAGTACCGCCGCATCATCGGCTTCGTAAACCAGCCGATGGGTGTCATCAATTCGGCGAGACCAATAGCCTGACAAGTTACCCACCAAGGGTTCTGGTTTGCCAATGCCGGTAAAGGGTTCTCGGCAAGCGGCGTTGATCAGCGTGTTGATGCGCTTGAGGGTTTTGCGATCCTGACCTTGCCACCACACATAGGCGTCCCACCCATCAGGGGTGAAGTGGATCTCCCTCATACATCCAACAACTGACGCTTTTTGGCCTTTCCTGCTTTGGCCTGTTCAATCGAACGTAGCAGGGCGCGAGCATTGGCTGGGTTGGACATCAAATAAAAAGTTTCCTGCATGCTGGCGTAAGCCTCTTCAGACATCAGCACTGCATTGCCTCCTTCGCGGCGGTGAATCAACGTGGGCGCTTGATCGTCTATGACCTTGTCAATCACGGCTTTGAGCGAGTTGCGGGCGTCGGTGTAACTGATGACTTGCATGGTCTGGACCTGTTCAGGTAGTTGATCAGGTATTGTAAAAGCTATTTCCTTGAATGTGAAGCCAATCTCCTTGGCGGCGATGGAAACTGAAATGGGCAAAAGGCCTTCATTTCCGGATCTAGCGATGCCCTTAACATCTCCCCCTATGAATTGGTTAGACACTATCAAATGGGACGCCCAAGGCTTGGTGCCGGTCATCGCGCAAGAGCAGGGCAGCAAAGACGTGCTGATGTTTGCGTGGATGAACCGCGAGGCGCTGCAAAAAACTGCAGAACTCGGCCGCGCGGTGTATTTCAGCCGTTCACGGGGCAAGCTTTGGTTCAAGGGCGAAGAGTCGGGCCATGTGCAAACTGTGCACGACATCCGCCTCGATTGCGACAACGACGTGATTTTGCTCAGCGTCACCCAAACCGGCCACGACCCGAGCATTGCCTGCCACACCGGCCGCCACAGCTGCTTTTACCAACGCTGGCAAACCAGCCCCGACGGCGGCCAGTGGTTGAGCGTCGAGCCGGTGTTACAAGACCCCGCCACCATTTACAAGGCCAAACCATGAGCTCTGACGACACCTTGGCCCGCTTGGCCGCGGTCATTGAAAGCCGCAAAGCGGCCAACGGCGGCAACCCCGACACCAGCTATGTGGCGAGGTTGCTGCACAAAGGCCCCGACGCGTTTTTGAAGAAAATTGGCGAAGAGGCCACCGAGGTGGTGATGGCCGCCAAAGACTTGGACCACGGCGGCGACCCGCACAAGTTGGTGGGCGAGATGGCCGACCTGTGGTTCCACAGCTTGGTGGCGCTGGCGCATTACGGCCTGACCTCCGAGGATGTGTTGCAAGAGCTGTCGCGCCGCGAAGGCTTGAGCGGTTTGGAAGAAAAAGCCTTGCGCAAAGCGCAAGCCCGTGAAGCCGGCGAAGATTAAACTTGTTCATTTAGCCCGTCATCGCGAGGTGCGAAGCGACGTGGCGATCCACTCCAAACTCACCATGCACACCGACCCCAACTGCATCTTTTGCAAAATCGTTGCCGGCAAGATACCGAGCAAAAAGGTTTACGAGGACGAAGAGATTTTCGCCTTCCACGACATCAACCCCTGGGCGCCGGTGCATTTTTTGATCATTCCCAAGGCACACATCCCGTCCATGGCGCAGGTGGAACCCGAGCACCAGGCCCTATTGGGGCGTATTTTGTTGCTGGCGCCCAAGCTGGCCTTGGAGCAAGGGGCCCGCCCGTACCCTGAGGGTGGCTTTCGCATCGTCACCAACACCGGGACGGAAGGCGGGCAAGAGGTTCATCACATGCACTTTCACGTGATGGGCGGCCCGCGCCCCTGGTTGCGGGGATAAGCCCCTCGGTCTTGGGTGGTGTCTCCAGCCCACTAGAATCGCCGGATTGTTGAGGAGATATCCATGGGATCGTTTTCCGTTTGGCACTGGTTGATCGTGTTGTTGATCGTGGTGCTGGTGTTTGGCACCAAAAAGCTCAAGAACATTGGCGCAGACTTGGGTGGTGCCGTCAAAGGCTTCAAAGATGGCGTGAAAGACGGCCAACCTGGCGCTGCGCCCGCTGAAGACAAAACCGCCGCCCCTGCGGCCCAAGTGGCTGCCGCCAGCCCTGCGGCTGACAAAAACACCATTGACGTCGAAGCCCGTCCCAAGCTCTGATCGAATGCCGTGATCGACCTGGGTGTTTCCAAAATAGCGCTGATCGGCGCGGTGGCATTGATCGTCATTGGCCCTGAAAAGTTGCCCAAGATGGCGCGCACCCTGGGTGCCTTGGTGGGCAAAGCACAGCGTTATGTGTCTGACGTGAAAGCCGAGGTCAATCGTTCGATGGACCTGGAAGAGCTCAAAAAGATGAAGGAAACCGTCGAGTCGGCTGCCCGCGACGTGGAAACCCAGGTCCATACCGCCAGCACTGACTTTGAAAAAGACTGGCAATCAGCGACCGCAGGCCTGGACACCGTGTCTTACACCCCAGAGGTGGTTTACCCCGAATACGCCCACCCCAAGAAAAAGTGGCGCATCAAGCAAGGGGCTGCCCCCCAGTGGTACAAAGCCCGCCACGGCATTCGCAGCAAGGCTTTGTCGGGTGCAGCGCGGGTGGCGCGGTTTCGCCCGCAGCGCCTAGGCTAAAGGCCCACCATGTCTGACCCCAGCACCAAACCGGAAGACGAACTGGCCGGCTCCGAGCAGCCCTTTGTGCAGCACCTCATTGAGCTGCGCGACCGCTTGATCAAGGCGGTGATTGCCATTGCGGTTTTTGCCATTGCCTTGTCCCTTTACCCTGGCCCCGGCCCACTTTATGACATCTTGGCCGCCCCATTGGTGGCCCAGTTGCCTGCAGGTGCCACGATGATCGCCACCTCGGTGATCTCGCCGTTTTTGGTGCCGCTCAAGATATTGCTGATGGCCGCTTTTTTGTTGGCCTTGCCGGTGGTGCTGTACCAAATGTGGGCGTTTGTAGCGCCGGGTTTGTACACGCACGAGAAAAAGCTGGTGTTCCCGCTGGTGGTGTCGAGCACCTTTTTGTTCTTTTTGGGTGTGGCGTTTTGCTACTTTTTTGTCTTTGGCCAGGTGTTTGCCTTCATCCAAAGCTTTGCCCCCAAAAGCATCACGGCGGCGCCTGACATCGAGGCCTATCTCAGCTTTGTGCTGACCATGTTTTTGGCGTTTGGCATGGCGTTTGAGGTGCCCATTGTGGTGATTGTGTTGGCCCGCATGAATGTGGTGTCGATCGAAAAGCTCAAAGCATTTCGCTCTTATTTTGTGGTGTTGGCCTTTGTCATTGCGGCCATCGTGACCCCCCCCGATGTGGTGTCGCAATTGGCCTTGGCCATACCCATGTGTGTGTTGTACGAAGTGGGCATTTGGGCGGCAAAGCTGTTCATTCGCCACACCCAAGCCCCTGACGCCGAGAAGCCACCCGAGGCTTGACACCGCATGAAGCGCTACTGGCTCATCTTCTCCCAGGTGGTCACGGTGTTGTTGGCCATTTGGTTTGTATTGGTCACGCTCAAGCCCCAATGGGTGGGCACGGGAGGCAATTGGTCGGGCGCGGTGCATTTGCTGCAAGCGCCCGCAGCTGCCCCGGGTGCCGTTGCAGTGGGCAGTTTCAGCCCCGCCGCACGTCAAGCGGCACCGGCTGTGGTGAGCATCAGCACCTCGCGCGCAGCAGGACCCAATCCGCATGCCAAAGACCCATGGTTCAAGTTTTTTTATGGCGACCAAGATGAAGCACCCCAAGGGGGCATGGGCAGTGGGGTGATCGTCAGCCCCGAGGGCTATGTGTTGACCAATAACCATGTGGTGGAGGGGGCCGAGCAAATTGAAATCGTGTTGCACGATGGCCGCCGCACCCAAGCCCAAGTGATTGGCACCGACCCCGACACCGATTTGGCCGTGCTCAAAATCAAACTCGACAAATTACCTGTCATCGTTTGGGGCAATTCGGATGAGTTGCAAGTGGGCGACCGCTTGCTGGCCATTGGCAACCCGTTTGGCGTGGGTCAAACCGTGACCAGCGGCATCGTGTCTGCTTTGGGGCGCAATCGGCTGGGCATCAATACCTTTGAAAATTTCATCCAAACCGATGCGGCCATCAACCCCGGTAATTCAGGTGGCGCATTGGTGGACATCCAAGGCCATTTGATGGGCATCAACACCGCCATTTATTCGCGCTCGGGCGGCAACATGGGCATTGGTTTTGCCATTCCCGTCTCCACCGCCCGCCAGGTGTTGGAAGGCATTGTGAAAAACGGTGTCGTGGTGCGCGGTTGGGTGGGCGTGGAGCCCAATGACCTGACCCCCGAGTTGGCCGAGTCCTTTGGCATATCTCGCTTGCAAGGCGTGGTGGTCACCGGTGTGCTGCAAAACGGCCCAGCATTCAAGGCCGGGGTACGCCCAGGCGATGTGTTGTTGGGTGTGGATGGCAAAACGGTCGAAAACGTCGATCAATTGCTGGCTGCGATTGCGGCGCTGAAACCCGGTGTGACCGCCTCTTTGTCGATTGAGCGTGGGGGCAGCCCCTTGTCGGTATCGGTCAACCCGGCCCAGAGGCCCAAGCAAAGGCCGGTGGAGCGATGAGCGCTGAGCTGTCTCAATTGGTGCAAGCTTGCCAAACCTTGCTCACCCCAGAGCGGTTCAAGGATTACGGGCCCAATGGTTTGCAAGTCGAGGGCAAGGCGCAGGTCGATGTGTTGATCTCTGGCGTGACCGCGTCCAAGGCCTTGATCGAAGCGGCCATCGACGCCAAGGCCGATGCCATTTTGGTACACCACGGCTTGTTTTGGCGCGGGCAAGAAGGCACGGTCACCGGTTGGATGAAGCAACGCTTGCGCTTGTTGTTGGCCCATGACATCAGTTTGCTGGCCTACCACTTGCCGCTGGACGCACACCCCGAGTGGGGCAACAACGCGCAATTGGGGCGGCGTTTGGGTTGGCGCGCCGACAGCCAATTTGGCGAGCAGCAATTGGGTTGCCTGGGCCAAGCGGCCGACGACACGGTTTGGCCCAACGCCCAAGCGCTGGCGGCGCATTTGCAGCAGGGTTTGGGTCGAGCACCCGTGTGGGTGGGGGCCGAAGATGTGACGCGACCCATCCGGCGGGTGGCTTGGTGCAGTGGCGGCGCCCAGTCTTACTTTGAAGCGGCAATCGCCGCTGGCGCCGATGCTTTTGTGACCGGTGAAATTTCCGAACCCCAAGCCCACTTGGCGCGTGAAACCGGGGTGGCTTTCTTTGCCTGTGGCCACCATGCCACCGAGCGCTATGGCGCACCGGCTGTCGCAGCCCACGTGGCCGCGCAGTTGGGCTTGGTCCACCGCTTCATTGACATTGACAACCCGGCCTGAGGGTATCGCCATGCCTGACCAACGGCCAGTGGCCATCACCTTGGGCGATGCGGCGGGCATTGGTCCTGAGATCATCGCCAAAGCTTTTGCACACCCCAGCGCCGCGCGTGGTTGCGTGGTTTTTGGCGACGCTCGCATCATGCAGCAGGCGCTGCATTTGTTGAAATTGGAGCCAAAGCTCAGCGTGGCCGTGATTTCCGATTTGACCCAGGCCCTGAGCCTTCCCGCTGGGGTGATTCCGGTCTGGCAAGTGGGTACCGAAAGCGACCCGCCACCATGGGGCCAGGTGAGCGCTGCCACCGGGCGTTTGGCCGCCGATAGCGTGCGCGCTGCGGCGCAAGCGGCACTCAACGGTCTGGTGCAGGCTGTGGTCACCGCGCCTTTGAACAAAACCGCATTGGCTGCGGCGGGCGAGAGCTTTCCGGGGCACACCGAGCTGTTGCAGTCGCTGGCGGCGAACCACTTGGGCGTGTCAGTCGACCAACTGCCGGTGCGCATGATGCTGGCCAATCCAGAGTTGCGCACGGTGTTGGTGAGCATCCATGTCTCATTGCGCCAAGCCATTGATGCGGTCACGGTGGACAACGTGTTGCAAACCCTGCGCATCGCGCACAACAGTTTGCGCAATGCCCAGGGTGGGCCGCCCCGGTTGGCCTTGGCAGGGCTCAACCCGCATGCGGGTGAGGGGGGATTGATGGGGCGCGAGGAAATTGACATCCTCGAGCCGGCATTGGAGCTGGCGCGGTCTTTGGGCATCGATGCCAGCGGCCCCTATCCGCCAGACACGGTGTTCATGCGCGCCCGCGCCAGCCATGGGCAAGCCAATGCCATTGATGCGGTGGTGGCCATGTACCACGACCAGGGCTTGATCCCAGTGAAATACATGGGCCTGGCCCATGGGGTGAATGTCACCCTGGGGCTGCCGTTTGTGCGCACCAGCCCCGACCACGGCACGGCCTACGATATTGCTGGGCAGGGGGTGGCCGACCCTTCGAGCTTGTTGGCCTCGCTAGCCATGGCCAGGACTTTGTCAACCCGGGTGGTGTGACCCTCAGGCCTTGTTTTGCAGGTTGTCGCGGATCTGGCGCAGCAGCAGCACTTCCTCGGGCGGGCTGGCAGGCTCTACTGGGGCTTCGGGGGCGGCTTGCTCGCCTTTGAGCCGATTGATTTGGCGAATCAACATGAAAATGATGAAGGCCAGCAGCACAAAATTGACCGCCACCGTGAGAAAACTGCCATAGGCCAGCACCGGTACGCCCGCTTTGCGCAAGGCGTCCAAACTGCTGCCGGTGCCGGCTGGTACCGCGCCCAAGGCGATGAACAGGTTGGAAAAGTCGAGCCGACCGATCAAGGCCGACACCATGGGCATGATCAGGTCGCCCACCAATGAGTCGACGATCTTGCCAAATGCCCCGCCAATGATCACCCCCACGGCCAAATCGATCACATTGCCCTTGATGGCAAAGGCCTTGAATTCTTGCAACATACAGCTCCTTAATGAGTTAAAAAGTACTCAATAATATACCCTTGAAAGGATGGCCCTGATCAGGGTGACAGGGTGGCGTCAGATCGGCGCTATGTCGCTCAGTTACAATCAACGGTTGACCCAACAAGCGACGTAAGTTCGAGGATTTTCATGAGTGACACCCGTTTGGACACCAGCAAGCGCACCTGGCTCATCGCCTCTGGTTGCGCTGGTGCAGTCGGCGGCATCGCCACAGCCGTTCCCTTTGTCAGCACTTTTCAGCCCTCTGAGAAAGCCAAAGCTGCCGGTGCAGCGGTGGAAGTTGACATCAGCACCATCAAGCCTGGCGAAAAGCTCACCGTCGAGTGGCGTGGCAAGCCAGTATGGATCGTGCGCCGCACACCCGAGCAACTCGATTCCCTCAAAAAGACCGAGGCCCTTTTGGCCGACCCCAAGTCTGAGCGCAACCCTGCCGACTTGACCCCCGAATACGCCCGCAACCAAGCGCGCTCGATCAAACCTGAGTTTTTCGTCGGTGTGGGCATTTGCTCGCACCTGGGTTGTTCACCCTCTGACAAGTTTCAAGCAGGCGCCCAGCCCTCTTTGCCCGACGACTGGGCGGGTGGCTTTTTGTGCCCATGCCACGGCTCGACCTTTGACATGGCCGGCCGCGTGTTCAAAAACAAACCGGCGCCAGACAACCTGGAAGTGCCGCCGCACATGTATTTGTCGGACTCTCGGCTGATCATCGGCGAAGATAAAAAGGCCTGACAGGAATCAACATGGCTGAATTCAAAGAAATCTCCCCCAACGCCAGCGTGGGTGACAAGTTGCTCAACTGGGTGGACAACCGCTTCCCGGCATCCAAGCTCTACAAAGAGCATTTGAGCGAGTACTACGCGCCCAAAAACTTTAACTTCTGGTACTTTTTCGGCTCTTTGGCCTTGTTTGTGCTCGTGATCCAAATTGTCACGGGCATTTTCTTGGTCATGCACTACAAGCCCGATGCAGCTCAGGCCTTTGCCTCTGTCGAGTACATCATGCGCGATGTGCCTTGGGGTTGGCTGATCCGCTACATGCACTCCACCGGCGCCTCGGCATTCTTTGTGGTGGTTTATTTCCACATGTTCCGGGGCCTGATTTATGGCTCATACCGCAAGCCGCGCGAGTTGGTGTGGCTGTTTGGCTGCGCCATCTTCTTGTGCCTGATGGCCGAAGCCTTCATGGGTTACTTGCTGCCCTGGGGGCAAATGTCTTATTGGGGCGCCCAGGTGATCGTGAACCTGTTTGCTGCTGTGCCCGTGATTGGCCCCGACTTGGCATTGTTGATCCGTGGCGACTACGTGGTGAGTGATGCCACCTTGAACCGCTTCTTCAGCTTCCACGTCATTGCCGTGCCTTTGGTGCTGCTTGGTTTGGTGGCGGCCCACATCATCGCCTTGCACGAGGTGGGCTCCAACAACCCCGATGGCGTCGAGATCAAGAAGTACAAAGACGATAAAGGCCGCCCCTTGGATGGCATTCCTTTCCATCCTTACTACACCGTGCACGACATCTTGGGCGTGACTGGCTTCTTGGTGATCTTCACCTCGATTGTGTTTTTCGCGCCTGAACTGGGCGGCTACTTCTTGGAGTACAACAACTTCATCCCAGCCGATCCCCTGAAAACACCGCTGCACATTGCCCCCGTTTGGTATTTCACCCCTTACTACTCGATGCTGCGCGCCATCACCACTGAGATGATGTATGCGCTGGTGCTGTGTGTGGTGATTGCCGCCTATTTGGGTGTCACCCGCATCAAAATGGCCAGCGTCCTCAAAGCTGCCGTGGTGGCCGCTGCGGTCATCATTATGGGCTTGATGCTGAAGATCGACGCCAAGTTCTGGGGCGTGGTGGTCATGGGTGGCGCGGTCATTATTTTGTTCTTCCTGCCTTGGTTGGACAACTGCGAAGTGAAGTCGATCCGCTACCGTCCCGATTGGCACAAATACCTGTACGCCATTTTCGTCATCAACTTTGTGATCCTGGGCTACCTGGGTGTGCAGCCGCCTTCACCCATCGGAGAGCGCGTTTCACAAGTGGGTACCTTGTTTTACTTTGGCTTTTTCCTCCTGATGCCTTGGTGGAGTCGTTTGGGTGAGACCAAGCCCGTGCCGGACCGCGTGACCTTCACCCCCCACTGAGCGCGCAGGAATAACACCATGAAAAAAATCCTCATCTCTTTGTTGGTCTCGCTCGGTTGCTTCTCTGGCGCATGGGCGTCTGGTGGCGACACCATTGCTTGGGACAAAGCGCCCAACAAAACCAACGACTTGGCTGCATTGCAAAACGGCGCCAAGCTGTTTGTGAACTACTGCTTGAACTGTCACTCTGCGGCTTTCATGCGCTACAACCGCTTGACCGATATTGGTTTGACCGAGCAACAAATCAAAGACAACTTGTTGTTCACCACCGACAAGGTGGGTGAGACCATGAAGGCCAACATCGATGCGCGCCAAGCCAAAGATTGGTTTGGTGGCCTGCCCCCTGACTTGACCTTGGTGGCACGTTCACGCTCTGGCAGTGGCGGCACTGGTGCCGATTACCTCTACACCTATTTGCGCACTTATTACCGCGACGACACCAAAGCCACCGGCTGGAACAACCTGGCCTTTCCCAATGTGGGCATGCCCCATGTGCTGTGGGAATTGCAAGGCGAGCGCCGCCCTGTTTTTGATGTGGCCCAGCAACATGGCCATGAGGTTCAGGTCTTCAAAGGTTGGGAGCAAGTCAAGCCCGGCACCATGACGCCATTGCAGTATGACCAAGCTGTGGGTGACCTGGTCAGCTACTTGCAGTGGATGGCTGAGCCTGGCCAAAATTCCCGGGTGCGCATTGGCGTGTGGGTGCTGATCTTCTTGTTGTGCTTCATGGTCATCGCTTGGAGATTGAACGCGTCTTATTGGAAAGACATCAAATAATTTTTCCCAACCCAAGCCTGCTGGCTGGGGTTGGATTTGGGAATGGGGGGTTAGCCCCCATTCTTTTTGAATTTCAGGAGCCTTCATCATGATGGTGCTTTATTCCGGAACCACTTGCCCCTTTTCTCACCGTTGCCGCTTCGTGCTGTTTGAAAAAGGCATGGACTTCGAAATCCGTGATGTTGACCTCTACAACAAACCAGAAGACATCAATGTCATGAACCCTTACGGCCAGGTGCCCATCCTGGTCGAACGTGATTTGATTTTGTATGAGTCCAACATCATCAACGAATACATCGATGAGCGCTTCCCCCATCCCCAATTGATGCCTGGCGACCCGGTCGACCGCGCTCGTGTTCGTTTGTTCTTGTTGAACTTCGAAAAAGAGCTGTTTGTGCACGTCAGCACCCTAGAGTCGCGCACGGCCAAGGCCAACGAAAAGGCCTTGGAAAAAGCCCGCTCACACATCCGCGATCGCTTGACGCAATTGGCCCCGGTCTTCTTGAAAAACAAATACATGCTGGGCGATAACTTCTCCATGCTCGACGTGGCCATCGCCCCTTTGCTGTGGCGTTTGGATCACTTTGGCATCGACTTGTCCAAGAACGCAGCCCCCTTGCTCAAATACGCCGAGCGCATCTTTTCCCGTCCGGCCTACATTGAGGCGCTCACGCCCTCTGAAAAGGTCATGCGCAAATAAGTCTGGCAGGGGGGAACCATGCTCAACGTTGCCGATTCCAACTCCACCCGGCCCTACATGATCCGTGCCCTCTACGAGTGGTGCGTGGATCACCACTTCACCCCCTATGTGGCGGTGCACGTGGATGAGACCGTTCAAGTGCCCCAAGAGTATGTGAAAAACGGTGAGATCGTTCTCAACATCAGTTACGACGCCACCAGTGGTTTGAAGCTGGGCAATGACTTCATCGAGTTCAAAGCGCGGTTTTCCGGTTCGGCCCGCGGCATCATGGTGCCGGTCAACCGGGTGTTGGCCATTTACGCCCGTGAAAACGGTCAAGGCATGGCCTTTCCGCTTCAACTCCATGCGCCTGAAGAGGGGTCCGATCTTGAAGGCGGTTTGAACAACTCTGGGGCGGTTAGCAGCGCCCCTGTCAAAACGCCGCGTAACCTCAATTTAACCTTGTCCGGCGAAAGCACCACACCGACGCCACCCCCCAAAAGCGGTGGCAAACGCCCAGCGTTAAAGCGCGTGAAGTAAAATTATCCAGCGCCGATTTAGCTCAGTTGGTAGAGCAACCGCCTTGTAAGCGGTAGGTCATCAGTTCGAATCCGATAATCGGCACCATTTACAAAGCCCACCCGCGTCCATCATGCATTCCCGCTTCATCGGGACATGATCTTCACCCGCATTTTTTGCACATCCCAACCTTGGGTGCGCAAATGGGCCAACAAAGCTGGCTCCAACTGGCGCAATTTGGCGCTCGCCGCATTGCTCGGCACCAACACACACCAGGTTTGACCGTCGATGGGCCCGGCTTTGAGGCCCTCGCGCAGCCCTGGGGGCAACAAAGGGGCAATCGATGCCAAACGGCGCAGCGAATCTTGGCCCAAAGCGCCCAAGCGAGCGAGGCTGGGCTCGGAGCGGGCGGCTTGCTCGGCGGTGAGCGTTTGAGGGCGTTGTTTCATGGGGCGATTATCCAACCGGTCAGCGCTAAAATGCCCGGCTACTTCAAAGGAACCCTTCACCTTCTTGGGCGCCCCTGCCCGAGGGATTGATGCACCATCCATGGCCTTTAAATTTTTGACCCAGATATTCGGCAGTCGCAATGAGCGCTTGCTCAAACAGTACAGCAAGACCGTGGCACGCATCAATGCCTTGGAGCCAAGCCTAGAGCAACTGACTGATGAAGCCCTCAAAGCCAAAACGGAGGCCTTCAAACAGCAAGTGGCTGGCGGCACCCCATTGGACGATTTGTTGCCTGAAGCTTTTGCTGTTGTGCGAGAAGGCTCCAAGCGCATCATGAAGATGCGTCACTTTGATGTGCAGCTCAGCGGTGGCATGGCACTGCACCATGGCAAAGTGGCTGAAATGCGCACCGGTGAGGGCAAAACCCTCACCGCCACCCTGGCTGTTTACCTGAATGCCTTGACCGGTCGCGGGGTGCATGTGGTGACGGTCAACGACTACCTGGCCCAGCGCGATGCGCAGTGGATGGGGCGCTTGTATAACTTTTTGGGCTTGAGTGTGGGCGTTAATCTGCCGCAAATGTCGCGCGAAGAAAAGCAAGCGGCTTATGCCAGCGACATCACCTACGGCACCAACAACGAGTTTGGTTTTGATTACTTGCGCGACAACATGGTCTACGAGCCTGCCGATCGCGTGCAGCGCAAGTTGCATTACGCCATCGTCGATGAGGTGGACTCCATCCTGATCGATGAGGCGCGCACGCCGCTGATCATCAGCGGCCAAGCCGAGGACCACACCGAGCGCTATGTGGCCATGAACCAGTTGGTGCCCAAGTTGCAGCGCCAAGAGGGTGAAGAAGATTTGCGCACTGGCGAAGGCGTCACCAAGGCGGGCGACTTCACGGTGGATGAAAAATCACACCAGGTGTTCCTCACCGAACAAGGCCATGAAAATTCTGAGCGCTTGTTGGTGGAGATGGGCATGCTGCCCGAAGGCGCGTCGTTGTACGACCCCGCCAACATCAGCCTGATGCACCACTTGACCGCTGCTTTGCGTGCGCACCACCTCTACCACCGCGATCAGCACTATGTGAACCAAAACGGCGAGATCGTCATCGTCGACGAGTTCACCGGGCGCTTGATGTCGGGGCGGCGTTGGAGCGATGGCTTGCACCAAGCGGTTGAAGCCAAAGAGGGTGTGAACATCCAGGCCGAAAACCAAACCCTGGCGTCCATCACCTTTCAAAACTATTTCCGCCTGTACGGCAAACTCTCTGGCATGACCGGGACGGCCGATACCGAGGCCTACGAATTTCAAGAGATTTACGGTTTGGAAACCGTGGTCATCCCGCCCAACCGCATCAGCCGGCGCGAAGACCAACTCGATCGGGTGTACAAAACCACCCAAGAAAAATACACCGCCGCCATCGATGACATCCGCGATTGCCACGAGCGCGGCCAACCGGTTTTGGTGGGCACGAGCTCGATTGAAAACTCGGAAATCATCTCCGCCTTGTTAACCCAAGCCAAGCTGCCGCACCAGGTGCTCAACGCCAAACAACACGAGCGCGAAGCCGACATCGTGGCCCAAGCTGGGCGCAGCCAGATGATCACCATTGCCACCAACATGGCAGGCCGCGGCACCGATATTGTGTTGGGCGGCAACCTTGAAAAAATGATTTCTGCGATGCAAGCCGATGCGGCCATCCCCGCCGATCAGCACGCACAGCAAGAGCAGGCCCTGCGTGCCCAGTGGCAGTTGGATCACGACAAAGTTGTGGCGCAAGGCGGTTTGCGCATCATCGCCACTGAGCGCCATGAGTCGCGCCGCATCGACAACCAGTTGCGGGGCCGTTCGGGCCGCCAGGGGGACCCTGGTTCATCGCGTTTTTACCTGAGCCTGGACGATCCGCTGATGCGCATTTTTGCGGGCGATCGGGTCAAGTCCATCATGGACCGCCTGAAAATGCCAGAGGGCGAGGCGATTGAGGCCGGTATCGTCACCCGCAGCATCGAAAGCGCTCAACGCAAGGTGGAGGCTCGCAATTTTGATGTGCGCAAGCAGTTGCTCGAGTACGACGATGTCTCCAATGACCAGCGCAAGGTGATCTATCAGCAGCGCAATGACATCTTGGATGCCCAAGACCTCAGCGCGCAAATCACCAGCTTGCGCGAAGGCTGCTTCACCGACTTGGTGCGCCAATTTGTCCCGGTGGAGTCGGTTGAAGAGCAGTGGGACATTCCCGCTTTGGAGCGCGCGCTCGCCATGGAGTGGCAAATCAATCTGGGTTTGCAAGCTTGGATCGAGGGCGCCACATCGGTGTCTGATGAAGATGTGGTCGAAAAAGTGGTCAGCGCTGCCCACGCCGCTTTTGCCACCAAGGTGGCTGATCTGGGGGTTGGTCAGCTCACGCCCTTCACGCGGGCGGTGTTGTTGCAAAGCATCGATAACCATTGGCGCGAACATTTGTCTTCCCTAGACTACTTGCGCCAAGGCATTCACTTGCGTGGTTATGCACAAAAGCAACCCAAGCAAGAGTACAAGCGCGAGGCATTTGAGTTGTTTGGTCAGTTGCTGGACCAGGTCAAGGCCGAAGTGACCCGCATCTTGATGAACATGCAAATCCAATCGCAGCAGCAAATTGACGAGGCTGCCCAAGCCTTGGAAGCGCAGGCCGAGAAGATCAGCAACGTCACCTATACCGCGCCCAGCGAAACCGGCGAGGCCTATACCTATGCCGGTCCCAGCAGCGAATTTGAGTTGGCCCCGCAGGGGCTGGTCAAAGTGGGTCGCAACGAACCCTGCCCCTGCGGCAGCGGCAAAAAATTCAAAAACTGCCACGGCAAGCTGGCCTAGCCTTATAAAACAACAGGTTACGCGGTTTACAGGGTTTGAAAGATGTTTTACAATTGTTAGGCAAAAGGTTGATTAATGGACTAGGTTAGGCAAATGTTAAGCACAGAATTTAAGGAAGAATTAGAGGACGGCAAAGTCCTTATCTTCTGTCGCAACGGCATATATCAGGCACGCTTTTACAAAGGCGATAGGAAGTACATTTACAAAACCTTAAAGACACGTAAGGTAGAAGAGGCACGTAAATTAGCCTTGAAATATCTCCACGAGATGGAATATAAACAGCGAGAAGGACTGCCACTACAGCAAAAATCTTTTGGCGATGTAATAGATGAATACATCGCACTTAGGCAAAGTCAATACCAAAAAAGTCTAGACGTTAAGACGAACTCAAGCTCAAGGCAGCAGACAAGTATTCATATGCTTCGTCAAATTAAGCGAGTAGCAAAGTTTTGGAGAGAGTACTGCGGTACAAAAAGTGTAAGTAATATGGACAACGCTGTTCTACAAGATTACATCCCCTGGCGTAAAGATTATTACCACCGAATGGCAGAGGATAAGCGTCCACGAAACCACAAAATAAACCCAGCTGATAAGACATTAGAGTGGGAGATGACACTAGGAAAGACGCTGATAAAGTTTGCTTATGAGCGTGGATACAGAGGACAGACACAGCTGCCAACATACAGATTTAATGCAGAAAGAGCTATTGTTCGTCCAACATTTACAGTAGCTGAGTATTGGGAAATCATAAAAGGAATGCGTAAGGGCATAAAAGATACAAAGAATAAGGAGTGGAAGTACACAAAGGAACTGCTAAGAGATTACGTTCTGGTATTGTCTAACAGTGGCATACGAGTTGGTGAAGCCAACAACTTAAAAGACAACGATATTGTTGAATTTAAGGATGAGCTAGGAAGAAAAAACTATATGTTTTCAGTGCGTGGGAAGACTGGACGAAGAGTTGTTATTCCACGAACTAATGTTGTTAGATATGTAGAACGAGTAAGACGGCGGAATCTTGTAAGAACACAAGAGGCGGAAGTTAGAAAAGTCCGAAGTCCAAAAAGAAAATTAAAAGATACAGACGGTTGGTTTTTCTGTATGTACGATGGCAACAAAATAGTCACACTCATCGACCAATTCAATGCTTTGCTTAAGTCAATAAGCTTGACAGAAAGCCGTGACAAAGAGAAATATACGCTGTACAGCTTGCGACATTTTTACGCTGTAATGATGATAAAACGTGGGATACCAATATTTGATATAGCAAGAAATATGGGTACGAGTGTGCAAATAATTGAGAAATACTATGGTAAACAAGCAACACCTTTAGCACTTGCTACTAAGCTAGGTGGGTAAGATAAACGGCAGAAGTATTACGCAATTTGAGAAAACGTATTACATCCTTAAAGAAGTTTATTTTAAAATAGAATTAATTATTTCTATACTTAGCGTACCAATCTTCTTCTTTTTCTAAAGTGCTCAATTTTAAACCGTTAGATGGTTTGATGGATGTAGTGACTATAGGCTTGGGTTGAGGAATAAACGCAGGCGTAGGTTTGATTGCTGTAATTGTAGCCGACGGTTTAATTTGAGGATTGGTAGGTGGGGGTTTTACAGCGTTTAAGGCGTTAGGGTTGAGGTTGTTAAGTGAAGAGGGTGGTTGTTTAGCTAACTGGACTTGAGGCTGCTTTGGTGGTAGTGGTGGAGGTGTAGGTATACGAATGCTTGTACCCTTACGTGATTTCTTAGTACGTGGCTTAAGCTTAGCCAGTGCCTTACGTTCCGCGTCCGAACGTTTCTGCTGTTCTGCTTGTTGTGCTATTGCTGACCAAGTGTTGTCAATAATTATTCGTAGCAATTCTAGTTGTGCTTTAGCGTCAGCAATTTCATAAAGTCGCATAGTCATCTCCTATTCTTATATTTAGCCATGAATAGGAGAATGGACTGGCAATAAAAGCCAGTCCTTAATCAATCATTTAGCAAAGCCAGCACGTAACTTATCACTTGCGTTGTTGATAGCTTCATCCAATTCACCAGCAATTACAGCATCTTTAAGCAGCACTAAGGTGCTGATAAGTTCATCACCAGTACTGAGTTCAATGGCGTTTTTACCTTTGCCAAGCTCCAAAGTCTTGCTGCCATAACGCACAGCCAAGTTAATCTTTCCATTGCTATTGGTCCAAAACCACTCTTTAACACGCTTGACAGCTTCTACACGTACACGCTCACCATCTGGCTTGGTTATGGTCTTAATACGCTTGGGTGCGTAAACATCACCATTTTTTTGTGCTTGACAAAGAGCAAGCTGCTCATCCAACTTGTCTGCTAGTTTATGACGACGAGATACAGTTGGACTAAGAAAACGTTCACGCTTGCTAGAAACAAGCTTCAATTTAGCAATTGCTGACATAGCAGAACTCCTTTTGTTAAGTGAATTATTAATGTAACTTCAGACTTTTTTAAGGTCAACCAGAAGAAAAATTTAATCTATTCTTTGGTTTCGCATAAATAAAGGTATAAATGAGATATAAAGGTTAGCACGCCGACTGTAATAGTGCCGCGAAATCCGTTCTGATGTGTGACGGTAAGCAATTTAACTCTCTCATAGTTAGCCTCATCGCACTACCCAATTTAACCGTTGGATGCCTTAAACGTCACGCCATTGCGTAGAAACGTTTGCGAAGTTGTACAGGTTGGTAATACAGAGATGTATGAACGTAAGCAAGTACGAAAATGTATAGGCTGAAAGTGAATGGGACTGCCACAATCCAACCCATAAACACACCACAAAGCTACTGATATAGGCTGTGAGTGTGTTGCGTAAGGCAAGCACATAAAAGGTGATAGCAAAACCTACCTTTCTTGTAATCAATCAAGTTGTGTGTATATCAGTTGTTAACCCTCAGTAATGAGCATTAGCTAAAGCTACGCCCTTTAACAGGGCGTGGCTTGTGCTTCCTAGTAATGAGCATTAAAAGTCAAAACACAAATAAAATTAAGAGAAGAAAAATGCGTTGAGCGTAAGCGAAGACGCAAGCGAAACAAAGTTTCGCTATCAATGTGTTCTCAAGTAACACACATACAAATGGCTAACTGCGTCCAAACATTACAGCGCAACATCAAACAACAGAGTTGTCTACATAGGAGCAATAGGGTAGTGCTTACGCAAGCTAATCGACAAAGCAAAGCACACAAGCAAGCTGAATTAAACAAGCTACAAACGCACAAAACAAGCTGAGCTAGGCTTGGATAGCTGGCGCAGCTTGCAACAGCGTACAGGGCTTATACGCAAGCTTGCTTAATTAAGTCGCAATCACACAGTATTTCCAATAAATACAAAACCAAAGCTAATTGCTAAAAGCTTTGGTTTATTGTTATACACACGCTAACCTGGCGTAATCATTAAGGAAAATAACTTGAATCAACAAAGTAAAAAAGAGGTAGGAATTAAGAAACAAAGAAAATACACTGTTCGCATTAGTAAACTTACATTTAGGAGAGCACTAATGTCCAAACAAGCAAAAGTACTCACAGCACAAGAAATACGTAGAGTGCTGGACTATGTGGCTACACGTCCCCACGCTGAGCGTAATAGAGCAATGTTTTTGACAATGCTGTACGCAATGTTACGTGTCAAAGAATGTGCGGCACTACGCTACGCAGATGTACTTGATGCAGAGGGCAAGGTTAAAACTGAGATTTACTTGACTGCAGAACAGACAAAGGGAGGCAAGGGCAGTACTGTGTTTGTGAGTGATAAGCTACGCCGAGAACTACAGACTTACGTTAAGGCTGTGCCATACAAGGAAATCACAGACAAGCTTTTCTACTCACAAAAGCGTCCAGCGGAAGGCTGGAGCAGCAATACCTTATGCCAACACTTTCACCACTTATTCCGCAATTGTGCCATTTCAGGTGGTTCAAGTCACAGTCCAAGACGCACAGGAATTACCAACTTGGCTGATAAAGGTGTCAGCGTTAGGGTGCTACAAAGCATCGCAAGGCATGCTAATCTGTCAACCACCCAGTGCTACATAGACGTCAATGACGCGATGAAACGCAAAGCGATTGAGTTGGTCTAATTATTCCGTTCTTCTAACTTTGATAGGCAAGAATTAAGCTTGTCTAAAATATACGCTTGTAGAGCACTAACATCAGTAAAAATTGTTTGTGATGCCAATCCTCTTACAGAAATATTGTAGGAACTTCCGTCAGCTTTTGGTGAAAAAGCTTCATCGCCATATATTGATAATTTGTCATTGAGCGCATCGCTTATCACATTGGTGTTATTGATAGTCATAGGCACACCCGTAACTTCAAAATAGTTGTCGTTAAAGTTTAAACTCTTACGACTTGAGTTGTGTTTTACGACAATCATATATTAGCCTTTTGAGGTTTTCTTAGCTGCAACATTTTTAGCTGCACGTGTACCGTTGGGACTACGCTTGGCGCGTGTAGCAAGAACACCTTTGAAGTCACTTGTCTTAAAACCAAAGTCTTTAATTTCTTGACGAATTCGCTTTAGTGCTTCTGTCTTCTCACCTTTAATAGCATCTTTTAGTGCTTCTTGATCAGCAGCAATTCGTGCTTTGATTTCAGCTACTTTACTCATTTTTCGTTCCTTTATCCAATGTTTAGAGAGATACAATCTTGTATTGTATCCATTATAATAAGCTGTGCAAGCCTCTTTCAATCAACATTTTTATGTCTAAATTTACATCTATAGAGATATGTGCAGGCGCTGGTGGACAAGCTTTAGGATTGGAGATGGCTGGCTTTAATCATTTAGCGACAGTAGAGATAGATGCACATGCATGTCAAACACTTAGACACAATCGCCCGAAGTGGAATGTAGTTGAACAGGATGTGAAATCTTTCAGTGCTGAAAAATTTAATGGTGTTGATCTCTTTGCTGGTGGTGTTCCTTGCCCACCTTTCTCCTTGGCTGGTAAGCAATTAGGGAATTTAGATGATAGAGATTTATTTCCAGACGCACTAAGACTTATAGAGCAATGTAATCCCAAAGCTGTTTTACTAGAGAATGTACGTGGTTTATCCACTCCGAAGTTTGAAAACTATAGGGCTTGGATTTTACAAACACTTTCTAAGCTGGGCTACAAATCGGATTGGCGTGTATTGAATGCATCTAGTTATGGTGTTCCTCAATTGCGACCAAGATTTATATTGGTAGCGATTAAGGATGAATATGCTGAATATTTTACTTGGCCTAAGGGTGAAGATAAAGTTGTAACAGTAGGGGATGCACTTTTTGATTTGATTGCTGAAAATGGTTGGCAAGGTGCAGATAAGTGGCTAAATTATTCAAACAAGATTGCGCCAACACTTGTTGGTGGAAGTAAGAAGCATGGCGGTGCTGATTTAGGACCAACGAGGGCTAAGAGACAATGGTTAGACCTCAAGGTTGATGGTAAGGGAATTGTTGATGTAGGTCCTGGAAGTGACGCGCCTTTAGATTTCACTCCAAGATTAACATTGCGTATGGCTGCACGTATTCAAGGATTCCCTGATGAGTGGCATTTTTGTGGAAAGAAGACTTCTGCTTATCGTCAAATTGGTAATGCTTTTCCACCCCCAGTAGCAAGGGCTGTTGGCTTAGCAATCATCAATGCACTTAAGAAGAAAAAACAAAAGAGAACTATTGAAGACAATCTGTTTTGCTTAGTCTAAATCTTTACGAAGTAATTGGACAAAAAATGCTTCTAGTTGTTCGTCATTTAGTTGGTTAATTTTGGGATTTTGAGATAAATTTTTTGGTATGTTTATCAACAATTTTTTGCTTGATTTTTCGGGATAAGCCCAACTGCAAGTTTCGCAATTTAAGGTGCAGTCTTGGCATTGTCTGCGTTTGACAACATTGCATTCATTGCATATAGGTTGCCAATTTCTAAGCTCTTCACTTCCACCTCGAGTTAGTGGAACTCTATGATCTGCTTGGAGTCCACGTACTCCAGCTAAACTAAATTTTCCGCAGATGGAACAAGTGTGTTTTGCTTGTTCAAACATTTCTATCTTTTGTTTTGCTGTTAAGTAAGTTCTATTGATGATTTTTGAAATATTATTGGAATTTAGTCTCCAGCAATGTTCGCCATTAATCTGCTTTGTTTCCAAATCTAATCCACCTCTGTCTCTCAGTTCTCGTAGTCGTCGGTCAAAATATTTCTGATTTGTTAAGGTTAACAATTCACTACTTCTAACCCAATCTTTTGGGAAAATATTTCCACTATTCCACAGTCTCTTAAGCATTTTAAGCTTGACTTCGCTAAGATTTAAGTGTGAAATGAATGCGTCGAAATCGTTTTGCATATGCTAACCAAAAGCAATGTAGGTAGTAAATTCTAATTCATTAGTCTTTCTTTGTGTGTATTTGTTTTATGTCGTATTGCACTCTGTGCAATCTAATCCTATTAAGCTGTTGATTTAATGATTGATTTCCTGTTTAAAAATCATGTCAAAAAATCAATAAAACACAGAAAAGTTATACTCATCTTGTGTCTGATTATTGATTGAGAATAGTAATTCTTTAGCGTAGCTATGGTCACAGTGCAACCCCAAATCACGCTATGATTAAGCTATGGCAACTTTAGTGGATTGTTAGACAAATGTTTTATACTTGTTTTTTATCAAAAAAAATCTATATAAATCAATGCCCAATCTTTAGTCCGTGGAAATTCAAAAACTGCCACGGCAAGCTGGCTTGAAACAATGGCTGTGAATTTATTGCCCCCCCAGGCCGGTGATTTGCATCCGGTGGCTGGTTTGCGCATTGGGGTCGTCGAGGCTGGCGTGCGCAAAGCCAACCGCAAAGACCTCACCGTGTTTTTGCTCGACCCTGGCGCTGCCGTGGCCGGTGTGTTCACCCAAAACCGTTTTTGTGCCGCGCCTGTGCAGTTGTGCCGATCGCATTTGGCCAGTGGGCAAGGCATCCGGGCGCTGGTGATCAACACTGGGGTGGCCAACGCAGGCACCGGTGCGCAAGGTTTGTTGGATGCCCAAGCGGTGTGCTCAGCTTTGGCCGAGCAGCTCCACATCAACCCGCAACAGGTTCTGCCGTTTTCCACCGGCGTCATCATGGAACCGCTGCCCCACGAGCGCATCGTGGCCGGTTTGCCCGCTGCCATCGCGGCGGCCCATGCCGACCACTGGTTGCAAGCCTCGCACGGCATCATGACCACCGACACCGTGGCCAAGGCCTTTTCCGTGCAGGTCATGCTGTCGGGTGTGCCGGTGACGGTCACGGGCATCAGCAAGGGCGCCGGCATGATTCGCCCCAACATGGCCACCATGCTGGGCTTTGTGGCCACCGATGCCTGCATTGCCCCTGGTTTGATGGACGCACTGGCCCATGATTTGGCCGAGGCGTCGTTCAACCGCATAACGGTCGATGGCGATACTTCGACCAACGACTCTTTCATCGTCATGGCCACCCAGCAGGCCAAGCACCCGACGGTCACCGATTGGGCTTCAACCGATGGCCAGGCCTTGCGCAGCGTTTTGATGCAGGTGTCACGCCAATTGGCCCAGGCCATCGTGCGCGATGGCGAGGGGGCGACCAAATTCATCACCGTCACCGTCGAGGGTGGGCGCGATGCGGCCGAATGCCGCCAAGTGGCTTATGCCATTGCCCATTCGCCCTTGGTGAAAACCGCATTTTTTGCCAGCGACCCGAATTTGGGCCGCATCTTGGCGGCGGTGGGCTATGCCGGTATAGCTGATTTGGACCAAGCCCACATTGATTTGTATCTGGACGATGTGCAAGTGGCCGTGAACGGCGGGCGCAGCCCCAGTTACCAAGAAGCCGATGGCCAGCGCATCATGAAGCAATCCGAAATCACGGTGCGGGTGGTGCTGGGTCGCGGTCCAGCCACCGACACCGTGTGGACCTGTGACTTCAGCCACGAGTACGTCACCATCAACGCCGACTACAGAAGTTGAGCGCCTGCAAGCTGCAGGTTTTTACGAGCGCCTTTTCATGAACGATAAATTTGATGCCCTGGTCGAGCGTTTGCACGCCTTGATGGACCGGGTGGAGTTGGTCCTTCCCCGCCCCTTGTCGGCGCCCGATTGGTCGGCCAGCGTCGCCTTTCGCTACCGCAAACGGGCCAGTGGCCATGGTGCCTTGGAGCCGGTGGCGCATGTCGCCCCTTTGAGGCTGGAAGACCTCAAAGAGATCGAGCCGCAAAAAGAAAAAATCCAGCAAAACACCGAGCAGTTTGTGCAAGGTTTGTCGGCCAACAATGTGCTGCTCACGGGGGCACGGGGCACGGGCAAATCGTCACTGATCAAAGCCTGCTTGAACCACTATGCGCCCCAAGGCCTGCGCCTGATCGAAGTCGACAAAGCCGACCTCACGGATTTGCCCGACATCATGGACCTGGTCGCCCACCGCCCCGAAAAATTCATCATCTATTGCGATGACCTGAGCTTTGAAGATGGCGAGTCCGGCTACAAAGCCCTCAAGTCCATTTTGGACGGCACCGTCTCGGCGGCGTCTCCCAATGTGTTGATTTACGCCACCAGCAACCGCCGCCATTTGCTGCCCGAGTACATGAAAGACAACCTCAGCTACACCCACACCGAAGACGGTGAAGTGCACCCAGGTGAGGTGATTGAAGAAAAAATCTCCCTGTCCGAGCGTTTCGGTTTGTGGGTGAGTTTTTATCCATTCACCCAAGACGAGTACCTCACCATCGTGACCCAATGGTTGTCCGCTCTGGGCGTGTCGCCTGCGCTGTTTGAGGCGGCGCGACCCCAGGCCTTGGTGTGGGCGCTCGAGCGCGGGTCGCGCAGCGGCCGTGTGGCGCACCAATTTGCCCGCGACTTTGCGGGTCACCACGTGGGGCGCAGCGCGGCGTGACATCCCCCTTGGTGGCCGACGCATCGCTGGCCCGTGAAGGTGGGCCCGAGCGGCCTTTGGTGCAAGTGGCCGTGGGTGTGCTGATCAAAGCCGACGGCCTTTTTTTGCTCACCTCACGCCCGCCTGACAAGGTGTACGCGGGCTACTGGGAGTTCCCAGGGGGCAAGCTGGAGGCCGGCGAAAGCGTGGCGCAGGCGCTGGGCCGTGAGTTGGAAGAAGAACTGGGCATCCGCATCAGCCAGGTTGAGGCCTGGCGCAGCACCCAAGTGGACTACCCCCATGCCTGGGTGCAACTCAACTTTTGCAAAGTCTGGGCCTGGCAAGGAGAGATGCAAATGCGCGAGGGGCAAACCTTTGCATGGCAGTCCTTGCCCGTGCAAGTGGCCCCGGTGTTGCCTGGCACGCTGCCTGTGCTGCAGTGGTTGGCCGAAGAACGTTCCCACCTTGGGCCGACCCACCAGGGGTAGGCGTTGCCACGGCTCACTGGGGCAAGGGTGGTGCGGGCAAGTTGCTGGGGTTGTCGAAATCGTCGCTGGGGGTGTCGTCAGGCAGGCGATGTTGCTCGCTGGCCCAGGCGCCGAAGTCGTGGTTTTTACAGGCCTTGGAGCAAAAAGGCCGGTAGGGGTTGGACGGGGCATACAAACTGTCCCCGCCGCATCCCGGGCATCTGACGGTGCGTGATTCCATCCCCATGCTGTGCCGAACGTCTGCCTGAATGCCTGAGTCAATGCGCCGTTGACGGGCTCAGACGCACAAGGCCACTTCGAAGGTGACGTCTTGGTTGCTTGCTTGCATGCGACCGGCCTCATCGGCCTTCATCATGCGCACCCAAATCATCAAACGATTGCCGCTGATTTCAGGGATCAGGCCATGTTGCGCGTCTAAGCGCAAGCGCATCAGCTGAAAGCGTCCTTGGGGCAGGGCTTGCTGAAACTGGCCCGCAGCAGCCACCACTTTTTGGGTCATGCCGTTGTCGCGCAACAAGCGCAGCAACAAGTTAACGGCATTTTGCAAGGGGCGCAGGCTCTCACCCCATTGGCGCAGGTCCTGACAGCGTTGTGCGCTCGGGTGTTGCTGCCACGCATGGTAGAAGGGCAAGTCAAAGCCACAGGTGCCACCTGGGATGCTGGAGCGGTTGCGCAAACTCGACAACCATTCGTTGTCGGTCACCGCTTGACCGATGCGCCCCGACAACGACTTGAGCAACTCCAGGTGCATATCGAGTTCGGCGATGACTTCGTTCAATGCCCCTTCAGATACCGAGGGGTTGCCCCGATAGGATAAAAACTGCTGGCGATTTTTTTCCAGGTCTTTGAGCACCTCGGTTTTGAGGTCGGCCCGGCCGCCCACATCCACCAGTTCAAACAAGGTGGTCAGGGCAAAGTGGTGGTCAACGGCGGACTCACGGGTGATCAATTCGTCGAAACGATGGAACAAATGCTCCAGCCGCAAGTAGGTGCGGACTCTTTCGTTGAAGGGGTGCTCGTAGAGGATCACTGCGCGTCATTTCCAGGCGCAATCATAACCTTGTCCGACAGGGCCAAATGGGGCCCTGGCCGCTGTTTTTCAGTGGCGCGGGCGCATTTCGGTCACGCCGAATCCCGTCCTGGGGTGGGCAAGCCCCACTGGCGGGCGAGTTGGGCCACCGCTGCTTCAAAGGCATCCAGCCCCAGGCCCTCATTGAGGATCAGCCAATCGGCCGCGGCCTGCCTTTGGGCCCGCGTGGCCTGGGCTTGAATGACCGCAAGAATTTGCGCTCGCGGCCAGCCATTGCGCGCTTGGACCCGGGCGATTTGGGTGTCTTCGCTGCAATCGATCACCAACACCCCATCCACCCGCTCGCGCCAGCGCCCCGACTCCACCAGCAAAGGGATGTCAAACACCAGCACCCGGGATCCAGCGTCCAGGGCCGACTGCGCTTGTCCGTCGATTGCTGCCTTGACCAAGGGGTGGACGATGGCTTCCAGTTGTGCTTTGGCTTTGGCATCGCTGAAGGCCAGCTCGCGCATGTGTTGTCGGTCCAGGCCGCCTTGGGCATCGATCACCGCGTCGCCAAAGGCCGCACGCAAAGGTGCCATGGCGGGGCCACCCGGGGCGGTGACCGAGCGGGCCACAGCATCGGCATCGATCACAGCGGCACCCAATTGGGCCAGCACTTGGGCGGCGGTGCTTTTGCCGCTGCCAATGCCGCCCGTCAAACCAATGCGCCACACTTTGTCCATGCGCGCAGTCTAATGCAGCCCTCAAAGCACTTGGCCGAGCTGAAAAATGGGCAGGTACAAGGCCGTCACCAAGCCGCCAATCAAAACGCCCAAGACCACGATCACCGTGGGTTCCATCAGCACACCGATGCGTTTTTGCAGCCATTGCACCTGTGCTTCGTGCATGCGTGCCACTTGCATGAGCATGTCATCCAAGCGGCCAGAGGCTTCGCCCACCGCGACCATTTGCACCACTTGGGGCGAGAACAACGGGCTGTATAAGCCCTCACGCCAACTTGCCGCGTTCAAGCTGCTGCCGTGTTCCAAAGCGTGGGCCAAGGCGGTTCCGGTCATCACGTCCGAGCGCACCAAGGCCAAACTTTTCTCATAGCAAAGATTGCCGCTGGCTTTTGCACTGATGTCCAAGGCCTCGGGCAAAGAGACACCGGCTTGCATCAAGCTGGAAAGCGTGCGCGCCCAGCGCGACACACAAGCAAGTTGCACCAACTGCCCCCATATCGGTAAAGCCAAGGCCAGTTGTGCCAGGGTCCATTGCCCCTTGGGGTGGTGGCGCAGCCAATGGCGCAGCGCCATCCCCAGCGCGATCAATGCGGCGGTCAGTGTCCAACCATGGGCCACCCACCAACGGCTCAAGGTCAACACCATTTGTGTGGGGGCGGGCAGCTCCGCACCCATCGAGGTGAAGATGCTTTCAAAGGCCGGCACCACCCACGCCAGCATGATGGCCAACACCACAACCGACAACACCAGCACGGCCAGGGGATAGGTCAGGGCCGACTTCAAGGCCTCGCGCAGGCCCAGGTCGCTGTCCAAACTTTGCGCCAGCTCAGCCAAAATCACATCCAGCTGGCCCGATGCTTCGGCCGCCGCCACCATCCCCAAATAAACCGGCCCAAAGCAGGCGTGTGTTTGCATGGCTTGGTGCAGGCTCACGCCACTTTCCACCTGGGCCATCAAATCTTGTGCAACGGCGCGCATGCTCGGGTGTTCGGTGGCGTTGTCCAGCAGTTTCAAGGCGCTCAACAAAGGAATGCCGGCTTGCACCAAGGTGGCCAGTTGGCAGGTGAAGCGGGCCACCTCCTTGGCGCGCGCTGGTCGGGGCGCTTGGGGCTGACGCTTGCGCTGGATGCGGATGGGCCGGATGCGCTGCGCATGCAAATGCGCTTCGATGTCAGCGCGTTGCAGGGCTGACATTTGGCCGCTTTGGTCTTGCCCCTGCGCATCGCGGCCCGTCCAAACAAACCAAATCTGTTGTTCTGGTGCCTGTGGCGCAGGCGGCTGGGGCCTAGACATGGGTGGCCCCCAACACCTCTTGCACAGCGGTGACGCCGCTGAAAACTTTGAGCCAACCGGATTGGCGCAATGTGCGCATGCCCTCGCGTTGGGCTTGGGCCGTCAGGGTGTGAAGGTCTTGGGCTTGCACCAGCAGCGTCGCCAGGGAGGTGCTCACTGGCATGACCTGAAAGATGCCGACCCGCCCCATGAAGCCCTCCAGGCATGCACCACAACCCACCGGTTGATAAATCGGTCGGTCGGGCTGAAGGTCGCTGGCAAAACCCGCCTGGGTCATGGCCGCGGCGCCCAAGCCCAGCCGATCAAACTCGGCGCCCAGGGTGGTGGGTCGCTTGCATTGCGCGCACAAACGGCGCACCAAGCGTTGCGCCGTCACCAGGTGGACGCTGGCAGCCAATTGAAACGCTTCCACACCCATGTGCATCAAACGGTACAGCACGCCCGGGGCGTCGTTGGTGTGCAGCGTGGTCAGCACCAGGTGCCCGGTTTGTGCCGCTTGCAAGGCAATGCCGGCGGTGGTGCGGTCGCGGATTTCGCCCACCATCAACACATCCGGGTCTTGCCGCAAAAAAGCCCGCAGACCGGTGGCAAAGTCCAAGCCTGCGCGCTCATTCACATTCACTTGGTTGATGCCTGGCACCACCATTTCACACGGGTCTTCGATGCTGGCAATGTTGACGTGGGCTTGGTTGAGCACGTCCAAGCATGCGTACAGCGACAGGGTTTTGCCAGACCCTGTGGGACCGGTGACGATGATCATGCCGCCCGTTCGGCGCAGTGCTTGGTGGATGTGTGCCAAGTCATCGGCCTCGTAGCCGAGCGCCGCCAATGCGGGTCGTTGCTGATCGCCCAGAAGGCGCACCACCAACTTCTCGCCATGCAAAGTCGGCAAAGAGCTGACCCTCAAATCAAAACGCCGCCCTTGCACCACCGCGCCAATGCGGCCATCTTGCGGCAAGCGCTTTTCTGCAATGTCCATTTGCGCCAAGACCTTGATGTGCGACAGCAGGCGCAGGCGCAAATCAGCGGCCGCGCTGGGTATGGGTCGCAACAGCCCATCGACGCGCAAGCGCACCTGAAAGCCGTTTTCCAGCGACTCGATGTGGATGTCAGACGCCCGCCATGCCACGGCTTGCGCCAAGATGCGCTGCCAATAGGCCACCGCATCGCCATCTTCTTCGGGCTCTACGGGTGCGGCTTCGCTCACCGCGTGGGCCTGTGACGCCGGATGATAAAAATCCAGCATGCGCTCGAGCTGATCGACATTGGCCACCACCCATTGCACCTTGCTGCGCAAGGCCTGCTCCATGGATTGGCGCGCCAGGGTGTCAGACGGGTCGGCAATCGCCACCACCACGGCGTTGTCTTTGCGTTCGATGGGCATGGCCCAGAGCTGTCGACAACGTGTGGAGTCGACCAATTGACGCGGCACTTTGCGCGGATTGATCTCTTCCAAATCCTGCCAGGGCAACTTGTAGGCATTGGCCAGCAAGCGGCACAGGGCCACCGCATCGATGAACCCAGTGCGCACACAGGCCTGCACCATGGGCCCAGCCTCACCCGACAAGGCTTGGGCTTGCGCTGGGTTGATGCGCTTGTGTTGGATCAGCAGTTGCAAAACCGGGTGCGCCAAAACTTGGCGGGTTTTGGTCAGGCCCTGCGGGTGGCTGCTTGGCGCGGTGTGTGCGCGTGAAACAGAATTTGGCAACTCGCTCATGCAATTCCCCCGTCTGACGGTTGTGGTCAGTGGCGCCTTAGAACTGCTGGTCACCTTTTGAAACATTTTCTACAGCACAGATTAAAAGCACAAGCGCCGTCTGGGCAGGGTTTGCACCTGGTGAACAGCTTGTGGCCATGGTTTTGATTTTTCACCGTCGACCCTTGCAAAAATGCCCTCTGGCATTTTTCAACCAGCGTTTGGTTCAAGGTGTTTGGCGTGCATGGGGTTGACAAAACTTTTCGCTGAACTTGCTTTCATTGATGAGAAGGGTCAACGTACTGACAGGTTTTTTGACCATGTTCCCGGTTCAGTCAATGGCCATTCAGGTATGGATCCCCATGAAATGCAGCCCAATGGACGCAAAACACACGAACCCTCATATGTTTAGCGCCTACAAAAAATTTTGAGTTTTTTGCAATAAATAATTTAATTATCGATTTATCATCCGCAATTCTGAAATTAGGTAAAACCATGAAATTCAATTTAAAACTCAACAAATTCAACATGTTATTGCTCGCCGTGGCGATGACAGGTTGCTCTTCGATGTCGGGGAAAAGCACCAGCAGTATTTGGGATGGTTTTGGCAAGAAAGCAGAGACGACTGAACTCAGCCGCACCCAAGCCTTGATGCGCGCCGGTGCCGAGTATTTAGAAAAGGGCGACTTGGACAATGCCCAAACGGTGTTCAATACTGCATTGAAATTTGACCTCAAAAACGCGCCCTTGCACTTTTTCAATGCGCTGACCTACCAACTCAAATACGAAAAGGGTGACGCCGATAGCTATGCCTTGGCCGAGGCAGGCTACAAAACTGCAGTGGGTCTGGACTCGACTTTGGATGTGGCCCATTTGCAGTTGGGGCGCTTGTACATGTCCTCCAAAAAGTTCACCGAAGCTAAGAAATCTTTTGCCTTGGCCGTGGACGCCAAGGTCAAAGCCCCGCAAGAGGCCTTGTTTGGCATGGCCCAGGCCAGTCTGTATTCGGGCGACGCAGCCACCGCAACCTGGGCCACGGCCGAGTTGGACAAGCTGGCGTGGAAAGATGCGCGTTTGTACCGCATGAAGGCCTTTCAAGCCGCGGTGGCCAAAAAGCCCGAGTTGGTCAAAACCATGCTGGCCCAGTACACGGCCATGGAAGGCAACAAGGACGAGGCCCGCTATGTCAGCGGTCGCTTGGACCAATTGCTGGCCACCAAAACATCGTTCCGCCCAGGTTCAGATGTGATGCTGGCCCAAGCCAAAACCGACGACGCCAAGCCTGAGGCCAAAGCAGACGCCAAAGAAGAGGCCAAGGACGACAAAAAAGCGGATGCGGGAGACCCCAATCAGCGCAAAAACTGGTTCCGTTGTGACCTGCGCCCAGGCCCCGTGTTCGAAAAAGACGCGGTGCCCATGAACAAAACGTTTGAGTTGCCAGCCAACGAAGAAAACATCACCGCACCCACCTTGCCCGCGCCCTGTGCCGGAGAGAACCCACCGGTGGCCATCATCGAAGTGACCATGATCCGCACCGAAGAGTCACTGCAAAAAAGCTTTGGCATCAATTTGATGGATGGCTTGACCTTGTCCAAGTCCCTGAGCTTTTCCGCCATGGGTGACACGGCCAACCAGGCCACCCAGTCGGCCAACAACCTGACCAATGCCGGCACTTTGGCTGCAGATGCGACAGGCGCAGTGACCGGTGGCTTTTTGAGCTACAACCTCAACATTGCCAACTCCCTCTACACCAAGAACGAGGTGATTGCCCGCCCCACCTTGTCGGCGATTGACCGCTTGCCGTCGATCTTTTTCAGCGGTGCCACCTACTCCATCAAGGTGGGCGGTGTCAACTCAGCCACCTTGGTCGACAAACCCGTGGGTGTGGCCTTGTCGGTCACGCCCACGTTTTTGGAGGATGACAAAATTTTGCTGTCCATCCGCGCCAGTCGTTCTTTCATTGAAGAAACGGCCAACTCCAACGTGGCGCTGATGCAAACCCGCAACGCCGTCAATGCCACGGCCCTGGTGACTTACGGCCAAACCTTTGTGCTCAATGGCTTGGTCGAACGTGAAATCGATTCCATGTCCAATGGTGTGCCGTTTTTGCAAGACATCCCCATCTTGCAATACTTCTTCAAGCGCTCGGTGACCTTGGATTACAACCGCCAAATTCTGACTTTGGTGACGGTGCGCAGATTGGTCGATTCGGACGACTCCATTGCCAAAGCCAAAAACAAAACTGGACTGATGTCGTCGCACAAAATGTCCGACCAGGTGCAAGAGTACCTGGACCTGCAAAACAACAAGCCGGTGCTCGACGAGGTGCTGGCCGGTTTGCGCGCAGACAATGGGCTGTACACCAAGCTTCGCCAGCGCGACTTGATCCAAGAGTCTTATGGCTCCAAAACCATGATCAAGCGACTGATCGAGGACATCAAGGACATGGCTTATTTCTAAGCATGCCTTCCATTGCCCGGGTCCGTGATGTCACGGGTCTCCATGGGGATATCTTTCAGGGCCTGACTTCACGGGTGGGAAGGGGAGGGGCAGATGCTTCAATGCGTGGCATGGTGAGGCTTTCAAGCCGGTTGAGCTATTGATGAAGCGGAACTGCAGGTGCAGCCACCACCGTCAACGAAAGGCTGATGCGCAGGCCCGTGCCTTGGGGGCCAGCCTCCCATTGAAGGCGCGATTTGAGCAAATGGGCGTAGGCTTTGATGATCGACAGGCCCAAGCCAAAACCAGCGTTCACATCGATTTGTGCGTCCGAGCGTACCCAACGTGCTTGTACGCGGATTTGCTGGGCCGGGTCGATGCCCGGGCCGTTGTCGGTCACTGACAACACCACTTGTGCGCCGGCCCCGGCTGTTCCAGGGTGGGGCAGGCGGGCCAAGCCAACGGTCACGCAAGGGCTGGCGCCGCCCAGGGGTCGCCCATGGCGCAAGGCGTTGTCCAACAAGTTGCCCACCACCCCCTCGATCAGGGTCGCCTGGCCCATCACCCAAACCGGTTCGTCAAGGCCTTCCGCCCCCAGGTCGACACTTTGCGACATGGCTTTGGGCATGTACCGCATCACCACCCCACGCACCAAGGTGTCCAAGCGCAGCGCTTGCAAGGGCATGCCCTGCTGGGCCTCATCCGCATAAGCCAGTGCCAACAATTGGTCCATCAAATGAGAGGCGCGTTCTTCACTTTTGACAATCGCCAGCAATTGCTCTCGCCATTGGGCCGGGTCGTTTTGTTGCAAGCCAAACTCGGCCAAGGCGCGAATGCCCGCCAAAGGGGTGCGCAGTTCATGGGCCACATTGCCAGTGAACTCGCGTTGCGCGCGCACACCGTCTTGTAAACGCATCAGCAAATCATTGAACGCCTGACCCAGCCGGCGCACATCGCGGGAACCACCCATGGGGGGTAAGGGGCTCAAGTCACTCACATCGCGACTCAAAATGCCTTGCTCCAACCCAAGCAAAGGGTCAATTTCTTTTTGAATCGCACGGCGCAAACCCCAACCCAACAGCATCAATAGCAGCACCTGCGGCACCACGGTGACCCACAGCAGGCTTTGCAACAAACCGCTGCGGCTGGCTGTGGTTTGTGCCACCACCACGAAAAAAGGCTGGGGCTGTGCTTGAAACAGCGTCACGCTGCGCATGTCCATGCTTTGAAACACCACGTTTTCAAACAATGGCGGGGCATTCAACTGCAAGGCAGGTGCCAACAAACCCGGGTGCCCCGCCACCCACGCACCTTGTTGGTCATAAATCGCAAAAAAGATGCTTTCGCTTTGGTCAAACAACACCGTGCCCAGGTCTTGGTTTGACAAGTTGAGCTCCAGCGCTTTGCCGGGCTTGATCACGCTGACCCGGCTGGCCAACAAATAAGCGTCATCGAGCAAGCTGCGGTCAAAGGCTTTTTGCGCAAAGTGGCTGGCCACAGCGATGACCACCAGGCTGGACACCAACCAAGTTAATGCCAAGGGCACCAAGATTTGCTGCAGTAAACGCGTGCGCAGTGAGTGCTCGGTCATGGTGCTGCGTCATCTGCTTGGGCTTCGATCACATAGCCAATGCCACGCAAGGTGCGAATGCCCGCGCCGCTGCCCTGCAGCCGCTTGCGCAATCGCGAGATAAAGACCTCCAGCGCGTTGTCGCCCAACCACTCGTCAAAGCCTGATAGCTTTTCTGCCAGTTCGCGCTTGGGGACCGCCCGCCCAGGGGGGCTCATCAACTCCCACAAGACTTCAAATTCGCGGCTGGGTAACTCCAAGTCCTGGCCCGCCAGGGTCAAGCGGCGCATTTGCCTGTCCAGTGACAAAGCGCCGACTTTCACCACATCTTGCACCCCAATGCCACGGCGCACCACAGCGCGCAAGCGTGCTTCCACTTCAGCCAAGTCAAAGGGTTTGCCCAAATAGTCATCTGCACCCGCATTGAGTCCGTCGATGCGCTCCTCGGTGCGGTTGCGGGCGGTCAACACAATCACCGGTGTGTGGTCGCCTCGGGCGCGGGCGGCACGCAGCACCTCCAAGCCACTGGCAGGCAGGGCCGTGCGCTGGGCGTTGGCAGGCAAGTTCAAATCCAGCAAAACAGCGTCGTAGCTTTGGATGCCCCACAGATGGTGAGCGTCTTGGACATTGCCCGCCACATCAACCCGGTGCCCCGCCGCCGTGAGGCTGCGGCACAACACGTCGCGCAAAACATCGTCGTCTTCGACCAACAACACACGCATGGCAGTTCATCCATCCCGATTGGTCAGGTCAAGGTCAGGTTGGCTGTGCGCCAATCCGTTCCATGATACGACACACCTTTTTGCAAGGCTGGCTGCCGCTGTGCGCGCTCACCTGTGGGTTGGCCACCGGCAGCTCCATCGTGGGTGCGCAAGAAAAAATGGCGCGCAACATCGCCCATAACAACATCAGCTTGGCGCTGGTGCTGCAAAGCGCAGGGCGTAACCTGGGCGTTCAACAGGCCCAGCGCAGCCTGGACGCCTCTCGCGCCGATGTCTTGTCGGCCAACCATGCGCCCCTGCCCAACTTGACACTCAAGGCCGCATCAATCGATTTGCAAAACGGTTTGGGCGCACCCTCAGGCAACCCCGTCAACGACTGGCGGGTGGACAAATCGATCGGTATCGATGTGGTTTGGGAGCGCGGCAACAAACGCGCTTTGCGCACCCAAACCAGCGAGCAGATGGTTTCGGCCGCCCAAGCCGACGTGCAAGAAGCCCAAGCGCAGCAACAAATACGAGCGGCCGTGGCGTTTTTTGAGTGGGCAGCTGCCCATCAGCGTGAGTCATTGATGCAATCGATGGCCCAAAGTGCCCAACAATTGCACCAAGCGACACAGCAACGCCTCAAAGCTGGTGACGTGTCCGAACAAGATGCCGACCGCATAGCCATTGAATGGTCCAAGGCCCAAGGCGATGTGGCACAGGCGCAAAGCGACAAAATCCGCAGCGCCTTGGTGTTGCAGCAAGTCACCTCCCTGCCAGGCCCCGTTTTTGGATGGCAAGCCCAGGTGATTTGGCCCAGCGCCACGCCTGCGGGCTCGCTGGACTTGAGCACCGCACAGTTACAAGCTTGGGTGCAAGCACGCAGCGATGTGGTCGCCGCCCAACAGCGCTGGCTGGCCGCGCGCAGCGCGCTGGAGTTGGCCCAATCGCTGAAAAAGAAAGACATCACCTGGGGTGGAGCCTACGACCATTACCCACCCAATTCGAACAGCCTGGTCGAGTTGCGGGTCCAAATCCCTTTGCACTGGGGATATGGCTTTGAAGGTGAAATTGGCCGCGCCACCGCACAGCTGCAGCAAGCCGAAGTGGCGCTGGAGCGTGCCCGCATTGCTGCACAAACAGATATCAGCGACGCTGCACAGGTGCTGCGCCATGCCCAAGAACGCTTGCAATGGTTTGAAGCACAGATATTGCCTCGGGCCCAAAAAATAGCCTCCCAAGCCGACTACGCCTACCAAAAGGGCGCCCTGTCGCTGACCGACCTGATTGAAGCACGCCGCACTTTGCGCAGCACCCAAATGGACGCCTTGAGCGCCCGCACAGAGCATGCCAAAGCCCATACCCAATGGGATATCCGCACCCAAAGTGCGGCTGCAGTGCGCCCCACCACAACCGCGACCACCCCATGACCATGACACACCGAAACCTGTTACCCGTTTGTTGGCTGGGCTTGGCCTTGCTGAGCGCTTGCGACCGCTCAGCACCTGCGGCCGTTGGGGCGCCGCAGCCGATTTTTGAAGCCAGTCAAATCAAATATCCCCCGGGTCACCCGCAACTGCCATTGCTGTCAGCCCAAGCCGCGCAAGCCGCACAAGACCTGGTGTTTGAATTGCCCGCACGCTTGGTTTGGAACGAAGACCGCACCCAGCGCATCACCTCGGCATTTGCCGCCCGGGTGAGTCAAATCCATGCCGATGTGGGCAAGTCTGTGAGTGCGGGCAGTGCTTTGGCCACTTTGAGCTCGCCCGAGTTTGGCGCTGCCCAAGCCGACGCGGCACGCGCCCTGGCCGATGCGTCCGTGGCGCAAAAAAACCTGGCCCGGCAACAAGATTTGTTCAATGCCGGTATCGTGGCACGCAAAGAGCTGGAACAAGCCCAGGGTGATGCCCTGCGCACACAAGCCGAGGTGGACCGGGCACAAGCCCGCGTGGCCATGTATGGTGGCGGGCAACGGGTGGACCAGTTGATCGCCTTGACCACGCAAATGACCGGTGTGGTGGTCGAGCGCAACCTCAACCCGGGGCAAGAGGTGCGGCCTGAAGCGGCATCCCCTGCGAGCGCGGCTTTGTTTGTGGTGACCGATCCGCGTGAGTTGTGGCTGCTGATTGACGCCAAGGTCGAAGATTTACCCCATTTGCGCACGGGTGTGTCTTTGCCGCTGCGGGTGTCCGGCGTGTCCGATGGCCGCTTTTCAGCCACCGTGGTCGGCAGCAGTGACGCCATCGATCCAGTGGCACGGGTGGTCAAAGTCAAGGCAAAAGTAGCCAACCCTGAACGATTGCTCAAGGCTGAAATGATTGGCACCGTGCAAGTCAAGCGCAAGCTCGACGGCGGGGTGATGGTGCCCTCCTCAGCCGTGTTTTTGCGCGGAACCCAACATGTGGTCTATGTGCAAAACCAAACTGGTGTGTACCAATCGCGCGACGTGGTGCTGGGGCAATCTGACAGCAAAACCTCCCACATCACAGAAGGCCTAGCACCTGGCGACATGGTGGTCAAACAAAATGTGCTGCTGCTCGAGCGCGAATTCAGCATGGCACAAGCCGCTGCCCGCACCCAGGTGGTCGAGGCGGGCAAAGCCAAGCCATGAAAAAAATTGTTTTGTATGCGCTGACCCAGCCATTGCTCATGGGTTTGGCCACCCTGGCCTTTGTGTTTGGCGGTGTGCTCGCGTTTAAAAACTTATCGGTCGAGGCGTTTCCCGACGTCACAGACACCCAAGTCACCGTGATCGCGCTGTACCCGGGCCGCGCCGCTGAAGAGGTTGAAAAGCAAGTCACCCTGCCCTTGGAAGTCGCCTTGTCGGGCTTGCCCAGTTCGATCCGCCTGTTCTCGCACACCCAATTTGGCCTGTCCTTCACTGTCATCACCTACGACGAAAGCATCCCTGTCCATTTGGCGCGCCAACAGGTCAATGAGCGGTTGCGCGGGGTGGACTTGCCCACGGGTGTTGAGGCCAATATTGCACCCAACGCCACGCCAGTGGGCGAAGTCATGCGCTATCGCCTGCGTGGCGATGGCCTGTCCACCACCGAACTGCGCGGCTTGCAAGACTGGGTGGTCGAGCGGTCCTTGCGCCAAGTGCCCGGGGTGGCCGATGTGGTCGCCATGGGTGGCTTCATCAAACAGTACGAGGTGCAGCCCGATCTGGACAAGCTCAAGGCCTACAAGCTCACCTATCAACAGTTGCTGGACGCCCTGGCGCGGGGCAACGCCAATGCCGGCGGCAGCTATGTGGCCCAGGGCGCACAGCAGTTCGCCATCCGTGGCATTGGTTTGCTGCGCGACGCCGACGATATTGGTCGCATTGTGGTGGGCAGCCGCGCAAGCACGCCGATTTTGATCCGCGATGTGGCCGCGGTGGTGGTGGGGGCTGTGCCACGCTTGGGCACTGTCGGCCAAGACGGCGACGACGACGTGATCACCGGCATTGTCATCATGCGCAAGGGCGAAAACCCCAGTGTGGTACTCAAGCAGGTGAAGGAAAAAATTGCCGACCTCAACGCCAAAACCTTGCCGCCCGGGGTGCAAGTGGTGCCGTTTTACGACCGCACCTGGTTGATGGAAAAGACTCTGTTCACCGTGTTCAAAAACCTGGTCGAAGGCGCCTTGCTCGTGGCCTTGGTGTTGTATTTGTTTTTGTCCAATGTACGCGCCAGCTTGGCGGTGGTGGTGATCATTCCGCTGTCGCTGTTGGCGACCTTCATGGGCTTGAAGATCATGGGCGTGCCCGCCAACTTGTTGAGCTTGGGGGCGATGGACTTTGGCATCATTGTGGATGGCGCGGTCATCGTGGTTGAAAACATCATGCATCGCCTGGCGCAACGTGGTGAGGGCATGAACGACAAAGAGCGTCGCCATGTGATTGCCAGCGCCGCCAACGAGGTGGGCCGCCCCACGCTGTTTTCAATGCTCATCATCATCGCGGCCCACATACCCATTTTTGCGTTGCAGCGCCATGAAGGCCGCATCTTCCAGCCCATGGCCTTGTCGGTCACCTCGGCCCTGATCGGCTCCCTGATTTTTTCGCTCACCTTGGTGCCCTTGATCGCTTTTTGGGTGTTGCGCAAAGGCTTGCCGCACCAAGACAACCGCCTGGTTTCCTTTTGCAAGCGCACCTATCAACCTGTTTTGGCTTGGGCCTTGGGACATGCCAAGGCGGTGATTGGCATGGCTTTGGGTGCGTTTATGCTGGCCTTGGTCGCCGCCTATCATTTGGGCTCTGAGTTTTTGCCCGAGCTCAATGAGGGCACGATTTGGGTCAACCTGCGCCTGCCCGCCAGCGTGTCCAACCCCGAAGCGGCGCGCATCTTGCACGATGTGCGCCGCGCCTTGCTCACCGTGCCCGAGGTCAATACCACGGTGTCCAAAGCCGGCCAACCCGAAGACGGCACCGACCCCAAAACCATCAGCATGGCCGAAGTGTTTGTCGACCTGAAACCGGTTGAGCAATGGCGGCCAGGTTTGACCAAGGAAGACTTGATCGAGCAAATGAACCAGGTGGTGTCAGACCTGCCGGGCATGGAGCCGACTTTTTCTCAACCCATTCGGGACAATGTGTTGGAGTCGATCTCGCAAATTGACGGGCAAATTGTGATCAAACTCGCCGGCGACGATTTGGCGCAGTTGCGCAAAACCGCCAAAGAAATTGAACACGAGATCAAGCAAGTGCGCGGCGTCTATCGCGCCGAAGTCGACCGCTTTGGTGAGTTGCCGCAATTGTTGATTGAAATAGACCGCGAGCGTGCTGCCCGATATGGGCTGAATGTGGGTGACATCCAAGATGTGATTGAAGCCGCCTTGGCGGGCAAGGCCGCCACCACCTTGTGGGAAGGCGAGCGCAAATTCAATGTGGCTGTGCGCTTGCCCGATGCCCAGCGCCAATTGGCCCGTTTGGCCGCCATCCCTTTGTCCACGCCAGACGGCGGCTATGTCAGCTTGGGCGCGGTGAGCACCATCCGCGAGACCTCAGGCGCCATGAACATCGCCCGCGAGTCGGGTCGACGCACCATGGCCTTGGGCATTTTCATCAAAGACCGCGACATGGGGTCAGTGGTCGAGGACATGAAAGCGCGTTTGCAAAAAAATGTGGCCATCCCGCCGGGTTACAAATTGACCTGGTCGGGTGAATTTGAAAACCAAGAGCGGGCCATGCAGCGCTTGAGCGTAGTGGTGCCCTTGTCTTTCTTGCTGATTTTCATTTTGTTGTTCCATGCTTTTTCGTCGCTCAAAACAGCATCACTCATTTTGCTCAATGTGCCCTTGGCCTTGATTGGTGGCTTCATCAGTTTGTGGATGTTCTCTATCCCCTTATCGGTATCGGCGGCCATTGGGTTCATCGCTTTATCCGGGCAAGCCGTCCTCAATGGGGTGGTTTTGATTTCTGTGATTGAACAATTGCGCAGCGCAGGCTTGAATGTGTTGGATGCGGTCAAAGAAGGCGCGATGCAACGCTTGCGCACCGTGCTGATGACCGCCTTGCTCGCTGCCTTGGGTTTGTTGCCCATGGCCTTGAGCCACGATATTGGCGCCGAAACCCAACGCCCTTTGGCGATCGTGGTGATTGGTGGCTTGTTCACCGCCACTTTGCTGACCTTGGTGGTGCTGCCCGTGTTGTATGTGCTTTGGTACAAGGACAACCAGACCCCCCAAAGATGAAACCAGCTGACATCATTGCGACGCAAGCGGCGTTGATGATCATTTCAGCGAGACTGAATGGGAATATCTTCCAGGGCTTGACAGCCGCTATTTAAGCCACAATGACGACCCCGTGTTTGCAGGCATGGGCTGAACTTTTTTTTGGGCTTGCCCATCCCCCGTTTTTTATAACTACAAAAGTCAGTTGCATGTTTTATTTCATTTCCACGGTGTTCACCAGTGCTTTTTTGTTGTTCATGGTGCAACCCATCATTGCCAAACAAATCTTGCCTTGGTTTGGCGGTTCTTCAGCGGTTTGGACCACCTGCATGGTTTTCTTTCAAATGGTGTTGCTCATGGGCTATGGGTATACCGACTGGGTGGTGCGCCGACTCAATCAGCGCAAGCAGGCCATTTTGCACACCGCGTTGGTGTTGGTTTCTTTGGTGTGGTTGCCCATCGTGGCCGGTGACCACTGGAAGCCTGACCCCGACACCGAGCCTTCGCTGCGCATCTTGTTGCTGTTGCTGGCCACCGTGGGCTTGCCGTATTTTTTGCTCTCGACCACCGGGCCTTTGGTGCAAGCCTGGGTGGCCAAAACCCATCCGCAGGTCAAGGTGTACCGCTTGTTTGCCTTGTCCAACTTGGCGTCTTTGATCTCCTTGCTGTGCTACCCCCCCTTGATTGAGCCGAACATCAATTTGCAAACCCAGGCGGTGGCTTGGAGCGGTTTGTATGGGCTGTTTGCCCTCCTGGTCATTGTGTCGGCTTGGCAAACCCTGCGCGCCCAGACAGCCGGGAAAACGGTGGATTCAGCGCACAGTGCAGCGTCTTCATCTGCCGCTGCGCCCCAGCGCCGGCAGGTGGTGTTGTGGTACCTGTTGGCGACCTTGGGTTCGGTGCTGCTCTTGTCCTTTACCAATCACATGACGCAAAACATTGCCTCGGTGCCGTTTTTGTGGATCGTTCCCCTGGTGATTTACCTGGCCACCTTTATATTGGTGTTTGATGTGGGTGGTGCGCGCTCGCAAAGTGGTTGGTACGCGCGGCAATGGTTCATGCCGCTGTTGATGGTGTTGTTGCTCATCACCGCTTATGGCATGGTGGAGGGCTATGCCTCGACCATGAACATTTATGTCGCCTTGCCGCTGTTTTGTGTGTTGTTGTTTGTGGCTTGCATGTTTTGCCACGGTGAGTTGGCGGCCATGCGGCCCGAGCCGCAATACCTGACCCAGTTTTATTTGGCCTTGTCGGTGGGTGGGGCCATGGGGGGCCTGCTGGTCGGGGTCTTGGCGCCACTGGTTTTTGACAGCTTTGCCGAGTTGCCCCTGGCCTTGATGGCGTGCGCTTTGTTGGCCACTTATTTGTGGTGGCAAAGTCCGACGGTCGGCTGGTCAAAAGGCGGAGCGCAGGCCATCACGGCAGCGGCCGTGGGCATCAGTGCCGTCACCGGCTGGTATCTGTGGGACTATTCGCAGCCGAGTGAGAACACCATTGTGTCCAAGCGCGACTTTTATGGCACCTTGAGCGTGACGCAAACGGGCCCCTTGGAAGACAAGGACACGATGCGCCACCTCTTCCATGGCACCATCAGCCATGGGTGGCAGTACACCGACGCCCAATTGCGCACCAAACCCATCAGTTATTTTGGGCCTGGGGCCGGGATTTCGCGGGTATTGGATTTTTATGCCCAGGAGCGACCCGCCATCGATGTGGGTATTTTGGGTTTGGGCATCGGGGTGCTGGCTGCCTATGGCCGTGAAACCGACCACTACCGCATTTATGAGTTGGTGCCGTCGGTGCTGGACATTGCCAAAAAATACTTTTGGTACCTTACAGATACCAAAGCCAAGGTGTCGTTCAGTTTGGGCGATGGGCGCTTGAGCTTGGAGCGCGACCCGCCGCAGCAATTTGACATGCTCGGCATCGATACGTTTTCTTCCGACTCTATTCCTATGCATTTGATGACGTTGGAGGCCTTGCGCGTGTACCAAAAGCAAATCAAACCCGATGGGGCCATCGTCTACAACGTGACCAATCGTCTGATCAACCTGGCGCCGATGGTGAAATTGTTGGCTGAGCAGGAAGGGATGACGGCGATCTTGATTTCCGACACAGCGGCCCGGGGTGACTACTACCAAACCGATTTTGTGATCGTCACCCGCAACCCCAAGCTGATTGCAGATGCCCGTTTGAAGGACGCTGTGCCCATCCAAGCCTTGCCGGGCTTGAAGGTTTGGACCGATCACCACAACAATTTGTTCGACGTGTTGCGTTGACCTCTCAGGCCCACTGGGCCTGTCAAGGTATAAAGCGGTTTCCTCAGCACTTTTGAGCACCGCATGAAAACCTACCGCATCGCTTGCATCCCTGGAGACGGCATTGGCAAAGAGGTCATCCCCGCCGGCCAACAGGTCTTGACCGCTTTGGCCCAGGCGCAGGGCCGCTTTGGGTTTGAATTCACATCCTTTGCTTGGGGCGGCGACTGGTACCGCGCCCATGGCGTGATGATGCCCGCCGACGGTTTGGACGCCTTGCGCGGCATGGACGCCATTTTGTTTGGCTCGGCCGGCGACCCGCACATTCCCGATCACATCACCTTGTGGGGTTTGCGCCTGAAAATTTGCCAGGGCTTTGACCAATACGCCAATGTGCGCCCCACCCGCATCCTGCCCGGCATTGATGCGCCGCTCAAGCGCTGCGGCCCCAAAGACCTGGACTGGGTCATCGTGCGCGAAAACTCCGAGGGCGAATACGCCGGCGTGGGCGGTCGGGCCCACCAAGGCCATCCGATCGAAGTGGCCACCGACGTGTCCATCATGACCCGCGCCGGTGTGGAGCGCATCATGCGCTATGCCTTTCGCTTGGCGCAGTCGCGCCCTCGCAAGCTGCTGACCGTGGTCACCAAGTCCAATGCCCAGCGCCATGCGATGGTGATGTGGGACGAAATTGCCGCGCAAATCGCCTTGGAGTTCCCCGGTGTGCGCTGGGACAAAGAGTTGGTGGACGCGGCCACCGCCCGCATGGTCAACCGGCCCGCCAGCTTGGACACCTTGGTGGCGACCAATTTGCACGCCGATATCTTGAGCGACCTGGCCGCCGCTTTGGCCGGCAGCTTGGGCATCGCACCCACGGGCAACATCGACCCCGAGCGGCGCTACCCCAGCATGTTCGAGCCCATCCACGGCTCGGCCTTTGACATCATGGGCCAGGGGTTGGCAAACCCTATTGGCACTTTCTGGAGTTGTGTCATGCTACTGGAGCACTTGGGCGAGGTGCAGGCCGCCAACACCTTGATGGCGGCCATTGAGCAAGCCACCGCCAACCCCGCCTTGCACACCCGCGATCTGGGCGGGCAGGCCAGCACCGAGCAAGTCACCCGCGCCGTGTGCGCGTCGATTCAATGAGGAGAGCCCCATGTCTTTTGGTTTGAGCATTCGTTCTGTACTGGCCGCCTTGAGTGTGTGCGCCACCGCGGCCTTGGCCCAACCCTGCCTGGAAAAAAACCTGCAGTACTGGCAGGCCTTCCCGCCGGGGGGTGAGTCCGATTTATCGGCACGCCATCAGCAAGCGGTTTTGCGCAAAAAATGTGCTTCGATTGAAACCATTGTTCAGTACAAGGCCGGTGCCGGTGGGGCCTTGATGTGGTCGCAAATGAACAACTTGCCTGGCGACGGTTTCAACGTGGTGGGCATCAATTTGCCGCACATTGTGTTTCAGCCCATCGAGGGCCAGGTGCAATACAAAACCGCCGACATCACGCCGGTTTTTTGGTTCCACTACACACCCGACACCTTGGTCGTGCCCACCAGCAGCGGTATCAAAAACTTTGCCGAGTTCATTGAGGCCGCCAAAAAAGACCCCGGCAAACTCTCCCTGGGCGGCTCGGGCTTGAACTCGGCCAACCACGCCGCGCACGAGCGTTTGAATGCGGCCTTTGGCATCAAAACCATTTATGTGCCGTTCAAAGGCACGGGCGACATGACCACCTCGGTGCTGGGCGGGCAGGTGGACGGTGCCATGACCTATGTGCCCTTTGTGGTGGCCAACAAAACCCGGGTGCGGCCATTGGCGGTGGCGATGGACAAGCGCCATCCGCTGATTCCCGATGTGCCCACCTTCAAAGAGCTTGGCGTGAATTGGGTGGACGGCGCCTACCGGGGCATTGGCGTGCCCAAATCCACACCGCCTGAGCAGCGCAAACGCTTGTCAGACCTGTGGATGGCTTTGAACAACGACCCAGAGATGAAAGACCTGGCCGCCAAAAGCGGCTTTGAGTTGGTCAATGTGGGGCTGGAGCAAATGGACGCGTTCATGAAAGAGCGCGCCCAGCTCTACACCGAGGGTGCGGCCCGCCTGGGTCTGGGCAAAAAGTAAGTTCGGACGGCTCCCGCATCGGCCCCAGGGACCATGTGGGGCCATGTGGGGCCGGGCAGGGGCTCACCCGATGCGCATCAACGGTTGGTGAACTGCGCTTTGCGCTTGCCCACAAATGCGGCCATGCCTTCTTTTTGATCGTTGGTGGCAAACAAGGCGTGGAACATGCGCCGCTCAAACATCACGCCATCGGCCAAGCCGCTTTCAAAGGCGCGGTTGACCGATTCTTTGGCCGCCATGGTGGCCAGCTGCGAGTGATCGCAAATCATCAAGGCGGCGGCCAGGGTCTCGTCCATCAATTTGTCCAAAGCCACCACCCGGCTCACCAGGCCAGAGCGCTCGGCCTCGGTGGCATCCATCATGCGCCCGGTCAAGGCCAAATCCATCGCCTTGGCCTTGCCCACCGCACGCGGCAAGCGCTGGGTACCACCGGCACCAGGGATGATGCCCAGCTTGATCTCGGGCTGGCCGAACTTGGCGTTGTCGGCGGCGATGATGAAGTCGCACATCATCGCCAACTCGCAACCCCCACCCAGGGCAAAACCGCTGACCGCTGCGATCACCGGTTTGCGCACCGAGCGGATGGTTTCCCAGTTGCGGGTGATGAAATCTTGTGCGTACACATCGGCAAAGTTGTAGCTGGCCATGGCACCAATGTCGGCCCCAGCGGCAAAGGCTTTTTCGCTGCCGGTGATGACCATGCAGCCAATGGCGGGGTCGGCGTCATAGGCCTTGAGCGCGATGCCCAACTCGTCCATCAACTCGCCATTGAGCGCATTCAATTGCTTGGGCCGGTTCAGGGTGATCACCCCGACCTTGTCGGCGTGGGTGGCGGTTTGGATGGTTTGGTAGGTCATGGGGTCTCCGGCAAAAAAGGGCAGGGGGTGGCTTGGGAGCATGACTATACCCAAGGGAAAACATTCACCAACTGTCGGGTCGGGTAATGTTAAATTGCAGGCCCGAGGAGAGCCCCATGTCTGAACCCCAAGTGTTGTATGAAGAGCGCGCCGCCGTGGCCTGCATCACCCTGAACCGGCCCCAGGCCTTGAACAGTTTCACCCGCACCATGCACAACGAGTTGTGGGCAGCGTTGGATCGCGCCGAGGGCAACCCCCACATCCGGGCCTTGGTCATCACCGGTGCTGGGCGCGGCTTTTGTGCCGGTGCCGATTTGTCCGAGTTTGACTTCACCCCAGGCCCAGACATGGTCGAGCGTGCCGACCCCGGCCCCTTGATCGACCAGTATTTCAACCCCACGGTGCGGCGCTTGCAGCAACTGCGCATGCCGGTGGTGGCCGCCGTCAACGGCGTGGCCGCTGGTGCTGGCGCCTCTTTGGCCATGACCTGCGACATCGCCATTGCCGCGCCCTCGGCCAGCTTCATCCAAGCGTTCAGCAAAATTGGCCTCATCCCAGACGCCGGTGGCAGCTGGTTTTTGGTTGAGCGTTTGGGTTTGGCGCGGGCCATGGCCTTGGCCATGACCGGCGACAAGCTCAGCGCCGAGCAGGCCCAGCAATGGGGCTTGGTGTGGCAAGTCGAAGCCGATTGCCTGGCTGCCGCCTGGGCCATGGCCGAGCGCTTGGCCACCATGCCCACCCAGGCCTTGGTGGCCACCCGCGCCTTGCTGCGCGACGCCAGCCAACGCACTTTGAGCGCCCACTTGGATGTGGAGCGCGACACCCAGTCGCAACTGGGTCGCACCCACGATTACATCGAAGGCGTGAGCGCGTTTTTGCAAAAGCGCCCTGCGCAATTCACCGGGAATTAAAGCCATGGACGAGACAGCGCTGGCCCAGCAGGTCGGGCAAGTGATGTTTGCCAACGACCGCGCCACCCGCGAAACCGTGGGCATGGATTTGCTCAGTTGCACCCCTGGGCGCGCCAGCATGCGCATGGTGGTAAAAGACAAGCACCTCAATGGCCACCAAACCTGCCATGGGGGTTTTATTTTCACCCTGGCCGACTCCACCTTTGCTTTTGCTTGCAACAGCCACAACAACAATGCGGTGGCAGCGGCTTGCAGCATTGAGTTTTTAAAGCCCGCGCACTTGGGCGATGAGCTGCTCACCGAAGGCGTGGAGCAGGTGTTGTCGGGGCGGCACGGCATTTACGATGTCAAAGTGACCAACCAGCGTGGCGAGACCGTGGCCCTGTTTCGCGGCAAAAGCGCGCAAATACCTGGAACGGTGGTGAACCCATGAACACCCAACACGCCTTCGCCCATGAGCCCATCGAACACGCCAGCGTGGATGAATTGCGCAGCTTGCAACTCAAGCGCTTGCAATCGACCTTGCAGCATGCCTATGCCAATTCGCCGGTTTACAAAGCCAAATTTGATGCGGCCGGTGTGCACCCCAGTGATTGCCAAAGCCTCACCGACTTGGCGCGCTTTCCCTTCACCACCAAAAGCGATTTGCGCGACAGCTACCCCTACGGCATGTTCGCCGTGCCGCGCGCGCAGTGTGCCCGCATCCATGCCTCCAGTGGCACCACGGGCAAGCCCACGGTGGTCGGTTACACCCGCAATGACATCGACACCTGGGCGCACCTGGTGGCGCGCAGCATCCGCGCGGCGGGCGCCCGACCGGGCGACTTGGTGCATGTGAGCTATGGCTATGGTTTGTTCACCGGCGGTCTGGGCGCGCACTATGGCGCTGAAAAACTCGGCCTCACCGTGGTGCCTTTTGGTGGCGGGCAAACCGAGCGCCAGGTGCAACTCATCACCGACTTCAAACCCGACATCATCATGGTCACCCCCAGCTACATGCTGGCGATTGCCGATGAGTTTGAGCGCCAAGGTTTGGTCCCCGCAGACAGCTCTTTGCGCATTGGCATTTTTGGCGCCGAGCCCTGGACCAACGACATGCGCCGCGCCATTGAGCAGCGCATGGGGCTGGACGCGGTCGACATTTATGGCTTGAGCGAAGTGATGGGCCCGGGTGTGGCCAGTGAGTGTGTGGAAACCAAAGACGGCCCGACCATTTGGGAAGACCATTTTTACCCCGAGGTGATCAACCCGGACACCGGTCTGCCCGTGGCCGATGGTGAGTTTGGCGAACTGGTCTTCACCAGCTTGACCAAAGAAGCCTTGCCCATCATCCGCTACCGCACCCGCGACCTCACGCGCTTGTTGCCCGGTTCAGCCCGCACCATGCGCCGCTTGGAAAAAATCACCGGTCGCAGCGACGACATGATGATCGTGCGCGGGGTCAATGTGTTTCCCACCCAAATTGAAGAACTGTTGCTCAAACAAGCGGTGCTGTCACCCCACTACCAGTGTGTGCTCAGTCGCCGGGGGGCGCTGGATGAGCTCAAGGTGGTGATCGAAACCCGCGCTGGCGTGGACCCCCAAGGCAGCGCCGCTCAGGCCGCCGCCCAGCAGTTGCAGCACGACATCAAGGCCTATGTGGGCACCAGCGCCGAGATCGAACTGCGCGCCGAAGGCGGTGTCGAGCGCAGCATGGGCAAGGCCAAGCGCGTCGTCGATACCCGCCAGTTGTGAGGGTTTAAACCAGCCAGCGTTTGAGCGCCGCAGCGTCGGTCACGCTCAAGCGCCAGGTGCCCACCCGCGGGTCGGTGGCCGCTGGCACCACCAAGGGCAGGCGCAGCAAATGCTGATCGCGCGCCACCAACGCGGTGCAGCGTTTAGCAGTACCCAGGTACAAACCCAAGTCATCGATTTTTTGCAAGCGCCATGCGCTGGCGGCACGGCCTTTGCTCGCGGGTACTTCCAGCCCCAGCCATTCGTCTCCAGGGGCCATGCCCGCGCGCTGGGCCGCGCCGTCGGTGAACACAAATTTCAATTGCACGCCCTTGTCCTCGCTCACCCGCAGGCCCAAGCGTTGGGCCCAGGCAGACGGGTCGACGTGCACGCTCAAGCCGTGGGCACTGAGCAACTCTTGCAGCGGCAAGTCGGCGGTACTGTGAACCCATCGCTGCACGGTTTTGCGCCAGTCTTGGCCGCTGACGCTGTGCAACACCGCCAGCAAATCGTCTTCACCCATGGGCCCGCCATGGCAGCGCTGCCACAGGCCGCGCATCACCGCGTCCAGGCTGTGGCCACATTGGCGCAAACGCAAGTCCAGGCACAGACCGACCAAGGCCCCCTTGGTGTAATAACTGACGGTGATGTTGGGGGTGTTGTCATCGGCCCGGTAATACTTGGTCCAGGCTTCAAAACTCGATTGGGCCAGCGAATGCACCAAGCGCCCCGGCGTTTGCAGCACCTGGTTGATGGTTTTGTTCAGGCCTTGCACGTAGCGCGTGCTGTCCATCAAACCACTGCGGTGCAGCAGCAAATCGTCGTAATAGCTGGTCAGGCCCTCAAAAAACCACAACAGCTCGGTGTGGTTTTCTCGGCCCCAGTCGTAGCGTTCAAATTCTCGCGGGCGCAAGCGTTTGACGTTCCAGGTGTGAAAGTACTCGTGGCTGATCAGGCCCAGCAAGGTCATATAGCCTTCGCTGGTTTTGGCCTCGCCCAGGCGCGGCAAATCGCTGCGCTGCGCAATCAGTGCCGTGCTGTGGCGGTGCTCCAAGCCCCCATAACCACTGTCAACCGCGTTCAGCATGAACACATAGCGGTCGTGCGCCGATGAAGCGACGCGCCCAGCGGCTTTGCCGTCGCCATGCCAAAAGCGAATTTGAGTTTCGCAAATGCGCTGGGTGTCGCGCAGCAAGCGTTCGCCATCGAAGCTGGGCGGGGTGCCGGCCACCACAAAGCGGTGCGGCACGCCGCAGGCCTCAAAACTACCCGACCAAAACGCACCCATCTCCACGGGCGTGTCGACCAATTCGTCGTAATCAGCGGCCTGGTAGTCGCCCCAGCCTTTGGCATTGACGCGGGTGGGGAGCAAGGCGGTGGCCACGCGCCAATCTGTGGGCACGCCTGCGGGGTTCAGGCACACGCCGTGGGCTGCATCGCGGTGGCCATGCACCCACAGAAACACGCTGGTGCCGTTGAAAAAGCCGCGCGTGCCATCCAGCCATGCGGTGCGCACCGAGTTGTCGTGGGCATGCACGCGGTAGTGCAAGACCAAGGCTTGTTGGGGGTCGGCGCTGATGTCCCAAGTGGCTTTGTCGATCTGCACCACGCTGCGAGGGCGAGTTGATTGCGTGGCGCGCAGACCCAACAATTGCTTGGAAAATTCGCGCACCATGTAGCTGCCCGCAATCCACACCGGCAATTGCACGCGCTGCAGGGCAGCGGGTTGGGCAATGGTGCAGGTGATGTCAAACACATGGGCGGCCCAGGCATGGGCTTGCACCTCAAACTGCACAGCCATCTGGGGGGTGGAGCGCTTGCGGGTGTTTGCCATTGCAATCAGGTGGCCGAAGCGCCCAGCAAACAAGACAACACCGCCACGGCTGTGAGCCGCGCACGCAAGGGCAGCCAGGCCGACCAACCCCATTGGGCCCAGGTGCGTCGGTCAACGCCGTAACAAACCACCAACAGCAAGGCCAACAGTGGCAGGCCAGCAAAGGCGGGCATGAGCAAGGCCACCCAGGCCACCAGCGAAGGAACGACGCCCCACACCAGGTGAAAACGCCGCGCCGGTGCATCCAGGGGCAAGCCCATGCCCCAATGGATGCCGCCCAAAAATGCGGCAATGGTGGCGGCATAAGCGCTCAAGGCCATGGCCACAAAGGCGTGCACATCGCCACTGACCAACCACATCAAGCCAGCCAGCCCCACAAATGGGATCAAGCCAGCGTTGCCCAGCCGCTGTACCAGGATGGCGATGTCGCCTTGCGCTTGTGGGGCGGGGTGTTGCATCTCAGGGCTTGGCCGCGATGAGCTGTTCAATTTGGGCCACCGGGATGGCACCTGGTACGCGCCTGCCATCTTGCGCCAACAAGGTGGGAGTGCCGGTGATTTTGTGTTTGCGCCCAAATTCCACATTGCGCGTCAGGGCCGAGCTGTCGCAATTGGCCACGGCAGGTGCGGTGTCGCGGGTCATGTAGTCCAGCCAAGCCTTGGGCTGGTCTTTGGCGCACCAAATGTGGCGCGATTTGTCCATCGAATCGGTGCCCAAGATGGGATACAAAAACAAGTACACGGTGATGTTGTCGACCTTTTGCAAGTCGCGCTCGAAACGCTTGCAATAGCCGCAGTTGGGGTCCTCAAACACCGCCAATTTGCGTTGTCCGTTGCCACGCACGATGGTGATGGCGTCTTTCAGCGGCAGGCTGGAAAAGGCAATCGCGTTGAGTTTGTCGCTGCGCTCTTCGGTCAAATTGCGTTTGGTGCGGGTATCGATCAAGCTGCCTTGCACCAGGTAGTGGCCGTTGGCGTCGGTGTAGTAAATCTCGTTGTCCTCCAGCAGCAACTCATACAAGCCATTGATGGGGGTTTTGTTGACGGATTGGATTTTGGGCAGGTCGGGGATGCGCTCTTTGAGGGTTTTGCGGATCGCGGCCTCTTGGGCCCCGGCCAAGCTGGGTATGGCCATACAGGCCAGCAGCATGGCGCCAAAAGACACGCGCTGGGCCAAGGCTGCACCACGTTGAAAGCTCGAAAAAATCATCATTGCATCGCCTGTTGAATCACCCATTGCTTCAAGGGTGGGATGGTGTCAAAGTTTTTCATGCCCCATTGGCGCAGGTCTTTGGCCAGCGCATGGGGGTGGGCAAACAAACGCTGCAAGCCGTCGCAAGCCACCCAAGTGGGCCACATGCCGGCTTTGCGTTGGCGCTCGTATTGGCGCAGCAAATGGCGGTCGCTCAAAGGCCGCCAGTGGTTGATGCCTTGGCGGGTTTGCAGCACATCATGCAAAGCTTGGGCATCGGCCAAGCCCAGGTTCAGGCCCAAGCCCGCCAGCGGGTGCACGCTGTGGGCGGCGTCACCGGCCAGCACCCACGCATGGCCGTCGCTGTCTTGGCCAGACCACTGGGTGGCACGGGCCATTTGCAGCGGCCAGCTGCGGCGCTCACTGGTGAGGGACAAGGTGCCCAATTGGTCGTGGCTGGCATGGTTCAAGGCTTGTTCAAACTCGGCTGCAGGCATGGCTTGCAACTGGGCGGCTCGTGCCGGGCTGAGCGACCACACCAAGGCCGCTTGCTGGCCTTGCGCGCCGCCCATGGGCAACAGCGCCAAGATATCGAGCTCGCCGTTGTCGTGGTTGAACCATTGAAAGGCCTGGCCTTGATGCGGCACGCTGCATTGCACCCGAGCGGCCAAGGCGTGTTGGTCGTAGGGCAAGACCTCGTGGGTGACGCCCAAGTGGTCGCGGCTGCTGCTGTGGCGGCCTTCGCACACCACGGTAAGGCTGGCGCTGGCTGCTTCGGTCAGCACGGTGATCAGGGGCTGGTATTGAATCGCTTGGGCCAATTGGGCTTGGAGCACAGGCACATCAACGATCCAACTCAAGCCCTCAGTGGTGGGCGCCGGCAATTGAACTTGCGCACCGCCATCGCCCCAGACCCGCATGCATTGCACCGGGGTGGCGTGCTCGGCATCGGGCCAGCAGCGCAGGCTTTGCAACAGGGTTTTGGAGGCGGCATTCAGGGCAAAAGCGCGCACATCGGGTGCGGCTTTGGGGGTGGTATCGACCAGGCCCACCCGCAAGCGCAAACCTGCCAACTGCAAGGCCAGGCTTTGACCGACCACACCGGCACCACGGATACACACATCGAAAGCAGCTTTCATGGTGGGCGATTCTAGGTGGGCCCTTTCACGCCAGCCGCCCAGGCACAATTCAACCCTCCTCATCGACCCGCCAATGAAACCATGACCGACGCCCAAGCCACCGTGTCCCAATTGTGGATATACCCCGTCAAATCTTGCGCCGGTGTGATGCTGCAAGAAGCCACCCTGACCGACCAGGGCTTGTTGAACGACCGCTGTTGGATGGTGGTCGACGCGCACGGCGAGATGGTCAGCCAGCGCGATGTCCCCCAGATGGCCTTGATCCAACCCAGCTTGCGCAGCTCAGAGGTGGTGCTGCGCGCACCAGGCATGTTGGCCTTGCACTTGGCCTTGTTTGAGGTGCAAGAAGCCGTGAAGGTTCAGCTGTGGGGGCACACCATGCCCGCGTTTGACATGGGTGATGTGGCTTCGCAGTGGTTCACCGACTTTTTGGGCCAAACCCCTGAGGGCAAAGCCTTGGGCCGATTGCGCTTGGCGCGTTTTGACCCCGACCATGTGCGCCTGAGCAGCACCCAATGGACCGGCACGGTGGCCGCGAAAAACCAATTCAGCGATGGCTACCCTTACTTGGTGTGCAGCCAAGCCTCGGTCGAAGACCTGAATGCGCGCTTGGCCACCCAAGGCCATGGCGCGGTCGATCTGCGCCGCTTTCGGCCCAACATCGTGCTCAGTGGCATTGCGGCGCATGATGAAGACCACCTGCGCAGCTTGTCGTGGCAGGCCGAGGAAGGCCAAGTGGTGTTGCAACCGGTCAAACCGTGTTCGCGCTGCCCCATGCCCAATGTCGATCCCGACACCGCCGCCGTCAACCCCTTGCTCAGCGATGTGCTGCAAAGTTACCGGCAAGACCGCCGCTTGGACGGGGCCATCAGCTTTGGCATGAACGCCATTGCCACCCAAGGCGTCAGTGAGGATGTGGAGCCGGTATTGCGCGTGGGTCAGGTGCTCGACCTCCAATACCTCCTGTGAGTTGGGCGCTGATGGGGTGCGCCTTCAGCGCGAGGCGCTGGCTACAATCCCACCCCTTTGGCGAGACTGTGCGCCCAACCATCCCCGCGCCTGCGGGTTGAGGAATTTCCATGAGTTTGAAATGCGGCATCGTCGGCCTGCCCAATGTCGGTAAATCCACCCTTTTCAATGCGCTGACCAAGGCGGGCATTGCGGCAGAAAATTACCCGTTTTGCACCATCGAACCCAATGTCGGTGTGGTTGAGGTACCCGATCTGCGCTTGGCGCAACTGTCCACCATCGTCAAGCCCGAGCGGGTGGTGTCTGCCATCGTGGAGTTTGTCGACATCGCTGGCTTGGTCGCAGGTGCCAGCACCGGCGAGGGTTTGGGCAACCAGTTTTTGGCCCACATCCGAGAAACCGATGCGATTGTGAATGTGGTGCGCTGCTTCGAAGACGACAACGTCATTCACGTGGCGGGCAAGGTCGACCCCATCTCGGACATCGAAGTGATCCAAACCGAGTTGTGCTTGGCCGACTTGAACAGCGTGGAAAAAGCTTTGCACCGGGTGCAAAAAACCGCTCGCTCGGGCGACAAAGAGGCCGCCAAATTGGTGGCCATTTTGGAGAAATGCCAACTGGCCTTGAATGACACCAAGCCCGTGCGCACCATCGACTTCAGCAAGGAAGAAAAGCCGCTGCTGAAGCAGTTTTTCTTGATCACCGCCAAGCCTGCCATGTTCGTCGCCAATGTGTCGGAAGATGGTTTTGAAAACAACCCCTTGCTGGATCGACTCACCGCCTATGCGACATCGCAAAACGCGCCGGTGGTGGCGATTTGCGCCAAACTCGAAGCCGAGATGAGCGAGATGAGCGACGAAGACCGCGATATGTTCTTGAGCGAGTTGGGCCAAACCGAGCCGGGCTTGAACCGCTTGATCCGCTCGGCCTACACCTTGCTCGGTTTGCAAACCTACTTCACCGCCGGCGTGAAAGAGGTGCGGGCATGGACCATCCATGTGGGCGACACCGGCCCGCAGGCCGCGGGTGTGATCCACACCGATTTCGAAAAGGGCTACATCCGCGCCCAAACCATTGCCTTTGACGACTTCATCCAGTTCAAAGGCGAGCAAGGCGCGAAAGACGCGGGCAAGATGCGCGCCGAGGGCAAAGAGTACGTGGTCAAAGACGGCGACGTGATGAACTTTTTGTTCAGCAGTTAAAGAACACCTGCACCAATACCTTCATCTGGCTGCGCATCGCAAGATGGCGAACGGGTGCATATTTCCAGGCGACAAAACCGCGTGAGCCACGCGAGATTTCACTTCGGGTGGGTTTTTTGCCAGTCCTCGTAAGAGGGAACGGTCATTTTGAAATGGTCGCGGGTGCGGGTGTAGAGCTGCCCAAACATGCGCCCAATCGGGTGGTATTTCTCTGGGTCGATGTAATAGGTCGCGGGGTCAAACAAACCATCGCGCACATGCATCATCACCACCTTGCCCACCACGATGTGGCGGTCTGGGCTGATTTGTAAAAAGGTGATTTTTTCGCACTCAAAGGCCACCGGGGCTTCTTGGATGCGTTTGGGTTTGATCAAGGTGGAGGGCACCATGGTCAGGCCAGCCATGTCGGTCTCGCTGACGGTGGGTGGAAAGTCCACCGCGCAAATGTTCATCGCTTCGCCCAAGCCTTCGTCGACCAAATGAATGACGAACTGGCCGTTTTTCATGATGTTGATCGTGGTGTCTTTGAGCGACTTGTCATGGCGGCGCGTTTCCAAGCCCACCACCAGCACGGGTGGGTTCTCTCCCATGGCGTTGAAAAAACTAAAGGGCGCGGCGTTGTCCCCGGTTTCTTCCCCATAGGTGCTGATCAGCGCAATCGGGCGTGGCACCACGGTGGAGGAGATGAGTTTGTACTGGATGTCATGGGACAAAGCATTGATGTCGATTTGCATGGGCTGACCTGGGTAAAAGTGGATGTTGTGCACAATAGGTTCCTCAACGCTGAGGGCCATCAAACCATTATGCCGATGAATTCTGTTTCCCCTGTGTCAACTGTTTCTCAAAACGATGTGCAAGCCGATGTGGATGCCTTGTCACACAGCTTGAAGCGCTGGGCACGTTACCCCGTTGCCGCCCAACGCGCACATGAGTTGACCGCCGAGTTTTCGCAACTCAACGCCTCGGTACAGGCGGGTGCTGCGCAGCTGCGGTTTGATGACGAGCCCAGTGCTTATGCGGCTTGGCTCCAATCGGGGCCCACAGGTGGCTGACACCGACATCGCCTTCATGGGCTTGACCGACGTGGCGCAGGCCATTGCCCAGCGAAAACTCTCTTCCCTGGAAGTCACCCAAACCTGTTTGCAGCGCATCGCGCAGTGGCAGCCCTCGCGCAAAGCCTTCATTCGCATCGATGAAGAAGCTGCTGTGGCCGCAGCGCGCCGGGCCGATGCCCAATTGGCCCAACACTCGTTCCAACCGGGCCCTTTGCATGGGGTGCCCTTGGCCCACAAAGATTTGTTTTACCGCAGTGGCCAGGTGTCCACCTGCGGCAGTTTGATCCGCCGCGATTGGCGCGCTGACACCACGGCCACTTGCTTGACCCGCTTGGATGCGGCGGGTGCCTTGGACTTGGGCACCCTCAACATGTCGGAGTTTGCCGGCGGGCCCACCGGGCACAACATCCACCACGGGCACTGCGCCAGCGCTTTCCACCCCGACCACATTGCTGGCGGTTCCTCCAGCGGTTCGGGCGTGGCGGTGGGGGCTGGCTTGGTGTTTGGTGCGCTGGGCACCGACACGGGTGGATCGATTCGCATGCCTGCTTCGGCCAATGGGGTGTTGGGGCTCAAGCCCACCTATGGCCGGGTCAGCCGCTATGGGGTGATGCCGCGCGCATGGTCGCTCGATCATGTGGGTGTGCTGGCGCGCTCGGCTGTGGACGCAGCGCGTTTGATGCGCTTAATTTCGGGCCACGATCCGCTGGACGCCACATCCATCGACCAACCGGTGCCCGATGACGAAGCGGGCTTGGGGGCGTCGGTGCGCGGGGTGCGTGTGGGCGTGCCCGATGTCAGTGCCTTGTGCGGGGTCGAGCCCGGCGTGCAAGCCATGCTCGAGGCCGCTCTGGACGTGTTACGCGATTGCGGAACGCAATCTCAGGCGGCGGCCATCGAAGACATGACGCCTTTGTTTCGCTGCGCCGAGACCATCATCAAGTCTGAGGCGGCCAGCATCCACGGGCCTTGGTTGCGCGAGCGCCCGCAAGACTACACGCCCTTGTTTCGCTCGCGCACCGAGGCCGGGTTTTTGATTCCCGCCACCCAATACATCGACGCTTTGCGCTGGCGCACGCAACTCAGCCGAAGTTTCATGGACACCACCATGCGGGGCATCGATGTGCTGATCCTGCCTTGCATGCCCTATGCCTTGCCCACCATCGCAGATTCGGATGTGGATCGCAGTGGGGAAGCGGTGCGCGCCTTGATCGGCCGCATCACCATGTACACCCGGCCCTTCAATTTATTGGGCTTGCCCGTGGTTCAAATTCCGGCGGGCTTTTGCCCAGCGGGTTTGCCTTGGGGCTTTCAGTTGGTGGGGCACCCGTTTCAAGAGGGTTTGTTGTTGCGATTGGCGAATCACTTCATGGCCCAAACCCCATCGCTGCTTCGCCGTCCACAGCTTTGAAAGGCATTCACCCATGAAGATGCAGGTTGCATGGTTCCACCGCTTTGGCGAACCTGAAGAGATGGTGTTGGAAGAAACGCAGTCCCCCATCCCCGGCCCTGGCGAGGCCTTGGTGCGGGTGCGTGCCACGGGCGTCAACCACGTGGATTTGGATGTGCGCGCCGGTACCGCCCGCGTGCCGATTCAATTTCCGCACATCTTGGGGCGCGAGTTTGCTGGAGAAGTGGCCGCCTTGGGCAGCGCTGGTGGTGCTTTCAAAGAGGGCGACCGGGTGTGGGTGGCCAGTCGCTTGGCCTGTGGTCAGTGCGAGTTTTGTTGGACCGGGAGAGACAACCTGTGTGCGCATGGGCATTTCTTCGGCATGGGTTTGCCGGGAGGCTACGCGCAATATGTCAAAGTGCCGGTGGTGTCTTTGCGCGCTTTGCAACCGCAAATGGGTTTTGAGCAAGCAGCTGCCAGCCAAATTGCGTTTGGCACGGCCTGGCATGTGTTGATCAACCGCGGCGGCTTGCAAGCGGGACAAACGGTGCTCATCCAAGCCGCAGGCTCAGGCATTGGCAGCGCGGCCGTGCAAGTGGCCAAGTACGCGGGTGCCACGGTGCTGGCCACCGCTGGCAGCGACAGCAAACTGGCCCGTGCCAAAGATTTGGGGGCCGACCACCTGATCAATTACACCGAGCACCCGCATTTTTCAGAACAAGTGCTGGCGCTGACACAGGGCAAGGGTGTGGACCTGGTGATGGAGCACATCGGCGGTGAGGTGTTCACCCAAAGCCTGTCCAGCCTCAAGACCGATGGAAAAATCGTCACCGTGGGCGCCCATGCGGGCGAGGTGGTGGCGCTGGACATCATTCCATTTTTTCGCCGGCAATTGCAATTGATCGGCTCGCGAAACGCCAACTTTGCCGAACTCAACCTGGTGATGGACTTGGTGGCGCAAGGCCGCTTCAAGCCGGTCATTCACGCGGCCTTGCCCCTGGCCCAGGCCGCCCAAGCGCATCGCATCATGGGCGCGCGGGATGTGTTTGGCAAAGTGGTGCTGCTGCCCTGAGCTTGCGTCCGGGCCCGAGCCCTGGTGCCCTGTGGGCACCGGTTCAGCGGTCGCCAGAAAAGTTGTGGCTCAACGCTGGCTGGCCCGAAAACTGGCGCACATGCGCCACCATGGCGGCACTGGGTTGCAAATACATTTGGTGGCGGCTCACGCCCGCACCGGTGGTGTGGGCAATGCGCGCAAAAAAGGCCGCGTGTTGAAACAGCACACCCAAGCTGTCCATCACCGGCACATCCCCTTGGGCTTGCAAGCGGCCCCGGCGCACCAAAAATTCGTTGAGCACCCCGTCGGCCGGAATGATGATGTCTGCGCCCTGGGCAATCATGTGGGCGCACGCGGCGTCAAAACGCGCTTCGATGGCTTGCGCCAACGCTTCGTCGGCTTCCAAAGAAAACTCATCAATCGCTGGCTCTAACGCAACGGCGCCCGCAAAGCGCCGCTCCAAACCATAGGCATGCATCAGGTCAGAGTAATCATCTGACTGGTCGGCGCACAAGGTGACCAAGCCAAATTTGCGGCCCAAGGAACAGGCCACCAGCGCACAGGTTTCGCCCAAGCCCAACACCGGGATGTTGACCAAGGAACGCGCCGCACGCAAAGCCGGGTCGAAAAAGCAGCCAATGGCCACCGCGTCATAGCCCTCGTTTTGGGCCACCATGGCGGCATCACAAATTTGCATCTCCAAGGCCGCTGCCACATAACGGTGTTTGATGGCGTCGATGGGTGCGCACCCGGGGGCATAGGTTCCCGGCCGCAAGCCATGGATCATCACGCTGGCGTCTGAGCCCATGACCTTGGCCGCATGTTCGGTCAGTGTTTTTCTATACAAGGGCATGACCGTCAGGTCGGTGAAGCTTTGGTGCCAAATGCGCATGATGACCTTTCAGGGCTGAAGAAAAAACCGACTCGCGTGGCGCGAAATGTCGCTGGCAAAGGCTTCGGTGGCATCAAAGCCTGCGTTTTGCAGCGTGACCAATTCGCCGTGTTTGAGCAACTTCATCATCTTGGGCCCTTGCGCACCCAAGTGGGCCTCTTGCGGCACACAGCACTCAATGACCTGGGTGGGGGCTTTGATGCGGCGCAAGGTGGCCGTGAAGTCGAAGTCAAAATTCATGCTGTAGACCTGGGCAATGTGCTGGCGGCATTGAACCATTTCGATCATGCGCGCCTCTTGTCCGCGCAAGGCTTCGGGCGTGATGCGCCTACCGGTCATGATGGCCGGGTTCCACCACACCTGGGCCAAGCCACTGAAGTCGGCCGCCCAGTTGCGCAGCAGGTGCGACCCGTCCGGATTGGCTTGGTAGGTGCCCATGTGTTTGCGCACCACTTCCATGATGGCGGCATTGCGGTCTTTGCGCGACACCACCAGGCTGTGGGTCATGCCGATCAGCACGGCTTTGTGGATGCGTTTCGGATAGGCCGCGGCCATGGCCGATGCGATTTTGTTGCCGGTGTGAAAGCCCAGCACATGGGCCCGCTCGATCCCCACATCGTCCATGAAGTGAATCATGCTGCGCGCCAAATCTTCCATGCGGGTGCCCGGGGCGGGGGCGTCGGACATGCCAAAGCCCAAAGTGTCAGGGGCAAAACAGTTGAATTGCTTGTCCAATTTGCGCATCAAGGGGGCGAAGCTCCAGGCCGAGCGTGGTGTTTCGTGCAGCATCAACAAGGGCTGACCACGCCCATGGTTGTAGAAATGAATTTGCCCTTCTGGCGTGCTGGCGTAGCCCCGTTTCATGCGCAATCTCCTGCGTTACGGATCAATTTTCGAACGGATGGTTTGGTGCCCCAAAGTGCATCTGAAAGCCATCCATCAGCCCTTGAAAGTCACTGTACCATGGGGTCATCATCGGAGTTCGCATGACACAAACCCCCGCACTTCACGAGCGCCAAAACGCCGCTCAACACACTCAAACTTTGTTTGCATGGGCCGCCACAGCCTGTGCCACGCCCTTGCCCGCCACCATTCGCCGACGGGCAGCAACCATCTTGGCCGATGACATGGGTGCCATGGTGGCCGGCTCGCTCGAGCCGCAAGTGGTCCAAGCCTGTGAAGCGTTTGTGCGCAACAGTTCATCGGCACAAGAGGCCACTGTGTTGGCCCCGGGTGCGGCAAGTGTGGACCGCTATGCCGCTGCCTGCGCCAATGGCATGGCCATCACCTGGTGCGAACTCGACGAAGGTTTTCGCAATGCGGCCTGCCACGGTGGGGCCTACACCTTGCCGGCTTTGTTGGCCGAAGCCCAGGCTTGCAATGCCAGTGTCGAACAAGTGCTCAGGGCGGTGGCCGTGGCCTATGAGGTGACCACCCGATTTGCCCTGGCCTACCCCTTCCCCAGTTTTTACGTGCACCCGCATGCCGCATTTGCCACCATCGGCGCGGCGGTGGCCGTGTCTTTGGTGCGTGGGCACGATGCGCAGCGCTTGCAAGACTGCGTGACCGGTGCCGCCTCGATGACCTTTGCCGGCCCATTTGACACCGCTGTGGAGGGCTCTTTGGTGCGCAATGCGTGGACTTCGGCTGGCGCATGGGTGGGCATGCGCGCCGCTGACTGGGCCCAGGTGGGCATCAGCGGTGGCATACACACCCCTTATGACGTGTTTGCCACCAACTTGCGCACCCGCTGCTTGCCAGAACAGTTGAGCGCAGGCTTGGGCGAGCGCTGGTCGGTGAGCAATGGGTATCACAAAATTTTTGCTTGCTGCAACTATGCGCATGCCGCCGTGGAGGCCAGCTTGAGCTTGCGCGCCCAACTCGGTCAGCGCACGACGGCCGACATTGCCGAAATTTGCGTGGAAGCCGGGCCGGCGGGTTTGTCTTTGTCCACCGTTGAGCCGGCCACGGTGTTGGCTGCCAAATTCTCCATGCCCCATGCCGTGGCTGCGACCACTTTGCGTGGCACCGGTGGTGCAGCCTCGTTCACCTTTGACACCTTGCAAGACCCAGACATTTCTGCCATGAGGCGGCGCGTCAAATTGGCCGCCTATGCCGGTGCTGGGCCACCGCCACGCGATCGCCCAGCGCGGGTCACCTGGACTTTTCATGACGGGGAGCAACGCTCGGCCACGGTCGAGAGTCCACGCGGCGGCGCCGATCAACCTTTTGACGAACCCACTCTGTTGTCCAAGTTGGCTGAAAACATGGGCGACGTTTTGCCCGCTGCCCCGGCATGGTTGGCCCGCCTGATCGAAGGCGATACAGCCCTGTCCAACATGGGCTGGCGCGAGGCCATGGCCGACATCACCCGGGGCGCACGCCCATGAGCGGATTGCGCCTATTGGTGCGCGCTTTGCGCGCGTGTGCCACGCAAGCCTTGCCCCCAGCGGTCAGCCATGCAGCGCGTTGGCATTTTTTAGACGCACTGGGCGTGGGCTTGGCTGCGGCCAGTGCCCAGGTCGGCGCGCCTTATCGCGAGCTGGGTCGAAGTTTGGCGGTGGGCGGGCCCAGCACGGTGCTCGGACAAGCCATGGGCGCTGCACCCGCCGATGCCGCTTTGGTCAATGGCGGCTTGATGCACAGCCTGGAGTTTGACGACACCCACACCGGGTCCATCATCCATGGCAGTTCGGTGGTGGCATCGGCAGCCTTGGCCATGGCCCAGGCGCACAACAGCTCTGGCGCTGCCATGTTGGGCGCTTATGTGCGGGGTTGGGAGGCCTTGGCCCGCATGGGTTTGGCCGCACCCGGCGGCTTTCATGCACAAGGGTTTCAGGCCAGCTCCGTGGCGGGCACCATGGCCTCGGCGTGGGTGGGTGCCGAGTTGGCGGGTTTGACTGAAGACCAAGCCGTGGCTGCCCTGGGCATTGCCCTGAGCCAGTCCAGCGGCGTGATGGAATTTGTCAGCAATGGATCGTCGGTCAAATCTTTGCACCCTGGTTGGGCGGCGCATTCGGGCTTGATGGCGGTGCAATTGGCCAAAGCGGGCATGACCGGGCCGGAGACAGCGCTCGATGGCCGTTGGGGCTTGTTCGCCCAATTCGCCCACGACCCGGCCGCTGCTGAGCGGTTTGCCCAATCGGTGGCCGACTTGGGTCAGCGTTGGCACATGCCCGACGCGGCCATCAAATTTCACCCCTGTTGTCATTACCTGCACCCGTTCATCGAAGCCGCAGGTTTGTTGGCGCAGCGCGGGGTGCAAGTGGCGCAGATCAAAGCGGTGGTGTGCGAGGTGCCCGAAGGTGCTGCGCCAGTCATTTGCGAACCCTGGTCCAGGGCTTTGAACCCTGCGAATGGCCATGCGGCGCGTTGGAGCTTGCCCATCACCGTGGCCATGCGTTGGGTGGAGGGGCGTGTGGATGTGACCAGTTTTGAGCGCAGTGCATCGGCAGATGTGCGCGCCTTGGCGCAAAAAATCAGTTGGGTGCCCCTGGCCCATGCGCGTTTTCCGCAGCGCTTTGAAGCGGTCATCACCTGCGAATTGACCACCGGCGAAAAGATCACCCAGCGCATTGACGATGTCGACGGCAACCACACCCGCCCACCCAGTTATGCACGCGTGCTGGCCAAGTTCAATGCCAATGCCGCGCTGACTTTGAAGCCCGAGGGCGTGGCCTTGTTGCAGCAAACGCTGCAAGACCTCGACAGTGCCAGCCCGGTGACCGCGATCGGTCAAGCCCTGGGACAACTCCTGGGTTGAATCAAGCCTTGAGGTGGCTGGCTTCGATCTTGCGTTGGATGTGCTCGCCGGCTGTCATGGCCGGGTAGCGGGGCGTTTCACCCGGGGCCACACAGGTGGGCACACTGGCAATGCTTTGATCGTAGTTGGGGTGCACAAACATACCGATCGATAAACGACGGCTTTGGGCCATGCCCACCGGCGGGTTGGCCACACGGTGCAAGGTCGAGGCCCATCGGTCGTTGGTCCAGCGCGCCATCATGTCGCCCAAATTCACCACAAACTCGCCTGGCTTGGCCTGAACGGCGCGCCATTGCCCATCGGGCATTTGCACCTCCAAGCCGCCTTGCGCATCGGTGGAGGCCAAGATGGTCATCGCCCCATAGTCGGTGTGTGCACCGGTGCGCAGTTGATTCGGCATGGGTGCCTCGGATAAAACCGGGTAGTGGTGGCACGACAAAATGCTGAAGTGGCGTTGCAACACCCCATCAAAATACCCTGGGGGCAAGCGCAGAGCGGCCCCAAACAAGCGCATCATGTCCTCGGCCAAGCGTTCATAAGCGCGGTACAAGCGCACCAAAGTTTGGTCCAAACCCGTGGGCAGGTTGGGGATCAGGTTGGGGGCATAACTGGTGGCGGCTTGCGCCAGGTGTTGGTAATGCGCCCGGTGATCGTCTATCGGGCCCAGGAACAAAGACTCGCGCAAATCGGGTGGCGTTTTTTGACCCAAGGTGTGCGCCAGTCCGCGTGTGGCAAAGCCATGAAAGCCGCGCTGCTTGGACGCGCCTGTGGGGTGCCATTGCTGCTTGGTCTCGTGCGGCAGATCGAAAAAATCAAACAGCTGTTGGGTGGCGGTTTCAAACAGTCCACTGGGAAAACGGTGACCTGAAATGATCAAAAAACCGGTTTGCTCACACGTTTGCGCCACCTGATGTGCAATCTGAGCTTGCGCTTGTGGATCGCCGTCTAAAAAAGGCCCGATGTGGATGGTGGGAACAGCGGTGCTGGGATGCATGGGCAAGGTCCTTCATTCAAGGGTTGAGGCTGAGGGCTTCGTCCACCACCTGCACGTAGCTGGGGTCGCGTTGAATCAAACCGCCTGAGACCAAAGCCGCTTTGAGGCGCAAAAAAGCACTTGCGGGCAAGTCGGGTTGGGTGGCCCACAGCCCGTGCAAGCGGTAGCTGTGCACGATGCGCGTCAACGCTTCTGGTGCCAGTGTTGGCAAAAAAGGCGCCACCGCTTTGGCCACATCGGCTGCGCTGGATGCCGCCAAGGCTTTTTGGGCGCGCGCCATGCCAGCCACCAAGCGCATGCAGTCATCGCGGCGGCGTTGGGTCATGGTGCGCGTGGCGTAAAACGTGGTGTAGGCAATGTCACCGCGCTGCGTGAAGCGGTGCCACACATGGCCTTGACCTTGCTGCACCAGTTGGTCCGCATAGGGTTCAAACAGTTGCACCACATCCACGTGGCCGCGCAAATAGGCGTTCAGGTTGCGCGCCATCGGGCGCACACGGTGTGCGGCGATGCGTGCGGGGTCTAGCCCGGCACGTTGCAAGTCGTCTTGAAAGGTCATCCAGGGGGTGGGCACGTCACCGGCCGGTGCCACGCGCAGGCCTTGTAAGTCAGCCCACTGGAAACGCCGCTTGCGGCTGCGACCCACCAACACAAAAGGGTCTTTGGCCACCACCTGGGCAAAGCAAACCAAGGGACAGCGCGGGTCGGCATCGTGGTGCATCATGACCCGCATCGGCCCGCCCCAGGACACATCGGCACTGCCGTCGAGCAACTTCAACGGGGTGTTGGTGGTGGCGGGCGAAACCACATGGTGCACATCCAAGCCTTCGCTTTGCCAATACCCGCCTGCCAATGCCAAGTAAAAGGGCACGTAGGGCACGGCCCGCATGTTTTCGCACAAAACCAGTGGACGGCGGGCCATGATTTTTATTAACCCAGGTAGGGAGAGAGGGGCGGTTGTGCCATGGCGCCAGTCAGCCTTTGGCGGCGCCCACTTGAGCGGCAGCGGTTTCCCCGGCCAAGCGGCCAGAGCTGGTGGCCATGAGCAAGCCGGAGCCCGACAAATAGCCCCAATCGGCAGGGCCGGACAGCCCGCGTGCGGCGCCACCCCCGGCCAACAAATTGGGGAACACACGGCCATCGGTGCGCAGCACACGCATGTCGGTGTTGATTTCCAAACCCCCTTGGGTGTGGGTCAGCGCACCAATGATCTTGCACAGGTAATACGGGGCTTGCAAAGCGGGCTTGTGGGTGAAGTCGCGCCCGAGCGCGTCAGCCTTTTGACCGCTGGCGCATGCGGCCACGTCGGCAAATGTGGCTGCCAAAACCTGTTCGTCACAACCGATGGCCTTGGCCAAAGAGGCAATGCTGTCATGGCGTTTGATGGCACCGGCCTCGTTGGCCTGCATGTGGCTGTGCTGCTTGTTGGCAGGGATCTCGCCGCGTTCGTCCCAAATGGCCCAGGCATATTGACCGGCTTGGCGGTGCACATGCAAGGCTTGCTCGGAGTAGCCGGAGTTTTCGTTGGAAAACCGCTGGCCTGCTTGGTTGACGTGAAAGCCGCCTTCGGTGACCGTGGGCCAACTCAGGTGAACCGCGTGCGGGGTGGCCACAGCACCGTGGCCTTGGAATGAACCCATGTCTTTGATCGAGGCCCCCAAGGCCGTTCCCCAGATCACCGCATCGCCTTGGTTGCCAGCATGGCCTTCATAGAACAAATCCACGGCTTCGGGGATGTACTGGCGCAGCATGTCTTTGTTGCCGCCAAAACCGTTGCAGGCCAAGATCAGCACATCGCAACCCATGTCTTCGGTCTTGCCATCGGGCCGTTTGACCCGCACCCCGTGCACCCGACCATCGGCATCGGCAAACAAGTCGGTCACATGGGCCGAGGTGGCAATCGGGATGCCCTCGCGCTCGACCGCAGACACCAGCACCGCCAGCAACTCCGCGCCATAGCGGGTTGGGGAGGCGTGCATGTGCGGGCGGCTGTGGCCCGGGTATTGAAAGTCCAGCACCGGTGAGATGGGCAATTGGTAGCGCTCGGCCAGCCATTCCACGGTCGGTCCCGATGCATGGGCGATGTGGCGGGCGATTTCCAAATCACATTCGCCGTGGGCTTTGGCCACCAGGTCTTGGAACAGCAAGTCGGGTGTGTCGTCCATCAGGCCAGCGGCTTTTTGCAAGCGGGTTCCGGCGGCCGGAATTTGACCGCCCGACAAAGAGGTGTTGCCCATGGGGCGCGCGTCACGCTCCAAGATCAACACTTCTGCACCGCGTTCATTGGCGGCCAAAGCGGCAATCGTTCCGCAAGCCCCCGCTCCGATGATGAGCACTTGCACATGGCTGGAAAACTGGGCTTGATCAGGCTTGAGCACCGACATCGGTAAATCCTTTGAAGTTGTGGTTTGAAAAAGTCAAGGTGCCGTGAGGTTGGGCAGCCAAAGGATCATCTCAGGGAAGATCACATACAGACCCAGGGACAAAAAGTCCAACAAAATAAATGGTGTCACCCCGGCAAAGGCTTGCCCCAGGGTGACCGGTATCGGCGACGAACTTTTCACCACAAAGACATTCAGCCCCACCGGCGGCGTCAGCACCCCAATCTCGGCCAGTTTCACCGCCACCACGCCCAACCAAATCGGGTCGAAGCCGGCTTCTTTCATGACCGGGAACATGACGGGCAGGGTCATCACCATGATGGCGATGGGTTCAATGAAGCAGCCCAAAATGGTGAACAACACCACAAAGCAAAGCAAGTAAGTGTATTTGTCGGCCCCCAAGCCGATCATGAAACTGGAGATGGTGGTCACCAGGCCCGAGTAGGTGAGGAAGCGGGCAAACAACATGCCGCCGACCACGATGATGAAGATCACCGAGGTGGTGACGGCCGCTTCTTTGAGCACCCCAATGAGTGAGCCCGGTGTCAACTTGCGACGGGCCAGCGCAATCAGGAAGGCCCCAAAAGCGCCCACCGCACCGGCGTAGGTGGCAGGGAAGTAGCCGCCATAAATGCCGCCCACCACAACGGAAAACAAAATCATGATGCCGTACACGCCTTTGAGAGACTCAAAGCGGTCGGCCCAGGTGAACTTCAGGTTGGCCAGCGGGGCCAAGTCCGGGCGCACGCGGGCCAGCACATAAATGCCCGTGCAGTAAATGATGGCGGTCAGAATCCCCGGCACCACGCCAGCGATCAGCAGCTTGCCAATCGATTGCTCGGTGATGACGGCATACACCACCATCAAGATGCTGGGCGGTATGAGCGCGGCCAAGGTGCCTGCGGCGGCAATGCAACCGGCGTTGAGCCGCACGTCATAGCCAAAGCGGGCCATCTCTGGCATGGCCATTTTGGTGAAGACGGCGGCATTCACGATGGTCGAGCCCGATGCCGCACCAAACGCGGCGGAAGACATCACAGTGGCCATCGCCAGCCCACCGCGCAGCGCGCCCAGCCACACATAGGCCATGCGAAACAACTCGGTGGTGATGCCCGACACCGTGGCAAAAGAGCCCATCAAAATGAACAAAGGGATCACCGCCAAAGCAAACGAGTTGGTGGTGCCAAACGGAATGGCGGCAATTTGGGCAAACGCGGCATCAGGGCCAACCGACAGGTAAATGCCCAAGAAGCCAGCCAGGCCCAGGGCCACACCAATGTGTGCACCCAGGACCAGCCAAATCAGCAAAAGGCTGACAACGACGATTCCGGTGGTTTCAGGAGAAAGTAATGGCATGAGAGTGTCCTGAATTGATTATTGGAAATTTGTCTGGGTTTGTTGCTCAGCGCTCGCCTCGCCACTGATCATGTGGCGAACATTTTGGATCAGGTCCAAGCCCAGTTGCACCAGCAACAGGGCACATCCCACCACCAACAACAAGCGCGCTGGAAAGAGCGGGAAGCGAATGGTCCCCATGGTGGCTTCACTGATTTCCAAGCTGTAAAGGGCTTCATCAAAGCCCTGCCAAGTCACCAAGCCAAAGAAGGCTATTGCCACCAAGTGGGTAACCGCATCCATGAAGGCTTTGGTGCGGGGGCCCCGATCGGTGTAAAAAATTTCCACCCGGATGTGGCCGCGCTGCGACTGGGTGAATGCCAGCGCACCAAACACAATCAGCACCATGGTGCTTTCGGTGATCTCCAAAGTGCCGGGCACGGGCCATCCAAAAAACTTGGTGCCCACGACATCGGCAAAGCCCAGAAACATGGAGATGATCATGCCCAGTGCGCCCATGAGTAGCAGCACCAGTGCCAATTTACGAACCCATTCGCTGATTTTTTGCATGTTGTGTATTCCTGAAAAATGGGGTGGTCAATCACGGCCACAGGCCGGTTGGACAAAAGCGTGGGTCAAATAAATAACCACCCATCAACTTGGGAGTTGTGGGTGGTTTTAATCAAGCGTTCAGATGGTGCTTTCGGTGGAAAGCCTCAGCCAAGAAAACACTGATATCAGAGGCCCAAAATTTGGCGCCAGCGAGCTGCGACCCGTTTGGGGGTTTCTGCATCGCCCGTTGCAGCAGCCGTGGCTTTTTCCCAGTCGGCCAAAAAGTCGGGCGCCGCGGCACGCCACTTCTTGAGCTCATCCGCTGAAACGGGGATCACATTGCCGCCTTGGGCCTTGATGTTGACCAAGGACTTGGCTTCGAAATCCAAAATGTAATTCATGTACTCACGCTGGGTGGCGCGGGCTTCTTCTTGAAAGATTTTTTGGATGTCGGGTGGCAGACGCGCCCAGGTGCGCTTGCCAATGGTGATGTTGTGGCCTGAAATGGCCATCACAGGGCCGCAATGGGTTTTGGCCACTTCATTGAGTTTGAGCGACTGGATGTTGCCAGGGTTGATGAAAGAGTAATCGATGTTGCCGCTTTTGAGCGCTTCATACACGCCGACAGGGGGCACGGTGACGGGCACTGCGCCAATGGCGGTGAAGGCCTTGGGAATGTCGGCACCAAAGCTGCGGGCCTTTTTGCCGCGCATGGTGGCAACGTTGGCGCAGTCATTGTTGCTACCGCTCAGGTAGTACTCGCCCAAGGGTTGTTGAAACAGCCACACCACGCCGATGCGGTCCATCTCTTGTTGGTAAATGGGCATTTCTGCCACCACAGTTTCGAGCAGGTCGATCACCTGTTTGGTCGAGGTGAACAGCATGGGCGTTTGAAACGCACGCCAGTAGCGCAACTGATCGGGGTTGTATCCAGGGGCGGTGGACGTCATGTCAATGGCACCACGCGAAGTCAGCATGAGCAACTCGGTGTCTTTGCCCAGACCACCGGCATAAGTGATCTCGATCTTGACTTGACCGTTGGTGCGCTTTTCGATTTTGGCCGCAAAATCTTTTTCAAGTTGCAAGAAGGGGCCGTCGGGCAAGTAGTGGCCCCAGCGCAGCAAAAACTTGGGCTGAGCCATCGCGGCAGCAGCCAAAGTCAGGCCCAGCACAGCGGCCAGCGCGGAACGCAAAAACGAAAACTTATTGAATTGCATCAATTGCTCCTGAGTCAATGAAAATGAATGGGATCAAATGATTGTTGGTGTGAAGACCAGATTTGTCAAGCGAGCAAACCTGTGCCGGATTGTGGGACTGACGGACCCGTCCAAGACGGTGCACAAACGCCAGGCTGGTGCATGCAAAGTGATTACTGTGATCAGCCTGACGGGGGTGGTGACCACACTGGTGCACGTCAAAGGTTTGGCATACTGGCCTTTGTTTCAACGCCCTGTTGGGCAACTCAGGGAGTACCACCATGGATTTACAACTCAGCGGCAAAACCGCATTGGTCACAGGGGCCAGTGTCGGCTTGGGGCGCTGCATGGCGCAGATGTTGGCGCGTGAGGGCTGCGAGTTGGCCATCGTGGCTCGGCGTGAAGAGTTGTTGAATGGCTTGGCCCAAGTCATTCAAGCCGATGGCGGCGTCAAGCCCTTGGTGATCGTGTGTGACATCACCCAGCCTGACGCCCCCATGCAAATTCGAGAGCAGGTGATGCAGCGCTGGGGCGGCTTGGACATCTTGGTCAACAACGCCGGGGGCTCGCGCCCGTTTGCCGGCATCGGAACCCGCGCGCAATGGGACGATGCGATGAATTTGAATTTTCACGCAGGACGCGAGCTCACCCATGCCTTGCTGGCCGATATGCAAACGCGTGGCTTTGGCCGCATCATCAATTTGACCGGCCCGGATGAACCCATGAGCATGAACGGTGGCGTGCCACCGAATGGCGCGGTGCATTTGTGGTCCAAGGCATTGTCGCGGCACGTCGGCGCACATGGCATCACGGTCAACAGCATTGCGCCCGGGCGCATCCACTCCGAGCAAGTCGATCAAAAGTTATTGCCCACCCCCGAAGCCCAACAAGCCTGGGTGGCGGCCAATGTGCCGGCCGGATACATTGGCGAGCCACAAGACCTGGCCGCTTTGGTGTGCTTTTTGGTGTCGCCGCTGGCGCGCTATATCACCGGCCAGGTGATCCATGTCGATGGTGGTGCCAGGCGCGCTGCATCTTGAGCCCACTGACACGCTGAATCTGTCTGGCCTTGTCGCGGCCAGACAAGCGCGGCCATTCTCTTGATGGCGCAGATGTGCAGCCTCTCGCAGGCTAAAACTTGCCGTACTTCAAATAAGCTTCCACCGGGTCCATGCCGCCGCGGATGGCTTCGCGCACTTGGTTTTCGGTCAGGGCCACGGCTTCGGTTTTTTCCACCACCTCGGCCACCAAGGCTTGGGGGATGACCACCACCCCATCGCGGTCGCCCAGCACATGGTCGCCGCTGTGGATGGTCACGCTGCCAATGGTCACTGGCTCGCCATAGCGGTCTGGTTGCCAGCGCGCCACGATGTCTGAGGGCGTGAAAAACGTGTGCACCACCGGAAAGCCCAGCTCCAAAATAAAGTCAGTGTCGCGGCAACCCCCATCGACCACATAACCCAGCACGCCTTTGTTCTTCAAGGTTTCTGCCGACAACTCGCCCATCAAAGCGATCTCTTGGTTGTGCGGTTGGCACACCACCACATGGCCGCTGGGCGCTTTGGACAGCAAGGTGGTCCAACCCAGCAAGCTGTCATGTCGGCTGATGCTGTGGTCGATGTGGCCTGACACCGTCCAAGCCGGACCCGCCACTTTGAGGGCTGGGTCCAGGGGGCGCAGGTGCGAGGGCAGCACGCAATTGGCATGGCCCATGCCGCGCAGCACATCGTGCACTGCGCCGGTATAAAGCTTCGACAGGCGTTCAACCAAGGTGGGTGTGTTCATGGCGGGGTTCCTTTCAGCCACTGTAGAAGATGCCCGCCACCCGCCCCATGCTGGAAAACCCCAGCTACAGCGCAGCCGCCCAGTCTTGTGGAAACACCCACAGCAATAAACTGGTGAACACCAAGTAGCGCATAAATTTACCGATGGCCATGTAGAAAAAGCAGGGCCAAAAAGGCATGCGCAAGTAGCCAGCCACGGCACACAAAGGGTCGCCAATCACCGGCAGCCAACTGAGCAAACAGGCTTTGGGTCCCAAGGCTTGTAGCCAGGCCAAGGCACGCAAGCGCACGGCACTGTCGCCACGCACCTTGTCCACCACCTTTTGTGTACCCCAGCCCATCCACCAATCGAGCGCCCCACCCAAGGTGTTGCCCGCCGTGGCGACCAAAATGGTCGGCCAAAACAAATCGGGGTTGAGCTTGATCAAACCAAACACCACCGGCTCTGAGCCCATGGGCAACAAGGTGGCCGATATGAACGACACCACAAACACCGTGCTCAGGCCAAAGCGCGGCAGCGCCAAAGTGGTCAACAGCAGGTGCATCCAATCCATCGTGGCTTGAGTATAGAAACATGTGAGGGATCACTGCGGTTTTTTCGCCATCGATTCATTGCGTGCATGTTCAGGCATGTGCGATGCCAAGCCTTTGGCACCAATTCGGTGAATAAAAATGGGTGTTTACACGAATGAAAAATCAGCGTTAAACGCTTGTGGCGGCAGAAAACACGCCGCTACAATCGTGCCTCCTTTTTAAGCACCCCCCTTTCGCACGCTTTGCCTTTTTCAAATGCACATCGGACCTTATGCTTTGACCAATCGCTTGATGGTCGCCCCCATGGTGGGGGTGACTGACAGGCCGTTTCGGCAACTGTGCAAGCAATGGGGTGCGGGCTATGCGGTCAGCGAGATGATCACGTCAAAGCGCGATTTGTGGCACACCGCCAAAACCATGCGCCGTGCCGACCACCGTGGCGAGAGCGGGCCGATCGCGGTGCAAATTGCCGGTACCGACCCGCAGATGATGGCCGATGCCGCGCGCCACAACATCGACCACGGCGCGCAAATCATCGACATCAACATGGGCTGCCCGGCCAAAAAAGTCTGCAATGTGTGGGCGGGATCGGCGCTGATGCAAAACCCACCGCTGGCGCTGGCCATTGTGGAAGCGGTGGTCCAGGCCTGTGCGCCCTTGGGCGTGCCGGTCACCTTGAAAATGCGCACCGGTTGGAGCGCTGAGCACAAAAATGCCTTGGCGTTGGCCTTGGCCGCTGAACAAGCGGGGGTGCAAATGCTCACCATCCATGGCCGCACCCGCGAGCAAGGCTACAAAGGCCAGGCCGAGTACCTCACCGTGGCCGAGGTCAAATCGCGCCTGCGCATCCCGGTGGTGGTGAATGGCGACATTGACTCACCGCAAAAAGCCCGCGCCGTGTTGGACCTCACTGGCGCAGACGCCTTGATGGTGGGGCGTGCGGCGCAAGGGCGACCGTGGATTTTTCGCGAAATCGCCCACCACCTGGCCACCGGTGACAGCTTGGCGCCTCCATTGGTGGCCGAGGTGCGCCGATCGCTGCTGGCGCATTTGCACGCGCACTGCGCTTTGTATGGCGAGTACACGGGTGTGCGCACGGCACGCAAACACCTGGGCTGGTATGTGCGCCACATGCCGGGGGGCGAAGCGTTTCGCCAACACATCAACACCTTGGAAGACCCGCAGGCTCAGGCCGATGCATTGGGTTTGTTTTTAGATCAATGGGCCCAAACCTCGGACCGCATGCCTGCGGCCATGTGGGACACCGCCCCGACACCAGAGACACAGTTCGCATGAGCAAAAAAAACATAGAAGACGTGGTGCGCTCCAGCCTGGAGGCTTACTTCCGCGATTTGCGCGGCACCGAACCCGGCAATTTACATGACATGGTGGTGAGTACCGTCGAAAAACCTTTGCTGGAAGTGGTGATGAAGCACGCCGAAGACAATCAGTCGCGCGCCGCCCAGTGGTTGGGCCTGAACCGCAACACCTTGCGCAAAAAACTCACCGAGCACAACCTGCTTTGATTGACCCCCTGCAAGGCTGCCCGCAAGCGCAGGACCTGCCAACCCTGGACCCCCATGAACGCATTGATTTCTGTCTCCGATAAGAGCGGCATCGCCGAACTCGCCCATGCTTTGCACGCTTTGGGCGTGGGCTTGATCTCCACCGGTGGCACCGCGCAGTTGCTGCGCGACCAAGGCCTGCCCGTGCGAGAGGTGGCCGATGTCACCGGCTTTCCCGAGATGCTCGATGGCCGCGTCAAAACCCTGCACCCCATGGTGCATGGGGGCTTGTTGGCCCGCCGCGACCTGCCTGCGCACATGCAAGCTTTGCAGGCGCACGGCATAGACACCATTGACCTTTTGGTGGTCAACCTGTACCCCTTTGAAGCCACGGTGGCCCAACCGGGTTGCACATTGGAAGACGCGATCGAGAACATCGACATCGGCGGCCCGGCCATGGTGCGCAGCGCTGCCAAAAATTGGAAGCATGTGGCGGTGCTGACCGACGCCACGCAATACGGCCCGGTGGTGGATGAGTTGCGCCAAAACGGCAGCTGGAGCGACACCACCCGCTTTGCATTGGCCGTGGCCGCGTTCAACCGCATCAGCCAGTACGACGGCGCCATCAGCGACCACTTGTCACGCATCCAAGTCGACGGAAAGCTCACGGTGTTTCCGTGGCAAGCGAATGGCCGCTTTGTCAAACTGCAAGACCTGCGCTATGGCGAAAACCCGCACCAACTCGCGGCGTTTTACCGCGATGTGAACCCCGCCCCCGGCTCTTTGGTGATGGGCGTGCAGTTGCAAGGCAAAGAGTTGTCCTACAACAACATCGCCGACGCCGATGCGGCCTGGGAGTGTGTGAAAAGCTTTGCCACACCGGCGTGCGTCATCGTCAAACACGCCAACCCCTGCGGCGTGGCCTTGGGCGCAGATGCCTTGCAGGCTTACCGCAAAGCGTTTCAAACCGACCCCACCTCGGCCTTTGGCGGCATCATCGCGTTCAACTGTGCGGTCGACTTGGCCACCGCAGAAGCGGTGCACAAACAATTTGTCGAGGTTTTGATCGCGCCGTCTTACAGCGCCGATGCGCTGGCCTTGTTGCAGTCCAAGGCCAATGTGCGGGTCATGCAAATCGACCTGCCCCCGGGTGGTGACACCGATTGGGCGCGCGGTCAAAACACGGTGGACATCAAACGCATTGGCTCAGGCGTGCTGATGCAAACCGCCGACAACCATGTGCTGCAAGCCAGCGACTTGAAGGTGGTGACGCACAAACAACCCACGCCGCAGCAAATCGAAGACCTGTTGTTCGCTTGGAAGGTGGCCAAGTTTGTGAAGAGCAACGCCATCGTGTTTTGCCGCGACGGCATGACCATGGGTGTGGGCGCCGGGCAAATGAGCCGCTTGGACTCAGCCCGCATCGCCGCCATCAAAGCCGGTCACGCCAGCTTGAGCCTGCAAGGCACGGCGGTGGCCAGCGACGCCTTCTTCCCCTTCCGCGACGGCCTGGACGTGGTGGTCGACGAGGGCGCGACCTGCGTCATTCAACCGGGTGGTTCAATGCGCGACCCAGAAGTGATTGACGCCGCCAACGAGCGCGGCGTGGCCATGGTGTTCACTGGGGTTAGGCACTTCAGGCATTGAGCCGTTTGGTTCGTGGCTTCGACCTTGCGTCGGCCGGGCCAAATGTTGGATCACTTTCCCGAAGCGCCGATCTCGCGTTCTGACAGGCGACCTGTCACATATTTGTGCAAAACACTTGCGATCAGCGTTTGATACGGCAGCCCCTCTGCAAGCGCCTTGGCCTGTATGTCTTGCAGGTCGCCAGTTGACAGCCGGATATTGACCCGGCGGTCTTTGATGGCTGTGGCCCGCGCTGCAGACTTGAACTTTGCAAGTTCTGCCCTTGTCGCCACAGACTTCAGCCTGCCATCCTCATATGCGGAAAGAATATCTGTTTCGTATGCATCGGTTTTAGGCATTTGTTTCACCTTGGTTCAAATAGTCACGCGTTGCCTTGCGGCCGGGTATGACTGTCTTTAGAAAAAAATGGTCATCTTCCTCGACAAATGGGACCAAGTACGCGTAGCCGTCACTGGTAACGACAAGCATCTTTTGCTTGGGGTACTTGGCCAAATTCGGGTGAGCCAGGATGTCCAACAGGCCCCCCGACTCAATGACAACCACCATGTTCTCGAATGAAATGCCCCGATCAAGCTGGAGTTGCTCGTTTTTTTCAGGGCTCCATCGAAATGGCTTCATGCGATGAGTTTAACGCAGTGTGTGCCTTTTGGCTTCAAATGGCAAATATTCGCCCAACCGGCGCCGATGGAGGTGTGGGCTCATTCGGAGTGTGACCACATCCGCAGCAGCCCAGGGCTGTACATTCCGTCCCAAAGCCATCCTCCCCACCTGACCCACTTGGACCCCCCTTTGAACTTCTCTGAACTGGGCCTGAGCCCTGCGCTGATGCGCGCCGTGGACAGCATGGGTTTGCACCTGCCCACGCCCATACAAGGCCAAGCCATTCCCGCCGTGTTGCAAGGCCGCGATGTGTGGGCCAGTGCGCCCACCGGGTCGGGCAAAACCTTGGCCTATGTCTTGCCTCTGGTGCAAAAAATATTGCAAGCGCCCAAGCAAACCAATTTCCGCCGGCCCATCCGCTGCCTGGTGCTGGTCCCCACCCGCGAGTTGGCACTGCAAGTGGGGCAAGTGCTGCGCCAAGTGGCTGACAGCTTGGGGCTCAAAGCGGTGGTGGCGCACGGCGGGGTGTCGATCAACCCGCAAATGATGGCCTTGCGCGGTGGTGCCGATGTGGTGGTGGCCACCACCGGGCGTTTGCTCGACTTGGTGGCGCACAACGCCTTGCGTTTGTCGGAGGTGCAGCACCTGGTGCTTGATGAGGCCGACCGCTTGCTCGAGCTGGGCTTTGCCGACGAGCTGCAAGCGGTATTGGCCTTGCTGACGCAAGCGCACCAAACCCTGTGTTGGTCGGCCACCGCCACACCCGAGTTGGCCACCTGGGCCCTGCATGGCTTGCGCGATCCGCTGCGCATCGAAAGCGATGCCGCCGAGGTGTTTGAAGCACCGCAGATCGAACAACTTGCCATCGCGGTGAATGACAAAAAACGCACGGCATTGCTGCGCCACTTGATCACCACCCAGGGTTGGCAGCGGGTGCTGGTGTTTGTGGCCACGCGCTATGCCTGCGCGCACCTGGCCAGCAAGATGTGCACGGCTGGCGTGCGGGCCAGTGCTTTGCATGGCGACATGTCGCAAGGGGGCCGCCAAGCGGCGTTGCAAGACTTCAAGGACAGCCGCATCGATGTGTTGGTCACCACCGATTTGGCGGCACGCGGCATCGACATTGCCATGTTGCCGGTGGTGGTTAATTTCGATTTACCCCGCTCGGCCAATGATTACACCCACCGCATTGGGCGCACCGCCCGCGCCGGTGCACAAGGGCAAGCCGTGAGCTTTGTCAGCGCCGACGCCTTGGCGCATTGGCAGTTGATCCAAAAGCGTGCACAGGTTCAATTGCCGTTAGAGGTGGTGGCGGGTTTTGAGCCCACCGATGAACCTGCGACAGTGCCCGGTGTGGGTGGCATCAAGGGCAAGCGGCTGAGCAAGAAAGACAAATTGCGCGCTGCCGCAGCAGCTTTCACACCCAGCTGAGCTTACGCTGGCCTGCGGGCGATAAAAGCGATCAGTGTTTTTCTGCAGGGCTGGGCGTGTGCAACAAGGCCAGCAAGGGAATGGCCGCCAGGGTGAGCCACATCATGGCTTGAAAGTCTTGCGCAAACGCCAGCATGGCGGCTTGTCGCGCCACTTGGGCATCCAACTGGCTCAAACCCTCTGGGGTGATGATGTGGTGCAGGCCTTGCTCGATGCCCATTTGCAGCGCCCAGTTGCCGGTGTGGATGTGTTCGGACAAGATCGCGTGGTTGATTTGGGTGCGCGAGCCCAAATAGCTGATGACCGCCGAAATGCCAATGCTGCTGCCCATGTTGCGCACCAGGCTATACAAGGACGTGCCATCGTTGCGAAAAGCCACTGGCATGGTGGAGAACGCCAAAGCGGTCAAGGGCACAAACAAAAACCCCAGCCCCATGCCTTGCAAGATGCCGGTTTGCACCACCGTCCAGCTGGTCACATCGGTGGTGAAACGCGTCATCCAATACAGCGAGGCGCTGGTCATGAGAAGGCCTGCCAGCACCAGCAAGCGCGCATTGACCCGGCCCGACATGCGCCCGACCACCAACATGGCCATCATGGTGCCCACCCCGCGTGGGGCCAGCAACAGGCCCACGTCCATCACCGGGTAGCCCATCAGGGTTTGCAAAAAGGGCGGTAGCAAGGCCATGGTGGTGAGCAAGATCATGCCGACAATGAAGATGAACAGCAGGCCCACGCTGAAGTTGCGGTCTTTGAAAATGCTGGGGTCAATGAAGGCTTTGGGTTGGGTGTAGATGTGGGCAATGAACAGGTAGAGGCCCAGCACCCCCAAGCAGGCCTCGGCCACCACCTCAGGGCTGGCAAACCAGTCCAGCGAATGCCCCCGGTCGAGCATCATTTGCAGCGAACCCAGACCCAGGCACAAAAAGCAAAAGCCCAGCATGTCAAAGCGCCGCTCGGGGTCCAGCTCGGTTTCGGGCACAAATGCGGCGAGACCCAACCAGGCCAACACGCCCACGGGCAGGTTGATGTAGAACACCCAGCGCCAGTTGTAGTACTCGGTGAGCCAGCCGCCCATCGACGGGCCCAGGATGGGGCCGACCATCACCCCCATGCCCCACAAGGCCATGGCCGCGCCGTGGCGTTCACGCGGATAGGCATCCAGCAAGATCGATTGCGACAGCGGCACCAAGCAAGCCCCAAACACCCCTTGCAGCAAGCGAAACAACACAATTTGTTCCAGGCTTTGGGCCGCACCACACAGCATGGAGGTGATGGTGAAGCCCACCACCGAAGCCATGAAGACGCGTTTGCGCCCCCAGCGTGCGGCCAAAAAACCGGTCAAGGGCATGCAAATGGCCGAAGCCACGATGTAGGAGGTGAGCACCCAAGATATTTGGTCCTGCGTGGCCCCCATGCTGCCTTGCATGTGGGGCAGGGCCACGTTGGCGATGGTGGTGTCCACCGCTTGCATGATGGTGGCCAGCATCACCGCCAGGGTCAGCCAACCCCGTCGCACGGCAGGGGTGGTGGATGGCAGGGGTGGCGAGGCGGTCATGCCCAAGTTTCAGGGCAGGGCATGGCCCCACAAGCGACGGCGGTGCTCGGTATCGATCTCCACGTGTGCGCTCATGCCCGAGCGCAGCACGGGGGCGTTGTCGGTGGGCTGCAAGGCCAAACGCACGGCGATGCGCTGGGTCACCTTGATCCAGTTGCCGGTGGCGTTTTGGGCGGGGATGAGTGAAAACTCAGCCCCCGTGGCCGGGCTCAGGCTTTCTACCCGCGCCGCCCATTGGGCATCGGGGTAGGTGTCGATGCGCACCGTGGCGCGCTGCCCGGGTTGGATGAAGGTGAGTTCGGTTTCGGTGAAGTTGGCCTCAATCCACCAGTTGTCGGTCACCACCAAGGCCATGGCCACCGTGCCAGCCCCCACAAATTGACCGGGCTTGGGCGGTCGGCTGACCACCCCGGCTTGGGCCGAGCGCACGGTGGTGCGGTTCAATTCCAATTGGGTTTGGGCCAACTCGGCCATCGCCAAGCGGTAGCTGGGGTGGCTCTCGATGGCGCTGTCCAGGCTGCCGCCCAAGGCTTCGGCGATGCGTTTGAGGTCCATCTCCAGGGCCTGGGTTTGCTGTTCGGCCAGATCGGTGTTTTGTTTGGCGTCATCAAATTTGGCCGCAGAAATAAAGTTTTTATCCAACAAGTCGGCTTGGCGTTGTTGCTCGCGTTGGGCAAACCGGTGCTTGGTGCGTGAGAGAGTGATTTCAGCTTGTTTTTCGCGGTAACTGGCTTTGAGCGCCATCAAGTCGGTGCGCACCTGCGACAGCCGGGCCTGCGCACGGGCCAGGTTGTGCTGAAAGGGTGCGGTATCGAGCACAAACAGCACCTGGTCTTTGGCCACCGCTTGGTTGTCTTGCACCATCACGCTGACCACGGTGCCCGAGACCTGGGCGCTGACGGGCACTTTGTCACCTTTGACATAGGCGTTGTCGGTGGCCATATAGCGCCCGCCTTGCAAATAGATATATGCCCCGGCCATGGCAGCCAGCAGGGGCAGCACCAACAGCAACACCCAGCGCAGAACGTTGCGCAAAAAATGGGTTGCAGGTTGGGGCACGCTCATGCAGCGCTGGCTTCAGGGGGTGGTGAGGTGGCCTCGTCAGCGGGTGCGGGCGGTTTGCTTTGGCGAATACCGGGTTTGCGCAAAATTTCCACATACACGGCCACAGCGCCGTCAATGGCCAAAGCGTCCAAGGCTTTGTTCAGTTCGGCCACGTGCACGCGTTGGGCGGTGTCGGCTTGCAAGCCCATTTGACAATCGAAGTCCCAATAGTCCACGCCTTCGGGCAGGGGCTTGTTGCGTTCGCGGCGCACATACTGGCGCAGCGTGTGTTTGAGGGCGTCCAGCACACGCTCGGGCTTTTTGCCCTCAACCATCAGGGGGTGGGTTTTTTTCATCAAAGTCCTTCAAAGGGTGGCGCCCTCGCAGGACGAAAAGTAACACAAGCAGGTGCGGCGGCTCAAGCGGCGCACAGGGTTTTACAGCGTGGCAAACACCTCGGCCGCGGCTTGCACCGTGGCGGCGATGTCGTCTGCGGTGTGGGCACCACTGACAAAACCAGCCTCGTACAAAGCCGGTGCGATGTACACGCCGCGGTCCAGCAAGCCGTGGAACAGTTTGTTGAACTTGGGGCTGTCGCTGGTCATGACCTTGGCGTAGTTTTGCGGCAACTCGGGCAGCAAAAAGAAGCCAAACATGCCGCCTTGGCAATCGGCGCTGAAAGGCACACCGGCTTTGGCGGCGGCACCGGTGAGGCCGTCGACCAAGCTTTGGGTGCGGGCCGACAGTGCATCGAAGAAGCCTGGTTTTGAAATTTCATGCAAGGTGGCCAAACCGCAAGCGGTGGCCACCGGGTTGCCGCTCAAGGTGCCCGCTTGGTAGACCGGCCCCAAGGGGGCGAGTTGTTCCATCACGGCGCGTTTGCCGCCAAAAGCCGCCAGCGGCATGCCGCCGCCAATCACCTTGCCGAGCACGGTGAGGTCGGGCTCGAAGCCAGGGATGGATTTCGCGTAAACACTTTGCGCACTGCCCAGTGCCACGCGGCAGCCGGTCATCACCTCGTCAAACACCAACAGTGCGCCATGCTGTGTGCACAACTCGCGGCAGCGTTTCATGAAGGGCACGCTGGCGCGCACAAAGTTCATGTTGCCAGCAATGGGCTCGATCATCAAACACGCCAGCTCTTTGCCATGCAGGGCAAAGGCTTCTTCCAATTGGGGGATGTTGTTGAACTCGAGCACCAAGGTGTGTTGCACCACCTCGGGCGGGACACCGGCGCTGGTGGGGTTGCCAAAGGTGGCCAAGCCTGAACCGGCTTTCACCAACAGCGCGTCGGCGTGGCCGTGGTAGCAGCCTTCAAACTTGATGATCTTGCTGCGGCCAGTGGCACCACGCGCCAAGCGCAAGGCGCTCATGCCGGCTTCGGTGCCCGAACTGACCAAGCGAACCATGTCCATCGAGGGCATGAGTTTCAACAGCGCTTCGGCGAGTTCAATTTCGCGCTCGGTGGGGGCGCCGTAGGAGAAACCTTCGAGCACCGCTTTTTGTACCGCTTCGACCACGGCGGGGTGGCCGTGGCCCAAGATCATCGGGCCCCAAGAGCCGATGTAATCGATGTGGCGCTTGTCGTTGGCGTCCCAAAAATAAGCACCTTTGGCGCGTTTGACAAAACGCGGTGTGCCACCCACGGCACGGAAGGCGCGCACCGGTGAATTGACACCGCCAGGGATGACTTGGCGGGCGCGGTCGAAAAGGGTTTGGTTCAGATCGGTCATGGGCTGTGTCGTCAGTGTTTGGTTTCGTGACGGGGAAGGGCAAATTCGGTGCCCACTTCGGTGGGGTCTTCTTCTTCCTCACCGTGGGCCCAGAAGAGGCGGTCGGGCACCACGTGGCCCATGCCAGGGCGAAAGCCGCTGTCCAGGCAATGGTCGAGGTAATTGAGGGCCTCCAGGCTGGCGGCTTCCAAATCGGTGCCGGCGGCGAGCAAGGCGGCCAAGGCGGCGCTCAAGGTGTCGCCTGCGCCCGAAAAAACGGCATCGATGTGCTCAAAGCGCTCGGTGGCCAACACCGTCAGGGGCGTGGCCAAGGCGTTTTCGATGTGCTGGTCGGGCTGTGCAATGCCGGTGACCAACACATAGGGCACGCCTTTTTCACTGGCCGCACGGGCCAAGTCGCGCGGGCCGGGGCTTTTGCTGTTGGACCAGTCGGGCAACAGCCAACGCCACAAGGTGCTGTGGTTGCCCACCAGCACCGTGGTTTGGGGCAGCATCAATTCCAAAAAAGCGTCTTGGTAGGCGTCGGCTTGCTCTTCGTCCCACCACGACAGGTTGGGCATGTAAGCGACCACAGGCACTTGGGCATAGTCGCTGCAGGTTTGGGCCACCACGCTCAAGGTTTCGGGGTTGCCGCAAAAGCCCACTTTGAACACCTGCACCGAGCTGTCTTCGAGCACCACCCGGGCTTGTTCGGCCACGGTGTCTTCATCCATGGACATGAAGTCAAAGATTTCTGCGCTGTCGCGGATGTAAACGCCGGTCACCACACCCAGGGGGTGGGCACCGACACAGGCGATGGTGAGTTGATCGGCACCCAGCCCGCCTGCACCGCTGGCATCGTTGGCGTTGAAGCACATCACGCAAGCGGGTGCACCGCCTTCTTCTTCCAGCGTGGGGGGGTCTTTAGAGCGGAATTCTTGCGCCATGGTGATCTATACAATGCGACCCATTCTATGCGAGCCCCCGTGGCCAACCCCCCACCTTTTCCCCTTGAACCTTGAAGGCTTGACTGTGGCTAAAACTTGGATGTGTTTGATTTGCGGCTGGATTTACGACGAAGCCGCTGGCGCCCCAGATGAAGGCATTGCGCCCGGCACCCCTTGGGATCAAGTCCCCATGAACTGGACTTGCCCCGAATGCGGTGCGCGCAAAGAAGACTTTGAAATGGTCGAAATTTAAGCCCCACTCGTTTTGTATGCCATGAGCGCGCCCGGCACTGCGGTCCCCACCGATTGGCGCCGTGCTTTTGATCAGTGCATGCTGGATTTGCTGCGGGGCCGGCCCCATGTGTCTCAGGCACCTGCGCTGGTGCTGCTTGGATTGTGTCAACAAGCGCGCGCGCAGCACACTGAGTCTGACCCCCAGGTGCGCATGTTTTGGGTGCTGTCAGCCCACTTTTTTGACCATTTGGCCCACACCCCCCAGGCCACGCCATGGCAAAACTGGCATGCGGTGGTGTGCGCGCGCATCATGGCCGCAGCACCGGGCTTGGCCCCGATGGTGCCCACACCCAACCAGCAAGCCGAAGCGCTGAGCGCCATGTTTTTGGAGTTTGTCCACGCCCAGGTCGAAGATTGGCAAATCGTGATGCAGCGTTGGTCGGATGCGCCGCAAGATCTGGCGGCTGCCCAGGCCTGCGAAGGTCCCACCGCACAGTTGCACCTGTTGCTGGGCGATATGCAGCTTGATGGCATGGCCGATTTGTGCGCCGCGCTCTTGCACTGCATTGAGGCCGCCTTGGCACACAGTGATTTGACAGCAGGTGCCCAGCGGGCGGGGCCAGCGGTGCCAGAAATGCTGCGCTTGTTGCACCAATACGCGGCTGGTTTTGTGCGCTCACCCGACCCGTCGGTGCTGGCCGCTTTGCGCCAGCCAGGGGTGTGAGCCCAGCGGCTCAGGCACCGGCTTTTTTCACCACTGCATAACGCGCCAAGGTGGCGTCACGCGCCAGCGCATGGTCGACGATGGGCAGGGCTTGGTTTTGCCCTAAGCGCACTCCGGCGGCTTGCAGCACCATGGGTGGGGCTTGCCACGGCGCATGGATCCAGCGCTCGGGCATCTCGGCCAGTTGCGGTTGGTAGCGGCGGATGAACTTGCCTTGGGGATCGAACTTTTCGCTTTGGCTGATGGGGTTGAAGATGCGAAAGTAGGGCTGTGCATCGCAGCCGCTGGAACTGGCCCATTGCCAGCCGCCGTTGTTGGCGGCCAGGTCAAAGTCGATCAAATGGGTGGCAAAGTAGCGCTCGCCCCAGCGCCAATCAATGCCCAAATCTTTCACCAAAAAACTCGCCACCACCATGCGCAAACGGTTGTGCATGTAGCCGGTTTGGTTGATTTGCGCCATCGCCGCGTCGACCAGCGGATAGCCGGTTTTTCCATCGCACCAGGCTTGGAACAAGGTCTGCGCGGCGGTGCCGCTTTCCCATTCGATGCGGTCGTAATCGGGCTTGAAGGCATGCGCCACCACGCGGGGGTGGTGGTGCAAAATTTGGTGGTAAAAATCGCGCCAAATCAACTCTGAGAGCCACACCGCGGCACCCGCCGAGCCTTGTTGCATGCGGGTGTGCGCCAAGCGTGCGAGTTCGCGGATCGACACCGTGCCAAAGCGCAGGTGCACGCTCAGGTAGCTGGGCCCTTTGACCGCCGGGAAGTTGCGCGTGTCTTCATAGTGGTCGATGCGGTTCACAAAGTCTGCCAAGGCCAGTTGCGCCCCGGGCGCGCCGCACACGACCGGCAACGCACTCAGGTTGCTGGGCACAAAGCCAATGTCTGTTGGGGTGGGGGGTGGCTGGCGCATGTTGCTGGGCCGAGCGGCCAAGCGCCCTGGCAAACCGTCGCAGGGCCAAGCGGCCAAATGCTCGGCGGGTTGGAGTTTTTTCAGCCACGCATTCTTGTAAGGGGTGAACACCCCATAGGGTGTGCCGCTTTGGGTCAGCACTTCTTTGCGCTCAAACACCACATGGTCTTTGAAGGTGAAAAAGTCTTTCCCTTGTTGGGCCAACAGGGTTCGCACCTGGTTGTCGCGCTCGATGGCGGCGGGTTCGTCGTCGTGGTTGGCAAACACCGCTTGAGCGCCAAGTTCGCGGGCCAATGCGTTGACATCTTGTGCCGCCCAGCCGTGGCGCACGATCAGGCCGGCGTGGGGCAGGCCAGCGAGCTGGCGCAGCGCTTCATCCAAGGTTTGCAGGCTGCCCAAAATAAAGTCCACCCGGCGGTCGCAGCGGGGCAGGGGGTCCAAGATGTCGCGATCGAGCACAAACACCGCATGCACGTGGGCACATTGGCTCAAGGCGTTGTGCAGCGCGGCGTTGTCGCTGGCCCGCAGATCGCGCCGAAACCACACCAAACCGGTGTCAAAGCGGGGCTGGCCCGAGGTGTTTGTCTTCAACATTAAAATGCGCCCATGTCCATGGATTCCGAACCGATCAACCTGACGCATCATTTTTTGATCGCCATGCCCGGATTGTCCGATGAATCCTTCGCCAAAAGCGTGGTCTACCTGTGTGAACACAGCGACCGAGGGGCTTTGGGCCTGGTGATCAACAAGCCCAGCGACATCAATGTGCGCGGTTTGTTTGACAAAGTCGACTTGCCCCTGCACCGCCAAGACCTGAATCAAACCCCTGTTTATCACGGCGGCCCGGTGCACACCGAGCGCGGTTTTGTGTTGCACGAACCGGTGTTGGCCCCCTCCAGCGAATCCAACGAAACCACCGAGTCTGCTTATGCCTCCACCTTGTCGGTGCCGGGCGGCCTGGACATGACCACCTCCAAAGATGTGCTCGAGGCCTTGTCCACCGGGGCGGGCCCGCGCAAGGTGCTGATTTCTTTGGGGTATGCCGCTTGGGGGCAGGGCCAGCTCGAGTCTGAGTTGGCCGAAAACGCCTGGCTCACGGTAGAGGCCGATGCCGCGGTGATTTTTGACACCCCGTGCGAGCAACGCTACGAAAAAGCCCTGTCATTGCTGGGCTTGCAGTCGTGGATGCTGTCGCCCGACGCGGGGCACGCATGAGCGCAGGCGTGATGACCGGCCCACGCCAGGTTGCGCCCCAATTGCAAACGTTTTTGGCCTTTGACTTTGGCACCCGCCGCACCGGTGTGGCGGTGGGCAACCGCTTGCTGTGCCTGGCCTCGCCCCAAGGCCATTTGCAAGCCCAAGGCGATGCGCGCTGGCCTTTGATTGCCCGTTGCATCCAAGATTGGCAACCCGATGCCTTGGTGGTGGGTGTGCCGTTTCACCCCGATGGGGCAGAGCATGAAAACACCCACCGCGCCCGGCGCTTTGCGCGCCAATTGCACGGTCGCTTTGGCCTGCCGGTGTTTGAAGTCGATGAGCGCTACAGCACCACCGAAGCGATTGCGGGTGGCGCCAAAGATGTGGATGCGGCCAGTGCCAGCATCATCTTGCAGCAGTTTTTTCAGGAGATGGCCACATGAGTGGAAGCTTGTCGCTCAACGCCGAGAGCTTGTATGGCGATTTGCTGCGCGCCTTGCAGCCGCAGTGGGGCGCCAACGACCGCTTGGTCGGCATCACTTCTGGCGGGGCTTGGTTGGCCGAGCGCTTGCAGGCCGACTTGGGCTTGAGCGAGCCGGCGGGGGTGATTTCATCGGCCATGCACCGCGATGATTTTGCGCGCCGTGGCCTGGCCGATGGCGGCGTCACCCGCCTGCCGTTTGAAATCGAAGGCGCGCACCTGTGGATCATTGACGATGTGCTCTACACCGGGCGCACGGTGCGGGCGGTGATCAACGAGTTGTATGACTACGGGCGACCGGCCAGCGTGCGCTTGGCGGTGTTGGTCGACCGAGGCGGGCGCGAGTTGCCCATCCAGGCCGATTGCGCCGCCGCCCGCCTGAGCTTGCCGGCGGATCAAAAGTTAAGCCTGCAACGCGATCCCGATGGGCGCTTGACCTTTTCACTCAGGGGCTGACGGTGCTGTACAAACGAAACCCGCAACTGAACAAAAATGGTGAGTTGATTCACCTGCTCTCTACCGAGGGTTTGCCCAAGGACATCATCACCCACATCTTGGACACGGCCAGCCAGTTTGTCTCGGTCAGCGACCGCGAGGTGAAAAAAGTGCCGCTGTTGCGCGGCAAAAGCGTGTTCAACCTGTTCTTTGAAAACAGCACCCGCACCCGAACCACCTTTGAAATTGCCGCCAAGCGCTTGTCGGCCGATGTGATCAACCTCGATATCGCGCGCAGCTCGGCCAGCAAGGGTGAGTCGCTGCTCGACACCATTGCCAACTTGTCGGCCATGGCCGCCGACATTTTTGTGGTGCGCCACGGCGAATCGGGCGCGCCTTATTTGATTGCCGAGCATGTGGCCCCGCATGTGCATGTGGTCAATGCCGGTGACGGTCGCCATGCCCACCCGACACAGGGCCTGCTCGACATGTACACCATTCGCCACTACAAGGGCGACTTTGCCAACCTGCGCGTGGCCATCGTGGGCGATGTGCTGCATTCGCGGGTAGCGCGCTCGGACATCCACGCCCTGACCACCTTGGGTTGCGCCGAAGTGCGTGTCGTGGGCCCCAAAACCTTGGTGCCCGGTGACCTCTCGCACATGGGTGTGAAGGTATTCCACCAGTTGGAAGCGGGCATCCAAGACTGTGATGTGGTCATCATGCTCCGGCTGCAAAACGAGCGCATGAGTGGCGCCTTGTTGCCCTCGAGCCAAGAGTATTTCAAGGGCTTTGGGCTGACCGCGGCCAAGCTGCAATGTGCCAAGCCCGACGCCATCGTGATGCACCCCGGCCCGATCAACCGGGGGGTGGAAATTGATTCGGCGGTGGTCGATGGCGCGCAAAGCGTGATCTTGCCGCAGGTCACCTTTGGCATTGCGGTGCGCATGGCGGTGATGTCCATCGTGGCGGGGAACGAAGCATGAAAACCTTGATCCAACATGGCCGTGTGATCGACCCTGCCAGCGGTTTGGATGCCGTGGCCGATGTGGCCATCGCCGACGGTTGCATTGTGGCGATGGGCCAAGCGCCCAGTGGCTTTACACCCGATGCGGTGTACGACGCCCGCGACCAAGTGGTCATCCCTGGCTTGGTGGATTTGTGTGCCCGCTTGGGCGAGCCCGGCCATGAGCACGAGCGCATGCTCGACAGCGAGTTGGCCGCTGCGGTGGCCGGTGGCGTCACCAGTTTGGTGTGTCCGCCCGACACCGACCCGGTGCTCGATGAGCCCGGTTTGGTCGACATGCTGCGCTTTCGCGCCGAGCGCTTGCAACTGTCGCAGGTGTTTCCGCTGGGCGCGCTGACGCGGGGCTTGGCCGGTGAAGTGCTGACCGAAATGAACGAACTGACCGAGGCCGGTTGCGTCGGCTTTGGCCAGGCCGAGCAAGCGGTGGGCAACACCCAGGTGTTGCAGCGGGCCATGCAATATGCCGCCACCTTTGGCTACAGCGTGTGGCTGCGCCCGCAAGAGTTGTATCTGGGCAAAGGCGTGGCCGCCAGCGGCCCCTTGGCCACCCGCTTGGGCTTGAGTGGCGTGCCGGTGGCTGCCGAGACGATTGCCCTCAACACCATCATCGCGCTGATGCGCATCACCGGGGCGCGGGTGCATGTGTGCCGCCTCTCCAGTGGGGCAGGTGTGGCCTTGGTGCGCCAGGCCAAAGCCGAGGGCTTGAACATCAGCTGTGATGTGAGCATCAACTCGTTGCACCTGATCGATGTGGACATTGGCTACTTTGACAGCCGGGCTCGGCTGAACCCGCCGCTGCGCCAACAGGCCGACCGCGCGGCCCTGGGCGAGGGCTTGCGCGACGGCACCATCGATGCCTTGGTCTCTGACCACACACCGGTGGAGGGCGACGCCAAAGCCCTGCCATTTGCCCAAGCCGAGCCGGGTGCCAGCGGTTTGGAGTTGTTGCTGGGTTTGGCCCTCAAATGGGGGCAAGACCCGGCTGTCGGTATCCACCGGGCTTTGCAGGTGGTGACTTCGGCACCGGGCAACTTGCTGAGCCAGTGCGGCGCGGTGCAGGCGGGTGGTTTGGGGCGTTTGCAAGTGGGCGCCAGCGCCGATGTGTGCGTCTACGACCCCAGCACCATTTGGCCGGTGCATGCCCACAACTTGCGCAGCCAGTGCAAGCACACGCCATTTGCCTTTGACATCGGTGGCTCAGCCCTGCCGGGTGCGGTGCGCGCTACCTGGGTGGGTGGGCGACCCGTTTATCGCGCCCCATGACACGTTCTGCCGAACCCAAGCCATGCGCTGGTTGAGGGGCATTTGGCGCTTGGCGCACATTGCGGCCTTGTTGGGGCACGGCAACTGGCGCATACGCCGTCAGTTTGGCCAAATGAGCCCAGCGCAACGCGCCCGGGCCGTGGAGCAGTGGTCGCGCGACATGCTCAAAGCACTGGGGGTGGCATTGCACTCGCAGGGCGATGTGCCCACCCACGGTCCGGTGCTGATGGTGTGCAACCATGTGACCTGGCTGGACATCTTGGTTTTGCACGCCTGTTCGCATGCGCGTTTTGTGGCCAAGTCCGAGGTCCACCATTGGCCCTTGATCGGCCCCATGGCTGCCGCCGCTGGCACCTTGTTCATTGAGCGCGCTTCGCGGCGCGATGCGATGCGGGTGGTGCACCAAATGGTCGAGGTGTTGCAGGCTGGCGAGGTGTTGGCGGTGTTCCCCGAGGGCACCACCAGCGATGGTTTGCAGTTGCTGCCCTTCCATGCCAATTTGATCCAAGCGGCCATCAGCGCCAACGCGCCGGTGTTGCCAACGGCGCTGCGCTATGTCGATGCCCGCAGCGGGCAAACCAGCCAAGCGGTGAGTTTTGTCGGCGATGAAAGCTTGGTGGATTCTTTGTGGCGCACGGCTTGCGCCAGTGGCTTGCAAGTCCACGTGGCCTGGGGTCAGCCTGAGCTGGATGCGGGCCGCGACCGGCGCACCTGGGCCAAAGATTTACAACAACAGGTGCATGCGCTGTGGGTGGGTTTGGGCGCTTCCCCCCTTGGCACTGAAACGGCGAGCCACCCAGCGCCACCGGTCAAGCCCTGGGCTTGAGGCAAAATCGCCACCTCGACAATTGCCAAAGCCCCTGTCGCCCATGCCCTCACTCGACGCCACCACCGCCCAAACGCCCGCTGCATTGCCGCCGGATGGGTTGGCGTTGTCTTCCTCGGACCAGGTGTTTCACGATGCCGCCAAAACCTTCCGCGTGATGGCGGCACCCTTGCGCTTGAAAATCATCAGCGCCTTGTGCCAAGGCGAAAAAAACGTGGGCGAGTTGCTGCAAAGCATCGACACCACCCAGCCCAATATGTCGCAGCATTTGCACACCTTGCACCGGGCGGGCATTTTGGGCCGCCGCCGCGATGGGGTGCAAATTTACTACCGCATCATCAACGAAAGCGTGGTCGGCATGTGCCGTGCCATGTGCACCCAACTGGCCATCGATGCCCTCGACGATTGATCGGTGCTGCAGGGCGCTGTAGAGGGTTTCTACCTTGCCAACCGGGAAAGTGCTGCGGCTACCATTTGTCCATTGGCGCATGCCACCCATGAACCGCGCCCACAGAGCCACTGTCTTTTGAATTTTTGAAGGAGCAATGATGAAACCAACCATGATCGCCTGTCTGGCTGCGGGGCTGATGGCCACCAGCTTTGGCGCTGCGGCCCAAACCGCCCCCGAGCATTTGCGCAGCTGGGCCGCTGGCTGCGCCAACTGCCATGGCACCAATGGCCAGGCCCAGCCCGGCATGGCCGCCCTGGCCGGCGTCCCCGCTGCCGCGACGGTGGCCAAGATGCAGGCCTACAAGTCGGGTGCTTTGCCTGCCACCTTGATGCACCAAATTGCCAAGGGCTATTCGGACGAGCAAATCCAAGCCATTGCAGCGTATTTCGCTGCCCAGAAAAACTGATCGGGAGCCGCTATGAAACGTCGTCAATGGATACAAACCGCGTCAGCGGGTTCGGTGTTGGGTGCTTTGGGATTGTTTTCGGGCTGTGCCACGCCTGGTGGCGCTGGCCCCAAGGTGGTGGTGGTCGGTGGCGGTTATGGTGGTGCCACCGCTGCCAAATATGTGCGCATGTGGTCAGACTACGGCATTGATGTGACCTTGGTCGAGCCCAATGCGGCTTTTGTGTCGTGCCCCATTTCCAACTTGGTGGTCGGTGGCAGCAAAACCATGGCCGACATCACCACGCCCTACGACAATTTGACGCGCCGCCACGGCGTGAAGGTGGTGCAAGACTTCGTCACCCAAATTGATCCCGACAAACGCATCGTTACCTTGGCCTCTGGCGCGACCTTGCCCTACGACCGATTGATCGTGTCGCCAGGTGTGGACTTCATGCCGGGCAGCGCCCCGGGCATGGCCAAGGCCGGCGCGGCCGACAAGGTTTTGCATGCGTGGAAGGCGGGCCCGCAAACCTTGGCCCTGCGCCAGCAATTGCAAGCCATGCCCGACGGCGGTGTGTTTGCCATGAATGTGCCCTTGGCCCCATACCGCTGCCCCCCTGGCCCCTACGAGCGGGCTTGCCAAGTGGCGCATTACTTCAGCCAAGCCAAACCCAAGAGCAAGGTGCTGATCCTGGACGAGAACGAAGACGTCACCTCCAAAGGTCCCTTGTTCAAAAAAGCCTGGGCCGATCGCTACAAGGGCATCATTGAATACCGCCCGCGCCACAAGGTGACCGACGTTGACGCCGCCACCAACACCTTCAAGTTTGATTTCAACGACGACGTCAAAGCCTCGGTGGTCAATTACATCCCGCCCATGCGCGCTGGCGACATTGCGGTCAAAACCGGCTTGGCCACCGCCAACCAGCGCTGGTGCGAAGTCAACTTTTTGACCTTTGAGTCGGTGGCGGTCAAAAACATCCATGTGCTGGGCGACTCGATCCAAATCGCCCCGGCCATGCCCAAGTCCGGCCACATGGCCAACCAGCATGGCAAAACCTGTGCGGCTGCGGTGGTGGCCTTGCTCACGGGCAAAGAAGTCAACCCCTTGCCCATTTACAACAACACCTGCTACAGCTTTGTCAGCGACCAAGATGTGATCCACGTGGCCAGCGTGCACCGCTACGACGCCGACAAAAAAACCATGCTCACCGTGCCCGGCTCGGGCGGGGTGTCGGCCGCGGCCAATGCCTTGGAAGGGCAATACGCTTTGGCCTGGGCGCGCAACATTTGGGCCGACAGTTTGGCCTGAAAGCATGTGGCGTCCTTGGTCCCACCGTGGGCCTGCATTCGCGGGGGTCTGGTTGTTGCTGTGGGCCCTTTGGAGCCCCATGCCAGCGCAAAGCCAGAACCGCGTGGTTTTGCCCACCGCCACCGATTTGCCCCAGGCCTTGGCGCAAGCCCTGGCCCAGGGTCAGCCCTTGGTGGTGATGGTGAGCTTGGACAACTGTCCCTATTGCCGCCAAGTGCGGCAAAGCCATTTGGGCCCGCTGTGGCGCGGTGGCCAAGTGGTGGTGCAAATCGACATGCAGCACAAAGAAACCTTGATCGATTGGGACGGCCAAACCCGCAGCCACGGCGATTGGGTGAAAAACCGCCGCATCTCGGTGGCCCCCACGGTGCTGTTTTTTGGCCCCAATGGCCGCGAAGTGGCGCAGCGTTTGGAGGGGGCTTCTTTGCCCGACTTCTACGGCGCTTACTTGGATCAGCGCCTGGAGCAGTCGCGCCAACTTTTGCAGCCGCGCGCGGGGGCAAATGGGGGAGCGGGCCAAGGCGATGTCCCCCGTGAGGGCCCAGGTCTAGGCCTGGCCTTCTCGCTGCCCTTGGGGCTTTCCCAACACCGGCCCCTTGTTTTCAAGCCAGACCTGGAGCCCCTCGGGTTTGCGGGAAAACACCAGCGACAAACCGCCGAATTCCCGGCGGAGTCGGTATATATTAGAGATTGCTGATATTTGATTTGAAAGGTCGAAAGATGCGTGGATGGAAGGTTTTGGTTTTGATGGCTGCTGTGGTGGCATCACCCGCTTGGGCCAGTGCGGATTTGGCGCAAAAAAACGCCTGCATGTCGTGCCATGCCGTGGCCAAAAAACTGGTCGGGCCCTCATACAACGATGTGGCGAAAAAATACGCCGGTCAAAAAGACGCTGCCACCACCTTGGCCCAAAGTATCAAGGGCGGTGGTGCCGGCAAATGGGGCCCGGTGCCCATGCCCTCACAACCCGCCTTGAGCGAGGCCGATGCACTCACCTTGGCCAACTGGGTGCTCGCGGGTGCCAAATAAACCCCCACTGACCCGCTGGGCGCTGGCCACTTTGTTGGCTGCGCCAGTGGCACTGGCATGGGCGCAAAGTCAAATTTTTGTGGGTGCTGATTTGGCCCTGGGCCGCCAGCTGATGGCCGAGCACAAATGCGAGGCCTGCCATGCCCGCCATGTGGGCGATGACGGCACCGATGTGTACAACCCCGCTGGCCGCCTGAAAACGCCGGGCTTGTTGCGCGGCATGGTCGAGGCTTGCAACACCCAGCTCAATTTGGGCCTGTTTCCCGAAGAGGTGACGGCTGTGGCGGCGGTGCTCAACCGTGACCACTACCGTTTCAAGTGACTTTTTTTGCTCTAAACATCAGTCTTTATTGATATAAATATGAATCCTCCCACCACCCATGGCCGCTTGCGCAAAGCGCCTGAAAACTTTTTGGACGCGCCAGCCTTGCAAACCGCCCGCAGCGAGTTGCGACAAGGTCGGCGTGGTTTCATCGAAAAAGCGTTTGCCGCAGCGGTGGCGGCCACGGGTGGGACCGCCCTGGCCCAAACCAACCCGGTGGCCCCAGAAGGGGGCGATACCCACATCTTGAACCTGCCCGAGCACGCCAAGGGTTTGGGTTTGGGCGTGGCCACCGATGGCTACGGCAAGCCCTCGCGGTTCGAGACCAATGTGCAGCGCCGCCAAAGCCCGGGCTTGACGCAAACCACCCAGGCTTCGGTGTCGTTTGCACCTTTGCAATCCTTGTTTGGCATCGTCACCCCCAGCGGTTTGCATTTCGAGCGCCACCACCAGGGTTGGTGGGACATCGACCCCTCCAAGCACCGATTCATGGTCAATGGTTTGGTGAAAAAACCGATGGTGTTCACGGTGGATGAAATCATGCGCCTGCCTTCGGTGTCGCGCTTTCACTTCATCGAGTGTGGTGCCAACACGGCGGTGGAGTGGGCGCAGGTGGCGGTGCCCACGGTGCAGTACACCCACGGCATGATCTCGTGCAGCGAATTCACCGGCGTGCCCCTGATCACCTTGCTCGAAATGGCCGGGGCCGATTTGAAAACCGGCCGCTTTGTACTGGCCGAAGGTGGCGAGGGTTCGTCCATGACCCGCACCATCCCGATGTCGCTGATCACCTCGGGCGAGGTGTTGGTGGCCTATGGCCAAAACGGCGAAATGCTGCGCCCTGAAAACGGCTACCCCTTGCGCTTGGTGGTGCCCGGTGTGCAAGGGGTGAGTTGGATCAAATACCTGCGCCGGGTCGAGGTGGGCGATCAGCCCTATGCCACCAAGGACGAGGCCATCCACTACATGGACCTGATGCCCAACGGTATGCACCGCCAATACACCAGCATCCAAGAGTGCAAGAGCGTGGTCACCACGCCCTCTGGCGGGCAGGTGTTGTTGGACAAAGGCTTCTACAACATATCGGGTCTGGCGTGGTCGGGCCGGGGCAAGGTCAAGCGGGTGGATGTGTCGGTGGACGGCGGTCGCAACTGGCGCAGTGCACGCTTGCAGACCCCGGTGCTGTCCAAAGCCTTGACGCGCTTCAACATCGATTGGGTGTGGAATGGCCAGCCCGCGATCATCCAAAGCCGGGCCATCGACGACACCGGTTTTGTCCAGCCCACCTATGCCCAACTGCGCAAGGTGCGCGGCAGCCGATCCATTTATCACAACAACGCCATTCAATCGTGGTTGGTGCAAGAAAGCGGCGAGGTGAAAAATGTCCAAGTGGCTTAAATCAACCCTGGCCCTGCTGTGGGGCATGGTGTTTTTGACCTGCAACACATGGGCCCAAACCGCCACATCGGTTTACCCTGGCTTGGGTCGTACCGCCACGGCGCGCGAAATCGCCGCTTGGGACATCGATGTGCGCGCCGATTTCAAAGGCCTGCCCAAGGGCTCTGGGTCGGTGGCCCAAGGCCAAGACGTGTGGGAGGCCAAGTGCGCGTCTTGCCATGGGGTGTTTGGCGAGTCCAATGAAGTCTTCAACCCGGTCATCGGCGGCGTCACCGCGAAAGATGTGGCCAACGGTCGGGTGGCCAATTTGGCGCGTGACGACTACCCCAGCCGCACCACCATGATGAAGCTGGCCACTTTGTCCACGCTGTGGGACTACATCAACCGCGCCATGCCCTGGAACACACCCAAGTCGCTCAAAACCGATGAGGTGTATGCGGTGGTGGCCTTCATGCTCAACCTGTCTGAGGTGGTGCCCGACACCTTTGTGCTGTCGGACCAAAACATCGCCCAGGTGCAGCAGCGCATGCCCAACCGGATGGGCATGAACACCGACCATGCGCTGTGGCCCGGGCGTGAATGGGGCTCCAAAACCACCCGTGCCGACACCGCCAATACCGCTTGCATGAAAAACTGCGCCACCGACCCGCGTGTGGCTTCTTTGCTCCCCGACTTTGCGCGCAATGCCCACGGCAATTTGCGGGATCAAAACCGCTTGGTCGGGCCCCAGCGCGGGGCCAACACCTTGGTCGCCGATGCCAGCGCTGCGACCAGCGCGCCGACCAGTGCGGCCAGTGCGGCCAGTGCAGGAGCCGGTGCAGGCAGCACCCCTGCCGCCGCCCCGGGCAATACCAAGGCCGTGCTGGCCTTGTTGGGCAAACACAATTGCACCGCTTGCCATGGCGTGGAGCGCAAGATCGTGGGCCCCGCAATGACCGATGTGGCGAAAAAATACCCCGGTCAGACCGATGTGCTGGCGCAAAAAATCAAAAACGGTGGCGCTGGTGTGTGGGGACCGATTCCCATGCCTGCGCAAAACCTGCCCGACGCGGACGCCCAAGCCATTGCCGCTTGGCTGGCGCGGGGGGCACCGCGTTGAAACCCCTCACTCTCTGGGGCAGACCAATTGAGGTTCTAATAGAGGGCATTTATGTTTAGGAGATTGACCATGCAAAATCGTCGCCAAGCGATCCAACATTCAGCGGTCGTGGCCAGCTTGCTGAGCGCCGCCGGCTGGCTGCCCACAGCGGCCCAAGCCGCACCCAACAAGGCTGCCTTTGAAGCCAAAACCGTGCAAGAAGCCGTCAAGGCTTCGGGCGGTGCCAACATCAGCGAGAGCAAAGACGTCACCCTGACCGCGCCCGACATTGCCGAAAACGGCGCAGTGGTGCCCTTGGGCGTGAGCACGGCCATGAGCGGCGTCAAACACCTGTTGATCTTGGTCGAGAAAAACCCCTCGGTGTTGGTGGCCGTGTTCAACGTCTCCGACGCGGTCGACGCCAACTTCGCCACCCGCTCCAAAATGGGTCAGTCCTCGGACGTGTACGCGGTGGCCATCATGAACGACGGTCGCGCCTTGTTCGCCAAAAAAGAAGTCAAGGTCACCCTGGGTGGCTGCGGCGGCTAAAGCCCCGCCACTGAGACCGTCCCCACACACATATATATAGGAGAGAAATCATGGCAGATCCCATGCGCATCCGCGCCCAAGCCAGCGGCGACAAAGCCACCGTCCGCGTCCTCATGAGCCACGAAATGGAGTCCGGTCAGCGCAAAGACGCGGCCGGCAAAATCGTCCCCGCTTGGTTCATCCAAGAAATCACCGCCAGCCACAACGGCAAGGTGGTCATGACCTCCGAGTGGGGCCCTGCGGTGTCGAAAAACCCTTTTTTGCAGTTCAGCGTCAAGGGTGCCAAGGCCGGCGACAAGGTGTCCATCAAATGGGTGGATAACCGCGGCGCCACCCGCACCGACGAAGCCACCATCAGCTGATTTTCCAAACCCAGAGGTTCGCATGCGACAAGCATTGATTCCCGTGGCCTTGGCCATGGTTTTGGGGGCATCACCGGTGCTGGCTCAAAAAACCACCAGCCAAGGCATTGACGAATACCGGGCCATGTTGCAAGACGGCAACCCGGCCGATTTGTTCGAGGCCAAGGGTGAAGACCTGTGGAAGCAAAAACGCGGTCCCAAAAACGCCAGCCTCGAGGCTTGCGATTTGGGCCAAGGACCGGGCGTCATCAAAGGCGTGTTTGTCAGCTTGCCCAAATACTTTGCCGACACCGGCAAGGTGCAAGACCTGGAGTCGCGCTTGCTCACCTGCATGCAAACCTTGCAAGGCTTTGACCCCCAGGCCATTGCCAAAACCAGCTTTGGCAGCGGCGAAATGGCCAATCTGACTGCCATGGCCACCTGGGTTGCGGCCGAGTCCAAGGGCATGAAGTTCAATTTGTCCCAGTCGCACGCCCAAGAGCGGGTGATGTACGAAGTGGGTAAGCGCCTGTTCTTCATGCGGGGTGGCACACACGACTTTTCTTGTGCCTCCTGCCACGGCGAAGAAGGCAAGCGCATCCGCTTGCAAGACCTGCCCTTGCTGACCAAGAACCCGGGTGACGGCATCGGTTTTGCCGCTTGGCCGGCCTACCGCGTCTCCAATGGGCAGATGTGGGGCATGCAGCAGCGTTTGAACGACTGCTACCGCCAACAGCGCTTCCCATTCCCCGGCTTTGCCAGCGATGCCACTGTGGCCTTGAGCGTCTATTTGGGTGTCAATGCCCAAGGTGCCGCCTCCATTGCCCCGGCCATCAAGCGCTGAATTGAAAGACACCATGAACACCAAAACCCGCCTGACCGGTTTGGCCGTGGCTGCCCTGGCATTGGTTGGCTGTGCCAACTTGCCCAGCGTGGCTGAGCTGAACCAAATCACCGACCAAATGGTCAAAGCTTCGTTCCGCACCCAAGCCCATGTGAATGTGGAGCGCTTGACCCAAACCGACGACACCAACCGTTTGTGCAGCGAGGCCGATGCCAGTGGCCAGCCGCTGGACGAAAAAGTGGCCAAAGCGATTGAAGAGACCAACCTCAAAGCCATCCGCTGGCCCAGCAATGGCCAGTTCATTGGCGACTGGAAACGCGGCGAAGCGATTGCCCAAAGTGGCCGCGGCCTGACCTGGACCGATGACCCCAAAATGGCCAACGGTGGCAATTGCTACAACTGCCATCAAATGGACAAGGCCGAAATCTCCTACGGCACGATTGGCCCCAGCCTGTACAACTACGGCAAGATCCGTGGCGTGAGCGACCCCAGCAGTGCAACATCCAAACCCATCGTGGAATACACCTGGGGCAAGATTTGGAATGCCAAGGCCTACAACGCCTGCTCCAACATGCCCCGCGCTGGGCACATGGGCATCTTGACCGAAGCCCAGGTGCGCGACATCGTCGGCCTGTTGCTCGATCCCAAGTCTCCGGTCAACCAGTGACCCACACCGGGCTTTGGCCCGGTTTTTTTAAATCCTTTATATCAGTGATGGCTTAACCATGAACCTCCACAAGCGCGAATTCATGCAGATCCTGGGTGCTGGCGCGGTGGCGGGCATGGCCATGGGCCGCTATGCCGAGGCCGATGCGGCCACCGCCAGCGAGGGCTTGTACGACGCGCCGCGTTTTGGTCAGGTGTCGTTTTTGCACATGACCGACTGCCATGCGCAGTTGCTGCCCATCCACTTTCGCGAGCCCAGCATCAACCTGGGCGTGGGCAGCATGCGCGGACAGTTGCCGCATTTGGTGGGTGAGCACCTGCTCAAGGCCGCGGGCTTGCGCCCCGGCACGGCCCAGGCCCATGCGCTGACCTATCTGGACTTTGACAAGGCCGCCCGCCGCTATGGCAAGGTGGGGGGCTTTGCCCACTTGGCCACCTTGGTCAAGCGCCTCAAGGCCAGCCGCCCCGGTGCTTTGTTGCTCGACGGTGGCGACACCTGGCAGGGCTCGGGCACGGCGCTGTGGACGCGCGGCCAAGACATGGTCGAGGCGTGCAAATTGCTCGGTGTGGATGTGATGACCGGCCACTGGGAGTTCACCCTGGGCATGGAGCGGGTGAAAGAAATTGTCGACAAAGACTTTGCCGGCCAAATTGAGTTCATCGCCCAAAACATCCAGACTCAAGACTTTGGCGACCCGGTGTTCAAGCCCTATGTGATGCGCGAAATCAACGGCGTGCCCTGCGCCATCATTGGCCAAGCCTTTCCCTACACGCCCATCGCCAACCCGCGCTACATGGTGGCCGACTGGGCGTTTGGCATCCAAGACACACGCATGCAAAGCATGGTCGACGAGGTGCGGGCCAAAGGCGCCCAAGTGGTGCTGGTGCTCAGCCACAACGGCATGGACGTGGACTTGAAGATGGCCTCGCGGGTGCGCGGCATCGACGCCATCATGGGTGGACACACCCACGACGGCATGCCCGTGGCCACCTTGGTGTCTAACCCTGGGGGCAAAACCATCGTCACCAACGCCGGATCGAACGGCAAGTTTTTAGCGGTGTTGGACTTGGACATCCGCCAGCAGCGCGTGGCCGACTTTCGCTACAAACTGATGCCGGTGTTTGCCAACATGCTGCCCGCCGACAAACCCATGCAGGCTTTGATCGACCGGGTGCGCGCCCCCTTTGCCCAGCAACTGAGCGAAACCTTGGCGGTGACCGAAGGCAGCTTGTACCGGCGCGGCAACTTCAATGGCAGCGGCGACCAGTTGCTGGTGGACGCTTTGATGGATGTGCAAGGCGCCGAGATTGCCTTCTCGCCCGGCTTTCGCTGGGGCACCAGTTTGTTGCCCGGCCAGGCCATCACCCGCGAATGGTTGATGGACATGACTGCCACCACATACTCGTTTGCCACCGTCAGCCAGATGAGCGGCGCGACCATCAAAACCATTTTGGAAGACGTGGCCGACAACTTGTTCAACCCCGACCCCTACTACCAGCAAGGCGGCGACATGGTGCGCGTGGGCGGCATGCAGTTCAGCCTGGACCCGCTGGCCAAAATGGGTTCGCGCATTGGCGATATGAGGCTCAAAGGCCAGCCCTTGCAGGCCGACAAAAACTACAAGGTGGCCGGTTGGGCCCCGGTGGCCGAAGAGGCGCGCAGCCAAGGCAACCCGCAGGTGTGGACGGTGGTTGAGCAGTGGCTCAAGGCCCAAGGCGGGCGCGTCAAACCGCGCCAGATCAACACGCCCACCCTCACCAGTGGCTTGCCCAACCCCGGCCACGCTTGAACCCAAGCGGTCTGTCACACATCGCCAAACCGCAAGCAGCACCATGGCCGATCGAACCAACCCACCGCACATGATGTCGCGTCGGCGCTGGTTGAGCGCGGCGGCCCTGGCTTTGCCCGTGGCTGGTTTGTGGCCCGATGTGCATGTGCTGGCGCAACAAGCGCAAGACTTCATCACCGGGGCACCGGTGCCCGACATCGCGCCCCAACGCGTCTCGCCCCGGGTGTGGATGATTTATGCGCCCGATGGCTTTCCCACCCCCGAAAACCGGGGCATGATGTCCAACGTATGCTTTGTCGTCACCTCGGCCGGGGTGGTGATTTTGGATTCGGGCAGCTCTTTGCAAATTGGCCAAATGGCTTTGCGGGTGATCCGCAGCGTCACCCCCTTGCCGGTGGTGGCGGTGTTCAATAGCCACTTTCATGGCGACCATTGGCTGGGCAACCATGCGTTTGCCTTGGCGCATGGGCCTGAATTGCCCATTTACGCCCTGCCCAAAACCATCGAGGCCATCCGGGGTGTCGAGGGCAATGCCTGGCGCGCCTTGCTGGAGCGCTGGACCAACCAGTCCACCGCAGGCACGCAAATCGTGCCGCCCAACCGCAGCGTCACGCCGGGGCAAGTGATCGCCATTGGCGACGTGCATTTCAAAATGCACCACCATGGGTCAGCCCACACGGAGGCCGATTTGTCGGTGCAGGTGATGGAGGAGGGCGTCACCGCCGTGGGCGATGTGGTGATGGGCAACCGCATTGCCAACATGGACAACGGCACCTATGTGGGCAGCTTTGCCTATTGCAAAGCCTTGGCGGCGCAAGCGGGTGATCAGCTGTGGCTGCCCGGCCACGGCCAACCCGCGCGCGACCTGCTGGCGCGCTACACGCGTTTTCTGGCCGGCATTTGGGAGCCGTGTTTGCAAGCCGTCAAAGACAATCAAACCGAGGCCCAAGCCCGCGCCCTGGTGCTGGCCGACCCGCGCGTGGCCGAGCGCGCCGCCACCATGCAAGGTTTTGCCAACAACATCGGCAAGTACATCAGCCTGGCCTACTTGGAAGCGGAAAAAGAGGCGTTTTAAAGCGTCAACATGGGTTGCCGCGCTGCGCTCGCCTGGATGGTTTGGCGTGGTCTTTGTCCCGCATTCACACCATGCTTTGCGGCCCCTGGTTGACACAGGCGGCATGTCAGACAATGGCGTCCATGTTTGGTTCCATCTCTTTCGCGCCAACACCCAGCAGGGCTCGGGTGCATGGGTTGCGCAAAATGGTTTGGTCCTGGCTGGTTTGGGCTTTGCTGGCCCCATCGGCTTGGGCCCAGTTTGAGCGCAGCGCCTGGCCGCCATCACAGGCCACGCCGGTGTGGCAAGCGCCAGACATCCAAGGCAGGGCTTGGCGCAGCGAAGCCCTCAAAGGGCGGGTGGTGGTGCTTAATTTTTGGGCCACCTGGTGTGCCCCCTGCAAAGAAGAGTTGCCCACCTTGCAAACCTTGTCTGATTTTGTCGACCCGCAGCAAGTGGTGGTGCTGGCCCTGAATGTGAAAGAGCCCGCCACCCGGGTGCAGCGCTATGCCCAATCCACCGGCTTGGAAATGCCGGTCTTGCTCGACCCCAAGGGTGAAGTGGCGCAGTTGTTTGGGGTCAAGGTGTTTCCCACCACCATCTTGTTGGACCGCCAGGGGCGGGCGCGCTGGCGCATTGTGGGCGAGGTGGATTGGCACTCGGCCCCAGCCCAGCAATGGGTGCAAGAACTTCAACCCCGATAATCACTGCGCTGCGGCCCATCCTGGGCCACAGTGACCTGCCTTCGGGGCACGGGAGCAATTGGGGGCGAAACCCGCCTTGAACCAGCTCCCATGTGTGCGCCGACAAGTCTTTTGCACCCCAACGGAGTTTCTTCATGACCCCCCTGCGCCGTACCCTTTTGAAAGGGGCCTCGGCCCTTGGCGTGAGCTCGCTCACCCCGATGGCCACCTGGGCCCAAACCCCTGCCCCCGATCGCGTGTTCCAACCCCAAGCGGGGCGTTGGCGCACCTTTGATGTGACCACCCGGGTCGACATCACCGGTGCCAACGGCGCCACCCAAGTGTGGTTGCCGTTGCCCAGCGTGGAGACGCCTTGGCAGCGTGGCCTGGGCCATCAATTCAGCGGTAATGGCAGCCACCAGTTGGTGAGTGACGGCCAGCAAGGCGTGCGCATGCTGCACAGCCGCTTCAGCGCCAGCACCACCCAGCCCTCGGTCGTCCTGACCAGCCGCGTTTCGGTGCAAGACCGCACACCGCGCGACCGTGCCAGCAGCAACGACCAAGACCCTGCCACCCTGCGCCACTACACGCGCCCCACCCGCATGCTGCCCACCGATGGCATTGTCAAAGCCACAGCTTTGAAAGCCACCCAAGGTGCCAATCATGACGCCGACAAGGTGCGGGCCATTTACGACTGGGTGGTGGCCAACGCCTGGCGCGAACCCAAGGTGCGCGGCTGCGGCGAGGGCGACATCAAAACCATGTTGGAGACCGGCAACCTGGGCGGCAAGTGTGCCGACATCAACGCGTTGTTTGTGGGTTTGTGCCGCTCGGTGGGCTTGCCCGCGCGCGATGTCTACGGCCTGCGCTTGGCCCCGTCGGCATTTGGTTACAAAGAGCTGTCGGGCAACCCCAGTGGTTTGCAAGGTGCGCAGCACTGCCGCGCCGAAGTGTTTGTGCGCGGCCAAGGCTGGTTGGCCATGGACCCGGCCGACGTGGCCAAGGTGATGCGCCTGGAAACACCGCAGTGGCTCAAGTCCACCGACCACGCGGTGGTCAAGCCTGTGTACCAGGGCTTGTTTGGCGGTTGGGAAGGCAACTGGATGGCCTGGAACACCGCTCATGACCTGGTGCTGCCGGGCAGCCAGCACGGCGAGTTGAACTTTTTCATGTACCCGGTGGCCGAAAACGCCTTGGAGCGCTGGGACTCTTACGCGCCCAACGACTTCAAGTACCACATCAGCGCAGTCGAAATCCGCGCCTGAGGCGGGCCAGGGCGGGGCAACCGGTCAAGTTTGCCCGGCTCGGGCCGATCATGTGTCAGCCCCCCTGCGCGCTCACCTGGCGCGCAGGGCTTGACAACGCGAACCCGATACCGGACCCCAAGCCCACATGTGGACTTTTTTGCGCAACCCTTTGCACCGCTGGTACAAGCCTTGGCTGCCCGCCTTGGCGGCGCTGTGCCTGGCTTCTTGCGGGGGTGGGGGTGGCGGCGGCAGCCCTCCCGCACCGGGCTTCACCACCAGCAGCGCCAATCTGCCCGCTGCGGCCGTGGTCAAGCAAGGCCGCTTCATTGACAGCGCAGTGATCGGCGTTTACTACGAAACCGCCACCCACAAAGGCTTCACTGGCATGAGCGGTGAGTTCTCCTACGTTGAAGGCGAGAGTGTCACCTTCAGCATTGGCAAGGTGGTGTTTCCCACCGTCCCCGCATCGGCGTTGGTCACACCGCTGACCTTGGCCGGTGCCGATCTCAGCGACCCCAAAGTGGCCAACATGGCGTATTTTTTACAGTCCTTGGATGTGGATGGCAACACCGCCAATGGCCTGCTGATCGACAAACGCTTGCTGGGCAAACAATATGACCCCATCGAGCAAAAGTGGATCGACGTCATCCCCGCGGACGTGGTCTACACCGACGCCAATGGGGTGCAGCAAACCATTCAATTGAGCAATGCCACGATCAATTTCAACCAAGAGACGGGGGATTTTGTGGCCGACCCGATGGTCAAAAAATTCCTCTTGGCCAACCAACAACTCACCGGTGTGCAGGTGGCCATTACCCCGGAAGCCGCCGTGGAAGACCTGGCCAAAAACCTGCTGGCCGAGGTCGACAAAACCACCTCTAAGCTGGGTTCATTCGACTCGGACACCAAGCCGTCCACCACCTGTGCGCCCCAAACCGCCACCATGACGGGCTCGCGCACAGCGCTGCCGGGCAATTTGTGGGCCGATGTGTATGCCAAGCCCAATAACAAATTCGGCTGGTTTTACGACAGCACGTTTGCCAACCGGGGTGGCTCGCCCTTGGGTGACTTTGCCTTGTCCAAAACCTCTGCGGGTCAGCCCGAATACATCGCCGCCAGTTTGAGTGAGTATTGGGACGAAAGTTACTCACCCAAAGCCGACCTTTGGTTGCGGCACCGACAACATGAAGGCGTGAGCCTGCGCATTGCCGCCCGCAAGTCACCCGCCGAGAGCAAATCCATGCCTGGGTTTGTGGGCAACGCCATCTATTTGCACTACGTGGGACTGCCGGGGTCTTATTTGGAGTTGGTATTTGGCCCGCAACAAGCGCCCACGGTGTTTTTCAGCTTCATTGGCAACGAAGCCAGCTTGCAATACACCGGCACGGCTGGGCGCGACGGCATGATGAACACCGGCGACGACGGCTACTACCCCAAGGTGGCCGGAGAGGGGTGGCAAAACCACCAGCCGGGCGACAAAAACTTTCCTTCCAGCTTGCGCATGGGCGGCACCAGCCCCAATGGCCGTCAATTGCCCATTGGCACCTGCTGGATCAAATCGGGCGGCTCTATATTGCTGTGGACGCGACCCTCCAACCGGGTGGACTTGTTTTTCAGCCCGATCAGCGAGGTCAACAAATGGGGCTGGATGGCGCCGTATTACGACGACAAGCTGGGCTATGAAGGCTCGGTGGGCATCCGCGAAGGCACCAACCGGCTCAACATCATCACCGGCGTCATCGGCGGGCAGTGATGGCGCTGGGTTGGGCATGCGCCCTTAAGATGGGGGGCAGCCATCCACATTTGCCACAAACCATGCCCTTGTCCATCGACGAATCCGAAGTCACCGTCACCGCGGTGCGGGCCCAAGGTGCGGGTGGGCAAAACGTCAACAAGGTATCGAGCGCCATCCATTTGCGCTTTGACATTGCCGCATCCTCATTGCCCGACGATGTGAAGGAGCGCATGCTGGCCCTGGCCGATGCCCGCATCACCCGCCATGATGTGGTGGTCATCAAGGCGCAGAACCACCGAAGCCAAGACATGAACCGCATGGAGGCCTTCAGCCGCTTGCACGAGCTGTTGGAGCAAGCCAGCCACGTGCCCAAAGCGCGCCGTGCCACCCGACCTACCCGCAGTTCGCAACAGCAAAGGCTCCACACCAAGCGCCTGCGCGGCAGCGTCAAGGCCTTGCGCAGTGGCAAAGCCAGTGCCGAAGACTGACCCCCTGGGCCGGTTCACCATTCAAAGGACACAAGCCATGCAAGCCCTGGACCAACTTCAAAGCCTCGACGACCTGCGCAGCGAACTCAAAGCCCGCCACCTGGTGCCCGGTTGGGAAAAGCAATCGCGACCCTTGTTCATCCCAGAGATGCGTTCCGATTACGACCCCGGCCACTGGCGCTATGCCCAAGTGCATGCGGCCATGCTGTCGGCGGGGCGTTTGATTGACACCGAGTTGGCCGAGCGGCGCAACACCATCATGGTCAACCCCCGCGCGGGCCACGATGTGGAAACCTTGAACACCTTGATCTGCGCCTACCAATCCATCTTGCCCGGTGAAAAGGCACGCTCGCACCGCCATGCCACCCACGCCATGCGCGTCATCTTGGATGCGCGTGGCGCCTACTCAGTGGTCAACGGCCACAAGCACCCGATGGAAACCGGCGACATCGTGCTCACCCCTGGCGGCAGTTGGCATGGACACGGCCACGAGGGCGACGCCCAAGCCCATTGGTTTGATTGCCTGGACTTGCCCTTGACGCGCCGGCTGGAAACCGTGTTTTTTGAAGAGCACCCGCTGGGGTTTGAGCCCATCACCCAGACAGCGCCAGAGTCCCCATACCGCTACAGCTGGGCCAGCACACAAGACAAACTGAAACATGCCACCGACGACCCGCATTGGGGACCGCACATTGCGCTTGAGGCGGTGGGCATGCCCACCATCACCATTCAGGTGCACCGCTGGGCACAGGGTTGGGCTGGGCGGCCTTACCGGCACACCGCCAACACATTACACGTGGTGTTGCAAGGGCACGGTCAAACCCAAGTGGGTGAACACAACTATGCATGGGAGTTTGGCGACACCATCGCCATGCCCGCTTGGCAGCGCATAACGCACCAAGCCTCGGCCGATGCGGTGGTGGTGTCGCTCAGCGACGCCAACCTGCAACGCTGGACCCAGCTGTACCGCCACCAAGCCCTGGACTGAAGCCACGCAAGCCTGGCGCCCCCGACAGGAATCGAACCTGTATCTGAGACTTAGGAGGTCCCCGTTCTATCCATTGAACTACGGCGGCGTGGGGATCGATTCTAGGGGGCCAGTGGATGACTTGGTTTTAAAACCAGGGCTTTGAACCCACCTTGGATGTTCACTTGGACATGGCCCGCATGGCCTCTTCCAGGCCTTTGAGGGTCAAGGGGTACATGCGGTTGGACATCAGTTGCTGGATGACGCTGATGCTCTGGCGGTATTGCCACACGCCCAGGGGTTCGGGGTTGATCCAAGCGAATTTGGGAAAGGCGTGGGTCAGGCGTTGCAACCATTCGGCGCCGGCTTCTTCGTTGTTGTACTCCACGCTGCCCCCGGGTTGCAAAATTTCATACGGGCTCATGGTGGCGTCGCCAATGAAGATGAGCTTGTAGTCTTTGTTGTACTTGCGGATGATGTCCCAGGTGTCGAATTTTTCGGCAAAGCGGCGGCGGTTGTTCTTCCACATGAAGTCGTACACGCAGTTGTGGAAGTAATAAAACTCCATGTGTTTGAATTCGGCTTTGGCAGCTGAGAACATTTCTTCCACCCGGGCCACGTGTTCGTCCATGGTGCCGCCCACGTCCATCAGCAGCAGAACCTTCACGTTGTTGTGTCGCTCAGGGACCATTTTGATGTCGAGCCACCCCGCGTTGGCTGCGGTGCTGCGGATGGTGTCGTCCAAGTCGAGTTCGTCGGCCGATCCTTCACGGGCAAATTTGCGCAAACGGCGCAGTGCCACTTTGATGTTGCGGGTGCCCAACTCCTGGCTGTCGTCGTAGTCTTGGTAAGCGCGTTGGTCCCACACCTTGACGGCACTTTTGTTGCCGCCTTTGCCACCGATGCGAATACCTTGGGGGTTGTAGCCACCATTGCCAAACGGTGAGGTGCCGCCGGTGCCGATCCATTTGTTGCCACCTTCGTGGCGCTCTTTTTGTTCCTCGAGGCGTTTCTTCAAGGTTTCCATCAACTCGTCCCAGCCCATTTTTTCGATGGCGGCTTTTTGCTCGGGGGTGAGTTCGCGTTCCAAGATTTTTTGCAACCACTCCAAGGGCACTTCCTTGGTGAAGTCGGCGATCATTTCGACGCCCTTGAAGTACGCACCAAAAGCCCGGTCAAATTTATCAAAGTGTTTTTCGTCTTTGACCAAGGCGGTGCGGCTCAAATAATAAAAGTCATCCATGCTGCACGCATCGCTGTCGGGGCCGACCACATTGGCTTGCAAGGCTTCGAGCAAGCTGAGATATTCCTTGACCGAAACGGGCAATTTAGCGGCTCTCAGCGTGTAGAAAAAATCAATCAGCATGGCAAGCCCCTTTCGCTGGGCAAACAAGCATTCGATGGTGTGGGGTGATTCATGGCCTGCGGGATGTGCTCAAAGCGTGATCGAGGTTGGCTCGCACAGCGGGCCACTCGCTGGCCAAGATGCTGTACACGCAGGTGTCGCGCAAACTGCCATTGGCCGCGATTTGGTGGCTTCGCAACACGCCGTCGAGTTTGGCGCCCAAGCGCTCAATGCCGCGCCGGCTGGCGCTGTTGTGCCAGTGGGTGCGAAATTCCACCGCGATGCAATCAAGTTGCTCAAAAGCATGGCCCAGCAACATGCGCTTGCACTCGGTGTTGAGGGCTGTGCGTTGCAGGCTTTGGCGGTACCAGGTGGAGCCAATTTCCAAGCGGCGGTTGGCGCTATCGATGTGCATGTAGGTGGTCATGCCCGCCATGCGCTCATCGGGCAAGTGGATCACCGCAAAGGGCAGCATGCTGCCGCTGGCTTGCAAGTCCAGTCGGCGCTGTACCTCGCCAAGCATGGCCGCCGGGGTTGGGATGGCGGTGTACCAAAGCTTCCACAATTCGCCGTCCTGCACCGCTTCGCTGAGTGCATTCGCATGGTCCAAGCTCAGCGGCTCCAAGCGGGCATGTTGCCCTTCCAGGGTGACGGGCTCCAGGTTCATGGGGCATCTGCCTCGCTGGGCTTGCCATACAGCCAGCGGCGAGCGGCTTGCAGTCCCATGCCACCCCCCAAACCGACCAGCGCGATGCCCACCATGCTGCGGGCGCTGTAGCCCGCCTCAAACACATCGCAACCCAACAACTGGCCGGCAAAAAAGCCCAGCAATGCACCCACCACAAACCCGACGGCGTCTCCCAGACCTTGTGCCAGCAAATGCTTCATGGGGGTCGATCAGCGGTTGCGGCTTTGCATGAAAACCAGTTTTTCGAACAAGGTCACGTCTTGTTCGTTTTTCAGCAGCGCCCCAACCAAAGGCGGCACAGCCACTTTGTTGTCTTGGGTTTGCAGGGCTTCCAGGGGAATGTCCTCGGCCACCAACAGCTTGAGCCAGTCCAGCAACTCGCTGGTGCTGGGCTTCTTTTTCAAGCCGGGCAGGTTGCGCACGTCGTAAAAGGTTTTCATCGCCACGGCCAGCAAGTCTTGCTTCAAGGTGGGGAAGTGCACCGCGACAATTTGTTTCATGGTGTCGGGTTCGGGGAACTTGATGTAGTGGAAAAAGCAGCGGCGCAAAAAGGCGTCGGGCAACTCTTTTTCATTGTTCGATGTGATGAACACCAACGGCCGCGTTTGGGCGCGCACCAACTCGCGGGTCTCGTAGCAATAAAACTCCATGCGGTCGAGTTCACGCAGCAAGTCGTTGGGAAATTCGATGTCTGCTTTATCGATTTCATCGATCAGCAAGGCCACGGGTTTTTCGGCGGTGAATGCCTGCCACAAAACGCCTTTGATGATGTAGTTGTGGATGTCTTTGACCCGCTCATCGCCCAATTGGCTGTCACGAAGTCGGCTGACCGCGTCATATTCATAAAGGCCTTGCTGGGCTTTGGTGGTCGATTTGATGTGCCATTGCAGCAACTCCACACCCAAAGCTTCGGCCACTTCTTCGGCCAGCATGGTTTTCCCCGTGCCAGGTTCGCCCTTGACCAGCAAGGGGCGTTTCAGGGTAATGGCGGCGTTGACCGCCAATTTGAGGTCTTGGGTGGCGACGTATTTGTCGGAGCCTTGGAATTTCATGGGTTTCTGTCTCTGAAGGGTGAGGTGTCTAAAACGGGTAGTTTATTGGTTCGATGGGTGAAATTACAGTTGTATTCTTATAAGCATTACAAATGTACAAATTTCTATGCAGAGGATCCCGGTGTCGCATCCGTGACCTTTCGGCGACATGTCAAATGAATGATTTGGTTCGGGCGGCATGGATTAAAGCTTGAGATTGAAAAGGTTTGCAGAGGGCAATCAGGTAAAGGGTAATTGCTAATACCCCAAAACTTACATAGCTACCAACATGAACATTGCAAATTTTTGTTGAGCGCATCTGAGTTTTTTGACCATGTCATCCATCTAAGGAGTCGAAATTGAGTCACCCTACGGAAATCAAAACGAATTATCGGTTTGAGATGATTGATGAGATCGTCTACATCAAGATGCGAGATGGTGTCAGCATTGCATTGCGCATCTATCGGCCAAAAACCGATGGTCCTTTGCCGTGTTTGTTTGCGGCCTCTCCGTACCAATTTGATACGGACAGCATTCCACACAGTGCATTGTTTTTATGGCGAGAGGTTGGCCCCGTTGAGTGGTACGTCCGCGAACATGGTTACGCCTACATACACGCAGATGTCAGGGGATCAGGCCGATCTGGTGGTGAGTACTCATTGGTTTCATATGAAGAGCAACAAGATCTGTATGAAATCATTGAATGGATTGGAAGGCAGGCTTGGTCCAATGGTCGTGTTGGTGGAATTGGACAATCCTATTACGCATGGTCCCAATGGTTCATGGGTGTGGTCAATCCACCATCGCTCAAATGCATTGCACCCTATGACGGTGCCACTGACTTTTATAGAGATGTGACTTACCACGGCGGTATTTATTGCGAGTTCATGATCTGGTGGTACAACATGGTCAGGGCCAATAACTTTATTCGTCCGGCCAACTTGCCCTTTGGAAAGGCCATGCACAGGGACATCACCTGGGAAATGATCGAGCACCAGACATATGACGATTGGTGGAAAGAACGTTCACCCATTGATCGAATCAAAAATATCAAGGTACCCATCTTTTCAATTGGGCATTGGGGTAAATTGGGCCTGCATTTGCGCGGAAATATTGTTGGCTATGAGCAAGCCGATACCGATAAAAAATTGATGGTGACGGGGGGCAAAGATGTTTTTGAAGTTCATGAAATGTTTGACACCATTGACTTTCATCAAAAGCATTTACTGCCTTTTTATGATCTGCACTTAAAGCAAATTGACTCCACGTACAGCAAACGCCCCCCCGTCGAGTTGTTTGTGCGTGGCTTGAACCAGTACAAATCTTTCCAAGAATGGCCCCCATCTAATACCAAGCAAAAAAGTTTTTATCTCTCGCAAAAAAATACAGGTAGCGTCAATTCAATCAATGACGGAACACTGGCATCAACTGTGTCTGCGGTTGAGGGCGAGGGAACGGAGTTCCGTTACCCAGATCCGCGTTGGAAATTTGGAGTGGTTACGGAAAGTAAATTTGGCCCTGATCCGATTGCTGGCGTGCTCACCTTCTGCACAGAACCACTGACCAAAGACATGGAGGTCATTGGTCCCATCATTCTCGAGCTTTATTTCAAATCGACCAATATCGATGCAGAGTTTATTGTCAAACTGTCCGAACAAATGCCTCAGACAGAGTCAAGTCAACTTGAGGGCCGACAGCCTGGATTTACAGTAGTTTCCAAAGGGTGGCTGCGAGCATCACACCGAGAAAAGGACATGGCTCAGTCAACCGTTCATCGACCTGTCTACACTCATAATAATCCCCAACCTATCGTCCCCGGGGAAATATACAAGTTAGAGATTGAAATATTGCCTTGCGCGTATATGTTCAAGAAAGATCATCGGATACGTTTGGAGATATCCAACTGTGATTCTCCCATGACCGATTCCTTGTTCAGTCATCAATACATTTGGTACAAGGTGGGGACAGACACGCTGCTGCACACAAAGCCGCAAACTTCTCGTTTGATACTGCCTGTTGTTCATTAACCCCCTTCATGGAGAAACTCATGTTCAAAAAAATCAATTTTGTTTTTTTGCTGGCCATGCTGTCAGCAAACCTTGGCTGGACTCAAGAAAAAATCCCTGTGACGGTGGCTGCTGGACAACCTCCGAGATCATTGCCTTCGTTGGCAAAGGTGAACGAATTTTTTATTCCAGAAGTAAACAAACGAATTAAAGCCGCCGGACTCAAATACCAGATTGACTGGACGGAGGCTTATGCTGGTTCATTGCTCAAGCCGTTGCAAATGCTGGATGGCACCAAGGATGGCGTAACGGGTATTGGATTTATACCGATCGGCTTTTATCCAGATAAATTGCCCTTGGAGCAGCTGTCATTCACAGTACCTTTTGCCACGACTGATGTATTGACCATCAGTCGCATCATGAATCGATTGCACAAAGCTTTTCCAGAATTTGGTGCGCAGTATGAGAAATTCAACCAAGTTCGCTTGGGCGGAAGCGGTGTGGATTCTTACGAACTCTTAACTACTTTTCCGGTGAAGTCTATTGATGACATCAAGGGCAAAAAAATCAGCTCTGGCGGTTTGATTTTGTCTTGGTTGCGTGGTACTGGGGCCACGCCTGTTCAGGGCAATATGATGGAGTATTACAACTCCACCAAAAGTGGTGTGTATCAAGGTTTCATCATCATGCCATCGACTTTTCCTGGCATGAAGTACCCAGAAGTTGCACCTTTCATCACGCGCGTAGGATTTGGTGCCCAGTACGCTGTTGTTTTGACCATTAATAAAGATTTGTACAAAAAACTCCCTGAGCCCATTCAGAAAATCATGCACGAAGTGGGTGAGGAATGGGGAATTGAGTCAGACAAAGCCTATGCACGTGCAGGTGACGATGGCTATAACTCTTTGCCAGGTTTCAAAGCCAGCGCTGTCTCGTTCACCAGGGATCAGCAAGTAGCATGGGCAAAATCCATGCCCAATTTGGCCAAAGAATGGGCGGCAAATGCGGATAAGCAAGGATTGCCCGGGACCAAAGCATTGGCAATGTTCATGGAAGAACTTCGTAAAGCGGGTATCAAGCCCATACGCGATTGGGATAAGGAATAAAAGTCAACTGATGACTGAATGGCCGCATTTATGCGGTCATTGTTTTTTAAGGACTTCTTGCCGTGAAAAAAAATATGTCTTTAATTTCGAAGGTTGCGATTGCTTTGAATTTGTTGGGTACGGCCATGATCGTTTTGATGGCTGTGTTGGTCAATGCAGATATTCTTTCGCGAAATTTTCTTAACGCTCCGATTGGAGGCGTGATTGAGTTCATCAGCTTGTCAATTGTCTCTATCGTTTTTTTGCAAATTCCAAACACCATCATGGAGCGAAGACATATTTCAAATGACATATTGATTAATTTATTGAAAAACTCTATCGTGCGTAACTATTTATCTCTTCTGTACAGCCTTTTGGGTGTTGTTTTAATGATATTGATTTTTATCAATGTGCTGCCGAACTTTGTTCAGGAATATCGTGGTAATTTTTTTCGAGGAACTGCGGGTTTTATTGAAATTCCAACTTGGCCTTTCATGCTACTGGTTTTGGTGGGTTCATTTTTCGCCATTCTTCAATACTTCGTTGAAGCACTACAAGCCTTTAAATCCGCAGACGATATGGAAAAGGTGGCGTGATGGATAAGTTACAAATTGGCATTTTGAGCATCTTGGTGGTGATGCTTTTGATTCAAACTGGCATGCACATTGCCGTCGCTTTGATGTTGACTTCTTTTGCCGGTGTCTGGATGCTGCGCGACTATTCGACCGCTGGTAAGTTACTGGCCAGCTCTGCAACCACATCTATTGCCAACGATATTTTCGCCGTGATTCCTTTGTTTGTGTTGATGGGGCTTGTGGTCTCGGCAACCGGCATGGGCAGGGATATTTTTGATGTGACTGCACGCTTTACCCAAAAAAGGAAGGGCGGCTTACCCATCGCAACGGTTTTGGCAAACGCAGTATTTGCGGCTTGCACCGGAACATCTATCGCATCAGCCTCAGTGTTTACTAAAGTGGCGGCCCCTGAAATGATTCGACATGGATACACCCCAGCCTTTTCTTTGGGTGTCGTTGCTGGCTCCTCTGTTCTGGGCATGTTGATACCCCCCAGTCTGCTGATGATTATTTTCGGTATTGTTGCGAACGTCTCTATAGGTGATTTATTTTTAAGTGGTGTGATACCTGGCCTTCTTTTGTCCGGTTATTTCATCGTTTCTATTTTGATTTGCATTTTCTTCTTTCCAAAGTTTGTATTTTCTGATGGCGTGGGTAAAGCGGAACTGTCTTTAGAGCAATTGGGGATAGAAAGCTGGCATCAATCACTTTTGAAGGTCGTTCCAATTGGCTTGCTCGTGTCAAGTGTTGTCGGTGGACTTTATTTTGGATTTTTTACCCCCACAGAGGCCGGTGCTGCCGGTGCCTTGACGGCAATTATTTTGGGCTTGTTCCGACGAGAACTCAAGTTGGCAGATTTTGGGGAACTGTTGCTCGAAACAGGTCGAGTGACCTGTGCGATTTGTTTTATTTTGATGTCTGCATCTATTTACTCGCAAATGCTGACCATGTCTGGTTTGCCGTATGCTGTAAGTCAGTGGTTGGTTCAGTCCAATTTTGACTTTATATGGCTACTGTTTTTGTATTTAATCACTGTTCTGGTGTTGGGTTGTTTCTTGGATTCTCTATCCATCATGCTGATACTCTTACCGTTCGTCATTCCATTGTTTGATGGCTTTGGCACCAATTTAATTTGGTTTGGCATCATCACCATTGTTGCCATTGAAATCGGTTTGCTAACGCCCCCGCTGGGCATGTCTGTTTTTGTTGTGAAAGCCAGTGTCAAGGAAATTGCGATCAGCACCTGGGGGATTTTTAAGGGCACCTTTCCCATGACCTTGGCAATGTCTTTATTTCTTTTGCACATTGTGTTTTTCCCATATTTGAGCATTGCTTTGTTGAAGTCCAGCAGTTGGAGTTGGTGGTGAAGGTGGCAGGCTGACCCATGAATTCAGATTGAGCAACTTATAATGATGCGTTGAAGAGGATTCAGCGTGAGTTGAGTCCTTTTGTTTTTATTTTTGAAGGAATCAATCATGACCAAGCTGAAAATTGTGGGTATTTGTGGCAGTCTGCGTGCCAAGTCATTTAACTTGTCTGCCTTAGAGACTGCTGGTGGCTTGATGCCCGAGGGAATGACTTTGGAAATTGCCCCCTTGCATGACTTGCCCATGTACAACGCCGATTTGCAAGAAAAAGGCATGCCTGCAAGCGTGCAAAAGTTGCGCGATATCATGGCCAGTGCAGATGGCCTGATTTTGGCGGCGCCAGAGTTCAACTGGACTATTTCGGCGCCTTTGAAGAACATGATCGATTGGATTTCTCGCTTCCCCGCCGGGCAGCAACCATTTTTTCAAAGGCCTCTGGCAATTTTGTCTGCGACCATGGGGCCGCTGGGTGGGGCAAGGGTTCAATATGATTTGCGCCGCAGCCTTGGATCTTTGGGGGTTCTTGCCTTGGCCAAACCAGAAATCTTCATCAACAACGCGCACACCAAATTTGATGCCACTGGCAAATTGACCGATGAGCCCACCTTGAAGATCATGCAAGAGCAAATGGTCGCGTTCCAGGACTGGATCGTGCGCATGAAGCGCGCTTACCCATGATGGTTTGAAGCGGCGGCGTTTGCATGCATACGCCCAGCTTACAAAGGGGGTCGATATAATCGTCCGCATTCATATCGACTCTCTCACTCGTCTTTTCAACATGAACGCCAAACTGTCTTTTGTGCTGGCCTTTGCTGCCGCTTGTGTGACCACCGCCACTGTGGCCCAAGAGCTCAAGGGCGATGCCCAAGCCGGGTCTACAAAAATTGCCATGTGCATTGGTTGCCATGGCATCAAGGGCTACCAAGCCAGTTTTCCTGAGGTTTACAAAGTGCCCATGATCTCTGGTCAAGGTGCCAAGTACATCGCTGCTTCTTTGAATGCTTACAAAACCGGTGAGCGCAAACATCCAACCATGCGCGGCATTGCCCAATCGTTGACCGACCAGGACATTGCCGATCTTTCCGCCTACTACGAGCAGCATGGCACCGCTGTTGCCGTGCCTGACAAAGCCGCTGAAGCCAAGGGCAAAGCCGCTGAACTGTTGGCCAAAGGTGCTTGTGTGTCCTGCCATGGTCCCAACTTGAACAAGCCGATTGATCCCAGCTACCCCAAAATTGCCGGTCAGCACAAAGACTATTTGTTCGTGGCCCTCAAGTCTTACAAGACCGAAGGCCAAGCCACATGGGGCCGCAACAACGGCGTGATGGGTGGTATCGCCAAGCAGTTCACGAATGCCGAACTGAAAGAGTTGGCCCAGTACATCAGCACCCAGCCAGGCGAGTTGCGGATCGTGCCGCAGTCCAAGTTCCGCTGAACTCCCGCGCAGGGGTTTTGTGAGCTTGCCCCATCCCGCCCCCATTGATTTCGCCCTGAAAAGGGTGAGCCGCTTTCGCAATTTGCCGCATGGCGAACCCGAATTGGTTCAGGCTTTTTTCGCCTCTGCGGCAAATGGCTTTTATGTCGATGTCGGCGCCAACCACCCCACTGAAGATTCACAGTCCTGGCATTTGGAATGCATGGGTTGGCGTGGCCTGCTGATTGAGCCCTTGCCCCATTACTGCGAGATGCTCAAGACCTCACGCAGTGGAACGGTCATTCAAGTGGCCTGTTCCAGCCCGATCAATGACGGTAAGACCATGCCCATGTTGGTCGCTGGCGTGCACTCCACCCTCAATGCCAACCCGATTGCCCTGGGCGCCAATGCGCAAGCGGTGATGCAGGTGCCGACCCGCACGTTGGATGCGGTGTTGATTGAAAACCAAGTTCAGCCCGGATTTGATTTGCTGTCCATTGACGTGGAGGGCCACGAGATGGAGGTGTTTCAGGGCTTTGATTTGGGCCGATGGCAGCCGCGTTTGGTGCTGTTGGAAGACCATGTCATTGGTTTGGATAAACACCGCTACATGTTGTCGCACGGCTATCAATTGCTGATGCGCACTGGCCTCAATGCCTGGTATGTGCCCAAAACCGAGGGCTACACCTTGTCACTTTTTGCGCGCTGGCAAATGTGGCGCAAATACTGGTTGGGTCTGTGGTGGCGGCAGCTCAAATACCGGCGTTGACCTGGGCGTCGCGGACGCCGTCGGCCGAGGTCATATCAGGACCTCAATCGTGGCTGCTCATGCGTTTGACGGCCTCCACATAGGCCGCTCCATCGGGCGGGCGACCGCTGCGTTGGCTCTCCCACAGCATCGCACCCAGGCATTCCATCACCGCATGTTGTGCGTCGTGGATGGAGTTTTTGCGCTCGGCCAGTTGTGCCACCGCCGATTGAATGCCTTGGGGCTGGTCGATCGAGCACTGTTCACTGATGGACAAGTGCATGGACAGGTGCAAAAACGGGTTGGCGTGTCCGGCTTCGACGGGGTAAGTTTGCTTCAGCGCCCAGGCTGCGTCGGACAAAACTTCATGGAATTCTGGGTGCTCATCCACCCATTGGGCCGCCAGTGTTTGCAAAGCGTCCATGGGGTCTCCCTGTCGCGAATGGAGAAAGACTTCGCAAAAAAAGCGACGAACATCATCCTGTGAAGGTGAAAACATGCATGTGACCAGGTGGATAAGGCAAAGCCCACCGGGTGTGGGCTTCTGGGCTTGAATCATAATTGCTGCCGAACTGGGCACGCCAGCCCGCGCACCGGCTTGTGCCTGTGTCACCGAATTTTTTTGTCAAAGGACCTCCATGAACCACGCCTTCATTTGTGACGCCATTCGCACCCCTTTTGGTCGTTATGGGGGAGCTTTGTCGTCGGTGCGCACCGACGATTTGGCGGCGGTTCCCTTGATGGCCTTGATGGCGCGCAACCCCCAGGTCGATTGGGCCGCCGTGACCGATGTGATTTATGGCTGCGTGAATCAAGCGGGTGAGGACAACCGCAATGTGGCCCACATGGCCAGTTTGTTGGCGGGCTTGCCGGTGGGTGTGCCCGGGGCCACGGTGAACCGCCTGTGTGGCTCGGGCTTGGACGCCATCGGAACGGCAGCGCGTGCCATCCGCTCGGGTGAGGCCCAGTTGATGATCGCAGGTGGTGTGGAAAGCATGAGCCGAGCACCCTTTGTCATGCCCAAAGCGGACAGCGCATTTGGGCGCAACGCGGAAATTCATGACACCACCATTGGCTGGCGCTTTGTGAACAAAAAAATGAAGGCGCAGTATGGCGTGGACTCCATGCCCGAGACGGCAGAAAACGTGGCCACGGAACACGGCATTGAACGTGAAGCCCAAGACCGCATGGCCTTGGCCAGCCAGCGCAAGGCAGTGGCGGCTCAAAAGGCCGGATTCTTTGACCAAGAAATCACCCCGGTGAGCGTGCCCCAGCGCAAAGGCGACCCGGTGGTGGTGGCCCAAGACGAGCATCCCCGCGAGACCAGCATCGAGTCATTGGCCAAGCTCAAAGGCGTGGTGCGCCCCGACGGGACGGTGACGGCAGGCAACGCCAGTGGCGTCAATGACGGGGCTTGTGCCTTGTTGCTGGCCGACGAAAAAACCGCTGCCCTGCAAGGCTTGACGCCGCGCGCCCGCGTGGTGGGCATGGCCACGGTCGGCGTGCCACCCCGGGTCATGGGCATTGGGCCTGCGCCTGCAACCGAAAAAGTCATGGCCTTGACGGGCTTGAGTTTGGCGCAAATGGACGTGATCGAACTCAACGAAGCCTTTGCCGCGCAAGGCCTGGCGGTGCTGCGCATGCTGGGTTTGTCAGATGATGATGCGCGCGTCAACCCCAATGGCGGGGCGATTGCATTGGGTCACCCTTTGGGGGCCAGCGGAGGCCGTTTGGTCACCACCGCCATCAATCAATTGCACCGCACCGGGGGCCGCTATGCCTTGTGCACCATGTGCATTGGGGTGGGGCAGGGCATTGCCCTGATCATTGAGCGGGTTTAAGCCTCACTGCTCCACAAAAGCACGCTCCACCACAAAGTCACCCGGCGTGGTGGTGTTGCCTTCTTTGAAGCCACGCTCTTCGAGCAAGGCCTTGGTGTCCTTGAGCATTTGTGGGCTGCCGCACAGCATGACCCGGTCGCGTGCCGGGTCGAGCGGGGGCAGGCCCAGGTCGCTGAAAACCTTTCCACTGGCGATCAAATCGGTGATGCGGCCTTGGTGTTCAAAGGGTTCGCGCGTCACCGTGGGGTAGTACAGCAGTTGCGCTGACACCATTTCCCCCAACAGTTCGTGCTGCGGTAAGTCTTGGCGCAGGTAGTCCATGTAGGCCAGTTCGTTGACCTGGCGCACCCCGTGCACCACGATCACTTTGTCAAACCGCTCATAGGTTTCGGGGTCGCGCACGATGCTCAAGTACGGTGCCAAACCCGTGCCGGTGCCCAGCAAATAGAGGTTTTTGCCAGGCAGCAGGTAATCGATCAGCAAGGTGCCCGTGGGCTTGCGGCCGACGATCAAGGTGTCGCCCACTTGGATGTGTTGCAAGCGCGATGTCAGCGGCCCATCGGGCACCTTGATGCTCAGAAATTCGAGGTGTTCTTCATAATTGGCACTGACGATGCTGTAGGCGCGCAACAAAGGTTTACCGTTGACCGGCAAGCCAATCATGGTGAAGTGACCGTTGGAAAAGCGCAGGGCAGTATCGCGCGTGGTGGTGAAGCTAAAGAGGCGATCTGTCCAATGGTGAACCGACAATATTTTTTCTTCGAGAAAGGCACTCATGAGCAATAGGGCACTGAATTAAAACTTAATTTTAAGTCAGTGCATCAGGGCTGATCTGGGGCTGTGGGTGCGGGCCTGCATGCGGAGGCAGTCGCCAGAATGTGGGCGAGCGTGTGGGAGACCTGACCTGTTGGGGACAGCCGCGCCGAAGCCGCGGCCCAAGCATGGCAAGATGACCCTAAATCCTGTGTGCTTTTGGGCGCTGGCCCAGCACATGGATGATCTTTGCAAGTCTTCACCAACCAGAGCTTTCCTGCGGACATGTCCCACCACCATCACCCTTTGGCACCGGCTTTCCCGCAGATGGGGTCCATCGATTGAGTGAAGCCTACATCACCGATCCCTTTTTCTATGCCTTGGCAGTACCCGCTGTGTTGCTGCTGGGTCTGAGCAAAAGTGGTTTTGGCGCGGGTTTTGGGTCTTTGGCCGTGCCCATCATGGCCATGGCCATCACCGTGCCTCAAGCCGCTGCGATCTTGATGCCCATTTTGCTGGTGATGGACTTGCTCGGTTTGCATGCCTTTCGGCGTGAATACGACGTCAAGCTGCTGAAGTTTTTGATCCCTTGGGGCATGGCGGGCATCGGGGTGGGCTTTTTACTCTTCAGGTACATGGAGTCGCGCTGGGTGGCCGGTTTGGTCGGCTTGACCACGTTGCTCTTTTTGGCCCAACGTTTGGTGTTTCCAACCACTGCCAGCAGTCGAGCAGCCCCCGCTTGGCTGGGTGCACTGTTGACGGCGACCTCGGGCTTCACCAGCTTCATTGCCCACGCCGGGGGCCCGCCCATCAACGCCTATGTGTTGCCCATGCGCATGGCGCCGATGGTTTACACCGCCACGATGGCGTTTTTCTTTTTCTTTGTGAATGCGGGCAAATGGATTCCGTATGCCATTTTGGGTTTGTTAGATTGGCGCAATTTCATGACGTCTTTGATCTTGTTGCCCCTGGCCCCAGTGGGCGTGTGGGTGGGTGTGCGGGTGGCGCGCAAGATCCAGCCGGTGTTGTTTTACCGTCTGGTGCACATTGGCATGTTTTGCACCGGATTGAAACTACTGGTTGACGCTTTTCGCGGGTGAGGGCGGCAGGCCCTGGCCCAATCCATTGGGTTTTTAGCCAGCTGCAGCCGCGTCGATAAAGCCATGCTGGCGCCAAGCCTCGTACACCACCACGGCCACTGCATTGGACAGGTTCAGGCTGCGTTGCCCGGCGCGCATGGGCAAGCGCAATTGCCGCTCAGCGGGGAAACCATCACGCACGGCTGAGGGCAATCCAGCGGTTTCGCTGCCAAACACCAGCCAGTCGCCGGGTGCAAAGGCGCAGTCGTGGGGCTGTTTGGTGCCCCGCGTGGTCAAGGCGTAGGCTTGGCCACCCAAGGTGGCCATGGTGGCGGCCAAAGCGTCCCAATCGGTGTGCACTTTCAGCGGCGCGTATTCGTGGTAATCCAGCCCAGCGCGGCGCATTTGTTTGTCGCTCAAGTCAAAACCCAAAGGCTCAACCAGATGCAAATGGCAGCCAGTGTTGGCAGCCAGGCGGATCACGTTGCCCGTGTTGGGTGGAATTTCAGGGTGAACCAAGACGATGTGAAACATGGCCCGCATTCTCTCCCAAGGCAGAGGGCGCGACAGGCGCGTTGAAGCGGGGCGCATCGGTGCGCGCGAACACCATGGCCGTGATATGGCGCACACCCACTTGCCTGAGTGCAAGCGCAGCGGCATGCAAACTGCTGCCCGTGGTCATCACGTCATCGAGCAGCACCACACTGGATTGGTTCAGGGCCTTGGCATGGCGCGGGTTGACCACCATGGTGCCCACCACATTTTGTAAACGCTGCGCCTTGGGCAGGCTCGCTTGTGGGGCGGTGTCTTTGATGCGCAGCAGCGCTTGGCCCAAGGCTTTGCGTTTGGCCAAGTGGCGTGCCAAGACCAGGGCTTGGTTAAAGCCGCGTTCACGCAAGCGCTCAGTTGACAAGGGCATGGGCACCACCCATTGAGCCATCTCCAGGGCGAGCTCTATGCCCGGTGCGTGCCGCATCACATGGGCCAGCGAGCGGCCCATGGCGCTGTCCCCCTCAAATTTCAACCGCGCCAAGCAGGAATCCCACGGATACGCATAGGCCACGGCACACAAACCGTGATCCCAAGGGGGCGGGTGCTGTGTGCATACGGGGCAAGGGGTTATATCGCCTGGCAATGTGCACCGGGGGCAGCGCGCTATGGGCTGGGCAAAGCGTTCAACGCAAGGGCTGCAAATGGGCTCAGCGGGCCAAGCGTGGCATACGGCGCACACGCTGTAACCGCGCTGAGCTGTGACCCAGTGGGCAGGGGAGGCGAAACCAAACAATGCCATGGCACCAATATACTGCCCGGCATGTCTTTGACCAAGTCTGCGCTTCCCCCCCACCTGGATGCCCTGGCAGCGCTGAGCTGGTTGGAGCGGGCCCAGCCAAAACCCGCTTGGCTCAATGAAGAAGTGGCCCGGCGCATGCAGCAGCGCCTGGATTGGATTCGCACAGCACCATCATCCTGGGCCGATTGGCACCCTGGCAATGGGGGATGGCAAGGACATGCTTTGCTGCGGCAACGCCACCCCCGGGCAGGCTGTTGGGTGGTCGAGCCCACCGTGTCGCGCATGAACTGGGCGCGCCAACACTTGGCCGAACCCTGGTGGCAATCCTGGCACCGTGGCAAGCGCCAAGTCGGGTTGGCACCCACGCAGGCCGTGGACATGGTTTGGGCCAATATGTTGTTGCATCAAAGTGAGCAACCGCTGGCTTTGCTGAAAAGCTGGCACCAGTCCTTGAATGTTGATGGTTTTGTCATGTTTTCAGCCTTGGGTCCCGACAGCTTGCGCGAATTGCATGCCCTGCACGAGCGCATGCAATGGGGCTCACCCGGGCTGGGCATGACCGATATGCACGATTGGGGCGACATGTTGCTGGAGGCTGGTTTTGCCCAGCCGGTGATGGACATGGAGCGCATCACTTTGACCTATGCCAACGCCTTGGCCATGCTTGCAGATTTGCGAAGCATGGGGCGCAACACCCACAGCGACCGTTTTGCAGCCTGCCGCGGCAAAGCTTGGCGTGGGGCTTGGCTGGCTGCGGTAGAGCAGTGGGGCGAGCGCAGCGCCAGTGATGGCAGGTTACAGCTCACATTTGAGGTGATTTACGGCCACGCTATCAAACCGCTGCCCCGTGTGCCCATGGCGGCTCAAAGCGCGGTTTCCCTGGGGGACATGCGCGCCATGTTGGGGCGCCCTCCCGCGAATTGAAAGCCTAGCGTCAGCCAATGGTCTTGCGCAGATTGTTAGAATGCAAGGATTGAATCCATTCAAATGCATCCTTCTATGTGGCCCCGACATGAAACCATCTCCCGTGCCACTCAAATTTTCAAGTCTTCCAACACCATGAACAAGCTCTTTGGGAAATTGAACGCGGCCGCGCTGATGCTGGGCGCTTGGCTGGCAAGCTCTGCCTGGGCGGTCAACGACCTGCCCGGCGGACCGGCTGTCAGGCAGTTGAACTTGCACCCCGCTGCAACCAAAATTGCCGAAGAGCAAGCTTGGTTGCACTGGTTCATGCTGATCATTTGCACGGTGATCTTTGTGGTCGTTTTCGGGGTGATGTTTTATTCCATATGGAAGCACCGCAAATCCTTGGGCCACAAGCCAGCCACTTTTCACGAGTCGGTGAAGGTTGAAATCGCCTGGACCATTGTGCCTTTCGTCATTGTGATTTTGATGGCCCTGCCAGCCACGAAAGCGGTGGTGGCAAGCAAAGACACCTCCAACGCCGACCTCACCATCAAAGCCACCGGTTACCAGTGGAAATGGGGCTACGACTACATCAAGGGCGAAGGTGAGGGCATTGGCTTTGTTTCCACCTTGGACAATGAACACCGTGAAATGTCCAACAACGGTGCCAAGGGTGTGGACATCGACAATTACTTGCTCAAAGTGGACAACCCTTTGGTGGTGCCGGTCGACAAAAAAGTGCGCATCATCACCACGGCCAATGACGTGATTCACGCCTTTGCCGTTCCCGCTTTTGGCATCAAACAAGACGCGATTCCTGGTTTTGTGCGTGACACCTGGTTCCGCGCTGAGCGCACCGGCGATTTTTACGGGCAGTGTCAAGAGCTGTGCGGCAAAGAACACGCCTACATGCCCATCCATGTCAAAGTGGTGAGTGCCCCCGACTATGCGATCTGGGTGCAGGACCAGCAAAAGAAAATGGCGGCCAAGCTGGACGACCCGAGCAAGGTGTGGGTCTTGGACGACCTCGTCAAGCGCGGCGAAAAGGTTTATGCAGCCAACTGTGTGGCTTGTCACCAACCCACCGGCAAAGGTGCAGGTCCCATCAAGGCCCTGGATGGTGCTGCCGTGGTGCTAGATTCCGACAAGACCAAGCAAATCAAAATTTTGCTGAACGGTCAAAACAACGGTTCCATGCCCGCCTGGAAGCAGTTGAGCGACACCGATTTGGCCGCCGTCATCAGTTACACCAAAAACAATTGGTCCAATAAGACCGGTCAGTTGGTTCAGCCTGCCGAAGTCAAGGCCGCCCGTTAACCCCATGCCCCGATTGAGAAGGAACATTCCATGAGCGCAGTTCTCGACCCCCATGGCCACACCGCTGGCGACCACGGGCATGATGATCACCACGGCGCCCCGCACGGCTGGCGCCGCTGGGTCTATGCCACCAACCACAAAGACATTGGTACCCTTTACCTGCTGTTTGCCTTCGCCATGTTGATGATCGGCGGCGTTTTGGCGCTGCTGATCCGTGCTGAGTTGTTCCAACCTGGGTTGCAATTGGTCAACCCCGAGTTGTTCAACCAGTTCACCACCATGCACGGCCTGATCATGGTGTTTGGTGCCATCATGCCGGCCTTTGTGGGCTTTGCGAACTGGATGATCCCATTGCAAATCGGCGCATCCGACATGGCTTTTGCCCGCATGAACAACTTCAGCTTCTGGTTGATGATTCCAGCCGCTGCCATGCTGGCGGGCTCTTTCTTCATGCCAGGTGGCGCACCCGCTGCAGGTTGGACGCTGTATGCGCCCTTGACGCTGCAAATGGGTCCCTCCATGGATGCTGCTATTTTTGCCCTGCACATCCTGGGTGCTTCATCCATCATGGGTTCGATCAACATCATCGTGACCATTTTGAACATGCGCGCACCCGGCATGACCATGATGAAGATGCCCATGTTTGTTTGGACTTGGTTGATCACCGCTTACCTGTTGATTGCCGTGATGCCGGTGTTGGCAGGTGTCATCACCATGACGCTGACCGACCGCCACTTTGGCACCACCTTCTTCAACCCCGCCGGTGGGGGTGACCCGGTGATGTTCCAGCACATCTTCTGGTTCTTTGGCCACCCCGAGGTGTACATCATGATCTTGCCGGCGTTTGGCATCATCAGCCAGATCGTGCCGGCCTTCTCGCGCAAACGCTTGTTTGGCTACGCCTCCATGGTGTACGCCACGTCGTCGATTGCCATTTTGTCGTTCATCGTGTGGGCGCACCACATGTACACCACGGGCATGCCGGTCACCGGCCAGTTGTTTTTCATGTACGCGACCATGCTCATCTCTGTGCCCACCGGCGTGAAGGTGTTCAACTGGATCGCCACCATGTGGAAAGGGTCCATGACTTTTGAAACCCCCATGTTGTTTGCCGTGGGCTTCATTTTTGTCTTCACCATGGGTGGCTTCACCGGTTTGATTTTGGCCATGGCCCCCATCGACTTGCAGTTGCAAGACGGCTATTACGTGGTGGCGCACTTCCACTATGTGTTGGTGGCGGGTTCTTTGTTCACCATGTTCGCTGGTTACTACTACTGGTCGCCCAAGTGGACGGGTGTGATGTACAACGAAACCCGCGGCAAGATCCACTTTTGGTGGACCCTCATTTCTTTCAATGTGACCTTCTTCCCCATGCACTTCTTGGGCTTGGCGGGCATGCCCCGTCGTTATGCCGATTACCCCATGCAGTTTGCCGACTTCAACGCGCTGGCCTCGGTGGGTGCGTTTGCCTTTGGTTTCGCCCAGGTGTATTTCTTCTTGTTCGTGGTGTTGCCCACCATGCGTGGCAAGGGCGAGCCAGCACCCCAGCGCCCATGGGAAGCTGCAGAAGGTTTGGAGTGGGAAGTGCCTTCGCCAGCCCCTTTCCACACCTTTGAAACCCCGCCCAAACTCGATGCCACCGCCACCAAGGTGTTGGCGTTCTGAGAAACGGCATGAACCCCGATCCAAAAAAGCAAAACCTCAAGCTCGCCTTGATCTTGGCGAGCGTGGGGTTGGTTTTCTTTTTGGGGGTGCTGGCCAAAATCGTTTTGGTCGGTCGCGCCGGTTAATCCATGTCGCACAATCTGCTTTTGCTGCGCAAGTTGGTGATCATTGCTGTGGGCATGTTCGCCTTTGGTTATGCCTTGGTGCCCATGTACAAAGCCATTTGCGAGTTCACCGGCATCAACATCTTGGCCCTGGGTGAAAAAGAGGCCAAGGGCTCCAACAACGCCCGGGCTACATTGACCAATACCCAGGTCGATACCAGCCGCACCATCACCGTCGAATTTGACGCCAATGCCCGAGGCCCATGGCAGTTCAAGCCCGCTCAGCGTTCGGTGCAAGTCCATCCAGGTGAGTTGACCACTGTGATGTACGAATTTGAAAACGTTCAAGACCGCACCATGTCGGCCCAAGCCATTCCCAGCTATGCACCCCGCCAAGCGGCAGCGCATTTCAACAAGTTGGAATGTTTTTGCTTCAACCAATACACCTTGGCCCCGGGCGAAAAAAAGCAGTGGCCAGTGGCGTTTGTGGTTGATGGCAAGCTGTCCAAAGACGTGACCACCATCACCTTGTCCTATACCTTTTTTGAGGTGGGGTCCAAAACACCCCCTGCACCCGTCGCGACCTTGCCCCTCGCGGTTCATACAGGGGGCGGTACATGAGCCAATCGCTGCCGGTCAAGCCCGTCAAAAATTCTTTTGGGAGAGCCATGTTGACCGTTGCATGGTCTTTTTTGGGCATCCGCAAAAGAAGCGGCTTTGAAGAGGACTTGGCGCGGGTTTCACCCCTGCATGTGCTCTTGGTGGGCTTGTTGTCTGGTTTGTTGTTTGTGATCGGGTTGATCGTCTTGGTCAACTGGGTCGTTGCGAAATAATTAGGAGTCGTTTCAATGAGCGCCAATTCCCACGGTGGAACCCCTTACTACTTTGTACCCGGTCCATCGCGCCACCCGGCCATGGCGGCACTGGGTTTGTTTTTTGTGATCTTGGGTGCTGGTCAATGGATCAATGGTTCAGATTGGGGCAAATATGCCTTGTTGTTTGGCATGGTGTTTTGGCTGTTTGTGCTCTACCAATGGTTTGGTGAAGCCATCGCTGAAAGTCAAGCCGGCAGCTATGGCCACAAAGTGGAATTGTCTTTCCGCTGGAGCATGAGCTGGTTTATTTTTTCTGAGGTGATGTTTTTTGGTGCGTTTTTCTCTGCCTTGTGGTGGGCGCGTGCGCACTCGGTACCGATGCTGGGCAACTTAGAGAACGCGCTGTTGTGGCCCGACTTCAAAGCCGTGTGGCCCACACTGGCCGCTGGTGCGACGGCTTCTCCGGGGGGCATCATTGAGCCGTTCCAAACCATGACACCCTTTTGGCTTCCCACCATCAACACCGCCTTGTTGCTGACTTCGGGTGTGACCTTGACCATTGCCCACCATGCGCTGCGCGAAAACCAACGCAGCCGCACCATCACCTTTATGTGGCTGACGGTGTTGTTGGGTATCGTGTTCTTATTTGTGCAGGGTTATGAGTACGCCCATGCCTACAGCGAAATGAACCTCAAGCTCACCTCGGGTGCGTATGGCTCCACCTTTTACATGCTCACGGGCTTCCACGGTTTCCACGTGTTTTTGGGCATGTTGATGCTGCTGGTCATCACCTTGCGCTTGCAAAAAGGGCATTTCAATGCCGACAAGCATTTTGGTTTTGAGGGTGCGGCTTGGTATTGGCACTTCGTGGACGTGGTTTGGTTGGGCTTGTACATCCTGGTTTATTGGATGTGATGGCCACCCAACCAGCCGCATGAAAGGCCGCCCTGAGCGGCCTTTTTTCTCAACCCAATTGCACGGCTGCTTTGAAGCCGGACAAACAACCTGCCGAGCTGTGGGCGCTGATGCTCAATGACCTGCGGGAATGCCCGAGGGTTGGATGTAACCGAGCTTCCATGCCAGAAGCACACACAGGAACACCACGATCGAAAACCCCACCCGCATGGCCAGGGCCTTCATCATGTTGCTGGTTTTGGCTTGGCCATCGCGGCCATCGCGCATCATGAAAAATAAAGCAGTGCCCAAACTGCCAAGAATGGCCACAAAGCCCAGGGCGACAATCCATTTCATGTATTCCATTATCCGCTGTGTTCACGCATGAGTTTCAGCCACCCAAGCCCCGCTCCCAAAGTAGCCTGGCGCACGGCCCGGTGGTGGTTTGTCACGGTCGTGGCACTGACCACCATGGCCGTCACCGCGCGCCTGGGGGTGTGGCAATCTGACAGGGCGCAGCAAAAAGAAAGCTTGCACCAGTTGCAACAGGCCCAAGCCTTGTTGCCACCCTTGAGCAACGCGGCATTTGAATCCCCGGTAGACGCTGCCTTGGGCATGCACCGGAGTGTCCACTTACAAGGCGAGTGGCTGGCAGAGCACACGGTTTTTTTGCAAAACCGCAGCCAAAACGGTGTGCCTGGCTTTTGGGTCTTGACGCCCTTGCAGTTGTCACCCACGGCGATGGTGTTGGTGCAGCGCGGTTGGGCGCCTCGTGACCGCGTCTCCAGCGAAGTGCTGCCCCCCATCGTGACGCCCACGGGCTCGGTCCATGTGCAAGGCCGTTGGGTGGCGCCACCTTCGCGCATGGTCGAGCTTTCGCGAACCGATCAAGGCACAGCATCTGGGTCGGAACCAAGGTCATCGGCCATCAGGCAAAATCTAGATGTGAACGCATGGGCTGCAGAGATGAAGTTGCCCATCACCGCCACGGTGCTGCAAACCGGCAACGCTTCTGAAGGTCTGACGCGAGATTGGGCACCGGCTTTATCGGGTGCCGATAAAAACCGGGGTTATGCGTTTCAGTGGTTCGCTTTGTCTGGCCTGGTGGCCGTGTTGTTTGTTTGGTTTCAAATCATTTTGGTCCTGCGCCGTGCCCCCCCAACCCAATCCTGACAAAAACCAAGCCTTGGGCTTGACGGTTTACGACCTGCCCCAGCCAGAGGCTGTGGCGCAGGCCGACGGCAACCGCAGTTGGGCTGGGCGCTGGCGCATGCTGGCACTGCTATTGGTGTGTGCGTCTCCGGTGATCGCTTCTTATGTCACTTATTACCTGATCCGACCGGAGGCCCGCCGCAGCTTTGGCGAGTTGATCGAGCCGCAACGCGACCTGCCCGCCTTGGCCACCACCGACTTGGATGGTCGAGCGGCCTCTCTCCCCGAGCTCAAGGGGCAATGGCTGTTGATCAGCGTGTCCTCGGCCGCTTGTGCCGCCGAATGCGAAAAAAACCTGTACTTCCAGCGCCAAATTCACGCCGCCTTGGGCAAAGATCGGGACAGACTGGACCGGGTGTGGTTGATCACGGATGCCGGCGACGTTTCCCCCGCTTTGCGTGCCTCTATCCCCGGCTCCTGGAACCTGCGGGTGGACCCGCAGGGTTTGGGCCAATGGCTGCAACCCCAATCAGGGCATGGTCTGACCGAGCATTTGTACCTGGTCGATCCCATGGGCCGATGGATGATGCGCTTCCCGCCGCAATTGGAAGCTGAGAATGCCCCCAAACTCAAACGCGACTTGGAACGCTTGATCCGAGCTGCCAAGTCATGGGACTTGCCTGGGCGCTGAGCCCCCCAATGCCATGGATACCACCCCATTGTTTGACCTGAGCCCTTTGGCAAGTCTGTTGCTGCTGGCAGCCTTGTTGGCCCTGGGGCCGCTGGCATGGGTCTGGTGGCGTGGGGGCGCCAACCAATCGCTGTTGGCCAAACGGCACAGCCTCACGGTGTGGGTGTTGTTTCTGACCTTTGACTTGGTGGTCTTTGGGGCTTTCACCCGCTTGACCGACTCGGGGCTGGGCTGCCCCGATTGGCCGGGGTGTTATGGGCAAACCAGCCCTTGGGGTGCAAAGCAGGCGATTCGCGCTGCTGAAGCCGCGCTGCCCAGCGGGGCGGTGACCTGGAGCAAGGCGTGGATCGAGATGATTCACCGCTATTTCGCCACAGCGGTTGGCGCCTTGGTGCTCTTTCTGGCTTGTGCAAGCAGCTGGCGCAGCAAGGCTTCAGGGCCAGGCACTGAGCGGCTGGGCATGGGATTGGCATGGTTCACCTTGGCTTGGATTGTGTTGCAAGGTGCCTTTGGTGCCTTGACCGTCACCATGAAATTGTTTCCGATGATCGTGACTTTGCATTTGATGGGTGGCTTGGTGTTGCTGGCTTTGCTGGCGTGGCAAGTGGGCGCCTTGCGTTTCGCCTTGGGTCTGTCGCAACCCGTGGAAATCGAGCGCAGCTGGCGCCGCGCCCTTTGGTGGCTGCTGCTGCTGCTGGGGGTGCAAGTGGCGCTGGGTGGTTGGGTCAGCACTAATTACGCGGTTTTGGCTTGCGACACCTTCCCCAAGTGCCAAGACAGCTGGTGGCCAGAGATGGACTTTGGCGCAGGCTTTGTGTTGTGGCGAGAACTGGGCATGTCTGCCGACGGAAGTTGGCTGCCCATGCCGGCTTTGGTCGCCATCCACTACGCGCATCGCTTGGGGGCTTATGTGCTGGCGGTGGCGGTGGCGGGCGTGTGCTGGTTGTTGTGGCCGCGGCCTGAGTTGCGCGCTTGGGTCACAGCCTTGGGCGGCTTGTTGTTGTTGCAGGTGGCCACGGGCTTGAGCAATGTGGTGTTGGGTTGGCCGCTGGTGGCGGCTTTGCTGCACACCGCAGGCTCAGCCGCTTTGTTGTTGACCTTGGTCGGTTTGCTGCGCCTGACCGTGCCAGCTGCAAGCTCGCCAGTGTCGTCTGCATCCTCTGCGGGGTGGGCTACATGATGGCGCCGGTCTTCACTTTTGGCCAGCGTTGGCGGCAATTCCAGGCTTTGACCAAGCCCCGGGTGATCCAGTTGATTGTGTTTTGTGCCTTGATCGGCATGGTGCTGGCGGTGCCCGGCGTGCCAAGCTGGGACGAGGTGCGCTTGGGCGCGGTGGCCTGTTTGGGCATTTGGTTGGTGGCCGGTGCTGCTGCGGCGTTCAATTGCATCGTCGAGCAAAGCATCGATGCGCGCATGCGCCGCACCGCTTGGCGGCCCACAGCCAAAGGGGAGTTGAGCAACACCCAAACCCTGTTTTTTTCAGCGGTCTTGTGCGCGGCGGGATCGTGGTTGTTGTGGGTGTATGTCAACCCCTTGACGATGTGGTTGACCTTTGCCACCTTTGTGGGTTATGCCGTGGTTTACACCGTGATCCTCAAACCCTTGACGCCGCAAAACATTGTGATTGGCGGGGCTTCGGGTGCCATGCCGCCGGTGCTGGGTTGGGCCGCGATGACCGGGGACGTGGCCCCCGAGGCATTGATCCTCTTTCTCATCATCTTTTTGTGGACGCCACCGCACTTTTGGGCCTTGGCCTTGTACCGGGTGGAGGACTACCGCAAATCGGGCTTGCCCATGCTGCCCGTCACCCACGGCAACGAATTCACCCGCTTGCAAATAGTGCTCTACACCTGGGTTTTGTTGGCTGCTTGTTTGATGCCGTTTGTGTACCGCATGAGCGGTTGGTTTTACTTGGTCTGCGCGGTCATATTGAGCGTGATGTTTTGCTACTACGGTCATGCCTTGTGGCGCCAATACTCGGACGAGTTGGCGCGCAAGACGTTTAAATTTTCCCTCATCCACCTGAGCTTGTTGTTTGCGGCTTTGTTGATTGACCACTATTTATAAGAGGCATGACAATGACTCAACCAACAAGGCGTTCTTTCATGGCGGGTGCGCTGGTTGCTGCGGGTGCCTTGAGCGCTTGCGCCCCGGCCAAGCCCAGCTTCAAGTCGTTTGACCTCACGGGCGCAGACTACGCCCTGGGCTTTGACCTGACTGATCAGCGGGGCCAGCGCCGCAGCCTGGCGGACTTCAAAGGGCGGGTGGTGATGGTGTTTTTTGGTTACACCCAGTGCCCCGATGCCTGCCCCACGGCGATGTTTCAGTTGGCCGAGCTCAAACGCGGTTTGGGTGCCAAAGGCGACATGGTTCAAGGTGTTTTTGTCACCTTGGACCCAGAGCGCGACAGCGCTGAGATGCTCAAGGCATATGTGGAAAACTTCGATCCAAGTTTTGTCGCTTTGGTGCCCACGCTGCCAGAACTCGAGGCTGTCATCACGCATTACAAGGTCTACCGCAAAAAAGTCGCTGGCCCCACGCCCACCAGTTACACGATGGACCACCTCGCGGGGTTTTACATGTATGACATGCAAGGGCGTTTGCGCTTGTTCAGCCGACCGAATATGAGCACGGCCGATTTGCAATCTGACGTCGCCAGCTTGCTCGAAGGCCGCTGAAGGGTACCTGGGCTGAGCCAGACCCCCGCAAAAAAGCCGCCCGCAGGCGGCTCTTTCATTCGAGGCCGATGAGGCTCAGGCAAATTCGGCCAAGCTGGCTTTCATTTTTTTCATCGCCGCCACTTCGATTTGGCGAATGCGCTCAGCGCTCACGCCATATTCGGCCGCCAGCTCGTGCAAGGTCATGCCGCCCGAACCGTCGTCATTGACCTTGAGCCAACGTTCTTCGACGATGCGCCGGCTGCGCGCATCCAAACCCTCCAGCGCCATGGCCAATCCATCGCTGGACAGCACATCACGCTGATGGGCTTCCATCACCGCCGTGGGCTCGTGGCGCACATCGGTGAGGTAGGAAATCGGGCCAAAAGCATCTTCGCCATCGTCGCCCGGGTTGGGGTCGAGCACCACATCGCCACCGGCCATGCGCGCTTCCATCTCCAGCACCTCTTCGGGCTTGACATGCAGGCTGTCGGCCACTTGGTTGACCTGATCAGGGTTCAGGCTTTGGCGGTGCGCATTGGCATCGCTGACCTCGGCGCGCATGCCTTGTTTCATCGAGCGCAGATTGAAAAACAGTTTGCGCTGGGCTTTGGTGGTGGCCACCTTGACCATGCGCCAGTTTTTCAAAATGTATTCATGGATTTCGGCTTTGATCCAGTGCAGGGCATAGCTCACCAAGCGAACGCCTTGCTCGGGGTCAAAGCGCTTGACCGCCTTCATCAGGCCCACATTGCCTTCTTGAATCAAGTCGGCATGGGGCAGGCCATAGCCCAAGTACTGGCGCGAGATGGAAACCACCAAGCGCAGGTGTGAGAGCACCAGTTTGCCGGCGGCTTGCATGTCTTGGTGGTCGCGCCATTGGCGGGCAAATTCTTGTTCTTGCTCCAAGGTGAGCATGGGCAAGCGGTTGGCCGCTGATATATAGGCGTCCAGATTGCCCAAGGGTGGAACCAGCGCCCAGGGGTTGGCCACGCTGATGGGGCGGCTGCTCAGTGCAAGTTCTGTCATGGCATTTCTCCTGAATGGATACTTAGGTGCGAATGTTAGCACTCTGTCTGCTTGAGTGCCAATCTGGTATAGATTCTAGGGTTATCCCTCGATTGCAGTTGGGTAAAGCCTCGTTTTACTGATAAAAATCAAATGGATGGGAGTTATTGGTGGTTTGTGAGGCTGTGTTGATGTGTCGCAGCCTGCGAGCGATCAAGCAGGGCTGTCTCGCAGCCGGCTTCAGCCCACAGCGCGCGTGTCTGTGGCGGCGCTGCCCAGCAAGGCTTGGGAGAACTCCCGGGCCGAGAAGGTTTGCAAGTCTTCCAAGCTCTCGCCCACGCCAATGAAGTAAACCGGCACGGTCGCACCAGCGGTGCGTTGGCGCTCTAGCGACCACAAGGCGATGGCGGCCAGCACGCCCCCCTTGGCCGTGCCATCGAGCTTGGTGACGATCAAGCCCGTCAGCCCCAGGGCTTGATCAAAGGCCTGCACCTGGGCCAGCGCGTTCTGGCCGGTGTTGCCGTCGATGACCAACAACACCTCGTGGGGGGCAGAGGGATCGGCTTTTTGCACCACCCGTTTGATCTTTTTCAACTCTTCCATCAAATGGGTTTGGGTCGGCAAGCGCCCTGCGGTATCGACAATGACCACGTCCTTGCCCCGGGCTTTGCCGGCACTGACCGCATCAAAGGCCACGGCGGCAGGGTCTCCACCGGCTTGGCTCACGATATCGACCCGGCTGCGGTCGGCCCAGACTTCGAGTTGTTCTCGCGCGGCCGCTCTGAAGGTATCGGCTGCTGCCAGCAACACGCTGGCCCCGCTTTGGCTGAGGTGGCGCGTGAGCTTGCCAATGCTGGTGGTTTTGCCCGCCCCGTTGACGCCGGTGACCATGATCACGCTGGGGTGGTCTTGGCCCAGGGTCAGGGGTTTTTCCAAGGGCTGGAGCAACTCGTACAACAAATCTTCGAGCAAGGCCTGAACCTGGTGCGCCTCGGTGATGCCCTTGGATTTGACGGTTTGCTGCAATTGCTTCATCAGGTGGGTGGTGGCGGACACACCCGCATCGGCCATGAGCAAGGCCGACTCCAGTTCTTCATACAAAGCGGCGTCGACACGGGCGCCAGTGAAAACGCTGGCCAAGCCTTGACCGGTGCGTGCCAACCCTTTGCGCAAGCGTTGCAGCCAGCCAACGCGTTCAGGACTGACGGCCAGGGCTGAAGCCGGGGTGGTGGGCGGAGCGTTCGTCGCTGGGGTATTGCCACCACCCTCGTCATTGGCTTTGCTTTTTTTGAAAAAACTGAACATGCGTCAAGGTATATAGTCGTTAGATCGAGCAATGCTCAGTGTGTCTGTGGTCCTTATTCTATGAAACAGTTCTTTGCGTGCTGCTTGGCCGCAGCCGCCATGTGTTTGTCGCCCCATTTGCGGGCGCAACAGGCCCCCAACCCCATCAGCACCTTCAACTTGCCCAACGGCATGACCTTGGTGGTCAAACCCGACCGGCGTGCGCCCACTGCAGTCCATATGGTGTGGTTGCGGGTGGGCTCCATGGACGAGGTGGATGGCCTCTCAGGCGTCGCCCATGTGCTGGAGCACATGCTCTTCAAAGGCACACCCAGCGTCAAAGCAGGCGAGTTTTCGCGCCGGGTGGCCGCCTTGGGCGGGCGTGAAAATGCTTTTACCAGCCGAGACTACACCGGTTATTTTCAGCAAATTCCGGCCCAGCGTTTGGCCGATGTGATGCAACTGGAGGCCGATCGGTTTGCCAACAACCGGTGGGCAGATGAAGAGTTTGTCAAAGAGCTGGAAGTGGTCAAAGAGGAGCGCCGCATGCGCACCGAAGACGCGCCCCGTGCCATGTTGTACGAGCAAATGTCTGCCGTTCAATTCAGTGCCTCTCCGTATCGCCGCCCCATCGTGGGTTGGATGGAAGATTTGGATGCGATGAAGCCCGACGATGCACGCGCTTTTTACAAGCAGTGGTATTCGCCTGCCAATGCGGTGGTGGTGGTGGTGGGTGATGTGGTGGTCGATGAGGTTCACCGTTTGGCCCTGACCCACTATGGCCCGATACCGGCTCGCGCCTTGCCCGAGCGCAAACCGCGCACCGAGCCGCCCCAACGCGGGCTGCGCCGCTTGGACGTGAAAGCCCCCGCCGAGCAAGCTTATGTCGCCCTGTCTTTCAAGGTACCCACGTTCACTGGTTTTGATGGCAGTGCCTCGAACCAAGACGCACTGGCGCTGACGGTATTGGCCGCCGTGCTCGACGGCTACAGCAGCGCCCGATTGGACCGGGCTTTGACGCAAGGTCCCCAGCGTTTGGCCGACAGCGTGGGCGCCCACAATGGTTTGACCGGGCGCGGCCCACAAACATTTGTTTTGGAAGGTGTGCCGGCGGCTGGCAAAAGTGCGCACGATCTCGAGCGCGCCATGCGCGAGCAAGTGGCCATCGTGGCGCGTGACGGTGTCAGCGAGAGTGAGCTTCGCCGGGTGAAAAATCAGTGGGAAGCCTCAGCCGTTTACGGGCGCGACTCGCTGTTCAACCAGGCCCGAGAAATCGGCAGCTTTTGGGCCGAAGGTTTGCCGCTCGACACCAATGACCGTTTGATCGCCGCTTTGCAATCGATCACGCCGGCGCAGGTGCAGTCGGTGGCGGCGCGGTACTTTGGCGATGACGCACTGACCGTGGCGCATTTGCTACCCCAAGCCCGCGCAGCCACAGGGCTGCGCAAACCGTCGCTGCCCCTCAGGCACGGTGGAGGTGAGCGATGAAGCACTTTTTAACAGCATGGGTAACCGGCACCCTTTGCATGGCGCTGGCCCACGCGGGCATCCCGATTGAACACTGGACCCAGGCCAATGGGGCCCAAGTTTTCTTGGTGCAAAGCCCGGGTTTGCCGATGGTGGATGTGCAAATTGATTTCGATGCCGGGGGTCGGCGTGACCCAACGGGACGTTCTGGTTTGGCCAGTGCCACCGCGATGATGATTGGCAAAGGTTTAAAAGCTCGCGGCAATTTGCCAGCCATGGACGAAAACGCAGTCGGCGAAGCCTGGGCCGATGGCGGCGCTTTGTTCTCGGCCTCGGCCAGCGGCGACCGCATGAGCTTTACCCTGCGCAGCCTGACCCGAACCGAGGTGCTGGATGCGTCCATGCGCTTGGCCGCTCGACACCTGGCAGACCCAGCGTTCGCCGCAGACATATGGGGCCGCGAACGTGAGCGCTGGAGTGCCAGTTTGCGCGAGGCACTGACCAAACCCGGCACAGTGGCCGATCGCGCCTGGACGCCCGCTGTGTTTGGCACCCACCCCTACGGCCAACAAACCACACCCGAGAGCTTGCTGTCGGTGTCGGTGGCCGATATGCAGGCCTTTCATGCGCGGCACATCGTGCCCTGCCGCGCCAAGGTCAGTGTGGTCGGCGCGCTCAGCAAGGCCCAGGTGCAAGCGCGGGTGACCGAGTTGCTGGCGGCTTTGCCCACCGGGGCCTCGTGTGCCGCCTTGCCGGCAGTGCCTGAAGTGCAGCCGCTCGCACAAGCCAAAGAAATCTTCATCCCTTTTGAATCTGCGCAAGCCCATGTGAGCATGGGGCAGCCCGGCTACAAACGCGACGATCCCGATTTTTTTGCCCTGACCGTTGGCAACTATGTTTTGGGTGGTGGTGGCTTTGTGTCGCGCTTGACCGAGCAGGTGCGTGAAAAACGGGGTTTGAGTTACAGCGTCTACAGCTATTTTTCCCCAGGTCTGCATGCGGGTCCTTTTGCCATTGGCTTGCAAACTCGGCCGGACCAGGCCCGCCAAGCGGTGGAGGTGGCCCGCGCGGTGTTGAAAGAATTTGTGGAAAAAGGCCCTACCCAGGCTGAGTTGCAAGCGGCCAAAGACAACCTGACCGGCGGGTTTGCCCTGCGCTTGGACAGCAACCGGAAATTGCTCGACAACTTGGCCAACATCGCTTGGCACCAATTGCCACTGGACTACCTCGATACCTGGACGCAAAAAGTGCAGGCCTTGACGGTGCAAGACGTCGCCCAAGCCTTTGCGCGCAAAGTGCAACCCGAGCGCCAAGTCACGGTGGTGGTGGGAGGCTCTCCCTGAAGCCCGCCCGCAAAGCGCCTGCCCCCCAGCACCGGGGTAAGGCCAAAGGTGAGGTTCGCATCATTGGGGGCTTGTGGAAGCGCAGCAAGCTCAGCGTGCTGGACCGCCCGGGGCTGCGGCCCACGCCCGATCGGGTGCGCGAAACCTTGTTCAATTGGTTGGGCCAGGACTTGCATGGTTGGCGCTGTCTGGATGCGTTTGCGGGCAGCGGTGCCCTGGCCTTTGAAGCCGCTTCACGCGGCGCCAAAGAGGTGCTGGCGTGCGAAACCGATGGCGCTTTGGTCGAGCAACTGTTGGCCAGCAAAGCCAAGCTCAAAGCCGACGGGGTGCTGATTCAGCGCGCCAATGGGGTCAATGCCTTGCTGGCCCAAGCCCCGGCGAGTTGGGACTTGGTGTTTTTGGACCCTCCGTTTGACAGCGCCTTGTTGGCCCCCAGCTTGCAAGCGGCGCAAGCCGCGATCAAACCCGGTGGCAGGGTGTACTTGGAGGCCGGCGAAGCTTGGGGCGAGGCCCAATTGGCCCCCTTGGGATGGCAACTCCAACGCCATTTGCGCGCCGGTGCGGTTCATGCCCATTTGCTGGGCCTGTCCACCAGCGGATAATTTGCACGCTAATCAACAGGAGCCAGCATGCGCCAACCCGTGATCGCGGTTTATCCCGGCACTTTTGATCCCATCACCTTGGGCCACTTGGACTTGGTGCGGCGCGCTTGTGCCTTGTTTGACCAGGTGGTGGTGGGGGTGGCCATGGCACACCACAAAAAAACCATGTTCAGTTTGGATGAGCGCTTGGAAATGGTTCAAGAGGCCACGGCCAGCCTGGGCTCGGTGCGGGTGGCACCGTTTGATGGCTTGGTGCGTGACTTTGTGCGCGCCCAAGGCGGCGTGGTCATGGTGCGCGGTGTGCGCTCGGTCAGCGACTTTGACTACGAGCACCAATTGGCTGGCATGAACCGCCACTTGATGCCCGAGGTGGAAACCATCTTCATGGCCCCGTCTGCCAGCCAACAACACACCTCCAGCACCTTGGTGCGCGAAATCACGCTGTTGGGTGGCGAGGTGGAGCCTTGGGTCACCCCCGAGGTGTTGAGCCGCTTGATGGCCAAAAAACAAGCGGCGGCCTGAGCCATGGCAGATATCTTTTTGGTGCGCCATGGCGAAACCGCTTGGAACCGTGAACTGCGTTTTCAAGGCCAAATCGATGTGCCCCTCAACGACCTGGGACTCACCCAAGCGCAGCGCCTGGCCGATCGCTTGCGTGTGGAGTGGCAAAGTGGGTTTGACAAACCCTTGCGCCTGTTCAGCAGCGATTTGCAACGCGCCCACCAAACCGCCACCACCTTGGGTCAGGCCTTGAACTTGCCCGTCACCGCCCACGCGCCTTTGCGCGAGCAGCATTTCGGATTGTTCGAAGGCTTGCTGTCGGCCGATATTCAGCGCGAACATGCCGATGTGTGGCAGCGCTGGCTTCAGTTTGACGCTGATTTTGCAATCCCCGGCGGCGGCGAGAGCACCCGTGCATTCCATGCCCGGGTGTGCCAAGCGGTGCGCGGTTTGGCGCAGGCGCATGCTGAACACACCCTGGTCATCGTCACCCACGGCGGTGTGCTCGACATGCTGTGGCGCAGCGCCCAAGGCCTGCCACTCGATGGCCCCCGCACCTGCGACATACCCAATGTGGGCTTGAACCGCATGCGCTGGCTGGGCGAGCAACCCGAAATTGTGGTGTGGGCCGATACCGCGCACCTGGGGGGCTTGCCCGAGCAACCCAATTTCAAACAACGCTTGCGCCCGGTGGCCTGATGCGTGAGGTTACCCGTCATCCCATTTCGGGTCGCGCTGATCGGGTTTTGTGCCGCAGCGCAGTCGACCCATCCAAGCCTAGGGAACTGACATGGCTTTGATGATCACAGATCAATGCATCAATTGCGATGTGTGCGAACCCGAGTGCCCCAACCTGGCCATTTACATGGGCAGTGAGATCTACGAGATCGACCCGGACAAATGCACCGAATGCGTGGGGCATTTCGACGAGCCCCAGTGCGTTCAGGTGTGCCCCGTGGCCTGCATCCCGGTCAACCCCGAGCGCGTTGAGGTTTCAGACCAGTTGTGGGCCAAATTCCACCGCTTGCAGGCGCAGGCAAAATAGCGCCCCAATTTGTTCGTGGCCAGGCCTGTAAGGCCACGCCTGTCAGCGCGTTGGTGCCCCGGTCAACGGGGCGGCGCGTCTGGTGACGCTGGCTGGGGCGTGTCGGCGGGGGCTTGTGGTGTAGCCTGTACTGGTCGGGGCGGTTTGGGTCGGGGCGGTTTGCTGGTGTGGATGCGCTGGGTGGCGCGGGTGAAGTCGCCGCTGAGCAGGTCATCCACCGCCGATAGGCTGCGCGCCACGCAAGCGTGGATCAGTTCACGCTGCTCAGGGCTGGGTTTTTTCAGCACCCAGTGAATCACCTCTGACTTCACCCCAGGGTGGCCAATGCCCAGGCGCAAGCGCCAATAGGCGTCTGTGCCCAATTTGGCATGGATGTCGCGCAAACCGTTGTGCCCTGCATGGCTGCCCCCAAGCTTGAGCTTGGCCTCGCCGGGCACCACGTCCAATTCATCGTGCACGACCAACACCTGCTCGGGTTCAATCTTGTAAAAACGCGCCAGGGCAGCCACCGATGTGCCAGAGGCATTCATAAAGGTTTGAGGCTGCAACAGCCAAAGGGTTTGGCCGTTGACTTGTGTGCGTGCCATCAGGCCTTGGTAAGCGCGTTCGTGCTGTAAGGGCACCTTGAGTTTTTGTGCGAGCGCATCAACCCACCAAAAACCGGCGTTGTGGCGGGTGTCTTGGTATTCGGGGCCAGGGTTGCCCAGGCCCACTATCAGTTTGATCATGGTGACATTATCTGACTGTGCAGAAAAACGGCCCACCGAGGTGGGCCGTTTTTGTGGGCACAAGAAAAAGGAAGTGGATTACTTCTTGCCGGCTGGCGCTGCGGGTGCAGCAGGGGCCGGGGTTTCTTCTGCGGCCACTGACACCACCGCCACCAAAACCGGGTTGTTTTTGCCACGCACCACAGCGCTCACGCCATTGGGCAATGTGATGTCTTGCAAGTGCAGCGAGTTGCCCTTTTTCAAGCCGCTCAGATCCACCGCAATGAACTCGGGCAGATCGGCGGGCAGACAAGACACCTCAATCTCGGTCAACACATGGTTGATCAAGCAGGCGTCGGCTTTGACCGCGGGTGAATTTTCTTGACCGCTGTAGTGCAAGGGCACCTTCATGTGCAGCTTGGTGTGGGCGTCAACTCGCTGGAAGTCGATGTGCAACACGTAGGGCTTGAAGGGGTGGAACTGCACGTCGCGCAGCAACACCTGGGCCGACTTCTGGTTCAGCTCCATCTCCAAAATAGTGGAGTGAAAGGCTTCTTTTTTCAAAGCGTGCCACAAGGCGTTGTGGTCGAGTTCGATCAGTTGGGGCTCGCCCTTACCGCCGTACACAATGCCTGGCGTGCGGCCAGTGATGCGGAGACGGCGGCTCGCACCCGTACCCTGCTTGCTTCGCTCAAATGCGACAAATTTCATGATGACTCCTGTGTGAATCCACCGCGACCAGTGGTATTCAGGGTTAAAAAAAGGGCTGCGAACAGCCCGCTGTTGAGTTCTTCGTCAGGGCAATGTTTTAAAACAATTGCTCCTGATCGGAGAACAAACTCATCACCGACTCGCCTTTGGCAATGCGCTGAATCGTTTCTGCGATCAGCGCAGCCACCGAGAGTTGGCGGATTTTGGGGGATTGGGCGGCGCTCATGGTCAAGGGAATGGTGTTGGTGATCACCACCTCGTCCAAGGCACTGCCTTGGTTGATGCGCTCTATGGCCGGGCCCGAGAAAATGGGGTGCGTGCAATACGCATAAACTTTTTTGGCGCCGCGCTCTTTGAGCACTTCGGCGGCTTTGACCAAGGTGCCTGCGGTGTCGATCATGTCGTCCATGATGACGCAGTTGCGCCCTTCGATCTCGCCAATCACGTGCATGACTTCGCTGACGTTGGGTTTGGGGCGGCGTTTGTCGATGATGGCCAAGTCACAACCGAGCTGTTTGGCCAAAGCGCGGGCACGCACCACGCCACCGACATCGGGCGAGACCACGATCAGGTCTTCGTAGCCCTTTTGGCGTAAGTCGCCCAGCAACACCGGCGAGGCATAAATATTGTCCACCGGGATGTCAAAAAAGCCCTGGATTTGGTCGGCGTGCAAGTCCATGGTCAGGATGCGGGCCACGCCCACGGTTTGCAGCAAATTGGCCACCACCTTGGCCGAAATCGGCACCCGAGTTGAGCGCGGGCGGCGATCTTGGCGGGCATAGCCAAAGTAGGGGATCACGGCGCTGATGCGCTCGGCCGACGCGCGCTTGAGGGCGTCCACCATGATCAGCAATTCCATCAGGTTTTCGTTGGTGGGCGCACAGGTGGGCTGAACCACAAACACATCGCGGGCGCGCACGTTTTGGTGCAACTCAACGGTGACTTCGCCGTCTGAGAAGCGGCCCACCGTGGCTGCGCCCAGTTCGATGCCCAGGTTTTCAGCAATTTCTGCGGCCAGGCTCGGGTTGGCATTGCCCGTGAAGACCATGAAGTCAGATAGAGAGGTCGACATGATGAAGCTGTTTGAAATACCGGACCAATGACAACCAATGCCACAACCACATGGGTGTACGGCGGTTGCCGTGAACATCATGTGCCGCCATAAAAACTTTGGCAGGGGAGGAAGGACTCGAACCCTCGCATGCCGGAATCAAAATCCGGTGCCTTGACCAACTTGGCGACTCCCCTACACGGGCAAAAGGCCAAAACCTTTTGCCGATCAATCCTTGCCAAAAGCCCAAGCTGCCAAGGGATGGGCTTTTAAATTGCGACACACTTGAATTTGCCAGCCGTGGGGTGTTTCAGGCCACTCCAGGGCATGGGGCAGCAGGGCAAACACCGCACTGCCAGAACCGGTCATCCGAGCTTGCAACCCAAGACGCGAAAGCCAATCGAGGGCCTGCGTGACTTCGGGACACCACTTTTGGGCCACCGGCTGCAAATCGTTTCGACCAAAGCCAAAGCCTTGTGCAGCAAAGCCGGAGATTGTAGCAGGATCCGTGTCGCGTTTGAGGTCCGGATCCTTGAAGATCAAGGCCGTGTCCAGGCCCGCGGCAGGTTTAAGGATGACAAATTCCGCCTCTGGCAAATCGATGGGGGTGATGCGCTCGCCCACGCCTTCCACCCAGGCCGATTGGCCGTGCAAGAAAAAGGGCACATCCGCTCCCAGGGCCAAGGCAATGGGCAGCAAACGCTCCAGCGGCCAATGCAACTGCCACAAGCGGTTAAGGGCCATCAAGGTGCTGGCCGCGTCGGATGAGCCCCCGCCCAACCCAGCCTGGGCGGGCAGGCGCTTGTCCAATGTGATGTGCGCGCCCCATGACACACCCGACGCGGTTTGAAGGGCTTTGGCGGCTTGCACACACAGGTCGTTGGCGGGCAGCGGCGGGCCCAGGTCGTGGCGGCTGATGGCCGGGTTGGTGGAGGTTTCGATGTGCAAGCGGTCGCACCAATCGACCAGCATGAAGACCGACTGCAGGGCGTGGTAACCGTTGGGCATGCGGCCCACCACATGCAAGAACAAATTGATTTTGGCCGGGGCCGCAATGTCGTAAAGCGCGCTCATGGGGAGGTCGAAACCGTCAATGTCACCGCTGGTGCGGGTTGGCTGCGTTTGGCGCTCCAGCGGCCAGCTGGGCCACTGCGCTCAAGGGCCCAGCCCGGCACGGCCAGGTCGCGACCAGCCAGCCATTCGAACAAAGCGTCCAAGGGCAAATCGGTTCCCGTAGCGGCCTGGGTCATCTCAGACAGGCTGGTAAAGCTGCGGGTCTGGCCGTTTTGTAGCCATTCGGCCAGCCCCGGCGACCAACGCAACACCAAGCTGGCGTAGCCCAGGGGTGAGAACAGGGTCAATACGCCTTGCGTGGCATTGCCCTCCAGCTCGAAGGCGGCGGCCACATGTTGAACCGGGGTCTGATGCACGGTCAAGCTCATGCGGCCTTGCCAAAACGCATCACGCGAGGGTTGGGGGGCGTTGGCACAAGCGCCCACCAAAGCCAACACACACAGAGCTGCCAATGCCCGCCAGATCAAAGATCGACTTTCAAGCGGCGCAAAGTCTCGCGCAGGGTTTCGGTGTCGCCACCTTTTTGCAAGCCCTCACGCCAAATTTTTTTCGCTTCGTCGCGCTGGTTCAGTTGCCACAACACCTCGCCCATGTGGGCTGCAATTTCGGCGTCTGATTGGTTGGCGTAGGCCTTTTTCAGCAGTGCCAAGGCCACAGGTAAATTTCCCAAGCGAAACTCCACCCAACCCAGGCTGTCGGTGATGGCGGGGTCTTCAGGGGCCAGCTCCAAGGCGCGGGTGATGAGTTGTTTGGCCTCTGCCAGGCGCAAATTTCGATCGGCCAAAGAGTAGCCCAAGGCGTTGTAGGCATGGGGTTGATCGGGCAGGCGCCGGATCAATTCGCGCAAACGCCGCTCCATGTCGTCGAGGCGGTTGAGTTTTTCATCCAGCATGGCCAGCTCATAGAGCATGTCGTTGTCTTGGGGGTCGCGCAAAACCGCCATGTTGAGCAACCCATGTGCCGCCAAATATTCTTTGTTGTCGCGCAGCAGTTTGACCTCGGCCAACAGTTTGCCCCGCGCTTGGTTGGCGTTTCCAACGGGCAGGTTTTGGATCAGGCTGCGGGCTTCGCCCAGCTTGCCTTGACGGGCCAGCAATTGGGCACGGCGGCTGTGCGCTTGCAAGACAAAGTCGGGGTGATCTACTTTTTGCAGCCACTCTTGTGCTGCCTGATCGTCCAGTTGCTTTTCGGCCACTTGGGCCAGGCCCAAGTGGGCTTGCGCCAGGCCGCGCTGCGACGGGTTGGCTTGATCTTGCACCAAGCCCAGGTAGCGTTTCAAAGCCACTTCAGCGGCTTGCGGGCGGTTTTCATCCACATGCAGCAAACCCAACATCAACCAGGCCTGCGGCACCTTGGGTTGGGCCTGCGTCATGTCCTTGAGTTGGTCCAAAGCAGCGCTGTACATTTTGCTTTCCAGTTGCCATTGGATCAGGCTCAAGCGGAGCTCGGGTTGCGCCACTTTGGACAAGGACTGGTTTAATAAATTCAGGGCCCCTGGAACATTTTTTTCCAGCAGTTCCAAAGCCAGTAAACCTGGGCCGATGGCGCTGGGCTCGGCTTGATAGGCTTTTTGGGCTGCATCCAAAGCGCCTGTGGTGTCATTGGCGCTCAGCCGCACCCGTCCCACGCTGGTCCAGGCCGCAGATGCGGTGGCCGGCGCTTGGAGATAGGGCGCAATGGCTTGCTCCAAAACGGAAGCCGCCCTTTTTTTGTCGGTCACTTGTCCCAGGTGCCGGTGCAAGTTGGCCAGGGTGCCGTTTCGTTCTTCGGCCGGGGTGAGGTCGACTTCGGCGCGCAAAGGCTCTGTGGCGTCGCCCAAGCGGTTGAGCGCGAGCAAGATCTGCAAGATGTAGAGATTGGCCTGGCGCGAGCTCGGGTTGGCACCTTTCCATGCCCTGGCCGCTTGCAAGGCCGCATCGCCAGAGCGCGACTGCAAGGCCAAATCCACGGCCCTTTGGTAAAGCCGGACATCATTGATCTTGGTCGCCGCATCCAGCAACAAAGAAAATGCAGCCCCGGGGTTGCTTTGGCGGGCATTGAGTTCACCCAGCAAAACCTCGTAAAAGGCTTCGGCCATCAGGGCCGCTTGCTGGCGGTTTTGGATGGCGTTGCGTGCAGAGGTGGTTTGGCCCCATGCAGCAGTCGATCCGGCCAACAATAAGCACAATGTCCAGCACGCTGATTTTTTCATGCTCGGATGATAATCGCAGCTTTGCTTTTGCTGCTGCGCTCATGCCCGAATTACCTGAAGTTGAAGTCACCCGCATGGGATTGTCGGCCCCCCTGACAGGGGCCCGCATTGAGGCGGTTTACATGGGCAAACCCTTGCGCTGGCCGTTGCAGTGTCTCCCCCAAAGTTTGGTTGGGCGCACGATTTTGGGCGTGCGTCGCCGCGGCAAGTATCTGTTGATGGACCTCAGCGAGGGCCTTTTGTTGTGGCATTTGGGCATGTCTGGCAGCTTGCGCGTGTGGCCGCGCCGGCCCGAACCCGGGCTGCATGACCACTTTGACTTGGTCACATCAAACGGTTGTTTGCGTTTGAACGATCCGCGCCGTTTTGGGGCCGTGGTGTACGCCCCAGGACAAGACAGCCCGCAAGCCCAGCAATTGCTCGGCCACTTGGGAGTGGAGCCTTTGGAGCCAGGGTTCGAGCCCCCATCTTTCTACCAGGCCTTGCACCAGCGGCGAACGGCCATCAAACCCCTGCTGCTGGGCGGCGCTGTGGTGGTGGGGGTGGGCAATATTTATGCTTGCGAAGCCTTGTTCATGGCCGGCATTCGGCCCACGCTATCGGCCCAGCGCATCAGCCGGGTTCGGGCCACGGCTTTGCATGCGGCCATTCAACAGGTCTTGTCCCGCGCCATTGCGATTGGCGGCAGCAGTCTGCGTGACTTCAGCGGCACCGAGGGACAAAGCGGCTATTTCCAGCTGGAAACCAAGGTCTATGACCGCGAGGGCTTGCCTTGCCGCGACTGCGGCACCACCATCCGTCGGCGGGTTCAAGGGCAGCGCTCGACGTTTTATTGCCCTCAATGCCAGCGCGCATAAGCCATGTCCGTTGACCTGACCCACTTTGCCCAACAGCTGATCAAGTGGCAGCGGCAACATGGTCGCCATGACCTTCCCTGGCAAAAAAGCCTGGAGCCCTACCCGGTGTGGTTATCGGAAATCATGTTGCAGCAAACCCAGGTCAGCACGGTCAAAGCCTATTACGAGCGGTTTTTAAGTCGCTGGCCCCGGATAGAAGATTTGGCCGCAGCAGAACTTGACGAGGTCATGGGCTTGTGGAGCGGGTTGGGCTATTACAGCCGTGCCCGCATGCTGCACCGCTGCGCACAAGCCGTGGTGCATGAGCACGCGGGTGCCTTTCCGCAAGACATGGCTGCTTTGCAAAAGCTGCCGGGCATTGGCCCGTCAACCGCTGCGGCCATTGCTTCATTGTGTTTCGGTCAAGCGGTGTCCATCATGGACGGCAATGTGCGCCGGGTGCTGACTCGGTTGCTGGCCTTTGATGAAGATCTGGCCATGTCTTCGGCACAAAAAAACCTGAATCAGCACGCCCATGCCTTGTTGCCCCAAGGGCGCTGGGTCAAATCCATGCACCAATACACCCAAGGTTTGATGGACTTGGGCGCCACGGTGTGCCACAGCCGCCAACCCGATTGCGACCAATGCCCGGTGCGCTCCATTTGCCAAGGCCATGCCAGTGGGGTGCCCACGGCATTTCCGCGCAAAACCCGCAAATTGGTGCGCCGATCACAGGCGTGGTGGTTGCTGTTGTTGCGCACGCCTGAGGGTGCCGTGTGGTTGCGCAAGCGGCCCGCCAGCGGCATTTGGGCCGGTTTGTATGGTCCACCCGTGTTTGACAGCGAAGCTCTGGCGATGGCAGCCATCCCTTTGGATTGGCAAAAAAACACAGACGTTCATGCGCCTTTTGTGCATGTGCTCACCCATCGAGATTTGCACTTGCATCCGATGTGGCTGACGGTCCCCGCCACTACCAGCTGGGGCGAAGGGCAGTGGTGGGCTAAGGATGCCTGGCCCCAGCTGGGGCTGGCAGCACCGTTGCGTCGTTTGTTGCTTGGCTGAAGCTCAGGCCCTGTCGGCTTGCTCGCGGTGCCGCGACAGGGTGACCCAATCGGTTTGAAAGCGCTGGGCCAATTGCTCGACCATGTAAACCGATCGGTGTTGGCCGCCGGTGCAACCAATGGCCACGGTCACATAGCTGCGGTGGTCCTGGTTGAGAGAGGGCAACCAGTCGCGCAAAAAACGCTCAATGTCGTCAGCCATGCGCTGCACGGTGGAATGTTGCTCAAGCCAATCCATCACCGGCCCATCGCGCCCGCTCAGATCGCGCAGCTCATTTTCGTAATGGGGATTGGGCAACATGCGCATATCAAACACAAAGTCGGCATGCATGGGGATGCCGCGCTTGAAGGCAAATGACTCGAACATCAGTGTCAGCTTGGCAGCTGGTGCGGAGATCAATGACTTGACGTAGCTTTGAAGCTTGGCGCTGCGCAGGTGGCTGGTGTCAATGATGTGGGCTTTGTCGCGCAAGTCCACCAACAGCTGGCGTTCCAGTTCAATGGACTCGATCAAGTTGCGCTCAATATCGGGGTCCACGCTGAGGGCATCGTTGCGCGACAGCGGGTGACGGCGGCGGGTTTCTGAGTAGCGCTGAACCAAGGTGTCGGTGCTGGCATCCAAAAAAAGCATGCGCACATCGACATCTTTTTGGCGCACCAAATCCAACTCTTGCGGCAGCAGTGGCAGCGAGGCGGCACTGCGCACATCCATGGCAATGGCGATGCGCTTTTCCTTGCGTTTTTGTTCGAGCTGAACAAACGAGCGCAGCAGTTCGGGCGGCAAGTTGTCCACACACAAATAACCCGCATCCTCCAAGGCGTGCAGCGCCACCGATTTACCCGATCCGGACATGCCGGTGATGAGCACCAACTCTTGCCGCAGCTTCTTCATGCCCCACCGCCAACGCTGAGGTTTTGCAGCATCTCTTGTGCGTGGGCCAAAGATGTGGCGGAGCGCTTATCGCCGCCGAGCATGCGGGCAATCTCTTGCACCCGATCGTTGTCCGTGACCGCTTGCAGTTCGCTGAAGCTGCCACTTTTGTCGCTGCGCTTGGTGACCACCCAGTGGTGGTGGGCGCATGCAGCGACCTGCGGCAAATGGGTGACGGCCAGCACTTGGCGGTCGGCACCGAGTTGCTGCATCAATCGACCGACCGTTTCGGCCACCGCGCCGCCCACCCCAGAGTCCACCTCATCAAAGATCAAGGTCTGGGCTTGCCCCAGTGCGCTGGTGGTCACCGCAATCGCCAAAGCGATGCGAGACAACTCGCCCCCCGAGGCGACTTTGCCCACCGGCCTGGGGGTGCTGCCTGCATGCCCAGCCACCAAAAAAACCACTTCTTCCAAGCCGCTGGATTGGCCTTGGGGCAATTTGTTCAAGGCCACTTCAAAACTGCCGCCTTGCATCCCCAGGCCTTGCATGGCTTGGGTGATGGCCTTGGCCAATTTGGGCGCGCCCCGGCCGCGCATTTGAGAAACGCGTCGCGCTTCGGCTTGGTAGGCTTGTCCTGCCAACGCCAAGGCCTTTTCCAACGCGGCCAGGTCGCTGGCCTGTTCCAACCGCTTCAATTCATGGCGCCACGATTGGAGCAATGCAGCCAACTCTGCTGGTTGGCGCTTGTAGCGGCGGGCCAAGGACATCCACAGGCCCATGCGCTCATCCAGGCTTTGCAGGCGTTGCGGATCCAAGTCGGTGCGGCGCAGCCAGGCTTGAAGGGAGTGCGCCGCATCTGAGGTTTGCGCCAGGCTCGATGCCAACACATCGGCGAGGTTTTGAAACTCGGGCTCCACCGCGGCTTGATCGGCCAACAGGTTTTGCGCTTTGGCCAGTTGTGCCAGGGCACCTTGGTCGTCGGTATCGAGTTCACGCAAGGCATGTTGGGCTGCGTCCAGCAAGGTTTGGGCGTGGCTCAGACGGGTGTGATCGGCATTGAGCGTTTCCCACTCATCAGGCAAGGGGTTGAGTTTTTCCAACTCAGAAATTTGCCATTCCAAGCGTTCACGCTCTTGGACCAGGTTGGATTGGGCCAATTTGGCTTGCTCCAGGGCCAGTTGGCTGGCGCGCCATTCTTGCCACAGGGCTGCCAAGGCTTTGGTGTCAATGCCACTGTAGGCGTCGAGCAAGCCGCGCACCGCATCGGGTCTGGTGAGGCTTTGCCAGGCATGTTGGCCATGGATGTCGACCAAGCAATCGCCGACTTCGCGCAGTTGGGTGGCGGTGGCGGCGCTGCCATTGATCCAGGCCCGGCTTTTGCCTTGCGCGTCAATGGTTCGTTTGAGGAGCAAGCTGTCACTGGCATCGAAGCCCGCTTCACTCAACCACTGCTGCACTGGTGCTGAGGTGTCGAATTCGGCACTGATTTCACACCGGGTTGCACCTTCGCGCACCACACTGGCTTCAGCACGCGCCCCCAAGGCCAACTGCAAAGCATCGATCAAAATGGATTTGCCCGCGCCCGTCTCACCCGTGAGCACACTCAGGCCCGATGAAAACTCCAAGTCCAGGCTGCGCACGATCACAAAATCGCGCAAACCCATGGCGCGCAGGCTCATGCTCCCCCCTCGTTCCAATGCAGTTTTTTGCGCAAGGTGTCAAAGTAACTCCAGCCCTTGGGGTGCAAGAAAGTCACTTGGTGTTGTGAGCGCCGCACCGTAATGCGGTCCCCGTGCAGCAGTTTGGCCAGCGACTGCATGTCAAAGTTGGCGCTGGCGTCTCGCCCGGACACCAATTCGACGGCAATTTCACCCGGATCGGCCAGCACGATGGGCCGATTGGACAAGGTGTGCGGGGCGATGGGCACCAGCGCCCAACCCGAAAGGGATGGGTGGAGCACCGGCCCGCCCGCCGACAAGGCGTAGGCGGTAGACCCTGTGGGAGAGGCAATGATCAAACCATCTGCCCGCTGATTGGCCACAAAGTGGCCGTCCACCTCGACCCGCAATTCGACCATGCCCGAGGTGGCACCGCGGTTGACCACCACGTCGTTCATGGCCAAGGCGTCAAACACGCAAACCCCATCGCGCCACACCTTGGCATGCATCAAGGGTCGTTGATCCTCCTCATACAGGCCCTCCAACATAGGGGTCAAGGTGGCTTGGTAACCATCCAAGGCAATGTCGGTGATGAAGCCCAGGCGACCTTGGTTGATGCCAATCAGGGGTACGCCAGCGGCGGCCAAGCGCCGACCAAAGCTGAGCATGGTGCCGTCGCCGCCCACCACCAAGGCCACATCGCAGTGCTGGGCAATGCCGTCCACATCCAGGGTGCGCAAGCCTTGCATGCCGGTGTGGTTGGCGGTTTCTTGTTCCAGGCAAACGCTGCAGCCCAGCTGGGTCAAAAAGTGGGCGATGTCTTGTAAAACATCACGCACGCCGGACAGCTGGGTGGTGCTTTGGGGATTGGGGTATTTACCAATCAGGGCGATTTGTTGAAAGCGAATGGGCATGGGGAAATTACATCACTAAAATCATTCGAAATCATGACCATCCTAGACGATCGCGCCAAGTTATTGCTCAAAGCGTTGGTTGAACGCTATATCGCCGACGGCCAGCCGGTGGGATCGCGCACTTTGTCCAGGGCTTCTGGACTGGAGTTGTCACCCGCCACCATTCGCAATGTGATGTCCGATTTGGAGGAGTTGGGCCTGATTGCCAGCCCCCACACCTCTGCAGGCCGGGTGCCCACGGCCCGGGGCTACCGCTTGTTTGTCGACACCATGCTCACCGTGCAGCGCGAGCAACTCCAAACCCCGGCCCTGGCGGCAGAGCAACCGCAAAAAGTCATTTTGAATGCGGCGCAGTTGCTGTCCAACTTGTCTCACTTTGTGGGCGTGGTGATTGCACCCAGGCGCACATCGGTGTTTCGCCACATTGAATTTTTGCGTTTGTCGGAGCGCCGTTTGCTGCTGATCATCGTCTCGCCAGAGGGTGATGTGCAAAACCGGGTGATCTTCACTGAAACCGACTACTCCACCAGCCAACTGGTCGAGGCGGCCAATTTCCTCAACACCCATTTCGCAGGCATGGCCATCGAGCAGGTGCGCGAACGCCTCAAGAGCGATGTGGACAAACTGCGCAGCGAAATCGCCACCTTGATGCAAACGGCGGTCGCCGCAGGCTCCGAGGCCATGAACGACACCACGGCAGAGGTGATCATCAGCGGCGAGCGCAATCTGTTGGCGGTGAGCGACTTCTCCAGCGACATGGGGCATTTGCGCCGCGCATTCGATTTGTTTGAGCAAAAGGCCCAGCTCATGCGCCTGCTTGACGTGTCTTCCCAGGCCGAGGGGGTGAGCATTTTCATTGGCGGCGAGAGCCAAATCGTGCCCTTTGAAGAACTCTCGGTGGTCAGCTCGCCGTATGAAGTCAATGGCCAAGTGGTGGGCACCTTGGGGGTGATTGGCCCCACCCGCATGCCCTATGAGCGCATGATCCAAATCGTGGACATCACGTCACGGCTGGTCAGCAATGCCCTCAGCCACCAAAACAAATAACAGTTCATGCGCTGGGCCCTGACGCTAGGCGCAGTGGCGCACCTGATCTTGGCCTGGGGTGTGGGTCTGTCGGTGGACGAGGCCCATTACGCCTTGTACGCCTACCACCTGGACTGGAGTTATTTTGACCACCCGCCCTTGGTGGGCTGGTTGCAGTGGCCAGCGGTCGCCTTGGGTGGTTCAGATTGGGCCTTGCGCATCGTCCCTTTGGGCTGCGCCATGGCCACAGCTTGGTTGCTGTGGCGCATCACCACCCAGTGGGTTTTGCGCCACGGCACGCAGGCCAACGCGCAAACTGCTGCTCAGGGCGTTTTATGGCTGTGGTTGAGTGCCCCCATGGTCCATTTGTTGGCCTTGGCTTTGGTGCCTGACAGCTTGTTGATGCCCATTGCCTTGGCACTGCTGCTCGTGACTCTGCGCTTGGCGCACAACCCGCAAGCTACAGGCAGCCCTGCGCCGTACCCCTGGCGTGATTGGTGTGCCCTGGGCCTGTGCCTGGGCTTGGCCGGTCTGACCAAATACACGGCGGTGCTGCTGGTGCCAGGCGTTGTGCTGGTGCTGAGCTTGTCTTGGGGCTGGCATTGGTTGCGCGGCCCGGGCCCGTGGCTGGCGGCCTTGATCGCACTGCTGCTCATCAGCCCCGTGCTGTGGTGGAACCACCAGCATGGCTGGATTTCTTTTGCCTACCAGTTGGGACACGCTGGTGGGCGCGACACCTGGCAAGCCAAAAGTTTTTTTGGTTTTGTGCTGGTGCAATGTCTGGTCTTTGGCCCCTTGTCCTGGTGGGCCATGGTGGTGGGTTGGCGCCGCATGGCTTGGCCGCGTTGGACGGCGTGGTTGGCCCTGGGCATGGCCTTGCCGGCATTGCTGCTGACCTGGGTGCTGTCGGGCAAAGGCTCGGCCCTGCCACACTGGACCAGTTGGCCATGGCTGCTCTTGTTGCCTTTTTCGGCTTGGGCTTGGTACCAGCTGTGGCCCCAGCACAAAGCCTGGTTGCGGGGTGGATTGGCTTTGCAAGCGCTGGCCAGCGTGGCCTTGTGTGTCGGTTTGATTTTGGGCCGGCCAGCCAACCCATTTGCAGACGTGCAAGGGTGGTCATCGGCCGCTGAACGTGCCACCCAAGTGGCGCAAACCCATGGGCTGCGCACATTGACCGTGGTCAACTGGAGCCTGGCCAGCCGCTTGGCTTGGTATGCCCGTCCCATGCCCGTGATCGTGGCGCAAAGCCACCAGGATCAGTTCGATCTGTGGTTCGGCCATTTCAAACCGGGCGACGACGCCTTGTGGGTCGATTGGTCGGTCAAACCCTATCCGGCGCCCATCGCCAGCGCAGGCGAGGCGGGTTTTGCCCAATGCGACAAGGTGCAAACGCATGAGAGCCAACACCTGGGGCACGTGGTGGGCAGCTTTGCATTCCATGTGTGCCGTGATTGGAGGCTCGCTTCATGAAATGGCCTAAATCGTTGTGGTTGACCGCTGCCATTTTGATGGTGGCGGTGGGCTTGCAAGCCAGCCCCTTGAACAAAGACTTGTTTCTGGTTTTGAACAGTTGGGCCACTGTTTTGCCGGATCCCATTTGGTCGTGTTGGACCCTTTTGGGCGACACCTGGATGGTGTTGGCCCTTTTGGCCATTGGCCTGTGGTGGCAGCCGCAGGCCTTGCTGGGGTTTGCCTTGGCTGTGCCCTTGGGTGGTGCGGTGTCTCGCTTGACCAAAGTGCTGACCCAAATGCCGCGACCCGCTGGGGCGATGGAGCCCAGCCAGTTTCACATCATTGGTCCGGTGCTGGAGTTTCATTCTTTTCCCTCGGGCCACACCTTGAGTGCGTTTGCTTTGCTGGCAGTGGTTTTGGCCGGCCGCCGATGGGGCTTGTGGGCTTGGGTGGGTTTGATGCTGGCGATGGGTGTCGGGCTTTCACGGGTTGCAGTGGGTGCCCATTGGCCGGCCGATGCGCTTGCAGGTGCCGCTTTGGGTTGGGTGTGCGGAACATTCACCCGTGCTTGGGGTGACCAATGGCTGCAGCGCCAAAGCCCAGAGCGTCAACATCGGACCTTGCAAGCCCTGGCCTGGGTTTGCATGGCCTTGTGCGCCTGGGCCTACCGTGTGGACACCTTGTATCCCTTGGCCCGTGAATTTCAAATGATCTTGGCCAGTGCGGGTGTGCTGTCGTGTGCGGTTTGGTTGTGGCGAGGCCGGGCTGTGTATGCCCGCCATTAGAATCAGTTGATCGGGCCTATAGCTCAGTTGGTTAGAGCAGAGGACTCATAATCCTTTGGTCCCAGGTTCAAGTCCTGGTGGGCCCACCAATAGTGAAAAAGCCACTGATTTTTTGGTCAGTGGCTTTTTTGTTCGAATCTGAAAAGTGTTGGTGACGTTGACACAGAAGCCCTCGGTGCGACATCTTTTGGCGTCCAAAAGAAAAAGCATCGTTTTACAGCTTGAGCCTTCACTATGATGGCTCATGAAAATTCTGACCGACTTACCCCAGTTGCGCAGCGAGAGCGGGTTGCCAGCGCCGCGTCAAGTTGTCATGGGGGACGACACTGTTGTAGCAGATGTTGCCTATCGGATGATGTGTGAAGGCACCGGCATGTTGTGGCAGGGCGATTTTCACAATGCCCGCCAATTGCTGCAGGCTTTGTCACGCAGGACGCAAAAACGATCCTCCAAAAAACCTTTGAAAAATCAATCTGCTGATATTTCACAGGCTTTTCACTTGCACCGCCAGGCCTTGGGTCAACGCGCCAGGGTGCTGGGTATGTTATTTGTCCCCTTGGATGCCGACTATGGCATTCCTTTGCGTCGGGCTCCCGATGTTGGCGAGGCTTGTTTCCAAGCTTGGGGTCCTTCGTCTGGCCAGACCAGCATGGTTTCTTTGCGTGAATTGCTGGGGGTGTTGGGTGCGTATGAATGGCGGAAAAAAGGGGTAGAGGTTGCAGCTTTGGGCGTCGCGCCCAACAATCGCATCCATCCCCACTACGGTGTTTTCTCACCCGTGCGCGGTGAGTACATCGACCTGGTGGCAACCACGCCCATACATGATCACACTCTGGCCTTTGAAATTGGTGTGGGCTCGGGTGTGCTGTCCGCGTTGTTGGTCAAACGGGGGGTCGAGCGTGTCGTTGCCACAGACTGCGACAGCCGAGCGCTGGCTTGTGCCAAAGAGAACCTGGCGCGTCTTGGCTTTTCGGACAAGGTCGATTTGGTCAACGCCGATCTATTCCCCGTTGGCTTGGCCCCATTGATCTTGTGCAATCCGCCTTGGGTCCCTGCGCGCCCCACATCGCCCATCGAACGTGCCGTTTATGACGAGAACAGCAGCATGCTGCGTGGCTTTTTATCGGGTTTGCGCGAGCACCTCACGCCAACGGGTGAGGGTTGGCTGATCTTGTCGGACTTGGCCGAGCACTTGGGTCTTCGTTCACGCGCATCCTTGCTGCAGTGGATCGACGAGGGCGGACTTCAGGTCCTTGGGCGTCAAGACATACGCCCGCGGCATGGCAAGGTTGAAGATACGGACGACCCTTTGCATGTGGCCCGAGTGGCTGAGGTCACCTCTTTGTGGCGCCTCGGGCCTCAAAGAACTTAACTATCAGGGACTTTGTTTTCTCTGTCTGCAGCCAATTTGATTGATATGCTTGCAGTTATTTGATATTGGGAGGTACTGCTGATGGAAATCAATGCCGACCACAGCCAAAGGGTCGTGATCAACCACCATGACTTGCCATGGATTGCCAGCCCTGAATCAGGGGTGGAGCGACGCATGCTTGAGCGTCAAGGTGGAGAGGTAGCCTTGGCCACTTCCATTGTTCGCTATCAACCTGGATCCAAGTTTCCATCGCACTCGCATGAGTATGGAGAAGAAATTTTGGTCATGGATGGCACCTTCAGCGATGAAACGGGTCATTATTCTGCTGGCGCGTACATGATGAATCCGCCAGGTTCTTCGCACGCGCCCTTCAGTGAATCTGGCTGCACGCTCTTTGTGAAGTTGAGGCACCTTGGCCCAGATCAAATCAAGCGCGAAGTTGTTGATACGACAACAGCCAATTGGTTTCAAGGCATGGTTCCAGGCCTGACGGTGATGCCACTCATGCAACAAGGCAGTGGCTCCGCCTTGGTTCGTTGGGCGCCTCAAACTTATTTCAACCCCCACAGGCACTATGGCGGGGAAGAGATTTTTGTTGTGGATGGCGTTTTTGAAGACGAGCATGGGCGTTATCCCGGAGGATCGTGGATCAGAAGCCCTCACATGAGTCTGCACAGACCTTTCAGCAAAGAAGGTTGCGTTATTTTTGTTAAAACCGGACATCTTCTTGGCCCGTGACGGCAGCATCGCAGCAAGTGCCCAACACTGATTGAACACTCAAACCCCAAGGAAATATCGTGGACATGTCTGGCATTGCGTTTGGTACCACCGATTGGTCCAGCATCGATCGAACCGAGCACCCGGGAGCAACTGGCGTTGCTCACTGGCGCACACAACATTTTGGCCACATCCGGGTTCGCATGGTCGAATACTCGGCAGGCTACCTGGCTGACCATTGGTGCAGCAAGGGGCACATCTTGCTTTGCCTGGAGGGTGAGCTGCACACAGAATTGGAAGATGGCCGAACATTTGTCCTCAAACCGGGCATGAGTTACCAGGTGGCGGACCATGCTGAACCCCATCGATCCTCCACATCCATCCCTACGCGTTTGTTCATCGTGGATTGACCGTTGCGCCCGGCACATGTGTCCGACTTCAAGACATGGAGCATGGGCATGTGAAAATGCAATCAACATATTCACGGGAAATTTCCATATGAACTTTAAGAATTCCTTTTTCGCGGCACTCGGCCTGTGCGCCTTTTTCATTTCGTCAGTTGGAGCTCAAAACGACTTTGCCCAAACGGCAGCCAAAGAGCCCGGTGCGAAAGTGACGGCTTCGGGTTTGGTTTATCGATCGCTTCAAGACGGTCAAGGAGCCAGCCCCATGGCCACTGACAAAGTCAAAGTGCATTACCGAGGCACTTTTCCCGATGGCAAGGAGTTTGACAGCTCGTACAAGCGCAACCAGCCGATTGATTTCCCTTTGAACGGTGTGATCGCTTGCTGGACCGAGGGTGTTCAATTGATGAAGGTTGGCGGCAAAGCCAAATTGACTTGCCCACCCGCCATTGCCTACGGTACCCGTGGCGCTGGAGGCGTGATTCCTCCCAATGCAACCCTTCAGTTTGAGGTTGAGCTGATTGCCATTGCGGGCAAGTAGCAGCAATTCTTTGGGCAATGGTTTTGTCTGATGGTCCCAACGCCTACCCCTAAGGGGCTTCAACACTGGGTCAGATCACCTGATCAAGGGCGTCGGACCTATCGTGCTAGAATATTTCTTTTTTGAATGCGGCTGTAGCTCAGTTGGATAGAGTACTTGGCTACGAACCAAGGGGTCGTGGGTTCGATTCCTGCCAGCCGCACCATTCTCACAACCTGCTTTCTTCGGATGGCAGGTTTTTTTTTGATCTTTCTCCATGAGCAAAGCTTTTACCCGCGAAAACGATGGGGAAGACGAAGAGCCAAATGGTTTGCCACCGATCCCTGCCGGTGGGAAGAACTACATCACGCCTGCTGGTTATGCCCGCATCCGCGCCGAACTTTTCGAGTTGATCGACCATGAGCGACCCAAGGTGGTCGAAGTGGTGCACTGGGCAGCCAGCAATGGCGACCGGTCTGAAAACGGTGACTACATTTATGGCAAAAAGCGATTGCGTGAAATTGACCGCCGCATCCGTTTTTTAACGGGCCGCATGGAGTTGGCTGTGGTGACCGACCCCAGCGTGCACCATGGCAGTGATCAGGTTTTTTTTGGCGCTTGCGTGACCTATGGCTTGCCCGATGGCGAGGAAAAGACCATCACCATTTTGGGCATTGACGAGGCGGACAGCTTGCAAGGCCAGGTGAGTTGGGTCTCGCCTGTGGCGCGCAGCTTGTTGAAATCGCGTGTGGGCGACGAGGTTCGATTGACCACACCAGCGGGTGTGCAGACCCTGGAGGTGTTGTCGGTGGTTTATCCCGCACCTTCAATGCCCTGAAATTTCTCAACCGATCAATGGTAGCGGCCTGCGATGGCAGGTGAGGTGACCCGGTGAGCCTGAACCACCGATGGTGTTCGGCGCAAATTACGCAACACCGTGTCGAGGTGGCTGGTGTCGCGCACTGCGATCACAAAGCGCAACTCGATGGCCGCTTCACCGGTGGTCTCGTCGGCCATGTTGACCCGGGTGATGTCGGCCTCTGCACTGGTCATGGCGCTGGCCACACGGGCCAAAACCCCTTTGCCGTTGTTGACCGTCACCACCAACTCGGACTCAAACGTGCGCGCGGGCTCTTCGGACCATTCCACCCCCATGAAGCGTTCACGGTCCTTGTGTTGCAAGCGTTGTCCCACGCCGCAGTCGCTGGTGTGGATGATCAGCCCTTCGCCACGACCCAAGTAACCCAAGATGGGGTCGCCAGGCAGGGGGCGGCAGCAAGGCGCAAACTGCACCGACGCGTTTTCGCTGCCGTCGATCAGCACCGAGCCCTGTGACACGGTTTCGTGGGCGGTGAAGCGCTCACGGCTGAGAAGCAAGGGGTCTGGCTTTTCGCCGATTTCGCTGAGCAACCCTACCAAGCGCTTGGCCACGATGTGGGCGACTCGCTTGCCCAGGCCGATGTCGGTCAGCAGCTCTTCGCGGCTGCGGCTGCCGGTGAAACGCAGCAATCGATCCCACAGCCCCGCGTGTGGCCCCTCGTGGTCGGGTAGGCCCTCAAAACCCTCGGCGCGCAGGGCTTGGATCAGCATTTTTTGCCCCATTTGGGTGGATTCAACCTGGGCCAAGCCCTTGAGGTAATGGCGAATTTTGGAGCGCGCACGCCCTGTGCGCACAAAGCCCAGCCAAGCGGGGTTGGGCGCAGCCACGGGTGAGGTGATGATTTCCACCACATCGCCATTGCGCAGCTCGGTGCGCAACGGCACCGAATCGCCATTGATTTTGACCGCCATGGTGCGGTCGCCAATGTTGCTGTGCACTGCATAGGCAAAGTCGACGGCAGTGGCACCGCGCGGCATGGCCATGATGCGGCTTTTCGGGGTGAAGACATAAACCGCATCGGGAAACAAATCGACTTTGACGTGGTCCCAAAATTCGGAGGCGTCGTGGGTTTCGTCTTGAATGTCGAGCAAAGATTGCAGCCATTTGGCACCCAGGCGTTCGGCTTGTTCGGCACTTTGGCGATCGTTTTTGTACAGCCAATGGGCCGCCACGCCAGACTCGGCCACCACATTCATGGATGGGGTGCGCAGTTGAAACTCCACGTTGGTGCCGGATGGCCCCACCACCGTGGTGTGCAATGACTGATAGCCATTGAGTTTGGCAATGGCAATGTGGTCCTTGAAGCGCCCTGGCACCGGTTTGTAGAGTTGGTGCAGCAACCCCAGCGCGGTGTAACACTCGGTCACACCGCCCAGGATCAAGCGAAAGCCATACAAATCATTGACCTGGGCAAAGCTCAGGTTTTTGGTGTCCATCTTTTTATAAATGGAGTGAAGTGTTTTTTCGCGCCCGGTGATTTGCATGGCCAAGCCGGATTTTTGAAAAATGGCCTCGACTTCATGCTGAACTTTTTTCATCACATCGCGGCGGCGATTGCGCGCACGCGAGATGGCTTTTTCGAGCACCTTGTAGCGCCAAGGCATCAAGTGCCGGAAGGACAAATCTTGCAACTCGCGGTAGGTTTGGTTCAGGCCCAGGCGATTGGCGATGGGCACATAAATGTCCAAGGTTTCGCTGGCGATGCGCCGCCATTTCTCAACCGGCATGTCTGACAGGGTGCGCATGTTGTGGCTGCGGTCGGCCAGTTTGATCAAAATGACACGCACGTCGCGGGCCATGGCCAAGAGCATTTTTCGAAACGACTCGGCTTGGTTTTCTTCGCGGGTATCAAACTGCAATTTGTCCAGTTTGGTCAGGCCATCCACCAGTTCGGCCACGGTGGGGCCAAACTTTTCAATCAATTCGGTTTTGACAATGCCGCAGTCTTCCAGCACGTCGTGCAACAAGGCTGCCATCAGGGCCTGGGCATCGAGCTTCCACTGGGCACACTGGGCTGCCACGGCAATGGGGTGGGTGATGTAGGGCTCACCGCTGCTGCGCAATTGACCCAGATGCGCTTCATCGGCCAAACGGTATGCGCGCCGGACTTGCTCAACCTCGTCGGTGGAGAGGTAGTCCAGTTTGGCCATCAAGGCAGCAAAACTGGCCGCCGCCGCATTGGCCGCAGCGTGGGCGGGCTTGGCAGGTTGGGTCGGGCTGAGTGTGTTCACAGCCTTGACTGTATCAATTTGTCGTTGGTCCAGCCCCAACGCCGGTCATGGGCGAAAAAAAACACCGCCTCGGCGGTGTTTTGGGATGCGTGGTGAGGCTTTAGCCGGGCACTTTTTTCAGCATTTCCAGGCCGATTTTGCCAGCGGCGATCTCGCGCAGCGCTGTCACGCCGGGCTTGTTCTTGCTTTCAATTTTCGGGGTGTGGCCCTGGCTGATCATGCGCGCACGGTAAGTGGCAGCCAATACGAGTTGAAAGCGATTGGGGATGAATTCCAGGCAGTCTTCGACGGTGATGCGGGCCATTGCTTTACTCCAGAGGGTCATTTCAATTTGAGGGCCTGAAAAATGTCAGCCCGAGCGCGTCGCAAGGCTTTGTATTTGAGCCGTTGCGAATGAACAATGGCCTTGAGGTCAAACAAAGCCCGTTCAAACAACTCATTGATTATAACGAAGTCAAATTTCGGGGCCTGCGACATCTCATGGGCCGCGTTCTTGAGCCGCGTCTCGATCACATCCAGGCTGTCTTCGCCCCGATTTTGCAGCCGCGAGCGCAACTCATCCCAGCTGGGGGGCAAGATGAAGATGAGCACGGCATTGGCAAAAATCTTCTTGATTTGCAATGCACCTTGGTAATCGATTTCGAGCACCACATCGGCACCTTGGGCGATGCGTTGCTCGATGGACTCGCGCGAGGTGCCATAGCGGTGGCCATGCACCGTGGCCCATTCCAAAAATGCTTCTTGTTGGATCAAGGCATCAAAGGCTTCATCGCTCACAAAGTGGTACTCGCGGCCGTCCTTTTCTTGGCCACGCGGTGGGCGGGTGGTGTGCGACACCGATGGCCGCACGGCTGCATCCAGCTCCATCAAGGCCTTGACCAAGCTCGATTTGCCCGCGCCACTGGGCGCTGCCACCACATACACATTGCCAGGGTAGTCCATGGGTCTTTACTCCAGGTTTTGGACCTGTTCGCGCATTTGCTCGATCAGGACTTTCATGTCAACCCCAACGCGGGTCATCTCCAAGGCGGCTGATTTCGATCCCAGCGTGTTGGCTTCTCGGTGCAATTCTTGGATCAAAAAATCCAATCGCTTGCCAACCCCTTCTTTGACCGGCGGGTGATTCAGGCATTGGGTGATTTCAGCCAGATGGGCGCCCAAACGCGTCAACTCCTCGGCCACGTCGATGCGAATGGCAAAAGCAGTCGCTTCGCTCAAGGCCCGATCTTGGGCCTGATCGGCATTGGCAGATTCTTGTCCCAGGCCCAAGGCTTCATGCCAGCGGTCCAAAAAACGTTGTCGTTGTTGGGCCACCAGGGTGGGCACCAAGGGCAATGCCTTGGCCACCAAAGCCTGTAACTGGCCGACCTGCTCCAGCAAGTGCTGTACCAAGCGCTGACCTTCGCGGGAGCGGGCTTGCAGCAAGCTCGCCAGGGCATCCTGGGCCAATTGCAACAAGGCCGGCCCCAGATCTTGGGGGTTGGCCTGAGGTTGCACGGACAATTTGAGGATGTCGGCCACGCTCAAACCCCGCGCCTGGGGCAAAACGGCTTGGACCTGTGTTTGCCATTGGGACAACTGACCCAGCAAGGCAGCATCGGGCTGGGTCAATCCTGCATGCTGATCGGCTTCGAGGTGTACCCGAACTTCCACTTTGCCGCGCTTGAGTTGGGCACTGACCAGGTCGCGCAGCGCGGCTTCGTGCATGCGCAGCTCATCGGGCATGCGAAAGCCAATGTCCAAAAAGCGGCTGTTGACCGAGCGGATTTCCAAGCCCAGGCGAACCGGGGCTGTCGAAGAGGGGGGTGCGGTGGACGCCAGCAGCACTTGGGTGCTGGCGTAACCAGTCATGCTGTAAATGGGCACGGTTGATCAGGGGCTGACAAAAAAGGATTATCTCAGGGACGAGGGTCAGGCCTTGGGACAGGGTGTGATATGCGGGACAATCGCGGCCTCAAATGATTGCCCAATTGGAAATTCACCCCCATGACCTTGCCCGCCTCACGCCTGAACCGCGCCGTTGACCAGATGCGCCCCGTGCGCATCACCCGCCACTACACCATCCATGCCGAAGGCTCGGTGCTGATCGAGTTTGGTCAAACCAAGGTCTTGTGCACCGCCTCGGTGGAAGAAAAAGTCCCACCCCACAAGCGCGGGTCGGGGCAGGGTTGGGTCACCGCCGAGTACGGCATGTTGCCCCGCGCCACCCACACGCGCAGCGACCGCGAGGCGGCCAAAGGCAAACAAAGCGGGCGCACCCAAGAGATTCAGCGCTTGATTGGCCGCTCTTTGCGGGCGGTGTTTGACTTGCAAGCCTTGGGTGAGCGCACGATTCAAATTGACTGCGATGTGTTGCAAGCCGATGGTGGCACCCGCACGGCCAGCATCACCGGCGCCTATGTCGCCGCCCAAGATGCCGTTCGCGGCTTGTTGGCCAGCGGCAAGATCAGCCAGTCGCCCATCATTCATTCGGTGGCCGCCATATCGGTGGGCATTCTCAAAGGCCTGCCATTGCTGGATTTGGAATACACCGAGGATTCCGCTTGCGACACCGACATGAATGTGGTGATGACGGGTGCTGGCCACTTCGTGGAGGTGCAAGGCACGGCTGAGGGCGCGGCCTTCACCCGCTTGGAAATGGACCAACTCTTGGGTTTGGCTGAAAAGGGCATCCAAGAATTGTTCGCTTTGCAACAACAAGCCCTGGGTTGAAGGCTGGGGTCATGCGTCAATTGGTGTTGGCATCGAACAATGCAGGTAAGCTGGCCGAGCTGCGCATGCTCTTTGCGCCCTTGGGGTGGCAATTGCTGCCGCAATCTGACTTCAATACGCCCGAGGCTGAGGAGCCGTTTCACACCTTTGTGGAAAACGCTTTGGCCAAGGCCCGACATGCCGCCGCTCACACGGGCTTGCCAGCGGTGGCCGACGATGCGGGCTTGTGCGTGGACGCGTTTGACGGCTTGCCTGGGGTGCAAACCGCCCATTACGCCACTCAGTTTGGTTATGCCAAAGGCGATGAGAACAATGTGCGCGCCCTGCTCGAGCAACTTCAAGGGGTTGAGCAGCGCAGAGCGGCCTTGGTCAGCACCTTGGTGGCGGTCCGAACCCCGATGGACCCTGAGCCCTTGATCGCCGTGGGGCGTGCGGTTGGCGAGATCACCACCGCACCCCGGGGCCCCAACGGTTTTGGTTTTGATCCGGTGATGTACCTGTCCGAGTTGGGGCAAACCTTCGCCGAACTCGACCCAGCGGTGAAAAACCAATACAGCCACCGCGGCCAAGCGGCCCGACAACTGGTGGCGCTGATGCAAGCGCAGTGGGCCAAGCCTTGAGCGCTGCTGCGACCCCTTTGGACTTGAGCCAGTTGGGCGATGCCTCTCATTGGCTCAGGCCCGGCACCTTGCAACTGCCCGCCTTGCCGCCCTTGTCTTTGTATGTGCACCTGCCTTGGTGCCTGAAAAAATGCCCCTATTGCGACTTCAACTCGCACGCTTGGGGGCCAGGCATGGGCGAGTTGCCACAAGCGGCCTATTTGCAGGCGTTGGTGGCGGATTTGCAGCAGTCCTTGCCCCTGGTGTGGGGGCGGCCAGTGCACAGCATCTTCATCGGTGGGGGCACGCCCAGCCTGTTTGAGCCTTGGGCGATTGAGCAACTGCTGGGGCACATCCGAGCTTTGTTGCCTTTGGTGCCCGATTGCGAAATCACCTTGGAGGCCAACCCCGGCACTTTTGAGACCGATCGCTTCCATGGCTACCGAGCGGCTGGCGTCACGCGCTTGTCGGTGGGGGTGCAAAGTTTTCACAACGACAGCTTGCGTGCCTTGGGTCGGGTGCATGATGCCGACCAAGCGATGGCCGCTGTGCGGGAAGCTGCCGAGGCTTTTGACACCTTCAACATCGACCTGATGTACGCCTTGCCAGGCCAAAGCCTGAGCGCCTTACAGCACGATTTGGACACCGCGCTGGGCCTGGCCCCGCCGCACTTGTCCATCTACCACCTGACCATTGAGCCCAACACCTGGTTCGAACGCCACCCGCCCAGCTTGCCAGAGGAGGACGAGGCTTTTGACATGCTTGACATCATCACCCAGGGCACAGCTGAGCAAGGCATGGCGCGGTATGAAGTGTCGGCCTATGCGCAAAAAGGCCATGCGTGTTGGCACAACACCAATTACTGGCAATTTGGCGACTATTTGGGCATTGGCGCTGGTGCGCACAGCAAGATCAGTTTTCCGCACCGTGTGTTGCGCTTGATTCGCTACCGTGAACCCGCCCTGTACCAAAAGCAAGCCATGTCTGGGCAAGCGGTGAGCCAGGGCCATGAAGTGGCCCGAAGAGACCTGGCGTTTGAGTTTGCCCTCAATGCGTTCCGCTTGAAACATGGCTTTGCCTTGAACGACTTCAGCGCCCGCACCGGCTTGCCATTGAGCGCCATCGAAGCCCCATTGGCGCAAGCCCAGAACAAAGGCTTGATCGAGCAAGTGGGTCAGCGGGTCTTGCCCACGGAGCGGGGCTTTGACTTTTTAAATGACCTGGTGGAATTGTTTTTGCCGCCAGAGGGAAAGACCGCAGTGACCCCTGGGGCGACAGCGCAAACGCTGGTGTTCAAACCGAATCAGTGAGTTTTTCTCTTGCTCTGGCGCACCCGCCAAATCTCGTCGATGACCATGGTGACGGCCCCGATGGAGATGGCGCTGTCGGCCACATTGAAGGCTGGGAAATGACCGCCATGAAAAATGGGTTCTAAAAACGCCCAGTGAAAGTCGGCAAAGTCGATCACGTGGCCATAAAAAATGCGGTCCAACACATTGCCCACCGCACCCCCCAAGATCAGCGAAATGGCCAAACAAAACAATTTTTGTTGGGGGTGGTTGTGCAGCATCCACACCATGAACAGAGCCGCCGCGCTGCCCAAGCCAATGAAAAACCAACGCTGCCAACCGGAGGCCGATGCCAAGAAAGAAAAGGCAGCGCCGCTGTTGTGCACCCTGACCAGGTTGAAAAAATCAGTGATGAACAGGCTTTCGCCCCACTGAAAATGGCCCACGATCAACACCTTGGTCAATTGGTCCAGCACCAAAATCAACAGTGACAATGACAGCCACAGCTTGAGGGTGGGGGCGTTGCGCGTGGCCATGGTTGGGGCCCTGATCAGGCGAACGAACGGTTTTCACCAGCGCCGTGCAAATTGCTGTCGCAGCGCTGGCACAGGTGGGGGTGAGCCGCCACTTGGCCCACATCCACCCGGTAATGCCAACAGCGTTCGCACTTGACGTGGGGCGAAGGGCTGACCTGTACCGTGAGCGTTTGCCCTGACTCAAACTGCAGCGCAGAGGTGATGAACACAAAGCGCACATCCTCGCCCAGGCTTTGCAGCAAGGCATGGTCTGTTGCGCTCAATGTGAGCTGGACTTGGGCTTGCAAAGACGAGCCCACTTGACCTTGGCTGCGCAACACTTCGATTTCTTTGTTCACGGCTTCGCGCAATTCGCGGATGCGCGCCCATTTGGCCAGCAAATCCGCATCGGGTTCTGGCAGTTGCAAATAGGTGTTGGCAAAAATGCTTTTGCCGTTGCCCAGCACCGTCCATGCCTCTTCTGCGGTGAAACTGAGGAACGGCGCCATCCAGCGCAACATGGCTTGGGTGATGTGCCACAGCGCGGTTTGCGCACTGCGTCTGGCGTGTGACTGCGGCGCGGTGGTGTAGAGCCGGTCTTTGAGCACGTCCAAATAAAACGCACCCAAGTCTTCCGAGCAAAAGATTTGCAGCTTGGCCACAACGGGGTGGAACTCGTACACCCCAAAGTGACCACCTTCAAACACCTGTCGTGCTGCGTTGTAGTGGCCCACGATGTCGGCTTGCAGTTGGGCGGTGCGGCTCAGGGCGTAGCGGTCCACTTCCAGCAGATCGACCAAGGGCACCGCGTCTTTGGCGATGTCAAAGTCACTGGTGTTGGCGAGCAAAAACTTCAAGGTGTTGCGCACACGGCGGTAGGTGTCGACCACCCGCGCCAAGATTTTGTCGTCGATGTTCAAGTCACCCGAGTAATCGGTAGACGCCACCCACAGGCGCACGATTTCTGCGCCCAGCTTGTCGGTCACCTCTTGCGGCACCACGGTGTTGCCAAGCGATTTGCTCATCTTGCGGCCTTGGCCGTCGGTGGCAAAACCGTGGGTCAACAAACCTTTGTAGGGGGCGCGGTCGTACAGGGCGCAACCCAAGAGCAGGGAGCTGTGGAACCAACCCCGGTGTTGGTCATGGCCTTCCAAATACAAGTCGGCTTCGGGGCCAGTTTCGTGAAACGGTGGCCGGTCGTATGCGGCTTTGTGGCTGCCGCGCAGCACGTGCTCAAAGGTGCTGCCAGAGTCGAACCACACTTCCAAAATATCGGTACTCTTGGTGTACTGCTCGGGGTGGTCACCCGCTTGGTTCAAGATGTCTTCCACCGTGGCACGGCTCCAGGCCTCGATGCCGCCTTGCGCAACCATATCCGCCGCTTGGTCCAAGATGGCCATGGTGCGGGGATGCAATTCGCCGCTGTCTTTGTGCAAAAAGAACGGCACCGGCACGCCCCATGAGCGCTGGCGCGAAATGCACCAGTCGGGGCGGTTGGCGATCATGTCGCGCAAACGGGTTTTGCCGTTTTCGGGGTAAAACTGGGTGTGCTCAATCGCGTCCAGCGCCAATTGGCGCAGGGTCTTGGGCGCTTTGTCCTTGGTGAACACACCCGCACCCTCGTCCATGCGGATGAACCATTGCGCTGCGGCGCGGTAGATGACCGGCGTTTTGTGCCGCCAGCAATGCGGATAACTGTGGGTGATGCCATGCGTGGCCATCAATCGGTTGGCGTTTTTCAGCGCTTCCAAAATGACGGGCACCGCTTTCCAAATGTGTTGGCCGGCAAACAAGGGGAAGTCGGGGGCATAAGCACCGTTGCCTTGAACGGGGTTCAAGATGTCGGTGTAAGCCATGCCGTGCGACACGCAGGAGTTGAAGTCATCCACACCGTAAGCGGGGGCGCTGTGCACGATGCCGGTGCCGTCATCGGCGGTGGCGTAATCGGCCAAGTACACGGGCGCTATACGTTGGTAGCCCGCGTCCACGTGTGACAGCGGATGATGAAATTCAATCAAGTCCAGCGCTTGACCCTTGCAGGTGGCCAGTACGGTGCCGCTGAGTTGCCAGCGCTCCAAACATTTGTCCACCAAGCTTTCAGCGCAGATGTACAAGCCCTGGGCGGTGTCGACCAGTGCATAGCTCAACTCGGGGTTGAGGTTCAGGGCTTGGTTGGCGGGAATGGTCCAAGCGGTGGTGGTCCAAATGACTGCAAAGGCTTGTTTGTCCAGTTTGGGCAAACCAAAGGCCGTGGCCAGTTTGTCGGGTTGGGCGCACAAAAACGCCACATCCAAGGTGTCGCTTTTTTTGTCGGCGTATTCAATTTCAAACTCGGCCAAGGACGAGCCGCAATCGAAACACCAGTACACCGGCTTCAAGCCACGGTAGACAAAACCACGCTCGATCACCCGCTTGAAGGCGCGGATTTGCCCCGCCTCATTGGCGGGGTCCATGGTGCGGTAAGGGCGCTCCCAGTCGCCCAGCACGCCCAGTCGTTTGAAGTCTTCGCGCTGCTGCTCGATTTGCTCGGTGGCAAAGGCGCGGCTTTTGGCCTGCATATCGTCTCTGGAGAGTTTGCGGCCATGCAGTTTTTCAATGGCGTTTTCAATCGGCAAACCGTGGCAGTCCCAGCCGGGGATGTACTGCGCATCAAAGCCGGCCAATTGGCGGCTTTTGACGATCATGTCTTTCAACACCTTGTTCAGCGCATGGCCGATGTGCAATTTGCCGTTGGCATAGGGTGGGCCGTCGTGCAGCACAAACAGCGGTTGGCCGTGGCGCGTCACGCGCAGTTGTTTATAAAGCCCTTGATCCGACCAAGCCTTGGCCCACGCCGGTTCGCGCTTGGGCAAGTCGCCCCGCATGGGAAAGGGCGTGTCGGGCAGGTTGAGGGTGGATCTGTAATCGGAGGTGGATTCGGTCATTTTGAAGCTCAAACAAAAGCGGCATGGCCAATGCCAGGGCAGGGCGGCAAGGGCGGTGCAGGGTGAGTGCGGGCCCTAGGCGCTTCAAATTCGGTCGCGGGTGGTCTGGCGGCGGGTATTGGCGGGGCTGGGTGCGTGTTGCTCGAACCACAGACGGGCGTCCACACAATCTTGGGCAATGCCTTGCTGCAAAGCGTCCAAGCTGTCGTACTTCAATTCGTCGTGCAATTTATGTAACAAGTCCACGCGAATGATTTTACCGTAGCCCCCCTCTGGACCCAGATGGCTGGGCCACTGCAAACAATGGGTTTCCAGCAAGACGCGGCCGCCGTTGACATCGTTGGGGTCGATGGATGGGCGCACCCCCAAATTGGCCACCCCTGGCAAAGCGGTGTCGCCCAAGCCGTGCACTTGAACCACAAAAATGCCGCTGGCCGCGGGTTTCCAATGGCTGAAGCGCAAATTCAAGGTGGGGCATTGCAACGTGCGGCCCAATTTGCGCCCATGCACCACATGGCCGGATATGGCGTAAGCACGCCCCAGCAACTGGGCCGCACGGGCCATATCGCCATCTTTGAGTGCAGCACGCACCGAAGAGCTCGAAACCCTTTGGCCGCGCACTTCATAGCTGTTCATGCGCGCCACATCAAAGCCATGCCGGGCACCTGCTTCGTCCAGGCTGGCGTAATCGCCTTGGCGTTTGGCACCGTAACGAAAGTCGTCGCCAACCAGCACATAGCGCGCACCCAGCCCGGACACCAAGCCGTGGCGCACAAAGTCCTCGGGTGTGGTGCTGGCCAATGTCTCATTGAAGGGCAAGACCACACACTGGTCAATGCCGCAAGCGGCCAGCTCGCTCAATTTGTCGCGCAGGGTGGCAATGCGGGCTGGTGCCAAGCTGGGGTTTTGGGCCTTGCGAGCAAAGTGGTCACGGGGATGGGGCTCAAAGGTCAGCACACAACTGGGCAAGCCCCGGTGCTCGGCTTCAGAGCGCAGCAAAGCCAGCATGGCTTGGTGGCCACGGTGCACCCCGTCAAAGTTGCCAATGGTCAGGGCACAGTGGGGGAAGCGTTGCTGGGGTTGGAATCCGTGAAGAATGCGCATGGGGGGATGGGTCGTCACAAGGGCGCCAATAAAACAGGTTATATTGTCTCGCATAGAGACATTGCGTTTGCCATCGGTGGGCGCGATCAGAAAGCGCATCCGGTTTTAAACCATCGTGGAGGTGTGGATTGAAGGTCTTGAAACTCTCGGCCCAGGGCTTGCCCCAGTCGTGGATCTCGCTTGAACAGGCGGTGATCCATTACGCTGCCAACGAAGTACGTTGGGAGTCGGGGGGTGAAATCGCCGTTTTTCGGGGTGGCCACAATGCCATCACGGGCCAGCAGTCCATCATTGCGGTCAATAGCATCATTGGCACCCGAGGCGTGCCATCCATCAACCCCTTTGATTTGCGCCCTGGCTTGACCAACGCCAAATTGTTTGCCCGCGACCGCAATATCTGCGCTTATTGTGGCGATCATTTTCACGAAACCGAACTCACCCGTGAGCACATCATTCCGTTCGCCCAAAACGGGGTGGACCACTGGATGAATGTGGTCACCGCCTGCCGCGCTTGCAACCACCGCAAGAGCAGTCGCACCCCTGAGCAAGCCAAAATGCCCTTGCTCTACACGCCGTATGTGCCCACCTTGTGGGAAGACTTTATCTTGCGCAACCGCCGCATCCTGGACGATCAGATGGAGTTCTTGATGGCCCATTTGCCGCGCAATTCAAGGTTGGCCGCCTGAAGCGGGCACTGCGCGGCTGAAGGTTTTACAGCCCGGACCAGGTGGATAGGTGACGTGGTCAATGAGGTCAGCAACTCTGTCACGGCCCTCGGGTACATCAAATGCTCTTGCGAGAGAACCCGCGCTGCCAAGGTGTCTGCGGTATCGCCGGGCAAGACCGGCACCACCGCTTGCGCCAAGATGGGCCCATGGTCCAAATCGGCGGTCACTTGGTGCACCGTTGCCCCGGCAAAGCGACACCCGGCATCGATGGCCCTTTGGTGGGTGTTGAGCCCCGGGAATGCGGGCAGCAATGAGGGGTGAATGTTGATCAAGCGGCCCGCGTAGTGCGCCACAAAAGCGGGGGTCAGGATGCGCATGAAACCGGCCAACACCACCAGGGCGGGTTGGTGCACATCGATGGCCTGCATCAAAGCCTGGTCAAACGCCGCGCGCGGGTCCCCTTGATCGTCAAAAGCCCGATGGTCCACCACTTGGGTCGGCAAACCCAGCTCAGTGGCCATCTGCAAACCTTTGGCACCGGGCCGGCTGCTGATCACGGCACACACACGCGCTTGGAATTTTTGGTGCCATGCTTCTCTTTGGGCCGCTTGGGCGATGGCCGCCATGTTGGAGCCGCTGCCAGAAATCAAAATCACGATGTTGCGCATGACTGGAATTATCGCGAATGGCCACAGCCCAGGCTGGCTTTGCGGCAAAATCGCACGATCGTGCTAAAAAAATGCACGAACACCAGCGCCGACCAATGCGCTTCATGGAGAGATGACATGGACCTGAAATTCACCCCCGAAGAGCAAGCATTTCGCGAAGACATTCGCGCTTGGGTGCATGCTTCTTTGCCCACCCACATTTCACGCAAGGTCCATAACGCCTTGCGTTTGTCGCGTGAAGACATGCAAACCTGGGCCAAGATTTTGGGCAAAAAAGGCTGGCTGGGCTACGGCTGGCCCACCCAGTTTGGCGGCCCGGGTTGGAACGCAGTGCAAAAACATTTGTTTGAAGAAGAGTGCGCTTTGGCCGGGGCGCCACGCGTGGTGCCGTTTGGCCCGGTGATGGTGGCGCCCGTCATCATGGCTTTTGGCTCGCCTGAGCAACAGCAGCGGTTTTTGCCGGGCATTGCCAGCGGCGAGGTGTGGTGGAGCCAGGGCTACAGCGAGCCAGGCTCGGGCTCAGACCTCGCCTCGCTCAAAACCCGCGCCGAGCGGGTGGGCGACAAGTACATCGTCAACGGCCAAAAAACCTGGACCACCTTGGCCCAGTTTGGCGAATGGATTTTTTGCTTGGTGCGCACCAGCTCTGAGGGCAAGCCGCAAACCGGTATTTCGTTTTTGCTGATCGACATGAAATCCAAGGGCGTGAGTGTGCGTCCCATCAAACTGCTGGACGGTGAATGTGAGGTCAACGAAGTCTGGTTTGACAACGTCGAAGTGCCCGCCGAGAACCTGATTGGTGAAGAAAACAAGGGCTGGAATTACGCCAAGTACCTGCTGGCTCATGAGCGCACCAACATCGCCGACGTCAACCGCGCCAAGCGAGAGTTGGAGCGCTTGAAGCGCATCGCCAAAGCCGAAGGCGTTTGGGACGACATGCGCTTTCGCGACGAAATCGCCAAGCTCGAAGTCGATGTGATTGCCTTGGAGATGATGGTGCTGCGGGTGTTGAGCGCCGAGAAGTCGGGCAAGCAGTCGTTGGACATTGCTGGTCTGCTCAAGATTCGCGGCTCCGAAATTCAGCAGCGCTACAGCGAATTGATGATGCAAGCGGCTGGCCCCTTCAGCTTGCCCTTCATCCAAGAGGCGATGGAAGCTGGATGGCAAGGCGACCATGTGGGTGCGGCCCACTGTGCGCCTTTGGCGTCCACCTATTTCAATATGCGCAAGACCACCATTTACGGTGGCTCGAATGAAGTGCAACGCAACATCGTTGCACAAACTGTTTTGGGGTGAAGCATGGACTTTGATTTTTCAGACGAACAAGAACAACTGCGCGACGCAGTTCGCAAATGGGTGGACAAGGCCTACAGCTTTGACGAACGTCGCAGTGTGGTGGCCGCAGGTGGTTTTTCTGCCAGCGCCTACCAAGCCATGGCCGAATTGGGTCTGTGCGGTTTGTATGTGCAAGATGCGTATGGCGGCATGGCCATGGGGCCCACCGAGGGCATGGTGGCGATGGAAGAGTTGGGTCGCGGCATGGTGATGGAACCCCTGGCCCACACCTGGATCAGCACGGCGGTGCTGCAAGCTTTCGCTCCCGAAGACCTGAAAACCGAATGGCTGCCCCGCTTGGCCGGTGGCGAGGCTTTGCTGGTGTTGGCGCACCATGAAAAAGGCGCTCGCTACGACTTGCACAAATGCCAAGCCACTGCCAGCCAAGTGGGCGGTGCGTGGCAGTTGAGTGGTCACAAGAGCTTGGTACCTGCCGGTGACCACGCCCATGGCTTTTTGGTGCCTGCCACGGTGAATGGTCAGCAGGCGATGTTCTTGGTGCCGCGCAGTGCGGCCACCAACACGGCCCATGCCTACCTGGCGCAAGACGGCAGTCGCATGTCAGAGCTAAAACTGAAAGACGCCCCTGCACAACTCATCACCATGGACGGTTTGGCTGCCTTGCAACTGGCGGTGGATGTGGGTGCCACGTCCTTGTGCGCCGAAGCCGTGGGTTTGATGGAAAAAACCTTGGCTGTCACCGTGGAATACCTCAACACCCGCAAACAGTTTGGTGTCGCCATTGCCAGTTTTCAGGCGCTGCGCCACCGCGTGGCCGACATGAAAATGCAACTCGAGTTGGGCCGCTCCATGAGCTATTACGCCACGCTCAAACTCAATGCCCCGGCTGCTGAGCGTTCACTGGCGGTGTCGCGGGCAAAGTACCAAATTGGGCGCTCCACCCGCCATGTGGGCCAAGAAGCGGTGCAACTGCACGGCGGCATTGGCGTGACCGATGAGTACATCGTCAGCCACTGCTTCAAGCGCTTGACGCAAATCGAACTCAGCTTGGGCGACAGCTTGCACCACTTGGGTTTGGTGTCTGCGCAGATGCAAGAGACGGCTGGCGTGTTTGCTTAAGCCGTTAGTGGCGTGAAGCGCAACTGCTTCACGCCCCCAATCACCACCTCTTCGGTGAACATCGCAAACGGCCGCACCCACAGTCCGCGCTCACCGTATTCAGCGCGGTACAGCACCAAAGGCTCCAAGGTTTCGCTGTGGCGCACCACGCCCAGCACTTCGTAGCGCAGGCCTTTGTAGTGCATGTAGGGGCCCAGTGGCAGGGTGGGCAGGGGAGAGAGGTCAGTGTCGGACATGGGCGAGAGCATAAAGCTTTGCGCTCGACATACCGTGGCATGAGGATTTGGTCGATCAGGCTCGATAATGCACCATGCACCCCAAAGCCCTGATGGACGCCTGCACCGAATTGGTTCGCCAGGTTTTGAAGTTCGACCACCCCGCCGACGCGGTGGTGTCCCAATTTTTCAAGCAACACCGCAAGTCTTTGGGCTTGGGGCCGCGTGAGCGCACCGCCTTGTCGGGTGCGGTTTACAGCGTGTTGCGCCAGAAATTGTTGTTTGACCATTTGTCGCCTTCGGGCAGGGGCCCCAAAGAGCGGCGCATGGCCATCTTGGGGTTTGCCCATCACCAAGACCAGCTGGCCCACAGCCCGCAGCCAGGACAAGGCGCCAGGGATTTTTTGCGCAGCGCCCTGAGCGAGCCTGAAAAAAAATGGCTGGAGCAATGCGATGCGGTGGACCGCCAGGCCTTGCTCGACCGGCATCGGCACAATTTGCCCGAATGGCTGGTGGCGTCCCTCAAGGCCCAATTGGGCGATGATTTTTGGGCGTATGTGGCGGCTTTGAACCGCCCGCAAGGCATGGATTTGCGGGTCAATGCCTTGGGTCACAAGCGCTCAGAGGTGCAAGCCCAGTTGAAAAAAGAACGCATCGCCAGCGAACCCACGCCGTTTTCACCCTGGGGCTTGCGCTTGCTGGACAAGCCCAACTTGAGCGACAGCGCGGCCTTCAGCCAAGGCGCTGTGGAGGTGCAAGACGAAGGCTCGCAATTGCTGGCCTTGTTGGTGGACGCCAAGCGCGGTGAGATGGTGGTTGATTTTTGTGCAGGCGGTGGCGGCAAAACCCTGGCCTTGGGCGCTGCCATGCGCAACACCGGCCGCTTGTATGCCATGGACACATCGGCACACCGCTTGGAGGGCCTCAAGCCCCGCTTGGCACGCAGTGGCTTGTCCAATGTGCACCCATTGGCCATTGCCCATGAGCGCGATGACCGCATCAAGCGCCTGAGTGGCAAGATCGATCGGGTGCTGGTAGACGCCCCCTGCTCAGGCCTGGGCACCTTGCGCCGCAGCCCCGACTTGAAGTGGCGCCAGTCGCCCGAGGGGATGCAGGCCATGTCCGTGCAGCAAAACGCCATATTGGACAGCGCGGCCCGTTTGCTCAAGCCCGGTGGCCGTTTGGTATATGCGACGTGCAGCACCATGCTGGAGGAAAACGAAGCCGTGGCCCAGGCTTTCAGCCAACGTCACCCGAAGTGGGTTCCCCTGTCGGTCCAGGATGCCCTGACGGAACTCAAAGTGGACCAGGCCGCGCAATTGTGTGGCGATGACGGCATGTATTTGCGCATGTGGCCCCACCGGCATGGCACGGATGGTTTTTTTGCCGCCGTTTGGTGCGCGCCTTAAAATCAATGGTTATGACCCTTGACAGGGTTTGAAAGGAATCGCGATGTGGATCACTGACTCTCCCTTCATCACCGCCATGTTGCATTGGCTGGCCTACGGTGTGTGGGATTTGACAGCTTGGCAACTGCTGTGGGTGACCTTGGGCCTGACGCACATCACCATCGCAGCGGTTACCATTTATTTGCACCGCCACCAAGCCCACCGCTCGATGGACTTGCACCCCGTTCCCGCCCACTTCTTTCGACTCTGGCTGTGGCTCACCACCGGCATGCAAACCAAAGCCTGGGCGGCCATCCACCGCAAGCACCACGCCAAATGTGAAACCCCAGAAGACCCTCACAGCCCGCAAACCCGAGGCATTCGAACGGTGTTTTGGCAAGGCGCTGAGCTGTACCGTGCCGAGGCCCGCAACACCGAAACCTTGAGCAAATATGGCCACGGAACGCCCAACGATTGGGTGGAAAACTGGGTGTATTCGCGCTTTCCCTGGCAAGGCCTGGGTGTGATGCTGATCATCAATCTGGCTTTGTTTGGCGTGGTGGGCCTGAGCATTTGGGCGGTGCAAATGATGTGGATCCCCGTCACCGCTGCGGGCATCATCAATGGCATTGGCCACTACTGGGGTTATCGCAATTTCGAAGCGCCTGACGCCAGCACCAATATTTCACCTTGGGGCATCTTGATCGGTGGCGAGGAGTTGCACAACAACCACCACACCTACCCCACCTCGGCCAAGTTGTCGGTCAAGCCCTATGAGTTCGACATCGGCTGGTTGTACATCCGCGTGCTTGAAACCCTGGGTTTGGCCCATGTCAAGAAAACCCCGCCCAAGCTGCAATGGGGCGATGTTCAGCCCGTTGCCAATGAGCAAACCCTGGAGGCATTGATCGTCAACCGCTACGAGGTCATGGCCGGATATGCCCGCGAACTTCAGCGCGCGGTGGCCCAAGAGATTGCCCGTTTGCCCCAGCAACCCGCCGATTCGGTGCTGAAAGTGGCGCGCCGCTGGATGCACCGCGACGCCGACAAGGTGCCCAGTTGGGCCAGCCACAGCTTGGAACAAGCCCGCGCGGTGCTGCCCGATGCCGACACCATGGTTCGCATGCGCGAAGAATTGCGCCAACTGTGGCTGAGCACCCACCGCTCGCGAGACCAGTTGGCCAGCGATTTGCAAGCCTGGTGTCGCAAAGCCGAGGACAGTGGCGTGGCGGCTTTGCAAGAGTTCTCGCTACGCTTGCGCATGGCACGCCTCTGAGGGACGGGTTGCCCAAGGCTGAATCTGGCTCAGGAAAAAAGCCTATGGGCTTTCAGACGGGCAACTGATGCCGACCGACCATGAAAAAACCGCTCCGAGGAGCGGTTTTTTCTTTGGGCGCCAGGCTGAATCACTTCAGCTTGGTTTCCTTGTACTCGACATGCTTGCGGGCTTTGGGATCAAATTTCATGATCGTCATTTTCTCGGGCATGGTTTTCTTGTTCTTGCTGGTGGTGTAGAAATGACCGGTACCTGCCGAAGATTCAAGCTTGATTTTTTCGCGTCCGCCTTTGGAAGCCATGGTGAAATCCTTTCAGTCTGTGATGGATGGCGTTCAACCCCATTGGGTGAAGGCCAGGGATGTGGGGTGAATCAGGCTTGACCGCGGGCACGCAAATCTGCGAGAACCACTTCAATGCCTTTTTTGTCGATTAAGCGCAATGCGGCGTTGGACACGCGCAAACGCACCCAGCGGTTTTCACTTTCGACCCAAAAACGGCGGTACTGCAGGTTGGGCAGGAAACGGCGCTTGGTTTTGTTGTTGGCGTGGGAGACATTGTTTCCCACCATCGGGCCTTTGCCCGTGACTTCACATACGCGTGCCATGAGGACACTCCATTCAAACGGCCCACAACGGTGGTTGCGAACCTGACCTCGCCAAAAGGGGGCGGTATCCCTGTGCCACACCGATTGGCGCGACACTTACCCCCTGTGAGGAGATAAGCCATATATTATAGCCCGAAATAACCCGCTGGCCCCTGGGCTTTGGCAGACGCGCTACCTAAGCTGCACCAGCCTGAGGCAAAGCGGGTGCTAACTTGGGACTGGGGTCAAGGCAGAGAACAAATGGGGCAATGGGCTGCAGCGGAACCCGAAAGGCACGGGGTTCAGCTGGCTTGCTCCAAAAACCGCTGGGCGTCCAGGGCGGCCATGCAGCCGGTGCCCGCGCTGGTGATGGCTTGGCGGTACACATGGTCTTGCACGTCGCCGGCCGCAAACACGCCAGGCACGCTGGTCATGGTGGCCATGCCTTGCAAGCCACTTTGGGTGATGATGTAGCCGTCCTTCATGTCCAGCTGGCCTTTGAAAATATCGGTATTGGGCTGGTGGCCAATGGCAATGAAGCAGCCTTGCAAGGCCAGGTCGCGGGTGCTGTGGTCGGTGATGCTTTTCAGCCGCACGCCGGTCACGCCACTGGCGTCGCCCAAAACCTCGTCCAAAACGCTGTGCAGTTGCAGCACGATCTTGCCGCTGCTGACTTTGTCCATCAGCTTGTCGATCATGATGGCCTCGGCTTTGAACTTGTCGCGGCGATGCACCAAGTGCACTTGGCTGGCGATGTTGGACAAATACAAGGCCTCTTCCACGGCGGTGTTGCCACCGCCCACCACACAAACGGCTTGTTCTCGGTAGAAAAAGCCGTCACAGGTGGCGCAGCCGGAGACACCCCGGCCCATGAAGGCTTGCTCAGAGGGCAGACCCAGGTATTTGGCCGATGCGCCGGTGGCGATGATCAAGGTGTCGCAGGTATAGGTGCCGCTGTCGCCTTTGAGGGTGAAGGGTCGTTTGGAAAAATCAACCTGGTTGATGTGGTCAAACACGATCTCGGTGTTGAAGCGCTGCGCGTGCTCCAAAAAGCGTTGCATCAGGTCGGGGCCTTGAACGCCGTGCACGTCGGCAGGCCAGTTATCGACCTCGGTGGTGGTCATCAACTGGCCGCCTTGGGCCATGCCGGTGATCAACAAAGGTTTGAGATTGGCGCGGGCGGCGTAAACGGCGGCGGTGTAACCGGCCGGTCCAGAGCCGAGGATGAGGACTTGTGCGTGGGTGGTCATGGGGGCCTTGGAGAAGTGGGTCGCCGGTCAGGGCGGCAAACGACATTGTAAGAAGGGTGGGTTTTCCCGAATTTTGGCGGGCTTTCCACCCTTTGGCTGGGGTAAGCTTGCGGTTTTCGACATGACGTACTCCCTCAATACCTTGAACGCAGACCGCGATGCCGGGCCCGAACCCACGGGCTGGCGCCGTTTTGCCCAAGAAATGGCCTTGACCGCCGGGTTTTTGTTCCTGGCGTTTTGGCTCTTGGCCTTGATTTCCCATCACCCCGGTGATTCGGCCTGGACCACCTCTGGGGCAGGGGCGGTCACGCGCAATGCCGCGGGCCGCTTGGGCGCCTTGATCAGCGACATCGGGTTTTTCATGCTCGGCTATTCGATTTGGTGGTCGTATGGCGCGGCCTTGTCGGTCTGGGTCAGGGCTTTGCTGCAACGCTTGCGCAATGAAGGCGCGACCGTGGCCGATGTGCCCTGGCGCCACACCAAATCGGCGTTCTGGAGCGGTTTGGCCATGCTGCTGTTGTCGAGCGCAGCCCTGGAGTGGAGCCGTTTGTACCGCTTTGAAGACCAACTCGCGGGCAGCATCAGTGGTGGCGTGGTGGGTTACTTCATTGGCCCGGTGAGCGAGCATTGGCTGGGATTCAACGGGGCGGGCTTGGTGTTCATCGCCTTGATGCTGGTGGGTGCCTCATGGGTGTTTCGCTTTTCTTGGGTGCAGGTCGCGCAATATATTGGTGCGTCCATCGATGGCTTTGTGGCTTCTTGGCGCGAAAAGCGCGAGCTGGCCCAAGACCTGGCCATGGGTCAAGCAGCGGCCCGTGAGCGCGATGAAATCATCACCGAATCTCGCCCCGACATGGATGAACCCACAGCCCCGGCGGTGAACATTGAAGCCGTGGTGTTGGACGTGCCCAAAAGCACCCGGGTGGCCAAAGAGCGCCAGCGCCCCTTGTTCCAAGAGATGCCCGACAGCCATTTGCCCCAGGTGGACTTGCTCGATGGGGCCCTGACCCGCCAAGACACGGTGTCGAGCGAAACCATGGAGATGACCAGCCGCATGATTGAAAAGCGGTTGAAAGACTTTGGGGTCGAGGTGCGGGTGGTGGCCGCTGCGCCAGGACCGGTGATCACCCGTTACGAAATCGAACCCGCCACCGGCGTCAAAGGCTCGCAAGTGGTGGGCCTGGCCAAAGACTTGGCCCGCTCGCTGAGCCTGGTGTCGATCCGCGTGGTCGAGACCATTCCTGGTAAAAACTTCATGGCCTTGGAGCTGCCCAATGCGCGGCGGCAAACCATCAAGCTGAGCGAAATTTTGGGCTCGCAGGTGTACAACGAAGCCAAGTCCATGCTCACCATGGGTTTGGGCAAAGACATTGTGGGCAACCCCATCGTGGCTGATTTGGCCAAGATGCCGCATGTGTTGGTCGCGGGCACCACGGGTTCGGGCAAATCGGTGGGCATCAACGCCATGATTTTGTCGCTGCTGTACAAGGCCGAGGCGCGCGATGTGCGCTTGTTGATGATCGACCCCAAGATGCTGGAGATGTCGGTTTACGAAGGCATTCCCCATTTGTTGGCGCCGGTGGTGACCGACATGAAACAAGCCGCACACGGGTTGACTTGGTGCGTGGCCGAGATGGAACGCCGCTACAAGCTGATGAGCAAAATGGGTGTGCGCAACTTGGCTGGGTACAACACCAAAATTGACGAAGCCACTGCCCGCGAGGAGCACATCGGCAATCCCTTTAGCTTGACGCCAGAGTCGCCCGAACCGCTGGAGCGTTTGCCCCACATCGTGGTGGTGATCGATGAATTGGCCGACCTGATGATGGTGGTGGGCAAAAAAATCGAAGAGCTGATTGCCCGCTTGGCCCAAAAGGCACGCGCCGCAGGCATCCATTTGATCTTGGCCACCCAACGACCCAGCGTAGACGTGATCACCGGCTTGATCAAAGCGAATATTCCCACCCGCATTGCATTTCAGGTGAGCAGCAAAATCGACAGCCGCACCATCTTGGACCAGATGGGGGCTGAAGCCTTGTTGGGCATGGGCGACATGCTCTATATGCCCAGTGGTACGGGTTTGCCCATCCGCGTGCATGGGGCTTTTGTCAGTGATGAAGAGGTGCACCGGGTGGTCAACTACCTCAAAACCCAAGGTGAGCCCAACTATGTCGAGGGCTTGCTGGAAGGCGGTACCGTCGAAGGCGGCGACCTGGATTTGGATGGCTTGGGCGCCGCCGGCGGCGAAAAAGACCCCTTGTACGACCAAGCTGTCGAGATTGTTTTGAAAAACCGCAAGGCCAGCATTTCCTTGGTGCAGCGGCATCTGAAAATTGGCTACAACCGCGCGGCACGTTTGGTCGAGGACATGGAAAAGGCCGGCCTGGTCAGTTCCATGAGCACCAGCGGTCAGCGTGAAATTTTGGTGCCCAGTCGGGCCGAGTGAGATGCGCCGTTTTTTTGTGCTGATGGCGTGTTGGATGGTGTGCGCTGCCGCGCAGGCCGATGCCATGGACAGCCTGGGTGTATTTTTGAAAACCACACGCAGCGGGCGGGCTGATTTTGTGCAAACCGTCACTTTGCCATCCAAATCGGGTCAAGCGCCGCGCACCAAACAATCCAGTGGCGCATTTGCCTTCATGCGGCCCCAGCACTTCAGGCTCGACTATCAAAAGCCTTTTGCCCAATCCATCGTCGCCGATGGCAAAACCTTGTGGATTTACGACGCAGAACTCAAACAAGCCACGGCCCGTGCACAGGGCCAAGCCCTGGGGTCCACGCCGATGGCAGTGATCGCCATGGCCAGCGATGTGAGTGCCTTGCAAAAGGAATTTCAATTGCTGGCACAACCTGAACAAGATGGTTTGCAATGGGTGCAGGCCACCCCCGTGTCCAAAGATGCGGGCATGCAATCCATGCGCTTGGGGCTGCGGGTGTCTGGCACGGGCGTGCAGTTGGCGCGCTTGGAGATGGCCGACGCCATGGGGCAACGCTCGGTGCTGGTGTTTGACCGCATTGAAACCAATCCGGCAGGCTTGGGGGCATCTGGCTTTCAGTTCAGCCCACCTGCTGGCGTTGAAGTGCTCAGGCCCTGAGCACCTGGGTGCCCACCACCCCATGAGCACCTTGCCAACCCACACGCCCCTGGCCGAGCGTCTGCGCCCGCGCAGCTTGGGCGAGGTGATTGGTCAGCAGCAAGTGTTGGGCGAGGGCATGGCCCTGCGGGTGGCGTTTGAATCGGGCCAACCCCACAGCTGCATTTTGTGGGGGCCGCCGGGGGTGGGCAAAACCACCATCGCCCGTTTGATGGCCGATGCGTTTGACGCGCAGTTCTTGGCCATCAGCGCGGTGCTCGGTGGGGTGAAAGAAATCCGTGAAGCGGTGGACAAGGCGCTGGCTGAGCGCGATTCGCTGGCCCCCAAGCGCACCATTGTGTTTGTGGACGAGGTGCACCGCTTCAACAAAAGCCAGCAAGATGCTTTTTTGCCGCATGTGGAGTCCGGGCTGTTCACCTTCATTGGCGCCACCACCGAAAACCCTTCGTTTGAAGTGAACTCAGCCCTGTTGTCCCGGGCGGCGGTGTATGTGTTGCAGCCTTTGTCGGACATTGATTTGGCCCACATCATCGACAAAGCCCACGCCATCCAGGCCGTGCCCATCTTGGACGCCGATGCTCAAGCGCGATTGATCGCTTATGCCGATGGCGATGCGCGGCGCTTGCTCAATACCTTGGAAACCTTGGCGGTGGCGGCGCAGCATGAAAAGCTCGAACAGGTGAGTGATGCGTGGCTGATGAAGGTGTTGGGCGAGCGCATGCGCCGCTACGACAAAGGTGGCGAGCAGTTTTACGACACCATCAGCGCCTTACACAAATCGGTGCGCGGTTCCGACCCCGATGCCGCGTTGTATTGGCTGGTGCGCATGCTCGATGGCGGGGCCGAGCCCAAGTACATGGCGCGGCGCATGATCCGCATGGCCGCCGAAGACATTGGCTTGGCCGATCCGCGTGCACTGCGCTTGGCGCTGGACGCCGCTGAGGTTTACGAGCGCTTGGGCTCACCCGAGGGTGAGTTGGCCTTGGCCGAATGCATTGTGTATTTGGCGGTGGCACCCAAGTCCAACGCGGTGTACAAGGCCTACAACAGCGTGCGAAAACTCATCAAGGCCGATGGCACCCGCCCAGTACCGCTGCACCTGCGCAATGCCCCCACCGCCTTGATGAAAGACTTGGACTACGGCAAAGCCTATCGCTATGCCCATGACGAACCCGATGCGTTTGCCGCTGGCGAAAACTATTGGCCAGAGGGCATGACGCCGCCCACTTTGTACGAACCGGTGGAGCGGGGTTTAGAGATCAAAATTGCTGAAAAAATGCGATCTTTGCGAGAAACGAATCGCCAAGCCAGGGGCGCAAAAAAATAGCCACCCCAAAACCAGGGCATTGACCCCGGCGCAGCACTGCGTGTCTAGAATGGTTTGCAACCGGGGAGCCACCCAGCACACACCCGCTCACTTGCATGCAAATACATTGAACCGGTCTCACACCGCTGGCCACCATTTCTAATAAGACCGAATGGATATTTTCCTGCAGCAAATCATCAACGGCTTGGTCATCGGCAGCATGTACGCCTTGGTGGCGCTGGGTTACACCATGGTGTACGGCATCATCAACCTCATCAACTTCGCCCACGGCGAGGTGTTGATGGTGGGCGCGATCACCAGTTGGACTGCGATTGGCTGGATGAAGGAGGCTTCGCCCGACTCGCCGGCGGCCGTGGTCTTGTTGCTGGCTGTGTTGATCGCCTGTGTGGTCTCTGCGGCGCTGAACTATGCCATTGAGAAAATCGCTTACCGCCCCTTGCGCGACGCACCCAAACTTGCGCCCTTGATCACCGCCATTGGGGTCTCCATCTTGTTGCAGACCTTGGCCATGATCATTTGGAAGCCCAATTACAAGCCCTATCCCACCTTGCTGCCCTCTGAACCCATGGCCGTGGCCGGGGCGGTCATCACGCCCACCCAGTTGATGATTTTGTGTGTCACCGCCATTTCTTTGGCGGTGTTGATGTGGGTGGTCAATGCCACGCGCCTTGGCAGGGCCATGCGTGCCACGGCCGAAAACCCCCGCGTGGCCGCTTTGATGGGCGTCAAACCCGACACGGTGATTTCTGCCACTTTTGTCATGGGCGCGGTGTTGGCCGCCATTGCTGGGGTGATGTGGGCATCCAACTACGGCACGGTGCACCACCACATGGGTTTTTTGCCGGGCCTCAAAGCATTCACTGCTGCAGTTTTTGGCGGTATTGGCAATTTACCCGGGGCGGTGGTCGGTGGCTTGCTGCTGGGCTTGATCGAGTCGATTGGGTCAGGCTATATCGGCGCGCTGACCGGGGGGGTGTTGGGCAGCCAGTACACCGATATCTTTGCGTTTTTGGTGCTGATCGCGATCTTGACCTTGCGCCCCTCGGGTTTGCTCGGTGAGCGCGTAGCCGATCGGGCTTGAGGACGGCAGGCATGGGAATCCGAGTCACCTCTAAATCTCAGGCCTGGTTATGGGCCGTGGTGTTGCTGGCTTTTCCGCTGGTGCTGCAAAGCTTTGGCAATGCCTGGGTGCGCATTGCCGACATGTCTTTGCTGTATGTGATGTTGGCACTGGGCCTGAATGTGGTGGTGGGCTATGCCGGCTTGCTCGACCTGGGGTATGTGGCCTTTTTTGCGTTGGGCGCTTATTTGTACGGCTTGCTGGCTTCGCCCCATTTGCTCGAAGCCTTTCCGGCCTTGGTGGCGTGGTTCCCCAACGGCTTGCATTTGAGCTTGTGGGCGGTCTTGCCCATGGCGGCGGTGCTGGCGGCTTTTTTTGGCGCCTTGCTGGGTGCGCCCACCTTGAAGCTGCGCGGCGATTACTTGGCCATTGTGACTTTGGGCTTTGGTGAAATCATTCGGGTGTTCATGAACAACCTGGACCAACCCATCAACATCACCAATGGGCCCAAGGGTTTGGGTTCGATCGATGCGGTGTCTGTCCTGGGGCATCCCTTGTCCAAGCGACTCGACCTGGGCTTTATCGAATTGCCTTCGGTGACTTTGTACTACTACTTGTTTTTGGTTTTGGTCTTGGTCAGCATTTTTGTGTGCCATCGCATGGAGCGTTCGCGCATCGGTCGTGCTTGGATGGCCATCCGCGAAGACGAGGTCGCAGCCCGGGCCATGGGCATCCACACCCGTGACTTGAAACTGCTGGCCTTTGCCATGGGCGCTAGTTTTGGCGGTGTCGCTGGGGCCATGTTTGCGGCGTTTCAAGGCTTTATTTCACCTGAATCCTTCAGCCTGATGGAGTCGGTGATGATCGTGGCCATGGTGGTGCTGGGCGGCTTGGGCCATTTGCCAGGCGTGATTTTGGGTGCCGTGTTGTTGGCCGCTTTGCCCGAGGTGCTGCGCTTGATCGCAGCCCCCCTGCAACAACTCACTGGCGGGCGCTTTGACCCGGCGATATTGCGCCAATTGTTGATTGCCCTGGCCATGATCGGCATCATGCTGTGGCGCCCGCGTGGCCTGTGGCCAACCCCCGAACATGGCCAGTCAAGCTCAGGACAGAGGGCCCCATGAGCGAGGCGGTGCTGAATGTGCAAGGGGTGGGCAAGCGCTTTGGCGGCCTGCAGGCTTTGAGCGGTGTGGATTTGCGCATCGAGCGTGGCCAGGTCTATGGTTTGATCGGCCCCAACGGTGCGGGTAAAACCACGTTTTTCAATGTCATCACCGGCTTGTACACGCCCGACAGCGGCGTTTTTGAGTTGGGTGGCCAAACCTACGAGCCCAGCGCGGTGCACAAAGTGGCGCAAGCGGGGATTGCCCGCACCTTTCAAAACATCCGTTTGTTTGCCGAGATGACCGCTTTGGAAAACGTCATGGTCGCGCGCCATTGCCGCACCAGTGCTGGGGTATGGGGCGCCATTTGGCGCACGGCCCGTTTTCGTGCCGAAGAGGCCGACACTGCCGCGCGTGCGCAAGCCTTGCTAGAGTACGTGGGCATCGGCAACTACGCACCATTCAAAGCCCGCACCCTCAGTTACGGCGACCAACGCCGACTGGAAATTGCCCGCGCCCTGGCCACCGACCCGTTGCTCATCGCCTTGGACGAACCTGCGGCAGGCATGAATGCCACTGAAAAGCTGCAACTGCGCGCCTTGATTGACAAAATTCGCAACGACCATCGCACCGTGTTGCTCATTGAGCACGACGTCAAACTGGTCATGGGGCTGTGCGACCGGGTGACCGTGCTCGACCACGGCCAGCGCATCGCCGAAGGCACACCGGCGCAGGTGCAGCGCGATCCCCAGGTGATTGAAGCCTATTTGGGCACTGGGGCCCATTGACATGACGCAGCCAGCCCACAACGCATCGACCCCGGCCCAGGCCTTGTTGCAAGTGGAGCAACTGGTCCTGGCCTATGGCGGCATTGAGGCGGTCAAAGGCGTGGATTTGCAAGTCTTCCCCGGTGAGTTGGTGAGCCTGATTGGCTCCAACGGCGCAGGCAAAACCACCACCTTGAAAGCCATCGCCGGCGGTATGCCGGCCCAAGCGGGGCGCATTCATTACCAAGGCAGCGACATTGCCGGTTTGGGCGCGTGGGATTTGGTGCGTCAGGGCTTGTGCATGGTGCCCGAGGGGCGTGGCATTTTTGGCCGCATGACCATCATGGAAAACCTGCAAATGGGCGCTTACATCCGCGATGGTTCAGCCCAGATCCAAGCCGACATCGACCGCATCTTCACCACCTTCCCCCGCCTCAAAGAGCGACGCACCCAGCTGGCGGGCACCTTGTCCGGTGGCGAGCAACAAATGCTGGCCATGGGCCGCGCTTTGATGGCGCAGCCCACACTGCTGCTGCTGGACGAACCTTCCATGGGCTTGTCGCCTTTGATGGTGGACAAAATTTTCGAGGTGATCCAAGGCGTGGCAGCCCAGGGCATGACCATTCTTTTGGTGGAGCAAAATGCGCGACGGGCCTTGCAAATTGCCGACCGAGCCTATGTGATGGAATCGGGCCTGATCACATTGAGCGGCGCGGCCAAAAATTTATTAGACGACCCCAAAGTCCGAGCAGCGTATCTGGGTGAATGAGGTCCAAGGAGACAAACATGCGCGATTTTTTGAGTTCACAAGATATCACCGATTTCCAGACCCATGGTTGTCTGGTGCCCAGCTATCGGCTGGAACCTGAGGTGCTGTCCAAGGTGCAAAACGCCTTGGAAACCCTGCTGCGCGACAACCCCGGTGTGCGCCCTGAAAAACTGGTCAGCGCCCACATTGAAGGCAAAAACGATGAAGGCGTGCGCGGCAGCCAAGCCTTTTTGGACCTGGCCATGCACCCGCCGATCATCGATTTGGTGGAACAGTTGATCGGCCCCAACATTGTTCTGTGGGGCTGCCATGTGTTTTGTAAACCTGCGAGTGAAGGTTATGAAACCCCTTGGCACCAAGACGGTCACTATTGGCCCATCCGCCCCCTGGCCACTTGCACGGTGTGGGTGGCGTTGGACCCGAGCACCCGGGCCAATGGTTGTTTGCGGGTGATCCCAGGCTCGCACCAGGGCAAGCAGTTGCATCCCCATTTGCACGAAGACCGCACCGACTTGACCTTGAACCAACGCATGGCCGATGGCGTATTTGAGGAGTCGCAAGCGCTGGATTTGGAGCTGGAACCCGGTCAGATGTCGATGCACGATGTCTACATGATCCACGGCGCCAAGGCCAATACATCGGGGCAACGCCGCACCGGTGTGGCCTTGCGCTATATGCCTGCGAGTTCACACTTTGACCGCAGCCTCAAGCCGGTGGACGGACAGTCGGGCGTGCCGGTGAGTTTTGCCACCCGGCCACTGTGGTTGCTGCGCGGCAAGGATGTGTCTGGCCGAAACGACTTTGAGGTCGGTCATCGGCGCTGAGGGGAGCCGCCAGCGCGCATCGGTCTGTTCATGGCGCCAGGACGCAGAACTTAAAACCACCTCATGATCGGCTGGCTTGGCTCAGTCGACCTTGGCCCCGCTGGCCTTGACCACGGGCTCGTATTTGGCCAATTCGCTGGCCATGAAGCGACCAAAGCTTTCGCTGTCGCTGGGCACGGCCTCGGCCATCATTTGCGACCAACGCTCGCGCACCTCGCTGGAGCGCAAAGCTGCGACAAAGGCTTGGTTGAGTTTGGCCAATATGTCTTTGGGGGTGGCGGCGGGCGCCACCAGGCCCCACCAGGTATCGACGGAAAACCCGGGCAAAACTTCAGACAGAGCCATCACATCTGGCAGCATGGGGCTGCGTTGCGCAGTGGTCACGGCCAAGGCCAACAACTTGCCCGCTTTGATGTTGGCCGAAGCCGTGGCCAGGTTGTCAAAGTTAAAGTCCACCTGTCCGCTGAGCAAGGCCAGTTGCGCCGGGTTGCCGCCGTTGTAGGGGATGTGCACCGCAAAAATGCCTGCCCGGGCTTTGAACAGCTCGGCGGCCAAATGCCCGGCGCTGCCATTGCCGCCCGAACCCACATTGAGTTGACCGGGGTGGGCTTTGGCATAGGCCAAAAAGCTTTTCAACGAATCAATGTTCAGGCGTTTGGCGGTGTCGGCGTTCATCACCAGCACATTGGGCACCCGCACCATTTGGGTGATGGGCGCAAAGTCGCTGCTGGCCTTGTAGGGCATGCGGGCATACAACCAGGGGTTGACGGCATGGGTGGCAGTGGCGGCAATGCCAATGGTGAGTCCATCGGGCGCGGCCTTGGCGACGGCATCGGCACCGATGTTGCCGCCCGCACCAGGGCGGTTTTCGACGATCACCGTGCCCAGGCTGTCTTTGACCCGCTCGGCCAAAAACCGCGCGGTCACATCGATGGGGCCACCGGCGGCGTAGGGCACGATCAGCCGAATCGGCTTGCCCCCGGGTGCGGATTGTGCCCCGGCCAAACCCCAAGCCAACATCGCAAGGGCGATCAGCCAAGCCCGAGCCAGTCGAATGAGGCGCGCAGGATTTGTGATGGGCATGGTGGGGCTCCTGTTGTGTGTTGTCAGCTTTTGGCCTTGTCGGCCTCGGTGATGAAGGAATCGGCAAAAAACGAATCGCTGGGCAGGCCAGCCAAAGTGCAAAAGTCTTGCCGTGCCGAGTCCACCACGATGGGGGCGCCACAGGCATAGACCTGGTGGCCGCTGAGGTCGGCAAAGTCTTCCAGCACAGCGCGGTGCACAAAGCCGGTTCGGCCGGTCCAGGCGTCTTCGGGCAAGGCGTCGGAAACCACGGGCACATAGGTCAACCAGGGCAGGGCAGCGGTTTGCTCGCGCACCCAGGCGTCCATGTACAAATCGGACGGACGCCGCCCGCCCCAATATAAAGTGGTGGGGCGCTCAATGCCGGCATGGCGCATGTGCTCAATGATGGCCTTGATCGGGGCAAAACCGGTGCCAGAGGCCAAAAACACCAAGGGCTCCGGGTTGTCTTCGCGCAAGAAAAAGCTCCCCTGTGGCCCTTCAATGCGTTGAATTTCTTTTTCTTTCATCGCGCCAAACACATGGTCGGTGAATTTGCCACCCGGCATGTGGCGAATGTGCAGCTCCACGCTGGGGCTGCCTGCGACCAAGGTGTGCGGGGCATTCGCCATGGAGTAGCTGCGGCGCGCGCCATCGCGCAGCAAAAAGTCAATGTACTGTCCTGCGCGGAATTGGAAGCTGTCGTTGGCGGGCAATTGCAACTGGATCACCATCACATCGTGTGAAGCTTGGGCCATGCTGAGCACCCGCACTGGCATTTTGCGGATGGGGAAAGCGCCTTCCTCGACCACTTGGCGCGACTCCAGCACCAGGTCCGAGGTGGCCGTTGCGCGGCAGGTCAGCACATAGCCTTGTTCTTTTTCGGTGTCGCTCAAGGCCTTGCTTTGGTACTCGCTCATGACCAAATCACCGCTGATTTTTTTGCTTTTGCAAGATCCGCAGGCACCGTCTTTGCAGCCATAGGGCAGGCCAATGCCTTGGCGCAAGCCGGCGCTGAGCAAGGTCTCGTCGGCTTGGGCCGTGAAATGGCGGCCGCTGGGTTGGACCGTGACGCTGAAACTCATGTTTGGTTATCCTTGGGATTGAAATATTTGTAAAGTCTGCGATTTTGCCTTCAAACCAAACCCCGCTGGGCGCCTTGCCCGCCCGCTTTCGCCGCCAACGCTTGCTCATCGTTGGTTGTGGCGACGTGGGTCAGCGTTTGGCGCGGCTGACACCCGGCCCTTTGCGGGTGATGGCCTTGACCTCGACGCCTGATAACTGTGCCGTGCTGAGGCGACAGGGCATCATGCCTTTGTTGGGCAACCTGGATGACGCCCATAGCCTGCGCCGCTTGGCCGGTCTGGCCACGCGGATGGTGCATTTGGCGCCGCCACCCACCGAGGGTTGGTCGGACCCGCGCACCCTGGCCTTGATGCGCAGTTTGAATCGGCGCACCTGGCCGCGCAGTTGGGTCTATGGCTCCACCAGCGGTGTGTATGGCGATTGCCATGGCGCTTGGGTGCATGAATCGCAACCGGTCACCCCCTTCACCCCCCGGGCCTACCGCCGCGTGGATGCGGAAAAGCGCTTGCGCTGGCAGGGCAAAGGTACGGGCGTGCGCCAAGGGGTGCAGGCCAGCATTTTGCGCATCCCGGGCATCTATGCGTTGGACCGCGATGGGGGCACTCCCCAAGAGCGCTTGCGCAAAGGCACGCTGGTGTTGCAAGCCTCAGACGATGTCTATACCAACCACATCCATGCCGATGACTTGGCCCGCGCCTGCTGGTTGGCGCTGTGGCGCGGTCGACCGCAGCGGGTCTATCACGTGAGCGACGACAGCCAACTCAAGATGGGCGACTACTTTGACGTGGCCGCAGATATTTTTGGCTTGCCCCGCCCCAAGCGGGTGCCCCGTGACACGGCCAAAGACCAGTTGCCCTTGATGCTGCTGAGCTTCATGAGCGAATCCAGGCGCCTGGATAACACCCGCATGAAAGAAGAGTTGCGCTTGCGTTTGCGCTACCCCACGGTGCACACGGGCTTGCAGGCGGATGAACCCGTTTGAATGGGGTGCCCGGTGCGTCACACAGTACGCGCAGCGATGACAGACTTGTGGTGAAGCTTTTTAACGCATGCCCACTTTGGCGGTGCTGAAAATGTGCTGCGCCTCGCGGGGCATGCAGCGCCAGTAAGCGGGGGTGGCTTGTACTGAGCCTTTGAGCTCGGCGGCGGCTGCCCAAGCCCAGCGTGGGTTGTACAAAAAGCTGCGCGCGAAGGCGACCAAGTCCGCTTCTTGGTTGGCCACTATGGATTCGGCATGGGCGGCTTCGGTGATCAAGCCCACGGCAATGGTGGGCAGACCGGATTTATCTTTCACCATCTTGGCAAACGGCACTTGGTAGCCCGGAACCAAATTGATTTTTTGCTGCGGTGACACACCCCCTGAAGAAATGTGCATGAAGTTGGCCCCTGCCTGCTTGAGTCGCAACGACAAGTCGGCCGTTTCTTCGGCCGTCCAACCGCCCTCGACCCAGTCGGTGGCCGACAGCCGCATGCCCAAGCTGCCGCTGTAAACCTGGCGCACGGCTTCAAACACCTGCAAGGGAAAGCGAATGCGGTTTTCAAAACTGCCGCCAAAGTTGTCGCTGCGCTGGTTGGAGATGGGCGACAAAAATTCATGCAACAAGTAGCCATGGGCACCATGCAATTCGATGGCCTCAATGCCCATCTCTTGCGCCCGTTGAGCAGCGCGGACAAAGTCTTTCAGGATGCCGTCCAAGGCCGCTGGGCTGATCGCCTCGGGGGCGGGTTCGGTCGCGGTGATGGGCACGGCAGACGGGGCCTCGGGCCACCAACCGCCTTCGTTTTGGGGGATCAACTTGCCGCTGTTCCAAGGCACATGGCTGGATGCCTTGCGGCCCGCATGACCCAATTGGATGGACACCGGCACCGGTGGGGCCAGTCGGCGCGCCCGCCCCAGCACATCGGCCATGGCCTGGGCTGTGGCGTCGTTGTACAGGCCCAAGCAGCCTGGGGTGATGCGCCCGCGCTCAGACACAGCGGTGGCTTCGATGGTGAATAACCCGGCGCCACTGTTGAGCAAATTGCCCCAGTGCATCAGGTGCCAATCGCTGGCCAAGCCATCCACACAAGAGTATTGGCACATGGGGGCCACCACAATGCGGTTGGCCAACTTGAGGGGGCCGCGGCCAGAACCGAGTTCGAATTCGCTGAAAAGTGCGCTCACAAATCTCTCCAAGGGTATTGCGTGCCGAATGCTAGCTTGAATTGGCCGGGGGATCTGTCGTGGCAGCGACCTGACATGGCGAGCGGTTAGCATTCGCCCATGAAATGGATACGGTTGCTTTCATCGTGTTTTTGTCGGTCACCCGCAAGGCCCATGGCCAAACTTGGGTGGCTGGCCGTGGGCTTGGGGATCGGTGCCCCGGTCCAGTCTCAAGACAGCTCCACTGCACAGGACATTTGGGTCAACCCGGGTTTCGTTTCTTATCACTTCCCCAAGCATGGTTTGGGTTTCAATAACCTCAACACCGGTTTGGGTGCAGAGTGGCGCCAATCCAGCGAGGTATCCTGGTCTGGGGGCTTTTTTCACAACAGCGATTGGGCGCGCAGTTATTACGCCGGTGCATATTGGACGCCCTGGCAGTGGGCGGGTTGGCGTTGGGGCGCTTTTGTCGGCTTGATCAACGGCTACCCCCGAATGCTCGATGGCGGGGTATTCCCCTTTCTGACCCCGGTGGCCACCCGCGAGTGGGACCAATGGGGCGTGGGCATGAGCTTGTTGCCTGACTATGAAAACCGACTGCATGGGGCCTTCACCGTGCAAGTCAAATACAAATGGAAGCCATGACCGGTGACTGACCTGCCTTTGTTCCCCCTCAGCCAAGGCTTGCTGCCCCAAGGCTTACTGAACCTGCAAATCTTTGAGGTGCGATACCTCACCATGGTTCGCAACAGCCACAAAACGGGCACGCCGTTTGGCGTGGTCATGCTGGCCCAAGGCCAAGAGGTGCGACAAGCCGCCGCCACCGAGCGCCTGATGAACCACGGATGCTTGGCCCATGTGTCGGTCCTCGACGCAATCCAACCCAATTTATTGCGCGTGCAATGCGTGGGCGGTCAGCGGTTTCGCTTGGGTGAACATGAACAAGCCGCCAATGGTTTGTGGCACGCCCAGGTGACATTGTTGCCTGACGACCCAGCGACTGCGGTACCAGTGCAATTGCAATTTGCCGCTGACCAACTGCGTGAGTTGTCTGACCAATGGCTGGCGCGTGGCCTGGACCCAGACCAGTGGCCCTGGCGTGGCGATGCGGACTTTGGTGACAGTGCCTGGGTGGCGCACCGCTGGTTGGAGTTGCTGCCTCTGAGCCCCGCACAAAAACACAGTGCCATGCTCGAGGCAGATCCGGTGCAACGCTTGCAACGGGTCGCCGCGTGGCTCAAAACTTTTTAACCACAGCAAAGGTATTTATCCATGAAACAACGGCCGTCCCCTTCTCTGAGCAGGCGTTTGTGTTTGGGTCTGGCAGCCTCGGCCGTGGTGGCCCCAGGGCTGTGGGCCCAGACCTTTTCCGCCAAACCCATCCGTTGGGTGGTGGTGGCGCCAGCTGGTTCTTCGCTGGATGTGATTGCGCGCGCCATGCAAGACAAACTGCGCGAGCAATTGGGCACCCCCATCGTGATCGAGAACAAGCCCCAAGTGGGTGGCACGGCGGGCACCGCCGAGGTGGCGCAGTCGGCCCCCGACGGCCACACCTGGGTCATGTCCTTCAATGGTCCCTTGGCTTTTGCGCCGCACCTGTACCCGCGTTTGCCATATGCACCCTTGCGCGATTTGACGCCGGTGGTGTTGACCACTTCTCAACCCAATTTGATCGCCGTCAACGCCAGCTTGCCTGCCAACAACCTGCAAGAGCTGCTGGCCCTGTTGCGGGCCAATCCTGGCAAATACAACTTTGCATCGGTGGGCAATGGCAGCTCCTCCCACCTGTGCATGGAATACATCAAGGCCTTGAGCGGTACCTTTGCCGTGCACATTCCCTTCAATGGCGGGCCGCCTGCGGTGTTGGCCACTGTCGGTGGCGAAACCCACATGATTGCCGCTGTGCCGACCTTGCTGACCCCGCAGATCAAGGCCGGCCGGCTCAAAGCCATCGCGGTCACGGGTTTGCAACGCTACGGCCTCACCCCTGAGGTGCCCACTGTGAGCGACAGTGGTGAGCCCAGCTTGAAGGGCTTTGAGGCCATTGCCTGGAACGGTGTGCTGGTGGCGGCTGCCACCCCCAGGCCCTTGGTGGAGCGCATCAATGCCGCCATCAACCTGGCCTTGCAAGACGAATCGGTGCGCCAGCGCTTGCAAGCCGCTGGTTTGGAGCCTGCGGGCGGTACACCTGAAAAATTCTCCCAACTCATGCGCGATGAATCGGCCAAATGGCTGCCCATCATTCGCCGCTCCGGCGCGACCCTAGGCTGATGCGCACCTGGGGTGTGGGCATGGATGACTTTGATCTGGTGGTTTTGGGGGCAGGTGCCGCTGGCATGATGGGTGCGCTGGCTGCGGCCCAGCGCGGTTTGCGGGTGTTGTTGGTCGACCCCCACATGGACCACCCCAACAACCTGGCCATCAGCGGTGGTTTGTTTCCAGGGGCGGGTTCGGCCTTGCAAACTCAAGCAGGTGTGAAAGACAGCCCCGATCATTGGCTGGCTGATTTGCGCGCCTTCGCTGGCGACAGCGTGAACGAGCGCATTGCCACATCGGTGGCCCAGGCTTTGCCCGAGGTGGTGGATTTTCTAACCCGCGAATTGAATGCGCCCATCCATTTTTTGCCTGATGTGGTCTCGACCGGGCACCACGAATGCCGTTTCCACAGCACCCTGCCGGCCAGTGGCGCCGCATTGCACCAGTGCTTGCGCCAACAAGTCCAAGCCCATGAACTCATCCATTTGTGCCCGCGTCCGGTCACGGTGGTGCCCGTGGGCACGGGGTTTGAAGGCACGGACGGTACCAGCCGATGGCGTGCGTCGCATGTGATGTTGGCGGGTGGCGGTTTTGGCGCCCATCCCACATGGGTGGCGCAGCACATCCCGGCCATGCGTGGGGCGCTCTACAACGGGGCTGACCACAACGACGGCAGCACCATCGCGTTGGGTTTGGATTGGGGCGGTCAGTTGTGGGGGATGGATGGTTTTCAAGGGCAAGGCCATACCAACCCTGGTGGCCGCACGCGATTGGGCATGGCCATTCCTGCCATGGGCGGCATTTTGGTCAACCGACACGGCCAGCGCTTTGTGCGCGAAGACATCGGCCCATCGGCCTTGGCCCCGTGGGTGATGGCCCAACCGGGTGGCGTGGCCCTGGAGGTTTTTGACAGCCACATCGAGGCGGGATTGACCCAACATTCCGCTTATCAAGCCGCTTTGCAGGCTGGCCAGGTGATGCGTGCCGACGATGTGTCGACCTTGGCTGCTTTGGCCGGGGTTGACCCGATGGGTCTGCAAGCCACCCTCAGCGCGGTGCAGGACATGACCCGGGGGCAGGCCACCGATCCCCTGGGTCGAACCCAATTTGCCCGCTCACTGAATGCGCCGTATTTGGCCTCCTGGGTCACCGGGGCTTTGTCGCACACGCAAGGGGGTTTGGTCACCGATGGCGATGGCCGTGTGCTCAACGCGCAAAACCATTGGGTGCGCGGCGTGTGGGCCGCAGGGGGGTGCGCAGCAGGTTTGTCTGGGCGCGGTGCAGAAGGCTATTTGCCGGGCAACGGCTTGGCCCAATCGTTTGGATTGGCCTGGCGCATGGCCCAGGCCTTGGGGTCACCTGCGGCCTGACTCACTCCATGGTGGCGCCCGAAATCTCCACCGCGCGCTTGAATTTGTCCAACTCTTTGCGGTGAAATGCCGCGCTTTCTGCTGGGGTGCTGCCCACCGGGGTCACGCCCAGGGCGTCGAGTTGTTGGCGCACTTGGGGGTCGGTCAAGGCTTTGGCCACTTCGGCTGAGATGCGCTGCACCACGGCGGGCGGGGTGCCAGCGGGGGCCATCAGCAGCACCCAAGCGGTGGCGTCAAAGCCTGGAATGAACTCGGCCATGGACGGCAAGTCTGGGAATTGGGGTGAGCGCTTGTTGGAGGTGACCGCCAAGGGGCGCACATTGCCACCACGGATCAAAGGTGACATCGAGGGCAAACCACCCACCGTGACTTGCACGTCGCCGGCCATCATGGCTTGCGTGGCCAAGGAGTCACCCCGGTAGCTGACGTGGGTGATTTTCAGGCCCGCGTCGGCACGGATCAGCTCCATCACCAGGTGCGAGGTCGAGCCTTGGCCGGAGGATGAGTACGCCATTTTGTCGGGCTGGGCTTTGACCGCGGTGACAAACTCATTGAAATTTTTGAACGGTTGCTTGGGGCTGGTGGTGACCACTTGCGGGAAGGACACCAGCACCGAGATGGGCACAAAGTCTTTCAGTGCGTCGTAGGGTAATTTTTTGAACAACCAGGGGTTGATCGCCATGGTGCCCGGCGAGCCCAGCAGCAATGTGTAGCCATCGGGCTTGGCGCGGGCGGCAAAGTCAGTGCCGATGTTGCCGCTGGCCCCGGTTTTGTTGTCCACGGTGATGCCTTGTCCGGTGTTGGCCGCGATTTTTTGGGCGATCAAGCGGCCCACCACGTCCACCGAAGAACCCGCCGAAAACGGGTTGATCAACACCACGGGGCGGGTCGGCCAGTCGGTGCTTTGGGCTTGGGCCGCCAACGCCATGCTGGCGCATGCCAGGGTGGCGACGGCCTGGGCGAAGCGGGTCAGGGCTGGGGTCAGCCCCCATGGGGTTTGGGTGGTGTGCATGGAGTCTCCTTTCAAGCTGTCAGAGAGGGTAGTGGGTCAATGGCCAGCCAGCGCGGCCACCACCTCGGCGGTGCTGCGCGTGAGACCAATGCGGGGGAAGGTGAACTTCAAGGTGTTGGCGTGGGCCTCGGCCGAGGGGCTGGCCATGGCGTCAGACACAAACACCTGGTGGTAGCCGCGCTCATAGGCGTCGCGTGCGGTGGATTCCACGCCCACGTTGGTGCTGATGCCTGCCAGCACGATGGTGCGAATGCCGCGGCGGCGCAATTGCAGGTCCAATTCGGTGCCGTAAAACGCACCCCATTGCCGTTTGGTGATGTGCAAATCGCTGGCTTGCGCGCCGGCGGCATCCACCACGGTAGACCAATTGGCCGGTTTGGCCGCGGCCGGCGGGGGCATGGCGTCGGCCAGGGGGGCCAGGGCATCTTGCGCGCCCAAAGTGCCCACGGTCACCCACACCACGGGGGCCTGCGCGGCGCGAAAAGCATCGGCCATTTTCTTGGCTTGTGCGACCACCGTGCTGCTGGGCTGGGGATGCACATCCATGGCCACGATGCCGTGCTGCAAGTCGATCAGCACCAAGGCCGTGGTTTTCGGGTCTAGGGACAAAGTGGGGTTGCTCATTTAAAAATCCTTTATCAAAAAGTCACACATGCATGCCCGCTTCGTGCCCCTCGGCGGTGGCCGACAAAGTGTCTCGGGCGATCTTACAGTCGCCCACCAAGCGCACGCTGAGGCCTGCGGCCAGCAGACCTTGGTGCAGTTCATCACGGGGACGGCGAGGTGAGGCGTAGGCAAAAAAAGCCACATCGTGAATGTCGTGCAATGGGCCGCCAAAGACGCTGCGGTATTGCAGGCAGGCTTCGTTTTCAAAGCGTTCTGTCCATACCGGATCGACCCAGGTTTTGACTTCAATGCCACGCTCAGCAAATCGGCGGTGGATGCGTTGGCGCATCACCAACACCACCTCTTCGGCAATGGTCTCGCGCGGTGACAGCACGACCACGCGATCAAAGCGGTCGCGCAAATACTCAGCCGCCGCGTAAGTGCCTTCGGTTTGGTCCAGGTCGTAAATCACGGCGGTGCCCGACAGCGGGCCGCGGTGGGTCAGCAACTCGGCCATGGCTTGGCGCAGATCCGGCACCATGCCCAGGTTTTGCAATTCAGCGGGCAGGTCTTGCGGCCAAGTCATTTGGGCACCGGTGGCCAGCACCACCGTGTCGGGTTGCCAAGCCAGCACATCGCCAGCAGTGGCCATGCGGCCCAGTTGAAAACCCACGCCCAAGCGCTGAGCGGTGATCCATTGGTGGTCGTAAATGCTCGACATGGACTCACCCAGGGGCAGTTGTGCCATCAAGCGCGTTTTGCCCCCCACCTCGGCAGAGCTGCCCCAGACCATCACTTGATGGCCGCGTTGCGCGGCCGTGACAGCCGCCTGCATGCCGGCGATGCCCGCTCCCACCACAGCCACTTTGCGCACCTGGGCAGCCGGTGCCAGGCGTTCATCCAGTTCGTCGGCCTGGGCCAAGCGCGGGTTGTTGTCGCAGCCCATGTGGCGGTTGTTGTTGATGGTTTTCCAGCAGGTGTTGCAAGAGACGCAGTAGCGGATGTCGCTGGCCCGACCGGCCTGGGCTTTTTGCGGCCATGCCGGGTCAACGATCAAGGACCGGCCCAATCCAATCATGTCGGCGTCGCCGCGTGCCAAGATGGCTTCGGCCTCGGCGGGGTCGGTGATACGGCCAAGACCCATCACCGGCACGGTGGGTGTCCAGGCTTTGAGTTCGCGGATCAAGCCCATATAGGTCTGGCGCGGGTAGCTGTCGTCGGGCAGGTGCATTTCCAAACTGCGGTGGTGAGAGCCTTGGCAATAGGTCAGGTAATCCACGCTCACGGCTGCCACCAAGGCCTGGGCGATTTCGCCTGCCTGCTGCAGCGCAATCCCCCCAGGCACGCCGTCGTCGCCAGGCAACTTCACGCCAATGATGAAACCGGTCCCACACAGTTCGCGCACAGCGTGGCAGGTGTCGGCCAAAAACCGCAAGCGCCTCAACGCATCGCCGCCATAGGCGTCATCGCGCTGGTTGGAGCGGGGGGACAAAAACTGGTGAAACAAATGCCCGTGGCCTGCCGACACCTCGATGCCGCCAAAGCCACAGGCTTGCATGCGCAGGCACGATTGCGCGGTGTGCTCGATAAATCGCGCAATCTCGTCCACACCCATGGCGCGGGGCATGGAGTAGCTCAGGTCATCGGGCAAGGGCGATGCGCCCAAGGCTTGGTAGGTTCGCCCCGGCACATGGCGGCCCCGTCCTGTGTCTTGGACCTGACCGATCAACACACTGTCGTGGGCGCGTACCCCGTCGGCCAATCGGCGCAAATCACCCACCATGCTGTCATTGAAAGCACACAAGCGCTCGGGGCCGTGGTGGGGCGCGATGCCGATGGGATCGGTCACCACCATGGCCGCACCCCCTTTGGCACGGTTCACGTAGTAGTGCAAATAGCGTGGGTGCAGGCCTTGGTGGGCACCAAACCGGGGTGAAATGGAGGCGTGGGTGATGCGGTTTTTCAGTTGTTGCCCAGCCAATATTTGTGGGCTGAACAGTAAGGGGTAGGGGGTTTCATCCATGGGCAATGGCATTTAAGCGAGGCACTTTACCCCAGCCTTTGGGTGCATGGTCCCCTCAAATACCCGCAGATCCAATGAAAAAACCAGCCCTTTTGGGGCTGGTTTTTCATGAGTGGTGCCGGAAGCCGGAATCGAACCGGCACGGTGTTTTGCACCGGCAGATTTTGAATCTGCTGCGTCTACCAATTTCGCCACTCCGGCAGGAGGGAGAGGGGGAATTATGGCACAGTGCGGGGATGACATATCCAACCATTGAAGACGCGATCGGCCACACCCCTTTGGTGGCCCTGCAACGCATCGGTGCTCAACACAATGCCGATCGAGGCAATGTGATTTTGGGCAAGCTCGAAGGCAACAACCCGGCTGGCTCGGTCAAGGACCGACCGGCCTTGTCGATGATCCAGCGCGCCCAAGAGCGGGGAGACATTCGACCGGGTGACACCTTGATCGAGGCCACATCCGGCAACACCGGCATTGCGCTGGCCATGGCCGCGGCGATCAAGGGCTACCGCATGGTGCTCATCATGCCCGAGGACTTGTCCATCGAGCGGGCGCAAACCATGAAAGCCTTCGGCGCCGAATTGATCTTGACGCCCAAGAGTGGTGGCATGGAGTACGCCCGCGATTTGGCTGAAAAAATGCAAGCCGATGGCAAGGGTCGCGTGCTCGACCAGTTTGGCAATGCCGACAACCCCCGGGTGCATTTTGAAACCACTGGCCCCGAGATTTGGGATCAAACCCAAGGGCGCGTGACCCACTTTGTCAGCGCCATGGGCACCACCGGCACCATCACCGGTGTGGGCCGCTACCTGAAGCAAAAAAATCCCCTAGTGCGCATCATTGGGGCCCAACCCAGCGAGGGTTCGCGCATCCCTGGTATTCGCAAATGGCCCGAGGCTTACTTGCCTTCCATTTACGACCCCTCGGTGGTGGACGAATTGATGCTGGTGAGCCAAGCCGATGCAGAGAACATGTGTCGGCAATTGGCCCGCGAAGAAGGCATTTTTGCGGGCATTTCTGCCGCGGGTGCTTGCTGGGTGGCACAACAAGTGGCCCAGCGCGAACGCAACGCCACGGTGGTGTTCATTGTGTGTGATCGGGGCGACCGTTATTTATCCACCGGGGTGTTTCCAGCATGAGCCCATTTCAATTTTGTCCGCAATGTGCCACGCCCCTTCAGGCCATCACCCAAGATGAGGATGGTGGGCCCAAACAACGCCTGCGCTGCCCTGCTTGCCAATGGACGCACTGGAACAACCCCACCCCCGTGTTGGCGGCCATTGTTCAGTACCAAGGCAAAATTTTGCTGGCGCGCAATGCGGCTTGGACGGGGCGGCGCTTTGCCTTGATCACCGGATTTATGGAGGCCGGCGAATCTCCGCAAGAGGGTATTGCCCGAGAGATCAATGAAGAAACCAATTTGCACACCACGGCCTTGAGCTTGGTGGGGGTTTATGACTTTCAGCGCATGAACCAAGTCATCATTGCCTACCACGCTGTGGCCGAGGGAGAGGTTAAACTCTCGCCCGAATTGGCGGAGTACAAGTTGTATGAACCCAAAGATGTGATTTGTTGGCCTGCGGGCACCGGTTTTGCAGTGGGTGACTGGCTGCGCACGCAGGGAATAGAACCGCGCTTCATGACCTGGGAAGAGCGGGCCGCTCAAAGTTTGGAATGAATTCATGCTGATCGATCAAGAACTCGACACCCGTGGGCTGAATTGCCCCTTGCCCATTTTGAAAGCCAAAAAGGCTTTGACCGGCATGCAAAGCGGTCAATTGCTCAAGGTGATTTCCACCGACCAAGGGTCATTGCGCGACTTCGCTGCATTCGCCAAACAAACCGGCAATGAGCTGCTCGAGCAGCAAACTGTGGGCAATGAATTCATCCACACCTTGAAGCGCCGCTGATGCGTTTGCTTGACACCACACCCGCCATGGGTGTTTGGGCGTTTTAGATTTTCAATTGCTTCAAATACGCCGCAAAAGCGGGCCCCTCTTGCGGGTGGGTCAAGCCCAACTCCACGGTGGCCTGTAAAAAACCCAGCTTGCTGCCGCAGTCGTAGCGCACGCCTTGGTATGGGTAGCCCCAGACTTTTTCTTGGCCAATCAAGCCGGCAATGCCATCGGTGAGTTGGATTTCACCGCCAGCGCCCCGTCCGCCAGCACGGATGCGGTCAAACACCGATGGGCTCAAGATGTAGCGACCTGAAACCGCCAAGCGCGAGGGGGCTTTGTCGGGCGCAGGTTTTTCCACCATTTGCCGCACATCGACCAAACCATCGGCTTGGGTTGAGCCGGCCACGATGCCGTAGCGGTTGACTTGGTCCAGGGGCACTTCTTGCACCGCCAAAATCGACCCGCCGTGCTGGGCATGGACCTGGGCCATTTGTTGCAGCACACCGGGACCGCTGGACAAGCCGCGCATCAGGTCGTCGGCCAACAAAACCGCGAACGGCTCATTCCCCACCAAGGCCTCGGCGCACAGCACCGCGTGGCCCAGGCCCAGGGCATTTGATTGGCGCACATAAGAGCACACCATGTCAGCCGGTTGTACGCTGCGCACCACATCGAGCAAGGCACTCTTGCCAGCGGCCTGCAACTCGGACTCAAGTTCGTAAGCGGTGTCGAAATGGTCCTCAATGGCCCGTTTGCTGCGCCCGGTGACAAAAATCATGTGGCGGATGCCCGCCTCGTAGGCTTCTTCGACGGCATATTGGATCAGCGGCTTGTCCACCACCGGCAACATTTCTTTGGGACTGGCTTTGGTGGCGGGCAAAAAGCGCGTGCCCAGGCCAGCGACGGGAAATACAGCTTTTTGCAAGGCTTGTTTCATGGTGGGTGTGGGTGTTGAAAATCAATGTGCTGGTGCATGTGCGAGGCGTGTCAACCCAAGCGTTTGAGCTGATCTTCCACCTTCTGCAAGGTCGCCTCAAAGTCGGCCACCCGTTGGCGCTCTTGGGCGATCACCGCTGGCGGTGCTTTGGCGACAAAGGCCTCGTTACTGAGTTTGCCGTGGGCTTTGGCAATTTCGTTTTGCAGCCTGGCCACTTCTTTGCCCAAGCGAATTTTTTCGGCGGCCACATCCACCTCAATGAACAGGCACATGCGGGTGTCACCCACCACGGCCACCGGTGCGGCTTGGGCGGCGGCTTGCCATGCGGCCTCGTCGTCAAATACTTTCACATCGCTGAGTTTGGCCAGCGCTTGCAAAACCGATGCATTGGCACGCATGAATTCGGCATTGCCCAAAGCAAACAAGGGCATGCGGGTGGAGGGCGAGACGTTCATCTCACCGCGCAAATTGCGGCAGGCATCGACCAATGATTTCAATTGATTCACATTGGCAATGGCTTGCTCGTCCACTTTGTTCATCTGCGCTTCGGGGTAGCGTGAGATGCTCACCGACGCGCCGCCCAAGCCCGCCACAGGTGCGACTTTTTGCCACAGCTCTTCGGTGATGAAGGGGATGATGGGATGCGCCAAGCGCAACACGGCTTCCAAGGTGCGAATCAAGGTGCGTCGCGTCGCGCGTTGCTCGGCAGGGCCGCCGGTTTGGATTTGTACTTTGGCGATTTCCAAATACCAATCGCAGTACTCGTTCCACACAAATTCATAAATGGCCGTGGCCACATTGTCCAAGCGGTACTCTTCAAAACCTTTGGCGACATCGGCTTCGGCTTGTTGCAGCACGGATGAAATCCAGCGGTCGGCTTGGCTGAACTTCATGTATTGGTAAAATGGGCCTGCGGGAACGGAGTTGCCGTTTTCATCGGTGCGCGGAGGTGCGCATTCGGCCTTGGTGTGTTCCTTGAGGCCGCAGTCTTGGCCTTCGCAGTTCATCAACACAAAGCGGGTGGCGTTCCACAATTTGTTGCAAAAGTTGCGATAACCCTCGCAGCGCTTGCTGTCAAAGTTGATGCTGCGGCCCAAGCTGGCCAAGGCCGCAAAGGTGAAGCGCAACGCATCTGCGCCATAGGCAGGGATGCCCTCGGGAAATTCTTTTTGCGTGTTCTTGCGCACCTGCGGCGCGGTCTCGGGTTTGCGCAAGCCTTGTGAGCGTTTGTCCAGCAGGGGTTCGAGCGCAATGCCGTCGATCAAATCGACGGGATCGAGCACATTGCCTTCCGACTTGCTCATCTTCTTGCCCTGCGCATCGCGCACCAAGCCGTGGATGTACACATGCTTGAACGGTACCTTGCCCGTGAAGTGCGTGGTCATCATGATCATCCGCGCCACCCAGAAGAAGATGATGTCGTAGCCGGTCACCAAGACGCTGGAGGGCAGGTACAAATCGCCATCGGATGTTTTGTGGGGCCAACCCATGGTGCTGAACGGCACCAACGCGGACGAGTACCAGGTGTCCAACACGTCTTCGTCGCGGCGCAAAGTTTTGCCAGGCGCTTGGGCTTGCGCATCGGCTTCGTTGTGCGCCACATAGACCTTGCCGTCTTCGTCGTACCAAGCGGGAATTTGGTGGCCCCACCAGAGTTGGCGGCTGATGCACCAATCGGTGATGTTGTTCATCCACTGGTTGTAGGTGTTGACCCAGTTCTCAGGCACAAATTTCACTTCGCCCGACTGCACCGCGTCGATGGCTTTTTGCGCGATGCTTTTGCCGGTGGGATCTTGCGGGCTGACTTGGTTCATGGCGACAAACCATTGGTCGGTCAGCATGGGTTCCACCACTTGGCCGGTGCGGGCGCAAATGGGCAGCATCATTTTGTGCGGCTTGATCTCGAGTAACAAACCTTGGGCTTGTAAATCGGCGTTCACCGCTTTGCGGGCGGCAAAACGGTCCAGGCCTTGGTAAGCAGCGGGGCCGTTCTCGTTGACCTTGGCGTCCAAGGTGAAGATGGTGATCAGCGGCAGGTTGTGGCGTTGTGCACAAGCGTAGTCGTTGAAGTCGTGGGCGCCGGTGATCTTCACGCAGCCCGAGCCGAATTCGCGGTCCACGAAGTCATCGGCAATGATGGGGATTTGGCGGTCGCACAAGGGCAGGTCCACCATCTGACCGACCAGATGTTTGTAACGCTCGTCCTCGGGGTGAACCGCCAACGCGCCATCGGCCATCATGGTCTCGGGGCGGGTGGTGGCAATCGTCATGCCTTTTTGCATCACGCCGTCAATCAACTGCGGTCCCTTGGCAAATGGGTAGCAGATGTAGTGCATCTGCCCATCGGATTCGGTGGCTTCGACTTCCAAGTCCGACACCGCGCTCATCAGCACCGGGTCCCAATTGACCAAGCGCTTGCCACGGTAAATCAAACCTTGTTGGTAAAGCTTGACAAAGGTGTCGGTGACCACGGGGGACAACTTGTCGTCCATGGTGAAGTACTCGCGGCTCCAGTCCACGCTGTCGCCCATGCGGCGCATTTGTTGGGTGATGGTGTTGCCCGATTGCTCTTTCCATTCCCACACTTTGGCAATGAAATTTTTACGCGCCACATCAGGTGTGGGCCCCATGTCGTGTCGGCTGATGCCTTGGGCTTGCAATTGGCGCTCCACCACGATTTGGGTGGCAATGCCTGCATGGTCGGTGCCGGGCACCCACAGGGTGTTGAAACCCTTCATGCGGTGGTAGCGCGTCAAGCTGTCCATGATGGTCTGGTTGAACGCATGACCCATGTGCAGCGTGCCGGTCACGTTCGGTGGCGGCAACTGGATGGCGAAAGCTGGTTGCTCTGCTTGGGGCTGGCCTGTGCCACGAAAACCCGCCACGCCGTAGCCGCGCTTTTCCCACTCAGGCCCCCAATGGGCCTCGAGGGCGGCGGGTTCAAAAGATTTGGACAGGCTGTCTAAGCCGGGTTGCGCGGAGGGGGTGCTCATAGGGGGGCTGGAGTGTTCATGGCCCAGGATGGGCGCAGGTGCGGGCTGGAGAGGTGCCCATTTTAGGGGCAGGCAAGCGCGTGGGGCTCACAGCGAATGGGGTCCAGACGGGACCCCATTGCCGGATGTGTCAGGCCGTGGCCTCTTGTTGGGCGATCTGGCGCAACGCTTGCTCAAATACATCGGTGGGTTGCCCCCCAGAAATCAGGTGTTTTTGATTGATGATGATGGCAGGCACCGAGCGAATGCCAGCTTGCATGTAGTACTGCTCGGCGTCTCTGACATCTTGTGCATAGGTGTCGCTGTCCAAAATGGCTTTGGCTTGCGCCACGTCCAAGCCCGCTTCTTGGACGGCGGCGAGCATCACCTCCTGCTGCTCGATGGCTTCAGCGCGGCCTTGGTACGACGCCAGAAAGGCTTTTTTCAAGGCGTGTTGAGCACCTGACTTTTCGCTGAGGCCCGCCCAGTGCAACAAGCGATGGGCATCAAAGGTGTTGTAGACCCGGCCGCGCCCGCCCGGGTGAAAATCAAAGCCGACTTCTTTCCCACGTTGGCCAATCATGTCGCGCATTTGCGCTTGCTTTTCGGGGGTGGAGCCGTACTTTTCGGTCAGGTGTTCGCCCAAGTCTTGGCCGCCTGGACCCATTTGTGGGTTGAGTTCGAAGGGTTGAAAGCGCAATTCAACCGACACCTCGCCCTCCAGGCGTTGCAGCGCTTGCTCCAAGGCACCCAAGCCCACCGCGCACCAAGGGCATGCAATGTCGGAGACGAAATCAATGGTCAGTGGGGTGGTCATGGCAGCTCCATCTTGGTTGCAAAAGGGGTGATCATCGTTGAAATTTGGCGCCGCATGGTCGGCCTTCAGTCGGCCATGGCCAATGCTTTGGCCACGGCCTGAATCCAGCGGCCATCCAGTGCCGTGCCCTTGGCCGCCAAATACGCATCGGGTCGCAACAAGGCCCATCGGGCCTGTCCGGCATGGCAAGCTTGGCGCAGGTGCATGTCCACATCCAGCACGTGCTCCACCGCTTGGGCGGTGTCCGCACCTGAAACCACTTGAACCGCTCGCAGCGGCGCATGGGGCGTGAGTTGCAACACCCTTTTCAAATCAGATGGAGTCAAATTTCCAAACAGCAGCAGCAACAAATGGCCATCGGACCAGCGCAGAAGGTCATTGAGGCAACAAGCCTCTCCCCCCGAGCCGCGCAATGCCACGTTTTGCACCGATATGCCGCCGTTGGGTGTGCACACCCGCGAGCGGTGGTAGGTGTTGGCCACCGCCATGCGACCTGTGTTGATCAAGGGCCTGGCAAAGGCTTGGCGCTTGGCCAGGGCAATGGCCGCGTTGCGAAACAGGCGCTCAGCGCCATCGGCAGGGCGCAAAAAACGTGCTGTGCGTTGCGTCACTTGCACATTGACCTGGGCCGCCTCCAGCCGTTCATCGTTGTAGCTGTGCAGCAATTGCGCTGGCGCACGGCCTTTGACCACGGCGGCCATTTTCCAGGCCAGGTTATGGGCATCGGCAATGCCGGTGTTGCCGCCCCTGGCCCCAAATGGGCTGACCACTTTGGCGGTGTCTCCGACAAAAAAGACACGACCAACACGCAAATGGTGCAAGCACTGGGATTTATAAGCATAGGGGCCGACCCACACGATGTCGCAGTCGATGTCGGCACCAAATTGGCGTTGCAATCGCTCACGCACCACGTCTTCGCGGCTGGCGTACGAAGGGTCGGTGTTGGGTGCCATTTGGTAATCGATGCGCCACACCTCATCGCCCATCAGGTGCTGCCACACGGCGCGGTTTTCGTTGAACGGGGCTTCAATCCAGGTGTGCCGCTCCAATGGTGGCGTGTGCTTGAAACGCACATCGGCAATGCACCAGCGGTCATCGCCCCGCTTGGCGTCCATGCTGGCTTGGCACCAGGCATGAAACGGCGTGTGCGAACCCGTGGCGTCGATCACGTGCTCGGCTTCGATGCGGTAGCGGCCGGCTGGCGTTTCCACCTCCAAGGTGGCGACTTCATCGTTTTGTGTAAACCCCAGCACGCGTGATTGCCAGCGCAAATCGATCCGGGGTTTGTCTCGGTTCAGGTCTTGGATGCGCTCGACCAAAAAGCCTTCGATATAAAACTGCTGGATGTTGATGAAGGGGGGTTGTTCACTCAAATTGAAATGGCTTTGCTGGCCCAGGTCAAAAGAAAACACCTCATCATGTCCCGCAAAAGTGCGCCCCACACGCCACTCAACGCCTTTGGCTTTGATGCGTTGGTAAATACCCAGTCTCTCGAAAATTTCCAAGGATTTTTGGGTATAGCAAATGCCTCTGGATGAGGCGCCTTTGACACCCACGGTGTTGTCCTCATCCAGCACCACTGCGGTCACACCGCTTTGGGCCAGGCTGCAGGCCAAGGTCAAACCGGTGATGCCTGCACCCACCACCACGACTTTGTGCCGAGCCAAAGTTTCAGATTGGAGTTCCGGTGGGGCCACAAAAGGGTATTCGGGCAGGGCGTAGCCGCTGCCTTGGGTGAACTCGTAACCGTTGGTGTGGGCCACAGGGGCCATGGTGCTGGGTTGCATCATGCGGGCGTGGGGTGATTGAACTCCGGGCGGTCGTTTTGCTGTGGTTTTAAAACCTTGGCTGTTCCGCCTTTGGCACGGTCTTGACGCCATTGGTTTTTAAGTGCATTCCATTCCTTCAAACGGTCGTGGGCGGTGGCGCTTTCTTGCAGCATTTGAAACTCATCGGCCAATTGAGCGGTCAACTCCAGTCGGATGCCGTTGGGGTCAAAGAAGTAAATGCTTTTGAAAATGTGATGGTCGGTCACCCCAATCACATCCACGCCATGGGCTTTGAGCCGGGCCATGGTGTCTTCCAATTCACGCACATGGTTGACCCGAAAGGCAATGTGATTGACCCATGCAGGTGTGTTGGCCGAGGGGGCTGCGGCTTGGTCGTCTCCCAGGTCAAAAAAAGCGATGAAGGAACCATCTTGCAAGCGAAAAAAAATGTGCGTGTATGGGCAGTACTCGCCCGTGCTGGGCACATGGTCACTTTGGATGATGTGGTAGAGCGGCAAACCCAAAATATCTTCATAAAAATGCCGCGTCTCTTCAGCGTCGCGTGCGCGGTAAGCGCTGTGGTGCAGTTGTTGAATGGGCACGGGCGCTGGCAAGTTGGCTGGCCCTGGGTGCATGGCATGGGCTGTGGTCATGTTGTCTCCTGATGGGTGTCGGGCGTGCGACCGACTGCTGTACATCCTAGTACAAGCAGCGTGTTGCACTTTTGGATGCCAGCGGTGTCATTGGCGCTGTTCCCGATGTGCAAGCTTACAGATCAGGGCGGCAGAATCAGCATACCCGATGAACTCTTTATAATTAATAATCAAAAATGTTAAGGATTTATAAGTTTCCAATAGCTATCGTTAATGGGGGGCATTGAAATAAGCCATTAGACGGGCGGGTTCCAATGCCTGTACCCTCTGCTTTCTTCGGCGCACATGGTGTCGAAGCTTTTCATCAACCCAAGGAGATTTCTCATGGCAGCACTCAAAGGCTCCAAAACGGAAGAAAACCTGAAAGCCGCCTTCGCAGGCGAGTCACAGGCCAACCGCCGTTACCTGTATTTCGCGAACAAGGCCGACATTGAAGGCCAAAACGATGTGGCAGCGCTGTTCCGTTCGACCGCCGAAGGCGAGACCGGTCACGCCCACGGTCACCTCGAGTGGCTGGAGCAGTGTGGCGACCCCGCCACCGGCTTGCCCATTGGCGCCACCCGTGACAACCTGAAAGCCGCAGTGGCTGGCGAAACCCATGAGTACACCGACATGTACCCTGGCATGGCCAAAACCGCGCGCGACGAAGGCCACGACGAAATCGCCGATTGGTTTGAAACCCTGGCCAAGGCTGAGCGTTCACACGCCAACCGCTACGCCAAGGCATTGGCTGAATTGGTCGATTGATCTTTTCTCAGCATTGAGGGTAGGGCGTTGGGCTCAAAAAGCCACAGCGCCCCTCTCTGAATCCTGACCTTTCTAGAGAAGCTTTCTTTCTCACCCCCATTTTTTTGAGGAATACACCATGGCCCGCGAAGGCAGCTTGGAAGCCCCCACACGCCACCCGCTCGATTGGCTCAATCCCGAGTTCTATAACGAAGAAGCCTGCCTCACAGAGATGGAGCGCATCTTCGACATTTGCCATGGCTGCCGCCGCTGCGTGAGCCTGTGCGGCTCGTTCCCCACCTTGTTCGATTTGGTCGATGAAAGCCCCACACTCGAGATGGATGGCGTGGACAAAAAAGACTATTGGAAAGTGGTCGACCAATGCTATTTGTGTGACCTGTGCTACCTGACCAAATGCCCTTATGTGCCGCCCCACGAGTGGAACCTCGACTTTCCCCACACCATGCTGCGGGCCAAGGCCATCAAGTTCCAAAAGGGTGAGGTCACCACCGGCGAAAAATTACTGGCCTCCACCGATGTGCATGGCCAGTTCGCAGGCATTCCCATCGTGGTGCAAGCGGTCAACGCCATCAACAAAACCAAAGCCGCACGTTCGGTGATGGAGTCGGCTTTGGGCGTTGACAAAGACGCTTGGTTGCCAGAGTTGGCGACCCAGAAATTCCGCAGCCAGGCACCCAAGGCCCAGGCCAGCAAAGTGGTGAATGGCGAAAAAACACCTGGCAAGGTGGTGATTTATGCCACTTGCTACGTGAATTACAACGAGCCCGGCATTGGCATGGACTTGCTCAAAATCCTGGACCACAACGACATCCCCTACGAGCTGGTGTCCAAAGAAAAATGCTGCGGCATGCCCAAACTCGAGTTGGGTGATTTGCAGTCGGTGGACGAGAACAAGAAAATCAACATCCCCATCCTTGCCCAATACGCCCGTGAGGGTTACGCCATTTTGAGCGCCGTGCCTTCTTGCACCTTGATGTTCAAGCAAGAGTTGCCGCTGATGTATCCCAACGATGCCGAGACGCAATTGGTCAAAGAACACATGTGGGACCCGTTCGAGTACCTCATGGCGCGCAAGCGCGATGGCTTGCTGAAAACCGAGTTCCCCGAGAGCCTGGGCAACATCAGCTACCAAATTCCTTGCCATGGTCGGGTGCAAAACATCGGCAAGAAGACCGAGGAAATGCTCAAGATGATTCCCGACACCACCATCAACACCATCGAGCGGTGTTCGGGACATGCGGGTACCTATGGCGTGAAAAAAGCCACCCATGCCTACGCCATGAAGATTGGCAAGCCGGTGGTCAAAGCCATGGCGACCATGAAGGACGGCAGCAAACCCGACTACATCAGCTCCGACTGCCCGCTGGGCGGCCACCACATCGCTCAAGGCTTTGAGGTCAGTGGCCAAGCCGTGCCCGAACTCCAACACCCCCTCAGCCTCGTGGCCAAAGCCTACGGACTGAAGTAATTGGGGTCAGATTCCAATTATTTGAAAGCAAGTCATGCAAATCACTGGACACATCACCGCAGACAACCTGATGAGCCTGGAGGCTTACAGCAAATTCCGCAAGACCCACAAGGCCGAGGTACTGGCGCACCGCAAAATGCGCTCGGTGCATTTGGGCGACCACATCACCTTGCAGTTTGAAAGCGAAACCACGATTCGCTACCAAATCCAAGAGATGCTGCGGATTGAAAAAATCTTCGAAGAAGAAGGTATCCAGCAAGAAATCGACGCCTATGCGCCCTTGGTGCCCGAGGGCAGCAACTGGAAGGCCACCATGCTCATCGAGTACCCCGATGTCAATGAGCGCAAGCGCGAATTGGCGCGGCTCATTGGGGTGGAAGACCGGATGTTCATCGAGGTGGAAGGCCATGCCCGTGTGTACGCCATTGCCGATGAAGACCTGGACCGCGAAAACGACGAAAAAACCTCAGCAGTGCATTTCGTGCGCTTTGAGTTTGACCCTGCTGCCAAGGCCGCCATCAAGGCCGGTGCCGCGGTGAAATTGGGTTGCGACCACACCAACTATCCGGCGCATACGCAGATCGAGGAAGACGCGTTGGCATCCTTGGCTGGGGATTTGAAATAATCGCAGGATGTTATTCCTGCTCTCCCCCGCCAAATCCCTGGACTACGAGTCCGCCTTACCGCCTGTCAAGGCCAGCGAACCGCAGTTTGTCTCGCAGTCCACTGAACTGATTTCAACGCTCAAAAAGAAGAGCCCTAAGCAAATCGCTGAGCTGATGGACTTGAGCGAGGCCTTGGCCCAACTCAATGTCGACCGTTACAAAGCTTGGTCGCCAACATTCACCGAGGCCAACGCCCGCCCTGCGGTGTTGGCCTTCAATGGCGATGTGTATGAAGGCCTGGATGCCAAAAGCTTGAAGCCCAAAGAGCTGCAATGGGCGCAAGACCATGTGGCCATCTTGAGTGGTTTGTACGGCGTGCTGCGACCCCTCGACCTGATGCAACCCTATCGCCTAGAGATGGGCACGGCGCTCAAGCACGGCAAGGCGAACAATCTGTACCAGTTTTGGGGTGCGCAAATTGCAGCGCATTTGAACCAGCAACTTTCAGCCAGCAAAGACCCTGTCATCGTCAACTTGGCTTCGCAAGAGTATTTCAAAGCGGTGGACCGCAAGGTCTTGCAAGCGCGGGTGATTGACTGCGTGTTCCAAGACTTCAAAAACGGCCAATACAAAATCATCAGTTTTTTTGCCAAACGTGCGCGGGGTTTGATGGCGCGTTACGCCATTCAGCACCAAGTCAAAACGCCTGATGCTTTGCAAGGTTTTAACTTGGAAGGCTATGGGTTTGCACCTGACGCATCCAACGAAGATACCTTGGTGTTTCGCCGCAACACATTGGCTTGAGCCGGGGCCGCTGGACCATGCGCATTGCCGCCAACCGCATCGAAATCGAGCTCGAAGACAGCGGTGAAACAGACCGCCCGGTGGTCTTGCTCATCATGGGCATGGGCATGCAGTTGATTTCATGGCCGCCGGGCTTGGTGCGGGCTTTGCGCCATGCGGGTTTTCGGATCATTCGCTTTGACAACCGCGACGCCGGTTTATCCACCCGTTTTGCCCATGCCGGCGTGCCCAATTTGTTGTGGCAGGGGTTTCGCAGCCATTTCGGCTTTCCCTCAGAGCCTGCCTACAGTGTGCAAGACATGGCCTTGGATGCCCTGGGCCTGCTGGATGCCTTGCACATCAACCGCGCCCATGTGGTGGGCATGAGCATGGGCGGCATGATTGCCCAGCGTTTGGCCTTGCAAGCGCCCGAACGGGTGGCCAGCTTGTGCAGCATCATGAGCAGCAGCGGCGCACCCGATTTGCCCATGCCCGATGCCAAAGTGATGCAACTGTTGCTGGGCAAGCCTGCCCGGCCGGGCTTGGAGGGCGCTGTGGACCACACCCTTAAATTTTTGAGCACCGTGTCCAGCCCCGCTTACCCTCCCGACGCTGGCCTGCTCAAAACGCTGATCACGGCCAGTGTGGAGCGCAGTTACCGCCCCGATGGCATCGCTCGCCAAATGCATGCGGTGATGACCGATACCGAGCGGGCAAACCAATTGCACCGCATCACCGCGCCCACGCTGGTGATCCACGGCAAGGCCGATCCCTTGGTGCCCTATGCGTGCGGTGAAGACACGGCGCGGCGCATCCCCGGTGCGCGCATGATCGGTGTGGACGGCATGGGCCACGACCTGCCGCCACCCGTGGTCCAATCCATCACCGACGCGCTGATTCCTTTTTTGCATGAACATCCCTGAACATTCGCAGTTGGGTAAAGCGTCCACTTATGTGGACCAGTACACGCCCAGCTTGCTCTACCCCTTGCCCCGTGCCACCCAACGCCAAACCATTGGGGTGGGCGAAAAGCCTGTGTTTGTGGGCGCCGATTTATGGACCGCTTATGAACTGAGCTGGCTCAATTTGCGCGGCAAGCCCCAAATTGCCATGGCGCGCTTGGTGGTGCCGTGTGAGAGCACGCATTTGGTGGAGAGCAAGTCGCTCAAGCTCTACCTCAACAGCTTCAACAACACCCGCTTTGCCGATGCGGCCTCCGTGCGCGAGCGCTTGGAGCGCGACTTGTCTGCCTCGGTTTGGAATGGCGGCGCCGTTCGTGCCAGCGTGGGCGTGGTTTTGGTTCTGCCGGAACAGTTTGACAAAGAGCCCATTCAAGAATTGGATGGCCTGAGCCTGGACCGCTTGGACATCGATTGCGACCGCTACCAACCCGCCCCAGACTTGCTGCGTTGTGCCGACCATGAAAACCCCGTCACCGAAACCTTGACCAGCAACTTGCTCAAAAGCAATTGCCTGGTGACCGGTCAGCCCGATTGGGGCAGTGTGCGCATCAGCTACAGCGGGCCGCAAATAGAGCAAGGTGGTTTGTTGCAATACCTGGTGAGCTTTCGCAACCACAATGAATTTCATGAGCATTGCGTGGAGCGCATCTTCATGGACCTTTGGACCCACTGCAAACCCTCTCGGTTGAGTGTGTATGCCCGCTACACCCGCCGTGGTGGGGTGGACATCAACCCTTGGCGCAGCAGCCACCCGGGGGTGTTGCCGCCTTCAGTTCGCACAGCGCGCCAGTGACCGACCTCAATCTTTGAACGATTGCAGCGCTGCCAAGGCGGGGAAATTGCCCGAGCGTTTGCTCTGAAAAGCGGCAATGGCCTCTTGCACATGGGCATTGCTCCAAATGCCACTTTGCAGCCAACCCATTTGTTGCAGTGCATCGGTGGTGCTGTGGTCGCGTGCATAGTGCAGGGCTTGCTTGGTTCCCCAAATGGCAATCGGTGGCTTGCTGGCAATCTCTTGGGCGGCCAGCATGGCCGCTGCCAGCGTGGTGGCTTGATCGGCGCAAATTTCATTCACCAAGCCATGCTGCAAGGCCTTGTCGGCGTTCATGCGCCGGCCGGTGTAGGCCAACTCTTTGACCACCGCCATGGGCATGAGCTTGGGCAAACGCTGCAAAGTGCCCACGTCGGCCACCATGCCAATGTTGATTTCTTGGATGCAAAAAAACGTGTCCGCACTGGCGTAGCGCAAACAGGCGGCTGTGACCATATCGACCGCACCCCCAATGCAGCCGCCGTGCAAAGCCACGATGACCGGAATGCGCAGATTTTCCAAACGGGTGAAGGTGGCTTGCAAGCCGGCCAATAAATCGGCAATCGCGGCGCGGCCTTCAGGGCTTTGGTCATCCATGGTGACCGAGCTGCCAAACACGTCCAGCGACATGCCTGCGCTAAAGTGTTTGCCGGTGCTGCTGATCACCAACACACGGGCTTGGTTGCCTTGGTGCAAATCCTGCAACACATCGTCCAGTTCGCGCCAAAAAACCAAATCCAAGGTGTTGAGCGCTTGGGGCCGGTTGAGCACCAAGTGGGCTACGTGGTCTTGGATGTTGAGGTCAAAGCAAGTCAAGGGCTTCATCGGATGCTCCAAAAATCAGGCACAGATAGGGCGGTGTGTTCAAGCTGTGGTGTAGCCCATGGCATGGGGCAACCACAAAACCATTTGTGGAAACAAGGTGATGCACAGCAACAGGCCCAGCAGCATCACCAAAAACAGCCAACCCTCGCGCACCATCTCGCCAATCGGGATGCCGGTCAGGGCCTTGGTCACAAACAAGAGCATGCCAAAGGGCGGGTGGATCAGGCCAATCATCATGTTGAGCACCACCAGCACCCCAAAGTGCACCAAATCCACGCCCAACAATTTGGCCGCTGGCAGCAGCATCGGCACAAACACCAGCAGCAGCACCGACACATCCAAAAAGCAGCCCAGAACCAAAAACAAGACATTGACCATCAACAAAAACTGCAAGCGGCTCAAATGCAAACCATCGACCCATTGCGCCATGGCTTGGGGCACGCCTTCGGCGGTGAAGGCGTAGTTGAGCATGAAGGAGCCGGCCAAGATGATGGTGATCACCGCGCTGGCGCGGGCGGACTCCAGCACAACGCCCCAAAAGCTTCTCCAGCTCAATGCCTTGAACACCCAGGCTGACAGCACCAGCGCATGCAGGGCTGCCACCGCCGCAGCTTCTGTGGGTGTGAAAGCACCCGAGTAAATGCCCCCGAGCAACACGATCGGCATGGACAAGGGCAGAGCGCCGCGCGCGATGATGGTGGGCCACATGGCCCGGGGCACAGGGGCTTCACGCGGCATGTTGCGCCGGGTGGCGATGAAGTGCACCACCGCCATCATCAACAGCGTCATGCACAAACCCGGCAGCAGGCCACCCAAAAACAAGGCCCCCACCGAAGCGCCCGACACCAAGGCATAAATCACCATGGGGATCGACGGCGGAATGATGGGCCCCAAGGTCGCGCTGGCCACCACCACGGCCCCGGCAAAGCCACGCGGGTAACCGGGCTTGGCCAGCATTTGGCGGATGGTCACCAAGCCGGGGCCTGCGGCATCGGCGATGGCACTGCCACTCATGCCTGAAAACACCACGCTGACCAAAATGTCCACTTGGGCCAAACCACCGCGCATGCGGCCCACCAAGACCCGGCAAAAGTCAAAAATGCGCTCGCTCACCGTGCCCGCATTCATCAAGTTGGCGGCAAAAACAAACATCGGCACGGCCAGCAACACATAACTGTTGTAGAGCCCATTGCTCACCTGTTCGGCCACCAATCCCAGGTCTTGCCCTTTGACCCACAAATAGGCCACGCCCGACATCAGCATGGAAAACCCAATCGGCATGCGCAGCAGCATGCCCACGATCACCACGCCCGCCATGGCCATCAGGGCGGTGCTCATGGTGTGGGCGCGCTTTCATCCAAGCCCTGGCCACGCAAAGCCTGGGCAATGGCCCACAGGCTGCGCAGCGCCAAGGCCAGCAACAACAACACAAACGGAAAAAACACCCATTGAAATGACCAACCCAACACCGGCGTGCCCTCGCGGCGCATGAAGTGCACATAGTCCCAGCTGGCGGGCAAGGCCAGTAAAGCCAAGCCACCGATCATGCTGTGGCCCAGCACCCGCATGGCTTGGCGCGTGCGCCGACCGGCATGGTTCCACACCAGGTCAAACACCACATGCTCGCGCTCGGGCACCATGAAGGCGCAGGCCCACAAAATGGCCCACAGGTACAGCACCACTGCCAATTCATCCGTCCAAGGCAGGGGCTTGGCAAACAAAAATCGGGCCGTGATTTGGACGATGAACACCCCAAACAGCGCCAAAAAAACAGCGCCCCCCAGGTGCTGGGCGGCGCGTGCCAGGACTTTCATGCGTCAGCGGGTGTTGTTGATGCGTTCCAGCATGCCTTTGGTCCACACCTTGGCGTAGTCGCTCTTGGCATAGGCGTCTTGCACCGATTTGCGAAAGGCCTCCACATCGGGTGTGCTCACTTGCAGGCCTTGTTGCTTGAAGAAGTCGATGATTTGCGCTTCTTCTTTGATGCGGTTGTCATTGTTAAAGGTGGCTGCCGCTTGGGCAGCGGCCTTGACCGCTTGCTTTTGGGCCGCTGTCATGCCGTTCCAGGTTTTGCTGGCAATGGCAATGAACAAGCTGTCCACCAAATGGTTGGTCAACACCAGTTGTTTTGTCACCTCGTAAAACTTGGCAGCGCGCACAGTCGGCAAGGGGTTGTCTTGGCCATCGATGGTGCCGGTTTTCAGGCCCATGTACACCTCACCAAAAGCCAGCGGGGTGGCGGTGGCACCCAAGGTCTCACCCAAAAACAACCACTCTTTCGAGCCCGGCATGCGCAGCTTGATGCCCTTGAGGTCGGCGGGTGTGCGCACATTGCGCGCTTCGCGCAGGTTCACTTGCCGAGTGCCCAGGTATGCCGTGGACAGCACGGTGATCTCCATCTTGTCGGCCACCGCTTTGAACAACTCGTCACCAATCGGCCCGTTGAAAACCTTTTGCTGGTGCTGTGGGTCGCGCACGATGTAGCCAGCGGTGAAGATCGAAAACTCAGGCACCAGTTTGGCCATGTCAAACGCCGACACCGTGGTCAGCTCCAGGTTGCCACGCGCCATGGCAGCCGGTTCGGCCCCTTGTTTGAACAAAGAGGCATTGAGGTGAATTTGCACATCAAACTGGTTGGGTGCCGCTTTGTCCAGCGACTCTTTGAACACCGTCCACATCTTGGCGTGCCAGTCATCGGGCACCGCTGGGGTGGAAATGCGCAGCGGAATTTTGGTTTGCGCCATCAAGGGCGAAAGGCTGGCGCACAAGGCCAAGCCAAGCAGCATCGGGGTCACGCATCGGCGTGTCAGGTTCAAGGGTGTCATGCGGTCTCCATGGAGTTGGTGGCAATCGGCGCAGGTGTTGGCCACTGCTGCCGACCCCGGATGTTAAGCGCAGCGCCACCCCCGGCCCGAAGCAGCCCGCAGCCCCCTTACAATGCGCGCTCATTGACCCATAGGAAGCGTGGCAGAGTGGTCGATTGCACCGGTCTTGAAAACCGGCAACGGGCAACCGTTCGTGAGTTCGAATCTCACCGCTTCCGCCAACAGTTAGGCACCTCTCCCGACTGGGTCCCCATGAAAACCATCACCTTCTACCTGGACTTCATTTCGCCCTACGCTTATTTGGCGTTTGAGGCTTTGCCGCGCAACCTGAAAGCGTTGCCGCACCGCGTGGTGTACAAGCCCGTGTTGTTTGCCGCGATGCTGAAACACCATGGGCAGCTGGGCCCGGCGGAGATTGCGGGCAAGCGCGAGTGGACGTATCGCCAGGTGTTGTGGCAAGCCCAACAGCTTGGCGTGCCCTTGGATTTGCCCCACGCCCACCCGTTCAACCCCTTGTCTTTGTTGCGCCTGGCACTGGCTTGCAGCCATGCGGGTGAAACCCCTCATGCGGTGGTCGAAACCGTTTTCCACCATGTGTGGCGCGGCGGTGGGGTGGCAGACGACGCGGCGCGTGGGCAGGCCTTGGCAGCGCATTTGGCCCCGCCCATGGGGCCCGACGCGCCCGAGGTCAAGCAGCAACTCAAGGCCAACACCGACGAGGCGATTGCGCGTGGCGTGTTTGGTGTGCCCAGCCTGTGTGTGGACGACAAGGTCTTTTGGGGCTTGGACGCCTTGCCCATGTTGCAGGCCTATTTGGCCGGCGACCCTTGGTTTGACCAAGCCTGGGATGCCGCCGCCGCCATGGCGCCAGGCGTGCGGCGTTGAGGGGAGCTGGCCGGGGACGGGTCAGCCGTCAAATGCAGCAAAAGTCCAGCATGGTGGGGATTTGGTCGTTCATCAACACCACTTTTTTGCTTTGGATGCGCCATTGCCCCTGTGTGCAAACCTAAGGGTCAATCACATGCGGTATTCAGCACCCACGGTATTGATTTGGTAATTGTTGTAGTTGTACCCGTCCCCCACCGACTTGACCAAGCCCATGTGGATGTTCCAGCGGGGGTGAACCATCATGCCGCTGCTCACGCTGGTGATGCGCCGCTCTGAGGTTTTGTCTTCACCCATGTCTCGCTTGTAATTCAGGCCAACGTAAAGGGTGTTCAGCGGGTAATACTTGAAGCCCAACTCTTGTTGAAAGTTGGTTTGATTGAGGCTGCTGCTGTAGTCGCTTTTGCTGATCGCACCGTCCAACACCAAGGAGCTGCTGCTGGACAGCAGCACGACACCGTGAAAAGCCAGGGACGTGCTGGTCAAGGCCTCGTAGTAGCTGCCGGTGTAGCTGAAGTTGGTGTTGGTGGTGGTTTTGCTGCTGGCCCGCACCAAGCTCACAGTGGCACTGGGCCCGACAAAATAGCCCAAGCTGACCCGCTGAGCCTCGGTGTTTTGGCCCACCAAGCGCATCGGCGCAAATGTGTAAAAGGTACCGGAGCTGACTTGGCTCTCGAACTCGATCTCACTGACCACCGGGCCGCTGTAAATTTTGGTGCCGAATTTCCCCTGGTCTTGACGCGCGTTGACGACATCTTTTTGCTGGATGCTGGCGGGGGTGTGGCTGACATAGATGTGGCTGGCTTTTTGCAGCCAGGCCTGCTCGCCAAAAGGTTGGCCCAGACCCATTTTGACCGGCGTGAAATGGTGGGTGGCGCTCATCACCAGGCCATTCACAGACAGGTTGTCGCTGCGCTCGGTGTGAATGCGATTGACCGCCGCAGCGCCCCAGGCGGTCTCGTAGCTCGCCACCTGCGCTTGTGCGGCCAAGGCCAAGGAGGCCAGGCCCCAGGCAGCATTTTTCTTCATGTGACATCCTTGAGTGGCTGTGGTGGATGAGGGTGGACGGAGCCATGCAAAAGGCGGTTATCCCCGGTGTACAGCGCTGGTGGTTGGTTTTTGTAGGTCATTTGGGTAAATGATTGGCCTTTGTAAGTATCGGCCCCAACCAAGGTGTCTTGAGGCCCTTAGGCAATGCCAGTGGGACAGGCTTCATGGCAATGCCTGCCATGGACAGTCCCATGGGGCACCGACACTCTTTAGAATGAAGCGCAACCACCCCTTCACAGATATTTTGAGAAAGCACCCCCACCCATGTCCCCCAAAGCCCTGTTGTGGTTTGCCTTTTTGTTCTTGGGTTTGATTGGCCCCAGCATGGCACAAAGCGTCAATGAACCGCCCTACAGCTTGGTGAAAAACGAGCCACCTTTTGAAGTGCGCGATTACGGTGTACTGACGGTGGCAGAAACCGTCATCGAGGGCGACTTTGATGTCGCTGGCAGCCTAGGGTTTCGCCGGGTAGCTGGCTACATTTTTGGGAAAAATCAAAACGCCAAGGGCGAGAGCGAAAAAATCGCCATGACCGCACCCGTGACCATGGAAGCGCAAAACCAGCAATGGCGAATGCATTTCGTCATGCCCCAGGGCATGGCCTTGAGCAGCTTGCCCAAGCCTGTCGATGCCAGCGTGCAATTGCGTGAGCTGCCTGCACAACGCATGGCCGCAGTGCGCTTCAGTGGGTTGACCACGGCCGCCAGCATTGAGCGCCAGACCCAATTGCTCAAAGACTGGCTGGCACGCAACAACTTGGAATTTGAAGACCGTCCTCAATTGGCGCGCTACAACGACCCGTTCACCCTGCCTTGGAATCGACGCAATGAAATTTTGATCCCCTTGAAAGGAATGTGACATGTGGACAGCCAAACGCGTTTTCATTTCCACGGCCTTGGCTTTGCTTGCGGGATTGGCCGGAGCGCAGCCCTTCCCGAACAAACCGGTGAAATTCATAGTTCCCTTTCCCCCTGGGGGTGGCGCCGAGTCCACCGCACGTTTGGTGGCGCAAAAGTTGTCCGATCGCTTGGGACAGGCCGTGGTGGTGGAGACCAAGCCGGGCGCGGGAGGCAACATTGGCACCGAGTTTGTGGCCCGATCCCCCAAAGATGGTTACACGATGTTGCTGGCCACCAGCGGCATGTCAATCCAACCGCACTTGGCGCGTTTGGGGTGGGACCCGATCAAAGACTTTGCCCCGATTGGTTTGATCGCGTCTTATGCCCTGGTGATCGCGGCGCACCCCTCTGTGAGTGCGAATAATTTGCAAGACTTGGTCAGCCAAGCCAAGGCCAACCCCAGCAAAATCAGCTATGGCTCATCGGGCAGTGGCGGTCCATTGCACATGGGTGCAGAGCTGTTCAGCCACCAAGCAGGCATCAAGCTGTTGCACGTGCCTTACAAGGGCAATGCACCCATGACCTTGGCCATTTTGGGTGGTGAGATCAACCTGGTCTTTGACAGCTTGGTCGGCCCCTTGCCCAATATCCGTGCGGGCAAGCTCAAGGCCTTGGCTTGGACAGGCAAAAAACGCAACCCCAATTTGCCCGATGTGCCCACCGTCTCTGAGCTCAAGGGGCTCAATATGCCGCAGTTTGAATATGAATCTTGGAACGGCGTGGTGGTGGCCGCCGGCACCCCGCCAGAGGTGGTGCAAAAGCTCAGCCAGGAGCTGGCACAGGTGATGGCCATGCCCGAAGTCAAAGAGCGCCTGACCAACATGGGCTATGAACCGAGAACTGAAATGCGCGAAGATTTTGGTGCGGTGATCGCCCATGACTTCAAGCGCTTTGGTCAAGTGATTCGCGAGGCGGGTATCAAGTTGGATTGATCTCTATTTCCGGGGTTGCCACTGGCCAGCCCGCCGTTTTTTAATTTGCAAATAAAACGTGTATTCCAAGCAAATGACAAAAACCATCGCCGTTTTCCTGCACCAACCCACGTGCTCGACCGATTCTGTCAATGGGGTGATGGCCGCTTTGTCGCCCATGGCCCGCATCAAGCTGTTCACCAAGCACAAAGTGCTGAATGGTTTTTTTGACGATGTGGATGCGGTGGTGTTCCCGGGTGGTGATGGGGAAGCCACGGCGTTTCGCCATGTGCTCAAGCCCAACTTGACAGAGATTCGGGCCTTCATGCAGCGCGGTGGCAAGTACCTGGGCATTTGCATGGGCGCTTATTGGGCAGACGCCTATTACTTTGACTTTCTCAAGGGCACCCGTGCGGTGCAATACATCAAACGACCCCAGGCAGATATCCGTGCGTCTTATGGCACCACGGCGCCAGTGCTGTGGCACGATCGGCCTGAGCGCATGTATTTTTTCGATGGTCCGACCTTTGTCGGGGGGCGTTTTGAAACCATTGCCACGTATGCCAACGGCGACCCCATGGCCATCGTGCAAGACAACCTGGGTTTGGTGGGTTGCCATTTGGAGAGTCAAGCCCATTGGTACACCAAAAAGGTGATGCAAAGCCAATGGCACGAAAATGCACACCACCCCTTGCTGTGGCAGTTTGTGGCTGAACATTTGTTGCAGCGACGCCAAATGCCATTGTTTGAAGTCGGCGACAGACGAGGGTGACCACCACTGTCACAATGCACTTTTACCCAGGAGAAAAAATGAGCGACAAAGACACCATTGCCCACATTGAAGCCTTGGACGCCAAGCGTGCCGAATGCATATTGGCCCGCGATTTTGCAGGCCTAGAGCCCATGATCGCAGAAGATTTGCGCTACGTGCACTCCAGCGCTGTGTTGGAGAACAAGCAGCAATACCTGGCCAAATTGACCAGTGGCCATTACACCTACCGCGCCCTGACGACCTTGCAACGCGAAATGCGCGTGATCGGGGATGTGGTGCTGGTCAACGGGGACGCGCGCATTGAGGTCGAGGTCAGCGGCACAGCCAAAGTGGTGATGAGCCGCTACTTGCAGGTCTGGGTCAAGCGCAGTGCCGGTTGGCAGATGGCCTCTTGGCAATCGACGCCCATTCCACAGGCTTGATCAAACGCAGCGAGCCCCATCGACCTCGATGCACACGCCGCTGATGAATGCGGCTTCGTCACTGGCCAAGTACAAGGCTGCATTGGCCACATCTGCGGCGGTTGAAAACCGCCCCAGTGGAATGGTGCTCAAAAACTTTTGACGCCGGGCTTCGTCGACAGGGCCGCCTGCAAACTCTGCCGACAATCCCGTGTCGGGGTTGAACACCGGGTTGATGCAATTGACGCGGATGTTGTCGGGGCCGAGTTCGGCGGCCAGCGATTTGCTGGTGGTGATGACCGCCCCTTTGGAGCCGTTGTACCAAGTCAGGCCTGGGCGCGGGCGCACCCCTGCGGTGGACGCGATGTTGATGAACCATCCCCCGCCTTGCTGGCGAAAAACCGGCACAGCATGGATGGTGGAGAGGTAAATGCTTTTGACATTGATGGCAAAGACCTGATCAAACTCTGCCTCAGACACCTCTAGCGCCGGGCGATTGCGGTGCGTCCAGCCGGCATTGTTGACCACGCCATTCAAGCCTTGGCCGTGGGACTTGGCAAAGTCCACCATGCGCGCCCAATCAGCACTGCGGGTGACGTCTCCTGCACAAGCCCAAGCTTGGCCGCCACTGGCTTTGATGTCTTGGCAAACGCGATCGGCCCGCTGAGGGTCTATGTCGTTGACGGTGACCACAGCACCTTGCTCGGCCATGCGCTTGGCAATGCCTTCACCAATGCCGTTGCCAGCGCCTGTGACCAAAATGGATTGACCCTTGACTCTCATGCGGCACCCCTTCAGTGAAAGCTGCTGTGTTTTTGCAGCGAAGGCGCAAATCTTCTCACAAGGCGGTGAGACTGATGGCTGGGGTTTGCCTGCCCCTGATCAGCGCCGTTTCAGTTCTTGGACTTGTTGCTGTTGAAAGACCAAATCAAACTGAACTGCTTGTTTTTGACATAGGACAAGCAATCAAAACGGGTGCTGCTGGAGGAGATTTTTTCGCAGGTGTAAGAGTTGGGCTGAATGCGCGCCATGCAAAAAAGGCGTTGGTCTTTGGAGGAGATGTCTTCGCAAAATCGGGGGTTGTTTTGCTCAGCGGCTTCACACATCAACCGCAGGTCTTTGGTGGGTTTTTTATCGCAGTTTTGAGCCCATGCCGAGTTCAACGTCAAGGCCGAAGCCAAAAACACCCAACGCCAATTTGTGATCACTTTTCCGCCCATCTGAAAATCAAGACGGAATTTATTTTATGCCCGAACAAGGCGATGGCAGATATTTTTTTTGACTCAACTTGCGTGGAAATAGCATGAAAAAGATTTAGATGTCGCGTGACGATTTGAAGTCGGGTGGCGGGCGAAACTGTTCGGCCACCGCCCCTTTGATTTTTTGCACCAGCAATCCAGTGGTTTCTTGGCGCAAGGTGACCAGTCGCAGGCGAATGTAGGCCGCTTGCGCTTTTTGGGGGTCGCCTTCTGCTTCGACCAGGGCCTGAGCCCACAAGCCATCGCGGCGAATGCCTTGTTGCATCTCACGCATCACCATGGCGTGCAAAAGTTCTTCAGAGGGTGCACTGGACATAGATGCTTTCAAGTGGGGAATGGGTTGGGGTGCAGAAAAAAGGGGAAGAGGGTGCCGTCAAGTGGCTTGCAAGCGGCGTTTCAGGGCTTGGCCGGTTTCACGGGTACCCAAGCGGCCGCCAATATCGCGGGTGCATTCACCTGCGGCCACGCAGTCGCTGACGGCTTTTTCCATGGCCTGGGATGCGGCCCAAAAATGGGGTTGGTTGTGGCGCGAAGCATGCCAAGCCAACAGCATGGCGGCAGACAAGACTTGGGAAAAGGGGTTGGCAATGTTTTGCCCGGCAATGTCAGGCGCAGAGCCATGGGCGGCCTGACCCATGGCATGGTGGGCACCCGCGTTCAAGGAGCCACCCAAGCCCAAACTGCCCGACAACTCGGCAGTGAGGTCAGACAAGATGTCGCCAAACATATTGGTGGTGACGATGACGTCAAATTTTTCCGGTGCGCGCACCACATGCGCCATCATGGCGTCCACAATGAAGTCATCCACCGCCACATCGGGAAAGTCTTTGCCCACATCGGCACAGGTTTGCAAGAACAAGCCATCCGTGATGCGCAGCACATTGGCTTTGTGCACCAAGGTGAGCCGCTTTTGGCGCAAACGGGCCAATTCAAATGCGCTTCGGGCGATGCGCTCGCAGCACACACGGGTGATGCGGCGCATCGAGATGGCCACATCGTCTGTGACCAAAATTTCGCTATGCCCCAAAGCCATGTTGCGGTCGGCATAAAACCCCTCGGTGTTCTCGCGCACCACCACCAGGTCAAAAGGACCGGTCAGGGTTTTGATGCCGGCATAGGTTTTGGCCGGTCGAATGTTGGCGTAGAGGTCGAGGTTTTTGCGAAAAAACTTGGACGGGTTGATCTCGCCCTTGGACTCGTCTTTGAAGTCGTAAGTGGCCATGGGACCCAGCAACAGGCCATCGGCAGCCTTGACTTTGTCCAGCAAAGCCTGCGTGACCGTGGCGCCGTGTTGGCGCAAGCTGTCATGGCCTGCGATGTCGTGGCTGAGTTGCAAGTCCAGTCCAAACTGGGCATTGACGGTGTCCAGCAATTCGACACTGACCTGCATGGTCTCGGGGCCAATGCCGTCGCCGGGGATGATGACGATTTTCATGTCCATTCACTCGGCTTTGAGGTTGGCGTCCTTGACCAGTTTTTCAAACTTGACCGCCTCGCTGCGCACATATTCTGCAAACTCAGCCGGCGTGTTGCGCGGCACGTTCAAGTTATCGGTTTCAAACCGTGTGCGGATATCTGGGCTGGACATGATGGCATTGACCTCTTTGTTCAGGCTTTGCACCACGGCCGCCGGTGTGTCGGCAGGCGCAAACAAACCGCCCCACAGGGAATAGCTAAAGCCAGGGATGGCCACTTCAGCCACCGTGGGCACTTGGGGCAAGGAGTTCATGCGCTGGGGTGTGGTCACGGCCAGGGCTTTGAGTTTGCCGCCTTTGATCTGCGGCAAAGCCGCCGATGCGCTGCTGAAAAACAGTTGGATGCGGTTGCCCATCAAGTCGGCCATCAGCGGGCCCACGCCTTTGTAGGGCACATGCACCATGTTGAGCTTGGCACCCACCGACAAGGCCACCGCGGCCAAATGGCCCGGGGTGCCCGCACCCACCGAGGCATAACTGAATTCGCCCGGTTTGGCACGGGCTTGTTGCAGCATTTCATTCAGGGAGTTGTAGGGTGCATCCACAGGGGCCAACAACACCAGTGGCGCATTGCCAATCAGCACCACGGGAATCATGTCTTTGAGGGGGTCGTAGCCCAGGTCTTTCATCATCACCCGGTTGACAACGATCTCGCCGGTTTGGCCCAAAAACAAGGTGTGGCCATCGTTGCGGGCCTTGACGGCCAAACGCGTGCCCACGGTGCCAGAGACGCCAGGCTTGTTGTCCACCAAAACGGTTTGTTTGTACACCGCGGTCAACCGCTCGCTGACCAAGCGGGCAAAGGTGTCTCCTTGGCCACCAGGCGCATACGCCACGATGATGCTCACGGGTTTGGTGGGGTAGTCACCCTCAGCAGCCGCAGCGCTGCCCGAGGCCCACATCAGTCCAGTGCACATCGCAGACAAGAGGCTGTGGCGCAAGGCCTGGTTCAAATTCAACAGGGTGTTCATGATCAACTTTCTGAAATAAATGATGGTCTGTCGGCAGTCGAAACGCTCAAGCCAATAGGCGCTGGCGGATGTTCTCCGGGCTGAGGACTTCCAAAGGGGGTTGCCCTTGGTTGGGAATGCCAACTTGGGTGGCATTGAGCAGCATCGACACCATGGTGTAAGTGCCCGACAACACAATCAAGTCGATGACCTGTTGCTCGCCCAAGAGTTGCATGGCTTTTTGCCACAAGGCATCGTTGACCTGGTGGTTCAGGGTGAGTTGGATGCAAAAGTCATAAACCAGTGCTTGGGTTTCGTCCATGCTTTGGGGGCGCTGGCATCGGCGCAAATCGTCGGCGATGTGCTGGGGCAAGCCAGCGCGAATCGCAATGGGCTCATGCGCCCACCACTCGTACTGCGCATTGGCCACCCGGGCCTGAATCAGGATGGCGAACTCATTGAGGGCTTTGGGCACCGAGGTTTTGAAGCGCAAGTAGTCCAGCAGGTCAAAGCAGCGCCGCGCCATTTCAGGGCTGCGCATCAAGGCGTTGTAGGGCCCGCCCAGCCCGGCGCTGGAGATTTTCAAAATATCGTCGGCCAAGGGGCGAACCTCGGGGGGCAGTTCTTCGTAGCTACGCAGGGCAAATCGTTCGGTCATGGTGCGGCTCCAAGCAAAGTGTGAATGGATTGAAAAAAAGTGCGGCGGGTGTTGGTGAAGTGAGGGCGGCAGCGGCTGCTCCAATCGCTGGCGCGCACAGCCAGCCAGTCGGGTGAGCCCATCACCTCTGGCGCAGTCAAGTCATAGCCCGCAAAAGAGCGCGGGCCGTGGTCTTGGTTGATGTAACGCTGGGCGCGCACACAACCATTGACCATCGCCAAGCCGGGCATGTGCTCTTGGGCATACCACTGTGAAATTTCTTCCTCCCAGCCAGGTGCAGGATCGGTTTGCACGGTGTAGTGGGTGCTGATCTTGGCTTCGGGGCTGGCGCTGGGGCAGTCGAGCACCAATTGCAAACGCGAGGCCTGCGCTGCCACCCCGGCCCATTGCGATAGGCTGGCTTCCCATGCGGCGCTTTGGTCTGCGCCCATCATGGGCGTTTGTTCAAAGTGGACATACACATGGGTCAAGCCTTGCGCGTCTTCATCTTGAGGGGTACAGGTCACGCGCAATTGATGGGGCACGGGTGTCAAGGCAGCATACGCCCAGCTGGCCCAATCGCGCGCGCCCAAATCGGCCGGTACGCGCAACAACAAACAGTCGGTCAAGACCATGCTCAGTCGGCCTTGATTTTTTTGTCGCGGATGACCCGGGTCCATTTGGTCAAGTCGGCCTTGACCAGGTTACTCAGCTCCAACGGGCTGTTGCCGGCAGGCTCGGCACCCGAGGCCACAATTTTGGCGCGCACGGCTTCTGTGGCCAAAGTGCGGCGCAGGGCTTGGTTGATGCGATCAATATCGGCGCTGGGTGTGCCTTTGTGGGCAAACAAGGCGTACCAGTTGTCGGAGTCTACACCTGGCACACCGGTTTCTTGGAATGTTTTGACGTCGGGAAACAAGGGGTGGCGGCGCGTGGATGCCAATGCCACAGGCTTGAGCTTGCCACTTTTGATGTGCCCGATCAGGCCGGGGATGTCACCAAAAAAACCGTCCACATGGCCGGCCATGACATCGGTGATGGCTGGTGCGGCGCCTTTGTAGGGCACGTGCACCAAGTCGGTTTTGGTGGCATCGGCCAACAGTTCCATGGCCAAGTGGGGCACGCTGCCGGTGCCTGAGGAGGCCATGGTCACGCGCTTTTGTTTGGCCACAGCAATGAACTCTTGCGGGTTGTTGGCCGGGTGGTTGGGGTGCACCACCAGCATCTCGACGTTGTTGACCACCAGCGATACCGCTGCCAGGTCGCGCACCGGGTCGTAGGGCAAGTTGGGGTACAGACCTGGGTTGATGGAGATGGCGCCCACGCTGGACAGCCACAGCATTTGACCGTCCGCGGGTGCTTTGAGCAAAGCCTCAGCCGCAATGGCGCCATTGGCGCCGGCTCGGTTTTCCACCACCACGGTTTGGCCCAACTCCTTGCCCAGTTGTTCGCTGATGGTGCGGGCGATGAAGTCCACTGGACCGCCGGGCGGGAAGGCCACGAGCAGTCGCGTGACCTTGGTTTGTGCCCAGGCGGCGGTGCCCAGACTGAACCAAGCCAACAGGGCAAAGGTGGTCCATCGCTTGAAGCGGGTGCTGATGATCATCATGGTCTCCGAAGTGGTTGTGTCAAAGGGGATGGGGTCAGGGTCAGTCACAGCGCACCGACATGCCGCCGTCAACGACGATTTCAGTGCCGGTGATAAAGCGGGCCTCGTCGCTGGCCAAAAACAAAACGGCGCGGGCTGTGTCGCGGCCATCGCCCATGAAGGGCAGGGGGATGCGGGCCTGGCGTGCTTGCAACAAAGATTGCACATCGCCGCCCGCGCGCTGACCAGCCAATCGGGTTTCCACCATGGGGGTGTGCAACTGCCCAGGCACGACGGTGTTGACCCGAATGCCTTGTTTGGCATATTGCACGGCCACGACTTTGCCCAACTGGATCACGCCCGCCTTGGTGGCGGCATAGGCCACTTGGGCCGCGCCGGTCCAGCGCATGCCAGACGTGGAGGCGATGTTGACAATCGCCCCCGCACCTTGGGCCGCCATGATGGGCAGCACATGTTTGCAGCCCAAAAAAACGCTTTTGAGGTTGTGGTCGATTTGCGCGTCCCACACGGCCTCGCTCATCTCCACGGGCCCCCCAGCAGCCGAGCCGCCGACGTTGTTGACCAGCACATCGATGCGACCCCAACGGGCCATGGCGTGGTCAATGCAGGCCTTGATGGCTTCTGACAGAGTGACATCGCAGGCCATGGCCTCGATGCTGCCCCCACTGGTTACAGCGGCCTTTTGCGCCAAGGCTAAGGTTTCGTCCATGCGGGCCAGTTCGCGGTCCAAGGCCAGCACATGGGCCCCTTCTTCGACCATTTGCACCGCAATGGCGCGGCCATTGCCCCAGCCAGGACCGACCGAGCCCGCGCCGCTGACCACCACCACTTTGTTGGTAAAACGAGCCATCAAAAAACCTTTTCAGTGGTTGGCAAAACGGTACAAGGCCTGGGGGTTGTCCACCAGCACCCGCTGGCGCAGTTCTGCATCGGGGGCCATTTGCCAAATGGCATTGACCAAAGCGCCATCATCGGGCACGTGGGTGTGGTTGGGGTGGGGCCAGTCGGTGCCCCACACGCATTGGGTGGGAAAGCGCTCGACCAAGCTGCGCGTCAACAACAAGCCGGCGATGTAGGGCGGGCTGGGGTCGATGCGATCGATGCCACTGACCTTGACGTGCATGCCGGGCTGGCCGAGCAGCTCGCACAAGGCCACAAAGTCGGCGTGTTGGGGACCCAGTTGGGCGTCCACACGGCCCATGTGGTCAATGACCACCGGTACAGCGCTTTGCACGAGCACCGGTGCCAAGCTGTGCACCATGGCCGATGGAAAGTGCACTTGCAGGTGCATTTGCAAGGGGACCAAGCGCTGGGTCAGGGCCAACAAGGCCTGGGTGTCCACCGCGCCACCCAGATGCGGCATGAAGTTGAACCGCACCGCGCGAAAGCCCACGCCCGCCAGCCGCTGCAACTCGCTGTCGCTCACATCCAAGGGGACCAAAGCCACGCCCAGGTAGCGCCCTTGGCCGGCTGCAATCGCGTCTTCCACCACCCGGTTGTCCATGCCATGGACCGCAGATTGAACGATCACGCAGCGGCCAATGCCCAAGTGCCGGTGCAGATCGAACAAACGCTCTTTGGGCGCGTCCACCGGAGTGAAGTTGCGGCTGCTGGCATAGGCAAAACGATCGGCTGGGCCAAACACATGCACATGGCTGTCGCAAACCAAGGGCGGCAGTTGCTTGTCCGGATGAGAAGGGTTGGGGTTGTAGGTCAGGATGGGGGTGGTCATGGCGCCTCGCAGGTGAGCGACATTGTGCCGTTTCTGGCGCCAGGACTGACACGGGTTTGAGCGACATCACTTCAGGTGTCCGCGTTGACCCCAGATCTTCATCTGCCGCCCCAGTGTGGAAGTCTTGGCGACCTCTTTAGAATGCGCCGTCGGTGACACAATGCACCCCTTTGTATTTGCCGCGCACCGTGTGCGCAAACCCAACTGCGGTGTGATTCGATTTGAAAGCCAAGCATGATCAACAAAATCGCCGCTTCCGTGGAGGAAGCCGTGGGACCGGTTGCCGATGGCGCCACCATCATGGTGGGCGGTTTTGGCACGGCAGGCATCCCCAATGAACTGCTCGAAGGTTTGATGCACGTCTTGCAAGATGGCTCGGCACGCAACCTGGTGGTGGTCAACAACAACGCGGGCAACGGCGAAACGGGTTTGGCGGCTTTGCTCAAAACCGGTCGGGTGCGCAAAGTGGTGTGCAGCTTTCCCAGGCAAGTTGACAGCCAAATTTTTGACGCGCTGTACCGCAGCGGCCAGATTGAATTGGAATTGGTGCCCCAGGGCAATTTGGCCGAGCGCATTCGCGCTGCGGGTGCGGGCATTGGTGCTTTTTTCTCGCCCACCGCTTACGGCACGGAGCTGGCCCGCAACCCCGACGGCAGCGAGCGCGAAACCCGTGAGATCAATGGCCGCATGCATGTGCTGGAGCACCCCATTCACGCCGACTTGGCGCTCATCCGGGCCGAGTGCGGTGACCGCTGGGGCAATCTCACCTACCGCAAGGCCGCGCGCAACTTTGGTCCGGTGATGGCCATGGCCGCACGCCGCACCGTGGCCTCGGTGCACGAGGTGGTGGAGTTGGGGCAACTCGACCCAGAGATGGTGGTCACCCCTGGAATTTTTGTCTCCCAAGTGGTGCAGGTGCCGCGCGTGCAAACGCAAGGCGGCGGTTTCAAGGCATGAGGTTCACATGACACACCCCCGCAGAAGCAAAGACCAGATCGCCGCCTTGGTGGCCCAAGACATCCCCAATGGGGCCTATGTGAATTTGGGCATTGGCATGCCGACCATGGTGGCCAACCACTTGCCAGCCGGTTTGGAAATCATCTTGCACAGCGAGAACGGCATTTTGGGCATGGGCCCGGCACCGGCTGAAGCGGATCAAGACTTCGATTTGATCAATGCGGGCAAACAGCCCGTCACCTTGCTGCCAGGCGGGGCTTTTTTTCACCATGCCGACAGCTTTGCCATGATGCGCGGCGGGCATTTGGACATTTGTGTGCTCGGGGCGTTTCAGGTCAGCGCCACCGGCGATTTGGCCAATTGGCACACCGGCGAGCCCGGGGCCATTCCGGCGGTGGGTGGGGCCATGGATTTGGCCATGGGTGCCAAGCAAACCTGGGTGATGATGGATTTGCTGACCAAACAAGGCGCGAGCAAAGTGGTGCAGCAATGCTCCTACCCCCTCACCGGTTTGGGCTGCGTCAAACGCATCTACACCGATTTGGCCACCTTGGACGTCACGCCCCAAGGTCTGAAGTGGGTCGATGCGGTCGACGGTTTGTCGCGCGCAGATTTGGAGCGTTTGGTGGGCTTGCCCATCGCCGCTTGAGGTTCAATTTTTTATTCTGATGAGGAAACAACATGGCTAACAAAGTGGGATGGATTGGTTTGGGTCGCATGGGCGAGGCGATGGTCAAGCGTTTGACCCAAGCCGGTCACGGTGTGGATGTGTGGAACCGCACCCGCAGCAAAGCCGAGCCTTTGGCCGAATATGGCGCAACCATCGTCAACAGCAAGCTGGACTTGGCCGCGTGCGAGGTGGTGTTCACCATGGTATCGACCACCGACGACTTGAAAGAGGTGTTGTTCGCCGAAGGCGGCTTGGTGACGGGCAAAACCCTGCCCAAGATCGTGGTCGACAGCTCGTCCATTTCGCAAGAAGGTTCGGCCGAGGTGCGTGAAGCACTGGAGAAGATCGGTGTGGCCTATTTGTGCGCGCCGGTGTCGGGCAATGCCAAAGTGGCCAAGGCCGGCAAATTGTTGGTGGTGGCCTCGGGCCCGCGTCATTTGTATGACTTGGCCGAGCCATACCTTCAGGCCATGGCGCGCAAAACCATGTGGGTGGGCGAGGGTGAATTGGCGCGGGTGTGGAAGATCGCGCACAACACCATGTTTGGCGTGGTGATCCAAAACCTGTGTGAGATCACGGTGATGGCCGAAAAAGCGGGCATTCCGCGCCATTTGTTCTTGGAAAGCATCAACGACTCGGTCTTAGGCTCCATGTACACCCGCTACAAAACCCCCATGCTGACCAACCTCACCTTTGACCAGGTGACTTTCACCCCCCAGCTGCTGCTCAAAGACATGGACTTGGGCATGGCGGCTGCCAAAGCCCAAGGCGTCTGCATGCCCGCTGCGGCGGCCACCCGCGAGTCGGTGGCGCGCATGGTGGGGCGTGGTTACGACAACATCGACTTTGCCGCGCTGTTGGTAGAAACCGCGCGCGATGCCGGTTTGGAGTTGAAGTCCGAGAACAAAACCATCAGTGACGGTTTGAGTTCTTGAACCCATTTTTCGCATTGATATTTCATCAGGAGAAAACACGCATGAAGACCTCTATGAGTTTCACCCGCCGCACCGGCTTGGCCTTGGCGGCCATGGCTTGCATGTTGGTTCAAGGCCAGGCCTTGGCACAGACCTACCCAACCAAGCCGATCAAATTTGTGGTGCCTTTCAGTGCCGGCAGCGCCACCGACATCGTGGCCCGCACCGTGGCCGATGCGATGGGCAAGTCGATGGGCCAAACCATCGTGATTGACAACCGTTTGGGCGCGGGCGGCACGATTGCTGCCGCTTTGGTGGCCAAAAGCGATGCCGATGGCTACACCGTCTTGGTGCACTCCTCAGGCCACGCGCTGAACGCATCGCTGTACCCCAATTTGGCCTACGACACGGTGAAAGACTTGACCGGTGTGACCACCTTGGCGGCCATTCCCAATGTCTTGGTGGTCAACCCGGCCAAGGGTTGGAAAACCCAGGCGGAATTGATCAATGCGGTCAAAGCCAAGCCCGGCACGTTCAATTACGCCTCGGCCGGCGTGGGCAGTGGCACCCATTTGAATGCTGAAATTTTTCGCTTGCAGTCGGGCATCGATGCTTTGCATGTCCCCTACAAAGGAACGCCTGACGCCATGACCAATGTGATCGGTGGCTCCAACGATTGGTTTTTTGCACCCTTGGCTTCGGCCTTGCCGCTGATCAAAGACGGCAAGTTGCAAGCCCTGTCGGTCAGCACCAAAACCCGCGCCTCCACCTTGCCCCAGGTGCCCACCAGCATCGAAGCGGGTTTGCCGGCATCCGACTACACCTTGTGGGTGGGCATGATCGTGCCCAGCGCCACACCCGCTGCCGTGGTCAAGCGCTTGCATGAAGAGGCCCTCAAGGCCTTGGCCAGCCCAGACATCAAGGAGCGCATGGCCAAGTTGGGTGCCGACCCCTTCACCATGACGCCGGACGCCTTCAATGCCTACATCAAAGCCGAAATCGACACCGCTGCGCGCATCGTCAAGGCGGCAGGCCTGAAGGCCAATTGATGTCCATCATTTCGATGGCCACCGCATGAAGCTGGTGTTTTTGGGTGTGGGCAAGATGGGCTTGCCCATGGCCACCCATTTGTTGGCCGCTGGTCATGCCGTGTCGGTCCACGACACCGATGCGCAGCGTTTGGCCTTGGCCCAAGCGGCGGGGCTGACGATGGCCACAGACCTGGGCGCTGCCTTGGCCCAAGCAGACGGCGCCATGTCGTCCTTGCCCCACGATGCCGCGCTCCAAAGTGCCGCTGCGGTGGTGTCCGAGCACCTGCCCCAAGGCGGTTTTTACCTGGACACCAGCACGGTGTCGGTGGCTGCATCGGCCGCAGTGGCCAAGCTGTTCGCGCCCACCGGGCGAGACTATTTGCGCGTCACGGTATCTGGCAACAACCACATGGCCGAGGCTGGCCAATTGACCCTCATGGCATCCGGCCCCCAGGCCGTTTGGCAACGCCTGGCGCCCCTGCTCAAACCCTGGGGTTCGGTGCAGTTTTATTTGGGTGAGGGCGAGCAAGCCCGGCTGATGAAGCTGGTCATCAACCTGATGATTGGTCAAACCAGTGCCATGCTGGCCGAGGCCCTGAGCTTGGGCAGCAAAGGCGGTTTGGCTTGGACTGACTTGTGGCAAGTCATTGGGGCCAGTGCCGTGGCCTCACCGATTGTCAAAGCCAAAGCGGTGCAGTTGTCACAACGTGACTTCACGCCCACCTTCACCGTGCCGCAAATGCTCAAAGACATCGATTTGATTTTGGCCGAGGGCAACGCCTTGCAAGTGCCCTTGCTGCAAACCGCCATGACCCGCCAAATGATGCAGTCGGCCTTGGCCCAAGGCTGGGCCGAGCAAGACTACGCCGCCATCATCAAGGTGGTTGAACAATCCGCAGGCATTCACCAGGAGTAAACCGTGCGCAATTTGAACCAAGACACCATCACCGAGGCCGTGTTGGCCCGCTTTGCAAACACGCCTGACCCGCGCCTGAAGGAAATCATTTCCAGCCTGGTCACGCACTTGCACAACTTCGCCCGCGATGTGAAGTTGACCGAAGAGGAGTGGTTTTACGGTATCCAATACCTCACCGCCACCGGGCACAAGTGCACCGACGTGCGGCAAGAGTTCATTTTGCTGAGCGATGTGCTGGGCCTGTCCATGCTCACCATCGCCATGAACCAGGACAAACCTGCGGGCTGCACCGAGCCCACCGTGTTTGGCCCTTTCTTTTTGGAGAACGCGCCACATTTTGAATTGGGTGCCGATGTGTCCAACGGTGCTTCGGGCCAAAAGTGTTTGGTGCGCGGCCAGGTCAAGGGTTTGGGCGGCGAGCCGGTCAAGGGCGCCAAGCTCAATGTCTGGCAAGCCGATGACGATGGCAAATACGATGTGCAGTACGAAAACCTGTCGCAGCCCCAAGCGCGGGGCATTTTGAATGCCGATGACCAAGGTCATTTCCACTTCACCACCATCTTGGCCGAGGCCTATCCCATCCCCACCGATGGCCCCGTGGGCACCTTGCTCAACGCCACCAAACGCCACCCGTGGCGGCCCGCGCATTTGCACTTCATGGTGGAAGCGCCTGGCTACGAGCGCCTGATCACCCACGTGTTCCGCGACCACGACAAATACCTCGACTCCGATGCGGTGTTCGGTGTGCGCCAATCTTTGGTCACCGACTGGGTTCAGCAAGCCGACGGCACTTACTTGATGGAATACGACTTCGTGCTCAACCCCCAACGGTGAGGGACTGACATGACCATGCCCTCAGTGCGCAGTCTCTGGGGCATGGCTTTCGCGCTGTCCTTGGGGGCGGCCATTTCGCTGGGCATGGCGCGTTTTTCATACGGCCTGCTGCTGCCGCCTATGCGGGAAGATTTGACCTGGAGCTACACATTGGCTGGCGCCATGAACACCGCCAACGCCCTGGGCTATTTACTGGGGGCCATGGCCTTGCCACGCATGCTGCGCCGCTGGGATGCGGTGCAGGTGTTCATGACCGGTGCGGTGTTGACCAGCGTCTTCATGGGCTTGAGTGGTTTTTTCACGCAGGCTGAGCCCCTGCTGTTGCAGCGCGTGTTGGCCGGTTTGTCCAGCGCCTGGGTGTTTGTGGCTGGTGGTTTGTTGGCTGCACGGCTGGGCAATTTGCATCCCCACAGTGCCGGGTGGTTGTTGGGCTTGTATTACGGTGGCACGGGCTGGGGCATCATTTTGTCGGCGATCAGCCTGCCGCCGGTCATGGCCCACGCCCATGAGCAGGGCTTGGCCCACCCCTGGGTTTGGGCCTGGTGGTGGTTGAGTGCGGTGTGCGCAGCTTGTTGCCTGGCCATGTGGTGGCCCTTGAAGCGCTGTGCCCTGTGGCAGCGGCAAGGCCTGTTGGGGCATGAACAGAGCCCGAGTGACGCCACACCCAAGCCCTTTCACTGGCCATCCCTGTCCTATGCCTTGGCGGGTTATGGCCTGTTTGGCGTGGGCTATATCGGCTACATGACCTTTGTCGTGGCTTTGTTGCGTGAGCAAGGGCAAAGCGAAAGCGCGTTGATGGTGTTTTATGCCTTGTTGGGCTGCGCTGTGGTGCTGTCATCGCGCTTGTGGTCGGGCTTGCTCAACCGGGCCCGGGCCGGAGGAGCCATGGCCACCTTGAATGCTTTGTTGGGCCTGGCCACCATCGTGCCGGCACTCACCGCGCATGACGCCGCGGTGATGGCCTCAGGGCTGTTGTTCGGTGCGGTCTTTTTGTCGGTGGTGGCGTCCAGCACGGCCTTGGTGCGGTACAACCTCCCCGCATCCCAATGGGCCACGGGTATCAGCGCCTTCACCATTGTGTTTGCCACCGGGCAAATCATCGGGCCGGTGGTGGTGGGGTGGATTTCGGACGGCCCTGGCGGTCTGGCCCGAGGCTTGGTGTTTTCAGCCGGGGCCCTGCTGTTGGGCGCTGCATTGGCTTGGCGGCAAAAGCCCTTGTGATCAGGCCTGGGCTGGCTGGGGTCGATAAGCCAGCAAGCCGGCCCACAGCAACAGGAAAAATTCCCCAATCCCTGCCCCTAACAAGGTGCTGTTGGCCAAGCCGGTAAGCACCTCAATGGCCACCACGCTGCGCAAACCCCAGCGCGCAGACCCCGAAAGCTTTTGTGCATTGCGCCACAGCAGGGCTAAAAACCCCACAAACAAAGCCGCGCCCACCATCCCGCTCTCCAACGCCCACAGCAAAAATTGTTGGTGCGGATCGGTGGCTTTGGGGATGGTGCCGCCGTGCGCCACGTAGGCTTGGGGCCAGGCACCCACCCCATGGCCCAAGATCGGTTTTTCAGCCATCGCCTGGACCGATTTTTGCCAGGCGTCGATGCGAAAGCCCAAAGAATTTTCTTCTTTCAACGGCCCTTGCTGCAAGGCCAGCACATCTGTCTGGGCTTTGAGCCAGCGCTGCTGCATGCGCTCAGAACCCAAGCCCACGCCCAGGGCCACCAACACGGGCAGCAGCAGCACGCCCCATCGGTAGCGACGGGGTAAAACCCCCAGCAAAATAAAGACCCAGGCCAACAGCAAAGCCATTTGCCCGGTGCGCCCCGTCACCACCAGCAGCACATTGGCGCTGGTCAGGGCCAAGACCGCCCAAACTGCAAAACGCCGGTGTGGCACAGGCCATTGATCGCGGAAATACCAAACCACCAACATCATCAAGGTGCTGGTGATGGGTTGTTCGATGGTGCTGGTGAAGACCACTGCGTTGTCGGGGCTCATGACCGAAATCGCCCAGGGCAAGGGAACGCCCAGCACCATCAGCCATGAGCTGAGCAGCACAAACAGTTGCCCGGCCACCAGGCATTGCAAGACCGGCCAAGCGGGGGTGCCCGCGCGCAAGAGGTAGAAGGCGGCAGGCAACACCAACCACCGGGCATGGCGCGACAGGGCCAGCCAGGCCTCATGGGCAGGGGCTGAACTCCAGGCCATGGACAAGCCCATCCAGAGCAAGGCGGCAGCGCCCCACCACAGGCTGCTGGGCCAGGGCAGCTTGGCCGTGGCTGTGGGCAGGAGGGGCTGATGCCGTTGTCGCACCTCTGAAAGCATTTGCAGCAGCACAGCGATCAGCAGCATCAATTTGGCCAAGGACACCAAGGCCACGCCCAGGCTCACCGACAACGCCAAAAAACACAAGCTGTACAAGCGCAAGCGGGCGAGCTTGCCAAACCAGGGGCTCATTCCAGTTTGTCCCTTTGCGCCAGTTTGGGAAACAAACGCAGCCACATCACGGCGACCAAGATTGTGCCCAGGCCACCGATCCAGGTGGCCATCACCGGGCCGAGCCATGCCGCAGCCGCACCGGATTCGAACTCGCCCAATTCATTGCTCGCGCCAATGAAAATCGAGTTCACAGCGCCGACCCGACCGCGCATTTCGTCAGGCGTTTCCAGTTGCATGAGGGTCATGCGGATCACCACGCTCACTGTGTCAGCCGCACCGCTGATGGCCAAGGCCAGCATGGACAACCAAAAATGGGTGGACAAGGCAAAGAGGATCATGGCAAAACCGAAAACGGCGACAGCGATCAGCAAAACATGGCCCACACGGCGTTGCAAGGGGTGTGTGGTCAACCACATGGACGCCGCCAGTGCCCCCAAGGCGGGTGCAGCGCGCAGCAAGCCCAGGCCCCAAGGCCCCACCATCAAAATGTCTTTGGCAAACATGGGCAGCAGCGCGGTGGCCCCGCCCAACAACACGGCAAACAGGTCCAGCGAAATCGCGCCCAGCAGCAGTTTGTTGTGCCACACAAAATGCACCCCTGCCAACACGGTGCGCAGGGTGACGGGTTCGCCGGGCACCACATGGCGCTGATAGCCCAAGCCCCACAGCAAAGCACAGGCCAGCAGCAACAAAACCAGTGCGGTGGCATACACCGCGCTGGCGCCCAGCGCAAAGATCAACCCCCCCAATGCGGGACCGGAGATGATGGCCACTTGCATGCCCGATGAGTTGAACGCCGTGGCGCGTGCCAGCAATTTTTCGCTGACCAAAGCCGGCATCAAGGCTTGCGAGGCGGGCATTTGAAAAGCCCGCACCGCACCCATCACCACGGCCAAGGCCAAGATCAAGTCTTTGCTGATGGCCTGCTGTTCGCTCGCCCCCAGCAAAATGGCCGCTACAGCGGCTTGCACCAACGAACTGGCCAAGATGATGTGCAGCCGGTTCATTCGGTCGGCCACATGACCCGCCCACAGCGATAAAAGCAAGGCGGGGACAAACTGATAAAGACCGACCAGCCCCAAGTCCCAGGCGCTTTGGGTGGTTTCATACATTTGCCAGCCCAATGCGACCATCATCATTTGATTGGCGCAAGTGGTGGTGATGCGGTAGCCCCAGTAGCGCATGAAGCTGCGCTGGGCCCATATGTCTTTGAAAGCGTAGGTATCCACCCAGTCAGCTTACCTTGTTTCTAGCGCGTGTCTGGGTTGACTTGTCGCACCCGTTGCCGGGAGAAGGCGGCCACGCCTTCATCGTCAAGGGCCCACTGAATCGGGGCAGACACCCGGGCCAAAGCTTGGCGCACCCACCAGCGCTCGCCCCAACTGGGTTCAGGTTGCGCGAGCAGGGGGTGCACCCAAGGGGGCAAGCTGTGGTGGGCGGCGCGCACCACCAACTTCATCAAAGGTTGGTAGACGGCTTGGGTGGGATAGTCATTGAGGCGTTGGAGCACATACCGCGTGCGCTCATCACAGCGCAATTCAGGCAGGTAGCTGAGCAAGCGGCGCTCACAGGCGGCGCGGTGGCTGGGCACCGGGCCTGTGCCCATGGCGCTGCCCAGCACCGCCATTTCTGCGAAGTAGCGGTCTTGTGCATGGGTGTCCAAAGCGGGGCGGCCATGCTCGTCATAAGCCCGCATGAAACTGGTGCATTCGGCCAGGTGCACCCAGGCCAGCAGGTGGGGGTCATCGGCGCGGTAGGCTTGGCCGTGGGCATCGACCCCATTTACCTGGCGGTGGATGCGCTTGACCCGTTCCATGGCCTGTTCGGCCATGTCACGCCCGCCAAAGGTGGTGGCCGCGATGAAAAATGCCGTGCGGCCCAGCCGTGCGCCCAAATCGTCGCGAAAACTGGAGTGGTCCCACACACCCGCCAAGGCGCGGGGGTGCAAGGCTTGAACGATCAAAGAAGCGATGCCACCCACCATCATGGCCATGAAATGCGCATGCACTTGCCAGGCGCTGCTGTCTGGCCCCAACAGGCCCGGGTCGCCAGCGGGCTGCAAAAACACCTCGGGCCGTTGCCGGGTGTGGGTCATGTCCCGCACCTGTTGTGCGATGCGCTGTTTGACGGAGTTCATGGTGAGGGCTGGCGTGATCGGGTCTTGGACGCGCCGATAAAGGCTTTGGGCATATAGGGCGTTGCGAGCATAGTCTGAATGCGTTCGGCCAGTTAGCGCAGTGCCAGATCACCCATGCTGGGGTATGCTTTCACCCCGTGAAAATCACGCACGCATTCATCCTGCTGTACTTCGTGTTCTTGTTGGCCACCTTGTGGTGGGGGCCGCGCTTCATTCAGGGTCCTTGGATTTTTTTGCTGCGGGCTTTTTTCCCCAACTGGAAATTTTTTCATGCGGTGGGCGACGAGCCCCGCCTGTATGTGCGCTGTGGCGAGCCCACTGGAACCCCAAAGGGGCTGGACCCAGGGTTGGCCTGGCACCTGATTTATCCGCGCCGGCCCCGTTCAATGTGGGGCTGGGTGCACAACCCGGATGTGAACTTGGCTTTGTCCCAGCAAAACCTGGTCGACCATTTGGCCCACGATCTGAATCACTTGCCCGACCAGTCTGATCCCCGCGACTTGGTGGCCTACCGCTTGGTTCAGGCCTTGGCCCGGGAGGCTTGCGTGGAGCAGTTGGGGGCCCAAGCCGGCCAAGTTTTTGAATTTGAAATCCGCTTGGAGCGCTCTGATACGGAGGGGATGGTGGCGTCCCATACCTTGATGCAGGCGCCAGCGGCGGCGGTTTGAGGCGGCACAGTCAATGGGTCAGGCTTTGGACTTGGTGATGGCGGTGCGGTGCTTGGAATGGCTGCTGGCCTGGAGCCTGGGCCTCCAAACGCTGGAGTTTTTGCGCATCCATCGCTCGGGCGTGGCGGAGCGCATTTGGCATTGGCCCGCTCAAAAAGACGATGTGCCCGACCGCCCAAGATGGCTGAAGGCCTTTTTGGGCCATTTGTTTCAGCCCCCCGTTCACCAAGCCCACCTGTGGTTGCGCCTGGCCGTGTTGGTCCACATGGCTTGGAATGGGTCTCAAGCCTGGCATTTTCTGTTTTTGTTTTTGAGCGCCGTCGTGGTGTTGATCCGCTGGCGCGGCGCCTTCAATGGTGGCAGTGATTTCATGACCCTGGTGGTCTTGAGTGGCGGCTTGCTCGCCCATGGCGTCGGCTTTTGGGCGCACCCCAGCTTGGGCTGGCAAGCTGGCCTTTGGTACATCTGCATCCATGCCATCAGTTCGTACTTCATGTCAGGCTGGGTCAAACTCAAGCATGCACCCTGGAGAAGTGGGCAAGCGCTCACCATTTTTCTGGGCAATGCCGTTCATGGCCCTTTACCGGCCCGCAGTCTATTTAAACAGCCCTGGTTGGCGCGCTTGGGTGCATGGGCTTTCATCCTGTGGGAGTGCGCCTTTCCTGTGGCCTTGACCGGGCCGGTCTCAGCCCAGATCATGTGCTTGTTGGCAGCGATTTTCCATTTCCTGGTCTTTTGGCATTTTGGGTTGAATCGGTTTTTTTGGGCCTGGGTGACCTGTTTTCCAGCCGTCATTTACTGCTCAGATTGGAAAATGAATATTTAAGTGTTAAATTATGACCTGATTTTTGTTTTCGATGCGGCTGAAAACCCTGAGCATTAATGTGTTCAAGCCTTGGCACCAGCGGTCGATCAGTATTAAACTGCCCCTCCCAGATTCCAGGTCTCTTTCATGCAATTCATGTGGGTATCCGGCCCGACCGGTACCGTCCGATCCATCTCCATCACAGCGCGCAAGGTCATCATGGCCACGGCGGGCTTGTCTGTGGCCTTGATGCTGGTGGGATTTGTCATGTACTTCGTGGGTTTTCGCATCGCCGTGGAATTCAGCCCAGACTTGGCGCGCAGCATGGGCGGCGTCACCACCGAGGCCGAGCAACAGCGCATGGAAGCGGTTTACCGCGAGCGCTTGGATCAGTTGCGCCAGAACCTGCACACCACCTCCCAAGAAATCAAGCAACTCGAGAGCCTGAAAAACCGCTTCATGGAGTTGGCCACCCCCACCCAGTTGCGTGATCGTTTTCTGAACGGCAAAAAAGACGATGCCCGCGGCGGCCCTTTGTTGCCCACCCCCTTGCGCAATTTGTTTTTCCGCCAAACCTTGGACCAAGAGCTCAACGGCACCATGCAAGACCTGATGCGTTTGGATGCCACCGTGCGCGAGTTGCGCCAAGACTGGACCCAGCACCTGGAGTGGCTGCATTCCTTGCCCACGGGTTTGCCCATACAGGGTGAATTCCGGGTCTCCAGCGGTTTTGGCATCCGCAACGACCCCTTCACCGGTTTGTTGGCCATGCACGAGGGTTTGGACTTCACCGCGCCCACCGGCACACCGGTGGTGGCGGCGGCACCTGGCACGGTCACCCGTTCCAGCTTCGAGGGCAGCTATGGCCAGGTCATCGAGGTCACCCATGCCGAAGGCTTCATGACCCGTTATGCGCATTTGAGCCGCCGCCGGGTGGTGGAAGGCCAAGTGGTCGAGCGCGGCACCCAACTGGGTGACGTGGGCAGCACTGGCCGATCGACCGGACCGCACCTCCATTACGAGGTGTTTCGCAAGGACCGCCCCCTCAACCCCCTGCAAGTGTTGCCCCTCGGCTCGAGCTGATGGGATGGCTTGTGCCAGAGACTGACCGCCATGTTTGAAAAGCTCAAAGACAAATCGATGATGTCCTCGCAGGAGCGGTTTGACACCATCATTGGCCGCACCACCCAAATTTATGGCCGACTGGTGCTGCTCGACAGCGTGCGCATCGACGGCAAGGTTGAAGGCAACATCGAGACCACCAAAGAAAACAAAGTCACCGTGGCGATTGGCCCCACCGGCGAGGTGTCTGGGGACATCACCGCCCACCGGGTGATGGTGGCCGGCAAGGTCGAAGGCAATATTTACGCCTCCGAGCGCGTTGAGTTTCACAAAGATTCAGTCGTTCATGGCGATATCTCTTACGGCTCCATCGCCGTCGAGCACGGCGCACGCTTGTTGGGCTTGGTGATCCAAACCCCGAGTGGTGGCAGCAACAGCACTGCCGAAGCCGATAGCGTGATCCGCACGGCGCAAATCGGCAAGTCCTAAGCGCTCAAAGCCCGCCAAGCACACCTCCCCAGGTGATGTATCGAGCCAGCGTAAGCCCCAGCCCCAGCTGCTGCCGGGACACGGCGGCATCCCACTGATGTTTCAAGAGGACCCAGGCATGACCACCCCCAAACATGACGCCGACTGGTACGACCGCATGTACAACAACAGGGCGATGGTCCCCGACTTTGGCCAGTACTTTGAGCGCTGGGTGCGTGATTCGGCGCTGGCACGCGGCCAGGCTTGCTCCACCAGCGTGCCCTACGGCGCCCACACCAACGAAACCCTGGACATCTTCCCTGCGGAAAGCGCCGATGCACCGGTGTTGGTCTTCATCCACGGTGGCTACTGGCGCTTTTTGGACAAGTTTGACCACTCCTTTGTGGCACCGCCGTTCCAAAAAGCAGGTTGCACGGTGGTCGTGCCCAATTACGCCTTGTGCCCGGCGGTGACCGTGCCCGACATCGCCATGCAAATGGTGCGCGCCCTGGCCTGGGTGTGGCGCCACATCGCTGAGTATGGTGGCGACCCGCGCCGCATCACCGTGGCCGGACACTCCGCTGGCGGACATTTGGCCGCCATGTTGATGGCCTGTCAATGGCCGGTTTTTGCCCCAGACTTGCCCGCCGATGTGGTGCACAACGCCTTGTCCATCTCGGGTTTGCATGAGCTCGAGTCGATACGCCGCTCGCCGATGTTGCAGTCGGGCCTGTTGCTCACCGATGACCATGTGCTCAACGCCAGCCCCGCCTGGATGCCTGCGCCAGCGCGTGGCGAACTGATGTGCGTGGTGGGCGGTGATGAAAGCCAAGAGTTTTTGCGCCAAAACGCCTTGATGCAACAAGCCTGGGGCGTCAAGCGCGTGCCCAAGGCCATGGCCATGCCAGGGCGTCAGCATTTCTCCATGCTTGATGCCTTGTGTGACACCGCGCATCCGGTGCACCACATGGCCTGCGATTTATTGGGCGTGCGACCCAGCGCCTCTTAAGGGCTGGCGCGGTTAAAGGCAAAAGCCGCGCAGCGCCTTGGCTGCGCTGGGTGAGCCCTTCCAAGGCGCAAAAAAAGCCACCGAGGTGGCTTTTTGGCATGTGGACCAAGCGCATCACATCAACAGGTGCTCGCCGGCGTTGTCGCCGCCCAAGATGACGTAATTGACCTTGCGCACGTCCATCAGCTTTTTGCCACCCGCATAAGAGATGGAGCTTTGCACGTCCTCTTGCATTTCGCGCAGGGTGTCGGCCAGCTTGCCCTTGATGGGCTCCAGGATGCGCTTGCCTTCCACGTGTTTGTATTCGCCCTTGTTGAAGTCAGAGGCCGAGCCGTAATACTCTTTGTACAGCTTGCCATCAACCTCCACCGTTTGCCCCGGTGATTCTTCGTGACCGGCCAGCATGGAGCCAATCATCACCATGGTGGCGCCAAAGCGCATACTTTTGGCGATGTCGCCATGCTCGCGGATGCCGCCGTCGGCGATGATGGGTTTGGTCGCCACCCGAGCGCACCACTTGAGGGCGGACAACTGCCAGCCGCCGGTGCCAAAGCCGGTTTTGCTCTTGGTGATGCACACCTTGCCAGGGCCAATCCCGACCTTGGTGGCGTCAGCACCCCAATTTTCCAAATCGATCACCGCCTCGGGGGTGCCCACATTGCCGGCAATGATGAAAGAGCCCGGCAGGTGCTGCTTGAGGTGGGCGATCATGTGCTGCACGCTGTCGGCGTGGCCATGGGCAATGTCAATGGTGATGAAGTCCGGCACCAAGCCTTCGGACACCAATTGGGCCACAGTGTCGCGGTCGGCTTGTTTGACACCCAAAGAGATCGAGGCGTACAGCCCCTTGGATTTGAAGTCGCGCACAAAAGCCACATTGTCCAAATCAAAGCGGTGCATCACATAAAAGTAACCGTGTTGGGCCAGCCATTCGCAAATGGTCTCATTGACCACGGTTTTCATGTTGGCCGGTACCACCGGGAGGCGGAACGTGTGTTGGCCCAGCGTGATGCTGGTGTCGCATTCGGAACGGCTTTCCACGCGGCATTTGCGCGGCAGCAGCAAGATGTTGTCGTAGTCGAAAATTTCCATGGTCCAAGCTCCAGAACAAAACGGATGGTGAGCGCTTGGCTTGGCACCGGTTGCTGGATGGACCTGGCACGGCTTGCGGGCGATCCAAAAAGAAACCGGGCACAAGAATCTTGGGCCCGGTGGCTGATTCTATACGTGCTTGCCTACAATCCCCGAATGTCTCTTTTCACCGGGTCCTCTTCGGGACCACCGACCCTCCTCCCCCCCGACTCTGCCCTCCTGCAAGGCCTCAACGCTGAGCAACGCGCTGCGGTGGCCTTGCCGCGCGAGCACGCGCTCATCTTGGCGGGCGCGGGCTCGGGCAAAACCCGGGTCTTGACCACCCGCATTGCTTGGTTGCTGCAAAGCGGGCAGTGCGCACCGGCCGGGGTGTTGGCGGTGACCTTCACCAACAAGGCGGCCAAAGAGATGCTGACCCGTTTGTCGGCCATGCTGCCGGTGAATGTGCGCGGCATGTGGATTGGCACCTTCCATGGCCTGTGCAATCGATTTTTGCGCGCCCATTGGAAGCTGGCCAACCTGCCCCAGTCGTTTCAAATCCTGGATACCCAAGATCAGCTCTCGGCCATCAAGCGGCTGTACAAGCAGTTTTCGGTGGATGACGAGCGCTTTCCCCCCAAGCAAACCCAGTGGTTCATCGCGGCTTGTAAAGAAGACGGTTTGCGCCCGGCCGACGTGGAGGCGCGCGACGCCGATGCGCGAAAAAAAGTGGAGATATACCAGCTCTATGAAGACCAATGCCAACGCGAAGGCGTGGTCGATTTCGGCGAGTTGATGCTGCGCAGCTTCGAGTTGTTGCGCGACAACGACCCCTTGCGCGAGCACTATCAACGCCGCTTTGGCCATGTGCTGATTGACGAATTCCAAGACACCAACCGCTTGCAATACGCCTGGATCAAACAGTTGAGCTCGCCCACCAGCGCCGTGTTTGCTGTGGGCGACGACGACCAAAGCATTTACGCATTTCGCGGCGCACGGGTGGGCAACATGGCCGACTTTGTGCGCGAATTTGGCGTGCGCCACCAAATCAAGCTGGAACAAAATTACCGCAGCCACAGCAACATTTTGGACAGCGCCAATGCCTTGATCAGCCACAACCAAGGGCGCTTGGGCAAAAACCTGCGCACCGACCAAGGCCCGGGCGAGCCGGTGCGGGTGCACGAGTCCACCAGCGACTTTGCCGAGGCGCAATGGATGGTCGATGAAATGCGCCAGTTGCTGCGCGATGGTCAAAACGGCGATGGCAGCCAAGGCATTGCCTCGCGCAACGAAATCGCTGTGTTGTACCGCAGCAATGCCCAAAGCCGGGTGATTGAAACCGCGTTGTTCAATGCGGGCATGCCTTACCGGGTGTATGGGGGTTTGCGCTTTTTCGAACGCGCCGAAATCAAACATGCATTGGCTTATTTGCGCTTGTTGGAGAACCCGCGCGATGACACCAGCTTCATGCGGGTGGTCAACTTTCCACCGCGCGGCATTGGTGCGCGCAGCACCGAGCAATTGCAAGACGCAGCCCAAAGTGCCGGTTGCTCGTTGCACGATGCGGTCAGCGCCGTGGCCGGCAAGGCGGGGGCCAATTTATCGGCTTTTGTCGCCAAGCTCGATGTGTTGCGCGAGCAAACCCACGGCATGGGCTTGCGCGGCATCGTTGAAACGGTGCTGGCCCACAGTGGCTTGATCGAGCACTACCAAGCCGAGCGCGAAGGCGCCGACCGGGTGGAAAACTTGCAAGAACTCGTGAGCGCCGCTGAAAGCTTTGTCAGCGTCGAAGGTTTTGGGCGCGATGCCGTGGCTTTGCCTGTGGACATGGACACGGGCGAGGCGGCTGAGACGGGCGAAACTTTGTCCCCCTTGGCCGCTTTTTTGACCCACGCCGCCTTGGAGTCCGGCGAAAACCAGGCCTTGGCGGGTGCAGAGGCGATCCAAATGATGACCGTCCACGCCGCCAAAGGCTTGGAATTTGATGCGGTGTTCATCACCGGATTGGAAGAGGGCTTGTTCCCGCATGAAAACGCCTTGAGCGACCACCAGGGCTTGGAGGAAGAACGACGTTTGATGTATGTGGCCATCACCCGGGCGCGCAAGCGTTTGTACCTGAGCCATGCCCAAACCCGCATGCTGCATGGGCAAACCCGCTACAACATCCGCAGCCGGTTTTTTGATGAACTGCCTGAACACACGCTCAAATGGCTCAGTGTGGCCGCAAAGGGGCTCAACCCGGCCAGTGCTTGGGGCAGCTCACGAAAACACGAAGCGGTGGCGGCATCCACCGATTGGACCAGCGCCATTTCTCCCGCATCCCCTGCCACTGCATCCGGGGCCAATGCGTGGGTCAGGTCAGGGGTGCCCGTGTTTCACAACAAGTTTGGTGAGGGTGCGGTGTTGTCTATCGAGGGCAGCGGTGAGGACGCACGGGCACAAGTGAAATTTGGCCGCCATGGTGTCAAATGGCTGGCCTTGTCGGTGGCCAAATTGACGCCGGTTTGAGCCGGCCAGCATGGGGCCTATGGTCAGGGGACAGTCTGTGCGTGCCCCTGGGCGACTGAGGCCAGGGGTTCAGGCGACCACTTCTTCGGCCTCAAAGCAGTCTCGGAAGCTGAAGTAAATGGAGCAAAAAAACATCGCGGCCATCAGCAGCATCAGGGGCAACAGCAGCATTTTGGCGGTATCCACATTGTCGGTCGCCACAGCCACCAAGGTCACGATCAGTGAAAAGAACATCGCCACGCTGGCCCAGCCCAAAATAAACACCAAAAAAGCGCGCCAATTGCGCCAGCAAGCTACGGCACTGAAAAACAGGCTTTTTAAAGGCGCAACCCCATACCAATGGGTCAAGGCCGGAGCATGCCAAAAGAGCAAAGACAGCGGCATGTACAACAAGGTGCTCAGCCACATGGCCGATTGCACATCGCTTTGCATCAAAGTTTCAATGTCCATGCTGCCGCCAAACAGATAAAGCTTGGCAAACTGGCCGTCATCGCTCAGAGCAGCCAAGGCCAAAACGGCACAAAAGCCCACGGCATACAAACCGCCCAACACCGCCATGTGGCGGCGTGTTTCAGCCCCAGAGCGCAAACCCAACCACAGCAAATGCGGCATGGGAAAGTTGCCCACGTGCGCTTCGCGGGTGGCGGCCATCAACCCCAAGCTGGCCATGGGCAGCAAGGCCAGACCGACAAAGCTGCCGATGAAAGGAATGAGCGAGCACAGCGACAGCAAACCCATGAACAAGAAAAACTGCCCGGTCATGGCCAGAGGTTGTCGCCAAAAGGTGCGGATGCCCAGCCGCACCCACAACAAGCCTTGCTTGGCAGGGAGTATTTGCAGTTTCATGCGTTCAAGCCCACGGGGTGGTGGATGCGCTGCATGAGCACCCGCTCAAAGTGGCTCGGGTCGTGGGCTTGGAGCATGCTGGCTTCGCGCGGCAGGTGGAAGTCCCACAGCCGAGAGATCCAAAAACGCAAAGCAGCCGCCCGCAACATGGGGTTGAGCAGCGCCCGCTCTGCCATTTGCAAGGGACGAACCGCCTGGTAGGCGCTCAGCATGGCATCCAAGCGGGGGGCATCAAAAGCCCCGGTGTCGAGGTCGATGCACCAGTCGTTGAGGGCCACGGCCACATCAAACAACCAGTGGTCCACGCCGGCAAAGTAAAAGTCAAAGAACCCGCTCAATTCATCGCCCACAAACATCACGTTGTTGCGAAACAAATCGGCATGCACGGTTCCCATGGGCAAAGCCTGGTACATCGAGGAGGCGGCCACGTGGTTTTGAAATGCCAATTCGCTGGCCAGCAAGGGCGCTTGCTCGGGGTTCAAAAACGGGGCCACGATGGGCGCTGTTTCATTCCACCAGGGCAGGCCGCGCAAATTGGGCTGCGCCAAATCAAAGCTGACGCCGGCCAAATGCATGCGGGCCAGCATGTCGCCCACGGCGTGGCAGTGGGCTGCGCTGGGGTTGAGTTCACTCTGACCTTGCAAGCGCTCCACCACGGCTGCAGGTTTGTCGCACAAGGTGAACAAAATCTCTCCATGTGGATCAGCCTGGGGCATGGGCACTTTGATGCCCTGGCCGGCCAAATGCTTCATGAGCTGCAAGTAAAAGGGCAGTTGCGCGTGGTTCAGGCGCTCAAACAGGGTCAGCACGTAGTCGCCTTGAGCGGTGCTTGCGAAAAAGTTGGTGTTCTCAATCCCGCCGCTGATGCCTTGCAAAGACACCAGTTCCCCCAAGTGCAATTGCTGCATGAGTTGATCGGCCTGCTGCTCAGAGACCTCGGTGAATACGGCCATGGGGGAGGGGTTGTGATGGGTACGGAAGTTGGCCCATTGTACAAACAGGCCCCACTCAGGCTCCACTGAGGCGCCACTTGGCAAGGCACAATCCTTCCCATGAAAGACACACCCACCCTGTTGCTGGTTGACGGTTCCAGCTATTTGTACCGCGCTTTTCATGCCATGCCCGATTTGCGGGTGGACCGCAACGACCCGGCCAGCCAGGCCACGGGCGCGATTCGTGGCATGGTCAATATGCTGCAAAGCCTGCGCCGCGAATACCCCACGCACCACGCGGTGTGCGTGTTTGACGCCAAAGGCCCCACTTTTCGCGATGACATTTACCCGCAATACAAAGCCACGCGTTCACCCATGCCCGACGATTTGCGCAGCCAAATCGAACCCATCCACCGTTTGGTCAGGCTCATGGGATGGCCACTCTTGGATGTGCCTGGCGTCGAGGCCGACGATGTGATCGCCACCTTGGCCCACATGGCGGCGCAACAGGGCGTGCAAGTCATCGTCTCCAGCGGCGACAAAGACCTGAGCCAATTGGTCAATGAGCACATCACCATCATTGACACCATGAATGGCAAAAAGCGCGATGTGGCTGGCGTCACCGAAGAGTTTGGCGTGCCGCCGTCGCTCATGATTGACTACCAAACCTTGGTGGGCGACACGGTGGACAACGTGCCCGGCGTGGCCAAGGTCGGCCCCAAAACCGCGGCCAAATGGCTGCTGGAATACGGCTCGCTCGAAGCCTTGATGGCCCGAGCTGACGAGATCAAAGGCGTGGCCGGTGAAAACCTGCGCCAAGCGCGGGACTGGCTGCCTACCGGCCGGCAACTCGTCACCATGAAAACCGATTGCGATTTGAGCACCCATGTAGCGGGCCTGCCTTCGTTGGATGGCGTGGTCATGCAAGCACCCGATCAAGCAGGCTTGATTGATTTTTACAAGCAATACGGCTTCAAGGGCTTGGTCACTGCATTGGAAGCCGGCGAGGGTGCAGAGCCTTCCGCCAAAGCCGCCCGTGGCCCGTTGAACGATTCTGGCGTGGGCGAGGTGGGTGTGTTGTTCGATGCACCCGCACCCGTGGTGAGCACCGAGGTGCATTACGACACCGTGCTCGACTGGGACAGCTTTGGCGCGTGGTTGCAAAAAATCGAGGCTGCCGACTTGGTGGCCTTGGACACCGAAACCACCTCGCTGGTGGAGATGCAAGCGCAGATTGTGGGCATCAGCGTGTGCATCACGCCAGGTGCTGCCGCTTACATCCCCTTGGGTCACAACGCCGCCGATGCGCCCACGCAATTGCCACTGGCTGAGGTGCTGGCCAAGCTCAAGCCGTGGTTGGAAAACCGCGGGAAACACAAGCTGGGACAGCATGTGAAATACGACCGCCATGTCTTCGCCAACCACGGCATCGAGGTGCAAGGCTATGTGCACGACACCATGCTGCAAAGCTATGTGTTGGAGGTGCACAAACCCCATGGTTTGGAGAGCTTGGCGCTGCGGCACTTGGGCCGCCAAGGTTTGTCCTATGAAGACCTGTGCGGCAAAGGGGTGCACCAAATTTCATTCGCGCAAGTGGACGTGGCCAAGGCGTCGCACTATGCGTGTGAGGACGCCGATTTCACCTTGGCCGTGCACCAGCGGCTGTGGCCCCTCTTGCAAGCCGACGACAAGCTGCGCTTTGTGTACCAACTGGAAATCGACAGCAGCGAGGCGCTGTACCGCATCGAGCGCAATGGTGTGCTGATCGACGCGCCCACCTTGGCCGCGCAAAGCCACAGCTTGGGCCAGCGCATCATGCAGCTCGAGCAAGAGGCGTATGCGATTGCGGGCCAGCCCTTCAACCTGGCCTCGCCCAAACAATTGGGTGAAATCTTTTTCGACAAACTCGGTTTGCCGGTGATCAAAAAAACCGCCACTGGGGCTCGCAGCACCGATGAAGAGGTGTTGGAAAAACTCGCCGACGATTACCCGTTGCCCGCCAAAATTTTGGAGCACCGCTCGCTGTCCAAACTCAAGGGCACCTACACCGATAAGCTGGCGCAATTGGCACAACCGCGCACCGGCCGCGTTCATACCCATTACGCCCAAGCGGTGGCGGTGACGGGGCGCTTGTCCAGCAACGACCCCAATTTACAAAACATCCCCATCCGCACGCCGGAGGGGCGCAAAGTGCGCGAGGCTTTTGTGGCCCCTGTGGGCAGCGTGATCGCCAGTGCGGATTACAGCCAAATCGAGTTGCGCATCATGGCCCACATCAGCGACGACCCGGCCTTGCTCAAAGCATTTCACGATGGCTTGGATGTGCACAAAGCCACCGCGGCCGAGGTGTTTGGCCTGACCCCCGATGCGGTGAGTAGCGAGCAACGCCGTTATGCCAAGGTGATCAACTTTGGCTTGATTTACGGCATGAGCGCCTTTGGTTTGGCCAAGGCGCTGGGCATTGACAACACGGCGGCCAAAAACTACATCGAGCGTTACTTCCAGCGCTTTGCGGGTGTGAAGCGCTACATGGACGACACCCGTGCCCAAGCCAAAGCGCAAGGCTATGTGGAAACGGTGTTTGGGCGGCGTTTGTATTTGCCCGAGATCAACTCACCCAATGGGCCGCGCCGCGGTGGGGCTGAGCGTGCTGCCATCAACGCGCCCATGCAAGGCACAGCGGCCGACCTCATCAAGCTCAGCATGGTCAAGGTGCAGCAGGTGTTGGACCAAGAGGGGCGCGGTACCCGCATGATCATGCAGGTGCACGATGAATTGGTGTTCGAGGTGCCCGAGGGTGAAATTGATTGGCTCAAAACCGAGGTGCCGCGCATCATGGCGGGGGTGGCGCAGCTCAAGGTGCCGCTGCTGGCCGAAGTGGGGGTGGGGCCCAACTGGGACCAGGCGCATTGAGGTCACATCGCTCTTAGTTTTCCCTGACTTCACGCAACTCCACATTGGTCTGGCGCAGTCGATCGGCCAAAACCAAAGCCAAAGAGCGCATCACGCCCAGGCTCATCGAAGGGGATCCAGCAGCCAGTTTGGCAAAGGCGTTTCGATCGATGGCAAAAATCTCTGTCTCTTGCGAGGCATGCACATAGGCCGAGGGCGCCCGCCCATCTAAAAAAGACATTTCGCCAAAAAATTGGCCGCGGCTCAAGGTGGCCAAGTGGATGGCGCTGCCGGTGCTGGTTTTCAAACTGACCTTGACCTCGCCACGGCTGATCAGCATCAATTCACGTCCCAAAGACGTGGGTTCAAGCACCACGTCGCCTTCTTGGTAAGTGCGAACTACTTTGCACCGATCCAAGGCCTCCAACTCTGATGGGCCCATGCCGTGGAACAGCTCGAACTTGGCCACAGGCAGTCCTTGTCCCTGTGGGTGGACATAGCCCTCTAGCAACAAGGTCTCTTCTTCAATCCATTCCAAGGCTTGGTCCAACTCTGTGAAAACTTTGGTGGAGTTGTCCGATAACAACCCCATTTGGTCAATGTAGCTGCGCAAATTCCTGCCATTGGGCAAGCGATCGGGTACCCGGGTCAGGACCAAGCGCGCTTGATGGTTTGCCAGGTTGCTGCGAATGCGCTCAATCATTTGGCTCGCGGTCATGTCCATGGACTGCACCCGCATGAAGTCCAGCACCACAAACTTGGCTTTTTTGATCTCGGGCTCAATGGCACTGAACAGTTGATGGGTGGTGCCAAAAAACAGGCTGCCTTGCAACTCAAAAATAAGGGTTTGATGGCCTTTCTCAGCCAAGATTTCGCGCTCGCGCAGGCTGCGCACCCGTGAAGAAAAAACCTTATTGCCCCAATTTTTGCGGCGGATGGTGGTGGTGTGAATCTGTTCGCTCAAAAATAGAAAAATAGCCAAACCAATGCCCACGGCCGAAGCGGCGATCAAGCTCACTGTGTTGGCCACGATCACCACCAAAACAATCACGCCGAAGTCCAGCCGGGTCTGGGGCGAGCGAAACAGTTGCAGGGAGGGCCAGTCGATCATCTTGACCCCAATCACCACCAGCATGGCGGCCATTGAGGGCACCGGAATCCAAGCGATCAAAGACGTCAGCAACAAAATCACCACCAAAGACCCGAGTCCTTGAAAAACGCCCGACAAATGCGTGCTTCCCCCGCTGGCTTTGCTCACCAAACTGGCCCCAATCGCGCCCGAACCTGTGGCTCCACCAATCAGGCTGGACACCAAATTGCCCAAGCCCTGCCCCCGCAGCTCTTGGTTGGAGTCGTGCCGCGCGCCGGTGATGGCATCCAGCACCAGGCATTTGTTCAAGGTGTCAATCGACAACAGCACGGCCAAGGTCATGGCGGGCAACACAATTTGCTGCCATGGCGGCAAGCCTGTTGCGATCAATTGGTCCCAAGGCCGGGTCATGCCATCCACGAAGGCGGCGAGATTGACGCTCAAGGGGCCAATGATCAAGGGGTTGTCATGCAGGTTCAACAGCTCAGGCCAGGCGCTCAAGGCCATGGCCCAGTAAACGACCATCCCGGCCAACAAGCCCTGGATCACCCCGGGAACGCGTTTGGACAGGCGTGGTGCGAGCAGCATGCCCATCACCGTCGCCAAGCCCATCAGCAAAGAGGGCCATTGCCACTGCTCAGGCGCACTGAGCCATTGCCAGATGTTCATTTCTTTGGGCATTGCCAGCCATTTGGGCAACTGACCCAAGACAATGATCAACCCCACCCCACTGAGGTAGCCACTCACCACAGGGTGCGGCATGTATTTGATCAACTCACCCAGGCGCATGACCCCAAAGGAAAGTTGAATCAAGCTGCTGAGCAAAGCGACCAAAAACAAACTCAAAATCACATGGGCGGCATCATTGCCAAGTTGCACCATTTGCAGGGTCAATGCGGTGAGCACGGCCGCCGCCGGGGCGCTGGGCGCCGATATCAAACGCGGCGTACCACCAAAGATGGCGGCCACCAGCCCCAAGGCGGCCGCCCCCATCATGCCGGCCATCGCGCCTTGCGCGCCAAAGGCGCTGCCCATGGGTGAAAAAATCGTGACCCCAAAGGCAATGGCCGATGGCAAGGCCACCAGCATCGCGGAAAACCCGCCCCAAAGGTCGCCACGGACGTTGGGGTGATGTGCAAATGAACGCATGTGTACAGCTCGGTTAAATTGTCATTTGCAAAGTAAATTGCTAAAACTCATTTTATGCAGCGATTTACTCAAAAAAGAAGCCTAAATTTTCAAAAAGCGCAGTGATTACCTTGATGGTTGTGACAGATGAATGGGCCATGGGGCAACCGTTCCAGCCATTGCGGCACGGGTCTGTAGACTCCATCAGAACGTCCAGGCATTTGAATTGGAGAACTTAACGATGAATAAAACCTTGCCGCCCCCCACGCTGGTGCATTTGTGTGACTTGGCCGTCACCATTGCAGCCCCGATCGAAGTCGGCCGCACGCCCGCAGGTTTGCGCCGCATGATTCCCATCACGGGTGGCACGGTGACAGGCCCCCGCATGAATGGGCAGGTGCTGTCGGGTGGCGCCGATTTCCAATTGATTTTGAGCGATGGCACCCAAGCGCATTTGGATGCCCGGTATGTGATTGAACTTGTCGATGGCTCGCGCGTGTGGGTGCAAAACACCGCATTGCGCGTGGCCTCGGCAGAAAACTCTTTGCGCATCATGCGTGGCGAAAAAGTCGATCCCGATGCGGTTTATTTCCGCTGCCAACCCCAATTTGAAACCGCTGCCACCGATTGGGCTTGGCTGCATGAGAGCCAATTCATTGGCACCGGGCTGCGGGCGCCCGATGGTGTTTATTTGAGTTTTTATCGGGTGCTTTGAAAGGCTTCATCAAGATTGCACGCAGCCCCAAGCTTTGCCGATGGGCTGCTTTGGTGCAGAATGGTCGTTCCTTCTACACCTTCACAGGATGCCACCATGCCTTCAGCCTACGTCATTGTTGATATGCAAATCTCCGACATGGAGCAATACAAACATTACATGGCGGCAGCGCCTGAGTCGATCAAGGCGGCGGGTGGTGAGTACCTGGTGCGCGGCGGCCCCATGGAAACCTTGGAAGGCGAATGGAAACCCGCCCGCATGGCCATGCTGCGCTTTCCCAGCTATGCAGCGGCCAAATCTTGGTACGACGGCGAGATGTACCGCGCAGCTCGGGCCCAGCGCGAAGGTGCGACCTTGTTTTTCAATGCGGTCTTGGTGGAAGGTGTGAGCGCACCTGTCTGAGTCCCACTTTTTTCAAGCCTCAAACATACGCCAGCCAGCGGCCAAGCCCAATCACAACAGACCATCCCACCAAAGATGCCATCGCTTGCACCTTGGTCATGGCATTGATTTCTGAGCGCATGCGCAAAACTGTGGCGTTCATCAATAGCAAAAAGATCAAACACGTCTTGATCAAGAAAAGCCTTGAGCCGATCAGATCTGCGGCATGGGTCATGAACATCATGGATCCTGTTAATACGGCCAAGGCAAATCCGAACAGACTGACCGTTAGCCCCAAGCGGGATAGAGCGCTGAAATCTATGTGCGGACACACACCCAATAGCCTCAGATCCATTAAAACCACACTGCCAAACAACATACCGATACCGCAAATATGCAAAGACTCCACTGTGGGGTAAAGCCACAAAGAGTATTTCATGGCTTGAACCAGCCAGAAATCGTTGAGGAAATTCAGGGACACATCCATCAGCGCAATTCAATGACCTTGTTGTTGACAACAATGCGCTCCGCCCTGAGTTCATTGGGCTTGGAGCGATGGATGTAACCCTCAACCACCACCCGTGCACCCACTGCAATGTTCTCAGGCGTTAAGCCTCTGTTTTCCATCCGAAAAGGAGGGGCCAGCACGGCAGTCATCGTTTTTTCGCTCGAAACCAATGTGATAAAGCCATGCGGATGCTCGTATCCACTTTGAGTCACTGTGCCAGAGAGCTTGACCAGATTGGTCTGGTCATACTCTGACCATCCGTGGTGCGCCATGGCCTGGAGGCAGATGTTGCAAAGCAAAAGAAATATGAAATTTTTCACACTTTTATACATAAGACACAAGCCTTTAAAACACCATTGTATTTTCTGCTGAGAAAAGAAGTCTCGATGCACCGAGTTTGCTCATATTTCTGAAGTCGATGCTGGCGCGTTCTCATTCGATCCAGTCCTATTCAGTCTCTAAAAATTTCACAGTTGATCCATGGTTTTTAAAAAATCAGTTCGCCACTGCGGCGTTGGGTGCACTACCTTTTTACCCGCAACAAAGACATTGTGAGAGTTGCTTGATGGTGTGGAAAATATCAAAGCATCCATTAAACGCTCAGCAGGCACACCTAGCAGTGCGTCCGACTCTAAGTTGATCTCAACCAAATCAGCACGTTGCCCCATGGCAATACCCGCAAGTGGCAAACCAGCAGGCTGAGAACCGCCTTGAACGGCATTTTCAAATAACACTTGCCCTGTTGAGCCGAGGCCATTTTGATGAAGCAAACTCACGTTGCGTTTGCGCAATGACAATCGACATCCGTACTCTAGCCAACGAAGTTCCTCAGTCCAGTTGCGGTTGACATGACTATCGGTGCCGATAGACCACCGCATGTTTTGACGCAGGGCTTCAGGCAGATCAAAAAAACCATCACCCAAATTTGCTTCCGTGGTGGGACAGATCACCACAGAGGCTTGTTGCGCTTGAATGCCATTAATTTCTGCAACTGTTGAGTGTGTGGCATGGACCAAATTCCATCGCGCATCCAGCTTTGCGTGCGCAAGCAGCCACTCAACAGGTCGAAGTCCTGTGTGAGCAATACAGTCTGCAACTTCTTTGGTCTGCTCGGCAACATGAATATGCACTGGCGCAGAGCCACTGAGAGATGTCAAGCTGAGGATCTCTGCTTGAGCCACGGCTCTCAGTGAATGAATAGCAACACCTGAAGTCAAGCAAGATTGCTTGCCGTTTGAATGGGCATACTGAATAACGGATTGCTGCTTTTCCAAAATAGACTCAGGCGTTGAAGCAAACCTTCTTTGCATCGAATTCAATCCGGGTTGCCCAAAGCCCTGGTTCATATAAAGTGTTGGCAACATGGTCAAGCCAATGCCCACCTTGCTTGCAGCACGGACCAAGGCCCAAGTCATCTCAGCAGCATCGGCGTAATCTTGCCCGTCTGGGTTGCGATGTAAGTAGTGGAATTCACAAACGTGTGTATAGCCACTTCGCACCATTTCGCTGTAAAGCCACGTCGCAATAGACTCCAAATGATCGGGGCCAATGCGCAGCGCCACTCGGTACATGCGATCGCGCCAACTCCAAAAATCATCACCTGATTGCGAACTGCATTCTGTCAGGCCCGCAATTGCTCTTTGAAACGCGTGGCTGTGTGCATTCACCAAGCCTGGCACAACACACCCAAGATGTTCGGCACCATCAGACTCGGTAGCGGATGCATTTGGCTGAATAAGCGTCCAAAAACCCCGCGCATTCGACTCTAAAAGCACATTGGAAGCCCAGGCACCATCAACCCAAGCCAATTTAGCTTTGAATTTCATAGGCTCAGTAATTTCACTTGATTCAGTGCCGCGATCATCATCTTGTGCAGCAGGGGCTGAACTTGTGCTGCAAGTTGGGGTTGGTAGTGATAAGGCGGCAGTTCACTCATGTAGATGGACTGACATTTTTCAAGTTGAACGGCATGAATACCGCCTTGAGGATTGCCATAGCAACGTGTGATGTAGCCACCTTTGAAACGACCGTTTAGAACATGTGTAAATTCTTTTTGTTGTTCACAGGCTTCCATGACCGCAACCCCCACAGACTCAGCAGCCGACAAACCATTGGCCGTACCAACGTTCAAATCGGGCAATTTGCCATCAAACAGCCAAGAAATTTCACCTCGTATGCTGTGCGCATCCCACAAAAGAACATTGGGGTGCAATGAGCGCAACCTGATTAGCTCTTGCGAAAGTGCTTGATGGTAAGGTTGCCAATATGTTTCTCTGCGCCGCAACTTTTCTGCAGCATCCGGCTCGCAGCCATCTTTATAAAGGGGGTCGCCTGTGAAAAAACGTGTAGGACAAAGCTCTGTATTGGAAGCACCTGGATACATGGGGGCATCATCCGGTGGACGATTCAGGTCAATGACATAGCGAGAAAAAACAGGCGTCAAAATACTGGCGCCCATATCTTTCAAAAAATTGTATAAATGATTCAAGTGCCAATCTGCGTCCTCAACTTCCAGAGCGCGAGGAACGTAGTTAGACCTCAACTCATCAGGCAACACTGTGCCTAAGTGGGGCATGCTGATAAGCAGTGGTGCAGTGCCTAGGTGTAGATTAAATGTAGGTGTCATTTTTGCGATGAGTGTGGGTATGAAATTGTTTGACGAATCTGTCCGCCCCATATGGTTGACAAACAAGGATTGGATCCAAATGCATATGCCAACTCCGCGGGGTGATGGACATCCCACAAAACAAAATCGGCACGCTGATTGGCAGACAAAGCGCCACGATCTTTCAAACCCAGTGCTTGTGCGGCTATGCGAGTAACCCCGGCCAAAGCCTCTTGAGGCGTCAAGCGCATGAAGGTGCAAGCCATGCTCAACATCAGCAATAGAGATGTGCAAGGGGAGCTGCCAGGATTTGAATCGGTAGAGATGGCCATTGGCACTTTGTGCTGTCTCAAGAGATCAATGGGAGGCAGTTTGGTTTCACGAAGAAAATAGAAAGCACCTGGTAACAAGACGGCCACAGTTCCCGCTCTTGCCATGGCTGCTGCGCCTTCTTCATTCAGCCATTCCAAATGATCACAACTTAAAGCGCCATACTTTGCCGCCAAGGAAGCTCCGTGGCTGTCTGTCAGTTGTTCTGCATGCAACTTCACAGGCAAATTCAGCCGTATGGCTTCTTTGAAAACTGTTTCAGTTTGTGCATATGTAAAACCAATTCGCTCGCAGAAAGCATCGACAGCATCTATCAAGCCCTCAGCCCTCAGAGGTTCCATCATGGCAACCACTGAATCAATGTAAGCATCTGCTCGGTCTTGAAATTCCGGCGGTACGGCATGTGCGCCTAAAAACGTATTTTGGATTTGAACGAAATGATCCTGTGCAAGTTGTCGCGCAACTCGCAAACACTTGGCTTCATGCGCCAGTGACAAGCCATACCCAGATTTCACCTCTAGGGTCGTCACACCTTCTTTAAGAAGATAGGAAAGACGTTTTTTTGCTGATTCGTAGAGTTGCGCTTCCGTGGCCGAACGAGTGGCTTGCACTGTAGACTTAATTCCACCACCAGCACGTGCAATGTCTTCGTAGCTTGCACCATTCAAGCGCAATTCAAACTCATTGGCACGGTGTCCGCCATACACCAGATGGGTGTGGCAATCAACCAAGCCGGGCGTAATCAGTGCATTGCGTGCATCGTGTATTGCTGCGCCATGACGGTATTGCGCCGGCATTTCTGTTCGCGGACCCACCCACGCCAAATGCGCATCTTCAATGACGAGTGCGCCATCGTCTATCAGGCCATAGCTGGCATCATGACCTTCTTGCATGGTTGCAAGACGAGCGTTTTCCCATATCTCAAATTTCATAGAGAACACTCCATTTGAATCAACAGCACATGCATGTCACTGAATTCGATCTGTACATTCTGTTCAAGTGTGACCCAATACAAGGACGCTTTGCTCAATTCATGCCTTTGTTGATTGAGTGTGAAATGACCACCCTCATCTACAACAAAGATGGCCAAAATGGTTTTGGCTTTGATGTGCTGGGAAAAAAAAGTACGGTTAATCCGGTTCATCTGGGCTTTTGCGCCCTGAACCATCAGGTTGAAATCCAATGTGGGGCCGTCTATCAACGAACAGTCACATGGCGTATCACCGGAGAACTGAATGACGGGATCCAATGCGCCCAACACCATTCGCTTATCTGGAAACGCCAGAGCAACACCGGCGCCGTTGAGCACAGCAAACCATCGTTCCACGCCTTTGAATTCTGAAAAGGGGCCGTCGTTGTCAATGCGAGCCACAGACATTCTAAAAAGCCATTGCGACGGATGAGGCCAACATACCAAAGCTTGGGTGGTACCACCGCCATTTTTCCAGGGGCTAGCGGGCACATCTTGAAGTCGAATTTGATGCCAATCTTGCAACTGCATCATTGAAATGCACCTTTAAAACTGTACCTGCTTGCAGGATAGATGAGCCGTGCCAAAGAGGCCACCTGTTCTGAGCTGGCGGTAGTTCTGACCATCACCAAGCACGGCTGTGAAGTTTTAATTTTCAAATGCTGCGCTTCCATCTCGTTTGGTAAGACCGCTTCTATGGAATATGAAGCACTGGTGACTGGAACGACGTCTAGCAAGTGACGAGTGGGTGTGGTTTTAGAAAAATCCACAGATAAGTAGTCAGGTGCCAATTTGGGATTGACATACCGATCTTCAAATTGAAGCGGCACACCATTTTCAAAGTGAACCATGATGGTGTGAAAAAGTAAGCTTTTGAATGGCAAGCTAAAACAAGTTGCAAGCGCCTTGTTTGCTTTTGTATGCCCAACAAAAATAATTTCTGTGCTGTGCACATGACCTCGGTCTTTTATTTCTTCTTGAATGTCCCTAATTTCTAGCTTAGAAGAGACTTGATCAATTTCTGCGACAAAAGTTCCAGACCCTTGAACGCGTCTCACCACCCCTTCTGCCATCAGTTCCCGAAGAGCTCGGTTGACGGTCATGCGACTCACTCCGAATTGGTGCATCAGGGCACTTTCACTGGGCACAGGGTCACCCGCTATCCATTCACCCTTCTTGATTTTGGTGCAAATGAAAACTTTAACTTGCTTGTAGATGGGTACTTTTTCGAAATGCATAGACTAGAGAATACTACGATTGACAGAGGTTGTATAGACAACTAGGATTGACTCAGTTTCATTTAAATAAACATTTTTAAAACCATGAATGCTCCTTCAATTCCAAGCAGTTTGCTTCGCAAAGCGCGGCCGGTCAGAGCACCACGCGGACCGATCATCAGTTGCGCCAACTGGGAAATCGAAGCAGCCTACCGAATGATTCAAAACAATCTTGATCCTGAGGTGGCTGAAAACCCTGATGAACTCGTGGTCTATGGCGGCATTGGCAAAGCAGCAAGGAACTGGGACTGTTTTGAGGCCATCTTGGAATCACTTCGATCCCTCAAGCCCGATGAAACACTGCTGATTCAGTCGGGTAAACCCGTGGGTATCTTTAGAACCCATACCGGAGCTCCGCGCGTTTTGTTGGCCAATTCGAATTTAGTTCCCAAGTGGGCCACATGGGAGCACTTTAACGAATTGGACCGCGCTGGCCTCATGATGTACGGTCAAATGACTGCGGGTAGCTGGATTTACATTGGCAGCCAAGGGATTGTTCAAGGCACCTACGAAACCTTTGTGGAAGCCGGCAGGCAGCACTTCAATGGTGATTTATCAGGTCGCTGGATTTTGACAGCGGGTCTTGGTGGCATGGGTGGTGCACAGCCTTTGGCCGCTACTTTTGCTGGCGCTTGCTCGCTCAATATTGAATGCCAACAGTCCCGCATCGACTTTCGCTTAAAAACAAAATATGTCGACAAGCAAGCGGCCACAGTGCAAGAGGCACTTGACATGATCGCTCATCATACGGCTCGCAAAGAAGCCGTGTCTATTGCCTTGTGCGGCAACGCCGCTGAGCTGTTACCCCAACTGGTTGCAATCGCCAAGCAAGGCGGTATGCGCCCCGATATCGTCACAGACCAAACATCGGCGCATGACATCATCAATGGCTACTTGCCGATTGGCTGGACGCTTGAAGACTGGCGTGCGGCGCAAAAAGATCCCAGCCGCCATGCGGCACTCACACAAGCCGCAGGCGATTCATGCGCCACCCACGTTAAGGCGTTGTTGGCCTTTCATGAAATGGGCATTCCAACTGTCGACTATGGCAACAACCTAAGGCAAGTTGCCAAAGATTACGGCGTCGAAAACGCATTTGACTATCCCGGTTTTGTACCCGCCTACATCCGCCCTTTGTTTTGTCAAGGCATCGGCCCATTTCGTTGGGTTGCACTGAGCGGCGACCCAAGTGATATTTTGAAAACCGACGCCAAAATGAAGGAGCTGTTTCCCAATCACAAGCACCTGCACCGTTGGTTAGACATGGCTCAAGAGCGCATCAGCTTTCAAGGCTTGCCTGCGCGCATTTGCTGGATTGGATTAGGGGAGCGTCATTTGGCCGGTTTGGCCTTTAATGAAATGGTCCGAAATGGAGAGCTCAAAGGTCCAATTGTCATTGGCAGAGATCATTTAGACAGTGGATCCGTTGCATCTCCCAATCGCGAAACCGAGGCCATGATGGATGGCAGTGATGCCGTCAGCGATTGGCCATTGCTGAATGCCCTTCTCAACACGGCCAGCGGAGCCACTTGGGTTAGCTTGCACCACGGCGGTGGTGTGGGCATGGGTTACTCACAGCATTCAGGCGTGGTCATTGTTTGTGATGGGACTCAAGCGGCCGATGAAAAGCTGTCTCGGGTTCTGTTCAACGACCCAGCCACAGGCGTTATGCGACATGCAGATGCAGGTTACGACTTGGCCAAAAAATCCGCCAATCTAAACCATTTGCAATTGCCCATGATGTCTTGATTCATTTTTTCGCAGTATTTTTCACTTCAACTTTTAATCACAAAGGAGCTCACATGAAACATCTCGTTACCTTGGCACTCGCCTCTACCCTAAGCTGTGTGGCAATCGCACAAGAAACCAAAGTGAGCATTGCGCTTTCTGGTTGGACTGGTTTTGCACCCCTGACATTGGCCAAAGAAGCAGGCATCTTCAAGAAGAATGGCCTAGATGTCACCTTGAGAAAGGTGCCACAAAAAGATCGCCATTTGGTCTTGGCGTCAGGCGACGTGCAGTGCGCTGCCACCACCGTTGAGACGTGGATCGTATGGAACGCCAATGGAGTTGCAACAACCCAAATTTTCCAACTCGATAAAAGCTTCGGTGCAGATGGCATGGTTGTAAAAAACGACATTGCCAAAATCACAGACTTAAAAGGTAAAACCGTTGCAGCCAGTGCCCCTGGTACCGCTCCGTACTTCACTTTGGCTTGGATGTTGAAGAAAAATGGCATGACCACAAAAGATGTCAAGATCGTGAACCTTGAGCCCCAAGCTGCGGCCAATGCCATGATTGCTGGCAATGCAGGCATTGATGCAGCCTTGACTTATGAGCCCTACTTGAGCGCAGTGCGTGCCAAACCAGAAGCTGGCAAGATCATTGCAACAACACTTGACTATCCAATGATCATGGACACATTCGGTTGTGTTCCTAAATTCCTGGCTGACAATCCAAAGGCAGCAAAAGCCATTGCCGACAGCTACTTCGAAGCCGTAGAAATGATCAGCAAAGAACCCAAGAGAAGCTTTGAGATCATGGGCGCTGACGTCAAGCAAACAGGTGAGGCTTTTGAAGCCAGCCAAAAATATTTGCGATGGCAAGATCGTGCAGCCAACCTGAGGTTCTTTAGCGGTGAGCATGCTCAATTTAGCAAAGAAGCGGCAGAGTTGCTGTTAGAAGCAGGGATCATCAAGCAATTGCCAGACATGAGCAAATTGGCTGATACCCGCTTCATTAAGTAAGCACAATGCGGCCCTTACAACCCGTATCGCCCAGCGCCAAAGTGGCGCTGGGTATTTCATTCTTTGTTCTTTTCTTTGCAGTGTGGGCATTCGCCACATTGGGTGGCTATGTATCAAAGACCTTTTTGGCCGACCCCATCACCATGGTTCGATCTGGATATGACCTCCTGGTCAACCAAGGTTTTGCATATGACATCGGCATGACTGTTTGGAGGGTGTTGGGCGGCTTCTTTATTGCGGCCATTCTTGCAATACCTATTGGAATTTTAATGGGCGCCTACAAACCCATTGAAGCCCTTCTGGAGCCCTTCGTCAGCTTTGCAAGGTACTTGCCTGCGTCAGCATTTATTCCGCTATTAATTTTGTGGGCAGGCATTGGTGAAGCGCAAAAATTAGCCGTCATTTTTATTGGCTCATTTTTTCAATTGATTCTCATGATTGCCGTCTCTGTGGGCAACACAAGGCGTGATTTGGTAGAAGCGGCCTACACACTGGGTGCCAAAGACAGTGGTGTTGTGACGCGTGTTTTGTTGCCAAGTGCATCGCCTGAATTGGCCGAAACATTGAGAATGGTTTTAGGTTGGGCGTGGACCTACGTCATTGTTGCCGAGCTCATTGGGGCTTCAAACGGCATTGGTCACATGATCACTGACAGCCAAGCCTTAATGGCCACTGATCAAATTATCTTTGGGATCATCGTTATTGGCTTAATTGGTTTGATCACCGACATCGTCTTCAAAACATTCAACCGATGGCTCTTCCCATGGGCAAGACTAAGTTAAAAATGTCCATTCTTCAAATCTCGCAAGTAAGCAAAACATTCAGTACACAAGGTGCAGTCACGCAAGCGTTGACCGCCACCGATCTGACTGTTAACGAAAATGATTTCATCACTATTTTGGGACCTTCAGGATGCGGTAAGTCAACTTTGCTTCGCATGGTTGCCGGTCTTGATACACCCTCGTCAGGGGAAATAAAGCTTGAAGGCGTTCGAGTCACAGGCCCAGGTGCCGATCGCGGCATGGTGTTTCAAAGTTACACCCTCTTTCCATGGCTCAACGTTTTAGAAAATGTTTGTTTTGGTTTGCGCGAAAAGGGATTGCCTTTAACCGAACAGCATGAAACAGCACACAAGTTTTTAAAACAGGTTGGGCTGCAGGATTTCGCAAAGCATTTCCCCAAGCAGCTGTCAGGTGGCATGCAGCAAAGAACGGCCTTGGCGCGAGCATTGGCAAACGACCCACGCATCTTGCTCATGGATGAGCCTTTTGGTGCTCTCGACCATCAAACCCGAGAATTGATGCAAGAGTTGCTTCAAGACATCTGGCAATCTGAAAGAAAAACAGTTTTGTTTGTGACACACGATATCGATGAAGCCATCTTCATGGGCAATCGCGTCATGGTGATGAGTGCACGTCCGGGCCGCATTAAATGCGATTTACCCATTGAGCTTCCCTACCCCCGCCATTACTCGGTCAAAACGACACCTACCTTTTCAGAGCTAAAAGCCAGGTTGACGGAGGAGATTCGCATAGAAGTGCGGCGGGCGAGCGGGCTCGAATAGTTATTGACAGCAGGAGTTGTGTTTATGCAGAATATTTCCACATGATTTCATCCTCTCGACAACCCCTGGTCTTGACGCCAGGACGCATGTCAATTGCGCAATTGAAGTTGATTCATCAACATCAGCAGTTCATTGCTTTGCCAGAGAGTTGCAGATCAGACATTCGCAAGAGCCACGTGTTGGTGGAAGCATATGCCAATGGCGATGAACCCGTATACGGTGTCAACACAGGATTTGGCAAGCTCGCCAACCAACGCATCAACAAAGAGCAATTGCACACCTTACAACTGAACTTAATTCGCTCTCACAGCGTGGGTGTGGGAGAACCACTCGCAGCCCCAATCATTCGACTCATGTTGGCCACCAAAGCAGCGAGCTTGGCGCGTGGCTATTCAGGCGTCAGAGAAATTGTCATCGATACGCTTTTGGCTGTTCACAATGCAGGATTGGTACCAGACGTACCCTCGCAAGGCTCTGTGGGTGCATCTGGTGATTTAGCCCCTCTTGCGCACATGACATTGGCGCTGCTTGGGGAAGGGTACATCTGGGTCAATGGCATCAAAAGGCCAGCGCTTGATGCGCTAAAAGATGCAGGCATTTCACCCTTGACTTTAGAGGCCAAGGAAGGTTTGGCGCTCATCAACGGCACCCAAACATCTACAGCTTTGGCATTGCACGCCCTCTTTATTTTTGCACCAGTCTTTGAAGCTTGTTTGGTGATTGGTGCTTTAACCATCGATGCTGCGCGTGGGAGTGATGGGCCCTTTGATGCGCGCATTCACGAATTGCGGGGACAACGAGGGCAAATTGAAGTTGCCACGGTGTACCGAAATCTATTGATTGGCAGTGAGATCAGAAACTCACACCGCGAAGGCGATGATCGGGTGCAAGACCCCTACTGCCTCAGGTGCCAGCCTCAAGTGGTTGGCGCATGCTTAGATCAAATCAAGCACGCCATTCAAATCTTAACCATCGAAGCCAATGCCGTCACAGACAATCCACTTGTCTTTGCCAACGACGGCGTGATGTTGTCTGGCGGTAACTTTCATGCGGAACCTGTTGCCTTGGCAGCAGATGGCCTGGCTTTAGCCATTGCAGAAGTCGGCGCCATAGCAGAAAGACGCATTGCCATGCTGATTGACAGCAATGTGTCCCAACTTCCCCCCTTCTTAACCAACGATGCCGGGCTTAACAGCGGTTTTATGATTGCTCACGTGACCGCAGCTTCGCTCGCGTCAGAAAACAAGTCATTGGCACACCCGGCCAGCGTCGACAGTTTGCCTACCAGCGCAAATCAAGAGGACCATGTCAGCATGGCCACCTTTGCGGCGAGACGGCTGCAAAGCATGGTTCGCAATACAGCTTATATTCTCAGTATTGAATGGCTGGCTGCTGCACAAGGCATAGAGTTTCTGAGACCTTTGCAATCTTCAGTTTCACTAGAAAAAGCAATGGGTATTTTGAGAGAGAAAGTGTCATTTTTGGATCAAGATCGTTGGCTATCACCTGATATTGAATCTGCAAGCGCACTGGTTCACAGCGGGAAACTTTCTGAACTCATGCCAAACTTTCATTTGATTGAAAAAACCCATTTCACAGATTAAATTCCGCCACGGGTCTGCAGCGTCTGCCCCAACAACTTGGTGACCGCGTAGATCGCTTCGACGGTGGGAGTGGGTGTGTCGGTGATGCGACCCAGTTCCACCACCGCGCCCACCAAGGCTTCGAGTTCTAGCGCGCGACCGGCTTCCAGGTCCTGAAGCATGCTGGTTTTGTGCGCGCCCACGGCCTGGGCACCAGCCAGCCGCTGCTCAAGCGTGATGCGGAACTGCACGCCCAGCCGCTCCGCGACCGCTTTGGCCTCACCCATCATGCGCGTGGCCAACTCGCGGGTTGGGGCGAAGGTACAGATTTGCTCGAGCGTGGCGTGTGTCAGCGCGCTGATGGGATTGAAGGTCAGGTTGCCCCACAGCTTGACCCAGAGTTCGCTGCGGATATCTTTGCTGACCGGTGCTTTGAAGCCAGCGTGCATCATGACCTTGGATAAGCGCTCGACGCGTTCGCTGCGCGCGCCATCGGGTTCACCAAGGGTAAAGCGGTTACCCTCCATGACCCTGACCACGCCTGGTGCGACCAGTTCTGCGGCCGGGTAGACCACGCTGCCGATCACGCGCTCGGGCTCGATGTGGGCCGCAATCAGGCCACCCGGGTCTACCGCCTCAATGGAGCGCCCCTCCCAGGGGCCAGCCAGCTGATGGAAGTACCACCAGGGGACGCCGTTGATCATGCTCACCACCATGGTCTCGGGGCCGAACAGGCCGCGCAAGTCCGGTAACAGGTCGCGCACCTGGTGGGCCTTGACGGTGAGCAGCACGACATCCTGCGGCCCCGCATCCAAATAGCGTTGCACGGCGCGCACGCCCTTTGCATGCAGCTCGCTGCCATCTTCTTCAATGAGGCGAAATCCGTTGGCGTTGATGGCTTGAAGGTTGTGGTTGCGGGCGATGAAGGTGACTTCCTCCCCGGCGGCCGATAACCTTGCACCCAGAAAGCCACCTATGGCTCCCGCGCCGACGACGGTGATCTTCATGTGTTCAATTTCCTCTGTTCTTGAGCTTGGCCGGGAGGGTATTTTCCAACCCGTGTGGGAGGGCAGGCACAGATCGTCTCATGCCTTATGTGCCCGCGATTGCAGTGATTGCCAGTGCGCACTGGCCACACCCACATCAACAAGGCCAGCGCTGTGATATCCGCCACCAACAGGACTCACCCAAGACCCAGCTTGGCAGCCAGGCCGATGCGCTGCAGCTTGCCCGTGGCACCCTTGGGTATTTCGTCCAGGATCAGGATTTTCTTGGGCACCTTGAATTCGGCGGCGCGTCCACCCACAAAGGCCTGCAGATCGCGCTCGGTGGCGGTCTGACCTTCGCGCAGCACAACCGCGGCTGCGATTTCTTCGCCCAGCTTGTTGTGGGGCATGCCAAAGCACACCACCTGAGCCACTGCGGGATGATCCATCAAAATCTCGTCCACCTCGCGCGGACTGATTTTTTCGCCGCCGCGGTTGATGATTTCCTTGAGTCGCCCAGTGAGGGTGACGTAGCCGTCGTCATCCATCATCCCCTGGTCACCGGTGCGAAACCAACCGTTTGTGAAGGCCTCTGCATTGGCTTTGGGGTTGCTCTCGTAGCCGGCCGTGACGTTGGGGCCACGGATGACGATCTCACCGGTGCTGCCGCTTTTCAGCAGCGTGCCATCCTCGGCCATGATGGCCACCTCCGGGCCAGCAGCAATGCCCACGCTGCCGGGCTTGCGCACGGCTGGCGGCAGGGGGTTGCTGGCCATTTGGTGCGTGGCCTCGGTCATGCCGTAGCTTTCAATCAGGGGGGCACCAAAGACTTCCTCCATCTCGCGAATCACTTGCGGTGGCATGGAGCTCGAGGAGCTGCGAATAAAGCGCAGCGGGTGCCTCGCGATCACGTCGGCGCTTTTAGAGGCGCGCGACAGGATAGTTTGGTGCATGGTGGGCACGGCCGTGAACCAAGTGGGGCGGGCCTCGTCCATCCAAGCAAAGAACTTCAGTGCATTGAAGCCGGGGGTACAAAACACCATGGAACCAGCTGACAGCGGTGTCAGCACGCCAGCGATCAGACCGTGGATGTGGAACAGCGGCATGATGTTGAGTCCGCGGTCTGCGGCCGTGAAGGCCAGGGTATGGGCAATGTGTTGGGCCGAAGCGCACAAGTTGGCTTGTGACAGGGGCACTATTTTGGGCCGCGATGTGGTGCCCGAGGTGTGCAGCACCATGGACACATCAGACGGCTGGGCAAGCCCAGGGGACTCTGCGGCAATGCCAGGCGCTTGGTCACATTGCAAGCTGAATTGACCAGCGCCGGCTGCCCAGTCAGGCACCAATTCAATGATCGCCACACCCATGCGCTGCGCAACCGCCACGGCGGGCGATGTGCTTCCTTGCTCAACCACCAGCGCGCGGGCATTGAGGTCGGACAGATAGAACTCAAACTCTTCGGCCCGGTAGGCCGGATTGAGCGGCGCGGTCGCCACGCCACAAGCGGCAGCGATAAAGCATGCGGCCATCTCCGGACCGTTGGGCAGCACGATGGCGAGTCGGTCGTTGCGGCCAATACCCATGCCATTGAGGGTGGTCAAAGTGCGGTCTACCAAGGCGCGCAGTTCACCGTGGGTGAGGTCGGAGCGGCCAGGGGCGCTCAGGGCTGCTTGATCAGAGGTGCCGCTCTCAAGCAGGCGGCGAAGACTTGTTTCCATGGGCGGCTCAGCGATCTCGGTGGAAGTGCAATCCACCGTGTTAAGGGGACATGAGATGGTTTGGCCTGTATGGCCGAAACCCTCAAACCTGTTCGAAAACTCAGGGCTATTATCAACGCACCTTTATCGGCTGACCGTTACAAAAAAGCCGAGCACGTTTTCACGTTCTGGGCATTGTGTATGGGCTCCTCGACCTGGGCCAGAACCACGGACTGGTTGATTCAGCCATCGCCTCATGCAACTTGAATCACAATTTTCCCAATGTGCTGGTTGGTCACCATGTGGTCTTGCGCCTCGGTGATTTGGTCAAACGCAAACACTTGGCTGACCAAGGGCCGCATGTGGTCGTTGCCCAGCAGCGGTCCCAGGTCGCGCGCCATGGCCTGAAAGCAAGCGATGCGCTCGGCCATGCTGCGGGTTCTAAAGGTGACGCCAATCAATTGCAAACGTTTGAGCGCCAAGTCGTCGAGGTTGATCTCGCCGCCCATGCCGCCCAAGCGGCCAATCTGCACCCAACGCCCCAAAATGGCCATGGCTTGCATGTGCTCGGTGATGGCGCCTCCACCCACCGAGTCCAGCAACAAATCCACGCCATGATCGGGCGCGATGGCCTGCACACGCTCGGTCAATTTTTCGCGGCTCAGGTCCACCAAGTGGGTAAAGCCCAGGCCTGACAGTTCTGACAGCTTTTGCGTGCTGCGGCTGCTGCCGATGATGGTGCGCACACCCATGGCGCGGGCAATGTGTGCCGCCGCCATGCCCACCCCCGAAGACGCTGCGTTGATCAGCAGCACATCATCGGTCTTCACACGCCCATTGGTGACCATGGCGTCATGCGCCGTCATGTAGACATTGGGAAACGCGGCCGCTTCGTGCCATGACCAGTGAGTGGGCTTGGGCATGACCAAGCGCTGGTCCACCGCCAAATACTCGACATTGGCCCCGGTCACGCAATGGCCCATCACGGCTTGACCCAGGTTGGCCGTGGCCCCTTCGCCCAGACCCACCACTTCGCCCGCAAATTCGACGCCACTGCCACGGGGTTCGCCTGAGCGGTGCGCTTTGCGCGGCCCAACTTCGCCACGGTTGATGGCCGTGGCCTCGATGCGAACGAGCACCTCACCCGCTTGGGGCTGGGGCTGGTCCACGTCGCGCAATTCAATGCGCCCGCCATGTTCAGCGTGGGGGATGATGAGGGCTGCTTTCATGGGGCCTCCTGTAGCCTGGGTGACGTTTCAGTGAGGTCGCAGTCTATATGATGAACCCAGTGTTCATGAACCCAGGTCTGTCCTGGGGAAACCCTTTCACCTTCAAGGAGGCGCCATGTTGAAAGTTGCCGTCATCGGTGCTGGCGCTGCGGGTTTGTGCGCGGCCAAGCACCTGAAAGCCCAGGGCGTGGCCGTCACCGTTTTCGAGATGGGCAGCCACATCGGTGGCTTGTGGGTCTATGAAAACGACAACGGTCTGAGCCCGGCCTACCAGTCCTTGCATGTGAACTCAGAAAACCGGGTCACAGCCTATGTGGACTTTCCATTTTCAGCCGAGGCACCGCTGTACCCCGACCACCGGCAAATGACCGCTTATTTGCGCGCTTACGCCGAGCACTTTGATGTGGTCAAACACATCCGCTTTCGGTCGCCGGTGGAAGCCGTTCAATCGGACCCGGGCCACGGCGGCCCTTCTTGGTATGTCACCGTGCGCGGTCAAGACAAAGAGCGTTTCGACGCTGTCGTGGTCGCCAGCGGCCACCAAGGCGTGCCCTTGCACCCGCCCTTTGCCCCAGATTTTGCGGGCCGATACCTGCATTCGCACCAGTACCGCGTGCCCGAGCCTTTCAAGGGCCAGCGCGTGTTGGTGGTGGGCATTGGCAACAGCGCGTGTGACATTGCTGCCGATGTTTGCACCCAGGCCCAGGCCACGGTGATCGCGGCGCGATCGCCGGTGCTGCTGATGCCGCGCATGTTTTTGGGCGTGCCCACTTCACGCGTCTTGGCAAAGGTGGAAAAGCCTTGGGTGCCTTGGCCGGTGCGGCGGTTTTTTCGCACCCTGGTCTCGCGCATGGCGCATGGCACCATGGAGCAATGGGGATTTCGCACCCCCACGAAACGCACCCACCCGGCGGGCCACCATTTGTTGATGGGGCATTTTGTCTGGGGCCGCATCAAAGCCAAGCCGGGCATTGCCGCCATCCAAGGCCACGATGTGCGCTTTGACGATGGCACGGTGCAGGCCTTTGACAGCATCATTGCCGCCACCGGTTACCGGGTGGATTTGCCTTTTTTGCGGCCAGAAACTTCACCGGTCGATGGCCACTGGTTGCGCTTGTTTCACCGCGTGGTACACCCCCAGCAACCGGGTTTGTATTTCATGGGCTTTTTCAATGTCAGTGGCGGCGGCAACATCCGCATGATGGACGACCAAGCGCAATGGATCGCCAGTTTGGTCAATGGCCACTGTGGCTTGCCCAGCGTGGCCGAGATGAACCGCGCCATTGACCAAGAGCGCATCACCATTCAAAAGCTCTACCCCGACAGCCCGCGTTATGGCCTGGAGTTGGACCCGGTGGATTACCGCCGGCAACTGGCGCGCGTTCAAGGGTTTGCGAAAAGCCACTGAACCCCACTGCATTGGAGCCATTCATGAGCGAAGACATTTTGTTGACCGTGAGCGAGCGCATCGCCACCTTGACCTTTAACCGTCCAGCCTCGCTCAACAGCTTGAGCCTGGGGTCGATTCAATCCCTGCTGCAACACCTGCGCGACCTGGCGGTGCGCAGCGACGTGCGGGCCTTGGTGCTCACCGGACAAGGGCGCGGCTTTTGCGCGGGCTGGCAACTCGACATGGACCAAGTGCCGGGCATCGAGGGCGAGTCCTTGGGGGTGCGGCAATCGCACCTGATGGCCGAATACTTCAATCCCGTGATCGAGGCCTTGCACGACTGCCCCTTTCCCACCCTGGCGGCGGTGAATGGTGTGTGCGCGGGTGCAGGGGTCAGCCTGGCCTTGGCTTGCGATGTGGTCATTGCCCATCACAGTGCTTCGTTTGTGATGACGTTTGCACCGCGACTGGGCCTGATCCCCGATTTGGGCGCGACTTGGAAAATGCCACGCCTGGTGGGTTGGGCCCGTGCCCAGGCCACGGCCCTGCTGGGTGAGCGAATCAGCGCCGAGCAAGCCGCGCAATGGGGCATGATTTGGCGCGCTGAGCCCGATGCGGATTTTCAAAGCGCCGTGAACGATACGGTCATGCGCCTGAGTTTGGGCCCGCCGGGCATTGCCAAAGAGGTGCGCCACGCCCACCATGCGGCGCAAACCAACACCTTGAGCCAGCAAATGGATGTGGAGCGCCAACGCCAACGGGTGTTGCTCGACACCCCCCACTTCCGCGAAGGTGTGGCGGCTTTTGCGCAAAAGCGGGAACCGAAATTTGGCGCTTAAAGCGCCCACTGTTCTTGGTTCATAAAGGCCGCTTCATGCGCCTCGGTGGGAGACCCATGCAAAGGGTGGGCCAACTCTGCTCAGCGGCTCAGAACAAGACGGAGGGCAGGTAGGTCGCCATGCCGGGCACGGCCACCAGCAGCACGACAAAAGCCACCATGATCAAGAAAAAGGGCAACACCGCCTTGGACACAAAAGCCAGGCTGCGCCCCGACATCATTTGCATGATGAACAAGTTCAGGCCCACGGGTGGCGTGACCATCGACATCTCGACCATCAAAACCATATACACCCCAAACCAAATCAAGTCGATGCCAGCGGCTTGTACTGTGGGCAGCAGCAAAGAACTGGCCAGCACCACGATGGACACGCCATCCAGAAAGCAGCCCATGATGCCAAACAAAATGGTCAAGACCAGCAGCAAGCCATGGGCCGAGAGCTGATATGAATCGATGAACTTGGCAATCGTGGTGGGCAGGCCGGTGAAGTCCACTGCCGATGACAAAAACATCGAACCCATGATGATGAAGGCAATCATGCACGAGGTGCGAACCGACTCGCGCACGCTCTCAATGAAGTTGGCGCGGGTCAAGGTGCCCGAGATGGCCGACAGCAGTAAAGCCCCTGCCACGCCAATCGCAGCTGACTCGGTGGGTGTGGCCACACCGGTGTAGATGGAGCCAATCACCAGCGCAATCAAAATACAGACGGGAATCAAATGCCGACTCAGCTTGAGTTTTTCCATGAAGCCGATGGAGGGCTCTGGAGGTGGCATTTTGTCTTTGTGCAGCATGGCCCAAAAGGCGATGTAGCCCATGAACAGCAGCATCAGCACGATGCCCGGCAAAATGCCTGCAGCAAACAAGCGCGCGATCGACACCTCGGCCGACACGCCATAGACAATGAAGGTGATGGATGGCGGGATCATGATGCCCAGTGTGCCGGCGCTGGTCAAAGCGCCCATGCTCAAGCTGGGCTCATAGCCGCGTTTGTCGAGTTCGGGCAAAGAAATGCGGCCAATCGTGGCCATGGTGGCGGCTGATGAGCCGCAAGCCGCCGCAAAAATGCCGCAACCAATCACATTGACATGGAACAGTCGCCCTGGCAACCGGTTCAGCCAAGGGGCCAGGCCCTTGAACATTTCTTCGCTCAAGCGGCTGCGAAACAAAATCTCGCCCATCCACACAAACATGGGCAAGGCGGTCAAGGTCCAACTGGCGCTGCCGCCCCAAATCGAGGTGGCCATGATGGTGCCAGCGGGTGAGGTCGTACCCACAAAAAACACCACCAAAGCCGCGCCCAGCAGGGCGATGGCGATCCACAGCCCACTGCCCAGCAGCAGCCCCAAGCTGAGCAAGGTGATCAAAGCCAGTTGATCATTGCTCATGGTTCAGGTGGGCGAAGGCTGTGTGCCATCGCGCGGGTATTGGGTGGTTTCGTTCATCAGGTGCGTGATCAAGTTGTCGACCAGGGCGAGCCACAGACAGGCCACGCCAAGCGCCATCCACAACTGAGGCATCCACAGCGGCACGGCAATGATGCCTTGGCCCATTTCATTGAACTGGTAGGAGTCGTAGGTCATCGCGGCGCAGTACCAAGCGAAAAAGCCCACGATGCCCGACGCCATCAACAGGCAAAGGCGCTCAAGCCAGCGCTGCCAGCTGGTGGGCAAGCGATCGGCCAGCAAATTGACCCGAATGTGACCGCCGCTGTTGAGTGTGTAGGCCAAACCCATGAATGACGAGGCGGCCATGGCGTAACCCGCAAACTCTGCACTCCATGACACCACCAGCCCTAAGGGCCGGGCCACAATTTGGATCAGCACGAAGGCCACAATGCCTACCAAGGCCAAGCCCGAGACTACCCCACAGGCTGTGTAACAGCCATTGAGAATTTTGCGCATCACGGGGACTTACTTGTTGCGGAAGTCTTTGAGCGCTGCCACCCCATCTGGGCCAGCACGTTTTTCCCAGTCGGCGGCCAAGACGTCGCCAATTTTCTTCAAGTCGGCTTGGAATTTGGCGTCGGGCACCACGATGGTCATGCCCTCTTTGACCAAGCGGGCCTTGGTCTCATCGCCTTCGCGCTTGCTCCACTCCCAGCCGCGTTTTTCGGCATTGGTCGCGGCGGTCAGGATGATGTTTTGCAAATCAGCGGGCAAGCCTTTGAACACCTGGGTGTTGATCAAGATGGTGTCTTTGGAGTGCGCGGCTTGAAAGTCAATGAAGTACTTGGCGTATTCCCAGGCTTGGGTGGCGACACCCGTGGTGGATGAGGTCAGGGTGGCGTCCACAATGCCCACGGTGAAGGCTTGGCTAAGTTCAGAGGCTTGCAACACGGTGGGGGTGGCGCCCACCAATTCAGCAAAGCGCGATGCCGCTGGGCCCCAACTGCGGTGCTTCATGCCTTTGAAGTCCTCCACTTTGGTGACCGCTTTTTTGCTGATCATGCCCATGCCCGGAAATGGCACGGTGTACAAAATCGTGATGCCTTGCGCGTTCAGGCGCTTGTCCAAATACGGCTTGGAAATTTTCCATAAGCGCTCGGCCGCGTCATAGCCACGGTCCAAAAACAAAATGCCGTCGATGTCAAAAAAAGCAAACTCATTGCCGTAGGCGGGCAGGTTGGTCTCGGCAATCGGCACCTGACCGGTTTGAACCGCGCGCTTGATTTCGGGCATTTTGAACAGCGATCCATTCGAGTGCACCGTGATGTCAATGCGTCCGCCAGACGCTTGCCGGATTTCGTCGGCAAACATGCGCGTGTTCTTGGTGTGGAAGCTGCCATCGGCATATGGCGTGGGCATGTTCCATTTGAGGTTTTGTGCTTGGGCGGCCACCGGCATCAGCGATGCCAATGCCAGGGACAAGGCGGATAAAAGCAAATGGCGCTTGGGCAATGTCATGGGATTTCTTTCAATCAAAAAGCTGCAATGGGGGCTGCCTGTTTGTCAGGGCAGTGGCTTGGGCAGGGACGGCGGGCATGTACAAGCCAGGTCAGGGCTGTGTCAAGTGAATCACAGCTCGTTGAACCACTTGACCTCATCGAAAAACTTGTTCGGTTTGGTGAAAAACGAAATCGACAAACAACCATTGGGTGCGTGTGCAATGTGGGTGTTGCCACCTGGTCTCCACACAAAGTTACCCGCTGTGGCTGGCGCTTGCTCGTCTTCCAAGCTGCCCTCCAAGATGTAGGTTTGTTCAATTTCGGTGTGGGTGTGCAGGGGGATGAACGAGCCCGGTGCCATGCGCGAGAGCACGGTCAACATGCCGCTTGCGTCTTGGTACAACACCTTCACTTCCACGCCTGGAAACTTGGACGGCGTCCAAGGCATGTTCAGCACATCCACAAAGGTGGAACGTGGAGTGGCCACGATTTCTTCGTGGGTGGGGCGGCGCTTTTCGGTGGTGGCGGGTGCGGTCATGGTTCGTCTCCTAAGCAATCGGTGGGGGAAACATAACACCGAAGCCCTGATCTGAATTCAGGGTAATCACCTGTAAACCCAGGCTGGGCTGTCCAGCAGGTGACCGCAAAAATCAAACCATTTTCAAATTGATGCTCTAAGCACGGTCGGACCAGGCCTGACAAGCCCAACCACAACGGCTTGACTCTCCGATGCAGCGCATTTGATCAGCGGCCCACGGCAAAAGCCTGCATGCCCCGGGGGCTGGCGGCGCTGCGCAGGATCAAACGGCCTTGGCTGTCGCGTTCGCGCGTGCTCACGCACAAGCGGCCCTCGGACCATGGCTCGCCCAGGCGCACCTCATGGCCTCGGTCCTTCAGCGCCTGGGCATCCGCCGCAGTGAAGCGGCTCTCCACCACCAACTGGTTGAGCTTGAGCGCATGCGGCCAAAACGAAGCCGGGAAATGATCCACATGCCACATGGGCGCGTCGATCGCTGCTTGCAAACCCATGCCATGCACGGCATGGCGCAAAAAGAAAGCCGTTTGCCACTGGTCTTGCTGATCGCCACCAGGCGTGCCCATCACCATGTAAGGCTGGCCATCGCGCATCACCAAGGTGGGCGACAAGGTGGTGCAGGGCCGCTTGCCGGGAGCCAGCACATTGGGCACACCGTCATCGAGCCAAGAAATTTGCAAGCGGGTGTTGAGCGCAAAGCCCAAGCCGGGCACCGTGGGGCTGGACGACAACCAACCGCCCGACGGCGTGGCGGCCACCATGTTGCCGTGGCGATCGATCACATTGATGTGGCAGGTGTCGCCCACAAACAATTCATGCGCGGCCCAATCTTCGGGCGGCGGCAGTTGGGCAAAGGTCGGCTCGCCCACGCCGTAGCGCGTGTCCGCCACCGCCAAGGTGCGCTCGCACACGCCCAGGTCGGGCAACACAAAAGCCTGTCCCCCGGGCATGCCCGGTCGAAGGCTGGTGCTGGCGTGGTCACCGATCAATGCCCTGCGCTGCGCCAAGTAAGCGGCAGACAGCAATCCATCGGTGGGTACCGACACAAAACGCGGGTCGCCCAGCCAAGCCAATCGATCGGCCATGGCCAGCTTGCAGGCCTCTGCCACCTGGTGCACAAACGCTGCTGAATCGGGTGCGCATGCGCCCAGCTGGCCCGCATCGACCAAGCCCAGTTGCTGCAACATCACCAGGCCCTGGCTCCAAGGTCCGCACTTGGCCACGCGGTAGCGGCCAAAGTCGTGCCACAGCGGGGTTTCCACTTCAGCCTGCCAAGCGGCCATGTCGGACCCGGTCAACAAACCGACCTGGGGTTGGCCGCTGGAGTCCATCACCGGTGTGCGGCAAAACGCGTCAATCGCTTGGGCCACAAAGCCTTGGTACCAAATGGCCACAGCCGCATCGATTTGTTCTTCGCGCTCGGTGCTTTTTTGTGTGGCTTCGTTCACCACGCGCTGATAGGTTTGGGCCAGGGCGGGGTTGGTCATGTGAGAGCCGGGGCGCGGCACGCGGCCTTGGCGCAGCCATTGCTCGCCCGAGCTGGGCCAGTCGGTTTCAAACAAAGGCTTGACCGCCGCGATGGCTTGGGACACGCGTGGCAACACCGGAAAGCCTTGGGTCGCCAACTCAATGGCCGGCGCCATCACATCGGCCAAGGACCAAGTCCCGTGGTCTTTGAGCAGCCGCATCCAGGCCCCAAAGGCGCCGGGCACGGTGGCGGCCAGCAGGCCAATGCCAGGCACTTGTTCCATGCCACGTTCCTTGAAGTAAGCCGGCGTGGCCGCTTGCGGCGCACAGCCTTGGCCAGCGATCACTTGGGCGGCACCCAGCTTTTCGCTCCAGACCATGATGGGCACTTCTCCGCCGGGCCCATTCAAATGCGGCTCGACCACTTGCAACACCATCCCGCCGGCCACGGCGGCGTCAAAGGCATTGCCACCGCGCTCCAGCACCCCCATGGCGGTTTGGGCGGCCAGCCAGTGGGTGGCCGCTGCCACGCCAAACGTGCCGCTGATCTCGGGCCGGGTGGTGAACATATGGGTTCCTTCAAGGGGTGGCAGTTGGGTTCAGTTTAGGTCAGCCGTCACCTTCATCCGGTTTCAGCGCCAACACACAGACCCGCAGCGAGCCCAGCAACGCTGCCCACGCAGGCGGTCCGAACCAGGGGCAGGGACGGGCATGGAGGGTTTGAAGTCAAGGGTTAACCCTTGTTTATCAGGGTAAATCCAGCTGATTTTTCAGGGAAACCCCCTATTTGGTCCAACCATTAGTGTTTAAAAATCATTTGAAATCTTTGTGACAACGCCCAACAAGCCAGACCAGCAGATGATCGACCTCAGCCCCGTTTTCGTCCCCAAAGCCGCCGATGTGCTGGCCGATACTTTGCGCGAGCAAATCCTCAATGGGCGCTTGGGCGTGGGTTCTTTGTTGCCCAACGAGCGCGAGTTGTCGGAGCGGGCGGGCTTGTCGCGCACCTCGGTGCGCGAGGCCTTGCGCATTTTGGAGGTCGAGGGTTTGATCGCCACCCGCACCGGTCGCAACGGCGGCTCCGAGGTGGTGCGCCCGACCAGCGCCACGCTGGAGCGATCGATTGGCATCTTCATCCGGGGCCAAAACATCCGCAACCAATCGGTGCTCGAGGTGCGCGAGGCCATCGAGCCGCAAGCAGCCCGCTTGGCGGCCCTGCACCACCAGGCCGACGACTGGGCGGCCCTGGTGCAAGCGCACGACAAGTTGATGAACGCGGGTGAAGACATCCCCGCTTTTTTGCAAGCCAATTTGGATTGGCATGTGAGCGTGGTGCGGGCCAGCCACAACGAGTTGTTGATCGCCTTCATCGCGGCCATCTCCAGCAGTGTGTACGCGGCCACCGATTTGGCCGGTTTCAATTCAGTGGATGTGCGCCATGCCGTGGGTGTGGCACATCAGCGGGTGATGGATGCGATTGAGGCGCGCAATGCCGATTCGGCAGCGCGGCGCATGGGTCGCCATGTGGGGGCCTATGTGAGCAGCGTGGCCTCCCGAGAAGATGTGAAAGCGGCGGCTTGAGCGGCGGTGTCGCTGCACAGGACGCTGAAATCGAATAACCAACGGGGGCAAGCAGCCCCCAAGGAGACAGCATGGCCGGGATTGTGGGCATTGACGTCGGCGGGACTTTCACCGACTTGTATTTTTCGGGCAGCGAGGGCCGCTCGCACCATATTTTGAAGGTGCCCTCCACACCGCACGACCCATCGGTGGGTTTGCTCCATGCTTTGGAAAAAGCCAATTTGCAACCGGGCGAACTCGACGCCATCTTGCACGGCACGACGATTGCCACCAATGCGGTGATCGAGCGCAAAGGGGCTCGCTGCGCCTTGATCACCACCCGAGGCTTTCGCGATTTGTTGGAACTGGGTCGGCGCGACCGGCCGCAAATGTATGGCCTGGAGGGCGTGCACGAGCCCTTGGTGCCGCGCGAGTTGCGCTTTGAAGTCGACGAGCGGCTCGACCACGAAGGCCAGGTGCTGCGCCCACTCGATGAAGCCGGCCTGCATGCCGTGGCCGAGGCCTTGCAAGAGTTGAAGGTCGAGGCGGTAGTCATCTCCTTCATGCATGCCTATGCCAACACCGCCCACGAAGACCAAGCACGCGCCATTTTGGCCACCATCAACCCGGCCTGGGAATTGGTCACCGCCACCTCGGTGGTGCGCGAATACTACGAGTTTGAACGCACCAGCACCGCGGTGGTGCAGGGCTATTTACAACCCTTGGTGGCGCGCTATGCCCGCAACTTGGCCGACAAGCTCAAGGGCTGGGGCTATGAGCGTGAAGTGGCCATCATGCAGTCCAACGGCGGCGTCGCGCCCCTGCGTCAACTCAGCGAGCGCGCGGCCTACATCGTGCGCTCCGGCCCGGCGGCTGGGGTCACGGCCGCAGCCCGCATTGCCGCTGAGTCGGGCTTCAGCCATGTGATCACCGGTGACATGGGCGGCACCAGTTTTGATGTGGCCGTCATCATCAACGGCGAACCCGAGGTGGCCGAACTCACCAACCTGGACTTTCGCATTCCCATGCGCTTGCCCATGATCGATGTGCACACCATTGGCGCGGGCGGCGGCAGCATTGCCCACCTCGACCGGGGCGGCATGTTGCAAGTGGGCCCACGCAGTGCAGGCGCCATGCCCGGACCGGTGGCCTATCGACGGGGTGGCACCGAGCCCACTGTGACCGATGCCAATGTGGTGCTCGGGCGAATCAACCCCGACAGCCGCATGAACGGCGACGGCACCAGCTTGGACGTGGCCGGTGCCCGCGCGGCGGTGCAGCGCTTGGGCACACAAATGAACCTGGGTTTGGAGCAAACCGCCGAGGCGGTGTTGGCCGTGGTCAACCAGCGCATGGCCGGGCGCATGCGCTTGATGTCCATCGAGCGCGGTCTGGACCCGCGTGACTTTGCCTTGGTGGCTTTTGGTGGCGCAGGCCCCTTGCATGGTGGCGCGCTGATCCGCGAGGTGGGTGTCAGCACCATGCTGGTTCCCCTGTACCCCGGTGTGTTGTGCGCCTTGGGGTGTGTGTATGCCGATTTGCGCTACGACCTGTCGCAAACCATCGAGAAACGCACCGAGCGCTTGGGTGCCAACGAACTCGCCGAGATCATGGCGCGCCAACGCCAGCAAGGCCAAAAGCAACTCGATGAAAGCCAGGTGCCCATCGACCACGCGTCGCTCACCCATGCGGCTGACATGGCCTATGCGGGGCAAATCCATTCGCTGCGGGTGCCCATCCAAGCTGACTGGACACCGGCGCAAATGGAACAAGCCTTTGTCCAAACCTACCAAGACAAGTTTGGCAACACCTTGCAAGGCATGGCCGTGGTGGTGGTGAACCTGCGCACCATCGTGGTGGGCACGCGCGCCAGCATCGCCATGCCCACCATGCAAGCGGTGGCCAGTGGCAGCCAGCCCAAAGCTTCTGGGCACCGACCGGTGTACTTTGGCGGTTGGCATGACACCCCGGTGTACACCCGCGACGCCTTGGCCCCCGGCATGGCTTTTGTAGGCCCGGCGATCGTTGAGCAAAGCGACACCACCACCGTCATCGAGCCCGACATGACCGCCACTGTCGATGTGCACGGCAACCTGCTTGTGAAAGTGAAATGACCATGGATCCTGTCACCCTGGCCGTTGTGCGCGGCAGCCTCGAACAAATTGCCGATGAGATGGATTTGCACCTCATCCATGCGGCCATCTCGCCCATCATCTCTGAGACCAACGACTGTGCCAACGGCATCTTTCACCCGACCACGGGCGAGACCATTGCCCAAGGCCGCTACGGTTTGCCAGTGTTTTTGGCCTACATGCAATTCAGCGTGCAACACATCATTGGGCTGGCCAATGCGCAAGGCGGCTTCAAAGATGGCGACATCTGGATCATGAACGACACCTACTTGGGTGGCAGCCATTTGCAAGACGTGCAATTGGTGGCCCCCATCTTTGTCGGTGGCGAGTTGTTTGCCGTGCTCGCCACCACCGGCCATTGGATGGACATTGGCGGCAATGTGCCCGGTGGTTGGGGTCCCAAGGCCACCGAGATTCACCAAGAAGGCATCGTCATCCCACCGGTCAAGCTGTATGAGCAAGGCCGCTTGAACGAGGCCTTGTTGGCCATGTTCAAAGCCAATGTGCGCTTGCCCACCGAAATCGCGGGCGACCTTTCGGCCATGGTGAATGTGTTCTCGGTGGGCCACCGGGGTGTCGAGGCTTTGGTGCAGCGTTATGGCGCGCCCGTGTTGTCCGACTGCCTGAACGAAATGATCGCGTATTCCGAGCGCCAAATGCGCTCCTACATCAGCGAGATTCCCGACGGCACCTACCGCTGCGAGGACTTTTTGGACAACGATGGCATCGTCGACAAGGCGGTGCCGGTCAAGTTGGCCATCACCGTCAAGGGCGATGAAATGCACTTTGACTTCACTGGCACGGGTCCCAGCACCACCGGGCCGATGAACATGTCGCGCAACACCACGCTGTCGTCATGCTATGTGGCCATCAAGCACATCTTCCCCGATGTGCCGGTCAATGGCGGCACTTTTCGGCCCATCAGCTTCACCTTGCCCGAGCGCACTTTGTTGTCGGCCCAGTACCCCACGGCCTGTGGTGGCTACTTGGAGCCCATGGGCCGCGCCATCGACGTGACCTTTGGCGCCCTGGCCCAAGCCATTCCCGACAAGGTGCCCGCAGCGTTTTTTGGCACCATTGGCGTGGTGGCCATCAGCGGCACCCACCCGCGCAGCAAGAACTATTACGTGGGCGTGTTCCCTTATCCCGGCGGCTATGGCGCCAGCCGCGCCAGTGACGGTTTGATCAATGGCACGCCCCCACAGTCGATGGCCAACTTCATGTCTTTGGAAATGTCGGAGCACCGTTTCCCGGTGCGCTTTGACCACTTCAGTGTGCGCGAGGACTCGGGTGGCGCGGGCTGGCACCGGGGCGGCTGCGGCACCAGTTATGGCTTCACGATGTGGAGCGACTGTGTGGTCACCGTGCTGGGTGACCGTGCCGACCATGCGCCGTTTGGTGTGGGCGGTGGTGGACCTGCCTTGGCCAATGTGGTCGAGTTCGAAACCGATGGCAAAACCTGGCGGCCACCGTTTCGCAGCAAAGAAGACAAACGCGCCTTGAAGGCGGGCGACCGCTTGCGCGCCAACTCGCCCGGTGGTGGTGGCTACGGCCCGGCCTTGGAGCGCGACTTGGAAGCCGTCGAGCGCGACTTGAACGGCGGCTACATCAGCCGCGAAACCGCCGAGCGCGACTACGGCGTGGTGATCGCCCAAGACCGCACCCTGGCCACTGGGACCCACCGATACACCCTGGACGCCACGGCCAGCGTGGCCCGGCGCAAAAGCTTGGCTGCTGGCCCCAAATAAATTTTTTCATCAGAACACACACAAGGAGAAACGATATGCACGACCCCGCAGGCGCTTGGGAATTGCCACAAGAACTGGTGATGTTGCGTGACACCATTCGCCGCTTCATGCAAGAAGAGGTCAAACCGGTTGAAGACACCTTGGAGCACGACGCCTACACCCCGCCACCTGGGCAGTTGGCCGACTTGCAGCGCAAAGCGCGCGACTTGGGGTTGTGGTTGTTTGAAACCCCGGCAGAGCATGGCGGCCCAGGCCTGAACCTGTTGGGCCAGTGCGTGGCCGCCGAAGAAACCGCCAAGTGCCGCATGGGCGCTTACATCGCGGGTTGCGGCGCTTTTGGCTTTGATCCCCCCAACGTGATTTGGAAGGGCACCGAACACCAGCAACGCTTTGCCCGCCAAGACGTGGCCAATGGCACCAAGGCCTTTGTTGCCATCAGCGAACCCAGCGGTGGCTCCGACCCGGGGCGCGCTATCCAAACCCGGGCCGAGCGCAAAAGCGACCGCTATGTCATCAACGGCACCAAGATTTGGATCTCCGGCGCGGGCATGGCCGATTGGGGCATTGTGTTTGCGCGCGTCGGTGAGAGCAAAGGGCGCGACGGCATCACCAGCTTTGTGGTGGATAAATCCAAGCCTGGCATCAGCTTGTCCAAGATCCCAGTGATCCGCTCGTACTCACCGTATGAAGTGCACTTCAACGACTACGAAGTGCCGATCGAAGACCGCTTGGGCGAGGAGGGCAAAGGCTTTTCCTTTGCCGAAGAGTGGTTGGTGCACGCCCGCCCACCGTATGCCGCGGCCACCATTGGCATTGCCCAAGCTGCCTTGGACATCGCCATGGATTGGGCACGCCAGCGCAAAACCTTTGGCAGCCATTTGGCCGACAAACAAGCCATCCAATGGATGCTGGCCGACTCCGAGGTCGAACTTCGCGCTGCTCGCTTGTTGGTGTACCAAGCCGCTTGGAATGCGGACCTGGGGCGCGACATCAAGGTCGATGCGTCGGTGGCCAAGGTCTATGGCACCGAAACCGCCGGCCGCGTGGTTGACCGTTGCATCCAAATTTTGGGCGGCATGGGCGTGGCCCAAGAGCTTCCCTTGGAGCGCTGGTACCGAGAAATGCGCATCAAACGCATTGGCGAAGGCCCCTCAGAAGTGCACCGCATGGTCATTGCCCGCGACATGCTCGGCGCTTTGCGTGCTTGATACCCCCTTAGGAGAAACACATGTCGATTGATTTCAATGTCTCAGACGAGGGCGTGGCCCTGATCACCATCAACCGCCCCGAGCGCCTCAACGCCATGGACGCGGAACACTACGACGGCCTGTCCAAAGCCTGGATGACGGTGCGCGACGACCCGGCCATTCGCGTGGCCATCGTCACCGGTGCGGGCGAAAAATCTTTCACCACCGGGGCCGACATCAAAAGCTTCATCACCGCGCCCACGCCCATGTCGGAGATGTGGATGACCCAAGCCGGCCAATTGCTCAACCGGGGCTTGGAGGTGTGGAAGCCGGTCATCTCGGCCATCAACGGCTACTGCCTGGGTGGGGGTGTCACCTTGATGCTGGCCACCGACATCCGCATTGCCGCCAGCCATGCCACCTTCAATTTGGCCGAGGTCAAGCGCGGCGTGGTCGCGGCCAACGGCGGCACCCAGCGCCTGATCAGCCAAGTGCCCTATGCCATCGCGATGGAAATCTTGCTCGTCGGCGACACCTTTGACACCGCCATGGCCGAACGCTGGGGCTTGATCAACAAAGTGGTGCCCATGGCCGATTTGTTGCCCACCGCTTATGCCTATGCCAAACGGATTGCCGCCAATGCACCGCTGGCGGTGCAAGCGGCCAAAGAGCTGGCCATCCGCAGCCGCGACATGGACTTGCAAACCGGCTTGCGCTGGGAGCGCATGGTGACGCGCATGCTGCAAGGCACCGAGGACGTGGCCGAAGGCGCCAAGGCCTTCGCTGAAAAGCGCCCACCGCAATTCAAGGGGCGTTGAGATGAGCCGCCCGCTGCCTTTGGATGGCGTCACCGTGGTCGATTTGGGCCAGATTTACAACGGCCCGTATTGCAGCTTTTTGCTGGCCATGGCCGGTGCCCGGGTCATCAAAATCGAGTCGCCCGGTGGCGAGCATTTGCGCCGGCGCAGCGTGGTCGGCGGTGCGGCGGTGCCGTTTGCCATGCTCAACTCGAATAAAAACTTTGTCACCCTCAACCTCAAAACCGCGCGCGGTCGCGAGTTGTTGTTCGAGATGGTGCGCCGAGGTGACGTGGTGGTGGAGAACTTCGCCCCCGGTGCGATGGAGCGCTTGGGCGTGGGCTACGAGCAAATGTGCGCGGTCAACCCGCGCATCGTTTACGGCGCGGGTTCGGGCTATGGCCGCAGCGGCCCCAACAAAGACTACCCGGCCATGGACCTCACGGTGCAGGCCATGGCCGGCATCATGGACATCACCGGTTTCCCGGACCGGCCGCCCGTCAAGTCTGGCCCGGCCTTGTGTGATTTTTTTGGCGGCATCCATTTGTATGGCGGCATCATGACCGCGCTGTTTGAGCGCGAGCGCACGGGCCTGGGCCGGTTGGTCGAGGTGTCGATGCAAGAGGCGGTGTACCCCTCTTTGGCCTCCAACTTGGGCATGTACTTTGGCAGCCAGGGCCAAGCCCCGGCGCGCACCGGCAACCGCCATGGCGGCTTGGCCGAGTCGCCCTACAACGTCTACCCCACGAAAGACGGCTTCATCGCCATCATTTGTGTCGGTGAGGTGCATTGGAAGTCGCTGCTCAAAGCCATGCAGCGCGAAGATTTGCTCACCGATGCGCGCTACAAAGACCTGAAGTCGCGCGTGGCGCACATGGACGAGATCGACGCCTTGGTCGGTGGCTTCACCGCGCAATGGAACAAGCAAGAACTGTTTGAGGTGCTCATGCAGCACCGTGTCGCTTGTGCGCCGGTGCGCAACCTCGACGATGTGGTCAACGACGCCCACATGCACGAACGCGGTGCGTTGGAGTGGGTGGACCACCCCATGTATGGCCGCTTGTGCCTGATGAACTCGGCCATGCGCTACCAAGACAGCCCGCCCTTGGCCTTGAAGCCCAGCGGCGAACTCGGGTGTGACAACCGCAGCATTTATGGCGAGTGGCTGGGCCTGTCGAGCCACGACATTGACCAACTCGAAAAAGAAGAGGTGATTTGATGCGTGAAAAAACAGTGATTGCGGGCATAGGGCACACCGCGTTTGGCAAGCTCGCTGGGCGCAGCACCTTGTCGCTGAATGTCGAGGCGATTCGCAAAGCCTTGGCCGATGCCGGCGTGGACAAGGGCGAGGTGGATGGCTTGTTCGTCAAGTGCCCGACCTCCAAATTTGAAATGATGTATGCCCAAAAGCTGGCCGAGTCGCTGGGCATCGTGCCGCGCATCGGCGGCGTGTGGGACCAAGGTGGGGCCACCAACGCCAGCATGATTGGTTATGCCGCCATGGCCATCGAGGCCGGGCAGTGCGACATCGCGGTCATCGCCTTGGCCGATAACCCGGCGACGGGCACGCGCCAAGCCTATGACAAGGCCTGGGGCGAAGACAGCATTTTTGGCTGGTTCGGCACCCCTGCGGGGTACGCCATGATTGCGCGCCGCCACATGGGCGAGTACGGCACCACCAGCGACCAACTCGGTGCCATCGCCGTGGCCTGCCGCAAGCACGGGGCCTTGAACCCGAATGCCCAATTGCGCAAACCCCTCACCCTGGAGCAATACCGCGAATCGCGCTTGATCGCCGCGCCCTTGCGCCGCGACGACTGTTGCTTGGTGTCTGACGGTGCGGCTGCGGTGGTGGTGATGAGTGCACAGCGGGCGCGCCAACTCAACCTCAAGAATGCCGTGCCCATCTTGGGCTTTGGCCAAGGCCAAACCTCTTGGGAGGTGGCGCAGCGGGTGGAGTTGACCACCACCGCCGCTGAAAAATCCGCCCACACGGCCTTCAAGATGGCGGGCCTCACCCCCAAAGACATTGATGTGGCGCAGTTGTACGACTGCTTCACCATTGCGCCCTTGATGACGCTGGAGGCTTATGGCTTTTGCCCCCGTGGCAAAGGCGGCCAGTTTGTGCAGGGCGGGCGCATCGAAATCGGTGGCGAGTTGCCCATCAACACCTCGGGCGGTCTGCTGTCTGAGACCGGCATGCCCGGCTTGCAACTGGTGCTGGAAGGCGTGCGCCAAATGCGCGGCCAAGCGGTCAACCAAGTCAAGGGTGCACGCACCTGCGCCATCAGCAACCAGGGCGGCATCATGCACACCCATTCGACCCTGATCCTGGGTCAAGCTTGAGGAGAGCCACATGGACGAGAACAGCATCGAATCCCTCGCGCCCGAGCGCGACGCCATCAACACACCGTATTGGGACAGCTTGGCCCAAGGCCGTTTGACCTACCAGTGCTGCAACGCCTGTCACAAGGCCTGGCTGCCCCCGCGCAGCGAATGCCCCGGTTGTTTGTCTGATGACTGGGCCTGGAAAGATGCCAGTGGCCGCGCCAAGCTCATCAGCTGGGTGGTCTATCACATCGCCCACCACAAGGCCTTTGAAAACCGCTTGCCCTACAACGTGGCCGTGGTCGAGTTGGCCGAAGGCCCGCGCCTGATCAGCAACGTGGTGGGCATTGATGACCATGAAGGCTTGGTCATCGACCAGCCTTTGCAGTTGCGCATCGAAAACGAAGGCGGCGTGGCCTTGCCGCGTTTTGTGCCCGCATGACGATGCCTAGGGGTATGCACGTGCTGGTTTATCCCCTGTGCATGGCATGGGGTGAAAGCCATGATTCGATGAAACATTTGAGGAGAGAGCAATGATCAAAACATGGTTAAGGCAAGCCGCTTGCCTGGTGTGCGGCCTGGCGGTGGTGTTGCCAACGCTGGCGCAAAGCAACTTTCCGGCACGCGCATTGCGCATCATCGTGCCCACCACACCGGGCAGTGGCTCCGATGTGACCGCGCGTTACTTTGGCGAGCAAATCGCGGCTGCGCTGGGCGTGGGTGTGGTGATCGAAAACCGACCCGGCGGCAACGGCATCATCGCGGCCATGGCGGTCAAACAAGCGCCGGCCGACGGCTACACCTTGTTTTTGGGCACCAACACCCATTTGGCGGTCAACCCCATCGTTATCAAAGACCTGCCTTATGACCCGGTGAAAGACCTCAAGCCCATCACCGGTTTGGCCCGGGGCATGATGATTTTTGTCGGCAACCCCCAATCCAAAATCGCCAACGTGGCCGACCTGGTCAAGGCCTCCAAAGCCCAGCCGCAAGGCTTGAGCGTGGGCACCTATACCGCGGGCTTTCATTTGTCAGCGGCATGGTTTGCCAGCGAGGCATCGATTCCGTTTGTCAACGTGTCTTACAAAGGCGCGCCCGAGGTGTTCTTGGGCCTGATGGCGAGCCAGCTCGATTGGGGGGTGAGCGACTTGATCGCCGCCATGCCCCAGGTCAAGGCGGGCAAGTTGCGCGCCTTGGCGGTGTCGGGCGAAGCGCGTCACCCCGACTACCCCGACATTCCCACCCTCAAAGAGTTGGGTTACCCCAACTATGTGAACTACACCTGGACCACCTTGTATGTGCGCGCCGAAACCCCCGAGCCCGCCACCCAAAAACTGGTCGAGACCTTGCAAAAAATCATGGCCACCCAGGCCACCAAAGACTACATCCGCTCTATTGGGTCTGACCCCTTGAACCTGCAAGCCAACGAGATGCGTCAATTCCAGCGCAGCGAGACCGAGCGCTTCAAACGCATCGCCGATGGCGCGGGCATCCGCCCCCAATAAGCCTGTCATGAGCACGCCCTTGCCCAACCCAACCGCTGTGGCGCACGACTGGCATGGCCGTGCCGTGGTGGTCACCGGTGGCGTGCGCGGTCAAGGCGCGGCTTTGGCGGCGTTGTTGCTGCAAGCCGGGGCCGATGTGCATGTGATCGATACCTTGCCCGCCAGCGACCCGGCCTGGGATGCTTTGGTCAGCGTGGCCAGCGCCAGTGCCGGTCATTTGTACCGCCACGTGGCCGATGTGGCCAGCGACAGCGATTGGCAAGGTGTGCGCACGCAAGTGCTGGCCAGCGGTGTGCCGTTGTGGGGCTTGGTCAACAACGCCGGCATTACCGGCCCGCGCAACACCGTCACCCAAACCGTGCTGGCCCAGTGGCAACGCGTGCTTGACGTCAACCTCACTGGCAGCATGTTGGGCATCCACCATTTGGCCCCGCACATGGTGGCCGGTGCGTCCATCGTGAATGTGTCGTCCACCGTGGGCATGACCGGCTATTACTCGGCGGCCTATTCATGCAGCAAATGGGCTTTGCGTGGTTTGACCCGCAGCGCCGCGATGGAACTCGCGCCCAAGGGGGTGCGGGTCAACGCGGTCATGCCTGGCGTGGTCGACACCGACATGATCCGCAACCACCCAGCCTTGGTGCAGGCCTTGCAAACCACCATCCCCATGCAGCGCATGGCGCAAAGCGGCGACATCGCGCAAGTCATCTTTTTTCTGTTGAGCCCGGCGGCGGCCTACATCACTGCGGCGGACATCGCTGTCGATGGCGGCGTCACCGGTGCGGGCTTGTATTGGCCGGTGGGCCAAGCGGTGGGGGCCGTGGGATGAAGCCTTCCAAATTTTTCAAACGCACCTGGGGGGTGACGTCACCCGGGGTTGTGCGGGGCAATGCGTCAAGGGTCAGTCATTTCAAAAGGAGACAAGCATGTTGAACATCAAACGGCGCAGTTGCGCAGCTTTGGCCATCGCGGCCGCTTTCGTGGCCACACCCCTGTGGGCACAGCAAACCCTGAAGATCGGGGCCATCAACCCCTACAGCGGCCCCATGGCCTTGTACGGCAACGAGGTCACCCGGGGCTATGAACTGGCGGTCGATCAGGTCAATGCCGCTGGCGGCTTGCTCGGGCGCAAGGTCGAGTTGGTGCGCGGCGACGCCAGCACACCGCAGCAAGGCATTGCCATGGTCGAGCAACTGGTCAGCCGCGACAAAGTGGACTTGTTCATGGGCACGTATTTGAGCGGTATCTCGCTCACCGCCAGCGACACCGCTTTGCGCTACAACAAAATTTATTGGGAAACCAATGCCCTGGCGCAGTCGCTGATTGACCGTGGCTTGCCCAACTTCTTTCGCAGCGGCCCCGACGGCGGCACCTTTGCCGCGACCTCGGTGGCCACGGTGCGCAACCTAGTAGCCCCGGCGATGAAGAAAGAAGTCAAAGACCTGAAAATTTGGCTCGAGCACGAGGACTCGATTTACGGCACTTCCATCGCCGAAGCCCAAAAGCGCCAGTTGGAGGCCTTGGGCGCCAAGATTGTGGGCGTGGGCGCGCATTCAGCCCGCACCATTGACCTCAACGACACCGTGCTGCGCGCCAAACAAGCCGCGCCCGATGTTTTGATCAACACCGGTTATGTGCCCGATGGCAACTTGTTGCTGCGCACCGCCCGCGACCAAGGCTTCAAACCCGCCGCCATCATTTTGGTGGGCACCGGCGACACCCCCGAGACCTTGCAAGCCCTGGGTGCTGCATCCTTGGACGGCATCTTGGTGGTCGGCTACCCGCGCAACGACATCACCGAGGCCTATGGCCCCGGCAACAAAGCCTATTTGGCCGCATACCGCGCCAAATACAAGGCCGACCCAGTGGCCCCTCAAGGCATGACGGCTTATTCGGGCGTGCAAATGTTGTTTGAAGCGATTCGCCAAGCCAACAGCGTCGACCCCGAAAAGGTGCGCGCTGCGGTCGCCAAGCTGGACAAGCCGGAAAACTCATATGCCTCGGGCTACGGCGCCAAGTTCGACAAGAACATGCAAAACGTGCGTGCCTGGGTCACCACATCGCAGTGGCAAGGCGGCAAGATGGTCACCGTCTATCCCAACAACGCGGTGTTGCCCGGCGTGAAGTTGGGCAAATTGGCCCGGCCTTGAGGCGAACTTGAGGGTGCACGGCTGCGCCAAACCGCAGCCGTGCCCTGGCCTGACCCGTGGTTCATGACTTGAAAGCGATTCATGAGTGATTTGATCAATGTGCTGATGTTCGGCTTGTTGCTGGGGGGTATTTATGGCCTGGTCAGCATCGGCCTGAACCTGATCTTTGGCGTGGTGCGCATCGTCAACTTCGCCCAGGGCGAGTTGGTCATGCTGGGCATGTACGGCAGCTATTACGCCTACAGCCAATGGGGCATGAGCCCTTATGTGTCGGTGTTTTTGGTCGCGCCTGCGGTGGGTTTGCTCGGCATGGCGATCCAGCGCTTGGTCATACAGCCCTTGCACAACGAATCGAACATGCAAATTTTTGCCACCTTTGGTCTGCTGATGATGTTTGAAAACATCATGCTGATGGTCTCGCGCGGCGAGGCCTTGAGCATAGGCGGCGATGTGGGGGCTGAAGTGGTCTCTGTGGGCGACATGAAGTTCAGCCTGGTGCGGGTGGTCACCCTGGTGGCCGTGACCCTGATCACCATTGGCCTGCATTTCTTTCTCAGCCGCACCATGATGGGCAAGGCCATTCGGGCCGTCACCCAAGACAAACGCGCCGCGCGCACGGTGGGCATCCATGTGGAGCGCACCTATTTGTTCACCTTTGGCATTGGCGCCGCATTGGCCGGCATGGCTGGTGCCATGTTGACCCCTATTTACTCCATCACGCCCACCGTGGGCGGCAACTTCATCTTGGCCGGGTTTGCGGTGGTGGTGCTGGGTGGCTTGGGCAGCGTGTGGGGCGCTTACTGGGGTGGGCTGATTGTGGGCGTGGTCGAGGCCTTGGCGGGCTTTTACATCGACCCGGTGCTGCGCAGTGCCATTTGGTTTTTGATTTTCTTGGTGGTGTTGGTGGTCAAACCAGCCGGCTTGCTCGGGCAAGTGGGCGCAGAAGAGGTGGGTTTCCGTGAACAACATTGATACAACCAAACCAGCAGCACCCTCGGGCGAGGGGGTGATGGCCAGCACCAACAAGGTGCTGATCACTTATCTGCTCAGCATGGTCTTGGCGGCCTTGCCCATCGTTTTGTTGGTGGACGATGCGCATTGGCTCAACATCTTGGCCTTCACCTATTTGATGGGCGGCTTGGCCGCGGCGTGGAACATCATTGGTGGCTTTGGCGGCCAGTTCTCGCTGGGCCATGGGGTGTTTTTCGCCATTGGCGCTTACATGACGGCGCAAGGCGTGATCCGCTTTGGTTTTTCGCCCTGGGTCACCATGCTGCCGATTGCCGCCGTGGCGGCCTTGGTGGCCATGCTCATCTCTTGGCCCACCTTTCGGCTGCGCGGGCCCTTTTTTGCGATTGCCACCTTGGCCTTCAACGAAGTGGCCTTTGTGTTGGCCAATCACTTTGACTCCTTCACCGGCGGGCCACGCGGATTGATGATTCCCTTCAAAGCCGGTTTTGCCAACATGATTTTTCGCGAACGCTGGCAATACGCATTGCTGATGTTTGCTTTTGTCGCTTTGGTGGTGGGGGTGAGTGTGTGGCTGCGCCGCTCGCGCTTGGGCTACTACCTGTTGGCGGTGCGTGAAGACGAGGATGCAGCGCGTGCGTCGGGTATCAATGTGCTGTCGGTCAAGTTGCGCGGCATGGCCATCAGCGCGTTTTTGACCGCCATGGGTGGCAGCTTGTTCACCATGTATTTGCGCTACATCGACCCGCCCACCTTGTTCACGCTGCCCGAGGTGGGCGTCAAGTTTGCGTTGCTGGCGCTCATTGGTGGCATTGGCACCATCGCCGGGCCTTTGCTGGGTGCGGCGCTGATCATTCCGTTTGAAAACCATTTGCGTGCCGAAATGGCCAATGCCTTGCCGGGTTTGAATTTGGCGGTGCTGGGCTTGCTCATGGTGCTGGCCGCTTTGTTCATGAAGCGCGGCATCGTGGGCGCCATAGAGGATGCGCGCAAACGCTGGTTTGGCCCCAAGGAGGACAAGCCATGAGCCCAGCCATGTTGCAAGTCAAAACAGCGAGCAAACATTTCTTGGGCTTGAAAGCCGTCGATGAGGTATCGCTGTCGGTGCGCCCTGGGGAGATCGTCAGCATCATCGGCCCCAATGGCGCGGGCAAAACCACCTTCTTCAATTTGCTCACGGGGCAGTTGGCACCCACCAGCGGGGAGGTGTTGTTTGAAGGCCAGGCCATCAACCATTTGCCACCGCATGCGCGGGCGCGCCTCGGCATGGGCCGCACCTTTCAAATTTCCAAGCCTTTGATCGCCTTGACCGCGTTGGAAAACGTGATGATCGGTGCCTTCTTGCGCGATGCCCCGCTGTCGGTGGCCCGCGACAAGGCCATGGCGGTGCTGGAAAAAGTGGGCCTGGCCCGCTTGGCGATGCGCCGCGCCGGCGACTTGACGCTGAGCGAGCGCCGTCGCTTGGAAGTGGCGCGGGCCTTGGCCTTGCAACCGAAAATCATGTTGCTCGACGAGGTGATGGCGGGCCTGAACCAAAGCGAGGTGGGCCAAGCCATTGAGCTGCTGCAAGGCTTGCATGCCCAGGGCTTGACCTTTTTGATCATCGAGCACAACCTCAAAGTGGTGCGGGCGTTCTCGGAGCGCGTGGTGGTGCTGGACCGGGGCCGCCACATTGCCGAGGGCAGTGCCGACGAGATTTTGAATTCACCCGCCGTGATCCAAGCCTATTTGGGCGACGGCCACATGGGCAAGGGCGGCACCGATGTGCATGCCACCGCCACAGGAGAGCGCCCATGAGCGATGTGTTGAAAGTGGATGACCTGCGCTCGGGCTATGGGCAACTGCCGGTGCTCGACGGTGTGTCTTTGAACGTGGGCCAGGGTGAAATTGTCTCTGTGCTGGGTGCCAACGGCGCGGGCAAAACCACTTTGTTGCTCACCATCAGCGGCCACTTGCCCGCCTTCAGCGGCCATGTGCAATTTGAGGGCGAAAGTTTCGACCGCATCCCCGCCCATGAGGCGGCAGCGCGCGGCTTGGTCATGGTGCCCGAGGGCGGGCGCTTGTTCCCGTTCATGACGGTGCTTGAAAACCTGGAACTCGGGGCCTATCACCCAGCAGCCCGCGCCCGCATGGCCCAAAGCCTGGACGAGGTGATGGGCTTGTTCCCCATCTTGGCCGAGCGGCGTGGCCAGCTGGCCGGGCGTTTGTCGGGGGGCGAGCGCCAAATGTGCGCCGTGGCCCGCGCCATGATGTCCTTGCCCAAATTGTTGATGCTCGACGAGCCCTCCCTGGGCTTGGCCCCCATCATGGTCGACAAGGTGTTTGGCATGGTGCGCTCGCTGGTGGCGCAAAAAGGTTTATCGGTGCTCTTGGTTGAACAGAACGTGGGCAATGCCTTGCATTTGTCCCAACGCGCTTATGTTCTGGAGCACGGGCACATCGTCAAATCGGGGCCGTCGGCCGACCTGCTGAGCGACCCCGACGTGCAGCGCTCTTACATGGGCTTGTGACCCATGGCGCGACCGTCCCAGGCCATTTGCAGCGTTGGTGCGGGCGCGGGCTTTGCGGGTGACCGCATCGACCCGGCGCTGGACTTGGTGCGCTCGGGGCTGATCGAAACCATCGCTTTGGAATGCCTGGCCGAGCGCACCTTGGTGCCCGCCATCAAAGCGCGCGTCGACAACCCGCAAGCCGGGTTTGACCCACGTTGGCGTCGCCGCTTGAGCCCCTTGCTGCCCCTGGCTGCCGAGCAGGGCTGTCGGGTGGTGTCCAACCTGGGCGCGGCCAATCCGCGTGCCGCCGCCCATGCCATTGCTGGTTTGTGCCGTGAGTTGGGATTGCCCCAGCAGCGTGTGGCCGGTTTGGTCGGCGACGATGTGATGGGCTTGCAAGACCACATCCAATGGACCAAGCCTTGGCAAGGGCAGTTGATCGGTGCCCATGCGTATTTGGGCAGTGATCAAATCGCCACTGCGCTGCAACAAGGCGCGCAAGTGGTGGTCACCGGGCGTGTGGCCGACTCGGCTTTGTTTGCCGCCCCAGCTCGCTTGATGCTGCAAGACCAAAACAACGCCTTGGCCGGTGCTTTGGCCGTGGGCCACTTGCTCGAATGTGGCGGGCAACTCACCGGTGGCAACTTTGAGCCGATGGGTGGTGCGAACAAAGCACCGCCCTTGAGCGCCGAGCAATACGCCAGGCTGGGCTACCCCTTGGCCCATGTATACGCCGATGGCAGCGCCGATATCAGCGTGGTGCCGGGTGCGCCGGGCATCGTGGACGTGCTCACCTGCACCTTGCAGCTGCTGTACGAAGTGCACGACCCGGCCCACTACATCACCCCCGATTTGATCGTTGACTTCTCACACATCCAGTTTGAAGTCACCGGGCCGCAAAGCGTGCGCATGCATGGCGCGCGCGGCAAAGGCGTGCCCCCGCTGCTCAAAGTGGCGGGCTTTGTCGAACAGCCCGGGGTGCTGGCCGATGTGGAAATTGGTTTTGCCGGTGACGGCGCCTTGGCCCGCGCTCAGTGCGCCGCCGATGTGCTGCGCCTGAGGTTGCAAGGCTTGCCCACCCATGCCTGTCAAATCGATTTGGTGGGTGTCGATTCGGTGTTGCGCGGCAGTGCCCGGGCGGCCGCCGCGCCGCCTGCGAAGTTGCGGGTGCACATCAGCGCGGCGTGTGACGATGCGGCCACCGCCCAGTGGGTGGAAGACGAGGTCTATGCCCTGACCTTGAGCGGCCCCGCTGGGGGTTGCAGCGTGCGCTCTGAAAAACGCCTGCGTTTGGCCGTGGTCGATGGTTTGATCGACCGCCGGCTGGTCAAGACAGAACTGGTGTGGGGCCAGCCATGAGGGTGGGGAACTTGGCCAGCGGGCGCAGTGGCGACAAGGGCGACATGCTCGATCTGAGCTTGGTGGCTGGCACGCCCGCGCACTATGAGCGCCTGCGTCTGTACCTCACGCCCGAGCGGGTGCGCGCCATCACGGCGCCGTGTTTTGACTCGCCTGTGGTGCGCTACCAGGTACCGGGCCTGATGGCCTTGAAATTTGTGTTCCCCCAGGCCTTGCCCGGCGGCGTTTATGCTTCCATGCATGCGGGCTTGCATTGGCAAAAAGCCGCCATATGGCTGCTGCTGGACCACCGCATGCCGCCCCTCATAGGAGACAACGATGCGTCAGTGGGATGACACCTGGCCCGCCATGCGCCAAGAGGCGCACCATGGCGACCGCGTGGTGACCTGTTTTGAAAAGCGTTGGCACAGCTTGCACGCCTTGCTGACCCAAGCGGTAGATCGCAATGCCGATGGCGTGGCCTTGGTGTGCGACGAGCAGCGCATGACCTACCGCGAGCTGCACCACGCCAGCCAAGCTTTGGCCGGGGCCTTGCGCGCCCATGGGGTGGGCGCGGGCGACCGCGTGGCCTTGCTGCTGGGCAACCGCATTGAGTTTGTCGTGGCCTTGTTTGCCACTACGCAAATCGGCGCCATCTGCGTGCCCTTGAGCATCCGTGAACAAAAGCCGGGCTTGGCCTATGCCTTGGCGCATTGCGCGGCGGTGTGTGTGCTGCACGAGGCCGACTTGGCTGACCTGTTGCCCGCGCCCAGCGAAGCACCACAACTGCGCCACCGCGTGGCCATGGCTGCGTGCGCGGGCTCGGCCTTGTATGCCGATTGGCAAGCGCATGCACCCATGACCGACGTAACGCCCGTGCAGGAAGAAGACACGGCGGTGATTTTGTACACCTCGGGCACCACCGGTCGGCCCAAGGGCGCCATGCTCACCCACCTGAGCTTGGTGCACTCGTCCATGCACTACCAAATTGCCATGGGCTTGGGCCTGCAAGACAGTTCGGTGGCCACCGTGCCCTTGAGCCATGTGACCGGCTTGGTCGCTTTGATCACCACCCTGGTGCTGAGCGCCGGCAAGCTGGTCATCATGCCGCAGTTCAAAGCTGCGGCGTTTTTGCAGCTGGCCCAGCGCGAGCGCATGACCCACACCTTGATGGTGCCGGCCATGTACAACCTGTGCATGCTGTGTCCTGAGTTTGACGACATCGATTTGTCCACCTGGCGCGTGGGGGCCTACGGCGGCGCGCCCATGCCCGTTGCTTCCATCGAAAAGCTCGCCCAAAAAATGCCGCGCCTGATGCTGATGAATTGCTACGGCTCGACCGAGACCACATCGCCCGCCACCTTGATGCCGCAGGGCGATACCGCCGCCCACAACGACACCGTGGGCAAGCCCCTGGCATGCGCCGACATGCGGGTGATGGACGCCCAAGGCCACGAGTTGCCCGCCGGTGAAATGGGCGAAATTTGGATCAAAGGCCCCATGGTGGTCAAAGGCTATTGGGACAACCCACAGTCCACGGCCGACAACTTCACCGCCGGTTTTTGGCATTCGGGCGACCTGGGTTCGATCGACGCGCAGGGCTATGTGCGGGTGCACGACCGCATCAAAGACATGATCAACCGGGGTGGCTACAAGATTTACACCATTGAAGTGGAAAACGCCCTGTACGAGCACCCCGACGTGGTCGAGAGCGCCGTGGTCGCCAAGCCCTGCCCGGTGCTGGGCGAGCGGGTGCATGCCTTTGTCACCCTGCGCCAAGCGGGCACCAGTGAAGCGGTGTTGCGCGACCACTGTGCCCAGCGTTTGTCTGACTACAAGGTGCCCGAGTCCATCACCCTGTCCACCACGCCCTTGCCGCGCAACGCCAATGGCAAGGTGCTCAAACGCGCATTGCGCGACCAACTCACCTCCCATCCACCTGCCTAGAAAGTTGCGAACATGTCGAACCATTGCACCTTCAACAACATCGAAGAACTGCGCCAAGCCGTGGGCCAAGAGGCCTTTGTCACCGACTGGGTGCTGATCGACCAAAAGCGCATTGACTTGTTTGCCCAAGCGACCGACGACCCGCAGTGGATCCATGTGGACCCAGTGCGTGCGGCCAAAGAGTCACCCTTTGGTTGCACCATCGCCCACGGGTTTCTCACCTTGTCGCTGCTGGGGCGTTTTTACGACCAACACATGGACTTGCCATTTTGCAAAATGGGCATCAACTACGGTCTCAACCGGGTGCGCTTCACCAACCCGGTCAAGGTCGATCGCCAAGTGCGCGGTCGCTTTGTGCTGGCCAAATTGGAGGACATTGCCGGTGGCTTGCAAATGACCTTCAGCGTGACGATTGAAATCCAAGGCGAAGAGCGCCCCGCTTGCGTGGCCGAATCGGTGGTGCGGCAATATTTTGAAGCAGCGGTTTGAAAGGGACATGCGCATGAATCAGCCCCAACGCGTGGCCATCGTCACTGGCGGAGGTGGTGGTGTGGGCGCAGCCACTGCGCTCATGCTGGCCCAACGTGGCTACCACGTGGCCATCACCTACAACCGCAACCCAGCGCATGCTGACGCCGTGGTGCAAGCTTGCCAAGCCCATGGCGTGGAAGCCATGGCCATGGCCGTCAATGTGGCGCAAGACGCCGACTGCGAAGCCCTGGCCCAAGCCGCGCATGAGCGCTGGGGCCGCATCGACGCCTTGGCCAATTGCGCCGGCACCACCACCTTTGTGCCCCTGACCGACATGGACGCGGTGCAGGCCCAAGACTTTCAAGACATCTTTGCCGTCAACGCCATTGGCCCGTTTCAAATGGCCCGCGCAGCGGCCAAACGCATGGTCGATGGGGCGGCCATCGTCAATGTGTCATCTTTGGCCGGTGAGACGGGGCGCGGCAGCTCTTACCCCTATGTGTTGTCCAAGGCCGCGCTCAACACCTTGACCATCAGCCTGGCCCGCACCCTGGCCCCCAAAATCCGCGTCAATGGCGTCATGCCCGGCATGATCGAAGGGCGTTGGATGCGCGACGGCTTGGGTGAGGCCTCGTACCAGCGGGTCAAACAAGACTTCAGCGACTTGTCGGCCCTGGGCAAGATCAGCCAACCCGAAGACATTGCCCGCGCTGTGGTGTGGTTGCTCGAGCCCGACGCGGTGATCACCGGGCAAATGCTCAAGGTGGATGCGGGTTTCACCCTGGGGCGCGACCGCAACCAAAGCCGCTGAAACATTCAAATAATCAAAGGAGACTTGAATGAAACTGATCCATACCCTCTCGGCCCTGGTGCTGGCCGTGGCCAGCGCCTTGCCCACGGTGCAAGCCCAAGAGTGGCCGAACAAACCGGTGCGCGTGGTCACCGCTTTTGCCGCGGGCAGCGCCAGCGATATCTTGGCGCGCATGGTGGCCGAGGACTTTCAAGGCCACTTCAAACAAAGCTTTGTGGTCGATAACAAACCCGGTGCCTCGGGCATCATCGCCGCTGAAAACGTGGCCAAGTCACCCGCCGATGGCTACACCTTGTTTTTGACCACCAACACGGTGCATTCGGCCAACCCGTATTTGTTCAAAAAGCTGCCCTACGACCCGATCAAAGACTTCACGCCCATTGGTCGCTTGGGGTATGCGCCCTTTGTGCTGGCGGTCAAAAGTGACTTTCCAGCCAAAAACGTGCAAGAGCTGATGGCCTATGCCCGCAAGCCTGAAAACAAAGCCAGCTATGCCTACGGCAACAGCACGGGCCAAGTGGCGGGGGCGGCGTTCACTTCGCTCACCCGCATCAACGCATCGGCCGTGCCCTACAAAAGCACGCCCCAGGCCTTGACCGATTTGATCGGTGGGCAAGTGACGTTTTTGTTTGTGGACCTGGCCTCCAGCCGACCGCATGTGCAGTCAGGCCGGGTGCGGGCGCTGGCCCTGAGCGCCGAACAAAAATCCGCCCTGGCCGCAGACCTGCCCACCGTGGCCGAGCAAGCCAATTTGCCCGGCTTTGACCTGGCCGCTTGGATTGGTGTGGTCGGCCCAGCGGGCATGCCACCGGCCATCGTCAACAAACTCAGCGAACGCCTGGCCGCCATGCTGGTGCGCAAAGACGTGGCCGAGCGCTTGGTGAGCTTGGGGGTCGAAGCCCACCCCAGCACCGCCGGTGAGCTGGACGCGTATATGAAGAGGCAACTTGAAGGTTGGGGCCGCAAGGTGAAGGATGCGGGGATACAGCCGGAGTGACAAGCCATGACCCCTTCAGCATAACTCTGGCATAACGTTGTGCGTTATTATTATGTGTGGCTATCAAATCATTCAAATGCACTGATACACACCGCTTGTTTGAAGGAAATCGCGTGTCCCGCTGGGTCAACATTGAGCGAGCAGCACTCCGGAAGCTTCAACAATTGAGTTGGTCTTCTGTGTTGGGCGATTTGCGGGCCCCGCCAGGCAACAAGCTCGAAGCCTTAAAAGGCAACCGGAAAGGCCAGCACAGCATCCGCATCAATGAGCAATGGCGCGTATGTTTCAGGTGGGGCGATGAAGGTGCCATGGATGTGGAAATTGTGGACTACCACTGAAAGGAGTTACTTGTGAAAAAAATCAAACCTGTGTCTCCTGGCGAAATGCTGGAAGAAGAGTTTCTCAAGCCTTATGGGTTGACCAAATACCGATTGGCCAAAGAGATTGGCGTGCCGCCGCAACGGATTGGGGACATCGTGGCTGGCAAGCGCGCCATCACCGCCGACACCGACTTGCGTTTGTGCCGTTACTTTGGGCTGAGCGATGGTTGGTGGCTGCGCGGCCAAATGGAATACGACATGGCCATGACCAAAGCCAAGATGCTCAATATTTTGGCCGCGATTCGGCCCAGAGATTTATCACCCGCATAAACTGCATCACATCAATAGATTGAACGAAATTTCATCCGCCAAAGAAGAAAGAACAACATCATGAGCATCCCCTTTGAAGTTCAACGCAACGCCAACCCCATGCCCAAGGCAGAGCGCGAGGCCCTGTTGGTCAATCCCGTGTTTGGTCAAAACCGCACCGATCATCAAGTGGTGTGCACCTGGGAAAAAGAAAAGGGCTGGATCAGCGCCCAGGTTTTGCCGTATGGCCCGATCATGTTGGACCCGGCCGCCGCTGTGCTGCACTATGCCCAGGAAATTTTCGAAGGCATCAAAGCCTATCGCTATGCCGATGGCTCGATCTGGACATTTCGCCCGCATGAAAACGCCAAGCGCATGCAGTTGAGCGCGCAGCGCATGGCCTTGCCCGAAGTGCCTGAAGACATGTTTGTGGAGTCGCTCAAGCAGTTGATCGCCGTCGATGCCGACTGGGTGCCCGATGCAGCCAACGAAAAGTCGCTCTACATCCGGCCGTTTGAAATCGCTTCGGAGAATTTTTTGGGTGTGCGCGCCACCCACAAGGCGGAATACCGCGTCATCGCCAGCCCGGTTGGCGCTTATTTCACCGGCGGGTTCAAGCCCATCTCGATCTGGATCTCTCAAAAATCGGCCCGGGCTGGAAAGAACGGCACGGGTGCTGCCAAATCGGGCGGAAACTACGCGGCCTCTTTGGTGGCGCAAAGCGAAGGCTACGACAACGGATGCTCGCAAGTGATGTTTTTGGACGCAGAAAGCAGCACCTACGTCGAAGAGCTGGGTGGCATGAACCTGTTCTTCGTGTTCAAGGACGGCCATGTGGCAACCCCTGCGCTGGACGGCGCTATTTTGAGCGGCATCACCCGCAAGTCGCTCATCCAATTGATGCAAGACCGTGGCATCACCGTTCAAGAGCGAAAAATCAGCCTCGACGAGGTGAGGTCTGGCATCACCAGCGGCCTCATCTCAGAAGTGTTTGCCTGCGGCACCGCAGCGGTGATCACCCCCATCGGCGGGTTCAAAAGCACATCTGAGACCCTCAACATCTCCGCCACCGAACCCGGCCCGCTGACCATCAGCCTGCGTGAAGAACTCACCGGCATTCAATACGGCCGCGTCCAAGACCGCCATAACTGGATGTATCGCCTGCGGTAAAAAGGGAGCAACTGCGATGGCTTATGAGACGGTCCTGATGAAGGGCCGTTTTTCTTTGGGTGTGCAGATTTTTTTTCAGTAATTACGCCTTTAATTTGCAAAAATCATTAGAAATAAAAATAGAAATCACATATTTGAGTACTTTAATAAACATATTTAGATAAAGTCCCGCCCACTCATTGCTTGGGGATGGGAAATGACAGCAAGCTACGTAAATGGCTGACCAATGTCGTATGTGGATTTGGTCGAAAAAAACCGTGCAAAAAAACTTCGCAAAAGGTGTTCCATCACCAACCGCGGCAAGTCAGAGCGCATGGCTATTTGATCGAGACGACTGCAAACAATCAAATGGAGCAAAAGCGCTGAAAACTCAGCAGCTTTTGCATCCATTCTGTCGATAGCTGCCCTCCCCGTTCAATAAAAAAATTATCAAGGGGACATTTATGGCTAACAAACTGAATGCAATGCTAAAAGACAGCGCATACAAACTCACTCAATTCAAATCTGCACAAATTGGACATTTAGAGTCCTTGATAAGCTATAAAAACAGTAACAGCTCCAATGTGCCTTATGTCACTTGCCTTGTGCGTGGCAAGCCTATAAAGCTAACACCTGAGGAAGTAATTCGACAACTCTATCTGCTTCACTTACGGGACGTACTGGGTTATCCAGTAGAAAGGATGCAGGTTGAATATGGCGTCACCATGGGCCGTGATGTGAAACGTGCTGATATTTGCGTCTTCGACAAACAAAACCAAACAGCACCCTACATATTGATCGAAGTAAAAAAGCCCAAACTGAAAGACGGCAAGGAGCAACTGAAAAGTTATTGCCACGCAACTGGTGCTCCCATGGGAGTTTGGACCAATGGTGATCAAATTTCTTACTACCACCGCAAAGACCCAAACTACTTTGAAGATATTCCGGGCATTCCCTGCGAGCATCAAAAACTTTCCAATATCCTCAGCGAACGCTGGACGATTAACGAACTCATAAAGCTAGACAAACTTGTTAACGAAAAAAAGTCTCTCAAAGACCTCATCCTTGAAATGGAAGATGAGGTGCTTGCAAATGCAGGCGTGGATGTCTTTGAAGAAATGTTCAAACTTATCTTCACCAAACTCTACGATGAACTCGAAGGTGGCAGGGATGAGAAACGCCACCTGATTTTTAAAAATTATGGTGAAACTGACACAGAGCTGAAGGAAAAGATTCAAGCCCTATTTGACAAAGCCCGTGAAAAATGGGCTGGTGTATTCATCGAAGGAACAAAGATTGAACTGACGGCCAGTCACCTGTCTGTGTGCGTTTCATCGCTGGAGAAGGTCAAGCTGTTCAACTCCAATCTAGAGGTTGTTGATGAGGCATTTGAATACCTCATCAACAAATCCAGTAAGGGTGAAAAAGGCCAATACTTCACCCCTCGTTACGTGATTGACATGTGCGTCAAGATGCTCAATCCTAAAGAAACCGAAACATTAATTGACACTGCATCAGGTAGTTGTGGCTTTCCTGTACATGGCATCTTTCACGTGTGGGACCAAATACGAATTGATCAAGGATTGACTAAAAGTCACTTGTTCACCACCGAAAAAAAGGGGGCTCGGTATGAAGATTACGTACAGAAAAAAGTCTTTGCCATTGACTTTGACGAAAAAGCCGTTCGAGTGGGTCGCACACTCAACCTGATCGCTGGCGATGGACAAACGAATGTGTTACACCTCAACACTTTGGATTACGAACGTTGGGATGAAAAAACGGATGATGAAGCTTGGACAGACGTTTATGGTGAGGGTTGGAAAAAGCTGCGCAAACTAAGGGCTGATAAAAAACAAAACCGCGATTTTCTATTCGACGTGCTGATGGCGAACCCCCCATTTGCGGGTGATATCAAAGAATCTCGCATCCTTTCGAAATATGAATTGTCTCGGACTGTTAGCTTGGACAAAATCACCAAAGTAGATGCCGAAGACAAAAAAATCATGACTGCCGGTGCAAACGGCCCCACCTTTCCCGAAGCATTAAGTGCAAGCGTAGAAACCATTTATCAAATGGGGGATGGCACTTACCGCAAGGTTAAGGTCAAAAACCAAAGCAATGTGGGGCGCGATATTTTGTTCATAGAGCGCAACCTCAGCTTCCTCAAACCTGGAGGTCGCATGGCGGTAGTTCTGCCACAAGGGCGCTTCAACAACGCCAGCGACAAGGCTGTGCGCGAATACATCGCTTCCCATTGCCGAATACTGGCTGTTGTGGGCTTGCACGGCAACGTCTTCAAACCCCACACAGGTACGAAGACCAGCGTGCTGCTTGTTCAAAAGTGGAATAACGATGCCAAGGCTGGGCCTCTGTGCCCGCGCGTAGATGATTACCCCATCTTTTTTGCCACGATGAAAGAAACCAGCAAAGACAACTCGGGCGACAAGATTTACCGCAGCGCGCCGGATGGCTCTCCACTGCTGGATGAACATGACCACTTGGTGGTGCAACACGACTTGTTCAGTCAGGAACTAAAAGATGGCAAGCGCACCCCAGAGGGTATTGCCGAGGCGTTTGAAGAGTTTGCAAAAAAAGAAATGTTAGGTTTTTTTCTGTAGGCCCCTTTGACAAGGCGCGGTATGCGCGCTTGTTGAGGGGGCTGGAGATTTCCATCATTCCGTATCAAAAGGCGATTGGTGAAGATGCAACTGGTCGCATTGACTCATCTTTTTTTGAGAAGCAGTTCATTGAACTTAGAAAAATGGCGGCTACTTGGGAACGCCTTGATTCCCATGCTCGATCTATCGTATGTGGACCCTTTGGTTCAAATTTGCTCAACGACAACTATGTCGAACAAGGCATTCCGATGGTGAGGCCATTCAACTTGCGAAATGGTCGGATTGATGCGGGTGAAGTGGCTTTGGTAGAAGAGGATTTTATTGAGCGAGCTGGACTAAAAACGTTCGGTCTTGGCACTTTGATGTTTGCTCGTGTGGGTGATATTGGAGCGGGGATTAGCCTTAGTGAAAAAGTCACTATCAGTCCTAACATCATTGCGGCTGTACTTGACGGGTCCATAGATCCGTACTTTGTTGGGGTTTTTGCAAATACACGGTTTGGTCAACTTCAGTTGGAAGCGGGCATGAAGGTTGTTGCACAACCTACCATCTCCACGGACGCAATTCGTGCGCTACGCATTCCGCAGTTAGGCACAGTGTTCCAAAGGCGAATTTCTGATTTGTTTCACTTGGCAGTTGACGCACAGGATGCTAGTAAGCGACTTCTTGTTGATGCCGAAATCACCCTTCTTGGCGCCCTTGGTCTCAAAAACTGGCAACCCCCAGAGCCATTGAGCTACGTGCGCAGCAGCCGCGATGTGCTTTCAGCAGGGCGACTGGACGCCGAACATTTTCAAGAGGGCTATTACGCGCTAAGGCAGGCACTAACTTCTTATCGCGCTGGCTTTGCCAAATTACGTGACCTTTCGCAGAAATTTACAAACGGCACGGAGATTCGAGATTACCAAGGAGCGGGAACACCATATTTGCGCGTTGGTGACTTGAAGAACTTGGCGATCGACGGTGGTTCGGTAGTGTTTGTTGATCCCTTAGCTGCCGCCGAGTTAATTGACAAGGTTCAACTCGAAACAGGTGATGTCCTCATTTCACGATCTGGCTCGCTTGCTGTATCCGCAGTGGTAGAGCGGGAATGGAAGTCCGCACTAATTAGTTCGCATTTAATACGAGTACGGATTTCAGACAAATCTTTCGACCCCTACTTCGTTGCGCTGTTCCTAAAAACACTTCCAGGTCGAATGCAAATCACGCAATGGAGCAATGGCGGTGTACAACCAGAAATCAGTCAACCTGCATTAGGGCAAGTGGTGGTGCCTAAGGTGGACATGAAGGTGCAGCGAGTTATTCGTAGACACATACTTGAATCCGCCAACGCTAGAAACCGCTCTGCTGATCTACTCTATGCTGCTAAAAGAGCCGTAGAAATTGCCATTGAACAAGATGAAAAAGCAGCTTTCACTTATTTGGAGGCAAACACATGAGCGCGGATCACTACCAAGAATGGCGCAGAAAATCTGAGATTGATTACGTGCCTCAGTTGCTCATTCTGTGGCTCTCAACAAACTCGTGGTACCGGTCTCACTATTCGGAAATTGTTTCAAAACGCGACCGTGATTTTTTGAACAAACTCAGAGATGACCACAGCACGCGTAACAAATTATTCACGCGCTTCAAAAAAATACTTGAGGATGATGGGACCAAGGAGCATGCAGAGCTTAACGGCACCATCGAGGCATTGTTCTTTGCGCTGAACCGTGCGCTTTTACGCTGGGACGAAGACGATCCAGAAAGTGCAATCACGTTTGAAAACTGTTTGTTGACGCCATACCCGAAGGACTACGGGTCTCTGATAGTTAATAAACAGGCATCCGGCATCAATATGAGTAAAACACTGAAACTTACCAATGACAAGTCAGTTTTATTCAATGCTTTTTTGGAAATCATTTATCAAGTCCGCTGTCAGTTAGTGCATGGTCAATTAAAACCCGATGATCATTCCCATGAAGCGGTGAAACAAGTCTATTTACTGTTGCGCATTATGATGAGTTTCAATTAAGAATCTTGGATCATGATGGTTCTATGGTTTAGCCAACTCATGGAGGTTAACAATGTCATCACTCACCATACATAACATCCCTGATGAAACGCTCCGTGCCTTACAAGTTCGCGCTGCAAAGGCAGGATTGACTGTTGAGGCCGAAGTAGTCGCAATTATTGAAAGCGTTGCTTTTCCGAACAATCGAGTCAAACTGGGTTCCTTACTGGCAGAAATTGGTCAGCAGGCCGATGGTGCGGATATGGTGTTTGAACGAGACAAGACCTTTGCTGAACCCTTAGATTTCAATTCGCCTCCAACAACCTGACCTCTTTAAGCGCATCTTTAATTCAATTTGCGCCAACTTCAACTCGTAGGCAGTTTGCAGGCTCAATCGGTCAAAACATCATCGTCCTCAGGCGCGATTCCACCCTTGCGGCTTAAAAATTTCAGTGCCGCATTCACATCACCTTGCTTGGCGCGTTCAGCAAAATATTCAGCGGTCTTCATGGCCGCCAGCTTTTCAGCCACGGCACTCACAATGAATTGGTTCAAGGTGGTGCCATCTTCACGAGCCACTTGCTCTGCCCCCGCTTTCAGGGACAAGGGCAATCGAAGAGCGTAATTGCTTTGGGTTCCCATTTCAAACTCCTTGAAAAAACTGCCGTGGTGTCAAAACCAAGATGCCAAGTGATGAAGCCTGTGGTGAAAAGTCTTTGAGGTTGGTGGTCAAGATGGTCACAGGCTGTCCCAAGCCCAAACCGTTCACAGCCACCTCAAGAACCATGTCGTCGTTGGCATCGCGCAGTTGGGGTCTCCATAAAAACTGAATCTCCACCCGCTTAATGACACCTGCCAGTACATTCAATAAATTATTGATGTCCTTTGAATCGACACTGGCTGCCAATAACTGTTCCGGCCGCAACAAAACAGACTCGTACTCTAAAAACAAGGGGACGCTGCACAAAACACCAATCTCTCTTTGAATAGCAAGACGCAGTATCTCAGCCGAAGCGCCAGATGGGCTTCTCACAGCAGCTACCAGAACATTGGTATCAATTACAAAATTCATATTGCTGGCAATATATCAAAATATGTCGTGCAACACAAGCCTTGACCCACATCAACCCCCTTTGGCCCACCTACCCCTAGCATGACCCCCATGCACCAGTTGCATGGGCGCGTGAGCTGTTTGTGCGCCTGTTTCGGTGTGCGTCAAAGGGTTGCGAATGATCAGCTGGTGGCATGACAACTTTGTGGTGGGTGGCAGCGCGTGAAGCGTTTGCAGCTTTGGGGCCTGGTGGGGGTGATCGCTCTGGTGGGACTGGGCTATGGCAGCTGGCAACGGTGGGCGGGGCCCCGCATCGCTGTGGAGGTGCTGCAGCGCCAAGATGTGGTGCAAACCATGGTGGCCAGTGGCCATGTGCAAAGTCCGCACCGCACCGATGTGAGCGCCCAAGTCACCGGGCGGGTGGTGGCCATCCCCGTCACCGAGGGGCAGTGGGTGCGCCAAGGGCAAACTTTGATCGAGCTTGACAGCAGCGAGGCCCAGGCCAACCACCAGCAAGCCCTGGCCAACTCACAACAAGCGCAAGTCAATGTGCGGCAGTTGCTGGAACTGCGCTTGCCCGTGGCTGAACAAACTTGGCTGCAAGCCCAAGCCAACTTGAAAGTGGCCCAGCAAAGCTTGGCGCGCAGCCAAACCCTGTTTGAGCAAGGCTTTGTGGGCGCATCTGCCCGCGACGATGCGCAACGCGGCTTGGACGTGGCGCAGGCGCAGTTACAGATTGCCGCGCAACAACGCCAAAGCCTGTTGCCGGGCGGCAGCGACGAGGCCGCCGCGCACAGCGCGGTGCAGGTGGCGCGTGCGAGCGCGGCGTCTGCGGCTGCGCGACTGCGCTACATGCGCATCGTGGCACCGGTGGACGGCGTGTTGATTGCCCGCAGTGTGGAGCCCGGTGACGGGGTGCAGCCCGGCAAGGTGTTGATGGTGCTGTCGCCCAAAGCGGACATGCAGTTGGTGCTGCAAATCGACGAAAAGAACCTGCATTTGCTGCGCTTGAACCAAGCCGCTTGGGCCAGTGCCGATGCCTACCCCGATCAAAAATTTGACGCCGAGTTGGTCTACATCAACCCCCGGGTGGACCCGCTGCGCGGTTCGGTGGAGGTCAAGCTCCATGTGCCCAAACCGCCTGCCTATTTGCAACAAGACATGACGGTGTCGGTGGACATCGAGGTGGCGCGCCGCCCGCAAAGCCTGTGGCTGCCGCTGACCGCTGTGCAAACGGCGGGCAGTGATGGGCCTGCGGTGTGGGTGATGCGCGACCAACAACTGCACCGCCAACGCGTCACGTTGGGGTTGAGGCACCAAGGCCGTGTCGAGGTGTTGGCGGGCTTGGATGCCGGTGAGCGCTTGGCCACCCAGCCGATGCCCCATTGGCAGGAAGGCCAGCGCGTGCGCGCCGTGCCGCCATGAGGGCCACCCGCTGGCTGCCGTTTGAGTGGGTGGTGGCAATACGGTTTTTGCAAGAGGGCAAGATACAAACCGGCTTCATTGCCGTGGGCATTGCGATTGGTGTGGCGGTGATTGTCTTCATGTCGGCATTGCTGGCGGGTTTGCAATCGAACTTTGTCAACCGGGTGCTGACCGGCCAAGCGCACATCCAATTGCTGAACCAAAAAGAGGCCGTGCGTCCCCTGCGCGCAGGGGTGGCGGGCGAAGGCCAAGAGTTGGCGCAGCTGCAAGTGCCTTTGCAACGGCTCAAAGGTATTGACCAATGGCAAAGTTGGGCCACGCTGTTGGGCCAAATACCGCAGGTGAGCGTGTTGTCGCCATCGGTCACCGGGGCAGCCCTGGTGACGCGGGGCAGTGCCACGCGATCGGTGTCGGTGGTGGGGGTGCAGCCTGAGCTGTACTTCAAGATCATTTCCTTACCCGACAAAATGGTGCAAGGCCAAGCGCTGATCAACAGCGAGTCGATTTTGATTGGCACTGAGCTGGCCAGCGATTTGGGCCTGGGTGTGGGCGACAAACTGCGCTTGTCCAGCGGCACAGGCCGGGTGCAAACGCTCACCGTGAGCGGCATTTTTGATTTGGGCAACAAAGCGGCCAATGCGCGCAACACCTTTGTCGCGCTGCGCACCGCGCAAACCCTGTTTGACTTGGTGGGCGGTGCCTCGGTGCTGGACGTGACGGTGCGCGATGTCTACACCGCCGAGACGATTGCCCAAAAAATGCATCAACTCACTGGCTTGCAAGCCGACAGTTGGATCAAAACCAATGAGCAGTTTTTCACCGCGGTGAAGGCGCAGACCACAGCCAACACCGCCATTCGGTTTTTTGTGGCGCTGTCGGTGGGCTTTGGCATTGCCAGTGTGTTGGTGGTGTCGGTGGTGCAGCGCTCGCGCGAAATTGGCATCTTGCGCGCCATGGGCGTCACGCGGGGTCAGGTGCTGCGGGTGTTTTTGATCCAAGGTGGTTTGCTTGGCTTGGGCGGCGCGGTGTTGGGCTCGGGCATTGGGGCCTTGGCGCTTTTTTTGTGGCAGCGCTTCATGCGCAATGCCGATGGCTCGGAAATGTTTCCCTTGGTGTTTGACAGTGGCTTGCTGCTGCAAACCCTCATGCTCGCGACTTTGACGGGTTTGCTGTCGGCCTTTGCACCGGCCTTGCGGGCCGCCCGCTTGGACCCGGTGGTGGCCATCAGGGGTTGACGCAGCCATGAACAGCCCCATCACCACAAGCACGCCGGTGCTGGCCCTGCGCGGCATTCGCAAGTCGTTCAACCTGGGCGAAGCGAATGAAACCGAGGTCTTGCACGGCATTGACCTGGACCTGTGGGCCGGGGAGTTTTGCGCGGTGGTGGGGCCATCGGGCTCGGGCAAAAGCACCTTGCTCAACATCGTGGGTTTGCTCGACCGGCCCACCCAAGGGCAATTGACCATGACCGGCCAAGAAACCACACGCATGAACGACGCGCAGTTGACGCAGTTGCGCGGCCACACCATTGGTTTTGTGTTTCAGTACCACCACCTGTTGGGCGCCTTCAGCGCCTTGGAAAACGTGCTCATGCCGATGTTTGCCGACACCGGCTTTGCCACCGCGGTGGCGCGCCTGCGTGCCAGTGCTTTGCTCGCCAGCGTGGGCCTGACCCCTTGGCTGCACGTGCCCGCGAGCCATTTGTCCGGGGGGCAGCAGCAGCGGGTGGCGGTGGCGCGGGCCTTGGCGATGAAACCCGCCTTGATTTTGGCCGATGAGCCCACCGGCAACCTCGACACCAAAAGCGCCGATGGTGTGTTTGAGTTGCTGCAACGCGTGTGCAAAGAGCAGGGCACTGCCGTTTTGTTTGTCACCCACAACCCCTTGTTGGCCCAGCGCTGCGACAAAACCATCGCCGTGGTCGATGGCCGGGTTGGCGGCCCATAGCGCCAGGTGATGGGCTTGGTATGGCCGCCGTGGCCGTTGGTCCTGTTGTGGTGGCGGCTGCTTATTCGGGGTTCAAGCCCGCAAAAGCGGCGCGCTCGGCCCACAGGGCGCGGTCTTTGCGCACAAACTCGGCGAACTCGTCGGCCATCAGCAAGGTGGGCACGCAGCATTGCTCCAGCTTTTTGAGCAAGGCGGGGCTGTTCATGGCGCGTTTGACGGCGTTGCTGTAGCGCTGGATCACCGCGTCGGGCGTGCCAGCGGGGGCGTACATGCCGTTCCACGAACGCACTTCAAAGTTGGGCATGCCGCTCTCGGCCATGGTGGGCAGGTCGGGCAAGATGTCGATGCGCTTGGGTGAGGTGACGGCAATGGCTTTGACGCGGTCGCCTTGCACAAAGGGCAGGGCGGCGGCGTAGTCCAAGAACATGAAGCTCAGTTGGCCGCCCATCAAGTCGGTCACCGCCAGGGGGCTGCTTTTGTAGGGCACGCCCACGCTGGTCAAGTTCAGGCGCTTGAGAAACACCGCGCCGGCAATTTGGCTGACCGATGCCCCCCAGCCGTAGGCAGCTTTGTCGGAATTGGCTTTGATCCAAGCGGCCAGCTCGTTGACGTTGCGCACCGGCATGTCTTTGCGCACGATGAGCACATAGGGCGCGGTGAGCACCATGGCAATGGGCTTGAAGTCTTTCACCGGGTCGTAGGTCAGCTTTTTGAACAACACCGGGTTGATGGCGTGGGTGGTGTTGGAGGTGAACAGCAGGGTTTTGCCATCGGCCGGTGCGCGGGCCACAAACTCAGCGGCCAAAAAGCCATTGGCGCCGGGGCGGTTATCGATCACGGCGGTTTGGTTCAGCTCGCGGGCCACCTCTTCAAACAGGGGGCGCGCCACGTTGTCGGTGCCGCTGCCCGGCCCAAAGGGCAAGACCACGCGGATGGTGCCGCTGTCTTGGGCGCTGGACCAGCTGGTGGCCAAGGCCAAGGCGCAAAGCCCCAGCCATCGTGCAAAAGTGTTCATGTGTGTCTCCTGTGGGGGGCGGCCCAATGATGAGCAGGGCGCTGAACCACCGCCATCGAACCACTGTAAGGCTTGCAGCCGCCCAAGGCTATGCGGGTTTAAGCCAATCCCAGCCAACGCAAAGCGTTGTCTTGGCGCAGGGCTTGGCGGTGTTCGGCGCTGAGGTGCAGCTTGTCCACGCGCTGCGCGGGGTCGCGGTCCATGATGACAAAGGGGTCGTCTGTGCCCACCATCACTTGGCCCACACCATAGGTGTAAATCAAGTGGTGGATGCTGGCCTCGTCGTAGACCAAGTCGTCCACAAACATCTGCCGCGACACCGCGCGCGGGGAGTGCTTCAAGGCGTTTTGGATCGGGGGCATGCAAGTCCAAGCGTGCTCCAGGCGCGCCACCAACACCGGCAGCGAGCCGCCGCCGTGGCTGAAGGCGATGCGCAGGCCCGGCAAGGCAGCCAAGCGCCCCGAGGTGATCATGGACGCGGCGGACAAACCAATTTCGCCGGGGAAGGCCAGGGCTTGTTCCAAGGCCGGTGGGCCGACCAAGCGGTCCATGCCCGCTGGGCGCAGGGCGTGGACAAAAATCGCTGCGCCCAGGCTTTGCGCCGCCTCAAAAAATGGTGCGAAGTCGGGGTGGCCAATCGGCTTGCCGTTGATGTTGCTGCCAATCTCCACGCCGGCCATGCCCAGCTCGCCCACCACGCGCTCCAGTTCTTGGATGGCCATGTCCACGTCTTGCAGCGGCACGGCACCCAGGGCAATGAATTGATCGGGCTGCGCGCCCACTTGCGCGGCCAAGGTGTCGTTGAGGTAGCGGATCAAGGACTTCGCGTCATCGGGCTCGAGCCAGTAGGACAGCAACTCGGGCATGGGCGAGACCACTTGGCGGGTGACACCGGTTTGGGCCATGTTGCGCGCGCGCTCGTCAAAGTCAAAGCAGCTGGTGGGGATGGTGCGATAGACCTTGTCTTGGATCATCACATGGCGCTGGCAGCTGGATTCAGCCGGTGCAATGGACGGCCAGGCCACGCCTTTGCGCCCACCCACATACGCCGGAAACGAGGACGGCACCCAGTGGGTGTGGGTGTCGATCAGGCCGCAGTCGCAAACGGGTTTGAGCATGGGCATCAGTCGGACAAGCCGCGTTGGCGCAGCCACTGAAAGCACAGGTCCACGGTTTGGCGCAGGTGTTCGGGCTGGCCCACGTAATAGTGGTTGGCGCCTTTGATGACCTGCATGGTTTTGTCTTTGGACGCCACCAGGTCATAGATGCGTTGGGTGTGGGGCTGGGGCACCGAGTCGTCGGCGGAGTTTTCAATCGCCAAAAAGGGCACGCTGACGTGGGGCGCGTGGTCGAGCGAGTTGCATTGGGTGTCTTCGATGGACCACTGCGACAACCACGAACGCAGGGTGGAAAACCGGCCCAGCGATATGGGCCCGGAGTTGACGGTTTCGGGGTCACCCAGCCAGCAGGTGCCCACCACGCGGTCGTTGGGGTCGATGCTGCCATCGAGCCAACGAGGGTCGGCCAGGGTGCGGTGGGTGATGAAGCCGCGCTCGACCTCTTTGCCGCCGCGCTTGCGCAAGTCTTCCAACTGTTGCTTGACCCAGGCGGTGCGCCGGCGCATGCGCGCCAACTGCGCGGCGCGAAACTCGGTCACAAAGTCGGCCGTGTAAGGCCCTTGGTTGCCGGGGTGGTACAGGTCCAAGCGGGGGTCGCGCCGGTCGGGGTTGTCTTCGTCAATGACAGACGGGTCGATGAAGTCAAGCAACACCACGGCCCGGGCCAAGTGGCCGGCCTGCCAGATCACCCCGTCGGCGGCGATGGGGTTCATGGCTTTGAGCGCAATGGGCTCGCCGGCGGGTGTGGCTTGGATGGTGGTGTGTTCGGCTTGGGATTGGTAGGTCATGGACAGCGATGCGCCGCCCGACCAGCCCACCAAGACGATTTTTTCGTAGCCCCAGACCTCTTTGGCATGACGGAAATAGGCAGCGATGTCCATCAACACCTTTTCCATGATGAGCGGCGTGTCGTTGCGCGCATACCGGCTGCCCGCACACAACACATGCGCGCCACCAGCGGCCATGCTTTTGGGCACCGGCAAGATTTGCAAGGTGGACGCGGGGTGCATGTAAAACAGCAAGGTCTTGGAGGGTTTGCCTTTGGGGCGCAAACGGATGCCCTCGATGTTGACCATGCCGGACTGGCTGGCAAAGCCATACACGTCGCGAAAGGCCGAGGTCTCGGGGTATTGGATGTGAACCCAGTCGGATTCGATGTCAAAGGTTTGTGGCGTGCTCATGGGTTTGGAGTGTCAATCTTTTTGGATGCCGGTTTTTTGGATGACGGTGCGGTAGCGGGAAACTTCGGACTGGATCATTTGGACCAATTCGGCGGCTTTTTTGCCTTGCACATCGATGCCAATTTGGCTTGATCGGCGTTGCACATCGGGGCTTTGGATGACTTTGATGGTATCGGCCTGCATTTGGTCCAAGATGGCTTGCGGTGCGCCTTTGCGGCCCATCAGCACCGCCCAAGAGTTGACTTCAAAATCAGCCAAGCCAATGGCCTCTTGCATGGTGGGCACTTGGGGGTAGCCGGGTTGTCGCGCTGGGGCCGACACGGCCAGGGGTTGCAAGCGGTCCATCACCACGCGCGCGGTGGCCCAGGAAGAAATCATCAAGTTCAGCTCGCCCGCCGCCACCGCGCTGTGCAATTGGTTGCCGTCACGGTAGGGCACGCCCAGCAGGTCGATGCCGGTGCGGATTTTGAAGAACTCAGCGGCCATGTAGTTGGGCGCACCCAGCCCCGTGGAGCCATAAGTGAGCTTGCCGGGTTCGGCCTTGGCACGCTCCACAAACTCGGCCATGGTTTTGATGCCATTGGCCTTGGTGGTAAAGAACACCCAGGGCGCGGCCATCACATCGGTCAGCGGCACCATGTCGCGTTCGGGGTCGTATGGCAGCTTTTTGAACAAGCTGGGGTTAACGGCGATGCTACCAATGTCACCCACAAAGTAGGTGTAGCCATCGATGGGGGCTCTGAGGAACTCTTGCGCGGCCACGATGCCATTGGCACCGGGGCGGTTTTCCACCACCACGCTTTGGCCCCACATTTTGCTCAGGCCATCGGCAATAGTGCGGGCCAAGATGTCGACCCCGTTGCCGGGGGCAAAGGGCACAATCATGCGCACTTGCCGGTTGGGGAAGTTGGGTGTTTGGGCCTGGCTGCTCAGGGCCAGGCAGGCACCCAGCACGGCCGCCACAGCGGTGTGCCAAGCATGGCGTGGAAAAGACATGGGTTTCATTTTTGGCCTTGTGTGGAAAAGTGATTTGGAAAACCCACCCATTGCTGGTGGATGTCTTTTTGCAACTCTTTGGCTTGCAGCGCAAACGGCGTCAGGTGCATGGGGTAGCGCGTCTCAAACATGAAGGCCAAGTGGTTGTCGAGTTTTTGCGGCACCAACGCTGCGTTATAGGCCTTGTCGTAGGTGGCGACATCGGGCCCGTGCGGCACCCAGCAGTTGTGCAGCAAGGCCCCACCGGGCTCAAAGCCACTTGAGCGCGAGTAGTGCGCGCCGTGGATCATGCCCATGAACTCGCTCATCACATTGCGGTGAAAGGGCGGTGGGCGGAAGGTATCTTCGGCCACTGACCAGCGCGGCGGAAAAATCACAAAGTCCATGTTGGCCCCACCCACTTTGTCGCTGGGCGAGGTGAGCACGGTGAAGATGGACGGGTCGGGGTGGTCCACACTGATGCTGCCCAGAGTCACGTAGTTGACGGTGTCGTACTTGAAGGGCACATGGTTGCCGCGCCATGCCACCACATTGAAGGGTGAATGCGCGACCTCGGTGACCCACAGGTTGCCACCGTATTTGTGCACCAATTGGTGGGCTTGGTTGTTTTCTTCATAGGCGGCGACGGGAGCCCAAAAATCGCTGGGGTTGGCCAGGCCGTGGGAGCCAATGACGCCCAGGTCGGGCAGTTGGAACGGCATGCCGTAGTTCTCTCCCACAAAGCCACGGGCATGGCCGTCCAAGCACTTGACGGCAAATTTGATGCCCCGGGGGATGAGGGCGATTTCGTTGGGCCCGACTTGCAAGATGCCCAGCTCGGTGCGCAGTTCGATGCGCCCGGTTTGCGGGACAAACAACATATCGCCGTCGGCATTGACAAAGGCCCGCTTTGACATGGATTGATTGGCCCGGTACACATGGACGGCCAGGCCGCTTTGGGCCTTGGGGTCGCCGTTGCCGCACAAGGTGCTCAAGCCATCGATGAAGTCGGTGGGGGTGGTGGGCATCTCAAACGGATCCCAGCGAAAGGGGTTGGGGTTGAGGTCTTGCTCAAATGGACCCGACAACAAGAGGCCGTTGTCCATGCGCGAAAAAGTGGGCTGGTCCACCGAGGGGTGGATGCGGTATGTGTGCACGCGGCGGTTCTGTGCCCGGGGTGCGACAAAAGTGGTGCCGGAGATCAGCTCGGGGTACAGCCCCAAGGGCGCTCGCTGGGGGGTGTTGTTGCGCAAGGGCAGAGCACCAGGGATGGCCTCGCTTTCCAGAAAATTTCCGAAACCGTTGATGTGGGTGGATTTCATGGGGCAAGGGTTCCAAAGAACGCCGGTCTGACGCTCGCCGATGGTGTGCCACCTTGTTTGGTGGTGGCATCGGTGTTATCCCTAGGCGCTATTTATCAAGATGGAGAGTCTTGTTATAGGGCGCACATGCTTTGGCTAACGATGGACCGCGATGCTGCTGAGCGGCTTGCCATGACAGAAGAATGCAGTGATTGTCAGAACTGCGACTTAAACCGGGTGGTAGACGGCAAACACTTTGTTCGAGTTGAAGATGTGGGTTTCGACAAACTCACTCCACTTGAGTTTCGCGCCGAGGGCGCTCATCGCGCCCATCAGGGGCGACCAGTTCAAAATTTCTTGCTGACCGGCGTGTTCAAACTGTGCCGTGCTGCGGCCATGCCAGTAGGCGAAGTCGCCATCGACCAGGGCTTGGTACAAGGCGCGGTCGCTCACCGTGTCGGGGCGCAAGCGGTGGGTGTGGTCGCACAAAAAAGCGTGCGACCAACTCGACGAGGCCATCACCGCCACGCGCCACGGCGAGTCGCGCAAGATGCGGGCAGTGGCCGCACCCAAGTCCATGCAACGGGTGGGCGAGGGCGAGGGCGGGTCAAAGTCCAGTGGGTCGTTGATGTTCGTGAGAAACCCGCGTGCAGATATCACCTTGCGGCCATAGCAGTTGATGGGCACGGTCAAGGTGGGGTAGTCCCAGCCTTTGCGGTCGTAGTCCAAGTAAAGAATGGCATTGGTGAAGGCATGGGCCAAGCTGGCGTGGTGCAGGGGTTTGTAGGCGTAGGCGACATCAAAACCAGCCTCGATCAAGCCGGTGGTCAGGTGCTTTCCCACATCGCGGCGTCCGCGCAAGCGGTAGTGCACATCGGGGCCTTCGCCCCAGGCATTGGGTTTGCCGCCGTCCATCATGGACGAGCCTTGCGCATGGCGCCAGGGGTACACATCCACGTCGTCGTAAGCGCACACGGTGAACGGCGGGATGATGTCTTCTTTGAAGTTTTCGTATTGGTCGTCTCCCCAGATCAACACCAAGTCGGGGTTGAAGCGGTCGAGTTCTTCGCGCACGCGCCTGAATTGCGCGACCATGGCCGCGCGGTGCTGGCCAGCGGCGGCGGTGCCCATGTCGTTGGCCCACTCCGTGCGCATCACATCGGGCCAGTGGGCGGGGTCTTTGGCGCTGTCGGGGATGCCCGGGTCTTTGAGGGTGGTGCGCAAGATGCCCGACATCATGGCGTCGGGGGTGGACAGGGGCGGGTAGTGCGACAAGCCCAGGCCCAGTATTTCAGCCATGCTTTTCTCCTCAATTTGTGGTGGCAACCCAGCCCTTGGCTCAAGCAGCTTGGTTTTTGCCAAATTGTGACCCATGTGCCCACCCTGAAAAAGGCGGGTGTTTGACCGCATCAAACAGGGGAGATTGGGCACGCTTAAAATCGCCCGCTCACCTCCTGAAGCCGATACCCCAAACCGGCACCTCCACACCCCTCACCTGATAAGGCAGCCCCATGACCCCTGACCTGTTGCTCGACACCCAATCGCTGATGAACACCCGCGCCGATGCGCCGCTGCCCAACCGGCGCTTGGCATTGCAAACCGCGCTGGGCGTGGGTTATGCCGCTGCGGCCATGCCCTTGATGGCCCAAACCGCCATCAAAACGCCGACCGATGGTTTGGTGGCCGGTGAGGTGACCATCGACGTCAACGGTTTCAAAATGCCCGCCTACCGCAGCGCACCCGCTGGCAAAACCGGTTTGCCCGTGGTTTTGGTGATTTCAGAGATTTTCGGTGTGCATGAATACATTGCCGACGTCACCCGCCGCTTGGCCCGTGAAGGCTATATGGCGATTGCCCCCGAGTTGTTCATTCGCCAAGGCGACCCCACCAGCTTTGGTGAAATTGCCAAATTGCAAAGTGAGCTGATTTCTAAAGTGCCCGATGCACAGGTGATGGGCGACTTGGACGCCTGCGTGCGTTGGGCCGCTGGCCAAGGCGGCAACGTGGATAAGCTGGCCATCACCGGCTTTTGTTGGGGCGGTCGCATTGTGTGGTTGTACAACGCGCACAACCCCAAGCTCAAAGCTGGTGTGGCCTGGTATGGCCGATTGGTGGGTCAGTCGACCGCCACCACGCCCAAGCACCCGGTGGAATTGGTGGGCAGCATGCAAGCACCGGTGCTGGGTTTGTACGGCGCGGCCGACACCGGCATTCCGGTCACCACGGTGGACCAAATGAAGGCGGCTTTGCAAACCGCACCCGCTGGGGCCAAAAACTCGCAGTTCGTGGTGTATCCCGAGATGCCCCACGCCTTCCACGCCGATTACCGGCCCAGCTACCGCGCCCCAGCTGCGCAGGACGGCTGGCAGCGTTTGCTGGCTTGGCTCAAACAAAACGGCGTCGCTTGAAACTGTGCCCATGGGGGCTGGTAGCCCCCTTCTTGGACGCCGCCCCAGCTGCGGCGGCCCCCACAAGGACAGCTGAGTGAACCTCATATATATAGTCTTGGGCACCTTGGCCGCAGGCGTGGGCAGTGTGCTGGTGGCCGCTATGTGCGCCCGTGCCTTGCTGTCGGCCTATACCCAGCATTTGCTCAGTTTGGCGGCCGGCGCATTGCTGGCCACGGCCTTCATGCATTTGCTGCCCGAAGCCTTTGAATCGGGGGCTTCTCCCCACCAGTTGTTCATCACCTTGTTGGTGGGTTTGGTTTTTTTCTTTTTGCTCGACAAGGCCGAGTTGTGGCACCACGGCCATGAGCATGGGCACGCCCACAGCCATGGGCACGCGCAAGGCCATGACCATGACCATGACCATGACCATGACCATGACCATGACCATGACCACGCCAAGGATGCGCCCCCTTCGGGGATGGCCGGTTCTTGGTCGGTGCTGATGGGCGACAGCATCCATGCCTTTGGCGACGGTTTGCTGGTGGCGGCGGCCTTTTTGGCCGATGTGCAACTGGGCGTGGCCGCGACCGTGGCGGTTTTGGCCCATGAGGTGCCGCACCACATGGGTGATCTGGTGGTGTTGCAGCAGGGCATGGGGCAACCCCGCAGCGCCCTCCTCAAGCTGTGCTTGGCCGGTGGGGTCACGGTGCTGGGCGGTTTGGTCGGCCACAGCCTGATCGCCGGCCATGAAGAATGGCTGCCTTTTTGGCTCACCATGGCCAGCAGCAGCTATATTTATGTGGCCTTGGCCGATTTGATACCGCAGTTGCAAAAGCGCTTAGGCGCCAGTGCCACCGTGGCGCAAATTGGCTGGCTGTTCGCTGGCATTGCCCTGGTCACTGGGATCACCCAGCTGGGGCACGTGCACTGAGTAGGTGGGTCCTGACTTATGGGCCATGCCCGCAGCGACGCTGTCAAAAGCGCCTCATTTTGGTGCTAAAAACCCTATAAATGTTCGTACTTTGATCTTTAATGGTGCGTCATGGCCGTCAAGTTGCCTAGTATTGGTGCGCCCATGGCTTGTATTGGTGGCATATTGATTGCATACCAGGAGGGGGACAGGTAGTTGGGCATGCCGCAGGTATTGGTTGCGGTGTGATCCGTACAGGTTTTGGCTCAAATTTTTAAACATCACGAATGGAGTTCTCATGAAACGGTTCAGCTTCCCCATTTTTGGCGCCTCTGCGCCGTCGGCCATGACCTTGGCCATTGGCGTCGGTTTGAGCGCCATGAGCATGGCCGTGCAAGCGCAAGAAAAAGTCTTGCGCATTGCCATGACCGCCGCCGACATTCCCCGCACCTTGGGTCAGCCCGACCAAGGTTTTGAGGGCAACCGTTTCACCGGCATCCCGATGTATGACGCATTGACGCAATGGGACTTGTCCAAGGCCAATGCCCCCAGCGTGCTGATCCCTGGCTTGGCCACCTCTTGGGCGGTGAATGCCACCGACAAAACCAAGTGGACCTTCAAACTGCGCCCCGGCGTCAAGTTCCATGACGGTTCCGCAGTCAACGCCGATGCGATTGTCTGGAACGTGCAAAAAGTGTTGGACAAAGACGCGGTGCATTTCGACGCCAGCCAAGTGGGCGTGACCGCTTCGCGCATGCCCACCTTGCGCAGCGCCCGCAAGATCGACGACTTGACCGTTGAGTTGACCACCAGCGAACCCGATGCCTTCTTGCCCCTGAACCTGACCAATTTGTTCATGGCTTCGCCCGCGCATTGGAAAAAGAAATTTGACGCCGCCACCGGCGACACCCCTGCCGACAAGTCCAAAGCCGCCTGGACGGCGTTTGCCGCTGATGCGTCGGGTTCGGGCCCGTTCAAGATGGCGCGTTTTGTGCCACGCGAGCGCTTGGAGGTGGTGGCCAACAAAACCTATTGGGATGCCAAGCGCGTGCCCAAGCTTGACCGCATCGTGATGCTGCCCATGCCCGAGGCCAATGCCCGCACCGCCGCTCTGCTCGGCGGCCAGGTGGACTGGATCGAGGCCCCGGCGCCCGACGCCATGGCACAAATCACCCAGCGCGGCTTCAAGATTGAAAGCAATGCCCAGCCCCATGTGTGGCCATGGCAGTTGTCGTTTGCCGAAGGCTCGCCCTGGCTGGACAAGCGGGTGCGCCAAGCTGCCAACCTGTGTGTTGACCGCGAAGGCATCAAAACCTTGCTGGGCGGCATGATGGCCGTGCCCAAAGGCACCGTGCCCCCGGGCCACCCCTGGTGGGGCAACCCCAAGTTCGACATCAAGTACGACGTGAATGCGGCCAAAACCTTGATGACCCAAGCCGGCCACAGCGCGGCCAAACCGCTCAAGGTCAAGGTGCAAATTTCTGCCTCGGGTTCGGGCCAGATGCAGCCTTTGCCGATGAACGAGTTTGTGCAGCAGTCGCTCAAGCAGTGCTTCTTTGACGTTGAGTTTGACGTGATCGAATGGAACACCTTGTTCACCAACTGGCGCAAAGGTGCCAAAGACCCATCGGCCAACGGTGCCAACGCCATCAATGTGAGCTACGCCGCCATGGACCCCTTCTTTGGCATGGTGCGCTTCACCAGCACCGGCACCTTCCCGCCGGTGTCCAACAACTGGGGTTATTTCGGCAACCCAGAGTTTGACAAGCTGATTGCCGAAGCCCGCACCCAGTTTGACGACAAAAAACGCGATGTGGCCCTGTCCAAGCTGCACGCCCGCATCGTGGAAGAAGCCCCATTTGTCTGGATTGCGCACGACGTGGGCCCCCGCGCCGTCAGCAGCAAGATCAAGGGCTTGGTGCAGCCACGCAGCTGGTTCATCGACTTGGCCCCCATTTCGATCAACTAAAAGGCTCCCATGGGCTGACGGCATGGGCACGGTGTGCCCATGCCCGTTGGCTTTTTTGACGGCCAGGGCGATGCAGCCCTGGGTTTGGTTTCTTCTGGAGCAATGGGATGCTTGGCTTTTTGTGGCGACGCTTGGTCTACACCTTGCCCATCATGTTGGGTGTGGCTTTGGTGTGTTTTGCCTTGGTGCACCTGGCACCGGGCGACCCCTTGGTGTCCATCCTGCCACCCGACGCTTCGGCTGAGCTTCAAGCCAAAATGAAAGAGCTCTACGGCTTCAACCGCTCATACCCTGAGCAGTTTGTGTCCTGGGTGTGGCGTGCGGTGCAAGGCGATTTGGGCACCTCGATCGCCAGCAACCGGCCGGTGTTCAGCGAGGTGATGAAGGCGGTGGGCAACACCCTGCGCTTGGCCCTGTTGGCCACCCTGATCGGTTTTGTCTTGGGGTGTTTGTTTGGTTTTGTGGCCGGGTATTTTCAAAACTCTTGGCTCGATAAATTGGCTTCTTTGACCTCGGTGTTGGGGGTCAGCGTGCCCCACTATTGGCTGGGCATGGTGCTGGTGATTGTGTTTTCATCGATCTTGATGTGGTTGCCCCCCGGCGGCGCTGGGCCCGGCGGTTCGAGCGATTGGGCCTGGGACTGGGAGCATTTCAAGCACATGCTGTTGCCCGCCATCACCATGAGCGTGATTCCCATGGGCATCATCTCGCGCACGGTGCGCGCCTTGGTGGCCGATATCTTGGCCCAGGAGTTCATCGTGGGTTTGCGCGCCAAAGGTTTGACCGATGTGGGCGTCTTCATGCACGTGGTGAAAAACGCCGCACCCACCGCCTTGGCGGTGATGGGTTTGCAATTGGGCTATTTGTTGGGTGGCTCGATCTTGATCGAGACCGTTTTTTCGTGGCCGGGCACGGGCTTTTTGTTGAATGCCGCCATTTTTCAGCGCGACCTGCCTTTGTTGCAGGGAACCATTTTGGTTTTGGCCATGTTCTTTGTGGTGCTCAACCTGATCGTGGATGTGGTGCAAACCCTGCTCGATCCGCGCATTGCGCGCAACTGACCCCTCACACCCTTCCATCATGTTGCATGTGACTGTAGACCCCACCAAAGTGCCCGCGCTCCAAACCGAGCGCTCGGCCGGGTATTGGCAAACCGTGGGCCGGCGGTTTTTGCGTGACAAAGTGGCCGTGGCAGCGGCTGTGGTGGTGTTGGTGTTGCTGGTGCTGGCCGTTTTTGGGCCGTGGATTGCACCCCTGGATCCGTACCAATCGTCCATGCTCAAGCGCCTCAAGCCCATCGGTTTTGCGGGCCACCCATTGGGCACCGATGAGCTGGGCCGAGACATGCTCACCCGCTTGATCGTGGGCACGCGCTTGTCCTTGTTCATGGGCATCACCCCAGTGATTTGCGCCTTTTTCATCGGATCGTTCATTGGCATCACCGCGGGCTACACCGGTGGTTGGGTCAACACCGGTTTGATGCGCACCATCGATGTGTTTTATGCGTTTCCGTCGGTGCTGCTGGCCATCGCTTTGTCGGGTGCCTTGGGCGCGGGCATCACCAATTCGCTGATTTCACTGACCATCGTGTTCATTCCGCCGATTGCCCGCGTGGCCGAGAGCGTGACCACGCAAATTCGCGGGCGCGATTTTGTCGATGCCGCCCGCGCCTCGGGGGCCGGGGCTTTCACCATCGTGCGGGTGCATGTGCTGGGCAATGTGCTCGGGCCGGTGTTTGTGTACGCCACCAGCTTGATCGCGGTGGCCATGATTTTGGCCTCGGGCCTGAGCTTTTTGGGCCTGGGTGTGAAGCCGCCCGAGCCCGAGTGGGGCCTGATGCTCAACACCTTGCGCACCGCCATTTACACCCAGCCGTGGATCGCCGCTTTGCCGGGCGCGATGATTTTCATCACCTCCATTGCCTTCAATTTGTTGGCCGACGGTTTGCGCTCGGCCATGGAAATCAAACAGTGAGCGCACCATGCCTTTGACCCCGATCGATGTGGGCGGCCCCGCCCAACCCATGCTCCGTGTGCGTGGCTTGGTCAAACATTTCCCACTGAAAAAAGATGTGTTCGGCAAAGGCGGCGGCGTGGTGCGTGCCGTTGACGGGGTGGACTTTGATGTGTTCAAAGGCGAGACCTTGGGCGTGGTGGGCGAGTCTGGTTGCGGCAAATCCACCACCGCGCGTTTGCTCATGCAATTGATCGCCCCCGACCAAGGCGAGATGGTTTTTGATGGCCAAACCGTGGGGGGCTCGGCCCTGCCGCTCAAAGCCTATCGGCGCCAGGCCCAAATGGTGTTTCAAGACAGTTACGCCTCGCTCAACCCGCGCTTGACCATGGAAGACTCAATCGCGTTTGCGCCCATGGTGCATGGCGTGTCCAAGCGCGAAGCGGTGGAACGCGCGCGCGACTTGCTGGCCCGCGTGGGTTTGGCCCCTGAACGGTTTGCCGAGCGCTACCCGCACGAGTTGTCCGGCGGTCAACGCCAGCGTGTCAACATTGCCCGCGCCTTGGCCTTGCAGTCGCGCTTGATCATCTTGGACGAGGCGGTTTCGGCCTTGGACAAGTCGGTGGAAGCGCAGGTGCTCAATTTGCTGCTGGATTTGAAAGAGGACTTTGGCCTGACCTATGTGTTCATCAGCCACGACCTGAATGTGGTGCGCTACATGAGCGACCGGGTGCTGGTGATGTACTTGGGCCAAGTGGTTGAAATTGGCGACAGTGAAACCTTGTTCAAGCACCCAGCCCACCCCTACACCCAAGCCTTGCTCTCGTCCATCCCCACGCTGGACCCGGACAAGCGCACCGAAAAACCGCCCTTGGCCGGTGACCCGCCCAACCCCATCAACCCGCCCAGCGGCTGCCGTTTTCACCCGCGCTGTGTCCACGCCCAAGCCGCGTGCAGCCAACAATCGCCAGTGCTGGCCGACACCGCCCAGGGCCAGCAGGTGGCGTGTTGGATGCACGTGGCTGGCAGCGACCACCCGCTCGCCCCGGCGAGCCCTTCAGCGCAAACCGCGCAGGCAGGTGTGGCATGAGCAGCGCGCCTTCCAGCGATTGTTTTTTGGAGGTCCAGCAACTGCATGTGACTTTCACAGGCGGCAAAAAACCGGTGAAAGCCGTCAGCGGCGTGGACTTGCGGGTGCAGCGCGGCGAGGTGGTGGCCTTGATCGGCGAGTCGGGCTCGGGCAAAAGCGTCACCCTGCGCAGCCTGCTGCGCTTGCATGCCGAGAAAAGCACGCAGATTGCCGGCAGCATTCGCGTCGGCGATCAACAGGTGTTGCAACTCTCGCCCAGGGAGCTCAGCAGCTACCGGGGCCGGGTGGCGTCGATGATTTTCCAAGAGCCCTTGCTGGCCCTGGACCCGGTCTACAGCCTGGGCCAGCAAATCACCGAAACCATTCGCCGCCACGAAAACGTCAGCGCTGCACAGGCCCAGCAGCGCGCTTTGGCGCTGTTTGAGCGGGTGCGCATCCCCAGCCCCGAGCGGCGGCTGCAAGCCTATCCGCACGAAATGTCGGGGGGCATGCGCCAGCGCGCCATGATCGCCCTGGCCTTGGCCTGTCAGCCCCAGTTGCTTCTGGCCGATGAGCCCACCACGGCGCTGGACGCGACGGTGCAAATTCAAATTTTGTTGTTGCTGCGCGAGCTGCAAAAAGACCTGGGTCTGGCGGTGGTGTTTGTCACCCACGACATTGGCGCCGCCGTTGAGGTGGCCGACCGCATTGCGGTGATGTATGCCGGTCGGATCGTGGAAGAGGGGCCTGCCCGCACCTTGCTGCGCCAACCGCGCCACCCCTACACCCGGGCCTTGTTGCAAAGCCGTGCCGACGGTGCCTTGGCCAAAGGTCAGCGGCTCGAAACCATTGCCGGCTCACCACCCGATTTGGCCGCTTTGCCCCCCGGTTGCGCCTTTGCCAGCCGCTGCAAGTGGGCCCAGCCCGCGTGCGAAGTGGCCCCCCCCGACGTCAGCTGGTTGGCCGACAACCACAGCGTGCGCTGCTTGCGTGCCCTGGACCCGCAGACGCTTTGATGTTTCCCTCAGCCACACCACCATGAACCACCACACCGACGCCTTGTGGGACACCGCCCACGCCTTCATGCCCTATCCCACGGCCCCGGTGCCGAACGCACCCACCGGCCCCTTGGCGGGGTTGAGTTTTGGGGTCAAAGACCTCTACCACGTCAAAGGCTATCCCACCAGTGGTGGTCAGCCCTTCATGCTGGCACTGTCGGGCATCCAACAGCACACCGCCCCCGTTGTGCAGCAACTGCTGGACGCCGGTGCGCGTTTTGCCGGCAAAACCATCACCGATGAGTTGGCCTATTCCATGAACGGGCAAAACGCCCACTTTGGCTCGCCCATCAATGGCGCTGACCCCTTGCGCATCAGCGGCGGCTCGTCATCGGGCTCGGCCTCGGCGGTGTCCAACCGCCTGTGCGACTTTGCTTTGGGCTCGGACACCGGCGGCTCGGTGCGGGCACCAGCCAACCACTGCGGTTTGGTGGGCATGCGCCCCAGCCACGGCCGCATCAGCTTGGACGACACCCTGGCCTTGTCGCCCAGCTTGGACACCTGCGGTTGGTTCACCCGCGATGTGCCCACCTTCGCCCGGGTGGCGAATGTGTTGTTCGGTGAAGATGCCCATCCCTTGCCAAAAAATGTGCGTTTGCTGGTGCCCAACGACATATGGGGTTTGGCCACACCGGCGGCGGTCAAGGCCTTGAAGCCGGTGCGCGCCAAAATTGAAGACCGCTTGGGCAAGGCCCGCCCCGTCAACATCGCCTTGGACAACTTTGACACCATGTTCTGGCACTTTCGCGCCATCCAAGGCAGCGAGGCCTGGGATGTGGACGGTGGGTTCATCCGGCGTTTTGCGCCGGTGCTGGGGCCGGGCGTGGCCGAGCGCTTTCAGTGGGCGTCTGAAATCAGCGACGAAAAAGTGGCGGCGGCCCAGGCGTTTCGGCAACGCTGGCGCGAACACATCGCCGCCATCTTGGGCACCGACGGCGTGTTGCTCATGCCCACCATGCCCGACGTGGCGCCACTGATCAGCACTTCGGAAGCCGACTTGGACGATTACCGCAACCGCGCCACCCGCATGCTCTGCGGCGCCGGCTTGGCGGGCTTGCCGCAGCTGAGCTTGCCCCTGGCCCAGCGCCTGGGGGCGCCGCTGGGCATGTCATTGGTCGGGCCAGTGGGCTCAGACCGCAGCCTGGTGCGTTTGGCCGAGCAACTCCACGCCAACTGGGCTTGAGCCCGGCATGCGGGTCAGCCTGCGTTCAGCGGGTGCTCAAGTGGACGGGCGAGGGCAGGCTGAAGACCTCGCAGTCCTCTTGCGGGCCTTGGCGCTCAATGACCAAAAACGGCCCCGCGTCCAAAGCCATCAAGGGGTGGTGCCAGACACCTTTGTGCAGCGTGAAGCCTTGTTGACCGCTCACTTCAAAACACGCCAGGGTGTGCATGTCGGGGGCGGCGTCGCCCAAGGCCACCCACAAGCGGCAGCGGGCCGCGTTCAGCGGCACAAAGCTTTGGCTGCCCCAGCGGTGGCGCTCGAGCATGCCGCAGGGCGTGTCGGTGCTTTGCGCTTGGGCATGGAACACCGCCAACACCGCTTGTCCGTTGGCGCTGTGCAAGTCCAAAGCGGCGGGCAGATCCAAACGCGCGCTGGTGCCTTGGTTGATGGCGCGCTGGCCAGCGGCATCGAGTTGCAGCACCTGGCCGTAGGGCGCAAAGGCCTCAGCGGTGAGGGCTTGCAGGCGCACCTTTGGCGGGCTGGCGAGCGCGCTGTGGTCGGGTGGGTTGGGTGGCGTGGGCATGGCAGATATCATGGCACAAGCCGCTTCAGCCCCAGCTTGATCCACGCGGTTTGGGGCGAGCGCGCAGCGGCTGGCGCCTTGCCTGTGCCGACCGCGCAGCGCCACTGAATCCATTGACTTTTGCAAAGCCACCCACCATGAAACCAAGCCCTAGCCCCTTGCCCGATTTGCGCATCAATCACCAACGCTTGTGGGACGCCTTGATGACCTTGGCCCAAATTGGCGCGACCGCCAAAGGCGGTGTCTGCCGTTTGGCCTTGAGCGACTTGGACCGCCAAGGCCGCGACCTGGTCACCCAATGGGGCCGCGAAGCCGGCATGTCGGTGACGGTGGACCAAATTGGCAATGTGTTCATGCGCCGGCCCGGGCGCAACCCCGCTTTGCCGCCCATCATGACCGGCAGCCACATCGACACCCAACCCACCGGCGGCAAGTTTGACGGCAACTACGGCGTGCTCGCTGGCTTGGAGGTGGTGCGCTGCTTGAACGACCATGGCATCGAAACCGAGGCACCGATCGAAGTGGCTTTTTGGACCAACGAAGAAGGCTCGCGTTTTGTGCCGGTGATGATGGGCTCAGGTGTGTTTGCCGGCGCCTTCTCGCTGGAGCACGCCTATAACGCCCGCGACACCGACGGCAAGTCGGTGCGCGAAGAACTCGAGCGCATTGGCTATGTGGGCACCGAGGTGCCGGGCCAACACCCCATCGGTGCTTATTTTGAAACCCACATCGAACAAGGCCCAGTGCTCGAAGACGCCGGTGTGACGATTGGCGTGGTCACCGGGGTGCTGGGCATCCGCTGGTTTGACTGCACGGTGATGGGCATGGAGGCCCACGCCGGGCCCACCCCCATGCCCTTGCGCCGCGACGCCCTGCAAGTGGCCACCACTTTGATGCAAGCGGTGGTCGCGGCCGCCCAGCAGTTTGCGCCGGATGGGCGGGGCACGGTGGGCATGGTGCAAGTGCACCCCAACAGCCGCAACGTCATCCCCGGGCGGGTGAAGTTCAGCATTGATTTGCGCCACCCCACCGACGCGGGCGTGGACGCGATGGCCGATCAGGTCAAGGCCTTGGCGCAGCGCTTGCAAGAGCAAACCGGCCAAAGCATCCAGATCGAATTGGTCTCGAGCTACCCGGCCCAGGCCTTCCATGCCGAATGCGTGCAAGCCGTCACCGATGCCGCCCAGCACCTGGGCCACAGCCACATGCCAGTGGTCTCAGGCGCCGGTCACGATGCGGTGTACACCGCCCGCTTGGCCCCCAGCGGGATGATCTTCATCCCCTGCAAAGATGGCATCAGCCACAACGAGATCGAAGACGCCACACCCGAACACATCTCCGCTGGTTGCAATGTGCTGCTGCACGCCATGCTGGGGCGGGCGGGGGTGGTGTCGGGGGCTTGAGCCTCAGCCCTTGGCGCAGGCCAAGCCTGGGGTGTTGCACCACTCGCTCCAACTGCCCGGGTACAAGGCGCTGGTGCCCAGGCCGGCAATCGCCATGGCCAGCACATTGGGCACGGCACTGACGCCCGAGCCGCAGTGGTGGACCACCGTGGCGGGGTCGCGACCGTTGAGCAGCTGTTCAAACTCTTGGCGCAGCACGTCGGGGCTTTTGAAGAAGCCTTTGTCATCGAGGTTCAAGGCAAACGGGCGGTTCAGTGCGCCGGGGATGTGACCGGCCACCGGGTCCAGTGGTTCGGTTTCCCCGCGAAAGCGCGCGGGGGCACGCGCATCGATCAAGGTTTGCTCGGGTCGGCCCAGTTGCGCGGCCACTTCGGCGGTGCTGCGCCAGTTGACCAAGGGCGTTGACAGGGCAAAGTTGCCCTCGGGGCGGGGGGCTTCAATGCCCCGGGTGATGGCCCCGCCGGATTGCTGCCAAGCCTGAAAGCCACCATCGAGCACGGCCACGGCATCGTGACCACACCACTTGATCATCCACCACAGGCGGCCGCAGTAGTTGGCCCCTTGGCGGTCGTAGACCACCACTTGCATGTCGTTGTTCAGCCCCACGCTGCGCAGCCACTGCGCCAACACCTCGCGCTTTGGCAGGGGGTGGCGACCGCCATTGACCGCATACGCCGGGTCGGATTCGCTCAGGTCGTGGTTGAGGTCGGCAAACACCGCCCCGGCAATGTGCTCTTGGCCATACATTTGTAAACCAGCTTCGGGTTTGAACAGATCGGCGCTGACGTCAAGCACCAAACAGGGCTGACCTTGGAGGGCTTTGAGTTGTTCAACGTTGATGAGGTGGGTGTGCATTCAATTCTCCGCAGAGGGTTTGGGGGGTGATTCTTGCAGCCAAGTGGCCCAGATGCCGCTCAGCAGGATAACGGTCATGCCGGCCCACGTCCACCAGGTGATGGGGTCGTCAAAAAAGGCCACGCTGAACAAGGCACCAAACACGATGCCCGCGTAGTGCAAATTGGCCGCCACCAAGGTGGGCCCGTGGCTGTAGCCGCGGGTCATGCACATTTGCCCGGCGGAGGACAGCACCCCCAGGGGCAGCAGCCACCAGGCGGCTTGTGCGTTCCAAGGCGAGACGCCTTGCACGCCCATGCCAGCGGCACCGGTGATCATGGTGGCGATGGAGAAAAACAGCACCGTGCGGGTGATGGGTTCACCGGCATGGGTCAGGGTGCGCACCTGCAAATAAGCCAGAGCGGCGACCAGCCCAGAGACCAAACCGACCACTGCGGCAAACCATTGGCTGTTGTCGACGGTGGGGCGCAGCATCAACACCACGCCAATGAAACTGGCCATGATGCTCAGCCCCAGGGGCCAGGCTTGGCGGCCGTTTTGGGCCAGGGCAGGGCGCACGCCGCTGCCGCGCAGCCGCCACCACAGGGTGGCGATGAGGGCCATCAAAGCCACCCACACGCTGCTCATGTAATTGAGCGTCATGGCGGTGGCCAGGGGCAGTTCGGCCAGGGCGTAAAACCAGGTGACCAAAGAGAACACGCCGACGGCGCTGCGCCACAGATGCTGGCCGGGCATTTGGGTGCGCCACTCAATGTCGCGCCCGCGCAGCATGGCCAGCATGATCACCACGCTGATCACCCCACGGTAAAAAACCAATTCAGAGGCGTTGAAGTGCTGCGAGGCGAATTTGACGCACACCCCCATGCCGGCAAAAAACGCGGCCGACAGCAGCATCCAAACTGCTTGCATGTCAGCTGCTGTGGGCCATGCGTTGTCGGTACCACTCGTGAAAATGCTGCATCCCGTCTTCCATCGGGCTTTGGTAGGGGCCGCGCTCGTCGTCGCCCCGGCGCATCAGCGCGTGTCGGCCCGCGTCCATGCGCTCGGCGATTTCGTCGTCCTCCAAGCAAGTTTCCATGTAGGCGGCTTGCTGCGCCTGCACAAAATCGCGCTCAAAGGCCACGATTTCTTCGGGGTAGTAAAACTCCACCATGTTCATGGTCTGGGTCGGGCTGATCGGGTGCAGGGTGGACACGGTCAGCACATGCGGGTACCACTCGACCATGATGTGCGGGTAGTAGGTGAGCCAAATGGCCCCGTGCTCGGGCGGTTTGCCTTGGCGGTATTGCATCACCGCTTGGTGCCAGCGCTGGTAGACCGCGCTGCCCGCCGCCTTCAATTGATTGGCCACGCCCACGGTTTGCACCGAAAACTCGCGCTGAAACTCCCATTGCAGGTCTTCACAGGACACAAACTGGCCCAAACCGGGGTGGAAGGGACCCACGTGGTAGTCCTCTAGATAGACTTCGATGAAGGTCTTCCAGTTGTAGTTGCAGTGGTGCATTTCCACCCGGTCCAGGGCGTAGCCGGTGAAGTCCAGCGCTTGGCGCGGGCCCATTTGGGCCAAATCGGCGGCGATGTCGCGGCCGTTGTCTTCAAACAGCAAGCCGTTCCACGACCGCAGGGGGTAGTTGTTGAGGTTCAGGCAGGGGTCTTGGGCAAAGTGCGGCGCGCCCAGCAATTGGCCCGAGGGCGCGTAGGTCCAGCGGTGTACCGGGCAGACGATGTTGCCCGAGGCGCTGGCGGCATTTTTGGGGGCGTTCAGGTTGCCGCGCCCTTTGAGCATCACCGCCTGGCGGTGCCTGCATATATTAGAGATCAGCTCCACCCCTTGGGCGGTGCGCACCAAGGCCCGGCCCTCGCCCTCTTGGGGCAAGGCCGCATAGTCGCCCAGCTCGGGCACACTCAATTCGTGCCCCACATAGCGGGGCCCACCTTGAAAGATGGTCGCCATCTCGCGCTCAAACAGCGCCGTGTCAAAGTAGCTGGAAACTGGTAGTTGGCTTGCGGCCTGCTGCAGTTGAAGACTTAAATCAGACATGATTGACCTGACCAAAGACTCCCCACAGGGAGAGGTGGAAAAAGCCTGCCACGCGGGCAGGCCAGGGGGGGTGGATTCTAACCCGGGGGGCACAGGACCTGGGATCTTCCCTGAAAACCCATCCCAAAGCTCCAAAGTGTCAATAGAATGTGACACTTCACAACCCCAAACACCATGCCCAAAACCCCAGCCACCCCCGCGCCATCCACGGCACCGGCCCCCGTCAGCTACGAGGCGGCCATGCAAGAGCTGGAGGCTTTGGTGGCCGGCTTGGAGGGCGGGCAATTGCCGCTGGACCAGCTGATCGTGAGCTACCAGCGCGGCTCAGAATTGTTGGCCTACTGCCAGGCCAAACTGCAACAGGTGGAGCAGCAAATCAAGGTGCTCGATGACGGCTTGCTCAAGCCCTGGAACCCCAACCCATGACCGCCGCAGACGCCGCCTTTCGCGACTGGACGGCTCACAGCCTGACCCAGGTCGAGGCGGCCTTGTCCGACTGGGTACCGTTGTCGGCCCCGGCGGGCTTGGGCGAGGCCATGCGCTATGCGGTGCTCGATGGCGGCAAACGGTTGCGCCCTTTGCTCACCTTGGCCGCCGCCCGCGCCGTGGCCGGAGCCACTGATGTGCCTGCCGCCTTGCGCTCGGCCTGTGCGGTCGAGCTGATCCATGCCTACTCGCTGGTGCACGACGACATGCCGTGCATGGACAACGATGTGCTGCGCCGCGGCAAGCCGACGGTGCATGTGGCCTATGGCGAGGCGCAGGCCTTGCTGGCGGGGGACGCCTTGCAGGCCTTGGCTTTTGAGTTGCTGACCCCCGACGACGGCAGCGTGGCCCCTGCGGTTCAGGCCCGGCTGTGTGCGGCCTTGGCCCGCGCCGCTGGCCACCACGGCATGGCCGGTGGCCAAGCCATCGATTTGGCCCATGTGGGTTTGGCCATGACCGAGGCGGCCCTGCGCGACATGCATCGGCGCAAAACCGGCGCCATGCTCGAAGTCAGTGTGCACATGGGCGCCTTGAGCGCCGGTGCCGATGGCCCCACACTGGCCTGCTTGCAGCGCTATGCCCAGGCCATTGGTTTGGCGTTTCAAGTGGTCGACGATATTTTGGATGTGACCGCCGATTCGGCCACCCTGGGCAAAACCGCTGGCAAAGACCAAGCCAACGACAAACCCACGTTTGTGTCATTGTTGGGTTTGGCGGGTGCCCAAGCCCAGGCCCAGGCTTTATTGCAAGACGCCTTGGCGGCATTGGACGCCGCCGTTTTGTCCGATGATGGGGCCTTGCGGGCTTTGGCCCACATGGTGGTGCAGCGCGACCGTTGAGAGGAAAAACCATGCCTACTTTGCTTGAAACCATTGACTCCCCTGCCGATGTGCGGCGCTTGTCGCGCTCGGCTTTGCCCACCCTGGCCAATGAGTTGCGCGCCTTTGTGCTCGACAGTGTGGCCAAAACCGGCGGCCATTTGAGCTCCAACCTGGGCACGGTGGAGTTGACCGTGGCCCTGCACTATGTGTTCAACACGCCGCACGACCGCTTGGTGTGGGACGTGGGCCACCAGACCTATCCGCACAAAATTCTGACCGGGCGGCGCGATCGCATGGCCAGCCTGCGCCAATTGGGCGGCATCAGCGGCTTTCCGCGCCGCAGCGAAAGCGAGTACGACGCCTTTGGCACGGCCCACTCGTCAACCAGCATTTCAGCCGCGTTGGGCATGGCCATGGCGGCGCAGCAAAAAGGCGACAAGCGGCATGCGGTGGCCATCATTGGCGACGGCGCCATGACCGCTGGCATGGCGTTCGAGGCGCTCAACAACGCTGGGGTGGCCGGGGCGAATGTGTTGGTCATCTTGAACGACAACGACATGTCCATCAGCCCACCGGTGGGCGCGCTCAACCGCTATTTGGCGCAACTCATGAGCGGGCGTTTTTATGCCGCTGCCAAGGACCTGGGCAAGCAAGTGCTCAAAGGCGCGCCCACACCTTTGTTTGAACTCGCTCGCCGCTTTGAAGAGCAGGCCAAGCACATCGTCACCCCCACCACTTTGTTCGAAAAGTTTGGCTTCAATTACATCGGCCCGATTGACGGGCACGATTTGGACGCCTTGATCCCCACGCTGGAAAACCTGCGTAACCTGCCTGGGCCCCAGTTTTTGCATGTGGTCACGCGCAAAGGCCAAGGCTATGACCTGGCCGAGCGCGACCCCATTGCCTACCACGGCCCGGGCAAATTCGACCCCAAGGTGGGTTTGACGCCACCCAGCGTGGCCCCCAAAACCACCTTCACCCAGGTGTTTGGCCAATGGCTGTGTGACATGGCCGCGCAAGACCCCAAGCTGGTGGCCATCACCCCGGCCATGCGCGAAGGCTCGGGCATGGTGGAGTTTCACCGCCGCTTTCCCGAGCGCTACCATGATGTCGGCATTGCCGAGCAACACGCACTCACCTTTGCTGCTGGCATGGCCTGCGAGGGCCTGCGCCCGGTGGTGGCCATTTACTCCACCTTTTTGCAGCGCGCCTACGACCAGCTGATCCATGATGTGGCCTTGCAAAAGCTGCCCATGGTGCTGGCGCTGGACCGCGCGGGCTTGGTGGGTGCCGACGGCGCCACCCACGCCGGGGCCTATGACATCGCGTTTTTGCGCTGCATCCCGAATGTCAGTGTGGCGTGCCCGGCGGATGAGAACGAATGCCGCCAATTGCTCACCACCGCCCACCAACAAGACCACACGGTGGCCGTGCGCTACCCGCGAGGGGCGGGCGTGGGCGTGGCCGTGGACCCAGGCTTGAGCCCATTGCCCTTTGGCAAAGGCGAGTTGCGACGCCACGGCAAGGGCGTGGCGATTTTGGCGTTTGGTACCTTGCTGTACCCGGCTTTGCAAGCGGGTGAGGCGCTCAATGCCAGCGTGGCCAATATGCGCTGGGCCAAGCCCTTGGACACCGAGTTGTTGCTCGAATTGGCCCGCACCCACGAGGCCTTGGTCACGGTCGAAGAAGGCTGCACCATGGGCGGCGCGGGCTCGGCGGTGATGGAGGCGCTGAACCACGCTGGCATGACCAAGCCGGTGCTGGCCCTGGGCTTGGGCGACTTTTTCACCGAGCAAGGCGACCCGGCCAAACTGCTGGCCCAGCAGGGCCTGGATGCGCCGGGCATCGAAGCCAGTGTGCGCCAACGCTTTGCCGCTTGGGTGGCACCTGCAACGGCCCCCCTCAAGCTGGTGGGTTGAGCAGATTTCAAACCTTGTGAGTTTTTTTGCATTCGGACAAATTTAGGGAAAACCCGTAACAGGTGTCCTGCATGTGACTGCCTACAATTCACCCTTTCGCTTATCCCTTTGACATTCACTTCCTGGAGACAACAACATGGATCGTCGTTCCGTCATTAAAAACGCAGGCATTGCCAGCATCCTGGCAGCTGGCGTCGCGCCCGCTGTGCGCGCCCAAGCAGCTTTGCGTTGGCGCCTGACCTCAAGCTTCCCCAAAGCCTTGGACACTTTGTTCGGCGTCAATGACGTGTTTGCAGCCAAGGTCAAAGAGATGACCGGTGGCAAGTTTGAGATCACCACCCACGCCGCTGGCGAAATCGTGCCCGCTTTCGGCACCGTGGACGCCACCAAGGACGGCACGGTTGAAATGTCCAACACCGCGCCTTATTACTACTTTGGCAAGGACGAAACCTTTGCCCTGGGTTGTGCCATTCCCTTTGGTTTGAACAGCCGCCAAATGACCGCCTGGATGTACGAAGGCAATGGCATGAAGTTGATGCGCGACTTCTATCGCAACTACAACATCGTCAACTTCCCCATGGGCAACACCGGCACCCAAATGGGTGGTTGGTTCCGCAAGGAAATCAAATCCCTCAAAGACTTCAAAGGTACCAAATTCCGCATTGGCGGCTTCGCCGGTAAAGTGGTTGAGCGCATTGGTGGCGTGCCCCAAAACATTCCTGGTGGCGAAATTTACCAAGCCCTGGAAAAAGGCACCATTGATGCCGCCGAGTGGGTGGGCCCGTATGACGACCTGAAGCTGGGCTTTTACAAAGTGGCCAAAAACTACGCCTACCCGGGTTGGTGGGAGGGCGGTCCCCAGTTGGACTTGCACATCAATTCCAAGGCTTTCGACAGCTTGTCGCCCGAGTACAAGGCCATCATCGCCAATGCGGCGGCCTATGCCCACACCGACATGCAAGCCCGCTACGACGCCCGCAATGCGGCGGCGCTCAAGCAGTTGGTGGCCGGTGGTGCCAAGCTCTTCCCCTTCTCCAAAGACCTGATGGACGCAGCCTTCAAAGAGTCCATGGCCCTGTACAGCGAAGTCTCGGCCAAGAACCCGAACTGGAAAAAGGTTTACGACGACTACGCGTCCTTCCGCAAAGAGTCCAACAACTGGTTCCGCGTGGCCGATGCGCGTTTTGACAACTACATGCAGTCGCGCTTGAAAGATCTGTGATCTGACCCTGTCTGGCCCACTTGGGCCAGCAGGTCTGTGTTGTACCCCCTTGCAGCCTGCGGACTGTCTGGGGGTTTTCTTTGGATAGCGATTTCCCATGAAACCTTTACTCTCTCTGGCCGAGTTCATTGACGCGGTCAACAACCGGTTTGGCACTTTGGCCAATTGGGCCGTGTTGTTCTCGTGCTTCATCAGTTGCGCCAATGCGGTGCTGCGCTTTGGTTTTAGCCTGAGCTCCAACGCGTGGTTGGAAATCCAGTGGTATTTGTTTGCCGGTGCTGTGATGCTGGGTGCGTCCATGGTGCTGCGCGTCAACGAGCATGTGCGGGTGGATGTGATTTACGGCCAGTTGTCGGCCCGCATCAAAGTCATGGTGGACTTGTTTGGTTTGACATGCTTTTTGCTGCCGGTGATGGGGCTGATGATTTACCTGTCTTTCCCCTTGTTTTTGCAAATGTTCAACAGTGGCGAGATGTCGTCCAACGCTGGTGGCCTGATCCGCTGGCCCGCCATGTTGATGCTGCCCCTGGGTTTTTCGATGGTGTTTTTGCAAGGTTTGTCGGAAATCATCAAACGCGTGGGTTGGCTCAGTGGCCAATATGAAATGAGCTTGGTTTACGAGAGGCCCCTGCAATGACCGTCGAACAATTTGCGCCCCTGATGTTTCTGGGGCTGATTTTGGTGATGCTGATCGGCTTTCCGGTCGCGTTTTCTTTGGCCGCGTTGGGCTTGTTCTCTGGCCTGTACGCCATCGACATGGGTTGGTTCCCGGCCAACTTTTTGGGCAATTTGCCGCTCAATGTGTTTGGCATTTTGTCCAACGAACTGTTGCTGGCCATTCCCTTTTTCACCTTGATGGGCGCGCTGCTGGAGAAGTGCGGCCTGGCCGAGGACATGCTCGATTCCATGGGCCAGTTGTTTGGCCCGATGCGCGGTGGTTTGGGTTATTCGGTCATCATCGTGGGCTTTATTTTGGGCGCCATCACGGGCACGGTGGCTGGGCAGGTGATTGCCATGGCCATGATCTCGCTGCCGGTGATGATCCGCTACGGCTACGACATGAAATACGCCACTGGCGTGTTGGCCGCATCGGGCACCATCACCCAGTTGGTGCCACCCTCTTTGGTGCTGGTGGTGATGGCCGATCAGTTGGGCCAATCGGTGGGCGACATGTACAAAGGCGCCTGGGGCCCGTCCATCTTGCAAATTTTGTTTTTTGCGATTTACACCTTCATCCTCGGCCGCATTTACCCGCACCATGTGCCGGGTGTGCCGCGCGATGCGCGCACCTTGCAGGGCTGGGCGCTGTGGAAAAAGTGCTTGCGCGGCATCATTCCGTCGGCCATTTTGATCTTCACCGTGCTGGGCAGCATGGGGGGCTTGCCCGGCATCAATGTGGCGATTGCCACGCCCACCGAAGCCGGTGCCATGGGGGCCGTCGGCGCCTTTATTTTGGCCGCCATCCACGGTCGATTGAACTGGCCGTTGATCAAAGACGCCATGGGCGGGACCATGCGCATCACCGCCATGGTGGTGTTCATCCTGATTGGCTCGCGCGTGTTCTCGCTGGTGTTCCAAGGCGTGGACGGCGGCAAATGGATCGAGCACATGCTCAGCGACTTGCCCGGCGGGCAGGTGGGCTTTTTGATCGTCGTCAACATTTTCATTTTCTTCTTGGCCTTTTTCCTCGACTTCTTTGAGATCGCCTTCATCATCCTGCCCATGCTCGGTCCCGTCGCGGCCAAGATGGGCATCGACCAAATTTGGTTTGGCGTGCTGCTGTGCGTGAACATGCAAACCAGCTTCATGCACCCGCCGTTTGGCTTTGCCCTGTTTTACCTGCGCGGCATCTCAGACACCTTGTTCAAATCAGGCGACATTCCGAAAAAGGTCGAGTCGCGCGATATCTACTTGGGTGCCATTCCCTGGGTGATCTTGCAACTTCTGTTGGTGGTGGTGGTGATTTTTGTCCCCGAAACTGTGACCACCTTTTTGGACAAGGAAGTCAAAGTGGATCTGGACAAGGTGCAAATCGAGATGCCGGTCGATGAGTTGGCCAACACCAACGACAACGACCGCATCACCGACATCTTGGAACAGAAAAAACCCGACGAGCCCAAGAACTGAGCGCGGGCTTGAGCACCGAGATCACGCCCGAAGTCGGCATGGGGGAGGGCGCTGTGCCCCCCAGTGCTCCCTGCGTGGAGGGAACGGCCTTCACCCCGACCATCAAAGCCTTGTCGGTGTTGTTGGTGGGCGGCATTGCGGTGTACGTGGTGCGCTTGTGGCCAGAGGACGGTTGGCTGTCGCTGGGTTGGCAATCGCTGGGATTCATGGCCGCCACCTTGGTGGTGGTGCTGGCGTGCTTGGGCTACATCTGCTGGAGCCGGGTGCGGATTGACGACACCCACATCGAGCAAACCTGGATGTGGCGCAAACGCGTGGCGATTGCCGAGATCTCGCAACTCAAACTCATCTACGTGCCCTATATGTCCTGGCTCATTGCCCCGCGCCTGGTGGTGCGTTTGGGTGTGACCGGTTGGTATGTGTTCCATGCCGCCGACCGGCGTGTGCTGCAGCGCTTTTACCAATTGGCCGTGCGGGGGGCGAACCCGTTGGGCAATTGACCCAGCGCTCAGCGTGTGGCGACCTGTTTGACCTGGCTATTTGGCAGCTTGGCCAAAGGCCTTCAAGCCTTGCGCCGTGGCCCCAACTTCCACCAGGGAAACAAAGACCGCAAAGACTGCACTTGGCCTCCTTGGTCGTCGGCATAGCCCACCCAAGACGCCAGGTGTTGTCGCCACTCCGGCGTGGCCAAAAACTGGCGCAGGGCCAGCACAGCGGGGCTGTCCAGCGCCGATTTGAGGCACACCAAGCGGTAATGCTCTTGGGCCAGTGGCACAAAACCCAGGCCGCGCTGTTGGGCGGCCCAGGCCAGGCCCAGGCCCACATCGGCTTGGCCCGCAGCCACCGTGGCCGCCACAGCACTGTGCGAGGGCTCTTCAAACGGCAAGCTGTTCAATTGCGGCACCGACAGGCCCTGCTCGGCCAGCAACTCTTGCAGCAGCACCTCGGTGCCGGTGCCTTGGGCGCGGCGGGCAAAGCGGGCTTGGGATTTGACGACATCGGCCAAGTTGTGCAATTGCATCGGGTTGCCGGGTGCCACCATCAAGCCCATTTGGCGTTGGGCAAAGCCCATCACCTTGTGCAAACCCGGTTTGAGCAAGGGCCGGTAATGGGACGCGGTGATGCCCCCGCTTTCGGGCTGATCGCGGGTGTGAAAACCGGCCATCACGCAGCGGCCTTCGTTCAAGGCGCGGATGGCGTCCACACTGCCGCAAAAGCGCACATCCAGGTGCAGGCCTTGGGCAGCGCTGAGGTCTTGCAAGCGGGTCAGTGCGTGGTCGTGGCTGGCGTACAGGGTGAGCACATGGGCTTGCGGGTCAAAGGCCACGGCAAAGCTGCGCTCCAACTCGGCGCGCAAGGCCTGGATCTGGGGCGATAAACGCGCCTGGGCTTGGTGTTCGGCCCACATCAGTTTGGTACCAAATGGGCTCAGGCGGGCCGATTGACCTTTTTCCCACACGATCAGGTCCTGCCCGAGTTCTTGCTCCCAACGCTTGAGTTCGCCCCACACATGGCGGTAGGACAAGCCCATGGCGCGGGCTGCAGCGCTGATCGAGCCATGCTCGGCCACGGCTTGCAGCAGGTCCATCAAGGGGTGGGTCACCCTATCGCTGCGCGTCAGGCGCGACAAGGTGTATTGCAGGTGAACGCTATGCACGGCGGTTCATATGGCGAGGTTATTCACAGCTGCCTAGGATAGCGCCCTTGCCATGCACAGCCTGACCCAAGCCATCGACCTGGCTCTCCAATTGATTTTCAGCGCCGACCCTTTGTTGTGGGCGGTGGTGCTGCGCTCGCTGGCGGTCAGCATGAGCGCTTGCGCTTTGGCCTGCGCCATCGGTTTGCCGCTGGGGGCTTGGCTGGGGGTGGCGCGTTTTCGCGGCCAAGCGGGGGTGTTGGCCTTGCTCAACACCGCGCTGGCCTTGCCCTCGGTGGTGGTGGGCTTGGTGCTGTACCTGTTGCTGTCGCGCTCGGGCCCATTGGGTTTTTTGGGTTGGTTGTTCAGTTTTCAGGCCATGGTGCTGGCGCAAACGGTGTTGGTGCTGCCCGTGGCCATGGCCTTGACGCGCCAAGTGGTGCACGACGCCGAGCGCGATCATGGCGAGCAATTGCAGTCGCTGGGGGCATCCGCTTGGATGCGCAGTTTTCTCTTGGCTTGGGATGAGCGCTGGGCTTTGCTCACCGTGGTGATTGCCTGCTTCAGCCGTGCCATTGCCGAGGTCGGCGCAGTGATGGTGGTGGGCGGCAACATCGACGGCTTCACCCGGGTGATGACCACCGCCATTGCCTTGGAAACCAGCAAGGGCGACTTGCCCTTGGCTTTGGCGCTGGGCATGGTGCTGTTGGCCGTTGTCTTGTTGTTGCACAGCGCCATGGCTGTGTTGCGCCGTGGCAGCGGGCGCTCCAGCGCTTTGGGGCTGGCATGAACACCTTGTTGCGCTTGAACCATGTCGGCTGCATGCTCGGTGGGCACTGGGCGCTGCGCGGTGTGGATTTGCACATGGCGCACGGTGAGCGCATTGCGCTGGTGGGTGCCAATGGCAGTGGCAAAAGCACCCTGCTGCGCTTGTGCCATGGCTTGTTGGCCGCGCAAGAAGGCGCGTGTTGGCGCGACCCCCATGCCGCGCAGGCGATGGTGTTTCAGCGCCCACACATGCTGCGCATGCCGGTGCGCGCCCATGTGGCCCTGGGGCCGTGGTTGGCTGGGCGGCGCTGGCGCGAGGCTTGTGCCTTGGCAGATGAAGCTTTGCAACATGTGGGCCTGCAAGAGGCCGCCACCCAATGGGCCAGCACCTTGTCGGGGGGGCAACAGCAGCGCGTGGCCTTGGCCCGTGCCTGGGCCATGCAACCGCGTTTGCTGCTGCTCGATGAGCCCACCGCCAGCCTGGACCCCAGCGCCAAGCGCGATGTGGAACAGCTGTGGGCCCAATTTCTCGGCGACGCGGGTCAGGCCGTGGGCGCGCCGGTGAGTTGTTTGTTCAGCAGCCACAACCTGGGCCAGGTCAAACGTTTGGCCAGCCGGGTGATTTACCTCGAGCGCGGGCGCATCTTGGCCGACTTGCCGGTGGGTGCGTTTTTCAACAGCGATTTGTCGCAAACCCACCCGCAAGCGGATTTGTTTTTAAAAGGGGAACTGAGATGACGGTCCATTGTGATGCTGGCGCCTTGCGCCGTGTTTGGCCTGCTGCCTTGCTGGGCTTGTGCCTGGCGCTGAGCCAGGGGGTGGCCCGAGCGCAAACCACCTTGGTCATGGCCTCCACCACATCGACCGAGCAATCGGGTTTGTTCGGTCATTTGCTGCCGGCCTTCAAGGCCGCCAGCGGCTTGGACGTGAAAGTGGTGGCCTTGGGCACGGGCCAAGCGCTGGACATGGGGCGACGCGGCGACGCCGATGTGCTGTTTGTGCACGACCCGGTGGCCGAAGAAAAACTGGTGGCCGATGGCTTTGGCCTGCAACGCTGGCCGGTGATGTACAACGACTTTGTGCTGATAGGCCCCGGCAACGACCCCGCCCAGGTGCGCGGCAAAGACATCGCGCAGGCCTTGCAAAAAATCGCCCAAACCCAAGCGGCGTTTGTGTCCCGCGGCGACAAGAGCGGCACCCATGCGGCCGAGTTGCGCTACTGGGCCATGGCGGGCACCAGCCACATGGGCGCGGGCTACAAGGCCTGCGGTTGCGGCATGGGGCCGGCACTGAACATGGCCGCCTCGATGGGGGCTTATGTGCTGGCCGATCGGGGCACCTGGCTGAGCTTTAAAAACCGCGCCGACCTGGCGGTGTTGGTGCAAGGCGATGAGCGCTTGTTCAACCCCTATGGGGTGATCGCGGTCAACCCGGCCAAGCACCCGCATGTCAAGGTGAAAGAAGCGCAGCGCTTCATCGATTGGGTCACCTCACCGGCTGGCCAGGCACACATCGCGGCCTACAAAATTGGCGGCGAGCAACTGTTTTTTCCCAGCGCGAAACGCTGAAGGAGGGCGTTTCAGGCGCGCGCGACCCAGGCTTGAAACGACCATATGCCCGCCACCGTCAAGGCCAGCGAGCCCAGCAAATGCATGGCCGCTGTGCCCAGGGCCATGGCGTAGCGCGATTGCATTAGCATGGCCACCACCTCGGCTGAAAAGCTGGAAAACGTGGTCAGTGCCCCTAAAAACCCGGTGACCAGTGCCAAGCGCCAGGCTGGGTCCAGTTCGGGCAGATGGTCGAACAAGGCCACGCACACGCCCACCAAATAGCCGCCGATCAGGTTGGCGGCCAAGGTGCCCCAGGGAATGGCGGCACCGGTGTTGAGCCACAGGCCCAATTGCCAACGCGCCAAAGCGCCCACACACGCGCCCAGGCAAATCGCCAACACCGCCAGGCTCATTTGTTTTCGCCCATCACCAGGTCGGGCAAAAAGGTGACGATGCTGGGGAACAAGGTGACCAACACAATGCACACCACCAGGCACAAAAAGAAGGGGATGGCGGCGCGCGCAATGGTGTTGCTGTCTTTGCCGGTCATGTTTTGCAGCACAAACAGATTAAAGCCCACGGGCGGCGTGACCTCGGCGATCTCGACCAGCAGCACAATGAAGATGCCAAACCAAATCAAATCAAAACCAGCCTTTTGGATCATGGGCAGCACCACAGCGCTGGTGAGCACAATCATGCTGATCCCGTCCAAGGCGGTGCCCAAAATCAAATAGATCACGGTGAGCACCGCGATCAAGGCCAAGGGGGAGAGTTGCATCGCGTTGACCCATTCGGCCAGCTCGCGGGGGATGCCGGTGAAGGCCATGGTCTTGGTCAAAAAGGCCGCACCGGCCAAGATGAACATGATCATGCAGCTCGATCGGGCTGTGCCCATCAAGCCCTCTTTGAAGTTGGTCCAGGTCAGGCTGCGGCTCCACGCGGCCAAGGCCAATGCGCCCACCACGCCGTAGGCTGCGCATTCGGTGGCCGTGGCATAGCCCGCGATCAGCACCCAACAAATGAACACGATCAGCGCGCCGCACGGAATGAGGTTGCCCGACAAACGGATCTTTTCCATCAAGGTGGTGGGCGGGTCGGGGGGGGGCACTTTGTCGGGGTGGCGCCAACTCCACCAAGCGATGTAGCCACTGAACAAGGCCATCAGCAACAAGCCCGGTGCAAAGCCTGCCAAAAAGATGCGGATGATGGACGCATCGGCCGCCACCGCATACACCACCATGGTGATGGAGGGTGGGATCAAAATACCCAGCGTGCCCGCGGTGGCCAGGGAACCCAAGGCCAGCTTTTCGTCGTAACCCCGGCGCATCAATTCGGGCAAGGCCACTTTGCTGATGGTCGCGCAGGTGGCGGCCGACGAGCCCGAGACCGAGCCAAAAATCCCACAACCCAAAATGGTGGTGTGCATCAACCGACCGGGCACGCGGTTGAGCCAGGGACGCAGGCCTTCGAACATCTCTTCGCTGAGCTTGGTGCGAAACAAAATTTCGCCCATCCATATGAATAAGGGCAGGGCGGCCAGCTCCCAGCTGGCATTGCTTTCCCAAAATGCCGAAAACAGGTTTTTGCCCGGTTGGGTGCTGGTGAAAAACGCTTGACCGACCCAACCGCAAATGGCCAAGGTCATGGCGATCCACACGCCGCCGCTGAGCAGCAGCAACATGATGAACAGCAGCAAGCCGCCAACCAGCAAGATGTCCACGTTCAGACCTCGGCGGAAAAGTCGCCACGCGCGTGGCGCGCTTGCACCTCGCGCACATAGGTGGGCACGGCACCGCGCCACACCAGCCACCATTCATCCAGCAAGGCCACCCACAACAGCACCGAGCCAAAAGCAAAGCTCAGCTGCGGTATCCACAGCGGCATGGGCAGCATGCCTTGGGCGATGTCATTGAACACCCAGCTTTCATGGGTGAACAAGCAAGCCGACCAGGCCAGGTAACCGGTGGCGACCACACCCACGCTCAAGGCAGAGATTTCCATGCGCCGGCGCTGGCTGGGGGCGACATGATCGAGCAACAGGGTCACGCGCACAAAGTCGCCGTGTTTGAAGGCGTGGGCCATGGTCAAAAACGCCGCTGCTGCGCAACACCAGGCCACTACGTCATTGACCGCGCCGGTGCGCACCCCCATCTCGCGCAACAGGCTTTGGCCGACCATCAAGACGGCGATCACCAAGATGAAAAAGGCGCCCAGGGCGCCTGCGGCCAGGTACAGGCGGTCCAGCCCGCGGCGCCACATTTACTTCTTCGCCGGTGCGGCTTTGGGGGCAGACTTCAAATAAGCGGCCACCAAGGCCTCGCCGTCAGGTCCAGCGCGCTTTTGCCAATCGGCCAGCATGATGGCGCCCACTTGTTTCAAATCTCCCATCAGCTTGGGCGATGGGGTCATGATCTTCATGCCTTTTTCGGTCAGGGCCTTTTTGTACCAGTCGTTCTTTTCCTCGCTCACCTTCCATCCACGGACCTCGGCGTCGGCAGCGGCCTTGGTCAGCGCGGCTTGGGTAGCGGCATCCAAGGCGTCAAAGGCTTTGCGGTTGACGATGATGGCGTTTTTGGGCAACCAAGCCTGGGTGTCGTAGAAGTACTTGATGCTCTCATAGGTCTTGGTGTCGTAACCGGTCGAGCCCGAGCTCATATAGCTCTCGACCACCCCAGTGGCCAAGGCCTGCGACAGCTCAGCGGCCTGGATGGTCACGGGTTGGGCGCCAATCAGCTCGGCGATCTTGCCGGTGGCGGGGCTGTAGGCGCGCCACTTCAAACCGCGCATGTCGGCCACTGAGGCGATTTCTTTTTTCACATAAATGCCTTGCGGCGGCCAGGCCACGGCATACAGCAGTTTCATGCCTTGGGCGGCCAGTAACTTGTCGGTGAAAGGTTTTTGGGCGTCTGACAGGCGCTTGGATTCGGCATAACTGGTGGCCAAAAACGGGATGCCATCGGCCCCGTACATGGCGTTTTCATTTTCAAAGTTGACCAGCAGCACCTCGCCAATTTGGGCTTGACCGCCTTGCACGGCGCGCTTGATTTCATTGGCCTTGAACAGCGAGGCATTGGCGTGCACCGTGATTTTGAGCTTGCCACCAGTGGCTTTGTCCACATCATTGGCAAACTGGACCAGGTTTTCGGTGTGGAAATTGGTCGCCGGGTAGGCGGCGGGCAGGTCCCACTTGGTTTGGGCCATGGCCGTGGAGGACAGGGCCAGGGTGAGGGCGGTTGACAGCAGCAGACGGTTGGTCATCAAGGTCTCCTATAAATTTGGGATGAGAAACACAACTGTAACCGCTGCGACAGCCAAGACCGAAGCCTGCCGGCCCAAGCCTGCAGCCCTCTCGGCCTCGGCATAGGGGCGGCGAGGCGATCATCCATCGGTTTTCAATTGTTGCAACTCGTCACACAGTACACTTCTGTATGTTGAGCTCAAACTTCAGACATGCTGGTTTTAGGGCTCGAAAATTGACCATTTTGTCTGGGTGTGTTGCTTCATGAAATTGCGCGTGCGTTGGTGGTGGATGGGACTGGCCTTGGTGCTGGCCTTGGGCGTGCTGTATCACAACCGCATCTATGTTTTGCAGCACTCATTGGGCTGGCACACCGATTGGAAACACCCGCGAGACCCTTACCGCCCGATTGATTGGCAGCCTGGCCCCCTCCAATCTGATGTGACCCCTGACCAACGCCCGCCCAACATCATCGTCATCTTGGCCGACGACATGGGCATTAACGATGTCGGTATCCATGGTGGCGGTCAAGGGCCACAAGGGGTGACCACCCCGCACATTGATGGCTTGGGCCAAGCCGGTGTGAGTTTTGACCGCGGCTATGCGGGCAGCGCCATTTGCACCGTTTCTCGGGCGGCCTTGATGACGGGGCGATATCCCTGGCGCTTTGGTTTGGAGTTCACCCCTTTGCCCGGCGCCATGGGCTTTGTATTGGGCAATCTTTATCCGCCTGAGCCGCCTATGTTGTTGGACAAGGGGTTGGCGCGCCAGGCCAAGGATTTCAACGAATTGGGCATGCCCGCTTCAGAGTTGACGCTGGCCGAGATGCTCAAGCAAAAGGGTTATCACAACATCCACATTGGCAAATGGCATTTGGGCAGCACCTCAGAGATGCGACCCAACAACCAGGGCTTTGACGAAAGTTTGTTCATGGAAAGTGGCTTGTACCTGCCACAAAATGACCCGCGGGTGGTCAATTCCAAACAAAACTTTGACCCGGTGGACAATTTTCTTTGGCCCAATATGCGCTTTGGTGTGAGCTACAACGGTGGGCGCTGGTTTGAGCCCAATCAGTACTTGACCGATTACTTCAGCGAAGAAGCTGTCAAGGCCATTCGAACCAACAAGCACAGGCCTTTTTTCATGTACCTTGCCCACTGGGGTGTGCACACCCCTTTGCAAGCGAGCAAGGCCGATTACGATGCCTTGTCCCACATCAGCGACCATCGCCAGCGGGTCTACGCGGCCATGGTCCGATCCGTTGACCGCAGTGTGGGGCGGGTGATGCAAACTTTGCGGGAAGAGGGCTTGGACCAAAACACCTTGGTGGTGTTCACCAGTGACAACGGCGCGCCGGCCTACATTGGACTGCCGCAAGTCAACAAACCTTACCGGGGTTGGAAGCTGACTTTTTTTGAAGGCGGCTTGCGGGTGCCTTTTGTGGCCCAGTGGCCGCAGCGCATTTCGCCTGGGCAGCGTTACACCACACCCGTGCACAACATCGATATCACGCCCACGGTTTTGGCAGCGGCAGGCGCTGCCTTGCCCAGCGATCGCACCCTCGACGGTGTCAACCTGTTGCCATTTGTCGCTCGCCCCAGCGCATCTGCCACGCCTGCTTCGCTCCATGCCAAGGCCCCAGTTGTGCGATCCACCCAGCCTGAACGTCCCTTGTTTTGGCGTGCTGGGCCGCACCGCGCTGTGCAGTCGCAAGGTTGGAAGTTGATCAGCGTCCACCGACCGGCCAAAGACTGGTTGTTCGATTTGAATACCGACCCTACCGAGCGCAAAGATTTGGCACTGCTGCGTCCGGATAAATTGGCCGAGCTCAAGGCTTTGATGACCGCACACCATGCCAACATGCCCGCGCCCATGTGGCCGTCCTTTTTGGAAGGCCCCATCTTCATTGATAAGACCTTGGACCAACCGCACCAAGAGGGTGATGTGTTCACCTATTGGGTCAATTGATGCCTTGAACCGACCTTCCCACCGATTCAAACCATGGCATCTTTTTTTGCGCTTGCGAAACGTGCTGTGCTGACGCGGCGCAGGTTGAGTTGGATGATGGCTGTCTTGGCGCTGACGGGCACAGGCGCCTGGTGGTGGCTTGACCACCGCACGCAGGCAATACCTGCTGCCCGTTCTGACACCTTGAGTTGCCCTTTGCCCGTCGAGCAGGCCCAGGCCCCTGCACCCGGCATGGTGTGGGTTCCGCCCGGGCGTTTGCGCCTGGGCGATGGCGTGTACCCCGAGGAAGGCCGCTCCCAACCCGTGGACGTGGGTGGTTTTTGGATCGACCGCACCGAGGTCAGCAACGATCAATTTGCGGCATTTGTCAAAGCCACTGGACACGTCACCGTGGCCGAGCGGCCCTTGGACCCTCGCCAGTACCCGGGCCTGCCCCCGGCTTTGCTGCAAGCTGGAGCGGTGGTGTTCACGCCACCTCAGCGGCCCGGTGACGGTGGCACACCCAGTGACTGGTGGCGTTTCGTGGCGGGCGCCCAGTGGCGTCACCCAGGCGGGCCTGGCACCGACATCGCCGGCAAGGGGGCATTCCCCGTGGTGGCCGTGGCGTTTGAAGATGCACAAGCCTATGCCCAATGGGCAGGCCGCCAGTTGCCCAGCGAAGCCCAGTGGGAGTGGGCGGCTCGCGCGGCCCAAGCCCCCAACGAGGCGGCCATGGTGGGGCACGAGGCACCGCGCCATGCCAACACCTGGCAGGGTGTGTTTCCCGCGGTCAACTCGGGCGACGATGGCTTCATTGGTTTGGCCCCGGTTGCTTGCTATCCCCCCAATGCCTTGGGCGTGTTTGACATGCTGGGCAATGTGTGGGAGCTCACCACCGATGCCTACACACCCCGCGCGCCGGATGCTGCGGTATCGCTGATGCCTGTGGGCATGAAGGGTGAAGTGCCCATGCGCGTGATCAAAGGGGGGTCGTATTTGTGCGCACCCAATTACTGCATGCGTTACCGGCCCGGCTCGCGCCAGCCGCAAGAAGAAAACCTGGCTGCCAGCCATTTGGGCTTTCGCACGGTGTTGATGGCACCCGCGCCTAACCAAACTGGGGGGGCGGTGCGGCCCTGAGCACGCACACCCCTTTACGCACCATGGGCACATCTTCCTTTGTTTGGCATCAACGGCCTTGGGCGCGCCTTGCTTTCATGGGCTTGATGGCGGCGTTGTTGGTGGGCATGGTTGTGGTGACACAAGCCGCAAACTTGCGACAGGCTGTGAAAGCTTATTTGTTTGGCTTCCCCTTGGTCATCATGGACCTCACTCGCGAGCACCACCTGGCGCGCACCGGCAAGCCAAACGCCTTGAGTTTGGCGCGTCAATTCCCCACACCCCATTTCAAAGAGGTGGTGCGGCCCAACTTAGACACTTTGTACGCCACGGCTTTTTTGGACACGCGGTTGGGGCCTTGGCAATTGGATCTGCCGCCCAACGCAAAGCGCTATGAATTGGTCACTTTTTTGGACGCTTGGAGCGATGTATTTGCCACAGCCGGTACGCGAACACATGGCCACCTCGGGCAACGGCTGTGGTTGGTCGACTCGAACTGGCAAGGCAGCGTACCGCAGGGGGTGCGTTTGCTGCGTGCGCCCAGTCGCATGGTGTGGGTGATTGGGCGCATCCAAACATTGGGGATTGACGATTTGCCCACGGTGCACGCTTTGCAAGACCAATGGGTGCTTGCATCCTTGGGCGCGGGTGCCACCAATGTGGCGTCGAGTTCTGCCACCGAAACAGCAAGTCCAGTCCAGGTCGATGTGTCGCCATTGGCGCAAATGGAGGCCATGGGAACGCAGGATTTTTATCGGCGTTTGGCCGCGCTCATGGCCGATAACCCACCCCGACCTGATGATGCCGACATGGTGCGTCAGTTAAAAAATTTTGGTGTTGAGGCTGGCAAGACAACTTCGATGGGGCTTTGGGATGGGGCGTTGTTGTCCTTGGGGCGCTGGTTGACCATGCGGTCGCTGTACCAAGAGCTGGGCAAGCCTTCAAACCTTGTCAACGGCTGGCGTGTCTCGCCCTTGGGTTTGGGTCAACTGGGGGTTGATTACCCCACACGTGCTGCTGTGGCCCTGGTCGGTTTGGGGGCCAATTTGGCGCAAGATACCTTGTATGCCCAATCCCAACTGGACGGCAACGGCCAAGCATTGCACGGCAGCCAGCGCTATCGCATCCGCTTTGAAGCGGGTCAATGGCCGCCGGTGAATGCGTTTTGGTCGGTCACGGCCTATGACGGCCATGGCTTTTTACTGGACCACCCGAGCCAGCGCCATCTGGTGCGCAACACAGACCCGTTGCAGGCCCATGCCGATGGGTCTTTGGAGTTATGGGTGCAACCCGATCCTCCACCGCACCCCTACACTGCCAATTGGGTGCCTGTGGTGTCGGGCCAGGCTTTCACCCTGAACTTGCGCCTGTACGGTCCCCAAGCGGCAGCCCTGTCTAAAGCGTGGTCACCCCCGCCCATTCAACCCAGAAGTGGAACCCGATGAGTATTTTGGACAGCCAAGCCCTGCACCTCGCTCAGGCGGAGCCTGGCTTGGCCAATGACCCGCCATCGCACCAGTTGCAAGCACTGTTTCAGGCCCAGCGCACCGCTTTCGAGCGCGACAGCCTGCCCAGCTTGAAAGTGCGCCGCGACCGATTGGACCGCTTGATGCAGATGACGCGCCAGCATGCCCAAGGCATTTGCGATGCCATTTCAAAAGACTTTGGCCAACGCGCTTGGCAAGAGACCTTTATGGCCGAGCTGATGGTGTTTGAGCAGCGCTTGAATTACACGCGTCGCCATTTGCCACGCTGGATGCGCATGCGCCGCGTGGGCACGCAGCTGCAATATGGGCTGGCACGCAACCGTTTGTTGCCCCAGCCGCTGGGGGTGGTGGGCATTTTGAGCCCCTGGAATTACCCCTTTGATTTGAGCCTGAGCCCGGCCATTGATGCCCTGGCTGCCGGCAACCGGGTGATGATCAAACCCTCGGAGCTCAACCCCCACTTTGGCCCCTATTTGGCAGAAATGGTGGCGCAATTCTTTGACCCCAGCGAACTCACCGTGGTGTTGGGCGATGTGCCCTTGGCTGCCGCTTTCAGCCGATTGCCGTTTGACCATTTGTTGTTCACCGGCTCCACTGCGGTGGGGCGGGTGGTGGCCGCTGCGGCAGCTGCCAATTTGACCCCCGTGACCTTGGAGTTGGGCGGTAAGTCCCCCGTGATCATTGACGACGATTGCGACCTGCCCGCTGCAGCCCAGCGCATTGCGTGGGGCAAGTTGCTCAATGCGGGACAGACTTGTATTGCGCCAGATTACGTGTTGGTCGCTGATGCCCAAGTCGACCCTCTGGTCCAGGCCATCTTGAGTGCCATGCAAAGCCAATACCCCCGCTTGGCCCAGAACCCGGACTACACCAGCATCATCAGCCCGCGCCACTGGCAGCGCTTGCAAGACATGTTGGCCGATGCCCAGGCCCAGGGCGCGCAATTGCATGTGCACCATCCGGCAGGTGAGGTATTTGACCCAGCGGCGCGAAAAATGGCCCCCGTGATCATCACCGGCGTGCGGCCCAGCATGCGCATTGCCCAAGAGGAAATCTTTGGCCCCATCCTGCCGATCATGGCTTGTGGCGACTTGGACCAAGTCTTGGCCCATGTTCGCCAGTGCGACAGGCCTTTGGCCCTGTACTGGTTTGGTCGCAACACCCAGCGACGAGACCGCGTGCTGCGTGAGACCATATCGGGCGGCGTGAGCATCAACGATTGTTTGCTCCATGTCAGTCAATTGAGCCAGCCCTTTGGTGGTGTCGGACCCAGCGGGCAAGGGGCGCATCATGGTCAATGGGGCTTTGAGTCGTGCAGCAAACTCAAACCCATCTTTATCCAGTCGCGCTGGCATGGCATGGGCTTGGTCAGTGCGCCTTATGGCCGCTTGATCCATTGGGCTTTTCGTTTCTTTACCCGCTGAAACAGCGCACTGACATGCAAACCAATCAACAGATGGTTCAAGTGCTGGCCGTGGTCTTGATCATGGGTTGCTTCGCACTGGCCGAATGGCGCAAAGGGCTGTTTTTTCCCAGCGCCGCCAACCCGCAAGACCATCGCCTGGATGTGGCCGCCACCTTGATGCTTCCATGGGTATCGGGTGTGGTTTTGATCACTGCGCAGGCTTTGAGCGCGTGGGCCATGCCCGAGCATCGCAATGCCTGGGCTGATTGGGCTTGGTGGCAAATGGTGGCCGTGTTGTTGGTGGCCGATGACTTCACCCAATATCTGTGGCACAGACTGAGCCACACGTCAGTGCTGTGGCCCTTGCACCGCGCTCACCATTCGCCCGCATACATGAGTGTGCGCATTGTTTACCGCAACAATGTTTTTTATTACGCCATGATGCCGGGCATATGGATGTCTGGCGTCTTGCTATACCTGGGCTTTGGTTGGGTGTATGTGGCCTATTCGGTGGTCAAGCTGTCTGTCATCATGGGCGCACACAGCACAGTGCGTTGGGACCGTTTTTTGTATGCAACACCAGCCTTGGCGCCGCTGGCCTGGCTGGTCGAGCGCACCATCTCCACGCCTGCCACCCACTTTGCGCACCATGCCTTGGTGCAAGACGATGGCATTGGCCACTACAGCGGCAATTACGGTAACTTGTTATTTCTGTGGGATGTGCTGTTGGGTACCGCGCGATTTTCCAGGCGCTATCCACCAGCCTTTGGTTTGATGGACGATCGCCGCCATGGCCCAGAGTCTTGGGTGCCGCAAATGATTTACCCCTTGAAGAAGTCGCAGCGCAGCGAAACCGTGATGGGCTCAGGCGCCCACCAACCCCCACGTTGAGTGCAAGCGGCGCTGACAGGCGCAAAGGCCTTGCCAAAAGTCAGGCCAGTTTGGCGTTGGGGGTCACTTGGTGCGGCTCCACCAAATAAACAGAAATCAAACGCTTCAAATGCTGCTCTGAATCGGGTGGGCTGTTGGGTCGACTCAGCGCTTGGTAACAGCCGACCAAGGCCAGGTAGAACAGGCCGGCCAAATCGGCGGCGGTCTTGGGGTTGGCGGTCAAGCGCAAGAACTTTTCTTCAAACAGGGACAAGCGCAGTTGGTCGACTTGCGCGAGTTGCTGCGCCACTTTGGCGTCGTGCCGGCCCAGATCACGCAAGGCCAATTCAAAGCGCATGTTTTGCAAGTCTTCACCAGCGTGGGCCAGGGCCACTTGCACCAGGTGCATCAAATCGTCTTTGGGGCGGTCGGTGGTGTGGGACCGCAGTTGTTGTGCGACCGCCAACTCCCGCGCGTACCAACGCGCCCACAAGGCCTCGATCAAATCCGCGTGGGAGGCAAAGTGCCAATAAAAGCTGCCCCGGGTGACGCCCAACCGTTTGGACAAACTCAACACCCGTGCTTGGTCAAAGCCGCCTTCCACCACTGCCGCAAAGGCGGCGTCCAACCAATCGCCTTGTCCAAGGCGATGGGGTGTGGGTGGTGGGGGGGTGCGCGGCATGAAAAAAACTAAACCTGCAAGCCGCACGATCAGCGGTCAACTCATTTTAAAGCCCAGTGATGGACCAGCTGTGCGGGTGCCATGGCGCTGTCATGCGGGGGTGGTGGGTGTGCCCGTTTGGCATCTGCTCCCCGCATCCTCGCTAAGCCGTACACTTGTGTATGGCGTGTATGGTCAAACCCATGTCGTAACTCTCGCCAAGGGTTTGGAAACAGGCAGTGCGGCCTGCAGGGCCGCTGTGACAAGGAGGCAGAGATGGAAATTGCCGTGGTGCTCGGGGCTGCCCTGGCATGGCTGTTGTTCGTTTATTGGTATGGCGGTGCTGGCAAGCCGATGTCGGCATCTGAAAAAGAACGCATTTTGTCCGCTTTGACCGAGCGCTTGCAAGGCGGCCCGCACGCCGATTTCATCACCCAAGCCAAAGTTTTGCTCGACAGCGATGACGGCAAAGAATTTGTCATGCACAACAGTGTGCGTTACCGCCCTGTGGCCGTTTACCCCCCAGGCAAAGACGGGCCGACTGACCCCCGCGCGGCTGATCGCCTGTATTTCAAGGCCGCCTTGCCCGTGTTGTTGCGCCTGGCCAGCGTGCCCATTTTTGTGGCGCGGAGTCAGGGGGGGGTCATCACCTGGCCGGGAACCCCGCGCTGGCACTATGTGGCCTTGGTGCGTTACCGCAGCCGGCGCGATTTTTTTAAATTCGCCCTGGCCATTGAGCGCAGTGGCCACGATGTGTACAAATGGGCGGCCATCGAAGCCACCCATTTGATGCCAGTACAAGCGCTGGTGAGTTGTTTTTGGGTGCGCACCACCCTGGCCTTGGTCTTGGCTTTTGCCGCGCTGGCCGCCTGGGTCTGAAACCATGTCAATCCACGCAACACCCAACATGGCCTCATTCCTGCGCTCTTTGATCCAGCCGCCGCTGAGCCAGTGGTGGTTGTCCGAGCAGCGCATGCGCGCTCAAAGGGCTGGCCACGAAAAACGCCGCATGGCGCAGGGTGCGCCCCACCAGGTGCATTACTTTCACCAATCCGATGACCCCTATTGCGCGTTGCTCAGCCAAATGCTGCCAGATTTGCTCCAGCGCTATGCGGTGGATTTGGTGCCGCACTTAGTTGGACCAGCGGCAGACCCAGTGGCGCCCGATCGTGCACGTTTGGTGGCACACAGCCGAAAAGACGCCGAGTTGCTGGCCCAACACCATGGCTTGCGTTTCCATGACAGCGGTGCCCAACCCACCGATGGGGCGGTGGGTTGGACCAATTGGGTTTTGTGCCAAGCCATTGAACAAGGGGACTTTGTGGTCCAAGCGGCCAAAGCGATGGATCGGCTCTGGTCCGCAGCCTGGCCCAACGTGGGGCATGTGGATGGCGCTGGTCAAGCGCAAGTGGCACAGGCCTTGGCCCAAGGTGAAGCCAAGCGCGCGCGCTGGGGGCATTACTTGGGCGGGACTTTTTATTATGCGGGCGAGTGGTATTGGGGCCTCGACCGGCTCTATCACCTCGAGCAACGTTTGCAAGACCTGGGCGCCTGGCGCGCTGGGTCGCCGGCGGGTGTGATGTTCCCACCCCCTGAGGATCTCCACGCCGCGCAGCCTTCACCGGTGCGCTCATTTGATTTTTTCCTCTCGTTGCGCAGTCCTTACACCGCGATCGTGGCGCAGCGAGTGTTGGATTTGGCACAGCACACGGGTGCGCAACTGAACCTGCGCTTTTTGCTGCCCATGGCCATGCGTGGCTTGGCCGTGCCGCGGGCCAAGCGCATGTACATCGCTTGGGACACTGCGCGCGAGGCGCGTGCCCGAGGGGTGCCTTTTGGGCGCTTGCTGGATCCTTTGGGCGTGGCCACTGAGCGCGGTTTGGCGGTGCTGGCCGCGGCCATGCAAGCGGGCATGGGTGAGGCATTTTTACTTTCGTTCTTGCGCGGCGTGTGGTCTGAGGGGGTGAATGCCAGCACCGACGCTGGGCTGCGCCGTTTGGCACTGCGCGCGGGTTTGAGCTGGGCCCAGGTGCAAGATGCATTGAACGACGAGCGATGGCGCGCCAGCGCCGAAGCCAACCGCCAAGCTTTGCTGGGCCATGGCTTATGGGGGGTGCCTGCCTTTCGTGTGGGCACGCAGGTGTTTTGGGGCCAAGATCGCTTGTGGGCGGTGCAACAAGCATTGTTGGATGAAAGGAACGCCAGATGAAAGCTTCTCCGGTGATCAAAGTTTTGCAAGGGCTTTGTTTGGTTTTGTATGGCCTGGGCTTGGCCGCACAACTGGGGCTGTGGACTGGCGAGGGCGCTGTGTTGTGCTGGCGCGCCAGTTTGGCCATGCTGGCCGTGCATGTGTTGGAGTTGGCCTGGGCGCGTCGTTGGCTGGCTTTGCACCCCGGGCCAAGGTGGGTGAGTGTGTTGCTCACCGTGTTGTTTGGTGTCTTGCATTGGTGGCCGCTGAAAGTGCGGGCCTCGCAGGTGCCTGACCGACATGGAGCATGAAATTGTTTGAGCGCATCAGACGGTCTTGGGTGTGGGTGCTGTGTGCGGGACTGGCTGCGACCCATGCTTTGAGCGCGCCCACACCCGTTCGTCCGACGTCGGCGGGGACGGTGTCTGCGCCAATGAAAAAGTTGTCGGCGCGCCCCAACTTGGTGATCTTGCTGGCCGATGATTGGGGCTTTACCGATGTGGGCTCATTTGGCGGAGAGATTGCCACCCCCCATTTGGACGCCTTGGCCCGGCAAGGTATGCGCTTTTCCAACTTCCATGTCAGCGCTTCTTGTTCGCCCACCCGGGCCATGTTGCTCACGGGGGTGGACAACCATCGCAATGGAATGGGCAATATGCGCGAAACCATTCCGCGCAGTCACCTGGGCCAACCTGGCTATTTGACGGTGCTCAACACCCAGGTGGTGACCGTGGCCACCTTGTTGCGCGACAGCGGCTACCGCACTTATGCCTCGGGCAAATGGCATGTGGGCAAAGAGCGCCACAACCTGCCCGATCGGCGTGGCTTTGACCAATCCATCGTGCAAGGCGACAGCGGCTCTGACAACTGGGAAACCGCTCGACGCTATCTGGATTTGGCCGACAAGGTTTATTGGTTTGAAAATGGCCAAGAGGTCAGCATGCCCACGGACTATTACTCGTCGGCTTATTTTGTGGACCGCATGTTGGGCTTCATGCAAGCCGATGCTGCGCGTGCCGCGCAGCCCTTTTTTGCCTATTTGGCGTTTCAGGCCAACCACATTCCCTTGCAGGCGCCCCAGTCGTTCATTGACAAATACAAGGGGCGTTACCGAGCTGGGTGGTCGGTGTTGCGCCAAGAGCGCCACCAAAAAGCCATGGCGCTGGGTGTGGTGCCACCCCACAGCAAGATGGTCGAGATGGCCACCACCGTGCGCTGGGACAGTTTGAGCGCCGAACAAAAAGCCTATGAAGAACGCAAGATGGAGGTTTATGCCGCGATGGCCGAGGCCATGGACCACCACATTGGGCGATTTGTTGAACACCTGAAACAAACCGGGCAATACGACAACACCGTGTTTGTGTTTTTGTCTGACAACGGTGCCGAGGCCTCCGACCCGTACGCCGTGCTCAGCGGTCGCTTGTGGTTGGACTGGCAATACCAGCGCGGTATTGATCAGCTCGGTGCCAAGGGCGCTTACACCGTGATTGGGCCGAGTTGGGCCAGCGCCGTGGCCTCGCCTTTGAGCACCTACAAGTTTTATTCGGGCGAGGGTGGCATTCGCGTTCCCATGATCGTCTCAGGCGTGCCGGGCATGCAGCGCAACCGCATTCACCCGTTCTTCAGCCATGTCAATGATGTGGCACCCACCTTGTTGGCTTTGGCCGGGGTGCCACAACCCGGCACCCATTACCAAGGCCAAAGCATCGAGCCCATGACCGGTCGCAGCCTCTTGCCTGTGCTGTACGGGCACAGCGAGCGCGTTTACCCTGTGGACGAGCCGATTGGCTACGAGTTGTCGGGCAACCAAGCCTTGTTCAAAGGCGATTTGAAGTTGATCAAAAACATCCCACCGGTCGGGGACGGTCAATGGCATTTGTACGACATCGTCAACGACCCGGGCGAGACCCAAGACTTGAAAGACCGCATGCCCGAAGTGTTTGCCCAGATGCAAGCGCAGTACGCCACCTATGCCCAGGCCAATGGCGTCTTGCCCATGCCCGAAGGCTATGAGCCCATGTGGCAGGTGCAGGTCAATGCTTTTTTCAATGTGTATGTCCAGCGATTGATGTGGCCTGTTGTGTGGATATTGTTTTTGCTTGGATTTCTCGCCTGGGGGTTGTGGCGCCGATCTAGGCGTCGGCGCTGGGCGTGAATGGTTCTGACACGCTGTCGTCAGACGCTTCAATACACAGGTGTATTGTTGGGCTATACTTTTTTCACTTGGGTGCCTGTGGAATCAGGGCTGTTCCCCGGCCACAGGCCCTCAACCATGGATGACGCATGTTCAAACGACCCCTTGTGATTTGGTTGCTGCTTTTGACGGGCGCCTGTGCGTCGGTGCTGTGGTGGTTCCAAGGCCCCATTGCCCTGGAGGTGGCGCGCCGCGTCGCCACCCACAAAATGAATGCCAAGGCCATCCGCGACTTGCCCGATGGCTTGCATGTGGGCTTGTGCGGCGCTGGCTCCCCCTTTCCCGACGACTTACGCTCTGGCCCTTGCACTTTGGTGGTGGCGGGCAAGCGCCTCTTGGTGTTTGACACAGGAACCTCGAGTGCCCGTCAAATTGGGCGCATGGGCTTTTGGTTGGGTGACATCGAAGCCGTGTTCCTGACCCATTTCCATTCCGATCACATCGGTGGTTTGGGCGAGTTGATGCTGCAGCGTTGGTTGCAAGGTGGGCATGCACAGCCCTTGCCAGTGCACGGGCCCACGGGTGTGACCGACGTGGTGAATGGTTTTGTTCAAGCCTATCGGCAAGACCAGGGTTACCGGGTTGAACACCATGGCGAAAAATGGTTGCCCTCTGGTGGATTTGGTGCCACCCCAATCCCTTATGGCTTGCCTGAAAAGGGCACGGTCACCGTGTTCAAAGCCGGCGACTTGGAAGTGCTCGCCTTTGCGGTGAACCATTCACCCATCCACCCGGCTGTGGGTTATCGCATCCGCTACAAAGACCGAACCGTGGTGCTCAGTGGTGACACCACCGCCAATGATCAGGTGTTGGCCCAATCCAAGGGGGTGGATGTGTTGGTGCACGAGGCCTTGTCGCCGGGCTTGGTGCGCTTGCTCAGCGAAGTGGCACAACAAAGCGGCAAACCGGTGGTGGCCAAGTTGATGAACGATGTGCTGGACTATCACGCCACACCCGAAGAGGCGGCGCAAACCGCGCGCGATGCGCAGGTGCGCTTTTTGGTGCTCAACCACATCGTGCCCACTTTGCCGCCTTTGCCCGGCATGGAAAAAGTGTTTCTTGGCAGCGCCCGTGACATCTTCAAAGGCCCCATTCACGTGGGTATCGATGGCGACTTTGTTTCTTTGCCCGCTGGCAGCACCACCATCACGTGGGGGAACCGCTTGTGAGCTTTCCCGCGCCAGCCCTGCCCCCCACCCCGGCACAGGTTTTGCGAACGCCCGATCATTGCTTTGAAGGCTTGAGTGACTTTGCCTACACACCGCACTACAGCGCGGTGGGTGGCTTGCGCGTGGCCCACATCGACGAAGGTCCGCGTGCAGGGCCCTTGGTGTTGCTGATGCACGGCGAGCCCACGTGGTCTTATTTGTACCGAAAAATGATCCCACCCTTGGTCCAGGCCGGTTGCCGGGTGGTGGTGCCCGATCTGGTGGGCTTTGGTCGATCTGACAAACCGGCCCGAACCCAAGACCACAGCTATGCCCACCAAGTGGCGTGGATGAGCGCATGGATGGCCCAATTGGACCTGCGCGATGTGACCTTGTTTTGCCAGGACTGGGGATCGCTCATTGGCTTGCGCATGGTCGCGCACATGCCCGAGCGCTTTGCCCGCATCGCCTTGGCCAATGGCGGCTTGCCCACCGGCGACATGCGCGTGCCTGCGGCTTTTCACTGGTGGCGTCGGTTTGCCCGTTACAGCCCGTGGTTTCCCATCGGGCGCATCGTGCGTTTTGGTTGCGTCACCCCATTGAGCACCGCTGAAGTGGCTGCTTATGACGCCCCCTTTCCCAGCCGCGCTCACCAAGCCGCAGCGCGTGCCTATCCCAGCTTGGTGCCCATCAGCCCCCACGACCCCGAGCGGGCCGCCAACACCCAGGCGTGGTCGGTGCTGCGGCAATGGCAAAAGCCTTTCATCACCTTGTTCAGCACCCGCGACCCGGTGACCCGGGGTGGCGACCGGATGTTTCAAGAAGCAGTGCCCGGTGCCCAAGGCCAAGCCCACACCCGCGTGCGCACGGCGGGGCATTTTTTGCAGGAAGACAAGGGCCCTGAGTTGGCCCAGTTGGTGCTGCAATTCATCGCCAATAACCCAATGGGGTTGACCGCCCAGCCGCCAACAGTGCCGTTGCATGGGTGATTTTTTCAAAGGCCAAGTGGCGGTGGTCACGGGGGCCGCTTCGGGCATTGGAGCGGCATTGGCACATGCCCTGGCCCAGCGCCAATGCCATTTGGCCTTGGTGGATCGACAAGCCGAAGCGTTGCAAGCCCTGGCCTTGGCGCTGGCCAGCACAGGCGTGCGCATCAGCGTGCATGCCATGGATGTGCGTGACAGCCATGCCCTGGCCGATTTGCCTGCCCAGGTGATGCAAGCGCACGGCGCGCTGCAACTGTTGATCAATAACGCGGGTGTGGCCAGCATTGGCCCATTTGCACAGCAAAGTGCAGATGAGTTTGACACCGTGTGGGCCATCAATTTTGGTGCGGCGGTGGGATTGACGCGGGCCTTCTTGCCGCACTTACTGACCCAAAAAGCAGCCCACATCGTCAATATGTCGAGCGTGTTTGGTTTGGTCGCGCCAGAGGGCCAAGCCGCTTATGCGGCCAGCAAGTTTGCGTTGCGTGGTTTTTCTGAAGCCTTGCGCCAAGAACTGCGTGGCGCATCGGTTCGCATCATGGTGGTGCACCCCGGTGGCGTGGACACAGCCATTGCCAGCAGTGCCATGGCCGGTGGCGTTGACCCGCATGAAGCCGCGCGTGAGCGCAAGCGTTTTGCCCGTTTGCCCAAGCTCAGCGCCACCCAAGTGGCCGAGCGCATCTTGCAAGCCTTGCCAAAGGGCAGAGATCGCTTGGTGCTGGGTTGGGATGCACGCCTGCTCGATCTGATGCAACGCTGTTTTCCGCAGGGCCACGCCCGCGTGCTGGCATGGTTGATGCGCTGGGGTGATACACCCCGTCGCAGCCCAAAAGACAGCCGTGGTCGCAGCCCGCCATCAGGGGGCGGCCATGGCTAGTTGGCAAGCCCATGCCTTGTCGTTTTTTCTGCGCTGGCGCTTCAAGCGCCAGTTGGCGGCGGCCCAAGACGTGGCCCAGGTGCGGCAGGTGATGAACCAAATGCCACAGGGGCAGCCCCGTGGCGTTCAATGCAGTGCTTGGACGGGCGCTGGCGTGGAAGGCGAGCGGGTGGTACAGCTCAACACGATTGCATCGGCCCCTTTGTTGTACTTGCATGGTGGCGGTTTTGTCGCTGGCTCTTTCATGACGCACCGTGCCATCACCGTGGCTTTTGCCCGCCGCGGTTTTGAGGTGTTTGTGCCCAACTATCGATTGGCCCCTGAGCACCCATTCCCGGCTGCTGTGGATGATGCGTTGGCAGCTTATCAAGCCGTATTGGCCTTGCGACCAGGTGTTCCCTTGGTGATCGCGGGCGATTCAGCGGGTGGCGGCCTGGCCTTGTCGCTCATGTTGAGTTTGAAAGCGAAGACCTTGCCCATGCCCCAGGCCGCGGTGCTTTTTTCGCCTTGGTTGGATTTGACCTTGTCGGGCGCATCCTTGGTCGCTAACGCCAAACGCTGCGCCATGTTTGGCCCCGATCAATTGCAAAAAGGGGTGGACTTGTATCTGCAAGGCAGCGCTGCCGATGCGCCCTTGGCCTCGCCCTTGTGGGGAGACTTGCAAGGCCTGCCACCCACCTTGACTTTTGTTGGCAGCGACGAGGTGCTGCTTGACGATGCACGCCGCTTGCATGAGCGCGCCTTGGCCGCTGGCGTGGCCCACCAGTTGGAAACCTGGCCCGTGGTACCCCATGTGTGGCCCTTGTTTCGCAAGTGGCTGCCCGAGGGTCGGCAGGCTTTGGCCCTGGCGGCCGATTTTTTTCACAACCCAACGCACCCTTGGGTGCCGCTTCAGGAACGCGCATGAGCACCCCCCATGGCCAGACGGCAAACCCTGTGGAACCCGATCACCAGGTGATCATTGTGGGGGCGGGCTTTGGCGGCTTGTGCATGGCGATGCGTTTGCAACAAGCCGGCGAGCAGCGTTTTGTGGTCCTCGAAAAAGGTGCTGATGTGGGCGGCACCTGGCGCGTCAACACCTACCCAGGTTGCGCTTGCGATGTGCCCTCGCACCTGTATTCGTTTTCGTTCGAGCCCCGCGCCGATTGGTCGCGCATGTATTCGCCCCAGCCCGAAATATGGGACTATTTGCGCCACTGTGTGGACAAGCACGGCTTGCGATCGAAGATCCAATTCAACTGCGCACTGGCCCAGGCCGACTTTGATGAGGCCCACCACATTTGGCGCATCCGCACCGTCGATGGCCAAACCCTGACCGCGCGATGCTTGGTCACCGCCATGGGCGGGTTGAGCCGCCCGGCGATACCGGTGATACCAGGCATCGAGCGATTTGAAGGCGCTGCTTTTCACTCTGCCCAGTGGGATTCGGGCTTTGACTTCAAAGGCAAGCGGGTGGCGGTGATCGGCACGGGCGCCAGCGCCATTCAGTTTGTACCGCAGTTGCAAAAAGTGGTGGCGCAATTGCACGTGGTGCAGCGCACACCGCCTTGGGTTTTGCCCAAAATGGATCGACCCATCACCGATGCCGAGCGCCGCTGGATGCACCGCTTGCCCCTGTACCGACAGTTGTTCCGCTGGTGGATTTATTGGCGCCAAGAGATACAAGCAATCGGCTTTACCCTGCGCCCGGCGTGGATGGATTGGGTGCAAACCTTGGGTTTGCGCTTCATGAAAAAAAACATCAAAAACCCGTCCCTGCGCAGCTTGCTCACACCCGACTACCGCATTGGCTGCAAACGCATCTTGCTCTCCAACGACTACTACCCGGCCCTGGCCCAGCCCAATGTCACCGTGCACCCCGCTTCTGGCATGGGTGGGGTGGGCACCAAAGGCATTCTCATCGATGGGCAAGAACAACCGGTGGACGCCATCATTTACGGCACCGGTTTTCGGGCCACCGACCTGTACACACCGCTCAAGTTCATGGGCCGCGGCGGGGTGGACCTGAACGACACCTGGGCCGCCACCGGTTTGCAGGCCTACCAAGGCACCTTGGTCGCGGGTTATCCCAATTTGTTTTTGCTGCTGGGGCCCAACACGGGCTTGGGCCACAACTCCATCATCTTCATCATTGAGGCCCAGGTGAATTACATCCTGCGCTGCATCCGCAGCATGAAAGCCCAGGGGCAAACCGCCATTGAGGTCACGCCCCAGGCCCAAACCAGTTACAACCAAGAAGTGCAAAAGCGCACCCAAGGGACGGTGTGGGGCAGCGGGTGCAAAAGTTGGTACCTCGATGCCGCAGGCCGCAACGTCACCTTGTGGCCTGGTTTCACCTTTTCATATTGGTGGCGCACCCTGCGCTTGCGCCGCCAAGACCTGCGGTGGTCGCGCGCAGCTTGATGCGGGTGCATCACCCACGCTTCACATGCGGCTGAAGTATTCGTTGCGCTGAAACGCCATCTTGTCTTCGGCCTGCTGAAAGCGCTGCCACTCCAGTTGTTTGATGCCGTTGAGCAGCGCCACAAAGCCGGGGCCAAACGCGTTCACCAAATGCGTGTCGGCTTGCAAAGCCGCCAAGGCTTGGCCCAAATCGGTGGGCAGCAGGGTGTTGCCTTGGCCATAGGGGGATTCGGTGGCTAAAGGGGGCTTCAAGCCGCGCGCAATGCCGTCCAAGCCGGAATGGATTTGAGATGCCATGTACAGATAGGGGTTGGCGGCGGGCTCGCCGATGCGGTTCTCTATCCGGGTGGCTGTGTCTTGCGCTTGGCCAATCACCCGCAACATGGCCCCCCGGTTGTCGCGCCCCCACACCGCCGCTTGTGGCGCCAAGGCCAGCGGGCGAAAGCGGCCATAGCCATTGGCCGTTGGCGTGCAAAACACCAAAGCACCGGCCGCATGGTCGAGCAAGCCTGACAGGTAGTGCGCGCCCAAGGGGGACAAGGTGTGTTCGGCGTCTTGTGCGCTGCTGCCCTGGGCCGCTGCATCGCGTTGGAACAAGTTGGCTCCGCTCTCCAGATCGATCAGCGATTGGTGCAAATGCCAACCGCTGGACATGATGTGATCAAACGGCGGGCGGCACATGAAGCTCGCCCAATACCCAGCGCGGGCCAAGGCCTGGCGCACCCCATTGCGAAAACGCACCATGTTGTCGGCCGCGCGCAAGGCGTCGGTGGGGGCAAACACGGCTTCGACCTGGCTGGGGCCGAGTTCAATTTCCAGCGACAGCAAGGGCAAGCCCATGCCTTGGGCGGTGTCTTGCACGATGCGCAAGGCCGCATGGGCGGTGTCGCTGTGGGCTTCGCTGAGCAAGGCGCAGCCGGGGTGGATCAAGTCGACCTCGGGCGGCGGACCCGGCCAAGCGGCTTGCTGCGGGTCGGTGTGCGCGCCGGGGCCGCGCAGGCGGTAAATGTGAAACTCCACCTCCAGGCCACATTGCATGCCCCAGCCTTTGGTTTGCAGTTGGGCCACAGCCGATTGCAGCACCCGCCGGCTGTCCCAAGCCACGGGTGTACCGTCTTGGAACCACGCTTGGCATTGCACCCAACCCACCTCGGGGGCCCAGGGCAGGGTGTGCAGTTCGATGTCTTGCGCCAGCAAGGTGACGTTGTTGCCCTGGCCAAAGCCGTGCAAGCCATCGGTGCCACCGGGCTCAAAGACTTTGAAGGCGGTGCGGTCCGAGGTGTCTTTGAGCATCAAGGTGCTGACCATTCCGACCCCATTGCGCAGCGCGCCTTCGACCGCATCGGGCATCAGGGTTTTGCTGCGCGTGGTGCCATGGATGTCGCACCACACAAACCTCACTTCGCGCAGCGCACGCTCGCGCATTTTTTGCAAGGCTTGTTGCAGGGCCAGTTCCCGTTGCGGGGTGTGGATGCCGCAGCGTTCGTCAAAGGTTTGGGTTGGCATGTGACTGCGGGTCAGACTGTGTTTGGGTGGGCCTGGGTGTCGGTCATCCACGGGCAGGCCGCGTGCTTGGCCTGGGCCTGCTCGCGCCACCAAGTGGCCCAGGTGCCGGCCGGGGCCACACCATCCACAGTGTCGGGCCCGGTGCGCTGCTGGGCCACATCGGCCTGCGACACGCCGGGGGCCGGGCCACCGCCCTCCACGCTGTCGATGGCTTGCAGCAGCTGGCGCCGGTTGGCCACGATCAATTTGTCGCTGGTGCCCAAATGTTCGCGGGTGCGGTCTTGGATGGCGCCCATGCTCTCTACCGCCCATTGGTCGTGCACATTGATGTCGTCTTCGCCCATGCCCAAATAGGTTTGGTCGCGTTGCTCATCGGGGTTGAAGCCCCATTGGTTGTGTCGCCCCGACACCGGGATGTAGTCGGGCAGGCTGATGTAGGGCGCGCGCTGGGCGCGCATGGCCGCGCCGTCCAGGGGTTTGTCGAAGCTGGTGAAAAACGCATACCAATAGGTGTGGGTGTCGTCCACCGGCACATGCATTTGGGTGATGGTCATGCTCGCCGACAAGGGGATGATGAAGGTGCTGGGAAAGATGGACTGGGTGACGCGCACATGGGTCAGCTCCTCGGTCATGGGCCGGCGCGAGGTGATTTGCATGCCCTGTGGCGTGGGTTCAAAGCCAATGTCGGGGCGGTAGAACTCGCGCATGATGCGGCTCATGGGCCAGGCTTGGCCATCGATCGCGCCCACGCTGGCGCTGCGAAACTGTTTGCCCCCGGCGTTGTCGCCCACCGCGCTCAAGTCTTCGTCGTGCAAAAAACGGTGCAAAAAAGACGGGTGGGCGGGGTCGATGCCCACCTCAAAGCATTGCAACCAGTTGGCATGCCACAGGCCTTTGAAGGCAAAGCTGTGGCTGGCCGGCGCCAAAAACGCGTCGATGGCGGGCAGGGGCGGCGGCGCCACATCGGTCGGGCCCATCCAGGCAAACACCACACCGTTGCGCTCCACCACCGGGTAGCTGGTTTGTTGAACCCGGTCGCACAAGCGGCTGCCCAGGGGCTCGGCGGGTGTGTCCAGGCAGCGGCCTGAGACATCAAACTTCCAGCCGTGAAAGGGGCAGCGCAGCCCATCGCCCTCGTGGCGGCCAAAGGACAAATCGGCGCCTCGGTGCGGGCAATCGCGGTCGAGCAAACCCCAGCGCTGCTGCGCATCTTTGAACAGCACCAGGTCTTGGCCCATCAAGCGCACGGCTTTGACCGGGCGTTGCGCCATGCGCGGGTCCAAGGCGGGGTTGAACTCATCCACCAGCGCGGCGGGCTGCCAGTAGCGGCGCAGCAGTTGACCGGCGGCAGTGCCGGGGCCCACGCGGGTGATGCGGTCGTTTTGTTCGGCTTTCATGGTGTGTGCAGTGTGTGGCGAAGAGGGGCAAACGATAACAGCGATTGCCAAGGGCATCAACGCAGCTTGGGTGGGGCTAGAACAGAAGTTTTAACCGAGGCAGAACCCTCACACAAGGGCTCCATCGCCCTATCGCTCTGGGCTGGGATAAAAGGTGTGGGACAGATGCTCACCGTTTGGATTCACCTTGACCAACAACATGTCGCCCACACCCACGACCTTGCCGGTGAAGGCCTGGATATTGACATGGTGCGTCACCAAGATGCGTGGCGTTTTGGATGGTTTGGCCAATTCATTTTTAATAAAGCCTTCCAATGCTTTGGTTTGCTTTCTTGCCAGCGCCATGTTGTCGAAAAACGATCCAAGCGAAGGCTCGGTTTTCACCGGGCCTTTGTTCAAAAGAGTAGCGGTGTCCACACATCTGCACCACGGGCTGCTGAAAACGTGGGCGCTGGCAATGCCTTGTTGGCCCAACCAAACACCAATCGCTTGGGCTTGCTTTTTACCCGCATCGCCCAAGTTGCGCTGGGTGGCGCACTGACCGATCACGTAGCCTGCTGGGTCTCCATATCCAGGCGCATCGGCATGCCGCATCAACAAGACATGCTGGCCATCCATCAAGTCTTGGGCCAAGCCGGCTTTGGCTGGCGCCATCGCGCAAAAAAAACTGAGTAATAAAAGAAGCGGGGTAAGGATTGGGTGGAAGGGTTTCATCAAAGGGGCCACGTACAACATCAAGAAGGCCATCCTATCTGACAAAAAATTTGCTTGGCCCGGGCTGTCCACAAAACCCGTCGGGATGTTGGCCCAGGTGTTCAGGGGCCACCCCTGTACCGCCCCAAGCCTTGTTCCGTTACATTCTTCTCATGGGCATGGCCTCTTTCAAGGCAGGCTTGGGTTGACGCCGTGTGAATCAAACTCGATCAAGCGCTTGTCAATCCATGGCACTTTTGTGCATGCCAACACGAATCCAATAGAAAAATGAGTGAAATCAATGGCTAAAGACAGCAAATGGCAGTTCTGGATCGACAGAGGCGGCACATTTACCGACATCGTGGGCAAGCGACCCGATGGCGCCTTGGTCACCCATAAATTGCTCAGCGACAACCCAGAGCATTACCGCGACGCAGCGGTGGCGGGGATACGGCATTTATTGGGTTTGAAGCCCGACCAAGCGGTGACCCCTGCGCTGGTGGCGTGTGTGAAGATGGGCACCACCGTGGCCACCAATGCGCTGCTCGAGCGCAAGGGCGAGCCGACCTTGCTGGTCACCACCCAGGGCTTTCGCGACGCCTTGCGCATCGCCTACCAAAACCGACCGCGTTTGTTTGACCGGCACATTGTGTTGCCTGAGTTGCTCTACAGCGAGGTGATCGAAGCGCAGGAGCGCATCGGCGCGCATGGCGAGGTGTTGCAAGTTTTGGATGCCGCGCAATTGCGGGCACAACTGCAGGCTGCCCATGGGCGAGGTTTGCGCAGTGTGGCCATCGTGTTCATGCATGGCTACCGCTACACCACGCACGAGGCGCAGGCGGCGCAATGGGCGCGCGAGCTGGGCTTTACCCAGGTCAGCGCTTCGCACCAGACCAGCCCCTTGATGAAGTGGGTCAGCCGAGGCGACACCACGGTGGTGGACGCGTATTTGTCGCCCATCTTGCGCCGCTATGTGGAGCAAGTGGCCAGTGAGATGCCGGGCGTGCCTTTGTACTTCATGCAGTCTTCAGGCGGCTTGACCGATGCCCATGCGTTCCAGGGCAAGGACGCGATTTTGTCCGGCCCTGCGGGCGGCATTGTGGGCATGGCGCGCACGGCCGAGTTGGCGTTTGCCCATGGCGAGGGTTTGGACGGCACCACCCGGGTGATTGGCTTTGACATGGGCGGCACGTCCACCGACGTGAGTCATTTTGCCGGTGAGTTTGAGCGCGAGTTTGAAACCCAGGTAGCAGGGGTGCGCATGCGCGCCCCGATGATGAGCATCCACACCGTGGCCGCGGGTGGCGGTTCTTTGCTGCAATTTGACGGGGCGCGGTTTCGGGTGGGGCCACAAAGTGCCGGGGCCAACCCCGGCCCGGCCAGTTACCGCCGGGGCGGCCCCTTGGCCTTGACCGATGCCAATGTGCTGCTGGGCAAAATCCAGCCGCAGCACTTCCCCCATGTGTTTGGCCCGGGCGGTGACCAAGCCTTGGACACGACTGCGGTGCGCGCGCGCTTTGATGCCCTGTTGGCGCAGATCAAAACCACACCTGCGGCAGCCCCCGACATGACGGTGGAGTCGGTGGCCGAGGGCTTTGTGCACATCGCCGTGCAACAAATGGCCAATGCGATCAAAAAAATATCGGTGGCCCGAGGCTACGACGTGACCGAATACACCTTGCAGTGTTTTGGTGGGGCCGGTGGGCAACACGCTTGTTTGGTGGCCGACGCTTTGGGCATGTCGCGCGTCTTGGTGCACCCGCTGGCGGGTGTGTTGTCGGCCTACGGCATGGGCTTGGCCGATCAAAGCCTGATTCGCGAGCAAGCGGTAGAGATGCGCTTGAGCGCTGAAACCATGGGCACATGGGTGCCCGACCTGCAGGCCTTGACCCTGCGGGCTGAGCAAGAACTGCGCGCCCAACCCTTGGGTCAAGGCGAGATCCTTTTGCGCCAACGTGTGCATGTGCGTTACGAGGGTAGCGATGCAGCCTTGATCGTGCCGTTTGGTTCTTTGGCGGACATCCAAGCTGGGTTTGAGCAGGCTTATCGCCAGCGGTTTGCATTTTTGATGAGCGGCAAGGCCTTGGTGGTGGAGGCGGTGTCTGTGGAAGCGGTGATTGCCGGGGACGCACCCCGTGAGCAGCTGCAAAGCTTGAACCCGATGCGCGATGTGCCCCAGCGCGAAACTGTGCGCATGCACGGCCAGGGTGGCTGGCAAAAGGCGGCCTTGGTGGTGCGCGCCGACATGCGTGCGGGTGACCAGATCGCGGGGCCTGCCATCATCGCCGAGCCCAATGCCACCACGGTGGTCGAGTCGGGTTGGCGTGCCCAATTGACCGCCTTGGACCATTTGGTGCTCTCGCGGGTCACGCCACGGGCAGTGACCTATGCCGCAGGCACACGGGTTGACCCGGTGCTGCTGGAGGTGTTCAACAACCTGTTCATGAACATTGCCGAGCAAATGGGTTTGCAACTGCAAAACACCGCGTACTCGGTCAACATCAAAGAGCGATTGGATTTTTCGTGTGCGCTGTTTGACGCGCAGGGCAACTTGATCGCCAATGCGCCGCACATGCCGGTGCACCTGGGCTCGATGGGCGAGAGCATCAAAACAGTCATCTTTGAAAACCAAGGCCGCATGCAGCCCGGCGATGTGTTTGTGCTCAACGACCCCTACCACGGCGGCACCCATTTGCCTGATGTGACGGTGATCACGCCGGTGTATTTGCCCGACCACCCTGAGCCTGTTTTTTATGTCGGTTCGCGCGGTCACCATGCCGACATTGGCGGCACCTCGCCGGGTTCGATGCCGCCGTTTTCCACCTCGATCGAGGAGGAGGGCGTGCAGATTCAAAACTTCAAGCTGGTCGAAGGTGGTGAGTTGCGCGAGGCGGCCATGGTGGCCTTGCTCAGCGCCGGGGCCCACCCCAGCCGCAACCCGGCGCAAAACATGGCCGACTTGCGCGCCCAAATTGCTGCCAACGAAAAAGGCGTGCAAGAGTTGCGCCGCATGGTGGCGCACTATGGGTTGGCGGTGGTGCAAGCCTATATGGGCCATGTGCAAGACAACGCCGAAGAGTCGGTGCGCCGCGCCATCGCGCTGCTGGGCCCACGCTTGGCCCCATCGACAGCGCAAGCACTGCCCCAGGCCTTTGTGCTTGATCTGGACAACGGTGCGCGCATCCAGGTGGCGGTGCGCATCGATGCCCAAGCCCGCTCAGCGGTGGTGGACTTCACCGGCACCTCGGCCCAGCAAAGCAATAACTTCAACGCGCCCAAGGCGGTGTGCATGGCAGCAGTGTTGTATGCGTTTCGCAGCTTGGTCAATGACGACATCCCGCTCAATGCCGGTTGTCTCAAACCCATTGAGGTCATCATCCCCGAGGGTTGCATGCTCAACCCGCGCCACCCGGCATCGGTGGTGGCGGGCAATGTGGAAACCTCCACCTGCATCACCAACGCCTTGATGGGCGCCTTGGGCGTGATGGCCGGCAGCCAACCGACGATGAACAACTTCACCTTTGGCAATGCCAGCCACCAGTATTACGAGACGATTGCCGGCGGCAGTGGGGCGGGTGGATTGTTTGGTGACCACGGCGAACCGGTGGGCGGCTTTGACGGCACCAGCGTGGTCCAGACCCACATGACCAATTCGCGCCTAACCGACCCCGAGGTGCTGGAGTTTCGCTTCCCGGTGCGCTTGCAGTCGTTTGCATTGCGCACGGGATCGGGTGGAGCTGGGCACTGGTGCGGCGGGGACGGTGGTGTGCGCCGGGTGGAATTTTTGCAGCCCATGACCGCAGCCATCCTCTCGAATGGTCGGGTGCACCCGGCGTTTGGAATGGCGGGCGGCCAACCGGGGGCGGTCGGCATCAACCGGGTGATCCGCGCCGATGGCAGTGTGCTCGAGTTGGGCCACATTGGGCAGGTGCAAATGGCGGTGGGCGATGTGTTTGAAATCAGCACGCCCGGTGGCGGCGGTTACGGTTTGGCCGAGGGTGGGGCAGACCAGGTTTGACCATTGACGGTCAAGCCTTGGGCAGCAAAGCGCTCGGCGCTGGCGCTGCGGATGCCCTTGACGCGTTGCATCAAATCGGCCCAATCGGAAAACGGCTTGACTTGGCGCTCGGCCAAGATGGCCCGGCTCATGGCGGGCCCCATGCCGCGCACGCTGTCGAGTTCGGCTTCGCTGGCGAGGTTGATCTCTAAAGCCAATGCCGCGCCCGCGAACCCGCACAGCACGCCCCACAAAGCCAAGCGCTGCAGCAAGGCGGGCCAGGCCATCCAGCCCAATCGCGGGGGATATTTGACCCAGCCCATGGTGCTCAGGCGGGTGTGCCTGCCACTGACAAGGCCTGCATGTATTGGGCCACGCCGGTTTGCACATCGGCAAACACATGGTCGCAACCGGCGCCGCGCAAGGCACTCAGGTCGGCCTGGGTGAAGCACTGGTATTTGCCGCGCAAGGCGTCGGGGAAGGGGATGTACTCAATCAGGCCTTGCGCTTGCGCTTGGACCAAGCTGGTTGGTTTTTGTGCGCTCAGGCTTTGCACCACGGCCAGTGCCACTTCGTTGAAGCTTTGCGCCCGCCCGGTGCCCAGGTTGAACACGCCGCTGGCTTGGGGGTGGTCGAAGAACCACAGGTTGACCGCCACCACATCACCCACCCAGACAAAGTCGCGCAACTGCTCGCCGGGGCCGTAGCCGCCATATTCACCAAACAAACGCACCCGACCATCGGCATGGAACTGGCCATGTTGGTGATGGGCCACGCTGGCCATGCGGCCCTTGTGTTGCTCGCGCGGGCCGTACACATTGAAGTAGCGAAAGCCGCACACCTGCTGGGCTGCTTTGGAGAAATCGGCACCGCATTCGCGCCGCATGCGCTGGTCAAACAGCAGCTTGGAGTAGCCGTAAACATTCAGCGGCTTTTCAAATTCGGGCGTTTCGATAAAGCTGGCCGAGCCGCCATAGGTGGCGGCCGAGGAGGCGTACAGCAAGCGGGTGCCCAGGCGCTGGCAGGCGGCGAACAAGTCGCACGACAACTGGTAGTTGTTGTGCATCATGTACTGGCCATTGGTCTCCATCGTGTCGCTGCAAGCGCCTTCGTGGAACACGGCTTCCACACTGCCGTAGTCGCCCTTGGCAAACCGCGCATAGAACTCACCCGCGTCTTGGTAGTCGGCGATGTGCAGGTCGGCCAGGTTGCGAAACTTGTCGCCATCGCGCAAATCGTCCACCGCGATGATGTTGGTGATGCCGCGTTGGTTCAAGCCCTGGATGATGTTGCTGCCGATGAAGCCGGCAGCGCCCGTGACAACTATGCGCATGGATGCCCCCTTAAACCGGCGCTGTCGCGCCAAACAACTCGGCATGCGACACGGTGGCCGTGCCCAGCTTGCCCACCACATAGCCGCCCGCCTTGTTGGCCCAGGGCATGGCCTCGCGCAGGGTCAAGCCCGCGCCGACCAACACCGCCAAGGTGGCGATCACCGTGTCGCCAGCCCCTGTGACGTCAAACACCTCTTGGGCTTGCGCCCCCACATGGCTGGCCCCTTGGGCGTCAAACAGGCTCATGCCCTCTTCGCTGCGGGTGACGATCACCGCTTGCAAGCCCAGTTGCTGGCGCAGGTTTTGGGCTTTGTCGGCGAGTTCTTGTTCAGAGTGCCAGGCACCCACCACTTGTTGCATTTCGCTGCGGTTGGGGGTGATCACGGTGGCACCAGCATAAGCGCGGTAGTCGCTGCCTTTGGGGTCGACCAAGATGGGTTTGCCCAAAGCGCGCGCTGCGGCAATCATGGGGGCCACGTGGGTCAGACCGCCTTTGCCGTAGTCGGAGAACAGCACCACGCCATGGGCGGGCATCACGCGTTCAAAGCGCGCCGATTGCTGCTCGAGCACCGCAGGGCTGGGGCGGCTTTCAAAATCGGCGCGCAGCAGTTGTTGTTGGCGTCCAATCAAGCGCAGTTTGACGGTGGTGTGCAAAGTGGGGTCGCGCTCGAGTTCGGGGTGGATGCCGCTGCGCGCCACCAGGGCCTCAAATTGGTGGCTGGCCGCATCGTCGCCAAGCACGCTGAGCAAGCTCACCTGCCCGCCCAGGGCGGCCACGTTGCTGGCCACATTGGCGGCTCCGCCCAGGCGTTCTTCTTCGCGGGTGACGCGCAGCACGGGCACGGGGGCCTCGGGGCTGATGCGGTCGACCGCGCCATACCAATAGCGGTCGAGCATGACATCGCCCACCACCAAGACATGGCTCTGGGCCAATTGCGCAGGGGTCAGGTGTTTCACAATTCCTCCACCCGCCGCGCGGGGTAACTGTCCCAGGCTTGGCAGCCCGGACATTGCCAAAAATGTTGGGTGGCTTCAAAACCGCAGGCTGCACAGCGGTAGCGCAACAAAGGCTTGACCGCGCGGGCCAGGGCTTTTTGCAGGCCTTCAGGGGTTTGCGTTTGGCCTTGCATCCACTGGCTGGCCACCACCAGTGAGGGCTCTTTGTCCAGGTGTTGCAGCAACAGTGCGGGCACGGCCTCTGGGTCGTCCACAGCGGTCAAATCGGCCAATGCTTTCAAAACGTCCAGCGAGGGCGTGTGTTGGTAGGCCTGTTGCAACAGGGCACGCACCGGTGCGACTTGTTGGCACTCTTGTGCCCAGCGCGCCAAGTGGGGGGCCACCAAGGGCAGGGAGGGCGCTTGGGCTTGGACCAATTCGATCAACAAGGCCAGCGCTTGGGGGACCTGGCCGGCGCGGTGCAGGCCTTGGGCCAACGCCAGGCTGGCGCGCACATTGTGGGGTGACAAGGCCAAGGCGCGCTCCAGCAAGGCTTGCGCGGCGGGCCATTGCTCGGCGCTGTTCAAGGCCAGCGCTTGTTCGCACAGGTAATGGGCTTGGCGCACTTGGAAGCTGCCTTCGCCCGCTTGGGCCAGCTTGTCGGCCATGGCGGCGGCTTGGCCCCAATCGCGCGAGCGCTCAAAGATGCTCAACAAGGCCAGGTGGGACATGGATGCAAAGGCGGTGCCTTCCAGCAGGCGCAGCGCTTGCTCGGCGCGGTCAAGCAAACCGGCTTTGAGGTAGTCCAGCGCCAGGGCATGTTGCGCCCGGTCACGGTCGCTTTGGCTCAGGTCGGCGCGGGCCAGCAGGTGTTGGTGCACCCGCACAGCGCGCTCGTACTCGCCGCGGCGGCGAAACAAATTGCCCAGCGCAAAGTGCAGCTCCGAGGTGTCAGGGTCGCTTTGCACGGCTTCGATGAAGGCGTCAATCGCCTGGTCTTGCTGCTCGTTGAGCAAATGATTCAGGCCCTTGAAATAGGCTTTGGGGGTGCGTTGGTTGTCGAGCCTCAACTGGCGCAGGTCAAAGCGCGACGCCAACCAACCCAGGGCAAAAGCCATGGGCAGACCCAGCAAGATCCAGCCTTGGTCAAACTCCATGCGCTTCGATCTCGTTGGGGGTTTTGCTGGCGGGCTTGTCTGGGATGGGAGGGGCCGAGCGCGCGCGTCGCACTTGGCGGTGCTCGCGCCACCATTTGGGCACCATCAGCAAGACGCCCAAAACCAAGCCCAATACAAACACCGCCAACAGCACCAGCACCTGGGGTGCCAGCCACTGTTGGCCAAAAAAGAAATGCACCGTCACATCGTGCTGGTTGTTCAGCGCGAAGGCAAACAGGGTGAAAAAAATGGCTGCTTTCAGCGTCCACTGAAGCAGCCCGATGAGTTTCTTCAAGTTGGTTCCTCAGGGGCTTGAAGATTCTAAGAGCGATGGGCGCAAGGCGGCCACGTCAAGAGGGTGGTTGCTCAAGCAACTTGGGGGTGCCTTGGTCCACTTCTTCGCGCAAGGCTTTGCCTGGTTTGAAGTGGGGCACGCGTTTTTCGGGAATGGCCACTTGTTCGCCCGAGCGCGGGTTGCGACCCATGCGGGGAGGGCGGTGACTGATGGTGAAACTGCCAAAACCGCGCAGTTCAATGCGGTGCCCGCGCGCCAGGGCGTCGCTCATGGCTTCGAGCAAGGCTTTGACGGCAAACTCGGCGTCGCGGTGGGTCAGTTGACCGAATCGCTCAGCCAGGGCTTCAACCAAATCGGAACGTGTCATAGGTCTGATACAGCAAAAATCAATCCAATGCCAAGGGCGTTGGGGCCGCTGCACCCACTCCCTGGCTGGTGGCTAGGAAATGGGGGCAGTGCCCCATCTTCAAACTCAGTTGTTGTCGAGCTTGGCGCGCAACAAAGCACCCAAGCTGGTGGTGCCCGCGTTTTCGCGCGAGGACTGCTGGCTGAGGTTTTGCATGGCGTCGGCTTGGTCCGCCGCATCCTTGGCCTTGATGGACAGTTGGATGTTGCGGGTTTTGCGGTCGACGTTGACCACGACGGCGGTGACTTCGTCGCCCTCTTTGAGGACGCTGCGGGCGTCTTCAATGCGGTCACGCGAAATTTCGCTGACCCGCAGGTAGCCAATGATGTCTTCGCCCAGGTCGATCTCGGCGCCTTTGGCGTCGACGGTCTTGACCTTGCCGGTGACCACTTGGCCTTTGTCGTTGATGGCGGCAAAGGTGGTGAAGGGGTCGGCGTCCAACTGCTTGATGCCCAAGGAGATGCGTTCGCGCTCGACGTCCACGGCCAACACCAGGGCTTCAACTTCTTGGCCCTTCTTGAAGTTGCGCACAGCGGCTTCGCCGGTTTCGTTCCATGACAGGTCAGACAAATGCACCAAGCCGTCGATGCCAGCGGCCAAGCCGACAAACACGCCAAAGTCGGTGATGGATTTGATCGGGCCTTTGACGCGGTCGCCACGCTTGGTGTCTTGGGCGAATTCTTGCCAGGGGTTGGCACGGCACTGCTTCATGCCCAAGGAGATGCGGCGTTTGTCTTCGTCGATCTCAAGGACCATGACTTCGACCTCGTCGCCCAAGGCCACGATTTTGGAAGGCGCGACGTTCTTGTTGGTCCAGTCCATTTCAGACACGTGCACCAAGCCTTCGATGCCGGGCTCGAGTTCCACAAACGCGCCGTAATCGGCGATGTTGGTGATCTTGCCGAACATGCGGGTGCTTTGGGGGTAGCGGCGGTTCACGCCCATCCAAGGGTCGTCGCCCATTTGCTTCAAGCCCAAAGAGACGCGGTTCTTCTCGGTGTCGAACTTGAGGATCTTGGCGGTGATTTCTTGGCCAGCGACCACCACCTCGGAGGGGTGACGCACACGGCGCCAGGCCATGTCGGTGATGTGCAGCAAACCGTCGATGCCACCCAAGTCGACAAACGCGCCGTACTCGGTGATGTTTTTGACCACACCGTGAACGATGGAGCCTTCTTTGAGGGTTTCCATCAGCTTGGCGCGCTCTTCGCCCATCGAGGCTTCGATCACAGCGCGGCGTGACAACACCACGTTGTTGCGCTTGCGGTCGAGCTTGATGACCTTGAATTCCATGGTCTTGTTCTCAAACGGAGACAAGTCTTTGATGGGGCGGGTGTCGATGAGCGAACCGGGCAAAAAGGCGCGGATGCCGTTGACCAAGACGGTCAGGCCGCCTTTGACCTTACCGCTGGTGGTGCCGGTGACGAATTCGCCGGACTCGAGGGCTTTTTCCAGGCTCATCCAAGAGGCCAAACGCTTGGCCGTGTCGCGGCTGAGGATGGTGTCGCCATAGCCGTTTTCAACGCTGCCAATGGCCACGGAGACAAAGTCGCCGGCTTGGACTTCGACTTCGCCCTTGTCGTTTTTAAATTCTTCGATGGGCACATAGGCCTCAGATTTCAGCCCTGCATTGACCACCACGTGGTTGTGCTCGACGCGGACCACCTCGGCGGTGATGACTTCGCCCGTGCGCATTTCAGAGCGCTTGAGGGATTCTTCAAACAGGGCTGCAAAAGATTCAGACATAAAGTTTCCTTGACCGGGCGCAGGGTGAATGCCAGCACCATTGCTGGACAAATTATTCTGGTTCGGCGGTGGGTAATGCGGCATGTACCGCGGTTGGTTTCAAAACCCCAAGGGCCGGTGCGCAAGCTGCGCGAAGGGTGCCCGAGGGACCGGTTCAAGCCACGCCCACGGGGGGCACAACTTGTTTGCTTTGCCACCAGTTCAACACTTGCGCCACCGATTCATCGATGGAGAGCGAGGAGTTGTCCAAGTGCATTGCGTCTGGCGCGGGCTTGAGAGGTGCAACGCTGCGCTGTGTGTCGCGAGCGTCACGCGCTTCCAAGTCTGCGCGAAGAGCCAAGATTGTAGTGGAAAAACCCTTTGAAATCAGTTGCTTGTGCCGCCGTTCTGCTCTTTTTTCTGCGCTGGCGGTCAAAAACACCTTCAAAGCGGCCTCGGGGAAGATGACCGTGCCCATGTCGCGCCCATCGGCCAAGAGGCCGGGCAGGCGGGCAAAACCGTGCTGCAAGTCCACCAAAGCCTGACGCACAGCGGGCAAAACCGATACTTTGGAAGCGTTCATGCCCGCTTCTTCGGTGCGAATGTCCTCAGAAACATTGACGCCCGACAAAAGCACCTGCTCACCTTCAAAGCTCACAGGGAGGTGGCGGGCCAAGTCGGCGATGGCCGCTTCATGCTCGGCGTCCAGCGTCAAACCTGCTTGCAATGCGGCAAAAGCGGTGACACGGTACAAAGCGCCGCTGTCCAGATAGTGGTAGCCCAAACGCTGGGCCACCAGCGCTGCCAGCGTGCCCTTGCCCGAGGCGGTGGGGCCGTCGATGCAAATCACTGGCACTGTTGCGGCGTGGGACAAAGCGAACAAGGCCTCGAAGTAATCGGGGAAGGTTTTGGCCACGCATTTCGGGTCTTCGATGCGCACCGGCAAACCGGCGGGGTTGAAGGCGGCCAGCGAAAAACACATGGCGATGCGGTGGTCGTCGTAGGTGTGGATGCTGGCGGCTCGCCACTGTTGAACAGGGTGGATGCGAATCCAGTCGGCGCCTTCTTCGACAAGGGCACCGAGTTTTCGCGCTTCGGTGGCCATGGCGGCGATGCGGTCGGTTTCCTTCACCCGCCAGCTCGCGATGTTGCGCAAGGTGCTGGGGCCGTCGGCATACAAAGCCATCACGGCCAAGGTCATGGCGGCATCGGGGATGTGGTTGCAATCCATGTCGATGGCTTTGAGTGGCCAAGACCCACGGCGGGTTTGCACCCAGTTGGGGCCGCTTTCAATCACCGCGCCCATCTGTTCAGCGGCTTCCATGAAACGAATGTCGCCTTGGATGGAGTCTGCGCCCACACCTTGAATGCGCACCCCTTGTTCGGACGCCAAAGCGCCCAAAGCAATGAAGTAACTGGCCGAGGAGGCATCGGCCTCCACATGAAGTACGCCAGGCGAGGTGTAACGGCTGCCCGCAGGAATGGTGAAACGCTGCCAGCCTTGGCGCTCAACCGTGACGCCAAAGCGCTGCAACAGGTTGAGGGTGATGTCGATGTAGGGCTTGCTGATGAGTTCGCCCACCACCTCGATGACCACATTTGTTTTGGCCACCAGTGGCAGCGCCAACAACAAAGCGGTGAGAAACTGGCTGGACACATCGCCACGCACTTGGATGGGCTTGTCCAACTGCAAACCGCTGTGGCCTTTGAGGTGCAGCGGCGGAAAACCGTCTTGCCCTTGGTAAGCAATGTCACAACCCAGCTGGCGCAGCGCATCGACCAAGTCGCCAATTGGGCGCTCGTGCATGCGGGTCACGCCGTGCAAACGCGCTTTCGCGCCAATCAGCGCCAAGGCAGCGGTGAGGGGGCGCATGGCGGTGCCCGCATTGCCCATGAACAAATCCATCTCAGCGCTGGGTGCTTGACCGCCCAAGCCGGTGATGCTGATCGTGCTGCCTGCCTCCACCACCTTGCAGCCCATTTGGCGCAAAGCATTCAGCATGACGCGGGTGTCGTCCGAGTCCAGCAGGTCATGCAAAGTGGTGGTGCCTTGGCACAAAGCCGCGAGCAACAACACACGGTTGGAAATGCTTTTCGAGCCCGGCAGCTTGACCGTGCCTTGGGCACTTTGCAGGGCGGGGACGTCGAGGAAGGCGGTGGCGAACATGACGCGATGCGAAGAAGTCGGTCTTTGAGTCAAGCGGTGCCAGATGCCAGCGCCCAACTCGAGCGCACATCGCTGGCTTGCTGAATGAGTTGCTGCAAGCCTTTTGTGTCGCCACTTTGCATGGCGGCTTCAAACAGCGCCAATGAGGATTGAAAGTGCGCCAATTGGGCCAACACCTCGGTGCGGTTGGCGCTCAGGATGTCACGCCACACGGCAGGGTCGCTGGCGGCGATGCGGGAAAAGTCGCGAAAGCCCGGGCCCGCCATGTCCAAGTAATCGGCGCCCTGTGGATGCGTGGTCAAGGCGTGCACGGCGGCAAAGGCCAGCAGGTGCGGCAGGTGGCTCACTGCGGCAAAGGTTTGGTCATGGTCCGCAGCCGTCATGGTGCTCACATGGCTGCCCATGGCCGACCAAATGTCGTGCGCTTGTTTGGTGTGGCGCATGCTGTTGGACGATAAGGGGGTGAGGATGGTGCGCCGGTCTTGGTACAACCGTGCATCGGCGTGCTCGATGCCCGCTACTTCTTTGCCCGCGATCGGGTGTGCCGGAACAAAGCAGGCGAGTTTGTCGCCCAATTGGGCTTGGGCTGCGGCGATCACATCGCATTTGGTCGAGCCCACGTCCATCAACAGGGCTTGGGCCGACAAAGCCGGGGCCATGGCGGCAAAGCTTTCTTGCATGGCACCCACGGGGACGGCCAACAGCACCAGGTCTGCACCGCGCACAGCCTCGGCCACGCTGGCGCAGGCTTGATCAATGACGCGCAGTTCGCGTGCGCGTTGGCGGGTTTTTTCGGAGGCGCTGAAGCCGACGATGGTTCGCACCAAACCCGCTTGGCGGGCGGCCAGGGCAAAGGAGCCGCCCATCAGGCCGCAACCAATCAAGGCGAGGCGCTCAAAGTGCGGTGAAGCCAAAGTTTGCATTTGCGACTTTCAGGCGCTGACCGGGTAAGAACCCAGCACCTTGTAGAAAGCGCACAGGGACTGGAGCTCGGCCAAGGCCTGGGCCACATGGGCTTGGCTGGTGTGGCCCTCGATGTCGATGTAGAAGAAGTATTCCCACTGCCCCGATTTGGCCGGTCGCGATTCAAAGCGCGTCATCGACACGCCATGGGTTTTGAGCGGCACCAACAGGTCGTGCACGGCACCCGGGCGGTTGGGCACCGATACCACCAAGCTGGTGCAGTCTTTGCCGGAGGCGGGTGGGGTGGCCATGGTTTGGGGCAGGCAAATCACCGCAAAACGGGTGCGGTTGTGGGCTTCGTCTTGAATGGCGGGGGCCACGATGTGCAGCCCAAATTGGTTGGCCGCGCGCTCGCTGGCAATGCCCGCCCAGGCCGGGTTGGTGGCGGCCAAGCGGGCGCCTTCGGCGTTGCTGGACACGGCACGCCGCTCCGCATGGGGCAGGTGTTGGGTGAGCCAGGCTTGGCACTGTGCCAAGGCCTGGGGGTGGGCCAGCACCACCTCGATGCCTTCGGTGCTGTTGCTCAAGCGCATCAGGTTGTGGCGCACCAGTAAGCTGACTTCGCCCACCACATGCACGGGGGAGCGCAAAAACAAATCGAGCGACCGTGCGACCACGCCTTCGCTGGTGTTTTCCATGCCCACCACGCCAAATTGCGCCGCTCCGGCGGCGGTGGCGTGGAACACCTCGTCAAAGTTGGCGCAGTAGTTGAGTTGCACCGCACTGCCAAAAAACTCGATGGCGGCTTGTTCGCAAAAAGTGCCTTGCGGGCCCAGTACAGCGACGCGTTGCGGCGCTTCCAGAGCGAGGCAGGCGGACATGATTTCGCGCCAGATGGCGGCCACATGGCTGCCGTGCAAGGGGCCAGGGTTCAAGTCTTGGATTTTTTGCAGCACCTGCGCCACCCGGTCGGGGCGGAAAAACGGCGAGCCTTCGCGTTTTTTGATCTCACCCACTTGCTCGGCCACCCGCGCGCGTTGGTTGAGCAATTGCAAAAGCTGTTTGTCCAGCGCGTCAATTTGGTCGCGCAGCGGGGCCAGGTCGGCCGAGGTCACAGGTGCGGGGGGCTGGCTCATGGTGTGTGTGGGCTAAAGGGTGGCGGGGCTTGGGGCTTGTCAGTCAACGTCTGTTGAGGTGAATGCCGCCATGTTGGTTGGAACCTTGCGATGACGTGCGTGTGCAGCGCATGGCTCAGGCCTGGGTTTTTTCAAAGTCTTGCATGTGGTCGACCAAGGCTTGCACGCCGGCCAAAGGCATGGCGTTGTAAATGCTGGCGCGCATGCCGCCCACCGACTTGTGGCCTTTGAGTTGCAGCAGGCCACGCGCTTGGGCACCGCTCAAAAAGGCGGCGTTGAGCGACTCGTCGCGCAGGAAAAACGGCACGTTCATGCGCGAGCGCGATGAGGCTTGTACGCGGTTGAAGTACAGGCCAGAGTTGTCGATGCAGTTGTAAAGCAAGGCGGCTTTGGCTTGGTTACGCGCCTCTAGAGCGGCCACCCCTCGCCAATCGCCTTCGCGTTGTTGCGCGATCCACTCAAATATCAAACCCGCCATGTAAATGCCGTAGGTGGGCGGGGTGTTGAACATGGAATTGTTTTGCGCCACCGTTTGGTAGTTGAAGGCGCTGGGGCAAATGGACAGGGCGTGGCCGAGCAAGTCTTTGCGCACCACCACCAGGGTGAGGCCTGCAGGACCGATGTTTTTTTGCGCCCCACCAAAGGCCAAACCCACGCGCGACCAGTCCACCGGGCGCGACAGCACATGGGATGAAAAATCAATCACCAAGGGTGCGTCGCAGCCCAGGGCTTTCAGGTCGGGCAGGGTGTGGCACTCCACACCATGGATGGTTTCGTTGGTGCACAGGTGCACATAGCTCGGGTTGGCGCTCAACTGCCAAAGGCTTGGGTCGGGCAGGTGGTCAAAGCCTTGGGCCTGGCTGCTGGCGGCCACATGGGTGGGACCGTAGCGTTGTGCTTCGCGCAGAGACTTTTCACCCCAACTGCCACTGAGCACAAAGTCAACCGTGGCGCCGCGCCCCAGGTTGAGCGGAACAATCGCGTTCTCGGCAATGCCACCGCCTTGCATGAACAAAATGTCGAACTCGCTGGGGATGCTCAGCAAGGCGCGCAAATCGTGCAAGGCCTTGTCGTGGATGGCCATGAACTCTTTGCCACGGTGGCTCATTTCCATCACGCCCATGCCGCTGCCATGCCAGTCGCTGATCTCGGCGGCGGCTTGTTGCAGCACCTCCAAGGGCATGGCCGCCGGGCCGGCAGAAAAGTTGTAGGGCCGGTTCATGCCGTTTTAGGGGGTGGGCTCGCTGGGTGCCGCATTGGCGCCGTCTTCATCACCCGACTCGCCCTCGCCTTCTTGGCCTTGCGCGTCGTTTTCCACAATGCGTTGCAAGCCATTGAGCTTGGCGCCTTCGTCCAAAGCAATGAGGGTCACGCCTTGGGTGGCGCGACCGAGTTCGCGAATTTCGCTCACCCGCGTGCGCACCAGCACGCCGCGGTCGGTGATGAGCATGATTTCGTCTTCGGCCCGCACCAAGGTGGCGGCCACCACTTTGCCATTGCGCTCGGATTGCTGGATGGCGATCATGCCCTTGGTGCCGCGCCCATGGCGGGTGTATTCGTCGATCGGCGTGCGCTTGCCGTAGCCTTTTTCGGTGGCGGTGAGCACGCTGTTGCGAACCACGCCATCGGTGGGGGCCTCAGCGGCGTTGGTTTCTTGTGCGGCCACCAACATGGCGATCACGCTTTGGGTGTCGTCGAGCATCATGCCGCGCACACCGCGCGCACTGCGGCCCAGTGGGCGCACATCGTTTTCGTCAAAGCGCACGGCTTTGCCACCGTCGCTGAACAGCATCACATCATGCTGGCCGTCGGTCAAGGCCGCGCCGATCAAAAAGTCGTTGTCGTCCAAATTGACCGCGATGATGCCGCCTTTGCGCGGGTTGTTGAACTCATCGAGCGAGGTCTTTTTGACCGTGCCCATCGAGGTGGCCATGAACACAAACTGATCGGCCGGGAAGGTGCGTGCTGGCCCGGTGAGGGGCAACACCACATTGATTTTTTCGCCTTCTTGCAGCGGGAACATGTTGACGATGGGGCGACCGCGTGAACCGCGTGAACCCTCGGGCACCTCCCAAACCTTGAGCCAATACAAACGCCCCCGGTTGGAAAAGCACAAGATGTAATCGTGGGTGTTGGCGATGAAGAGTTGGTCGATCCAATCGTCTTCTTTGGTGGTCGTGGCTTGCTTGCCGCGACCGCCGCGTTTTTGGGCGCGGTATTCAGACAGCGGCTGGCTTTTGATGTAGCCCAGGTGCGAGAGTGTGACCACCATGTCGGTGGGCGTGATCAGGTCTTCGGTGGCCAGGTCTTGGGCGTTGTGCTCGATCACACTGCGCCGCGCGCCGAGTTTGGTTTGGCCAAACTCTTGGCGCAGTTGGGTCAATTCGTCGCTGATGATGGCCGACACGCGCTCGGGGCGGGCCAAGATGTCGAGCAAATCGTCGATCTCGGCCATCACCTCTTTGTACTCGTTGACGATCTTGTCCTGCTCCAAGCCCGTCAGGCGTTGCAAGCGCATTTGCAAAATTTCTTGGGCTTGGGTGTCGCTCAGGCGGTACAGGCCGTCAGCCCCCATGCCAAATTCTTTCTCCAAACCATCGGGGCGGTAGTCGTCGGCATTGACCACGCCGCCATCGGTGCGGGCGCGGGTGAGCATGGTGCGCACCAATTGGCTGTCCCAGGAGCGGGTCATCAGCTCGGCCTTGGCCACCGGCGGTGTCGGCGCTTGGCGAATGATGGCAATGAACTCATCGATGTTGGCCAGGGCCACAGCCAGGCCTTCCAGCACATGGCCGCGCTCGCGCGCTTTGCGCAAGGTGTAAACCGTGCGGCGGGTGACCACTTCGCGCCGGTGCTCTAAGAACACGCTGATCAAGTCTTTTAAATTGCACAAGCGCGGCTGCCCGTCGATCAGGGCCACCATGTTGATGCCAAAGGTGTCTTGCAGCTGGGTTTGCTTGTAGAGGTTGTTGAGCACCACCTCGGGCACTTCGCCGCGTTTGAGCTCAATGACCAAGCGCATGCCGGACTTGTCCGACTCGTCTTGGATGTGGCTGATGCCTTCGATTTTTTTCTCGTGCACCAACTCGGCCATGCGCTCTTGCAGCGTCTTTTTGTTCACCTGGTAGGGCAGTTCGTCAACGATGATGGCCTGGCGCTGGCCTTTGTCGATGTCTTCAAAGTGGCACTTGGCGCGCATCACCACCCGACCGCGACCGGTGCGGTAGCCGTCTTTCACGCCTTGCATGCCGTAGATGATGCCGGCGGTGGGGAAGTCTGGGGCGGGGACGATTTCCATCAAATCATCGATGCTGGCCTCGGGGTGGCGCAGCATGTGCAAGCAGGCATCCACCACTTCGTTCAAGTTGTGCGGCGGGATGTTGGTGGCCATGCCCACGGCAATACCGGCCGAGCCGTTGATGAGCAAATTGGGCAGTTTGGAGGGCAAAACCAGGGGCTCTTTTTCGCTGCCGTCGTAGTTGGGGCCAAAGTCCACGGTTTCTTTGTCGATGTCGCCAAGCATTTCGTGGGCGATCTTGGACAAGCGGATTTCCGTGTAACGCATGGCGGCGGCGTTGTCGCCATCGACCGAGCCGAAGTTGCCTTGGCCGTCCACCAGCATGTGACGCAGGGAAAAATCTTGCGCCATCCGAACAATGGTGTCGTACACCGCGCTGTCGCCGTGTGGGTGGTATTTACCAATGACATCGCCCACGATGCGGGCTGACTTCTTATAAGGGCGGTTCCAGTCGTTGTTCAACTCGTGCATGGCGAACAGCACGCGACGGTGCACGGGCTTCAAACCATCGCGGGCGTCGGGCAGGGCACGCCCGACGATGACGCTCATGGCGTAGTCCAAATAGCTTCGCCGCATCTCATCTTCTAGGCTGATGGGCAGGGTCTCTTTGGCGAACTGGGTCATGGGGGAGCGTCTCGGACAGGTAAACCGCTGATTTTAGGCCCTCAGTCCGCCCGCTCTGGCGCGTCACTTTTGAGTTGAATTGAATTACTTCAGTGCCTCAAAAGCGTCAAATTTGCCCTTTTGTGGTGCGGGAGCAACAATCCGGGTGTCCTCTGTCGCCCTGGCGGCCCCGATCAGCGCTGTCAGTTTGAGGCCGATATCTGTGTGGCACAATGGCCCCAGCATTGACGGTGATGGTCACCTCAAGCCACGTTTCGCAGTGTCACTGCGGCCTTTTCCCAGATGAGGAGAACCATGAAAAAATTGAACCAATTGGCGATGTTGGTCGCCACCGTCGCCCTGGCAACCACTGCGGTTGCGCAAGATATCAACAATTGGCGCAACGCTGGCGGAGAAGTTTGGAAAAACTCCTCTGGCGAATGCTGGAGAAACTCCTCTTGGACCCCCGCCACCGCAGCCAAAGGTTGTGATGGCGCTCTGGCCCCCGCACCTGCTCCAGCACCTGCACCTGCACCTGCACCCGCTGCTGCCCCTGCACCGGCTCCCGCTGCTGCACCTGCACCCGCACCCCGTCCGCCAGCACCCCCTGCACCTGCACCCGCAGCAGCCACGAAGGTGACCTACGCTGCTGACGCGTTCTTTGACTTTGACAAAGCCGTGCTCAAGCCCGAAGGCAAAGCCAAATTGGACGACCTGGTTGGCAAAATCAAGGCCATCAATTTGGAAGTGATCATTGCTGTGGGCCACACCGACTCTGTCGGCGTTGATGCTTACAACCAAAAACTGTCGGTGCGCCGCTCTGAAGCCGTCAAGGCCTATTTGGTGACCAAAGGCATCGAGAAAAACCGTGTCTACACCGAAGGCAAAGGCGAGAAGCAGCCTGTGGCCGACAACAAGACCCCTGAAGGTCGCGCCAAAAACCGCCGCGTCGAAATCGAAGTGGTCGGTACCCGCGCCAACCGTTAAACCTTCGGGTTTGGCAACCAACCCCGCCTCGGCGGGGTTTTTTTTCGCCCATGGTGGGCTGGCCCATCACTTCTAAGACAATCATCAAATGACCACCATCAATGCCGACCCCGCCGAGCTGGCGAAATTTTCAGATTTGGCCCACCGCTGGTGGGACCCCGAGAGCGAGTTTCGGCCCCTGCACCAAATCAACCCCCTGCGTTTGGACTGGATCGCCAAGTTGGCCCCTTTGGCTGGTGCGAAGGCGCTGGATGTGGGCTGTGGCGGCGGCATTTTGTCGGACGCCATGGCGCGCCAAGGTGCACAAGTCACCGGCATCGACTTGTCCACCAAGGCCTTGAAAGTGGCGCAACTCCATGCCTTGGAGGCCCAGACCTCAGGGGTGCAGTACCGTGAAATCAGCGCCGAAGACATGGCCGCTGAACAGCCGGGCGCTTTTGATGTGGTCACTTGCATGGAAATGCTCGAGCACGTGCCCGACCCCGGTTCGGTGGTGCGGGCCTGCGCCAGCTTGGTCACGCCGGGGGGCTGGGTGTTTTTCTCCACTTTGAACCGCAACCCCAAGTCGTTTTTGTTTGCCATTGTGGGGGCCGAGTACATCCTCAACCTGCTGCCCAAAGGCACCCACGAATTTGCCAAATTCATCCGCCCCAGTGAATTGGCCCAGGCCTGTCGCCAAGCCGGTTTGGACTGGCACAGCCAACGCGGCTTGCAATACAACCCGCTGACCCGTCGTTACTGGTTGAACGCAGACACCAGCGTCAACTACATGGTGGCCTGCCGCAAGCCGCCGGTCAGCGCATGAAGCCGCCCCGCCCCATTCAAGCGGTGCTGTTCGACCTGGACGGCACCTTGATCGACAGCGCCCCCGACTTGGGTGCCGCCGCCGACAAAATGCGCACCGACCGTGGGTTGCCATCGTTGCCATTGGTGCATTACCGGCCCATGGCCGGGGCCGGTGCGCGCGGCATGTTGCAACTGGCCTTTGGCATCACCCCCGAAGACGCGTCCTACAACGATTTGCGCGATGAGTTTTTTGTCAACTACGAAGCGGCCCTCACCGTGCTGACCCATCCCTTTGAAGGCGTGCCCGAGTTGGTGCAAGCCTTGCTGCGCCACCCCTGCGCTTGGGGTGTGGTGACCAACAAAATGGAGCGCTTCACCCACCCCATCGTGCAAGGCATGCCCTTGTTTGAAACGGCTGGTGCCGTGGTCTGTGGCGACACCACGCCGCACCCCAAGCCGCACCCCGCGCCCTTGCTCGAGGCCGCCCAGCGCATGGGTGTTGATCCGGCGCATTGCGTGTATGTGGGTGACGACGAGCGCGACATTGTGGCCGGACATGCGGCCGGCATGTGGACGGTCGCTGCACACTATGGTTACCTGGGGCAGGGAGCCCCGGCCAGCGATTGGGGTGCCCATGCGGATATTCATTCTCCGTTGGCGCTATTGAAAATCCTGGAACTGGACTAAACTACCCAGCTCAGGGGCTGCACTGGTTTCGACATGGGTTCGGACGCGCGGCAGGGCATGTCGAGGTTCTGTTACCTCGTAAATCCGCAGAAAAAAAACTAACTGCAAACGACGAACGTTTCGCACTCGCTGCTTAATCCAGCGGGCCTTGCAACAGTTGGCCGATAGGCTGGGCAAGGGGGTCTGGGGTGGCAACACCTCAGGCGTCCAGGCTGCAAGGTAATCCATATTGGCTGGTCGCACACCGGGTACCTTGGTGCGTGACGAGACTCAAGGGTACTGGCCAAGTGCACAGCGTGTCGCTGCGCGGTGCACCGGGTAAGACTCAAATCAGACGACTACACATGTAGAACTGTTCGAAGAAGGCTTGTGGACGGGGGTTCAAATCCCCCCAGCTCCACCAGATGATGGTTTAAAGGCCGCTAACGACATACAGTTAGCGGCTTTTTCTTTGGTAAATCAAGGGTTTTGGCTGCAGGGAGTGCTAACAAAGAACATTGACAGCCAATTACGGTACTGAGACAGCTTGTTAATAACTGCAAACATAAAAAACCTCCAAGGTTGAAGCCATGGAGGGTGACGCTTGAGATTGCTGAATGAGCCACATCTTCCTTGCGGAATAACCACCTTGCTCAAACAGCAGGTTGGCTCAAAAGGTACGCTGGTGATAGTTAATGCAATCGAGCGTAGCCAATCCATAAGGCCTCCTCGTAGAATGATCAGCGAGGTAGCTTGAATGCGAAAGGCTTCGTTGTGAGTGCCTTTGGATTAATGGTTTCAAGCGCTGTATTCTTCAGCATGGGTTGTCAGCCAAGTCCTTCACTTGAAGAACAATCTGTCAACGCAACATAAGCTAATGCCAATTCAGTGCATATTTTTTCTGGGCCAGATTGCGATGCGATGTGTCGGATTCAAAACGAAGTAAAACTGCTGCTGAAAAATGAATTGCTAAAGTTTGAAAATAAATGCATTACGTAAAAGTTCATAAGAGGTTGCTATATTTCTGTATGCTTTAAGAGAGCTTCGTCGCTTGCCTAACATTTTAAAAATCTAAACTGGTTTTTTAAGAAACACCTTGGGAGATATTTTTTTAAAACCTTTTGTATTTTCGGTAATTTGGGTATTCACAACAAACTTTTCACATAATTAGTCCGCCCTGAACAATTGAATTTCTCAAACTACAACGCCATAGTTTGTCCGCTGAGATGGCGAAATGGCTTGCAGCACCGTCTGCAAATTAAGCCCAAACTTGGCACAAAGAAGCCGCAGCTTCCTCAGCAGCATCCTCATGTTGTGGCCTGCTCCGCACATCACCGCATGCAGCGCATCGCCCAGCGCACCTTTGAGCGGGTTTCGACTCAATTTGCCGTCCATCTTCATGTGCCCAATGGCTGGCTCGATGGCACTGCGCCGTTTGATCATCGCCTTCATCGCTCTTGTCACCCGGCGTTGGCCTGATCTGAGAATCTCAACGCCTTCAATCTTCACCCCCTGATACCCCTTGTCCACAATCACCGTCTTGGGCTTGATGTTGGTCAAGATGCTCACCTGCTCAATGGTTTCGTCCAAGGTGTGCCCGTCCCAGGGGTTGCCTGGCATGGAGCGCATGCCCACCACCAAGCCCTCTTTGAGCGTGGTGGCCACCGTCACCTTCACCCCAAACTCATAGGGCGTGCGCGCTTTGCCCTTGCTGATGCACTCCACCTCTGGGGCGTGCAAGGCGTACAGCTTGTTCTTGTCTTTGGTCTTTTGCGTCAAGATGCGACTCACCCGTCCCAGTAGGTCCTGCGCTTGGGGCTGCTGGTGCTCTGGCAGTTGGTGCAACTTGCGCTGCACTTCGCGCTGAACACGGCCCACCCGGGTTCTGAGCGTTTTGATGGTCTTTTTCATGCGCTTGTACTGCTTGGCATGCGCATAGCGCCCCGCCTGTGCGGCCAACCGGGGGGCCTCTCGGTTGTAGTTTTGGCGCAGTTCAATGCCGTTGTCTTCCGCCAACTTCACCAAGTGCTGGCGGCTCTTCTCCAGCAACCGGCTGTCAGTGGGGTGGGCTATGGCCTTGGGCATCACCGTGGTGTCCACAATGATTTTGTCGGTGCTGCTCGCTTTGAGCATGCCACCCCGGCGCGCGGCATCAATGGTCACCATCAGCAAGGTTTCCACCCCCTCTTCACCAATGCGCTTTCTCCAACGTGTCAGGCTCGAGGGGTCAATGGGGCAGCGGGTTTGCAAATAGCTCTCGCCCGTGAAGTATTGCCAATATGGGTTCTCCACCCATGTGTTGACCACCAACTCGTCCGAACAATCAAAGGTGTGTTGCAAATACAGCAGGCCCGCCACCAAACGAGGCGGCAAGGCCGGGCGGCCGCGATCGGAAACAAAGTGACCAGAGAAAGTCTTGTCAATCTCGCTCCAATCGATCAGCGCGGCCAGCTGAATCAGCGGGTGCTTGAGATTTAAATGCTGATCCAGCGGATAGCCAAACAATTGCTGTGTCTGCGGTGTAGGTGACTTGGGGCCCATCAAATACCTCGTCTAAATTTGCAAGAAATCTACATCCATTAACGCAACAACTTGCAAATTTGCCGACAGGATTTACACCATATCTTCAATTAATTCATATGCTTATGAATTGTTCAGGGCGGACTAACGGGTGTTGCCAGCTACACCGGTTTAACCACCGTCACCAGCAGCGCCATTACATATAACAACAACACAACGCCCAGCACCAGCGGCTTTGCTGGCGCGGGTACCGTCACTATCGCTCCAACATCAGGTTCAAGTTTTACCAGCGCTTTCACACCTAACTACACATTTGCCAGCACCCTCACTGGGCTCACATTGGGTAGCAGCAGCAACACACAAAACATCACCTTAGCTGCGCCCATCAGCATTGCAGGGCCGATCACGGTAGACGGTGGGCAAATCAACTTGAACAGCAGTTTGCAAACCACAGCCTCAAGTGCAGCTATCAATATCAGGGCCAAGACCAATATCGCAAACACATCGCTCGCCACGTTGACCACAAACGGCGGCAACATCTTGTTGGCCTCCAATGTGGATGACGCTACCGATGGCGACACCACCACCAATGGCTACATCCGACTCGACTATGGCCTCAATGCCACTTCCAACGGCGGCAACATCACCATCGGTGGTGGCAACTTGCTGGGCACGGGTTACGCCATGGGCTCTTCCAGTGAAAACCAAACCCATGGGATCCGTTTCGACAGAACCTTGAGTTTGAATTCATCGGGCGGCAACATCGCCTTGCGGGGCAAATCTTATGCAAGGGCTGTGGCTGAGGGGTTTGGTGCTTCTGGCGTTGGTTTTTATTTCTTGACCAGCAGTGGTTTGATTGACAGTGGTACAGGCACCATTTACATCGACGGTTACAGCCAAACATCGGGCAGCGCCTTTGGCTCTGGCGTTTACTTTTATACGCAGCAACCCTTCACCATCAAATCTGCGAACACCACAACGGACGCCATCAAGATCATCGCGAAGGCGACGGGCTCAAGTGGACAGTCATGGGGCATTGAGCAAGAGGACAACACGCTGTCAATTTTGGCCACCGGAACGGGTGGGGGTATCACGCTCAACACCTCGCAAAAGCTGACGCTTGAAGTGGTGATGCGCGGCACTTGGAATATGTTGGCCAGCAGTGGACCCATTACTTGGAATGCTAAATCCGACGCAGATGGCTTGACGGGTTCATGGTGGGGTAATTTCGCTTATTGGGGATCCAAATCGGCAACGGAGGTTCCAACCAGCTCGTCCAATATCAGCATTGCAGTGGACAGCTTCAACTGGGCTTTCGGTAACAGCCCACAGTTCGGGACAAGCGGAACCGTCGAGATTAAACCCGCATCTGCATCTTTTACTTATCCTGTGGCCACCAGCTGGTTCCCCCTCAACCAAAACAATTTGAACGTGGGTGGATTTACCTTGGGTAAAACAGGTAACAACGCTCTTATCACGGTGAACACCGCAGTGTCAGCCAACGGCCCCATCACGCTGTATGGGGGTGACGTCAATGTGGACACAAACTTAACCTCTACAAAATCTGGTTCGGCCATTTCAGTCTTCGGTCTTGGAAAAATCACCCAGGCCTCGTCGACAACGGTCCAGACCTTGCTTGGCAATATCAACTACAAAGCCAGTGCCGCTGGCGGCACAGCGGGCGGCATTGTGCTGAATTCGGCCAGCGCACTCAGGTCGTTTGGCGGCAACATCACATTGGGTGGTGGCTACACCGGTACGCTTGGTACAGGTTTGTATTCAGCCACGGCCAATGCACCCGGCGTGTTGATGACCACAAACACCATGGATGCTGCGGGGGGCAACATCAATATCTACGGCCGAAACACAGCTACCTACGACGATGGTGTGCGCATCAACGGCAGCACCATCACCACCTCGGGTACAGGTGCTATTGGCATTTATGGCGACTCTTTCGGCGGCTATAACGGGTCGAACCCCTATGGTGGCATCACATTTGACGCAACAGCGACAAAGATTGAAACCAACCAAGGCAACATCACCTTGGGTGGGTATCTCACCAACGCACAAAGCAACACAGCGGGCGCCTTGAACTTTTACAGAGTCACGGGGGTTGCGGGTCAAACGCGACATATACAAATTGTTTCTCGGACAGGAAACATCAACATCACCGCTGACCGAGGCACCACAACGGCCACGGGTATCAATATGTATAGCTGGGGCAATGTGTACTTAGGCTCTCCCCTGGACGCCAGCTACACCGCCACAGGAAATGTGGTGCTGACTTACCCCAATTCAAATTTGGCGACACAAAACGGCTTGCGCGTCAAAACGACAGGCGCTGTCACTTACCAGCCGGTGGGGGACAACTTCACCGATGCCATGACGTTCCCACTTAACAGTTATCACGTCTTGGCCGAGAGCGCTTCCAGTCTCACGATTGGCAAAGATATTGGAAGCAGGACGCACACCGACACGGTGACGATGGGCAGCGACATCAGTGTGAATGGCTCAGTCAGGATTTATGCAGACACCATCAATCTGAACTCAAACATCACTACCACTGGCGGCGGGGTAGCCGGTGACGTATTGGCCAAAGCCAGTGGCAATATTTCATTGGCTGCTGGCAAAACCATCACCACCACCGGCGGTGATGTGGTGCTGTGGTCCAACAGCGACGGCGGTGCAGACACCGGCTCTGTGTTGCTGCGAGATGGCTCCAGCATCACCACTTCGGGTGGGCACCTGTGGGCGGGTGGCGGTTCAGGCTCCACCACTTGGAACGGCTTAACGGTGGGCAATGGTTATGCCGTGGCGGGGACCACCCTGACACCTGCTTCATGTGCATGCTCTAGCTTTAGAGCAGGTGTCTATTTAGAAGCCACCACACTGAATACAGGCGGCGGCAATCTTGCCCTGTGGGGTAAGGGTTTAAGCAATGACAGTGGCATTCTTACTTTAGCAACGAACAATATTGATGCAGGTTCGGGCAAGGTTTATATCAATGGTGAAGGTGGTTTCTACGGTTTGATGTTGGGTATCCATTACCAATTAAGGTCTGCACAGGTCAATATTTCTTCCATAAGTTCGGCTGCTGATGCCATCACCCTGGTGGGCAGTGCCACTGCTGCTGGCAGTTCCGGCATATTCGCTGGTCCTACGTCGCTCAGAAATACCAATGGCGGAGGCATCAGCATCACGGGTAGCTCAAGCTCAAACACGGGCACAGGGATAACGATTGGTTATTTGACGAACGCGGCCAGCTTGGTAGCCTTGGCCAACACAGGACCCATCACGATCAACGCGGGGCGTTCACTCAGTTCGGCAACGGCTGGTTTTATTGTGTTGGGGCAGCAGGCTAGCTCGCTGGTCCCCACCTCAAGCAGCAACATCACCTTGGCGGCTGACAGCTTTTCGTGGGGCACCTCGAGTTCGGCCGTTAAAAGCAGTGGCATCTTGACTGTTCAGCCATCCACAGCAGGTACCTCCATCGGCGTGGGCACTGGCAGTGGCACCGTGTCTTTGCCGACAAGCTTGTTCACTGGCACATCTGTGTTCAAAGATGGTTTCAGTTCAATCGTTTTGGGCGCATCTGATGCTGGCGCCATCACCGTGGGCGGTGCCAACACCTTCACCGATAGCGTGGCTTTGGTCACCGGCGGCAACATCACCCTCAATGCGTCATCGTCTGTTTCAAGCAGCCAAGCCGGCGGTTATGTGGCCTTGGCGGCAACCGGTAGCTTCATCAACAACGCGGGTGCCTCTGCACTGTCTACGGCTTCTGATGGTCGTTGGTTGGTGTACAGCGCAAGTCCCAACAGCGCAGGTACGAATTTTGGCAACCTGAACAGCGCCAACTTGCCCGTGTGGGGTCAAACCTTTGCCACCCAGCAGCCCTCTGCCGTGGCGGTGACCGGTAACCGCTATGTGTTTGCCAGCATTCCCACGGTCGCGGTGACGGCCAACAGTGTGAGTAAAACCTATGGCGATGTTTTATCGGGCACCAGCTTGCTGGGCCTGAGCAGCAGCGCCACGGGCAGCACTGTGTTTACCTTGCCCACGTTGACCGATGTGTTCAGTGTGCAGCCCACCGCCACATCGGCGGGCTTGGTCACCACCGCAACTGTGGCGGGTGGGCCTTATGCCATTACTCTCACACCAGGGACGGCACGATCCGGCTACAGCGTCAGCTATGCAACGCCTGGCAGCATCACCGTCACCACCAAAGCCTTGACAGTCACAGGCACCTCGGTGGCCCACAAGGTTTATGACGGTGGCTTGGTGGCCACGCTCAGCAGTGGTTCTTTGCAGGGCGTGATCAACAGCGACGCCGTGTCTCTCGTTCAAGCCGGCAACTTTGCCAGCAAAAACGTGGCCAACGGCATCAGCGTGACAGCGGCTAACTCCTTGTCTGGCGTGAACGCCAGCAACTACAGCCTGACCCAGCCCAGCGGCCTCACAGCCAATATCACGCCCAAGCCCATCACCATGACGGGACTCAGCGCCAACGACAAGGTGTACGACGGCAACACCTCAGCCTCGTTAGCCGGGTCTGCCGTGCTCAGTGGCAGTGGTGCCGTGGGTTCGGGCAGCAGCATTGACGGCAAGTGGTATGCAGGTGACACGGTGTCCATCACTGGCCCACCTAGCGGAACTTTTAACAGCAAAAACGTGGCCGAGGCCAACAGCGTGACTTTCTCAGGGCTGTCTCTGACAGGCGCACAAGCTGCCAACTACACACTCACCGTGCAGTCTGCAGCCACCGCGCGAATTACCCCCAAGGCAGTCACGCTGCTGGCTTCCAAAACCTACGATGGCACCACGGGCCTCACAGGCTACGTCACGGTGAACGGCCGCATTGGCTCTGAGGTCTTGGGTTACAGCGGCGCTGCAGCCAACGACGCTCACGTGGGCACCTTGGGCAAATACATCAGCGCCATTGCCCTGGCCGATGGTGGCAGCGGTGCCACCGCAGGCTTGGCCAGCAACTACAGCTTGCCCGTGCTCAATGCGGCCAACGCACCTGTCACCATCACCGCTAAAGCACTGACGGTCAGCGGCACCAGCGTGACCAGCCGAGCGTATGACGGGACAACAGTCGCCACTTTGGCTGGTGGCACCATCAACGGTGCCGTCAATGGCGACACCTTGGTGCTGACACAAACCGGCACCTTTGCCAGCAAAGACTACAGCGCTGCGGCCATCGCAGTCACTGCCAGCAGCACCTTCAGTGTGGGCAGCAGCACCAACGGCAGTGTGCAGGGCGACTACAGCATCGCTGCACCGACGGGCCTTAGCGGCTTCATCACCAAAAAAGCGCTCACCATCACGGCCAACAACGATGCCAAGTTTTACGGCTTGGCTGACACCGCTGGCTACTACGGTGTCAGCTATGCAGGTTTTGTGAGTGGTGAAACCGCCAGCAACCTCAGCACCGCACCCACCATCAGCCGCAGCAACAGTTCGGTGAATGACGCCAACTCTTACAGCGGCGTATTGGTGCCCAGCGGTGCTGCGGCCAATAACTACAGCTTTAACTATGTCAACGGCAACTACACCATCGTGCCAGCGGGTCAGTTGCTGGTGCGTTTGGCCAACACCAGCCATGTGTACGGTACAGCGCCTACCTACACGGTGACCGAGGCCAAGTACCTGAGAAATGACAACACCACGCAGGTGGATTTGCTCTCCGCAGCAGGGGCCATCGTCAACGCCAGCAGTGCTGGGCTGGTGTCGGTGACAGACGCCAACGGCACCACCGCGACATTCAATGCCGCAGCACTCAATGGCACTTACAGCACTTCGGGTTGGCTCAATGTGGGGGCCTACCAGTGGAGTGCCTCCAACATTGCGGTGTCTAGTGGGGCCAACTTCAACAACACCATCAATGTGGTGGGCTCTGAAACTGTCGCAGTCAAGTCCATCACGCCAGCGCCCACCATCAGCAAGGTGTACGACGGCACCACCACCATTGCGCCTTTGTCGGGCACACCCGCAGGTGTGGTGACGGGTGACTTGGTGACGCTGGGCGGCGCTGGCTCGTATGCCAATAAAAATGCGGGCACTGGCAAAACCTACACGCTCACCAACCTGGCGTTGAGCGGCGCGGATGCTGCCAACTACAGCCTCAGTACCGGTGCCATCCTGACAGCCACCGATGGTGTGGTGACGGCCAAAGCCATCACCGTGTCTGGCGTGGCCGCCAACGACAAGGTGTACGACGGCGCGAACACTGCCAATATGAATGTTGCCAATGCTGTGTTCAATGGCATGGTGGCAGGTGACGCCTTGAGCGTCACGGCTGCAGGCACCTTCGCCAGCGCCGATGTGGCCTACAGCGGCAGCACCGTGGCCGCACAAACTGTGACGTTTGCCAACACCTATGGCGGCGCAGACGTCGCCAACTACACCTATGCGGGGAGTGCCACCACCACCACGGCCAAGGTCACCCCCAAAGCCCTCACGCTGGACAGCATGGTCGCGGCTAACAAGGTGTACGACGGCGGCTTGGCTGCCACTGTCACCAGCTTTGGCGCACTCACAGGCGTGGTGGGCAGCGATGCGGTGGCCTTGAACAGCAGCGCCTATTCGGCCAGCTTTGCCACCAAGCAAGTGGCCAATGGCAAAGCCGTGACGGTGTTGGCGTCTAGCCTTGGTTTGACTGGGGCCAAAGCAGGCAATTACAACCTGGTTGCCAACCCCAGCAGCACGGCCAATATCACCGCCAAGGCCATCACTGTGCAGGGCATTGCCGCCAACGACAAGGTCTATGACGGTGACACCACCGCCACCCTCAGCACAGCAGGTGCGGTGTTCAACGGCATGGTGAGTGGCGATGTACTGAGCTTGACTGCCACCGGCACATTCGCCAACAAGACGGTGGCAGCAGGCAAAACCGTGAGCTTGGTCAGCAGCTACGGCGGTGCCGACTTGGCCAACTACAGCATCACCAACCAAGCCAGCACCACAGCGTCGATCACAGCCAAAGCCTTGACCATCTCTGGCCTCGTTGCCGACAGCCGTGTGTACAACGGCGGCACCGCTGCCACGGTGAGCAACAGTAACGCTCTGTTCACTGGCTTGGTGAGTGGCGACGCCGTGACCGTCAGCGCCACCGGTGTGTTTGCAGACAAAAACGTAGGCACCGGCAAAACAGTCACGCTCACCAGCACAACGGGCGGTGCAGATCTGGGCAACTACAGCATCACCCACCAAGCCAGCAGCAGCGCCAACATCACAGCCAAAGACTTGACCATCAGCGGCATCACAGCAGCCAACAAGGTGTATGACAACACCACAGCCGCCACAGTGTCGGTGGGCAGCGTGGTGACAACAGGTTTGGTAGCAGGTGACGCGGTGACGGTGGCTGCTACAGGCGTGTTCAGCGACGAGAACGTGGCCAATGCCAAAACAGTCACCCTGACCAGCAGCTACGCAGGGGCAGACCGCAATAACTACAACATCACCAACCAAGCCACCACCACCGCCAACATCACCCCACTGGATGTGGCCTTGTCGGGCAGCACGGGTTTGACCAAGGTCTACGACGCCACAGCAGCCATTGCCCCGGCGTTGTCGGGTGGCGCCACCGGTTATGGCGCATTGGACGTGACATCTCCCAACAACGCAGCTTTGTATGGCAACGCCTTAGCAGCAGACAGCGCCTTGGTGGGAGGTCTGAGCATCACAGGTACGCCGGTGTTCTCTGGTGCGAATGCAGGTACGGTGGATGTTCAACAGGGCAGTGTGCAACTGGCCGGCTCACGCGCTGGCAACTACCGTTTGGTGTGGAGCAATGGTGCGGCCAACACCATCACCCAAGCACCGCTGACCATCACGGCCAATGACGACGCCAAGTTTTATTCGCAAGCCGACAGCACGACCAACTATGAAGGTGTGCGCTACAGCGGTTTTGTTGGGGGCCAAACATCGGCCGTTTTGGGTGGCAGTTTGGCTGTGACGCGTGACCGCAGTGCTTTGTTGACGGCTGATCCCAGCAGCGTCGCCACACAAGACAGCGCAGGTTTGTATGCCAGCAGCTTGGTACCCGCAGGTTTAACGTCTAGCAACTACAACATCAGCTTTGTGAACGGTAACTACACCATCGTGCCCGCTGGCGAGTTGATGGTGAGGGTTCAAAACATCAGCACCACCTATGGCAACACCCCCACCTACAACGTCACTTATGCGGCCTACATGGCAGACGCGGGCAATGGCGCTGGACAAATCACAGATTTGCAAGCTGCCAATTTTGTGAGCGTGAGCGGTGCACAAGTCACCGTGAAAGATGGCACTGGTTTGGGCGCCAATACCACCGCTCAATTCGACCTTGGCGCCAGCAATGCAGTATTGAGTACAGCAGGCACGCTCAAGGTGGGCTCCTACAGCCTGGGTGCCAGCAATGTGGCGGTGGGAAATACCACCGATTTCAGCAACAACATCAACATCATTGGCGCTTACGAGGTCACGCCCAAAGCCCTGTCAGTCACCGCCGGTGGTTTGACCAAGGTCTACGACGGCAGCAGCGCCATGAGCAACCTCACGCTCACACCGGTGGGCTTGGTCACACCGGTCACCACCGCTGACGTGGTGAACGTGACCGGCGTGGGCACCTATGCCGACAAAAACGTCACGGCCACGGCCAATAAAAACTACAGCCTCACCAGTTTGGCGCTCACAGGTGCCGATGCAGGCAACTATGTATTGACCAACGGCAGCACCTCCGCCGCCATCACCGCGCAAAGCGGCAGCGACAGCCAAATCACACCGCGCCCTTTGACCGTGGCTTTCACGGGCATTGACCGTGTGTACGACGGCAGCACGGTGGCCAGCGTCAACACCGGCTTGACAGTGGCCAATGGGTTTGTGACTGGCGATAACCTGAGCGTTAACCGCAGCGCAGCGTTTGCCGATAAAAACGTGGCCTATGACGGCGCCAACAACGTCACCAGCAAAGCGGCCAGCATCACCGGCGTGAGTCTGGGTGGCACCGACGCCGCCAACTACAGCGTGGCCGCCACAGGTAGCGCATCAGCCACCATCACGCCGCGCGTATTGAATGTGGCCTACACCGGTATAAACCGCGTGTATGACGGCGGTACTGTGGCCACCGTGACCACCACCGACGATCGATTGTTGAATGATGTGTTTGACATCAACCGTACCGCCAGCTACGCCAACAAAAACGTCGGTGGCGCCAAAGTGGTGAGCGTGAGCGGTGTTTCCCTGAGCAACCCCTTTGGGGTCAGCAGCACCGACGCCACCAACTACAGCGTGGCCGCCACCGGCAGCACCACAGCCAACATCACGCCACGCGTTTTGAACGTGTACTACGCAGGTGTGAACCGTGTGTACGACGGCGGTACGGTTGCGACAGTGACCACCACCGACGACCGCGTGAGCGGCGATGTGTTTGACATCAACCGCAGCGCTGGCTACGCCGATAAAAATGTGGGCCTCAACAAAGCCGTGAGCGTGAGCGGTGTGACCATCACCGACCCCTCTGGCGCGAACAGCATTGACGCGGCCAACTACAGCGTGGTGGCCACAGGCAGCACCACAGCCCACATCACGGCGCGTCCGTTGACCGTCACTTACAACGGCGTGAACAAGGTCTATGACGGTTTGTTGGGGGCCACTGTGACCACCGACCCGACAACAGCTGCAGGTTACGTGGTTGGTGATGTGTTGAGTGTCAACCGCACGGCTGCATTTGTGGACAAAAACGTGGGCACGGTCAACATCAACGTCACAGATGTGAGCCTAGATGGCAGTGATGCGGCCAACTACCAAGTGGTGGACGCCAATGGTGCTGCCACCACTGCAGGCAGCACCAGCGCCAACATCACACCGAAACTGTTGTCAGCAGCCCTCGTGGGCAGCATTCAAAAAACCTATGACGGCAACACCAGTGCAACGCTGACCAGTGGCAACTTCAGCCTGAATGGTTTTGTCACCGTAGGCGGTGTCACCGAGGGGGCCAGCGTCACCCAAACGGTGGGCGTCTACAACGATCGAAATGTGTTGTCTGCCAACAGCGTGAGCACGACATTGGCCAGCGGTGACTTCACGGCCAGCAGCGGCACATCCTTGAGCAACTACACCTTGCCCACCAGTGCCACGGGTGCAGGCAGCATCGGCGTACGTGCCTTGAGCGTGAGCTTTGCGGGTGTGAACCGCGTGTACGACGGCACCACGGTGGCCACGGTCACACCCACCTACACCCCGCTGGGCAGCGACGCAGTCGACATTGTTCGCTCGGCCAGTTTTGACAGCAAAAACGTAGACACCAACAAAACCATCAGCGTCTATAACGTGAGTTTGAGTGGCGCCGATGCCTCTAACTATTCGGTGACCAGCACCGGCTCAACCAGCGCCGATGTCACTCGCCAAAGCTCGGTCACATGGGTGGGCGGCAGCACAGGCGAGTGGTTCAACCCCGCCAACTGGGCCATGACCAGCAACACCGGCATCACAGGTGTGGTGCCTGACAAATACAACGTGTCAGCCGTGCTGGTGCCGCAGGGAAGCAGCATCAGCTTTGATGAAAATGCCCGCAGCGGTTTGGCCGAGGCGGGTGCGGTGACCCTGAGCCACTTGACCTACCAAGGCGCAGCCGCCTTAGGTGGCTTGAACCTCAAGGCAGGTTCTCTCACGCTGACCACAGCAGGTGTGGTGGGCGCACTAGAAAGCACAGCAGGTACGACATTGCGCTTTGGTGGCAGTTTGTCTGCTGACGTGGGAACAGGCATCACCAAAACGGTGGCGGGTGATTTGAGCGGCGCAGGAAGCCTGACCAAAGCCGGCGCTGGCACTTTGGTGTTGAGTGGCGTGAATGCCTACACAGGCAGCACCACCATTCAAGCCGGTACCTTGCAGTTGGGTAACGGGGGCACCACAGGTGGACTGCTGACCTCGGGCGTGGTCAACAACGGCACCTTGACCTTCAATATAGGCGCAGACAACACCGTGCCCTACGACATCAGTGGTTCAGGCCATGTGGTGGTGCTGGGTGCGAAGACCAACTTGTTCAATGGTTTCTTAACCACATCCGCGCAAACCATTGCCACCAACACCACGGTGGCCGAAGTGCTGGCCAAGTTGTCAGGCGCACAACAATCGGGTGCTGCTGTCACCTATGACGCACAAGCTGGCATTTATTTCAAACGTTTTGATCCTTCTACCAACACCGCTACTTTCCAAGTCCAGATGTTCTACGACAACAACGCAGCAGGGGATTGGACCAAGGTTGTCTTTGTGAAGTTGCAACAGTCTGGCAATAATGTTCAGGCTTTGGCTTATCAAGGTCGCTCAGGTGCTTATGCGGTCTATGGAACCAACAATATATTGGGAACCGACTTCACCACGACCGCGCCAACAGGAACCATGGGCTTGGCCGTTGTCACTGGCGGTGCAGGCTATGGCGTTAATGCGCTTTACAGCAGTGCACGAGTGAATTTCACAGGTGCCAACACCTATGCGGGTACGACCACTCTCAGCAATACAGTGGCCAACATCGCAAATACCCAAGCCCTTGGCACAAGTTATGCCGACCAAACCGTTATAGGTGCGCTGCAAGTGGGCAATGGCGCCACCATAGGCACACTTGGTACGGGCGATGTCACCAACAACGGCGTGTTGTTGTTTAACCGCAGCAACACATGGGCGCTGACCAACAACGTCAATGGCACAGGCACAGTGATGCAAACTGGCATTGGCGAAACACAGCTGAGCGGTGCACTCACACACACGGGTGGCACACGGGTAGTGGCCGGCACCTTGCAAGTCGGTAATGCGGCCACGTCCGGCACCTTGGGTGGCGACATCGCCAACTTGGCAACAGTCAAGTTCAACCGCACGGATCAGCAAACACTGACCAATGTGGTGTCTGGCACGGGCATTTTGATCAAGGAAAACAGCAACACCTTGACCTTGACCAGCGCACAGACCTACGTTGGCAGCACAACGGTGGCGGCGGGACGTTTGGTCTTCCAAAACAACACTCCACCAAGCACATCCGGCTTCACGGGTGGGGGTGCGCTGACGATTGAGCCTACGAGCGGCGGCACATTTTCAAATGCGTTCAACAGCAATGTGCACAGCATTGCTAACACCCTGACTGGATTGACTCTGGGTAGCGCAAGCAACACGGCTTCGATGACGGTGGGAGCACCATTCAGTGTTGCGGGCCCTGTCAGCATCTATGGCGGCGCCATCCAATTGAATGCCAATGTCAGCAGCAGTTTGACGAATGCGCCCTTGTTGATCAAAGCCGCTGGCCACATCACACAAGCCAGCAACGTCGCTGTGGGCAGCAATGGTGGTGACATCACGCTGTGGGCCAACAGCGATGGCGACACCACCAACTACGGCGGTATCTTGCTCAACACAGGTGCCAGCATCAACAGCCAAAACGGCAACATCTTCTTGGGTGGTGGCAGCAGCTTGGCCACGGGCTACGCCACGGTGAAGGCTGCCAATTATTCAGGCGGTGTGGCTTTGCTCGATGCCACGATCAATGCAGGTACCGGTGCGGTGACTGTGCGTGGCGAATCGGTGGACTCTGCTGCAGATAAGGCCATGGGCATCTTGATGCGCGGCGATGCAGGCAGCTCTTCCATCACAGGTGGCGCCATCAGTTTGAACGGCACGGTCAGCGGCGTGAACGACGGTGCGAGCTCTGCCTTGAGGATGGATGCACAAAGCACAGTCACCGCAGGTGGAGCGATGCACATCAGCGGCAATGCACCGATCGTCTTGGGCAATCTCCGCAGCACCGGTGCCTTGAACATCACCACCTCCACCGGTACTGGCAACGTGAGCCAAACAGCGGGCGCCACTGTTGTAGCGGCGGGGACAACCGGCGTGACAGTGGCCAATGCCGTCGTGAGCTTGGACAACACAGGCAATGACATGGTTGGTTTGATCAGTGTGAACAACGCTGCCAACCTGACGCTGCGCAGCACGGCATTGACGATGGATTCTGTGACCACCAGTGGAACGCAAACCTACAACAGCCCAGTGGTTTTGCCATCCAACACGGGCTTCACAGGCACACAAGTGCATTTCAACCAATCAGTGCTTGGCAGTGGTTCATTGACGGTCACCGGTCAGGCCGTGCTCAATGGCGCCACCATCCAAACCACGGGCGCCCAGGCCTACAACGGTGAGGTGACTTTGAGCAAGAACAACCTGTTGTCCACAGGCGGGACTGCGGGTGTGACTTTTGCCAGCACTGTCAATGGCGCCCACAGCCTGACCGTCAACAGCGCTGGTGCCACAGTGTTTGGCGGTGAGGTAGGCGTTTTGACAGCCTTGTCCAGTGTGACCACAGATCAGGCGGGCACAGTGGAAATCAACACGGGAAAAGTCAAGACCACGGGCGCACAGACTTACCGCGATAGGGTGCTTCTGGGTGCTGACACCGAGTTGCAAGGCGTGAATCTGACTTTCTTGTCTTCGGTGGATGGCGCAAATCAACTCAGCATCCGTGACAGTGGCACCACGGTCTTTGAAAGCAACCTGGGGGGTGTCACGGCACTGACGAGCCTGAGCACCGATGCGGTGGGTGAGACACATCTCAAAGGCGCATCCATACGCACCAGCACAGATTTGATTTTCAATGACAGCGTGAAGTTGTTCACGGATGTCGGCTTGCAAGCGGCTAGACAACTCACATTGGCAAAGACTGTCGACGGTGACAGCGCCAACACCCGCAGCCTGAGCTTGAACGGTGGAAACACCGCTGCCATCAACCTGCAAGGCATTGTTGGTGGTGTGATGCCGCTCACAACCTTGACCTTGGTCAACAGCGAGTCCAGCACCTTCACCGCCAAAGTCAACACGACGACCAGTGTCGATTTGCAAAATACCAAACTGGGTGTGTCATTATTGGGTGGTTTGAACACGCCTACCTTGAGCGTATCGGCTTTGCCGTTTGCCTTGACCTTGGCGGGTCAAGTGATGGTCACCAACCCCATGACCATGCCCAACACCGGTCTCTTGCAGTTGGGTGGCGTTGAATCAGATGATTTGCATTTCGTGGGAGGGTTGACGGCCAGTGCACCAAGCGGCATCGCTTTAGCAGGTACTTTGCGCACAACAGATCAAGCCATGGTCTTGGGTCGGGTTGGCAGCTCCATCAGCTTGCTGGCGGACACCACTGTGAACAGTGGCGCAGGCCTTTTGTCTTTGGCAAGCCCTGTCACAACGGGTGCACAAGGCTACGGATGGCGCATCTTGAGCACAGGCACCACCACCATGGACGGTGATTTGACAAGCACTGGCGCTTTCAGCTTGGTGGGGCCTGTCATCTTCAGCGGCAACACCAGCGTAACCGCAAGTGCCATCACATTTGGTGGGGCGGTAAATTCATTGGGCAACCTGACAATTCATGGCGCCACCACGGTCAACGGCGGCAATGTTGACTCTGGCAACTTCGCACAAACCTACGGTGGTGCTGTCACTGCCGGTGGTGCAGCCAGCAGTACGACCAGCTTCACTGGCAAGGGCATCACGTTTGGCCAAACCCTGGATGCCACCAGTCGCTTGAAAGTGAATGACAGTGGCGCAACGGTTTATGCCGGTGCCATTGGCAGCTTGACCGCGCCAGCGCACTTTGAAACCGATGCCCTGGGCAGCAGTACCTTCAGCGGTGGCATGGTGCGAACCAGCAGCCCTAACTCCATCTACATTGCCGACGATGCAGTCGTCACTGCGGCCAACACGACCTTTGACACCACTAACAATGGCGCACTGGCGACAGGTGCCAACATCACCTTCGCCAAAACTCTCAACGGTATCGCTCACAACACCCAGTCGGTGGTGCTGAACGCGGGGACGGGTGGCACCGTGTTGGTCACTGGCGCCATAGGCAATACCCAATCTTTGAAAACCTTGACACTGGCGCACAGCAACGGTGCCACCTTCCAAGCACCTGTGAAAGCGGACACTGCCGTGGTGCTGAGCAACACCACGGCGGGTCAAACCATTCGCTTTGCCGATGACTTGAGCACCGCTGCACTCACCACCACGGGCAACGCTTACCACCTGGCTATGGTGGGCGACAACACGCACGTGAGTGGTGCCACCACGTTCTTGAACACCGGCAGCTTGACGCTGGGCGACGCGGCCAACGACAACCTGGCGTTTGATGGTGGCTTGGTAGCAGCAGCGCCAAGCGGTCTGAGTCTGGGCGGCACGGTGGCCACCACCAACACCGCCATGACCTTGGGTGACAACAACACCGCACTGGTGTTGAATAACCACCTGATGCTCACGACAGCTGGCGGCGCTCTCGCCATCAATGGCGCAGTCAACGGCACCAGCGCCAACACCCAGTCGCTGAGTTTGAATGCGGGTGCGTCAGGTCTGGTGGATGTGACGGGTGCCATCGGTCAAAGCACGTCACTGAAGACCTTGACACTGGCGAACAGCAATGGGGCCACCTTCCATGCACCTGTGAAAGCGGACACTGCCGTGGTGCTGAGTAACACCACGGCGGGTCAAACCATTCGCTTTGCCCATGACTTGAGCACCGCAGCACTCACCACCACGGGCAACGCTTACCACCTGGCTTTGGTGGGCGACAACACGCACGTCAGTGGCGCTACTACCTTCTTGAACACCGGTAGCTTGACGCTGGGCGACGCTGCCAACGACAACTTGGCGTTTGATGGTGGCTTGGTAGCAGCAGCGCCAAGCGTTCTGAGCCTGGGCGGCACAGTGGGCACCACCAACACCGCCATGATCTTGGGTGACAACGACACCGCACTGGTGCTGAATGACCACCTGACGCTCAGCACAGCCAATGGTGCATTGACGATCAACGGCGCTGTCAATGGCAGCACCGCCAACACCCAGTTGCTGACTTTGAATGCCGGTGCATCAGGTCTGGTGGATGTGACGGGTGCCATCGGCCAAAGCACGTCACTCAAGACCTTGACACTGGCGAACAGCAATGGGGCTACCTTCAACGCAGCTGTCACCACGGGTACCGAAGTGCTGCTGAGCAACACCACGGCGGGTCAAACCATTCGCTTTGCCGATGACTTGAGCACCGCTGCACTCACCACCACTGGCAACGGATACCACCTGGCTTTGGTGGGTGGCAACACGCACGTGAGTGGTGCCACCACGTTCTTGAACACGGGCAGCTTGACGCTGGGCAACGCTGCCAACGACAACCTGGCGTTTGATGGTGGCTTGGTGGCCGCAGCGCCAAGCGTTCTGAGTCTGGGCGGCACGGTGGCCACCACCAACACCACCATGACCTTGGGAGACAACAACACCGCACTGGTGTTGAATAACAACCTGACTTTGAATACTGGTAATGGTGGACTTACTTTGGATGGCGCTGTCTCTGGCGCGTATGACTTGAACCTCAATAGCGCTGGTCTCACAAACATTGTTCGAGCATTGGATGTTGCCAGCGTCACAAGCGATGCGCCAGGCAGCGTACTCCTGCAGGGTGGTTTGATCACGACCTCAGGTGCACAAAGCTATGCTGAAGCAGCCACCTTGGGTGCCAATACAACCCTTACCAGCACATCTGCTGGCAATATCCGCTTTTCTGACATCTTGAATGGCGCGTACACCTTGGCCATCAACACCACGGGTGACACGGTGTTTGGTGGTGCAGTGGGTAATAGTGCGGCCTTGGTCAGCTTGAATACCAATGCGGGTGGCACAGTAGCTATCAACGGTGGAAGTGTCAGAACTTCTGGCGCACAAAGCTATGGCGAGGCAGCCACCTTGGGGGCTAACACCACCCTCTCCAGCACTGGGGCTGGCAACATTGGCTTTGCTGACACTTTGAATGGCTTGTTCACCTTAGCCATCAACACCACGGGCGATACGGTGTTTGGTGGTGCAGTGGGTAACAGCACGGCCTTGGTCAGCTTGAGCACCAATGCGGGTGGCACAGTGGAAATCAACGGAGGAAGTGTCAGAACCTCTGGCGCACAAAGCTATGGTGAAGCAGCCACCTTGGGAGCGAACACCACCCTTTCCAGCACTGGTGCTGGCAACATCGGGTTTGCTGATACCTTGAGTGGTGCATACACCTTGGCCGTCAACACCACTGGCGACACGGTGTTTGGCGGTGCAGTGGGTAACAGCGCGGCCTTGGTCAGCTTGACCACCAATGCGGGTGGTAATGTGGCGATCAACGGTGGAAGTGTCAGAACCTCTGGCGCACAAAGCTATGGCGAGGCAGCCAGTTTGGGTGCCAACACTGCTCTCAGTAGCACTGGTGGAGGCAATATCCGCTTTGCTGACACTTTGAATGGCTTGTTCACCTTGGCCGTCAACACCACAGGTGACACGGTGTTTGGCGGTGCAGTGGGCAACACTGCGGCCTTGGTCAGCTTGAGCACCAATGCGGGTGGCACAGTGGAAATCAGCGGAGGAAGTGTCAGAACCTCTGGCGCACAAACCTTCGGTGAAGCAGCAAGCTTGGGTGCCAACACCATCCTTACCAGCACCGCTGCTGGCAACATCGGGTTTGCTGATACCTTGAATGGCTTGTTCACATTGGCCGTCAACACCACAGGTGACACGGTGTTTGGTGGCAGTGTGGGCGCAAATACTGCCTTGACCAGCTTGACCACCAACGCCGGGGGCAATGTGGCGATCAATGGCGGTTCAGTGAGAACCTCTGGCGCACAAAGCTATGGTGAAGCAGTCAGCTTGGGTGCCAACACCACGCTTACCAGCACATCTGCTGGCAACATTGGGTTTGCTGATACCTTGAATGGTGCATATACCTTGGCCATCAACACCACGGGTGACACTATCTTCAACGGCAGTGTGGGCGCAAATACTGCCTTGACCAGCTTGACCACCAACGCCGGTGGCACGGTGGCGATCAACGGCGGAAGTATCAGAACCTCTGGCGCACAAAGCTATGGCGAGGCAGCCAGCTTGGGTGCCAACACCATACTTTCCAGTATTGGGGCTGGCAATATCGGCTTTGCTGATACCTTGAATGGTGGATACACCTTAGACGTGAACACCACAGGTGTCACTGTCTTCAACGGCAGTGTGGGCGCAAATACTGCCTTGGTCAGCTTGTTCACCAACGCCGGTGGATCGGTAGAAGTCAACGGTGGAAGTGTCAGAACCTCGGGCGCACAAAGCTATGGCGGTGCAGTGACCTTGGGCGCAGATGCCACCTTGACTGGACCAGGTGTAACTTTTGGCTCCACTGTTCAAGGCAATACAAGTGCACGTTCTTTGACGGTGGTGGCTGGTGCGGGCGATGTGATCTTCACGGGTGAATTAGGGGGTGTGAGTGGGCTTATCAGTGATGTAGTGGTCAATAGTGGTGGCATCACACGCTTTAGCGCACCAGTTCAAGTAGCGAGTTTGCAAACAAATGCAACAGGAACGGTCGAAATCAACACTTCCGGTGTGACAACGGCAGGTACGCAAATTTATGGTGAATCAGTCACGCTGGGTGCAGACACCACATTGACCGCCAGCGGTGTGACATTCGGTGGAGCCGTGTCTGGAAGCAATAGTTTGAGCGTAGTTGGTGGAACTGCAATCAATGGTGGCAGTGTGACTACGACAGGTAAGACACAAAGCTACAGCGCAGCGGTGACATTGGGTGCAGACACCACATTGACTGCCAGCGGTGTGACCTTCGGTGGAGCTGTGTCTGGAAGCAATAGTTTGAGCGTTGTTGGTGCAACTGCTATCAATGGTGGCAGTGTGACCACGACAGGTGCAGCACAAAGCTACAGCGGAGTTGTGACGTTGGGCGCAGACACCACATTGACGGCAAGTGGTGTGACCTTTGGTGGAGCTGTGTCTGGAAGCAATAGTTTGAGCGTAGTTGGTACAACTGCGATTAACGGCGGTAGTGTGACCACGACTGGTAAGACACAAAGTTACAGCGGTGCAGTGACCCTGGGTACAGATACTACTTTGACTGCAAGTGGTGTGACCTTTGGTGGATCGGTATCAGGTGTAGCCGGTAACCGCAGTCTGACCGTTGCAGGAACTACTGCAGTCAACGGCAACACCATCAACACTGGAACTGGCTCGCAAAGCTATAGCGGAGCGGTGACGTTGGGTGCAGATACGACGTTGACTGCAAGTGGTGTGATATTTGGTGGAACTGTTTCTGGTGCAACAGGTAATCGCAATCTGACAGTAGTGGGCACAACCGCGATCAACGGCGGCAGCGTAAATACTGGAACTGCCAATCAAAGTTACAGCGGAGCGGTGACGTTGGGTGCAGATACGACGTTGACTGCAAGTGGTATTACCTTCGATGGAACTGTTTTTGGTGCAACAGGTAACCGAAATCTGACAGTAGTGGGCACGACCGCGATCAACGGCGGCAGCGTCAACACTGGAACTGCCAATCAAAGCTACAGCGCAGCGGTGACCTTGGGTGCAGACACCACATTGACTGCCAGTGGTGTGACGTTCGGAGGTGCAGTGTCTGGCGTGACGGGTAACCGCAGTCTGACAGTGGTTGGAACAACCGCCATCAACGGCGGCAGCGTCAACACTGGAACTGCCAATCAAAGCTTCAGTAGCACAGTCAGCATGACGGGCAACACCACCTTGACAGCCGATACGGTCACATTGAACGACGCTGTCAGCGGAAGTGGAGCGTTGTCAGTTGTCGGGGCAACCATAATCAATGGCAGAACTGTTACCACCACTGGCGTACAAAGTTACAGCGGAGCAGTGACTTTGGGTAACGACACTGTTCTTTCGACAGGTGGCACAGCTGGAGTCAATCTCGCTAGTACAGTCGACAGTGCATCAAATGCAGCAGCATTTGCATTGACAGTGAACAGTGCTGGTGGCACCACCTTTGGAGGTGCTTTGGGTGCAACATACCCCTTACGCACTGTCACTACGGATGCTTCTGGCACGCTTGCCATCAATGGTGGGTCTGTCAAGACCACAGGACCACAAACCTACAACGAGCCTGTACGTATAGGTGCAAACACTAGGCTGCAAGGTGTGAATGTGGCATTCATGTCTAGCGTGGACGATGTGGTGGGCGGCACATACGGGTTGACTATCAACGACAGTGGCACCACTGTTTTGGGTGGCATCGTGGGCGGAATGACACCACTCAGCGAACTGACAACCAATGCCGGTGGCACGACGCAAATCAATGGAGGAGCGATCACCACGTCTGGTATTCAAAGTTATGCCGATGCCATCACCCTGGGCGGCTCCACAACTTTGCGTGCATCGACAGTGAACTTTGTATCGATGGCAGGTGCATTGGCTGCTACCCATTTAAATCTGTTGACCCAAGTTGCTGAATCGCTTGGTAATGTTTCTGTAACGGGTGATTTGCACGTCACTACCGGTATGGGCGGCGTTACGGGTGGTGTTTCACAAGTTGCAGGATCTGCTCTCAATGTCACTGGTGCTTCGACGTTCACTGCTGACACAAAAGCAAAGCAGGTGGCTAGCCTATCTAGCGCTACCAATCGTTTTGGTGGGTTGGTGACCCTTGACCAATCCAATAACGGTTCTTGGGCCAATGTGACCGTGGCAACGCAGTCTGCACTTGCAGTCGGTCCGCTGCAAAGCGCTGGTGCTGTTAACTTGCAAGCCAACGGCGCGATCACCACCAGCTCTATCAGCAGCTCGGGCAACGTGACCGTAGCGAGTAACGGCAGCCCTGTAACGATGGGAGCGACTTTGAGCAGTGGCAATGTCAGCATTGCAACCCTCGGTGGCAATGTGACCCAGACAGGGCCTTTAAACATCACAGGTACTACCGATATCAATGCGCAAAGCGCTAATGGCTTAGTGACGGGAAATATTTTCCTTCCCAATCCAAGCAATACATTTGCCGGTGCTTTGTCTTCGGTGGGATACAGCACCACAGTTGCGACATCCTCCGACTTGGTACTTGGCACCGTGCAAAACACGGGCAGTATGAGTCTCACCAGTGGCGGGAGTATCAATGTGGGCTCAGCTTTCATCACGCAGGGTGATCTGACGCTACAAAGTCAGAACAGCCTCCAACTTGGTAGTGCGCAAGTTGGAGGTAACGTCAACCTCACAAGCAATGCAGGAAATATTACTCTGGGAACTTCGACCATCACCGGAAACCTGAGTGCTCAAACCAGCGGAGGCGATATTGTGCAAACTGGTGGAGCGTTGAATGTTTCAGGTACATCCACATTTAACGCGGGAGCAGGACAGGTTGATGTGAACAATCCCCTCAATCAATTTGGCGCGAGTGTTACTCTCATCGCAGCTGATGCCCAATTGAGTGCAAGTAGTGATGTCACCTTAGCTGCATCGAGCGTTGCAGGGTCATTGACGGTACAAAGCACCGCGGGCGCTATCAAACAAAGTGGTGTGTTGAAGGTGTCAGGCCCTGCTAGTTTTGTCGCTCCTAACGGTGCGGTCACTTTGGATAACGTGGCCAACACATTTACACAAACACTCGCGCTGAATTCGAAAAATGCCACAGTGGTATCAGCGCAGGGCATCAACCTGACCAATAGCAACGTGCAAGGAAATTTAGCCATCACGGCGGCACAAGGAAATATCTCGCAATCAGGCCCTTTAACCGTTACAGGCACTAGCAGCCTGAGTGCGCCTGTCGGAAATATTGCTTTGGCTAATGCGGATAATAGTTTTGCGAATGCAGTGACTGTGCAGAGCAGCGGAAGTTTAAGTTTGACCAGCAGTGGGCCATTGACATTAGGAACTGCGACTGTGGGTGGTATCTCAGATATCACCAGTACCGGCAAACTCAACCTTGGTACCGGCACCTTTAGTGGTAAGTTGAAAGCAACAAGCGGAGGATTTGATATCGTTCAATCTGGTCCGATCAAGTTTGGCAGCGATGCTAATTTCGATGCTGGTAGCGCAAAGATTGATTTGTTTGAGCCTAAAAACAGTTGGATGGGATCGTTGTTATTCAAGGGCGGAATCGTCATGATTAACCATCCCATTCTGATCAACGCTATTTCTGCGGGAACCTTGAATGTCAGTACTCAGGCCACGATTCAAACTGCCCAAACAACGCGTACTGCTGCAGCATCTGCTTCTTTGTCAAAGTCCGAGTCAAACCAAGCTTCAAATTCACCAACTAGCGCGGTCAGTGTTTCGGGCGGTAGTGCTATTTCGATATCAGTAGAGCGTCCAGCAGCAGCAAATCAATCTGGACTGATCACCGTTGCGCTCGCTTCGGATGTGGCCGCACCAGGAAGGAGTTTCTCATTCACTTTGGAGGCCAGTGCGGTTAGCAATGCGACGGTTGCCAATGAAGTGAGCGTCATGCAAATGGACGGTAAGCCCTTGCCAGACTGGATACGCTATGAACCAACGACAAGAACCTTTACTGCAAACCTTGTTCCAGCTGGGGCCTTCCCGCTACAAATACGGCTGAATGTAGGAAGCGCTGAGTCGGTTGTGGTAATCCAGGAGCAGCCGCCAAGTATGGGGAACTAAAGTGGCTTAAAAATCCAGCGACAAGCCCAACGAGAAAGCGTCTACAGAAGTCAAACCTTTGTGGTAGTAGGACATGTAGTCAAACACCACGCTCATGTCTTTCTCGACCACCGCTTTGGCCCCCAGGCCATAGGAAAAACTGATGAATTTGTTATCGGCGGCGGATAAACCGCTGGGGTATGTGCTCAAGGTGCGCTCACCGCTGGCCATGCCCAGTTTGCCGAAAATCTCCAAATCAGCGCCCAGGTTTCTGCGCGCCTTGATGTACAGGCCATAGAGGTTGTTGACTTCACCGGCCACCGAGGTGGTGGTGCCTGCGGTACTGATATAGGCGGTTTCTGCATTGCGCACGCTGAAGCCCAACATGCCTTCATAGCCAAAGGTTTCAGTGGTTTTTTTGCCCAAGGTGACGCGCAAAGCGGTGGGTCCGATGGTCAAGCCTGGCTCGCTGTACTTCACCACGTTGATGGAGGTTTCCATGTAATACCGCTTTTCGGGCGGCTTGGGGGTCTTCAGTTGCGCCATTGCGGGGGCACACACCACAAGGGTCAAAAGAATGGCGGTTAATTTTTTCATGGCAATTCCCAATGCTGAATCAGCAAATGTGCACAGATAAGCAATTAGCAAGCCACTGCATTGCAAGTCGGCAGCGCGGTAGAGAGCGGCAAAAGCCTGCCGTTGTTGGCCAAGCAGAACCGACAAAACGATGCCAACGGCCAGGTGTTGCCGCTCGGCCAGCGCTTGCGGGGGCACCAGGGTGACCCCAATGGAAGTTCAGTTGAAGTAACGCCAGCAGGCTTGTTCGGCCAAGACCTCGCCCTTGTTGTTGAGGCAATAGTTTTTGTTCACATGCTTGGCGCCATCGGTGATGATGTAAGAGCGGTACAGGGTTTTGTCCTTGGACACATACATTACCGCGCTGCGCATGTGGCTGCATTTATCGCTCAAGATGCACGAGCGCATGGCGTCTGAGCTGGGGTAGAGGTCGACCGCCACAATGGGGCGTTTATTCCCCAGTTTGGTCTTGATCAAGCGCACCGCACAGGTGTGTCCATCGACCTTGTCCAAGGACAGGGGCTCGAGCAAACCATTCACCTCTTCGACCAACAGCTCCCGGTACCACTGGCCCAAAATGCCCCGGCACAGGTAATAGTCTTCTGTGTCGGATTTGTGAAAAGGCTGGGTGAAGGGGCGGCGGTCCGCATCAAAGTAAAACATCGGCTCTTCGCCATAGGTGCGGGTGGGGCGCTCGACCGCCTTGGGGGGCTCTTTGCCTTTGGCGGCGGGCTTGGCCGGCGCAGGATCAGCCGCCCACGCCAAAGGCGAAAAGCCCATGGACAGTGACATGAGCGCACAGCAAAGGTAGTAAAAGGTTTTTTGAATCATCGTTGCACACCAGGGTGACACTGTTGAATCGGCCCCAGGCTCAAGGACTTGAGGTCCAAGCGCACAGCGCAGGTGGGCCGTGCCATCAATCCACCGTGTAGCAGGTGGTGTCGGGGTGCCATTTGCCTTTGGACGTGACGCAGTGTTGGGCAATCATCTTGCGGTCCATGTCTGACAAAAAGTAAGACCGGTAAACCCCATTGCCGGTGCGCGGCAGCAAGTTCACGCTGCGAAAAGCCGGGCAGCGCTCGCGCACCACACACTCTTGCATGGCGATCCGGCTCGGGTAGAGATGGATACTCAAGCGCCCAGGGGCCAGGCTGCGGCTGGTGCCCATGCTGACCACACAAAATTCGCCTTTGACGAAAGGCATTTCGACCATCTCGGCAAAGTAGTTCATTTCGGCGCTGAGCAACTGCCTGAACCAGGGAGCCACCACGCCGTCACAGTCATAAAAGTCCAATTTGGACGTTTGGTGCATGATTTCTTTGAGCGGCACGTTTTGCTCACTGAGGTTGAGCATGGGCTCCTTGCCCGACGTGGGCGGACGCGCCTTCAAGGCCATTTGGGGCTCTTTTTTCATTGGCTTGGAAAAGCTGGGTGCAGCCTCTTCAGGCACCTTTTCCACTTGGGCTTTGCTGGCTTTCTCGGGGTAGGGCTTGTAATTGGGGGCAGGTTTATCCTGGGCCCAGGCCCCGGAAACGAGGAACAGACCGATCCAAACGGTTAAAAAGTGGTGAGGCAAGGACATAGCCATATGTTAAGGGGCGGATCCCACGCAAAGAATGTTGATTTTATTGATGTACAGCAAAAGTCGTGCCGCTTAAAGTACAGTTCTTTGGTGTCGAATCAAAGTGTATGAAATTCTGCTCTTTTGCCATTATTGTTTATTGTCTCAGTTTGGCCGCTTGCGGTCCTGGCGGCAGTGACACGGGCAGTGCATCGAGCACCAGCACGGCTTTGGCCGTGCAAGCCACTTCTTATGCCAACAAAAACGTGGCGGGATTGACCAACACTGCGGTGCCGGTCGATGCTGTTACAGGTGTACTTTTGGTGCCAACTTCTGTCACTTTTGGTGATTTCTTCCAGGAAGGCAAGTATTCGGCCTTCGTGGTGTCGACTGCTGGCCAAGCCTATTTCTTGCGCCAATCGGCCAGTGGAACTTGGACGGATGACTCGTCAACGCTGTTTGGCACGGGGGCCAGAAATACCTGCAGTGCCACTTATGCCATCACCGCCGACTTCAATGCAGATGGCAAACCAGACGTGTTTTTGTCTTGTTCAGGGCTTTCTAATCAATTGATTTTTCTCAGTTCGGGTTCGAGTTATGTCCGCACTGACCCTGGCATTGCTTTGGATGGCAACCGAGCCGCAGCGGCAGACATCAATGGCGATGGCGTTTTGGATTTGGTGGTGACCGATAAAAACGCCACTCCACAAATTTGGAAGGGCATTCTCACGGCCAATGGAACTGTAAACACTGTCTCTTTTAGAAAGCAACCAGAAACAGGACAAACAGATTGGTTATCCACCACCACTTGCAATGGCACCACCTTGCCGACCAATATTGACACTGTGTTTTTGGTGCCTTCCATTTGGGACACCGCTGGCACCGCCAATACAAACTTGATTTTGGGTGGCATTGCCAGTGGGGGGGGTAAACCTTATGTCCGATTAAAAAAAATAGACACGGACCCCGTTCCTCCCTATTACTCAGCTTGTGTAGCCAGAGGATTTTTGCAAATTCAAGAGGGCGTGAACAACGCCGCATTGCGCGACATTTTTTACCAAAACAGCAAGTTTTATTTGTTAACCGCTTATCAGCCGACCACAGCAGAGCCCAGTGAGATTCAGCTAAGCAGTTACACTATCAACACAGATGGTACGCCGGTTATTTCAGTCACTAAAAAGCTAAATTCGGCTTTTGGATTTTCTAAGCAATACAAATACAACAGTTCAGTTTTTCAACCATACGAAGCTGGCTGCACGACTGACCGATGTTCGACTGCGGCCAATATCGCGCCGCCCTGAACCCAGGCTTGACGCTGGTCTGGGGCCGGGTGCTTCAACTGCCCCGGGTGATTGGCATCTCCACCTCTTGCGGCTCCAAGGCAATGTGCCGCGCCAACTCCAACTTGGCGATCGAGTTGCGGTGCACCTCGTCGGGGCCATCGGCCAAGCGCAGGGTGCGCTGGTGGGCCCAGGCATAGGCCAGGGGGAAATCGTCGCTCACGCCGCCCGCGCCATGGGCTTGGATGGCCCAGTCGATGATTTGCAAGGCCATGTTGGGCGCAATCACCTTGATCATGGCGATTTCGGTTTTGGCGATTTTGTTGCCCACGGTGTCCATCATGTACGCCGCTTTGAGGGTGAGCAAGCGGGCTTGTTCGATCATGATGCGCGACTCGGCAATGCGCTCGTGCCACACGCCTTGGGCAGAGATTTTTTTGCCAAACGCGACCCGGCTGTTGAGCCGTTTGCACATCAACTCCAGGGCCCGCTCGGCGCTGCCGATGGTGCGCATGCAGTGGTGGATGCGCCCGGGGCCCAATCGACCTTGGGCAATTTCAAAGCCACGGCCTTCACCCAGCAGCAGGTTGCTGACGGGCACACGGACGTTTTTCAGCACCACTTCCATGTGGCCATGGGGGGCGTCGTCGTAGCCAAAAACAGTCAGAGGTCGCAGCACCGACACGCCTGGGGTGTTGGCTGGGATGACGATCATGCTTTGCTGTGAATGGCGCGGGGCCTCAGGGTCGGTTTTGCCCATCACGATGTAGATGGCGCAACGGGGGTCGCCGGCACCCGAACTCCACCATTTGCGGCCGTTGACCACGTAGTGGTCGCCATCGCGCTCAATGCGGCATTGCACGTTGGTGGCGTCGGAAGAGGCCACATCGGGTTCGGTCATTAAAAAAGCGGAACGGATCTCGCCGCGCAGCAAGGGCTCGAGCCACTCGTCTTTGATGGCTTCGCTGGCATAGCGCTCCAAGGTTTCCATGTTGCCGGTGTCGGGCGCAGAGCAATTGAACACCTCGGCGGCAAAGGGCACGCGGCCCATGATTTCGCACATGGGTGCGTATTCGAGGTTGCTCAGGCCCTGCGGGGCGCGTTTGCTGTGGGGCAAAAACAGGTTCCACAGCCCGGCTTCGCGGGCTTTGGGCTTGAGTTCTTCAATCAGCGCGGTGGGCACCCAGGCGTTGCCCTTGGCGCGGTTTTCCGCGATTTCGCGAAAAAAGCGTTTTTCGTTGGGGTAAATGTGCTCGTCCATGAAGGCCAACAGACGCGCTTGCATGGCTTTGACTTTGTCCGTGTAGTCGAAGTTCATGGTGTTCTTTCAGTGGTGAATGAAAAAATTAAGCCCTTTGGGCAAAAGACAAGGCCAGTTCGGCCATGGGACGTGCGCCAGCCCCTGAGGTGCGCGCTTGTTCGCTGGAAGCTGTGCCGGTTTCCACCCGCTTGGCAATGCCTTGCAAAATCGCTGCGATGCGAAACAGGTTGAAGGCCAAGTAGAAATTCCAGTCCACTTCCAGATCTTGGGGTTTGGCCAAGCCGGTTTGATCGCAGTACATGCGGATGTACTCTTTTTCGGTGGGGATGCCCAAGCTGGGCAGGTCCAAGCCGCCAATGCCGCGAAAGGTGCCTGGCACGATGTGCCAAGACATGCAGTGGTAGCTGAAGTCGGCCAAGGGGTGGCCCAAGGTGGAAAGCTCCCAATCGAGCACCGCCAAGATTTGCGGTTTTTCGGGATGAAAGATCAGGTTGTCCAGTCGGTAGTCGCCATGCACCACGCTGGTCTGGCTGTCGTCTTTGGCGCTGGCCGGGATGTGCTGGGGCAGCCATTCCATCAAACGGTCCATCTCTGGGATGGGGGTGGTGATGGAGGCTTGGTACTGGCGTGTCCAACGGCTGATTTGGCGCTCAATGTATTGCCCGGGCTTGCCATAGCCCTCCAGACCCACTTGGCGATAAGAGGTGCGGTGCAGGGCGGCAATGACACGGTTCATCTCGGTGTAGATGGCGCGCCGGTCAGCGGTTTGCAGGCCTGGCAAAGATTGCTCCCAGAGCACGCGACCCGAGACAAACGCCATGATGTAGAAAGCGCGGCCAATGACGCTTTCGTCCTCGCACAAGGCATGCATCTGCGCCACCGGCACGCCCGAGCCTTGCAGGGCTTTCATCACGGTGAATTCGCGCTCAATCGCATGGGCCGAGGGAAGCAGTTTGGCCACTGGACCCGGTTTGGCCCGCATCACGTAGCTGATCGACGGCGTGATGAGTTTGTAGGTGGGGTTGGATTGGCCGCCTTTGAACAACTCAACGCTCAATGGGCCTTTGAAGCCGGGCAGGTGGCTGACCAGCCACGCCTCCAAAGCGGCCACATCGAATTGGTGGCTGTCGCTGACAGCGCGGGTGCCGACGAAGTTGTCTTCCAGGCTCATGTCAGTGGTCCGAGTCGCTGATGGACATGAGCATTTCGCGGTTGCGCACCACCAAGCCACCGGCTTCGATGCGGATGGCCAATTCGCGCTCCATGGTTTTGAGCTCTTGGTTCACCCGCTGGCGAGACGCACCCAGCAACTGGGCCAACTCTTCTTGCGCCAAGTGCAAGCCGATGCGAATTTCGCCGTCGTGTTGCAAGCAAGGCACGCCATAGCTTCTGACCAAGTGCAGCAACTGTTTGGCCAATCGGGCACGCAGGGGCAGGGTGTTGAGGTCTTCCACCAAGCCAAACAGCTGGCGAATGCGGCGCGCTTGTAAGCGCAACATGGCGTCGTAAAACTCGACGTGCTGGGTCAGTATTTTTTGAAAGTCCGCTTTGGCCACACACAAAATGCTGGTGTCCCCGTGGGCATACACATCGTGGGTGCGCCGGTCGCCGTCGAGGATGGCCACATCGCCAAACCAAATGCCCGGCTCGATGTAAGTGAAGGTGATTTGCTTGCCCGACAAGGATGTCGAGCTGACCCGTACGGCACCCTTGGCGCAGGCCATCCACTCCTCGGCCGGGTCGCCACGCGCGGCGATCAGTTCCCCGTCCTTGCAACGTTTGATGTAAGCGCATCGAAGTATGTCGTGCCTGAGTGAGGGTGAGAGGGAAGAAAACCATCGTCCTGCGTTGATGGCCTCGCGTTCTTCTATCGTAAGAATAGGGTCGTCCATGGGCTGTCTTTTGTGTGACCGGTTAGATTGAAATTGTCCCGCAAGCGACCGGGCTGAATCCAGCACACAGTCGCCCATGTGCCTGTGTTCAGTGATCGGGTTTACCTGTAGTCGGGGTTTTGCTTGTTGAGCAAGGCGGTGATGCCCGTCAGTGCATTGGGGTGATGTAACAGCGTTACGAAACTGGATTTCTCTTGCGCCAAATGATCGCTCAGCGGCAACTGAGCTGCGCTGTTGAGCAAGTCTTTGATGCCGGTCAAGGCATTGGGGGCACGCGCATTGAGGCGCTGCGCCCATTGCAAAGCTTGAACCAATGATTCACCTGGGTTGGCGAGTTGGTTGATCCAACCCAGCTGATGCAAACGTTCGGCCGTGATGCGTTCGCCCAACATCAGTATTTCGTTGGCAATGGGGCGGGGCAGGGTGCGGGCCAAATTCCAACTGCCACCGCCATCGGGGGACAGGGCGATGTTGCTGTAGGCCATGACGAAAAAGCTGTCACGGGCGGCCACCACAAAGTCGCACATCAAGGCCAAAGAAAAGCCTGCGCCCGCCGCAGCGCCTTCGACCGCTGCAATCACCGGCTTGGGATAGGTGCGAATGGTCTCCATCCAATTGTGCAAGCCCTCAATGCTGGCGGCTTGGACACTGGGGTCTTGCTCGCGGTTGGCCAATAAGCGGTGCAAATTGCCGCCGGCGCTGAAGGTGCCGCCTTCACCGGTGATGACCACACTGCGCACGGCCGGGTTGGTTTCGGCCGCGCCCAAGGCCTCGATGCCCGCGCTGTAGATCTCTGGCCCCAGGGCATTGCGCATGCCGGGATTGGAGAGGGTTAGGACCAAGGTCTGGTCCTGGGTTTCGCTCTTGAGTTGGGCGCCCATGGCTCAGTCTTCTGTTTGCATCAGGCTCAGTCCCAGGGCGCCACGTCGGCGCAACCAAGGGCTGGGGCGATAGCGCGGGTCGCCGTACACGGTTTGCATGTTGAAGAGCACCTCCAAAATGCTGGCAGGGCCGCAGTGGTCGCCCATGGCCAAGGGGCCCATGGGGTAGCCCAGGCCCAATTGAACCGCAGTTTCCAGGTCTGGTGGGGTGCAAATGCCTTGCTGGCAAATGTCGCTGGCGATGTTGACGATGTGGGCCACTACCCGTTGGGTGACAAAGCCTGCGCTGTCACGGATCAGGCTGACGGGTTTGCCGTCGCGGGCAAACAAAGCGTGCGCGGCCTGGCGCATATCGGGTCGGGTGGCAGGGTTGCTGGCCAAGACGCGGCGCTTGGTTTGGGCGTCGCTGAACAACAGGTCGATACCCATGGTGCGGTGGGGGTCGAGGCGGTCCACGGCAGCCACCGTGGTGACGTCAAATCCCAAGGGCGCCACCACAATCAAAGCTTGTTCGCTGGGTTGTGCGCCGGTTTCGATGCGGGCGTCCAGGCTTTTGAGCAGTTGCAGCAATTCGGGGCGGCGCGCTGCCCTTGGGGAGACCCAAACGGGTGGCATGTCTTCAACGACGGGCGGTGGCAATTCAGGCGGCACTTGCGCTTTGCCATCGACATAGCTGTAAAAACCTTCTTGGGTTTTGCGGCCCAAGACGCCAGCGGCTAAACGCTGGGCGGTGATGATGCTGGGACGAAAACGGGGTTCTTCGTAATACTGGTGGTAAATGGACTCCATCACCGGATGGGACACATCCAGGGCGGTGAGGTCCATCAGCTCAAAGGGGCCCAACTTGAAGCCCACTTGGTCTTTCAAGATGCGGTCAATGGTGGCGAAGTCGCTCACCGATTCGCCCACGATGCGCAAGGCCTCGGTGCCATAGCCGCGCCCCGCATGGTTGACGATGAACCCTGGGGTGTCGCGGGTGCGCACCGGGGTGTGGCCCATGTCGCGGGTGAAGGCGTCGAGTTTGACGCAAACTTCGCTGTCGGTTTTTAAGCCGGCCACCACCTCCACCACCTTCATCAAGGGCACAGGGTTGAAGAAGTGATATCCCGCAAACCGCTGCGGATGTTTGAGTTGCGCAGCAATGGCGGTGACCGACAAGGAAGATGTGTTTGTCGCCAACACCGTGGTGCTGGGCACCAGGCCTTCAAGTTGGGCGAACAATTCTTTTTTCACGGCCAGGTTTTCGACGATGGCCTCGATCACCAAATCGCACGCCGATAACTGATCCAAACTGACACAGGCCTGCAATCGTGCCGAATAGGCTGCGCAGGTATCGCTGCTGATGCGCCCTTTTTCCAGCATTTTTTGCCATTGCAGTTGGATGGCCTGAACGGCTTTTTCCACCGCTGGGGCTTGCATGTCGAATAAAAAGACCTGGGCGCCAGCTTGGGCGGCCATTTGGGCGATGCCTTGGCCCATGGCGCCAACGCCGACCACGCCCACGTTGTTGAATGTAGATTTCATCCGCGAATTATCCAGCAGAGCGCTTCAACGCGATTTGCTGAGTGCTTCGAGGTTCACGATGTGGGTGGGGGTGCCTTGGATGAAATTGACCACGTTGGTGAATGCGGCACTGAAGTACAACTCATAGCTGTTTTGCTCCACATAACCAATGTGGGGGGTACAAATGCAGTTTTCCAAGCGCAACAAGGCGTGGCCTTGCAAAACCGGCTCGCTCTCGAAAACGTCAATGGCGGCCAGTCCAGGGCGTCCGCGGCTGAGGGCGGCGATCAAGACATCGGGGTCGATCAACTCTGCACGGGAGGTGTTGACCAGCATGGCCGTGGGCTTCATACGCGCCAGGTCATCGGCTTTGACAATGTGGTGGGTGGTTTCATTGAGGCGCAAATGCAGGCTCAACACGTCAGCTTGTTCGAAAAAGGCTTCCCGCGAAGGGGCACTTTCATAGCCTTGTTGCTGGGCCAGGGCGCGAGACGCCTCACTGCCCCAAATCACCACGTTCATGCCGAAGGCTTTGGCATAACCGGCCACCAATTGCCCAATTTTTCCAAAGCCCCAAATACCCAAAGTTTTTTGATGCAACACCATGCCGACACCAAAGTTGACGGGCATGGTGCTGTTTTTCAGGCCTGACTGCTGCCAAGCCCCGTGCTTAAGGTTGCTGATGTACTGGGGCAGACGCCGCATACCGGCCATGATCAAGGCCCATGTCAACTCGGCCGGTGCGATGGGCGAGCCGACCCCTTCAGCCACGGCAATGCCTTTGTCAGTGCAGGCGGCCACATCGATGTGCGCTCCCACCTTACCGGTTTGGGAGATCATTTTGAGCTTGGGAAGCTTTTCAATGAGCGCGCGGTTGAGGTGGGTTCGTTCACGAATGAGAACCAACACCTCTGCGTCCTTGAGTCGAACCGCCAACTGCCCCGTGCCTTTGACGGTGTTGGTATAGACCTTGGCCGTGTAAGGTTCGAGCAGCTGTGAGCAGGCCAGTTTGCGCACCGCGTCTTGGTAGTCATCAAGGATCACAATGTTCATGGCCCCATTGTGCCTTTGAATGTGTGCCACCCCACGAGACCCCGCCTGCTGCGCGGCTTACGGCACGTCAGGCAGCAAGCGCCGTGGAGAGGCCGTTGCTTTGATGGGTTTGACGCCGAGCTTCGAGTTGCACCAAGCGGTCCAGCTCGGCACAGACTTCATCCATCCGCCCAGACATGACCATGCGGCCAGCTCGGTCGGGTGGGCTCATGTCGTCTTGGACCCGGGCCACGCGCAAAGGTTTGGCAACTCGGTTGGCAGCCAAGGTCAAATGTGGAGGGCGCCGAACAGGCTGGGCAGCGGTTTGTTTCCCTGGGGTTTGGGGGACTGGGCTGAGAGAATAAAACGGTGACATCATTTTGAAAATGCTCCAAATGGCCAAGCTCATGGGGTGCTCCTTAGAAAAGCATGGTGTTGCGGATCAAACCCACGGCCAAGCCTTCGATTTCAAAAGGCTCGCCGGGTTCGACCACAATGGTTTGAAAATCTGGGTTTTCGGGCAGCAACTCAATGCTGTCGTGGGTGCGTCGAAAGCGTTTGACCGTGACCTCCTCACCCAAGCGGGCCACCACAATTTGTCCGTTTTTTGCTTCTTTGCTGATTTGAACAGCCAGCAAGTCGCCATCCATGATGCCGGCATCGCGCATGGACATGCCCCTGACTTTGAGCAAATAGTCGGGGGTGCGCTGGAACAAACTGTTTTCGACATAAAAGGTTTGGTCCACATGCTCTTGCGCCAGAATGGGTGAACCCGCTGCGACCCGACCGATCAAGGGCAATGCCAACTGGGCCAGGCCTTCCAGCGGCAAATTGAATTGCTTGCTACGGACTTGATTGATGGAGCGCATGGTGGACTCTTTGAGGCGAATGCCCCGCGAAGTGCCGCTGACCAGGTCGATGACGCCTTTGCGGGCCAAGGCCTTGAGGTGCTCTTCCGCCGCATTGGCCGACTTGAAGCCTAGTTCGTTGGCGATTTCAGCCCTTGTGGGAGGGGACCCCTTGCGCTCGATCGTGATTTGGATCAAAGACAATATTTGCTGTTGCCGGTCGGTGAGTTTGGGGGCTTCATTCATGTCGGGTCTCCTGCACAAAGGTTGATGGGCGTCCGTTGACTGTTTGAATATCCAGTAACTGTATTTTTAACCAGTTTTTAAAAGATTGCAAGCGCCATGCATGAAAAAAGATCAAAAGTTGTTGTTTTGGGCACGGGCGGGACGATTGCCGGCTGGGCGCCTGACCCGTCAAAAGGGCGCCAATACCAGGCAGGAGAGCTCACGGCGTCGGATTTGGTCCAAGGCTTGGGCGACGGGCAAGACCACATCGTCACCGAAGAGGTGGCCCGCATCGACAGCAAAAACATGGGTTGGCCCGTTTGGGAAAGGCTGGTGGCGCGGGTCCAACATTGGCTGGACCAAGAGGATGTGCAGGGTGTGGTGGTCACCCATGGCACCGACACCTTGGAAGAAACCGCGATCTTGCTGCACACCTTGTTCAGCGGCCTCAAGACCGTGGTCATCACGGGTGCCATGCGGGCTGCCAATGTCCCCGAGCCAGACGGCCCAGGCAACTTGCGTCAGGCTTTGGCTTTGGCGGGTGCGCCTGGTTCAGCGGGGGTGGTGTGCGTTTTTGCAGGCCAGGTGCATGCCGCGGCCAGTTTGACCAAAGTAGATTGTCAAGCGCTGAATGCGTTTGGCTCTGCCGATCCCGTCGCCTGGGGCCTGGCTCTCGAAAACTTGGATGCCCTTCAAAAAAGGTTTGCACAACAAGCGACGCCAGCGGTGGGTTTACCACCCAAAGCTTTGGCGCAAGTGGCCACCTGGCCCTGGGTGGAATTGGTTTTCAACCATGCGGCCCAAGACGGGGCTGTGGTCAAAGCGTTGCTGGAAAGCAAAACACCGCCCCAAGGCTGGGTGGTGGCGGGGACCGGAAACGGAACGATGAGTCAGGGCTTAGAGGCCGCTTTGATCATGGCTCAACATGGCGGCGCTCGGGTTTGGCGCACTTCACGGTGTGCAAAGGGCCAATTGCAAGCCCAAGATGGCGAGGTATTTCAGACCACCTCGGGACTCAACCCCTACAAGGCACGGGTGGTGCTGGCATTGACCCTGGTGGCCGAACAGCTCAGCTCGACAGTGCTTTGAAAGCCCGGGCTTTGATTTCTTCGACTTGTCCAACGCCGCTGATGGCGCTGTAGCGGGGCGCGTGGTCCGCGTCAGTCTTGGCCCATTGAGAGTAATAGTCCACCAAAGGGCGGGTTTGGGCTGCATAAACGTCCAGGCGTTTGCGAACGGTTTCCTCTTTGTCGTCGTCGCGCTGAATCAGGGCTTCGCCTGTCACATCATCCAGCCCAGCCACTTTGGGTGGGTTGAAGTGGGTGTGATAGGTGCGCCCACTGGCGACGTGCACCCGACGCCCGCTCATGCGCTCGATGATGGCATCAAAGGGCACATCGATTTCCAGCACGTGATCGAGGTTGACGCCGGCCAATTTCATCGCGTCGGCTTGTGGAATGGTGCGGGGAAAGCCGTCAAACAAAAAACCATTGACGCAATCGGCCTGTGCAATGCGTTCTTTGACCAGTCCGATGATGATGTCATCACTGACCAAACCGCCCGAGTCCATGACTTTTTTGGCAGCCAAGCCCATGGCAGTACCTGCTTTGACTGCTGCACGCAGCATGTCACCCGTGGAAATTTGGGGAATGCCAAATTTTTCGCAAATGAAAGTGGCTTGGGTGCCTTTGCCCGCACCCGGTGCGCCTAAAAGGATGAGTCTCATGTCTTTCCTCTGATTCTTATGGGTTCCAACGATGGGCGAATGCCCAACGACGACCAGATCTGCATTTTGCACAATACCATGCAAGCGGTGCAAAAGACTTACAAAAGACCTGCAAAGTGCCGCCTGACACGCTCCAAATCCTCCGGGGTGTCCACACCCGGGCCAGGCGTCTCGGGCGAGACATGCACGGCAATTTTGTGGCCGTGCCACAGCACCCTGAGTTGCTCCAAAGATTCCATGGCCTCCAGCGGCGCATGCGCCAAATGAGGGAAGCTGCGCAAAAACGACGCACGGTATCCATAAATGCCCACGTGTCTCAGGGTCTCCACCGGTGGTGCAGTGGTGGCATGGGCCGCGTCGCGCCAAAAGGGGATGGTGGACCGGCTGAAGTACATGGCGGTATGAAAGCGGTCGAGCACCACCTTGACCACATTGGGGTTGGCCAATTCGCCCGGATCGGTGATGGCATGGGCCACGGTGCTCATGCAGCAGTCTTCGCGTGAGGCCAGCAAGTGGGCCACGGCATTGATCACTTGCGGTTCGATCAGGGGCTCGTCGCCTTGCACGTTGACCACCAAGTCGGTGTCGGCCAAACCCAAGATTTCACACGCTTGGGCCAAACGGTCGCTGCCAGAGATGTGGTCGGATCGGGTCAAAAGGGCAGGGATGTGGTGCGCCAGGCAAGCTTCAACAATGCGCTCATCGTCGGCTGCCACCACCACCTTGGTGGCTTGGCTCAGCTGAGCCCTTTGCGCCACCCGCACCACCATGGGCAGGCCTGCAATATCGGCCAGTGGCTTGTTGGCCAAGCGGGTTGACGCCATCCTGGCGGGGATCAACACAGTGAAAGGAGCCTGCCCCACTCAGCGCTCGCATTCTTCGTCGCTCAGGGTCCGGGCTTCGGTCTCCAGCATGATCGGAATGCCATCCCTCACGGGATAGGCCAGGCGGGCGCTGCGTGACAATAATTCTTGGCGCTCACGCACATATTCCAACGGGCCTTTGGTGACCGGGCAGACCAGCAATTCAAGCAATTTGGTTTCCATGGCGGGATGATATCCGCAGGGCCAGCGCTTGATCGATTTGGGGCCACCAAAGTTCCAAGCCTTGCAGCTCCAACGGCACAGCCCAGACCTGAGGAAACCGGGGCCACAATTTCACAGCGTCTTTTTCTGTGCAAAACCAGTCGCCCTCGGCCACGTCGGGGTTGAATCCGATCAGGGGGTCGTGATCGGGCCAAACTTGGGCCAGGTCCAATTCAAGCCCTTGACCGCGCAAGCCATCAAAGAACAGCTGCGGTTTGGCGATGGCGGCCAGGGCATGGACGCGGCGGTTTTTCCATTCGATCAAGGGCCGGCGTTGCCCATTGGAGCCCACCGCGCAGCTTGCCAATTGGCGACGTACCATGACCATGTCCACATGGGGCAAGGGGAGGGAGCCCAAATTCCAAACACGGATGGCCGGGTCTGCCGGGCGCGGCCATGGTTCGCGCAGCGGTCCAGCGGGCAATAGCCAGCCATTGCCAAAACCGCGTTCATCAAAAACACATATTTCAATGTCTCGGTGCAAGCCGGCATGTTGCAGCCCGTCGTCGCTGATCAACACCTGCGTTTGCGGGTGTGCGGCCATCAAGGCCCGGCAGCAAGCCGCACGGTCTGCACCCACAAAAACCGGCACCTGGCAGCGGCGCCAAACCAGCAAAGGCTCGTCGCCCACATCTTCAAATGTGCTGTGTTCATTCACGGCCGTGATCTGTGTGGCGATGCGCCCAAACCCACGCGCCACCACCCCCACCTGGATGCCCTGTGACTGCCAGTGCATCGCCAAAGCCATGACCAGGGGGGTTTTACCCGCACCACCCACCATCACATTGCCCACCACGACGACCGGCACACCGGGGCTGAGGGTGGTGTGGCGCCGTCGCTGAAGGCGTCGCCATGAAACCACCAACCAGGTCAAGCCACTCAAGGGCCAAAGGACAGCACTGACCCAGTTGCGTGTTTGCCACTGGCGCAAAACCCATGCTTGCCAGGGAAAGGGCATTTAGCGCGCAGCCCCAGCCTGCGGTGACTTGGCCACAAAGGTGATGGCATTGATGCCGCTGGCTTTTCCAGCCTCCATCACCGAAATCACCGATTGATGGGGTGCCATGGCGTCGGCGCTGATCACCAGCATCGGTTTGTCCATGCCCACGGCGGCTTGGGACAAAGCCTGGGTCAAGGCCTTGACACCGCGTTGCGGTAATGGCTGCTTGTTGACCGCATATTGGCCGTCACTGGTCACGGACACCAAAATTTCTTGGGGGTGCTCTTTTTGAACATCCGCATTGGCGCTGGGCAAATTCAACTGCACCTCGGTGTATTTGTTATAGGTGCTCGACAACATCAAGAAAATCAAAATCACCAACAACACGTCGATGAAAGCGATTAAATTGATCTCAGGCTCAATGGCGTGTTGGGTGCGAAATTTCATAGGGCGCAGAGCAGATCAACGCAACGAGGACCGCAGCTTGAACAAATGGCGCAACCAACGCTGTGCGGCAATCTCCAAGTCAATCACATACGCGTCCACTTTGGCGCGGAAAAAGCGCCAAAAAAACAAGGCGGGGATGGCCACCATTAAACCAAATGCGGTGTTGTACAAAGCCATGGAAATGCCTTGTGCCAACTGTGCCGGGTTGCTGCTGCCCGGGGTTTGGGCGGCAAAAATTTCAATCATGCCCACCACCGTGCCCAGCAGCCCCAAAAGCGGGGCGGCAGAGGCGATGGTGGCCAACACCACCAGGTATTTCTCCAGATCATGGGCGGCTTGTTTGCCAGCAATCTCGATGCTTTCGCTCAATTCGGTTTCGCTGCTTTGGGGCTGTTGGCGCAGTTGCTGCAACCCGCTGGCCAAAACGCGGCCCAGCAAACTGTGGCTGGCCAAATGTTTGACCGATTCCTCAGAGGGCAGTTGGTGCCGTGAAGCCTTGATGGCTTCGTCCAACAAGTCCTTGGGAACAATGCGCTTGTCCGCCAAACTGTAAAACCGCTCGAACACCAAGGCCAAAGCCACAACGGAACAGATCAAAAGCGGCCAAATGGGCCAACCGGCTGCTTGTATGATGGAAAACAAACCTCAAACCCCTCTGAATTGACAAGCACGAATTATGAACCAGCACCTGACTTGTCCCTGTATGAGCACTCGCTCAGGGGCGTGATATGCCAGAAGCTGCGCGCATTTGGTCAGTAGCCGCCTTGGTGCGTGCTTTCACCGACACCTTGTCGGCGCGCTTCAATCCGGTTGAAGTGAAGGGTGAGATCACCAATTTCACCCGCGCCAGCAGTGGTCATTGCTACTTTTCCCTCAAAGATGACGGTGCTCAACTGCGTTGCGCCATGTTTCGCCGCTCCGCCATGCTGGTCGACTTTGACTTGCACGACGGTGTCATGGTTCAAGCTCGGGCCAAGGTCTCTGTCTATGAGGGGCGAGGGGACTTGCAGTTGGTGGTCGAATCCCTGCAAGCCGCTGGCGAGGGCGTTTGGTACGAGAAATTTTTGCAACTCAAGCGCGAACTGGCTCTGCTGGGGCTGTTTGATGAAGCGCGCAAACGCCCTTTGGTCGCCATGCCCAGGGCCATTGGGGTGGTGACTTCCTTGGGTGCTGCGGCCTTGCATGATGTGATCACCGCCTTGCAGCGCAGGGTGCCCCACATACCGGTGGTGATTGCCCCAGCCCAAGTTCAGGGCGTGGGCGCAGCCCCATCCCTGATTCAAGCGCTGAAGTCGATTCAAGAAGTGGAGGGTGTGGACGTGGTGTTGATGGTGCGGGGGGGGGGGTCCCTGGAGGATTTGTGGGCCTTCAATGACAAGGATTTGGCCCACGCGGTGGTCCAGTCCAGGGTGCCCATCGTCTCAGGCGTGGGCCATGAAACCGACATCACCATCGTGGACCTGTGTGCCGATTTGCGCGCACCGACGCCCACGGCCGCCGCCGAGTTGTGTGCCCAAACACGCGAAACGGCCTCGGAGACACTGGACCACATGGCGCAATCATTGACGGGTCAACTCCAAGCGGTGTTGGATGCCCAAGGTCAAGCCCTGGACTGGTTCCAGTCGCGCTTAGGGCGGCCCAGTGCGCTGGTGGCCGCGCACCGGGTCAGCACCTTGCACTTACAGCAGCGCATGCAGCAGTCGCTGTCCAAACGCATTCAAATGTTGGGGCAAAAATCTGCTGCGGCACAAACCGCCTTGATGCGTGTGGTGCAATCTGAGGCGGCCAGCAAACGCCAATCGCAACAGCAATTGGGGTGGCGACTGCATAACCTCGACCCTCGCTTGGTATTGCAGCGGGGTTATGCTTGGCTTACCGACGAACTAAACAAACCCATCACATCGGTCCACCAACTGTCGCCTGAGCAGACCTTGACAGTCAGTTTGTCCGATGGTGAAGCGGGTGTTCGGGTGCTGGGCCTCAAAGCCGGCTGAAATTTTTTTACAATCCGTTTTTTCATCAACGCTGAAGGATATCCATGGAACACACCTTGCCCGCTCTGCCTTATGGTCTGGACGATTTGGCCCCCCACTATTCGCGCGAAACCTTGGAATTCCACCATGGCAAGCACCACAACGCTTATGTGGTCAACCTGAACAACTTGCAAAAGGGCACCGAATTTGAAGGCATGGACCTGGAGTCCATCATCAAGAAATCATCTGGTGGCATCTACAACAACTCCGCCCAAATTTGGAACCACACCTTCTTTTGGAGCTGCATGAAGCCCAACGGCGGTGGTGAGCCCACAGGCACTTTGGCGGCCGCCATCAATGCCAAATGGGGCAGCTATGCCGCATTTCGCGAGGCCTTTGTGAAGTCCGCTGTGGGCAACTTTGGCTCTGGCTGGACCTTTTTGGTGAAAAAGGCCGATGGCAGCTTGGACATCGTCAACATGGGCGCGGCGGGCACCCCTTTGACCACCGGCGACAAAGCCATTTTGACCGTCGACGTCTGGGAGCACGCTTACTATATTGATTACCGCAATATGCGTCCCAAGTTTGTGGAAACCTTTTTGGACAAATTGGTGAACTGGGGTTTTGCCCAGGCCAACTTCGGCTGATCTGACCCAGATCGATCACTTAAAACCGCCTTCGGGCGGTTTTTTCATTTGCCCTTGAAAACCGGGCCTTGCAGCTTAAACCCCGCTTTGATGCCGCGTTTGGCAAACCAGCCTTGGTTCATTTCCAGCACCCAGCGCACGGGTTGCTCAGAGCAATGTGCGTCGGTGGTCTGGGGCTTCATGTCGGCCAAGTTGACGATGGTGCCATCATCGGCGATAAAGGCTGCGGTCAGGGGCAACAGCGTGTTTTTCATCCAAAAGCACTGCTGTGTGGCTTGCTCAAAGGCAAACAACATGCCTTCGGACTGGGGCATTTCTGCGCGGTGCATCAAACCAACGGACCGCTGATCGGGGGTGGCGGCCACCTGCGCTTGGATTTGGTGCATGCCCGCTTGCAACTGAATGCGGGGCAATTGAAGCTGTGGCGAACCCTGCGCCCAAGCCAACGAACAAAACCAAACGCTCAGCCAGGCCCACTTGAGATGATTCATAAGTCCCCTTTGTTCATCCGAGAATGATAAGTCACTGTTGCTAGAATCCCCCCCGCGAAATAGCTATTTCATTTCCATTCGATCGGCTTCCTAACGGAGATATTCCACATGTACAAGCACATCAAAGTGCCTTCCCAGGGTGAAAAAATCGTTGTCAACAAGGACATGTCCCTGAACGTGCCCGACCAACCCATCATTCCTTACATCGAAGGTGACGGCACCGGTTTTGACATCACCCCGGTCATGCTCAAAGTGGTCGATGCAGCAGTGCAAAAAGCCTATGCAGGCAAGCGCAAGATCCATTGGATGGAAGTCTATGCAGGCGAAAAATCCACCAAGGTTTATGGCCCGGATGTGTGGTTGCCCGAAGAAACCCTGTCGGTGTTGAAAGAGTATGTGGTGTCCATCAAAGGCCCCTTGACCACCCCCGTGGGTGGTGGCATCCGCTCACTGAACGTCGCCTTGCGCCAAGAGCTCGACTTGTACGTTTGTTTGCGCCCGGTTCAGTATTTCAAAGGTGTTCCCTCACCCTTGAAAGAGCCTGAGAAGACCAATATGGTCATCTTCCGCGAAAACTCTGAAGACATTTACGCCGGTATCGAATATGAAGCCGAGAGCGACAAAGCCAAAAAACTCATCAAGTTTTTGATTGACGAGATGGGCGTGACCAAAATCCGCTTCCCCAACACGTCTGGTATCGGCATCAAACCGGTTTCGCGTGAAGGCACTGAGCGCTTGGTGCGCAAAGCCATCCAGTACGCGATTGACAACGACAAGCCCAGCGTGACCATTGTTCACAAGGGCAACATCATGAAGTTCACCGAAGGTGGTTTCCGCGATTGGGCCTATGGTTTGGCGCAAAAAGAGTTTGGCGCCCAATTGATCGATGGCGGACCCTGGTGCAAATTCAAGAGCCCCAAAACCGGCAAAGACATCATCGTCAAAGACGTGATTGCCGACGCCTTCTTGCAGCAAATTTTGTTGCGCCCCGCCGAGTACAGCGTGATTGCCACCCTCAATTTGAATGGCGACTATGTGTCTGATGCGTTGGCAGCCCAAGTGGGCGGCATTGGCATCGCCCCAGGCGCCAATATGTCTGATTCCGTGGCCTGTTTTGAAGCCACCCATGGCACGGCACCCAAATATGCGGGCAAAGATTATGTGAACCCAGGCTCCGAGATCTTGTCGGCCGAAATGATGCTGCGCCACATGGGCTGGACCGAGGCGGCAGACCTGATCATCAGCTCGATGGAGAAGTCCATCCTCAGCAAGAAAGTCACCTATGACTTTGCGCGCTTGATGGATGGCGCCACCCAGGTCAGCTGCTCAGGCTTTGGTCAGGTCATGATCGAGCACATGTGAGTGCAAGGGGCGCCCCTCAGAATTGGGGGGCACGTTCCTGATTGCCAATCAGGTTGGCTCTGAATTGAGGGGTGCGCAAGCGCCCCTCTTTGCTTTTCAGGCCCCCAGCATCGGTGTCTGGCGCTCGCTCTGGCGCCTCGGTGACGGTCAATGCATGGGCTTGTTGGCCCTTTGGGCCTTGCACCAACTCAAACTCGACCTGAGCGCCTGGCTCCAAGGTCTTGAAACCCTCCATGTTGATGGCACTGAAGTGAATAAAAATATCCGGTCCACCGCCCATGGGCTCTATGAAGCCAAAACCCTTGCTGTTGCTGAACCACTTGACCGTACCTTTGTCCATTTTTAACTCTCTTTTCGGTTAAATATAGTCATAAAGGTTTAAATAATAGCATTCTTCATCCATCTATTCCATGCAGCACGTTATTTTTGGTCAGAAAAACGAAGTTCCATGCCCCCTATAAAATGAGCCCATGGCCAGTCAACTTCCCCAAACCCCACCACAGCCCCAGCGCACAGATGACGGCAATTCAGTGGTGTTGGAACGCAGAGCACAGAAAACCAAACCCCCACAGATGTACCAGGTGGTCATGCTCAATGACGACTACACCCCGATGGAGTTCGTGGTGATGGTTTTGCAACAATTTTTCAGCAAAGACCGCGAGACCGCGACCCAGATCATGCTGAAAATTCACTTAGACGGCAAAGGCGTTTGCGGTGTCTTTAGCAAAGATGTCGCCGCCTCTAAAGTTGATCAGGTCATGGACGCAGCCAATCAGTCGGGTCACCCACTGCAATGTTTGAGCGAACCCATTGATTAATTCAAGTCCATTTCCATATACAGTCACCACATCAATCGGCGCGAAGGAACCCACATGATTGCCCAGGAACTCGAAGTCAGCTTGCACATGGCCTTCGTTGAAGCACGCCAGCAACGGCATGAATTCATCACCGTAGAGCATTTGCTGCTGGCATTGCTGGACAACCCCAGTGCCGCAGAGGTGTTGCGGGCTTGTTCGGCCAACAGCGATGAGCTGCGCAAATCTTTGGCCAATTTCATCAAAGACAACACCCCCCAAGTCGCCGGCACAGAGGACGTCGACACCCAGCCGACCTTGGGTTTTCAACGGGTCATTCAGCGCGCCATCATGCATGTGCAATCCACTGGCAATGGCAAAAAAGAAGTCACTGGCGCCAACGTGTTGGTGGCGATTTTTGGTGAGAAAGACTCTCACGCCGTTTACTACCTGCACCAACAAGGTGTGACCCGCTTGGATGTGGTCAATTTCATTGCCCACGGCATCAAAAAGAGCGATCCACCCGACTCTCCCAAGCAACAAGAACCCGCTGCTCAGGAAAATGAAGAGCCTGTGGAGAAAAGTGAAAAAGCATCTCCATTGGAGCAATTCACTCAAAACCTCAATCAAATGGCCAAAGACGGGAAAATTGACCCTTTGATTGGCCGCGAGTACGAGGTCGAGCGTGTGGTTCAAATCTTGTGCCGTCGCCGCAAAAACAACCCTTTGTTGGTGGGTGAGGCCGGCGTCGGTAAAACCGCCATTGCCGAGGGCTTGGCCTGGCGCATCACCCAAAAAGAAGTGCCGGACATCTTGGCTGATTCGCAGGTTTACTCGCTCGACATGGGTGCCTTGCTGGCTGGTACCAAATACCGCGGTGATTTTGAGCAACGCCTCAAGGGCGTGCTCAAGTCTCTCAAAGACAAGCCTCAAGCCATCTTGTTCATTGATGAGATTCACACCTTGATCGGTGCTGGTGCTGCCTCTGGTGGCACCTTGGATGCGTCCAATTTGCTCAAGCCTGCCCTGAGCTCTGGCCAACTCAAATGCATTGGCGCCACCACCTTCACCGAGTACCGCGGTATTTTTGAAAAAGACGCGGCCTTGTCCAGGCGCTTTCAGAAGGTCGACGTCAACGAACCTTCCGTCGAGCAAACGGTGGACATCCTCAAAGGTCTGAAGTCCAGGTTTGAGGAGCACCACAACGTCAAATACGCTGTGGCCGCGCTGCAAGCCGCCGCTGAGCTCAGTGCCAAATACATCAACGACCGGCATTTGCCGGACAAGGCGATTGATGTGATCGACGAAGCCGGTGCTGCTCAGCGCATATTGCCGGCATCCAAGCGCAAAAAGACCATCAGCAAAACCGAAATCGAAGACATCGTGGCCAAAATTGCGCGCATCCCGCCAGCCAATGTGTCCAATGATGACCGCGGCAAGCTCCACACCTTGGAGCGCGACCTCAAAAGCGTGGTGTTTGGTCAAGACAAGGCGCTGGAGGTCCTCGCCTCAGCGGTCAAAATGGCGCGCTCTGGTCTTGGCAAGTCGGACAAGCCCATTGGCTCATTCTTGTTCAGCGGCCCCACTGGCGTGGGCAAAACCGAAGCGGCGAAGCAATTGGCCTTCATCATGGGCATCGAGCTCATCCGCTTTGACATGTCCGAGTACATGGAGCGCCATGCGGTCAGTCGCCTGATTGGTGCACCCCCGGGATATGTGGGTTTTGACCAGGGTGGATTGCTGACCGAAGCGGTCACCAAAAAGCCGCATTCTGTGTTGCTCTTGGATGAGATTGAAAAAGCCCATCCGGACGTATTCAATGTCTTGTTGCAAGTCATGGACCATGGCACCTTGACCGATAACAACGGCCGCAAAGCCGACTTCCGCAATGTGATCATCATCATGACCACCAATGCGGGTGCGGAGACGATGAACAAAGCCACCATCGGTTTCACCAACCCCAGGCAAGCCGGTGACGAGATGGCCGACATCAAACGCCTGTTCACCCCAGAGTTCCGCAACCGTTTGGACGCCATCGTGGGCTTCAAAGCCCTGGACGAGCAAATCATCATGCGCGTCGTCGACAAATTTTTGTTGCAACTGGAAACCCAGTTGGCCGAAAAGAAAGTCGATGTCACCTTCACCGATACCTTGCGCAAACACCTGGCGAAAAAGGGCTTCGATCCCCTCATGGGCGCGCGTCCCATGCAACGCCTCATCCAAGACACCATTCGGCGTGCTTTGGCCGACGAGTTGTTGTTTGGCCGTTTGACCGAAGGTGGTCGCTTGACCGTTGATATCGATGACAAAGACGAAGTCTTGCTCGACATCCAACCCTTGCCCAAAAAAGAGTCCAAGGCCTCAAAGTCTGAACCCACCGAGCCCGAAGAAGCGACGGCTGATTGATCGGGCCGATTGACCCGATCAATGAGGGGGCAGGGCGGTCGAATCAACGACCGCCCTTTTCGTTGGTGAGGCACTGAATCGTTAAAATGGTCAGCAGATAAAAAAGGATTTCAAGTGGCAGGACACAGCAAATGGGCCAATATTCAGCACCGCAAAGGCCGTCAGGACGAAAAGCGAGGCAAAGTTTGGACCCGCGTGATTCGAGAAATCATGGTCGCTGCGCGAGGCGGTGGGGCCGACCTGAATGCCAACCCCAGGCTGCGCTTGGCGGTGGACAAAGCCAAAGCAGCCAACATGCCTGCTGACACCATCAAGCGCAACATCGACAAAGCCACGGGCAACTTGGAAGGTGTGCACTACGAAGAAATTCGCTACGAGGGATATGGCGTGGGTGGCGTGGCCTTGATGGTCGATACCATGACCGACAACAAAGTGCGCACCGTGGCTGAGGTGCGCCATGCCTTGAGCAAACACGGTGGCAACTTGGGCAGTGACGGATCGGTGGCCTACCAATTCAAGCATTGCGGTCAATTCATCTTTGCCCCAGGTGCCGACGAAGACCGCTTGATGGAGGTGGCTTTGGAGGCCGGTGCCGATGATGTGATCAACTCTGAAGATGGTGCCATTGAGGTGTTGTGTTCACCGGGCTTGTTCGAACCCGTCAAGATCGCTTTGGAAAGTGCCCAATTGCAAGCGGTGCTCGCTGAGATCACCTATCGCCCTGAAATCACCGTGGCTTTGGCGGCTGCGGAGGCTGAAAAAATGCAAAAAATCCTCGATGTGCTGGACGAACTGGATGACGTCCAAGAGGTCTATCACAACGCCGAACTATGAAGGCACTGGTTTTGGGCGGCGGCGGTCGCGAACATGCACTGGCTTGGAAGCTGGCGCAATCCCCTTTGGTTCAAACCGTTTATGTGGCGCCCGGCAATGGCGGCACGGCCACCGACAAACGTTTAGAGAACATCGCCATCACCGATGTGGTGGCTTTGTGCGAATGGGCGCAAGACCATCAAATTGACATCACCGTGGTGGGGCCAGAGGGCTTGCTGGCCGCGGGTGTGGTGGACGAATTTCGCGCCCATGGTTTGCGCATTTTTGGACCGACCCAAGCGGCGGCCCAACTTGAGAGCTCCAAAGCCTTCTCCAAAGACTTCATGCGCCGCCATGGCATTCCCACCGCCCAGCACCAAACCTTCACCGACGCTGCCCTGGCCCATCGCTACGTCGACAACCAAGGTGTTCCCATCGTGGTCAAAGCCGATGGCCTGGCCGCTGGCAAAGGCGTGGTCGTGGCCACCAGCTTGGAGCAAGCGCACCAAGCCATTGATGACATGCTCACCACCAATGCCTTGGGCGTGAAGCACAACCAAGCCGGTGCTTGTGTGGTGATCGAAGAATTCCTGGATGGCGAAGAGGCCAGCTTCATGGTCATGTGCCATGGCGACCAGGTTTTGCCACTGGCCACCTCCCAAGACCACAAGCGACTGTTGGACCAGGATCAAGGCCCCAACACCGGTGGCATGGGGGCGTATTCGCCAGCCCCGGTCGTCACCCCTGAGATTCATTCGCGGGTCATGCGTGAAATCATCATGCCGACCATCGCAGGCATGAAAAAAGACGGCATCCGTTACACCGGTTTTTTATACGCGGGCTTGATGATTGATGCCCAAGGCAAGCCCAAAACCTTGGAGTTCAATTGCCGCTTGGGCGACCCAGAGACCCAGCCCATTTTGATGCGGCTCAAAAGCGATTTGCTGTCCCTTTTGTTGGCCGCAACCGAAGACAATGACAGCGCTTTGACAGACTTCCCCATTCAATGGGACACCCGAACCGCATTGGGGGTGGTGTTGGCCAGCCGTGGTTACCCATTGGCGCCGCAATATGGTGATGCCATCACAGGCCTGCCCCTGGAAGAGACCGACACCATGGTCTTTCATGCCGGAACCGCATGGGACGGCCAAACCTTATCCACCCAAGGCGGGCGGGTGCTGTGTGTCACCGCTCTAGGCAGCACGGTGCGTGCCGCGCAAAAACAAGCCTATGTGGGCGTGCAAAAAATTGCTTTTGACGGCCAGCAATACCGACGCGACATTGGCCATTTGGCCATCCGCAACTGAGCCGCCTTCCACACCCCCTTTTATTTTGAGCCCCCCATGAACCCGATCCCACAAGTTCAGTCCTACCTGGTTGGTTTGCAAAGTCGCATCACCCAGGCCTTGACCGACATCGATGGCACTGCTTTTTTGCGCGACCCCTGGCAAAAAGACAAAACTGAAATGTTACAAGGCGAGGGTGACACGCAAATTCTGGAGAATGGCCCTGTTTTTGAGCGCGCAGGCGTGGGTTTTTCGAATGTCCGTGGGCCTCAGTTGCCAGCCTCGGCCACCCAGCATCGACCTGAACTGAAGGGCTCGCCTTTTCAAGCCATGGGCGTGTCCTTGGTGTTTCACCCGCGCAACCCGTATGTGCCGACCGTGCACATGAACATCCGCATGTTGACGGCGCACCCCAAGGAAGGCCCCCCCATGTCATGGTTTGGCGGCGGCATGGACCTTACCCCCTACTATGGGTTTGAAGAAGACGCGCAACATTTCCATCAAACATGCAAGGCAGCCGTTGATCCCTTTGGTGCAGCGCTGTACCCGCGCTTTAAAACCTGGTGTGACGATTACTTCACCCTGAAACACCGCCAAGAGCAACGCGGTGTGGGCGGTATTTTTTACGATGACTTTTCCGAATTGGGCTTTGAAGGCGGGTTTGGCTTGATGCAAAGTGTGGGCAACGCCTTGCTCTCTGCCTATTTGCCCATCGTGCAACGGCGCAAGGACATGGCCTATGGCGAGCGAGAGCGGCAGCACCAATTGATGCGCCGAGGCCGCTATGTGGAATTCAATTTGGTGTGGGACCGGGGCACCCACTTTGGACTTCAGTCCGGTGGCCGAACCGAGTCCATCTTGCTCTCCATGCCCCCCTTGGTGAGTTGGGCCTACCAACAGCGGCCTGAGCCGGGCACCCCAGAGGCGAAGCTTTACACCGACTTTTTGGTGCGAAAAGATTGGGTTTGAATCCCCACAGCCTCACAGACCAACCAAGCACCCCTCGCAAGCTGGGGTTTTACGGCGGTGCCTTTGACCCACCGCATTTGGCGCATTTGGCCTTGGCCAAACACGCCATGACACACCTGAATTTGGATGTCTTGTATGTGTTGCCCACTGGGCACGCAGGTCACAAAACGCCATCAAAAACCCCCGCGATGGATCGTTTGGCCATGTTGTCCTTGACCTTTGCCAGCTTGGCCAACGTGGTGATGGATGACCGAGAAACGCGCCGCGCCGGGCCGTCGTACACGGTGGACAGCTTGAATGAATTGAGCGCCGAGCACCCTCATGCCCAATGGTTTTTGATCATTGGCGAGGACCAGGCCCAATCTTTTGAGGGTTGGCGCGATTGGCAAAAAATTGTGGCCATGGCCCAAGTGGTGGTGGCTGCACGCGCCACTGGCGATCCAGTCGCTCCCTCAGAGAGCAAGTGGCACAATCGGGGGGTGCCAAACGCCATCGATTTGGCTTTTCCCGCCATGGACATCAGCGCGACACGCATCCGCGAAGCCATTGAACAAGGGCGCTCCATCTCTGAATGGGTCCACCCCAACGTCAACGATTACATTCAACACCATCACCTGTACCGCCAAACCCGATGACCACTTCTGCCGCCACTCAAAAAGACATTCAAAAACTTCAGCGCTTGATCGTGGATGCGCTCGAAGATGTGAAGGCACAAGACATTGTGGTATTCAACACCGAACACCTGTCACCCCTGTTTGAGCGCGTGATCATTGCCACAGGCACATCGAATCGGCAAACCAAATCCTTGGCCAGCAGTGTGCGTGACAAGGTGCGTGAAGCCGGCCTGCCCAAGCCCCGCTTAGAGGGAGAAGACAACGGTGAGTGGATCATTGTTGACTGTGGGCCTGCCGTGGTTCACATCATGCAGCAGGCCATCCGGCAGTACTACCATTTGGAAGAGTTATGGGGTGACAAGCCTGTGCGCCTGAAATTGGGTGCGCCCAAACCTTTGCCCCCCGTCGCGGTGAAAGCCGCTCCGACCAAAGACAAACCCAAAAGCAAGTCTGCCAAAGCAGCGCCCGCCAAAACCGCTGCTCGACCGACCAAAGCCAGTCCCGCCACAGCGGCGCGCAAAACCTCTGTAGCACCGGCGAAAAAGTCTCCTGCCAAAAAAACCATTCAAGCCACAGGCCGCGCCAAAACCAAAGCGTCATGAAGCTTTGGGTGGTGGCCGTTGGACAGCGCATGCCCGAATGGGCCCAGTCAGCTTGCCTGGACTATGCCAAGCGCTTTCCACCGGATTGGCCGCTGGAAATCAAGGTGGTCAAAACCGAACCGCGCCACAACCAATCCGCCGAAAAATGTTTATTGGCTGAACGAAAACGCATTGAATTGGCATGGCCTGCCGACACCTTGCGCGTTGTTTTGGATGAACGTGGGCTCGCCCTCAGCACCTTGGATTTGGCCCAGCGTTTAAAAAACTGGCAGCAAGAAAGCGTGAACGTGGCGTTTGTCATTGGCGGGCCTGACGGGCTGGACGCCGAATTCAAGCGCAAAGCCCATTTGGCTTTGCGCTTGTCAGACCTGACGTTGCCTCACGCCTTGGCACGGGTGATGTTGATCGAGCAGTTGTACCGGGGAATCTCCGTGTTGGCCAACCACCCTTATCACCGAGAATGAGGCCATGCCGCCCTCTATTTACTTGGCCTCACAAAGCCCCCGCCGACAAGACCTGCTCGGCCAAATGGGTCAACACTTTGAGCTGTTGCTGCCAGACCCGTCAGAAGACGTGGAATCCCTGGAAGCCACCCAAGCCGGTGAATCGCCACGCGACTATGTGCAACGGGTCACGGCCCTGAAACTGGCATCTGCCTTGAACCGTTGGCGCCTGCGGGGCCTGTCGTTGGCCCCCATTTTGTGTGCCGACACCACCGTGGCGCTGGGCGACGCCATTTTGGGCAAACCACAAAACCGCCAGCACGCCCGGGACATGTTGTCCGCCTTGAGCGGGAAAACCCACGTGGTTTTCACGGCGATTGCCGCTGGTACCCCCACCGAAATGCGCCATGCCCTCAGTGTCTCGCAAGTGCGTTTTGCGGCGTGGAGCCCAGGGGAGATCGAAGCCTATTTGGACTCGGGAGAGTGGGACGGCAAGGCAGGCGCATATGCCATCCAAGGGCGTGCGGCCTCACACATCGCTCATATCGAAGGCAGCTATTCGGGGATCATGGGCTTGCCCGTGCACGAAACCGCTGAATTGATAAAGCCGCCTTGGAAAGGTCTGTGATGGGCATGCAGCAAGACATCTTGATCAATTGGTCGCCACAAGAAACCCGTGTGGCAGTGATTGAACACGGTGCCCTCCAAGAATTGCACATGGAGCGAACGCTGGAGCGTGGCTTGGTTGGCAATGTTTACCTGGGCAAGGTCTCTCGTGTTTTGCCAGGCATGCAGTCGGCATTCATCGATGTGGGTTTGGAGCGGGCCGCCTTTTTGCACGTGGGTGATTTGCTCAGCACCATCACCGCTCGACATGCTGACAGTGACACCCCCAGCGGCCAAGCTCCCCTGCCCATAGAAAAGCAGGTGTTTGAAGGCCAAACGCTGATGGTGCAAGTCATCAAGGACCCGATTGGCAGCAAGGGGGCACGCCTATCGACCCAAATCAGTTTGGCCGGTCGCATGTTGGTTTTCTTGCCCCAAGACAACCACATCGGCATCTCCCAAAAAATACCTTTTGAGCAACGTGAAGCACTGCGCACCAAGTTGCAGGGGCTGGCCCATGAAAACGCCACTGCCGGGACCCCAGGTGGCTTCATTGTCCGCACCAACGCAGAAGACGCCAGCGATGGTGAGCTGTCAGAAGATATCCAATATCTGCGCAAAACCTGGTCGCGCATCAAAGAGGCATCCACAACCCAGCCAGCCAAAACTTTGTTGCACCGCGATTTGAATTTGTTGCAACGCGTCCTCAGAGACTTGGTGGGGGAAGGGACGCAAAGCATCCGCATCGACTCCAAAGAGCAGTACGAAGCCTTGCTGACCTTTGGTTCTGAGTTCATGCCCTCTGGGGCAGCGAAGTTGCAGCTGTACAAGGGTGAGCGGCCAATCTTTGATTTGTATTCCGTCGATGACGAGATCAGCCGCGCCTTGGGCAGGCGTGTGGACTTGAAATCGGGGGGCTATTTGATGATCGATCAAACCGAAGCCTTGACCACCATTGATGTCAACACCGGTGGCTACGTGGGTGCGCGCAACTTTGACGAAACCATCTTCAAAACCAACCTCGAAGCGGCGGGTGCGATTGCGCGCCAATTGCGTTTGCGCAATTTGGGCGGCATCGTGGTGGCCGATTTCATCGACATGTTGACGCAAGACCACCAACAAGCGGTGTTGTTTGAATTTCGCAAGCATTTGCAGCGCGACCGGGTGAAAACCATGGTCAGTGGATTTTCCCAATTGGGCTTGGTGGAGATGACGCGCAAGCGCACCCGCGAATCTTTGGCCCATTTGCTGTGCGAGCCCTGTCCTGCTTGTGACGGCAAAGGGTCGGTGAAAACAGCCCGCACCGTGGCATATGACATCTTGCGTGAAATTTTGCGCGAAGCGCGGCAATTCAATCCCATGGAATTCAGGGTGGTTGCGAGCACCCCGGTGATTGACTTGTTGCTCGATGATGAAAGCAGCCATCTGGCTGGTTTGAGCGACTTCATAGGCAAACCCATTTCATTGCAAAGTGAGCCCTCCATGGGGCCAGAGCAATACGACATCGTCTTGCTTTGACCGCATGACGCCCATTGCCCATGCGAATCGCCTTTTTGAGCCGACACTTTGACCCGCAAGGGGGAGGTGCTGAGCGTTATTCTGTGGCCGTGGCGCAAGACTTGGCCCTGCGCCACGAGGTGCATGTGTTTGCCCAAACGTTTGGCACGGCATCTCCCCTAGGGTGGGTGCCACACAAAATTCCCGGCCCGTTGCGCCGCCCAAGGTGGATCAATCAGTTGTGGTTCGCTTTGGCAACGGCCTGGCTGACACGCCGTGGATTCGACGTGGTTTACTCCCATGAGCACAGTTGGCACGGCAACGTGCAGTGTTTTCACGTTCTGCCCATCCGCCACAGCCTGCTGAAAAACCGCCACGGTTGGCGCAAATTTTTGCGCGTTGTGAAGATCCTCACAAGCCCGAGATTGCTGGCTTATTGGTGGCTCGAGGGCTCGCGTTTGCGCGGCGTTTCCAACGGTCACAGGGCCGTGCTGGCTGTGTCTGAGCCCTTGCGCATGACCTTGGAGCAAACCTACCCCGCTGCCAAAGGCCAAGTCCATGTCATCACACCAGGGGTGATTGCCGCTGCGCCCAAATCTGAGTCAGACCAACGCCGAGCCCGAGAGGCCTTGGATCTGCCGGTGAACGCGCGGCTGGCATTATTGGTTGCCAATGACCCCCTGCGCAAAGGCCTCAAGACGCTGATCCAAGCCCTGGGTTTACTGCCGGACGCATGGAAACTGGTGGTCGCCGGACACATCCCACCGCCATCGACTTACCGCGCCTTGGCCGAAAAGGCCGGTGTGATGGAGAGGCTTTTGTTCATCGGCCCGCAGCACGATTTGCGCTTGGCCTATCAGGCCGCAGATGTGCTGGCCCACCCCACCTTGGAGGACACCTACGGCATGGTGGTCTTGGAGGCCATGGCCAACGGCTTGCCGGTGGTGGTCAGTGGCTTGCCGTACTGCGGCATCAGTGCCGAATTGACCAACGGTACACAGGCGCTGATTTTGGCTGATCCCACCAACGCCCAAGCCTTGGCCGCGGCTTTGCAGCAGTTGGTGAGTCAACCCGAATTGATGCAGCGCCTGGCTTCACAAGGCCATGCCTGGGCCGAGGAAAAAACCTGGTCCCAGTGCGCTCGGGCGCACGAAGCCTTGTTTGAAAATCTCATGGCACAAGGGCATTGAGCGGTCAGGTCGCTCAACGGCCCTCTTCATACCCCGTGAATAATTTGAGCGCCATGTGCGCCCAGGTGCTGCGGTGGTTGACCAACACCCGGGGCAAGGTAAAAGCCGCAGGCCCCTGGGCAGATGTCGCCCGACCTCTTTGGGTGGTGGTGGCAGACACATAACCCGCTTGTTGGACCCAGGCCGGATGTTCGGGCAAAAAACGACCGTAGGGGTAACAAAAATGGCGCACCTCGGTGCCCAGCATCTGCTCCAACTCTGACTTGGAACGCTGAATTTGGTGGCGCACCGTGGCCTCATCGGATTGGCTCAAGTCGATGTGGTCACAGGTGTGGGATCCAACGTCCATGTTTGCAGCCACCCATTCACGCCAAGCGGAAATGTCCATCAAGGCTTTGGTGGCCATTCCAGAAGCTGCGTCCCACTGGTTGTGGCCTCCAATATGGTGGCTGACCGCATAGCATGTGGCGGTGTATCCAAATTGACGCAAGATGGGCAGGGCGTTGGCGTGCGTGTTGGCATACCCATCGTCAAACGTGATGCCCACAACCCGGCCGCTCAAACTGCCGTTCAGAAAAGGCTCCAAGTCGCGCATGGAGAGGCCTTGAAAGCCCCAGGTTTTCAAAAAGCGCATGTGTTGCGCAAAGCGCTGAGGGCTGACGGTCATGCCTCGCAATGGCGCACCTGAGGGCGGCATGTCGTCGACCTGGTGGTACATCAGAATGGGGATCGTCTTCATGCGTGCGGCTGCATGGCATTTCGGACGGATTCGGGCGAGCGCTGCGCCAAGCCCCGCGGCGCTTGGGTGTGCTGCCCCTTGAGGATGGCATCCAAGCGAGCCACGTTCTCGGGCAATTGGGAGCGGTCATTTTCCGCATGCCACAGGTGCAACACCGTCAGCGCAAAACGGCCATTCTTGTGGCGCACACCGTGGCGGATCAAGCGCACCGCCAAATCGGCATCCTCGTGGCCCCACCCTTGATAGCTTTCGTCAAATCCATTCACCGCCACCAAATCAGTGCGCCACACCGCCATGTTGCAGGTGCGGGCGCTCTGCCAATGCGCAGGTTGTCTGCGTCGCCAGCCTTGTCCAGGCAGTTTGATCAAAGGCAACCAACGATTGGCATGTCCGCTCAAGCGGTGCTTCAACCATGCCCATCGCCCCCATTGGTGAATGGGCCATTGTTGGGCCTCTGCTTGTTGTGTCAAAAGAGGGCCCAGCAACAAGCGACTGCCCGGCACAAACCAGCCCGGTTGCGCCAAGCGGGCATGCTCGGCGATGAAGTCGGGGCGGGGGACACAATCGCCGTCCAAAAAAATCACCAGATCGCCTTGGGCTGCAGCCACGGCCAAATTGCGCGCCGCAGCCGCCCTGAACCCGTCATCGGCTTGCCACAGGTGGTGAATCGGCACAGCGGTCTGGTTGGCCATCTGGCGGATGAGATGTCGGGTGGGGTCCCCAGACCCGTCATCCGCAACCAAAATTTCAAATGGCGCTTGTTGCTGGGCCAACAAGGCGTTCAACACCAAACGCAGGGCTTGCGGTCGGTTGTAAGTGGTGACCACCACGGAGATCTTCATGTCGTTTCGGCCGGCTTGCGCTCATTCAAGTACATCAGCTTGAGGTAGCGGTAGTAAGTGCCCTCGGCATTGGAGACGGCCAGGATAAAGCCTTCGCGACCATCCAAAAATCCGCGTTGCAATACATAAGTGCGAAAAAACGCCCACAAGCCGTGCCCAATGGCCTTTCGCAAGCTTGACTTTTTGCCTTTGCGTTGCAAGTTCAGCGCGCCTTCGCGGGAATACTGGTTCAACTTGTGCAGCACTTGATCCAGGTTTTGGAAGCTGTCGTGCATCAGCAAGCCCTGAAAGTTCCAAACAGGCCCTTTGCAGATGATTTTTTCGTGCACCAAATCATCGCTGAAGCGGCCATGCCCGCGCTTGAAGACGCGACACACCGGGTCCGGCCACCAACCACTGTGGTGAATCTCACGGCCACAATAACGCGACAAACGCGGCAGATTGGCGGCGATATAACCGCCCCCATCACGATTGACAAATGCCTGTATTTCTTCGGCCAACTCGGGTGTGACCCGCTCATCGGCGTCAATCGACAACACCCAGGGCAAGCTGGCCAAAGACAAAGCATGGTTTTTTTGTGCGCCAAACCCAGTCCAGTCATGGTGCTCCACCCGCGTTGCCCATTGCCGGGCAATGTCCAAGGTGCCATCGGTGCTGCCCGAGTCGACGACGATGATTTCCTGCGCCCATTGCAAGGCCTGCAAGGTGGCGCCCAATCGCTCGGCCTCGTTGAGCGTGATCACGATCACTGACACTGCACACCGGTCCATGGATGTCTTGATCATGGGGCTGAATTAAGCAGGTTGCTCATTGAATTGCAGGCGGTAGAGTGAGGCATAAATGCCGTTGAGCTGCAGCAACTCCTCATGGTTGCCCGTTTCCACCAAGCGACCTTGGTTCAAAACGGCAATCCGATCCGCGTGTTGAATCGTGGACAAACGATGGGCAATGACCACACACGTCCGCCCTTGCATCAAATTGGCCAAGGCGGCTTGAACTGAGCGGTCCGACTCGGCATCCAGGGCAGAAGTGGCTTCATCCAAAATCAAAATGGGGGCATTTTTAAAAATGGCCCTGGCGATCGATATGCGTTGGCGCTGCCCGCCAGACAAGCGCATGCCGGCTTCACCCACCAAGGTGTCCAAACCCTGGGGCAGGGCGGAGATGAAATCCCAGGCATTGGCGGCTTTGGCGGCCTTCTCCACAGCGGCCTGGTCTGGGTTGGCATGGCCGTAGGCGATATTGGCCGCGATGGTGTCATTGAAGAGCAACACCTCTTGGGTCACCAGCGCCATGTGTTGCCTCAACGACATCAAACGGTAGTCTTGGGCATCCACGCCATCGATCAAAATTTGTCCTTGGGTGGGCGACATGAAACGCGGCAGCAACGCAGCCAAGGTCGACTTGCCCCCACCAGAGGCCCCCACCAAGGCCAGGGTTTGGCCTGGCTCGATGCACAAATCAATTGCATCCAAAGCCCGAGGGGTGGACGGTCCGTAACTGAAACTGACGTTGCGAAACTCCACACGGCCTTGGGGTTGGCGCCATTCGATAAGACCCTTGTCCTCTTCCTCAGGGCTGTCTAGAAACGCAAAAACGCTTTGGGCACAAACGCGTCCGCGCTGCAAGGCGGTGTTCACCTCGGTGAGTTTTTTCAGCGGGGCCAGCAGCATCAGCATGGCGGTGACAAAGGCCACAAATCCGCCCACCGTGGTAACGCCCGTTTGTGGGTCCACTTGGTTGACCTGATCGAGCGCCAAATAAACGATGACGGCCAAAGCGATGGACGCGGACAAATGGGTCAAGGGTGTGGTGGCCGAGGCGGGAATGGCCTCGCGCATTTGAGAGCGACGAAACCGCCCATTGGCGGCCTCAAAACGCTGCTTTTCGGTGGCTTGGCCCTGGTAAATTTTGATGATTTTTTGACACAAAACCGACTCTTCCAACACATGGGTGATGTCGCCAATCGACTCCAAGCCTTTGCGCCCGGCTTGTCGCAGGCGCTTGGAAAAAAGGCGCACAAAGCCAATGATGAATGGCCCCACGCTCAAGGCGATCAAGGCCAAACGGACATCCAGATACAGCAAATAAGCGATCAAGGTGGCCACCGTCAAGGCTTCGCGAAAAGCCGAGACCACCACTTGTGAAATGGTTTCACCAATGTTGAGCACGTCATACAGCACTTTGGAGATGTAACTGCCCTGGGCGTCCGCAAAGGCGGTGGAGGGCAGGCGCAGCATCTTGGCAAACATGTCATTGCGCAAGGCCATGGTCACATGGGTGGTGATCCAAGTGGCGACATAGTTGCTGACATAAATCAGCACGCCTTTGACCAGAAACAGACCCACAATGGCCAAAGGAATGGCCAAAATGTGTTCTTGGGATTGCACCTGAAAGCCTTGATCCAATAAGTACTTCATCATGGCCGGCAACATCGCTTCGGTCACCGCGGTCAAGGCCATTCCCACGAAAGAAATCGCATACGCCCATTTGTAAGCCTTGGCATAGCCAAACAAGCGTTTATAGAGGGCGAAGGTGGGCACAGCGAGTCAAATACATGGGGGATGGTGCTACTATAGCGGTTGCTCTGTCTTCCAATTTTTTGACTTTGTTTGACCGCTGCCCTCCCTTAGTTGCCAGATTTTTTTCTTGGATGTTGCTCGCCCAATGTCTGTTGGCATGGCCTGCTTTGGCGCAATTCCGGGTTGAAGTCTCCGGCGTGGGCCTGACCCAAATCCCCATCGCCATTGCCCCCATGCGCGGTGAAGAGGCCTCGCCCCAAAAAATATCAGCCATCGTTCAAGCCGATTTGGAACGCAGTGGCCAATTTAGGGGAAATGCCTTGACCGCTCCCATGGATGAGCTGGCCCGGCCCGATTTCTCTGCGCTCAAGCAAAAAGGTGATGAAGCCTTGCTCACGGGCAGCATCACCAAACTGGCAGATGGGCGTTTTGATGTTCGCTTCAGGTTGTGGGATTTGGTGCGGGGCCAAGATTTGGGCGGGCAGAGTTTCGCCACCCCCACTGGCGATTTGCGCATGATCGCCCACCGCATGTCCGATTTCATTTATGAAAAACTGACGGGTGAAAAAGGCGTTTTTTCAACCCGCATCGCTTACGTCACCAAACTGGGCACCCGCTTCACCCTGTGGGTGGCCGATGCCGATGGCGAAAATGCCCAAGCGGCATTGACCAGCCCAGAACCCATCATTTCACCCAATTGGTCACCCAATGGGCAAGAGTTGGCCTATGTGTCCTTTGAGGCGCGCAAGCCAGTGGTCTATGTGCACGATGTTTACTCTGGCAAGCGCCGCGTGCTGGCCAATTTCAAGGGCAACAACAGCGCCCCAGTTTGGTCGCCAGATGGCCGCAGCCTGGCGGTCACGCTCAGCCGGGACGGGGGATCACAGATTTACCTGATACCGGCTCAAGGGGGTGAGCCGCGCAGGTTGACGCAATCCAACAGCATCGATACCGAACCAGCCTTTTTCCCTGATGGCTCGGCCTTTTATTTCGTCAGCGATCGGGGGGGCTCGCCCCAGATTTACCGCACACCCACCATGGGCGGGCCTGTGCAACGCGTGACCTTCTCCGGCACTTACAACATATCCCCAGTCATCAGCCCTGATGGACGCTGGATGGCTTACATTTCCCGCATCAATGGCCAGTTCAAGTTGCAGGTCATGGACCTCAAGTCGGAAACGGTTCAATCCATCACCGACACAGGCCCGGATGAGCGGCCCAGCTTCTCACCCAATGGTCGTTTGATCGTCTTCTCAACTCAGCTTCAAGGCCGTGAGGCCTTGATGACCACCACGGTTGATGGTCGCATCAAAGCCAGGTTGTCCGGGCAAAATGGTGACATTCGAGAGCCCCATTGGGGGCCATTTTTAAAGCAGTAATTTTTTGGAGAACACTACATGAAAAAGAACCTTTTCCTCTTGGCTGTGCTGTCTTTGCTGGTGGCCTGCTCATCCCCAGTTAAGCTCAATGAAGTCCCCGTCGAGGACAAAGCGGGCACACAAGTCACAGCCCCTGCTGCACCGGCCCCTGCGCCGCCCCAGGCCCGATCAGCCGTGGCCAGCGTTGACGCGCGTCCGTTGGCAGCTGTTCCCAGTGGTCCAGCGGGTGTGGCCCAGGTCATCTACTTTGACTACGACAGTTTTGCCATCAAGCCAGAGTTTCAGGCGGTGATCGAAAAACATGCCGTCTACATCAAACAAGACAGCAAGCGACGCGTGGCTGTGGAAGGCCATACCGATGAGCGTGGTGGCCGTGAGTACAACTTGGCTTTGGGCCAAAAGCGCTCTGAAGCCGTGCGCAAAGCGCTGAATTTGCTGGGTGTGTCGGATGGGCAAATTGAGGCGGTCAGCTTGGGCAAAGAAAAGCCTGCCATGACCGGCAGTACCGAAGAAGCGTTTGCCAAAAACCGCAGGGCTGAGATCGCCTACAAATGATGGCGCCACGCATGCTTGCAACCCTTTTGGGGTTGCTCTTCATGGTTTTTTCTTCCACGCTCCATGCGGGCTTGTTTGAAGATGACGAGGCACGACGGGCCATTTTGGATTTGCGCCAAAGGGTAGAGACCATGCGCATGTCCATCGAGGTTTTGCGGTCTGAAAATCAGTCGTTGATCAAAAAAGGCAGCGAGGTCACCGACAAAAACCAAGATGAATTGCAAGTGCTTCGCCGCAGCATGTTGGATTTGCAAAACCAAATTGAGTCCCTGAGGGCTGATTTGGCCAAGTCGCTGGGCGCCAACGAGAGCTTGCTCAAGTCCTTGTCCGAATGGCAGCGAGAGCAAAAAGACAAAATTCAAGCCCAAGATGATCGCTTGCGCAAACTAGAACCCCTCAAAGTCAGCTTGGATGGTCGAGAGTTTTTGGTTGAGCCTGCGGAAAAGCGCGAGCATGACCAGGCTTTGGACATCTTTCGCAAGGGCGAATATGGACAGGCTGCCATTCAATGGGCAGACTTTGTGCGTCGTTATCCCCAAAGTGGATACAAGCCCACGGCATTGTTTTGGCTGGGCAATGCGCAGTATGCGGTCAAAGACTACAAAGAAGCCATGGCCAGTTTTCGCAGTCTGGTGGCATTGGCCCCACACCCGCGTGTCCCAGAATCCTTGCTGGCCTTGGCCAACTGCATGATTGAACTCAAAGACACGCGTGGCGCGCGCAAAGTGCTGGAAGACTTGATCAAAGCACACCCCGAGTCAGAGGCTGCCGCAGCCGCCAAAGATCGTTTATCGCGCCTGAAATAAAACCTTGGGACGACGGTGAACATGCAAGACATTGCCAATCAGATTCAATCGGTGCTGTGGATTTGTTTTGCACTCTCTGTGGCATTTGGTGCCATCGCACAACGCACCCACTTTTGCACCATGGGTGCCTTCAGTGATGTGATCAACATGGGTGATTGGTCGCGCATGCGCCAATGGGCCTTGGTGATGGCCACCGCCATGGTGGGTTTTGCGCTGCTGTCTTGGTCGGGCCAGATCGACCCCCAACAATCTCTTTATCACACCACCAAGTGGCTGTGGTTGTCCACCTTGCTGGGTGGCGCCCTGTTTGGCATTGGCATGGTCTTGGCTTCGGGATGTGGCAACAAAACCTTGATTCGAATGGGCACGGGCAACCTCAAGTCATGGGTGGTGTTTGTCTTCATGGGGGTGTCTGCCTTTGCCACCCTCAAAGGTTTGACCGCTGTGTGGCGCACCCGCAGCATTGACACGGTGTTCATCGACATGCCTGCGGGCGCACATCTGGGCACCTGGATCGCCACCTGGGCAGACCTTCCCCATGTCTGGCCCGTGGCCGGCTTGGTGGTCGCCGCTGCTTTGTCGGTGTGGGCCCTGTCGAGCAAGGACTTTTGGCAAGCTGACCATTTGCTCGCTGGTTTGGGTCTGGGATTGTTGGTCACGGCCATGCTGTGGGTCAGCGGGCACCTGGGCTTTGTCCAAGAGCATCCCGAAACACTGGAGTCGGTTTACCTGACCACCAACTCGGGACGCATGGAGGCCATGAGTTTTGTCGCACCCATGGCTTATTTATTGGACTGGTTGATGTTCTACAGCGATGCCAGCAAAGTCCTGAGCTTTGGCATGGTGTCCGCTGTGGGCGTGGTCTGCGGTGCTGCTGTTTCATCCTTGCTCAATGGCAGTTTCCGTTGGGAAGGATTTGGCCAAACGGCCGATTTGACCCACCATTTGGTGGGCGCCATATTGATGGGCGTGGGTGGCGTCACAGCCATGGGCTGCACCATTGGACAAGGGGTGAGCGGCATCTCCACCCTCAGCCTCAATGCCTTGACAGCGGTCTTGGGCATTGGCGTCGGCGCATGGATGGCTTTTAAGTACCAAACCTGGAGTTTGGAGAGGTCCATCTGAACGCCTCCGCCGTGGTCGACAGGCGTGTGACTGCTTTACAGCGCTTGTACGGCCCAGAGGCAGCCCAGCGCATTTCCAGCGCCCATGTGGTGGTGGTGGGCATTGGCGGCGTGGGCTCTTGGTCCGCAGAGTCATTGGCTCGCAGCGGGGTGGGGCGCTTGACTTTGATTGACATGGACCATGTTTCCGAGTCCAACATCAACCGGCAAATTCACGCCACCGATGCCAACATCGGTCAGTCCAAAGTGTTGGCCATGCAAGAGCGAATTTCCAGCTACCAACCCAGTTGTGAAGTCACTGTGGTGGATGGTTTTGTAGAGCCCAACAACTGGCCCCAAATTGCTGGCGATTCTTTTGATGCCGTCATTGACGCTTGCGACCAAAGCAGCGCCAAATTGGCCATGGCGGCATGGGCCCTCAAATCGACAACTTGTTTTATCAGCGTCGGCGCGGCCGGTGGAAAGCGATTGCCGCACTGGGTGGACATCGCTGACTTGGGGCAAGTCAGTCACGACCCCTTGCTGGCGCGATTGCGTCAAAAATTGCGCCAGCAATTTGCCGCACCCAGGGGACAAAAAATGGGTTTGACATGCGTCTTCAGCAAAGAAGTTTTGACGCCGCCACCAGCGTCTTGTGAGCCCTTGGAGGATGGTGGATTGAACTGCCATGGCTTGGGTTCGGTGGTCAGCGTGACCGCGACCTTTGGTCAATGTGCCGCTGGCTGGGTGATCAATGAATTGGCCAATACCGTTGGTCAAAAGACGACAAAAAATTCGCTATAATTTGCGGCTTCGCTAGATTCGTTTGGCGAACACATGGGACGTTAGCTCAGTTGGTAGAGCAGCGGACTTTTAATCCGTTGGTCACAAGTTCGAATCTTGTACGTCCTACCAACATAAAACATAAAACACCCTATACGAAAGTATGGGGTGTTTTTTTTCGTCCGTGCTCAACAACTAAAACACTCTGCGAGCACGTTGTCTTCCACGCTGTTCGTCGTCGTTGCTAAATGTCACGTCAGCAACGCACACACAAAAACACAGCACAGCACCTCACGTCTAAACCGTCGCCACACGCACTTGCGTTGCTACCCACAGCAAACCCACAGCACATCCATTTGCGTGACGGCGAAGTGGTGCTGTACAGACGAAGTCGCAGCCTCTTGTATCAATGTCGATACAAACTCGCTGATGGAACTTGGTACAGACAGAGCACACGCAAAGCCAGCATAGAACACGCCATTGCCGTTGCTTGTGACTTGTACGACGAAGCACGGTACAGACAGAGGCTTGGTTTAGCACACCAAACACACACGTTCGCACAGATTGCGGCAGTTGCGTTGGTAGAACTGAGGGTGAAGATTGACGCAAGTACTGGCAGAACTGCCTACAGCGACTACGTGGGATGCATTGAAAAGTATTTCTTGCCGTACTTTAAGAGCAAGCGACTTGAGGAAATCACACACACGGACATAGTTGAGTTTGAGTTGTGGCGAGACAGGCAGATGCAACGCAAGCCAAAAACCAGCACACTGATGAACTTTGCAAGTGCGTGGAACAAGTTGCTGGCTGTGGCTGTGGAACGAGGCTACATCAGCGAACGTGTGCCCGTGCCCAAACTAACGACAAAAGGGGAGAAGGGTAAAACACGCCCAGCCTTTAGTGAAGATGAGATAACGCAGTTGCTGTCATTTGTAGAAACTTGGCAGCACAAAGGACGATCTGCAGTGGAGCAAAAAATACGCCCCTTGTTGCGTGACTACATTGAGATGCTGTTGCTAACGGGAATGCGGCACGGCACAGAAGCAATGGGTATTTGTTGGAAACACATTGAGTGGCACACAGACAAGGGTGTTAGGTACTTGCGGATTTGGGTTGATGGCAAGACTGGCGGACGTTGGCTGATAGCAAAACACAGGGCAGTAGATGTGCTGAAGCGGCTACACGCACGACAAACGGACCTAAAACACATAAGTTTTGAGGACTTGTTTGCTGAACGTGTGCCGCATCTGCTGTTTCGTTTTGCTGACGGCTACCAACCACCAAGTATGAATGGCACGTTTAGGCGACTGATGCGTGACACAGGCTTACTGAAAAACACGGAAGGGCAGACACGTACCTTGTACTCACTGCGGCACACCTACGCTACATTTGAACTGCTACGCCACAGCACGGACATTCACACGTTGTCAAAACAGATGGGCAACTCTGCGGCAATGATAGAAAAGCACTACAGCAAACTCACTGCGACTATGGCGGCTGACAAGTTGGCATAGATGCTATTGCTTATTTTTTTGAGTTGGGTATGATGACTTTTGAGTTGATGGCGGTGATATAAGAGGATTTGATGAAAAAATATATATTTTTAGCAATTTCAATGATGCTTGTTGGTTGTGCAACTAACAATATTGCTTATACGTGGGATAAAACATTTGATTCTGGGTTATCACTTGCTCAAGCAGAGTCTCAATGTGAATATGAAAACCAACTACAACGTAATGCTGATTCACGTGCAGGATATCAGCGTGGTGCAATTCAAATCTATCAAGAGTTAAGATCACATACAAATCCAACGATAGTGTCATGTATGAATAGGTTTGGTTTTAGAGCAAGATCATTTGAAATAGGTGAACCTAAACAGACGCAAAGAGAACCAACGCCAGAAGATGATAAAAGAACGGAAGAGTTAAGGATGGCGGCAGAAAAAGGGGATACCGTTGCACAAGTGAATTTGGCTTACAACTATTTGAATGGAAGAGGTGTTTATAAATCGCCAAAGCAGGCTTATTTTTGGTATTCCATTGCTGTTAAAAAGATAGGTACAAATAAAACTATGGCAAGTAATGCACAGACTAATCTTGGACATATGTGGCAAAGCGGTATTCATCAAGAAAAGAACAACATAAAAGCAATGATGTGGTACATATTGGCATCAGACAACGATGAAGCAGAAGCAATAAAAAGACGTAAAGTACTTCAAGATGTGATGCTTTCTAAAGATTATGAAGTTGCAAAGAAATTGGCTAATGCTTGCATCGAAAAAAATTTCGTATCTTGTGATGATTAAATCTTATTTGAAATTTAAAGGAGAAATTAAATGAGCAACGCAACGCAAAGACTAACTGAGATTGAAGCACAAGAAAAAGCATTGGCTGATGAAAAGAAGAAGTTGCTTGAAGCGTCAAAGGATGCTGACTTGGAAATGGTGAAAAAGTTGTGTAAGCAACATGGATTTACAGCAACACAACTGCGTGGATGCTTAAAGATTAAAGGAAAAGGCAAGCCTAAAGCATCTGGTGAAAAAACGGCGGCGAAAAAAACAGCCGCTAAAAAATCACCTGCAAAGAAATAAGTCAAACCTAAAGATAAAGGACAGCGTGAGTATAAAAAACTCACGCTGTTTTCATTTATGCCAAAACTTGATGGAACACATTTGCCGCAAAGATTAGCGGAACGACTTGCTGACTTAAAGGCAGATAAAGAAGTTGCCGCAAGAGATATAAAGGCATTGCTGACTGATAAACAGATTGCAGAAATGGAAGCGGCTTGGGCTGAACAGCAAGCATTGAGAAAAGTAAAAAGAGCAAGAACAAAAGAAGAAGAGCAAGAACTTGGTTGGAAAACCAAGCGTGAAATATACATTGAAGCGTATGAAAAGGCTTTTAATGAAGCAAGTGATGGTGTATTGGAAGAGTTGGAACGATTACAACTTGAAGCGACCAAAAGGCAGATGCGGATTTACTTTGAGACGCTGAATGAGGCACTCAAAGAAGGTAAGGAAAAACGTGTTGCTGAAAACCTTGCGAACAACGCATTGACGCGGGCTGGATTGAGACGAATGGATGGACAGAAGGTGGGAACAGAAGGACTCTCGCGAAGAGACAGAGAGATTAGAGAAATGGAAGATGCGATCTTAAAAAAAGCAGTGAGCGAAATGGATGAATACGAGCGTGAGCAGTATGAGTTGTCACAAGAGTACGAAAAAGCACTCCGTGAAAAAGGGTCAAAACTTGGTAGGTAGGCTGAAAGCCGCATGGGCATTGGCTTTGCAGGGGTTTGGTAGGTTAGGAGGACACGGTTTATTAAAAAGCACGGTTTTTGCCAATGCTTGTTTGGTTGTGTGAAAAACCGTGCTTATTGTTAAACCCATACCTTCAAGTTAGACCAGTTCAACAGCCTTGCGTTTCACGTCATCGTTTGTGGTGATGTAGCGTTGGGTAGTTGTGATACTTTTGTGCCCTGCCAAACTTGCCAACACAAAAACGCTGACACCTTGTGAGGCAAGTGACGTTAAAAACGTCTTTCGGCACGAGTGACTGCTGGCACCTTTCACACCCGCGTTCTTAAACAGCCAGTAAAAGTGTTGGGCAAGTGTGTTTGGACTGAACGAGCAACGTACGCCGCGATGTGTTGAGAACAGGGGAAAGTGTTCGTCACGCAATGTTTTGGTTTCGATGAACTTGGTCAGTTCTTGCTGAATGCGTGTGTTCAAAAAGATAGTGCGAGCATTTCCGTGTTTGACGCGATGACTTGAGAGATAAATCTCACTACGTACCTTTCCATCTGCATCAAGTACGTCACCAAGTGTCAATCCTGAAATCTCACCAACACGCAGACCTGCCATCACACCAATCATCAGCATCAGTCGGTTGCGATCTGCGTTTGGGTGTTGTGCGATGTGAGACAAAACTCGGTCAAGTTCTGCTGGGGTAAGTGATTTTGCTGTTGCCATAATGTTCTCCAAATAAGTTGTGTGCTTTAAGTATGTTTTCTTTGCTGATGGTTGGACAAGTGAAACCCGATAAGTTGGCGGGTTGATACTGATCTGTTTAAGATCAACAAGTTGCATTGCCGACCAAGTAGTTTGTGTATTCTGTTATCTTGTAGTATTTAAGGTTATGCGTGGCACAACGGACACAAAACGAACAAGAACGCTTAAAACGCCCTACACGCTGTCTTTTCCCTGCTCGTGCTCGTAGCGGACCAGGACATTGAAACGATTGCTTAAAACAGCGTTTTGATGCGTTGCTGTGCTTTTAGTCGTGAAATCCCATTTGTACAAACTGATTTTTTGGGCTACGGATTTTTGCGTGGTGCTGAAAATCTAATGGGTGGTGATTTAATCTAACACCAGTACTAAACGTTTAAAAGCGTACTGCGTACGCTTGTGCTGTCACAAAACACCTTCGCTGTCGCTCTGTGTTTTGTTCAGCACATTTTTTAATAAGTTGATGTTTGAAGTTCGATGATTGCTTGGAGCATACGACGGCTATGCAACTTGAAGAAGTCACATCAGTCCGTCGCATAGTGTTTGAAGGATTACCCATCGCACACGACTATGGATAAGTTTTATGAGAGACGATCGTTTTAAAACTCTCAACACACTTCAGCATTGACTTGCTTGGTGCGAAACTTTGCGGCATTCACTTATACGTCGCACACCTCCATAGTGTTGTGCGACAAGTCCAGTCTCATTAGCCGTCATATTACAAACTGGGTTTTTACACTTTGATGTAGCAGTTGTTTATCTGCTGTTGTTGCCTATGTTGTTTAGATGTGGGTTGCCGTAGTGTTTGGTTTATTGATTTTGCGGTGTTGTTTGAAGAGTTTGCGATTGATGTTGGTGTTGATGTTCATAACGCAATGACAGAATGTGTCCGTAATGCGTTGGCGTTTGCGTTTGTTGCCGCAAGCCTGTTCAAACGCTGTGAGCGAATGGAGTTGGCTGTTGGACAACAGAGAACGATGTTGCGTCAGTAATGTGTGTGCCATTGTTTGTGCCCTAACAATGATGAGGTTGGTTGTGTTGAATGTTTTGTCGTTCAAACCAATGTCACGTAGCCAATCCGCTGTCAGTGCGTCATCTTTGTAGTTCTTGTATGTGTTCATACATTTATTTAGCAACGACTAAAGAACAGGCTACAAAAACTGACTTTTTGTTTGGTTTCTCAGGTCATTGTCAAAAAGAGGTTGCCCAAACCAGAAGACCGAAAATAAAGTCAGTTCATTGCTACTTACGAAAGGGAAATGCAATGACAACGATGAGCACTTTGAAACTGACAGCCGCGCAAAATCCAACCCAAATGTCGCCAGTACAGCAACGCCGCAACAAGTTAGCAAAACGGCTTTGGGAACAGATTGAACTGGCAAAGGCACAACAAGCAGGAACACAATACACAGCAACCAAGTTCCGCACTATTACGGACAAGGAAACGGGCTTACGCAAACAAGTGGAAACGAACAAGCGTGTAAAGGCTTGGTGGTTTGTTGCTGATAACGGCAAGTTGTCGCTGTCAGTGCGTTATGGAACGAAGGTATTGGAACTGGCGAAGGGCAAACACGCTGTTGAGGTGGGTGCTGAAAAGGACTTGGTGGGGGTGTTGGATGTGATTAAAACGGCGGTGCTGGCAGGTGAGTTGGACACAGCGATTGAGAACGCCGCTAACAAACTGCGTGATGGGTTTGGTGGGTAAAAGTAGGGGGTGCGGGTAGGGTTTATTAAAAAGCACGGTTTTTGCCACGCAAGTTGGTGGGGGTGAAAAACCGTGCTTATGGATAAACAGGGGGTTGGGTGATGCGTTTGTAGGGGGTACTAAATATTTGTATGAACAAATACTTGGCTACCGTGCGTGTTGGTGGGCAGTTGGTTAAAACGATTGTGTTTGCTGACAGCACCATTCACGCAAAACTACTTCTTCAATACAAGTACGGGATGAACAGCGTTGCTACGTCACCAGTGCAGACTAAAGAGGGCGAAGATGACAACACGTTGCTTGACAACACCATCAAACCCAAGCCACCGTTATCACCTGAACAGGCAAGAATACAAGGGCTGAAGAACAATGTTGAACGTGACAGACAACAACTACAGGCAGAACGCGACAGGCAACGCAAACAGCGTGACGCTGAACGCTTACGCAAGCAACAACAGCAACGCTTATAAGTTGCGTGGCAGTGGCTGTGACAGCGTGTTGCTACGCACACCACGTTTTGTAAATGCCGCAAATCACGCTGAATACGTTGGGTTTGCTGTGAAAAACATAGTGTTTGTGAAAATGATGGTGGAGGGGATGAGAGGTATAGTTAAAATACCCTCAAGCAAAGTGAAAAGTTTTTACACCGTTGAAACAATGCAACAACTCGCACACCACTTTTTATCCACGCTGAAAAACGTTGATTTACGTTGTAAAACAGTTAGCAGAGTCAGCACTTTTAATCCGTTGGTCACAAGTTCGAATCTTGTACGTCCTACCAACATTGGCGGGTGACAGTTGATCTGTCACCCGTTTTTTGTTTCAGGTGACGCTACATGCCCAGCAGTTTTTGGTTTCGATGGTTCAGCGTTGTCTGCGCGATTGGCCTGGCATACCCCGTTCAAGCCATGGGCTGGTTTTTTGAACCCACCACGCCGGTTCAATCGGTCATGTTGACCGCGGCCGAATACAAGCAGTTGAAGATCCAAGCGGGGTGGACCCTTGGCGACCCGCAGACCATGGTGTTTGACGTGCAAAACCCCTTGCCCGGTGCTATTTTTTGTCCGGTGGTTAAGTTTGTCGATAAGAACGACAAGGCCAGTACCAAAGAGTTGCGGCCCAAGTTGTATTTGCCCACCGATGGCCAGCGCAAAGCCAGTGTATCCCCCGCAGAAAAAGACAAAATCAAAAGCTATGTTTTGGTTTGCAGCTGCAACAAGCCCTTGCAAGGTCCAGCCATTTGCGCAGGCAGTTGAGGCTGGTCACCGGCTAAGCGGTTGACTGCTGGCCGATGGCATCCAGTTCTTCGCTCAAGGCCAACCATCGCTCCTCGGCTTGGGCCATCTGCATCTGCTTGCTTTTCATTTGTCGCCCCAACTCGGCCATCTCGGCGCCCGTCTGGGGAGATAGCATTTGGGTCTCTAACAGCGCCCATTCAGCTTGATGGGCTTGCATGCTTGATTCAAGCTGCTGCAGCTCTTTCTTCAGCGGCTTGAGGAGATCGGCCTTTTCTTGACGCATTTGAGCTTGACGCTGGCGCGAGGACCGCCCACCTGGTTGTTGAGGCTCCACAGCGCTTGGTTTTTTGGATGACTTGCCGGACCCCGTCGCTTGGTTGGCGTTGTCAGCCACCATGCGCTGGTAGTCATCCAAGTCACCGGCAAAAGATTCCACTCGGCCATGGCTGACCACCCAAAATTCATCGCACACCGCGCGCAGCAAAGCGCGGTCATGGCTGACCAATAAAACCGTGCCGTCAAAGCCATTCAATGCCATGCCCAGTGACTCGCGCGTGACCAGGTCCAAATGGTTGGTGGGTTCGTCCAACAACAACAAATTGGGACGCTGCCACACCAACATGGCCAGCACCAAGCGGGCTTTTTCACCCCCACTCAAGGTGCCAACGGCTTGGCCCACCATGGTGTCAACGAAGCGAAAGTTGCCCAAAAAGTTGCGCAGCTCTTGCTCACGCGCATGCGGCGTCACTTTGCGCGCCAAATCGATCATGTGCTGCAGAGGCGAGTCGTCGGGTTTCAACACGTCCAACTCTTGCTGGGCGAAATAACCAATGCGCAAGCCCTTGCCTTCGACCATGTCGCCCGAGATCAGTTTTAAATCGCCCGCAATGGTTTTCACCAAGGTGGATTTGCCCTGGCCATTGGCACCCAAAATACCGATGCGTTGACCTGCCAACACCGAAATACCCACCCCTTGCAAGATGGTCGTTTCACCCATATCCGTGGTGTAACCCAAATCTGCTTTTTGCAAAGACAGCATGGGGTTGGGCAGGCTCTCAGGGGGCTTGAATTCAAACTGAAAGTCGGCTGCATCGAGCACGGCATCCACCCGTTGCATCCGCTCCAAGGCCTTGACCCGGCTTTGCGCTTGTTTGGCTTTGCTGGCTTTGGCTTTGAAGCGGTCGATGAACTTTTGGAGATGGGCAATGCGGTCTTGCTGTTTTTCAAAGGCCGACTGTTGCAAGGCCTGCTGTTGGGCCAGCAAGGTTTCAAAGGCGCTGTAATTGCCGCCGTAGCGGGTCAGTTGGGCATTGTCCAAATGCAAGGTCACCCGGGTGACCGCATCCAAAAAATCACGGTCGTGGCTGATCACCATCAAGGTGCCTTCATACCGCTTGAGCCAATCTTCCAACCACACCAAAGCATCCAAGTCCAGGTGGTTGGTGGGTTCGTCCAGCAGCATCAAATCTGCCGGACACATCAGGGCGCGGCTGAGCTGCAAGCGCATGCGCCAACCGCCTGAGAAACTGTTGACCGGGTTGTCCAGTTCATCGCTTTTGAAGCCCAAACCCAGCAACATGGCCTGCGCGCGTGAACGCGCCGTGTGACCGCCGGCATCATCCAAAGCGGCATGCGCAAAGGCCATGGCTTCACCGTCATCACGCAGTTCGGCCTGGTGCAATTCGGCCAGCACGCGACCCAAGCGCAAATCGCCTTCCAACACAAAATCGGTGGCACCTTGGTCGGTTTCGGGGATGTGCTGCTCGACTTGCGAAATCTCCCAGTTGTCGGGCATGAACCATTCGCCTTGGTCCTCTTGCAGTTGCCTGGTGATCAGCGCGAACAAGCTGGATTTTCCAGCCCCATTGCGACCGATCAACCCCACCTTTTCTCCGACTTGGATGGTCGCAGTGGCTTGCGAGAGAACCACTTTGGTACCTCGCCGCAGCACGATTTTTTTGAAATTCAACATGGGGCTTGTTTCAGTTGTTGTTGGTCCAGCAACAACACTTGGTCGTCACCTGCGCTGGTGCTCAGCCCAATGGGCGAAAGCCATGGAAAAGCCGCGTCGAAATGGTCGCGCTCGTGGCCAATTTCCAGCACCAACACCCCATGGGGGCTCAGGTGTTGGTGGGCACCAGCGAGCAAGGGCCGAATAAAGTCCATGCCATCGCGACCGCCAGCCAAGGCCAAGCGCGGTTCGGCTAAAAATTCAGGCGGCAGCTGTTGCATGCTGTGCTCATTCACATAAGGAGGGTTGCACAAGATCAAATCGTATTGGCCCAAAGGTGGGGCCAAACCGGCCACCGCACGCCATTCGATGCGATGCGACAAACCATGCCGCTCACCATTGATGCGCGCGACCGCCAATGCATCGGTGCTGATGTCGCTGCCCTCCACCTGTGCATCGGGGTAGGCCATGGCAGCCAACACCGCCAAGCTGCCGTTTCCGGTGCACAAATCCAAAATGCGGTGCGGAGCTGGGCTGAGAAAAAGGTCAATGCTTTGCAGGGCCAACACCTCGGCAATCAGGCTGCGCGGCACGATGCTGCGCTCGTCGATATAAAAATCTACGCCCTGCAACCAGGCTTCTCGCGTCAAATAAGCGCTGGGTAAACGTTGGTCGATGCGCTGTTGGAGCAATGTCAGACAGGACTGGATTTGTTCCACTGACAAGGGATCGGTATGCATTTGCGGGTCGGTGTCCAGGGGCAAGCCCAGGCGCCACAACACCAACCAAGCGGCCTCATCAGCCATTTCCAACGTGCCTTGCCCCAAGGCCACCGCGGAGGACTGCAACATCTGGCAGCCCTGCGCCATCAGTTCAGCCAAGGTCATGGGTGTTGGGCGGCCACCAACCGCTCCAGTCTTTCCAATACACCTTGGTAGATGTTTTTCAAGGGCTCGATGTCTTGAAGACGCACATTCTCATTGACTTGGTGAATGCTGGCGTTGGGCGGACCCAATTCAATGACCTGCGGGCAAATTTGAGAAATGAAGCGGCCATCGCTGGTGCCACCCGTGGTCGAGAGTTCTGTGCGGATGCCGGTCTCGGCCAAGATGGCGGCTTGCACCGCCTGGCTCAATTCACCGGGTTGGGTGAGAAAGGGTGAGCCGCCCAAGGTCCACTGAACTTGGTAGGTCAAACCGTGGCGTTCGAGCACGGCGGTCAATCGGTCCTTCAAGGACTGAACACTGGACTCAGTGCTGAAGCGAAAATTAAAGTCGACCACCACTTCACCCGGAATCACATTGCCCACCCCCGTGCCGGCGTGGATGTTGCTCACCTGCCAACTGGTGGGCGGGAAAAAAGCGTTGCCTTCGTCCCAGCGCAAAGCGACCAGCTCGGCCAAAGCGGGGGCCAGTTGGTGGATGGGGTTGCGCGCCAATTGGGGGTAAGCGATGTGCCCTTGAATGCCCTCCACCGACAACTTACCCGTCAAAGATCCGCGTCGCCCGTTTTTGATCATGTCACCGGTGTTTTCGACCGAGGTCGGTTCACCCACGATGCACCAATCCAAAACTTGTTGGCGCGACTTCAAGGCCTCACAAACCACGACCGTGCCATCCACCGAAGGGCCTTCCTCATCACTGGTCACCAGAAAGGCCAGGTTGAGCGACGTGTCGGGATGGGCCGCCAAAAAATCTTCTGTGGCCACCACCATGGCGGCCAAAGAGGTTTTCATGTCGCTGGCCCCACGACCATACAAACGGCCATCGCGGTGGCTGGGGGTGAAAGGGTCACTGGACCAGTTGGCCAGGGGCCCGGTGGGCACCACATCGGTGTGTCCTGCCCACACCAATGTTCGGCTGCGCGGCTGGGTGCTGGGGCGCAGCGCCCATAAATTGGTGACGCGAAAATTCTCAGGTCCGCTGGCGATGGATTCGCACACAAACCCCAGAGGCGCAAGCCGCTGGGCCATCAGGCTTTGACAACCTTGATCGTCTGGCGTGAGGGAAGGCCGGGCGATCAGCTGCTCGGTGAGTTGCAGGGTGCGCGACATCAGTCGCGAAGCAATTCGTTGAGGCTGGTCTTGGCACGCGTTTGCGCATCGACCCGTTTGACGATCACTGCGCAATACAAGCTGTACTTGCCGTCCGCACTGGGCAAGTTGCCAGACACCACGACCGATCCAGAAGGCACGCGGCCGTAATGCACTTGGCCCGTTGCGCGATCGTAAATTTTGGTGCTTTGACCGATGTACACGCCCATGGAGATGACCGAGTTTTCTTCAACAATCACGCCTTCGACAATTTCTGAGCGCGCGCCAATGAAACAGTTGTCTTCAATGATGGTCGGATTGGCCTGCAAGGGCTCGAGCACCCCACCTAAACCCACGCCACCCGACAGGTGAACATTTTTACCCACCTGCGCACAAGAGCCCACGGTGGCCCAGGTATCGACCATGGTGCCTTCATCCACGTAAGCGCCAATGTTGACGTAGCTGGGCATCAAAATCGCGCCTTTGGCGATGTAGCTGCCACGCCTGGCCACCGCAGGGGGCACCACGCGCACGCCGCTCTCTTTCATTTCGGCTTCACTCAGGTGAGAAAACTTGGTTTGTACTTTGTCGTAAAAACCAAGCTCACCCGCTTTGACCACTTGGTTGTCTTTGAGGCGAAAACTCAGCAAAACGGCTTTTTTGAGCCACTGATGCGTGGTCCATTGGCCCACCGCTTCACGGGTGGCGACCCGCAAACGACCGGCGTTGAGTTCGGCAATGACGTGGTCCACCGCTTCGACAACCTCTTTGGGGGCTGAGGCAGGGCTGAGTTGGGCCCGGTTTTCCCAAGCGTTGTCGATGATGGATTGAAGCTGTTGACTCATGATGGAAGGACTGGGTTGTGTTGAAGAAATTGAACGATGCGCTCGGCCGCTTGCAAGCATTCTTCGGTTTGTGCCACCAAAGCCATGCGGATGCGACCAGCCCCGGGGTTGACGCCTTGAAACTCTCGCGCCAAATAACTCCCCGGCAAAACGGTGACATTGTATTGAGCCAATAGTTGCTGGGCGAAAAGATCGTCGCGGTTTTGCCACCCGGGAGGCAAGCCGGCCCACAAATAAAAGCCTGCATCGGGCAACTGAACATCCAGCACCTGGGCCAAAACGGGGGTCACACGGGCAAATTTTTCACGGTACATCTGGCGGTTTTCACGCACGTGCACTTCATCTTGCCAAAGGGCCTTGGACGCCGCTTGCACCATGCCGCTCATGGCACTGCCGTGGTAGGTGCGGTAGAGCAAGTACTTTTGAATGATCTGGGCGTCGCCGGCCACAAAGCCGCTGCGCATTCCAGGCACATTGCTGCGTTTGGACAAGCTGGTGAATGCCACCAGGTTTTTGAAGCTTGTTCGACCCAATCGATGGGCGGCTTCGAGGCCACCCAATGGGGCTTCATCCCGAAAGTAAATTTCGCTGTAGCACTCGTCGGAGGCGATGACAAAACCATGCCGATCGCTGAGTTCAAACAAGGATTCCCACTCTGATAGGGGCATCACCGCACCAGTGGGGTTGCCGGGCGAGCAAACAAACAGCAATTGGGTTTGGGCCCACACGGCCTCGGGCACGCTGGCCCAGTCTTGCGCAAAATTGCGCTGCGCCACAGACGGCACGTAATACACATCAGCACCGCCGAGCAAGGCTGCACCTTCGTAAATTTGGTAGAAGGGATTGGGGCAAACCACCCAGGGTCGTTGCGTGCTGGCGTGCGGGTTGAGCACGGCTTGGGCAAAAGAAAACAAGGCCTCACGCGAGCCATTGACCGGCAAAATTTGGTTTTGGCTGTCGATCTTGATTTGATAACGGTCACTCAACCACGCGGCACAGGCTTGGCGCAGACTGGCATCTCCAGCTGTGGGGGGATAGGCGGCCAAGCTGGAAAAAGCCTGGTTCATGACCTCCATGACCATGGGCGGTGTGGCGTGTCTGGGTTCGCCAATGCCCAAGCTGATGCCTTTGTGTGCAGGACTGGGCTCTACACCAGCAAAAAGTTGGCGCAATCGCTCAAATGGGTAGGGCTGCAAGCGGTCTAAAAGGGCATTCATGGCTGGTATTATCCCTTTAACAACAGCACCAAGCACCCACTTGGAGCGCCCGTCCCTCCGCCCATTGACATTTACCTATCATGAATGCAGATTTTGCTCATCTTGATTTAAGCCAAGCGGCCCAATATGCGGTTGATGCGGCTTTGTTGCCCAGTTTGATGGAAACATTTGCAGGCTCTTTGACCAAAGAACGCATCTCCATTGAATCTTTGTTGTCTGGTGACGATGGTGCCGCGGTGCGCATGAGCCTGCACTCCCTCAAAGGTTTTGTGCCGATTTTTTGCGAACCTGTTTTGGCCCAAGAGGTCATCCAACTCGAGACCTTGGGCCGCAAAGAAAGCTTGGACAGCTTGCGCCCTCGCTTGAAGCAGTTGGTGTCCCAGCTTTTGGCCTTGGAGAGCGATGTCAAACAGTGGCAAGCGCGTCATGAACGCGACCCCCAAGATCCCGGCCTGTTCCCGTCAGTTTGACGACCATGGTTTTTTTTTGAATTTTTACAGGCTTCTCGGTGCGTCTCAATTCCATTAAGTTATCCGGCTTCAAGTCTTTTGCCGAACCCACTCATTTCATGCTGCCCGGTCAATTGGTGGGTGTGGTGGGCCCCAATGGCTGCGGCAAATCCAACATCATCGACGCGGTGCGTTGGGTGTTGGGCGAGAGCCGTGCCAGCGAGTTGCGCGGCGAGTCCATGCAAGACGTCATCTTCAATGGCACCACCACTCGAAAATCTTCCAGCCGCTCCAGTGTCGAATTGATTTTTGACAACGGTGACCACCGCGCGGGCGGGCAGTGGAGTCAGTTTCCCGAAATTGCGGTCAAACGGGTGTTGACCCGAGACGGCACCAGCAGCTACTACATCAACAACCAACCGGTGCGCCGCCGCGATGTGCAAGATGTGTTTTTGGGTACCGGATTGGGGCCTCGGGCCTACGCCATCATTGGTCAGGGCACGATCAGCCGCATCATTGAGTCCAAGCCCGAAGAGTTGCGCTTGTTTTTGGAAGAGGCGGCCGGCGTCTCCAAATACAAAGAGCGCCGCCGCGAGACCGAAAACCGCTTGAGCGACACGCGTGAAAACCTCACCCGTGTCGAAGACATCTTGCGCGAGCTCAATGCCAATTTGGAAAAGCTTGAGCGCCAAGCCGAGGTCGCCCAACGCTATAAAGACTTGCAACAGCAAGTCGGCTTGAAACAACAGCAATTTTGGTTTTTGAAGCGTGCCGAAGCCTTGGCCGATCAAACCCAATTGCAAGAAAGCATCTTGCAAGCGACCAATGGCCTGGAATCCAAAGTCGCCGATTTGCGCCACATTGAAGCCGATCTGGAAACGATCCGCCAAGCCCACTATGCCGCCGGTGACCAGGTCAATCAGTGTCAGGGGCTGCTGTATGAAGCCAGTGCGGATGTGGGCAAGCTTGAAGCGGAGATTCGATTTGTCGTCGAGGGTCGCCAACGCGCCCTGGCGCGCATCGAACAAGTCAAAGCCCAGGCCGCCCAATGGCAGGACCAATCGGTGCAAGCCCAGGAAGAACTCGCCCGTTTGCAAAACCAAAGTGCCGATGGCGATGAGCAAGCAGAGATTTTGCAAGCCCAGTGCGAAGAGCAGCAAAGCCATTTGCCCCAGTTGGAAGACGCTGTGCGCCAAGCACAAAACTCAGCCAATGAGCAACGCTTGCAAGTGGTGCAAGTGCAACAGCAAATTCAGGTTTTGGCCGCCGATCAACGCAACATCGAAGAACAAAACCGCCAAATGGAGTCGCGCCGCGACAAGCTGGACACTGACAAGCGCGCTTTGGCGCTGCCCGATCTGAACCAAGTCGCACAGGCCCGCACATCGATGCTGAATGCCCAATCCCAGTCTGAGCAGGCCCTGGCGGCGCTGTTGGACTTGGAAGCCACATTGCCCGAATTGGATGGTCAGCGCCAGGCGGCTCAGACCGCGGTCAACACCGAGTCTGCCCGCCAAGCCGATTTGTCAGCCCGCCTGCAGGCTTTGAAAGCCCTGCAAGAAAGGGTCAAAACCGACCAAAAGCTCAGCCCCTGGTTGAGTCGCCACGGTTTGGACAACTTGCAGGCGCTGTGGAGCCGCCTGCACATCGAAGCGGGTTGGGAAAACGCCTTGGAGGCGGCATTGCGCGAACGCCTCTCGGCATTGGAAGTGGGCCAGTTGGACCTGGTCAAAGCCTTCGCCCAAGAACCGCCCCCCACAAAATTGAGTTTTTACAGCCCGACGGCCGCTTCGACGGATACCCCCTCCGGTACACGCAGCCGTTTGGTCGATTTGCTGCGCATCCATGATGCGGGACAAAAAGCGCTGCTCTCGCACTGGCTGGCACATGTGTACACGGCCCCGACCCTGGACGCGGCACTCTCTGAACGCTCAAACTTGCTCCCGGGCGAGGTGATTTATGTGCCCCAAGGGCATGCTGTCACCCGCATGAGCGTGGGTTTTTATGCACCGGACAACGAGCAAGCTGGGTTGCTCGCGCGGGCGCAGGAAATTGAAAACCTGGAAAAGCAGCTGCGCGCCCAGGCATTGATCCATGAAGAGGCCCGCAACACATCAGCACGCGCCGAAGCGACTTACAACGAGACCCGACTGCAACTCAACAGCGCGCGCTTGGCCGCCAGCGAAACCCAAGCCAAGGCCCATGCCTTGCAAGTGGCTTCATTGCAATTGGATCAATTGGCTGAGCAAGCCCAAAGCCGCTCGCAACAAATCGACCAGGATTTGGCGGACATTGAAGCTCTGGCGCAAGACCTGCAAGAGCGATTGGTGCAGTCGCAATCGAGATTTGAAGAGTTGGACATGCAACTCGCCGATGGCCAAGAGCGGCATGCCCAACTGGAAGACCAGGCCATGGCCGCACAACGCCGTTTGGACGATGCCCGAGAGCAGTTGCGCAGCTTAGAGCGCCAAGCCCAAGAGGCCGACTTCAATCGACGCACCTTGGTCAGCCGCCAAGCCGAACTCAACCGCGCCATCGAAACCGCGCAGCAACAAATGCACACCATGGCGGCACAACAAGCGCAAGCCGAGGAAGAGTTGCAGCGCCTGTCCGATGTGGCGGCCCAAGCCGGATTGCAAGCCGCATTGGCGCTCAAGTCTGAGCGCGAGGCCACGCTGGGCGCCAAGCGCAGCGAGTACGACGACTTGACCACCAAGCTGCGGGCCAGCGATGAGCGCCGCTTGCACATCGAGCGCGAACTCGACCCCTTGCGCCAACGCATCACCGAGTTGCAACTCAAAGAGCAAGCCGCACGATTGGGGTCGGACCAATACAACCAGATGCTGATCGATGCACAAGCCGATTTAGAGGCCTTGGCCCTGTCTGTGGCCCAAGACCAGGTTCGCATCCACGGCATGCAAACCGACATCGACCGGCTCAACCGTGAAATTCAGTCCTTGGGGGCCGTCAACTTGGCCGCCCTGGAAGAGCTCAGCAGTGCGCGTGAACGCAAGGGCTTTTTGGATGCCCAATCGGCCGACCTCAACGAAGCCATGGTCACCCTGGAAGATGCCATCAAGAAAATCGACGCCGAAACCCGTGACCTGTTGGGCGGCACCTTCAAAATCGTCAATGAACACTTTGGCCGGATGTTCCCCGAGTTGTTTGGCGGTGGCAATGCGCGCTTGGTCATGACGGGTGAAGAAATTTTAGACTCGGGCGTCCAGGTGATGGCCCAACCCCCTGGCAAGAAAAACCAAACCATCCATTTGCTCTCGGGCGGCGAAAAAGCCCTGACCGCGATTGCCTTGGTGTTTGCCATTTTTCAACTCAACCCAGCACCCTTTTGCTTGCTGGATGAGGTCGATGCGCCGCTGGACGATGCCAATACCGAGCGCTATGCCAAATTGGTCTCCAGCATGGCCAAGGAAACCCAGTTCTTGTTCATTTCGCACAACAAAATTGCCATGCAAATGGCCGAGCAATTGATTGGCGTGACCATGCAAGAGCAGGGCGTGTCCCGCATCGTGGCGGTCGACATGGAGTCGGCCGTGGGCTTGGCAGAACCCGTCTGACACACCCATGAGCAACTTTCAAATCGGTTTGGCCATTGCCGGTGGGGTGGTGCTGGTCGCCGTGGTGGCGCACAGCACTTGGACCTCGCGCAAAAACAAACCGCGCCAAGCGCAAGACTTGCCTCCCGTCGAGCCGAATTTGGAGCCCCTACCGCCCATGCCCCGCACATCGGCGCTTCACGGCTCAAATTCGCCCCCAGAAAGTGCCCCGTTGCCTGCCATGGGCATGCCCAGCCCATCGCCTGGATTGGACCCACCTGTGCCTCAGGTTGAACCGTTTGGCACGGATACCGAGCGGCCCACCCCAGCTTCGTTCGCGCCACCCGCACAGGCCTTGCCGGTCAAACCCGCACCTTGGGATGAGGCGCCGACCGAGCTGCCCACACTGGAGAAGCCGCCGGTCTTGGACGCGCTGATCGATGTCATGGCCCCGATTGAGTTGGAATCGCCCGTCTCGGGAGACGCCGCCTTGGCGGTGGCCCCCACCACGGCACGCGTGGGCAGTAAGTTTTTTGCCATTGAAGGCCTGAACATGCAATCGGGCGAATGGATGCCCTTGCGCCTGGGGCAGCGCTACAGCGCTTTCCAAGCGGGCATGCAATTGGCCAATCGCACGGGGGCCTTGAACGAGATTGAATATTCTGAATTTGTGATGAAGGCGCAAACATTTGCCGACGCCCTCAACGCCCAGGTCGAGTTTGCTGACATGCTGGAGGTGGTGGCCCGCGCGCGCGAGCTGGATCAATTCGCCAGCAGCCACGATGCCCAGCTCAGCTTCACCTTGCGTGCCACTCGGGCGGCCTGGAGCCCGGGGTATGTGCAACAAAACGCATCGCGCTTGGGCTTTGTGCCGGGCGTGATTCCGGGTCGCATGGTCTTGCCAGCGCCGGTGATTGGCCAGGCCCCGATTGTGGTTTTGTCCTTTGACCCTCAGGCCGCCATGGCCGAAGACCCGGCCCAATCGGCGGTGCGCGAAATCAACCTGAGTTTGGATGTGCCGCATGTGTCGCGCACCGAGGAGCCCTTTGCTCGGTTGTGCCATGCAGCGCGCGAACTGGCCAAAGCCATGGACGGCACCATCACCGACGACAACGGGCAGCCCTTGGCCGATGCCGCCTTGCGCGCCATTGACACCGATTTGCGCACCCTCTACAACACCTTGGACGCGCGCGATCTTTCGGCAGGCTCAGCCCAGGCCCGCCGACTCTTCAGTTGATGCCCGGTTTGTCAAAAGCCCATGACGCCACGCCATGGATGCACTGAGCCCGGCCCCTGATCATCCGCCTGTGGCACCAGCGGCCGCGCGCATGGCCGAACTGCGCGACCAACTGCGCCACCATGGGCATTTGTATTACGTGCTGGACGCACCCATCCTGCCCGATGGGGAATACGACCGCTTGTTTCGCGAGTTGCAAAGCTTGGAGCAAGCCCACCCGCAATGGCGCTCGGCCGACTCGCCCACCCAGCGCGTGGGCGGCGTACCGGTTCAAGCCTTTGCCAGTGTCGAGCATCAGGTTCCGATGCTCAGCATCCAAACCGAGACCGATATCAGTGAGCAAGGGGCGCGATTGTTCGATCAGCGGGTGCGCAAACAGCTCCAATGCAGCGAGACCGACCCGCCGCTGGCCTATGTGGCCGAGCTGAAATTTGACGGCCTGGCCATCAGCCTGCGCTACGCCCAGCATGTGCTGGTTCAAGCGGCCACTCGGGGAGATGGCGCTTGGGGCGAGGATGTGACGCACAACATCCGCACCATTGGGCAAATCCCGTTGCGCCTGCCCGCACATGCGCCGCCCGACTTGGAAGTGCGCGGCGAAATATATATGCGGCGCGACGACTTCGAAGCGCTGAATGAACGGCAACGCCAAAAATTAGCCGCTGGCGCGAAAAATGAAAAAACCTTTGTCAATCCACGCAATGCCGCCGCCGGTGCCGTGCGCCAACTTGACCCTCAAATTGCCGCCCAAAGGCCGCTGAGTTTTTTCGCCTATGCCTTGCACTTTCATTCGACAGGCAGCGACAAGCCAAGTCCCTTGGAAGCCACCCTGTGGGGTTTGGATCGCTATGGCCAACACGACCAGGTTTTACAGGCCCTGAAAGACTGGGGTTTTCCGGTGTCCGCACACACCCAAACGGTGCTGGGGGCCGACGGCTTGGTGGCATTTCATGCCCAAACAGCGGCACTGCGCGACCAGTTGCCTTTTGACATCGATGGCGTGGTTTACAAGGTCAATGCCATTAGGGCGCAAGCCCTGTTGGGCATGGTCAGCCGGGAGCCGCGCTGGGCCGTGGCGCACAAATTTCCCGCTCAAGAGGCGCTCACCACGGTGCTGGCCATCGATGTGCAGGTGGGCCGCACCGGCAAACTCACACCGGTGGCCAAATTGGCGCCGGTGTTTGTGGGGGGGGTCACCGTGACCAATGCCACCTTGCACAACGAAGACGAAGCGCGCCGCAAGGATGTTCGGGTGGGCGACACCGTGGTCGTGCGCCGCGCTGGAGACGTCATCCCCGAGGTGGTGTCGGTGGTGCTGGACAAGCGCTCACACGATGCCCCTGAATTCAGCATGCCCCGGGTGTGCCCGGTATGTGACAGCGTTGCCGTGCGCGAGGAGGGCGAGGCCGATTACCGCTGTACCGGGGGGCTGTTTTGCAGTGCGCAACAAAAGCAGGCCCTCTTGCACTTTGCCCACCGGCGCGCGGTTGAAGTCGAAGACCTGGGTGAAAAAATTGTCGACCAACTGGTCGACGCGGGCCTGGTCAAAAACCTGCCCGATTTATACAAGCTGGGTTTCACACACCTGGCGGCGCTGGAGCGCATGGCCGACAAGTCGGCCAACAACTTGTTGGCCAGCATCGAAAAGTCCAAGCACACGACCTTGCCCAAGTTTTTGTTTGGCTTGGGTATTCGCCACGTGGGCGAGGCCACCGCCAAAGAACTGGCGCGTCACTTTGGTGGCATGGACGCCATCATGAATGCCAGCATCGACCAACTCCTTCAAGTCGCCGATGTGGGCCCCGTGGTGGCCCAAAGTTTGGTCACCTTTTTTGGCCAAGCGCACAACCGAGAAGTGGTGGAGCAACTGCGTGCCTGTGGCGTGCATTGGTCAGAAAGTGAGCCCCAGGGGCGTTTGGATTTGCCCCTGGCTGGCCACACCTATGTGATCACCGGAACCTTGCCGAATTTGTCGCGCGAACAAGCGCAGGACTTGTTGGAACAAGCCGGCGCCAAAGTGGCCGGCAGTGTCAGCAAAAAAACCACCGCGGTGGTGGCGGGAGAGGCAGCCGGCAGCAAATTGGAAAAGGCCTTGGCCTTGGGCGTGCCCGTCCTCGGCGAAGCGGGCCTGTTGCAATTGGTCCAAACCAGCCCATGAGTGGTTTGATCGGCATCGACCTGGGCGGCACCAAGATCGAGGTGGCCGTGGTGGATGCGGCGGGGCAAGTCATTCACCGCCAGCGCCGACCCACGCCGGTGGGTGACTACCCAGCCACCCTGCAGTGCGTGCGCGACATGGTGGATCACAGCTTGGCTACTTTGAATATGCCGCGCCCTGTGGCGGTGGGCATGGCCATTCCCGGATGCTTGGACCCTTTGACCCATACCGTGCGTGGCGCCAACTCGGTGGTGCTGAATGGCCAGCCCATGCAAGCCGATTTGCAACACCTGCTCGGTTGCCAGGTGCGGATGGAAAACGACGCCAATTGCCTGGCCGTGAGCGAAGCGGTGGACGGGGCTGGCGCGGGCTTGGATCTGGTGTTTGGGGTGATTTTGGGCACTGGCTGTGGTGGAGGTTGGGCCATCCACGGCAAAGCCAGGCGGGGCCCGCATGCGCTGGCCGGCGAGTGGGGGCACAACCCCTTGCCCTGGTTGGGCGAGGGCGATCTGTTCAGCCGTGACTGCTGGTGTGGGCAACATGCCTGCTTGGAAACCTGGCTGTGTGGCCCGGGTTTTGCTGCAGATCATGCGGCCCACACGGGCTGCATCGCTCAACCACCAGACATCGTCTTAGCCATGCGCCGGGGCGAGCCCCAGGCGCAGGCCAGTTGGGACAGATATGTGGACCGCTTGGCCCGTGCCCTGGCGCAAGTCATCAACACCATGGACCCCGATGCCATCGTCTTGGGCGGCGGCATGAGCCAGATCGATGAGCTGTACACCGCCATACCGCCACTGCTGAATCGCCACACCTTTACCCCAGCCATCCACACACCCATACGCCCAGCCAAACATGGCGATGCTTCTGGCGTGCGCGGCGCGGCTTGGTTGGCACGTTGACCCTTGGAGAGGACACACCCATGACCATTCACACCATTTTGAAAATGGGCGACCCCAGGTTATTGCGCCAGGCCCAACCTGTGCCGCGCTTTGATACGCCTGAGTTGCATGCCTTGGTGCGCGACATGCAAGAGACCATGGCGCAGGTGAATGGCGCTGGATTGGCCGCACCCCAAATTGGCGTGGACTTGCAGGTGGTGATTTTTGGCACGGGTCAGATCAACCCGCGTTACCCCGATGCCGAGCCCACTCCCGAAACCGTGTTGATCAACCCCACCATCACCCCATTGGGCGCAGAGGAAGTTGAAGACTGGGAGGGTTGCCTGTCGGTGCCCGGTTTGCGCGGGGTGGTGCCGCGCTGGCAAAGCATTCGCTACCAAGGATGGGACGTGCAGGGCCAGGTGATCGAGCGCGAGGTGTCTGGTTTTCACGCCCGCGTTGTGCAACATGAGTGCGACCATTTGATGGGCAAGTTGTACCCCATGCGGGTGCGCGACTTCAGCCGCTTTGGCTACACCGATGTGCTGTTTCCAGGTATCAGCGCCGTGGAAGATGATTGAGCGTTGTCACTGAACGCTCAGGGATTCGAGCAACTCGGTTTCAATGTCGATTTGGCTGCGGTTGTGTTGCAGCGAAGGGCCGTCGATCAAAAAGGTGTCTTCCACCCGCTCGCCCAAGGTGGAAATTTTGGCCAATTGCAAATGGATTTGGTGCCGCGCCAAAACCCTGGCAATGCCATACAGCAAACCCACTCGGTCGCTGGCCGAGACACTCAGCAGCCAACGCTGGGCCTTTTCGTCGGGTTGCAAATTCACCCGGGGCGCAATCGGGAAACTTTTCACCCGCCTTGACACCCGGCCATGGCTGGCCGTGGGCAAAGGTCCCACCAGCGCCAAGGTGTCGGCCAAATCGCGCTCCACCATGGTGCTGAGCTCTCGGTAATGTTCGCTCATGTGTGGGGCCACCACCTGAAAGGTATCCAAGGCTCGGCCATTGGGCGCGGTGTAAATCTTGGCGTCTTGCACGCTGATGCTGTTGTGGTCAAAGTAGCCACAGATACGGGCAAACAAATCGGGCGCATCGGGCGCAAACACCATGATTTGCAATCCCTCACCGGTCGGTGAGGGGCGGCAACGCACCATGGCCGGCGGTGTGTCCTGCGAATTTTGGCTCAACCACCGCGATAACTGTCGCGTGTGCCAAGCGATTTCCTGGGCATCATGCCGCATGAAATAGCCCACATCCAAAGAGTCCCACAGGCTTTTGTGCGCCTCATGGGGCAGCGCGTGCAAGGCCAAATTTTCCAGGGCTTCGCGCTTGCGTGCCTCGACCACCGAGTCCGGGTCCGGGGCACGGCCACCCATGGCCCTGGCCGTGTACTTGTACAAATCCTCCAGCAACTTGCCCTTCCAGGCGTTCCACACCTTGGGGCTGGTGCCACGGATATCGGCGACGGTCAGCAGGTACAAGGCCGTCAACTGGCGTTCGCTGCCCACGCGGCGCGCGAACTGGGCGATCACCTCGGGGTCGTTGAGGTCTTCTTTTTGCGCCACATGGCTCATGGTGAGGTGTTCGCTGACCAAGAACTCCACCAAACTGGCGTCTTCGCCGGTGATTTGGTGGGTGCGGCAAAACCGGCGCACCTCCATGCGGCCCTCGACCGAATGGTCTTTGCCGCGCCCTTTGGCAATGTCGTGGAACAGGGCCGCCACATAAAACAACCAAGGCTTGTCCCAGCCGCTGGCCAGTTGCGAACAAAACGGGTATTCATGTGCGTGCTCGGCAATGAAAAACCGCCGCACGTTGCGCAACACCATCAGGATGTGCTGATCGACGGTGTACACATGGAACAAGTCATGCTGCATTTGACCCACGATGCGCCGAAAGGTCCACAAATAACGCCCCAACACCGAGGTTTGGTTCATCAAACGCATGGCGTGGGTGATGCCCAGGGGTGACTGCAAAATCCGCACAAACATGGCGTGGTTGGCTGGGTCTTTTCGGAATTGGGCGTCCATGACCGGCCTGGCGTTGTACAGCGCGCGCAGAGTGCGTGACGACAGCCCTTTGATGCCAGGGGTGGTTTGGTACAACCAAAAGGTTTCCAAGATCGCGTGGGGCTGTTGAAGGTAGACCTCATCGGTGCGCACATCCAACATGCCCGACTTATTGGCAAAGCGTTCGTTGATCGGGTGCGGCGTGTGGTCACCGGGGATGAGCTGCTCTTCCAAGTTCAGCACCACGATTTGGTTGAGCTGGGTCACCGCTTTGGCCGCCCAGTAATAGCGCTTCATCAAGGCCTCACTGGCCTGGCGGGCATGGGTGCTGCCATCCGGGTTCTGGCCCAGGCCCAAGCGCAATCCCAAGGCGCTTTGCAGATCGAAAACCAAACGGTCTTCGCGCCGGTTGGCTTCCAGGTGCAACAAGACGCGCACCAGGCTCAGCCATTGTTCGTTGCGGGTGAGTTGGCGCGCCTCATGGGCGGTGACCAAGCCACTGCGGGCCAACTCACTCCAACTGTGGCCCAATCCAGCGGCCTTGGCCACCCATTTCAAAATGTGCAAATCGCGCAATCCGCCCGGAGACTCTTTGCAATTGGGCTCCAGGGCATAGGGTGTGTTCTCGAATTTGGTGTGGCGTTGGCGCATCTCCAAGGTTTTGGCCACAAAAAAGGCCTTGGCGTCCATGGCTTGGGCAAAGCGGCGTTGGAATTCTTCAAACAAGCCTTTTTGCCCGCAAACCCAGCGCGCTTCGAGCAAAGAGGTCTGCACCGTCACATCTTTGGCCGACTCCAGCATGCATTCTTCAACCGTTCGCACGCTCGAGCCCACCTCCATGCCCGCGTCCCAGCACTGGCTGATGAAGCGCTCGACTTGGCCGCGCAAGGCGTCGTCTTGCGCCAAGGCCACATTGGATGGCATCAGCACCAAGACGTCCACATCCGAATAAGGATAGAGCTGGCCCCGCCCATAGCCCCCCACCGCCACCAAGGTCAGGCTGTCGGCCAATCCGCATTGGTGGAACAACTGCGTCAGGGTTTGGTCATTGAGCGCACACAGCGCTTCCAAGAAGTGTGTGACACGCCGCACCGTGATCGGCCCTTGGGTCAGGCCAGCCAACAGGTTTTTTTTGGCTGCGCGGTGGAGCGCATCGGGTGAGCCCATGGACAAGGTGTCAGCAAGAAGTGGTGGTGACAAAGGCGGGCAAGGCCGGGCTGCCAGCGGACAGGGTCAACACTTCATAACCCGTGGGGGTGACCAAAATGGTGTGCTCCCATTGGGCGGACAAGGAATGGTCGCGGGTCACAATGGTCCAGCCGTCGCCGAGTTCCTTGATGTCACGCCGCCCAGCATTGATCATGGGTTCGATGGTGAAGGTCATGCCGGCTTGCAATTCCTCCAAGGTGCCGGGCTTGCCATAGTGAAGCACTTGTGGGTCTTCATGAAATTTTTCACCAATGCCGTGGCCGCAAAACTCACGCACCACAGAAAACCCATGGCCTTCAGCAAAACGCTGGATTGCAAAGCCAATGTCACCCAAACGGGTCCCCGGCTTGACTTTGACAATGCCATGCCACATCGCGTCATAGGTCAATTGGCACAGGCGCTTGGCAGCAATCGAGGCTTCGCCCACCGCAAACATGCGGCTGGTGTCGCCATGCCAGCCGTCTTTGATCACGGTGATGTCAATGTTGATGATGTCCCCACGCTTCAAGGCCTTGTCGCTGGGGATGCCATGGCACACCTGGTGGTTGATCGACGTGCAAATCGATTTGGGATAGGGCTTGTAGCCCGAAGGCGCGTAATTCAGGGGGGCGGGGATGGCGTGCTGAACCTGGGTGATGTAGTCGTGGGCCAGCTGGTCGAGCTGATTGGTGGTCACACCCACTTGCACATGGGGGGTCAAAAAGTCCAAAACTTCTGAGGCCAGGCGACCGGCCACGCGCATGCCTTCGATGCCAGCGCTGTCTTTGTAGGTGATGCTCATGGCAGCGATTATCTCAGCCCTGTGACCCATGGGCCGTGGCGTAAAATCAAAGCCATTCTTCAACCTGCCCACACCCCAGTCAGCGGTGCGGCGCCAGACCACCAAGGCCACCCCGTGACCCTGCACATCACCGAATTCCCAGGCGACAACGCACTGAGTGGCTTTCGCCTGCGTCAACTCTTGCCGCGTTTGCAAAGCATCCATCCTCACTTGCAAGATTTGCAAGCGCGCCATGTGTATTTGGTGGCCAGCGAGCAGGCGCTGGAAGCCGATACCCATTCGGCCGTGCAACGCTTGCTCGGCCCCGCCCGGCATTGGCCCGCCACAGCGCAACCCAGCTTGGTGGTCAGCCCCCGCTTGGGGACGGTCTCACCCTGGGCGTCCAAGGCCACCGACATTGCGCGCAATTGCGGCTTGCGGCTGCACCGCATCGAGCGGGTGACCGAGTACCAATTTGTCTTCAGCGGTGGGCCTGCGCCGCCAAACGACATGTGGCAAGCCCTGGGCGAGCCCTTGTTTGACCGCATGACCGAGTCACTGCACCTGGGTTTGGCGGCTGCCCACGCCTTGTTTGCGCCGGTACAAGCACCTGCCATGCAGCATGTGGATGTGCTGCATGCAGGCCGAGACGCGTTGAGCCAAGCCAATGTGCAATGGGGTTTGGCGCTGGCCGACGACGAGATCGATTACTTGCTGGATGCGTTTCGCCAACTCGGGCGCAACCCCAGCGATGTGGAATTGATGATGTTTGCCCAGGCCAACAGCGAGCACTGTCGGCACAAAATCTTCAACGCCCGCTTCACCATTGACGGGCAAGCGCAAGCGCTGAGCATGTTCGGCATGATTCGCCACACCCATCAGCAAAACCCCCAACACACGGTGGTGGCCTATTCGGACAATGCCTCGGTGATGAGCGGCCACCGGGTGCAGCGCTGGGGTGCCACGGCCCAAGCGGGCATGTCGGTCTACCGCAAAGAGGACGCACTTCACCATGTGCTGATGAAGGTGGAGACCCACAACCACCCCAGCGCCATCTCACCCTATCCAGGGGCAGCCACCGGTGCCGGCGGGGAAATTCGCGATGAAGGAGCCACCGGTCGTGGTTCACGGCCCAAGGCGGCCCTGACCGGCTTCACCGTGTCCAAATTGTGGGACAGCACTCTGCAGCGCCCCGCCCACATGGCCAGTGCCCTGCAAATCATGACCGAGGGTCCTTTGGGCGCGGCCGCCTTCAACAATGAGTTTGGCCGCCCCAACTTGTTGGGCTACTTTCGCGAATACGAGCAAGTGGTTGCCGGGGTGGTGCGCGGCTACCACAAGCCCATCATGATCGCGGGCGGCTTGGGCACCATCGACGCCCAGCAAACCGAAAAAATACGTTTTCCCGCAGGCACCTTGCTCATCCAGCTGGGAGGGCCGGGCATGCGCATTGGTTTGGGCGGAGGGGCGGCCAGCTCCTTGTCCAGCGGTGCCAATGCGGTCAACCTCGACTTTGACTCGGTGCAACGGGGCAACCCCGAAATTCAGCGCCGGGCGCAAGAGGTCATCAACCAGTGCTGGGCCCAGGGCAGCGACAATCCGATTTTGGCCATCCACGATGTGGGGGCCGGGGGCTTGTCGAATGCGTTTCCCGAATTGGTCAACGATGCTGGGCGCGGTGCGCGCTTTGACATGGCCCAAATTCCTTTGGAAGAAAGCGGCATGTCGCCGCGCGAGATTTGGAGCAACGAAAGCCAAGAGCGGTATGTGCTGGCCGTGTCGCCCACATCGCTGGATGCCTTCAGCGCCTTGTGCGCGCGCGAACGCTGCCCATTCGCCGTGGTCGGCGTGGCCACCGACGACGCCCATTTGAGTTTGCACCAAGCCTCCGGCCAGAACCCGGTGGACATGCCCCTCAATGTGCTGCTGGGCAAGCCGCCCAAAATGCACCGCAACGTCACCCGTCAAGTTTGGCGCGGAACAGCCATGGACCTGGACGGCGTCAACTGGACGGATGCGGTCATCCAAGTGCTCAGCCACCCCACGGTGGCGTCCAAGCGCTTTTTGATCACCATTGGCGACCGAACCGTTTCGGGCCTGACCCACCGCGACCAAATGGTCGGCCCCTGGCAAGTGCCGGTGGCCGATTGCGCTGTCACCTTGGCCGACTACCAAGGTTTTGCCGGCGAGGCCATGGCCATGGGCGAGCGCAGTCCCTTGGCCAGCCTCAATGCCCCAGCGGCTGGGCGCATGGCCGTGGCTGAGGCGCTGACCAACCTGATGGCGGCCCCGTTTCAAATGGACAAGGTCAAGCTGTCGGCCAATTGGATGGCCGCCTGTGGTGAGCCCGGTGAAGACGCCGCCCTGTACCAGACCGTGCAAGCCGTGGCCATGGACTTGTGCCCGGCTTTGGGCATCTCCATCCCAGTGGGCAAAGACAGCTTGTCCATGCGCACCCAGTGGCGCGATCAAGGCCAAGACCACCAGGTGGTCTCGCCGGTGAGTTTGATCGTCACCGCATTTGTCAGTCTGGACGATGTGCGCGGCACCTGGACCCCGCAACTCAATGCTTCTGAGGCCGACACCAGCCTGATCTTGGTGGACCTGGGCCGCGGCCAATGCCGCATGGGAGGCAGCGTGCTGGGCCAAGTGCTGGGCCAATCTGGCGACCGCGTGCCTGACTTGCACCAGGCGCAAGACCTTCTGGCCTTGGCCGCCGCATTGCACGATTTGCGCGCCGAGAATTTGGTGCTGGCCTACCACGACCGCAGCGACGGGGGGCTGTTGGCCACCGTGTCCGAAATGGCTTTTGCCGGACAAGTCGGTGTGGCCTTGAACATTGACATGCTGGTCACCGAGGGGGACGGCATTGCCGACAGCCGCGCCGACCACGGGGACAGCAAAAACTGGGCAAGCCAAGTGGGGGCGCGTCGCCATGAACGCAGCCTGCAAGCCTTGTTCAACGAAGAGCTGGGCGTGGTGATCCAAGTGCGCACGGCCCAGCGCGATCAAGCCTTGGGCATCTTGCGCCAACACGGTTTGTCTTCGCACAGCCATGTGATCGGCAAAACCAGACCCGACCAAGCGGGTTTGCCCCGTGGCAAGGGCGAATTGAGCATTTGGCGCGATGCCAGTGAAATTTTCAGCGCCAAAATTTCCGATTTGATGCTGGCTTGGGACGCCGTCAGTTGGAAAATTTGCCAGCAACGCGACAACCCTGCCTGCGCCGATGCCGAGCATGCCGCCACGGCCCAACCCACGCCGCTGCACTGGCATGTGCCAGCACCGCTGCAAGCGGCCTTGGAAATGCCATACGTGAATCTGGCTCGCCCCCGTGTGGCGGTGCTGCGCGAACAAGGGGTGAACTCGCACTTGGAGATGGCTTACGCCTTTGATGCGGCGGGTTTTGAAGCCGTGGACGTGCACATGACCGATCTGCAACAAGGCCGCGTCAAATTGTCTGACTTTGCTGGTTTTGTGGCTTGCGGTGGTTTCAGCTACGGCGACACCTTGGGCGCGGGCGTGGGCTGGGCGCGCAGCATTGCCTTCAACCCCAAGTTGGCCGACCAGTTTCAAGCCTTCATGCAGCGCAGCGACCGCTTTGGCCTGGGGGTGTGCAACGGTTGCCAAATGATGGCCGCCTTGGCCGACCTGATTCCCGGCGCCCAAGACTGGCCACGCTTCACCACCAACCTGAGTGAACGCTTCGAGGCCCGTTTGTCCCAAGTGGAGGTGCTGGACTCACCGAGTTTGTTCTTCCAAGGCATGGCCGGTTTGCGCTTGCCGATTGCGGTTTCCCACGGTGAGGGCTATGCCAACTTTGCACTGCGCGGCGATTTGTCGCGGGTGCACCAGGCCATGCGCTTTGTCGACGGCTCGGGGGCGGGCACCGATCAATACCCGCTCAACCCCAATGGCAGCCCTGGTGGCTTGACGGCGGTGACCACCGCCGACGGGCGCTTCACCGCCATGATGCCGCACCCCGAGCGGGTGTTCCGCCAGGTGCAAATGAGCTGGACCCCAGCCGACCCCAGCGCGCACAGCCCGTGGATGCACATCTGGCGCAACGCCCGCCGCTGGGTGGGTTGAACACCACAAAAAAGGGGCCTCGCGGCCCCTTTTGTGAGATGCGCCCGTGAAACGGGCTCAGCCTTGAATCACTCGATCTTGGCTTTGGCGCGCAGGTCTTGCTGGAATTGACCCATTTTCTGTTGCAGCATTTGCTGAGAAATTTGGGGTTTGACTTCTTCGAACTTGGGCAACTGCGCTTCACGCACATCGTCCAAACGGATCACGTGCCAGCCAAACTGGGTTTTCACTGGCTTGTCGGTCAATTGACCTTTTTTCAAGGCCACCATCGCTTCGGAAAACTCTTTCACGTAGTTGCCGCCAGCGGCCCAATCCAGATCACCACCGTTGGCGCCTGAGCCAGGGTCCTTGGATTGCTTTTTGGCCAGGTCTTCAAACTTGGCGCCTTTTTTCAGGCTGGCCACGATGGCCTTGGCTTGGTCTTCCTTTTCCACCAAGATGTGGCGGGCGCGGTACTCTTTGCCGCCATTGGCCGCCACGAATTTGTCGTACTCGGCCTTGATGTCGGCGTCGGTGACCTTGTCTTTGTTTTGTTGGTCGTTGAACAACTCGCGAATCAAAATCGACTGGCGTGCCAATTCCAATTGGTTTTTGTATTCGTCGGACGCGTCCAACCCACGGCGCACGGCTTCTTGCATGAAGATTTCGCGGTTGATGACTTCTTCTTTGATTTGCGCTTCCAAATCAGGCGTGACCGGTCGGCCTGACTTGGCCAGTTGCTCGGCCAGCACCTCGGCGCGGGCTTTGGGCACGGCCTTGCCGTTGACGATGGCCAGGTTTTGTGCCCACAAGGAAACACTCAAGGTGCTCAAGGCGCACGCGGTCAGCAATGACCTGATGGAGGAATGTGTCATGAAATATGGCTCTATTTGGGGGGAGGGTGGGAGAAGAAGATTTGATCAAGTCTTGGGAGGATCAACAATTTCGATGGCCAAGGCGTGCAATCCTTGGTCGATGAAATCTTGCAGCGCATCATACACAAGGCGATGGCGCTTGACCCGACTCAAGCCATTGAATTGGCTGCAGCCAATGCGCACCCTGAAATGGGTTCCGAACCCCAGGTCATTGGCGCCCACATGGCCAGCATGATCGGCACTTTCGTCGATCACCTCCAGGCTGAACGGATTCAGCACCGAACTCAAGCGCTGATGAAGTGACTCGGCTTGAACCATCATGGCTTGGATTCCGGTTTTTCTGCGGTGACTTCGCCGTTGTCCATGAAGCGCCCCAGGTACATCGCTTGGGCCAACACAAAAACCAGCATCAAGCCCATGCCGCCAAACAACTTGAAATTGACCCAGGTGTCGGTATCAAAGTGATAGGCGACCCACAAATTGAGCACGCCCATCACAGCGAAAAACCCGCACCAGCTCCACAGCATCACGCGCCACGCATGGTCGGGCAAGGCCATTTGGCTTTTCATCAAACTTTGCAACCAGTTGCGGCGGAAAAACACCTGCCCCACCAGCAAAGCCCCGCCCATGGCCCAATACAGCACCGAGGGTTTCCATTTGATGAATGTCTCGTCTTGGGCGATCAAGGTCGCGCCACCAAACACCACAATCACCCCCAGGCTCAGCCACTGCATGGGCTCGGTGCGGCCGGTGCTGTAACGCATCCAAGCCAATTGGATCAAAGTGGCCACGATGGCCACCGTCGTGGCGACAAAAATGCCCCAAATTTTGAACGCGCCGAAAAACAACAAAATAGGGAAAAAATCCAGCAGGAGCTTCATTTCTTGTCCTGTCCGCTGGGTACAAATTCCAAGGCCGCCGAATTCATGCAGTAACGCAACCCTGTGGGTTGCGGCCCATCCGGAAAGACATGCCCCAGGTGGGCGCCGCATTGGGCGCACAAGGTCTCTGTGCGCAACACGCCCAAACTGCGGTCGGCGTGTTCGGCAATGGCGTTTTCATCGGCCGCTTGGTAAAAGCTGGGCCAGCCACAGCCGGCATCAAATTTGGTTTGGTGATCAAACAGTTTTTGGCCGCAGCAAATGCATTGGTAGCGCCCAGCATCCCAGTGCGACTCATACTTTCCTGTGAAGGGTCGCTCGGTCGCTGCTTGGCGGGTAACGGCAAAGGCCAGGGGTTCAGCCCCTTTATCGGCCAAGTGTTGTTTCCACTCGGCGTCGGTTTTTTGGATTTTCATGAAGAGCAGCTGATGGCAATCGTGGAGGCCCAATCGGGCGGAAATCCGGCCCGGTGTTCCGAGTCGGGGTGTTCATCAAAGGGGTGGCGCAACAACGCGAGCAAATTATCCACTTCCCTGTAATCACCAGCCTGGGCCATCCGGATCGCCGTTTCGCCCAAGTGATTGCGCAGTACATATTTCGGGTTGGCGCGCAGCATGGCCGCACCGGTCAGGGCCCGATCTTGCGCCCCCAGCCGGGCGGTGTAGCGCTGTTGCCAATCGGCCCATGCAGCGGTGTCCAAAAACAAATCGCGCACCGGTGCCCATGCGGCGGCATCGCTGGACTGCCCGTGGCTGCTGAGTACCGCATGGCTCAAGCGGCGCCAAAAAATACTGAAGTCCACCGCACCTGTGCTGAGCAAATCCAGCGCCGCCTGGGCCAGCTCAGCGTCTTCGGTGGCGGTGGTGCTCAGCCCCAGCTTTTTCCGCCACTGTGAGAGCAAAGCTTGGGGCAGGGCGGTTTTATAGGTGTTCAAGGCTTCGAGCACCGGCTCGGTCTCGCCCACCAGGGGGGCCACGGCTTGGCCCAAGCAGTAGAGGTTCCAAAAAGCGACCTGGGGTTGGCGCTGAAAGGCATAACGGCCTTGGTGGTCTGAATGGTTGCAAATGTGGTCGGGGTCGTAGGCGTCCAAAAACTGAAACGGCCCATAGTCCAGGGTCAAGCCCAAGACGCTCATGTTGTCGGTGTTCATCACACCATGACAAAACCCCACCCCTTGCCATTGAGCCACCATCTGCGCGGTGCGCTCGGTCACGGTTTGCAGCCATTGCAAGCAGGCCTGTTCAATAGGCAATTGTTGCTGGGCTATGTCAGGGAAGTGTTGGTCTAGGAGTTGGGTCAACAAACGCTTCACCGAATCCCAGTCGCCCAAAGATGCAAAGTGCTCGAAATGCCCAAAGCGGATGAAACATGGTGCCACCCGAGTGACCACGGCAGCGGTTTCTTGGCTTTCCCGCCACACCGGCAGGCCAGAGGCGGTCAAGGCCAAAGCCCGCGTGGTGGGGATGCCCAGGCCATGCATGGCCTCGCTGCACAGGTATTCGCGGATGCTTGAGCGCAGCACCGCACGCCCGTCCCCGCGCCGTGAATAGGGCGTGGGCCCAGCGCCTTTGAGTTGCCAATCTTGACGCCCCAGGGGCGAGTCGATTTCGCCCAAAGACAAAGCTCGGCCATCGCCGAGTTGGCCCGCCCAAACCCCAAATTGGTGGCCGCTGTAAACGCTGGCCACGGGCACTGAACCGGGCCACACCGCGTTACCGCTCAAGGCCTGCAAGCTCAAGGGGTCGTCCCAAAACGAATCGGGCAGGCCCAGCTCTTGAGCCAAGCCTCGGTTTTGCGACACCCAATGGGCGGCACCCATGGGCGTGGGCGCGGTCGGGGTGAAAAAAGTCGGTCCCAAAGCGTGCATACCGCTGGACCAGGGCAAATGCGGTGAGGCCTGGTCGGGTCTGTTGGCCACGGCGCTGGAAGTGGATTGCATGGGCTGGATTGTCGGTGTTTGAAAAAAACCTGTGTCGCTCAGGGCATCGCCTGGCTGGTGGACCCAGCTCCCACGCCCGACTGAGCACCAAATCGGCCAGATTTTCCATGCAAAATAAGCCCCTTTCCAGTACACATCCAAGGGACAAACCATGTTGGGATTGATGCAAGGTCAAGGGTTGGCGATTTCATCCTTGATTGATTTCGCCGAAAAGCACCATGGCGATGTCGAGGTGGTGTCCAAGCGGGTGGAAGGCGATGTGCACCGCACCCATTGGGCCGGCATCGCCCAGCGCGCGCGCCAAGTGGCCAATGCTTTGGATGGTTTGGGCCTGGCCTTTGGCGACCGTGTGGCCACCCTGGCCTGGAATGGTTATCGCCACCTCGAGTTGTATTTTGGGGTCAGTGGCACGGGCCGGGTGCTGCACACCGTCAATCCGCGCTTGCACCCGGATCAAATTGCTTGGATCGCCAACCACGCCCAAGACCAGGTCATATGCTTTGACATGACCTTTTTGCCCATCATCGAAAAAATCCATGCCCAATGCACCACGGTCAAGCATTGGATCGCCCTGTGTGATGACGCCCATTTGCCGGCCCAAACCAGCATTCCGGGCTTGCGCAGCTACGAGTCATGGCTGCAAGCGCAAAGCCAGCAATATGTTTGGCCGGTGTTCGATGAAAACTCAGCCTCCAGCATGTGCTACACCAGCGGCACCACGGGCAACCCCAAAGCGGCCGTGTACAGCCACCGCTCCACCATTCTTCATGCCTATGCCGCGGCTTTGCCCGATGTGATGTGCATGTCCGCGCGCGACAGCATCTTGCCGGTGGTGCCCATGTTCCACGTCAACGCCTGGGGCATTCCCTACAGCGCCGCCATGGTGGGTGCCAAATTGGTGTTTCCTGGGCCGGCCTTGGACGGCGCATCGGTCTATGGCCTGATTGAAGCCGAGGGTGTCACCTTTGCCGCAGGCGTGCCCACGGTGTGGCAAATGATGCTCAGCCACATGGGGCCCAAAGGCTTGCGCTTCAGCACCCTGCAGCGCACCGTGATTGGGGGCTCGGCCTGCCCGCCGGCCATGATCCATGCCTTCAAGAACAACTATGGGGTCGAGGTGTTGCATGCTTGGGGCATGACCGAAATGAGCCCCTTGGGCACGCTGTGCACCTTGAAGAACAAGCACTTGGGTCTGCCGCCCGAGGAGCAGATGCAAATTCGCCTCAAACAAGGGCGCTGCATTTACGGCATCGACATGAAGATCATTGGCCCCGAGGGCCAAGATTTGCCCTGGGATGGCGTCGCCACAGGCGACTTGTTGGTCAAAGGCCCCTGGGTTTTGCGCGAGTATTACCGCCAAGAAGGCCCCAGCCCCTTGATCGACGGCTGGTTCCCCACCGGCGACGTGGCCTCCATCGACCCCGACGGCTTCATGCAAATCACCGACCGCAGCAAAGACGTCATCAAATCCGGCGGTGAATGGATCAGCTCGATCGACATTGAGAACATCGCCATGGCCCACCCCGACGTTCAAATGGCCGCTTGCATTGGCGTGGCCCACCCCAAATGGGATGAGCGCCCGATTGTGGTGGTGGTGAAAAAACCCGACAGCAGCTTGGATGCCGCCACTTTATTGGCTTTTTACCAGGGCAAAACCGCCAAATGGCAAATCCCCGATGACGTGGTTTTTGTGACCGCCATTCCGCTGGGGGCCACTGGGAAAATGCTCAAAACCCGTTTGCGCGAGCAACTCCAGGATTACCGACTGCCGGCTTGATGCTTGCGTCACAGGCTCCTGACAACACACCCAGCAACCGCACCATGACCGCCACCTGACCGAACGGAGAAGCCCTTCACCCTGTCGCTGGTATCGGCGCGCACAGGGTGTTTCTTGCAACCATGGAGTTTTTTCTCATTTCCCTGCTCAATGGGGTGAGCTATGGATTGCTGTTGTTCATGCTCAGCGCGGGCCTGACGCTGATTTTCAGCATGATGGGCGTGCTCAACTTTGCCCATGCCAGCTTTTACATGTTGGGCGCCTACGTGGGTTACAGCTTGAACGCCACATGGGGCTTTGTCCCCGCATTGGTCCTTGCGCCCTTGGCTGTGGGTTTGTTGGGCGCGGTCTTTGAGAAATGGTTTTTGCGCCGCGCCCATGCCCACGGCCATGTGCCGGAATTGCTCATCACCTTTGGTTTGGCCTGTGTGCTGGTGGAAGTCGTGCAGTTGTTGTGGGGCCGCGCAGCCGTTCCCTTTGCGCCCCCCGATTGGCTGCAAGGGCCGGCCTTCACCCTGGTGGGCGGCGGCCATGTCACTGACTTGCAGTGGGTTTGGGGGGCTGCGGCCGAGGCCTCCTGCCAAGGGGCTGCGCTGTGCTCGCCGTTCCCCGCCACCCGCGCCTTCATCATGGCAGTGGCCTTGGCCATGGTGCTGGGCCTGTGGGCGCTGATCACCCGCACCCGGATTGGTCTGGTGATCCAAGCGGCCTTGACCCACCCGCAAGCCGTGCAAACCCTGGGCCACAACGTGCCCCAGGTGTTCATGTGGGTGTTTGGCGTGGGGACAGGCTTGGCCGCTTTGGCCGGGGTGATTGGGGGCAGCACCTTCGTCACCGAACCTGCCATGGCGGCCACCGTGGGTTCACTGACTTTTGTGGTGATTGTGATTGGCGGCCTGGGTTCCTTGGCCGGTGCTTTTTGGGCCTCTGTGCTCATTGGCACGGTCCAAACCCTGGCCGTGTCCATTGACATCTCTGTGTGGGACCTGTGGGTCGCCCTGGGTTGGCCCGCGCTAGCCGATGCGAGCCATTCACCTTGGATGGCATTGACCTTGTCACAAGCCGCACCCATCTTGCCGTATTTGTTTTTGGTGCTGATATTGATGCTCCGCCCCCAAGGCTGGATGGGTACCCGTGAGGGTTGAAGCATGACCCCATCGACACCAAGCATCGCCAGCCCACAGGCTCTGCCCAGGCCTTGGTTTTGGCTGGGTGTGGGGGCCGTTGCAATGGGCCTGGCACCGTGGATTTTCAATGCCCCATTTGAACAATCGGTGTTGACACAAATCGCCATTGCCATGGTCGCTTGTCTGTCCTACAACATGCTGTGGGGCCAAGGGGGCATGCTCAGCTTTGGTCATGCTGTTTACACAGGCTTGGGGGCATACATGGCCATGCATGTGCTGCAAGGCTTGGGCAGTGGTGGATGGGGCGTTCCAGTCAGCCTGATTCCTTTGGTCGGTGGCGTTTGCGGCATGGGCTTTGCTGTGGTCTTGGGTTATGTGTCCACCCGCAAATCGGGAACCACCTTGGCCATGATCACCTTGGGGCTGGGCGAGTTGGTGTTTGCCATGTCGCTGATGTTTTCAGATTTTTTTGGCGGTGAAGCAGGTTTGTCGGGCAACCGGGTCCAAGGGGCTGCCCTGTGGGGCATCGATTTCAAGTCACCCATCCAGGTCTACTACCTGATCGGCGCCTACACCTGGGTGAGTGTGGCTTTGATGTATGCCTTCACCCAAACACCGCTGGGTCGCTTGCTCAACGCCGCGCGCGACAACGCCGAGCGCCTGTCTTTCATTGGTTATCAACCCCAGCGGGTGCGTTACTTGGCCTTCATCATCTCCGGATTTTTTGCCGGCGTGTCCGGGGGCATGGCGGTGCTGCACTTTGAAATGGTCACCGCCGATGTGGTGGGCACTGCCCGTTCGGGCGCCTACCTGTTGTTCACCATTTTGGGCGGATCGGGTTATTTTGTCGGTCCCCTGTTGGGGGCGGTGGGGATGGTGCTCTCTGGGGTGCTGCTCTCGGAGTGGACCACCGCAGGACTGCTCTACTTGGGCTTGTTGTTCATGGCGATGGTGATGTATGCGCCTGGTGGCTTGGCCAGCTTGGGGGTTTGGCACCTGAGTTGGGTCACACGGACGGGTGCGGCTCGTTTGTGGCCTTGGTACCTGGGGTGTCTGATGAGCGCGGGTGTGGCGGCGCTGGGCGCCGCCAGCGCCATTGAACTGTTTTATCACCGCCAATGGCATTCCTCGGTGGGTCAACCCTTGCGCTGGCTGGGCCAGCCTTGGGCCACCGATCAGCCCTTGCCCTGGGTTTTGGCGGCCTTGGCCTTGACCGCGGGTTTGGTCGGCTGGATGTTTTGCAAACGCCATTGGGATCGGGCCTGGGGTCAGATGGCATGGGTGCCCAACGGGGCAAACCCATGACGCCGGCGCTGGCGCTGCGCGGCGTGCACAAGCGCTTTGGCAACACCGAGGTGATTCAAGGCGTGGACTTGAACGTGAGTCCCGGCGAGCGGGTGGCCATCATTGGGCCCAACGGCGCGGGCAAATCCACTTTGTTCCATTTGATCAGTGGCAAATTCAAGCCAGACCAAGGCCACATCGAACTGCGGGGCCAGCGCATCGACGGCTTGCCGCCCCATGCCATCCACCGCATGGGTTTGTCGCGCAGTTTTCAAATCACCAACTTGTTTGCAGGCATGTCGGTGTATGAAAACCTGCGCTGCAGTGTGCTCTGCGCTTTGGGACACGGCTACAGCTGCTGGAAGTTTTTGTCCGGATTGAAAGACGCCAACGCCAGAACCGAGACCTTGCTCGATCAGATAGGGCTGTGGCACAGACGCCACGACCTGGCCATGAACCTGAGCTATGCAGAGCAACGGGCTTTGGAGCTGGGCATCACCTTGGGCGGCGATTCTGCGGTCTTGCTGTTGGACGAACCGACCGCGGGCATGAGCCGCAGTGAAACCCGCCACTTCATTGACCTGATCGCCCAAGTCACCCAGGGCAAGACCATGTTGATGGTGGAACACGACATGGGTGTGGTGTTTGAACTCGCCGACAAAATTGCCGTCTTGGTCCATGGCCAGGTGATGGCATGGGGCACCCCTAGCCAAGTGCGCGAAAACCCACAGGTGCAAGCGGCTTACTTGGGGGCCATGGCCCCAGGGCAAGGCCAGCATGCTTGAAGTCGAGAACCTGCACGCTTACTACGGCAAAAGCCATGTCTTGCACGGGGTGAACTTCACCGTGGGCGAGGGCGAGGTGGTGTCCTTGCTGGGGCGCAATGGTTCGGGTCGCAGCACCACGGCCAAAGCCATCATGGGCTTGGTTCAGGCCAAAGGGACTGTGCGCTGGCGCGGTCAATCCTTGTTGGGCAAGCCTCCGCACGAAATCGCCCGCCTGGGTGTGGGTTATGTGCCAGAAAACAAGGATGTGTTTCCACGCCTGACGGTGCATCAAAACCTGATGCTGGGTCAAAAGGGCTCCGCTACCCGCACCCGTTGGGATTTTGACGACATGTATGCCTTGTTTCCACGTCTGCGCGAGCGCCAACACGTGCCAGCCGGGGTGTTGTCGGGCGGCGAGCAACAAATGCTCACCTTGTGCCGCACCTTGATGGGAGAACCCGCCCTGATGTTGATCGACGAACCCACCGAAGGCTTGGCCCCCCAGGTGGTGGAACAAGTGGCGGCGTTTTTGCTCACCCTGAAAACTGAACGCATGTCCATGGTGTTGATCGATCAAAAGTTAAGCTTTGCCTTGGCCATTTCTGACCGCATTCTGGTCATGGGCCATGGCGAAGTGGTGTTCAATGGCAGCCCACAAGCTTTTGATCAACATCCCGAGATCCGCCACGAATGGTTGGAGCTGTGAGGCGGCACACAATCCCCCAAAAAAGAACGATCGTTCTTTTTTGGTATCCTCCCAACACTTTCGACCTCACAGGCCCACAGGCCATCACCTAAGGAAAATCGCATGAGCGCTGACTACACCGTCCAAGGCGACTTGGCAGTGATCACCATGAACAACCCACCCATCAACGGGCTGGGCTTGAGCACCCGGCAAGCCATCGTGGCGGGCCTTGAAAAAGCCTTGGCCGACGACAACGTCAAGGCCATCATCTTGACCGGTGCTGGCAAAGCCTTTTCGGGCGGGGCCGACATCAAAGAATTTGGGTCGCCCAAAGCCGTTCAAGAGCCCAATTTGTTGAACGTGATTTTGGCCCTGGAAAACGCCAGCAAACCCGTGATCGCCGCTGTCCATACCGTGGCCATGGGCGGCGGCTTGGAGTTGGCCCTGGGATGCCATTACCGCATCGCCGCCCCTGGGTGTGATGTGGCCTTGCCAGAGGTCAAGCTCGGCCTCATCCCGGGCGCGGGCGGCACCCAGCGCTTGCCCCGAGTCTTGGGGGTGGAAGCGGCTCTGAACATGATCGTCAGCGGCGAGGCCATTAAAAGCGAGATGCTGGCCATGCTGCCGGGTCAAAAGCTGTTTGACCAGATGGCCAGTTCGGCACAGACGTTGGCCCAAGAGGCCGCTGACTTTGCCCACGAAGTGCTGCAACACCACGTGCCAGGCATGGCGCTGCCGCGGGTGCGCGATCTGCCCTGCAAACACCCGAATGCCGATGCCTTCTTCAAGTTCAGCACCAACATGGTCAACGGCATGACCAAGGGCAAGTACCCCGCGCCCCTGAAGTGCATTGAAGCGGTGCAAAACGCCACCAAAATGAAGTTTGACGAAGGCATGCGCGCCGAGCGTGAAATCTTCACCAACCTGATGTTCACCCCCGAGTGCCGCGCTTTGCGCCATTTGTTTGTGGCGCAACGTGCCACCACCAAAATCGCCGATGTGTCCGCCGATACACCTGTGCGTGAAATCAAAAGCGTGGCCGTCATTGGTGCGGGCACCATGGGTGGCGGCATCAGCATGAATTTCCTCAATGCCGGAATTCCGGTCAAGATTTTGGAAATGAAGCAAGAAGCTTTGGACAAAGGCCTTGCCATCATCGAGAAAAACTACCAAGCCCAGGTGAAAAAGGGCAAGCTCAAAGAAGACAAGTTCCAACAACGCATGGGCATGCTCAGCACCACCCTGAGCTATGACGACATCCGTGATGCAGACTTGGTGATCGAAGCGGTATTTGAAGAAATGGGCGTCAAAGAAAAGGTCTTCAAAAAACTCGACGAGGTGATGAAACCCGGCGCGATTTTGGCGTCCAACACCTCGACCTTGGACGTCAATGCCATTGCCGCCTTCACAAAGCGCCCACACGACGTGGTGGGCTTGCATTTTTTCAGCCCCGCCAATGTGATGAAGCTCTTGGAAGTGGTGCGCGGCGCGGCCACCGGCAAAGACGTGATGGCCACGGTCATGGGTGTGGCCAAAAAGATCAAGAAAACCGCGGTGGTGTCTGGCGTGTGCGATGGCTTCATCGGCAACCGCATGATTGAGCAGTACAGCCGCCAAGCCGGTTTCCTGATCGAAGAAGGTTGCACGCCCCAACAAGTCGACAAAGCGGTGGAGAAATTTGGGTTCGCCATGGGCCCCTTCCGCATGGGCGACTTGGCTGGCAACGACATTGGCTGGGCGATTCGCAAGCGCCGTTATGTGGAAAAACCCGACCTGAAATACAGCAAAACCGCCGACCTGTTGTGTGAACTGGGCCGTTTTGGCCAAAAAGTGGGCAAGGGCTGGTACGACTACCTGCCCGGCAAACGCGACGCCATCCCCAACAAAGAGGTGGAGGACATGATCGCCAAGCACCGCACATCGCTTGGCATCAGCGCTCGCAAAATCAGCGACGATGAAATCGTGCAGCGCTTGGTGTTCTCGCTGGTCAACGAAGCCGCCTTCATTTTGGAAGAGGGCATTGCCGCCCGTGCCAGCGACATCGACATGGTCTACATCACCGGCTACGGCTTCCCCATCTACCGTGGCGGCCCCATGAATTACGCCGACCAGTTTGGGCTGTTCAATGTGGTGCAAACCATGCACCGCTTTGCGCAAAACCCCCACGATGACGCCAAATTCTGGCAACCCGCCCCCTTGCTCGCTCGCTTGGTGGCTGAAGGCAAAACATTCAATTAAGGAACCCATCATGACCAACGCTGTCATCGTCTCCACCGCTCGCACACCCTTGGCCAAAAGCTGGCGCGGGGCTTTCAACATGACCCATGGCGCCACCTTGGGCGGCCACGCGGTCAAACACGCCATCGCCCGTGCCGGCATTGACGCCGCCCACGTCGAAGACGTCATCATGGGTTGTGCCAACCCCGAGGGTGCCACCGGCGCCAACATCGCCCGTCAAATCGCTTTGATGGCCGATTGCCCCATCACCGTGAGCGGTCTGACCGTCAACCGTTTTTGCTCGTCGGGTTTGCAAACCATTGCACTGGCGTCTCAGCGTGTCATCGCCGGTGAAGGCGATGTGTATGTGGCTGGTGGCGTGGAAAGCATTTCTTGTGTGCAACAAGAGATGAACCAACACATGCTGATGGACCCCGCGCTCAACAAAAAGAAGCCCGAGATTTACTGGAACATGCTGCAAACCGCCGAGCAAGTGGCCAAGCGCTACAACATCGGCCGTGACGTCATGGACGAGTACGGCGCGGCCAGCCAGCAAAAAGCCTGTGCGGCCCAAGCAGCTGGCAAGTTCAATGACGAGATCGCCGCCATCACCGTGCAAGCGGGTGTGGTTGACAAAGTCATGGGCATGATGACCAAGCAAGTCACTGTCAGCGCCGACGAGGGCTTGCGCGAAGGCACGACCGCTGAAGGCATTGCCGGCATCAAACCCGCCATGCCTGGTGGCGTGATCGCTGCCGGCAATGCCAGCCAGTTCTCGGACGGTGCAGGCGCTTGCGTGGTGACCAGCGAAGCCTATGCCACCCAGCACAACCTCAAACCCTTGGGCCGCTTCTTGGGCTTTGCCGTGGCCGGTTGCGAGCCCGATGAAATGGGCATTGGCCCGGTTTACGCCATCCCCAAGGTCTTGAAGCGTTTGGGCCTGAGCATCCAAGACATCGATTTGTGGGAACTCAACGAAGCCTTTGCGGTGCAAGTGCTGTACTGCCGTGACAAGCTGGGCATTCCCCCTGAATTGCTGAACGTGAATGGCGGCGCGATTGCGGTGGGTCACCCCTACGGTGTCAGCGGCCAACGCCTGACCGGCCACGCCCTGATCGAAGGCAAGCGCCGCGGTGCCAAGCGGGTCTGCGTGACCATGTGCATTGGCGGCGGCATGGGTGCGGCAGGTATCTTTGAAGTGCTTTAAGTCACACACTGGACAGAACCGACCCAACCCGTCCTTTGCGGCGGGTTTGATCTTTTAAAGTCAAGCCATGGCCCTCAGAGACACCATTGATTTTCTCCTGTATGACTGGCTGGCCACACCAGGCTTGACGCAACGCGATCGATTTGCCGACCATTCGCGCGAAACCTTTGATGCGGTTTTGGACACCTGCGAGCGCATCGCCCGCGAGAAATACGCACCCTTCAACCGGCAGGTGGACACCCAAGAGCCTGCCTTCGATGGCGAAAAAGTCATCCTCCCCCCTTGTACCCAAGCGGCGCTAGACGCCTATGTGCAAAGCGGCATGTTGAGCGCCGCGCAAGACCATGACATCGGTGGCATGCAACTGCCTTACACCGTGGAAGCAGCGGCCAATGCGTTTTTTGCTTGCGCCTCGGTCAGCATTGGGGTCACCATGCTGACGGTGGGCAATGCCAATTTGCTGATGAAACATGGCACGGCTCTGCAAAAACAGTTGTTTGCCCTCAACGAATTCAATGGCCGTTTTGCCGGCACCATGTGCTTGAGCGAACCGCAAGCAGGATCGTCTTTGTCAGACGTCGCTACCCGCGCCACGCCTGACGGCGACGACCACGCCCACGACCCCTTGGGGCCACGCTATCGCCTCAAAGGCAACAAGATGTGGATTTCCACCGGTGACCACGAGTTGACCGAAAACATCATCCATTTGGTATTGGCCAAAATTCCGGGCCCGGATGGCAAAACCATTGCTGGCACCAAAGGCATTTCGCTCTTCATCGTGCCCAAAAAATTGGTGGGCACCCAAGGGCAGTTGACCGGTGAACGCAACGATGTGGCGCTGGCCGGGCTGAACCACAAACTGGGTTGGCGCGGCACGGTCAACACCTTGCTGAATTTTGGCGAAGGCAAATACCCTGTGCGGGGTTCGGCCGGTGCGATTGGTTATTTGGTGGGCGAAGCCGGCAAGGGCTTGCAATGCATGTTCCACATGATGAACGAGGCCCGCATCGGTGTGGGCTTGGCCGCCACCATGTTGGGCTTGGCAGGCTACTACGCCTCACTTGATTACGCGCAAACCCGCACCCAAGGCCGGCCTGTCGGGCCAGCGGGCAAAGACCCCGCGCAGCCACCGGTGCGGCTGATTGAACACGCCGACATCAAGCGCATGTTGCTGGCGCAAAAAGCCTATGGCGAAGGCGCTTTGGCGCTGGGCCTGTACTGCGCCCGTTTGGTGGACGAGTTGCACACTGGTGACGAAGCGCAACGCAGTGACGCCCAATGGTTGTTGGAAGTGTTGACGCCGATTGTGAAAAGCTGGCCCAGCGAATGGTGTTTGGAGGGCAACAGCTTGGCCATACAAATCCATGGGGGCTATGGTTACACGCGGGACTTTCCCGTCGAGCAATATTGGCGCGACCAGCGCCTGAACATGATCCACGAAGGCACCCACGGCATCCAAGCCATGGATTTGTTGGGTCGCAAAGTGCTGCTCGAAGACGGCCGCGGCTTGAAACTGCTGGGACAGCACATCCAAGCCACCATTCAGCAAGCCCTAGACGGTAGCCATTGGGAACCACCCAGTGGTCATGCCGAGGCATCCGACAGCCATCGCGAGCGAAGCGAAGCGACCCCCCTGCAAACCCACGCCCACGCCTTGCAACAAGCTTGGAGCCAAGTGGTGCAAGCCACCCAAGCCGCTTGGGCAGGTGGCGAACCTGCGGTGGCACTGGCCAATGCCGTGCCCTATATGCAAGCCTTTGGCCACACCGTGCTGGCGTGGACCTGGTTGCAAGTGGCTTTGGCGTCGCAAGGCGAGGGCGATGCCAACCTCGGTCGCCGACAGGCCTGCCAGTTTTTCTTTCACTACGAATTGCCCAAAATCGGCGCATGGCTTGAAGTGGTGCGCCAACGCGACACCACCTGTGCCGACATGCCCGAAACGGCGTTTTAGGCCACGGCACAATGGCACACCGCTGGGTACGCCAGCATGACATTTCTTCGGAGAACCCCACATGACACGCACCGTCACCCAACTTTTTGATTTGCATGGCAAAACCGCCTTGGTGACTGGGGGTTCACGGGGATTGGGTTTGCAATTGGCCCATGCCTTGGGCGAGGCTGGTGCGCGCTTGATGTTGACTTCGCGCAAACAAGCCGATTTGGACGAGGCCGTGGCAGAACTCAAAGCCGCCGGTTTGAACGCCATCGCCCTGGCGGCCGATTGCGCCAAGGAAGACGACATCCACCGCTTGGGCGCCGAGGCCTTGAAGCAAATGGGCCATGTGGACATTTTGGTCAACAACGCCGGTGCCAGTTGGGGCGCACCTGCCGAGGACCACCCCTTGGAAGCCTGGGACAAGGTGATGAACCTCAACGTGCGGGGCTATTTTTTGCTCAGCCAATACATCGGCAAACACGACATGATTGGCCGCCGCCAAGGCAGCATCATCAACATCGCCTCCATTGCCGGCCTGGGCGGCAACCCCAAGGGCATGAACATGATCGCTTACAACACCTCCAAAGGCGCGGTGATCAATTTCACCCGCGCCTTGGCCGCCGAATGGGGCGCCCACAACATCCGCGTGAACGCCATTTGCCCCGGGTTTTTCCCGAGCAAACTGACGGCCGCCACCCTGGCCAAAATGGGTGACAGCTTGGCGGCGCACGCCCCCCTGAACCGCTTGGGCGATGACGAAGACCTCAAAGGGCTGTGCGTTTTGCTGGCCTCCGATGCGGGCAAACACATCACCGGCCAGTGGATGGCGGTCGATGGTGGTGTGAGCATCATCACCGGCGGTTGAAGGCATGGCTTCATCCATCAAGCCCTCGGACGGGGGATTTGGCGTCCACATTCCGTTTGTGGCCATGTTGGGCCTGCAGTTGCAGCGCTTTGAAAATGGGGAATCCGATTTGTTTTTGCCTTACAAGGCCGAACACGACAACTCTTTTGCGGTGATCCACGGCGGCACCTTGATGACCGTGCTGGACGTGGCCATGGCCAGCGCGGCCCGCAGCGTGGACCCCGACAAAGGCGTGCTCACCATTGAAATGAAAACCAGCTTCATGCAAGCCGTGCGCGGGGACTTGTGGGCACAGGGCCGACTTTTGCACCGCACCCAACGGCTGGCCTTTGTGGAAGCCACCATTTTTGACACATCGCGCGAGCGCTGTGCCCACGCCACTGGCACCTTTCGCTATGTGGCGCGCAAGCCCCCCGACGAGAGCCACACGCCCATCGCCACCGACTGACCACAGGAGACTCCCATGACCATCAACCACCAATGGCAATTGGTTCAACGCCCCAGCGGCGAGGCCAGCACCGACAACTTTGCATTGGTCAGCGCCCCCATCCCCAGCCTGCTCGAAGGCCAGGTGCTGGTGCGCCACCATTACCTCAGCCTGGACCCGTATATGCGTGGCCGCATGAACGATGGCAAAAGTTACGCAGCCCCCCAAGCCCTCCACAGCGTGATGATTGGCGGCACCGTCGGCGAAGTGGTGGACAGCCGCCACGCCAAGTTTGCCCCCGGCGACCGCGTGGTGGGTATGGGCGGCTGGCAAGACTTCAGCGTGGTCGACGCGAACGAGCCTGGCTTGCTGCGCAAGGTGGAAACCACCCATGTGCCCTTCAGCCATTACCTGGGCGCCGTGGGCATGCCGGGGGTCACCGCCTGGCACGGTTTGGTGCGCATCATCGAGCCCCAAGCCGGGCAAACGGTGACCGTCAGCGCGGCCAGCGGCGCGGTGGGCAGTGCCTTTGGCGCATTGGCCAAAGCCCGGGGCTGCCGCGTGGTGGGCATCGCCGGTGGTGCGGATAAATGCAACTATGTCACCCAAGAACTCGGTTTTGATGCCTGCATCGATTACAAACAACACTCCGACTACATCTCACTGTCCAAGGCCTTGAAGGCGGCATGCCCCAATGGCATCGATGGCCATTTTGAAAATGCCGGCGGCAAGGTGCTTGACGCCGTCATGCTGCGCATGAACGCCTTTGGCCGCATCGCGGTGTGCGGCATGATCGCTGGCTACGATGGCAACCCCATCCCCATGGTCAACCCCTCACTCATTTTGGTGAGTCGACTCAAGGTGCAAGGCTTCATCGTCAGTGAGCATCCCGCCGATTGGCCCATCGCCCTCCAGGAGTTGGGTGCATTGGTGGGCAGCGGTCAGTTCAGGCCACGTGAAACCGTTTCCATGGGTTTGGACAGCGCACCCCAGGCGTTTTTGGGTTTGCTCAAAGGTCAAAACTTTGGCAAACAATTGGTCAAGCTGGTTTAACCCCCGTGGCGATGCGCTTTGCACCCATCGCCCCCCGCCATTCGATCCACGCTGAAAGCCCCGCCACATGCCTGAATTGATCCTGCACCATTACCCGCTGTCACCCTTTGCCGAAAAAATCCGGTTGATTTTGGGCTTCAAGAAACTGCCCTGGCACAGCGTGTTCATCCCCAACATGATGCCCAAGCCCGACGTGGTGGCATTGACCGGTGGGCACCGGCGTACCCCTTTTTTGCAAATTGGCTCGGACATTTATTGCGACACGGCTTTGATTGGCGATGTGCTCGAGCAACTCGCCCCCAACCCCAGCCTGTACCCGCCGGCGCAAAAAGGCGTGGTGCGCATCGTCGCCCAATGGGCTGACAGCCTGCTGTTTCCGGTGGCCATGGCCTACAACTTCAACCCAGAAGCCGCCAAAAGTTTTTTCGCCAACCAGGACCCCACACATGTCCAGGCCTTCGTGGCTGATCGCACCGCCATGCGGGGTGGGGCGCCCCGCATGCCTGCCCCTGATGCCGCCGCCATGTACAAAAGCCATTTGCGCCGCCTGTCGCAAATGCTCGAAGGCCAGCCCTTTTTGTTCGGTGCGCAAGCCTGCTTGGCCGATTTTTCAGCGGTCCATCCCCTGTGGTTCACCACCCAACAGGTGCCTGTGGCCGCCGACATTTTGAAGTCCACCCCCCATGTGCAAGATTGGGTGGCGCGCATGCTGGCCATCGGCCACGGCGACCACACGGCCATGACCGCATCGGACGCCATCGCTGTGGCCCGTTCGGCCAAGCCCGCCGCGCTGGACCCGGGCCAACATTTCCAAGACGAACACGGCATCCCATTGGGCAGCGACGTGGTGATCCAGGCCGAATCTTTTGGCACCGAACCCAGTGCGGGGCAGTTGGTGGCCGCCACCCGCACCCGCTACACCATTCGCCGCACCGACCCACGGGCGGGCACGGTGCATGTGCACTTTCCCCGCATTGGCTTTGTGTTGAAACGGGCCAGCACATGATCAAAGACTTTCCGGGAAAAACCGCGGTCATCACCGGCGCTGGTTCTGGTTTTGGCTTGGCCTTGGCCCGCCTGGGCGCGAAACTGGGGATGAAACTGGCCTTGGTGGACGTGCAAAAAGACGCCCTCGACGCCGTTTGCGCTGAACTGCAGACCATTGGCACCCCGGTGATGGCACGCCGCGTGGATGTGGCCGATGGCGGGCAAATGCAGGCCCTGGTCAACGATGTGGGGGCCCAATGGGGTGCGCCGCATTTGGTGTTCAACAACGCTGGTGTGGCCGCCGGTGGATTGGTGTGGGAGAACACCGAGGCCGATTGGGATTGGGTGCTGGGCGTCAACCTCAAAGGGGTGGTGCATGGCGTGCGTTTGTTCACCCCCATGATGCTGCAAGCCGCCAAGGCCGACCCGAGTTGGCGCGGTCACCTGGTCAACACCGCGAGCATGGCCGGTTTGCTCACCCCGCCCAACATGGGCATTTACAACGTCAGCAAACACGCGGTAGTGGCCCTGACCGAAACCTTGTACCAAGACTTGCAATTGGTCACCAGCCAAATCAGCGCCAGCGTGCTGTGCCCTTATTTTGTGCCCACCGGCATCAGCCTGAGTCAGCGCAATCGCCCCGCCCATTTGCCCCCAGAAGACATGACCCCCAGCCAACGCATTGGCCAAGCCATGAGTGAAAAAGCGGTGGGCAGCGGCAAGGTCAGTGCCGAAGACGTGGCGCAAATGGTGTTTGATGCAGTGGCCGCAGACCGCTTCTATATATACAGCCACCCCAAGGCCTTGGGCAATGTGCGTTTGCGGGTGGACGCCATCCTGAACGGCGACAACCCACCCGATCCGTTTGCCGAACGCCCAGACATTGGCACCCAACTGCGGCAAGCCTTGCAAGGCTGAAGCCGAGCCCCCAGCGGTGTGGCACACTTCGCCGCTTTGCGCGCGTGACAGGGACGATGAAACAAATTTTGAACCAATTGGCCGCCGACATTCAGGCCCGGCCAGAGCAAATCAGCGCGGCGGTGGCACTGCTCGATGAAGGCGCCACGGTGCCCTTCATCGCCCGCTACCGCAAAGAGGTCACCGGTGGTTTGGACGACATCCAGTTGCGCGAACTGGCCCAGCGCCTGGACTACCTGCGCGAGTTGGCACAACGGCGCGACGTGATCCGCAAAGCCATTGCCGAGCAAGGCAAACTCACCCCCGCATTGGATGCGGCCATCGAAATGGCCCTCACCAAGCAAGCGCTCGAAGACCTGTACCTGCCCTACAAACTCAAGCGCCGCACCAAAGGCCAAATGGCCCGCGAGGCCGGCATCGAGCCTTTGGCGGATGCTTTGTGGGCCGATCCACAACTGGACCCGGCGGTTCAAGCCCAAGCCCATGTGCGACCCGCAGGCACGCCTGAGGGCACCGACTTTTCCAGCGTGGCAGCGGTGCTCGATGGGGTGCGCGACTTGCTCAGCGAACGCTGGGCGGAAAACCCCGCACTGGTGCAATCCATGCGCGAATGGTTGTGGGACGAGGGCTTGCTGCGCAGCCAATTGGCGGCGGGCAAAGACGAGCAAAACCCCGATGTGGCCAAGTTCCGCGACTATTTCGAATACGACGAGCCCATCAACCGCGTGCCCTCGCACCGCGCATTGGCGGTGTTTCGGGGCCGGGGCCTGGAAATCCTCGATGCCAAGTTGTTGCAACCGCTTGAACCGGATCCTGGTCAACCGAGCTTGGCCGAAGGCAAACTGGCCGGGTTGCTCGGCTGGAGCCATTCGGGGCGGGCAGCTGACGACTTGCTGCGCAAGTGTGTGGCCTGGACCTGGCGCGTCAAGCTCAGCATGTCCATCGAACGCGACTTGTTCACCCGCTTGCGCGAGCAATCGGAAAAGGTGGCGATCAAGGTGTTTGCCGACAACCTGCGTGATTTGTTGCTGGCCGCACCGGCTGGGCCGCGGGTGGTGATGGGTCTGGACCCGGGCATTCGCACCGGCGTCAAAGTGGCGGTGGTCGACGCCACCGGCAAGCTGGTGGAAACCGCCACCGTTTACCCCCATGAGCCGCGCAAAGATTGGGATGGGTCGCTCTATGCTTTGGCCAAGCTGTGTGAAAAACACGGCGTCAACCTCATCGCCATTGGCAACGGCACGGCCAGCCGCGAAACCGACAAACTGGCTGGCGAACTCATCAAACTCATGGCCAAACACGACGCGTCCAAGCCCATGGCCAAGGTGGTGGTCAGTGAAGCCGGTGCCTCTGTTTACAGCGCCAGCGAATACGCCAGCGCCGAAATGCCCGATGTGGATGTCAGCCTGCGCGGCGCGGCCAGCATTGCCCGGCGTGTGCAAGACCCGCTGGCCGAACTGGTCAAGATCGATCCCAAGTCCATTGGCGTGGGCCAGTACCAACACGACGTGAACCAAACCGAACTGGCGCGCAGCTTGGACAGCGTGGTCGAGGACTGCGTCAACGCCGTTGGCGTGGACCTCAACACCGCCAGTGTGCCGCTGCTCACCCGGGTGTCTGGTTTGAGCCCCACCACGGCCAAATCGGTGGTGCGTTGGCGCGAAGCCAATGGGGCCTTTGCCAATCGCCAGCAATTGCTCAAAGTGAGTGGTTTGGGCGCCAAAACCTTCGAGCAAAGCGCGGGTTTTTTGCGCATCCGAGGGGGTGACAACCCGCTGGATATGACATCGGTACACCCCGAAACCTACCCAGTGGTGGAGCGCATCATGGCCCAAACGGGCAAACCCATCGCCGAATTGATGGGCCGCGCCGACATGCTCAAAACCCTGAAGCCCGAGCTGTTCGCCAATGACACCGTGGGCGTCATCACCGTCAAAGACATTTTGGTCGAGCTGGAAAAACCCGGCCGCGACCCCCGACCCGATTTCAAGGTGGCCCAACTCCAAGAGGGCGTGGAAGACCTCAAAGACTTGAAAGTGGGCATGGTGCTCGAGGGCACCGTCAGCAACGTGGCCGCATTTGGGGCCTTTGTCGACCTGGGTGTGCACCAAGACGGTTTGATCCACGTCAGCCAGTTGAGCCACAAGTTCATCACCGATGCGCGCGAAGTGGTCAAAACCGGCGACATCATCAAAGTCAAGGTGTTGGAAGTGGACGTGGCGCGCAAGCGCATCAGCTTGAGCATGAAGCTCGACGCAGCCCCCGCGCGCAAAGACGGCCCGCATGAGAATCGCTTTGAGCACACGGGCCGCGACCAGCGCCCACGCACGGGTGGCGGGTACAAGCCACCAGCGCCGGCACCCGCTGGCTCGGCCATGGCTTCGGCCTTTGCCAAGTTGCAAGGTTTGAAGAAATAAACCCGCCAGCTGCGTTTTGAAAGCCCTGGATATTTTTGCTGGCCCCCGCGCGCTGGCCCACATCAAAGCGCAGGGCTTGGCGCCTTCGCACATCGCCGTCATCCCGGGTGCGGCGGGCGGCCCCAAGGGTTTGATCTTGGGGCCCATCGATCGGTTTTTGTGGGGCCAGTGGTTGCCCCAAAGTCATCAAGCCATAGATTTGGTGGGGGCGTCGATTGGGGCCTGGCGCATGGCCACCGCCTGTTTGAACCAGCCTGTGCAAGCCTTTGAGCGGCTGGAACACGATTACATCCACCAGCACTATGCAGCGCCACCCGGACAAAAGCGCCCCAGTGCCCAACAGGTGAGCAATGCCTTTGGGCAAAGTTTGCAATCCTTTTACGGCACGCGCATGGGCGAGGTGCTGAATCACCCACGTTTTCGGCTGCATGTGGTGACCTCGCGGGGCAAACACATCTTGCACCGCGAGCACCCCTTGGGCACGCCCTTGGGTTATGCCGGGGCCTTTCTGAGCAATGCTTGGCACCGCAAGGCCATGGGGGCCTGGTTGGAACGGGTGGTGTTTTCCAGCCGGGGCGGGCTGCCGTTTGCGATTGACGACTATCCCACCCAACAGGTCTCCTTGACCGAACACAACTTCTTGCCCGCAGTGCAAGCCAGCTGCTCCATCCCGTTTGTGCTGCAAGCCGTGCACGACATTCCGGGTGCACCCACCGGTGCTTATTGGGACGGCGGCATCACCGACTACCACTTGCACTTGGCCTACCAAGGCTTGGTGCTGTACCCGCACTTTCAATCAGCGGTGGTGCCCGGCTGGTTGGACAAATCTCTCAAATGGCGGCACAAGGCCACGCCTTTTTTAGATCACACCATCGTGTTGGCCCCCAACCCCGAATGGGTCAAAACCTTGCCCAATGGCAAGCTGCCCGACCGCAGCGACTTCACCACCTATGCCACAGACTTGCCAGGGCGGGTGAAGGTGTGGACCCAAGCGGTGAGCGCCAGTGAGCAATTGGCCGAAGAGTTTGCCCGCTGGTGCGAATCACCCGATCCGGCTCGGGTGCAAGCCCTCGCCTGAATCACATCGCGGCTTCGAGCATCTCGCGGTAGTCTTGGGCACTGGCCAAGCGGGGGTTGGTTTTGTGGCAATGGTCGGCCATCGCCCCTTCGATGATTTTGTCAAACCAAGCCCGCTCCACGCCCATGGCGGCCAAGCCTGTGGGCAGGCCCAAACGCGCGTTCATGGCGCTGATGGCTTGGGCCACGGCCTCGGCGGCTGGCGCTGCACCGGTGATGGCGCCCAAGCCCATGGCATAGGCCATGCGCTCCATGCGGCGCTCTTGCTGCACCGAAGGGGCCGCCGCATTGAAGCGCACCACCGCCGGTAAAAACATGGCGTTCAAGGTGCCGTGGTGCAAGCGCGGGTTCACGCCCCCGAGGCTGTGGCTCAGGCTGTGCACACACCCCAGGCCTTTTTGGAAGGCCATGGCCCCTTGCATCGAGGCGCTCATCATGTTCAGACGTGCATCCCGGTCTTGGCCGTTTTGGGTGGCGCGCTCAATGTGGGCCCATCCGCGCGTCAAGCCGTCTAGCGCAATGCCATCGGCGGGCGGGTTGAAAGGAGCGGCCATGAAGGTTTCCATGCAATGGGCGATGGCGTCCATGCCAGTGGCGGCGGTCAAGCCCGGGGGCAGGCCCAAGGTCAGGGTGGGGTCGAGCAAGGCCGCCTTGGGCATCAGGTGCCAACTGTGAAAGCCGAGTTTGCGGCCATCGTCCACGATCACGATCGCGCCGCGGGCCACTTCACTGCCGGTGCCAGCCGTGGTCGGCACCGCGATCAAGGGGGCGACGCGTTCGCTGATGCGCGGCGAGCCGCCTTCGATGGTGGCGTAATCTTTCAAGGGCCCGGGGTGGGTGGCGGCAATGGCCACGCCTTTGGCGCAGTCGATGGCCGATCCGCCGCCAAAGGCCACCAAGCCATCACAAGCGTTTTGTTGATAAAGCGCTGCGGCGGCGCGCACCGCCGCCTCGGTCGGGTTGGACGGGGTTTGGTCAAACACCACCGTGTCGGACCCCAAGACCTCCAAGGCCAGGTCGAGCAAGCCTGCGGCTTTGATACCGGCATCGGTGACGATCAGGGGCTTATCAATATTGGCTTTGTCGCATTCGGCTTTGAGTTGTTGCAAAGCGCCATAGGCAATTTGGATGTTGGTGAGGTAGATGATTTGGGACATGGTGGGTGAAAGGGTGGTGGTGTGGGCTGTGGTGACCAGATGCCAAGGGCGCGGTGGTCAGCCACTATAGCCAATGGTGCTTGTCATAAACTGCCGACTTTCCCCAATGGCCGGGGTCTTGCCCCTGGAAAACGCGCATGAAAAAAGATGATTTTCGATTTGTTCACCGCCTGCGCGTGCGCTGGTCAGAGGTGGACATGCAGCAAATTGTGTTCAACGCCCATTACGCCATGTACATGGACACGGCCATTTGCGACTACTGGCGCCATTTGGCCTTGCCCTATGAAGACACGATGCGCGCGCTCAACGGAGATATTTTTCTGAAGAAAACCAGCGTCGAATTTCATGCCTCGGCGCGCTACGACGACGCACTGGACATCGGCTTGCGCTGTGCACGGGTGGGGCGCTCGTCGATGGTGTTTGAGGCCGGGGTGTTTTTGGGTGGGCAGTGGTTGGTCCAAGGCGAGATGATTTATGTGTTTGCCAACCCCCAAACCCACACCTCTTTGCCGGTGCCCGACCCCTTGCGACACTGTTTGGAAGCCTATGAGCGCGGTGAACCGATCACGCGCTTGCAATGCGGTGACTGGGCCCAACTCGAGCCCCTGGCCAGCCCCTTGCGACAGGCCGTTTTTGTCCAAGAGCAAGGCATTGACCCCGCGCTGGAATGGGACCCCGCTGATGCCCAATGCGTTCATGCGGTGCTCTGCAACCACCTGGGGGTGGCCGTGGCCACGGGGCGCCTATTGCCGAGCGAAAACGGGGTGGCCAAGATTGGGCGCATGGCGGTGCTGCGCCGCTTGCGCGAAACCGGTTTGGGCCGCCAGGTCTTGCTGGCCTTGGTCGCACAGGCCAAAGCGCGTGGCGACCGCGAAGTTTTGCTGAACGCGCAGCGCAGCGCTGAAGGCTTTTACCAACGCTTGGGCTTTGTGGTCCAGGGCGAGCCGTTTGAAGAGGCCGGCATTGCCCATGTGGCCATGGCCTTGAAGCTCTGAAGCTGGGGGCAGGGCTTAAATGTCGTCGCGCAGGGAGTAGGGCAGGGGCCAGAGTTGCAGCAGCGGCCCATCGGCTTGCCCCAAATGCAGTGTGCTGGCATCGACGGCAGCGGTTTGCAAGCAGGCGATGGCCACGCCGCCACCATCACCACTTTGAGCCGCTTGGGCAAGGATGCCGCAGTCTTGCGTCGCGTCTTGCGATGAAAACACCACCTGGCCCACTTGCATGGCCGGCCCCGACAGAACGAAAGCCCGGCGCTTGATGGCCCCCCTGAACTGGCTGCGTGCCACCACTTCCTGGCCGGGGTAGCAACCTTTTTTGAAGCTCACCCCATCGACCGACTCGTGGTTGAGCATTTGGGGCACAAAGGCCTCGGCGGTGGCGGCTTGCACATCGGCCACACCGGCCATCACCTCGCCCCACATCCACGCATCCAGGCTCAAACCCGCGGGGTGGGCATCGCTCACCGGGCTTTGGCCCACAGGTGCCACCCACAATGCGCGGGCATGACCCGCAGCAGGATACAAACCCATGGCGGTGCCGCCCATCAGGGTCTGTTTTTTCCAGGCCGAGGGCAGGGGGCCGCCCACCAAACCCCACAAAGACATCTCATCACTGGCGTCACGCAAACGCGCTTTGGCGCGCAAGACAAACATCGACAGGCGTTTGCACACCGCAGCCAACACATCGCGGCGGCAGACCAGCCACACGGTGTCGGGGGCATGGACATTCGCCACAAAGGTGGCTTGCATGCGCCCTTTGGCGTTGCAAAAGGCGCAAAAACGAACGGCATCCGCCGGCACCAAGGCGAGGTCGTGGGTGAGTTGGTTGTGCAAAAAAGAAACCGCATCGCTGCCACTGACTTCGATCACGCCCAAATGGGGCAATTCGCAAGCGCCGTGGAAATGGGTCGGTGGCAAGGGATGGTGTGGGCTCAGATGGGTCATGGGCTGAATTATCATCGCGGGCTCTTCTCCTTTGAAAGCCCAGGCCTTGCGCAATACATGGGGCAGATGGCTGCTCATCACCGTGCTTTTGTTGTCGCTGTGCCTGGCCACCGTGGCGGGATGGGTCATGCGCGACTTGCCCTTGGCCCGCAGCGTGGTGGATCTGACCATTGAGTCTGGCACGCCGGTGCGCGGCATCGCCCAACTCAGTGTGGACAGTGGTGTCGAGGTCAACCCCAGCCTGCTGTATTGGTTCATGCGCTTGAGCGGCCAGTCGCGGCTGCTGCGTGCCGGCAGTTATGAAATCAAAGCCGGTGACTCCGCTTGGAATTTGCTGCAAAAAATCAGCCGTGGACAAGAGTCCTTGCAAACCCTGGTGCTGGTCGAGGGCTGGACATTCCGCCAGTTTCGCGCTGCCTTGGACCGCTCGGAACATTTGCAACACCAGACCCGTGGCCAAACCGATGAAGCAGTGATGGCTTTGTTGGGTCGCCCAGGTCAGGCGCCTGAGGGGCGGTTCTTTCCAGACACCTATGCCCATGGCAAGGGCGACTCGGATGTGCGCATCCTGAGCCGGGCCATGAAGGCCATGGACCGCCAACTGGCCAACGCCTGGCTAGCCCGCGCCGAGCGCAATGAACTGACCACCGCCGAGCAAGCTTTGATATTGGCCAGCATCGTCGAAAAAGAAACTGGCAAAGCCAGCGACCGGCGCATGATTTCCAGCGTGTTTCACAACCGCTTGCGGGTGGGCATGCCGCTGCAAACCGATCCCACGGTGATTTATGGCATGGGCGAAGCCTTTGACGGCAATTTGCGCCGCCGCGACCTGCAAACCGATCACCCCTGGAACACCTACACCCGCAAGGGCCTGCCCCCCACACCCATTGCCATGCCGGGCAAAGCCGCTTTGCTGGCCGCTGTGCAACCCGAGCGCAGCCAAGCCTTTTATTTTGTGGCCCGGGGCGACGGCAGCAGCGCGTTCAGTGCCAATTTGGAAGACCACAATGCCGCGGTCGACCGGTACCAACGTCGGCGCCAACCCAGCAGCACCGCGCCCTGAATACCCCAGGGACAAGGCACAATCGACTCATGAGCAAGGGCGTTTTCATCAGTTTTGAAGGGGTGGATGGGGCGGGCAAGTCCACCCACATCCAAGGCCTGGCCGACTCCTTTCGCCAACAGGGGCGCGAGGTGACCCTCACCCGCGAACCGGGCGGCACGCCCTTGGCCGAAAAACTGCGCCAGATGGTGTTGAACGACGCCATGGACCCTTTGACCGAGGCCTTGCTCATGTTTGCTGCACGGCGCAGCCACATCCAAGAAGTCATCTTGCCGGCTCTCGCCCAAGGCCACGTGGTGCTGTGCGACCGCTTCACCGATGCGACCTTTGCCTACCAAGGCCATGGGCGCGGTTTTGACCTGGCCGTGTTGTCGCAATTGGAGCAATGGGTGCAGGGCCAAGCCAGCGGCGACTTGCTGCAACCCGACATGACCCTGTGGTTTGCCCTGGACCCGGCCATTGCCGCCGAACGCCTGGCCGATGCACGCGTGCCTGACCGTTTTGAATCGCAGCCCTTGGCCTTTTTTGCCCAGGTGCACGCCGGCTACCTTGCCCGGGCAGAGGCGGCACCGCATCGCATGGTGCGCATCGACGCGGCCCAGTCCCGCCACCAGGTGTGGCAACAATTGACCCAAGCCTTGGTGCGCCGTGGTTGGCTGTCCATCATGGTGGCCACGCCCCCGGCTTTGAACACCCCATGAGCCAGGTCCCACCTGCCCACATGCCCGCCCCTTGGTTGGCGCCCGCATTGAAGGGCTTGTTGCGACAGCGCGGCCACGCATGGCTGCTGTCGGGCCCATCGGGTTTGGGCCAATACACCTTGGCCCTGGAATTGGCCCGGGCTTGGTTGTGTTTGCAGCCCAGCGAGGAGGGTGCATGTGGGCATTGCGCCAGTTGCCGCAATATTGATCTGCGCACCCATGCCGACCTGCGCGTGCTGATGCCAGAGACCCAAATGTTGGACAAAGGCTGGCCCCTGCACGAAAAAGCCCAGAAAGAAATAGACGACAAGGACCGCAAACCCAGCCGGGAAATCCGGGTGGACGCTGCCCGCGACATGGTGGCCTTCACCCAAACCACGCGCTCTGGTGGGCGCAACAAAGTGGTGCTCATTTACCCCGCCGAGCGGATGAACCACATCACCGCCAACACCATCTTGAAAACCCTGGAAGAGCCGCCCGGTGACACCCGGTTTTTGCTGGTCAGTGAAGCCGCGCACCTGTTGCTGCCCACCTTGCGCAGCCGCTGCCAAACCCATCACCTGACTTGGCCCGATGCGGCGCCCGCATTGCAATGGTTATCCGCCCAAGGCGTACCCTCTGCGGATGCGCAAGTTCTGTTGGACGCGGCGGGAGGGCGACCCGAGGACGCCTGGGCTTTGGCCCAAGGGGGCCTCAAAGCCAGCACTTGGTTGGCCCTGCCCAAGGCCGTGGCGCGGGGAGACGCCCAAGCGCTCCAAGCCTTGTCACCCCCCCAAGCGGTGGCCGTTTTGCAAAAAGTTTGTCATGACTGTCTGTTGCTCGCGGTGGGCGCAGCACCCCGATTTTTCCCCACCCAAGCCTTGCCCATGGGCGCGCCCCTGGCGGCCCTGACCCAATGGTCCAAGGACCTGATGGCCAGCGCCAAAACGGCTGAGCACCCTTTCAATGCCGGTCTGATGCTCGAAGCCTTGGTCAGCCAAGCGCGCGGGGCCTTGCAGCCCCCACACTGAAGGCGCCATCATGTTCATCGACTCCCACTGCCACATCAACTTTCCCGAACTGGCTGCGCGCATGGACGAGGTCCGAGCTGAAATGGCCCAAGCCCAGGTGGATCGCGCCCTGGTCATTTCGACCACCTTGGAGTCTTTTCCCGAGGTCCATGGCTTGGCCACCACTTATGACAATTTTTGGTGCACCGTGGGTGTGCACCCCGACAACGAAGGCGTAGCCGAACCCACTTTGGCGGGTTTGCTCGAATTGGCTGCCAAACCCAAGGTGGTGGGCATTGGCGAAACCGGCTTGGACTATTTCCGCCTGAATGGCCGCAACCATGCGGACATGGCCTGGCAACGCGAGCGCTTTCGGGTGCACATCCAAGCCGCGCGCACGGTTGGTTTGCCCCTGGTGATCCATACCCGCAGCGCCAGCGACGACACCTTGGCCATCTTGCGCGAATGCGGGGAAACGGGCGGCGAGGGCTGTGCTGGCGGGGTTTTTCATTGCTTCACCGAAACCGAAGCCGTCGCCCGTGCGGCCCTGGACATGGGCTTTTACATCTCTTTTTCAGGCATCTTGACCTTCAAAAATGCACAAGATTTGCGTGACATCGTGGCCTGGATGCCGCTGGACCGTTTGCTGATCGAAACCGACAGCCCTTATTTGGCCCCGGTTCCCCACCGTGGCAAAACCAACCAACCCGCTTGGGTGGCTTGGGTCGCACAACAAATTGCAAGCACCAAAAATCTGCCACTGGAAGATGTGGCTCAAGCCACCAGCCTCAATTTTGAGCGTTTGTTCAGCCGAAGCCTAGATCATGCGTCACTTTAAATACATCCTTCAACTATTTGTTTTAATTACACTTAATTCAGCCCATGCTGGGGCTTATGAAGATTTTTTCTTGGCTGCTGGAAATAATGACGCCCCGGCTGTGGAACGTTTGCTCCGGCGGGGGTTTGATGCCAATACGCCCGGGCCCCAAGGCCAATCGGCGTTGCTGACAGCGATTCGCCAAAATGCCCACCAAGCGGCCCTGGTTCTGGCCAAATGGCCCGAAACCCGTGTTGACGACCGCACCGCAGACGATGAAACGCCTTTGATGCTGGCGGCTTTTCACAACGCGCTGCCGCTGGCCCAGGCCTTGTTGGATCGCAAATCCGACGTCAACAAGACAGGCTGGACACCCTTGCACTATGCCGCCACCAAAGCGCATGTGGAGATGATGCGGTTTTTGCTGGCCAACCATGCTTATATTGATGCGCCGTCGCCCAACGGCACCACACCCTTGATGATGGCTGCGCACTACGGCAACCCCATGGCCACCAAATTGTTGCTGGAAGAGGGTGCTGACCCCCGACTGATAAACCACCTCGGACTGAGCGCCCTTGATTTCGCCCAAAACGGGGCCCACGCCAAGGAATCGTCTGTTTATATCAACGCATTCCTGTCCAGTTGGCATGCGCGTTTCCCGATCAAACCCTGAGTCAGCTTAGTCTGGTGTGTCTGCATCAACCAATCCAACGGATGCGCTGATTTACCGCAGCAAACCCAAATAACAGCCCATCTCATTAACTTAACATAATACACATCGTAGCGTATTATTAATGGGCCAAGCTGGCAACATCCTAAGGGTCAATGGGCTATGGATGTGAGATGCCAAGCTATCCATCTGCACATGCATCAATCGGTCCAGAGCAATAAAGCATCACGCCCTTGGACCATCAATTGGGCTTGGGCGCCAAAAGGCAAACACACTTTGGTGGCGACATGGCCAAACGGCAAACCGGTGAGCACCGGGACCTTGAGTTGCTGGCGCAAACGGTCCACGACCGTGTTGATTTGAAACCCGGCATCGTGGCTGGACAAGGCATAGTGCGTGAAAGCGCCCAACAAAATCGCTTTTTGGCGGGCCAAAATGCCGGCATGCAACCACTGGGTCAACATGCGCTCGATGCGGTATGGGTGTTCGGCCAAATCCTCCAAATACAAAATGCCGCTGCGAATGTCTGGAAAATATGGGGTGCCGATCATGCTGGTCAGCACCGATAAGTTTCCGCCCCAGAGCGTGGCTTTTTTGGCCCAAACACCATCTGGGCGGTGGGACACGGCGCGGGTGTCGCGAATCGGCAGGCGCCAGCCCGCTCCTTCGTTTTGACCCAAAGCCAGGTCTTGGAAGGTGTCTTGCATGATGTCGTCGATTTCTTCACGCCCCCAATCGGCCACCACATCGGGACCCGACCAGGTGGGGGTCGATTGGCGCGCAAAAAGCGCGGCTTGAAAAGCGGAGAAATCACTGAAGCCCACAAACTGGGTGCCCTGCGCCACGGCCTTGGCGATGGCTTTATGGGGCAACTGCGGCAATAACCGGGTCAGGCCATAACCGCCACGCGAGATGATGGCGATGTCTGCACCGCTGGCAGAAGCACGCGTGATGGCGGCCAAACGGGTTTCGTCATCCCCAGCGAAGCGCTGGTGGGCGGACAGCGCTGCCGCGTCGACCTCGACTTCATGTCCCAAGGCTTTCAAGCGCGAAACCCCACGCCGAAAAGCGGCTTTGTCGCGCACGGCGCTGGATGGGGAAAACACATAGATGTGGGCCATGGCTCAACGCTCCTGATGAGAAAAATGCGCCACAGCGCGTTCAGCAATGGTTTGACCATGCTCTTGCACAAAATGCCCAGCTTGCGGCAACACCCACAAAGGCGGCGCTTGGCGAATGGTTTGCTGCATGGATTGCATCACCGGCACACCCAGCACCGGGTCTTGTTCGCCCACCACCAACAAGCTGCGGCCAGCCCATTGATCACGCCAAAAAAACTCGGCTTGGCGCGACAGCTCTGCGCCCTCGTCTTGCGCTTGTTCCGGCACCAAATTGGGAAAGGCGCGCAAAGCGGCCCGGTGCCCGGCATCGGGAAAAGGCGCTTGGTAAGCGGCGCATTCGGCCGGGCTCAGGTGGGGGTTGCCACGGCCCATCAAGCGGCCCACATCAAACATCGGTTTGTCGTTGCACATCTGTCGCCAAGCCACAAAACCGGCACTCAGGGGCTGCGTGCCAGTGGCCAAGGTGGTGTTCATCGCCAGCAAACCTCGGTAGCGTTCGGGCTGCGCCATGGGCAAGGTGAGGCCCAAAATGCCGCCCCAGTCTTGCACCACCAACACCACCCGCTGTAAATCCAACTGTTCAACCACATCCAGCAAGACCTGGCGATGCCAATCGAAACGGTGCTGTGATGTCTTTTTGGGCTTGTCGCTGCGACCAAAACCCGGCATATCGGGTGCCACGACGCGGTGCCCAGCGGCCAAAAACACCGGGATCATTTTGCGGTAGAGATAGCTCCACGCTGGGTTGCCATGCAAACACAACCAAGTGATACCGGCATCTTGGGGGCCCAAATCCAGGCAATGCATGCGCAAGCCATTCAGCACGGGCATGTCAGGCACATAAGTAGCGGGCCATGGGTAGCCGGGCAAATCGGCGAATGACGCATCTGGGGTGCGCACGGCATCATCGCGCAGGGGGGTGTGGGGCTTGTCCAGTTGCTGCATGATTCGTTTTTCGCGAAAGAATGACTGTATCAATTCGCCACAGGCCTCAGCCATCACGCCGCCTGTGACCGATGGCGCATGCATGCCGGGCAAATCAAACAAACGCGTGACCGAGGTCACCGCCCCGGTTTTGGGCTCTGCCGCGCCATAAACCACACGAGCCAAACGCGCATGGGCCATCGCACCGCAACACATGGCGCAAGGTTCCAAGGTGACATACAAAGTGCAGTATTCCAGGCGGTAGTTGCCCAAGGCTTGGGCCGCTTGGCGCAAAGCATTGATTTCGGCGTGGGCGCTCGGGTCATGGTCGCCGATGGGGCTGTTGTGCCCTGCCCCCACCACCCTGCCCTGGTGCACCACCACCGCGCCCACCGGCACTTCACCCAAGCGTTGCGCCGCTTGGGCTTGCGCCAAAGCCAGGCCCATGGCGGCTTCATCGCTAAGAGGTGCTTGGGTTGACAACATTTTTTGGAGGTTCAGGGTTGAGAGACAGGGTCACAAACCCAGCCTCTCCATCCAATGGGCCAAGGCGCGCTCTTGCTCAGTGCCTTGCGCGTAATCGGCCTTCATGCGCTCGTGCGCTTCGCTGCGGTGTTGGTTGAGTTTGATCTTGCATTTCACATCCAGCACCTCGCCTTTGAAAGCCACGATGGCTTTGAGCATGCCTTGGGTGTAGCTCTCGGGCAGCCCGCGCCATTGCGCGGCATAGGGCGCATCGTGGTCGGCGATCAACTGCTTGAGCAGCACGTCTTTGGCCTCTTCGCCATCGACCAATTGCAGGCGCACCTTCACATGCACCACCAGGTAGCTCCAGGTGGGAACCCGTACCAAATCGGGGTAGACGCGGGTGGACATGAACGCATGCGGCCCTTGAAATACCAACAAAGCATCCGGGCGCTGGGACAAGTACTTCCAATGCGGATTGGCCCGCGCGCAATGACCGAGCATTTGCCAGGCCGCGCCGTCGGTTTCCACATGCATGGGCAAATGGGTGACAAACGGAAACCCGTCGTCGTCGTTGGAGATCAAACTGGCCAAAGGGTGGCTGCGGATCAGCTCCAGCGCATGGTCAGGGTGGTTGAATTGAGGGGGGAGGTACATGTTGACTCCAGCGGTGGACCGGCGTCATCACTCCCACTCAATGGTCGCCGGCGGTTTGCTGCTCACATCATAGGTGACGCGGTTGATGCCACGCACTTCGTTGATGATGCGACTCGACACTTTTTTCAGCAAGGCGTAGGGCAATTCCGCCCAATCGGCGGTCATGAAGTCGCTGGTTTGCACGGCGCGCAAGGCCACCACGTACTCATAGGTGCGCCCGTCGCCCATCACACCCACACTTTTCACCGGTAAAAACACGGTGAAGGCTTGACTGGTCAGGTCGTACCAACTTTTGCCACTGTCGTCTTTGAAGTGGTGAAGCTCTTCGATGAAGATGGCGTCGGCGCGGCGCAGCAGGTCGGCGTATTCTTTTTTCACTTCACCCAAAATGCGCACGCCCAGACCCGGGCCGGGGAAGGGGTGGCGGTAGACCATGGATGGCGGCAGGCCCAGGGCCACGCCCAACTCGCGCACCTCGTCTTTGAACAGGTCGCGCAAAGGCTCCAACAATTTCAAGCCCAGCTGTTCAGGCAGGCCGCCCACGTTGTGGTGGCTTTTGATGGTGACGGCTTTTTTGCTTTTGGCCCCACCCGACTCGATCACATCGGGGTAAATCGTGCCCTGGGCCAAGAAGGTCGCGCCTTTGTGACCACCCTGCCCGGCTTTGAGCTTGGCGGCCTCGGCCTTGAACACATCAACAAACAAGCCGCCGATGATTTTGCGTTTGGCCTCGGGGTCAGTGACGCCGGCCAACTTGCCTAGAAACAAATCGGCCGCGTCCACGCGGATCACTTTGGCGTGGAGTTTGCCGACAAACATCTCCATCACCGCGTCGCCTTCGTTCAGACGCAGCAGGCCGTGGTCGACAAACACGCAGGTGAGCTGGTCGCCGATGGCGCGGTGTATGAGTGCGGCTGCAACGGAAGAGTCCACACCACCCGACAAACCCAAAATAACCTCTTCATCGCCCACTTGGGTGCGGATTTTCTCGACCGCTTCGCTGATGTAGTCGCCCATGATCCAATCCGGGCGGGTCTGGCAAATGCCCAGGACAAAGCGTTCAATCAAGGCCCGGCCCTGCACGGTGTGCGTGACTTCGGGGTGAAATTGAACCCCATAAAACCGCCGTTGTTCGTCGGCCATGCCCGCAATGGGGCAACTGGGTGTGCTGGCCATGACCTTGAAACCGGGCGGCAGTTCAGACACTTTGTCGCCATGGCTCATCCAGACTTTGAGCAGGCCATGGCCTTGGTCGTTGACCATGTCTTGGATGTCTTTGAGCAAGGCCGTGTGGCCATGGGCGCGCACCTCGGCATAACCAAACTCTCGCTTGGCCATGCCGTTGACCATTTCAGCGGCAGACACCTGACCGCCCAACTGTTGGGCCATGGTTTGCATGCCGTAGCAGATGCCCAGCACGGGGACACCCAACTCAAACACCGCTTGGGGTGCGCGATCGGTGCTTTCTTCGTAGGCACTGGCATGGCTGCCCGACAACACAATGCCGCGTAACTGCCCATCGCTGGCAAAGTCGCGCAGCCAAGCATCGCTCACATCACAGGGATGGACCTCGCAGTACACATGGGCCTCACGCACCCGGCGCGCGATGAGTTGGGTGACTTGCGAGCCGAAGTCGAGGATCAGGATTTTTTGGTGTGTCATGAAGCAATTAAAAAGCGGTTTCAAACGCAAAGATCAGTCAGCCCGGTAATTCGGTGCCTCTTTGGTGATTTGAACATCATGCACATGGCTTTCGCGCATGCCGGCAGCGGTGATTTGCACAAATTCGGCCTGGGTCTTCATGGCTTCGATGGTGGCGCAGCCGCAATAGCCCATGGCGGCACGCAACCCCCCGGCCATCTGGTAGACAATGTTGACCATCGAGCCTTTGTAGGGCACCCGGCCTTCAATGCCTTCGGGGACCAACTTGTCGGCATTGGGATTGCCGGTCGAAGACTCTTGGAAATACCGGTCGGCACTGCCTTGTTGCATGGCGCCAATGCTGCCCATGCCCCGGTAACTTTTGTAACTGCGGCCTTGGTACAGCACGATTTCGCCCGGCGCCTCTTCGGTGCCGGCAAACATGCCACCCATCATCACGGTGGAGGCCCCAGCGGCAATGGCCTTGGCGATGTCGCCGCTGTAGCGAATGCCGCCATCGGCAATCAATGGGATACCTGTGCCTAGCAGCGCTTTGGCCACGCCATCAATGGCTGTGATTTGGGGCACGCCCACGCCGGCAACGATGCGGGTGGTGCAAATCGAACCCGGCCCAATGCCGACCTTGACCGCGTCTGCACCCGCCTCGGCCAAGGCCAAGGCAGCGGCGCCAGTGGCAATGTTGCCGCCCACCACATCAATCTGGGGGTAGTTTTGCTTGACCCAGCGCACCCGTTCGATCACACCCTTGCTGTGGCCATGCGCGGTGTCGACCACGATCACATCCACGCCAGCGTTGACCAAAGCCTCAACCCGCTCTTCGGTGCCCTCACCCACGCCCACGGCCGCGCCAACGCGCAAGCGCCCTGCTGAATCGCGGGCGGCGTTGGGAAAACTGGTTTGTTTGGTGATGTCTTTGACGGTGATGAGGCCTTTGAGCTCGAAAGAATCGCTCACCACCAACAAGCGCTCGAGTTTGTGCTTGTTGAGCAAGGCTTTGGCCTCTTGCGGGGTGACACCTTCGGGCACGATGATCAGTTTGTCCAGCGGGGTCATGATTTCACGCACCTGCACGTCGTAGCGCTGCTCAAAGCGCAAATCACGTCCTGTGACGATGCCCACCACTTGCTTGCCTTGACACACCGGAAAACCAGAAATGCCCATTTGCTCGGACATGGCCATCACCTGCCTGACCGTGTGCTCAGGGGTGATGACCACCGGGTCGCGCAGCACGCCACTTTCGTAGCGTTTCACTTTGGCCACTTCAGCGGCTTGTTGTTGGGGGGTGAGATTTTTGTGGACGATGCCGATGCCACCCTCTTGGGCGATGGCAATCGCCAGTCGGGCCTCGGTCACGGTGTCCATGGCCGCTGATACCAGTGGCAAATTGAGATGGATGCGACGCGAAAAAGGTGTAGACAGCGTGGTGTCCTTGGGCAGGACTTCTGAGAAGGCGGGCACCAGCAACACATCGTCGAAGGTGAGCGCATTGCCTAAGAGGCGCATGGTTGGGCTCCAAAAAGCAAATTGTACCGACCCCCTCGAATGGGTCTGTATACCGTTGGCACTGTTCTTGAAGGGGGGCCTAGTAACCTGGTTTGGCGCCGGGGCGACGGTTTGCAAACAAACCCGCCCCTCGCGTGCCTTGTTGAACGAAACGCTGGCGGCGTGCCTCTTTGGGGTCGACTTGGAGGGGGCGCAAGGCTTCGAGGCGGTCGCCATGGTGCAACACCTGGTCGGGTGTGGCACGCCGGCCCCAGATGGAGGCGTTCGGGAACTCTGGCTGCCCATCCGCTGGGGTGGCAAACCATGCGCTGGCCACCCAAGCATCGCGAACCCGGCTGCCCTGCGGCAAATGCAGCACCACTTCGTGCACCACCCGAGATTCGGGCGAATACACCAAGGTGACCTCAATCGTGGGCATAGACCTGTTCAGCGCGTTTGACAAAGGCATCGACCAAGGTGGCGGCAATGCGGTCAAACAAGGGCCCAATGAGCACGGCAAACATGCTGTCAAAGCTGTAATTGAGCTTCAAGTCCACCCGGCAAGCCCGCTCCTGTCCCATGGGCTCAAACAACCAAACACCGTCCAATTGTTTGAAAGGGCCATCGATCAATTGCACCCGCACCTCGCGCCCTGGGGTGTGGACATTTCGCGTGGTGAAGCTTTTGTGCAAGCCCCCCAAAGCCATGCCAATCTCTGCGGTCACACCATCGGCGTGGGCTGTGACCACCCTGGCCCGGTCACACCAAGGTAAGAACTGGGGGTAACTGGGCACATCGGTGACCAGGTCGAACATTTCTTGTGCGCTGAACCAAATCAAAACCGACTTGTGGATGGTTTTCATAGAATGGGTGTTTGCACAGCGGCGTTCATGGCGTGATTGTAAGTACCCTGAACGCCCCCATTTAGACATCCATGTCCACCAAAGCCCCCAGCACTGCCCGCATCGCCGACAACAAAAAAGCCATCTTCAATTACTTCATTGAGGAGCGTTTTGAAGCCGGCATGGTGCTTGAGGGCTGGGAGGTGAAGTCGGTGCGCGAGGGCAAGGTGCAACTCACCGATGGCTACGTGGTCATTCGCAATGGCGAATTGTTTGTCATCGGCTGCCAAATCAACCCATTGAACACCGCATCCACCCATGTGCGGCCCGATTCGGTCCGGACCAAAAAGCTGCTGCTGCAAAAAGACGAAATTCGGCGCCTGATCGGCAAGGTCGAGCAAAAGGGCTATACCTTGGTGCCGCTCAATTTGCATTGGAAAAACGGCAAGATCAAGTGCGAAATTGCCTTGGCCAAGGGCAAGGCCGATCACGACAAGCGCGACACCATCAAAGACCGCGAGGGCAAGCGCGAGGTCGAGCGCGCCATGAAGCAGCGCGTTCGCTAGCTCAAACTTTGGCTTTGCGCGGCCCCTTCACACCCGGGCGCGGTGGCAAACCCGTGTGCTGCGTGAGCAATTGGCCCGGGGCATCGGGCCTGGGCGTGCTGTTTTTGCGCCGGGCGCTCACATAAGCCCCTTGGGTTCGCGGTTGAAAGCTGGGGATGAGGTGATGCTTGCCGTTGCCGATCAAATCACTGCGCCCCATGGTCTTGAGCGCCTCACGCAACAAGGGCCAATTGTTGGCATCGTGGTAGCGCAAAAAGGCTTTGTGCAACCGCCGACGTTTGTCGCCGCGCACGATGTCCACACCTTCGCTGTCGCGCCCGATTTTGCGCAATGGATTCTTGCCACTGTGGTACATGGCCGTGGCCGTGGCCATGGGGCTGGGGTAGAAGGTTTGCACCTGGTCGGCGCGGAAACCATTTTTTTTCAGCCACATGGCCAAGTGCATCATGTCTTCGTCGCTGGTGCCGGGGTGTGCGGCAATGAAATAAGGGATCAGGTATTGCTTTTTGCCCGCCTCAGCGCTGTATTGGTCAAACAACTGCTTGAAGCGGTCGTAGCTGCCGATGCCCGGTTTCATCATCTTTGACAAGGGCCCCGTCTGTGTGTGCTCGGGGGCGATCTTCAAATAACCGCCCACATGGTGGGTGGCCAACTCGCGGATGTATTCGGGCGACTCGATGGCCAGGTCGTAGCGCAACCCCGAGCCAATCAGGATTTTCTTCACCCCCTTGATCGCCCGGGCTTTGCGGTACATCTGGATCAAAGGTTGGTGGCTGGTGTTGAGGTTAGAGCAAATACCCGGATAAACACAGCTGGGTTTGCGACAGGCGGCCTCAATTTCAGGGGACTTGCAGCCAATGCGGTACATATTGGCCGTGGGGCCGCCCAGGTCGGAGATGACGCCGGTAAAGCCCGTGACTTTGTCGCGGATGTCTTGAATCTCTTGCAGCACAGAGGCCTCGCTGCGGCTTTGAATGATGCGGCCCTCGTGCTCGGTGATGGAGCAAAAAGTACAGCCCCCAAAGCAACCACGCATGATGTTGACGCTGAAGCGGATCATTTCCCAGGCGGGAATTTTGGTCGGGCCATCGTGGCGACCTTGTTCGTCGGCATACACCGGGTGTGGCGAGCGGGCATACGGCAGGCCAAACACCAAATCCATTTCGGCCGTGGTCAAGGGGATGGGCGGTGGGGTGATCCAGACATCGCGCGCCGTGGCACCCTCGCCGTGGGCTTGCACCAAAGCGCGGGCGTTGCCGGGGTTGGTTTCCAAGTGCAAAACCCGATTCGCATGGGCATACAACACGGGGTCGCTGCGCACTTGTTCATAAGCGGGCAAGCGGATCACGGAGCGCTCACGGGGTGACACCTTGGCCTTGGTTTTGCCCAGCCAGCCTATCGGCACCATCATGGGCACGCCTGGCTCGGCCTTGGGCGCTTGCGATGTGGCGGGTGCGGCGCCCTGGGAGGACGCCTCGCAGCTTTGCCCTTGGGCCGAAGCTTGCTCGGAAATCATCAGATAAGGGTTGAGGTGCGACTCCACCGGCCCAGGCCGATCCACCTCGGTGGAGTTGATTTCGGTCCAATCCAAGGGCGTGGTGCGGCACACATAGGCTGTGCCGCGCACATCCGTGATGTTTTGCACCGGCTCTTTGGCGGCCAAGCGGTGTGCCACTTCCACAATGGCGCGTTCTGCGTTGCCGTACAGCAGCAGATCGCACTTGGCGTCGATCACGATGGAGCGGCGCACTTTGTCTTGCCAATAGTCGTAATGGGCAATGCGCCTGAGTGAGCCTTCGATGCCGCCCATGATGATGGGCACGTCTTTGAAGGCCTCACGGCAGCGCTGACTGTACACAATGGCGGCTCGGTCTGGGCGCTTACCAGCCACATCGCCAGGTGTGTAAGCGTCATCGCTGCGGATTTTTCGATCGGCCGTGTAGCGGTTGATCATGGAATCCATGTTGCCAGCGGTGACCCCAAAAAACAAATTGGGGCGGCCCAATGCGGCAAAAGGTTCGGCACTTTGCCAATCGGGCTGGGCGATGATGCCGACGCGAAAGCCTTGGTTTTCCAGCATGCGGCCAATCACCGCCATGCCAAAACTGGGGTGGTCGACATAAGCGTCCCCCGTGACCAGCACCACATCGCAACTGTCCCAGCCCAACTCAGCCATTTCGGCGCGGCTCATGGGCAGGAAGGGTGCGGTGCCAAAGCGCGCAGCCCAATGCTTTTTATAACTGCTCAGGGCTTTGGCGGGGCGGCTGAATTCGGAGACATCCACTGAAAAAGAGCCTTTTGAAACAACGGGATAGTGTAAACCTTGAGCCTTCCCGTGAGCACCATGCATGCCCAATGGCGCATATATCGTGGGGGGAAGCCCTGCAAGCACTGGCGGCTGTCACCCACGTTCGATCCCAAGCTGTCGCGAGACTCAGAGTGCCTATACTGCCCAGCGCCTGATCGAGCGGCCATGGGCCAGCACTCAGGCTTAGAACTTCTTTAGACCCCCACCCTTCTGATCAATATGAACACCCTCACCGCCCAAAGGCTGACCGGCAAGGTCAGCGTCATCACCGGTGCCGCCCAAGGCATTGGCCTGGCCACCGCCCTCGAATTTGCCCAAGAAGGGGCGACCGTGGTGGTCTGCGACGTGCGACAAGCGGGTGTGGATGCGGCTGTGGCCCAGTGCAAAGCGCTGGGCGTGCCCGTTGCGGGCTGGGTGGTCGATGTGACCCAACGTGCGATGGTCGACGCCATGGTGCAAAACACCTTGGCGCAGTTTGGGCGCATCGATGTGTTGGTCAATAACGCGGGCATCACCCAAGATGCGCGGCTGCAAAAAATGAGCTTGGAACAGTTTGATCGGGTGATCGATGTCAATTTGCGGGGCGTGTTTCACTGCGCTCAAGCCGTGTCCGGCAGCATGGTGGCCCAAGGCAGCGGCGTGATTTTGAATGCCTCGTCGGTGGTGGGCATTTATGGCAATTTTGGGCAAACCAACTATGCCGCCAGCAAATTTGGGGTGATTGGTTTCACCAAAACCTGGGCCCGCGAATTGGGGCCCAAAGGCATACGGGTGAATGCAGTGGCGCCGGGGTTCATTGAAACCCCCATTTTGGCCACCATGCCGGCCAAGGTGATCGACGAGATGCGCGAACGGGTGCCGTTGAAACGGCTCGGGCAGCCCCAAGACATCGCCCGTGTTTACACCTTTTTGGCCAGCGATCAAGCGGCTTATATCAACGGCGCCGTGATTGAGGTCTCCGGTGGTTTGACCGTATGACCGAGCCCGTGAACCGGCCCCAATCCTGTTGGGATCTGTTTATGACCTTCACCTGGATGGCCTTGCAAGGCTTTGGTGGGGTGCAAGCGGTGGTGCAGCGGATTTTGGTCGACCAAAAAAAGTGGCTGACCCCCCAAGGTTTTTTGGAAGATTGGTCGGTGGCCCAAACCCTGCCCGGCCCGCATGTGGTGAATTTGACCTTGATGCTGGGCGACCGTTATTTTGGCGCCCGCGGTGCGCTGTGCGCCATCACCGGCCTGATGTTGGCCCCCTGCACCTTGGTGCTGTGTTTTGCGGCCCTTTACCAAGGCCTGTATGAGTTGCCTGCGGTGCGCTCGATGTTGCACGCGATGGGTTGTGTGGTGTCAGGGATGATCATGGGCAACGCCTTGCGCTTGCTACAAGGGCTCAAGGGCAACCCCATGGGTTTGCCGGTTTGCTATGCGCTGCTGAGTGTTGGCTTTGTGGTGGTGGCCGTGTGGCGCATCCCCTTGGCCTTGGCTTGGTTGATGGTCGGTGTGCCGTCGAGCGTGTGGGCATGGCGCTGCATGGTGCGGCCCAAGGTGCAGCCATGAGTTTGAGCGCTGCCGATTGGCTGCACATGGTGCTGCATTTTTTAAGTTTGTCGCTGATCACCTTTGGCGGCGTGGTGGCGGCCGCGCCCGACATGCACCGCTATTTGGTCGACCAGCAGCATTGGCTGAGTGACCCGGAATTCAACTCCTCCATCACCTTGGCGCAAATTGCCCCTGGCCCCAATGTGCTGTTTGTCGCCATCATCGGCTGGACATTGGGGGTTCAGGCCGGTGGCGGCATGGCTGCTGGCCCATTGGCCTGGGCGTGGGGTGTATTGGCTGCTTTTTTGTGCTTATTGGGCATCCTGGGCCCGTCCGGGTGCTTGACGCTGGTGGTCAACCGATGGGGCATGCGCTATCAAGATCGGGCCGGCGTGCGCGCCTTCAAAGCGGGCATGGCCCCTTTGTTGATTGCCTTGATGTTCTCGACCGGTTGGCTGTTGTTGCCCCCCATTCAGGCCGACGCCCAACATATGCCGGGTTTGCTGTTGACGGCCGCCTCGGTGCTGCTGATGTGGAAGACCCGCATCCATGTGCTGTGGCTGCTGGCCGCTGGCGCGGTATTGGGTTTGCTCGGTTGGGTTTGACACCCACGAGGGGTTGACGCCCTCAGGCTAGGCCGTGGCACCGCTGCGTTGTCGCAGGCTCTCAAACAGGCACACGCCACTGGCCACCGAGACGTTGAGGCTTTCCACCGCCCCTTGCATGGGGATGCGCACCAATTGGTCGCAGGTTTTTCGGGTCAACTGGCGCATGCCCTCGCCTTCGGCCCCCAAGACCCAAGCGACCGGGCCTTTGAGGTCATTTTGGTAGATCGATGTGGGGGCGTCTTCGCTGGTGCCGATGATCCAAATGCCCCGCTCTTTGAGTTCGTTGAGGGTTCTGACCAGGTTGGTGACCATGAAATAGGGCACGGTATCGGCCGCGCCGCTGGCCACTTTTGCCACGGTGGCATTGAGGCCCACGGCGTGGTCCTTAGGAGCAATCACCGCATGGGCCCCTGCCCCATCGGCCACGCGCAAACACGCGCCCAGGTTGTGCGGATCGGTCACGCCATCCAACACCAACAGCAAAGGGATCTGACCTTCAGGCAGCTGGTCGAGGTGGTCATCCAAAGAATGGCCTTGCAGCAAAGCCTGGACCCGGGCCACCACGCCTTGGTGACCGTGGCTGCCACACAACTTGGCCAAGCGCAGCCCATCGCTGGGGATGATGCGCATGCCGCTGTCTTGGGCGCGCTGCATGAACTGGCGCATGCGCACATCGCGCCGGCTGGCATCAACATGCAATTCAACAACGGACTGGGGCGCAGTTTTCATGCGCACACCCACCGCATGAAAGCCAAAAATCACTTTGAGAGGGACAGACATGCTTTGATTATCCAACCGCAACCTGTGCACCGGCTTCAATGGCAATGCGCCGTTGGCAGCGCTGGCTGATGGCCGCATCGTGGGTGACCAATACCAAGGTGGTGTCGGTGGCTTGGTTCAAGTCCATCATCAATGCCATGACCCGCTCGCCACTGGCCTTGTCCAAACTGCCGGTGGGTTCATCGGCCAACAACACCGCAGGTTGCACCACGAAGGCGCGTGCCAAGGCCACCCTTTGCTGCTCGCCTCCGCTCAAGACACGGGGGTAATGGTGGAGTCGCTCACCCAAACCCACACGCTCGAGCATGCTGCGGGCATTCTCTCGGGCGCGCGGACGTCCGCCCAACTCCAGTGCCAACATGACGTTTTCCAAAGCGGTCAAAGAGCCCAGCAGTTGAAAACTTTGAAAGACAAAGCCCATGTATTGGGCCCGCATGGCGGCGCGGGCATCTTCATCGCGGGCAAACAAGTCTTCCCCGGCCAAACGCACGGTGCCGTGGGTGGGCGTGTCCAAGCCAGCCATGATGGACAGCAAAGTGCTTTTGCCCGAACCCGAGGCCCCCACAATGGCCACGGTCTCGCCGCGCTCCAACTGAAAGTCAATATCGCGGAGAATATCGAGTGTGCCGGTGGCATCGGTGACCGATTTGGACACGTGGGCAACTTCAAGAATGGGTTTTGTCATGTTGATGGGGATGGCTGAGGGGCGCAGGCTGGGGGTGAAGATCATCTGGACCTGGGCTGTCTGGTTCACATTGTCGTTGACTCATGTGGCGCAAGCCCAAGTCAGTGCAAAGCCCCCACCCAGCCCCAGCTATCCGCTGTTGGTCATGGGAGACTCCCTCAGTGCAGAGTACGGTTTGCCGCGGGGGACCGGTTGGGTCAGTTTGCTGTCTGAACGCTTGGCCACCAGCCACCCCCAATGGAAGGTGATCAATGCCAGCATCAGTGGCGAGACCACCGCTGGCGGTCGATCTCGCATCGAACAGTTGCTGAGGGCCCATCAACCTCGCTTGGTGGTGATCGAACTCGGCGGCAACGATGCCTTGCGCGGCCTGCCCCTCAAAGCCACCCAAGACAACCTGCTGTTCATGGCACAACAAGCCAAGCTCCAAGGCGCGCGGGTTTTGCTGTTGGGCATGAAAGTACCACCCAACTATGGCGCCGACTACAACGAACAATTTGCCAAAGCCTTCGCCCAAGTGGCCAAGCAAAGCCAGTCGCGCTTGTTGCCATTCTTTTTAGAGCCACTGACCGCAGCTGGCGATTGGTTCCAAGCTGACCGCATCCACCCCAACGAGAAGGCACAAAGCCTGATGCTGCAACACACCTGGCCGGTGTTGGAAAAAATGTTGTGAGTGTTCAGGCATGAGTTTGCAACGCATGCCTGCAGAGCAGGCCTTGGAACGCATGGTCGGCCCAGGTGGGTTTTCCGCCATCATCGATGCCCGCAGCGAGGGTGAATTCGACCAGGATCACTTGCCCGGAGCTGTGAATTGGCCCAGCTTGAACAACGAGCAGCGCATCGTCATTGGCACCTTGTTCAAGGAAAAGGGTGGCTTCGAAGCGCAAAAATTGGGCGCTGCTTGGGTGGCGGTGAACATCGCCCGCCACATTGAGCGCGAGGTGTTGTCACTGCCCAAAACCTGGCAACCTTTGATCTATTGTTGGCGCGGCGGCAAACGCAGTGGCGCTTTGTCCATGGTGCTGGGCCAAATTGGCTTTCAGGTCACGGTGCTGGAGGGCGGCTACAAAGCATTTCGCGCTGCCATGCTGGCCTGGCTGGACAAGCACATGGCCCATTTCCGTTTTGTGGTGGTGTGCGGTACCACCGGCAGCGGCAAAACCCGCTTGCTCCATGCCCTGCACCGGCAAGGCGCCCAGGTGTTGGACCTGGAGGCTTTGGCTTGCCACCGCAGCTCGGTGCTGGGGCGCGTGCCGGGGGTGGAGCAACCCAGCCAAAAGCGCTTTGACATGCAAATATGGGATGCCTTGCGCCTGATGGACCCCGCGCGCCCCATCTTTGTCGAGGCAGAGAGCCGAAAAGTGGGCAATTTAACGGTCATGGACGTGTTGATGGACGCCATGCGCGACAGCCCATGCATTGATTTGCAGTTGCCGCAGACAGAACGTGTTGCTTTGCTGATGGAGGAATATCCCTTGTTTGTCAGCGACACCCAGGCCTTTGCCCAACGCTTGGAAGCTCTGATCAACCTCAAAGGGAAAGCGGTGGTGGATGCCTGGAAAGACGCGCTTGCCAAGGGAGACGTCAGCAGCGTGGTGAATTCACTGCTTGAGAGCCATTACGACCCCACCTATTTGAAATCCATCTCTCGAAATTTCAAACAACACACGCTGGCCCAGGCGGTCAGCCCGCTGGATCGACACAGTGCCTCTTTTGACGCTTTGGCCCAATCCCTGGTGACTCAATACCCGCAAGTCATTTGAAACCCACCCGGTCGAGCATTTGCTGAATTTTGATTTGGTTCATGCCCACGGCGCTGATGGGGATGACCTCACTCTTGAAGTCCCCACCCGACATCGCCTTGAGTGCGGGGTTATCGAATTTCAAGCCTTTGACCACAGGCCACTCATTGTTGCCATTGGCGAAATGATTTTGTGCCACGGGGCTGGCCAAATACTCTAAGAACTTGATTGCCGCAGGTGTGTTTTTGCTGTAACGAGCCACCGCAGCGCCGGCCACATTGACATGCGTGCCCCAGCTGTTTTGGTTCGGAAACACCACTCCCACGGACTCGGCCATGCTGCGTTCTGCCGCATTGGAAGAACGCAGCATCCGCGCCAAATAATAGGTATTGGTCACTGCGGCAGCGCATTCGCCGCTGGCCACCGATTTGATCTGATCGCTGTCGCCTCCTTTGGGCGAGCGAGCCATATTGGCCACCAAGCCCTTGAGCCAAAGCTCTGTGGCGGCCGAGCCCATGTGTTCATTCAATGCGCCAAACAGACTCAGGTTGTAGGGGTGCGAGCCAGAGCGGATGCACAGCATGCCTTTGAGTTTGGGGTCAGCCAGTTTTTCATAACTGTCCACGGCTTGGCGCTCGACTTTGCGTTTGTCGTAAACCACCACGCGGGCGCGGGTGGACATGCCAAACCATGCGATACCCCCTTCGGCATTGGGTTGAGCGCGCAAATGGACGGGAATGACCGCCTCCAGCGGCGCCGAATGAACGGGCAGAAACAAGCCATCACTTTCAGCGCGCCATAGCCTGGCGGCATCCACCAACAAAATGACATCGGCCGGAGAGGCAGCACCCTCGGTTTTCAAGCGCGTCAAGATGCCCGCATCATCGGCATCAACCCGCCGAATGGCAATGCCTGTGGCTTTGGTGAAGTCGCTGTAAAGGGCTTCATCCGTCGGGTAATGCCTTGCCGAATATAAATTCAGCGTGTTTTGGGCCTGTGCCATGCCCAGCAAACCCAATCCCAAAGCCGCGATACAGGCATTGATGCGTTTCATTTTCTCCCCTTTGAACATTCGGAGAGTATAAACTAAATAAGAACTATTCTCATTTAAAAACGCGATCAGTGCGCGGGAATGGTTGAAAAAGCCGCAGCAAAAGCCTGTGACAAATCATGTTGCAGGTCTACCGTGGCTTCCAAACCGATGGATAACCGAACCACATGGCCCTGTCGCAACCAAGCAGGCCAAACAGTGCGCAATGATTTCAGTTCATAGGGCACCACCAAACTGACCGGACCCGCCCAGCTGTAGCCCAAGCGAAAAAATTGCAGGGCTTCGCAAAACTGGTGCACTTGGGACGTGCTGTATTGGGGGTCTATCACAATGCTGAACAAAGCCGCAGCCCAACCGGCAGGTGCATCGGTGCTTTCATTCAAGGGATTCAAATCGCCATGCGCACGGGAGGTGCACAAGCGCAGCCAATGGTCATGGCCTGGCGAATCGGGCAAACAAGGGTGCAGCACCTGCAAAACGGCAGGCTGCTCCTGGCACCAATGGGCCAAATGCCTTGCACTGAGGTCCTGAGCACGATAGCGCATGGCCATGCTGGGCAAGGAACGCAACACCGACTCAGCATCATTGGCCCCCACCATCAAGCCCAAGCGCATGTGGCTGAGCTTCAAGCGCATGGCCAAGTCGTCATCGCGCGAGATGATGCTGCCCATCAACACATCGCCACCACCACTGGGGTATTTGGTCAAGGCATGCACGGTGAGGTCCACACCCAGTGAATGAGGGCCTTGTTCAGGGGTTAAATCAAAGGCATTGAAAGCCAAACCTGCGCCCCAGGTGTTGTCAAGCGCGCAACACACGCCGCGCTCTCGGCACAGCTTCACCTGGGACACGAGGTCAGGGAACTCCATGGTGATGGAACCTGGCGCCTCCAGCCACACCAAACGCGTGGCTGATGTGATTTTTGTGGCCAGATCCTCAACATCCAGCGGGTTGTAAAAGCGGTGCGAGATGCCCCATTGTTGAAGTTCGCCTTGAGCCAGGGCCTTGCTGGGGCCATACACGTTGTCGGGCAGCAAGACCTCATCACCTTGGGCCAACAAGGCCAGATTCACCTGTGCGATGGCGGCCAAGCCACTGGGAACTAGCAAACAATGAAGCCCCCCCTCGATGGCACACAAACGCTCTTCCAAGGTGAAGGTCGTGGGCGTGCCATGCAGCCCATAGGTGTAGGCAGATTTGTCTTTCCAGTCGCGGCTTTTCATGGCCTCGACCGATGGAAAAAAAACAGTCGAGGCCTTGTGAACAGCCGTCAATGGCCCCTCAAAATCCACCGGCGCCCGATAGGGATGGTGGATCAGCGACGTGGTTTTTTTCACACTTGCCATTTGGCCAACAGCTGCTCGGGGCGCATGCTGTCGTAGCCTTCAAAAGGCTGGTGTATCCAGGGATTGGTCGGCAAAAATTCCACCGAAAAGTCTGGCTGAAAACTCGATACGCCCTTGGTCCAAATGACCGCGCTGCGCAGTTCGGTGATGGGCTTGTAGTTGTCGCGCAGCATGGTGATCACCGCGTTCAGCGTGTGACCCGAGTCGGCCAAGTCATCAACCAACAAGACGCGTCCAGCAATTTCACCTTTGGGGGTGGTGATGAAGCGGGCAATGTCCAAATGGCCTTGGATGGTGCCGCCTTCGGACCGGTAAGAGCTGGTGGACATGATGGCCAAGGGCTTGTCAAAGATGCGCGACAAGATATCCCCAGGACGCATGCCCCCCCTGGCCAAACACAAAATGGTGTCGAACTGCCAACCCGATTGGTGGATTTTGATGGCCAACTTTTCAATTTGGTTGTGGTACTCGTCGTAGGAGACGTACAGGTGTTTACCGTCTTCGGTCAGCATGGTTTGGCTTTCAAAAAAGGTTTAAATGGCATCAATGTGTGGAAAAAGGGTGCTTTTTCATGATCGTGTGATCGCGATCTGGGCTTGTCGATATGAGGTGAATGGGAACGCCACAAACTTGCTCAATCCGGTCCAAATAGGCCCGCGCTTGGGGCGGCAGACGGTCAACCTGGGTGACCCCCACGGTACTCTGTGTCCATCCCGGCATGGTTTCGTAAATGGGCACACAGCGGGCGACATCTTCGGCGCTGGCGGGCAAGATATCGGTGACCGCGCCATCGAGTTGATAACCGGTACAAAGTTGCAGCTCTGTCAGCCCGTCCAACACATCGAGCTTGGTGATGCACAAACCCGACAAGCCATTGACTTGGGCGCTGCGCTTGAGCAAAGCAGCGTCAAACCAACCACAGCGCCGCGAGCGCCCTGTGGTGACGCCTTTTTCCTGGCCCACGGTGCTGAGGTGGTGACCCACGGTGCCAGGGGTTTCCCAATCTAGCTCGGTGGGAAATGGCCCCCCACCCACGCGGGTGCAATAGGCTTTGGTGATGCCCAGCACATAGTGCAGCATGCCTGGACCCACACCAGCACCTGCGGCCGCATTGCCAGCCACGCAGTTGCTGGAGGTCACAAACGGATAGGTGCCGTGGTCCACATCAAGCAAGGTGCCTTGGGCCCCTTCAAACAACAGGTTGCTGCCCTTCAAATGGGCTTGGTGCAGCTCCGTGGACACATCGGCCACCATCGGCAAAATTTGCTCAGCTTCCAAGGCACATTGGTCAAGCACCTGCTGAAAGTCAATCGCTGGTGCGTGGAGGTATTGGGTCAGCACAAAATTGTGCAAGTCCAAGTTTTCGCGCAGTTTGTCGGCAAAGCGTTGGGGGTGCTTGAGGTCTTGAACGCGCAAGGCCCTGCGGGCAATTTTGTCTTCATAAGCAGGTCCAATGCCACGACCGGTGGTGCCAATTTTGTCCAAGCCGGATTTTTCCTTGGCGGCTTCACGGGCCACGTCGATGGCGGCGTGGTAGGGCAGTATCAAGGGACAGGCTTCGCTGATGCGCAAGCGCGAACGCACCGATACGCCAGCCGCCTCTAAGCCCGCGATCTCTTCCAGCAACTTGCTCATCGACAGAACCACGCCATTGCCGATGTAGCAAACGACGCCGGGTCGCATGATGCCGCTGGGGATCAAGTGCAGCGCTGTTTTGACCCCTTTGATCACCAGGGTGTGGCCTGCGTTGTGCCCGCCTTGGAACCGAACCACGCCTTGCGCCGACTCGGTCAGCCAGTCCACCAGTTTGCCTTTGCCTTCGTCGCCCCATTGGGTTCCGACAACAACCACATTGCGACCTTGGGAAGTATTCATGAAATGGAAAATAGTCAGGGGTGAATGGGTTGGACTTGCCACTGGGTGCCTTGGTGCACCAACTCGCGGTTGCAATTGAATTCGTCGGCTTCGCTGTCATGACCTGGCAAGACACACACCACGGTCTCGCCTTGATCGCGCAACGCATCAATGGCATGACGCAAGGTGATGTCTTCAGACCAAGGGGCGCGGATGGCACTGTTTTGAGGAGGGCGCGGCAGACAGCGCGCCCATTCTTTCAAGTCAAGGCTGAAACCCACCGCTGGCCTGTCACGCCCAAACACGGCGCCTACCGCGTCGTATCGGCCGCCACGCAACAGGGCGTCTCCCGCGCTTTGGGCATACAAGGCAAACCTGAGGCCGCTGTAATAGCCGTAACCGTTCAAGTCACCCAAGTCGAAAGTGATCTCACAGCCGGGCAACTGATCGGCCAAAAATGCCAGCTGATCCAAGGCTTGGATCGCCAAAGGCCACGCCGACAGCACCAGCCTGCCGCTTTTCAATACAGAACGATCCCCGTACAGGCGGGTCAAGGCCTGCAAAGCCGTGGCCACTGGGGCAGGCAAATGTTGCGCCAGTTTGGCGATTTCAGCTGCATCTTTGCGCCCCAAAGCGATATGCAAGGCTTGAACCAAGCCATCATCCAGGGCCAGACCCTCGAGCAAGGCGGGCACGATGCGGGCATGACCCATGTCCAAAACCACACCCGCCAAGCCAGCAGCCTTGGCCCCTCTCAGGGCCAGGGCCAAAATTTCCAAATCGGCTTCGGTACCGGGGTGGCCATAAATTTCAGCGCCCAGTTGGTAGGGCTCACGGGTGGCACCGGGCCGATCTGCGCGGGTGTGCAGGACGGGACCGCAGTAACACAACCGGGTGACCCCTTTTCGGTTGAGCAAATGGGCATCTATGCGCGCAACCTGCACCGTGGTGTCAGCACGCAGCCCCAAAGTGCGGCCAGACAATTGGTCGACCAACTTGAAGGTTTGCAAATTGAGGGATGGATCGCTGTCCGACAACAAAGAGTCCAAGTGCTCCAGCATCGGCGGCATGACCAATTCGTACCCGCATCGCCTGGCGTGATCAAGCCAGATGCGGCGCAGTTCCTCAATGTGGCGGGCCTCTGAAGGCAACACATCGGCGATGTGATCCGGTAAGACCCAAGCAGACATAAGGTTGGAGCGGGAGTGAAAAGAGGGGGATTTTAGCCCGTGACTTGGCACCCCCAAAGGGGCCCTTCGATCACGTCATCCAAGCCAGCAACAACAGGCCCAAGGCGATCGAAATAAACCCAAAAAAACGGATTTGTCCGTCTGTCAACTGCTGCACTTGCATGAAGACGCGGCGCCAACCAGCGGGTGAGATAAATGGCATCAGCCCTTCAATCACAAACACCAAGCCCAGAGCCGTCCAAATCAGATCCGAGCCATCCACCATCACTTCTTGCTGGAGGCGGGAGCCGCAGATGCGCCAGAACTGCCGCGGAATGCTTTGAAAAACTCGCTGGAAGGGTCGACGACCATCACGTCACTTTTCTTGTTGAAGCTCGCCTTATAAGCGTCCAGGCTGCGATAAAACTGGGCAAATTGAGCGTCACGGCCAAAAGCTTCAGCATAAATTTTGGCGGCTTCAGCGTCGCCCTCGCCTTTGATTTTTTGGGCATCACGGTAGGCATTGGCCACCGTCACCTCACGCTGGCGGTCGGCATCAGCACGAATTTTTTCGCCTTCGGCGGCACCAGTGGAGCGCAGTTCATTGGCCACCCGTTTGCGCTCGGCTTCCATGCGCCGATAAACCGATTCAGTGATGGCATCCACATAATCGGCACGGGTGATGCGCACATCCACCACATCCACGCCCCAGGGCTTGGCCCCTTGGACCACTTCAAGGACTTCGCGCTTGACATCTTGCAGCAGGGTTTCGCGCTTGACGGACAACAACTCTTTCACCGTTCGTTTGTTAATTTCCTCTTGCAAAGCATTGCGGACCACGCGGCTCAATTGCATGGCACCCGCCTTTTCATCCAAGCCCACATTGCGGATGTAGTTGGATGGGTCGGTGATGCGCCAACGAACATACCAATCGATGACCATGCGCTGCTTCTCAGCGGTGAGCATCGGCTCGGTGTCTTGGTTGTCCAGGGTCAACAAGCGCTTGTCGATGTACGAAACGTTTTGAAACGGTGGCGGCAGCTTGAAGTGCAAGCCAGGCTCGGTGATCACGTCTTTGATCTGACCCAAGGAGTAAACCACCCCAAATTGGCGCTGATCGACCACAAACAGCGTGGAGCTGAGGATCAACAAGGCCACCAAGCCAGAGGTGATGTAGAAACCAATTTTGTTCATGATGGATGACCTGGTCTTTCAGCGGGCGTCGCGGTCGCGGGAGCGAGCGCCGTCTCGGTTGCGTACATCCGCATTCGAAGAGCTCGCCGGGGCGTTGTTGTCTGCGCTGTTGGAGGGCAATGGCGCTCCCACAGCCGGCGCAGTGGATTGGGTGGCCTGCATGATTTTGTCCAGCGGCAGGTAAAGCAAATTCGAGCCTTGCTTGGACTCGACAAGCACCTTGGTGACATTGCTGTAGATTTGCTGCATGGCATCGATGTACATGCGGTCACGCGTCACCTGGGGGGCTTTTTGGTACTCATTGAGAACCGATCTGAACCGCTGTCCGTCACCTTGGGCTTGCGCAATGATGCGGGATTTGTAGCCTTCGGCCTCTTCTTTCAAGCGCGACGCCGCACCGACAGCCCGGGGAACCACATCATTGGCATAGGCTTGGGCTTCATTTTTGGCGCGCTCACGCTCTTGGCCGGCCTTGAGCACGTCGTCAAACGCGGCTTGCACCTGCTCGGGCGGTCGCACACCGCCTTGCTGCAAATTGATGCCCACCACCTCGATGCCCACTTTGTAGCGGTCCAAGATAATTTGCATGATGGCCCTGACACGCGGGCCGATTTGGTCACGCTCTTCAGACAAGGCTGAATCCATGCGCATTTTTCCCACCACCTCGCGCACAGCAGTCTCAGCCGCTTGAACCACGGCATCGGTGGGATTTTTGCTTTCGAACAAATACGCCCGTGCATCGGTCAGCCGATATTGCACAGCGAACTTCATTTCCAAAATATTTTCATCTTCAGTCAGCATGGCCGACTCGCGCAAACCAGTGGCCTTGATGACCGTGTCGCGGCCAATGTCCAAGGATCTGATTTGGGTGACAAAAACCAGTTCATGGCGTTGCACCGGGAATGGCAAGCGCCAATTGAAACCCGCGCCCACCGTGCTGTGGTAACGACCGAATTGGGTGATGACGGCTTGTTGACCCTCTTGCACAATGAAAAAGCCAGTTCCCAGCCAAATCAAGGCGGCAATTGCCGCAATCACGCCCAAGCCAGCACGGGCATTGCCCATGTCGGGTTTGAAGCCGCCCCAATTGCTGCCACCGGAGCCCCCGCCAGAGGAGCCGCCACCGGTGGGACCACCCCGCTTGCCACCCATCAGTTGGCCCAATTTGCGATTGAAGTCGCGCCAAATATCGTCTAAGTCGGGTGGCCCCGAGGTAGGCCTGGAAGGCTGTTTGGGCTGAGATTCGATGTCAGGCTTGCCGTCTGAATCAGGCGGGCGCGGCGCGTTGCCACTGGGATCAGCATTGGGCGAGGCACCTGGTTGGGGAGCACCTTGCGAGTCAGGCGCCCGGCCCCATCGGCCATCATTGAGATTGAACATTCCCAAAAGACGTTTAGACCAAGCCAAGCCCACGGGGTTCCAGCGATTAAGGTTCATGCGAGACCAACATTTCAATCCAAAAGAATGCCATTGTGCCCAATATCCAAAGACCCACTTTGACGTGGGTCGAAGAAAGCGTGAATGAACTTGAGTCGGGCGTCATCGCCCCCAACGGTCAGAGCGACTCAGCGACTGGCTCGCCCTGCAAACGACTCACTCGGCGCGCCAATTCCGTGCGCAACTCGGACAAACCCAAGCCAGATTGGGCGCTGATGAAAAATCGGTCCACCAAATCGCCATCGAGCTCATAAAAGTCGCGCACCTGCACCGGCTTTCGAAAGTCAGGCAAAGCATCGACTTTGTTGAAGACCATCAATTGCGGAATCTTTTCAGCACCAATCTCATGCAACACGTTTTGCACCTGTTGAATTTGAGCCGCCCATTCTGGGTGGTTTGCGTCCACCACATGCAACAGCAAATCGGCTTCAGCTGCTTCTTGCAGGGTAGCGGCAAAGGCTTTGACCAGCCCATGGGGAAGATCGCGGATGAATCCCACCGTATCGGACATGGAAGCCGTGTTTGCCAAACCATCTGTTTGGCCCAGGTAAATTTGCCGGGTGGTGGTGTCCAAAGTCGCAAATAATTGGTCAGCCGCATAGCTTTTGGCTTTGACCAATGCGTTGAACAATGTGGACTTGCCCGCATTGGTGTACCCGACCAAGGACATGCGAAAAGCATCCTTGCGCATTCTTTGTTTGCGTTGTGTTTGCCTCTGGCGCATGACTTTTTCAAGCCGCTCGCGGGTCCGTTTGATCCCCTCACCCAACATGCGCCTGTCGAGTTCGATTTGGGTCTCTCCTGGGCCGCCCCGATTGCCAATGCCACCGCGCTGTCGCTCCAAGTGGGACCAACGTCGCACCAGCCTGGTTGACAGGTATTGAAGGCGTGCCAACTCCACCTGCAACTTGCCTTCGTGGCTGCGGGCACGCTGGGCAAAGATTTCCAAAATCAACAAAGTTCGGTCATTCACCGGCATGTCCCAATGGCGCTCTAAATTTCGTTGCTGCGCCGGGCTCAGTGACTGATCAAAAACCACCTCCAGCGCCCCAAGTTGGGTGGCCAATGCTTTGATTTCCTCGGCCTTGCCCTTGCCCACAAAGAGGGCTGGGTCAGGCGCTTGGCGCTTGCAAGCAATTTTGCCCACCGGACGCATGCCCGCACTTTGAACCAACAAACCCAGTTCTTCTAAATTGGCATCGAACCCATTGGTATGGAAATCCACCCCCACCAATAAAACCGGGGTAGACACTGCGTTTGATGGGTTATTCAAATGGCGTGGATCAATTTGCGTTGAAGAATGCCAGCAGTGGCAGACAACTCAGGTGTAAGACCATGGCTGGCTAGATGCTCAGGCGCCCTCGACGGGTGCCGCTTCGTCGGATTGGTAGGTCACCGCACGCCCGGGGACAATGGTGGAAATGGCGTGCTTGTAAACCATTTGGGTTACCGTGTTTCTCAAGAGAACCACATATTGATCAAAAGACTCCACTTGCCCTTGCAATTTGATGCCGTTGACCAAATAAATCGAAACCGGAATGTGCTCTCTGCGCAAAGCATTCAGAAACGGATCTTGTAATAACTGCCCTTTGTTGCCCACGATATTCTCCGTGTTGGTGATGAAGCTTCGACCTTACCACAGGCCTTTGCGCAGAGGTTTGCGTTGGCGCAAAAAACTCAATCGGCCTTGTTTTTGTAGGGGTTTTCTGAAGTTTTCATTTCAATGCGCAATGGGGTGCCCTCCAAATTGAAAGCTTTTCGAAATCGCCCTTCGAGGTACCGCTTATAAGTCGCGCTCACATGCTCCAAGGAGTTGCCATGGATGATGATGACCGGGGGGTTCATGCCGCCTTGGTGGGCATAACGCAATTTGGGGCGGAACATGCCCGACCGTTGGGGGGATTGAAATTGCACCGATTCCAGCAGCAACCGCGTCAAAACCGGGGTGGACATTTTGCAAGTGGCCGCAAGATGGGCCTGGGCAATCGAGGCCCATACAGGCCCCAGGCCTTGGCGTTTTTTGGCCGAAATGAGGTGAATAGCCGCAAACTTCAAAAAAGCCAGCCGGGCCTCAATGGAGCGGTGGACCAACTCGCGTTGATAAGCGTCAACCGCATCCCATTTGTTGACCGCTAGAACCACGGCACGACCACTCTCCAAGATAAAACCAGCAATGTGCGCATCTTGATCGGTCACCCCTTGGGTAGCGTCCAAAAGCAATAAAACCACGTTGGCAGACTCAATCGCTTGCAGAGTTTTGACGACGGAGAACTTTTCGATGGCCTCAAAAACCCGGCCCTTGCGCCGAAGACCTGCGGTATCGATCACCTCATAACGCTGACCGCCACGCTCAAAAGGCACGCTGATCGCGTCCCGGGTTGTCCCGGGCTGATCAAACGCAACCAAGCGCTCCTCACCCAGCCAGGTGTTGATCAAGGTGGATTTGCCCACGTTCGGACGCCCAGCAACAGCCAGTTTGATGGTCCCCTCGGTGGCAGCGTCATCTTCTTCGCCAAAAAGGCCCGTGTCGTAAAGGGGCTGCAGGGCCACTTCCACCAAGCCGCGAATGCCCTGTCCGTGTGCCGCTGAAACCGGGTGGACTTCACCCAAACCCAGCTCATAAAACTCAGAAAGCTGCACACCCTGTTGCATGCCTTCGGCTTTGTTAGCCGTGAGCACGCATGGCTTGCTGAGTTTGCGCAAAAAATTGGCGATGTCATGGTCTTGGGCACTCAAGCCCTCACGCGCGTCGACCACAAAAATCACCACATCGGCTTCGGCCACGGCCTGCTGCGTTTGCTTGGCCATTTCTTTGTAAATGCCGCCCGATGCATCGGGCTCAAAGCCCCCGGTGTCCACCGCAATGAACTCAAAGGCACCTTGTTTGCCTTGCCCGTAATGGCGGTCCCGGGTCAAGCCAGGAAAGTCGGCCACGATGGCGTCTCGGGACTGAGTCAGTCGGTTGAAAAGAGTGGATTTGCCCACATTGGGCCGGCCCACCAGGGCCATGACGGGCTTCATGGCTGGGCAGGCGAAATTTGCCAGGCCTGCACCAATCCTTTGCGGGTCACCGTGATGATGCGCTCTTGCGCCGCCGTTGGATTGGCGGCCCACCCACTGCCATCGCTGGCAACGCGGTGAATCAAGCCGCCATCTTGGTTGGAGAAGAAATACAACTGCCCGCCGCTGTCGCCCACCACCGAAGCGGCTGGGGTCACCAAGGGAGCGGTCAACTGTCGGTAGCGCAAGCGGTCAGATTCCCACAGTTTTTCACCATTGATCCGACTCCAAGCCATCAACATGCCATTGCCATCCGCAGCCAAAAGCATGCGGTCATCGCCCGAGAGGCCTTGATCGCCCACCGAACGGCGGCTCCACAGGACAGCGGAACTTCGGGTATCCACACAGCCGATTTGGGCCTGAAATGCGCGGGCACAAACCACCGTTCCTACCCGCGATGCGGGGCCCACCAGGTCCACCAAACGCTCCATATCATTGGTACCCCGGGACGTGCCAATTGAAGCCTCCCATAACACTGCGCCACTGAGTGGTTGAATTCCGACCAATCTTCCGCCTTGGCCCGCGACCAACATGTCACCCACGGGCAACAACACCCCCATTTGGCGCAGCACCAAGGGCTCGCCGGGACGGGCCTGGCTCCAAAGCACCCGACCATTCGCAGCATCAAAGGCCCAAACACTGCGGTCCGCACTGAGCACAAACACCCGTCCACCAGCCACCAAGGGTGGCGTGAAGGACTGGGCCGTCATGGCTTTGCGCCAAATTTCCTTGCCGTTGCGGATCACGATCAGCTCGCTTTGCTGGCCCATGACCGCATAAAACTGGCCATCGCTGCCAACCCCAGCGCTCAAAGGCCCTACCTGCGTGCGCCACAACTCGCGGCCAGTGGCCAAGTCCAAGGCCCAGACTGCACCTCGGCCGTTGGCCAAGGCCAAGCCATTGGCTTGCACATTGACAGCCAACGGAATGTCGATGGTGCCAGCTGTAAAAGTCCATGCTGTTTGAAGGCGCAAGCTGTTGGGCACGGCGCCAACGTCGGCGGGTTTGACCCGGGGGCTGGAGCCACAGCCCAGCAAAAAAGACAGCGACAAACAACCCGCCCAGAAGCAAAGCCTTTGGAGCTTGATGGCCCCAAACCGCGGCAACCAAACCGTCACGGTTTCTCCGTTTCTGGTGCTTTGGTGGCAACGCCAAGGGAGGCCAATTTGATCTCTAGCAAACGGCGGTACTCAGCCCGTTCGTCCATGGCTTTCCAAGCACTTTGGTAAAAACCGATGGCATCGCTTTTTTTACCTTCCAACATGGCCAAATCTCCCAAGCGGTCTTGGGCCAAGGCTTGGTAGGCACTGGGCATCTTGGCCTGCAACAACTGCCGTGCCGCTTCATTCTGCTTTTTGTCCATGAGGATGGCCGACAAACGCAGTCTGGCCACAGCCTGATAGCCGTCATCAGAGCCGTGCTCAACCACCCATTGGAGCTGGGTTTGGGCGTCATCCGCGCGATCTTTTTCGTGCAACATTTGCGCCAACAACAAACCGGACTGGCTGGCATAAACCGTGGATCCAAATTTGTACTTGATGTCCGACACCGCTCGCTCCATCAAGGTCAAGTCGGCACTGCGCTGGGCACGCTCAACGGTATCAAACAACACCGTGGCCTGAGACGCCTGTTGGCGCTGCCAGTAATTCCATCCGGTGTAGCCCAAATAAGCCAAAGCCAACACCGCCAAGAGCGAGCTGATGGCATTGCCCCATTGGGCCCAAAAATGCTTGAGCTGATCGAGCTGTTCTTGCTCTTCTAAGTCGAGATTGGTCGCCATGGTGTTCCTAAATAGCCCCTGATTGTAGGTGGCTTGCCCAGACCCCAAGCTCAGACAAGGAGATGGTGTCTTGCTCGGCGCTGGCGTCGCGCAAAGGCTTGCGCCCCACCTCACCACGCTGCAACTCCTGCGGCGCAAAAATCAAGGCATATGTGGCCCCTGAAGCATCCGCTTTTTTGAACTGGGACTTCATGCTGCCCCACTCCAAGCGAGGGCTGGCATGCATTTGCACACTCAAGCCCGCTTGCCGCAAGGTATGAAGATGAACCAAAACCTGGGGCAAATCGTTGGCATCGCCAACGATGGCATACACATCGGGTTTGGGCGGGCTGGGCAACAGATTTTGTTCGCGCAACAACTCAATGACCCGCTCCACACCCATGGCCCAGCCAATGGCAGGGGCCGGTTTTCCGCCCAATTGTTCGACCAGCGTGTCGTAGCGACCCCCGCCACAAATGGTGCCTTGGGAACCCAAGCTGTCGGTGATGAACTCAAACACAGTGAGGTTGTAGTAATCCATGCCCCGCACCAAACGCGGGTTGATGCGGTATTCAATCTGGCTGGCATCGAGCATTTGGCGCAAGCGATTGAAATGCGCCAACGATTCGGTTCCCAAAAAATCCATCAGCTTGGGCGCTGCATTGACCAAGGTTTGCAGGTCAGGGTTCTTGGTGTCCAAAATGCGCAATGGATTGGTGTGCAAGCGCCGTTTGGCGTCGGCATCCAGTTGGCTTTCGTGCTGCTCCAGGTAGGCGATCAAGGCCAAGCGATGCGCTTGGCGCTCGGGCAGTTGCCCCAAGCTGTTGATTTCCAATCGAACATCGACCAATCCCAACGTTTGCCACAAATGGTGGGCCAACAAAATGATTTCGGCATCCACTTCGGGGCCCGCAAAACCCAAGGCCTCGGCCCCAATTTGGTGAAATTGGCGGTAACGACCGCGCTGAGGCCTTTCATGGCGAAACATTGGGCCCATGTAATACAGCCTTTTGCCACCCTCGTACAACATGGAATGCTCAATGCTGGCGCGAACCACACCGGCGGTGTTTTCTGGCCTCAAGGTCAACTCTTCACCATTCAATCTGTCGGTAAAGGAATACATCTCCTTCTCAACGATGTCGGTGACTTCACCCAAGCCGCGCACAAACAAACCCGTGGGCTCCACGATGGGGGTGCGTAAATTTTGATAGGCATGGCGGCGCATCAAATCGCGCACAACACCTTCCAACCACTCCCAATCGGCAGATTGCGGGGGCAAGACATCGTTCATGCCCTTGACTGCAGATATTTTGTCAACCATCTTCAAATCTTTCTTGGCTTGCGTTCAAGCGGTGCTGTATTTGTTCTCAATGTATTTTTCAACGATGGCATGAAACTCATTGGCAATGTTGTCGCCCCGCAAAGTCATGGCCTTTTCGCCGTCAATGAACACCGGGGCTGCAGGCGCTTCGCCCGTGCCAGGCAAACTGATGCCAATATCCGCATGCTTGCTTTCACCGGGGCCATTGACGATGCAGCCCATGACCGCCACCTTCAAATGCTCCACACCCGGGTATTGCTTGCGCCAGGTGGGCATTTGGGCGCGCAGGTAGTCATCAATTTGTTTGGCCAGCTCTTGGAAAGTCGTGCTGGTGGTGCGACCACAACCCGGGCAAGCCGTGACACTGGGTACAAACGTGCGCAAGCCCAGGGATTGCAAAATTTCAGAGGCAATGACCACTTCTTGGGTCCGGGACTCTCCGGGCTGGGGGGTGAGCGACACTCGAATGGTGTCGCCAATGCCCTCTTGCAACAAAATGGACAAGGCGGTGGCCGAGGCCACCGTGCCTTTGGTGCCCATGCCCGCCTCGGTCAAGCCCAAGTGCAAGGGATGGTTGCAGCGCTGAGACAGCTCGCGATAAACCGAAATCAAATCTTGCACCCCAGAGACTTTGCAACTGAGCATGATTTGCTGTGGCGCCATGCCCAATTTTTGGGCCAGTTGGGCCGAGTCAATGGCCGAGGTGATCAATGCCTCGTACATCACTTGTTTCGCGTCCCACGGTTGTGGCCGATGGGCGTTTTCATCCATCAAGCGGGCCAGCAACTCTTGATCCAAACTACCCCAATTGACGCCAATGCGCACCGGTTTGTCCCAGCGCAAAGCCGCCTCGATCATTTGGGTGAATTGTTTATCGTGTTTGTCGCCTTTGCCCACGTTGCCTGGGTTGATGCGGTATTTGGACAGCGCTTGCGCACAATCGGGGTGGTCTGACAACAAACGATGGCCGTTGTAGTGAAAGTCGCCGATCAAGGGCACATCCACACCCATGCGGTCCAATTGCTCGCGAATGGGCGCCACGGCCTTGGCTGCTTCAGGCGTGTTCACGGTGATGCGCACCAACTCAGACCCGGCCGTGGCCAACTCTTTGACCTGGATGGCGGTGCCAATCACATCCACAGTGTCGGTATTGGTCATCGACTGGACGCGAACCGGCGCATTGCCTCCCACGGTGACCACTTTAGAGCCCCACTTGACCTCCCCTTGCAGGCTGTGGCGGACTTGTGCATGCGCGACATGGATGGGTTTGTTCATGGCATCAACTCAAGGTTTGGTGGATTGGGTCGGCGAATGGGAAGGATTTTGCTGCAAAGCCATGGGGGTCACCGGCGTGATCACCACATTCTCATTCACAGGCTGTGGTTTACCGGTCTTGACCTCCACGGACACAGTGCCCAAACTTGGCGTGGCAGGCCCAGATGCGGGCATGGCCGGTGCTTCCAAAACTGGCACTAGCGGAACCGCAGTGGGCACAGATGACCCGGCCGAAACCTCAGCGCTGCTGGCAGGGTTGGGGGTGGGCAAAGCGTGGGGCAACCCAGCCACCTCTGGCACGGGCCAAACCAATGCAATCAACACCAAAATAGCCAATATCCCACCCCCGGCATACCACTTGAATGGCCAGCGCTTAGGGGAAAACAGCATGGGCCCCGTCCAGCGATTGGGGTTGTATGGATTTGCATGGATCTGGTTGCGGCCCACCCTCAAGTCGCGTGGGGGTGACTGGGGCAACAAGGGCAGCAAGGCACGCTCGTCTGCTTTCAAATGGCGGCAAATGCCCAAGGCCAGGCTGCGAACAAAAAGTCCATCGGGCATGTCACCCAATTGATCAGATTCCAGGGCATGAAGTCGATCTGGACGCACTTTGAGAGCCACAGACAAGTTTTCCAAACTGATGTCGGCGGCCTCGCGTTGCTGACGTAACCAAGTACCAGCGGTCAGAGGAATATCCCCGGCCTTGTTCAACGTATCAACCTTTGGCCAAGCTGTCACAGCGTGACATGGCCAGTTCAGTTTTGTTACGCAAAGCGTATCCAGGTTGGCCCATGGCCCTTTGAAACTGTGGCATGGCTTGGGCTGACTTGCCTTGCTGGCACAACCAAAGACCCCAATTGTGTTGGAGATCGGCCAATTCGGAACCCAAACTGGGCGCGCGCAGGGCCAACCTGAGGCCTTCCTCAAAGCTGTTCTTGGCCATGGCCGATTGCCCCATTTTTTCCAACACCAAGGCTTTCAAGTTGTGCACGGCAATCCATTGCGGATCGGCAGCTTGGGCTTGGGTAACCTCCTGCAAAGCAATGGCGGTTTGACCTTGCTCGTAATAGGCCTGCGCCAAGTCCAAACGTGCTTTCGCACGATTGCGCTGAACGGTGTCTTTGGGATCTAATGTCCAAACCCCGATGGGCGCGTCCTGCGAGGACAAGCGCTGAGATGCCCCCAGGCCACACGCAGATAAACACAAGCCACCAGCCCACAGACTGAGCCACCAAATAAAAGACCTGGTACTCAGACTCATGATGGCGATAAGTGCAACGCAATGACACGCTGGTTTGCTTTGCGCTGGGCCAGTTTGGTACGGTCCACCACATCGCCAGCCAACTGGCCACAGGCAGCGTCAATATCGTCACCACGGGTTTTGCGAACCGTGGTCACCAATCCCGCCTGCTGAAGTTGCTGCGCGAACCGCTGAACAGCCTCACCAGATGAGCGCACCAAACCTGAGGCGGGGAAGGGATTGAAGGGGATCAGGTTGAGCTTGCAAGACAATCCTTGCCCGCCCACACCAGACCTGGCTATCAGGTCAATCAACATTTGGGCATGTTCAGGTTGGTCGTTCACGCCCGAGAGCATGCAATATTCAAACGTGATGAAGTCGCGCGGCGCATGGTCCAAATAACGCAGGCTGGCTTGCATCAATTCATGCAAAGGGTATTTCAAATTCAGGGGGACCAAAACATCGCGCAAAGCGTCCGTGGGGGCGTGCAATGACACGGCCAAGGCGACAGGACAGTCATCACCAAGACGGTCCATCATGGGCACCACGCCAGATGTGGAAACAGTCACGCGACGCCTGGACAGCCCATAACCATGGTCATCGAGCATGGTTTTCAATGCAGGCACGAGGGAGGCATAGTTTTGCAGTGGCTCACCCATGCCCATCATCACCACGTTGGAAATCATGCGGTCAGAACGCCCTGACTTTTGTCGCAAATGGTGCTCAGCCATCCACAACTGGGCAGTGATTTCAGCCGTGGTGAGGTTTCGGCTAAAGCCCTGATGGCCCGTTGAGCAAAAACGGCAACCCACAGCACAACCTGCTTGAGAAGAGACGCAAAGGGTTCCCCGATCAGATTCAGGGATGTAGACGGCTTCAATCGCATCGCCGTTGCCAACAGAGAAAAGCCACTTGATCGTGCCATCGGCTGAGGTGTGCTCACTGATCTTGTCCAAGCCTTTGATGAACGCATGTTGTTTGAGCTTGTGGCGAAAACCCACAGCCAAATCGGTCATGCGATCAAAATCGGACTCGCCTTTTTGATGGATCCAGCGAAATAACTGCTGGGCGCGAAAACGCTTTTCTCCCAGGCTTTCACAAAAAGCCTGCAAGCCATGAAGATCAAAGTCAAGTAGATTGGTCGTCATGGCTTTCAACGGGTTCGCCAACGCATGCAAACCCGCCAATGGCTCATCGCGAGTAGGTGTTCATGCCCGCAAAGAAGAAAGCAATTTCAGCCTTGGCGGTGTCAGGGCCGTCTGAGCCGTGGGCCGCATTGGCATCGATGCTGTCGGCAAAATCGGCGCGAATGGTGCCAGCAGCGGCTTTCTTGGGGTCTGTGGCGCCCATCAAATCGCGGTTCTTCTGAATGGCGTTTTCACCTTCCAGCACCTGAATCATCACTGGGCCAGAAACCATGAAGTCGACCAAATCCTTGAAGAACGGACGGTCTTTGTGGACGCCATAGAAGGCTTGGGCTTCTGCCTGTGACAAATGGGCCATGCGAGAAGCCACAATTTTCAGACCTGCGGCTTCAAAGCGGGCATAAATTTGGCCGATCACATTTTTGGCGACGGCATCGGGCTTGATGATGGACAGGGTGCGTTCAATCGACATGACATTTCTCAGGTTGTTACCAGCCAAACCGGCTGAAAAGGTGAACTATTTTAACTGAGTGGTGAAGGCCCTCTTGCCCAACCCAGTACCTTCAGCGCCCAGGTCTGTCCTTGGCTCGAATGGACCGGGCCAGGCCCACAGGCCCCTTCCTTGCACTGGGCTTGGCCTTGCGCAAGCGTCTTAAGCTGTCAGCACCAATCAAGGGCGTGACCGGCGCAGGGCGAGCCTTCAAACCGCTGGATTCATCCCGTCCCTCATGGTTGGCATTTGAAACCGCCACATGGTGCACCGGCGCAGGCCTTGGCACGGTTTTTCGCGATGGCTGGGACGGTGATGAAACCACACCCGACGAAGGTTGCATGCGCCCCATACCACCCACCGCTTGGGTCAAGGCACGGACGTCAGTTTCGTCCAATTCCATCCATGCGCCGCGTTTGAGCCCCTGTGGCAGAACCATGGCCCCGTAACGAATGCGAATAAGTCGGCTGACAGCGTGTCCAAGGGACTCCAACATGCGCCTGACTTCGCGATTTCGCCCCTCAGAAATGGTCACCCGGTACCAGCAATTGGCCCCCTCTCCGCCTCCATCTTGGATGGAGCCAAAGCGGGCCAACCCGTCATCCAACATGACCCCATCGAGCAATTTTTGCTTTTCCACATTGCTCAATGCCCCCAACACCCGAACAGCGTACTCTCGCTCCAATCCAAATCGGGGGTGCATCAATTGGTTGGCCAACTCACCGGAGCTGGTGAACAGCAAAAGGCCTTCTGTGTTGAGATCGAGCCGCCCCACTGCCTGCCATTTTCCTTGCCACAACTTCGGCAATTTTCGAAACACCGTTGGCCTGTTTTGCGGATCGTCCATGGTGACCACTTCACCAACGGGCTTATGGTAGGCAATGACGCGCAAAGGCGGGGCCGCAAACCGCAATTTCAAGGGTTTACCTGCCAACTTGACTTGGTCCCCGACTTGGACCCGCTGCCCCACATGGGCGGGCACATCGTTGACGGTGATCTTTCCTTGGGTGATCAAGGACTCCATTTCGATGCGCGAACCCAGGCCCGCTTGGGCCAATAATTTATGCAGTTTGGGGCTATCTGCCTGTGGCAGCAACACTCTCTTTTGCAGCAAGTCTGAAGACGATTGGTGTTGGGCGTCAAATTCACCTGAAATAACGTCTTCAAAACGGATGGAAGCAGACGCCGTTTTGGCCTCTTCCCTGCCTGCTGGCGACCGCTTGGAGCGGCGACCCGTGTTGTTTTCGGTCATGATGGGGGAAGCACCTGGACATCAGAAGCTTCCCCCAAATGCTCAGCATTGTCCAAACTGAGTTGCAAGTTGTCGCCGCTTTCTTCCAGAACCGCGAGAGCTTCCAAAGGGTTGTGCGGATTTTCCAGCGCAGGCAATTGATCCAAGGAAGCTAGGCCCAGGTCATCCAAGAACTGTCGTGTCGTGGCATAAAGAGCCGGGCGGCCCACCGACTCACGGTGTCCAATGACCTCTACCCAGCCACGGTCCTCCAACTGTTTGATGACCATGGAATTGATGGTCACACCACGAATGTCCTCCATATCGCCACGGGTCGCTGGCTGACGGTAGGCAATGATGGCCAGTGTTTCCATGGCAGCACGGGAATATTTGGGCGGTTTTTCTGGGTGAAGGCGATCCAAAAACACCCGCATCTCTGGCCGGCTTTGGAAGCGCCATCCTGTGGCCACTTGGACCAGCTCTGCGCCCCGCTGAGCCCAGTCGAGTTGCAGATCTGACAACAGGGTTTTGATCGTATCCATGCCCAGCTGGTCTTGAAAAAGGGCGCTCAGCTCCCTGGCCGCGATCGGCTGCTGGGTGCAAATCAAAGCAGTTTCAAGGACACGTTTGGCATCCGAAGTGTTCATGGGGTGTGGGGGCAAAAACCGTGAATAAAGATGGCTTTAATATCTTCAGAAGCCGAGGGCGGGGTTTAATCAAACCGAGGTCAATTGTAGCTGAGGCCCATGGCAGAAACAGCCTGGCGCATGTCTGGCGGCAAAGGCAATTGCCACTCGCAATTTTCACCGGTCATGGGGTGGATAAACCCCAGTTTATGGGCATGCAAGGCTTGGCGCTGTATGTTCGAGTTGACTTTTCCACCATAGAGCGTATCCCCGACCAGTGGGTGGCCCAAATGGGACAAGTGAACCCGAATTTGATGGGTTCTACCGGTTGACAAGGTGCAATGAAGCAAACTGACATCTTCGTTGCGGGCCAAACAGGCGACGTGGGTTTGAGCGACTTTTCCGGGATGCCTCGACAAGTCGACCACCGCCATGCGCAAACGCTGGCGCGGGTCTCTGCCAATCGGCAAATCAACATCTCGCCCACCACCTTGCCAAGATCGATGCGTCAAAGCCAAATACTGCCGATGCACATGACGCTTTGATATCAAACTCACCAAGGCATCCATACAAGCACGGCTGCGCGCAATGACCATCAACCCACTGGTGTCTTTGTCCAGACGGTGAACTATCCCCGCCCTGGGTATGTGCCACGAAGAAGGGTCTAAGGCCAGTAAGCCATTGAGCAAGGTGCCTGACCAATTCCCCGGCGCTGGATGAACCACCAATCCAGCAGGCTTGTAAATCACGCGCAAATGGTCATCCACATACACGGTTTCAATCGCCATTTCTTGCGCTTGAAAAGCCTGGCTTTGCAATGTGGGTCTGATCTCTACTTCAAAACCTTGCCCAAACTTGACTTTGGAGGATGGTTTGAAAGCCGATAAACCCTCTAAGGGGCGAACCCTTTGGTCTGCTATGAGCTGCCCGACAAAGCTGCGAGAGAAGTCTTTCAGCGCTTGGCACAAAGCCAGATCAAAACGCATCCCATGTTGATCGGGCGTGATGCGTATTTGCCGCCATTCAACCTCTGTCCCTTCAGGATCTGGGCCATCCAACAAATCCTCTTCCACCAAGCCCTCCGTGGCGGCCGTGGCTGGGTTTGACATGATCGATAATGGGCGAGTCAAGTTAGACAAGGTGTATGAATGTTGAGATTCTTTAGATTATCGAGCTTAATGGCCCTGTTGTGGTTGATGGGGGGCTGCGCATCGAATGACGACCCCACGGTTGGATGGACCGTTGAAAAACTGCACGCGGAAGCCAAGGATGAAATGGCGGCTGGTGCCTATGAAAAGGCCATCGGCCTTTATGACAAGCTCGAGGGGCGTGCGGCAGGTACTGTTTTGTCGCAACAGGCACAACTGGAAAAAGCTTTCGCGCAATATAAAAATAACGAACCGATATTGGCTGTGGCCACTTTAGATCGGTTCATTCGACTCAACCCCGTGAACCCCGCCTTGGATTACGCCTTGTACCTGAAAGGCACGATTAATTTCAATGACGACCTGGGTTTACTCGGGGGCATTTTGAAGCCCGATTTGTCGGAGCGCGATCAAATGGCTGCTCGCCAATCCTTCGAAGCATTCAAAGAGTTGGTGACACGCTTTCCTGAATCTCGTTACGCCACTGACTCCATTGCCAGAATGCAATACATCGTGAATACATTGGCCAGGTCAGAGTTGAATGTGGCCAAATATTATTTGAGAACAGGTGCGTGTGTCGCTGCTGTGAACCGGGCTCAAACCGTGGTGCAAGACTTCCCGACGTCGGAGTCCATCGAGGAGGCCTTGGGCATATTGATGCGTTGCTACGACACCCTGGGCCTGAGTGCACTGAGGGACGACAACAAACGAATATTGGAAAAGAATTTTCCCAACAGCCCATTATTGGGAAAACCGATTGTGAAAGTCGCCCCCACTGCAGACCCTATCAAGAAGCCTTGGTGGAAGCTGTGGTGATGCTCACCAGAGCGTCCCAGAAATCATCGGTCTGAGCAATCTGCTGCATCATCGGCAGCGCCGCCAATATGCGCCGCCCATAAGACGCGCTCAGCAAGCGGTTGTCCGCAATCAATAAGCCACCCCGGTCGGTTTCGTGTCGGATCAAACGTCCTGCACCTTGTTTCAGAGCCACGATGGCTTCAGGCAAGGAATGATCTGAAAATGCATTTTTCCCTTGCACCTGTAGCCTGTTGCCCTTGGCTTTGACCAGTGGGTCAACGGGGGAGGGAAAAGGCAATTTATCAATGATCAACAATTGCAAGGCTTGGCCGGGGACATCAAAGCCCTCCCAAAAGCTGGCCGAGGCCACCAAAACACAACCTGGCGCCCCCCCATCGCTGCCCTGGCGAAAACGTTCCATCAACCGTCTTTTCGGCCACTGGCCTTGTTGCAATACCTCGATGCTCGAAACATCGGATAGCACTTGGATGAGTTCCTCTCCAATCACAGACAAAGCTTTCAAGCTGGTGGTCAAGACCAAGGTGCGGCCACCCAATCGGCGGGCTCCTTCTGCTGCGAGACTGGCCACCGCCAGGCTGTGATTTGGATCAAGTGGTTTGGGAAAGTTCGCGGGGATGTGCAACAAGGCTTGGCGCTGGTAATCGAATGGGCTGGCAACGCGCATGACAGTTGCGCCAATCAAACCGATGGGCTCGGTGAACCAATTCAACGAAGGCTCATCTCCCAGTGTGGCGGAAGTGAATATCCAGGTCTTGGGCAACGTCCCCTCGCTGGCGTCTGGTGAGGCTTTGTTCAACTCCGTGCTGAAAGCATCGGCAATGTCCAAGGGTGATTCAACGCATTTGATTTGCCCGGCTGCTTCAATCCAACGCACGGCGGCAGCCTCAGCCGGTTGTAAAAACTGATCAACCCTGCGCGCCAATTCATTGGCCCGTTCATACAAGCGAACAAAGTCAGGAGCAATTTCGCTCACAGAGTCCAAAGCCGACATCAAATGGGCCAAAGCCACGCCCACATCTTGCATGACTTGCTGCCAGAGTTGCGGGTGACAACCCAGTGGAGAGATTTGATCCCAGCCCAGCCGACCCCCTGCAATTTGCTGAGGCAGGGACAACCGCCAATCACGGGCCGCTTTTTCCAAACTGCTGCACAAACCATTCCAGTCGGCCAATCCACGTGCCATTTGCAATCCAGCTACCAAAACATCGCGCCGCAAGTCGATCAGTTGGGCGCTCGACAAGTCTTTGCCCAAAAATGCCACGCCCGTTTCGTTCAGTTGGTGCGCCTCATCAAAAATGACCACCCGCACAGAAGGCAATAACTCAGACATGGAGGCTTCGCGAATGGCCATATCTGCAAAAAATAAATGGTGATTGACCACCACCACATCTGCGGCCATGGCTTTGCGCCTGGCCTCCAACACATGGCAAGATTTGAAATCGGGACAGTTGGACCCCAAGCAATTTTCCCGGTTAGACGTCACCATGGGAATGATGGGAGAACGGTCGTCCAACCCGTCCACCTCGGCCAAATCGCCGGTTTGGGTTTGTTGCGCCCAATTGACAATGATGGCCATGTGTGCTCGACCATTCCGGTCAGTATGCATTTCTTGTCCCATGTGCTGACGCATGCGGTGGGTGCACAAATAGTTGGATCGGCCTTTCAGCAATGCCAAACGGATGGGTAAGCCCAGCGCATCAATCAATGTCGGCAAGTCACGGTCAAAAAGTTGATCCTGCAAAGCTTTGGTTGCGGTAGACAGCAAAAGACGCTCGCCACTCATCAAAGCCGGAACCAAGTAGGCGTATGTTTTACCCACACCGGTACCCGCTTCAACCACCAGGGATCCGCCCTGCTCAATTTGACGGGACACCGCCAAAGCCATTTCAGTCTGACCTTGTCTAACAAGAAAGTGTCCAGGCATCTTGGACAGCAAGCCGTTTGCGCCAAAGGCCTTGACCACTTGTTCAGTGAGTGACCCCTGAGCCTGAGCTTGAATCCCAGAATGGTGGCGCAGGGAATCCGACTCCTGGGTCATGGCGATGTTGAGATTTCAGAGGCTATCAACCCCTTTTTATCCACCCAACGCTTTTCAACAGCGTCACGATGTTGTTGAGCGCGCAGTTGTTTTTCTTCAAACCTCTTGCGCTGCACATGTTCTTCTTGAGGAGATTTTGAGTTCGTTCCAGCACCTGGATCAGCAGCTGTGACTTTCTTTGTCGGCAAAGGCATTTGGACATCGGACATGGGCTTGGGCAACGCCTTGCTTGCGACTTCATTTGGTAATGTGGGTGCCTTCTTGGCCAGGCTTTGCATTTTTTCTTGGGTATTTTGAGCGCGAATCCTTTGCATGTGCTCAGCTTCGCTTTTTTTGAGTGGACTCAATTCAGCATTGAGCACCGCTGTAGCTTCTTGCTTGCAATCAGACACCGCAAATTTCTGATAACAAAGCCGAAGTGACTTTTCATATCTTTCTTGTGCAGCCCGTTGTTTAACCAAATAGTCGGCTTCATGTCCGATTGGCGACTCACTCCAAGCACAGACAGGGCAAAGAAAAGCAAGAACCAAAACTATCCGACAGCCTTTCAAGACCGGTGTCATGGCAGCGATCTCATGTGAGCGCCGTGTCAACAAGTCGCCTCTCCATAGCCAAGTACTCTGAGGATTGCATTTCCTGAAGCCTTGAAACAGTTCTGGGAAATTCATGGGACAGGGGCCCTTCGATGTACAGCAGTTCTGGAGCCACCTCAGCCGAGATGATCAACTTGACTCGCCGATCGTATAAAACATCGATGAGCCAAGTGAAGCGCCTGGCCTCAGAGGCCATTCGCATGGGCATCTGAGGCACATCGCTGAGAAAAATGGTGTGAAACTGGGACGCCAACTCCAAGTAATCGTTTTGTGAGCGCGCGCCGCCACACAAGGTTTTGAAATCGAACCAAGCCACACCTCCAGCGCGTCTCAAGGCACGAACATCTCTGGATTCAATGCGCAACACAGGGTCTTGGTCTGCACATTCAGCCAAACGGACAAAGGTGTCAGACATCGCCAAGGTCACACTTGGCGTCAAGGGAGTGTGGTAAAGATTGGCTTGTTCTAATGTTTGCTGCCTATAGTCGGTTCCGTTGTCCATGTGAACCACTTCCAATTTCTCATTCAAAAGGGCAATCGCTGGCAAAATACGGTCGCGGTGCAAGCCATCTGGGTACAAATCATTGGGCTTGAAATTGGATGTGGTGACAAATCCAACACCATGGCTGAACATGGCATCCAAGAGGCGGTGCAAAATCATGGCGTCCGTGATGTCGGCCACGTGAAATTCGTCAAAGCATATCAATTTGAAACGCTGGGACATTCGTTTTCCCAACTCGTCCAAGGGATTGACTGTGCCTTGCAGCTCATGCAATTCACGATGCACTTCACGCATGAATTCATGAAAATGCAATCGCGTTTTTCGCTCAATCGGCACAGCATTGAAAAAACAATCCATGAGAAAGCTTTTTCCTCGCCCTACGCCGCCATACATGTAAACGCCCCGTGGAATTTCAGGCCGACTGATCAGCTTTTTAAAAGCATTGGATCGTTTGTTTTTGTACACAGACCAATCGTTGGCGCAACGATCCAAAGCTGCCACCGCACGCAATTGTGCGGGGTCACTCACATGACCACGATTGGCCAATTCTTGAAGGTAAATTAGGTGAACAGACATGATGGGTTCCGATTGTGCCCTGAGCTGCATTGCTTTCAAGCCTTGACAGCCACAGACCAAGCCCTGGCAGGTCCAAAAAAAACCCGCCTAAAAAGGCGGGTCTTGGTCACCGCTGCAATGCTCAGAAATTAAGCGTCCTTTTATCAACTGCCAAAGCCGCCTCTTTGGTGGCTTCGCTCAAACTGGGGTGGGCATGGCAAATGCGGGCAATGTCTTCGGCACTGGCCTTGAACTCCATCGCCACCACGGCTTCGGAAATCAATTCCGACACCTGCGGGCCCACCATGTGCACACCCAAGATTTCATCGGTTGTGGCGTCCGCCAAAAACTTCACCATGCCGGTGGTGTCACCCAAGGCACGGGCACGGCCATTGGCCAAGAACGGGAAGGTGCCCGCTTTGTATGCCACGCCATCGGCCTTGAGTTGCTGCTCGGTGCGTCCCACCCAAGCGATCTCAGGGCTGGTGTAAATGACCCAAGGGATGGTGTTGAAGTTCACATGACCGTGTTGCCCGGCAATGCGCTCGGCCACCGCCACGCCCTCTTCCTCGGCTTTGTGGGCCAGCATGGGGCCACGCACCACATCGCCCACCGCCCACACGCCAGGCAAGTTGGTTTTGCAGTCGGCGTCCACCACGATGGCGCCACGTTCGTCAAGCGCCAAACCCACTGCATCTGGGTGCAAGCCGGTGGTGTTGGGCACACGGCCAATGCTGACGATGAGTTTGTCTGCATCTAACTTGACCGCTTCGCCCTTGGCGTTGGTGTAATTCACCGTCACACCTTTTTTGCCATTGACGATCTCGCCGACCTTGACACCCAGCTCAATCTTCAAGCCTTGCTTGTCAAACGCTTTTTTAGCCTCTTTGGCGATTTGTTCGTCCACTGCGCCGAGGAAAGTGGGCAGGCCTTCCAAAATGGTGACCTCCGCGCCCAAGCGACGCCACACCGAGCCCATTTCCAAACCAATCACGCCGGACCCAATGAGCGCCAATTTCTTGGGCACAGCGCCCACGCGCAACGCGCCATCATTGGACAGCACGTTGACCTCGTCAAACGGTGTGCCGGGCAAGGCACGGGCGCTGGAGCCGGTGGCGATGACGATGTGTTTGGCCGTCAGGGATTCTTCCGTTTTGCCAGACACCTTGATTTCATAGCCTGTATCCGACTTGCTGGCGAAAGCACCGCGTCCATGGAAAAACGTGATCTTGTTTTTCTTGAACAAGAACAAGATTCCATCGTTGTTTTGCTTGACCACGGTGTCTTTGCGCTTGAGCATTTGCGTCACATCCATCTTCACGCCGGTGGTTGTGATGCCATGCTCGGCGAAGTGGTGGTTGGCGTGGTCAAAATGCTCGGACGACTGCAGCAAGGCCTTGGAGGGAATGCAACCCACATTGGTACAAGTGCCGCCAGGGGCTGGGCCACCGGCGGCGTTTTGCCACTCATCGATACAGGCGACTTGAAAACCCAACTGGGCTGCGCGGATGGCGGCGATGTAGCCACCAGGCCCTGCGCCGATGACGATGACGTCGAATGGTTTGCTCATGTTGATTACCTTAAATGTCAAAGAGCAAACGTGCTGGGTCTTCCAACGCTTCTTTCATGGCAACCAAACCTAAAACAGCTTCACGGCCGTCAATGATGCGGTGGTCGTAGGACATGGCCAGGTAATTGATCGGGCGAACCACCACTTGACCATTTTCAACGACAGCCCTGTCTTTGGTGGCGTGGACACCCAAAATGGCCGACTGAGGCGGGTTGATGATGGGTGTCGACAGCATGGAACCGAAAACACCACCATTGCTGATGGAGAAGGTACCGCCAGTCATGTCCTCAATGCCGAGCTTTCCATCGCGGGCCTTGGCGCCAAATTCCGAAATCTTCTTTTCAATTTCAGCAAAACTCATTTGGTCGGCATTGCGCAAAATGGGCACGACCAAACCCCGGGGAGAACCCACCGCAATCCCGATGTCAAAGTAGCCGTGGTAAACGATGTCATTGCCGTCCACGGAGGCGTTGAGAACCGGGTATTTTTTCAAAGCATGGACAGCTGCTTTGACAAAGAAACTCATGAAGCCAATCTTCACCCCATGCTCTTTTTCGAACTTTTCCTGGAAACGCTTTCTCATTTCCATCACTGGCGCCATGTTGACTTCGTTGAAGGTGGTCAAAATCGCATTGGTCGATTGCGATTGCAACAAGCGCTCGGCCACCCTGGCCCGCAAGCGGCTCATGGGTACCCGTTGTTCGGGTCGATCGCCCAAGTCCACCGCGGGTCCGGCCACTTGAGGCAAGGCCGTCGCAACGATCCCCGTCGGAATGGGTGATGCGACAACAGGCTTGGCACCACTGGTCACCGCGCCCAATACATCGCCTTTGGTGATCCGCCCATCTTTGCCACTGCCAGCAACAGAGCCCGCTGGCAAAGCATGATCGGCCATCAGTTTGGCTGCAGCCGGCATGGCCACATGGGCTTTGCTCGTATCCGCCGGTGCACTGGCCGGTTTGGCCGCCGAAGAAGCAGCAGAAGCCGGGGCGGAAGCTGGTGATACGGACATTTTGCCTTCGGTATCAATGCGCGCAATCAATTGCTCAGCAATGACAGTGCCGCCATCTGCCACCAAAATTTCAGACAACACGCCAGCCGCGGGGGCGGGCACCTCTAAAACAACCTTATCGGTTTCAATTTCAATCAAAATTTCATCGGCAGATACCGTATCCCCAGCCTTCTTTTTCCATTGCAACATCGTGGCTTCAGCCACTGATTCGGACAATTGCGGAACTTTTACTTCTACGATCGACATGTGTTTTTCCTAAGATGGGTTTTTGAAGCGGGCCCTCAGCAGGGGCTCTCGCTTGATTTCATTTCGTCAGGACGAAGCCTTTGAGCTTGGCAAAAGCCGCATCCACCAAAGCCCTTTGCTGGTCCTGATGCAGGTGTGAATAGCCGACCGCAGGTGAGGCAGAAGCCGCACGTCCTGCGTAACCCAACTTTTGCCCATCCAGCATGTTTTCGTGGATATTGTGCTGAATGAAAAACCACGCACCTTGGTTTTGCGGCTCGTCTTGACACCAGACAATCTCTGCCGCGTTGGGGTATTTCTTCAATTCGCTGGCAAAAGCTTTGTGCGGGAATGGGTACAACTGCTCTAAACGCAAAATAGCCGTATCGTCATGCCCTTTTTCTTCACGCTTTTTGGCCAGGTCATAGTAAACCTTGCCCGAGCACACCAATATGCGTTTGACCTTGTCATTTTTGAGATCGGCGTTATCAGGGATGATGGTTTGGAATCCGCCCTTGGTGAACTCAGACACAGGGGACGCGGCATCTTTGTTTCGCAACAAAGACTTGGGTGTGAAGATGATCAAAGGCTTACGCAAATTGCGCACCATTTGACGACGCAGCACGTGGAAAATCTGGCTGGCAGTGGTCGGCTGGACAATTTGCATATTGGTGTCTGCGGCCAATTGCATGAAGCGCTCCACCCGGGCCGAACTGTGTTCGGGGCCTTGGCCTTCATAGCCGTGGGGCAGCATCAAAGTGATGCCGTTCACACGGCCCCACTTCACCTCGCCAGAGGCAATGAACTGATCAATCACCACTTGAGCACCATTGGCGAAGTCGCCAAACTGAGCCTCCCAGATCACCAAAGTGTTGGGGTCGTTGGATGCATAACCGTACTCAAAACCCAAGACAGCTTCTTCAGACAATATGGAGTCGATCACCACAAAGGGCGCTTGCTTTTCGTTGACGTTTTCCAAGGGCACGTAGGTGCCGATATCCCATTTCTCACGATTTTGGTCGTGAACAACGGCATGGCGGTGCGTGAAGGTGCCTCGCCCCGAGTCTTCACCGGACAAGCGGATGGGGTAGCCAGAGGACACCAAAGACGCAAACGCCATGTGCTCGCCCATGCCCCAATCGACGGGGATGTCACCGCGCCCCATGGCAGCGCGATCGTCATAAACTTTTTTGACCAATTGATGCGGGGTTATGGAGGCTGGCAAGGTGGTGATTTTTTCAGCCAAACGCTTCCATTCCGCAAGAGGAATGGCCGTATCCCCCGCATCGGTCCATTTCTTACCCAAGTAAGGCGACCAATCCACCGTGAATTTGGTTTTGAAGTTGGTCAGAACGGGGTCCGAGGTGTGTCGACCCTCATCCAAAGCCTGCCGATAGGCTTTGACCATGTCGTCACCCAGTTGGCTGCCCAAGCCTTGGGTGGCCAATTTGTCGGCATAGTGTTTGCGAGTGCCCGGATGCGCAGAGATTTTTTTGTACATCAACGGCTGGGTCAGACTGGGGGTGTCTTGTTCGTTGTGCCCCAATTTTCTGAAGCAGGTGATGTCCACCACCACGTCTTGTCGGAAAGCCATTCGGAACTCTAAAGCGAGTTGGGTGGCCAAAACAACGGCCTCTGGATCGTCGCCATTGACATGCAACACAGGGGCTTCCACCATTTTGACGATGTCTGTGCAAAACACAGAAGACCGCATATCTCGGGGGTCAGAGGTGGTGAAACCAATTTGGTTGTTGATGATGATGTGAACGGTTCCACCGGTGGTGTAGCCACGCGTTTGGGCCAAGGCCAAGGTTTCTTGGTTCACGCCCTGCCCACCAAAAGCGGCATCGCCATGCACCAAGACTGGCAGTACCTGGTCCCCTTTGGGATCGCCGCGGCGGTCCATGCGGGCGCGAACGGACCCTTCCACCACGGGATTGACAATTTCCAAATGCGAGGGATTGAATGCCAGAGAAAGGTGAACTGGGCCGCCAGGGGTGGTCACATCAGAGCTAAAGCCCTGGTGGTATTTCACATCGCCAGAAGGCAACTCTTCCGGTGCAGTGTGATCAAACTCAGCAAACAAATCTTTGGGCAACTTGCCCATGGTGTTGACCAGCACATTCAGTCGGCCCCGATGGGCCATGCCAATCACCACCTCTTGGACGCCCAGGGCACCGGCACCTTGAATCAACTCATCCATGGCCGCAATAAAACTCTCTCCGCCTTCGAGTGAGAAACGTTTTTGGCCGACGTACTTGGTGTGTAAAAACCGCTCCAAGCCCTCAGCGGCTGTCAGACGATCTAGGATGTGTTTCTTCTTTTCCGCAGTGAAATTGGGCTTGCTGCGAATGCTTTCCAACTTTTGCTGCCACCAGCGCTTTTGCGTCATGTCCGAGGTGTACATGTACTCTGGGCCCAAAGTTCCGCAATACGTGTCACGCAGTGCGTTGATCAGCTCGCGCAAGCTCATCCGATCCCGGCCGAAAAAGGTATTGCTGGTGTCAAATATGGTTTCTTGATCGGCGTCAGAAAAGCCATAAAAGGACGGCTCAAGCTCCGGAATATTCGGGCGCTCTGTGCGTTGCAAGGGGTCCAAGTTGGCCCACCTTTGTCCCACATTGCGATAGGCTGCGATCAGTTGCTGGGCTGCAGTGCGTTTGCGCCCCATCTCCAGATCGTTGCTGGCCATGACCACGCGCGTTCCACCGGCTTTGGCACGTTCAGCAAATGCATTCACTACTGGCAAATGGGCCACATCTTTGGCTTGACTGCCGTCAACCGCATTCACATGCTGCAAAGCATCGAAATATGAGCGCCAAGAATCTGGAACGCTGCCGGGATTGGTGAGGTAGTTTTCGTACATCTCTTCGACGTACGGGGCGTTACCACCAAAAAGGTAGGTGTTGCCAGAATAGGATTGATAGACGGATGTTCCGCCCTGAGATGGATCACTCATTTCGCTGACCTCCGCACCCCTTGAGGGCGCATAAGCTGGTTGAAAAAAACCTTCCGCGACACGGCTAAACCGATTGGCGGATGCGACTGTGGCTGGGAAGGGCCTAAGTACGGATCAGATTGTGCCATTGATTTTGAGGCCACAACCCGCGGGGGAAAACCATGGGCAGCCAACAAGGGTCAGCCGACTTGATGCTTGATCTGCTCCAAGGCGCCAGGGTCTTCCATGGTGGTCAAGTCGCCCGGATCGCGCTTCTCGCAAACGGCTTGCAATGCACGCCGCAACAATTTTCCGCTGCGGGTTTTGGGCAAAGCAGACACCACAAAGATCCGCGAAGGCCTGGCCACTGCCCCCAACTGCGAATCCACCAGTTTCATGACTTCACCCTCGAAACTCAACTTAGAAGCCGCAGTTTGAAGCTCGCTGGTGTCTCTGGGAATCACAAATCCCATGGCCACTTGGCCTTTGAGTGCGTCAGCAACGCCAACCACCGCAACTTCAGAAACATTGGGGTGGCTGGATATGCTCTCTTCAATCTCACGGGTGCCCAATCGATGGCCTGCAACATTGATCACATCGTCGGTTCTGCCCAATATGAAATAGTAGCCATCTTCATCCCGAATCCCCCAATCGAAGGTGGAATAGACTTGTTTGCCTGGAACGCTGGTCCAATAGGTTTTAACAAACCGCTCATCATCTTGCCAGACTGTTTGCATGCACCCAGGCGGCAGAGGCCCCTCAATGGCGACCACCCCTTTTTGATGAGGTTCGACCAGCTCCTCACCGGTGTTTTCGTCAAACAGTTTGATGTTGTAGCCATACATGGGTACGCCAGGGCTGCCAAATTTGGTGGGCAAATTTTCAACCCCATGGGGCACGGTGAGGACTGGCCAGCCTGTTTCCGTTTGCCAATAGTTGTCGATGATGGGTTTACCCAAGCTGCTTGAGATCCACTGAGCCGTTGGCTCATCCAGGGGCTCGCCCGCCAAATACAGGGCGCGCAGGCTAGACAAGTCGTATTTGGACAAAAAAGCGGGGTCTTGTTTCTTCAAGACACGCACAGCAGTGGGCGCGCTGAACATGATGTTCACTTTGTACTTTTCAACCAATTTCCACCAGATGCCGCCGTCTGGACGGATGGGCAATCCCTCATACATGATGGTGGCCATGCCCGCCATCAAAGGCCCGTAAATGATGTAACTGTGCCCCACCACCCAGCCAATATCGCTGGTCGAAAAATAGGTTTCCCCTGCCTTTGCATTGAAAATATGCTTCATGCTGGCAGCCAGCGCAACTGCATAACCCCCGGTATCACGTTGAACACCCTTGGGCTTTCCTGTGGTGCCCGAGGTATACAGGGTATAGCTGGGGTGGGTGCTGTCGACCCACACACAATCTACTTTTGCATCTATGTGGGTTTGTCGCAACCCCTGATAGTCGTGGTCGCGCTCGGCATGAGCGCTGTAGGCAACCAGACCTCGATTCACCATCAACACGGCATCAGGTTGATGATGGCTCAAGGAGATAGCCTCATCCAACAAGGGCTTGTAGGGCACCAATTTTCCGCCTCGCGAGCCCGCATCGGCACTGATGACCACAAGCGGCGTGGCGTCATCTATGCGGGTGGCCAAAGAATGCGATGCAAAGCCGCCAAACACAACTGAGTGAATGGCACCAATGCGCGCACAAGCCAACATGGCAAAGGCCGCTTCAGCGATCATGGGCATATAAATCAATACCCGGTCACCCTTGGTCACGCCCAAGCTGAGCAAGATGGCGGCCATTCTTTGAACCTCTTGGCTCAGCTCCTCAAATGTGTAGACCTTTTCGACATCCGTCTCGGTCGATACAAAAATCAAGGCGGGCGAATTGGCATGCGCGGGCAAATGGCGATCAACCGCGTTGTGGCACAAATTGGTGGTGCCACCAGCAAACCACTTTGCAAATGGCGGATTTTGATAATTCAAGACCTCGCGGGGTGAAGTCTTCCAATCGATCAGCAAGCTTTGCTCACGCCAGAATGCTTCTGGCTGGCTCAATGATTTTTGGTAAAAATGGGCGTATTGATTCACGGGCATGTCTCCATTTTTTATGCAGCCTGATTATGGGCATCCGCCTCTTTCACTCAGCTGACGCGAACCCTTTGCAACCGCGTGTCCGTTTAAAATTTGCCCAGGGCTTGAATCACCGCTGTGCTTTCAGTGGCCTTACTGGAGCGCAACCACTCCATACATAACATGTCCACCGTTGTCAACTCGACGCCGACCGAAGCCAATCGATCAAATGCAGCATCCCTGTCTCTTGCTTGCATTGCGGTGCATGCATCGACAACGACAATGGTTTCATAACCCAAATCCATCAAATCCAGCGCGGTTTGAACTACACCCACATGAACTTCGCAACCAGCCAAAACAATGAGGGGCCTTTGAGGTTCTGAATGATCCGTCGGTTTTTGAAGGTGCTTGGGCAAGCTGCGCGCATTACCTGCAGAAGGATTGCGAACGGGGTTGAGATGTGGGGACAACATATCAGCGGCACTGAACAAAGCGCTCTCCATCGGGCGTTCGCAAAAGGCTTGACACGCTTTCATGTAATCACCCCAAACGTGTGGCATGTGAACCACCGACCAAATCGGTATCTGAAAGATTTGGGCGACGCGTGCCAACTTTTGAACTTGCGCAGAAAATTCTTCCGGATCTATGCTTTTGGCACAAACAGTTTCCTGACAAGAAACGAGAATCAATTGAGCGTCATTTTTATCGAATAGCATTGAAAAATCCTATAGCAATTTTTAAACATGGGGCATTCAACTCGTGATGATCTGATCCAAATCACCGAATCGCCATGGTGGGCATTCAAAGTACAAGACAATAGCATCAACGAAACCCAAACCACCTCTTTGATCATGCAACACGACCTGCCCCATCAACGCACTGGACGCTTGGCCAATTTTATTTTTGCCAGTCGCTGGCTTCAATTGCCCCTGTACCTGGGCTTGGTTTTAGCCCAATGCGTTTATGTCTACCACTTTTGGATTGAATTGATCCATCTGATGGAGGCCGCTTTTGGCAGCCAAACCGCAGTGCAATCTTTGGTCAACAGCATTGGTTACAAAAGCGCCGTCAATTTAGATGGACTCAATGAAACCCTCATCATGCTGGTGGTACTTGGATTGATTGATGTGGTCATGATTTCCAACTTGTTGATCATGGTGATCGTGGGGGGCTACGAAACCTTTGTTTCAAGAATGTATTTGGAGCATCACCCGGACCAACCGGAATGGCTGAGCCATGTCAATGCCTCTGTGCTCAAGGTTAAATTGAGCACAGCCATCATTGGTATCTCTTCCATCCACTTGCTGAAATCTTTTATCAATGCCGAAAATTACAGCGATAAGGTTTTGTTGTGGCAAACGCTGATTCACGTTACTTTTTTGCTGAGTGCTTTGGCCATCGCATGGACAGACCGATTGATGCACCATCCAGCGCCATCGCAAAACATGAACCCTCATTGACTATTGACTATTGCCCATTTCATGTCAGCGATTGCTGGAGAAGCATGGAAGTCAGGCAGGTATGTTTTTGTGATGGGCCCATTGAAACGGTTGTTGGTACAACCAAATTGGCCGGTTTTCGCTGGCTTGGCCGACAGCAGTGGGCACCAAGCCATGGGCCTCAAACTCTAAACTGACCATCCAAGCGCCACGTTTGAGCTCTTGGGATGCCTTGAGGGCAGCACGCTCCATGGTTTCGGGTCTTTGAAACAGATAGACCATATCGCACTCGGCCCACGATGCTTTCCAAATGTCTGCAAACCATATTCGAGCCCAAGGACATCGAATGGCACAGAGCCATCGCAAAGGCCAACTGGCGTCAATGCCCCAAAAATGCGCACGCGGGTAAGCCAAGCGCAGGGCCATCAGCCCATCTCCCAAGCCACAACCTGCATCCATGATGATGGCACCCTCTTTGAGGGGTGCTTGTAAAGGCAATTCTCTCAAAGCGTTCAGCGGTGTGGGAAACAAAGGGGCATCACGCCAGGAGCGAACGGGATAAATCATCAAAGCCAAAACCAATGGCAAAAGCCAGGCCCAAGCTGGCATGGGTGCTGAAAAGGAAATCCACCAAGACAAGGGAAAGCCCAAAGCCAACACCACTTGCCGCATGCGCGTTCCACCCAAAACACTGCACACCAAACCCGTACCGGTGGCGACCACCCAGGGCCAAGGTGATTGTAAAGATGTGCTATTTAAAAAGGTAAAAATCAGCCACGTTCCAGACCAGATCAACAGTGCTGGTACCGGCCATGTCAGCAAACGGTGCACGGACTTAACCGCGTTTGTTCAATTGGCCAACGAACTCGCCGCCTTTTTCAATTTCAATTTCCGAGTATTCCAACTTGCCCGTGACCTTGCCAGTTTGGCGAATCACCAAGGACTCTTGACAGTCGATGGTTTGACCCAGTTGGCCCAAAACATCCACCCGTCTTGCTTTGAGTTTGCCATTGAATTTGCCAGTAGAGCCCACCAGGACCTCATCAGCGGTCAACTCGCCTTCGATGGTGCCATAAACAGTGGCTTTTCCAGGAACGTGCAATACGCCTTTGGCTGTGACGCCAGAACCAATGGTCAAACTCGGTAAATCATTTGCAGAAGTGGCCATGTCAACAACTCAGTAAAAAAGAATGATCAATCAAATGAAAAGAAGGTATCCATTGAGGGTGCAAAAAACACCCACCGCCCCCAAAGTCAATGAAGCGCCGAGCAACAAACCCACACCCGTGATCAAGGCGACGGAGGTCAACACAATAGATATTTGCAGCAATGCCTCGGCATAGTCAAACCAGGGATCACGGCGCAGAGCCAGATCACGCTCGTGTTCATGTTCTTTGGCTTGCAGCATCAATTCTTTTTTGCCTTCTTTGGTATCGGGTTCAGATTCATACCTTTCGATGTTCTTTTTGTAGGATTGCAATTTACCCTCAACCAGTTCACGGGTTGCAGGGCTGAGTTTTTCTTGCGCCAAAATGAATTGAAGGTCGTCCGCCGCCAATTTGTAGCTGGTTTGCCGAATATTTTTAGCCTGGTAAAAGGCGTAAGCATTTGACGCCAAGATATTGTGCATAGTGGCTTCTTTGGATGCATTGCTCCCACCCAAACTTGCCAAGGCCAAAACCATGGCCAACAATGACACCAGCAATGCGCATCTGGATTTAAATGGATCCGAGTGCGTTTCCAATAAATCGTCTGGCTTGGCAGATTCCATCAAAACCTCTTGCAATAAAACCCAATACTATCAGCAGTGAGTTTGTCTTTTCAACAAATGAAATTGATCAGATGATCGAGACGCCACTGAACGTCATTAAGTCACTGGTTGACTGTCACATGATGTGACAAACTGATTGTCAATTGGCCGATCTGGTCATCTCAGCTATGCAAAGCTTGCAAAATGCGAAGCTCACGGGATCAGAGGTTGAATGGATTCAGGAAAGGAATGCGCAATAGGGAGAAGAATGAACCCACATCAACCGAAAGTTTTGATGCCCACTTGTTTCATTTCTCCCCGGAATTGACCGCCACGTTCGATCTCGATTTCAGAATATTCAATGGCACCACTGACTTTGCCCGTGGAGCGAATCATCAAATGATCTTTACAAGTAATCACCTGATGCAGTTCGCCTTGCACATCTATCTTGCGAGCAGTGATCAAACCTGTTATTTTTCCAGTCGGGCCAATCTCCAACTCATCGGCCGTCAAATCACCGTCCACGGTGCCATTGATAACCGCCTTGCTGGGAACATTCAGCGACCCTTTGAAGGTCACACCTTGACCAATGGTAATGCTTTGGTTATCTAACAGTGCATTCGACATGTTCATCTTTCAGGTCAGTAAAGTCGATCAAGACTCAAAAATTGCTTAATTCAAAAGTGCTTGTTTCAGCAAACTGTAAACATTGTAGGGCTCATTTGCGACGCTTATGCAAACTTGGGGTTAATTTATTGTCGGAATGACACAACTTTTTTGTGATAAAAATTCTGGCATCTATCCAATCATCAAAGTGATCACTTAAATTCGTCGCCATGAATCTTTAGCATGATCTTGCCAACGTGCACAGAAGACTCCATCAAGCCATGGGCCAAAGATGCATCGTCCATTTCAAAAACACGGTCAATGATGGGCAATGCCTTGCCCTGGCCCAGCAAAGGCCAAACATGTTCTTGTAACGACTGGGCAATATGAGCTTTGTCTTCAATGGTGCGCGGCCTGAGGGTGGAACCTGTGAAAGCAATCCGCTTGACCATCAAAGAGGTGAGGTCCACATTCACTTTCGCGCCCTGTAAAAAAGCAATTTGAATCAATCGACCTTCAACCGCCAAGACTTTGAGGTTGCGATCGACATAGTCCCCGCCAACCATGTCCAAAACAATGTCCACCCCTTGTCCTTGGGTGAGGCCGAGGGTTTCGGTCACAAAATCTTGCGTCTTGTAATTGATCGCCGCATCGGCCCCGGCCTTCAAACACGCCATGTTCTTTTCGACGGAGCCCGTCGTGCAGTAAACCTTGGCGCCAAAGGCTTTGGCCAGCTGAATGGCCGTCAAACCAATACCGGAGGAACCGCCATGAACCAGCAAGGTCTCACCGGCTTTCAGATGACCGCGCAAAAACAAGTTTACCCACACCGTGAAATAGTTCTCTGGCAAAGCTGCAGCTTGCAACAAACCCATGCCCTGGGGTATGGGCAAAGCTTGCGAGGCAGGAACAGCAACGAAATCAGCATATCCACCGCCATTGCACAAAGCGCACACCCTGTCGCCCAAAGCCCATCCACGGACACCCTCACCCACGGCCGCTATGTGCCCAGAAACTTCCAAGCCCATGATGGGAGAAGCACCCTTGGGTGGCGGGTATCTGCCGCTGCGTTGGGAACAATCAGGCCTGTTGACTCCCGCAAAGGCGACTTTGATCAACACCTCCCCGGGGCTTAAAACCGGCACGTCGGTTTGCGCTGGAACCAGAACCTCTGGGCCCCCACCCACACCATGTGATATGTATTTCATCAATCGACTCGAAGAGGTAAGTCCAGCAGATCGTCGGACTTGAACAACATCACACGGCCTTGAACCAAGGCCCCCAGATTCACAGGCGATCCGCTGAAAGACAGATTCCCCGCTATTGATTCATCCGCCCATGAATTTTTAGTGATTTGCCCATTCAAACCCCAAATCATCGCCGATGATTGAATCCATGCGCATCGCTTCATGAGAGGTTCCTGAAAGGATTCACTTGTTCTTTTCTTTCCCACGAGGCATGACCACAGTGGTCACGGCAGCGCGCATGGGCTCACCTGTCAGGGTCTTGGGTGCAGAGGTATCCTTCTTAGGCTTTTTACTCTCTTTGTTTGACTTTTGCTGACCTTTGGCCATGAGAAACTCCTCGCAATGTTGGCCCACCTCGTGGGAACTAGATGAATGAGTCTACCCCTTCTTCTGAAACCACCACAATAGTCTTTGAAAGCGAATTCACGCCACCCTGCGAAGGCATGGCAAGACGATTCAGGGTTTTCACTAAATTCTTTCTCATTATTCAGTGGTCTACTGATTTCACGATAATTCACCATCAAACCCACTTTTTTTTCCCAAGGAGACAGCAATGAAGGTTGAAATCACAGTTAACGGTCGGGCACGATCAATTGATGCAGCACCCAACCTCTTATTGGTTCAAGCCATTCGTGAAAACTTAAAGCTAACTGGCACCCACGTGGGCTGCGACACGGCCCAATGCGGAGCTTGCACGGTCATCTTGAATGGCAACGCTGTGAAGTCATGCAATGTTTTGCTGGCACAAGCCCAAGGGGCACAAGTCACCACCATTGAAGGTTTGGCCGATGCAGATGGGACCATGCACCCCATGCAGTCCGCCTTTAAAGACTGCCATGGTCTGCAATGTGGTTTTTGCACCCCCGGAATGGTCCTGAGCGCGATTGACCTGTGCAAACGCCATCCCAATGCCAGCGAGCAAGTGATTCGCGAACAGCTTGAAGGCAACTTGTGTCGATGCACTGGTTATCAAAATATTGTCAAGGCCGTGCAGCAAGGTGCTGCAGCCATGAAATCTTGAAATTAAGAAACCACAGGAGACAACCATGGGTGCATCAGATTTTTCAAAACTTCCTCATATCGGAGAGTCCTTTTTGCGCAAAGAGGACTACCGGTTTTTAACCGGTGCGGGTCAATACACTGACGACATCGATTTGGCCAATATGTCACATGCCGTCTTTGTGCGATCGCCGCATGCACACGCCAAGATTAAAAGTATTGATAAAAAAGCAGCCCTTGCTGCGCCTGGTGTCATTGGCATACTGGACGGTCATGATGTGGTTGACGCAAAAATCAACGGCTTGCCCTGTGGTTGGCTGATCACCGATACCAATGGGCAACCCATGAAAGAACCGCCCCACCCCATTTTGGCCCAAGACAAAGTCCGCTATGTGGGTGACCATGTGGTGATGGTGGTGGCAGAGTCATTGGAACAGGCTAAAAATGCAGCCGAACTTGTGACCGTTGAGTACGATGTTCTGTCATCCGTGGTCGATGTGCGCGATGCGAGCAAAGCAACCGCCTTGCACGATGCCGCACCAAACAACCACTGCTACAAATGGGCCATCGGTGACAAGGCACAAGTAGATGCCGCGTTTACCAATGCCGCCCATGTGACCCAACTGGATTTGGTCAACAACCGATTGGTCCCCAATGCCATGGAGCCGCGTGCTGCCATTGGCTCCTACAGCCGCGCCAACGATGAATACACATTGTGGGTTTCCAATCAAAACCCACACGTCGAGCGCTTGCTGATGACGGCTTTTGTGATGGGCTTGCCCGAACACAAAGTCCGGGTCATCGCCCCCGACGTGGGTGGTGGTTTTGGGTCCAAAATTTATTTGTACGCCGAAGACGTTTGCTTAACATGGGCGTCAAAAAAGCTCAATCGCAATATCAAGTGGACCTGTGACCGCTCAGAAGCGTTTTTGAGTGACGCCCATGGCCGGGATCATGTCAGCCATGCTGAAATGGCCATGGACAAAGACGGAAAGTTTTTGGCTCTGCGCGTTCATACCCATGCGAATTTGGGTGCATACCTTTCCACCTTTTCAACCGCAGTTCCCACGATCTTGTACGCCACGCTGTTGGCTGGGCAATACACAACCCCACAGGTTTACGTCGAAGTTGATGCATGGTTCACCAACACCGCACCGGTTGATGCTTACCGTGGTGCTGGCCGGCCAGAAGCCACTTATTTGCTCGAGCGAATTGTCAGCCGTGCCGCATGGGATATGGGATTGACGCAAGACGAAATCCGCAAACGCAATTTCATCACCCAATTCCCCTACCAGACGCCGGTCGCGCTGCAATACGATGTGGGCGACTATCACGCCTGCATGAACGAGGCACAAAAACTGGGCGATGTGGCGGGTTTTGCGCAACGCAAAGCCACAAGCCAGTCCAACGGCAAATTGCGCGGCATCGGCTACTCCAGCTACATCGAGGCCTGTGGCATTGCCCCTTCAAACATTGCCGGCGCACTGGGCGCCAGGGCCGGGCTTTTTGAGTGTGGTGAAGTTCGCGTGCATCCTACCGGCAGCGTCACCGTTTTCACTGGCTCGCACAGCCATGGACAAGGGCACGAAACCACTTTTGCCCAAGTGGTGGCTGCCAGATTGGGCATTGCCGTAGAAGCCGTTGACATTGTCCACGGTGACACAGGCAGAGTCCCATTTGGGATGGGCACCTACGGCTCACGCTCGATCTCAGTGGGTGGTGCCGCCATCATGCGCGCCCTTGACAAAATTGAAGCCAAGGCGAAAAAGATTGCCGCCCATTTGATGGAGGCATCCGATGCCGATATTGAGTTCGCCAATGGCGAGTTCAATGTCAAAGGCACGGATAAAAAAATCACCTTTGGACAAGTGGCCTTGACCGCGTATGTGCCGCACAACTATCCACTGGACAAGCTTGAGCCGGGTTTGAATGAAACGGCTTTCTACGATCCCACCAACTTCACCTTCCCCGCCGGCACCTACATTGCCGAAGTCGAAGTCGATCCATCAACGGGCGTGGTGAAACTTGACCGCTTCACAGCCGTGGATGATTTCGGCACCATCATCAATCCCATGATTGTGGAAGGCCAAGTCCATGGTGGTTTGGTGCAAGGTATTGGCCAAGCCTTGATGGAAAATTGCGTGTATGACAAAGAGACGGGGCAATTGCTGACTGGCTCCTTCATGGACTACACCATGCCACGTGCGGATGATTTCCCTGCTTTCACATTGGGTCATGTTTGCACCCCTTGCAGCCACAACCCCCTGGGGACCAAAGGGTGTGGCGAAGCGGGAGCGATTGGTTCGCCACCTGCCATCATGAATGCTGTTTTAGATGCCTTGGCGCCTTTGGGCGTGAAAAACTTAGACATGCCCGCAACGCCGCACCGCGTTTGGCAAGCCATTCAAGCCGTCAATACTTAAAGATCAAAGGAATCAACATGTACGCTTTTACCTACGAACGCCCAGCCACCCTCGACGAGGCAAGCAAGCAAATTGCCAATGGGTCGCAAGCCCTGGCCGGCGGGCAAACCATGCTGGCAGCCATGAAGCAGCGCCTCATGCAGCCTGAAAAATTGGTCGACTTGTCACAAATCAAGGCCCTTCACGGTATTAAAAAAGATGGCAACACCCTGGTCATTGGTGCCATGTGTACACACCAAACCGTCGAAACCAATGCAGATGTGAAGGCGAATATCCCTGCCCTCGCCGCCTTGGCAGGCGGCATTGGTGACCGACAAGTTCGCGCCATGGGAACCATCGGGGGGTCAGTCGCTAACAACGATCCGGCGGCTTGCTATCCCAGTGCGGTATTGGCATTGGATGCCATCATCCACACCAACCAACGAACCATCAAAGCAGCTGATTTTTTCCAAGGCATGTATGCCACCGCTTTGAACAGCGGCGAACTCATCACCGCCATTGCCTTTCCCATCCCCAAACGAGCTGCCTATGCCAAATTCAAGCAGGCGGCATCCCGCTTTGCCTTGGTCGGCGTCTTTGTGGCTGAAACTGGGAACGGCGCCCGAGTGGCGATCACCGGTGCCAGCAATGGTGTGTTCCGCCATTCCGGCTTGGAGGCTGCGTTGAACCAATCCTTCACACCTGGGGCGGTTCAAAATATCCAGATTGATGCGCAACACCTGAACAGTGACTTGCACGCCTCCGCAACCTATCGCGCCAATTTGATCAAGGTGCAAACACAGCGTGCGGTCCAACAGGCGATCGGATGACACCTGTTCCAGCGCTGGACTCCATTGACGGTGTCATACAAGCCTTGGCTGGCGCGGGATACCAAGCCCACCGCAGACTGGCCACGGCTGTTTTTTTGAGCCTTCGCCTGCAACGCCCTTTGCTATTAGAGGGCGAGCCCGGCGTGGGCAAAACTGAACTGGCCAAGGCCTTGTCTCAAGTGTTGCAGCGGCCTTTGTTGCGTCTGCAATGCTACGACGGCATGGAGCAGAGAGAGGCACTGTACGAATGGAATCATGCTGCGCAGTTATTGCACATGCGAGCAGCCCAAGACCACGCTCACTTGGATGAGGTGGAGCGGGAGTTGTACCAACCCAAATACCTGATTCGCCGGCCCTTGTTACAAGCCTTGCAAACCCCTGCCCCGGGTGCCGTTTTGTTGATCGATGAAGTCGACCGTGCCGATGAACCCTTTGAAGCTTTTTTGTTGGAGTATTTGGGTGAATACCAAGTGACCATTCCCGAGCTGGGAACGATCTCAGCCGACAGCACGCCTGTCACCATCTTGACCAGCAACCGCACACGCGATTTGCATGATGCCGTGAAAAGACGTTGCCTCTACCATTGGATGGACTATCCTGAGCGAGACCAAGAGTTGGCCATTTTGCGATCCAAGGTGCCTCAAGCCAGCCAAACTCTGGCCGAACAAGTTGCCCTGTTTGTGTCACGGCTTCGCAGCCAACCTTTTTCAAATGCCTTTCAGCGCGGTCCCGGTATCGCTGAAAGCGTCGAATGGGCCAAGGCTTTGGTGGCCTTGGACACCTTGCAACTGGACCCAGAGGTGGTTCATGACACCGCGGGTATCTTGTTCAAACAGCGAGAAGATATGGCTGCTTTGCAACCCATGGTCCCTGATTTATTGGCCCCTGAAGCTGCCAGTTAACAGTTCAACGGTGCCGTTTCATGCAACTCGGTGATGCCAGAACGGGCAAATTGGCCGACAACATCGCTGCCTTTGGAAGGGCTCTGAGACGCGCTGGCGTGCCGATGGACAGCTCGCGCATGGCATTGGCACAAACAGCGGCCATGCTGATTGGCCTAGACCGCAAAGATGATCTGGCAGCAGCGCTGGAATGCGTCATGATTGGTCAAGAGCAAGATCGGACTGTATTTGCCCAAATGTTCGAGGCATTTTTCCGAAATCCAGAGTTGGCTCATAAACTGCTGGCGCAAATGCTCCCGCAAACCCAAGAGGCTGCCAAAGCGACTGTTCCTAGACGCGCCAGGGTACAAGAGGCCTTGAGAGCGGTGGCCAATGCCAAAAATCGCCCGCCAGCAAAAGATGATGAAGTCGAATTGGATGCGGCCATGAGTGCCAGCCAAGCCATCCGCTTGCACCACGCAGACTTCCAAAGTTTGAACGCCAGCGAGTACCGCTTGGTTGAACAACTTGCCAGAACGATTCCATTGGCGTTGCCCCAGATCAAGGGGCGACGCACCCAAGCGGGTTCCATGGGACATCGGTTGGATTGGACACGCGCCATGCGAGATGCCGCGCGCCATGGTGGTGAGTTGATCCGTTTACCTCACTTACAGCGACGCCAACAACCCTTGCCATTGTTGGTTTTGATTGACGTTTCGGGTTCGATGGAACGCTATGCACGCTTGATGATGGCTTTTTTGCATCAATCCACCCGGCAAGTCCCACGCAGTGTGTTTGCTTTTGGCACCGAGTTGACGGACCTGACCGGCCCATTTCGGATGGCAGATACCGATGACATGCTTTTGGCCGTCAGTGAAAAAATTACCGATTTTGCAGGTGGCACACGGTTAGGCCTGTCCTTGGGTCAGATTCGAACGAAGCATCAGCGACAATTGGTAGGTCGCAGAACGGTTGTTCTGTTGATCACAGATGGTTTGGATACGGGGTCAACCAACGACTTGTCGCAAGAGTTGTCATGGTTAAAAAGGCACTGTCGCAAAATGCTATGGCTCAACCCATTGCTCCGCTTTGATGGTTATGCCCCCATCGCCAGTGGTGCGCAGGTGCTGCATCGCCATGTGGATGGCTCGGTGGCCATTCACAACATGGCGCGGCTGCAAGACTTGGCCCAGGCCATCAAGCGTTTACTGAAAACTTGACAGATTGGAAATCGACCATGGACATGCAAGGCAATCGCCAACTCTCGGCCACCCAAGATCAAGCCTGGGCGGCCTTGAACAATCCAGACATTCTCAAAGCTTGCATCCCTGGTTGTGAGAAGTTCGAATTGACCGAAGAAAACTGCTACAACGTTGGGGTGGCCCTGCGCATTGGGCCCGTGGCCGCCAAATTCAGTGGAACCGTCAAGTTGATGGACATCCAACCACCCCACGCCTACGCTTTGCAATTTGAGGCACAAGGCGGGGTTGCGGGCTTTGGCAAGGGCGAATCCAAAGTCAGCCTCACCCCCAACCCTGAAGGTTGCGAATTGAATTACACCGTTCACTCCAAAGTGGGTGGGAAAATTGCGCAGTTAGGTCAACGCTTGATCGATGGCGCAGCCAAATCTCTGGCCGAAGATTTTTTCAAACGCTTTGAAGAAGAGTTAAAAAAATCAAACGCCGCTCAAGCGCCTATCGATATAAGCGCGGACCAACCCATGCCTTCCACCGCAAACCCCACATCGCGCTGGCTTTGGCTGGCCGCTGCGGTGCTGGCTGGTGCCTTGGTCTGGTCATTGATGCGCACTTGATGTCAGATAGCTAACCGAAAGGCCACTGACATGGAAAACTTGGATGTGATGGTGCTGCGCAGCTTGCGCGATTGGCGAATTCAAGGCCATCGTGCGCTATTGGCCACCGTGGTTCGCACTTGGGGATCATCGCCCAGACCCGTGGGGTCGATCATGGCCTTGTGCGACAACGGCTCGGTGGTGGGTTCCGTTTCGGGCGGCTGTATTGAAGATGATTTGATCTATCAATTTACCCAGGCCTATGCCCAAAAAGGCTTGCCCACCACGGCGTCGGCACAAATTCCCTCAGGGCCGCCTCAAACCATCAAGTACGGTATTTCAGCCGATGAGGCACACCGATTTGGCCTGCCCTGTGGCGGCACGCTGGAACTGCTGCTCGAATTTGACCCCGACGCCCAGTTGCTGCAGGACTTGGTGCAAGCCTTGGAGCGGGGTCAATTGATGCAACGCACTACTTTTTTGGCAACCGGTCAGGTTCACATTGAATCCTCTGCCCTGCCCAGTGATTTGCATTTGGACGGTGAGAAATTAACCAATACCTTTGGGCCTGAATACAGAATGCTGCTCATTGGCGCTGGGCAGTTGACCGAATACTTGGCAACCATGGCTTTGTTCAATGGCTTTGCCGTCACGGTGTGTGACCCAAGAGATGAATACAGTGGCGCTTGGTCTGTCTCTGGTGTCACACTCACCAAAGAAATGCCCGATGATGTGGTGTTGAGTTTCCATCCCGATCGGCGCAGCTGTGTCATAGCACTGACCCATGACCCCAAGTTGGACGATCTGGCCTTGCTAGAAGCCTTGGAGTCTGACGCTTTTTACATCGGCGCCATCGGTTCGCGCCGAAACAACTTGGCTCGGCACGAAAGAATGCAAGAGCACATGGGCCTCACAGAACTGCAATTGAAACGCTTGCGCGGGCCCATTGGTGTTTACATTGGCAGCAAAACGCCCGCTGAAATTGCAGTCAGCATCATGGCCGAGGTCTTGGCCGTGAAAAATGCCGTTCAACTGCCCCGTGACATGGATGTGGCCCATGCCAAAAACAGCCATGACATCCCGCCCAATGATTCAGGCGCCATCATTTGTCAGGTTGGAGCGCGCCAATGAGGGCGTCCGAACCTTTGATTAAAATTATGGCAACATATCACTTGATTCATTCCTTCGCCATCATTTCAAGGATCCCCACATGAAACGAACATTTTTCAAATACATTTCCATTTTTGTTTTGACATCGGTCGGCCTCGCAGGCCCGGCTTTGGCCCAAACCAAATCAAAACTCACCCAAATTTTGGAGCGCGGAACCTTGCGGGTGGGCACCACCGGTGATTTCAACCCCATGTCCTTCAAAGACACCAGCACCAACAGCCTGGTGGGCTATGACATTGATGCCATGAACCAATTGGCCACAGACATGGGTGTCAAAGTTGAATTCGTTACCACGGAGTGGGCCACATTGGTCAACGGCATTGTTTCTGACCGCTACGATGTCTTTGCTGGCGGTTCCTCTTTGAACATGGCCCGGGCCAAAACCGTGGCATTCACCAGTCCTTATATCTATGCGGGAACGGTTCCGCTGATCAACAAGAAAGATGCTAAAAAGTTTCCCACCTGGGAGAGCATCAACAACAGCAATGTCAACGTGGCGGTCTTGATGGGTACCGTGTTCGAACAACAAGCCAAATCGATTTTCCCCAAGGCCAAAGTTCGCAGCGTTGAAAAACCAGCGACTGGCTACCAAGAAGTTTTGGCCAACCGAGCCCAGGTCACCATCACCAGCAACGTCGAAGCAGCCACGCTGATCAAAAATTACCCCGATTTACAGGTTGTGGGCACCTCCGCAGACATGAAGAACAAGCGTCCCTTTGCATACCCTGTGGTTCAAGGCGATGCCGTTTGGTTGACTTTTTTGAACAACTGGATCGCCTTGAAAGAAGCCGAAGGATATTTCACCACGCTTGAGACCAAGTGGCTGTCATCGAAAAAATAACACGGCCTCTGTGCGCGCTGCTGCCTGTTTTTTTACTCACAGGCTGCGCTGCAAACACCAACTCCTACACCTGGGGTTGGTATATCTTCAACCCCTTTCTCGACAAGGGCGCTTCCAATATTGAATTTCTGGCGGGTGGTCTCACGGCCACCCTGCTGGTATCCCTGTGCGCCATTGTTTTATCGGTCCTGATTGGGGCGCTGATGGCGCTGGCAGCCTTGTCCAAGCGCAAAGTGCTTCAAACTTTGGCCAGGCTGTATGTGGAAATATTCCGCGCCATTCCCTTGCTGGTGCTTTTGTTATGGGTTTTTTACGGCTTGCCTGTGGTTTTGGGCTTGCAACTGGGCGTTTTTGTCGCGGGTGTTTTATCCCTTGCATTGAGTGACAGTGCATTCGAGGCAGAGGTTTTCAGAGCGGGCATTCAATCCGTCCCCAAGGGTCAAGTCGAAGCGGCCAAAAGCCTGGGCTTATCCTGGTTTCAACAAATGCGTTTCATCGTTGCGCCGCAAGCCATCAAAGTCATCTTGCCTGCGCTGGGCAACCAGTTCATTTATGTGGTGAAAATGTCCTCGTTGATATCCGTTATTGGCTTGCCCGAGTTGACCCGCCGCGCCAACGAGCTCAATGTCAACGAATACCGGCCTTTGGAAATTTACAGTTTTTTGGTGATTGAATACCTGATCCTGATCGTCTGCATTTCCTGGTTGGTCAGAAAATTAGAAGTGAAGCTGGCCAGGCAGGGCTGAAAACATGAGACTGCAACACAGCACTTGGCCAGATATTGAGTCCTATTTGAGCCGATCCCAAGGCATCGTGTTGCCCATGGGTTCAACCGAGCAACATGGGCCCACAGGGTTGATCGGCACAGACGCCATCACCAGTGAGTCCATTGCCTGGGCCATGCAAGCGCACTGTGATGTGTTGATTGGTCCCACCTTGAGCGTGGGGCCTGCGGCCTTTAACTTGGACTTTCCTGGCACAGTTTGTGTGCGGCCCAGCACCTGGATGGCGCTGGTGATGGACTGCATTCAATCGCTATCACACCAAGGTTTTCGGGCTTTTTATTTGATCAACGGCCACGGTGGAAATCTGGCACCTACCTTGAGTGCTATACAAGAGATTCAATGGACAAGAAGCTTGGCGAATTCACCCGCACTGCCACTTTTCTTCCAGGTCAGAAGCTGGTGGGATTTTCCGTCCGTGAATGAAATGCGAAAGACTTGGTATGGCGGCGGCGAAGGCATGCATGCCACACCATCTGAGCTGTCCATCACCCGCTTCACCCATGCCGAACATTGCCCCGTCGATGCGCTGCAACCCGCTCCCCCGTTGAATGCCGATTTTTTGCGATCGCACGCCGGCGACCAACATGCAGACGCTAAACACCACCGGGCCATCTTTCCAGATGGTCGGGTTGGCTCCCACTCTGCCTTATCCAATCCGGTGCACGGAAAAGCCTTGCTCGAAGCAGCCGCATTGGCTGCCAGCGAAGAATATCTGGGCTTGCTCAAAGAGTTATCGGCGTGATCTTGTACGCCACATCTTTGTCCAGCTACAGCGCCAAAGTGCGCATCGCCTTGTGTGTCAAAGACCTGGTGTTTCAGGAACTATCGCCGCCGGGCGGTTATCGATCCGAAAGCTATCGGGAAATTGCACCCATGGGAATGATCCCGGCCCTGTATGTGGATGGTCAATTGATCGGTGAATCTGAGGTCATCTTGGAATACTTAGAGGACCGCTATCCCGATCCACCCATGCGACCTCAAGACCCACTCGAAAGAGCGCAGCTTCGATTTCGCTCAAGATTTCATGATTTGTACTTTGAGCCCTTGGTCAGAAGGCTTTTTAGCCATGTTGCCATCGCGAGCAGGAAGCCACCTGATGTGTTGAAGATTCGCGCTGAAATTGTGCAACGACTTGCGCAAATGAGCGCCTGGCCCATGGCAAGTTCATCGATGCCTCCGAAGCAAATCACTTTGGCCGATTGTGGCTTTTTGGTCAACCTCCCTTTGGCCACGCAGTTGCTTCATGCTTGTGGTGAAGATGATCTATTTCCCCAACCATGGACCGATTGGTGGCAAAAAGGCCATCAACACCCGGCGGTGGCCAAAGCCCTGTCACCTTGGAAGCAGGCCACCCAAGCGTGGCTTGAGACGCAAGCCAACACCTGAAAGGAACCCCATGAGCGCTTGGATTCGAATGATCCCTCTGGAAGAGGCCACGGGCAAGTTGAAAGAGATGTACCAACGGGTCACGACCCCGCATGGCACGGTTGACAACGTCATGAAAGCGCACAGCCTGCGCCCTCATACCATGGAAGGCCACTTGGTTTTGTACAAAAACGTTTTGCACAACCCGGAAAACACCTTGCCTTTTTGGTTTTTAGAAGTGATCGCCTCTTGCGTCAGCATGGCCAATGAATGCGATTACAGCTTGACGCACCATTTTGCCAACGCTCGCCGCTTGATCAATGATGAAGACCGAGCTGGAAAAATATGGTCCGCACTGCGCAGCGAAAATTGGTCTGATGCATTTGAAGGCAAAGAACTGGCCCTGATCAAATACGCCCACAAACTCACCCGGTCAGTTGGGAAGATGGTGCAAAACGATATCGAGAAGTTACATCAAGCAGGTTGTGATGATGGTGAAATTTTGGAAGTGAACCAGGTGTGCGCTTATTTCAATTACTCCAACCGTTTGCTCAATGGGCTTGGCGTGACCACCCAGGGTGACGTGATTGGCTATTACAAGGACAAGCCCGCAGAGGGTTTGTGATCGGCACTTTCCTTGACTATGAGTTTTTGAATTCCTTGTCGAAACCGAAGCGCTGCAGCATCCACCCCCATTGTGGCGACACGTCCCGTATTTTTTTTCATGCCTTGGTGAACCGCCTCTAAGACGTTTTTATCTTCTAAAAATGCCATCTTGGCACCCTCTGCGTTGCGAGCCGTGATATCTTGGTTGTGCGGATCGGTATTGCGGTGTTGAAGCCAAAAATACAAGGTGTTGTCCGCATCGACCGGTGTCAAAAAATGATGCGATACCATCATGTAAGTCTGCGGGTCTTGAAGATCGAAATCAACCCCTCCCCTGCCAGCAGGTGTGAAAACAGTTTTGTTGATCGCCCAGCTGGGATAACGGACTTCGTAATGCTGCAAGCGGTCTGCATGCCCAGAAAACTTTACCAAAGACGAATAAAAAGGAGGAGGGTCTTGGTTTTGAATCCAACGGCTACAAACGATCGATTGTTCGTCGCTGGTGATCATGAGTTCTGTTTTGTCTGTGCCACCACCGGCAAATGAAGATCGATGCACCCATGCAACATGCGAAGGGTCCAACAAATTGTCCACCAACCAAAGATAGTGACACCGACATAAAAATGAATCACCTGGGGTGATGTGCCAAGCAGGGTCATTGAAATGGTCTATCTGCGGAATGTCTTCATGGCGTGCCATGTCTGCAGGCCCCATCCAAATCCAGATGAGTCCCCATTTTTCAGCCACTGGGAAGCTTTTGACGCAGGCAAATGCGGGAATGCGTTCTTGAGTAGGGGCTTCAATGCAGGTACCGGTGCGGTCAAAGGTCAAGCCGTGGTAGCCACACTCAACATGATCGCCCTTCAAACGCCCCATGGACAAAGGCAACTTTCGGTGGGGGCAGGCATCTTCCAGAGCCACAGGTACCCCACTCGTATCTCTATAAAGCACGACGGCCTGCGAAAGCAATGTCATGGCCTTCAACGCTTGCGTCAACTCATGTGACAAACAAGCCACGTACCAGGCTTTATAAACAAAATCACTCACGGCATGGACTTTCAGGTTATATACAAATGAACATTTAATCCAAACCTGAAAGGTTTGGTTTCCATGACGGTGGGCGCTTTTCCAAGAAGGCTTGAAAACCTTCTTGTGCCGCTGGGTCCATCATGTTGCAGGCCATGACTTGACCTGCCAGTTGATAGGCCCCTGCCATTCCCATCTCTGCTTGTTGATAAAACAAAGCTTTTCCCATTTCAATGGCCACGGCGGGTTTTTCGATGATTTTCATGCACAGCTCTATGACCACCTCAGTCAAAGAATCTGAAGTGACGCTGCGGTTGATCAAACCACGCTCTAGCGCTTGGTCGGCTGAAATAAAGTCCCCGGTCAACAGCATTTCCATTGCCATTTTTCTAGAGACATTGCGGGTCAAGCCGACACTTGGCGTTGCACAGAACAAGCCATAGTGAATGCCTGACACGGCGAAACGAGATGATTGCGTGGCCACAGCCAAATCACACATGGCCACCAATTGACAGCCGGCGGCCGTGGCAATGCCATCCACCTGCGCCACCACAGGCTGTGGCAGACTTTGCAAACTCATCATCAAACGCGAGCACTGAGCGAATAATTGCTCGTAAAAATCGCGATTCGGTTGGGAACACATTTCTTTCAAATCGTGACCGGATGAGAATGCACGCCCCTTTGATGACAACACAACCACCCTGCATGACGGGTCTGACTTGATCAGTTCGAGTTGGTTCTGCAACGCCTGCATCATTTCGCTGGAAAGCGCATTGAAAGATTGGGGCCGGTTCATGCAAATTCGCACAATGCCGGGTTTGGGCTGATCGACCAACAAGAGGGGACTATCCGACGACAAATTTTCTGTCATATCCAACCTTTTGATTTAAATATCACGCAGAACAATGTCACAGCTTGCCGGCCGCAAAAGTCGAGGAGACTCTCGTGTGGCATCGATGCAACCACCGTTTTGATACACACCGGAAGGCTCACGGTATTTTTTCATATCGCCCAAAATAGATTGCAATCGAGCGGGATCTTCAAAACTTTGGGCCACATGCTTGGCAACCACCGCTTCATCCATGCACCACACGCCCTCATCATCGATATAGGCACCATCACGCCAGTGAAATACTTCCACACATTTTTGGTCCAAGGAAAAGGGGTTGGTACAGTCCCAAAAGTTGCTGAATTTACCCGCTCCCATGTAAATCACCCAAGAGCCTTCGTAGCCAGACACATTGCTGGAGTGTGGGTCGGGGTTGCGAAACCACACCCGATCACCCGGTATGTAATGAAACATGGGAATGGGGTCACTTAAACTGCCATGCTCGACCAAGAATGTGTCGTGAAATGCGCCCGAGGCAATGGCTTTGATTTCCCATTGACGATGCAAATTTTCAAACAACAAAGGGTTGCTGATTTGGGCCTCTTGGGTGATCCCCAACAAAATCACATATTCGCTGGCGCGGTAACAGGAAAAAGCATATTCACTGCCAGAGAAGCTGGGTTGTGTGGCCAATCGCAGGGCCTCAATCAATGACCGGGATGGCTTCAGGGTAAAGCCCAGGGCTTCGTCATAAGACCAATGGGACATCGGTCTGTCAACAGCCCGGGTATCAAACTTGAGTGAAGTTAATTGAGCCGCTTGGGCAATGAATTTTCTCACCTGAATATGGCTCAACAGTTCTTCATGGCTGGGAAATACTTGTGGGTACGGGCTGCTCAACAAACCCAACAAGATTTCATTCACCAATGCTTGTTCAGGGTCGGAATTGATGAGTTGATCGCAGCCGCTGATATGAAGCGTGTTTTCTTGGGGCGTTAACAATGCTCGACCTTCAGGGCTCAACTGGTAACGCGCTTGATGACCTGCTGCAATGGTGTCGGTATTGACCACCAACCAATCGGCCCAGGGCGAACTGCAGGCCCAACGCAGAAACTCATTCTGCGCCTCTGTGGCCAATGCATCAGCCGTTTGAATAAAAATTCCATGTTTCATGCGGATTTTTACAGCAGCCCTCTGATCCCCTTTAGGAAAAAGGATGGATGATTTGGTTTGAATTTCAATGGGTCAGAGCGCGCTGTACTGGTTTATCAATATAGCGCCAAATGAGCCAACCCAACGCATTGCAGCTTACAAAAATAGCCAGCAACCATGATTCAAATGGCATTCCCCACTCCATGATAACGGGATAAACACAACTCCAGAGCATCAGCATGGCAAAGTGCGACATGAATATTGCGTAGGCGCAATCTCCCATTTTTCTGGCTGCGTCGGTCCATAAATTGGAGGAAATTGAAATGTATTGAATGCTGCTCAATACCGCAGCTGTCAGGATGGCCACTAACAACCTGGGTCTGGGTTCTGTCCAATAACAAAAAAGGGCACCGGCCACGTACAGCCAAAAAATTCCCTGATGTGTTTTTGATAAGTGCATCGAGTGGTAGGCCAAGGTGCCCAAAGCATAGGTGCCTGCGAAATAGATGGCCCACACATTCCACTCTGCGTGCAAATTAAAAAAACAAAGAGACAGCAGGCCCACAGTTGTCCACAACCATCGCTTGTCCCAAAAAAAATCACGCATACCCTTCAAATGAGACAGGTATGTCAGGGACAAGAAAAAAACATACAGCTGTAAATCAATCGCAACATACCAAACCCCTGTGGACAGGGCCTCCAGGCCGAAGATGTCTTGTAAAAATAAAAAGTTCGCCAGTAAAACCGCGGCATCCAGTTGAGCGGGCAACATATCGGGACTCACCCATGGGCGCATGAAAAGCGCCACTCCCACGCTCAACGTCAGACCTGCAAAATAAACGGGTGCCAACCGCCAATAGCGCTTGATTGCGAAGCGACGGATATATTGAAAATCAACAGTTTTTCCGTCTATGCTTTGCGCCACAAGAAAGCCTGCGATAACCAGAAAAACAGATACCGCCCATGCGCCACAGTTAGAAAGAAAAACAAAAAGCTGCGGCATCTGCGCATGCCCTTTCTGCGCAAAGGGCCCGTAGGAAGCCAAGTGGTGAGCGACAATCACCTGCGCTGCCAACCATTTTATGAGGCCAATCAACGGAGATGATGCTTGTAATTTTTTCAAGTCATTGTCTTTTGATTTTTTTTGCAAACTATATTACACATTGAACATTGATGACTCGAACGTCTTCTGCCATTCCGATGATCCGTCTTGGCGAACCATTGCCCAAGCCAAACTCAGCCATGGGCCCAGATTCAGCTTACCCCGGTTTGGTGGCAGCAGGTCAAGATTTATCTGCGAGTCGATTGATAGAGGCATATCAACAAGGCATTTTTCCTTGGTACAGCCCAGGACAACCCATTTTGTGGTGGAGCACAGATCCCAGAATGGTCTTGCCCGTTTCCGAGTTCAAACTGCACCGGTCGTTTAAAAAGACCCTGGGCAAAACGATTTCACAAGGCCGACTGGACATCAAAATAGACCAAAATTTTGATGAAGTGGTCAGGCTTTGCGCCGAATCAAAAAGACCAGGACAAAGCGGGACGTGGATACTACCGGAAATGATGGTGGCCTATCGAGAATTACACCAACTTGATAAAGCCCACAGCGTCGAATGCTGGCTGGACGGAAATTTGGTGGGTGGCTTGTACTGCGTGGCGATTGGCAAAGCGGTATTTGGAGAGTCCATGTTTTCTTTGCAAAGCGATGCTTCCAAAATAGCACTGGCAGCGCTGATTTGTTTTTGCCGACAGCACGGCATCGCATCCATCGATTGCCAACAACAAACCCCCCATTTAAAGTTCATGGGCGCATGTCCCATTTCCAGGCAAGTCTTTTTAACTGACTTGATGATTTCCACCCTGCTGCAGCCTCCCAAGTGGGATTTCTTACCCGTATACTGGAACCACATCCTGCCATTCAGCCAGCAACAGCCGTGACCCACCTCAAGGATTTACCGCTACAAGCCTTGCAGTTTTATGCAACGGCCCCCTATCCTTGCAGCTACCTGCCACAACTTCAAGCACGCTCACAGGTCGCCACGCCCAGCCATTTGATCCACAACGATATTTACTCTGAACTGGTGGCCCGTGGGTTTCGCCGCAGCGGTCTTTTCACTTACCGTCCTTATTGCGATGGTTGCCGCGCCTGCATCCCATTGCGAATTGATATCCATGACTTCAAAGCCAATCGAAGCCAACGCAGGGCCTACAAGCAACACCAAAATTTGGTTCCACGCATTGCCAATTTGGCCTATCAGGACGACCATTACCACCTCTACCTGAGGTACCAAACGGGCCGACACGCTGGTGGGGGCATGGACCAAGACAGCATTGATCAGTACACCCAGTTTTTGCTGCAAAGCCGCGTGAACTCACGCTTGGTCGAGTTCAGGCTCCCCACCGAAGATGGTTCACCTGGCAGCCTCAAAATGGTGTCCATCCTGGATGTCCTCAATGACGGCATTTCGGCGGTTTATACCTTTTATGAACCTGATCCCCATGCCGACTACGGTACGTACGGCGTGATGTGGCAAGTCGAACAAGCCAGAACCTTGGGGCTACCCTATGTTTATCTTGGATATTGGATCAAAGACAGCCCCAAGATGAATTACAAGGCCCATTTCAAACCGCACCAAACTTTGGTCGACGGTCATTGGGAAACCCAAGGTTGATCATCCGCTAAAATTGCACAATGCGAAAAGTTGATGCCCTCAATTCAGCCACCCCATCGATTCAAGTCATAGAACGGATCTTTACCCTGATTGATGTTTTGTCATCTCGAGAGGAGGCGGTTTCACTCAAAGAAATCAGTGAAAAAAGCGGCCTGCATCCCTCGACAGCCCATCGAATTCTCAACGACTTGGCCTGTGGTCGTTTTGTCGACCGCCCCGAGGCTGGCAGTTACCGGCTAGGCATGCGGTTGCTGGAATTGGGCAATTTGGTCAAAGGCCGACTGAATGTGCGCGATGCCGCCTTGCTGCCCATGCGTGAACTGCACCGCCAAATTCAGCAACCCATCAACCTCAGTGTGCGCCAAGGTGATGAAATCATTTATATCGAACGGGCTTTCAGTGAACGCTCTGGCATGCAAGTCGTGCGTGCCATTGGTGGCAGAGCCCCCTTGCATTTGACTTCCGTGGGCAAACTTTTTTTGTCGGTGGATGACATTCAAAAAGTACGCGCCTATGCCACAAGAACGGGCTTGAATGGTCAAACCCGCAACAGCATCACCCAAATCAATATCCTCGAGCGGGAGTTGTCCAAAGTGCGGCAATACGGCGTTGCGCATGACAACGAAGAGCTGGAATTGGGCGTGCGCTGTTTGGCAGCGGGCATTTACGATGACCAATCCAAGTTGGTGGCCGGTTTGTCCATCTCAGCCCCCAGCGATCGGATGAGCGACGAGTGGCGCCCTAAACTGCAAGCCACCGCACAGCAAATATCCCTGGCCTTGGGCCACCGCAAACCCTTCTAGGGGGGAACTGGGCGCCCAGTCCCCCCCCAAATTACCTCTGAAACCACTTCACCAAACATGACACCAGGCCCCACCACAGAAGAAGCCTTTGTATGGAGCGATAAATTCATTTTGGGTTACCGCCCCATCGATGAGACCCATGAAGAGTTTGTTGATTTGGTCAGGCAAATGGAGGCGGCGCAAGACCAAGATTTGCCCCCTTTGTTGGCCCTGTTTGCACAACACGCCAAGTCTCACTTCGACCTGGAAAACCAACTCATGGTGGAAACGGAGTTTCCGCCCAGGGATTGCCATATCGATGAACATGCGGCGGTGATGAAATCCATCGAAGAAGTGCTGGCGTTGGTCAACGATGGGCAATATGCCTATGGCCGCAGTCTGATTGATGAATTGATCCGATGGTTTCCTTCTCATGCTGACCATTTGGATTCCGCATTGGCCCATTGGATGTGCAAACGAAGCCTGGGCGGAAAACCTGTGGTGCTGCGGCGCAATTTGCAACTGCGCTGAACGCAACGGGGCATGACAACCCCAGGCTCTGAGCATCTGTGTCGCCGAACACGCTGATGGCCCCACACCATGCTGAACAACCCCAAAGATTTTTTCAGGCAAGCCGCAGATGTGCGCATGCTGGCCATCACAGCCTTGGTGTCGTGGGGAGTGCTGCAATGGAATTTGCCCAATCTGGGCAACAATTTAATTCCCCGGAATTTTTTTGTTGCGGCGATGTTGTGCCTGGCCTGCGCTTCTTGCTGGGCTAAGGTGTTTTCCAGTTGGCAAATCCGGTGGACTCCTGTATGGGGCGTTTTGCTCATTCCTCCCCTGGTGATCGGAATTCATGCCGCGTGGGTACCGGTGGGCAGTTTCCCCCACTACCCTTGGTTGGCCGGCCTGGTATTGGGCTTGATGGCCTGCTTCTCCATTGGCCTAACGCAGATGGCATGGACGCGGTTTCACTGGAGTGTGATCAGCCTGGTGTTGCTGTCAGGGACCAGCGTGCTTTGCTTGCTCACCCTGTTGGGTCCCGAATACTTGGCATGGAATGCCTGGTGGTTGTCTTTGCCCCTGCCCTTGCGTGCGGCCCAAGGCGGGTTTCAACAGCCCAATTTGCTGGCCAGCTTTTTGGCCACATCGATCATTTTCACGCTCTGGCAGCAACTGCGCCAAGACTCACCCATCAAATCTTGGCGGTCCATCGGATTGCTCCTCCTCACCATGCTTCACGTTTTTATCGTGTTCAAGTCTGGGTCTCGGGTGGGTATTTTGGGATTGTCCGCATCAATGCTGCTACTGGGCATTTGGATCCATTGGTACAGCCCCCAAAACAAACGATTTGGGTGGTTGTGTCTCACCAGCTTGGTCATGGCAGCGCTGCTGGCGGCATGGCTGGGAAATGTGATCGATCGACTCTGGGACGTTTTTCAGGGGCCTTCCACCACCTATCGCCTGAGCTTTATTCATGCCAGCACACATTTATGGTGGCAATCTCCATGGTGGGGACATGGCTTGGGAACATTTTCAGAAAAAATCGTCCCAGTGTTTGTGCAGTTGATCGAGGCTGGCAAACAGCTGTACTACACGCCCAATCTGGGCCACCCTCACAACGAGGTTTTATTGTGGGCGGTTGAGACTGGCGCCATCGGTGTTTTAGGGGTTGTGGGGCCTTGGGTCTTGGTGATCGTCTGGTTCAGTCTCCAGCAATCTTGGCACAGCCTGCCTTGGGTGGCTTGCTTGTTACCGATCAGCCTTCACCAGTTGACGGAATTTCCATTCCATTCCTCCACGGCACACATATGGCTTTGGTGCATGGTGTTGGTATCTGGAATGCCATCTCCGCCATTGAGGCAGTTTCCATGGGTGTCGACGTCCACCTGGCCCCGAAAAGCAACCATCACAAGCATATTTGCATTGGCATTGGGGGCCGCTATAACGCTGGTTGATACTGGCTGGGTTAGTCACCAAGCCTGGAAACACCGACCAGGCTTGATCCATTGGGGCGAAACCCATTTATCGCCTCCCATGGAGCGCGAATTCGATCACCCCATCTTCAAGACCTTTGCAACCGATCAATTCAATATCTTGCATATCCCACGACGCATCCCTGCTAACGATAAAACGCCCCTCTACGGCCTGTGCGATGACATCTTGGAAATGGGCAAGCGCTGGCAAAATCCCACCCAGTGGGCTTTGGAAAAAGAATGCCGGATCCACCTTGGCGACCAAGCCGCCGAAAATTTACTGCAGCGCAAGGTCAAGGCCTTGTCCATGTCGCCATGAGCCTGGCCTAAAGGTTCACCTGCCCACCACACTGGGTCCTTGCGGTTGAAATTTATAAGCACAAAAAAAAGCTTATATCGTGTAGCACGACATAAGCCTGGTGGATGGGCAAATAGATAATTAAATCAGGGCCGAATCCAAGGTTCCTGCATTCTTCAAAGCCTGAACCCATACCGGCGATTTGCCACGCCCGGTCCAAGTTTGCGAAGCATCGGCAGGGTTTTTGTATTTGGGAGCCACTTTTCCACGTGGGCCAGCCTTTTTGACTGCACCCGCGACTTTGGTTTTGGCTGATTTCTTTTTACCACCGCCCATGGCCGCAGAAATATCAGCAGCAGACAAACCTGCATCCTTGGCGATTGCAAGAATTTTCTCAATGGCGCGTGTATGGGTACGGGTTTGCAAGGCTTTTTCGCGCTTTTCAAGGGCTTCACGCTCTTTGCGCAATTTGGCGAGTTGTGATGCAACAGAAGTAGCCATGTTGAATATGCTCCTAAATAAAGTTAAATTGAAATTAATCCCATCTCATTATGAGATTCAGGGTTTATTTTACAACAATAAAAATCAATGATTTTTATCACGAACGCATTACAACAATTATTTTTGGGCCTCTGCGCCATACGGTCCTATCTGGCTCGATTAATGGACGCTCAGAAATGGGCCGTTGAACAAGCATCATTGATCGCCCAAAAAGGTATAAATTCTCGCCAGCAAAAGAATGTCGCAGGTCAGATATTCACGTCAATGAGGCATGGCAGTGGCATGTGAAAGGCCATTGATTTTCAAAATTTCTGTTTTAAGTGATCTTAAATAATTATTCTTCGAATCATTTGATTTTAGAAATTCGGTTTCTGGAGGGGGTTATTCTGATGTCCCCGTATCAAGAAATGTGGATTCAAAAAATATCGACTTTGATTTGTTATCAACCAGACGACCCAACCTGCGATCATTTCAACACCACTTGAGCGATATAGATCGAATCCGACATTTTGGGTAAGATAACGCCTTTCATTTGGGATCATCGACATGAGCACGTTTGCAACGCAATTGAAGTCTGAAATCGGACGCATCGCAAAAAAAGAGACGCGTGCTGAAACAACTGCCCTCAAAAAATCCAATGCGCAATTTCGCTCAGACATCGCCGCTCTTAAACGGCGGTTGAGCGTGCTCGAGAGCCTGACCAAGAAGCTTCACAAACAAATTCCCTCAACGCGCCCATCTGAAGCGACCAATGCGACCGAGAGCCTTCGCTTTCGGGTTAGCGGCTTTGCCGCGTTGCGGAAAAAACTGGGCCTCACAGCCAACGAAATGGGGGCACTGATCGGGGTCAGTGGTCAATCAATATACAAATGGGAGCAGGGCAAGGCCAAGCCCCGTGCCAGTCAACTCAAAGCCATTTCTGCCGTGAGAAAAATGGGCAAACGTGAAGTCGAGAAAGTTTTGGCGTCAAATTAATCTTGCCAGCCGGATGCATCTGTCTTTTCGCAAGAACATTTCATGGCAACTTCATCCGTGGAATCAAGCGCCATCCCTCATGCACTGAGAAACTTTTCAATCACTTCCGGGTTTTGCATCAAACTGGCCGGAGTATCGTGAAACTGCACTCGGCCCGCTGACATGATGTAAATGCGGTCTGCCACATGGCTGGCCAACATGGCGTTTTGTTCAATCAATAAAACCGTGAGGTTCAAGGCCCGCATTTTTTGCAAGGTCTCGCCAATTTGCTGGATCACGATGGGCGCCAAACCCAAAGAGGGTTCATCGAAAATGCAAAATTTGGGGTCCCCCATCAAGCCCACTGAAACGGCAACCATCTGTTGCTGACCGCCAGACAAGGTGCCCGCATATTGATTTCGGCGCTCTTTGAGAATGGGAAACAATTCGTAGCAGTTGTCCATCAACTGCTTGCGTCGTGTTTTGCTTGTCAAAGAATAACCACCCATCAATAGGTTTTCCTCCACCGACATTTGGGGGAACAGCCCACGGCCCTCGGGCACCAATGACAAACCTTGGCGAATCAATTCATGCACAGGCCTATCCAAGGTGGATTGCCCCAAAAAGCTCACACTGCCTGAGGCGGGCTTCACCAAGCCCGTAATGGCCCTGACAACAGAACTTTTACCCGCACCATTGGGACCAATGACGCCCACAATTTCACCGGCTTTGACTTCGATGCTGATGCGATCACACGCCAAGAATGGGCCATATCTGATCACCAAATCTTTGACCTCAAGCATGCTGAGCCCCCAGGTATTCGTCCACCACGCGCTTGTTTTTCAAAATATCCAATGGGGGGCCATCCGCCACTTTTTCGCCAGCGATCAACACCATAACCCGATCGGCCAACTCTTTGATCACCCGCATGGTGTGTTCAATCACAAAAATAGAACAACGTGCCTTGAGTTGTTTGAGCAACTGAATCATCTCAATCACTTCAGTCACAGCCAAACCCCCAACCGGTTCATCAAGCATGATGAGCTTGGGTTTGAGAACCAAGCGCATCAACAACTCCAATCGACGCTGCTCAAACAAGGTTAAGCTGCCAGCACTCTTTCCCAAGACGTGATCAAGCTTCAGCCAATCCAGCAATTCGCTCAACTCTGCCTGATCCAAACCCCTGTGGTTCAGCAACAAACGAGCGTTATCGATGTTCTGCTGGGTCGACAACGATGAGAAAACACGCACAGCCTGATAAGTTCTGCACAAACCAATCGCCGCGAGTTGATGTGGGTTTTTCCCAGCAATATCGATGCCGTCAAAAGTGAGGCTGCCCATGTCAGGTTGGACATGGCCGCTGACGATATTGACAAAGGTGGTTTTACCCGACCCATTGGGCCCAATCATGCCCAGGGTCTCACCGACCACTGAGTGTCCTTCTACCTGTCGCAAAGCAGCGACACCACCGAAGCTTTTGGACAATCCATTGACATCAAGCAGCTTCATACCCGTTGCTCCTGCACCTTGTCACCATCACTGGCCACGTGGGCTTGACGTGAACGCCAAGCCACATAAGCACCATAAATGCCGCCTGGCATCATCAAGGTCACCACAATGATGAGCACGCCCGACAAAATATCTTTGAACGCTTGCAAATCTTGCAGCAAGAATGGAATGGGCGCCAAAATCGCTGTGCCAATGATCGGCCCCGCAATCGTGGCTCGGCCACCAAAAGCCACAAACAACCAGATGTTCATGGACACCAACACATCGTAGGCGCGGGGTGATATGAAGCCCACATAGGCTGCATAGAAGCAACCGCCAATGCCCGCGTACAAAGACACGATGAAAAAGGCAATGATTTTGCAGCGGACAACCTGGATGCCAAGTCCTTCGGCGAGCACATCATCTTCACGAATGGCCACAAATCTTTGCCCCAATGGTGTTTTGACCAGCCAAGCGCAAAAAAGCACCCCAGCAACCGCCACCACGGCCAACATCATGTCCATGCCCAAACCAGTGAGCTCCCCGCCAAACCAGTCTGGCGGAGCCACTTGATTGATGCCTGTGTCGCCGTTGGTGTAGGTGGGGAAAAATATAAATGCCAAGGTCAAAACCGTCTGGATCACCAAAGAGCACAAGGTGAAATAAAACCCTTTGAGTCGCAACGACGGCAAGCCCAAAGCCACACCCACAGCAGCTGCCAACAGGGAAGCCACCGGCATGGCGAGCCAAAACGACCAACCCAACGTGCGGGTGAAATGAACCATCGCATAACCGGCCACCCCCGCCACGCCAGCAAACATCAGCGGCATCAGACCCACATAGCCGTACATCAAATTCATGCCAGTGGCCCACAACAAACTGATGAAGGTCATGCCCAGCACAAAGGCAAAAAATTTATTGCCCGATGCCGCCAATGGAAGCATCAGCGCCATGAGTACGAATAACCCAATGATGGTTTTGGAATGCAACTTCATCGTTTGAACAACCCACTGGGACGGAACAAGAGAATCACCAACATCGCTCCCAAATATGAAAAGGTCGCTGCGGTGGGACTGGCAAAAATACTCACAATGGCTTGGGTAAATCCAAACGTCATTCCAACCACCAAGGCCCCGATGACAGAGCCAGGGCCACCGATGATCATGATGGCAAAAGCCGTGATGGACATGGTCCAAGCCACGGTCAAATCAAAGCTGTATGCCAAGGCGAACAAGATGCCGCCCAAGAAAATAATGGTGGAGCCCAAGACAAACGACAGGCGGTAAATGGAGCGGACGTCGACACCTCTGAGCGCTGCCGCTTCGCGATTTTGAAACACCGCCCGCAAGGCTCGGCCATAAGGGTGGTAGCGCAGCAAGGCAAACAAAGCCACCAAAACAAATAAGCTGACAACCATCACCAGCAAACGGTTGTTGGACAAAGGGAAAGGCCCCAACATGGATATTCCGTCAACCACAGGGGGCAGGCTGAATTGATCGCTCCATTTGGCATAGGTCAAGGAAAAGATGCCCGTCATGATCTGTGTCATGCCCAGAGTCACCACAAAATAAGCCACATTTCGGTTCGGCGTGTCATATAAGCGGCGGATCAAAATCCACTCCAGCAAATACGATAAGCCAATTCCCAAAACAATCACGGCAATGGCCGCCAGCCAACTGCTCCACCCCAAAGAGGCGGTAAAGGTCCACGCCACCAAAGACGCAAGCAAGAAGAATTGCCCGTTGCTGGCGTTGGGAAGCCACACACACCCATAAACAATGGTCACGCCAGCTGCAACCAATGAAAAAATAGCCCCCAGGATCAACCCTGTCGACAGTGTCGAGAGCAGTATCAGCAATTGCGCATCGGTCATCAAAATTCCTTGTGGTCCATCACCGTCTGGGCAGTCACACGCTTTCCAGCGAGGGACTGCCCATCAGAGTTGTTACTTCACCAGGTCATAAACGGGAATCACCTCGGGATCCCATTCGATGTAATAGCGCTGTTTCGATTGATAAGTGCGCTTGCCATTGACCGATTGGATTTCCATGAAATACATGTACTCTTTGCGCGCACCATTTTTATCAAACTCGATGGGCACCCCAGTGGTGTGTTCCTTGGTCTTCAAAGCCGATAAGGCATTGCGCAACTTTTCGCGGTCATCAGCGGTACCCGCTTTTTCAATGGCTTCTTTGAAAATATAAGGGGTGACATAACAGTAGTTTTCAACATATGAAGGCGGGCGACCGTTGGCGGCATCAAAACGGCTGATGAAGTCTTTGCCCTCTTTGGTCAGGGCATCAATGCCATGGTCGAAAAAGGTGCCATAAATGGAACCCACACTTCTAGAGCCCCAGCCAAAAACCTGAGTCGTGATCCCATAGGGGTGGATGATTTGCTGCGGCTTGATACCCAAATCCAACAATTGATTGGTCAATACGTTGTCAAAGGCGCCGGCACCACTGACGATGACGTAGTCAGGATTGGATGCACGCACTTGAGCGGCTTGCACCGTCGCATCGCTGGAGCCTTGTGGAAACAAAATATCCGAAACGATGCTCAGTTTGGAGCGTGGTGCTTGGTATCTGAAACCCGCCATGATGGCGCGCATCAGAGCCGCATCCGAGTGCATCAAGGCCACTTTGGCGCCAGGCTTGACCTGTTCGATGTATTTGGCCATCGCATAACCCCAACCAGCAGCATCGGGCTCAATGCGGAATGTGTATTTGGTACCAGGCTTGGTCAATTGAGGGAATGCGGCCACCGGAACCAAGAATGGCAATTTTTGCTGCTCGGCATAACCATACATGGCCAAGGCCACATCCGAGCTGGTGGGTCCGCTCAAAGCCAGCACTTTATCGTTCACATCCAAATTGCGCGATGCCGCCAGGGCTTGTGAAGAGTTGGTTTGGTTATCGGTGACGATGAACTCCAAAGGACGCTTGAGCACACCGCCAGCTTTGTTGATTTCATCAGTCGCCATTTTCAAGCCGGCCACGCAGCTGGTACCGAAAAAGGTCCAAGGTCCGGTCAGCTCAGTGACAAAACCGATTTTGATCGGGTTGCCTGATTGCGCTTGCGCACCACCCGTGCACAACGCCGCAGCGCTGAGGGCAATGGCCGCGGCCAGTGGGTGAAAGAAGGTTTTTTTCATGGCTGTCTCCTGGGTTAAAGGTTCTGGACTTGCGGGGGAAATTCTGTCAATGGGCCGTTTTGTACATCGGTGGCATTGATTGGGACTTGGCATCCATGGGCCAAATCTCACCCAAACGCGCTACTGTGGCCATGAGCAACGAGGCATGGGCTTCTAGTTCTGGTTGGGACATGCGAGAGGTGGGTGCAGCCACGCTGACCACCCCCACGCAATGGCGCTCACCGGTGAGCTTCAAAATGGTGATGGGTGCGGCTATGGCACGCACCCCCAACTCATTTTCTTCATCGCTGGTGGCAAAACCTCGCACTTGGCATTGCTTCAAATCGGCCTCAATGGCCATGCGATCGGTCTTGGTGTGAGGGGTCAAAGGCTCCAGCCCCTCGCGCAACAAAATCGGCCAAACCTGATCGATCGGCAATTGCGCCAACCACGCTTTTCCAGCCGCATGGGTGTTGTAACCAATGCTGAGTCGGTAGTTGGGGTCGATGTGCAAGCTTCGGCGCGCGCCAGTGAAGGCCAAAACCCATGTCAAACGCTGTTCGGGTTCAACCACGGCCAAGCGCACCAACTCACCGGTTTCATTGGCCAACTCGCGCAAGACACCATTGGTTTGGTCCAGCACCCGGGTTTGCGACAGCTTGCGCAAGCCCAAATTGCTCAATTTGTACGTCAGGTGGTAAGTTTCGGACGTGTCATCCCGGTACACATAAGCGGCATGCCGCAACTCATCAAGCAAACGCAAAGCAATGGCTTTGTTCACCTCGAGTTGGCGGGCCAAATCTGCCAAACTCCAGCCGCCCTCGCCTTCACCCAGCAACTCCAGCAGGCGCAAACCACGTCGCAACGACAAAACGCCGCCGGGCAATTTGCCACCATCGGCATCGGTCGCAAACGGCTCCAAATGCCGGGTGCGCAGTCGCTGAACGCGGGGTTTGTCCATCAGCTGCAGCAACGATCCACCAGCAAACCGGCAGCCCGGACTTCGGCTTGGAATTCGCGCGCCTCGAAAGAAAACAAAGCCTGGTGGGGCGAGCTTTGACGCACGCGGCGCGACAGTTGGGGGTCGGTGCCCCCGGGGTCTGTGGCTTGGCTGGTGTAGGGCTGATCCACGGGCAAATGATTGGCCCGCATGTAGTCACGCAATTCAGCGGTGGCCGTGGCTTGGGCGCGGCCTGTTTTGGCATCGAGCACCACCCCATACAACTTGTGCGCCATCTCGCCACTGACATACCCATTGCGCACATCGTCTTCCACGCTGCTGGTGTTGCGCTCGGTGGGAGTCCCGTAGCCGCCGCCGCCGCCCGAACGCAAGGTCCAAGCATCTCCACTGCGAAGGGTCTGCGAAAACACTTTGCCGGTTTTGTACACCACCTCTTCTTCGCCCTTGCGTTGAATGCAAACTTCGTTGCCAAAGGCAGACAGGCCGCCAAACAAGCCCCATGGGCGGCATTCGACCCGTTCAATTTGTGTATTGAACATGATGTCGGACATGACCCGGATGGTTTGCTCGGTGCCCAAACCGCCTCGGAATGTGCCGGCCCCGCCCGAATCCGGTCGCAGTTGGTATTTCTCCACCAGCAAGGGGTATTTGGCTTCTACTTGCTCGGATGGTCCATTGTGGGTATCGCCATCGTTGATGGCAATGGTGGCGCTCATGCCATCTTCGTTGAATTTGGCCCCCCAGCCGCCGCCAATCAGTCCACCCAAATACAGGAACAGTCGGTTGTCTGCCGGTTGCCGACCGTGAATAGAGGCAATCACCAGATCAGCATGGTGGCCGGCAATGACCCGCTCAGGGATGGCCGGCGCCAGGGCACGAAAGACGGTGTCGACCACGGTCATGGGAAAGGTCATCCACCACCGCATGGGTGCCGGCCTGCGCGCGTTGACCACCTTGCCCTCGGGCAAGATCACTTTGAGCGGGCGAAAACAGCCATCGTTGATAGGCAACTCATTGGGCGCCATCAAGCATTTGAAAGCCACTTGTGCACAAGCAATGCCCGCTGACTCGCCCGAGTTGTAAAACCCGCGCACCTGATCACTGACACCCGACAAATCGATGGTCATTTCATCGCCAGCCACCGTGACTTTGACGCGGATGGCAATGCGCTTGCCCATGTCAACCCCGTCATCGTCCAAAAACGACTCGGCCTCGTAAACACCATCGGGAATGGCAGCCACCAGGGCACGAGAACCTGCTTCGCCTTGGTCAAAAATACGCTCGATGGCCTGAACCACAGTGGCGTGGCCATATTTGTGCAACATCTCCAACACGCGTCGCTCACCTGTTTTGACGGCAGCGATCTGCGCGCGCAAATCACCCATGGCGCGCTCAGGAATGCGCACATTGATTTCAATGATTTGGAAAATTTCCGCATTCGGTACGCCCTTGCGGTAAATCTTGACGATCGGCATTTGCAGGCCTTCGGAGAAGATGTCGAAGGTCATGCCATCCAGCGTGCCGCCGATGTCCTGCCAATGCGCCATGCAAGCGGAAAAACCAACGATTTCACCTTCGAAGAACACGGGCACCACAAAGGTCATGTGGTTGAGGTGACTGCCGGTGATGTAAGCATCGTTGGTCAGCAACACGTCGCCATCCTCAATTTGGTCGTAACCAAAATGGGCAATCATGCGTTTGACCGTGTTGCTCATGCCTCGGATGAACATGGGCAAACCAATGCCAATCGACACCGTGTTGCCTGCACGATCAAAGATGCCCACCGTGAAATCCAGGGCTTCGTAAATGATCATGTTGTAGGCGGTTCGCATGAGGTTGGACTTCATCTCCTCGGTCGCAGCCACCATGCCATTGCGAATGATTTCAGTGGTCACCGCATCAATTTTGTGCGTTTCAGCCATGGTTATTCACCTCAATGATCAAGTTACCAAACCCATCCACTTCCACGCGGTCACCAGGCATGACCACGGTGGTGGATGCATATTCCTCGATAAGGCATGGCCCGTCGATTCGGTTGCCCGTCTGGAGATGGTCGCGCTGATAGACATCCGCCTCTTGCCAACCTGTTTCTGCCGTGAAAAAAATCGGTCTTCGGGCTGGCTTGACCTGGGGCTGGGTCGAGCCTGCCGCCAACTTGGCCAACTCAGGCTTGGGCATGTGGCCCACCACAGAAGTTCGAATACTGACAATTTCTGCTTTTTCCGCATCGGAGCTGTAACCATAGCGCTGCAAATGCACCGCATCAAACAAACGCTTGATTTCCCCCTTGTTGCCTTGCTCAAAAACCTGGGTGGGAATTTCCACGGTCACGGCATGCTCTTGCCCGACATAGCGCATGTCCAAAGCCCGCTCGACATGGATGTCTCCCACCCGCACAGCGGCTTGGCGAATTTCAGCTTGCCCTTGCTGCTCCATCTCGCTGCACAAGCGGTTCACCAGATCGAAATCCAACTGGTCCAGAGGCAAAAAACGGGTTTTCACATAGTCGCGGCGCAAATCGGCGACCAACATGCCATAGGCAGAAAAATGCCCTGGCGCATTGGGAATGATCACTTTGGGCATTTGCAGTTCCCGCGCCACCAAGACCGCATGCAAGGGACCGGCGCCACCAAAGGCGACCATCGGAAACTCACGGGCGTCCAATCCGCGCTCTGTGGTCACCCGTTTGACCACCGATGACATGGTGGAGGCCGCAATGCGGATGATGCCTTCTGCGGCCTCCTCCAGCGACATGCCCAGGGGGTCGGCGATGTGCTCACGCAGTGCCGCTTGGGCAAGGGCCAGATCGAGGTGCATGTCGCCACCCAAGAACCGCGTGGCTGACAAGCGCCCCAAAATCAAATTGGCGTCGGTCACCGTGGGTTCGGTACCGCCCAAGCCATAACATACCGGGCCTGGCACGGAGCCAGCACTTTGCGGCCCCACGCGCAAGGACTTGCCCGCCGCCAAACGGGCAATGCTGCCCCCACCGGTGCCCACCTCTTGGATGTCAATCATCGGGATTTGCACCGGCAAACCTTCGGTATACCCGCCAATCATCGAGGTGGTGGTCATCATCACGTCGCCGCGCAAAATCACGCCCGATTTGGCGGTGGTGCCCCCCATGTCAAAGGCAATGGCATCTTGCAAGCCAATGCGCCGGCACAAATCTCGGGTCGCAATCACGCCGGCCGCCGGCCCTGACTCCAGCATGCGGATGCATTCGCGTCCGGCAGCATCCGCGTCGTACAAGCCCCCGGTGGACTGCACGATGAGAAAACCACCTGCAAACTTTTTGGCCGCCAAGTGATCCACAATTTCCGTCAAATACGACGACACCCGGGGGCCAATATAGGCATTGGCGGCAATGGTGGAGGTGCGCTCGTATTCGCGGTATTCCTGAGACAACTCATGCGAAGCCGACACAAACAAATGGGGGAAGCGCCGGCTGAAATAGGCTTTGGCGGCCACTTCGTGGGCCGGGTTGCGGTACGAATGCATGAACATGATGGCAATGGCCTCGACCCCTTCGGCGGCCATGCGATCGGCCACTGCCGCCATTTCAGACTCCAGCAATGGCTTGAAAACTTCGCCGCTGACCAGCAGTCGCTCATCCACTTCATAGCGCAAAGCCCGATCAATCAAGGGGCGATGCTTGCGAAAAAACAGGTTGTAAGCCTCGGGCCGGTTGATCCGCCCAATTTCGTACATGTCACGAAAGCCTTTGGTGGTGACCAAGGCCGTTTTGGCCCCGGTGCGTTCCAACAAGGTGTTGATCGCCACCGTGGTTCCATGCAAAAACAAGTTCGCCTGCTCAAAACCCGAACCCGATTTGAGAACCCCCTGGTTAATGCCTTCGATCAAATGGGCCGGCGTGGTCAAGCATTTGCCCAAACGGATGCCGCCATTGGACTCGTCAAAAATGGCTATATCGGTGAATGTTCCGCCCACATCGGCGGCAATACGGGCAGTGGCGGCTGAGCTCAAATCAAAGACTCCAAGCATCCAAGTGAGTTGAAGCGGACATCGCTCAACCCCAAGACAATGAAGAAAAATATAACAGCGTTACCTTTTGCCAAGTATGGGGCTTACCCGAGTCGATACACGCGGGAGGCCGTGTCGTGCCAAACGGCTTGCTGTGTGGACTCCGGGTAATCCCTGAGGCATTGGTGCATCACATCCACCAAGTGGGCATATGAAGTCCACAACTTTTCCACCGGAAAATTGCTGCCAAACATGCAGCGCTCAGCACCAAACAAGGACAAAGTTTCTTGAACGGTGGGTTGCCAAATGTCCACATCGCAGCGGCGCGCAAAGGTGCTGAGCGCCGACAATTTGGTACAGACGTTGGGGCAATCGGCCAAGTTTTGCACGCCTGTTCGCCAAGCGCGCATGGTTTCGGGTGCAAAGTCAACCAACATGCCAGCATGCAGCAACACAAAGGTCTGTTTGGGAAATTGGCGCACCAACATAACGGCATCGGCCATCTGGCTGGGAAACACCTGCAATTCAAAAATCAAGCCACGCTCTTGCACTTGGGCCAAACCACGCTGCCACTGCGGATCCATAAAGGCATCTGGCGCAGGGGCAAAACGGTAGAGCGGGTTTTGATGCCAATGCAGTTGTTGGCGCACCCCCCGAAACCCAGGGTGGGCCATTTGCGCATCAAGCAAGCGCCCTACCTGAGGATCAGCCAGATTGGCGTAACCAATGATGGCGTGGGGAAAATGGTGCTGATTGGACACAGATTGAACCCAGGCCACCTCGTCCAAAGCCCCGGCTTCGGGCCAGTTGGCTTGCACATAGACCGACTTGACCACGCCGCATGGGACCATGTCTTGGCGAAACTCATCGATCAAGTAATCCCTGCGAATGGCCTCATATTCACCAAAGATGCGCGGCAACATCGGGCCGCTGAGCCAGGGCAAATCGGCTTTGCGCCACAAGTGGTGATGGGCGTCAACAATGGGTATCTGCATGGGTTGAAGAGAGTCTGTTCTTGAAGAAAATGCCCCCATCATGCGTTCAGAGCACCGACGGCAGCCAAGTGGCCAATGGGGGGTACATGACCAGGGCCAACAAGAGCAAGATGTCTGCGTATAAAAAAGGCATCACGCCTTTGAAAATCGTTTGCAAAGGAACCTCGGGGTTTTGACTTTGAACCACGAACACCGTTAGCCCTACCGGCGGTGAAATCAGCCCCACGGTGGACATGACGGTCACAAACACGCCAAACCAAATGGGATCAAAGCCAATGCTTTTGATCAAGGGCAACAACACGGGCACTGTGATGAGCAAGGTGCTGACCTCTTCCAAAAAGGTGCCCAAAATCAAATACAAGGCCACGATGGCCAGGATCACCATCCAAGGGGACCATTCCCAACGTTCCACCAAATTGACCAAAGAAACCGGGAACTGGGTCAGCACAATCAAGCGAGAGAAAACGAATGCGCCGATGACGATGAAAAACAGCATGGCCGAGGTTTGCACGGTCTCCACCCCAGCCTCCCAAATACCACGCCAGCCCAAGCTTCGCGTCGCCACACCGATCACAACGGCCGTGAAGGAGGCCACAGCTGCAGCCTCCGTGGGGCTGAACCAACCCAGGTAAATACCGACAACCGCCAATACAAAAAGCACAGCGAGCTTCCAAACCCCGATCAATGCCTTCAGGCGTGAGCGCCAAGACAAACTGGGCGTCAAAGGCATCTTCTCTGGGTGGAGCTTGGCCAAAATGACGATGACCAATACATAAGCGATGGCCAACAAAATACCCGGAATCATGGCGGCTGCGAAGAGTTTGGCGATGGGCTCTTCGGCCACCAGGGAATAAATCACCAAAATAAGCGATGGCGGAATCAGAATGCCCAAGGTGCCAGCCGATGCCACCGCCCCAGTGGCCAGTTCCATGTCGTAACCATAACGGCGCATTTGCGGAATGGCCACTTTAGAGAAGGTGGCCGCCGTGGCAATGGAGGAGCCACAAATCGCCGAAAAAGCCGCGCAAGAGCCAATGGTCGCCGCCGCCAATGCACCCCGCACCCCACTGAAAACTGCATTGGCTGCATCAAACAATTCGCTGGACATATTGGCGCGCGAAGCCACCGCGCCCATGAAAATGAACAAGGGCACCACGGTGAAGGAGTAAGCCACGCCAGGATTGGCACCCGTGAGTTCATAAGGCACAGATGCCAGCGTGCGCAAGGCCACGCCCCAACCTTGCGAGGCCGCATAACCCAAGGTCCCGCTGATGAGCAAGGCCATGGCAATGGGCACCCGCAAAAACATCAATACCAATAAGCCCGCCACAGCCAGCAGGCCAATGATTTCAATGTCCATGTTCGTCCTTGGCCGACGCAGGCTCTGTGCCCAGCCACATTTGGAGCATCACCACCAACAAAGACAAAAGAATTCCCAGCCAAGCCGGGGCCATGAACCAGATCTTGGGAATTTGCAAGTCGGCACTGGTGTCGCCAAAAGAGATCACGTCCAGCATGGGTTGCCACATGTGCCAAACCAGAACCACTAACACGATGGCATTGAATACCGTCGCCACGCGTTGCAAGGCAAAACGCCACTGGGGTAAATGGTCGTCAATGATGTCCATGGTGATGTGTGCACAGCGCCAAAAAACGCCTGGCAATGCAAAGAAGAAGGCCCCACCCAAAGCCAGCTCAACCATTTCGGTCACACCGGTCATGGGTTTGTCCACAAACTTGCGCATGGTCACGTCGGTGATGGTGAGCAACACCATCACCAACACCATGAGGACAGCCAAGCTGTCCAAGACCAACAAGCCCTTTTGAACCCCGTCTCGCGCCTTCATGCCTGCCGCCGACCCGAGACTTCAAATGACAAGTGTTGCAAAAGCTTTATGCCCAAAAGTTCTTGGACGTTTTGGCATGCTTTTCAGCCAAGACCTTCATCAGGTTGTAGACCGAACGAGCCGGCAAGCCCTTGGCCTCCATGGCCTTTAAATTGGACTCGGTGATGTCAGCGCCAATCTTTCTCAGCTTGTCATCTTCGGCCTTGGCCAAACGAATGCCCTCACCACCGCCATCCATCATGGCTTTTTTGCCGGGGACATCCAAGGCGTCCCAGCCTTGTCCGATCTCACGTTCGATGCCGGTCACGGATTCGGTGATCATGGCCTGCAAGTCAGGCGGCAATTTGGCGAACCATGCCTCGTTGGCAACCACCGCAAAACTGGACACAAAGCAATACATCTCAGTGGTGAATTTGCAGATACCACCCAGTTTCCAGGCAATGCCGGCACCACCGTAGTCGGTAAAAGCACCATCGAGCGTGCCTTTTTGAAGCTGCTCGGCCACTTCAGTCGGCGGCACCCCCACAGGCGTTGCCCCCAGAGCTGCGATGAACTCTCGAATGGCCGGCGTGGAAAATCGCAATCGCTGACCTTTGAAATCATCCAGGTTGCGAATGGCCTTTTTGGTGGTGTGAACGCTGCCAGGTTGGTGGGTGAACAAAAACATCACCTTGGTCCCACGGTGCTCAGCATCCAAATACTTGGCGCGCAACTCTGGATCGTTGAGCACCTTGATGCCAATCTCGGCACTGCCCACCAGGTAAGGCATATTGACAATTTCGGTCAGCTGAAAGCGACCCGGCGTTGAGCCATGCAAGAAGAAAGACATTTCTGCCGTGCCATCGCGGGCGAAATCAAAATGCTTGGGCGTGGGCCCCATTTGCGCGCCGGGAAAGTGTTTAAAGCTCAGTCGTCCATTGGATTTTTTCTCCAAGGTCTCACCCCACTTCACCAACCACTGTGACTGAAAGTGTTGAGGGCCGACAAAGTTGGCCACTTTGACTTCGAACTTTTGCTGCGGCAAAACGAGTGATGGAAAGGCCACCATGCCCGTCGCCACTGCACTGCGGGTCACCCATTGGCGTCTTGAGATTGTCATTTCGTCTCCTTGAAATCAGTTAATCGACCGATATAACCAGTTTCAGTTTATCAACCATGTGCCATAGCTGAACACGGGTAAACCAGAACCAAGGTTGAAGAAGGTGGCAGACATCAGTTGTGTTCACGACGGCACATGGCGACGCCAAAACAACATCCAATGGACTGGCCGCGGGCCCGTTGAAAGCCATCAATCTTTGAAGGCTTCCACCTGGATCATCAAGGTCACTTCGTCACCGATCACGGGGAGATAGGCCTTCATGTCAAAGTCGGAACGCTTGATCGACCCGGATAAATTTCCACCGCATTGATCTTTTTTGCTGCGCGGATGTTGGCCACAAGCGAAATTGGTGAAGGTGAGTGTGACGGGCCGGGTCACACCCATCAGGGTCAGGTCTCCGGTCACACTGGCAGGCTTATCGTCCTTGAAGGTGAACTGAGACCCTTTGAAGGTCATGAGGGGAATTTGTTCAGCGTTGAAAAAGTCTTTGCCCCTGACCACACTCTCCATGAACGCATGTCCTGATGTGAACGATGCGGTCTGAATGGTCACTTCCACGCTGCCCGTGCGCGCCGAAAAATCGAGCACTGCCTTACCGGCTGCTTTGGTGAACATGCCGACGTGATTCGAAAACCCGTTGTGGTTAATTGAAAACCTCGGTACGGTGTGGTCGGGATCCAACGTGTAGGCCACTGGCGCAGCAAGTGCACCCCAACAGCCACCCGTTACCACCGCCGAAACAACCAATTTTGCAAGGCTATTCATATTTGTGTCTCCAAGTTGAATTATTTTTTAAAAACCAGTTTGAATCGCACTGACACCTCATTGGCAACAACGCTGGTATCTGCCCAAGCGCCATCACCCACCTTGAATGGCACCCTTTTGAGGGGCACATCTCCTTCAAGAACCAAAGCAGCCCCCTCGATGCGGCTGCGAAAACTCACCACCACATCATGGACCCCACCCTTGAGGGTCAATTTCCCGGGGGACTCGTATCGACCTGGGGCAAGCATTTTTCCACCCGTCACCACGATGCTGGCGACAGGAAATTGTCGGGTGTCAAACCATGATGAGGTCTGAATATCCTGATTCCACCCCTTGTCTCCCAAGTCCACGCTGGTCATGTCGATGTCGACGCGGGCCTTGGTGCTTTCTGGCTTGGTGGGTACAAAGGTGGCTTGAGCAGAAAACTTGTTGAATTTACCAACGCCAGGCACCCCTTGTTGTTGGAACCCAAAGCTGATTTCGCTGCGTTCTGTGTCCACCGTTTGGGCTGCAAAAACGGCCTGTGAAGCAATGCCAAGCAGGAGCAAAAAGATGAATTTGGCAACAACCATCCAATTCATCATGTGTCGCGGAAACCCCTGGGGTTCGGCGAGCGATGGCCGATCATTCATGACCAAAACTTAACTTTGGGAAGCATTCTGTGCATGACACCATCCTTGTCCCACCAGTGATGTTTCAGCGCCGCGGCCATGTGCAAAAAAATAAGCACCATCAGCAGACGCGTTAAAACAAAGTGTACTTGCTTCAAGGCAGTGGCCAAGTCCGGGTCTTTTTGAAGCAAATCAGGCAGTTGCAGCGCAGGTTGGCCAAAAGGCACGGTGGGGACTCCGGCCGCCGATGAATAAATCCACCCACTCAAGGGAACCACAAATAGGAGCACATACAAAAGGCTGTGGGACAAAAAGGAGGCATTTTTTTGCCAGGTGGGCATGCCGCTTGGCAAAGCAGGCGGGGGATTGAACTGCCGGTAAAAGAACCGAACCACCACCAGACCAAAAATCGTCACACCCAGCCATTTGTGATAAGCGTATGTATTGATTTTTCCAGGGCTGAAGTCCATCCCCACCATGCGCAAACCCATGGTAAAACTGCCGATCAACAGCAGGGCAATGAGCCAGTGAAGCAAGATGGCCAGCATGGGGTAGCGATGCAATGTCATGGGTTCAATCAAAAATGATTGCTGTTTACACCGATTGGATAATATCAACGAAGTCCTAAACTGTCCCTTGACCGATTCTCTTGAGTTGATCTGTCTATTTCATTTTTTATCCGCACCTCACAAAGGCACCCCATGAAATTTGGCATCAATTTTTTCCCTTCTTTCAGACCCAGCGACAGCAGCACGGCTGACTACTATCAGCAATGCATCACCTTGGCCGAGGCCGCAGACCGGTTGGGCTTTCACAGCGTTAAAACGGTCGAGCATTCGTTCTACGACTACGGCGGACATTCGCCCAACCCCAGCGTCTTTTTGTCTGCATTGGCCGTGCGCACGCAACGCATCCGCGTGATGACCGGCGCGGTAATTCCTGCGTTTCACCACCCTGCGCACTTGGCCGGTGACTTGAGCATGCTTGACAACATGAGCCGAGGCCGGTTGGATGCAGGTTTTGGTCGGGCTTTTTTACCCAAAGAGTTTGAGGTGTTTGGTGTGCCCATGGAGGAAAGCCGAGCGCGGTTTGAAGAGGCCATTGGCATGATCAAGCAACTGTGGACCCAAGACCGCGTCCAAACACGGGGAAAGTTTTGGCACCTCGACGATGTGCACCTCATGCCCAGGCCTTTTCAGCAACCACACCCACCGATTTGGATCGCGGCGATTTCGTCTGAAGAATCCTTCACCTATGCGGCGCGCAATGGCTTCAACGTCATGATCGTGCCCTACGCAGGCAAGCCCGGCACCTTGCAGGAATACGTCAAGATGTACCGCCAAATGTGGGCGGATTCAGGCCACGCACCGGGTGCCGAACAAGTGCAAATGTCACAGTTTTGCTGCATCTCACGCTCTCGCGACCAGGCCCGGGAAGGTTTTGAGCGCATCATGACGCGCTACTTGGAAACCTTTGCCGAGGCGGTGCAGTCTTGGGAGGGCAAGACCTCTGACCAATACCCTGGCTACGACAAAATGGTGGCCAACATTTTGGCCATGACGCCCCAAAAAATCATCGACAACAAAGCCGCATATGTGGGCACCCCGCAAGACATGATCGAGCAGGTGCAAGCCAACTTGGATCAGTTTGGCGTGGTGGAGCCATCGATGCAAATCAACTTTGGTGGCAATCGCACCGAAGATGCCCTTCAAACTTTGGATTTGATCGCCAATGAGGTCATGCCGCACTTTGCGCACATCGACCCGCCCATGCACAAGCCCATCTCGAAGGCGGCTTGAAACTTTTCAGCTAGGTCGCAACGGGCGCAAGCGCCGAGGAAAAACTCAATGCGACAAAGCCGCGAAGGTCGCCATGGGGTGGTGCACATTGCCGCCGCTGAAGGGGGGAAAGCGGTGAAAGTCTGCCCGCATGTCGTTGATCACTGGGGAGAGTAAAGCCGCGCTCAGCGCCTGGGCGTCGGCAAACACGACCTTATTGCGCTGCATGAAGTCCACCCTGGGACCCGGCAATCCGCCGATCCAATCCACGCGGGTATAGATTTCGATGCCTTGGATGCCCGGGAAGGTTTGCATGATGCCTGGGTGGCTGGTCAGGTAATGGGTGTTCCAGGCATTCAGATCATCGGCCTGCCCGGGGTAATGCACCAGGTAAGTGGACGAACGGGTACCGGCCGACACGGGGGTGGGATAACGGCGGTTGAGCATCAATTGCTGCTGCACCACCCGCCCGCCTTGGCCCATCATGGCCAGCAACTGGGGCAACGCCTGGTTCAGCGCCCCATGCGGCATCAACCAAGCTTCTAAATCCTCGGGTTGGTCGGCATACAACTGCCAAGCCAAATGTGGGGATTTTTGATCGTCTGGAAAAGCGTGCGGCGTGTCTGCTGGCAACGGCGTGTGGACCAAGGCCTGGGTTAAACCGGCCAACTCCGCCAAGCCACGCCCCATGTCCACCGGAATCCGACCCAACGGGTCAGGATGGACTTGTTCAAACTCAAAATATGCAAAAAAACAATATCTCATAAAGGGCAGTCACCATCAGCAAAGCCCCAAAGGGCCATTGAACAAAACAGAAACAGTCCCGCTCAATCAGGTCCTGCATTGGCGTATTGTCAATCAGCCGCCACGCTATATTCATCGAACCCGCGTTCATTGGCTTAAACCCAACCGTGCAGTTGGTTGGCTAGGGCTGGGATGGATGGGGTTCAGATGACGCGAATAATGCGCCAACCCCGGTCCATCTTTCGAAACACAAACTTCCGATCCAACTTTCTAGAACGCACCAAGTAGTAACTGAGCACCCGGATGCTTTGGGCCTTGCGCGCATCATCACAGTAAATGCTCTCGCCAACCTCCAAAGCTTGGAGGGTGCTGACATGGTCCTGCTGTTTGATGTGCTGCAGGTTGACGCGCTCAATGATCATGGTGTGTTTTTTGGGGTGCAGGCTGGAATCGACACCGAACCTGCCAACTTGAGGAGTCTTTTTCTTTTTTTGGTGCCATGGCCAACCACTCACCATCGAACAAGTGCTGGCCCCCATGCATGAAGACGGGGTTGAGCGATGCATCCTTGTTACCGTGTCTTGCACCACCATTGCCCAATTTCGAAATCGCAGCGTCCAGGCAAGCAGGCTGGGGCTGAAGCGATAAAGCCTCAGGCCGCAGGCGGCGCCGACTGGCGCATGGATGGGCGCCGTGCAAAGCCCTCGTACCAGGCACCCAGGACGGGGTTTTGGGCGCGCCAATTTTCTTCTGACAAGCGCAAATCGATCCAACCCAAAGCGGCAGCGGCGGCAATTTCGCCCAGGGTGACCTGCTCGCCACTGCTGGCAATGTCTTGGTTGAGAACGCGAAGGCAATGGCGCACCTTGACCCACTGTTGGGCCAGGTACTCGGGCCACTGTTTGGCCGCATCGCGCAACAACTCGGTGCGCACCAACACGCCCGCTTGAATCAAGCCATCGGCCGTGGCGTTCATGCGCAGGCTGCGCAGACGCTGCGCTGGGTCGGTGGGGATGAGGCGCACAGCTGGCTGGACCTGATCAAGGTACTCGACGATCACCGTTGAGTCGTAAACAGCCATGCCTTCGGGGGTGACCAAGGTGGGGATTTTTCCCGTGGGGTTGATCATGATCAGCTCTTCATTGGTTTTCCCAGCGCTCACGGTGGTGGGAATCAACTCCATGTGATCGAGCATGCCCTTTTCAATCGCCGACACCACAACCTTGCGAACAAAAGGAGAAAAGGGTCCGTGCATCAAACGCATCTTGGGGGCGGTCATGGCCAACTCCTGGGGCTTAAAAAGAGGTCCATGGTAACCAGAGCAGACCCCTTTGAGCCTCACCACAGTCATCCACACGACTGGCAAACCCACTGACTTGGTTCGCAAAAGGACAAGTGCGCTGGGCGTGACTGCGCTCTGAGCCCCAGCCGATTACAGTGCGCTTGCTTTGACCCATCCCACACCCTCCCCCTCTGGGCCCACTGCGGCCCAAAAGCGCGCCATCTTTTTGCTGTCCCTGGCGACCTTTTCCAGCATGGCGGTACAGCGCATGTGTGATGCCATGCTGCCCGATTTATCCCGGGTCTTCGATGCGCCGTTGTCCATGGTGGGCCATGTGATTTCTTTTTACGCCGTGACCCACGGTTTGATGCAATTGATTTATGGCCCGTTGGGAGACCGCTGGGGCAAATACCGCGTGGTGATGATCACCACCTTGGGCTGCAGCGTTGGCGCAGTCTTGTCCGCCATCAGCCAAGATCTGGACCAATTGGTCGTGGCCCGTATCCTGACTGCGGTGTCCTCGGCGGCCATCGTGCCGCTGGCTTTGGCCTGGGTGGGCGACCAAGTGCCCTATGCACAACGGCAAGAAACCCTGGCCCGGGTGGGCCTGGGCACCATGTTGGGCATCACAGCGGGGCAGTGGCTGGGCGGCTTGATCACCGACAACCTGGGCTGGCGCTGGGCTTTTGTGGCCATGTCTGCGCTGTTTGCCAGTGTGGCGGTGCTGCTGTGGCGCGAAGAAAAACAAGTCGCTGCTGCCAGTCCACCCCCACCGGCCGGTGCCAGCTTTGTGCAACAAACCGCTGAGGTTTTTCGCACCACCTGGGCTCGCAAAGTGCTGTTGATCGCTTTGCTCGAAGGCGCGACTGTTTTTGGCTTGCTCACCATCACGGCCGCCCATTTGCACCACAGCCATGGCCTGTCCCTGAGCATGGCGGGCGGCACCAGCGCCTTGTTTGGGTTGGGTGGGGTGCTTTTCATGGCAACGGCCAGGCCCACCATTCAGCGCTTGGGCGAGGTGAACATGGCCCGCACGGGTGGGGCACTGTTGGTTTTGTCGTTTGGGGTGATTGCTTTTTCACCCTGGTGGGCCTTGGCCGTTCCAGCTTGTTTTTTCACCGGCTACGGCTTTGCCATGTTCCACAACACCTTGCAAGCCAAAGCCACCCAAATGGCGCCCCAGGCCCGTGGGACCGCAGTCACCTTGTTTGCCAGCGGCTTGTTTTTGGGTCAGTCGATCGGCGTGAGCACCGTGACCCACTGGGTCGACCGGCTGGGCTCAGCCCAAGTGATGGCCGTGGCCGATGCGTGCTTGGTGGGGGTGGTGCTGTTTTTTGCCCATCAACTCAAGCGGCGCAATGCCACTGATTTAGATCGGGTTTGACACTTCACCTTGTCTGGCGAAAAGCCAGGCATGGATATTAAAGCCGGCGCAAGGGTTTGCCCGAGGCAATCCAAACTGTTTTTTGATTTCCAAAAGTGGAAGTTTGATAGACTACACCGCCCATTTGCAATGACCTGTGGGTCGTTCCATCGCTTGCTTTAGGAGACTTCATGAAATTCAATGCGTCCATTTGCGCCGGTTTGGTGGCCACGCTGCTCAGCGTTGCCACACCTGCTTTGTCACAAACCATCAAAATTGGTTTCATCAGTTCTTACAGTGGCGCTGCCGCTGCCCAGGGCGACCAATTAGATAAGGGCGTCAAACTGTTCATGAAGCTGAATGGGGACAAACTGCCCCCTGGCGTCAAGGTCGAGTTGATCACCCGTGACGACACCGGCCCCAACCCGGATGTGGCCAAGCGCGTGGCCCAAGAGCTGATCGTGCGCGACAAGGTGCAATTCCTCACCGGCTTGGTCTGGACCCCCAACATGGCCGCCATTGCTCCCCTGACCACCGAAGCCAAAGTCCCCTTTGTGAGCATGAATGCGGCGGGTGCTCGCATCATGAACAACGCACCTTACATGGCCCGGGTGTCCTTCACCCTGTGGCAATCTTCATATCCGTTGGGCCAATGGGCGGCCAAAAAATACAAGCGCGCCTATACAGCGGTGAGTGATTTCGCCCCCGGCCACGAAGCCGAAGAAGGCTTCATCAAGGGCTTCAAAGAAGGTGGCGGCGAAATTGTCGGCAGCTTGCGCGTTCCTCTGGCCAACCCCGACTTTGTGCCCTTCATGCAGCGCATCAAAGATGCCAAGCCAGAAGTGGTGTTTGGCTTCAACCCTGCGGGCAAAGCGGCGACTGGCATGATGAAAGCCTATGCTGACCTCGACCTGGCCAAAGCTGGCGTCAAGTACATCGGCACGGGTGACATCGTGACCGATGACGAACTGCCCAACATGGGTGATGTCGCCTTGGGTGTGACCACGGTTCACCACTACTCGGCCCATTCGGACCGCCCAGCCAATAAGGCTTTTGTCGCCGCCTACAAAAAGGAATTTGGCGAAAACCTCAACCCCAGCTTCATGGCTGTGGGTGCCTGGGACGCCATGGATGCCATCTTCCATGCGATCCGCGAACAAGGCGGCAAAGTGGACCCTGACAAAACCATGGAAGCCCTGAAGAAATGGCGCAACCCCAATAGCCCCCGTGGCATGGTCTCCATCGACCCTGAAACCCGTGACGTGATCAACCCCGAGTACCTGCGCGAGGTGCGCAAGGTTGCTGGCAAGTTGGCCAATGTCGAGTTGGAAACCCTCAGCACCGGCCTCAAAGACCCCATGAAAGAAGCCGACAAGAAGAAATAAAGCCCTTCGCCAGCACCGCTTTGTGCGGTGAACTGACTTTTGTCTTTTCCATATGGAAGCGTTTCTCTCATCCCTGGTCAGCGTTGCCTTTCACGGCGTGGCCTATGGGATGATTCTTTATGTGATCTCAGTGGGCCTGTCGGTCACCATGGGCTTGATGGGTTTTACCAATCTGGCCCATGGGGTGTTTGCCATGGCCGGTGGCTATGTCTTGGTCACCGCCTTGTCGCAATGGGATGTGCCCTTCCCACTGGCTTTGGTGCTGGCTTTTGTGCTGGTGGCCCTGGCCAGTGTGGTGCTCGAGCGCTTGCTCTATTCACGCTTGTATGGTGCGGTCGAACTCGAACAAGTGCTGCTGACCATTGGCCTGATCTTCATGTCTGTGGCCGTGGCGCGGCTCATTTTCGGCACCTTGCAGCAACCGGTGGTCTTGCCCGAATACCTCAAGGGCCAGTTTTCTCTGTTGGGCCGGGACTTTCCGGCTTACCGGGTTTTTCTCATTCTGTTCAGTGCCTGCATCATCGCCACCCTTTGGTTTGGCGTCGAACGCACCATTTGGGGCGCCAAAGTGCGCGCCGCGGTGGACAACCGGGCCATGGCCCAGTCGATTGGCATCAACACCCGGCGCCTGTTCGCCATCACTTTTGCCGTGGGCAGCGGCTTGGCTGGCTTGGGCGGCGCGTTGGGCGCAGAGATTGTGGCCATTCAACCGACCTACCCGTTTGAACAGTTGGTCTACTTTTTGATCGTGGTCTCTGTGGGCGGCTTGGGCAGCCTGCGCGGACCGTTTGTGGCGGCGCTGCTGATTGGCATCACCGACACCGCCTGCAAATACTGGCTGCCGCAATTTGGCGCGTTCTTTATTTATATTGCCACCATCGGTTTGCTGCTGTGGCGACCGGCCGGATTGTTTGGGAAGCGCACATGAGCCAGCACGTTGGATACAACGCCAACCCGGGTTTGCGCTGGACCGAAGCCCTGCCCTGGGTGGCCGCTGGGCTGGCATTTTTTCTGCTGCCCGATTACCTTCCCTTGGGCGCTCGCATCCTCACTTATATATTGTTTGCCCTGTCGCTGGACCTGATCATTGGTTACGCGGGCATCATCACCTTGGGCCATGCGGCTTTTTTCGGTTTGGGCGCCTATGTGACGGGCATCATGTCGGCCAAGCTCGGCTTTCATGACCCCATTGTTCAGTTGCTCACCAGCGGTGTGGCCGCCGGATTACTGGGATTGGCCACGGGCGCCATCATCTTGCGCATGCATGGCCTGACCCAGCTCATGCTCACCTTGGCCATTGCGGCCTTGTGCCTGGAGGTCGCCAACAAAGCCACTCCGGTGACGGGCGGTGCCGATGGTTTGTCTGGCGTGGTCATCGCCCCCATCTTTGGCATGTTTTCTTTTGACATGTTTGGCAAGACCGCTTATTTGTGGTGTTTGTTCATTTTGCTGGTCAGTTGGTGGCTGGTTCGCCGCTTGATTTATTCGCCATTTGGGGTGTCCCTCACCGGCATCCGTGAAAACAGCCTGCGCATGCACGCCATAGGCGCGCCCGTGGATGCACGCTTGCGCAAGGTCTACACCCTGTCGGCCACCATGGCTGGCATGGCCGGTGCCTTGCTGACCCAAACCAATCAGTTTGTGGGCCTCAATGTGCTGGGCTTTGAGCCTTCGGGTGAACTGCTGGTGATGCTGATTTTGGGCGGCGTGGGCCGCTTGTACGGCGCATTTGTCGGCCCCTTGGTGTTTTTGGTGGCGCAAGATTTCTTGGCCAAAAAATTCCCCGAGTACTGGTATTTCGGTATTGGCCTGATGCTGGTGCTGGTGGTGCTGTTTGCGCGCGGTGGCATTTTGGGCTTGATCGATGGCTGGGTGACACGCTTCAAAGGAAAAACCGCATGAGCAGCGTGCTGGAAACCCGGGGCCTGTGCAAAAGCTTTGGGGCTTTGACGGTGGCCGAGCAAATCAATTTCCGCTTGGAGCCCGGCTCCCGTCATGCCCTGATTGGTCCCAATGGCGCGGGCAAAACCACCTTTGTCAACTTACTGACCGGTCGACTGGCCCCCACCTCTGGCCAAGTATTCATTGGTGGCCAAGACGTGACCGCCTTGCCCCAAGCCGAGCGGGTGCGCCGGGGACTGGGGCGCACCTTTCAGATCAACACCTTGTTCAAGAAAATGACGGTGCTCGACAACGTGGCACTGGGTGTGGCCGAGCGTTTGCAAGTGGCCGACCAAATTTGGCAGCCTGCCCGCGCTTTGAAGGCCGTGCGCGATGAGTCCATGGCTTTGCTAGAGCTGCTGGGCATTTCCGCCGATGCGGGCTTGCGCATCACCGATTTGCCCTATGGCAAACAACGTTTGGTCGAGATCGCCATTGCCCTGGGCCTGCAACCCAAGGTGTTGTTGCTGGACGAGCCAGCCGCTGGCGTGCCCTCGATGGAGTCGGACCGCATCCTGCAAGCGCTGGACGCCTTGCCCGCAGACATGGCCATCCTGATCATCGAGCATGACATGGACTTGGTGTTTCGCTTTGCCAAGCGCATCACCGTGCTGGTCCAAGGCGAGGTCTTGTGTGAGGGCAGCCCTCAAGAAATAGCCGCCGACAAACGCGTGCACCAGGTGTATTTGGGAGAGCAACATGACTGAACCCAGCACCCCTTTGGCCCTGCGGCTGCAAGGCGTTCGTGCGGGCTATGGCGAGACCGTGGTGTTGGAGGACATCAGCTTTGATGTGCCAGAGCGTGGCGCGCTGGCCTTGCTGGGTCGCAACGGGGTGGGCAAAACCACCTTGTTGGCCACCTTGATGGGGCACACCCAATTGCACGGTGGGCGCATTGAATACCGTGGCCAATCGATCGAGCGCTCACCCGTGCACGAGCGCTCGCGTTTGGGCATTGGCTATGTGCCCCAAACCCGAGATATTTTTCCATCTCTCAGCATCGAAGAAAACCTGATGGTGGCTGCGCGCAAAGGCCGCTGGCCCATGGAGCGTGTGTACGAGTTGTTTCCCCGCCTGGCTGAGCGGCGCAGCCACATGGGCAACCAAATATCGGGCGGAGAACAGCAAATGCTCTCCATCGGTCGTGCGCTCATGGGCGACCCCGCCATTTTGCTTTTGGACGAGCCCATGGAGGGCTTGGCGCCCATCATTGTGGAAATGCTGTTGCAAGCCCTGACCCGCTTGATCCGCGAGGAAGCTTTGACCGTGGTCCTGGTGGAGCAATCGGCCAAACTGGCCTTGCAAGTCACCGAAGACGTGTTGGTGCTCAGCCGCGGCCGCATCATCCACAGCGGCAAAAGCGCCGACCTGCTGGCCCAACCCGAGCGCTTGGCCCAATTGATCGTGGCCCATTGAAAGTGCACATCCCTGGGTCAGATCGGCCCCATCTAATCTGGCCATGAGCGATACCGCCCACTCACCCCAGACCGTCTTGCCGAAAACCTTGAACCACAACGCATTTGTGTTGGCGGTGTTTTTTTTGTTTGTGGGCTTTTCAACGCTTTTCATTGACGCCCAACATCTGCGACAAAATGCGCTGTTCATTCTTTTACAAGGGCTGTCCTTTGCCACCGGTGGGACATGCATGTGGGCATGGCTGCGATACATTCGCCGCCCCCGCGCCAGATCCTGAGCGGCCCAACTGGCGCGCCTGAACCATTACCTTTGGGCTGACACCAGCCAACGCTGGTGTGTCTACAGGTTGTGATAAGCCGATTTATGGACCAAGCAAAAGTCTTTCAATCCCACCATGTTTTTTTGCTCGGTGGTGTTGGCATAAACCTCGGCCTTGATGCGATCTTGCTCGGCTTGGTTCACCTTGCTCACGCATTTGCGCTTTTTAAAGGTTTCCTTGAAACGCTCCGACACATCACCCTTGAAGCTGCACATTTTTTCAATGGTTTCGTTGAACGCGGTGTCGCGCATGATTCGCACACAGGTGTGGGTCAAACCGTCGGCCGGTTTTTGGCCCCAAGCCGCATCGCTCAGGCACAGCACCCACAGACCCAAAACAAGCCAGCGCCCAAGTGCAAGCCCGCACATGCCCGCACCTTGCCCTCGAGCCGCTGGGGCTTGCGCCAGGGTGGGGCCGCTACAATTCAACATGGCATGCGGGTGTAGTTCAATGGCAGAACGGCAGCTTCCCAAGCTTTAGACGAGGGTTCGATTCCCTTCACCCGCTCCAATCGCCCCGAGACCGTGTCATTGACAAACATTGAAGTCCACACGCGGTCTTGAACAGGGCCAGGTCAGATCAAGGGCACGCCGGTTTTGGACTGGATGAAATCGCGGGTCACGCCCGTGGCCAGTTCCACCAATTTCAGGCCTTGCGGGGTGACATCCATCACGCCCAAATCGGTGATGATGCGGTCGACCACCGCCACACCCGTCAAAGGCAAGGTGCAGTCGGCCAAAATTTTCAGGTCTTCGGTGCCGTCTTTTTTCTTGGCCACATGCTCCATCAACACGATGACGCGCTTGACGCCGGCCACCAAATCCATGGCGCCGCCCATGCCTTTGACCATCTTGCCGGGGATCATCCAATTGGCCAAATCGCCACGCCCGCTGACTTGCATGGCGCCCAAAATGGACAAATTGATTTTTCCGCCACGGATCATGGCAAAACTGTCATGACTGCCAAAAATCGAGGTGCCTGCGATGGTGGTCACGGTTTGCTTGCCGGCATTGATCAGGTCGGCATCGACCTCTGACTCTTTGGGAAAGGGCCCAATGCCCAGCATGCCGTTCTCAGACTGCAACCAGACATCGATGTCCGCCGGGACGTGGTTGGCCACCAAGGTGGGGATGCCGATGCCGAGGTTGACGTAAAACCCGTCTTCGAGTTCGTGCGCCGCGCGTGCGGCCATTTGGTCTTGGCTCCAGCTCATGTCAAACCCCTGATGTTTCGGTGATGGTGCGCTTTTCGATGCGCTTTTCTGGGTGGGCGTTGAGCACCAGTCGGTGCACATAAACGCCGGGCAAATGGATTTGATCGGGGTCCATGTCACCGATTTCCACGATTTGCTCCACCTCGACCACACAAATCTTGCCCGCCATGGCTGCGGCCGGGTTGAAGTTGCGCGCCGTCAATCGGAATTGCAAATTGCCCGACTTGTCAGCGCGCCAAGCCTTGACCAGGGACACATCGGGCACCAAGGCGCGCTCCATGACATAGGTTTCCCCATCGAATTCGCGCAACTCTTTGCCTTCGGCGACCATGGTGCCCACGCCCGTTTTGGTGAAAAAGGCCGGAATGCCCGCACCACCGGCGCGCAGCTTTTCGGCCAAGGTGCCTTGGGGGGTGAACTCCAACTCCAGCTCACCGGCCAGGTATTGGCGCTCAAACTCTTTGTTCTCACCCACATAAGACGAGATCATTTTTTTGATTTGTCGGGTTTCGAGCAAGCGGCCCAAGCCAAAACCGTCCACCCCTGCGTTGTTGGAGATGACGGTCAAATCCTTCACGCCACTGGTGCGCATGGCCTCGATCAAGGCCTCGGGAATGCCGCACAAACCAAAGCCACCCACGGCCAGCATTTGGCCGTCTTTGACGATGCCCTGGAGCGCCTCGCTGGCACTCGGAAAGATTTTGTTCACACCTGGCTCCGTGACTGAAAAACATCAACGATACTACAACTCAACGCCCTTGCCGTAGCCTTTTGCAAGCATCGCCAACCCCACTTTGACCGCTGTTGACCCTCGGAGCAAACCCATGAACCGTTACCCCATGCCAAGCCTGGAATCGCTGCCCCCAGACCTGCAAGCGCGCATTTTGGAAGTGCAAGAAAAGGCCGGTTTTGTCCCGAATGTGTTTTTGGCTTTGGCGCGCCGCCCGGCTGAATGGCGGGCGTTTTTTGCCTACCACGACGCCTTGATGTTGAAAGAGGATTCAGGCCTGACCAAGGGCGAGCGCGAAATGATCGTGACCACCACCAGCGCGGCCAACCACTGCTTGTATTGCGTGGTGGCCCACGGCGCGATATTGCGCATTTACGAGAAAAAGCCCCTGGTGGCCGATCAAGTCGCGGTCAACCACCGCAAAGCCGATATCAGCCCGCGCCAAAAGGCCATGCTCGACTTTGCGATGAAGGTTTGTCTGCACAGCGACCAGATTGAAGACAGCGACTTCCCCACCCTGCACGCCCACGGCTTCAGCGACGAAGACATTTGGGACATCGCCGCCATCACCGCCTTTTTTGGGCTCTCCAACCGCATGGCCAGCTTCAGCGGCATGATGCCCAATACCGAGTTCTACGCCATGGGGCGCCAACCCAAAGCCAAACCGACCTGATCAGGTGATGTGCGCGCGCATCCAGTCGGGCAAGGGGGCTGATTTTTGGGCCGGGAAGTCCACCCAAATGGTGGTCGCGCCGCCGGCGGCGTGAATCACACCGGGCTGATCCACGGGCTCAAACGTGGCCCAGGATTCAAATGAACTGCGGCCCGCGTCGCTGACATACATCTTCATGCGCACATCGCAGGGGTACTGCAACTGCTTGTAAAAGTTGCAAAACACGTTGACGATCACCGGCCCTTGCCCCTGGGGGTTGGGGTCACAACCAATTTGGGTGAACCATTCGATGCGAATGGTCTCCATGAAACGCATGTAGCTGGCATTGTTGAGGTGGCCCATGGCGTCCATGTCGCCCCAACGGATGGGCATCACCATCTCGTGAACCAGCTTTTTGACCTCTGGAATCTCCAACTTCATGCGTTCCCCCTGGGGGTGGGTGTCGCCAACAACGCTGCTGGGCGGTGGATGGTGTGCTTCATGGCCATGTCTCCGAATATGAGGACGATTATCTCTATCTGTTGCAAACGCTCGCAATTAGAATGCCCAACGTTGATCACAGCCATATGAGGACACGATGACCGCAGCCGAAATCATTGCCCAGTACGGACCCCGTGAAGCCATGGAATACGACGTGGTCGTGGTGGGCGCCGGCCCGGCGGGCTTGTCCACCGCCATCCGCTTGAAGCAGTTGGCGCAAGAAAAAGGCCATGAGGTGTCGGTGGTGGTGCTGGAAAAAGGCTCCGAGCCGGGCGCGCACATTCTGTCGGGCGCCATCATGGACCCGCGCGCCATCACCGAACTTTTTCCCGACTGGAAGGCCATGGGCGCACCCTTGAACCAACCGGTGACCGATGACGCCTTCATGTTCTTCACCGAAAACAGCGGCATCCGCACGCCCAACTGGTTGCTGCCCGAGTGTTTTCAAAACCACGGCAATTACATCGTCAGCTTGGGCGACGTGACACGCTGGTTGGCGCAACAGGCCGAGGCCTTGGGCGTTGAAATATTCCCGGGCTTTGCCGCGGCAGAAGTGCTGTACACCGAAACCGGCGCTGTCAAAGGCGTTGCCACCGGCAACATGGGGGTGGGCAAAGACGGTGAGCCCACGGAGAACTTCCAACTCGGCATGGAATTGCATGCCAAATACACGGTGTTTGCCGAAGGCGCGCGCGGTCACTTGGGCAAACAAGTCATCGCCCGCTTCAAACTTGACGCCGGCAAAGACCCCCAAAGCTATGGCATTGGCATCAAAGAGCTGTGGGAGATTGACCCGCAACGCCACCAAGCCGGTTTTGCCATGCACAGCGCCGGCTGGCCTTTGGAGAACGATGTGTACGGCGGGTCATTTTTGTACCACGCCGAAGGCAACAAGGTGGTGGTGGGTTTTGTCGTGGGTTTGGACTACACCAACCCCTACCTCAGCCCCTATGAGGAGTTTCAACGCTTCAAAACCCACCCCAATGTCCGTTGGTACTTTGAAGGCGATGCCGAAAAGGGCATTGCACCGGGCAAGCGCATTTCTTATGGCGCGCGCGCCATCACCGCTGGTGGCTTGCTGTCCCTGCCCAAAACGGTTTTCCCCGGCGGCGCATTGGTCGGTTGCGACGCAGGCTACCTGAATGCCAGCCGCATCAAGGGCAGCCATGCGGCCATCAAAACCGGCATGCTCGCCGCCGAAGCAGCTTTTGACGCCTTGCAAGCGGGACGCCAACACGACGAGCTCAGCGCCTACCCCCAGGCCTTTGAAAACAGCTGGCTGTACACCGAGCTCAACAAAGCCCGCAACTTCAAGCAATGGTTTAAAAAGGGTTTCAACGTCGGCTCGCTGATGACCGGCATCGAGCAGTTTGTGTTGCGCGGCAACATGCCTTGGACCATCCACCGCCTGAAACCCGATCATGTGGCGCTGCGCTCATACAGCGAATGCAAGCCCATCCGTTACCCAAAACCCGATGGCGTCATCAGTTTTGACCGCTTGAGCAGCGTGTTCATCAGCAACACCAACCACGAAGAAAACCAGCCCGCCCACCTGACCCTGACCGACCCGACCATCCCGGTGTTGGTCAACAAGCGCATGTACGCCGGGCCCGAAACGCGCTACTGCCCGGCCGGCGTGTATGAATACGTGCAAAACGACGACAAAACCGAGCGCTTGCAAATCAACGCGCAAAACTGCGTGCACTGCAAAACCTGTGACATCAAAGACCCCACGCAAAACATCATCTGGGTCACCCCCGAAGGCGGCGGCGGGCCCAATTACGCCGGCATGTGAGGGCGCTTGGCGGGGTGGTTAGAATCCCGTCGGTCAGGAGAGAGTTCGCAAGAACCGCCGAAGGCTGAACGCTCAGGCAAAAGGACTGACGCAATCGATTCTGTTGGAGAGAGGTGCCGTGCAAAGCGGCATCCACCGAAGGGGCAAAGCTGCATTTGGCGGTCTGAATCTCTCAGGTAAAGCGGACAACAGGGTTCCCGGTGCTGGCATGGGGCTGGCACTGCCTTTGGCTGGAGCCCACTTTGTCCGACAACACGCTGCTCAAAACCCCGCTGCATGGCCTGCATTTGTCCCTGGGGGCACGCATGGTGCCTTTTGCGGGCTATGACATGCCGGTGCAATACCCCGCAGGCCTGATGGCCGAACACAAACACACCCGCGCTGCAGCGGGCTTGTTTGACGTGTCGCACATGGGCCAAATCCGCTTGGTGGGCCCTGGTGCCGCCCGCGCCTTGGAAACACTGATTCCGATGGACGTCCTGGGCTTGGGGCTGAACCAACAACGCTACGGCCTGCTGCTGAATGCGCAAGGCGGCATCATCGACGACTTGATGTTTGTCAACCGGGGTGATGACCTTTTGCTGATCGTCAATGGCGCTTGCAAGGTCCACGACATCGCGCACATTCAAGCGGCCATTGGCACCCTGTGCCAGGTCATCCCCCTGCCTCAGCAAGCCTTGCTGGCCTTGCAAGGCCCAACGGCCGCACAGGCTTTGGGAAACTTGATTCCCGGCGTTTCTGCCTTGGTCTTCATGACCGGTGGGGCCTTCAGCTGGCAAGGCCACCCCGTGTACATCACCCGCAGCGGCTATACCGGGGAAGATGGTTTTGAAATCTCCGTTCATCAAGACGCGGCCAGCCCCTTGGCCCAAGCCCTGCTGGCGCAAGACGGTGTGGCCCCGATTGGCCTGGGCGCGCGCAACTCCCTGCGCCTGGAGGCTGGTTTGTGCCTGTATGGCCAGGACATTGACGCGCAAACCACGCCAATCGAAGCGGGCCTGAACTGGGCCATCCAAAAGGTTCGGCGCAGCGGCGGTGATCGGGCGGGTGGCTTTCCAGGTTCAGGCCAGGTGCTGGCACAGTTGGACGGACTACATCCCTTGCCACGCCGCCGTGTCGGTCTGCTGGCTTTGGAGCGCGTGCCGGTGCGTGAACACACGGTGCTGCAGTCGGTGGATGGGAAAGATGTCGGTGAAGTCACCAGCGGGCTGCTCGGCCCGAGCATCGATCAACCCATTGCCATGGGCTACGTGCACCCTGACCATGCCAGCCCGGGCCATCGGCTGAACGCGGTGGTGCGCGGCAAAGCCGTGCCCATGGAAGTCGTTGCCATGCCGTTTGTGCCCAATCGATACCACCGCGGACCGAAATAATTGGAATCTGACCCCAATTAATCCATTAACGCTTTTTTAGAACCAGCAAAGGAACCTCCCCATGAGCCTCAAATACACCGTTGAACACGAATGGGTGCGCCCCGAAGGAGCTGTCGCTTGCGTGGGCATCACCCACCATGCCCAAGACGCCTTGGGCGATGTGGTGTTTGTCGAATTGCCCGAGGTGGGCAGCGCATTTGAACAAGGTGCCGTGGCGGGGGTGGTCGAGTCGGTCAAGGCCGCGGCCGACGTCTACATGCCCATCAGTGGCACCGTCACTGAGGTCAATGAAGCCTTGCGCGACGACCCTTCCTTGGCCAATACCGACCCATTGGGGGCAGGATGGTTCTTCAAGGTGCAGCCCAGCGCACCCGCTCAAATCGATGCCTTGATGGACGAAGCCGCCTATGCGGCCTTGACCGGTTCATGACCGCACACGGTGGGCGCAAGCCGTTTGTCGCTGTCGTTCGCCCACCGCTTTTTCCCCGCCACTGATCCCTGACCCTTGCCACCCAAAGGCCCCGCCATGCTCATGCCCACTGCCAAACCCCTGGACGAATTGGAAAACCATTCGGAGTTCATTGCCCGCCACATTGGCATCAGTGCCGCAGACGAGCAACACATGTTGGGGGTCATTGGCGCGGCTTCGCGCCGCGCCCTGATCGAGGCCATCGTGCCGCAATCAATTGCCCGGCGCCACAGCATGCAGTTGCCGCCGCCCATCACCGAAGCGGCGGCATTGGCCGAGCTCAAGGCCATGGCCGGTCGAAATCAATTGCTCAAAAGTTTCATTGGGCAGGGCTATCACGGCACCCACACCCCCGGCGTGATCTTGCGTAATATTTTGGAAAACCCCGCCTGGTACACCGCCTACACGCCCTACCAAGCCGAAATCAGCCAAGGCCGCATGGAAGCCTTGGTGAACTTTCAAACCATGGTCTGCGACCTGACCGCCATGCCCATCGCAAATGCCTCCATGCTCGACGAGGCCACCGCCGGCGCCGAGGCCATGACCTTGGCCAAGCGCCAGGTGAAAGCCCGCAGCATGCGGATGGTGGTGGATTCAGATTGCCACCCGCAAACCATCGAGGTGATCCAAACCCGGGCCCAGCCCTTGGGCATCGAAGTGGTGCTGACCCACGGCCCACAAGCGTGGCAAACCGCTTTGGCCGCTGGTGGCTACTTTGCCGCCTTGCGTGCTTATCCTGGCAGCAGCGGTGCGTTGGTTGACGCGTCGGCCGATGCTGACATCATCCACAGCCACCAAGCGGCACTGATTGTGTGTGCCGATTTGCTCGCCCTGACCTTGCTCAAACCCCCAGGCGAGATGGGTGCTGACATCGTGATCGGCACCACGCAACGCTTTGGCATGCCCATGGGCGCGGGCGGCCCACATGCTGCTTATTTGGCGTGCAAAGACGAATACAAACGCTCCATGCCCGGTCGCTTGGTCGGGGTCAGCATCGATGTTCACGGCCACCCTGCTTACCGGCTGGCCCTGCAAACCCGTGAGCAGCACATTCGGCGCGAGAAAGCCACCTCGAATATTTGCACCGCCCAAGTGCTGCCGGCGGTGGTGGCCAGCATGTATGCGGTCTACCACGGGCCCCAAGGCTTGAAGCGCATCGCCCAACGCGTGAGCAGCTATTGCGCCATCTTGGCCCAGGGCTTGCAACAAATGGGTTGCGTGATGCTCCATGACACCGCCTTTGACACCTTGGGTGTGGTGATGACGTCTCCCTCAGCGGCGAGCGAGTTGCAAGCGCGGGCTGTGGCCGCCGGTGTCAATCTGCGCCGCTTGAACGACCACACCATCGGCATCAGCCTGGACGAAACCACCACCCGCGAAGATGTGCAGTTGCTGTGGCAGTTGTTGGCCCGGCCTGACAGCGCTCTGCCCGAATGGTCAACATTTGAAAAAGGCATAGCCCCCCTGATCCCCGAGGGCTTGCGCCGCAGCAGCGACTTTCTCACCCACCCGGTGTTCAGCAAATACCACTCAGAAACCGGCATGTTGCGCTACATCCGCCAGCTATCGGACAAAGACCTGGCGCTGGACCGCAGCATGATCCCGCTGGGTTCGTGCACCATGAAGCTCAATGCCACCAGCGAGATGATTCCCATCACCTGGCCCGAATTTGCCAACGTCCACCCCTTTGCGCCAGCCGATCAGCTGCAAGGCTATGCCGAGTTGGACCGCCAGTTGCGGAAATGGCTGTGCGAGGCCACCGGTTACGCCGGCATCAGCTTGCAGCCCAATGCGGGCTCGCAGGGCGAATATGCGGGCTTGCTGGTGATCCAGGCCTACCACCGCGCCCACGGTCAAGGGCACCGCCACATTTGCCTGATCCCGTCCAGCGCCCATGGCACCAACCCCGCCAGCGCCCAAATGGTGGGCATGCAAGTGGTGGTGACGCAGTGCGACGAGAACGGCAATGTGGACATGGCCGATTTGCAAGCCAAGTGCGAGCAGCACAGCGCCAACCTGGCCGCAGTGATGATCACCTACCCCAGCACCCACGGGGTGTTTGAAACCCAGGTCAAGGCCTTGTGCGCATTGGTGCACCAGCATGGCGGGCGCGTGTATGTCGATGGCGCGAACATGAACGCCTTGGTCGGCGTGGCCGCTCCCGGCGAATTTGGCGGCGATGTCAGCCATCTGAATTTGCACAAAACCTTTTGCATCCCGCACGGCGGCGGCGGCCCCGGCGTGGGACCGGTGTGCGTGGTGCCAGACCTGGTGCCCTTTTTGCCTGGCCATGCCACGGGGGGCTGGCCCGGTGGCGGGCAAACCGCCCAAACCCCGACCAGCGGCCAAGACAAACCTGCCGCCGCACCGGCGGTGGGCGCCATCTCAGCGGCGCCTTTGGGCAACGCCGCGGTGTTGCCCATTTCCTGGATGTACTGCCGCATGATGGGCGCGGCCGGCTTGCAACTGGCCACAGAGACGGCCATCCTGTCCGCCAATTACATCAGCCGCCGTTTGGCCGACCACTACCCCACCTTGTACGCGGGCGAGCACGGCCACGTGGCGCACGAATGCATCTTGGACCTGCGTGGCCTCAAAGACAGTGCCGGTGTGATGGCCGAGGACGTGGCCAAGCGTTTGATGGACCATGGCTTCCATGCGCCCACCCTGTCCTTTCCCGTGGCCAACACCTTGATGGTTGAGCCCACCGAAAGCGAAACGCTGGAGGAACTCGATCGCTTCATCCAAGCCATGATCGCCATCCGCGAAGAAATTCGCCACATTGAAACCGGTGTTTGGCCGCCAGACAATAACCCGCTGAAAAACTCACCTCACACGGTGGGCAGCGTGCTGGGTGCGGACTGGCCCCACCCCTATTCCCGCGAGTTGGCTGCGGTGTTGCAGGGCCGCCCCCTGGGCAGTGTGAAGTACTGGCCCAGTGTGGGCCGCATCGACAACGTGCATGGCGACCGCAACTTGTTTTGCAGTTGCGTGCCCCTGTCCGCCTACGCCGCGGACAGACAGACCTCGGGCTGATCAGCCTTCGTAACGCTGGCCGGTGGCCAGCAGTTCGGGCGTGCCAATCACCGCATTGAGACCGTCAAAGTCCAGCATCTGCTCGCGCCAAGGCAAACTGGTTTGGTGCTGGTGCAAGCTGCGGTAATAGCCTTGCAAGGTGTGCGCCACCGCCCGTGCCGTGCCGCCAGGGAAGATCACAATGCGGTAACCCTTTTGCCCCAAGCTTTGGGCATCGGTCACCGGGGTTTTACCGCCCTCGACCATGTTGGCCAACATCGGGATGCGCCCTGCAAAACGGCCACACGCCACATCCATTTGTTCGGGGCTGCGCACCGCTTCGATGAACAGCGCGTCCACACCGCATTCCAAATAGGCTTCGGCACGGTCCATGGCGGCTTCAAAGCCCTCCACCGCCACCGCATCGGTGCGGGCCAGGATCAAGGTTTGGGGGCTGCGCCGCGCGTCCAGCGCCGCCCGCAATTTGCCTTGCATCTCGCGGGTTGGGACCACAGTTTTGCCGTCCAAATGGCCACAGCGCTTGGGAAAGCCCTGGTCCTCGAGTTGGATCATGGCCGCGCCCGCCCGCTCAAAGGCCAACACCGTGCGCTGCACGTTCAAAGCATTGCCAAAACCGGTGTCGGCGTCCACGATCACGGGCAGTCTGACCCGCTCGGTGATACGCGCCAAGGTATCGGCCACCTCGGTGGCGGTGGTCAAGCCCACGTCCGAGCGGCCCAGGCGGGTGTAGGCGATGGATGCGCCAGACAAATACAAGGCTTCAAAGCCCGATTGCTCCGCGATCAAAGCGCTCAAGGCGTCGTAAATGCCAGGGGCCAAGACCACTTGGTTTTGTTGCAGGCGCTGGTGAAAGGTCATGGTGGGGTTGTTCATGGGCAAGCTCTGTGAAGGTGAAGTGATTATTCGGGTTTGGCGCCAGCATAGCGCACCACATCGCGCCAGCGCAGCACATCTTGGGCCACAAAGCGCTCAAAATCTGCCGCGCTGCTGCCCACCACCTGGGCACCCTCGGCCTCGATGCGTCGGCGCACGGCAGGCACCAGCAGGGTTTGGCGCGCAGCTTGGCTGATCTTTTGCACCAGGGCTGCGTCCATGCGCGCGGGTCCAAACAGTCCAAACCAAGCGCTGGACTCAAACCCAGTCAGGGCCTCGGCAATGGCCGGCGCCGCGCCGCGATAGGGAATGTTGACGATGAACACCTGCCCCTTCATCCAGAAAGCGTCGCTGGGGGCCCAGCGTGTGTCAAGCCAAGTGGCTTGCTCAGCCAAGCTGTGGCCTCTATTTTGACCGCGCAACCCCTTAGACTGCGGCCTGTGCTGACCGCTCGGCGACAGCCCAGCCCCTGCCCACTGGCATCCCCTCAACATTGCACCCTCCAATACCTTCCCGATCGCCTGCTCTTCCATGCTGCCCGAAATCAAACCCTATTTGACCGCCCTGGCCCTGCCCCCGTTGTCGCCGCTGCTGCTGATCGCTGTGGCTTGGTGGGGCTTGAGACGCCACCGCGCCTGGGCACATGCAGCCATCGCCCTGGGTTTGGCCAGCCTGTGGATGCTCAGTTGCTCAGCAGTGAGTGTGTGGCTGAGTCGGCACCTCTTGCCCCAACACCCCATGGTCAGCGCGCAGGACTTCAAAACCCAACAGGTGCAAGCCTTGGTGGTGCTGGGCGGCGGGGTCGAGGTGGACTTGCCAGACGGCGTCGCGCAACTGGGCCGCCACAGCCTGGACCGGCTGCGCCAAGGGGTGCAATGGGCCCGCGTGACCCAACTGCCCCTGATGTTCACTGGCGGTGTGGGTTGGGGGGGCCGCAGCAACGGCCCCACGGAGGCCGAAGTGGCACAGCGGGTGGCCCAAGACGCTTTTGGTTGGCCCCTGCGCTGGGCCGAGAGCCAGTCGCGCGACACCCAAGAAAATGCCCAACAAAGCTTTCGCATCCTGTCGGCCCAAGGCATCACCCGGATCGGCTTGGTCACCGACAGCTGGCACATGGCGCGCAGCGTGCGCCAGTTTGAACGCGCCGGATTTGTGGTCACGCCCATCCCCATGGCCCACCCTGGCAAGCTCAACAACCTGCTGGATTGGGTGCCCAACTCAGGGGCCCTGATGACCTCTACACAAGTGATTCGTGAGCGCCTAGGCTTGTGGGTGGCGCGCTAAGCACATGAGAACGGTCGATGTGGGTCAGGTCCATTACCCACTTTTCACCCCGACATGGTTCATCACCTTGTGAATTACCCATATTTAGCGGCCGCGATCCATTCGCCCCCGTTGACCACTTTGCGCCCCCGTCTGTTACATTAATAACCAATCAGTCAGTAACAAAGTGACCCCAGATTTAACACACAAACGCGAACGGCGAAAAGACGCTCGCCCCGGCGAACTGCTCGAGGCGGCTTTGCAGTTGTTTGTGCAAAAGGGTTACGCCGCCACCAAGGTGGAAGATGTCGCAGCCTTGGCAGGGGTGTCCAAAGGCACCTTGTTTTTGTATTTCCCCACCAAGGAAGACCTGCTCAAAGCCGTGGTCAGCGAAAATCTTGCGCAGCACTTTCCGGCCTGGAACCAAGCCTTTGAAAGTTTTGAGGGCAGCAGCGCGGAGATGCTGCGGTTTGCCCTTCACAGTTGGTGGGAAAAAATCGGCTCCACCCCTGCCAGTGGCATCTGCAAGCTGATGATCAGCGAATCGCGCAACTTCCCCGACTTGTTGGCCTTTTACGTCGAATCGGTCATGCGCCCCGGCAACATATTGTTGCGGCGCATTTTGGAGCGCGGCATGGCCAACGGTGAATTTCGCCCCATGGACGCCGACATCGCGGTGCACACCATCGTCGCGCCAATGATTTTTTTAATGATTTGGGAAAACAGCATGACCGCTTTCTCATCCAGCCTGTCCATGTCACCCATGGCCTTTTTAGAGCATCAAATCGATGTCTTGCTGCATGGGCTGGTGGCGCTGCCCCAGAGGGCCTGAAAACATGAATAAAACCTTATCAAGAACCTTGGTGGTTGTCATTTTGGCCAGTGGCCTGGGGGCGGCTTGGTATTTCAAAAGCCGAAGTGCCACACCCCCTGCAGCACCCGTGGTGGTGGAAATGGTTTATGAGTTGGCCCCTGGCGACGTGATGACCCTGAGCAACCGCCCCTTGACAGTGGGCGTGCCCTTCACCGGCAGTATCAAAGCTGTGAACAGTGCCGTGATCAAAGCCCGCGTGGCCGGCGAGCTGATGGATTTGTCGGTGCGCGAGGGCGACAGCGTGCGCACCGGTCAGGTCTTGGCGCGCATCGAGCCCACCGAATACCTGCGCCGCTTGCAACAGTTCAAGGACCAGGCCGATGCATCCAAGGCCCAAATAGACATTGCCCAACGCCAATTCGACAACAACAAAGCCCTGGTTGACCAAGGCTTCATCTCCAAAACCGCGCTCGATACTTCCTTGGCCACCTTGCAGGGGGCTCAGGCCACCCACAAGGCGGCTCTGTCTGCTGCCGAAGTGGCTTCCAAGTCCCTGGAGGACGCGGTGCTGCGCTCGCCCATCAACGCCCAGGTGTCGGCGCGCTTGGCCCAGCCTGGTGAGCGGCTGGCAATTGATGCCCGGGTGTTGGAGCTGGTGGACCTGAGCCGGGTGGAAATTGAAGTGCCCATGAGCGCGGCCGATGTCTTGGGCTTGCGCACCGGCCAAACCGCCCGGGTACGGGTTGAGGGACAAGAGGTGCCCGTTCCGGCCAAAGTGGCCCGCATCAACCCCAGCACCCAAAGCGGCAGCCGCAGCGTGATGGTCTATTTGTCATTCACAACGCTGCCAGGCCTTCGCCATGGCCAATTTGTTCAGGGCGTGATCGATACCGACCAAGCCCAGGTGCTGGCCGTGCCCTTGTCGGCGGTGCGCACCGAGCGCACCCAAGCCTATGTGCAGACCCTGGTCAACGGCAAAGTGGTTTACCGAAATGTCACCTTAGGGCCGCGCGGCCAAAGCGAGGGCAGCAACGACACCTGGGTGGGCATCAGTGGCGCCGATGCGGACAGCACCATCATCAGCGGCGCAGTGGGCAGCCTGCGCGAAGGCCTCAGCGTCAAAGTCAACACACCGACCAAGGCCCCCTGAACCATGTGGTTCACCCGCGTCAGTTTGCACAACCCGGTGTTCGCCACCATGATGATGTGCGCCATCGTGGTGCTGGGTTTGTTTTCCTACCAACGCCTGCAGGTGGACCAATTCCCCAATGTGGACTTTCCGGTGGTGGTCATCACCACCGAATACCCGGGCGCCTCCCCCGAAGTGGTCGAGTCCGAGGTCAGCAAAAAAATTGAAGAAGGGGTGAATGCCATTGCCGGCATCAACACCCTGACCTCGCGCAGCTACGAAGGCACATCGGTGGTGTTGGTGGAGTTTCAGCTGCACATTGACGGGCGCAAAGCGGCTGAAGACGTGCGCGAAAAAATTGCCAATCTGCGCCCCCTGTTGCGCGATGAGGTCAAAGACCCCCGGGTGTTGCGCTTTGACCCGGCCAGCAAAGCGGTTTACTCCTTGGCCGTCGTGGCACAAGCCCCCGCACCTGGCGCCAGCGCCATGTCGGCGGTGGAGTTGACCAATTGGGCCGACCAAACCCTCAAAAAACGCTTGGAAAACGTGCGTGGCGTGGGCTCGGTCAGCTTGGTGGGTGGCACCAAACGGGAGATCAATCTCTTGCTCAACCCCCAGGCCATGGAAGCTTGGGGCGTGTCCGCTGACCAAGTGGTCAATGCGGTGCGCTCAGAAAACCAAAACCTCCCACTGGGCACCGTGCGCTCGAGCCAACAAGAGCGGGTGGTGCAAATCGATGCCCGCTTGAAGCGGCCAGAAGACTTTGGCGCCATCATCGTGGCGCGCAAACCGGCTGGGCCGGTGTATTTGCGCCAAGTGGCCCTGGTGCAAGACGCGGGTCAAGAAGTGGAGAGTTTGGCTTTGTACAACGGCCAGCGCACTTTGCTGATGTCGGTGCAGAAGTCGCAAGACGAAAACACCATTGGGGTGGTCGATGGCTTGAACCAAACGGTCAAAGAGCTGGCCAGCAGCCTGCCCCCTGGCGTGCGGCTGGAGACGGTCAGCGATGGTGCGCGCAGCATCCGGGTGGCGGTGAACAACGTGCGCCAAACCCTGATCGAAGGGGCGATGTTGACGGTGTTGATTGTGTTTTTGTTCCTCAACTCCTGGCGCTCCACCGTCATCACCGGCCTGACCCTGCCGATTTCCATCATCGGCACTTTTTTGTTCATGTACATGTTTGGCTTCACCATCAACATGATCACCCTGATGGCCTTGTCGCTGTGTGTGGGCTTGTTGATCGACGACGCCATCGTGGTGCGCGAAAACATCGTGCGCCATGTGCAAATGGGCAAGTCCCCCTACCAGGCCTCCTTGGACGGCACCCAGGAGATTGGTTTGGCGGTGCTGGCCACCACCTTCTCCATCGTGGCGGTGTTTTTGCCGATTGGCTTCATGGGCGGCATCATCGGCAAGTTTTTTCACGAATTTGGCATCACCATCGTGGCTGCGGTGCTGATCTCGATGTTTGTCAGTTTCACACTGGACCCGATGCTGTCCAGCATTTGGCACGACCCCAGCATTGCTGCGCATGGCACCAAACCGGGGCGCTCATGGTATGACCGCAGCATTGGCCGAGTCACCGGCTGGTTTGACCACCGCACCCAGGCTTTGGCCGATGTCTACCAACGCACCTTGGCATGGGCCCTGCGCTTCAAAAAAACCACCTTGACCATTGCCTTGGCCACCTTTTTGACCAGCCTGGGCCTGGTGCCATTGCTGGGCACCGAGTTTGCGCCCAAGGCCGACTTCTCCGAAATCACGGTGAGTTTTTACACCCCGATGGGTTCATCCTTGGAAGCCACCGAGGCCAAAACCTTGCAAGTCGAGGCCATCTTGCGCGATTTTCCCGAGGTCAGGTACACCTTGTCGACCATCAACACCGGTGTGGCGGCTGGCAAGGTTTACGCCAACATTCTGGTGCGCCTCATCGACCGCAAGCAAAGAAGTCGCAGCCTGGACGAGATGATTGGCCTGTTGCGCGAGCGCTTGGGTCGGGTGGCGGGCATCACCGTGACCCATGTGGGTTTGCAAGAGGCCGTGGGCGGGAGCAACAAAGCCATCGAATTTTCCTTGCTGGGGCCGGACCAAACTGAGCTTGATCGCATCAGCCGCCGGGTGATGCAACAACTCCAAACCGTGCCAGGGCTGGTTGACATCGACTCCAGCATCAAGCCCAACAAACCCACCATCGAGGTGGTGGTAAGGAAAGACGCTGCCTCTGACCTGGGCCTGAGCGTGGCCACTTTGGCGACCCAATTGCGCACCCTGATTGCTGGCACCACAGTGGGCAATTGGCGCGCCCCCGACGACCAGACCTATGACGTGATCGTGCGGCTGGCACCCGCGCACCGCAACACCCCCGAGGACTTGGAGCGACTGCCTTTTTCCTTGCCCAATGCGGCCGATGGCGGCCAACGCAATGCCCGTTTGAACCAAGTCGCCCAAGTGGTGACGGCCACCGGGGCCAACCAAATCAACCGGCGCGACCTCTCGCGCGAGGTGGCCTTCAGCGGCAATGCCCACCAGCGCTCCAGCGGCGAAGTGTCCAAAGACATTCGGCGCGTGATGGCCGATGTACCCCTGCCCCCCGGTTACCGCTTTCGCATCGGTGGCTCGACCAAAAGCATGGAAGAGTCGTTTTCTTACGCGCTTTCATCACTGGCTTTGGCGGTGATCTTTATTTACATGATTTTGGCCAGCCAGTTCAAAAGCTTTTTGCAGCCCCTGGCCTTGATGAGCTCGCTGCCACTGACCTTGATCGGGGTGGTGCTTTCGCTGATGTTTTTCCGCTCCACCTTGTCGATGTTTTCGGCCATTGGTTTTGTGATGCTGATGGGCTTGGTGACCAAAAACGCCATTTTGTTGGTCGACTTCGCCATCCGCGCCCGCGAACCCCACTTGGGCGACGACGGCCAAATGCACGCTGGGGTGGGCCGAACCGAGGCTTTGCTGCTGGCCGCCCGTGTGCGCTTGCGGCCCATCATGATGACCACCTTGGCCATGATTTTTGGCATGGTGCCCCTGGCCTTTGCCCTGAGCGAAGGCTCGGAACAACGCGCCCCCATGGGCCAAGCGGTGATTGGCGGTGTCATCACGTCATCCCTGTTGACCTTGGTGGTGGTGCCGGTGATTTATTGCTACATGGACGACTTGGCCCAGTGGGCGCGGCGGACATGGGGCAACCCAGCGCCCCACAAGGCCCCTGACCAGGGCGGCGCTTAAAATCATTTCACTCACGCACTGACTGACCTATGAACCAAGACCAAGCCCGCTTCAACATGGTGGAACAACAAATCCGCACCTGGGAGGTGCTGGACAAAGCCGTTTTGAATGCCTTGATGCACATCAAGCGCGAAGATTTCGTGCCGGCCGATTGCCAAGAGATGGCTTATGCCGACACCGAAATTCCCCTGCCCCATGGCCAAACCATGTTGCCCCCCCGAATCGATGCCCGTTTGGCCAACGATTTGGCGCTGACAGGCCAGGAGTCGGTGCTGGAGATCGGCACCGGCAGCGGCTACCTGTGTGCCTTGCTCGCCCTGCGCGCGCGGCAAGTGCTCAGCCTGGAGGTGCATGCCGATTTGGCCCAACTGGCCCAGCACCACCTGGCCCAAGCGGGTATTGCCAATGCCCAAGTGCGCTGCGCCGATGGCGCCCAGGGTGCGGCCAGCGACGGCCCTTTTGACGCCATCGTGCTGGGCGGATCGGTCAGCGAAGTGCCCCAAGCCTTGTTGGAGCAACTCGCCATCGGCGGGCGTCTGATCGCCATCGTGGGCGAAGAGCCGGTGATGCAAACCACACTGTTCACCCGCAACGCTGCGCAATCTTGGCATTCAAAGGTGCTGTGGGACACTTTGGCCCCCCCCTTAACGGGCTTTGCCCAACCCAGTGCTTTTCATTTTTAAACAGCTGCCCACAGCCGCCCGCCAAGTCCACTGCCCCCAACGGATATCTTGAACACCCCAAGGACCCCCATGAAGTTTCGCCACCTCCCCGTTCACGCTGCGGTTCTGCTGGGCCTGAGCGGCTGGGCCCAGGCCCAAAGCCTGATTGAGTTGTACGACGCCGCCCGCGGCTATGACGCCACCTACCAATCGGCCAAAGCCCAGATGGACGCCACGCTGTCCAAAACCGATCAGGCCATTGCCGGCATCTTGCCCACGGTGACATCAACAGCAGGGGTATCGCGCTCCAACATTGTGGGAATGATTGACGCCTTATCTCCGAATGCCGCCACCACATACGACAGAATTTATGGTGCCCAAACCACCAGCATTTCTGCCAGCCAGGCCTTGTACCGCCCCGCCAACGTGGCCGCCTATGTGCAAGGCAAACGCCAGCGCGAACAAGCATATTCGGTGCTGGCCAGTGCCGAACAAGACCTGATGGTGCGCCTGAGCCAAGCCTACTTTGACGTGCTCGCCAGCCAAGACAGCCTGACCTTTGTGAAGGCACAAAAAATCGCCGTGAATGAACAACTGGCTTCGGCCAAACGCAACTTTGAAGTGGGCACAGCCACCATCACCGATACCCGCGAGGCGCAAGCCCGCTATGACCTGGTGATCGCCCAAGAAATCGCGGCCGAAAACGACTTGCGCGTCAAGCGCATGGCCTTGGACATGTTGGTGGGTAAAAAAGACGTTTCGCCCAAGCCCTTGGTCAACATCAATGACCTACCCTCCCCAGCGCCGGCCAATGTGGACGAATGGGTCATCCAATCTGAGCGTATGCACCCTGGTATCCAAAAAGCCCTTCTGGATTGGGAGGTGGCCAAGCTGGAAGTGGACAAAGCCAAGTCCTTGCACAAGCCCACCGTGGACTTGCAAGCGAGTTACAGCTATACCCTGAACCTGGATGGCACCGCCACATCTGGAACGACCACACCAGTGAATTCCCACATCGGTATTTCTTCGATCGGCGTCTTGGTCACCCTGCCCATTTTTTCCGGTTTTTCCAGCGACAACCGCATCAAAGAAACCCTGAAATTGGAAGACAAGGCCCAAGCCGATCTGGAGGTGGTCAAGCGCAGCGTGGCCCAGGCCACCCGTTCGGCCTACTTTGGCGTGGTCTCCGGCTTGGGACAGGTCCGGGCCTTGAAAGCCGCCGAAGACTCCAGCCAATTGGCTTTGGATGCCAACAAACTGGGCTACAGCGTGGGCGTGCGCATCAACATCGATGTGCTGAACTCGCAAAGCCAGTTGTTCCAAACCAAGCGCGACTTGGCCAAAGCGCGCTACGACGTGCTTTTGGGCAACCTCAAACTGCGCCAGTCCAATGGCAGCTTGAAGGCCGAAGACCTGCAAATCGTCAACAACCTGCTGGCCAAGTAAACCGTCAAGCCAGCCATGGCCCCAGGGCTTGGGCCGTGCGCATCGCTGCCCCTTGGTGGCTTAACGCCAGCGACACACTGGCCTGACTCGCCTGCTCACGCGATGCGGGTTGGGCCAACCATTCCAAGGCCAGCGCCACAGCCGCGGGCACATCGTGAACCCGCCGCGCTGCACCCGAGGCTTGGGCCGATTCGGCCGCTTGGGTGAAATTAAAGGTGTGCGGGCCCATCACCACCGGGCAGCCGCATGCAGCCAACTCGATCAGGTTTTGACCGCCCGTGGGCGCAAAACTGCCCCCCAACAAAGCCACATCTGACAGCGCCGCATAAGCCGCCATCTCGCCCAAGCTGTCGCCCAGCCACAGGCTGGCATCCGGCTCGACCGCTCCCGCACCTTCCGCGCTCAGGGCCACCTGTGCGGGCCCCCCGGGGCCCCATTGGCTGCGACGGTGCAACTGCCAACCCCTGGCGGCGATCAAAGCAGCCACCGCATCAAAGCGCTGGGGATGGCGCGGCACGATCAGCCAATGCGCCGCATCCAGGGCGCCGGGTTGGGATTGCAAGGCATCAAGCAACATGGCTTCCTCGCCTTCGCGGGCACTGGCCAACATCACCACAGGACGCTTCAGGCCAGTGCGCCAAGACCGGCCCAGTTCCAACATGGCAGGGGTCGGTTGGGCGTCAAATTTCAAATTACCCAGCACGCCCAAGACCGGCGCATCGACCTCGCGCAAACGCTGTGCATCGGCATCACTTTGGGCCCATGCACCACGCAAGGCTGCATAAGCAGGCCTGGCCAAGCCCGACCAACGCAGGGCCAAACGGTGAGAGCGCTCGTTCATGCGGGCGTTGACCAACAACAAGGGCACACCGGCTTGGGCGCAGGCGGCAGACAAGTTGGGCCAGACCTCGGTTTCCATCAACACCCCCACACATGGTTGAAAGTGGCGCAAAAAAGCATCCACTGCAGCCGGGGTGTCCCAAGGCAACCATGCCTGCTGATCGCCCGCTTGAAGCAAGCCTTGCCCAAGCGCGCGCCCAGTGGCGGTGCTGTGGGTGAGCAACAAGCGCAAACCCGGGTGCTTGGCGCGCAAGGCATCGATCAGCACAGCCGCCACATGGGTCTCACCCAGGGACACGGCATGCACCCATAAAGCACCGGGCTGGGCCCTGCCCTCATAACGCCCAAAGCGCTCCTCCACCCATTGGCCATACAGGGGTTCGCTGCGGGCGCGAAGCGCCAGTTTGCGCCGCAGCAGCGGCACCATGGCGCGCACCAGCAGGCTGTAGAGAAACCGCATCATGGGGGTGTGGGCGCAGGGGAATGGGCCACCAGCCCCGATGGATGGGGCATCAAACCGTTGGCCACGCGCTGCGATTGCGCGGCGACGCTTTGCCACGCCGCCCACACCGCTGGGGCGTCGGGCGCATGGTCGCCGCCCACCGCGGTTTGGTGCGCACGACCAACTGGCCCGGCCCGTGCCACCCGGGGTTGGCTGAAGATGATGACGGTGGGCAAATCGAGTGCCACGGCCAAATGACCCAGCCCCGAATCCACCCCAATCACCCCGCTGCACTGGGCCATGCGATCGCGCAAATCGGCCAAGCCCATGCGGGGCCAAACTTGGCAAGCGGGGCCCAAGATGGATTGCAATTGGGCCGCCCATTGGGCTTCGCTGTCATTGGCTTGGGGCACCGCCAGCGTCCAACCTTGGGCCAAAAACCGCTGGGCCAAGGCCTGCCAATGGGCCATCGGCCAGGCGTTGTCAGCACGGGTAGTGCCATGCGCCAGCACCACGCAAGGGGCTTGGGTGGGCGCTGGCAGGGGCCAGGGGTAAACCGGCGCTTGTGACAACACACCTGAAGGCTCTTGGCCCCAGGCACGGGCGGCCAAACTGCGGTAACGGGCGACAGCGTGGATGGTTTTTTCCATCGGCACGCTGCGCGAAAGCAGGTAACGCACAGGCCACTCATAAGCACACCAATCGCTGGCGTTGGCATAGGTCACGCTGTAGCCGTCTGGGGCCAATCGCGCCCCGCGCGCCACCCGGGCCGACTTGATCAGGCCTTGAAAATCAATCACCACGTCATAGGCCTGTTGATGCAAATCCGCCCAAAAAGCCTTCCACCCTTGGCGCGAATCAGCAGACCAAGGGGCGCGGCGCCAACGCCGCTGGGCAATCGGGATGACCCGCGCAATGCTGGGTACCGACCGCAAGAGGTCGGCAAAGGCTTCTTCTACCACCCAGTCGATTTGAACCTGCGGGTGCAGAGCCTGAATATCGTGCAAAACGGGCAGGGTTTGGATCACGTCGCCCAGCGAAGACAGCTTGACGACCAACACCCTCAATGCGCTGACTCCGTGACGGCAGCATCGGGTTTCACCGCCGTGAGCAAAGCCATCATGTCGCCCTGGATGCGCGCCAAAGCAGCCGGTGTTTGCCCCTCAAAGCGCAGCACCAGCACCGGGGTGGTGTTGGATGCGCGGATCAGGCCAAATCCGTCCGCCCAATCCACCCGCACGCCGTCAATGCCCGAGACACTGGGCGCCACCACGCCAGCGTGCAGCGGCAAGCGCCCGGCTTGCACCGCTTCGAGCAAAGCCTGGGCCACGCGGTGCGGCTCGCCTTCAGCGCAGGGCACATTGAGTTCTGGCGTCGAATGGCTGGTGGGCAAGGCCAAAAGTACCGCATTGGCGTCTGGCGAGCGGCTCAAAATCTCGAGCAAACGGCAACCGGCATACGTGCCATCGTCAAAGCCAAACCAGCGCTCTTTGAAAAAGATGTGTCCGCTCATCTCCCCGCCCAAAGGCGAGTCGATCTCTTTCATCTTGGCTTTGATCAAGGAATGCCCGGTGCGGTACATCAGTGGGTCACCGCCGGCCGCGCGAATGGCTGGGGCCAAGCGTTGCGAGCATTTCACGTCGTAGACGATGGTGCCTCCGGGCACGCGTGAGAGCACATCTTGGGCAAACAACTGCATTTGCCGATCGGGATAAATGTTTTGGCCATCGCGGGTGACGATGCCCAAGCGGTCGCCATCACCATCAAAAGCCAAGCCGAGCTCGGCGCCCGTGTTGGCCAAGGCGGCGATCAGGTCTTTCAGATTTTCAGGTTTGCTCGGGTCGGGGTGGTGGTTGGGAAACTGCCCATCGACCTCGCTGAACAATTCGATGACCTCGCAGCCCAGGGCACGAAAAATCCCAGGCGCAGAAGCGCCCGCCACGCCATTGCCACTGTCGATCACGATCTTCATCGGCCGAGTCAAACGCACATCGCCCAAGATGCGGTCGGTATACGGCTTGATCAGGTTCATCAAGCGCACCAGTCCCCCTGCTTTCAAGACCCAGCTTTCATCGGTCATGGTGGCGCGCAAAGCCTGGATGTCCTCGCCATAAATGGCGCGCCCAGCCAAGACCATTTTGAAACCGTTGTAATCCTTGGGGTTGTGGCTGCCCGTGACCTGAATGCCGCTGCGGCACAGCGTGTGCGCGGCAAAGTACAACATCGGGGTGGTGACCATCCCCACGTCAATCACCACCATGCCCACATCGACCAAACCTTGCACCAAGGCCGCGCTGAGGCTGGGCGAACTCCAGCGGCCATCACAACCCACGGCCACCATGGTTTCACCACAAGCCGCAGCTTGGTGGCCAAAGGCCCGGCCCAAAGCACGGGCAAAGTCGGGGTTCAATGCATTGGGTACCAGGCCCCGGATGTCATAGGCTTTGAAGGCGTGGGGGTCGGTTTTCATGGGCGCGATTGTAAGAGGCAGGCCTGCCCCACCTCAGGGCTCCACACCCTGTGCAACCAGACGTGAAGCTCGGCCATGTGGCCGCTATCATGACCCACTTGTGAACACACCACCCTTGCGCAGTTGGCTGCCGTCCTTTCTTCTCCTGTCCATGATCTGGGGCTCCTCGTTTGTGTTCATGCGCTGGGGCTCTGAGTTTTTTGGGCCCATCCCCACGGCTTGCCTGCGGGTGGGCCTGGCCACGCTGGTGTTGCTTCCGGTGATTTATGCCAAAGGCCTGTTCGCTGAAATGCGGCTCCATTGGCGCAACACCTTCTTCATGGGCTGTATCAACTCAGCCATTCCTTTTGCATTGTTGGGTTATGCGGTGCATGAAATGAGCACTGGTCTGGCCTCCATCTTGAACGCCAGCACGCCCTTGTTTGGCGGTTTGCTGGCTTGGCTTTGGCTGAAAGACCGCCCGACTTCATCCCGCTGGCTGGGCCTGACCATTGGTTTTTTAGGCGTAGCGGTGTTGACCCTGGGCCGCGATCCGGCTACCCCGGTGAGTGAACAAGCCTCCACCTGGGGCATAGTAGCCATTTTGATGGCGACTTTTTTTTACGGCTTGGCCGCCTGCTTTGCGCAACGTCATTTGCGCGCGGTGTCTGCATTGACCACCGCTTGCGGCAGCTTGATGGGGGCCACCGCCTTATTGGCACTTCCCACTTGGTGGCTGTGGCCAGCCGAAATGCCGCCCTGGCATGCATGGGCCAGCATTGCAGCCCTGAGCATCGTGTGCACCGCAGCCGCCTATGCGCTCTACTTCAAACTGAACACCCAAATTGGGGCCACCAAAGCCATGTCGGTGACCTATTTGATCCCGGTGTTTGCCAGCCTGCTGGGGGCCGTGCTGTTTGATGAAAGCTTGAGCTTGGTGCACTTGCTCAGTGGCGCCATCATTTTGCTCGGCACGGCCTTGGCCAGCGGTCTGTGGAGCGGACCCAAAAGTCAAATCAAAACTTGACTTGGGCACCGGCCCTGCTCACCCCTGTCGCTCAGCGCGGGTTGCGCATGGGCACCCGGGCTTCTGCTTGATTTACAGCGGTTGGGGCATCCACCGCCATAAAATCCGCCCCCAACGACGACACGTACTCGGGGTGGGCCAGCATCAAAGGCCCACCCACCATAACTTGCAAAGCGGGGTTGCGCGATGCCCCCCGCAATGCCTTGATCAGATCGGCCAAAGGCGCCACGTGGTCAGAAATGCCCACCGACAAGCCCACCAAATCGATCCAATCCTTTTGAACCGCATGCAGCATGTCGCTCGGTTGCGACAACAATTCACCGCTGACCCGCCAACCGGAGCGCCTGAAAAACTCCGACACCATGAACAAACCCAGGTTGTGCGCCGAGCCCGGCGTGGGCACCAGCATGACCTCGCGCCCGTGAGACTGCTCTTGGGCCACACTTTGAAAGGTGGGACTGAGTTCATGCATGACTTGCTTGATGCGCCACAAACCCACGGTGACATCGGTGAAGCTGCATTCATCGCGCTCCCACATTTCACCCAGTGTGCGCGCCACCGGCGTGAGCACATGCAAATACACCGTCTCCAAAGCCACGCCTTGGGCGTGAATGGCTTGGACATAGGCCAGCATATCGGCGGTGTCGTTGGTCAAGGCCATTTGCACCAGCTGTTGCACCACCGTGTGGGGCACATCGTTGTCGGTGATGGTTGGTCGCTTATCGGGCCCGGCCTCGCTGTGGGCATGGGCCTGCAGCAAACGCGGCAAAACCTCTTTTTCAAGGGTGTTGAGCAGCCAGCTCAGCCCGCCTTGGGCATTGGCGGTCAATCCCCCAGGCACAGAGGTCATGGGAACCACACCATCGGACCAACATTGGGCGTCCCCCAAGCTGGGGGCATGGGGGGTGAGGCTGCGCCGGCTCATGTGCAAGCCAATCTCATGCGCATGAACGCATACACATCAGTGCCAGATTCAGGGGTCAATAAATGGTCCATCTGTCAGCTCTCTCTTTGAAAGTTCCAAAAGAAACAGTGGACACCTGGCTTGAGCCAACCAGTTTGTGCATCACCGACGGTTTGAATGCATAAAAATCAACGTCATGACCGAGCCCTGTGCCAAACCACCTGAGGCCTCCAAATGCCTTGGAGGTAAACATCACCTGCGGGTTTTAAAGCCGCAGCCGCATCGCGTCAAGTGATGGTTTTGAAAACCAGGGAAAGTCATTAGTTTTTGTACAAATCACCTGCCGTGCAAAGGCAGACAAACCACTCCAGAAGCACTTTTGAAGACTCACTTCAGTGCGGGCACCCAAGATAAAGTGCCAATCCTTGCGGCGTGAAAAGCTGATGGTGCAGGTAGCCATGAACGCCAAAGACCAAGAAAAAAGCCGTTGTAAAAACAACGGCTTTTCCATTTTGGCGGAGTGGACGGGGCTCGAACCCGCGACCCCCGGCGTGACAGGCCGGTATTCTAACCAACTGAACTACCACTCCTGGTAGGTGCTTCTTGCGTTGCGCTTTGCACGCAACCAAGTGAAGACAACTTGGCGACCCTACGGGGATTCGAACCCCGGTACTCACCGTGAAAGGGTGATGTCCTAGGCCTCTAGACGATAGGGTCAAAACCTGGACGCTTCGATACGACTGGTGGAGGTAAGCGGGATCGAACCGCTGACCTCTTGCATGCCATGCAAGCGCTCTCCCAGCTGAGCTATACCCCCGTGGTGGTATCGAAGAGCGAAATTATAGCCCGAAATTGTGGGCCTTCTGCAGCCTTTCTAAAACACGCTCACGGGTGAACAAAGTGATCACCGCATCCAACGATGGGGTTTGTGCCTGGCCGCACAACAAGACCCGCACTGGCATGGCCAATTGAGGCATTTTGATGCCTGCATGTGCAAGCACGGGTTTGATTTGAGCCGCCACCTCCGAAGATGTCCATTCGCAATGCGCCAGTGATTGGGCCAAGGCGTCGATGGCTTGGCGCACCACCGGGCTGAGCATGGGCTGCAAGGTGTCCGCGTCGACATTCACATCACTGTAAAAGACCGCGGCCCAATCGGCCAAGGCCACGGTGGTGTCGCAACGGTCTTTGAACAAGGCGCAAATGCCCGCCAGGTTTTGGTCTGGCGCCATGCCACGCTGGGTCAATCGGGGGCGCACGATTTCTGCCAAGGCCTCTGGGTCCATGGCCCTCAAATGTTGGGCGTTGACCCAGCGCAGTTTGGCCTCGTCAAATTGAGCGGCGCTTTTGCCCAAGTGGTCGAGGTTGAACCAATCCAAAAACTGCGCGCGGCTGAAAATTTCATCGTCGCCATGGCTCCAACCCAGTCGAGCCAAGTAATTGATCATGGCGTCGGGCAAGTAGCCCTCGTCACGGTACTGGGTGACCGGCTTGGCACCGTTGCGCTTGCTCATTTTTTCGCCGGCCTCATTGAGCACCGTGGGCAAATGGGCATACACCGGTGGCTCTGCACCCAGCGCGCGAAAGATGTTGATCTGGCGTGGGGTGTTGTTGACGTGGTCGTCGCCGCGAATGACATGCGTGATGGCCATGTCAATGTCATCCACCACCACGCAAAAGTTGTAGGTGGGCGTGCCGTCGGGCCGGGCAATCACCAAATCATCGAGTTCCGCATTGCTGATTTCGATGCGCCCTTTGACTTTGTCTTCCCACACCACCGCACCTTCGACCGGGTTGCGAAAGCGCAGCACGGGTTGAACCCCTGGCGGCACGGGTGGCAGCGTTTTTCCGGGCTCCGGGCGCCAGGTGCCGTCATAGCGGGGCTTTTGCTTTTGCGCCATTTGGCGCTCTCGCATGGCGTCCAACTCGGCCACGCTGGTGTAGCAGGGGTAGACCAAGCCATCGGCTTGCATTTGCGCCAGCACCGCGCGGTAACGGTCCATGCGCTGCATTTGGTAGTAGGGGCCTTCGTCGGTGTCCAAGCCCAACCACGCCATGCCTTCCAAGATCACATCGACGGCAGCCTGTGAAGAGCGATCAAGGTCGGTGTCTTCGATGCGCAAAATGAAGTCGCCCCCGCTGGGGTGGTGCTTGGAGCGAGCAAATGCCCAGGGGTACAGGGCCGAACGGATGTTGCCCAAGTGGATGAAGCCCGTGGGGGACGGGGCGAAGCGGGTTCGAACGCGGGTGGTCATGGGGTCAAAGTCTTTGCATCAAATTCATCAGGGGCTCACAAGGATCACACCCGCGTCCAACGCGGGCTTGCTCACAAGCTGTCGAGACCGCGGGCCAAGTCGGCCTGGATGTCGGTCATGTGCTCCAAGCCCACAGCCACGCGCACCAAGCCCTGTCCGATCCCAGCAGATTGCCGCTGGGCCTCTGACAAACGGCCATGCGAAGTGCTGGCCGGGTGCGCCACCAGGGTTTTGACATCGCCCAGGTTGGTCGACAAGGACAGGGTTTGCATGCTGTCCATCACATGGAAGGCCCGGGCTCTGGCTTGCTCGGGGTCAGCGGCCTTGAGCACAAAGGACAACACCGCGCCACCCGAACCCGATTGCTGGGCCATGGCCAAAGCATGCTGGGGATGGCTGGCCAGACCGGGGTAGAGCACGCGTTCAATGGCGGGGTGGCCTTCTAGCCACTGGGCCAAGCGCAGGGCTTGATCTGACTGGGCTTGCATGCGGATGTTGAGGGTTTCCATGCCCTTCAAAATCACCCAGGCATTGAAGGGGGCCAGGGTCATGCCTGCACTGCGCATGACCGGTCCAAACACGTCATTGACCAGCGCTTTGGTGCCGCACAGGGCGCCCGCCATGACACGGCCTTGACCATCCAAGTACTTGGTGCCCGAATGAACGATCAGGTCGGCCCCCATTTCCACGGGACGCTGAAACACCGGCGTGGCAAAACAGTTGTCCACCGCGAACAAGGCACCTGCGCGGTGCGCCACATCGGCCAAGGCGGCGATGTCGCACACCTCGGTCAGCGGATTGGTGGGCGTTTCGGCAAACAACAGGCGGGTATTGGGTTTGACCGCCGCCTGCCACTCACCCACATCGGTTTGCGACACAAAGGTCGACTGCACGCCAAACTTGGCAAACTCGCCGCCAATCAGTTTGATGGTGGAACCAAACATCGAGTGCGAACAAATGACATGGTCGCCGCTTTTGAGCAAGCCCATGCACATGAGCAAAATGGCGCCCATGCCGGAGGCCGTGCCAATGCAAGCTTCAGTCCCCTCCAAAGCGGCCAAGCGTTGCTCCATGCTGCTGACCGTGGGGTTGCCTAAACGGGCATAGGTATAGCCCTCTTCCTCACCGGCGAATCGACGCGCCGCGGTGGCCGCATCCGGCTGCACATAGCCGCTGGTGAGGTAAAGCGCTTCCGAGTTTTCGCCATACTGGCTGCGCGCCACAGCGGCACGCACCGACTGGGTGTCACGGTGTAAATCGGATGAAGATGTTTTATCAGACATGGGTCAAGCGGTGGCTGGGTTGGGCAGGGTCAGGCGTGAGCCATCGGTGTCGTTTTCATCTTGGGCGCTGCGCTGAGCGCCCATGCGGGCAATGTCGGCGGCGGTGATGTCGCCTGTGACATACACCCCATCAAAGCAGGAGGCATCAAAGCCTTGGATGCTGGAGGGGTTGGAAGCCGCATTGCGCACCGCCGTTTTCATGCCCTCCACGTCCTGGTAGATCAAAGCGTCACAGCCGATCATGACCCGTACTTCTTCCACCGTGCGGTTATAGGCCACCAATTCATCAGGGGTGGGCATGTCGATGCCATAGACATTCGGATAGCGAACAGGTGGCGCAGCACTGGCCATGTAGACCTTGCGGGCACCCGCATCACGGGCCATTTGGACAATTTCGCGGCTGGTGGTGCCACGCACAATGGAGTCGTCCACCAACAGCACGTTGCGGCCCTTGAACTCGCTCACGATGGCATTGAGTTTTTGGCGCACAGACCGTTTGCGAACAGCTTGTCCAGGCATGATGAAGGTGCGACCCACGTAGCGGTTTTTCACAAAACCCTCGCGGTAGGGCAAGCCCAACAAATGCGCCAACTGTGTGGCGCTGGGGCGGCTGGACTCTGGGATTGGAATCACCACATCGATCTCATTGGGCGGCACGGTGGAGATGACCCGTTTGGCCAAGGTTTCACCCAAATTCAAACGTGCTTGATACACCGATATGCCGTCCAACACCGAATCAGGCCGGGCCAAATAGACGAATTCAAAAATACACGGGCTCAGCAGCGGCGCGTCCGCACAAACTTGGGCATGTACCTGACCTTGTAGGTCAATGAACACGGCTTCGCCAGGTGCGATGTTGCGTTCAAAATGATGGCCCGTTCCCTCCAAAGCCACCGATTCACTGGCCAACATGACCGTGCCGTCAGAACTTCGTCCCATGCACAGGGGACGGATGCCGCAGGGGTCGCGAAAGGCCAACAAACCATGCCCCGCGATCATGGCAATCACCGCATAAGAGCCACGGATGCGCTTTTGCACACCGCGCACAGCCGCAAAAACCTGCTCAGCAGACAAGGAAAAACCACGGGTGGTGTGCTCCAACTCGTGGGCCAAGACATTGAGCAACACTTCAGAGTCGCTCTCGGTATTGATGTGGCGGTGATCGGCGGAGAACAGCTCCGACTTGAGGGCCTGAGCATTGGTCAAGTTGCCGTTGTGCACCAACACCAAACCAAATGGGGCATTCACATAAAAGGGTTGGGCCTCTTCTTCGCTGTAGGCGTTGCCCGCAGTGGGATAGCGCACTTGGCCCAATCCAATCGGGCCCGGCAAGGCGCGCATGTTGCGGGTGCGGAAAACATCCCGGACCATGCCCTTGGCCTTGTGCATGAAGAACTTGCGCTCCAATTGGGTGACGATGCCCGCCGCGTCTTGGCCACGGTGCTGCAGCAGCAGCAAGGCGTCATAAATCAACTGGTTCACAGGTGCGTTGCTGGCAACGCCGACGATTCCACACATCAGGGAAGGTACTTTCCAAATTCAGCAGGCAACAAAGGCTTGGCCCAAACCAAAAACTGTGACAGCAAGGGACCACTGTGCGAATCTTGCCACCATGCTCCATTTTGCATGGGCGTCATAGACAACGCAGCACTGGCCGCCAAGAGCAGCACCATGGCCCGCAAAAAACCAAACAAGCCCCCCAAAATTCGATCAATCCAACCCAGACCCACCACGGTGATCAAGGCTTTGGCCAGCCAAAGCACGATCGCCACACCGATGAGCACCAGCAGCATCACCAGCACAAAAGCACAGGCCAAACGCAAACCCGGGTTGGCACCGTCCATGGGCAGCCACTGACCCACCGTGACCGCATGCGCTTGCGCCAGATAAAACGCCAACACCCAACCCAGCAGCGAGAGCACCTCGCGCAACAAGCCCCGCCACAAGCCCAAAGCCAGAGATATCACCATGACCGAAGCCACAGCCAAATCCAGGATTTGTGGGCCGTCCCAGTTCACAGGGTTAAAACCGCCGGTGTGAACTCAAGTTGCTTGGCTTTATCTGCGGCTTTATCGGCCTCTTCACGGGTGGCAAACGGGCCCAAACGCACGCGTGTGCGTTTGCCTTCTTTGGTCTCAGCGACGTGGGTATAGGTTTTCAAACCGGCTTTTTCCAACTTGCGTCGAACATCACGCGCTTTGTCGGCATCGGCATAGGCACCCACTTGGACCACAAAGCGCGCGGTGCCGTCCTTGGCTTCTGCGGTGAGTGGTTTATCGGGATCGGTTTTGGGTGCCTCAGCCTTGGTAGTGTCGGGCTTGGTGGATGGTGGCGGGCTCGGCGCAGGCGCAACCGGTACAGCAGGGGCAGCTTTGGTCGCATTTGCTGCCGAGGGGGCCACCACCTCTTCTTTGGCGCTGAGTCCTTGCTCAGGGGCCAGGGGTGATGGGGTTGAGGCTGCGGCTGGCGGGGCCTCAACAGGTTTGGCAGGGGAACGCGACTTGTTTTTGTCTGGTATCTCTACCGCGATGTCCACCGAAACCGTGCGCGGTTGGGTATCAAACAAAAATGAGAAGCCAATCACGGCCACGACCACCAGCACTGCAGCACCGAGCAAGCGATGACGCGCCCGCTCACGCAGAACTTCAGCACTTTCAGCCGCTGCGTTTTCAGCCGCCGCTGCCGCTTGGGTGGCAGTGGCCCGACCGGGCATGCGAAATTTAAAAAATGCCATGAGTGGGTGAATCAGTTATTCAAATGCGGGGCGTTCAGGCTGGGCAAGCCGTTTTCAATCACGCCCCCCACGGTCAGAAATGACCCGAAAACAACAATTCTATCAGTGGGGTCTGCGCTTTCTTGGGCTGCAGCCAGGGCTTGGGTCGGGCTGGCGTGGGCAAAAACCTGCTTGGAATCAACCCCAGACAAGCCGTTCAAAAGGTTGACCAATTGCTCTGCTGTGGCAGCCCGCTGGATGGGCAGATCGCAGACATGCCAATGGGTCACCACGGGGGTCATGCGGGCCATCATCGCGACCAGGTCTTTGTCGGCCATGGCTCCGAAAACCGCATGGGTTTGGGGATAAAAACCCATCGCATCCAGGTTTTGAAACAGAGCAGCGACCGAATGGGGGTTGTGCGCCACGTCCAACACCAACGTGGGTTGTCCTGCAAGGGTTTGAAATCTGCCCGTCAACTCGACCAAGGCCAAACCATTGCGCACCGATTGCGCCGTCACCGGCAGGCGCTGGCGCAGGGCCTCAAACAAGGCCAATGCGCCGCTGGCATTGAGCAACTGATTGGCACCCCGCAGGGCTGGATAGGCAAGTCCGTGGTAACGCCGATCACGCCCTATCCAGTGCCACTGTTGGCGATCGCCACTGAAATGGAAATCACGCCCATGCAGCCACAGGTCGGCTCCAATGGCCTGGGCATGGGCCAACACACTCGCCGGAGGCACCGGGTCGCTGACGATCAAAGGCCGCCCAGCCCGCGCAATGCCCACTTTTTCGTGGCCAATCGACTCTCGGTCAGGGCCCAGCCATTCGGTGTGGTCCAGATCAATGCAGGTGATCACCGCGGCATCCGCGTCGACCACATTCACCGCATCCAATCGACCGCCCAAACCCACCTCCAGCACCACCACATCCAACGTTGAATGGCACAGCAAATCCATGATGGCCAACGTGGTGAATTCAAAATAAGTCAGTGATTCGCCCAGGCGCGCCTGCTCGACCCGCTCAAAATGGGGCACCAAATGGGCAGCCTCCACCGATTGCCCCTGAATGCGGCATCGCTCTTCAAAATGGACCAAATGGGGCGATGTGTAAACCCCGGTGCGATAACCCGACTGGCGGCACACCGCCTCGATCATGGCGCAGGTTGAGCCTTTGCCATTGGTGCCCGCCACCGTCACCACCGGGCAAGACCAGTGCCAATCCAAGCGCTGGGCCACCTGTCTAACGCGCTCCAAGCCCATGGCTATGTTGTGGGGGTGCAGTTTTTCGCAATGGGCCAGCCAGTCTGTGAGATTCATGCCGAGATTGTGAACCAGCCCCCAAAGGCCTTGAAAATGCGGCATCATTCGGGACATGCACAGCAACCCCATCACCATTTACGGTATCCCCAACTGCAGCAGCGTGAAAAAAGCCCGCGAGTGGATGAGCGCACACCAAGTGCCCCACGACTTCCATGACTTCAAAAAACAAGGCTTGAGCGCTGAACACTTGTCGCAATGGCTGTCCAAAGTGGACTGGACGGTTTTGCTCAACCGCAAAGGCACCACATGGCGTGGTCTGGACGCGGCCACCCAAGCGCTGGTCATAGACGCCGCCTCAGCCCAACAACTCATGCTTGAATGGCCCAGCTTGGTCAAGCGCCCCGTGGTGGTCAAAGGCCACCAGGTGGTGATCGGTGTCAACCTGCAAGCTTGGCAGAGCGTTGTTGATCGATAGCCTTTTTTTGCTTTATTCAGTCAATTAAATTTCACCGGAAGGTCAACATGAAACCATTGAGTTACTTTTCCCTGGCTGCAGCCCTGGGGTTCGTCCTGGCCCCTGCTGCAAAAGCGCAAGAGGTCGGCCGGGTGATCTCGTCAACCCCCATCATCCAACAGGTGGCAGTGCCCCGCCAGGTCTGTACCCAAAGCCAAGTGGTCAGCCCGGGGCAAAAATCTGGCGCTGGCGCGCTCATGGGTGCCATCGCTGGTGGCGCCATTGGCAACAACGTGGGGCAAGGTTTTGGTCGCGATGCGGCCACCATGCTGGGCCTGATTGGCGGCGCTTTGATGGGCGATAAAGTCGAAGGATCACCTGCCCCCGAGGTGCGCAATGTGCAAAACTGCACCAACCAAGTCTTTTATGAAAACCGCACCACCGCATACAACGTGATCTACGAGTTTGCTGGCAAGCAATACAGCGTTCAAATGCCGCAAGACCCAGGCCCCTCGGTGCGCTTGCAAATCACCCCCATGGCCCCGCCCCCCGGCGCTGCGAACCTGCCCGCGCCGACCTTCATCACACCTCCGCCAGTGGGTATGCCCTACGGCGCTCCTCCAATGGGCTCTGCACCGCAAAGCTAAAACCCCATCAAGCCGCACCCGCGGCCTTTTTAACGCCCTCTGGGCGGGCTTGGCCTAGAATCGCGCCTTTGATTTTTCACTGGTGCTTCCCATGCGTAAAACCCAGCCAGCTTCTGGCAAAACTCAAGCCCCGCAACGCGTTGTTCTCGCCTACTCTGGCGGTTTGGACACCTCCATCATCCTCAAATGGCTGCAAGACGAATACCACTGCGAGGTGGTCACCTTCACCGCCGACATCGGCCAAGGCGAGGAAATTGAACCGGCCCGTGCCAAAGCCATCAAGATGGGCATCAAGCCCAGCAACATCTTCATCGAAGACCTGCGCGAAGAGTTTGTGCGGGATTTTGTGTTCCCCATGTTCCGCGCCAATGCGCTGTACGAAGGCGAATACCTGCTGGGCACCTCGATCGCCCGCCCACTCATTGCCAAGCGCTTGGTAGAAATCGCCCGCAAAACCAAGGCCGACGCCATCAGCCATGGCGCCACCGGCAAGGGCAATGACCAAGTGCGTTTTGAGTTGGGCGCTTATGCCCTGATGCCCAATGTAAAGATCATCGCGCCTTGGCGTGAATGGGATTTGCTCTCGCGTGAAAAGCTGATGCGCTACGCCGACCAACACGGCATTCCCGTCGATGGCGCCAAACGCAAAGGCCCTGCGCCCTACTCCATGGACGCCAATTTGCTGCACATCAGCTACGAAGGCGGCATTTTGGAAGACCCCAATTACGCCCCTGACGACAGCATGTGGCGCTTGACCGTCAGCCCCGAAAAAGCACCGAACAAACCGCAGGTGATTGAACTCACCTACAAACACGGCGATGTGGTGGCGATTGACGGCGTTCGCATGAGCCCCGCCAAAGTACTGACCCACTTGAACACCTTGGGTGGCAAGCACGGCATTGGCCGCTTGGACAAAGTGGAAAACCGCTATGTGGGCATGAAGAGCCGTGGTTGCTACGAAACCCCGGGCGGCACGATTTTGCTGTCGGGTCACCGCGCCATCGAGTCCATCACCTTGGACCGCGAAGTGCTGTCGCTCAAAGATGACCTGATGCCGCGGTACGCAAGGCTGGTTTACAACGGTTATTGGTTCAGCCCCGAGCGTGAGTTGCTGCAAGGCCTGATCGACGCCTCGCAAGCCACCGCCAACGGCAAGGTGCGCTTGAAGCTCTACAAAGGCACCATCATGTGCGTGGGCCGCGAAAGCAAAACCGACAGCTTGTTTGACACCCGCATCGCCACCTTTGATGACGACGGCGGCGCTTACAACCAAGCCGACGCCGGAGGCTTCATCAAGCTCAACGCTTTGCGTTTGCGCATTGCCGCCAACCTGAAAAACGAACGTGCGGCCAAAGCCACGCCTGCACGCAAACCCACTTCGAAAAAGAAAGCCTGACCATGGTGACCGAACAACTCCAAGGCGCCAGCGTCGCCACCAAAGCCAATGTGTTTTTTGATGGCAAGTGTGTCAGCCACACCGTCACCTTGGCCAATGGCGAGAAAAAATCGGTGGGTGTGGTGCTGGCCGCCACCCTCACCTTCAACACTGCCGCCGCAGAAATCATGGAATGCGTGGCGGGCTCTTGCGAATACAAAGTGGCTGGCAACAACGAGTGGAAAACCTCAGGTCCTGGCACCCAGTTTTCAGTGCCGGCCAACTCGTCGTTTGACATCAAGGTGGCAGAGGCTTACCACTACATTTGCCATTTCGGCTGATCCAGCATCACCTCAGCCGCGTCGGGGGCTGAGGCGAATCTATTCAAACCAATACCCGGGCCTTGGCAGCAGCAAATTCGGCCTTGAGTTGGTCAATCAAAGCGGCGGCACTTTGCACCTTATCAACGGTCCCGATGCCCTGACCGCAACCCCAAATGTCTTTCCACGCTTTGGACTTGTCGCCACCAAAGTCCATTTTGCTGGGATCGCTTTGCGCCAAATTCTCAGGATCCATGCCGGCGTTCCGAATGGACTGCGCCAAGTAATTGCCGTGAACGCCAGTGAACAAGTTGCTATAGACAATGTCGTCTGAGTTGCTGTCCACGATGCATTGTTTATAGGCATCGCTGGCCCGTGCTTCGTCGGTGGCGATGAAGGCCGATCCAATGTAAGCAAAGTCTGCACCCATGGCCAACGCCGCCAAAATGGCACCACCACTGGAGATGGCACCACTCAAGGCCACAGGTCCATCAAACCACTGGCGGATTTCTTGGATGAGCGCAAACGGGCTTTTCACACTCGCGTGTCCACCTGCACCTGCGGCCACCGCGATCAGGCCATCCGCACCCTTTTCAATCGCCTTGTGGGCAAATTTGTTGTTGATGATGTCATGCAACACCACGCCGCCGTAGCTGTGAGCAGCCTGGTTGACTTCCTCGCGCGCCCCCAAAGAAGTGATGATCACAGGCACTTTGTACTTCACGCACAAGGCCATGTCGTGCTCTAAACGGTCATTGCTTTTGTGCACGATTTGGTTGATGGCATAAGGCGCGGCAGGACGATCAGGATGCGCTTTGTTGTACGCAGCCAGCGCCTCGGTGATCTCGGCCAACCATTCGTCCAACTGCGAGGCCGGACGGGCATTCAAAGCTGGCATAGAACCCACCACCCCGTTGATGCATTGGGCGATCACCAGCTTGGGGTTGCTGATGATGAACAACGGCGAGCCGATCACGGGGAATGGAAGTGCAGCAAGTGCAGGCGGGAGTTTTGACATGTCACGGTCCTCAGAGGATTGAAAAGGCAGGGTGTCAATTGCAACTTTGCGTTTGACAATGCGCAGCGATCATATAAGAGTCCGCAAGAACATGATCTGGCAGGTCAACATGTCCACGCCAAACAGGGTCGTGGGACTTAGCTGCTTGGGCATGATCGATACAAATCCTGCGATTCTCGAAGTTTTGGCGACCCATCGAAAACCCTAGCATCTTTGTCCCAAAGTCGATCTAGTATCTTGACTGATCTTCAGGTGGGTTGCCTAGCCTTCAATGGTATGGCGGGCAGCCCATCAAAAGTACATTTTTCTTTGAAAAACGAATTCAATTTACTGGACAACCTATGCTAAGACTGGACGGAAAAGTGGCTTTGGTGACCGGCTGTGGTACTCGGGGCGAAGGTTGGGGCAACGGCAAAGCCATTGCCGTTTTGTTGGCCCGCCAAGGCGCCACTGTGTTTGGTGTAGATCGTGACTTAGATGCCGCCAAAGTGACCCAAAAAATCATCGAAGAAGAAGGTGGCAAAGCCCATGTGACGACCGCCAATGTGACGATCGCTGAAGATGTGCAAAACATGGTGAAGAGCTGCATGGACATGTTGGGTCGCATCGACATTTTGGTCAACAACGTTGGCCAGTCTGAGCCGGGTGGCCCCGTTGAGATGAGCGAAGAAACATGGGACGGACAAATGGATTTGAACGTCAAAACAGCGTTTCTGACGATGAAATCGGTTTTGCCCATCATGGAAAACCAAGGCAGCGGCTCCATCATCAGCATTTCCTCAGTGGCAGGCCTCAGATATGTGGGCAAACCACAGGTGGCGTATGCCGCTGGCAAAGCAGCCCTGATGCAATTGACCAAAACAACCGCGGTACTGTATGCCTCCAAGGGTATTCGGCTGAATTGCGTGGTTCCTGGCTTGGTTTTCACGCCCTTGGTCAAACGTTTGGCCGATAAATATGCCGGCGGACAGTTTGAGGCCTTTGTGGAGCATCGACACAAGCAAGTCCCCGCCGGGCACATGGGTGATGCTTGGGATGTGGCCAACACCGTGCTTTTTTTGGCCAGTGACGAAAGCCGCTACATCACGGCACAAAGCATCGTGGTGGACGGCGGTTTGATTGCCGCCACCCGATAAGCACCCATCAGGACACCGCATGCATCAACCCACACACAGATTAACCAACAAAGTGGCCATCATCACCGGTGCTGGCTGCGTGGGCCCTGGATGGGGCAATGGACGCGCAACCGCCGTGCGCTTTGCCCAAGAAGGGGCAAAGGTTTTTGCCGTGGACATTGATGCTGATGCGATGGCCGAAACCCAACAAATGATCGCTGCATTTGGCGGCGACTTCACCCCCTTTGTCGCGGATGTCACGCAGGCAGAGTCCGTGCAATCGATGGTCCAAGCCTGTTTGGATCGATACGGCAAGATAGACATCTTGGTCAATAACGTGGGCGGGCCTGCGCCTGGTGGCCCTGTTTCCATGTCAGAGGCCAGTTTCGATGCCCAAATCGACTTGAACTTGAAGTCGGTTTTTTTGACTTGCAAATACGTGATTCCAGTCATGGAACAAAAAGGCGCTGGATCGATTGTCAATATCGCATCCATATCCGGGATTCGTTTCAGCGGTGCAGCCCAAGTCGGTTATGCCGTTTCCAAAGCAGGTGTCATTCAATTTGGGCGGGTTGTGGCCATTGAGTACGCCAAAAAAGGGATCCGCATCAATTCGATCCTTCCCGGTCAGTTGCACACACCTTTGGTGGACGCCGTTCTGGCCAAAACACAAAGCGGTGGCGATATTGAAGCCCTTTTAAAGCGCCGTCAGGCGCGAATCCCCATGCCTTTTGTGGGTGACGGTCGCGATACCGCCAATGCCGCACTTTTTTTGGCCTCTGACGAAGCGCGCTTCATCACCGGTACCGAGTTGATAGTCGACGGCGGCATGACAGCGAAATGCGATTAACCCCAAGGAGCAATCCCATGAAAAAACCTCATTCAAATGGACCCATCACACCTGCATTCATGGCGGTTGATGCCCTCAAAAAATCAATGCGCATAGGGATTTGGCTCACTGCAGCCCCTTTCTTGGCCATGGCTTTGCCAGGGCATGCGGCTGACCCATTTCCCAGCAAGCCCATTCAGCTGGTGATTCCCTTTGCACCTGGGGACACAGACAACATGATCAGACCCTTTGCTGATCGCATGGGTGAATTTTTGGGGCAACCTGTGGTGTTGTCGTTCAAGCCGGGCGCGGGTGGGGCCATCGGCGCTGGCACAGTGGCCAGCAGCAAACCCGATGGACTGACTTTGGTCGGCACATCTCCAGGATCCATTGTGGTGGTTCCCCTGGCCAATAAAGACATCAAATATTCATTCGACTCTTTTGAACCCATTGCCAGCCTCTCAGAGGGCGGCATGATGTTGGTGGTATCTAAAAATGCGCCGTGGAAAACACTCAAGGAGTTGGTGGACTATTCAAAAGCAAAGCCAGGGGTCATCAACTACACCACTTCTGGTGCCATGGGCATCACCCATTTATTGGCGGAAATATTCAGCAAAGAGGCGGGCATCAAGTGGACCCACATTCCAGAAAAAGGCAGTGGCCCGGCTGTCACATCTTTGCTCGGAGGTCATGTCCAACTTTCATCGGCCGCAGTAGGCGCGGTACAGACCCATGTGGAATCGGGCGCATTGAGGCCCTTGGCGGTGTTCAGCCTGCAACGTCTGAAGTCATTGCCAGATGTTCCCACCTTGCGAGAGTTGGGCTACAAAATCGCCGGGCCCGCGTATTACGGCATCTCAGCACCCAAGGGCACCCCCAAAGAGGTGATCGATCAAATTTACCTGGCAACCCAAAAAACGATCGAAAAGTACAACCCTCAAATAGCCGGGAATTTAAAGTTATTTGGTGCTGAAATAAAGCACTTGAACCCTGCTGAATACAAACAATACTTGAGAGACCAAAACGCGCTGTTCGCCGATGCCATGAAAGGCCTCAACTAAATTGACATTTCAATCACCGCTGAGGGGCTTGGTTCTCAAGCCCTACCCCATCGAGGAAGGCCAGCAGATGGTGGCGGTTCAGCTGTTTCGGTTGACGATCACCATGATGGTGACCAAGATGCCGACAATGATAGAAAAGAATGCAATGCCAACGGCATAGTACTGAGCGGCTTTGGCCTTGATCTGGGAAGTGCGTGATGTGTTCATCAAATTATTGTGCCAGGGGCGTCGCTGTCGAGCAAGCATTTGGAAAATAATCGCGCACAAAAGTGACAATACATCTGTATTCAAGCCAAGAAATTGATCATCTCAGGCAACGCTCAATCAGCCAAGCGCAACATGGCTGGAGACAAATGGTTCAAGCGGGCCACAAACCCATTGGCGCTGCGAATGGGTTGGGGTGCCTCTCCCTTGATCAAGACCCGCAAACCTGCTTGGACACTGTCAATCAATGGCAATTCAACATGCGGTTGAATCAATGAAGCCAAGCCAGCCAAGCCTGCACCGCCCAAAATAATTGACCGAACACCAGGCAAGGAGGCGGCATGGCATGCTTGTGTCAGGCATTCAATGGCCATGTCAGGGTCGGCCTGCAACATGGCCCCTGTGGGTGTCACAGTTTCAATGTGAAGCAGCGCTTCCCCAAAACCCAAGGTCAATGCCAAGCGCTGCAACATGGGTTTCCAGCGAAGCCCCCCCGTGACAATGGCAAATGAACCCCGCTCAGATGCCTCCATAAATGAGGCCTCCGCCAAACCAGTGACTTTGCAGGCGCTGGACTCGCGCAGCGCGAACAAACCGGGGTCACCAAAGCATCCGATCAACACACCATCTGGGGCCTTTTGCTCAGATAGATAGTCTGCCCATGTTTCCAATAAGGCGCTGGCAGCCACGGCATGACTCGCTTCGCAAGCGATGTACGGGGCACCTTTGCTGACAGTTCGAACATCTAAGCCGAACCCCACTGGCAGCAAGGGCAGCAGGTTTTCATATAACTTCAGTGTTGTCGCTTCACTGGTATTGGGATTGATCAGCAGAAATTTTTGTTGTACTGCCATTTCAGTGGTGTCAGGCATGAATGATCCCCATGGAACACGTGTTCAATCACAGGCTTATGGATCCACGCCTGAAGTCGGGTCTGTATGACCAAACAAATTAGACATGCGATTCAAGTCGCCCTCCTCTCGCATGATTTCTTTCATCAACTCGGGAAGAGGCAATCTGCCCCACCGCACCGCCTTTTGAATCAAATAAGGTGTCGGACTGTGCGGTTCTCGTTGTTGCAAATAGCTGGCAACGGCTTCCAGGGTTGCGTAAGCTTCCTCACGTGTGCGCCATTGTCCAGACTGCCACTCGGAAGACTGCAAATTGTATTCACCTTGTTCTTGCATGGCTGTATGACCTTGATCAGGTAAGTCTTCCGCCTGGGAAGTTGACTGAGAATGGCCCGTTGAACTGCCTTTGCCTAAACTCGCTGTCAACGCTGCCAGCACCCGCTCAAAGGCCGACAAGCACGACATCAGTTTGCTCAAATTGGGCGAATCCGTTGCCAGCTTTTCATCCAGAAATTTTTGTAAACTTTGCACGATTTGGATGCACTCACGCACTTGAGACAATTGCAAAAGCAAAGACTCGGCATGTGCAGGACTCTTGGCCAGTGACAACAACTCGGAACGGCTGATGGGCTCCAATTGGAATTCTGCTGGGGCAGTTTCTTTTTTAGGTTGAAGAATATCTTGGGCATGGACATCCTCTGCCGTGAGTCGGTCCCACTCCACCAATGTGATTTTTGACGGACTGCGCTCCAATATGGTCATCATCACCACATGAATCTTCAAGCTGACAGCAAGCGATTCACTCACCCACTCGAAAGGCGCTTTGCGGGGCTCCGTATCTCCGTCGGTGATCAGCGGGTGAATCCCTTCCCAGAACGCAACGGGCAAATCGTGCATGAGTTTGAGTCCCGACGCCAAACCCTGCAAACCATATAAACGCATCCAAGCTTCAGTCAACCATGCGACCAATTGCAAGTCTTTGGATTTTTTAGCCAAGGCTTCAAAGCACTGTGTTTCTATGAACAGCCAATCGGCTTTCTTCAGAGGGCGCTCCCATTGCCGCATGGGCAAATTGGGGTCGTCCTCTTCTCTGGCCAATCGAATATCCGTATAGATGGGGTCGTAGCGCAATGAAGCGCCGCAAGGTGACTCAGTGGCCACTGGCTCTAATAGATCGCTGAGCTTGAACAGAAAATCAGTACTCATAAACTTGCCATCAAGGCATGGTCCATTCTGGCGCTTTGGTGGGGAAGGATGCCGGCCATGCCAGCAATGTTTTTTTACCCGCTGGACTGATGGCCAACCTGATGAAAACCCGGGCCTGGGTTTCATTGCCCATCGTTTTGCCATCATCGGTTTGTGCCAACAATGGAAACTCAAATCGCAACAACTGAGCGCGCCCATCCAAGCGTGCATTGCGCTCAGCCTCTCGATGGGCCGTCAGAATGCTGAACAAAGCCCAGGGGTCGGTGTAACGGTAAGTCACGGCTTTGTCCTCAATGGACATGTTCGCTTGTCTGGCATCGGCCTTGGGTTTCAGTGGGCTGTCTTTGGCTATGCGCAAGGACAACACAATGGGCATCCCGGGCTCCCAAAAAAGAGACTTGCCAGAATCCTTCAAACGCAAGGTCTGATTGCCTGTTGAAATAGACCAATCAATGATTCGCCCGCCTTCTTTTTCATCGCTGATATTGGCTCTGAAATCAACACTGACATCGTAACCAGCAGGGGCACCAGGTTCAGCCGGGAACAGCGGTGCTAAAAGTTGACGCACCCGGACGAACTGCTCTTCAAATTTTCTGATGTGCGGTGGATAAGACATTTGAGATTTAGCCCCGCCTGACGAGGGTGAGACCTCGCTCAAGGCTTTTTGGACCCGATCAAATTGGTTCAGCGTTGCCGCCACATCGTCTAATTCAGCAGGAGGAAAATCCAATCGGCTTGCACCGCCAGATGAAGAGCTCGCACCGATGATGGAGGAAGCCTTGAAGGGTGCGCGGCCAGACAAATCCCGGTTGAATAAAGAAGAAAATTGCGCCCAGCTCTGTTTGCGCTCTTGGTCTTTGAGGGCGACACATCGGCTCAACAAACCCGATTGCAAAGACTGCAAACGATCAGCAAACATGTCAAAGCTTCGCCTGGTTGTGCTGACCTTTGACAAACGATCAATACAATTGCCATACTCCAAATCGGTGCCAGTGCTCAGTAAAAACTGCACCAATCCCCCCAATGAACTGGTGGGACTTTTTAACTTGTTTCGAGCGACATCAGCACTCAGCCCCGCCCACTTTTGCACCAAGGGGTGATTGGGTTGCAAACTGCTCAAAATCTGCAACAGTGGTTCTGCTTCTTTGGTCGCGTTTTCAATATAGGCCACTTGTTGTGCCACGTAGGCCGCCAAGCCAGTCGCATCGGAAGCTTCATAAACCTGAACAAGGGGGCTTCCAACGCCACTCCATGCTCTGAACTCAGGATCTCTGGGCAAAAATAAATTGGCCTGATGGAAGCCGTCATCGAGCAATTTAAGACGGGTCATGATGTCCCGAGAAATAATGTTCTTCAGCGTCGCCGCAGCATCTGCAGAGCCCAACTCGTTAAGCAATGCAACCAGCCGGGCCAATCGGGGTTGATCCGACTCTTGCAACGAGATTTGTTGAACAGGCCGCGAGGTTGACAACATGGCCTGAGAAGTGGACTCTAAAACCTTAGAGGCCAGCGCTCCGTACAAAAAACGGGTGGCAGGGGCTTTCAACTGCGCCGGAAACTTCAGCAGAAGATCATTTTCCAAATTTCTTTTGACATCACCATATGACAGCGCCTGGTCTAGCCTTTGGCGATCCCAACTGACAGAGGGGCTGGTGGACTCCGTCAATTTTTTAGGAGAATTATTTTTGACGTACGGCAATGCCAGCATTTTATTCAGCACCTCAGACAACACCTGTCTATCCGGGTTGAATGTCCATCGATTATCCTTTTCGTTCCACTCTAATTTGCCGACCAAGGAGCTGGCGTTTTCATTGCCAATGCTGTCCCATTCATTCAAAAATTTAGCGAATGCAGTGTTCAATCGTTTGAGTGCCGCCTCTGTCACATCAGGACCCAAGAGTGCATTCCCCTTGGCCACTTGCAATAGCTTGTCAAAATTCGCGCCGAACTGCGGCGACCGGCGTTGAATCCACACGCCTTTCCCGCCTTGTAAAAAGGCGGCCTGTTCACGCAACTGCGTTGAAAGTTCCTCCCATGCCTGAACGCCCAGGGTGCCATCAAATGAAGATGTTGTCTCCGTGCTGACTTGTGCAAGCAACTCAGAGTAACGCGATTCCGTTTGCAACAAGTGATTCTTCGAAAGCACAGCCTCCGTCAACTCATCAAACATCAAACCAAAGGTACAACTGGACGCCTGGCGCAACGCGGTCAAATCAACCATGCCCCCGCTGGGTGCGCTCTTGCGGAAAATGTCCGCGATTTGTCCAGTGTTGCCATTGAGTTCAACACCCATCAAGACCTTGACCAAAAGCCGCAGGTCCTCACCGTTCGCAGCTTGTGTTTTATCGGTCAATCGAGTCAAGGCCATGACGGCCCTTTGCAGATCCTCTGCTCGCCTCACATATTGTTCCAACAAAACAAATTCGGCTTGCTCATCCACCTCCAAATCGCGCTGCCCCGTGAAGCTGGCTCTCTCTGTCCAAGATTTAGGCAAGCTGCAACTGGAGGTTGCGAGCAATGCACCATTGGTGCTGTCAATCGGGGCGCCAGTCATGTCGGCCACCGCGGAATTGAGACTGATTCGGATGGGATCAAAAGCGGTTTTTGCAAAACCATCTGCTATGCGCTTTTGCACTTTTGAATTCAAGTCGTCCACATAAGACCAGGACCCAGGCATGGGCAAAGCCCATAAAGCACCGGCATTCAAGGAATCTAACAAGCGCAAAGCGCGCAGAGCGCGGTCTCTGCTTTTTGCAATGTCAAATGTTTCATCTCGGCTTCTGCGCAATGCATCTTTGGTTTCTTGATTAAATTGTTCAATCACGCCGACCAATTCACCCGCCACATAATTGATTTTGAGTGACGCCAAGCCAAGGGCCACCAACCACACCGCCACAAAGCCACCGGTGCCCCAGCGAACTGCCGTGTGCACCGCGGGTCTGCGCAATTTTTGTGTGCGCGCAGACCGAACCAAGCCAATTTCTGGAAAAATCTTTTTCTCAAAAAGGTCCCTGAGAAACGCTGGCTGTAAGGCATTTCGCACTTGATACAGGCTGTCTTCCTGCGCCAGTGCATAGGGCGAGTGCTGGTTTCCAAGCAAAACGGCAGACTCACTGCTGTCACCCGTGAGATAAAAACCACGGAATAAAAATGGATCGTGATAGGCGCTTGGGCGCATCAACTCATCCATAAACGCATGGATACCAGCCCGTAACTTATTGACCTCAGAGGGCAATAAAAAATATTCGGAACAATCTCTGTCAGGCAGTTCTAGGGCACTGAGCTCCATGCATGCTTCAGATAGCGTCATGGATATCTCATCCATACCTTGATCAATCCACCTCTCCTGAAACGGGGCCGAAAGATCAAATGGAGAAGACCAACCCAAGATGCTGCGCCGCATGGGCGATGGCAATGCGGAGGAAAACCGAGCAAAGCCTGGGATTTTTTCGCATTCACTGACAACAATGTAGACAGGAAATTGCAGCGCAAATCGATGTTGTGCCAACCATAAACGCCTGCTCAACCCTTTGGCCATGGCCAATAGCGACGCCAAATTCTCGGGGCTGGTGTCCAACAGCGATGAAGCTGGCAACGTGAAAACCAAGGAATCAAAGGGTCGGTCAGGCCTGTAACTCCGACATAAGCTTAAAAACTCATCCCAGACTCCCTGGGTTGCCTTGTTATCAGGGTCTCCCAACTGACTGGATTGCAACTGAACGGCAACACCCTTGTCATAAAAACTCCATCCAACACCATCCACTGAAGCAGAAATGGCTGAATCACTGCTCAAAGCGCTTTGCAGACCACTCGCCGACAAAGGCAAATCATCAGGGCCAACGCCATTGATCACCAATGTCCAAGACAGGTTGTAACGCTCGGATCGCTCTGCCAAATTATTTTCAATCAACTCAATTGCACGCCGAAACGACTGTTTCAGCGAACTGATTTGTATGGTTGGGGTCGTCGAAGCAAGTGTGGCACTGTTGGCACCTTGCTTGCCATGTTTGATGGCCACTTTCATCAAAAAAATGATCACCAAAAGAATGACCACGGCCAAACAAGTCAAGGTCAAAACAACCATGTTTTCCGAAAGAAAACTCAGCATAAGCTCCCTCCTCGGTTTGAGGAAGAAAGGCGCTCAGAAGCGCTTCCCACGGTGACATCCAATGATTTTCTAACTGGCCACGATTGCCACAGCCAGACAAGTTCCGATACCACCAGCATGCCCGCAAAGATCAATCCAAATTTGATCCACCAACGACTGATTTTGGGGAGGCGGCGCGATGCAAAGTGTGAAAGTGTGTTGTCATAAGGCACTTCGGATAAGCGTCTTTCTGCACCAGACAATTCGGCAGGCCGCTGGAAAATGAATTGAAAAAGATCATTTCGATAGCTTGCCAGTTTGCTCAAGTCAGCATCACCTCGAAATTGCCCTTTGAACCCCAAAGAAATCACATACAAATAAAGTTTGGCCAATGGACGCTGCGAAGGCTCTCTGGCCGATAGCAATTGATCGATTTGGGAAAAAACCTGCTCACCTGCATGACTGGATTTGAACAGCTTCGCCTCCAACAACTCATGGCGCCAGTGCTCTCGGCCAGCCCAATCTGAATTGAGCAAAATTTCATCCGCCAATACAGCCTTGAGGTAGCGCGCTTGCGACTCATACTCCATGGCTGCGGCACCACCAGAACGCCTGGCTTCCAGCGTTTGCAATTCAATGAGTTGCAGCAAATCTTTGCTCAGAGTCTGCGCAGCTTCTGGCGCATCGGTTTCGCTCACACGCAATATCAGTTGAGACGCGCGATGCAAAACTTGGAAAAAATCCCGAAACTGAACAGAGGAGAGCTCATCCCCACTGGCAAGGTGATGGGATGGCAAGGTTTGTTGTAATGCGATGGCAGAAGTGAGCATGAAGGTGTCTGTCCGGCTTCAAGGGTTTATTTGCTGGCTTTCTCGAACAGCACAATTTCTCGCGGCCTGGGTATCAAATTTGCCTCATTCACATTGCTGATCAGCAATGGTTGATCCGTAACAATAAAACTCTCTCGAAGCTCCACAGAAAAGATGGTGTACCCAGAGCTGGCCCGCAAACCCAACTCTTCCACTTGGTCTACCTTTTTACGCGACACACCCAAAACGCGTCTGTCACTCAACAAAGTCCAAACCGTCTGAGATCCGATCACCGCACCATTCATCCACTGAGTCAATTCAGCATCCGTTTGTCCACGCAATCCAATATAAAAATGAGCCGATTTTGGCAATCGTTCACCAGGCAAAGAGAACACGTTGCCATCGAAACCAAATACCAAAGGTCGCCAATCTTGACTGACTTCGGCCATCAAATCTTCAATTTCCGCCAAAACAGGCTCAAAAGACGCCAATGGATCTTCATGCTGCCAGCGCGGTGCCTGGATAGGAACTGCGCCAGGCCGCAATGTGCTCAACACACCGAGCTGATTGCAAAGTGATACATACAACAGAAACGGGGGTAGCTCTGGGGCAGTCAAGACCGCTTGCAAACCCGCCAAGGCTTGTACCAAAGCGGAAAGTTTATTTCGTTGCTCGAGTGCGTCCAGCCTCTCCTCTAAACGAGAAGAAGGTGAACTGGTGAGTTTGGCCAAAAACAAAGCCTTGATCCGCAATTGGGCAACGATATGAAACACGCTTTGCCAAATAGGATGTTCAGGCGTCAAGCTGAGCAAAGGGGGCAAACTGGGACCCAGGCTATAGACTTCATTTTCTTTTCGGATACACAACAAACGCATCGATCGATAAATCGAAGAAGGTCTTTCGCCCGCCATCATCAACACTTTGAGTTTCATGCGCGGGAGATCAACCGGGAGCGCCTCCGATATCTCGTCATTCACAGCTGATGCGTCTATGCCATGAAATCTGCTGACTTGACCCGGCGCGTTGAGCGATCGATTGATCCCCAAGGCCACATAAACACTCAGCTCCCCAACAGAGAGTGCGTCCTCCCAATCTGCCAGCTGAAGCTCAAGCTGCTGCCCATCACCGTTCTCAGCGTTAAAAACAAAAGGCGTTCCATCGGGAAAAACAGCTTCCAAAGAATTCACACGCAACAAACCGTTGGCCAACAGACTTTCGTCAATATCAAAGTGCTTAACGCCCCATGCCAAAGCATTGGCGCTCAATGACTGCCATCCCACCAAGGTGTCTACGCGTGCAGATTCTTGTTGAAAGTGCTGGGGCGACAGCAGCATGCCTTCATGCCATTGAATGTGTGGGAGTGGCGCAGATACTGTCATGATGAGGGATTCAAAATTTAGAACTTGTCAGGACCGAAGCAACTTTGAAAGTTCGATTCTCCAAGGTGATCACATAGCCAACGTCGTCCAGAGGTATCCAGCTTTTGTGTTCACCGGGTGTGGCGTAGTTGGCAAAAACAAAAACACCTGTTGACATCAATTTTGAATAATCACTCTTATTGAGCATGATTGTTTGCCCAGGAACCAACTCTAGAGAGATAACTTTCAAAGTTTCCGAAAAAGTGCGCATCGTGCCCTCTCGGGAAGAAAACCATTTCCCAGCGTTGAGGTTTTGCAAAATTGTTTGAACTTCAACCGTCCCCGCAAAAACGATATCAACAGCAACGGCGCTGTTGACATTGACATCGGTAGCGGCGCTTAAAACCAGACCGGGCCATTTGGGGGAAAAAGATTTGGGAACAGCCAAGCCTGGATCGCCTTTGGATGGGGCCAAAATTGAACATGCGGAAATGCCCATCAATGCGCCCCAAACCATCACTGCCTTGAAGCAAGCAGCAAGCCCATGGAAAGTGAAAGAAATTTTGTACAACATGCCTGTCTAGTCTATCCTAATCAGAGGAAAAAACCAATAAATAACCTGTACTTAAATTAATCACTTAAGGTTGAACATCAGGCTAGACGGCGGGTTTCAGGACTTAAAAAAGACAGCCCGTCTGGCATGCGTACTCCCAAGCCAACACCAATGGAGAAAACGGTGATCAATAAGGCCAGAACCATTGCAGCCATCATCATCAAAGCGCCCCTGTCGATAGAAAAGGTAACGGGTGAATGCTTTGGTACTGTTTCGGTGGCTGTTTCGTCTGTTTGCATTTCACGGCTCAAGCCCTTGGACACCACCGAAATCACGGCGCAAGACAGCAACACCGAAAGAACGCTTTTGAAGCCAGCAACGACCACTTCAATGATGACAAATGCAGGCAATATCGCTTCAAAAGGCAACTTAAAGAATTGATTCATGTAGCCAGCCATGATCAAAGTTCCACTGCCCACCATCGCCCTAGAAACAAAAGAGCAGATGATTGACAACATCAGAATTTGCAAATGATCCAAAGTCGACAATGGCGACTGATACAAATTCGCAACGAACATCGCCAACAAGGTAAGAAAAATCACCTCACCAGCGTGAAAAAAGAAGGGGAACAAAGGCGCCAAAAACTTCACCATGGCCCGACGGAATCCAAATACGTCGCACAGGCAATGAATGACACTGGGCACACCAGCCGCTGAGTTTCTTGCCAGAAAACTGATCAGCAAAGACTCTTTCAGTGCGCTCATGGTTTTCAAGATGGATGTGCCTGCCGAAAAAGAGATCACCCAAAGCAAAAAACCACCCGAAAATAAAACAGAAATAACGAAGGGTTTGAAGAATTCCGAGATCAAACCCAGCCCCCCCTGCCCCATACCCGCCACCAAATGAACAGCATATGCAAACGCCACCATGGGCAGCATTTTGTTAATGGTGGTGATCAAAATCTCCAGGGCCTGATAAATAAACTCTAACCGGTCAAACAAAGGCTTGCTGACATTCGTCGGCAGCCAGGCAAAACCCAAACCCAATATCAAGGCGCCGACCATGGACAGGCCCAACGACTCATTCGCAAATGCGTGGAACAAATTGTCAGGCGTGAACTTGTAAACCAGGCCATCTGGCGGTAGCTCAGACGCCTCAAATAATTGCAATGAGTGTATGGATTCGTGTTTCAAGGACAACTGACCTAAATTCCATTGATTCATTTCAGTCAAACCTGCGCCGGGGGAAAACAATGCACCGACAACCACAGCCACCGTACCGCACGCCAGTAGACCTGCAAAACCAAGCGTTACCGCAACAAGAAAGCGAACAGGCGAGTTGGGCAATCGTGAAAAATTGGCCAATCCAAAAATAATCGCCAACAAAATCAATGGCACCACAAACAAGTTGAGCAAATCGACGTAGATTTTCAACAGGGGGTTGAACCAGAGAGAGGCGGAAGGGATGAACCATGCCAACACCGCTCCCAACATAGGAAGCCCGATAAAAAGCCATGGATTTTGGCTCCAGTCAGAGCGATGGTTCATTGACATCATCGTCAAAGTCGAATCGGCTTATTCGCAATCAGCGCCACATATGCGCATTGCGACATTGACATTGTCAAACCACTGAGAAACGCACAAATGGGTTCAACCGCCAACAGCAACAAGACGACAGCCTCAGTGGGCAAACCCAACGGATTACAGATCACGGCCAAAAGCGCCAACTTATTTGCACCTTGCAAACCCATTGAAGCAAAGCCCTGGACGATGGACAAGCCCACAATGAGCAGCAACTCAGCGTTGCTGATCGGGTGCCCATAAATTTGTGCAATAAAGACAGTGGCCATTGCAAAATACATGATGGGTGCTGACCGCACAAAGCATGCTGCCAAAGGAACCAGAAACTCCACCTTATCCTGTGTGAACCCGAGTCGCATCGACATGGTTTCGACCATTTGTGGAATGCCCACCGCAGAATGCTCACCCGTGGCCATGGCAATACTGAGCGTGGGCCGCAACGATGACAAGACATCCCCATGGGTCGCATCTGAGCGCATTTTTAAAATAGCAAAAGATAAAACGCACAACAAAAAGGCCATGGATGAAAATGCCATCAAAAAATTTGCCAGAAGAATCAATGCATCAACTCCCATGTGAGCGCTCAAATGGGCTGCGACGATAAAGATCGCAACCGGTAAGGCATGCCTAAAAATAGAGCTTAATTTGAAGCATGCAGAAATCACAGTCACCAAGGATTGATTGAAGTCATCTTTCAAGCGGGAATTGAGCACGGCCACTGCAAATCCGAACATGATTGCAAATACAGCAATTTTGGTTTCTTCGCCCTGGGCGAGAGATTGAAAAATATTGCTTGGAAGGATCGCACTGATCAGCCCATCCATACCTGGAAGGGAACTTTCAATGGTCTCTGAGTAAAAACTTATTCTGCTGACATGGTCAATATTGTTTCCGCCCAACACTTTCTCGATGCGCCACACATTTTCGTTGGTGAATTCAGCGCCTGGTTGAAAAACATATGCGGCTGCCATGCCCATCAAGGCGGGCAGCAGCGCCATGAACGCCAAACCTGACATGGCACGCAAGCCCGTTCTTGCATAGGCTCTCTCCTTGAACATGCCTTGAATATTCAAAATGATCGAGCAAAGGATGAGCGGCACAACCAAAATCTGCAACAAATCAATATAAATTTCCGCAAGAAAATAAACAGCAGAAATTCGAAGTGGTGATAAAAATCCAAAAAGCCCTCCCAAAAGCAGTGCGGCAATCAGCACCACTGGGGAATGCAACCAAATAACTCTTTGTGACGAGGGGGTGTGCTCCATGGTGTATTTCACACAAGGCTTCTCAGCAACTCATCCATGTGCAGTTGTCCAGGGCGGTGTGACACAAACTCGTTCAGCAGCTCTTTCAAAATTTTGTTGTCATGGCTCACCGCGAAAGACAGATCATGGGACAAATCACTGAAGCTAACAATCTTCAAAGACAATGCTCGACTGGGATTTGATTTCAGAATTTTTCGGGTGTAAAACTCGTTTCGATACCCACAAATGACACGCCCAGACAACACTGCATCGGCCACATCCTCCCAACTGGGAAATCCAATCACTTTGGCTTTGGGAAAATTATCATTGGCGAATTCATCCCACGCAGAGTTGGCAAGAATTCCCATGGTTCCAGAAAATTGACGCAATACCTTGTCTACTCTGGAACCATTGGACAATTTAGCCAACTCGACCCGGTTCAAAATCAAAGAATGAGGCAGTTTGGAATATGCATTGCTAAATGACACCTTTTGCACGCGCCTAAACGTCGGCGTTGAATGAAAACCAATGTGGATTTTTTTTTCGGCGACTAAATCGACAATTTCCTGATACGTTTTCGCGGACCTGTCTACCCTGAGTCGCAAGTTAATGGACCGCGCAAATCGTTTTGCGAGTTCAATCTCCAAACCCAAGGTCTCGCTGCCCTTTTCGTAAAAAAAAGGGACATCGTCCTGGCTGACAAAACCGACGACCAACTCTCCTTTGTTAGCGAGCCACTGCAAGTCTGAAGATGGGGTGAGCACTTCAGACGGCTGTCCCGTATCCGGCTTTTTGGAATTTACCCCATGCGCAGGCAGCATCCAGGCACCGCCTCCCAGCGATAACGTCCAACGCCCCCAGCGGTCTAAAAAAGATCTTCGATTGGTATTCACCATGGTGTGCTCAAAATATCAAGGCAACTTTTTGTCAAGAACCGGTACGGGTGGTACAAGAGCACCCTTCATGGCTGACGCCGATTGAACCTCTTGCTCCATTTTTTGGGTGACCTCAGTTTTCAACCCAGTCAAGCCGTTTGTGGGCTGAGTACTCATTTTTTTACCAAACTCAAACCCCAGGAAAAAAATACATGCCACAAATAAGCAACTGCAGATCATGAAAATAGCCAGCAACCGGCGAGTGACACTGAAGTTGTATTCCATTTAAATGTCCTATTTCACGGTGACCGTGAATTGACCCGGCATATTGATTTCAATCACGCCCCCCCACATGCACATCAACTTGGAGGAATTGTTCAGGGTGGGCATTTTTCCGAGAAGTTGCGTGGGTGAGCCAGGAACCCAAGGGGCCATGGTCATTGGAATGCATGGCATGGGTGTCAATGCACCCAAAGCTGCAGCTGTCGCGGCAATCACCATGGGGTTGGCCATGGATTGACACATGCCAAATGGCATGATGTTCAGCATGGGTTTGTTGTCCATGATGTTCGCATCAGGCACTTTGGTCATCACCAAGTTGGTGGGCAGGACCATGAGCGTTCCAGGCGCCATGCCAAAACTGCACTTGAGCATGGCGCCCATGCAAACTTGATTGGCCATTACTGCCCCCTCACCATGGTTTCAAGTCGCCGCAAAATGGAAGCCGTGCCTTGTTCTGGCTCCAACTCCTTGCCCTTCAGATCAAATCGCTGCGGCAATCCCTGTGGCACGCCACCTTTGTAGCTCAGTTCTTCCATGATCTTTCCATTGGGCCAATATCTGACCAATGGTCCATCCAGAAGATTATTTTGATAACACGCAGTTTGAACACACTTTCCATCGCGATCAAAATCGCTGGATACGCCGTGCAGCTGTCCTTTTTTGTAGAGCGACTCCCTGATCAATCGACCTTCAAAATAAAAAGTGGCTGGGCCATCGATATCACCTCCCGAATAATTGAGCAATGTACTGACCAGTCCAGCTGCGTCATAGGTTTTGCACGCCCCTGCTGCCACACCCTCAGAGTAATTCTGCTGAAGAACACACTTGCCCCTGGCGTAGACCTCCATTACCCCGTCCGCATGGCCGGCTTTGTAATGCGATTTTTGAATTGGCAAACCGGAAGCATCAAAAATTTGAGTCAACCCATCAAGCAGACCATCTTTGAAATGAGATATCAAACGACATGTACCAGTCTCATCGAATTCTCTGAGCAATCCATGCAATTGACCCTCTTTCATCGTTCCCTGCCGAAACAATGAACCATCCGGATGGAGGCTTTCAAAATCCTCCAAACCCAATGGAGCACCCATTTCACTCATGGGATATGACGGGGCGGTCTTATTCATGTCTTTTGTGCAGTTCAGTTGATTTGCGTCAACGCACCTTTGAGCGTCAGCATCGCACCCGCCTCAACGTTGTGCATGGCATCAGCCTTGCTCACAATCATGGCACCTTTGTTTTCAAGTTGAACTGAAGCCTGATTGGTCAGATTCACGCCGGCTTTGTTCAACAAATTGGTGCCAGCTTGATTGGTCAACTCTGTGCCAGCCTTATTGGTCAAGGCCGTGCCAGCCTGCTGGGTCAACGCCTGTGCTGCTTTGCTGGTCAAGCTAGTCCCGGCGTCAAGCAGAACATCTGCGCTAGATTTGATCTGCACCGCGCCAGTGACCGTGATGGTCAATTTCCCATCCACCACCAATTCAAAGTCACCCTTGACGTTTTGGGTGAACTTGGCACCATTTTTATGCGTTTCATCACCGGTGATGTCCAGTGTTCTTGTTCCTTTGACATTGTGGGTTTCTTTGCCAGTTTGAACATCAACGGTGCGGTCACCCTTTTTCACGGTGTGTATCTCGGCACCAGCGATGACCGTGGTTGTCAATGCATTTTCGATTTCGGTCAACAAATCTTTTTGGGCATGAAAGTAAAGCTGTTCCGCATCTTTTTTATCTTCAAACCGGACAATATTCCCTGCAGTACCTTGTTTTGAGGACCAGGTGGCAATGGTGCTTTGTGTTTGGTGATCTGGCAGTTTGACTGGCGTGGTGTTGGTTCCGTTATAAACACTTCCAGTGATCAATGGGCGGCTGGGATCTCCGTTCAAATAACTGACAACCACCTCCTGCCCTATGCGTGGCAAAAACAGTGCACCAAATCCCACACCGGCCAATGACTGTGACACGCGAATCCAACATGAGCTTTTGTCGTCGCCTTTTCCGTCTCGATCCCAGGGAAACTGAACCTTGATTCGGCCATACTGATCGGTCCAAATTTCCTCACCACTGGGTCCAACCACTTTAGCGGTTTCACTGCCCATGGCTCTGGGCAAAGGTGTCACCATGGGCGGCCGAAAAGCGCTAGCTGCGGGAAACGCCTCAAAGGCGTTGCTGTACAAGTCGTCCCGGGCTGTGTGGTGAACACGCCTGACCACATGCAATGCGTTCAGCGTGGAAATGAAATGATCTGATAGGGTAAAGCTGGTCCCTGCATTCAACGCATAAGCAAAACTATCACCACGAAGCAAAGTGGATGTGACTTGAGCTGCATCCACTCGAATTTTTGCTTTGGCGGTGCTTTCGCTTGCTGTGGCGCTACCGGTTCCAAACTCATAAATGGCACCACTTCCGGTGGTTGCGGCATTGTTTCCACTCAAAGAAGTGGCTGGTTTGACAAAGTCGTAATCTGAGACTGTGGCTGACTTGAGTGCGACTCTTTTTTCAAATTCAAACCGATACACCGTATCGATCGGATTGGTCTGACCCGTCCTGGGAAAAAATCGCAAAGTACTGGCACCCGCACAACTGCTGTGTGCAGAGGCGGCATCGCCCAAGACCATGGTATGGCCGCTGCTGGTAAAGGTGAAATAGTAGAAGATTCCTGCGTGCTCCATGAGTCTGGAGATAAAGTCAAAATCAGTTTCGTCGTACTGAACGCAATAGTCCAAAGCTGTATAGGTGCCAGATGTTTTGTCTGAAAATGTGATGCCGCCATCACCCAGCACCGCTTTGACGATATCCAGTATTGATTTTGTTTGGTATATTTTTCGGTCTCTGCTCAAGGTCAGCAACCAAAGCGATGGCACCAGTTCGGCTTGGTAGGTGGCAAAGTCAACGTCATAGCCACTTTGTATAAACCGAGAAACGATGCCATGGATATATCGTTTTGATCCGCCCTCCACCTCCATGGTCACGGTGACGTTTTTCCCCACAATGGTGGCGGCCGACAAATTCGAACTGCCCGAGCGCATGAACAAATTAAATTTGTACAGTTCTGATATTCCCTCGGCGCCTTCCATGCCATCCAGCAGCAAATCATTGGCACCAAAAGGTGTGTCTATGGTCAAAAAACCACCGGACTGAACAAAATCCGTTTTCAATCGGTGCCCCTCATGGGTTTATCGACAAAGGTGTAATCGAACTCACCCAGGCCATTGACCTTGATATGCACAGCACTGAACGGTGTTGCGGTCGACATGCGCTCCAAGACCAATGACGAAAGTTCAGGCAATACGGATTGGGTGAGAATGAAATCAATATTTCTTGCACCGCTGTCAACTTCGGTGCATCGCTGTGTGATTAAACTGATCACCCCGCTGTCCCAAGTTAACTTGGCGTGGTGATTGCTTGCGAAACGCTCTACCAATTTTTGAAGCTTGAGCTTCACAATATTGGAAATTTGCTCATCACCCAATGGGAAGTAAGGCACCAAGACCATGCGCCCCAAAAAGGCTGGGCTGAATTCCTTGAGCAATGCAGGTCGCAGCATCTCAGTTAACTCGGCCATGCTGGGTCGAAGTCCCCCGCGACAGGCATTGGTGATCACATCCTGGGCAGCGTTCGAAGTGAGCAAAATCAAGGTGTTTTTAAAATCAATGGTGACACCCTCACCATCCTCCATCGATCCTTTGTCAAAGACCTGAAAGAACACCTCTAAAACATCGGGGTGCGCTTTTTCCATTTCGTCCAACAAGACCACACTGTAAGGACGACGCCTGACGGCCTCCGTCAAAACACCACCCTTGCCGTACCCCACGTATCCAGGGGGTGCTCCTTTGAGGCTGGAGACAGAATGCGGCTCTTGGAACTCAGACATGTTGATGGTGATCATGTTTCGTTCACCGCCATAAAGCATGTCGGCAAGGGCAAATGCAGTTTCGGTCTTTCCAACACCACTGGGTCCGACCAACATGAACACACCAACGGGTTTACCTGGGTCATCCAAATCAGCCCTGAAAGTTCTGACACGCCGCGCAATCGCATCCAAGGCCTCACCTTGTCCAACCACTCGCTCCGACAACCTGTCTTTCAGATGCAAAACCGTGTGTATTTCATCGGCCATCATTTTTCCCACGGGAATACCCGTCCAGCCCGATATCACTTCGGCCACCGTGCGCGAATCGACGCAAACAGGAACCATGGGCTCATCGTCTTGAATCGCTTCTAGGCCTTTTTCCAGACGTTTAAGTTGCTCGGTATGGCTGACACTGTCTTCGTTTTCCGAACCCTCACTGTCCGCGCCTTCGATGGCGATCAAGCGTCGCAAAGCCAGTATTTCATTGACCGCATGTCTTTCATGCGATAGTTTTTCACTCAAATGTGTGTGCTTATTTTTGAGCGCTAAGAGTTCGTCTTGCAAGGGTTTGATTTCACTGCGGCGGTCCAATCCCGTGGCAACGCCATGCTGGATCAAACGCAACTGGGCTTCGCAACTGGCTATATTTTGCTCAACTTCCTCAATCACCTGTGGTTTTCCCGCCTGACCCACGGCCACACGGGCGCAGGCCGTGTCCAATACGCTGATCGCTTTGTCTGGCAACTGCCTACCGGTGATGTAACGGTGCGAAAGGCGAACGGCATCTTTGACCGCTTCGTCCAAAATTTCCACCGCATGGTGCTTTTCCAAAGTGGGAACGACGCCACGGAGCATGTCCATCGCCGAGTCTGGGGCAGGCTCCTCCACCTTGACCACTTGAAATCGACGAGCCAGGGCAGGATCGCGCTCCACATATTTTTTGTATTCTGCCCAAGTGGTGGCCGCAATGGTTCTTAACTCGCCCCTGGCCAAGGCAGGTTTGAGCAAATTGGCCGCGTCACCCTGGCCCTCGGCTCCACCGGCGCCAATCAATTGATGGGCCTCATCGATGAAAAGTATCACAGGCACTGCCGATGCTTTGACTTCTGCAATCACCGACTTCAAACGATTTTCAAATTCACCTTTGATGCCGGCACCCGCTTGCAGCAAGCCCAAATCGAGTGTGCGAACCACCACTTGTTGCAAGTTTGGCGGTACAGCTTTTTGTACCACGCGCTGCGCAAAGCCTTCCACAACAGCTGTTTTTCCTACCCCTGCTTCACCGGTCAAAATGGGATTGTTTTGTCGTCTGCGCAAAAGAATGTCAATGATCTGCCTGATCTCAGCATCGCGTCCGCGCACGGGGTCAATCTTTCCCTGCCTGGCCAAGGCCGTCAAATCAATCGTGAACTGATCTAAGTTGGGCGTCTTGGAGTTTCCAGCCTGCGTGAGGCTGGGCATTTTTGCAATAGGCGGAGATCCCGCAGAGGCTTCTGCACTTGTCAAGGCCTCTGCCGTGGCTTGCCCAGCGTCCTCATTGGAGTCCTTGAGCAATTCAGCCAATTGGATTCGCAACTGATCCCTGGGTATTTCCAAAAGCAAGGGGGCCACTTCAAATGTCACACCCCTGACCGTGTCTTCTTCCAACAAGGCCAATAAAACCGTTCCCGAGCGAACTTGCTGCTGGCCCAGCAACACGGAACTCGACAACCATGCCTCTTGAAACAGAGGGGCGAAAACACCAGACATGGCAGGTGTGCCCTTGTTGCCACGCTTGAGTTGGTCCAAGCGCTGCTGCAATTGGGCCATGACCTTGCCGTAATCAACGCCAAAATTCTCCAAGAGGATTTCTACGTCAGGAGCTTTCCCCTCCATCAATTTATATAAAAAATGCTCCAACTCGACACTGAAATGCGATTGCCCGCCACAAAGCTCTGCGGCCAAACGAATGGCTTGTTTGCATGTGGGGTTGAGTTTGGTCAGTAAAGTTCTGAGGTCAATTTTCATGGGGCATATCTAATTTTTGAGGCATCAAGCTTTGATGCCTTTAGCCTCTGTCGACTTGTCTGCCAACCAAAACCGACTGGGACTCAAAGAACGCGTCACAGATGCACTGTTTTCTGCCACTGGCGCGGCATGGGCCAGCCAAGCAGTCAAGCCCAAACGGGGCCCTTGCGCACCCAATCCAGCCGGTTTGAAATATCGATCTTTGAGGTGTATTTGCAAACAAACGCGGTAATTCGAAGATTGATGCTGCTGGACCAACCATTTGAGTTTGCGATGACAACTTTCACCTGGCAATAGTTTTTGATAAGCCTGCGGCGTGAGGTTTTTGGCCTGCAGCAAGATGCCAGCACCCTGATGCCATGCCCTGATACCCAATGTGGCATTCACACCCAGCTGGGCGGCGGATTTGTTCTTCAAACCCCTGCCCAAGCTGGCCTGCTCAGAAGGATCAATGAGAAGCCACTCCCCAAAAAATTGTTGCGCTTCGAAACGAATGCCCAATCGATCTTGCAGCATGGCCAACAATGAACTCATGGACCGGGGTGCCGCACCCATTAATGCGGCATGCTGGAGCCAGATGGCTTCTTCATTCACCGCTTTTTTTTCTTTAAATCCCAGACTGGCCGATGCATCAACAAAACGCAACAAGGGCATATCGGCCAAGTGGCGCGCCCCCAGAGAAAGGTGATACTTCTGCTTGGCTTGGAACAAGAGATGCAACAACCGGTGGTTGAATACGTCCATAAAGTCAACCGGCGCATGGTCTTTATTGCGACGACTGGCCAAAAGCATTTCAGTGAAGACCAGTGGCAGTGGTCCGCGCGACCCAGCCAAACACATCAAAGAGGTGTATACCTGATAAGAGCCGGAATCTTCCGGCCGTATGGACTGAATATCTCCAGCAGGAAACCCAAGTGTGATGTCAGACTTAAAGCGGACCGGGTGGTCACTCGGCCCCCAGCTGGCTGTGTCACCCTGCCCCAGTGCAATGCGCTCGAGCAAACTGGCGGCTTGGAAAAGACCAAATTGAAATGGATCTTGCTTGAGTTGGGTGATCAAATCAGACATTGCCAACCTGCCATGGGTGACCAGACGCGACGCACTTCACCATTGCGCATCAAACCCAATCGGGTGTAGGAATTGGCCGTGGTGTAGAGCGCGAAAAACCGGGCCAGAACGCCAGCCAAAATAAGTGTAGACCCGCCCACAAATGCCTCTTCGTCCAAATCCAACCATATGTCATTGCCAACACAGTGGCCTCGCCAGGTTTCACGGCCGATTCTGGCAATCGAGGGTTTTGCGCGAAGTGACTTGATGCCCCGGACTTGACTTTGGTTTTTTGCCGATTCACCCGCAAACAGAAAAAGCAACTGCCGTAATTTTTCAGCCCCTTTACCGTCTTCAATCAAAGAGTGGTGGTTGAGTCTGAGGATTTCTATCAGTGAAAAAACGGATTTTGAAGAAGTCAACGCATCCTTTTGAGAAACAGGTTCATACAAATTACTCACTTGAATACTGGAAGAGATGGACTCGCCAATCAGTCTGGCCCCTGCAGGCACCAATTCGGCCATTTTTCGATTGGTACACATCAGCTTGGCAAACAACACAGGCTCGGCAGGGGTTTTGCTGATGTTGGTTCGGTCCACAAAGCTGATGAAAACATCAGAGCCACTCATGCCCGGCCTCAGGGACAGATCTCGGCGCGATGTCCAATACATCTCCTGTCCACCACCCATAAAACGCTCAGCAGCGAATAAGTTGGAAACCATCTGTGGATGCTCAGCTTCAGGATCAGATGCGATTACCGCTTCAATCGAATGAATTTCATGTGAAGTCTCTTTGTGGTGATCTGGCACCAATAAATATTCGTGATCGCGCCGCTCAAAGGTGATGGGCTCACTTGTTTTGGGGAACAAATTGATGATGGGGACACAGCCAATCTTGAAGGTATTTTTGTTGACCGAGGCCAGCACCTTGACTGCTGATTGAAAGGCAAATTTGATCATGAATCGATTGCCTTGGCCCAAGCGCCCAGCCAATCCATGGAGATCGAAAAATAAAAATTTGGCAGGAAAAGAAAAATACTCCTGCAACAAGTTAAAGGCGGGATGAATATTTCCTTTGGATGGCAACACCTGATCATCTGGGGCATACCCCACTTCAACCAATTGCTTGAGTGGGATTGCTGCCAATCGCTTGCCGCTGGAATCTGCAATTTCAATGCGCTCCAGATTGGCCACCAACATATCATGCAAAGGCATGGTGGTCATGAAGTCACCACTCAAGTGCAAGCGCAGAGAATCCAGTTTGAGCTCGGACACATCCACACCGGCATGGGTCGCAAAATTCAAGCAGAGTATTCGGTTGTCCTCAAGGGCGGTATCCACGATGCTCAAGGGCCACAGCTCAGTATCCCAAGATGTTTGAAAACGGCAGGTATGGCCAGACGAGGCGGGGGCTTGAAGCATGGTTTCGCGCGGCACTTTCAAGCCAGCCATGACTTTGCCCTGTGTGGCATCCAAGCGCATATGCACCACGCTCATCGATGGCGAGGGTTGGGTCAAATTCGGGCAAATGTTTTCCAAAACCGCCATGGCAGCCATTGGAAATTCACGATCAATTTCACGTTGAACCCTGGCTGTTAAAAAAGCAAAAGACTCTAAGAGTCTTTCTGTATGCGGATCTTTGGATTCCGAACCATTGAAAGACAAGCGCTGCGCAACTTTTGGATAGCGTTGCGCAAAATGATCGCCACTCTCACGCAGGTATGACATTTCCCGGCGGTAATAGTCAACCAAGTCGTCTTGAAGGTTCACCATGGAAAAGCCATTTCGTTAAACAGCTTCCGGCTGTACAACCAATTCCACCTGTCCCGGGTGAAGGTGAAATGAGGGTGCAAACCTCAACATTTGTTCGCCAAACACCACTGCCGCCTGGATTTCAACCATCACAGACTTGGTATCCGAGGGGTGGGCCTGGGCCTTGACACGCACCTGCTTGAGCCTGGGCTCAAAAAGTTTAATCACTTGCTGAACCAGTTGCTCCATCTTGAGCAAGTCCGTTTTTGAGCTGGGTGATAAGGTATTGGTTGCTGGCAAGCCATAGTTCATCACATGAGCTTGGCAGTTTAAGAATTCATCAATCGTCAAATCACATCGTGTGTTGAGCAGCCGAAACAGGTCCAAAAGCAACGAGGACTGAAATCCCTTGGCATCCAAATGAATGCCATTGCCAATCGTAAAGTCAACACCACAAAGTCGGTCAAACAAAGGGGCGATGGAAGATGGGGCGGTTCGGGTCGACATTTCAAAAAATTTTTAAGCAAATGAGCAACCCGCAAAACCACCCCTTTTCCGCGGTGATCAGTCAGATTTCATGGTTTCAAGATTCCAGTTCCACGTTGCGGTACCCTTTTGCGTGGAATCGCTCTTCTGCTGGGTGTAGTCACACTGAATTTTTGTGAAATTGATCGAGAAAGAGTCAGAGGGAATGCCGCCACCACCCGATGTGCTGATATTGGAAATCATCCCATTGGTCATGGTGTAAGTGAAGAAGTTCATGTAGGTGCCATTTTCAACACGACCCACATTCAACTTGATGGTGCCCAGCTTGCTGCCTTGGGTACAGGCTTTGTACAAAGCGGTGGTCGACAAGTCAGACATTTTGGTGAAATTCAACTCAGACAAAATAGGCCGACCAGCGGTTCGCTCGGTTTTTGCACTGTCTTGTTGTAGTGGGATGGAGGCACTGTGCGAAAAAGAGCTGACCACAATTTTGTCAGCATAACCGGTGATGGTCGAATTACCAGGAATGCTGTCAATGCATAAAATCAGAACGTCAGACATTTAAAACTCCAATTTAAAAAAGGGCAAACCCGCAAGGCGGGTTTGAAATCCAAATCAAGCAGCAGAGGCTGGCAACTCGGCGACCAATCGAATGGAGGTGGTCAACTCTTCCATTTGAAAGTGTGGTCGCAGGAAAACGGTGGCTTGGTAAGCCCCGGGACGACCCGGCACCTCAACCACATCAACCCTGCCTTCGGCCAATGGAAAACGGGCTTTTTCACCTTGGGTCGCATTGGCATCGAGCAACACATACTGCGACAACCACGTATTGAGGTAGCTCTCCACAGAATCCTTGGTCTGGAAGCTGCCGATCTTGTCGCGCATGATCACCTTGAGGTAATGGGCAAAGCGTGAAGCGGCCAGCACGTAAGGCAATCTGGAGGACAAAGCCGCATTGGCATTGGCAGTGTCGAGGTTGTAAACACGGGGCTTGTTCGTGGTCTGGCCACCAAAGAATGCGGCAAAGTCAGAGCCCTTGGAGTTGACGATGGAAATAAAGCCCAGATCGTTGAGCTCTTTTTCACGTCGATCAGTGATGGTGACTTCGGTCGGGCACTTCAGCACGGTATCGCCATCATCTGTCTTGAAGGTGTGTGCTGTCAGGCCTGAAACCTTACCGCCACCCTCAACGCCTCGAATCGCTGTGGTCCAGTTGTATTTGGCAAATGCATCGGTGATGCGCAGACCCAACTGATAGCATGAATTGCCCCAAAGGTACTTGGAGTGATCGCGGCCGTCCACATCTTCTTCAAAATTGAAGCTGTCAACCGGCTTTGTCTTGGCACCATAGGGCAAGCGAGCAGCATAGCGAGGCAAGACCATGGAGACATAACGCGAATCTTCTGAGTCGCGGAAGCTGCGCCAGGTGGTCAGCTCGGCACTCTCAAAAATTTTGGACAGGTCACGGGGCACACCCAGATCGGTGAACGACGTCATGTCGAACATGGTCGGGGCGACTGCAGTGATAAAGGGCGTGTGAGCAGCCGCAGCCACTTTGGAGATGCGCTGCAACAAAGCCATGTCTTGGGGATGGCGACCAAAGTAATAGTCGCCAATCAACAAAGAATAAGGATTGCCACCGAAGGTACCGTACTCTTCCTCGTACACCTTCTTGAACAAAACGCTCATGTCGTGGTCAACTGCCGTCTCCAAATCTTTGAGCAACTCTTTCTTGGTGACATTCATCAACCGCAGCTTCAAGGTGGTACTGGTTTCAGTGCCAAACACCATGTCTCGCAAACCAATCCAAGACGACTCAAGCGCTTGGAAATCAGGGTGATGCATGATGGCGTTGAGCTGATCGGTCAAAATTTGATCGATCTCAGCGATGCGCTCATTGATCATCGCCACAACGCCTTTGTCAGGCGCACTTTTCATGCCTTCGTCCAAAATTTGGGTTGCAAATTGACCCAACAGTTTCTTGGCATACACGCTTTGCGACGGCTCTGCAGCCATTTTTCCTTCTTGGATGATTCGGTCCAAGAGACTCAATTCATCGTTTTTAACCGCATCGGCGCCGACGTCTGAAGAAGATTTTTTAGTAGCCATTGTTTATTCCGTTTTCTAAAACCATTGAAGGGGTTATTTGTCTGCGGGTTAAGCAGCGGCTTCGGCGGTTTCCCCATCCGACGCTTCGGTGGAGCCCTTCAACTGCTTGAGGTCTTCCGTGTTTTGCAGAATGTTTTCAAGCAATGCGTCCAGCTCATCATTGCCGTCGAGTTTGCCCAACAGATCACGCAGCTGTTGACGGGCTTCCAACAAACGAGCCAGTCGTGGGATCTGATTCACGATGGACTCAGGCTCGAATTGGTCAATTTGGTTGAAATGAAGCTCAACTTTAAGGTTGCCTTCGCCCTTGAGGGTGTCTGGAACAGATATGTCCAATCGGGGCGCAATTTTGGTCATCACGTCATTGAAATTGTCGCGATCAATTTCAACAAACCGACGCTCTTTGAACTTTGGCAAAGGATTCTCAGGCTGGCCCGAGAGATCTGCCATCAGTCCAACGACCAAAGGCAATTCCTTTTTCTCAAACGCATTACCAATTTCAACGTCATAGGTAATTTGTACCCGCGGAGGACGATTGCGACCCACCCATTTCTGCAGACTATCAGACATTTATGAACCTCATGAAAAGTGCTAAGGAAAACCTGACCAGGAAAAAATGTCGACCCCAGGCCAACATCCCAGGCATGTCAGCAAACGTTGACGCATACCACGGTTGGGCTGGCAGTTTAAGTGAGATTTACGGACATTACAATGATTTACTTGATTTTCTTAAAAAATAATTAAAGCTTTTAGAAAATCGTAAAAAATGATTTATTCCATATTATTAAACAATATTAATTACAAAAATAAGGTGAAGAAACCAAATATCAATGAATTAAAAATCAAAGTCGTAAGAACTGTTTAATTTTTTCCCAAAATGAGCGCTCATGTTGATCAAAAGTTCTCATGGGCTGGCGTTCTGTTGGGGCTGGGATGGGCTGGGTTGGCGCGTCCGCCCGCGGCTCCGTCGGACGAGTCAATGGATCCGAAAGCGGATTGCTGGGGTGGCCGGGTAGAGAGGTTTTGTCTTGGCTGAGTGGCGCGCTCTGCCCCAATTCGGTCAATGGAGATGCTGGCTTGGCAACCGAGGGCTGCGCTTGAATGCCGCCTGTTGGGTCGGGAATGACCACTGCAATGGGCTTGACCGCTTCGGCCACTCCTGAGAGCTTGGGCGACTCTGGCAAGTTGATGGGTGCAGCGGCCATTGCCACAAGATCAACCGCCGGCACAACCAACGATTCTTTGGCCAACGCCTCTTCAGGATTTTCAGTGGCGTTTTCAGGCGTACTCGGGTCTTTGGCCAACGCTGGCTCGGCCGGTGTGGCAGCACTCTCCTCAATCGCAGGCTCGGGTTCGACAAGCGGTTGAACGCCTGCGGCAGATGGGGCAACAGCTTCTGGCTCCACAGAGGACGCTTCCTCTGCTTCCTCTGCTTCCTCTGCTTCCTCTGCTTCCTCTGCTTCCTCTGCTTCCTCTGCTTCCTCTGCTTCCTCTGCTTCCTCTGCTTCCTCTGCTTCCTCCTTCTCCTTCTCCTTCTCCTTCTCCTTCTCCTTCTCCTCCTTCTCCTCCTTCTCCTCCTTCTCCTCCTTCTCCTCCTTCTCCTCCTTCTCCTCCTTCTCCTCCTTCTCCTCCTTCTCCTCCTTCTCCTCCTTCTCCTCCTTCTCCTCCTTCTCCTCCTTCTCCTCCTTCTCTTCTTTCTCCTCCTTCTCTTCTTTCTCCTCCTTCTCTTCTTTCTCCTCCTTCTCTTCTTTCTCTTCTTTCTCTTCTTTCTCTTCTTTCTCTTCTTTCGCAACTTCTTCAGCTTCTTCTGGTGGCTTGGCTTTCTCTGTGGCTACCGCCTCTGTGGATTCGGCCTCATCAATGGCTGGGGAAGCCGCGTCCTCTACTTTGTCAAGCCCTTGCGCAGTTGATGCTGGTTCAGTGGCTGTATCAGCCCCCATTTCAGCGGCAGATTCAACCGCACCAGGGGCTTGATCCATTGCGGCGGAACCAGCGCCGTCAGCGGACCCATCGGTGCTTGTCTGGGCCGCCAAACTTTCTTCGGATGCGGCTTGCAAGCTTGCGGCGTCCACTGCGCTGGGTGGATTGGTGGCGAGCATTTTCGATGCCCCCCCACGTTTGACGACCTCCTCATCCACGATCGTGTCAGCCTCAACCACATCTTGCCGAACTGACAAAACATCCGACTCCACGGCTTGTACGTTGATCTTGGCCTCATCCACAGAAGCTTGGGCCTCGACCGTCAACGCATCGGCCTGTGACTTGGCGCTGGCGATAGACTGGTTCATGTCCTCGCTGCCGCTGTCTAATTCTGCGAGCAACGCCATTTGTGATGCATTCACTTGATCGGCAGAAGATTTCATATCCTCAAAGCCAGACTCTAGTGAGAGTGACAAACTTTGGACCTCATCACTCAACCCCTGGCCAATGGAAGCAGCGTCTGCACTGGATGCCTCCAATGACAGCTGGGCGCGGTCCGCAGCGGTACTGGCCGACTGTCCTGATTGCTCAGCCTGGTTTTGGGTGTCTTGCAAACCACTTTCGAGCTGATCAGGCAGGGCTTGGAGTTGCTGGGCACTGGCGACCGATTGTTCGGCTTGAATAGACAGGTTTTCTGATGACTGACGAACATCATCTGCGGCGGCCTGTACTTCCTCCATTTGGGCATTCAATTGCTGGGACAAATCATCGGAATTTTGTCGGACTTGGCCAGCCCACCGGTCCATTTCTTGGCTTTGCTGCTCAGACACAGCTTCAGCCGCTGTATTCACGGGGCCAAAGTCAGCAGCCTCAGATCGACTGATGCTCATCGCCAGCCCTTCGAATGAAGAGGAAAGCGAAGCATCCAGGGCAAAGGCCTCATGTGGGTGCCCATTCCACACCGATTTTTTCAGCCACTTCGCTCAAGGTTTGATCGATCAACTCCTCAAGGTACGTGCTTGTTTTATCGACCTGGGCTGCGGCCTGGGCCTCCAGGTCCTCCCATGTTTTTTGTAACGCATCCAATGGCAGGTTGAAAGAATCACCCGCACTTTGGCCCGCACGGTAAGCGTCATCAATCAAATCAATCAGTTTTTTGATTTGCACATCAAAAGACGCCACCGAGTTTGAAATTTGGTCTTGTGCGCCCTTTACAAAACCCGCAACCGATCCAGTTGACTCATCCAATTTTTCTTCTGCGGATGCCAACAGCGGCTCTGAAAAGTCATGGAGTTTTTGAACCAACCCCTCCACGGTCTCTTGAATTTGGATTTTCGATATGAAGTCCTGCGCCTGGTCTTTGACGGTTTCCAATAACGCGTCCACTTCCTCTCGCATGGCGTCCACGGATGCCTCCAACTTTTCGAACAGTGCGTCCAAAGCAGACTTGGCAGAAACGATGCCTTGCTGCAATTGGGTCAGCAGCCCTACCAAGGCGTCGATCGCGTCCTGCAACTTTTCCAGCACCAAATCCAAAACCGGATGGAGAGCCAATACCAAAGCCTCCGCTTGATCCATCAAGTCATTGGCGGTTTTACCGGCTTTTTTGACCAATGATTCAGCAGACTCGATCGAGGCTTGCAGGGTGGGTATGCTGGCCTTCACCCCCAAATACAAACTTTTGGCCATCGCCAAAGGGGGGGCAATGGCCATGTGTTTTGTGCAGACATCAATTGCGGTATCACACAAGGCATCGGCCTGATCGAGGTGACTGCTGACAGCGCCCAAAGCACCCAGGGCTTGCTCCACAAAGCCAGATACCTGTGATTGGATGCTTTCTATTTCGTCCGCCGCAGTGGTGATGAATTCGCGAACCGGCTCAAACTTTTGTGGCATTTCGTGCAAGCTGGATTTGGTGTTCTCAGCCTCCAGAGAAATATCGTCCAAGGTCAGTTTGACCGCATCCACTTGCTCACCCACCACCACAACCACATGGTCAATCGCATCCAAACAAGCATTGGCTGTTTCTTGCAAAACATCAAGTGGTTCAAGTGACTGGTCTACCAGCAACTGGGTCTCTTGCCCCGATTGGTTCAAAACCGTTTCAACTTCGTCCAAACTGCTGCGCACCGACTCAATGACCGCTTTCAATTCGTCCACCAGTTGCATCATGGCTTCATGGGCTTGATCAAAAAGGTCGTTGCAGTGGTCGGCTTCTTCCCCTACTTTTTCTTGAAAAGCGATCACCTGCTCTTTACCAGCCAACAAAGGGGAAAGGCATTCAGTCACCACCGCTTGAACCTGGTCTTTGGCTTGCTTCAAAACCGACATCAAATCTGCTTCCACCCCGGAGACAAGATCCCGCATATCGGTCACGTCACCCATCAGTTGGTCTTTGAGTCCCAGGAGTTGCTGCTGGAGTTGGTCGAATTGATCGCCAATTTTGCTTTTCAAGCCTGACTCCCGATCGCGCAACGGGGAGGTGATCAGGGCACTGTTCACACCATTTTGCTCGAGCTTTTCCAACGCCAGAGAAACGCTTTTCAACTCCGCCGTCAATGGGGCGACTTGGGTCATAAAGTCAGCCGCCATCGATTGACTTTCCTCGGCTCGCTTCAAGGCCACCTCTGCAAGACCCGCCAACTCAGCCAAGGGTTTGAGTTTGTCCGGCACAGATGGTGCCAAGTTCAACAACTGTTCGGGCAGTTCAACCAATGCACGGATCGACTGGGACACCGCATCTGAAATGGGTTGTACATCTGCCATTTGGGCAGCCAGCGCGCTTGGAATTTGCGCCGCATCGGTACAAATGCTTTTGATTTGCGCAAAGGTGTCGCTGATTTTCCCCGGCAAGGGCGCAACAACGGGCTCAGGATTCAGCAGACCAGGTATCTCTGTGAGTTTGACCGCAATGGCTTGAAAATCCTTGGCCATAGCTGTCAGCAAATCAGCAACTTTGCTGGGCAAGACGCTGACCTGAGAAGCAATTTCAGTAGCCGCCTCTGTCAGCGCCTGCTCAATTTTTGCAGAGCCTTCCGTGATAGTGGTCAATGATTGGGTGATCAGCTTCAAGTATCAACCCTGCGTTCACATAGAAGACAATTTCGCCTGCGCATCGCTGCCAGCTTTGGACATGGCGCTTTGAATATCCGACACCTTTGAAGGCGCAGGGGACAAGCTGATGGAAAAATCAGAAACCTCAGACAGCGCGACTTGAATCTGCTCCATGGCTTGCTCCACTTCAGGGAGAACTTGTGCACCCTCGATTTGCAGTGACGTCAAATCAGGCATCAGCATGGACGGCACAGGTATAGACGTTAAATTGGCCAGGTCCGCCAAGGAAGTTAAAGATGACAAACCGCTGGCCGCAGACGTCGCCACCATTTTTCCTAAAAACTGACGTTTGGCCGTTTCCTCCACCGCAACCAATGATCCACTTTGCATGCGATGGGCCAAAACCTGCAGCCATTGCTCTGGACCACCCCGTGCCCCAGAAAGCGCTGGACCCGATTTATGCAACAGCCATCTGAGTTCAGAAACCGCGCCAGGGTCTCCCATCCAGTAACGCAAATACGCCATGGCTTCATCGGCATGAAAAAAATGGCGGCGCACCCCTATGGGCGAACCAAATGTCAGGCCTGATAAATCGGATTCCGCTGCATCTTTGGAGGAGAGTGCATCATAAAAAGTCACCCGGGCGTGGTGTCGCCATAGACTGATCAATGGTTGCAACATAACGGTACTGCTGAGAAATGATCCGGTTGAGCCAGATGATGGAGTTTGGGTTGCACAAGGGTTAAACGTGGCATTGAATGCCAGCGTTCTTCACCTTCAATTATGCGTTGTTCGCACAGGGATCCTTTCGAAGGCCATCATGCTTTTCGATATGTGGTAACTTGCCGCTAAGACAACGCTCTGTCAAACCCGTTAGACAAGAGATCACCCCATGAGAGGGAAAACATGAAAATTGGAATCATCGGTGCCGGTGCCATTGGCTCAACGCTTGCGCGGGTGGCCGTGCGTTGCGGGCATGAGGTTGCCATGGCCAACTCCACGGGCATGGGCAACTTGCAAGAACTGGCCCAAGCCGCAGGTTGTCATGGGGGCAAGCTGACTGAGGTCACTCAATTTTCAGACCTCTTGATTCTTGCCATCCCCCTCAAAGCCATTTGGCAACTTGAACCCTCATTGTTCGAGGGAAAAATTGTGTTGGACGCCAACAATTACTATCCAGCCAGAGATGGTGTCATCTCTGCTCTGGAACGACAAGAAACCACCACGAGTGGCATGCTCCAAGCACATCTGAGCAACCGTGCGAAGGTTGTTAAATTTTTCAACGCCATCATGCAAAGAGACATTGAAAGCGATGCCAGGCCTTTGGGCACGTCGCCGCGCCGAGCCCTTCCAATGGCCGGCAATGATTTGGACGCCAAAAAAATAGCAGCGGAATTGATGAACCAGTTTGGGTTTGATGCCATAGATGCAGGTACCCTGGAAGAAAGTTGGCGCTTTGAACGTGCCATGCCCTGCTACTGCATTGCTCTGGTTGCAGAAGAACTGACGACTGCGCTTGCCTCAGCTCAGAGGGGTGTTGAATTGCCCCACGGATCCTGGCAAACCAGTCGCCGGTTTATCCAAGCGTATGGCTAAATAACATGCGCTTTGATGAAAATTCGCACATTCAAGTCTCGGCAAGCATTTCCATGGACTCAGCCACAGGGGTTCGAATCAAATAATCAAATGCACTGAGGGCAGCTTTAGCGCCCTCACCCGCTGCAATGACAATTTGCTTGTAGGGCACCGTGGTCACATCCCCCGCTGCAAAAACACCAGCCAAGTTGGTGTGGCATTTGGCATCCACCACAATTTCGCCAAACTTGCTCAATTCAACCGTGCCCTTCAAGAACTCGGTGTTGGGCACCAAGCCAATTTGCACAAACACACCTTCGAGTGCCATGGCGTGGTCTTCGCTTGTATTGCGGTCTTTGTAGCGCATACCGTTCACTTTTTGGCCGTCGCCGGTGATTTCGGTGGTTTGCGCATTCACTTGGATGGTCACATTGGGCAAGCTTTTGAGTTTGCTCACCAACACTGCATCGGCCTTTAAGGCGTCAGCAAATTCAAACAAAGTGACATGGGCCACCACACCCGCCAAATCGATGGCGGCCTCGACGCCAGAGTTTCCCCCACCAATAACCGCGACACGTTTGCCTTTGAACAAAGGGCCATCGCAATGCGGGCAGTACGCCACGCCTTTGTTTTTGTATTGCTCTTCGCCGGGCACGTTCACATTGCGCCAACCCGCACCTGTGGACAAGATGACGCTGCGTGAACTGAGCACCCCACCGTTGGCCATGTGCACCTGCACCAAGCCACCCACTTCTTTGGCCGGCACGATTTTTTCAGCCCGTTGCAAATTCATGATGTCCACTTCATAGTGGCGCACCTGGGCTTCCAAAGCCGCCGCAAACTTGGGGCCATCGGTTTCCAGCACCGAGATGTAGTTCTCAATCCCCATGGTGTCGTTGGTTTGGCCTCCAAAACGCTCTGCGGCCACGCCCACGCGTATGCCTTTGCGAGCAGCGTACACGGCAGCCGCTGCACCGGCAGGACCGCCACCCACAATCAAGACATCGAAGGGCTCTTTTTCGCTCAGCTTGATGGCTTCACGCTCGGCGGCATTGGTATCGAGCTTGCCCAAAATCTCTTCCAAACTCATGCGTCCGGACCCAAACACTTGGTCGTTCAAATAAACCATGGGCACGGCCATGACTTGACGCGCCTCCACCTCAGCTTGGTTCAAACCGCCATCGATCACGGTGGTTTGAATACGCGGGTTGTAAATCGCCATCAGTGTGGCTGCCTGCACCACATCTGGACAGTTGTGGCAAGACAAGGACATATAAACCTCTAAACGCATATCGCGGTCTAAAGCCTTGATTTGCTCCATCACCTCTGGCTCAACTTTGGGCGGGTGACCCCCCGTCCAAAGCAAAGCCAATACCAGTGAAGTGAACTCATGCCCCAAGGGAATAGCCGCAAAACGCACACCGCGTGTTTCGTTTTCTTTGGCCACCACAAATGAAGGCACCCGCTGGTCTGCTCCGTTGTCTTCAAAACTCACTTTGTCCGACAGTTCTGCAATGTCGGTCAAAAGCTCGCGCATTTCTGCACTTTTATCGCTGCCATCCAAGCTTGCTACCAAGCGAATGGGTTGGCGCAAGTTTTGCAAATAAGTTTGCAACTGGGCTTTCATCTGTGTATCGAGCATGGAGATTCCTTATGCGCTTAGATCTTGCCGACGAGGTCGAGCGAGGGCGTCAAAGTCTTGGCACCTTCGTTCCACTTGGCTGGGCACACTTGGCCAGGGTTGGCTGCGGTGTACTGGGCCGCTTTGAGCTTGCGCAATGTTTCCTTGACATCGCGAGCGATTTCGTTGGAATGCACTTCAGCTGTTTTGATCATGCCCTCAGGGTTGATGACAAAAGTACCGCGCAAGGCCAAGCCCTCTTCTTCAATGTGCACGCCAAAAGCACGTGTCAATTGGTGTGTGGGGTCACCAATCAAGGGGAATTTGGCTTTGCCAACAGCCGGCGATGTCTCATGCCACACCTTGTGGGCAAAGTGGGTGTCGGTGGTCACGATGTAGACCTCGGCACCTGCCTTTTGGAATTCGGCGTAGTTGTCTGCGGCGTCTTCCACTTCGGTGGGGCAGTTGAAGGTGAAAGCGGCAGGCATGAAAATCAGAACCGACCATTCGCCTTTAAGGGACTCATTAGAGACTTGAACGAATTTGCCGTTGTGAAAAGCTTGAACCTTGAATGGCTGAACTTGTGTGTTGATGATGGACATGGATGACTCCCTTTAAAGGTTGATAAAAACTATCTAATGAGCGAAACTCATTGATGGGAATCATAATGAAATATGGGGTTTACCCTGATTGCTTGTATCAATGGCCAACATTGACACAGGCTAATGGGATGCAGTTTTCAGTTTTGACTCAACCCCTGGCCTCCTCATAGAAAAACACGTGGAAGCGCGGGTTATGGTCAATTCACAGAGAATGTCTGAAGATCCATCCGGCCCCCACCTCACAGGTCACCATCATGTACTTCAAGTTTTTAATCCTGGCAGGCTTACAAGCCTTGCTCACCCCTTTGGTATTGGCGCAGCAGACCCCGACCACGGTACTTCCCAGACAAATGGTGGAGCGCGTGATGCAATCAGTGGTGGCCATTCAGGCCCGCACCGATGATGACGCCAGCACGGCCCGAACCCTGGGGCAACGTCGCCAGGGCTCAGGTGTGGTCATTGGCCCTGATTTGGTGCTCACCATCGGCTATTTGTTGATTGAGGCCCAATCTGTCGACTTGATCGACCGCCAAGGTAGAAGAGTTCCAGCACAGGTAAAGGCCGTCGATACCGTCAGTGGCTTTGGCTTGGTTCGGTCCTTGGTGCCATTGCGCTTGGAGCCGGTCCCGCTGGGTGACTCGGATGTTGTCAAGGCCCCTGCCAAGGTTCTGACACTGGGCAAAGGTGAGGTGGAACTCACCGAACTCCAAGTGGTCTCGCGCAAACCCTTCGCTGGCAATTGGGAATACCTGCTTGAAACACCGCTCATGACCTTGCCCGCTGTGAACAACTGGAGTGGCGCGGGTTTGTTCGATGAAGCTGGCCAATTGATTGGCTTGGGGTCCTTGTTGGTTCCAGACGTCTTCGGGGACTCAAAACCCATGCCGGGCAATTTATATGTGCCACTCAACGAGCTCAAGCCGCAATTGGTCGAACTGTTGCGCAATGGAAAACGAACTGGCCCCGCTCAGTCATGGCTGGGTATCAGCAGCCAAGCTGTGCGTGGGGGCGGTTTGATGGTGCAAAGGGTGACGCCTGAAAGCCCAGCCTCGCAAGCTGGCATACAAGCAGGCGATGTGTTGGTGGCCTTGCAAGGCCGTGCGATCGATAACTTACCCGACTTTTACCGCCAACTGTGGACATCGGGCCCCGCTGGCAGCACATTGGAAATCACGGTAAAAAGACTGGGCCAAGAGAGAAAAATTCGGATCACCACAGGTGATCGCGCCCTGTCCTTGAAAGCACCCCGAGGCGTATGAGGGGGTGAAAGTCTCAAGCAGCATTGCTTTCAGGATGGTTTCGCTCTTTCAAGGATCTTGGCTTTCACGCTCGGCCATACCTCGGGGTTGACCATCCTTGGAGGGGTTTCGCCCCGAACCAGCATCCCGATCAACTGATCTGCGGCCCATTGGGCCATTCGCTTTCTGGAGTGCTCTGTCACACCCGCGCAGTGATAAGTGCCAATCACACGTGGGTGCTGTAGCAAGGGGTCACCCAGTGGGGGTGGCTCGACATCCCAGACGTCAAGCCCAGCACCAGCTATTTGCCCGCTCTCCAAAGCGGTCAAAAGCGCATCTTGTCGATGAATGCCTCCCCTTGCTGTGTTGAGAAAGTAAGCACCCTGCTTCATCGATTGAAAAGCATTGATATCAAACATGCCCATTGTTGTGGCATCACGCGGACAATGGACCGTGACAATATCGGATCGTTTGAGCAACTCAGCAAAAGAGACCGGCTCTGCGCCACGCTCATTGATCTGCTGGGCCGTCAACAAGGGGTCAAAGGCCAACACCTTCATGTCAAAAGCAGCCGCCAATCGGGCCACCCGCCGCCCCACATGTCCCAGGCCAACAATCCCAAGCGCAGCGCCGGTGATTTCTTGCCCCATGAAGTCCTCTTTCACGAAATCTCGATCGTGGCGCATGCGGCGATCGCACTGGGTCAGGCGATGGGTCAGATCGATCATCAAACCCATCGCTGCTTCGGCCACAGATTGCGCGTTCGATCCTGCTTGATGCACCAACAACACACCAGCGCGGTTGCAAGCCTGGACGTCGACCGTGTCAAAGCCTGCACCGCCAGTGGAGACACACAGCAATTTTGGACAGCGATCAAAAAGTTCGGAACTGGCATGCAATGGCTTGGGCAACTCATCGCGCGCAGAAGTGATTTGGTAAATGTCGGCGACCTCCAATGCCGCCCAAGCTCGGGGATCGTCGTTGCGGTCAAAAGTCTCGAGGGTGAGGCCAGGACAAGCACTGATATGTTCAGCAAAAGCGGCGTGGTGCCAAAGATTGGCTCGGGCAATCCGAAACATGTTGATGTCTCCTAATTCGTCAACAAAAGCGCAATCATCTCACCCAGGAAATGGTGCTGGTTAGGCAATCACTCATTTATCATCATTAAAAATATAGGAGCGACTTGTGACACTTGCGATTTGGGAGGCCATGCCAAGCATGCCCCCCAATTCCGTTGAAACAGGCTATGCTCCAGTCCAAAGAGACAAGGGGTTAGCGATGCGCAACGGATGCATCCGCCAGCGCATGTGCAGCCTCATTCCACCCACAGGAGAATGACAAGATGAATTCTTTATTCGGTTTAAATTTGCCCGGTCACTGCGGGCGCATTGCTGCTGTTTGTCTGGCCTTGTCGGTGACTGCTTTTCCATTCGCATCGGCCGCACAGGATTTCCCAACCAAGCCGGTTCGAATTGTGGTGCCGTATTCTGCGGGAGGCCCGACAGATCTGATGGCCAGAGCGATTGCCAAATACATGGCCAGCGCAAGTGGCCAGATGTTCACCATCGAAAACCGCGGTGGCGCTGGTGGCACGATTGGCACCGCTGCGGTCGCACGCTCGGCACCCGACGGTTACACCCTGGTCGTCAACGGCACGCTTGCCCATGCGCTGGGGCCCATGCTGCGACCCAAAACAGCTGGTTACACAGTGCAAGAAATGTCAGCTGTGGGCATCTTCAGCAGCAGCTCCAATTTTTTGGTGGTCTCCCCCTCACTCAATGTCAAAACAGTCAGAGACTTGATCGCGCGGGCCAAAGCCGATGATGGTAAGTTGGCTTTTTCCTCCGCCGGCCAAGCCAGCAACCCCCACCTGGGCGCAGAACTTTTCAAGTCCCTGGCAGGTGTGCCCATGGAGCACATTGCCTACAAAGGTGTATCCGACACCGTCAACGATCTCGTGAGCGGCCGTGTACCGGTGGCCTTTGCCAGCCCCAGTCTTGCACTCCCTTTGCTCAAAGACAACCGGATCGTGGCGCTGGCGACCACTGGCGAAAAACGAATGAAGGGCTGGGAACAGCTGCCCACGATTGCAGAGGCTGGCGTACCAGGCTATGTGTTTGAGTCAACCTACATCTTGGCGGCCCCTGGAAAAATACCAGCACCTGTGATGGCCCGACTCAATGCGCTGCTGCAGCAAGCCCTTGACGACCCCGAAACCCGGACAGCGCTGGAGAAACTGGGACTTGAGACCATGAAAAACACGACTTCACAAGCGGATCAATTGGTCATGACCGAACTCAAACGCTGGGAAGACATCGTCAAGCGACTCGATATCCGACAGGACTGACACAAAAAACTGCGGGCTGGGTGTTGGTACTGGACCAGTTCTCACGCAATGTGTTCCGCGACTCGCCCCTCGCGTTTGCACAGGATGCGCTGGCCTTGGCGCTGGCGCATGAGTTGATGGCCAGTGGGCACGACCGCAGCCTGCCCTTGGCGCAGCGCTGTTTTGCCCACAGGCCTTAAATGCACAGCGAGTCCTCATTGGTTCACACGCAAGCGAAACAACACACCTGAATTGGCTTCACGTTGTCGGATTTGACAACAGCCGTCTTTCGTTGGCAAAATAGCCAACATGCCCGCCAAACTGATCACCCGCTTCAAGAACATCACACCAGATGGCGGGGTGATTGAGCTGGTGGTTTGGCGTGTGCCAGCGCCGGTTTCACCCAGCAAGCACGGCTTCAAATACCGTGCCGTCTATGTCAAGGATGGCATTCGCATCGTTGGTTTTGACAATGAGCGAGGCAAAGGCGACCATTGCCATTTGGACGGGCAAGAAAGGCCCTATGCATTCAAAGGCGTGGAGCAGCTGGTCGAAGATTTCATCGCCGCCATTGCGGCCAGGAGAACCACATGAACGATCGCTTTTTGACCATCACCCTGCAACCCGAATGGCAAGCCGGTCTGCGTTCAGCAGCCCTTGCGGCGAAGAAGACGACTTACCAGGGCGAGGTTCTCAATTTTGAAAGCCCCGGCCACTTTTTTGGTCAGTTGACCGAAAAGCGATGGGCACTGGTGCGCACCGCGCAAGGCAAGGGCGAGCTGTCGGTGCGTGAGTTGGCCCGACTGGTGGAGCGCGATGTCAAAAGGGTGCATGAGGATGTGGTGGTGCTGTCAGACTTGGGGTTGCTCGAGCGAACAGGGTCTGGCGGGTTGATATGCCCCTATGAATCCATGCACATCGACATGGTTCTGAAGGCAGCTTGAACATCTCCGCCTTCCCCCTGACAAAGGCATTTGCACTTCATCTACATTGAGTAACCCATGAACACCCAAAACCTGTTTTCCCTCAAAAACCGTGTGGCCGTGGTCACTGGCGGCTCGCGGGGCATTGGCCGCATGATCGCCCAAGGCCTGCTGTGCCAAGGTGCCCGCGTCTACATCACCGCCCGCAAAGCCGCTGCCTGCGACGAGGCTGCCAAAAGCCTGTCGGCTTGGGGGACTTGTGTCTCGCTGCCGGTGGACATCTCCACCACCGAGGGGGTGCAGCAACTGGTGAAGCGCTTTGCCGAGCACGAAGGCCAGTTGGACATTTTGGTCAACAACGCGGGCGCCGCTTGGGCGGCGCCGTTGGATGACTTTCCCGAATCGGGCTGGGACAAAGTGGTGGACCTCAACCTCAAAACCCCCTTCTTTTTGACCCAAGCCTTTGCACCGATGCTGCGCCAAGCCGCCAAGCAGCACATGGCCAAGGTGATCAACATCGCTTCGGTGGACGGCATCTCGGTCAACCCCTTGGAAACCTACTCTTATGCGGCCAGCAAATCGGGTTTGATCCACCTGACGCGGCGCATGTCGCATGCCTTGATCGGCGACGGCATCTGCGTCAACGCCATCGCACCGGGCGCATTTGTATCGGACATGAACCGCGACGCCCGCGACAACGGCGAGGCCGTGGCCCGGCGCATCCCGGCCCAGCGCATTGGCCGAGACGAGGACATGGCCGCCGCCGCCATTTACTTGGCCAGTGCGGCCAGCGACTACGTGGTGGGCCACACTTTGGTGGTCGATGGGGGCGTGACCCATGCGCGTGGCTATGGGGCTTTGCCCTGACCGCCCCGCGCCGACCCTTGGCCCATGGGTCATGACGCCCCCCACTTCACCCCCGTTGTGATGAACCATGCCCTGTCGCCTGCCCTGCCACCGACCGGCGGGGTGGACCCTGCAGCGATCGCCTTGGCCGACGGCGTGGGTGTGCTGTGGCAGGACCTGCATATGGCCCTGGTGCTCAAACCTTCTGGCATGTTGTCGGTGCCCGGCCGCGGCCCTGACAAACAAGATTGCTTGAGCGCGCGCTTGGCCCAAGCGGGCTTGCCGTCCATGGTGGTGCACCGGCTCGACCAAGCCACCTCGGGCTTGATGCTGTTTGCCCGCAGTGCCGAGATGCAGCGACAGCTCTCACATGCCTTTGCACAGCGCCAAGTCAATAAACAGTACTTGGCTTGCGTGGCAGGCCACTGGCCGCCATCTGACGTTTGGCAATTGATCGACGCGCCCATTGCCGCCGATTGGCCGCGCCGCCCGCTGCGCATCGTGGCCGTCAACGGCCAAAGCAGCCAAACGCTGTGGCGCAGCCTGGGCCCGTGCATGGGTCAAACCACAGATGGCAACAGCGCAGGTACGTGGCTGGCCCTGCGCCCCTTGAGCGGTCGCACCCATCAACTGCGGGTGCACTTGCAACACATCGGCCACCCCATTTGGGGCGACGCCATGTATGCCCCGCCCGATGTGCGGGCCTGCGCTCCCCGCTTGATGCTGCATGCCCAACGCTTGGCGTTCACCCACCCGGCAACCGGTCAGGACTTGGCCTTTGAACACACCCCTGTAGGCTGGTTGAACCCAGACATGCTTTTACGCGCACAAGACATGCCATGGTGAAGCCACGCCCACACACGCCCGGTATTGCGGGCTCGACCGACCCAGCCATGGCATTGGCCCAAGTGCGAGCCCAATGGGGTGGCAAAGCGCCTCTGTGGGTGTTTGCCTATGCCTCGCTGCTGTGGCGGCCCGAATTTGATGTGGCCGAACAATCCCTGGCGCGGGTGCAAGGCTGGCGCCGCGCTCTGCAAATGTGGAGCCGCGTCAACCGGGGCACCCCAGCGCAACCGGGTTTGGTTTTTGCCTTGCTGCGGGGTGGCTCTTGCTGGGGGATGGTGCAAAGGGTGCCCACCGCGCAGGCCAATGACGTGCTCGAGCGCTTGTGGTCGCGCGAAATGCCCACCGGTGTGTATGAACCGCGCTGGTTGCGCTGCCAAACCGAAACCGGATCGGTACAAGCCCTGGCTTTCACCCTGCCCCATTCAAGCCTGCAAAACACGGGGCTCTTGCCGACCGATCATTACCAACGCATCTTCAGCGACACCGTGGGCGGGCGGTTTGGCACGACATTGGACTATGCGCAGCAAACCTATGAGCGCTTGCTGGAGTTGGGCATCCACGACCAGGCTCTGGCCGATTTGTTGCATTTGGCCCCTTAAAACAGCAACTTGCGCGCCGCTGCTGCCCGCATTGTTCGGCGCGACAGCATCATCGAAACGGTATTGCGCTGGGTACTGATTTAATCAAGGACTTTCCTGTTTTTGCAAATGTTAACCATTCAGTACATTTATGCACGCAGGCACACCACCTGGGACTTGACATGCTGAACCGCTCTGGAGAACTGCTTTGATCAACGGCGACACCGAACTCATCGCGCACATTGGCTACCCGACCCACACCTTCAAGTCGCCGATGATTTACAACCCCTACTTTGAGCGCACCGGCATCAACGCCGTGGTCATGCCCATGGGCTGCCAGGCTGCTGCCTACCCCGATTTTTTGCGCGCCGTGTTTCAGCTCAGCAACATCCGGGGGGCCTTGATCACCATGCCGCACAAAGTCACCACGGTGGGCTTGGTCGATGTCAGCTCACCCACCGTGAAAATCGCGGGGGCTTGCAATGCCGTGCGCCGCTTGCCCGATGGGCGGCTGCAAGGCGATCTGTTCGACGGCGAAGGCTTTGTGCGGGGCCTGCGCCGCAAAGGCTTTGAGCCGCGCGGCCAACGCGCCTTGGTGGTTGGGACCGGCGGCGTGGGCTCGGCGATTGCCGCCAGCTTGGCCGCGGCCCAACCGGCTTGCCTGCAATTGAACGACATCAACCCAGCAGCTGCCCAGGGCCTGGCGCAGCGCTTGCGCATCCACCACCCCGATGTCCCCGTGGTGGTCGGCCCCAACGACCCCGCCGACATGGACCTGGTGGTCAACGCCACGCCATTGGGCATGAACGCGGGCGACCCGATGCCGATGAACATGGACCGCCTGAGCGCCCACACCTTTGTCGGCGAAGTGGTGCTCAAACAGCACATGACCGCTTTTTTGCAAGCCGCCCAAGAACGCGGTTGCCCCTATCAAGTGGGCTCGGACATGTTGTATGAGCAAATTCCCGCTTACCTGGAGTTTTTTGGTCTGCCCACCACCACCCCCGAGCAATTGCGCAGCCTGGCCCGGTTGAGCGATCCGACCCCTGAGAGGATTCCCGTATGAATCCCGATGATGGCCTGGCCACCTTGCGAAAAACCACTATCCTCTGGGTTTTGCCACTTTCACGGAGCCTGCCATGTTGACCTTGTGTGGATTTGCCGCCAGCAACTATTACAACAAAGTAAAAATCGCCTTGCTGGAAAAAGGCGTCGATTTCACCGAGCAATTGGCTTGGGTGGGTGAGGTGGACCGCCAAGCCAGCCCCCTGGGCAAGGTGCCTTACCTGATCACCGACCAAGGCAGTTTGTGTGAGTCAGCGGTGATGTTGGAATACATCGAGCAACGCTACCCACAACACCCCTTGTTGCCCAGCGACCCCTTCGCCGCCGCCAAAGTGCGTGAACTGGTGACCTTTTTGGATCTGCACCTGGAGTTGGTGGCCCGCAACCTGTATGCCGAGGCGTTGTTTGGCGGCAAAGTGAGCGACGAGGTGAAAGAAAAAACCAAAGCGCAATTGGACAAAAATCTCCGCGCCTTCACCAAATTGGCGCGCTTCGACCCGTACTTGGCAGGCGACACCTTTGGCCTGGCCGACTGTGCGGCCATCGTGCACTTTCCCTTGATCAGTGCTGCCACCAAAGTGATTTATGGCCAGGATCTGTTTGCCGATTTGCCGGTGCGTGACTACCTCAAACGCATGGGCGAGCGCCCGTACATGGCCCAAGTGCAAGCCGACCGCAAAGCCAATGCCGAGATGATGATGGCGCGCATCAAAGCCAAATCAGCGGCCAGTTGAACGGCCCCCTTTTGAACCCCACTAGAAAGAACCCCATGAAGATTCTGATGTTGCACGGCATCAACCACGATATGTTTGGCAAACGCGACCCCAAGCAATACGGCACCATCACCCTGGATGAAATCAATGCCCAGCTGCAAGCCCTGGGCCAACAACTCGGCGCCAGCGTCGAGTGCTACCAAACCAACCACGAAGGCGCGATGTGCGAGCGCATCCACCAGGGCTTTTTGGACGGCGTGGACGCGGTGCTGATCAACGCCGGGGCCTGGACGCATTACAGCTACGGCATCCGTGACGCGCTGGCCATCTTGACCTGCCCCATCGTGGAGTTGCACATGTCCAACATCCACGCCCGCGAACCGTTTCGCCACGTGTCGGTGTTTGCCGAGATCGTCAAAGGCCAAATTTGCGGCTTTGGCGTGGACAGCTATTTGTTGGCTCTGAGCGCTGCCGTCTCAGCCGCCAAGGCAGCCTGAACGCCATGACCACCTCCATCGCCGACATGCGCAAAAGCTACGAGCGCGCAGCGCTCGACGAAAGCGCCTCCGAAGCCGACCCCTTGAAACAGTTTGAGCGATGGCTGCAAGAGGCCATCAGCGGCGAATTGCCCGAACCCACCGCCATGACCTTGGCCACCGTGGGCAGTGACCTGCGCCCCAGCACCCGGGTGGTGCTGCTCAAAGGGGTGAGCGCGCAAGGCCTGGCGTGGTACACCAATTACAAAAGCCGCAAAGGCCAAGAATTGGCCGGGAACCCGCATGCGGCCTTGCAGTTCCATTGGGTGGAGTTGGAGCGTGTGGTGCGCATCGAAGGTTTGGTGGAAAAGCTCGAACCCAAAGACAGCGACGCCTATTACCTGAGCCGCCCACTGGACTCGCGCATCGGGGCCTGGGCCAGCCCGCAAAGTGAGGTGATTTCCTCGCGCACCCAACTGGTTACTGCTGCGGCCAAATACGGCGCTCAGTTTTTGCTGCAACCACCCCGCCCTGACCATTGGGGTGGGTATCGGCTGGTGCCCGACCGCTGGGAGTTTTGGCAAGGCCGCCCCAGCCGCTTGCACGACCGCCTGCGCTACCGCTTGGACCAAGGCGCTTGGCAGCGCGAGCGCTTGGCCCCTTGATCTGCCGCATGGTCGGGGCGGATTCAGCTTGACGCATGAATCGCCCTTAGGCGCTTGGTTCCCCCAAAACACCCAGAGCCATGGTGGCGTATGACAATCATTTCTTTTGTGTCATACTCCTTGTAATACAAATCACCCCCTCGCGTATGACAAGGAGCCACCATGCTGTCAGTTCGACTCCCCGAAGCCATGGAGCGAGATTTAACGCAATATTGCGCGGTCCGCAAACTCACCAAATCGCAAGTGGTGCAAGAAGCCCTGGCCGAGTATTTGGTCGCGGCGCAATCGCCGACAGACGCCAAGCCAGCGCCGGAACCTGATCTGTCGTTTTTGGCGCCTGATGATCCCATCCGTCGGTTCATTGGCATTGCCAAAGGTGGGCCCAGCACCGATGAGTGGATGGCGATCACGCGGGGTGAAAACTGGAACAAACCGTGATATTGGTCGACACCAATGTGCTGCTGGATATTTACAAGGCCGATTCGATTTGGATGCCTTGGTCCTTGCAACATTTGCACCAAGCCAAGCCCCGCCAACTGGCCATCAACATGGTGGTGTATGCCGAATTAGCGGGCCACCCTGCTGAGCCTGAGAACTTGGACGGGTTTCTGGACACCTTGGGCATACAGGTGCTCGAACTGTCACGTCCAGCCGCTCGCTTGGCCGGTCTTGCTTTTCGCCAATACCGCCAACGCGGCGGCACCAAAACCGGCGTGTTGCCCGACTTTTTCATTGGTGCCCATGCCCAAGCCGATGGCTACCAACTGCTGACCCGAGATGCGGGTCGCTACAAAACCTATTTCCCAAAAATCAAGCTGATTTGTCCCTGAGCACTCAGTAGGTCAAAGTCGTGGACTTGCCCCAAAACACCCGGTAGGCAAACACGGTGTAAGCAATGATCACGGGCAAGACCACCGCCACGCCGTAAAAAATCACCAGCAAAGCTTCGGGCGCACTGGCGGCTTGCCAGATGTTGAGTTTGTCAATCACCAACCAAGGAAACAGGCTGTAGGCCAAGCCGTAAAACGACAGCAAGAACACGCCCACGGTGCTGGCAAACGGCACACCGGCGCCGTATTGGTTGCCTTGCGCAAACCGCACGGGCAAGCGAGACAAACTGCGCCCAATCACCAAGAACAAACCCAATGTCATGGCCGGAATCGGCAACAGCATCAGCAGGTTGGGAAAGCTGAACCACTTGTCAAAAATCCTTGGGCTGACCCACGGTGTGGCCACGGATATGGCCAACACACCCGCAGCGGTCAACCACAAACTGCCTTGGGCCCACGCCACCGCCCGCAGCTGCAAAGCGCCTTCGGTTTTCATGATCAGCCAACCTGCACCCAGCAAGCGGTAAGCAAACACCAAGCAAAAACCAATCAAGGCGCTAAAGACATAAGCCGCCGTGTCCTGCTTAAACCCGAGGATGAGTTGGCCCAACATAAAGCCTTGCGACCACGACGCCAATATCGAACCGACGTAAAAGGTTTTGTCCCACAAGGGGCGGTGGTGTGCTTTGGCCTTGACCCGAAAGTCAAAGGCCACGCCACGCAGCGACAGCGCCACCAACATCAGCGCCACAGGCAAATACAGCGCCCCCAAGATGACGCCGTGTGCCATCGGAAAGCCCACCAACAAAACGCCCACGCCCAGCACCAACCAAGTTTCGTTGGCGTCCCAAAACGGGCCGATGCTGGCGATCATGGTGTCTTTGTGCTCGATCGTGTCGGCGCTGTCAAGCAAAGCACCTACGCCTAAGTCGTAGCCATCCAAAATCACATAAGCCAACATGGACAAGGCCATGACCAAGGCGAACACCAGTGGTAACCAGCCTGCAGGGCTGAGCAAATCTACGCCGAACTCAGACATGGCTAAGCCCCTTCACATCGACACTGGGTTCTTCGCCACCATTAACGGCTTTTTTGGCGAGGTAAAACACCACCGACACATAGGCACTCAAGAGGGCCGCATACAGCGTGAGGTACAGGGCCAAAGACAGGGCAATATTGCCCGCAGGCACTTGCGACGCTGCTTGTGCCGTGGTCAGTACCCCATGCACCAGCCAAGGTTGACGGCCAATTTCTGTGACATACCAACCCGACACCAAAGCCACCCAGCCCGCAAAGGTCATGGCCACCAACACCATGGCGGTGCGCCGCGACAGTCCGTCTTTGAAACGCATTTCATAACTGGCAAACCAGCTGACGGCGAGCATGAGCAAACCCACGCCGACCATGATGCGAAACGCCCAAAACACGGGCCCTACCGGCGGGTGTTCGGCAAAATCTTTGATGCCCTTGACCTCGCCATTCCAGTCATGGGTCAGGTAAAAAGAGGCTAATTTAGGAATGGCAATTTCATATTTATTGGACTGCGTGGCTTGATCGGGAATGGCAAACAACACGGCAGGCACACCGGCTTGGGTTTCCCAAATGCCTTCCATCGCCGCCAGCTTGGCGGGTTGGTGTTTCAAGGTGTTCAGGCCATGCAGATCGCCCACGAAAATTTGCACCGGAATCAAGATCGCTGCCACCGTGACACCGGTGCGAAGCGCGGCCATCACATCTTTGGCGCGGTCGTTTTTCAACCACCGATAGGCGCTGATGCCAGCCAGCAAAAAAGACGCTGTCAAACCGGAGGCCAGCAACATGTGCGTCATGCGGTAAGGGAAAGAGGGGTTGAAGATGACCTCGAACCAACTGGTCACATGGGCTTGCCCATTGATCATCTCAAAGCCTGCTGGCGTGTGCATCCATGAGTTGAGCGCCAAGATCCAAAAGGCCGACGCTGTGGTGCCCAAAGCCACCAACCAGGTGGCCAAGGTATGCACCCCTTCGCTGACCCGACCACGCCCGAACAACATGATGCCCAAGAAAGTGGCTTCCAAAAAGAAAGCGGTGAGCACTTCATAAGCGAGCAAGGGTCCCGCCACATTGCCCACGGTGTTCATGAAGCCTGGCCAATTGGTGCCAAACTGAAAACTCATGGTGATGCCACTGACCACGCCCAAGGCGAAGGTCAGGGCAAAAATCTTGATCCAGAACTGGTAGGCGTCCATCCAATGCTGCTCACCCGTCGCCACAAAGCGGGTTTTGAAAAACAACAAAAACCACCCCATGGCAATGCTGATGGTGGGGAACAGAATGTGGAAAGTGATGTTGGCTGCAAACTGCAAACGCGCCAGCACGACGGGATCAAGGGTGTCCATGGTTTATCTCATTCAGCGGATGTTGTGGGTCGTCTCAGGCCTTGAGCAAGGCAGCGCTGACCCAACGCGCCACATCGGGGGCCGACATCGCCCCAGGCTGTCTGGCAATCTCGCGGCCACCCGCAAAAACCGCCAAAGTCGGAATGCTTCGGATATTGAACTTGGCCGCCAAGCCTTGTTCGTCTTCGGTGTTCACCTTCACAAAACGGGCTTTGCCGTGCATGTCGTGGCTGACCTTTTCATAGGCCGGTGCCATGGCGCGGCACGGGCCACACCAAGGCGCCCAAAAGTCCACCACCAAGGGCAAATCGCTTTTGGCCAATTGCGCGTTGAAAGCGGCTTCGCCCAAGTTATCGGGATGCGCTTGCAGCAAAGCAGCGTGACATTTACCGCAATTGAGTTCAGCTTGTAACTTGTCCGAGGGAACGCGGTTGGTGGCGTTGCAGTGGGGGCAGACCAAATGCAGGGTGTTCATAAAGGCATCGCCTTCAAAGTGCGTTCAAAGGAATCTTGGCGTAAGCAATGCCGTTGTCTTCCTTGGGTGGCAACTCACCAGCGCGGATATTGATTTGCACCGCGGGCAAGATGAGTACCGGCATTTCCAAGGTGGCGTCACGCTTGGTGCGCATCTCCACAAACTGGGCTTCGCTGATGCCGTCATGCACATGGATGTTCTTGGCCTTTTGCTCGGCAACCGTGGTCTCGAAATTCACGGGGCGGTCGTTCGGTGGGTAGTCGTGGCACATGAACAGGCGAGTCTCGGGGGGCAGGCTCAAAATTTTGCGGGTGGAGGCGTACAAGGTTTTGGCGTCGCCGCCTGGAAAATCGCATCGAGCCGTGCCCACATCGGGCATGAACATGGTGTCGCCCACAAACACCGCGTCGCCAAACTGGTAGGCCACGCAAGCCGGGGTGTGGCCAGGCACATACATGGTGTGGCCAGTCAGGGCGCCCACGTTGATGGAGTCACCATCGGCAAACAGGTGATCGAACTGTGAGCCGTCCAATTTGAAGCTGGCTTCCATGTTGAAGATGCCTTTGAACACTTTTTGCACGCCGCTGATGTGGTCGCCAATTGCTGTTTTGCCGCCCAAGTGTTGCTTGAGGTAAGGCGCGGCGCTCAGGTGGTCGGCATGGGCATGGGTTTCCATGATCCACTCGACCTTCAAATGGTTGGCTTTGACAAATTCGATGACTTTGTCAGCAGACTTGTGGCTGGTGCGGCCCGACTTGGGGTCGTAGTCCAACACCGAGTCGATGATGGCGCAAGCAGAGCCTGGTTTTTCGTAAACCACATAGGTGACGGTCCAAGTGGCGGGGTCAAAAATGCCATGGACTTGGGGGTTGACAGCAGCGGTGTTCATCGAAAACTCCTTTTTTCAATTTCAATGGCGATAGTATATTGACAAATAAATTGTTTGTCAATATACTATCGCCAACTTAACTGAGAAAGGCCTTTGAGACATGAACGCAGTTCAACTCGATTTGGAAAAAATGAGGACTTCAGCCGACAAAGCCTGCCGCTTGATGAAGGTCTTGTCCAACCCCGACCGCATGATGTTGCTGTGTCAACTCGCCCAAGGGGAAAAAAGGGTGGGCGAACTCGAAGAAATTTTGGGCATCGTCCAACCCACTTTGTCGCAACAGCTCACGGTTTTGCGCGACGAGGGGCTGGTCGTCACCCGGCGCGAAGGCAAAAACATTTACTACCAAATCACCAGCACCGAAGCCATGGCGGTGATGGGTGTTTTATATCAACAATTTTGTGGACAACCAGAAGGAAACGAATCATGAACATCGACTGGAATCATTTCACGCCTTGGGCGTCACTCATTGGGGGCCTGCTGCTGGGCGTGGCCTCTGCGGTTTTTATATTGATCAACGGCCGCATTTTGGGCATCAGCGGCATCTTGGGCGGGCTGCTGCCCCCCAAAGTGGGAGACATCGGCTGGCGGGTGGCATTTTTGCTGGGTATGTTGGCGGCCCCCACCGTGTTCATGGCCCTGGCGCCAGCCGGTCTGGCCTCAGAGCCACGCATTGACGCCGGCTTTTGGACGGTGATTGCGGCCGGTTTGCTGGTGGGCATTGGCACCCGCTACGCCTCTGGTTGCACCAGTGGCCACGGTGTTTGCGGACTCTCGCGCCTGTCGCCGCGCTCCTTGGTCGCCACCCTGAGCTTCATGGGTGCTGGCTTTTTCATCGTTTACATCGTTCGACACGTCGTTTAAGGGCCCAGCATGAACAACAACACCATCCACCGCATCAGCGAATTTTTGGTCGGCCTGCTCTTTGGCCTGGGCCTGATCCTCTCCGGCATGACCGACCCGGGCAAAGTGATTGGGTTTTTAGACCTGTTTGGCAGCTGGGACCCATCCCTGGCGCTTGTCATGGGCGGGGCCATCGCCGTCGGCTTTTTTGCCTTCAGCTTGGCCAAAAAACGCACCGTTAACTTTTTGGGGGGCCTGCTGCGCTTGCCCAACAGCCAAGTGATTGACCGGCGCTTGGTCATTGGCAGCCTGATGTTTGGCGCAGGCTGGGGCATTGCTGGGTTTTGCCCCGGCCCCGCCCTCGTGTCCATGGCCGCCGGCCAACCCAAAGCGCTGCTGTTTGTGCTGGCCATGCTGGCAGGCATGGTGGGCTATGAATTGTTGGATCGCTTTATTCACGCGCCACGTAAAGCCAAACTCAGCCCATCATGAGGCACTTCAACAACAGTGCGTGCAGGGCGCAACCTAATATGGCGGGCAGATGACCACACCCACGCACTGGTTACCCACAATGCCCATTCTTGAATGGGGTCGAACTTACAACCGCGAAACCCTGACCAGCGATTTGGTGGCGGCCCTCATCGTCACCATCATGCTGATCCCGCAAAGCTTGGCCTATGCCTTGCTGGCGGGGCTGCCGCCCGAGGTGGGTTTGTACGCCAGCGTGGCGCCCTTGCTGTTGTACGCGGTGTTGGGCAGCAGTCGGGTGTTGGCGGTGGGTCCTGTGGCCGTGGTGTCGCTGATGACCGCCGCTGCGGTGGGCGAACACGCCGCCGCTGGCACTTATGCGTATTGGCAAGTGGCCATCACCTTGGCGTTTTTATCGGGTGGCATGTTGCTCATCATGGGTTTGTTGCGGCTGGGTTTCTTGGCGAACTTTTTAAGCCATCCCGTGATTTCGGGTTTCATTTCGGCCTCGGGTTTGCTGATTGCTTTGAGCCAACTGAAAACCCTCATGGGCGTGAAAGCCGAGGGTCATAACTTTGTCGAACTGTTGTCTTCGCTGCTGCACCAAGCCTCGAATGTGCATTTGTTGACTTTGGCCGTAGGCATTGCAGCCACCGTATTTTTGTTTTGGGTACGCAAGGGTTTGAAGCCTTTGCTGATCTCTGCGGGTTTGAAACCCAAGCTGGCCGATGTGCTGGCCAAAGCTGGTCCCGTGGTGGCGATTGCCTTGACCACCGTCTTGGCTTGGGGCCTGGATTGGCAGGGCCAAGGCATGAAGCTGGTGGGCACGGTGCCGCAAGGCTTGCCGCCCCTCACCGCACCTTTGTGGGATTTGGCGCTCTGGCAAGAACTGCTTGTGCCCGCCTTGCTCATCAGCGTGGTGGGGTTTGTGGAGTCGGTGTCGGTGGGTCAAACCCTGGCCGCCAAACGCCGCCAACGCATAGAACCCGACCAAGAGTTGGTGGCCTTGGGGGCTAGCAATTTGTCCGCGGCCTTCACAGGCGGCTTTCCAGTCACGGGCGGTTTTGCACGCTCGGTGGTCAACTTTGACGCGGGTGCAGTCACACCCGCTGCAGGCGTTTACACGGCGGTGGGCATCACCTTGGCCTCACTGTTTTTAACCCCCGCTTTGTTTTATTTGCCCCAAGCCACCTTGGCGGCCACCATCATCGTGGCGGTGTTGTCGCTGGTGGACTTCGGTATTTTGAAATCCACTTGGCGCTTTTCCAAACTCGACTTCATGGCGGTGGCCACCACCTTGCTAGCCACCTTGCTGGTGGGTGTGGAAAGCGGTTTGGTCTTGGGCGTGTTGGTATCTTTGGCGCTGTTTTTGTTGCGGGCCAGCCGACCGCATATCGCCACCGTCGGTTTGGTGCCGGGCACCGAGCATTTCCGCAATGTGCTGCGCCACGAGGTGTTGGTCAGCCCCAAGCTGGTATGTTTGCGGGTGGACGCCAGCATGTTCTTCGCCAATGCACGGGGCATTGAAGACCGCATCAACGCAGAAGTGGCGACCCGCCCCGAGTTGCAACACGTGTTGCTGCAATGCTCGGCGGTGAACGACATTGACGCCAGTGCCTTAGAGAGCTTGGAGGCGATTGCCAGCCGTTTGAAAGACTCAGGCATCGCCTTGCACTTCTCGGAAATCAAAGGGCCGGTGATGGACAAGCTCAGCACCACCCACTTTTTGGAGCACTTGCATGGCCAGGTGTTTTTGACCAACTACCAAGCCATACAAGCTTTAACGCCCGAGGTCATTCCCTGAAGCCCATATGAGTGAAAAAACCATCACTGTGAATTTGCAGCAACAGGCTGACTACCGGTTTGAGATCGTTTTTGACGATGCCATGCCGGTGCTGACCACAGATGAACCGGCGCCCTTGGGCACCGGCACAGGACCTTCACCCGTGCAACTGCTGTGCGCGGCAGTGGGCAACTGCCTGAGCGACTCATTGTTGTTTGCGTTTCGCAAATTTAAGCAAGCACCAGACCCGATTCACTGCGAGGTGCAGGCCTTGGTGGGGCGCAATGAACAAGGGCGTTTGCGGGTTCTGAAAATGCAAGCCAAGTTAAAGCTGGGCGTGCCGGCCAGCGCACTGGAGCACGCCCAGCGGGCGCTTGATCAATTTGAAGAGTTTTGCACCGTGACCCAAAGTGTGGGTCTGGGCATCCCCGTCCACACACGGGTGATGGATGTGCATGGCGTCATTTTGAAAGACTGACGCCAAGACCGGCACTCAGCTTTACTTGCGGCCACCGCCACCACCACCGCCAGCCCCAGGACCGGCTCCGGAACCGGCTGAAGCGCCACCGCCCGTTGCGCTTCCCATGCCACCCGATTTGCCTGTGGCACCGCCCTGCCCAGCCCCTTGTGGGGCGGATCCTTGAATGCCCAGGCCTTTGGCGGGTGGTTCGTTGGGCAGGGTGACGCCTCTGGCAGCCGCTCGAATTTTCATCTCTTCGTGGTGCTCCAAGCGAAAGGCTTCACGCGCTTGGTCTGTTTTCAAGCTTCGCATTTTGGTTTGGTAGGCGCTGCGTTCTGGGTCGCTCATCAATTGCGAGCCATAAATGGGCGTCAAAGAACTGGTCGTGTCTTGGGCCTGTACGCCCACGGTGTAGGCCATGACCACCGCTGACAGGGTCAGGGCCGCAACCAGCTTGGCGGTTGAATCAGATTGCATTTTCATTTTGAATTCCTTTGCATCACCACATGGGGAAAACGCAGCAGAGGATTCTGGATGCGTTGCGACGACCGTTTGAAGGCATCGACCACCCGCCATCGAAAGCCTCATTGGCTTGCAATTCGAATCGTGTCTGATTTTGCGATTGGCATGCACAAAAGGACTTGATGCACATCATGCTTGGGTCAATGGGTGTGTACATGGGGCCCCATGCCACGGGGCACCAGCGTGAAGAAATATCCCTGCCCCGCAAAGGACCCAAGGGCATTCACGCGGGTGATGAACGTTCGAAAGGAGCTATCCCCAGTGTTGCAACAGCACCATCACCACCGGCAAGCTGAGCATGCCCACCACGGTGGACAGCGACATGCCCAAGGTGATGGCCTCGCGCTCCAATGCATAGCGCTGAGACACCAAGAACACATTGGCACCCACAGGCAAGGCTGCGGCCAAAACCATCACAGCCCAGGGCACGCCTTGCAAGCCCACGGCCCAACCAACCAGGCCCACGCACAGGGGAAAAACCATGTTTTTCAGCACGGTCAGTTCAATGGGTTTGCGCCAAGTTTGAGGCTTGTCATTCGCTGAAGCCGACGCGCGCCAGACCTGAGCCAGATTGATGCCTACCAACAACAAGGCCATGGGGCCAAAAGCCGCGCCCAGCCATTGCAAGGGTCGGTCCAAGGCCTCAGGCAAGGCCCAACCGGTTTGTGAAAACGCCAGCCCCAACAAAATGGGCATGGGCACCGGGTGAAAAATGGATTGGCGCAAAGCCAAGGTCAAGGTGGCCCACAACGCAACCCTAGAAGTCCCCTCCATGGCTTGCCGGCTGCTTTGAGCCCGATGCCACTCCAGGTTCAAGGTGATCATGCTCACCAACACCAGCGAATGCACCGAAATCAAGGTGAACAACACCACCAAACCCGGCGGCCCATACACATAGCCCACCAAGGGGATGCCCAAGGCCACGGTGTTGCTGAACATGCTGGCCATTGCCCACATCGCCGCCGACAGCTTGCGCCCCCAAAACCACCACATGGCCCAGTAGAGCGCCACGGCACTCCCCAAATAAACCGCCAAGGGTTGCAGCACCAGGGTGGCGGGGTCCACATGGCTCATGGTGCGAAACAACAGGGCCGGTCCAAACACCGAAAACGCCAAGCGAGAGAGTTCTTGCGCGCCGCCAGGGCTGACCCAATTCCAGCGGCCCACGGCACAACCCATGGCAATGAGCAACATCACCGGGACCAAAGAGGAAATCACCACATCCAACATGGGTGGATTGTCCCCCAGCAGGCATGGCAATGACCGCCGCTGATGACGGCGGCCTTTGCCATGGCCTCAGGCAGTGGGCTTTGCAAGGGCCTTAAAAACTGATTTGCACGCCCAACTTCAAACTGCGCCCGGGCAAAGGCGCTTTGTAAACCGTTTGCCCTGTGTTGGCATCGTCATATTTGGCAGTCGTGGTCAGCACCGATGTGGGCGAATAAACCAGGGCATCGGTCAGGTTGGTGCCCCGCGCATACCAAAGCCACTGGCTGTTGCCTTGTTGCTGGCGAAAAGTCAGGCGCGCATTTAGCAGCGTGGACGATGGCGTGGCGCGGTCGCCAGCAGGGACTGCATCTTGCGCCATGGCGTGGTCCACACCGAAGCCAGCCAGCCAGGGGCCGCTTTGGCGGTCCAGCGTCAAGCCCAACCGAAACGGCGCAATGCGCGGCAAGGACTCTTGGGTATCGAGGTTGGTGGCGCGAACCATGTCGGCACGGGCACCCAAGACCCAGGCTGCTGAACCATCTTTGATGCGCCTGCTGCCTTGGGCTTCGAGGCCTTGAAAGCGGGCTCGCACCGAGCGGTAGTTGTAGGTCATGATCTCGGGGTCCTCATCGGAGGCAACACCTGTGTTGTACAAAGCAATGTGGCTGTCGTACTGGTTCACAAATGCATTCATGGCGAAACGGTCTTCACCGCTGCGCCAAGCCAGGCCTGCATCGAACTGGTTGGCCCGTTCCACACCCAAACTGGCGTTACCCACCTCGTGGGCATGGGTGGCCACATGTACCCCATTGGCAAACAATTCGTAGTGCTTGGGTGCGCGCTCGGTGCGGGCCACGTGGGTCAGCCACTGCCAACCCGGCGCCAACTGGTATTGCAAGCCCAGCGCGGCGCTCAAAGGTGCAAACGTCTTTTGCGCTGTGCTGTCGCAGACGGCACCGCCACTCAAACACCCCACCTTGGCTTGTTCGCTGCGCACACCCAATGTCCAACGGCCCCAGGATTTGGGCAGTTCTTCGTGCACATACAGCGCTTGATTTTGGGTTTCGCTGAACGGCGAATAGGCTTCATCCCCGCGTGCCTCAAAGCGAGAAGAGTCACCCTGCAATCCCCACACCCCTTGCATGCTTCCCAAAGGGCTGCTCCACGGGCTGTGCCGCGCTTGCAAGCGGTAGTCGGTACTGGGCGAGATGAACTCGGTACCAATGACACCGCTTTCCAACTCGGCATGGCGGTAATCAGTGCGGGCCACTTGCAGGTTCAAGCGTTCAACAAAAGCACCAGGCCTGCGCCACTCACCTTCCAGGGCATAGCGCGTGCTGCGCATGTCGATGGTGACCAAATCTTCGGCCACTGCGCCATATTGGCTGGCATATTGCGACACCGAGGCACCCAAGCGGCCATGATCCCAAAACAAGCTGGCCCCCACCGCACCGCCACTGGCGCTGTTGACCGAGTTACAAATCACCCGGCTGCTCACGCCGGTGCGATCGCAATTCAAACTCAAGGGAACGGCTGCGTCGCCACTGAAGCGGCGAAAGCCGTCCACATGCACCGCCCAACGCTCATTGCCCCACTCGACCAAACCCGCACCGCTGCGTTCTTGGTTGCCGCTGGCGGCGTTCAGGTCAAAACGCCCGAGCAGACCGCTGCCAGGCTCCATGGGTTGCTGCGGGATGCGGTTGTCGATCACATTGACCACCCCGCCCACCGCGCTGCCGCCGTACAACAAAGCGCCCGGCCCGCGCAGCACCTCAATGCGCTCCACGCTCAAGGGGTCTTGGGCCACCGCATGGTCTGGGCTCAGGCCCGAGAGGTCATGCGCTGCCCCACCGTTGTTGAGCAGGCGAATGCGGTCTCCGTCCAAGCCGCGGATGATGGGTCTGCCCGCATTCGGGCCAAAGTAACTGTTGGACACCCCAGGGGTTTGCGACAGCGTTTCACCCAAGGTAATGCCCGAGCGCAGCAACAACTCGGTGCCACTCAAACTGGTCACGGGGGCCGCGCTGGTGTCACGACCCAAGGGGTTGCCAGTGACCACCACCTCTTTCAGGCTCTGGGCCTGATTGGCGGGGGATGTTTGGGCCATGGCCCAAGGGGCGCAGATGGCCAACAGGCCTGCGCACAATGGCCAGGCCGATCGAATAAAGACATTCATGATTTCTTTCCAATTGAAATTGCAATGACAAAACAACCCAGCCCATGCGGGGGGGTGTTCAAAGGCAGTGAATCAAGAAAGAAACAAAGGTGGTGCGCGGGCCTGGTAGGCCAAAAGCCATTGGTGCTGCACTGGCACCACAGCCCCAACCAAGTGCAAAACACATGGGGCCAGGCCCCCCAGGTGCTGCGATGCGGTGATCAAGCCATCGCTGTGCGCGAGTTGATCAAACAACCGACATTCGGTGTCGCTGTGGTGCGACAACCATTCTGGCGCCTCCAAAACAGCGTGTGAATCACCCGCATGCGCATGTGGTTTCGCAGCGTCCTGGGTTGCCTCGGCGTGAGCTGACGAAGCCTGCCCAACGGGGCTGTGCCAAATGGCATGGTTCAAGCCCAGCCACTGCGCCCACAAGAGGGCGAATGCCAGACCTGCAAGCCTGAGACGCGCCATCACCATCAGGTGGCCAAACTGGAAAAGGTTTTTTGGAACTTGGCCACTTTGGGTCCGACCACAAAAGCGCAATAGCCTTGGTTGGGGTTGCGCTCGAAATAGTCTTGGTGGTAGTCCTCGGCCGGCCAGTAATTGGCCCGCATCACCACCTCGGTGACCACAGGCTTACCAAAAGCCTTGCTTTGGTTCAAATGCGCCACCCATTCTTGGGCCAAGGCCAAATCACCTGCGTTGTCCACGTAAATACCGCTGCGGTATTGGGTGCCCACGTCGTTGCCTTGGCGATTGAGCGTGGTCGGGTCATGCACCGCGAAGAACACCTCGAGCAACTGCGACAAGCTCACCTGGGTGTCGTCGTAGCGCAACTGCACCACCTCAACATGCCCGGTATTGCCATCACAGACTTGCTCGTAGCTGGGTTGGTGCACATGGCCGTTGCAATACGCCGATTCGACATCGGTCACGCCTTTGACGCGCACAAACACCGCTTCGGTGCACCAAAAGCAACCGCCGCCCAAGGTGATGGTGCGCTCGCTCATGCCGCCCCCTGGATGTGTTCGCGCACCGCCTGCCCCAAACGGCCCATGCCTTCGTCGATCTTGGCTTCATCGGCGGTGGCAAAGCTCAAGCGCAGGCTGCTGGTGTCGGGTTGATCGGCATAGAAAGGCGCTCCCGGCACAAAGGCCACTCCTTTGTCGATGGCCAGCTTGGCCAGCACCTGACCGTCGCTGGGTGCACCACCCGCACCGGTCAAATAAGCCCAAAAAAACAATCCCCCTTGGGGTTGGGTAAAGCGCACCGCCGCACCCAGTTCACGCTGCAATGCCGCACCCATGGCCTGGGCGCGCCGTGCATACACCTGGCGCACCTTGTCCAAGGTGGCGGGCATGCGCCCAGACTTCAAATACTGGGCGGCCGTGGCCTGGGCAAAAGTAGAGGTATGGGCGTCGCTGAACTGCTTGCACATGGTGGCCCGCGACAGCAACTCAGGGGGGGCGATCAACCAACCCACGCGCAAGCCGGGGCTGAGCACCTTGCTCAAACTGCCGCAGTGGGCCAGCCATTCGCGGCTGCCAGGCACACGCTCGCTCAGGGCCAGCAGGCTGGGCGGTGGTGGTTCGCCAAAGTACAAGTCGCCATAGGGGTCGTCCTCGACCACCAACACCTGGTGGCGCACGGCCAGTTCCAAAATTTTCAGCCGACGCTCCAAGCTGAGCATGGCCCCACTGGGGTTGCCAAAGGTGGGCACCAGGTAAATCAGCTTGGGCTTGTGTTTGACCACCAGCGCCTCGAGCGCTTCCACATCCACGCCCTGGTCATCAATCGGCGCACCGATCACGCGCGGGCCATACAAGCGAAAGCACTGGATGGTGGCCAAAAAGGTGGGGGCCTCGACGATCACCGTGTCTTGCGGGTCGAGCATGGTTTTGCCAATCAGGTCCAGCGCTTGCTGGCTGCCGGTGGTGACGATCAAGCCCTCTGGGCTCAGACCCGCCACACCTTTGCTGGCCATGAATTGGCTCAACTGTTCGCGCAAGGCCGGGTAGCCTTCGGTCGCGCCATATTGCAAGGCGGGTCCGGGCTCATGGGCCAAGACATGCTGGCTGGCATGTTGGATGCCCTCGACGTCAAACATCGCGCTGTCGGGAAAGCCGCCCGCAAAGCTGATGATGCCGGGCTTGCCCAGCAGCTTGAACAGCTCACGGATCGCGGAGGTTTCAACGTTGTTCAGGCGTTGTGCAAATTGCATGGGAGAATTCACCAAAGAAAATTAATTGGAATCTGACCCCAATTAAAGCCATGAAAAAAAACCAAATCGAGCCTTTTTTTGCCACCTTGAAAGCGGCCAATCCTCAGCCCAATACGGAGCTGGAGTATACGAGCGTGTTTGAGCTGCTCACCGCTGTCTTGCTCAGCGCCCAAGCCACCGATGTGGGGGTGAACAAAGCCACGCGGCGCTTGTTCGCGGTGGCCCACACCCCAGCCCGCATCTTGGCCTTGGGCCTGGACGGATTGGAGGCGCACATCCGCACCATAGGTCTGTACCACAGCAAAGCCCGGCACCTGCTGCAAACCTGCGAGATATTGCTGCGCGAACATGGTGGTGAGGTGCCCAATGACAGGGCCGCCTTGGAAGCCCTGCCCGGCGTGGGCCGAAAAACCGCCAATGTGGTGCTGAATGTGGCCTTTGGCCAGCCCACCATGGCGGTGGACACGCATATTTTTCGGGTCGGCAACCGCACCGGTTTGGCACCCGGCAAAACGCCGTATGAAGTTGAAATGGGTTTGCTGCAACGCATCCCTCTCGCTTATTTGGTGGACGCCCACCATTGGCTGATTTTGCTCGGGCGCTATGTCTGCCAAGCGCGCAAACCCCTGTGCTGGCAATGTGCGGTGGCTTCCCATTGCGCATACCGCCCCAAAACCCCTGCGCCCGTTTGAGGGCATCTTTTTCACACATATTTCTTTATGACGCCTCAACACATTGGTTTCATTGGCTTGGGGGTGATGGGCACGCCCATGGCCACCCACCTGGCCCAAGCGGGCCACCATGTGTGGCTGCATGACGCGCAAGCCGATGTGGCCCTGGATTTGGCCAACACGCTGGGCGCCAAGGCCGTGGCCTTGGAAGACCCGCGTGCGGTGGGGGCGCACAGCGACATCGTGTTCACCATGCTGCCCCACGGCCAGGTGGTCCAAGACGTGGCCTTGGGCACAGACAAGCCCGGTTTTGGTCTGATCGATGGGCTCAAGCCCGGTGGCTTGGTGGTTGACACCTCCTCGTGCGAGCCGTGGCTGACACGCCAAACCGCTGCCGCCTTGGCCGAACGCGGCATTGGCATGATCGACGCCCCTGTCTCTGGTGCCCAATGGGGTGCTCAGGCTGCGGAGTTGGTGTTCATGGTCGGTGGCGCTGACGCCGATTTGGCGCGGGCACGTCCGCTTCTGGAAGTGATGGGCAAATCCATCTTCCACCTGGGCGAAGTGGGCTGTGGCCACGCCATGAAAGCCATCAACAACTGCATCACCGCCATCACCTTGATGAACACCACTGAAGGGTTGCTGGCCGGGCAACGCTACGGTCTGGACCCCGCTGTGATGGTCGACGTGCTCAACGCTTCCACCGGCGGCAGTTGGGTGGCGCAAACGCATTTCCACCAGCGGGTGTTCAACCGCGCTTTTGATGACCCGTTCAAGCTGGAATTGATGGTCAAGGACATGGGCATCGCATCCACTTTGGCACAGCAAACACAAACACCCGCGCCCGTCTGGGCGGTGGCCCAAGCCCTGTGGCAACAAGCCCTGGTAAGTGCAGCCCCCCAAGCCAGTGTCAGCGAAGTGGTGCGCTGGATGGAGCAACAAACCGGCACCGACTTGAGCGCCGGCGCCAAGACGCCATCAGGGGGCTGAAGCGTCGATGTCGGCGCGGGCCACGGCCATGGCTTGGCGCAGCACGTCCAAGTCGCCAATGTGGTTGGCCAGCACCAAAATCAACTTGGCATTCAGCAATGCACTTTGGGCTTCGCTCAGGCCTACGTGGGTGTCCAACAGCGCTTCATAAAAATCGTCGCTCACGCTGGGGTCGGCGCTGGGCGGGCGCTGCGCGTCGTGGAAATGGGGGGTCAGCTTCAATTCAGCCATGGGGTGCTTTCACAAAGGGCCCAAGCCCAGCTCTTGCAAGATGGCCTGGGTGTGTTCGCCCACCTGGGGGATGGGGTCCATGCGGTAGTCGTATGCACTGTTGCGCCCAGGCGGCAACAAGGCCGGCAAGGGGCCGGCACTGGAGCCCACATCCCGCCAGCGCCCCCGCGCTTGCAGCTGCGGATGGGCCCACACATCGGCCAGGCTGTTGACACGCGCATTGGCAATTTGGGCCATCTCTAGGCGTTCAATCACTTGGTCGGCGCTGAGCTTGGAAAAAACCGCATCAATGGCAGCCGCCAAGGCTTGGCGGTTGGCGTTGCGCTGCACCCCAGAGTTGAAGCGCGGGTCTAGGGCCAAATCGGCTTGCAGCATCACATGGGTGCAAAACGACTGCCATTCGCGCTCGTTTTGAATGCCCAGCATCACCGCCGGGCCCTCACCCACGGGGAATGGGCCATACGGGTAGATGGTGGCGTGTGCCGAGCCCGTGCGCGGGGGCGGTGCGGCACCATCCATGGCGTAGTACATGGGAAAGCCCATCCATTCGGTCAAGGCCTCGAGCATGGACACATCGATGTGCGCCCCTTCGCCGGTTTTGTCGCGCTGGATGATGGCCGCCAAGATGTTGCTGTAGGCATACATGCCAGCGGCAATGTCGGCGATCGAATTGCCAGATTTGGAGGGTGTGTCGGGCGTGCCGGTGATGCCCAAATAACCCGCCTCGCTTTGGATCAACAGGTCATAGGCTTTTTTGTCTCGGTAAGGCCCGTCTTGGCCATAGCCCGAGATGTCGCACACGATCAAGCGTGGGTTTTGCGCGCGCAAGGTGGCGGCGTCCAAGCCCATGCGGGTGGTGGCGCCAGGGGCCAGGTTTTGCACCACCACGTCGGCGCGGGCAATCAAAGTTTTGAGGGCGGCCAGAGATTCAGGTTGCTTTAAATCGAGTGCCAGGCTTTCTTTGGATCGATTGACCCACACAAAATGCGAGGCCAAACCCCGCGCGCGGCGGTCATAGTCACGCGCAAAGTCGCCGCTGCCCGGGCGCTCGACCTTGATGACGCGAGCGCCCAAATCGGCCAAGTGGCGGGTGCACAGGGGCGCAGCAATCGCGTGCTCCAGCGACACCACGGTGATGTGGTCCAGCGGGCGGGTCATGCCAACTCCGCGCTGGCTTGCATGGTGAGCCAGCCTTCGTGGTCTTGGGCCCACAAATCCACCCGGTTGCCGTCGGGCTGGCCGCACACCTTGAACGCCCTGCCATCGGCGCACTCAAAAGTGGGGCGCAGCGCTTTGAAGGAAAACTGGCGCACCGGTCGGTCGGTGTGCCTGGCCACCAAGTCGAGCAACAAGGTGGCCAACAAGGGCCCGTGCACCACCAAACCGGGGTAGCCCTCTTCTTGGGTGACATAGCTGCGGTCGTAGTGGATGCGGTGGCCGTTGAAGGTCAGCGCCGAATACCGAAACAGCAACACCGCATCGGGCACCACCGTGCGCTGCCAAGCTGCTTGACTGGGGGCGGCCACTGGGGCGATCACCGGGTCGCTGGGCTGGGGTGCGGGTCGGTAAACGATGTCGTGCACCTCGGTCAAACACAAGCCGGCTTGGCTGTGCACCTCGTGCTCAACCTCCACAAAAATCAAGTCACCAGAACGCCCGGCTTTGTGCTTGACCGAAGCAATGCGCGAACGCCTTTGCACCGCATCGCCCACTTTGATCGCCTGCACCCAGGTCAAACGCCCGCCAGCCCACATGCGCCGGGGTAAGGGCACGGGCGGCAAAAACCCACCGCGCAGGGCATGGCCATCGGGGCCCAATTCGCTTTGCGCATGGGTCGGCAAAAAATACAGCCAATGGCCCAAAGGTGGAAGCTCTGTGCCACGCTGCACATCGCTCAATGGCCGGTCGAGGGTGGCCATCCAGCCGCGCAATGGGGCGGCACTGATGTCATCGTGCAAGGTATCGCTGCGTCCTTGCCAAGATTGCAAGTGCGCCAAGGTGGTGGGATCGATCAAAGTCATGGGCGCAGTCTACCCAATCCATCCCCCATTGCCCTGCGGGGGAACCCTCTCAAGCTCGTGCTTCGGCCAGACCCTCGTCGGGCATGGCAACCCAATGCCCGCCCAGTTGTTGCACGCTCACCCGGTGCTGAAACACCTGGCGCAAGGCGGCGTGGGTTTGCGGATCGTCGCAGCGGCCTTGGTGGGCCACGCGCCCATCATCGATCAGCAGCATGTGATCGGCCCGCAAAGCCAAGCTGAGTTCGTGCATCACGCTCACCACGGTGACACCTTGTCCCACCAAGCTGCGCACGGTGGCCAACCAATCCACTTGGTGCGGCATGTCCAAGTGGGCCAGGGGTTCGTCCATCAGCAACACGGGGGCCTGAACGGCCAAAGCGCGGGCCAGCAACACCCGCTGGCGCTCGCCGCCGGACAAATGTGCCAGGGGTCGCTGGCGCAAGTCCCAGCATTGGGTTTGGCCCATCACGGTTTGCACCACCGCATGGTCTTGGGCGCTCGGCCCTTGCCACCAGCGTTGGTGCGGCAATCGACCCAGCATCACCACATCCAAAGCAAGCACATCGTCATCGCCATCGGTGGTTTGGCCCAGCCAAGCCAATTGCTGCGCTCGGGCCTGGGGGGTCATAAGGTTGCGGGACTCACCGAGAACTTCCACTTCACCAGCGGCGGGCAGCAAGCCCGCCAGGGCTTTGAGCAAGGTGGTTTTGCCCGCTCCGTTGGGGCCGGCCACGCTGGTCCAACAGCCGCGTGCAAACGACACATCCAAGGGGTGCAGCACCGTGCGCCCGCCCAAAACCACCTGCAGGCCCTTGGCCTGTAAAGCGTAGGATGGGCGATTCATGGCGAGGCCCTTTGGGGTTGGCTGTGAAGTCGCCACAACAAATAGCCACCGCCCAGCACGGCGGTCAAAATGCCCACGGGCAGTTCGCGTGGTGCCATCACCATGCGGGCCATGACATCGGCCGCACACAACAACAAGCCGCCCATGGCGGCGGACAACGCGAGCAAGGGACCATGTGAGAGCGAGGCGCGTGAGCGCACCAAATGCGGCGCGACCAAACCCACAAAGGCGATCAAACCCGCTTGCGCCACCGATGTAGCGGTGCACAGTGCCAACACCCCGATCAGCACCCAACGCATCAAACCAATCGGCAGGCCCAGGCTGCGAGCGGTGTCTTCACCCAGGCGCAGGCCATCGAGCCAGCGCGCCATGGCCAGCGCCACCAGCAGTGAGGGCAACAACACCCAAGCCATCAACACCACCGCGGGCATGCCAATCATGGCGGTGCTGCCCAATAAAAACGATTGCATGACCGGCCAAGCTTGAGGGACGGCCACCATCAGCAAGGAGGTGACCGCGCCCAATACCACGCCCACCACGACACCCGAGAGCAACAAACGCAAGCTGTGGTGTGCACCTTTGGCCAACAACAAGGTGAGCAATACCGCGCCCCATGCACCCACAAAGGCACAACCTGTCATTCCCAAGCGCCACACCCATGGCTGGGCCCAAGTCACGCCAGGCGACAGCACAGCACCGCCCCAAGACACCACGGCCAGGGCTGCCGCCACGCCCAAGCCAGCACCGGATGCACTGCCCAACAAGTAAGGGTCGGCCAGCGGGTTGCGAAACAAGCCTTGAGCCAAAGCCCCGGCCAAACCCAGCAAGGCACCGGCCATCCAAGCACCCACGGTGCGCGGCCAGCGGATGTCTTGCACAATGGGGTCCGCCCAATGCCAACCGGTGTCCAAGCCCTCGCTGCCGGTCATCAAGCCCAGCACAATGCAAGCGATGCTCAACAAGATCAAGCTGATGCCCCAGCGCCAGGATGGCATTCGCGTCATGGCTTCCAACTGCGCTGCGCACATTGCGCCATCAGCCAAGCCGCTTCACCCATGCGCGGACCGGGACGCACCAAAACATCGCCTTGTTCGGCAGTGAACTGGCACACACGGTTGTGCTTGACCGCCGCCAACTGAGACCAACCCGGACGGCGCTGCAAAGGGTCCAAAGGGGTTTGGCCCATCATGATCAAGTCGGGTTGGCTGCGCAGCACCCACTCGGGGCTGAGTTGCGGAAACGGCCCCAGTTGGGCGGGCACCACATTGCGCAAACCCAAAACGGTGATCAACTCGCCAATGAATGAGGTTTCACCCGCCGCATAGCCTCCGCTGCCGGCTTCAAAATAAACACTTGCGCCCTTGGCTTGCGGCGGTATCGCGGCGCGAGCCTGGCTCAGCTGGGTTTGCACCTGCTGCCACACCAGCGCGGCGCGTTGCTCGGGCTCGGGCAAACCCAAGACCACCGCCAAGCGCTGCAAGCTGTGCTGCACCTGGGCTTGGTTGATGGGCTCCAGCGCCATCACCGGAATGCCCAAAGCCACCAAGCGCGGCAGCAGACGTGCCGAGCGGCCGAGCAACACCAAGTCGGGTTTGAGCCGCACCAAGGCCTCCAGCGACACATCGTCCATGCCACCCAGCTTGGGCAATGCTTTCACAGCTTCGGGCCAATTGGCAAATCGGTCGGTACCCACCAATCGATCACACGCGCCCAAAGCACACACACTTTCGGCCAAGGCGGGCATCAAGGTCACGATGCGCTCGGGCACTCGCGCCAACTGGACCACCTCGCCTCGGTCATCGCGCACACCTGCGGGTGTGGTGGCCCAAGCCGCATGGCCCAACGATGAACACAGAACAAGCCCGGTCACCCACGCTACGAACCCAGGCTTGGCCACCACAACCCACCCCCGCAGCCGCTGCCCCATTGGCAAGCGTCTCGCGCGGCGAGCACCCCCCGCAGACAGGAGCCAATGCTCAAGCATATTGGGCCACCCATTGCGTGATGCGCCGGTGCAACTGCTCGACCCCATCGGTCAATGCGGCCGGTCCGGGTTGCAAGATGTCGACCGACTTGATTTCAAACAACTGGCCGTTGCGCACCGCAGGCACCACAGCCCAGCCGGGGCGTGCTGCAACCTTTTCAGGGCGAAATTTTTTGCCACACCAAGAGCCCAAGATGATGTCGGGCGAGCGCGCCACGATGTCCAAAGGGTTGGCAATGATGCGGTTCTTGCCCAGGCTTTGCAGGGCCAACTCAGGGAAGCAATCGTCACCGCCGGCCACGCCCACCAACTCCGACACCCAACGGATGGCGCTGATGGCGGGTTCATCCCATTCTTCAAAGTACACCCGTGGTCGCCTGGGAAAGGCCGCCGCTTGTGCGGCAATGGCGGCCAAGCGTTCGCGCATGGCGGCAATGCGCGCCAAGCCTTGTTCAGCCTCGCCCACCATCGCCGCCACTTGGTACAGCATGGAGAAAATCTCAGCCACGCTGCGCTGGTTGAACACCGTGACCTGCACACCTGCGCGGATCAAGGCCGAGGCGATATCGGCCTGTAAATCGGAAAAACCCAACACGCAATCGGGCTCCAAGGCCAAAATTTTGTCGATCTTGGCGCTCAAAAACGCGCTCACCCGAGGCTTCTCCTGCCGCGCCCGCGCAGGCCGCACGGTGTAACCCGAAATCCCCACAATGCGGTGCGACTGCCCGAGCAAGTACAACCACTCGGTGGTTTCCTCGGTCAGACAGATGATGCGTTGGGGGGTCAACAAGCTCATGGGAAGTCAGTTAGGGCGATATTGAAGAGAGAAGTAAACGCCTTGATTGGGAACGTTATAGCCATAGGCCAATTGATAATTTCTTTCGAAAGCATTCTCCAGCTTTACCCGACCTACCCAATTGGGAGACAGCTTTTTACTGGCATAAAAAGACCACAGTGTGTAGGGATCTAACTTCTGTGTGGTGGTGTTCGCCGCATTGATATTTCGATCATTTCGCTCACCCGCAGCTGAGAATTTGGTGCCAATATCGATGCCTTGCCAATTCCTAGATACATCCAAAGAGCCGTAAATACGCGCTCTTCGAGCCAAATCACTTTTGTAGGTCAAATAAAGAGGGTCTTGCCTGACCAAATTCAACTTAATTTGATTGCCTAACCAAGTAGTTTTCACAATCGACTCGATACCTTTAATCAGCGTGGCTCCGATGTTGCTTGCAACTGTCCAATCTGAGTTGTAGTCAATGAAATTTTGACTCGATGTTTCAAAGTATATAAATCTAACAGCAGTTTTTCCAGATGTGTAAGTTACTCCGCCCTCAACCGAGTTATAGGTTTCAGCCACAAGTGACTTGTTTGTTGAAATGTCGTACATGGTGGGGGATTTAAATCCGCTTGAGATTGATGCACTCGCACGCCAGTTTGAATTCCACTGATACCCTAAACCAAACAAAGTCGAATTGATGCCAAATGAGCTATCGGCCACATCCTTTTGATTTGAATTAATTTGATCGTTTCTTATATTTGCTTGAAAGGACCAATTATTTTGCCGTGAATTGACACCTAACCAGTAACCCGTAAGGGAGCGATGTATTTTGTATCCAAAGTCACCAGATGCCGCGAATTGATCCACCGAATGATCCACACCAAAAGACAGCGCAGTGTTTTGATTTATTTCATAGGAATTGGTCAGCCGATAAGCGTCTTGGCTGCCCTCGTATAGACCATCAGCCTTCAACTGATAATTAAGATAATCTTCGTACTTCAAATTAGATTTTGTGAAATTGAGATTGGATGAGAGGGAATCACTCCACCGTACATTTGTTTCGATACCTACAGCATCATTTTTCTTGTTAAACAAATCATATGAGGCAGCGTCAAAGCCATCGTAATTTACTGAAGACTGGAAGCTTTGGAGCATCAGTTTTACTTGTATATCTCGATTGATGGATTGAGAAATATTAGCCAAAAAGTAGCCGTTACCGTAGCCATCGCTGTCTGAATTTGCCAATACCAAATTTGAATTTTTAGAGGAAAAACCAGACGTTTTATAACCTCCAGCACTGACATTGAATTTGGTGTCACCTACGGCGGAACCATACCCAACATTGACCGAGTTTGTGTTTCGCGAACCCATTGAAACATCACTAAAGGCTCCAGATTTAGCAGCCGCACCACGCGTGAAGATATTGATCACACCACCAACGGCGGCATCGCCGTAAAGAGCGCTGGCGTTACCTTTCAATACCTCTATTTTTTCGATCATTGCCAAAGGCATGTCTGTGATTTGAAGAGCCCCAAGTTGATCCACCTGGGTTCTGACACCATCTATCAGAATCACAGTATTGCGACTTTCTTGACCTCTTAAAAAGAATGATGTGACAGTCCCTGGTCCACCATTACGAGCAAACTCAAGACCAGCTTCACTGGCAAGTAACTCTGCCAATGACTGGGCTTGCGCTTTGTCTATATCGCTCCTGCTGATGACTGAAACAGACGCCAATACATCCGCTAATGGCTGCTCGACCCTGGTCGCCGTCACAACCACTTCTTTCAAAGTCCCTTGCGGCGCCTGTGCAAAAACCGACAAACAAACAGCCGAAAGCCAGCCCAGCGCAGCCCAGCGCAGGCATATGCGAAACACATTTCTCATGATGAATACCCAACAAAAGCCCTCACCGCCTTCCCCGACAGTGCTTGGACGTTCGACCGTGCGACAAGCGCACGTCCACCTTGTTGGCCGGTATCCGGGCTTGCGAAAACAACCTCTGTCCGCCTTCCCAGTCGCTTGTTCAAGGCGACCAGTGGCTATGTAGGACAGGGCGAAACCGCGTGAGCAGTTTGTTCGCTTGACCGTTGCGGGGGCAGCGCAGGCTGATCTTGGGCGGACACATGGCACCTTGTGCCAAAGCCGATTCGGACTCCTGCTTCCCGTTGAACTGCGGCGTGTGAACCACACCGCGAGCACCAACAAAATTCATTTTAGGGGTTAAATCGCCAGTCGCCTTAAAATAATCAGCCATGCCGTACCACCCCATCCTCGAACAGGTCGCCGAGCGCGTTGAGCGTTTGTTGCTGCGCCACGAGGAATTGCAGCGCACCAATGCCTTGCTCAGCGAGCAAGTCGAGGCCCTGACCCAGGAGCGCAACTCGCTCAAGTCGCGCCTGAGTGCAGCCCGCGCCCGGGTGGACGCCTTGCTCGAGCGATTGCCCGAGTCCCTGCCCGAGAAAGACACCCCATGAGCTCTCACCAAATGGAAGTGCACATCATGGGCCAGAGCTACTTGCTCAAATGCCCCACCGGTGGCGAGGCGCAGTTTCAGACGGCGGTGCACAAGGTTGATGCCGCCATGTGCAAGATCCGCGACGCGGGCAAGATCAAGGCGCGCGAGCGCATTGCGGTGTTGGCGGCCCTGAACCTGGCGTTTGAAACCCCTGCCAAAACGGCCACCCTCGCTGATGTGGCACTGGATGAACAGGCTGACCCGGAGGGCAAAATGCGTCAATTGCTGGCCCGCTTGGACCAGGTTTTGGGCGACGACGGTCGCTTGCTCTGACGCCCATACGACTGCAGCCCCCAAACGCCGGGGGTGGCAGACCTACAATGCATGCGTCTGCAAGCCCATTGGGCTTTATATTTCCTTGAACCAATGCTCTTTGGAGCCCCGGGCTTGGTACATCGGCTGGTGAGCGTGATCGTCTCGCGTCAGACGAACCCAACATCAGTCTGCCCTCGCCCACCTGAACCCTGCGTTCAGGATGACGGTCTGGTGGTCACTTGCAGACACCTACTTCCCCTTCATTTCAGCACCCCCCACACACCCCACAAACACCATGATGCTTGAGCCCCTGGTTATTTTTGAACTTGCCATGCTGGGCTTATTCACTGGTTTCATGGCGGGGTTGCTCGGCATCGGTGGGGGCATGATCATGGTGCCTTTTCTGACCATGGTGCTGTCGGTGCGCAACATTCCCGACGACTTGGGTTTGAAGATGGCCATTGCCACTGCCATGTCGACCATCATCTTCACCTCCATATCCAGCGTCCGGGCCCACCACCAAAAGGGTGCGGTGCGCTGGCTGCTGGTGCGCTCGCTGGCACCTGGCTTGGTTCTGGGCAGCATGCTCAGCAGCTTGGGGGTTTTTGCCCTCATCAAGGGACCATTTTTGGGTTTCTTTTTCGCCTTGTTTGTGGCCTTCTCCGCAACCCAGATGTTTTTGGACCGCAAGCCCAAGCCCACGCGCCAATTGCCCGGCCCGGTGGGCTTGTTGGGCGCCGGTGGTTTCATTGGCTTTTTGTCTGGCTTGGTGGGCGCTGGCGGCGCTTTTGTCAGTGTGCCCTTCATGGCCTGGTGCAATGTGCTGATCCCCAACGCGGTGGCCACCAGCGCTGCGCTGGGCTTTCCCATCGCGCTAAGCAGCACCGTGGGCTATGTGTTCAGCGGCTGGAACGAAACCAACTTACCCGTGGGGTCCTTGGGCTATGTGTGGCTGCCCGGGGCGGTGATCATTTCCGCTTGCAGCGTCATCACAGCACCGGCTGGGGCCCGTGCGGCCCACCGTTTGCCTGTTAAGCGATTGAAGCAAATTTTTGCTGTGATGCTTTACATGGTCTCGGGTTTTATGTTTTACCGCAGCTTTACCCACTGATCCGCCCCATCAGGCTCCGGGGTGGTCGGCAAAATAAGCCATGGCCGCTTGAACGCCTGATCCCGCGAGGGGCACACCAGACAAACGCAAACCCATTTCGCAGGCCGCCAAGGTGGCTATCAAGGTGAGGTCATTGCTGTCGCCCAAGTGGCCAATGCGGAACATGCGCCCTTTGAGCAAACCCAGTCCGGTGCCCAAGGAGCAGTCAAAGCGGTCTTGGATAATGCCGCGCACCGCATCGGCATCCACCCCTTCGGGCATGACCACGCCGGTCAGGATGGGCGAATAGACACTGGGGTCCTCGCACTGGATGGCCAAGCCCCAAGCTTGCACAGCGTGTCGAACCCCTTGCGCCCAACGTTGGTGGCGCGCAAACACCTGGGGCAAGCCTAGCTCCAACAACATGTCGCATGCTTCGCTCAGGGCATAGAGCAAATTGGTATTGGGTGTGGTCGGAAAGTAGCCGGTTTTGTTCATGCTCAGCATCTCGTCCCAGGCCCAATAGGATTTGGGCATGCGGGCTTGGGCGCTGGCGGCAATCGCCTTGGGCGACAAGGCATTGAGGCCAATGCCAGGCGGCATCATCAAGCCTTTTTGCGATCCACCCATGGACACATCCACGCCCCACTCATCGTGGCGATAGTCTGCCGCACCCACACCCGAGATGGTGTCCACCAGCAGCAATGCGGGATGCTTGGCGCGATCGATGGCTTGGCGCACCGCCAAAATATCGCTGGTCACACCCGTCGAGGTTTCGTTGTGCACCACGCACACGGCCCGAATTTGGTGTTGCGTGTCGGCGCTCAAGCGCTGCTCGATCAAGTCGGCTTGCACGCCACGGCGCCAGTTTTGCCCCTGGGGCAGGCCCAAGACCTCGGTTTTCAAACCCAGTTTCAGGGCCAGCTTATTCCACAGGGCAGCAAAGTGCCCTGTTTCGTACATCACCACGGTGTCACCGGGGCTGCACAGGTTGACCAGGGCGGCCTCCCAAGCACCGGTGCCCGAACCTGGGTAGATCACCACCGGGTGTTGGGTTTGAAAAATTTTGCGCACATCGGCCAAGACCTTCAGGCCCAAACCCGCAAACTCGGGGCCGCGGTGGTCGATGGTGGGTTGGGCCATGGCGCGCAGGATGCGGTCAGGCACGGGTGAGGGACCGGGGATCTGCAAAAAGTGCCGGCCCGTGGGATGGAAATTCAGCTTTAACATGGGGGTCTCTCCAACGATCAGACCGCATTGTGCAGACAAATGACAGCCTCGGTTGTCACCCCTGTTGACCCAGCCCCCACCCAAACCGTATGAGCATTGCCACACCCCGCACCTTGCGAACCGATTCCGCCGACCATGCCTACGAACGGGTGGCCCGCAGCAGCAATGAACAAGCGGCCAGGTTGGCCCAGCAATTGATGCAAGAAACCCAGGGGGATGTGCTGTTCAGTTTGGCCGATCGGGGGCGCTATTCGACCGATGCCTCGATTTACCAACAAATGCCCATGGGCGTCTTGGTGCCCACCAGCAGCCAAGATGTGGTGACCGCGCTGGACATTTGCCGTGGCATGGGCATCCCTTTGGTGCCGCGTGGCGGCGGCACCAGCCAGTGCGGCCAAACCGTGGGCACCGGCTTGGTCATCGACCACAGCAAACATTTGCGCAAAATTTTGCACCTGGATGCCGAGCAACGAACGATCACGGTGGAGCCCGGCATCGTGCTCGACCACCTGAACGCTGCCCTCAAACCACACGGCCTGTGGTACCCGGTGGATGTCTCCACCAGTGGCCAAGCGACCTTGGGCGGCATGGCGGGCAACAACTCCTGCGGCAGCCGCTCCATCGCCTACGGCAACATGGTGCACAACGTCTTGGGGGCCAAGGCCTGGCTCAGCGACGGCGAATTGCTCGATTGGGGGCCCATGTCCCAAAGCCATGGCCGCGCCGAGCGCATCGGCCACTTTGTGCGCGACTTGGCCCAGAGCCTGCACACCGAAATAGATGCCCATTGGCCGCGCGTGCTGCGCCGGGTGGCCGGCTACAACCTGGATGTTTTTCACCCGGTCAGTGAACGGCCTTATACCGATGACGGGTCGGTCAACCTGGCCCATTTGCTGGTGGGCAGCGAAGGCACCTTGGCCCTGACGCATTCGCTGACTTTGCGCTTGAGCCCCCTGCCCCGCGCCAAAGTGTTGGGCGTGGTGAACTTCCCCACCTTTGTGCAGGCCATGCAAGCCGCACAGCACATCGTCAAGCTGGGCACACCGGGTGCACTCAGCGCAGTGGAGTTGGTTGACCGCACCATGATCGACTTGGCCATGCAAAACCCAGCGTTTGCGCCCACCATGCGCAGCGCTTTGACGGGCGAACCTGAGGCCATTTTGTTGGTGGAGTTTCACGGCGAGGACAAGGCCACGTTGCTGCCGTTCATGCAAGACTTGAAAGACTGCATGTCGGGCCTGGGCCTGGCCGACAGCGTGGTGCCCTTGGTGGACGAAGCGGCGCAAAAAAACCTCTGGGAAGTGCGCAAGGCGGGCTTGAACATCATGATGAGCCTCAAGGGCGACGGCAAACCAGTGAGCTTCATCGAAGACTGCGCCGTACCCTTGGAACATCTGGCCGAGTACACCACCGCGCTCACCGAGGTGTTTCACCAACACGGCACACGCGGCACCTGGTACGCCCATGCGTCGGTGGGCACCTTGCATGTGCGGCCCATTTTGGACATGCGCCGCGACGGGCCGCAAAAAATGCGCGCCATTGCAGAACAAGCCAGCGCCCTGGTGCGCCAATTCAAAGGGGCTTACAGCGGCGAGCACGGTGATGGCTTGTGCCGAGGGGAGTGGATTTCTTGGCAATTTGGCCCCCGCATCACCGAGGCCTTTGCCCAGATCAAAGCCGAAATGGACCCGATCGGATTGCTGTGCCCACAGCGCATGATCGACCCACCGCGCATGGACGACACCCATTTGATGCGCCACAACCCGCGCCACTCGGTGATCCACATCCACACCGCTTTGGATTGGAGCGCTTGGGACGTTCAAGCCGACGCCCGAACCGGAGAAGTGAGCGCGCCAGGGACCGGTGGCGACCCGGCCGGTGGCCTGGCCAAAGCAGTGGACATGTGCAACAACAACGGCCACTGCCGCAAGTTTGACGCCGGCACCATGTGCCCCAGCTACCGCATCACCCGCGACGAACAGCACCTCACACGCGGTCGCGCCAACACCTTGCGCTTGGCCTTGAGCGGCCAATTGGGCACGGATGCGCTGACCGGCGAAGCGGTGCGCGATGCGCTCGACCTGTGCGTTTCTTGCAAAGGCTGCAAACGCGATTGCCCCACGGGTGTGGACATGGCCCGCATGAAGATCGAGGCCACGCACCAATACAAGCAATACAACGGCCACAGTTGGCGCGACCGCTTGGTGGCCCACCTGCCCGAATACGCACGCCATGCAGCAGCATTTTCTGGCTTGCTCAATTTGCGTGACCGTTTGCCTGGTTTGGCATGGTTGAGCGAAAAGCTATTGGGTCTGTCCGCCCAGCGCAGCTTGCCTGTGTGGCAGCGCCACCATTTTTTCAATCGCAGCACCTTGGGCGTGAGCGCAGCCGAAGTGCTCAAAGCCAACAAGCCCGTGGTGCTGTGGGTGGACAGCTTCAATGGCCATTTCGAACCGGGCAATGCATTGGCCGCATTTCGGGTGTTGCAAGCAGCGGGTTACAGCGTGCACATCGCCTCGAAACACGCCTTGGGCCACGGCGCCAACCAAGGCCACTTGTGCTGCGGCCGAACCTATTTGGCCAGTGGCATGGTCGATCGCGCCAAAGCCAAAGCCCAGGAGCTCATCGCAGCCTTGCTGCCCTTTGCCCAGCAGGGCATTGCCATCGTGGGCCTGGAGCCCTCATGCCTGTACACCTTGCGCGATGAGGCTTTGGCCATGGGCTTGGGCCCCGATGCCCACACCGTGGCCGAGCATGCGTTGATGTGGGAAGAGTTCCTGGCCCGCGAGGCACAGGCGCAACAGCTCGAACCGCTCAAAGCGCGTTTGCAACACACCTTGCAGCCCATCGCCGTGCATGGCCATTGCCACCAAAAAGCGTTTGGCGGCATGGACGATTTGCTCACCTGCATCCGCCTGATCCCTGGCGCGCAACCGAAAATCATTGAAACCAGTTGTTGCGGCATGGCTGGCGCATTTGGCTATGAGCAAGAGCACCACGCTGCGTCCATGCAAATGGCCGAGCTCAGTTTATTGCCGGCGGTGCGCAATGCGAGCGATGCCATCATCGTGGCCGATGGCACCAGTTGCCGGCATCAAATTTGGGATGGGGCCCAGCGACCAGCCATCCATGTGGCGCAGTTGTTGTCCGACCAACTGAAAAACTAAGCCGTGGCGCTCACGGCGTCACGCACCATGGGGCCTGGTTGTGGACCAGGCCCAACCACAAGGCCGTGCCCGAGCTGGCCGCCAAACCCAAGCCCGCCAAACGCACACCGCCGTGGCCCCAGGCGGCCAAAACAGCGCGTCCTTGGCGCCAACGCTGTAAAAGCCAAGGCAGCACCGTCAAAGCGAGTGCGCCACCCATGGCAAATGCCGCCATCACCTGAGCGCCTTGCCAAACCCCATCGCTCAAGGCAGCCAGCATGACAGCAGAGTAAAGCAAGCCACAGGGCAACAAGGCCCACACAAACCCCAAGACCAAAGGCGCTGCGACACTGGCACGGGCAGCTTGACGCTGCCCCACCGGTTTGATGTGGCGCCAAATGCCGTGGGTCCATGCGCCCAACCACAGCGGCGGCTCGGCACGCCACAACAACCACAGCCCCAACAGCATCAGCAACACATGGAAAAAACTCCAGACGGGCCGAAACACCGCACTTTGCACCGTGAGCCACCCCAGGCCTTGCATCGACGCTGCGGCCAAGGCCCCCAAGCTGCTGTAGCCCAACAAGCGACCAATTTGAAAGCCCCACATCGCCCGGGTACCCGCCCCAGGTGCTGCACTGGTGATGCCCGCGCACGCTGCGCCACACATGACCAAGCAATGTGGCCCGCCGGCCAGCCCCATCAAGGCCGCACTGATCACCAAGGAAGACATCATCAAATGATCTTAGAGAACCGAGCACGGTCCTGATCGGCCCTCAAGTAACGGTCAAACACCATCGCCACTGCCCGCACAAAATACCAACCTTGCTCGGTGACATTGATCGCATCTGCGTCTAACGTGACCAAACCGCTGTCTTGCATGAGTTGCAACTCCGCCAGCTCAAGGGCAAAGGTTTTGCGAAAGTCAATCAAGTGCGCCATTTCAATGGATTCGATGGAAACATGGCCCTGGCACATCAAGGCCATGATGATGGTGCGCCGCACCAAGTCATCACGGCTGAGCAATAAACCGCGCTCCACCGGCAGTTGGCCCAAGGCCAGCAAATCTTCGTAAGCATCCAAGGTCTTGGCGTTTTGGCTGTAGGTGGCCCCCACGCGACCAATGGCTGACACTCCCAATGCAATCAAATCGCTGTCGGGCTGGGTCGAATACCCTTGGAAATTGCGGTGCAAGCGCCCTTGCCGCTTGGCCACAGCCAGATCGTCTTCTGGCAACGCAAAATGGTCCATGCCGATGTAGACATAGCCAGCCCCCACCAAGCGCTCTAAGGCGCGCTGCATCATGGCCACTTTGCTGGCTGGCGCTGGCAAATCTACCGAATGGATGCGTCGCTGGGGTTTGAAGCGTTCAGGCAAATGGGCATAGGCATACAAGGCAATGCGCTCTGGGTGGAGCAAGATAACTTGGTCCAAGGTGCGCTCAAAGCTGGCCGCGGTTTGCATGGGCAAGCCATAAATCAGGTCAAGGTTGACCGAATCAAAGTCCAAGTCCCTGGCCGCTGTCATCAACTTGTGTACATCCTGCGTGGACTGAATGCGGTGAACCGCCTTTTGCACTGCAAGATCAAAATCTTGCACCCCCAAACTCAAACGGTTAAAGCCCATTTGGCGGATCACGGCCAAGCGTGAGGTATCCACGGTGCGGGGGTCGACCTCGATGGAATATTCGCCCCCAGGTACCCATTGAAAGGCGTCGCTGAGCCGCTCCTTCAAAGCCAACATGTCTTCATTGCGCAAAAAGGTCGGCGATCCCCCACCCCAGTGAAGCTGAGAAACGGGCTGCCCACGCCCCAATTGGGCCACCGTCAAATCAATTTCTCGGCCCAGGCTTTTCAGGTAGCGCTCGGCTTGGCTGTATTGCTTGGTGATGATCTTGTTGCAGGCGCAGTAATAGCAAAGGGACGCACAAAACGGAATGTGGACATAGACCGACAAAGGCACACCCCGCAAACCCAGACCCTGCTGGCGCTGGCGCAAGGCTTGGATGTATTGGGTGTGTCCAAACGCACCGACAAAGCGGTCTGCCGTTGGATACGATGTGTATCTTGGACCAGGTACGTCGTACTGGCCAAGTAATTTTGGGTTCAGCAAGCTCATCAACAATCCTCATTGAAGAAGATAATGTGCCTTACAGTCCCTTCACTGACTTTGCGCTGAATCAAGGTTTATTGCTCATCCAAACAGGTAGTCCCCCATGAACCCATCTGCCATCAAAGTCGCTTGCTCCAATTGCAATTTGCGCGAGTTGTGCATGCCCGTGGGCCTGAGCGATCAGGACCTGCTGCGCATCGAAGAAGTGGTCGAGACCAAGCGCAAAATCAAACGCGGCGCCAATTTGTTCAGCGATGGAGACAGCTTCAATGCCTTGTATGCCATCCGCACCGGGTTTTTCAAAACCTATGTGGCCACTGAGGACGGGCGCGAACAGGTCACCGGTTTTCAAATGGCTGGCGAAATCATGGGACTGGACGGCATCGTCAGCGACCACCACACCTGCAATGCCGTGGCCCTGGAAGATGCCGAGGTGTGCGTCATGCCGTTTGACCAAATTGAGCATTTGTCCCGAGAGGTCAAAGCCTTGCAGCACCATGTGCACAAAATCATGAGCCGTGAGATCGTGCGCGAGCACGGTGTGATGTTGCTCTTGGGCAGCATGCGTGCCGAGGAGCGCTTGGCTGCGTTTTTACTGAACCTGGTGCAAAGGCTGCACGCCCGGGGCTTTTCGCGCACCGAACTGGTTTTGCGCATGACCCGCGAAGAAATTGGCAGCTACCTGGGCTTGAAGCTCGAAACCGTGAGCCGCACCTTCTCCAAGTTCGCCGAAGAGGGCAGCATCGAGGTCAAGCAACGGCACGTGCAAATTTTGAATCCGCAGGCCTTGCAGCAAATCGTCAACGCCGGCGCTTGTGCATGAAATCTTCGGCCCCAGTCAGGCCGATGGACGGCTTGCATCTTCGCGCATCGCCGCTTCACCCTCCAAGTTGACCGATTCGCCAGAACGGCTGAGCAACAGGCTCAAACTGCTGGCCACGGCAGTCAAGCCCCACAAAACAAAAAACCCCAAGCTGTAGATGGCTTGACGCGGCCAGGTGAGGGACTGGCCCATCCACCGCATGTCCTCTGGGTCAATGACGGCAAACACCAGCATCTCCAGCACACCTGCGGCCAAAAATGCGGGCCACAACACCCACATCACATTGAGTTTCCACATGGGGGCCTCCTGGGGCAGCGGTTCATTGGGTGGGCGCGGTGTGCTCTGGCACCGGTACGCTGGGTGTGGCCGCATGGTTGCGGGCTTGGTGGGCCGGTACCAGGGCGCGCGTGGTGCCCCTGACTTGGCTGGGGTGATCGAGCACCACATCCGCCCCTTGCCAGGCGAGCGCACCGGTGACCAAAGACGCCACCACCACCACAGCTGGGCCGAGAACGACCAACCACACATGGCCATAGCGCCACCAGGCCATTGCAGGGGATTCTTTCGTCGTGTTCATGGTTGGCCTCACTGTTTCATCGGGGAATCAAAAACACCGACGCTTCCACCACTTTTTTTCCGTTGTGGGGGTCGTCAATGTCAAACCAAATTTTGTGCGAACCGGTCTCGCCAGAGCCATAGGGCACATCCACATGCACCACCACCCAGCGCGCTTGGGCGGCCTCGACATGGATCGGGTCCTTGTCGCGCAGTTCAATGCCGTATAAACCCCGCACCGACACCTGGTAGTCGCTGCTGTGCTCGGTGGCGTTCATGATTTGCAAGCGATACACATTTTGCAAAGTGCCGTATTCGGTGATGCGCGACAAAGTGGTGCGGTCGCGCACGATGTCCACCCTGAAGGGTGAGCGCAAAGCCAAACTGACGCCGAGGCCAATCACCAAGGCCGCCAAAAATCCCGTGTAAATCACCACCCGCCAGCGCAGCACGCGACGCCAGATGTGTGCGGTGCCCCAACCCTTTTGAATGGCATTTTGGGTCGCATAGCGCACCAATCCCCGGGGGCTGCCCACCTTGTCCATGACCGTGTCACATACATCGGCACAGGCGCCACAGCCAATGCATTCGTACTGCAAGCCTTGGCGAATGTCGATGCCGGTCGGACACACTTGCACACACAAGCTGCAATCGATGCAGTCACCCGTGCTGCGATGGACTTCAGCCATTGCGGTGTGTCGACCCCTGGGTTCACCCCGCTGGGCGTCGTAGGTCACGATCAGGGTGTCGGCATCAAACATGGCGCTTTGAAAACGCGCATAGGGGCACATGTATTTGCACACCTGCTCGCGCATAAAGCCCGCATTGCCATAAGTGGCCAAACCATAGAAGAAGACCCAAAAGACTTCCCACGAAGTCATGCGGGTTTGCAAAAACTCAAGCCCCAAAGATTGGATGGGCGTGAAATAGCCGACAAAGGTGAAACCGGTCCACATCGCAAGGCCCATCCAGATGATGTGCTTGTACCACTTCTTGACCAAGCGCTCGAGGCTGAAGTCCCCTGCATCCAAGCGCATGCGGGCACTGCGGTCGCCTTCGACTTTGCGCTCGATCCACATGAATATTTCGCTGTAAACCGTTTGCGGGCAGGCATAGCCACACCACAGCCGGCCAGCCACCGCGGTGAATAAAAACAAGGACAAGGCCGATATCACCAGCAATGCGGTGAGGTAGATGAAGTCTTGCGGATACAGCACCAAGCCAAACACATAAAAGCGCCGGGCCCCCAAGTCGAACAACACCGCTTGACGCTGGCCCCACTCCAACCAAGGCAAACCATAAAAGACCAGTTGGGTCAGCCACACCAACACCCAGCGCCATTGAGAAAACCGCCCTTGCACGGAGCGGGGGTAGATTTTGGGCGTGGCTGCGTACAAGGACGTGCCCGCTTCATCCACCGCCTCAATGGGAATCACTTTGCGAATGGGATTCAACATGGCACGGCTTGCCGTTTCACCCAGGGGTCAAGGTTTCCGGGTGGCGGGTTGGGACAAGCCCCACACATAGGCGCTCAAGACATGGATTTGCGAGGGTGTGAGCCGCCCCTCTTGCCCAGGCATCTGGTTGAGTTTGCCCTGGGTGACCATGGCCACAATGGCCTCTTCGCCCCAGCCATGCAGCCAAATTTTGTCGGTCAAATTGGGGGCGCCCAAGGCCTGATTGCCTTTGCCATCGGCGCCGTGGCAGGCCGCGCAAGCGCCAAACTTGCCTTTGCCCAAGGCAGCCCGCAAAGAGTCGTGCGGTGAGCCCGACAGGCTCAGCACATGGTGGGCCAGGTTTTTGACATCTTCTGGCGAACCCACAGCCGCCGCCATGGGCGGCATTTGGCCTTGACGCCCCAAGGTGATGCTGGCGCTGATTTGCTCAGGGCTGCCACCATACAACCAGTCGGCATCGGTCAAATTGGGAAAGCCCTTGGTTCCACGGGCATCTGAGCCATGGCATTGCGCGCAGTTGTTCAAAAACAAATGCTCGCCAATGTGCCGCGCCTTTGGGTCCAAAGCGACTTGCTCTGGGGCCATGGCATCAAAACGGGCGTACAAGGGTGCCACGTCGGCATTGGCTTGGTCAACCTCTTGCTGGTACTGGTTCTGGGAAGTCCATGCCAAACTGCCCTCGCTGCTTCCCAGCCCCGGATACAAGATCAGGTAAAACAAGGCAAACACAATGGTGATCAAGAACATGCCCACCCACCACAGGGGCAAGGGGTTGTTCATTTCGCGCAAGTCCTCATCCCACACATGGCCAGTGGTGTTGTCAGCCGATCCAGCGAGCTTTTTGCGCGAGGTCAACCACAACAACACCACACAGGCCAAGATACCGGCCAAGGTGATCCAAGCGATGTAATGGGACCAAAAAGAATGGACAAAATCACTCATGTGTGGACTCCTCAATCACCCAAAAAAGGCAGTTGGGCGGCTTGTTCAAACGCTTGTGTTTTGCGCCTGTCCATCACCCAGACCACGATGGCCAGAAAACAAACAAAGCCCAACACAGTGGTGGCAATTCTCAAAACGGTGATGTCCATGGCATTTCTTCCTTATTTCAAAGCACGGCCCATGGCCTGCAAATAGGCGATCAAGGCGTCCATCTCGGTCTTGCCCTGCACGTCCTGGCTGGCCTGGGCAATTTCCGCATCGCTGTAAGGCACACCGACGCGGCGCAAGGCTGTCATGTGGGTCGGCATGGATGCCGCATCCACACGGTTTTTTTCGAGCCAGGGGTAAGCCGGCATGTTTGATTCGGGAACCACATCACGGGCATTGATCAAATGGATGCGATGCCACTCATCGCTGTATTTGCCACCCACCCGGTGCAGGTCAGGACCGGTGCGCTTGCTGCCCCATTGAAAGGGGTGGTCGTAAACAAATTCACCCGCCACCGAGTAGTGGCCGTAGCGCAGGGTTTCTGCCCGCAGGGGTCGAATCATTTGCGAATGGCAGTTGTAACAACCTTCACGCACATACACGTCACGCCCGGCCAACTGCAAGGCCGTGTAGGGCTGAACCCCTTCAATGGGCTGGGTGGTGGACTTTTGAAAGAACAGTGGGATGATCTCCACCATGCCGCCCACCGCGATCACCAACAGGATCAGCACCACCATCAACAGGTTATTGGTTTCGACTTTCTCGTGGGTAAAGCCGGATTCAGGTTTGTTGCTCATGGTCACTCCTCAAGCTTGGGCGGTGACCGCAGGGATGGTCACCAACGGGGCCTTGCCTTGCCACGCGGTCATGACCACGTTCCACAGCATGACCAACATGCCACCGAGGTACAACAAGCCGCCCAGGAAGCGAACCACGTAGTAGGGATAGGTGGCTTTGACACTTTCGACAAAGGTGTAGGTCAAGGTGCCATCGTCGTTGATCGCACGCCACATCAAGCCTTGCATCACACCGGCGATCCACATGGCGGCGATGTACAAAACAATGCCCACGGTGGCCATCCAAAAATGTAGTTCAATGGCCGGGATGCTGTGCATTTTTTTCTGCCCAAACAATTTGGGAATCAAGAAATACAGCGCGCCCATGGACACCAGCCCCACCCAACCCAAAGCCCCCGAGTGCACATGGCCCACGGTCCAGTCGGTGTAATGGGACAAGGCATTGACCGTTTTGATCGACATCATGGGTCCTTCAAAGGTGCTCATGCCGTAAAAGGACAAGGACACGATCAAGAAGCGCAAGATCGGGTCATCACGCAGCTTGTGCCAAGCGCCTGACAAGGTCATCACGCCGTTGATCATGCCGCCCCAGCTGGGTGCCAACAAAATCAATGAAAAGGCTATGCCCAAAGACTGCGTCCAGTCGGGCAAGGCGGTGTAGTGCAAATGGTGCGGGCCGGCCCACATATAAGTGAAGATCAGGGCCCAAAAGTGAACAATCGACAAGCGGTATGAATACACCGGCCGCTCGGCTTGTTTGGGGATGAAGTAATACATCATGCCCAGAAAACCTGCGGTCAAGAAAAAGCCCACCGCATTGTGGCCATACCACCACTGAATCATGGCGTCTTGCACACCGGCGTAGGCCGAGTACGACTTCATCCAACCCGCTGGCACGGCTGCGCTGTTGACCAAGTGCAACACCGCCACGGCCAGGATGAAGGCACCATAAAACCAGTTGGCCACATAAATGTGTTTGACCTTGCGTTGCCCCACGGTGCCAAAAAATACCACTGCATAAGACACCCAGACCAGGGTGATCAAGATGTCGATGGGCCACTCGAGTTCGGCATATTCTTTGCCGCTGGTGTAACCCAGGGGCAAACTGATGGCCGCCGCAACGATCACCGCTTGCCAGCCCCAAAAGGTGAAAGCCGCCAACCGAGGGGCGAACAACCGGGTTTGCCCCGTGCGCTGCACCACGTAGTAACTGGTGGCAAACAAAGCACAACCCCCAAACGCAAAAATCACTGCATTGGTGTGCAAGGGCCTGAGGCGGCCGTAGCTCAGCCAGGGGATACCAAAGTTCAATTCGGGCCAGGCCAGTTGGGCGGCGATGATCACCCCCACCAACATGCCGACCACACCCCAAACGACGGCCATGATGGAAAACTGGCGCACGGCCGTGTCGCTGTATGCCGTTGTGATTTGTTGTTGATTCATGTCATAAACCTCTTGAAAACCGCGCTGCCAGTGTGGCTGGCTTGGGCTTTTAAAGCCTTGATGCAGATCAATCGTTGCGCAAAATCCGCTCACCCTCTTGCTCAATCGCCTCAAATTGACCGCTGTGAATGGCCCACCACAGCCCGGCCAAGATCAACAAGACCAAGGCCACCGACAAGGGGATGAGTAAAAACAAAATATCCATGCGCGAATCTTTCAGTCAGCGGACAACAAGGCCCGCTCGTTGGCCAGTTGCAAGGCATGCAGGACCACGGCCAAAGAGCTCAGTGCCATGCCCGCCCCCGCCAGCCATGCCGGCATCCACCCGAGCACGGCCAGGGGTATGCACACCGCGTTGTACAGCGCGGCCCAACACAGGTTGTGGCGCACCACCACCATGGTGCGGCGCGCAAGAACCAGCATTTGCACCACCGGCCACAAACCTTCACCGCGCACCACGGCGTCGCTGCGCGATCGCGCCAAAGGAACAGCCTGCCCCACGGCAATGGATGCATGGGCAGCGGCCAAAACCGGCATGTCGTTGAAACCATCCCCCACCACCAGCACCCGCCGTCCTTGCTGCTGCCAAGCCTGAACCTGATCGAGTTTGTCTTGGGGACTCATACCGCCGCGAACCTGATCCGGCCGCAAGCTCAAACGCTGGGCCACGGCCGCCACGGCAGTGGGGCGGTCGCCCGACAGCACCTGGATTTGCATGCCCATGGCCGCCAAGCTGCGCAGCACCTGTAGGGCATCAGTGCGCAAGGTTTCGCTGACTTCAAAGCTGGCCACCCAACCCGATTCATCCCACAAATGCACACCCGCGTCCATGGGTTCCTTGAATGGGGCCCATGGCTTGTTGCACCGCTGGGATTGCCCGAACGACCATGACCCCAGCCAAAGGCTGTACCATTGCCCACCGTGCCACACCTCGCCTTGCAAGCCAAGACCAGGATGTTCGGACACTGACCGAGTGGACAGATGGTCACCATTCAAAGCATCCAAAGCGCGTGACAAAGGGTGCAAGGAATGTTGGGCCAAGGCTGCAGCCCATGACCATGCCGCCAAAGACGCGGGAGCCCATTGGCCATCTGCATGGGGCGCGTCCACGCCCATGGGGGTGTGGATGCGCAACACACTTTGGGCGTCGGTGGTCAAGGTGCCGGTTTTGTCCCAAACCACCAGGTCAACCTCGGCCATGGCTTCCAGCGATTGCAAATCGCGCACCAAAACGCCATGGCGAGCCAGATTTCCAGCGGCTGCAAGCATCGCCGCCGGGGTGGCCAAGGACAAGGCACATGGGCAGGTGACGATCAACACCGCCACAGCCACCATCAGCGCCTGCCCTGGGCTCGATGACCATGACCATGCAGCCGCGGCCATGGCGGCCAACAACACGAACCACAAAAAGGGCTTGGCCCAGCGATCGGCCAGGCGTGCCAAGCGCGGTTTGCTCAGAGCGGCAGAAGCCATCAAAGCCACAGTCTGGGCATAGACCGTGGCGTCGCCCACCGCGGTCACGACCACGTCAACGGTTTGCCGCAGGTTGTGGCTACCCGCCAGCACCCGGTCGTTCACCTGGCGGGCCAGCGGTTTGGATTCACCGGTGAGCAAGGCCTCTTCGACCCAGGTGCTGCCTTGCACCACCCTGGCATCGGCGGGAAAGGCCTGACCGGGGCCAATGCGCACGGTGTCGCCCACCTGCAATGCCGAGGCGGCCACGGTATCGAGCTGACCTTGCACATTCAAGCGCTGGACTTGCTCGGGCAAGCGGTTCATCAGCGCGTCCAAAGCACCTGCGGTGCGGTCGCGCATGCGCCCTTCCAGCCAACGACCGGTGAGCAAGAAAAACACAAACATGGTGAGTGAGTCGAAATACACCTCAGAGCCCCAAGGCCCAGAGGGGTCCCAAGTGGCCGCTGTGCTGACCACGAAGGTGATGCCAATACCCAACACCACCGGCACATCCATGCCCATGCGGCCTTGGCGCACGTCGCTCAGGGCTTGGCGCCAAAAGGGGCCCGATGAAAAAACCATCACGGGTAAAGACAAGACCCAGCCGGCCCAGTGCAGCAAAGCCAACATGTCGGGGCTGATGTCGCCCGGATCGGCCACATACACCGGGACCGAATACATCATGACTTGCATCATGCAAAAGCCCGCCACCAACCATTGCCACAAGGCCTGGCGCGATTGTTTTTCGCGCAGTGCGCGACGCCCCATGTCATGGGCCGGTACAGCTGGGTAACCTGCTTTGGCCACTGCACCCATCCACCGCGAGGGCTGGGTTTGGTCGCTGCGCCAGACCACTTCTGCACGCTGGCTGTGGGCGTCAACACGCGCTGATATCACCCCTGGTTGTGCCACCAAGGCTTGTTCGATGTTGAGGGCACAACTCGCGCAATGCATGCCTGACATCACCACCTGGGACGCCCATGTCGGCCCGGCGTCAGCCGCTGGCCCGCCCGGCCCACACGTCTGGCGCCCAAACAAGGGCCATTGACGCGGGTCATCGAGCAATTTCAGCGCAGCCTGGTCCTGCGATAACTCGAACTGGGGTGAATGGCGTTCACTGGCCGATGCCAGCGACGATGGCGGTTCCCTCAACATGGCTGAATTCTTGATTTTTCTGCCCAAGCACTTCTTGATGTGGATCAATACCGCCGTGAATCAGACCCATAAACTGCCACTCAGCGGCCCTGCTCAAGGGGCGGCATCTTGTAAAGGACACCTTATGTATCGAAAAATCATGGTTGCCACAGACGGAACCCCTTTGTCCAAAAAAGCGGTGGTTGCCGCCATTGGCATGGCCCAGTTGTGTGATGCCGAGTTGACCGCCGTGAAGGTGGTGCCTCGGTACATCCAAAGTTACTTTGAAGGCTCGGTTCCCTTGGGGGCCAGCGAAGTCAAGCGCATTGAGGCGCAATGGAACCAAGATGCCCAAAAAATCTTGGATGCTGTGGGCAAAATGGCCGCCGCCAAAGGCGTCAAACTGAAAACCGTGGTGCTCAAATCAGACCAAGTGGCCGATGCATTGGTCGCTGCGGCCAACAAGGCCAAAACCGATTTGATCGTGATGGCCTCGCACGGGCGCAGTGGCATCAAGCGCTTGCTGCTGGGCAGCGAGACCCAGCATGTGCTGACCCACGGAAAAATTCCGGTGCTGGTGCTGCGCTGAACCAGCGGGCGGATTGGGTATTGGGTCAGGCCTCGCGCATTTGATCCAAGGCCCATTGCACGTGCTCTCGCACCAAGGGGTCGGGGTGCAACAAGCGCGCTTGTAGCGCCGAGGCAGCCAGGCCCCGCCAATCGGGGTCATGGCTCACGCGCAGGGCATTGCCCAAGGCCACCGCCACATTGCGCAGCCAGCGCACATGGCCAATGCGGCGAATGGCTGAGCCTTCGCTCAAACGCAAAAATTCCTCTTCCGACCATGCCAACCAAATCAGCAAATTGGCATCGGTCCAGGTGCTGCGGGCTGCAAAATCGGGAACGGTGCTGACTTGGGCGTATTTGTTCCAAGGGCAGGCCAATTGACAATCGTCACAACCGTAAACGCGGTTGCCCATCAGGGGGCGCAGGGCCAGATCAATCGCGCCGGGGTGCTCAATCGTTAAATAGGAAATGCAGCGCCTGGCGTCCAAACGGTATGGGGCAACGATGGCTTGGGTCGGACACACATCGATGCAGGCGCTGCAGGTGCCGCAGTGTGGTGACTGCGATGGCGTGGGGTTGAGCGCCACATCAACAAACACCTCGCCCAAAAAAAACATCGAGCCGCCTTCGCGGTTGAGCAACAAGGTGTGCTTGCCGCGCCAGCCCAAACCACTTCGCTGCGCCAATTCCACTTCCAGCACGGGCGCTGAATCGGTGAACACCCGGTGCCCCGTGGGGCCGATGTGGTCTTGTAAGCGGTCGGCCAATTGTTGCAAGCGCTGTCGCAACACCTTGTGGTAATCGCGTCCTCTGGCATACATCGACACCACCCCATCTTGTGGATTGGACAAGCGCTGCCACTCCAGGCTTTGCCAATCGGCATCTGGTTTCGGAGCCATGCGGTCGTCGACACCTGTTGGGGAAGGCAGGTAATCCATGCGGGCGGTGATCACGCTGACGGTACCGGGCAACAACTCGGCGGGCCTGGCGCGTTTCATCCCGTGGGCCGCCATATAGGCCATGTCGCCATGAAAGCCTTGGGCCAACCATGCCGCCAAGCCAGGCTCGGCATCGCCCAGGTCAACGCCGGACACGCCAATTTGCGAGAATCCCAGTTCTTGGGCCCAGGCTTGCAACCGGCCCCACAAGTCCACACGATCGATCAACACCCCTGCCCCTTGATGTACCCCGGAATGGTTCTCACCGAACAATGGCCCGATGAGGCCGCCACCATCGCCAGTGCGCAGCGCATGGCCGAGCGCTTGCGTGGCTTGCCGGTGGCGGGCGACGCCATTGTGCACTTGCACGGTGACCTGGGCAGCGGCAAAACCACTTGGGTGCGCCACCTGTTGATGGCCTTGGGTGTGTTGGGGCGCATCAAAAGCCCGACCTATGCGGTCGTGGAGCCGCACCATGCCCACCTGCCCACCGGCGAGCTGGCGATTTGGCATTTTGACTTTTACCGTTTCACCGACCCTGAGGAATGGGAAGACGCGGGCTTTCGCGATGTTTTCGCTGCACCTGGGCTCAAGCTGTGCGAGTGGCCACAGAACGCCGGCCCTGCACTGCCCGCACCGGACGTGGTGATGCAATTGCAGTGGACCGGTGACAGTTCGCGAGAGGTGCAGTGGCGAGCGCACAGCGCATGCGGTGAGGCTTTGTTGGCATGAAGCGCCGCCATCTGCTCAAAGCCGGCAGCTTGGTGCTGAGCTTGGGCTTGCACGAGTTGGCGCACGGCGCGGCCATTTTGGCGGTGCGGGTGTGGCCGGCCAAAGACTACACGCGGGTGACCATTGAGTCCGACAACGCCTTGTCCACCCAGACACAATTTGTGGCCAACCCGCCGCGCTTGGCGGTGGACATCGAGGGCATTGAGCTCAACCCCGCCTTGCGCGAGTTGGTGGGCAAGGTGCGCTCTGACGACCCCTACATCACGGGTGTGCGGGTGGGCCAATTCACCCCGACCACGGTGCGATTGGTGCTCGATTTGCGCACCATGGTGCAACCCCAGGTGTTTCAGTTGGCGCCCATCAAATCCGGACAAGCCCAATACCAGCACCGACTGGTGCTGGACCTCTACCCCACTGAGGCCGCTGATCCGTTGGAAGCCTTGATCGCCGAGCGCATGCCCAAGGTCAACCCCAGCGCAGCTGAAAAAGCCACGCCCAAAGGCAACACCACCGACCCGCTGGGTGAGTGGATGGCCCAACAATCGGCTCAACCGCGGGTCAGTGGCACCGCCACTGCACCGGCGAATGCAAAGCCAGAACCCAAGCCACCCGAGCAAACCACCGTGGCCAGCGCAGGACCCCAATCGGTTATCTCCAACCCCAATCTCAGCAGCGCTCGGCCGGCCCCACCCAGCAGCCTGCCCCATGGGGCCAGCCCCAGCCTGCCTGGGCTTGTCGCGTCCCCCGAGGGTGCCTCCGAACCGCAGCAATCACTGCGCTATGTGGTGGTCGCGCTGGACCCCGGACACGGCGGCGAAGACCCCGGCGCCTTGGGCCAACGTGGCACACGCGAAAAAGATGTGGTGTTGCAAATCGCCTTGCGCTTGCGCGACCGCATCAACCGCGCCAGCGTGCGCACGCGCCAAGGCGTCTTGCCCATGCGCGCCATGTTGACCCGTGAAGCTGACTTTTTCATCCCCTTGCAGCAGCGGGTACAAAAAGCCCGGCGGGTGCAAGCCGACTTGTTCATCAGCATCCATGCCGATGCTTTTTTCAACCCCCAAGCCCGCGGTGCCAGTGTGTTCGCGCTGAGCCAAGGCGCAGCAACGAGCGCCGCGGCCAAATGGATGGCTGGCCAAGAAAACCGTGCTGATGCGATTGGGGGCTTGAACATCAAAACCCAAGATGCCCATGTGCAACAGGCTTTGTTTGACATGAGCACCACGGCCCAAATCAATGACAGCTTGAAGTTGGGCCAGGAGATGTTGGGGCAGATGCGCCAATTGATTAAATTGCACAAACCCACGGTAGAGCAAGCCGGGTTTGCCGTGCTCAAAGCCCCAGACATTCCCAGCGTGCTGGTCGAGACCGGCTTCATCAGCCACCCCGAAGAGGAGTTGCGATTGGCCAGCGAGGTATACCAAGAGCAATTGGCTGAGGCCTTGATGCGCAGCATCGAGCGTTACTTTCAGCGCAACCCACCTTTGGCCCGCAATCGCTCGGTCTGAAGCCAAGAGTGGGCTTGTCCCGCACAATGTGACCCTTTCAACCAAACCCGAACCCGAAGGATCCCCCCATGAAAGCAGCTTGGTACACCCACAACGGCGACGCCAAAGACGTATTGGTGGTTGGCGACATGCCCACCCCACAAGCAGGTACCGGTGAGGTGCGGGTGCAATTGAAAACCTCTGGCGTCAACCCATCAGACGTGAAAAACCGCAAAGGCCGCCCCCTGTTGGGCGAGCGCTATATCCCCCACAGCGATGGGGCCGGCGTGATCGATCAAGTCGGTGCAGGCGTGGACGCCAGCCGCATGGGCCAACGCGTATGGACATGGAACGCCCAATACAAACGCCCTTTTGGTACCGCCGCGCAGTACATCGTTCTGCCCCAAGCCCAGGCCCATCTTTTGCCCGATGGCACCGACTTTGCTGCCGGCGCCTGCATGGGCATCCCAGGATTGACCGCCATCCAGGCTGTGCATTTGGCCGGTGACCTGAAGGGCAAAACCGTGTTGGTCACAGGCGCCCCCTCGGCCGTGGGCCACTATGTGTCACAAATGGTGATGCTCGCGGGTGGCAGGGTGATTGGCACGGCGGGCTCACAAGCCAAGGCCGATCACGCCATCAGCGTGGGCGTGAAAGATTGGATCAATTACAAAACCGAATCGGTGCCCGAGCGCGTCAAAAGCCTGACCGCTGGCAAAGGCGTGGATGCCATCATCGACATGGATTTCTCCACCACCGCCACATGGCTGCCCCAGGGTGTGCTGGCACCTGAAGGCCAACTGATTTGTTACGGATCAAACGCCGCCGAGACCCCTTTGAGCTTTCGGTCTTTGTTGATCAATGCGTACCAGTTGAAGTTTTTCATCGTCTACGAATTGAATGACGCAGACCGGGCACGGTCCCTGGCAGACCTGAACCACTTATTGGCCCAGAACAAACTGGTGCATGGCATTGGCCCGCGCTTTTCTCTGGACCAAATCGTGGCCGCCCATGAATGCGTTGAAGCCGGGCGTGACATTGGCAATGTGGTGATCGATATCTGATCGATACCAACTTGAACTCGCTGGGCCATGGCAGTGCCCGGTGAGTGGCTCGTCAAGGGCTTGAGCGCGAGGCCTTGTAGGCGCCCACAATGGCCACCAAGCCAGGCACCAAGATCAAGGCCCAAATGATGATTTGTAGGTTTTTGCGCACCACCTCCAGGTTGCCAAACAAAAAACCAGCGCCGCACAAACCCACCACCCAAATCAAGGCCCCCACCACATTGAACAAGGTGAAGCGGGTGCGCTCCATGTCTGCCACCCCTGCCACAAAAGGTGCAAAGGTGCGCACAAAAGGCATGAAGCGCGCCAGCACCAAGGTGATGGCGCCGTAACGCTGATAAAAAGCATGCGCCTGGTCAAAGGCGCGGCGGTTGAACCAGCGGTTGTTCCAAGAGAACACGCGCACACCCACGCGCCGACCGATCAGGTAATTGCACTGATCACCCAAGATCGCGGCGACCAGCAACACCCCCATGGCCAAGGGCAAATCCATCAAGCCAGCACCGCACATGGCGCCGGTGATGAAGAGCAAAGAATCGCCGGGCAAAAACGGCATCAGCACCACGCCGGTCTCGACAAAAACAATCGCAAACAACAAGGCATAAACCCATGCCCCATGGCTTTGCACAAACTCACCGATGTGGCGGTCCACATGCAGCACAAAGTCGATCAATAAAGCAATCAGTTCCATGGTCATCCTTTGCGCAATTATCGTTGCAGCGCCAGCCGTAAAATGCCTCGGTGACAAATCCCCCTCTTCTGCCGCGACCCATCCGCGAACTTCCCGATGAACTGATCAGTCAAATCGCTGCTGGCGAGGTCATTGAGCGACCGTCTTCGGTGTTGCGCGAGTTGTTGGACAACGCACTCGATGCCGGTGCCGGCCAAATTCATGTGCGTTTGCGCGCCGGTGGGGTTCGGCTGATCAGCGTCGAAGACAACGGTTGCGGCATTGCCCCTGAACAATTGGCGGTGGCCCTCAAGCGCCATGCCACCAGCAAGATCAGCAACTTGCAAGACCTGGAATCGGTGGCGACCATGGGTTTTCGGGGTGAAGCGCTGGCGGCGATTGCGTCGGTGTCCGACCTCAGCCTGACCTCCCGCACGGCTCAGCAAGGCCATGCCATGACCTTGCAAGCCCGCACCGGCGAGCTCATCCCAGCAGCGCGCGAGGTGGGCACCACGGTCGAAGTGCAGGACTTGTTTTTCAACACCCCAGCACGGCGCAAGTTCCTCAAAACCGACGCCACCGAATTGGCCCATTGTGTGGACAGCGTGCGCCGCCATGCCCTGGCGCGACCCGATGTGGGCTTTTCAATATGGCACGAGGGAAAAACCATCGCCCAATGGCGTGCCCACAGTGGCCCAGAGGCCATGGCACTGCGCTTGGCGGACGTGCTGGGTGAGTCGTTTGTGACCGATGCGGTGCGGGTGGACCACCGTGCCGGTCCCTTGCGGGTGCATGGCTTTGCCGGCACACCGGACGCAGCGCGGGCACGGCCCGACCAGCAATTCGCTTATGTCAACGGCCGCTTTGTGCGCGACAAAGTCATTGGGCATGGGGTGCGCAGCGCCTATGACGATGTGTTGCACGGGCAGCGCCAGGCTGTTTACGTGCTGTTCATCTCCATCGACCCTGCCCGTGTGGATGTGAACGTGCACCCGACCAAAATTGAGGTGCGGTTCCGCGACAGCCGCGAAGTCCACCAAGCGGTGCGCACCGCGGTGGACAATGCTTTGGCCCTGCCCCGGCTGGGCCAAAGTGCTGCACCCTCGCCGATCGATGCCGCATTCACGCCAGACGCACCCTGGCGCGCCGCCACATGGCCGCAAGCGCGGCTGGACTGGTCGGTGGGTCACCGGGTCGCTGAGCTCGATGTGCTGTGGGGCCAGCCGCAGACCTTCCCTGCCCGAGATGGCACTGCGCCCAGCCAGGCGCAACCCCAAGCACCCGGTCATGCGCCAAGCTTCGCGCCGCTGAACATGCACGGCCTGCCCAGCGACAACCCAACCACAGGTGCCGAACATGCCCCCACCGATTGGCCCCTTGGCCGCGCCTTGGCGCAATTGCAAGGCATTTACATCTTGGCCGAAAACCACTTGGGCTTGATCGTGGTGGACATGCATGCCGCCCATGAACGGGTGGTTTATGAACGGCTCAAAAGCCAATGGGATGGCCAAGGGATTGAGTGCCAAGCGCTGCTCCTCCCGACCCCCTTTCAAGCCTCGCCCCAGGAGGTGGCTTGTGCAGAGGCCCACCCCGAGGCCTTGCACCGATTGGGTATGGAACTGTCGGTGCTCTCGCCCACCTCCTTGGCCGTGCGCAGCGTACCCAACACCTTGGCCCAGGGAGACGCGGTGGCCCTGGCGCGCAGTGTGTTGGAAGAGTTGCAGTCGCACGGCGCCACGCAAGTGCTGGAGCGCGCCCGCAATGAAACCTTGGCCACCATGGCCTGCCACAGCGCGGTGCGTGCCAACCGCCGCCTGACCTTGGACGAAATGAACGCTTTATTGCGCCAAATGGAGGCCACCGAGCGCGCTGATCAGTGCAACCATGGCAGGCCCACTTGGCGCCAAATCAGCGTGGCCGAGTTGGATGCCCTTTTCATGCGGGGCCGTTGACATGAAACGCATGAGCGAGCCCATGCTCATCGCCTTGTTGTCGCTGTTGGTGGGCACCATGCCGATCAGCACCGACCTGTATCTGCCGGCCTTGCCCACCTTGAAGCTGGACTTGAACGCCAGCATGTCGCAAGCCCAGCTCACCCTGACCGGGATGCTGCTGGCCTTTGGTGTTTCACAGCTGTTTTGGGGGCCTCTGTCAGACCGCTGGGGTCGCCGCCCTGTGCTGCTGTGCGGTTTGTCGGCCTTCACTTTGGCGGCGTGGTTTTGCACGCTGGCCCCGTCCATTGAGCAATTGATTCTGTGGCGCACCTTGCAAGGCGCGGCCATGGGCTCGGTGGTGATGTGTGCCCGCGCCATCGTGCGCGACAGCTTCAGCCCCGCAGAAGGCGCGCGCTTGATGTCCAAAGCCTTCACAGGTTTGGGCTTTATTTTGTGCCTGAGTGCGCCTTTGGGCGGCTGGCTGGCCGCCTACAGCGGCTGGCGATCGGCCTTGGTGGTGTTGGTGATTTATGGTGCCCTCACCTGCGCCATGGTGTGGGGGCAATTTCGCGAAAGCCTGCACACCCCAGACCCCACGGCTTTGCAATGGCGGGTGCTGAGCGGCAATTGGGTTCGCTTTTTGTCCAACCCCAGCTTTCGTGCCTACACCTTGTTGTCGATGTGCACCTATGGCTATTTGTTCACCTATCTGGCTTCATCCTCATTTGTGTTTATTCATGTGATGGGCTTGAGCAATTTGGAATACGGCTTGATATTGCTGTGTTCAACCTCGTCGTACATCGTGGGCACCTGGGTGTGCCGTCGCTGGTTGGCGCGCTGGGGCTTGCGCAAGACCATCTGGGTGGCCGGTGGCATGACGCTGAGCGGTGGTATCGCTCTGTTCATTTGTGCCCATTTTCCTGCCACTGGCGTGCCCGGCCTGATCTTGCCCTTCATGCTCATCATGCTGGCCCATGGCGTGCATCAACCGATTGGTCAAACGGGTGCCGTGGGCCCCTTCCCGGACGCCGCCGGGGCTGCCTCGGCCATGGGTGGGTTTTTGATGATGCTGGTGGCTTTTGGATGTGGCACCTGGCTGGGCCACACCATGGACGGCACGGTTTTCCCCATGGCCAACGGCATTTTGTTTTGGTGTGTGGCCGTGGCCTTTGTGGCCTGGGTGCTGATACAAAAGGACAAGACCCTGGATGGCCAGTGATGCGCCCTTGGCCGCTGCGCAAGGCCCTTGGCCACGGCCATGGCCATGGCCCTGGGACTGGGTGGGCTTGGCTGGCCCCACAGCCAGCGGCAAATCGGCCGCAGCCATGGCCTTGGCGCAACACATCCCGGTGGAGATCATCAGCGTGGACTCGGCACTGGTTTACCGCGGCATGGATGTGGGCAGTGCCAAACCCAGTCTGGCCGAGCAGGCACAAGTACCGCACCACCTGATCGATATTTGCGACCCGTTGGACTTGCACAGCGCGGCCGACTTTGTGCGCGCGGCCTCCCCCCTGATTGCGGACATCCAACAACGTGGGCGGCTGCCCTTGTTGGTGGGCGGCACCATGCTTTATTTCAAAGCCTTGATCGATGGCCTGGACCCCATGCCCGCCTCGGACGCGGCCATCCGCGCCGAGATTTCGGCGCAAGCACAGCGCGAGGGATGGCCTGCCATGCACACCCTGCTGGCCCAGGTGGACCCGGAAACCGCCCAACGCCTGCCGCCCATGGATGCGCAGCGCATCGGTCGGGCCTTGGAAGTGTGGCGCATCAGCGGCAAAGCCTTGTCAGCACACTTCAGCCCCCGCAAGACGGCCCCTTTGGGCAGCAAGTTGCGCGATGCCGATGGCCGAAGCGCTTTGCTGTTGTCGCTGGAGCCGCAGCAGCGCGATTGGCTGCACCGGCGCATCGAAGTGCGCTTTGACCAGATGTGGGTGCAAGGGTTTTTGCCCGAGGTGTTGCGCTTGCGCGCGATGCCAGGTTGGCATGAAAACGCACCGGCCATGCGCTGTGTGGGCTACCGGCAAGCTTGGGCCGTGATCGACCATTGGCATGCCATGGGCTGGACCGATGAGCGACTGCTGGCCACGCTGAAAGGGGCGGTAGGGGGTGACCCGTTGCCGCCCTCGGCCAAAGATTTTTTCATGCAGCACCCTGAGGCGGATTTGCGCCAGGGTTTGGGCCAATGGCGCAGCACCACTTTGGCCGCCACGCGGCAATTGGCCAAGCGGCAATTGACTTGGCTCAGGGGCATGCCCGAGAGAACCATTGTGGCGTGTGATGCACCCGATGCGATTGAACAGGTACTGGCCCAGGTGTTGTCACGATCTGAGACCTGAGCCTCATGGGCAGCTGGTCAGTGAACCGGGCCTTTCAGCGCGGCAGGCATGGGCAAGCTCACCACCGCAATGCCCTCTTCATGCAAAGCCTGTGACTCTGTCGCCGTGACTTGACCGCGGATATTGCGCTCGGGTTTTTCGCCGTAATGAATTTTGCGCGCCTCTTCGGCAAAACCAGAGCCCACATCCTCGGTGTTTTGCAACACATGCTGAACCACCTTCATCCAGGCCTGATTCATTTGGGCCATGGTGGTTGACGTCTGCTCGTGAGCTGGCTCAACACGCTCGACAGCGGTGCTCTCAGACGACATCGGCGCAGATTCGCGCAAAGAAGTGTTCAGGTTCAGGCGCGGGGCACTGAGCAACTTGGCCACTTGGCGGTCACCACACAAAGGGCACTCCACCAAACCCGATGAAAGTTGGCCTTGAAAATCATTTTCAGAGCCAAACCAACCTTCAAAGGCATGGCCGTGCTGGCACTGGAGATCAAGGACTTTCATGTGACCAATTATCCGGCAAGAAGCGTCTGGTCACCGCCCATCGGTTTCGGCCGCTTGCCAGTCCAAGGGCCATTGCCCTGACAGGTGGTTTTGCAGCCACAAGGCGCCCGTGAGGGTTTTGGCATCGGTGATCAAACCGCTCTGGCAGGCCGCAAAAAACGCATCCACGCCCATGGTCAATATATCCAGGTGCTCCCCCTCGTCGAGCCTTCTGGGGCCAGGGCTCAGACCACGGGCAAACCAAATGTCAATGAACTCGGTGGAATAGCTGATCACTGGGTGCATCACACCCGCATGGGCCCAATGGGTGGCGCTGTAGCCGGTTTCTTCGCGCAACTCGCGGCGGGCGCAATGCAGCGGGATTTCGCCCACATCCAACTTGCCTGCCGGAAACTCCAGCATCACTTGTTGCATGGGATAGCGGAATTGCCGCTCCATCAACAACTGGCCATCGTCCAGCAAGGGGATGATCATCACCGCGCCCGGGTGGGTCACATATTCACGCGTGGCGGTTGCGCCCGTCGGCAGGCGAACGGTGTCTCTGAACGCATGCAGAAAATGCCCTTTGAACAGCTCTTGGCTGTCGATGCGCTGCTCGATCAGGTGTTCGTCCGCCATGGCTCAGCCAAGTGGTTTCAAACGGCCGCCCAATGCGGTCTTAACTGCCCAAGGTGCGCACGATGGCTTGAGCGCACAAGGTCATCAAGCCACCAGGCATCAAGCCGAGCAACAAGACCAAGGCCCCGTTGATGGACAAAACCAAGCGTACATCCAAGGGAGCGGAGACCGTGGTAACAGTCAGAGGCGGGTCAAAGTACATCACTTTGACCACCCGCAGGTAATAAAACGCACCAATGAGGGACATCATCACCGCGAACACCGCCAGCCACAATGCCCACTGGGTTCCGGTTGATACCAAGGCTTGCAGCACCGACAACTTGGCGTAAAAGCCCACCATCGGAGGCACACCGGCCAGAGAAAACAAACCCATGGCCATCACTGCGGCGTACAAGGGGCTGCGTTGGTTCAAGCCAGATAAATCGGAAATTTCATCGCTCTCAAAGCCGTCCCGCGCCAACAGCAAGATGACACCAAAGGTGGCCAAGGTGGTGAGCACATAGGTCACCACGTAAAACATGGACGAGCTGTACGCATTGGCCGCGCTGCTGGTGCCCCCATTGACCACGCCGCTGAGCAAACCCAGCAACATGAAGCCCATCTGTGAAATGGTGGAAAAGGCCAACATGCGCTTGAGGTTGGTTTGGGCAATGGCGGCCAAATTGCCCACCAGCAAAGAGGCCACCGCCAAAATGGCCAGCATTTGCTGCCAATCAATGGCCAAGGGCAGCAAGCCTTCAACCAATAAACGCATGGTGATGGCAAAGGCCGCCAATTTGGGTGCACCAGCAATCATCAAGGTCACCGAAGTGGGTGCACCTTGATACACATCGGGCACCCACATGTGAAACGGCACCACGCCGAGCTTGAAGGCCAGGCCACACACCACAAAAACCAAACCCAAGACCATCACTTGGTGTTTGATCTGGCCCGAGGCGACCGCCTTGAACACGGCGCCCAATTCCAAACTGCCGGTCGCGCCATACAACATGGACAAACCATAAAGTAAGAAACCACTGGCCAAAGCCCCCAGGACAAAATACTTCATCGCCGCTTCCGTGGCGTTGCCGTGGTCTCGGCGCAAAGCCACCAAGGCATAGCTGCAAAGGGTCAGCAACTCCAGCCCCAAATAAAGCACCAGGAAATGGTTGCCTGAAATCATGACAAACATGCCCAGCAGCGAGAACAAGCCCAAGGTGAAGAATTCGCCCCCCCCGAGCATGCCCCGATCGGCCGCATACGGCCGACCATAGACCAAGGTCACAGCCACCGACAGGGCGGCAAAGCATTTCAACCAATTGCCCATGCTGTCACTGACCACCATGTTGCCAAACGCATACAAGGTTTTGCCATCCATGGCCTGTGAAGCGGCCAAACCCGCCACCACCAACAAAGTGCCCAAGGACAAAACATAGGTCAAATTGCGGCGCGGGCTGCGCACGCCCAAATCCACCATGGCGATGAAACATGCCATGACCAACAACACAATTTCAGGCCAAACGCTGGACCAAGCCATGTTTTCAATCATTTCGCTGATTCCATTGTTTGATCATGGCAACTTGGTCTGGGCCACATGTTTCAAAAGGCTGATCACCGAGGCGTCCATCACATCGGTGAAAGGCTTGGGGTACAAGCCCATGCCCAACACGGCCAAGGCCAATATCGCCAGCACCAAGTACTCACGGGCATTGATGTCTTGAAGGTCGCGCACATCATCGTTGACCACGGGGCCCAAATACACCCGCTTGACCATCCACAAGGTGTAGGCTGCGCCAAAAATCAACGCGGTGGCAGCGGCCAAACCGATCCAGAAGTTGAATTTGATGGCAGCCAAAATCACCATCCACTCACCCACAAAACCTGCGGTGCCTGGCAAGCCGCAGTTGGCCATGGCGAATAAAAGCGCAAAGGCCGCAAAACGCGGCATGGTATTGACCACGCCGCCATAACTGGCAATCAGCCGCGAATGCATGCGGTCGTACAACACCCCGATGCACAAGAACATGGCGGCCGAGACAAAACCATGCGCAATCATCTGCACCAAGGCGCCACTCACGCCCATGGGGGTGAAGATGAAAAACCCCAGGGTGACAAAACCCATGTGGGCCACCGATGAATAGGCCACGAGTTTTTTCATGTCCTCTTGCACCAAGGCCACCAAGCCGACATAAATCACGGCCACCAAGGACAAACCAATGATCAACCAGGCCCATTCGCGCGAAGCATCTGGCACGATGGGCAAGGAAAAGCGCAAAAATCCATAAGCACCCAGTTTGAGCATGATGGCCGCCAAAACGGCAGAGCCACCGGTGGGCGCTTCGACGTGCACATCGGGCAACCAGGTGTGCACCGGCCACATCGGTACTTTGACGGCAAAAGCAGCAAAGAACGCAAAGAACAACAGGGTTTGGGCTTGGCTGCCCAAGGGCAGTTGGTACCAAACCGCCAGATCAAAGCTGCCACCCGATTGTGTGTAGAGGTAAATCAAGGCCACCAGCATCAGCAAAGAGCCGAGCAAGGTGTAGAGGAAAAACTTAAAAGCAGCGTAGATTTTGTTCGGGCCACCCCAAATACCGATGATGAGGTACATCGGAATCAAAGTAGCTTCAAAGAACACATAGAACAGCATGGCATCTTGGGCGGTGAAAACCCCCACCATCAAGCCACTGAGGATCAGAAAAGCCCCCATGTACTGGTTGACCCGCTCGGTGATGACTTCCCATCCCGCCAGCACCACCACGGGGGTGACGAAAGCGGTGAGCAACACCAACCACAAGGAGATGCCATCCACACCCAGGTGGTAATGCACCTGGAAGCGTTCGATCCACAAGGCCTTTTCCACCCATTGCATCTGAGCGCTGTCGATTTGAAAGCCGCCATACAGCGGCAAGGTGATCAAAAAACTGATCAGTGCACCGAGCAATGCCAACCAGCGCACCGCCTTGGCATGCTCATCCCGCCCCAAGGCGAGCAACAGGCCACCAACAACAATCGGCGTCCAAATGGACAGGCTCAACAAACCCATGTGTTATCTCTTTTCGTGGTCATCGGGCTGTGGCTCATGGTTGCAACCACACAAACCATGTCATCAACAAGAACACCCCCATGATCATGGCCAGTGCATAGTGGTAGAGGTAACCCGTTTGGCCTTGGCGCACCCAAGCAGACACGCGGCTGACCCAACGCCAGGAACCATTGACCAAGGCCCCGTCAATCAAGGCCTGATCGCCCCAACGCCAAAAGCCCGCGCCGATCAAACGCGCACCCCGTGCCAACACCTGTTCATTGAAGGCGTCCAGATAGTATTTGTGGTCCAACAAGGTGTGCAGCGGTTGCAGCACTTTTTGAATCGCTGCGGGCCAGCTGGTTTTGACCATGTACAGCACATAGGCCGTGGCCACGCCAGCCACCGCCAGCCAAAACGGCGCCGTGACCAAGGCATGGCTGACCATGGCCAAGGGACCATGAAACGCCTGGGCCAAGCCGTGCATCGCGTGGTGCTTGTCACCATTGACGGTGATGGCATCGGCAAAGAAGTCACCAAACAACAACGGATCGATGGTGAAGAACCCAATCACGACCGAAGGGATGGCCAGCAAAACCAACGGCAGGGTGACCACCCAAGCGGACTCATGGGGCGAAGCTGAAGCACCATGCCCATGGTGGTCATCGTGGTGATGGGCATCCGGGTTGAGGTGGTAACGCTCAGGGCCATGGAACACCAAAAAATACATGCGGAAGGAATAAAAGGCCGTCACGAACACACCCGCAAGCACCGCAAAATAGGCAAATCCAGCCCCAGGCAAATGGCTCTCGGCGACCGCTTCAATGATGCTGTCTTTGGAGTAAAACCCAGAAAACAACGGGGTACCGATCAAGGCCAAAGAGCCCAGCAATGAGGTGATCCAGGTGATGGGCATGTATTTGCGCACCCCGCCCATCCAGCGGATGTCTTGGTTGTGGTGCAAGCCCATGATCACCGAGCCGGCGGCCAAAAACAACAGGGCTTTGAAAAAAGCGTGTGTCATGAGGTGGAACACCGCCACAGAGTATGCCGATGCGCCCAAGGCCACCGTCATATAACCCAGTTGCGACAAGGTGGAATACGCCACCACGCGCTTGATATCGTTTTGGATGATGCCCAAAAAGCCCATGAACAAAGCGGTGATCGCCCCAATGACCAGCACCACGCTCAGAGCGGTGTCGGACAACTCAAAGAACGGCGACATCCGGGCCACCATGAAGATGCCGGCAGTGACCATGGTTGCTGCGTGGATCAAAGCGGAGATCGGCGTGGGGCCTTCCATGGAGTCTGGCAACCAGACATGCAAAGGAAATTGGGCCGATTTGCCCATGGCACCGACAAACAAGCCAATGCAGATCACGGTCACCAACAACCAGGATGTGCCGGGAAAGGTGAGCGTGGCCAGTTCGGGGGCTTTGGCAAAGGCCTCGGCATAGTTGAGGGTGCCCGTATACGCTGCCAACAAACCAATGCCCAAAATGAACCCAAAGTCACCCACCCGGTTGACCAAAAAGGCTTTCATGTTGGCAAACACAGCCGATGGTTTATTGAACCAAAATCCAATCAGCAGGTAAGAGACCAAACCCACGGCCTCCCAACCAAAAAACAATTGCAGCATGTTGTTGCTCATCACCAGCATCAACATCGAGAAGGTGAACAAGGAGATGTAGGCAAAAAAGCGGTTGTAGCCTTCGTCTTCGTGCATGTAGCCAATGGTGTAGATGTGAACCATCAAGGACACAAAGGTCACCACACACATCATCATGGCGGTCAGGCCGTCGACCAAAAAACCAACCTCCATTTTGAAGCCATCCACCACCATCCAGGTGTAGATGGTTTCATTGAAGCGAGCCCCTTCCACGGCCACGCTGTACAGGGTCATGGCGGAGATGACCAAGGAGATGAACACCCCCAAAATGGTCACGCTGTGGCTGACGCCGCGACCGATGCGCCGCCCACCCAGGGCGGTTCCCAAAATACCGGCCAGGACCGAGCCCAGCAGCGGGGCCAAAGGGACCATCAAAAGTTGGGTGGCGTTCAAGGTGCTGTTCATGTTGTTGGTTGGCCCGTGCTGTCAGCCCTTGAGGTTGTCGAGTTCTTCCACATGGATGCTGGTTTTATTGCGGAACAACAAGACCAAAATGGCCAGGCCTATGGCAGATTCTGCGGCGGCCACGGTGAGGATGAAAAAGACAAACACCTGGCCATGCAAATCACCCAAGAAGTAGGAAAAGGCCACGAAGTTGAGGTTGACGGCCAAGAGCATCAACTCAATGGCCATCAGCAACACGATGAGGTTTTTGCGGTTCAGAAAAATACCCGTGACCGACAAGGCAAACAAGATGGCCCCGACGGTCAACATGTGACCCAGCGTCAAACTCATGGTTGCTCCTGGGTTTTGGGGGGTGCAGGACGCACCGGTTCGATCTTGAGCAGTTCCATGCGGTCTGCGGCTTTGACGCGAACTTGCTCACTGGGGTCTTGGTATTTGCTGTCTTTGCGCGTGCGCAAGGTCAAAGCAATGGCTGCAATGATGGCCACCAACAAAATCACAGCAGCCACTTCCAAGGGGTACAGGTATTGGGTGTAAATCAAAATGCCCAGCTCTTTGGTGTTGGAAGCTTGGGCCAAGGGGTCGGGTGAACTGTTGGCAAATTCGGCAATGGGCTGCGTGGCGCGGAACCCACCCATCAGCACAGCAGCCAATTCCAAGGCGATCAATGCGCCCATGGTCGCGGCCACCGGGAAGTGGCGCCAAAACCCTTTTCGCAAACTCTCAATGTTGACATCGAGCATCATCACCACGAACAAGAACAACACCATCACCGCGCCCACATACACCAACACCAAGGTGATGGACAAGAACTCTGCTTTGAGCAGCATCCAAAGACCAGATGCTTGGAAGAACGCCAACACCAAATACAAGGCCGCATGCACGGTGTTGCTGGCCGTGATGACCCGAAAGGCCGCAAACAGCATGACCACGGAGAACAGGTAAAACAAAGCGGAAGTGGTGTCCATGGCATTCAACGGTATTTGGCGTCGGCCGCTTTGTGCGCAGCAATTTCGCGTTCGTATCGGTCACCCACAGCCAGCAGCATGTCCTTGGTGAAGTACAAATCGCCACGTTTTTCGCCGTGGTACTCAAAAATGTGGGTCTCCACAATGGAGTCAACCGGGCAACTTTCTTCACAAAAGCCGCAAAAAATGCATTTGGTCAGGTCGATGTCATAGCGGGTGGTGCGGCGTGAACCGTCATCGCGGACATCTGATTCGATGGTGATGGCCATCGCCGGGCATACCGCCTCACACAATTTGCAAGCGATGCACCGCTCTTCGCCGTTGTCGTAACGACGCAGCGCATGCAAGCCACGAAAACGAGGGCTGGCGGGTGTTTTTTCCTCGGGAAATTGCACCGTGATCTTGCGGGCAAACATGTATTTGCCGGTCAGGGCCATGCCCTTGAACAACTCCAGCAGCATGAAGCTTCTGATGAAGTCGCGCCAAGAAAAAGGGGAACGGGTTGCCAAGCTGGTCATTGTGGGTTTCTCCGCATCATGGCCACAGGGTCCAAGGGCTTTGCATCCACAAGCCCACCACCACCAACCACACCAAAGTGGCGGGGATGAAAACCTTCCAACCCAAACGCATGATTTGGTCGTAACGAAAACGAGGGAACGTGGCGCGCACCCAAATGAACATGGTCACGACCACGAACACCTTGAGGCCCAACCAAATCCAACCCGGGATGGCATTGAACAAGGGGCTGTCAATGGGCGGCAACCAACCACCCAAAAACATGACCACCGTGAGCATGGACACCAAGATCATGTTGGCGTATTCGGCCAAAAAGAACATGGCGAAAGACATGCCGGAGTACTCGATCATGTGGCCGGCAACGATTTCGGACTCGCCCTCGACCACGTCAAAGGGATGGCGATTGGTCTCGGCCAAACCGGCGATGAAGTAAATGATAAAAATCGGAAAAAGGGGCAGCCAATTCCATGACAAGAAGTTCAATCCGCTTTCAGCGAACTGCCCCTTGGCCTGACCCATGACGATGTCGCTCATGTTGAGGCTGGATGACACCATCAGCACCACCACCAGACAAAAACCCATGGCAATTTCATAGCTCACCATTTGGGCCGATGCCCGCATGGCGCCCAGAAACGCATATTTGGAGTTGGAGCCCCAGCCGGCGATGATCACCCCATACACCTCCAGGGAAGTGATGGCCATCAAGAACAACAGGCCGGCATTGACATTGGCCAAAGCCACTTCAGGACCGAAAGGCACCACGGCCCAAGCGGCCAAGGCCGGCATGATGGTCATGATGGGGCCCAGCAAAAACAAAGGCTTGTTGGCCGCCGTGGGCAAGATGATTTCTTTGGTCAAGAGCTTGAGGGCGTCGGCAATGGGCTGCAACAAACCCAGTGGTCCCGTGCGGTTGGGGCCCAAACGAATTTGGGTGAAGCCAATGGCCTTGCGCTCCCACAGGGTGAGGTAGGCCACGCAGCCCATCAAGGGCAAAACCACCGCGACGATTTTGATCAGGGTCCACAACACCGGCCACATCACCGAGGCCCAAGCTGGGAAAGCGAACAAGCCTTGACCGGCGAAGAAAATCGTGTCAACCATGGCTCACCTCAGGGCGGGCATCTGCCGTGCGCTGCAAAGGCGGCGAGCGGCGCACCAAACCATCGAGTTGGTAAATCGAAGCTGTGACGGGCATCTGCCCATTGGGTGTGATGTCCATCGCGGCTTGGGTTTGGTTCGACAAGCGCAAGGCGATGTCAGCTGACCAAGCCTGATGCCGCACTTCGTCCAAGGTTTCAACTTCAAAGCCAGGCAGACCGAGCATGTGGCCCAGAACCCGCAAAACCTTCCAGCCTGGACGTGCTTCGCCCAAAGGCTTGACCACGGCGTGGAAACTTTGTGCAACACCCTCGGTGTTGAAAAATGTCCCAGCGGTTTCGGTGAAGGGCGCAATGGGCAAGAGCACATCGCTGATGTCCATGTTGGCCTTGAAAGGCGACAACGTGACCACCATGGGCACTTGGGCCAAATGGGACACATCCGACAAGGAACTGTCAAAGGCGGGCTCGGTGTTGAGCAGCAGCAAAGCCTGGAGTTGGCCTTGGAGCATTTGTGCGGCGTTCAAGCCCGTGCGTTGAGGCCGCGCATTCACCACCTGCGCACCGACGGTGTTGGCGGCTTCACCCAAATAGCCTACTGTGGCTTGGCTGTTCACGCCAATCCAGTTGGCCAAGGCGAGCAAGGCAGAGGCCTTGGGGTGGTGTGCAGCCGCATTGCCCAACAAGATGGCTTTGCGCTCACCACCCATGAGGGCTTTGGCGATGGCCACCGCATGTGCAGATGTTTGGGCCACCGCCACCGGGGCGGCAATGCCTTGCAGTTGGGCCAGGGCTGCGGCCACTTCGGCCAGGGCTTGGGGCCACAGGGCGGGCTCGGTGATCCACGATTGCTGAACCGGCATCGCCCAGTCCCGCAGGCGCTCGTTGATTTGCATCACCTGACCACCACGCCGTGCGGCCTGGCGAATGCGCTGGGCCAACAAAGGCTGGTCTTTGCGCACATGCGTCCCCACCAACAGCACACGCTGAAGCGCTGACAAAGAGGCCACCGAGGTGCCCAGCCAATGCACCTTGCCGTCGTGTTGGAAGTCCAATGCGCGCAAGCGGGTATCGATGTTGTCACTGCCCATGCCACGCACCAACTGAGCGGCCAAATGCAGCTCTTCGGCGGTGCTGTGCGGGCTGGCCAACACGCCCCATTGTTGGGGGCCGTGATCGGCATTGATTTGGCGCAAACCATTGGCGACGTATTCAAGGGCCGTGGCCCAATCCACCGTCAGCCATTCGCCGTTTTGCTTGAGCATGGGCTGGGTGAGTCGGTCCGGGCTGTTGAGCGCCTCGTAGGAGAAGCGGTCGCGATCGGCGATCCAGCACTCATTGATGGACTCGTTTTCAAACGGCACCACACGCATCACCTGGTTGTTTTTCACTTGCACCACCAAGTTGGCGCCCGTGGCATCGTGCGGACTGACCGAGCGGCGACGGCTGAGCTCCCAGGTGCGGGCGTTGTAGCGAAAGGGCTTGCTGGTCAGGGCACCCACCGGGCAGATGTCGATCATGTTGCCCGACAACTCCGAATCCACGGTGGCACCGACAAAGGTTTCAATCTCTGAGTGTTCGCCGCGATGGGACATGCCCAACTCCATGACACCGGCCACTTCTTGACCAAAGCGCACGCAGCGGGTGCAGTGGATGCAACGGCTCATCTCTTCCATGCTGATCAGCGGGCCAATGTTCTTGTGGAACACAACGCGTTTCTCTTCTTCGTAACGGGAGGCGCTGCCTCCATAACCCACGGCCAAGTCTTGCAATTGGCATTCGCCGCCCTGGTCGCAAATCGGGCAGTCCAAGGGGTGGTTGATGAGCAAAAACTCCATCACCGACTTTTGCGCCTTGACTGCTTTGTCCGACTGGGTGCGAACCACCATGCCTTGGGTCACCGGGGTGGCACAAGCAGGCATGGGTTTGGGGGCCTTTTCCACTTCCACCAAACACATGCGGCAATTGGCAGCGATGCTGAGCTTCTTGTGATAACAAAAATGGGGGATGAAAGTACCGGCTTTTTCAGCGGCATGCATCACCGTGCAGCCTTCAGCCACTTCCACTTTTTTGCCATCGAGTTCGATTTCAACCATGGTGTGTGCTCAAGCCTTAAACAGGCACCGAGACCATGCAGGTCTTGTGCGTGATGTGGTGTTCAAATTCTGCTCGAAAGTGTTTCAACATGCCGCGCACGGGCATGGCAGCCGCATCGCCCAGCGCACAAATGGTGCGACCCATGATGCTTTCGGCCACGTTGTCGAGCAAGTCCATGTCGCTGGGGCGGCCTTGTCCGTTTTCGATCCGATCCACCATGCGCCACAACCAACCCGTGCCTTCGCGGCAAGGGGTGCATTGGCCACACGACTCGTGCATGTAGAAATAGCTCAAGCGTTGCAGGCTTTTGACCATGCAACGCCGCTCGTCCATCACGATGACCGCGCCAGAGCCGAGCATGGAGCCCGCTTTTGCAATGGCGTCATAGTCCATGGTGATGTCCATCATGATGGAGGCGGGCAAAACAGGGGCAGAAGAACCGCCGGGAATGACCGCTTTCAAGGCGCGCCCTGAGCGCATGCCACCGGCCAATTCGAGCAAAGTGGCAAACGGGGTGCCCAATGGAATTTCATAATTGCCGGGTCGCTCCACATCCCCGGAAATGGAGAAGATTTTGGTGCCCCCGTTGTTGGGTTTGCCACAGGCCAAATAGGCAGCGCCGCCGTTGTTGATGATCCACGGCACGGCCGAGAAAGTTTCGGTGTTGTTGATGGTGGTGGGCTTGCCGTACAAACCAAAACTGGCAGGGAACGGCGGCTTGAACCGCGGCTGACCTTTCTTGCCTTCCAATGACTCCAGCAAGGCTGTTTCTTCACCGCAGATATATGCGCCAAAACCGTGGGTGGCGTGGAGCTGAAAAGAAAAGGCCGAGCCCATGATCTTCTCGCCCAAATAACCAGCCGCCCGCGCCTCCTCCAAGGCTTCTTCAAAACGCTCGTAGGTTTTGAAAATTTCACCGTGGATGTAGTTGTAGCCCACGCCAATGCCCATGGCATATGCCGCAATGGCCATCCCCTCGATCACGATGTGCGGGTTGAATTGCAAGATGTCGCGGTCTTTGAAGGTACCGGGCTCGCCTTCGTCAGAATTGCACACCAGGTATTTGGCGCCTGGAAATTGGCGCGGCATGAAGCTCCACTTCAGGCCGGTGGGAAAACCGGCACCGCCACGCCCGCGCAAGCCAGACTCTTTGACGATGGCGATCACTTGATCTTGCGTCAGGCCTTCAGAGCCATCTTGGCCCAATATTTTGCGCAACGCTTGATAGCCGCCACGCGACTCATAGTCCTTCAGGTGCCAATTGCTGCCGTTCAAACCGGCCAAAATTTGTGGCTGAATGTGCCGGCCGTGGAAGCTGGACTCCAGCCCCTGGGCTTGAAATTGGGAAATCAATTGCTGTGCATTCATGGCATGGCCTTGTCAGTCGCAGCCAAACGCAAGCCGTCGATCAGCTGATCGAGTTTTTCATGGCTCATGAAGCTGCACATGCTGCGGTCGTTGACCAACACCACGGGCGCATCGGCACAAGCGCCCATGCACTCACCGGGCTGCACGGTGAACACGCCATCGGCCGTGGTGCCGCCAGGCTCGACGCCCAAACGCGCACACACATGGGCCAAGGCCTTGGCACCATCGCGCAACTGGCAGGGCAAGTTGGTGCAGACATTGATCTTGAAATGCCCCACAGGCTTGAGGTTGTACATGTTGTAAAAACTGCTGACCTCACGCACAGCCATCACCGGCATGCCCAAATAGTGGGCCACGGCCAATTCACCCTCTGGGCTGACCCAACCGGTATCTTGCTGCAGGATGGACAAGCAGGCCATGACAGCCGACTGGCTTTGGTCAGCTGGGTACTTGGCCACCTCTTTGGCAAAACGCTGAGTTGTGGACTCAGACAAGGCCATTGGCGCGAGAACGGGTGCGCTGGTGCTCATCGGTCAATTTCCCCAAACACAATGTCCATGGTGCCGATGACGGCCACGGTATCGGCGATCATGTGACCGCGTGACATTTCATCCATCGCCGCCAAGTGGGCAAACCCAGGGGCTCTGATTTTCAAACGGTAGGGCTTGTTGGCACCGTCACTGACCAAGTAAATACCGAATTCACCTTTGGGGTGCTCAACCGCCGCGTAAGCCTCGCCCTCAGGGACATGGAAGCCCTCGGTGAAGAGCTTGAAATGGTGGATCAACTCCTCCATGTTGGCCTTCATCGCCTCGCGTGCTGGCGGCGCCACCTTGTGGTTGTCGGTGATCACCGGGCCCGGGTTGCGCCGCAACCAATCAACGCACTGAGAAATGATGCGATTGGACTGGCGCATTTCAGCCACCCGCACCAAATACCGGTCGTAACAGTCACCGGTTTTGCCCACCGGAATGTCAAAGTCCATGCGGTCATAGACATCGTAGGGTTGGTGCTTGCGCAAATCCCAAGCCACGCCCGAACCCCGCAACATGGCACCGGTAAACCCTAAATTTTTCGCCCGCTCAGGGGTGACGACGCCAATGCCCACCGTGCGTTGCTTCCAGATGCGGTTGTCGGTCAACAATGTTTCGTACTCGTCGACAAAGGCCGGGAAGCGGCGGGTGAAATCGTCGATGAAGTCGAGCAAACTGCCCTGTCGGTTTTCATTCAAGCGGGCAATGGCACGCTCGTTTTTCACCTTGCTCAGCTTGTACTGCGGCATGGTGTCTGGCAAATCACGGTAAACACCACCTGGGCGGAAATAGGCGGCATGCATGCGCGCGCCAGAGACCGCTTCGTACATGTCAAACAAATCTTCGCGCTCGCGGAAGCAGTAAATCAGGATGTTCATCGCACCGCAATCAAAGCCATGGCAGCCCAGCCACAGCAAGTGGTTGAGCAAGCGCGTGATTTCGGCAAACATCACCCGGATGTGCTGGGCCCGCTCGGGCACTTCCAAGCCCATCATCTTTTCAATCGCCAAGCAGTACGCGTGCTCGTTGCACATCATGGAGACGTAATCAAGGCGATCCATGTAGGGCAGAGACTGGATGTAGGTTTTGCTCTCGGCCAATTTTTCTGTGGCACGGTGCAACAAGCCAATGTGCGGGTCCGCGCGCTGAACCACCTCGCCATCGAGCTCCAGCACCAAGCGCAGCACACCGTGGGCCGCGGGGTGCTGCGGGCCGAGATTCAATGTGTAATTTTTGATGTCAGCCATGGCTCAATGCGTTCCGCCGTATTGCTCTTCTCGGATGATGCGTGGCGTGATTTCCCGCGGCTCAATGCTCACCGGCTGGTAAATCACCCGTTTTTGCTCGGCGTCATAACGCATTTCCACATGGCCCGAGGTCGGGAAATCTTTGCGGAATGGGTGGCCAATGAAGCCATAGTCGGTGAGCAAGCGGCGCAGATCTTCGTGGCCGTCAAAGACAATGCCAAACAGATCAAAGGCCTCGCGCTCGAACCAATTGGCCGAACTCCAAATGGGGTTGATTGAATCCACCCGGGGCATGTGATCGTCCACCGCGTAGACACGCAAGCGCAAGCGCCAGTTGTGCGTCAAGGACAACAAATGGCAAACCACTGCGAAACGGGGGCCATCGGTGTGGCAACTGTGGGCACCGTCTTTGTAGGCCGAGTAATCCAGGCCACACAGGTCGATGAGTTGCTCAAAAGCCAGGCTGGGGTCATCGCGCAATCGCTGCGCGACTGAAGAATAAGCAGATGAAGCCACCGTCAAGGTCAACTCACCCAAGCGCTGATCGAGCTGAACCACATCTGAACCCAGCACCGCATGCAAAGCACTTTGAAGCGTATCGAGGCGATCACTCATGGGGGCGTCTCAGCGGGCAATGGTGTTTTCGCGCCGGATTTTGCTTTGCAGTTGCAAAATACCGTACAAAAGCGCTTCAGCCGTGGGCGGGCATCCGGGCACATACACATCCACCGGAACAATGCGGTCACAGCCACGCACCACGGAATAGCTGTAGTGGTAATAACCACCCCCATTGGCACAAGAACCCATCGACAAAACCCAGCGCGGCTCGCTCATTTGGTCATAGACTTTGCGCAAAGCTGGGGCCATCTTGTTGCACAGGGTTCCGGCCACAATCATCAGGTCAGATTGGCGTGGGCTGGGCCGAAACAACATGCCAAAGCGGTCAATGTCGTAGCGGGCAGCACCCGCGTGCATCATCTCAACCGCACAGCATGCCAAGCCAAACGTCATGGGCCACAAGGACCCCGTCTTGGCCCAATTCACCACCGAGTCGTATGAAGTGGTGATGAACCCCTCTTTGAAGACGCCTTCAAGTGACATGGTTTACTCCCAATCCAGCGCCCCTTTTTTCCACTCGTAGGCGAAACCAACCACCAAAATGGCCAGGAAAATCATCATGGCCCAAAAGCCAACGGGGCCAATTTCCTTCAGAGCCACAGCCCAAGGAAATAAAAATGCAATTTCAAGGTCGAACAAAATGAACAAAATGGCCACCAAGTAGTAGCGCACATCGAATTTCATTCGCGCATCTTCGAACGCTTCAAAACCGCATTCATAAGGAGAATTTTTAGCTTCGTTGGGTCGCTGTGGGCCCAAAAAATAACCGATGGCTTGGGGTGCGACACCAATGGCCAAACCCACCAAAATAAACAACAAGACGGGGAGATAGGCTTCTAGATTCATCGCAGGCTCGTCCCTGAGGACATGGTGTGAAAGCGTACTGTGAACCCCAGCGCTGACAAGAATATGACATCCTGGACCGGGTGGGAGGGCGATGAGCTTGGGAGTCTGGTCATGGGCTGTGATCAACCAGGACAAATGTGAAACATTTGCCGCAGACAGTGTCTGCCAGGTCGTTGAAACAGGCGGCATCTTATCACGCACCCAAACACGAATGCGCCTTGATCGGAGCAAAAGGTTGGGTCATCGCGCAAATGGCGCCCAGACCCGCGGGCGCGCCAAAAGCGCTGGGCGTTAAGCCTTCGCCAAATGCGGCAAGTCGGTCACTGTTGGCGACACAACGGGGGACAGCGCGCCTTTGACCATTGCGCCAGGCTGAATGAACAGATCCCCATAGCCCAAATCTGCTTCCACCTGTGCATCGGCACCCAGTCGCAATACACCCGCAGACCTGACGGTGCCTCGAACACGCCCCAGGATGGTCACATCGTCGCCCACCAACTGGCCTTGCAGAGAACCCTTGGCTTTGACCAGAACTGAGCCCTTTTTTTCCCCGTTGACCGACACCAAACGACCGGTGATGTGCCCACTCAACTCGACCGATTCTGCGCTGATCACATCACCCATGATGTACGCTCCAGCGCCAATTTGGGTGCGTGCCAGGGCTGACGCTTCGCTGCCGCTGGCAAAGACTTGTTCAAAACGTCGATTCCAATCCATTGCACACCTCTCCATCAAAAATTTTCACAGACGGGCTTGGTGTATTTTGTACTAAAAAATAACTATTTGAAGATAATTTAAAAAATAAAAAGAAATAACAATTGAGGTCTGCCCATGCATGTGGTTCGTCATGCAGATAAGAAAAAACCGAGTCTTGCAAACGCAAGCTCGGTTTTGAGTTTGGTGCCGTCGGCGAGACTCGAACTCGCACAGCTTTCGCCACTACCCCCTCAAGATAGCGTGTCTACCAATTTCACCACGACGGCATCAATATCGAAAGGCACCTCAGGGGCATGCCAATCCAAGCAGTTTAACTGCATTGGGGTGTTAAAAATTCATTGCAATGGGTTTAAATCATTTGGGTATCTGGCCAGCACCATTGGGTGTGCCGGACGAGGCCGGGGCAGGCACCGCATTGGCAGGCGCATTGGTGCTGGCAGGATCGTTTTGACCTGGGATTTGCACGGCGGGGCCAGTGGGCAAATTCAAAGGGGCTGTTTCCAAAACGCTGCTGCCTTCAGTGGTCGGTTTAAGGTTTCCAAAGTAAGCCAGGGCCAAAGTGCAAACGAAAAACACGGCTGCCAACACCGAAGTGCTGCGCGATAAAAAATTGGCACTGCCACTGGCTCCAAACAAACTGCCAGAGCTGCCGCCGCCAAAAGCGGCCCCCATGTCAGCGCCTTTGCCGTGTTGAATCAAAATCAATCCAATCATGACCAATGCGGCCAAGATTTGAACCACCAATAAAACATTGAGAAGCAAGGTCATGGTTATCTCGTTTAATCAGCGCTTCAGAGCGCTTGGGCTGCGGCCACAATGGCCAAAAAATCAAGGGGTTTGAGGGACGCGCCGCCCACCAAGCCGCCATCAATATCGGGTTGTGCCAACAAACTGGCCGCATTGCTGGCGTTCATGCTGCCGCCGTACAGCAAGTGAATGCTTTGGGCATTGGCCGTGGCCGCACTCAGTTGGGCCCGCAATAAGGCATGCACGGCTTGGGCCTGCTCCGGCGATGCCGTGCGACCCGTCCCAATGGCCCAAACGGGTTCGTAGGCCACCACCATTTCGCTAGCGCAATGGCCCACTTGCTGGATCACCGCCGCCAATTGACGCTTGACCACATCCTCGGTTTGACCGGCTTCTCGCTCTTGCAGCGTCTCGCCGACACAAACAATGGGGGTGATGCCCTTGGCCAACGCCCTTTGCGCTTTGGCTGCGACCACTGAAGAGTTTTCACCATGGTACTGGCGTCGCTCAGAGTGGCCGACCAACACATAACGGGCCTTGAAGTCATGGAGCATGGCCGCAGACACCTCGCCGGTGTATGCACCTGACTCATGGGCAGACACATCTTGCGCACCCCACACCAGATCCGAGCCCTGGCAAATCAGCTGAGCCTGGGCCAAATAGGGGGCTGGCACGCAAACGGCGATGTCCACGCGATCACGGGTTGGCGATGGGCGCAAGAGAGCGCCTAGCAAATCGGCGTTGGTCGCCGATAGCCCGTTCATCTTCCAATTGCCAACGACCAAAAATCGCTTCATGACCTTGAACTCGCCCTTGCGTTCCTTAGGGATCAGTTTTCGTTTTTGGGTTCGTGGTGCCGATGGCCACCATCGTGTGGGGCATCATGGCCTTGGGCAGGCGCATGGTCAGCAGGGTGCTCGGGCCGATCCAACAAAGCTTTCATGGACAACTTGACGCGTCCTTTTTCATCGGTTTCGAGCACTTTCACGCGCACCACTTGGCCTTCGGCCAACACATCCGTGACCTTGGCAATGCGCTCATGGCTGATCTGGCTGATGTGCAACAAGCCATCTTTGCCCGGCAACAAATTGACCAAGGCACCAAAGTCGAGGATCTTGGTGATGGGGCCTTCATAGACCTTGCCAATTTCCACTTCAGCCGTGATCTCGGCAATGCGGCGCTTGGCCTCTTCGGCTTTGGCGCCGTCGGTGGCGGCAATGGTGATCGTGCCATCTTCGTCAATGTTGATCTGGGTACCGGTTTCTTCGGTCAAGGCGCGAATCACCGCCCCACCCTTGCCAATCACATCGCGGATTTTTTCCGGGTTGATCTTCATGGTGAAGAGTTTGGGCGCGAAGTTGCTCACCTCGGTGCGCGCCTCGCCCATGGCTTCTTGCATCTTGCCCAGAATATGGATGCGGGCTTCTTTGGCTTGGGCCAAAGCCACCTGCATGATTTCCTGGGTAATGCCCTGGATTTTGATGTCCATTTGCAAGGCAGTGATGCCTTGGGTGCTGCCGGCGACCTTGAAGTCCATGTCGCCCAAGTGGTCCTCGTCACCCAAAATGTCGGTCAAGACGGCAAAGCGATTGCCTTCCTTGATCAAGCCCATGGCGATGCCTGCCACGTGGGCCTTGAGGGGAACCCCAGCGTCCATCAAGGACAGGCAACCACCACACACCGAGGCCATCGATGAAGAGCCATTCGATTCGGTGATTTCAGACACCACGCGCATGGTGTAGGGGAATTCTTCTTTGGTGGGCAACACGGCTGCCAAAGCACGCTTGGCCAATCGGCCATGACCGATTTCACGGCGTTTGGTGCTGCCCATGCGGCCCACTTCGCCCGTGGCAAAGGGAGGCATGTTGTAGTGCAACATGAAACGGTCTTCAAACTCACCGGCCAAAGCGTCAATGCGCTGGGCATCGCGCTCAGTCCCCAACGTGGAGATCACCAAAGCTTGGGTTTCACCACGGGTGAACAAGGACGAGCCATGGGTGCGGGGCAACACCGAGTTGCGGATTTCAATCGGGCGCACCGTGCGCGTGTCGCGACCGTCGATGCGCGGCTCGCCGGCCAAGATTTGGCCGCGAACAATGCGTGACTCGATTTCGAACAACAAGTTGTCCACCTTGACGGGATCAAATGCCACGCCACTGGCGGTCAATCCGTCTTTGGCGGCTTGGTAAGCCTCGCGGCAAGCCTGGGTGCGGGCTTGCTTGTTGCGGATTTGATAGGCAGCCATCAGCTTGTCTTGTGCGTGGGTCGCCAATTGGGCTTCGAAGTCGCTGTCACGGGCAGGTGCAGACCAGTCCCATGCGGGCTTGCCAGCATCGCGAACCAATTCGTGGATGGCATTGATGGCGATCTTGCCTTGGTCGTGGCCAAAAACCACTGCACCGAGCATGATCTCTTCGGACAACTGCTGGGCTTCGGACTCGACCATCAACACGGCGGTCTCGGTGCCAGCCACCACCAAATCCATCAGGCTGTCTTTGCGCTGGGTTTGACCTGGGTTCAACACATATTCGCCATTGATGTAACCCACACGGGCAGCACCAATGGGGCCATTGAAAGGCAAACCCGAAATGGCCAATGCAGCCGAGGTGCCAATCATGGCGGCGATATCGGCATCAACCTCGGGGTTGAGAGACACGGTGTGGATCACCACATGCACTTCGTTGTAGAAACCCTCGGGGAACAAAGGGCGAATCGGGCGATCGATCAAACGGGAGGTCAGGGTTTCCAGTTCGCTGGGCTTGGCTTCGCGCTTGAAAAAGCTGCCGGGGATCTTGCCGGCTGCATAGGCCTTCTCGATGTAATCCACGGTCAAGGGGAAAAAATCTTGGCCCGGCTTGGATGACTTGGAACCGACCACGGTGGCCAGCACCACGGTGTCGTCGATGTTGACCAGCACAGCGCCGGTGGCTTGGCGGGCAATTTCGCCGGTTTCCAAGGTGACCGTGTGTTGGCCCCACTGGAAGGTTTTGGTGACTTTATTAAAAATAGACATGTGTCTCTCCTGAGGTTGATGGGAGGTATGGGCCACCTCCACAAAGCCCGGAAAAATCGTCACAGAACACGATGCCATTCCATGAAACACCCCCCACGGGGGTCATTTGATGGAATGACACAGCTTCGCTCTGTTCTCGAGTTCTCCATGTGGCAAGGCCACCGAGTTACCGAAATAACATCAGTGGCCGAGCATTCATGCGTTGAACAAAATTACTTGCGCAGACCGAGTTTGGCGATCAACGCGGTGTAACGATCGGCATCTTTGGACTTGAGGTAGTCCAGCAGTTTGCGACGACGGCTGACCATGCGCAACAAACCACGGCGGCCGTGGTGATCTTTTGCATGGGTTTTGAAATGGGGGGTGAGTTCGTTGATGCGGGCGGTCAAAATGGCTACCTGCACTTCGGGACTGCCAGTATCGCTGGCGCTGCGGGCATTGGCTTTGACAACCTCTGCCTTATTAAGCGTGGTCATGGTGTTTCCTTAAAGTTTGACTTGCGCTGGGCACTGGAACTGCGCCTAGCGTGCGTTCGAAAAATCCCGAACCCAAAGATTATAGCCTGGTCCAGGCCTGCAAGCGCTCAACCCCCAAGCGCAAACGTTGCGGGTCTTGGGAAGCGAAACACCAGCGCAACCACCCTGCTGCTTCTGGGCCAAAGGCTTCACCCGGGGCCAAGCCCAGGCCCGCCTCAGCCACCAAACGCTTGGCCGTGACCAAGCCATCATGATGCCCGGGTATGCGAAAAAAGGCGTACATCCCGCCCAGCGGAAGGCTGAGCTCCAAGCCAGGCAAAGACTGCAAAGCGCCCACCAAGGTGTCACGGCAAGATTTCAGATGGGCCACCACCCGGGGGGTGATTTCTTGGCGGCGCTGCAAGGCCGCCAAACCAGCGCGTTGGGTAAACACGCTGCAGCATGAGGTGTTGAACTCAATCAGCTTTCCCATCGCGTCGGTCATCTCTGGCGGCATGACCAACCAACCCAGGCGCCAACCGGTCATCAAAAAACTTTTGGAAAAGCTGTGCACCACGACCAAACGGTCTTGCGGGTCGGCGACATCCAAAAAACTGGGGGCGCACGCATTTTCTGTGGGTGCGTAATAAAGTGCTTCATACACTTCATCGGCCAAGATCCAAGTGCCCGTCACACGGCAACGCTGCAATATGGCCTCTTGCTCTTCGCGGGTCAAGGTCCAACCGGTTGGGTTATTGGGCGCGTTCAAAATCAACAGCTTTGTTTGGGGACCGATGGCTGAAAGCAATGCATCCAAGTCCAGCTGCCAGCCACCATCGACCACCTGCAATGACAAGGTGCGCAAATGGGCACCCATGATGCGGGGCTGGGCCACCAAATTGGGCCACACCGGCGTGATGGCCAGCACCTCATCGCCGGGATTGACCAAGGCCTGCACCGCCAACATCAAGGCATTCACCCCGCCCGCAGTCACAGCCACACGATCCAAGGAAACCCCCTGCCCATGCGGTCCAGGGTGGTTTTCGCTCATATGGATAGAAATGGCCTGGCGCAAAGCTGGCAAACCCAAGTTGTGTGCGTAGTAGGTTTCACCTTGTTGCAAAGAGTCAATGGCCGCTTGGCGCACAAAGTCAGGCGTGACCTCATCGCCTTCGCCAAACCAAAAGGCCAATACGTCGTCGCGGCCCAAGCCCGCATTGGCCACTTCGCGGATTTTCGAGGCCTCTAAGTCCATGATAGCGGTGCGCAAGGTCTGTCTCCTGGTTCAGCGACGCAGTTCGGTGCTGGGGGTCAAAGGCGGTCGGGTCATTCGACAACGGCTGGGCAACTCGGCCTGTCGGGCAGTCAATGTTTTGATCACGCGAAAACCATAGCCAGACCCTTCACTGTCGTGCTTAACACCGCGCTGACCCAGCTTGTCCATCAACCCCACCACCAAATTTTGCTGTAATTGATGATCAGTCTCACGCATTTGCGCTGGATGCCCAAAGATGTCCAGTTGCGAGCGCTCCAACTGCAAGGCCACGGCCAGCGCTTCGGTGCTGCCCGCAGTTTCGACAGCGCGAACCCACATCTCCATCATCACTTGCATGCGCATGTGCACGTAATCGTCTTGCGGTTGAGGAAAACGCTGCTTGAAAGCCGCATAAAAAGCCGCTGATTCGGACCCCGCCACATTGGGCATCCATTCGGCCACCGCAAACACCTTGCCCACACCGGCCTCACCCATGGCCTGCGGTGCGCCCAAGGCATTGCCATAAAAGGTGAAGAAATAGCCGTTGTATCCGGCGTCTCGAGCGGCCTTGACCAACAAGCTCAGGTCCTGGCCCCAATTTCCAGTGATGACCGCCTGAGCACCACTGGCCTTGATTTTTTGCACATACGGCATAAAGTCTTTGACCCGACCCATGGGGTGCAGTTCTTCGCCCACCACTTTGGGTGCTTGCGGCATCAGCGCCATCTGACGCTTGGCTTCACGCACAAATGCCTGACCAAAGCTGTAGTCTTGGGCGATCAAATAAACGCGCTCAATCAATGGGTCTGCTTGCATGACCTCCATCAATGCCTTCATCCGCATATCTGCATGGGCATCAAACCTGAAGTGCCAAAAATTGCAGCGCTCCTGGGTCAACGCAGGGTCCACCGCCGAATAGTTCAGGAAAAGCACCTGGCGAGAAGGGTCGCGATCATTGTGCTTTTGCGTCGCCTCCATCAATGCGGCGGCAATTGCCGAACTATTGCCTTGCAATATCACCCGAGCACCGCCATCGATGGCAGATCGCATCGCTGCCAGCGCCTCCTCCACCTGCCCTTTGCTGTCAAAGCGCTCCAAGAGCAGAGGTCGGTGACCACCGGCCAGCTTGACACCGCCGCGCTGGGCAACACGCTCGACGGCCCAAGAGAGGTTTCGCCACACGGCTTCGCCAGTGTTGGCAAAGGGCCCACTGAACGACTCGATCATCGCCACCTTGATCGGTGCAGGCGCGACCGGCTGGGCATGAACCCACAAAGCAGCATTGAAAAACAGGCCGGCAAATAGCACCCAGCGCGCCCATTTCAAGACCCATGTTGAAAAAAGATACATGCCCGAATGCCCTTGAATGTCGACACCTTGGTCGCAACTGATGATGACTGCAAAACAGCCGCGCAGTGTACCCCCCCACAAGGAGAAAACCATGTTCTTTACCCCCATCGCCCCTGCCACTTACCGCACCAATGCCCGACTGGGCCTCGAGCGCTTTTTGCAGGAGGTGGCACGCCCACAGCACGCCCCACCCACGCAATTTGAACAAGACGAACACCAATACCGCTTGAGCATGGATATGCCCGGTGTGTCCAAGGAGCATTTGGTGGTTCAAATCGAGGAGCAAATGGTGCAAATCAACACCACGACAGACGCCAATCGGGTCTACAAAGCACAGTTTGAATTGCCCATGCCCGTAGATGCCGCCACCAGCAGCGCCAAACTGGAAAACGGCATTTTGAATTTGGTGCTGGCGAAAAAACTGCCGCAAAGCAAAGCCCAAGCTTTGCCGGTTCAGTGATGGTTTGACAGTTCCTGCAAAGGCCATCGAGGGCGCACATCGAAGGCCCCATCGCGGTCCATGCGCAAGCCAGGCACAGTCTGGATGCGCATGGCAGCGGCCATGGCAATCATGGCGCCGTTATCGGTGCACAAATGCAACTCGGGGTAGTGAACCTGCACGCCCAAGGCTTGGCATTGGGCATTGAGTTGAGTGCGCAAGGCGCTGTTGGCGCCCACGCCGCCAGCGACCACCAAGCGTTTGAGCCCGGTTTGCGCCAATGCGCGCATGGATTTTTTGACCAATACTTCAACGATGGCAGCCTGGGTGCTGGCTGCCACATCGGCTACTCGCGCTGGCAAGTCGGTGCCCAATCGCTGGACCTGGGTCAACACAGCCGTTTTGAGGCCGGCAAAGGAAAAATCCAAGTTGCCACTGTTCAACAGTGGACGAGGCAAAGCAAATGCTTTGGGGTTGCCCTGCTCGGCCAAGCGTGATAAACCAGGCCCCCCGGGGTAAGGCAAGCCCAACAATTTGGCCGATTTGTCAAAGGCCTCACCCGCGGCATCGTCAATGGTCTCGCCCAACAAAGCATAGTCCCCCACTGCGTTGACTTGCATGAGCTGGGTGTGCCCACCAGACACCAGCAAGGCCACGAAAGGAAAGGTGGGTGGGTCTTGGCTCAAAAAAGGCGACAGCAAATGGCCCTCCAGGTGATGCACACCCAACAAAGGCTTGTGCCAAGCCGCAGCCAAGCCAGCGGCCACCCCAGCCCCGACCAACAAAGCACCCGCCAATCCGGGGCCGCGCGTGAACGCCACCACATCAATCTCATCAGCTTGAACACCCGCTTGGTCCAAAACGGATTGCGTCAAGGGAATGACCCGGCGAATGTGGTCTCGGCTGGCCAACTCGGGCACCACCCCGCCATAGGCTTGGTGCATTTCAATTTGAGAGTGAAGGGCTTGGGCCAGCAAAACAGGCCAAGTTGGGGCTGCACCTGGGGAAACCTCAACCGTTTTGACCAAGGCCACGCCGGTTTCATCGCAAGAAGATTCAATGCCCAAAACAATCATGGCCGCAGTGTAGCCCTGGCATGCGAGACAATCCGTGCATGGGCATCAGCGCATACATCAAAGAAATTGGCCGAGGTAAAGATGGCGCACGCGCGCTGACCCGCGCCCAAGCCGCGGACTTGATGGGGCAATTGCTCGACGGGTACGTCAGCGACCTTGAAATTGGCGCCTTTTGCTTGGCCATGCGCATCAAAGGTGAAACCCCAGAAGAGATGGCGGGGTTTTTAGATGCCACGCAACAAAGACTGCACCATTTTGAAAGCCCCGCCAACCAACCCACGGTGGTCATCCCCAGCTACAACGGTTCGCGCAAGCTGCCCCTGCTCACCCCCTTGTTGGCTGGGTTGATTGCGCGTGAGGGCTTTGCGGTGTTGGTTCACGGCAGCACCACCGAAGACACACGGGTCACCAGTGAGCAGGTCTTTGCGGCCATGGGGACCGCAGCTTTGGACCGCCCCACCCGACTTGAACCCGGACGCGTTTTTTATGCCCCCACCCAAGTGCTCTCACCAGCTTTGCAAAAGTTGCTGGATGTGCGGCGTGTGGTGGGCTTGCGCAACCCAGCCCACAGCCTGGTGAAAATGCTCAATCCCATTCAGGGGCGCGCCCTTTTGGTCTGCAGCCACACCCACCCCGAATATGCGCAGTCCATGACCCACACCTTGAGCCTGATCCAAGCCAACGCATTGCTGCTGCGCGGCACCGAAGGCGAGCCCGTGGCCGATCCGCGGCGCACACCGGCCATGACGGGCTTTGTTGCGGGACAGGCCATGCCGATGTGCGAGCAACAAGCCGGCAGCTTGACCGACCTGCCAGCCTTGCCGGTGGACAACAGCGCCCTGGCCACGGCCGCGTTCATCCAAAGCGCACTGGACGGTCAAAGCCCCGTCCCCGCACCGCTGGTCCAGCAGGTGTCTGTGCTGTGCCGATTGGCCGAGCAAATGGGCGCCCCTTCCACAACGCATTCACTGCCATGACCAAACGCGTCACCCATCCCCAAGTGACCCTGGTCGGCGCCGGTCCCGGCGACCCGGATTTGCTAACCCTCAAGGCCCTGAAAGCCTTGCAATCGGCCAGCGTCATCTTGGTGGATGATTTGGTCAGCGACGCCATCGTCGCATTGGCCCACCCAGCCGCCAGGGTGATATGGGTCGGAAAGCGCGGCGGTTGCCGCTCCACACCGCAAGCCTTCATCCACAAACTCATGATTCAAGCCGCTCTGGATGGTGAACGCGTGGTGCGCCTCAAAGGGGGCGATCCGCTGATTTTTGGCCGTGGTGGCGAAGAGGTCGATCACCTGCGCGCCGCGGGCATTGAGGTCGAAATCATCAACGGCGTCACCTCGGCCTTGGCGGGCATGGCCTCCATCCAAACCGCCCTCACCCACCGTGACCATGCCCAAGGGGTGATTTTCATCACGGGTCACCGCCAGAAGGAAGGCCTGGGCACACCTTGGGCCGAGCTGGCCCGCACGGCTCACCAGGCCCAATTGACCTTGGTCATTTACATGGGTCTGGCACAGGTGATGCACATCCAATCGCAATTGCTGATGGGCTTGCCCACCCAAACCCCCGTGGCTTTGCTGCAAGACGTCAGCTTGCCGCAACAGCGCCAAGCGCTCACCACCTTGGGTGATTTGGCCCAATGCGTGAGCCAACAGGCTTTTGCCAGCCCCACTGTCATGGTGGTCGGCCAAGTTGTGGCTGGTATGCAAGCCTTGGGCATCTTCGCGGATATGCCCAAATCGTCGGCAATAAATCACCCCTGAACCACTGCTGCTTGGGGTGCAAACCCGCGCCAAGCAGATCAAGCCCCACCCGCGTGCGAAAATCGCCGCATTCAAACCTCAGACGGACACACGCACATGGAAGCAGAACGCATCAACCAAATTGGCAATCAGTTGCAAGACCTCAGCGCTCGCACCGTCGAGTTGCGGAGGTATCTTTGACTACGATGCCAAATTTGAACGCCTGAGAACCGTCAACGCTTCGCTGGAAGACCCCAGCGTTTGGAACGAACCCAAGAAAGCCCAGGAGCTGGGCCGCGAAAAAAAATCGCTGGAAGACATCGTGCTGGTTCTGGGCCGCTTGACCCAAGAACTGTCGGACAACCTGGAGTTGTTTGACATGAGCAAAGAAGAGAACGATGAAGCGGGTCTGATCACCATTGACAACGAGGCCACCAGCCTGGCCGCCGACATCGAAAAGCTCGAATTTCGGCGCATGTTCAACAACCCAGCCGATCCCAACAATGCCTTTTTGGACATCCAAGCGGGTGCGGGTGGCACCGAAGCCTGTGACTGGGCCAGCATGTTGTTGCGCCAGTACCTCAAATATGCCGAGCGCAAAGGCTTCAAGGCCACCTTGGAAGACGAATCCCCTGGGGACGTTGCCGGCATCAAAGGCGCCACCTTGAAGATCGAGGGCGAATACGCTTTTGGTTTGTTGCGCACCGAAACCGGCGTGCACCGTTTGGTGCGCAAATCGCCGTTTGACTCGTCCGGTGGGCGACACACCAGTTTTGCCAGCATCTTTGTCTACCCCGAGGTGGACGATTCCATCGAGATCGACATCAACCCGGCCGATGTGCGCACCGATACCTATCGCGCCAGTGGCGCAGGCGGCCAGCACATCAACAAAACCGACTCTGCCGTGCGCTTGACCCACATCCCCACCGGCATCGTGGTGCAGTGCCAAGATGGCCGCAGCCAGCACAGCAACCGAGATGTGGCCTGGAAGCGTTTGCGCTCACGCTTGTACGACCACGAAATGCGCATCCGCATGGAAGCCCAGCAAAAGCTCGAAGACACCAAAACCGATGTGGGCTGGGGTCACCAAATTCGCAGCTATGTGCTGGACCAAAGCCGCATCAAAGATTTGCGCACCAACGTCGAGATCAGCAACACCCAAAAAGTGCTGGATGGAGACTTGGACACCTTCATCGAAGCCTCGCTCAAGCAAGGCGTTTGACCCCCACCAGCCGTTCACCATTCACAGGAATCTGACATGCTAGAAGGCGCTGCCACGCTGATTCGCCGCGAAGACCACATGCCCCCCGCATATTGGATCGACGCCGTCGACCTCACCATTGACCTCGACCCCCTGAAGACCCGCGTGCTCAACAAAATGCAGGTGCGTCGCAACCCAGACGTTGAGGCACAACCACTGCGCTTGGATGGCGAAGAATTGAACCTGGCCCGCGTCATGGTCAACGGCCAAGGCACCAGTTTCAAAATGGACCAAGGGCAATTGGTGTTGGAAAACCTGCCCGAGGGCCATGACGCCTTTGAGTTGGAAATCTTCACCACCTGCTCGCCCCAAAAGAACACCCAACTCTCTGGCCTGTACCTGAGCCAAGACGCCTTTTTCACCCAATGTGAAGCCCAAGGTTTTCGCCGCATCACCTATTTCCTGGACCGCCCCGATGTGATGTCGCTATACCAAGTCAGCTTGCGTGCCGACAAAGCCGCTTACCCCGTGCTGTTGTCCAACGGCAATTTGGTTGAACAAGCCGACTTGGGTGAAGGCCGCCACATGGCCAAGTGGGTGGACCCGCACAAAAAACCCAGCTATTTGTTTGCCCTGGTGGCGGGCAAATTGGTCTGCCGAGAGCAGCGCATCACGGCCCGCTCAGGCCGAGAGCATGTGCTGCAGGTGTATGTGCGATCGGGTGATTTGGACAAAACCGACCATGCCATGCAATCCCTGATGTCCAGCATCGCCTGGGATGAAGCCCGCTTCGGCTTGAGCTTGGACTTGGACCGCTTCATGATCGTGGCCACTTCCGACTTCAACATGGGGGCGATGGAAAACAAAGGCCTCAACATCTTCAACACCAAATACGTGTTGGCCAGCCCGGCCACGGCCACCGATGTCGACTACGCCAACATCGAAAGCGTCGTCGGTCACGAATACTTCCACAACTGGACGGGCAACCGCATCACCTGCCGCGATTGGTTTCAGCTCTCACTCAAAGAGGGCTTGACCGTGTTTCGCGACCAAGAGTTCAGCCAAGACTTGGCGGGCTCGCCATCGGCTCGCGCGGTCAAGCGCATTGAAGACGTGCGCTTGCTGCGCAATGTGCAATTCGCCGAAGACGCCGGCCCCATGGCCCACCCGGTGCGACCGGACAGCTACCAAGAAATCAACAACTTCTACACCGTCACCGTTTACGAAAAAGGGGCCGAGGTGGTGCGCATGATGCAAACCCTGCTCTCGCAACCCCAAGACGAATTGGGTCGCGCAGGTTTTGCCCGTGGCATGGCCTTGTATTTTGAGCGCCATGATGGCCAAGCCGTCACCTGCGACGACTTCGCACAAGCCATTGCAGACGCCAACCCGGGTTCTGCATTGGCCCAACACCTGAGCGCTTTCAAAAACTGGTACTCGCAGGCGGGCACGCCCCAGGTCCATGCCAGCGGTGTGCACGACCCGGCAAACCAGCGCTACACCCTCACCCTGCGCCAAAGCTGCGCCCCCACCCCAGGTCAAGACAGCAAAGCGCCCTTTGTGATTCCCGTCATGGTCGGCTTGCTCGATGAACAAGGCCATGCCCTGCCGCACAACCAGTTGTGCGTGCTGCATGAGGTTGAGCAGCAATGGGTCTTTGACGGCATTGCCCAAGCGCCAGTGCCCTCTTTGCTGCGCGGCTTCAGTGCCCCTGTGGTTTTGCATGTTGAATACAGCCAGGCCCAATTGCTCACCCTGCTGGCACACGACAGCGACCCCTTCAACCAATGGGAGGCCGGTCAGCGTTTGGCGACCCGTGCCGCCTTGTCGGCCATCGAAGGCCAGGCTCCAGCAGGCCCCATCCTGCCGCCCGAAGTGGTGCAAGCCTTTGGCCAGGTTTTACAAAACCCACAGTTGGACCCCGCCTTCATCGAACTGGTGCTCACCTTGCCCAGTGAGACCTATCTGGCCGAACAACTGAGCGTGGTGGACCCTTTGCGCATCCACCAGGTGCGCCAAGCCATGCGCATGCAGTTGGCACGTGAACTGCAACCGATTTGGGAACAGGTTTACGCCACTCACCGCACCCGTGGCACGTTCAGCATCAGTGTCCAGGCCATGGGGCAACGCGCATTGGCCAACTTGGCCTTGCAACACCTGTGTCTGAGCGCTGTGGGCCATACCGGCTCTGATTGGCCAGATCAAGCTTTGCATGCGTTCAGCCGTGCCACCAACATGACCGATCGCATGGGCGCATTGCAAGCCTTGGTGCATGCCCAGCATCCCCATGCCGCCCAAGCGTTGTCACAGTTCCACCAACTTTTTGTGCACGACGAGTTGGTCATTGACAAATGGTTTGCCCTGCAAGCCAGCGCACCCGACCAAGATGGCTCGGTGCTGGCCCAAGTGAAACAACTGATGCGGCACCCCGACTTTCAGCTGCGCAACCCCAACCGCGCGCGCAGCCTGATTTCCACCTTTTGCCAAGGCAACCTAGCTGCATTTCACCGGTCGGATGCATCGGGTTATGTCTTTTGGAGCGAACGGGTGATTGAAATTGACGCCATCAACCCCCAGGTGGCGGCCCGATTGGCCCGCGCCATGGACCGCTGGCGCAAACTGGCCCAACCCTACCAAGATGCGGCCCGCGAAGCCATCAAACGCGTCGCCGCCAAGGCCGATTTGAGCAAAGACGTGCGCGAGGTGGTGACCCGCGCCTTGCAGGAGACAAAACCATGAGCGTTTCACTGTCACGCTATTTGGTCGAAGAGCAACGGGCCAAAGGCAAAATTCCACCTGAATTGCGTTTGCTGCTCGAAGTGGTGGCGCGCGCTTGCAAAGGCATCAGCCACTCGGTCAACAAAGGCGCCTTGGGTGGCGTGCTCGGCAGCGCTGGTTCTGAAAATGTGCAAGGCGAAGTGCAAAAGAAACTCGACATCATTGCCAACGAGGTGCTGATCGAGGCCAACGAATGGGGCGGTCACTTGGCGGCCATGGCCTCTGAAGAAATGGACAGCATCCACCTCGTGCCCAACCGCTACCCGCAAGGCGAATACCTGCTGCTGTTTGACCCACTCGATGGGTCCAGCAACATAGACGTCAATGTCAGCATTGGCACGATCTTCAGCGTGCTGCGCAAACCCGACGGCCCGGATGGTGTGAGCGAAGCCGACTTCTTGCAAGCCGGGCAGCAACAAGTGGCGGCTGGTTATTGTGTCTATGGCCCCCAAACCACTTTGGTGTTGACGGTGGGCGATGGCGTGGCCATGTTCACCTTGGACCGTGAGCAAGGCTCGTTTGTCTTGACCCAAGAAAAGGTACAGATACCCGCCGACACCAAAGAATTTGCCATCAACATGAGCAACATGCGCCACTGGGACGAGCCAGTCAAGCGCTACATCGACGAATGCTTGCAGGGCACACTAGGCCCGCGCGGCAAAGACTTCAACATGCGCTGGATTGCCAGCATGGTGGCCGATGTGCACCGCATCCTCACCCGTGGCGGCGTGTTCATGTACCCCTGGGACCAACGCGAGCCGCACAAACCTGGCAAGTTGCGCTTGATGTACGAGGCCAACCCCATGTCGTGGTTGATCGAGCAAGCCGGTGGCGCCGCGACCAATGGCCGGCAACGCATCTTGGACATCCAGCCCAGCCAATTGCATGAGCGCGTCAGCGTGATCTTGGGCTCGAAAAACGAAGTCGATCGCATCACCCAGTACCACCAAGGCGCTTCACATTGAGCCGACCTTTATAATTTTCCCAAAGCCGGAATAGCTCAGTTGGTAGAGCAGCTCATTCGTAATGAGAAGGTCGGGGGTTCGATTCCTCTTTCCGGCACCAACAGGTTGTACCCCGCAATGGGATCCCATCACATCACCAAGGCCTGTCCATGAATACCTCATCCAAAATTTTGACCGCTCTGGCTGTGTCTGTCTTGTTGACGGCTTGTCCTGGTAGCGGTGATTCAAGCTCCAGCACCACCACTTACACCACCATTTATGGTTTGGCTTACGACAGTACAAACAGCAAGCTGTACATTGCCAATGCGGGCCGCAGCACGATCCAATCACTGGACCCGTCCTCCCTCACCAACACTCCCGTGACCTTGGCCGGTGGCGACAACGTCACGGGAACCACCAATGGCGATGGGACAGCTGCACGGTTCAACAACCCCATGGGTTTGGCAATGACCAGCACCACCACCTTAGTGGTAGCCGACACTGGAAACAGCTTGCTCAGAAAAATCACTTCACTGACGGGTACAAAAACAGTCGCGAATTACGCCACAGGTGGATCCTTCAGTTACCCCATTGAGATGGCTGTTTTAACAAACGACCTTTACGTGGCTGACGCAAACAACCACGCCATCAAGAAAATATCCCTGACCAGTGAGGCGAGTGAAACCTGGGCCGGAACAGCTGGCACATCAGGAACAACCACCTCAACCACCTCTGTGACTGTGACTCGCCTGAGCGCCTTGTTCAATCAACCCACAGGCATTGCGATTGACACAACAAACAACGTTGTTTATGTCAGCGATTCATCCAATCACACCATTCGAAAAATTGACATTACATCGGGCACCGTGACCACCATTGCTGGCGTTGCCGGTACCAGCGGTTATAAAAATTCAGCCACTGGATCTTCTGCCAATTTTTACGTGCCTACCACTCTGGTATTCACTAACAACGCCCTTTATGTCACAGATACACGTAACCATGCGATACGCAAAATTGATACAACCACCAACGCAGTCACCACTTTTGCCGGCAGTGCTGGAACGATTGACACCAGCCTGACCGCAGTTTCTGGAAGTACTGATGGCACCAGCACAGCCGCCAGGTTTTACACACCCAGAGGGATTGCCTTGAACGGTACAACCCTTTACGTGGGTGATCAAAACGGAACAAAATTACGAAAAATTGATTTGACAACCGGTGTTGTCACCACTTTCACCACTACCTTCTAAGCCCCGCGCTTACCAGGGCTTCAGAGCCCCAACACCCGCTCGGCATTGCCGTGCATGATTTTTTCCATCACTTCGTCTTTGTAGCCGAGTTCGTTCCACTCTTTGAAGATGCGCGCATAGGGCAAGCTGGGGTAGTCGCTGCCAAACATGATCTTGTCTTGCAAGCGGCCGCGGATGTCCACTTTCAAATTGCCCGGGAAGTGCTTGGGCGCCCAGCCTGACATCTCCCAGTAGACGTTGCCTTTGTGCAAGGCCACCGCAGTGGTTTCTTCTACCCAGGGCCAACCGGGGTGGGCCATGATGATTTTCAGGTTGGGAAAGTCAGCCGCCAAGTCATCGATGTGCGATGGGTGTGCATGGCGCACCCGGGCTCCGTTGCCGCCAGGCATGCCTGCACCCATGCCGGTGGTGCCCACGTCAATCATGACGGCGGCACCCAGGCCATTGATCACCTCAAACAGGTCGTAATGGCGGCGGTCGTTGACCGCAAAGTGCTGCATGATGGGGTGAAAGTGAAAGCCGATGAAGCCCAACTCGTTGACTGCTTTTTGCACTTGCCGAATGGCGATTTCACCTTTGGCCGGCTCAACCGCACCCCAACACTGAATCACGCGATCTGGGTGGCGCTTCCAGATGCCGTGCACATACTCATTGGTGCAAGGCGGCGTGGCCACCGTGGTCTCCAAGTCCAGGGCGACCAAGCAAGCATCTACACCCGCACCGGTGAACTCGGCGATCACCTCGTCCTCAGTTTTGGCGACCCAGTCGCGCTTCCAATAGGTGGCCAAGGCCTCGGGGTATGGGCCTTGGGAGTCGATCCAGGTTTGGGTACCGGGGTAGCAATGCAAATCGATCACGCGCATTTTGATTCCTTCAGAGCTTTGCAGCGAGTTTGGCAGCAACCATCTCGCCCAGGGATTTTTTGGACACCTTGCCAAAGGTGGACACCGGAAAGTCGGGCAGGATTTCCAAGCGTTCGGGCAATTTGAACTTGGCGATTTCTTGCTCGGCCAAAAACGCCACCAACTCGCCCAAGTTCAAAGATTGACCGGCCTTCAAAATCACACAGGCGCACATTTTTTCGCCCATGGCCGGGTCGGGCATGGGCACACAAGCCACGTTTTGCACCGCAGGGTGCATCAGGATGAGGTTTTCAATTTCTTCGGCGCTGATCTTTTCACCGCCACGGTTGATCAGGTCTTTTTTGCGCCCCTCGACCACATAGTTGCCGCTGGGGTGCTTGCGCATCAAATCGCCCGAGCGGTAAAACCCATCGGTGGTGAATTGGCGCGCGTTGTATTCGGGCACGCCGTAGTAGCCGCGCAATGTGTAAGGGCCACGGCAAGCCAGCTCACCCACCTCACCATCGGGCACCACGCGGCCTTCATCGTCAATCAACATCACCTCGTCATCCGCACACACCGGGCGGCCGCAAGTTTCCAACAACACCTCTTCAGGGTCGCCGGCGCGCACAAACATCAACAGGCCTTCGCTCATGCCAAAGTTTTCTTGCACAAATGCGTTGCGAAACAGTTGCCGTGTGCGCAAGCGCACCTCAGGTTGCATGCGCTGACCTCCGCTTTGGATGAGCTTCACCGAATCCAGTTGGTGGTCGGTGATGGACGGGTCATTGATCAAGCGGATCAACAAAGCCGGCACCACCTTGATGTGGGTGACCCCATGGCGCTCAATCAACGCAAACATCTCGCCCGGGCGGGTGTTGCCGTGCAAAACCACGGTTGCGCCTTGAAACATGAAGCCTTGAATACCGGGGCAAGCCAAGGGCAGGTTGTGGGCAATGGGCAGCACCAGCAGCAGCACAGAATCTGGCCCGACCTGCACCACTTCAGCGGCGACCTTGGAGTTGTAGGCGTAATCGTTGTTGGTGCGGGGAATCAGCTTGGGGATGCCGGTGGTGCCACCCGAGAGTTGAAAAATGCACGGGTCGGTGGGGTCGATGGCGATGTGGCGCCAATCGTCTGCGGGGCGCTGGGCGGGTTTGTCGATCAAGGCGCGCAAATCATGCTCGCCAGGCCCGGCTTGGCCCAAGACCAATCGCATTCGCAAACACGGGTTGGCCGTTTGCACCCGATCGATCATCGGGCCAAAGACAAAGTCGCCCGCGCGATCCGGATATACACAGCAAGCGGCCTGGGACAGCTGGGTGAACTGGCTGATCTCCGCAAAGCGGTGCGTGACCAACGCAGCTATCGGTATACAGCCGATTTTTTGCAAGGCAAAGTACAGGATCACAAACTCGGCCACATTGGGCAGGGTGGGCACCACGCGGTCCAAGGGCTTGAGGCCCAGGTCCATCAGGTTGAGCGCCAAATTGCTGCTCAAGCGATCGACATCGGCATAGCTGTATTGGCGAGGGCCATCGATCAAGGCCACGCGTGGGCCGTGGGTGCGAAACACATCGTCAAACTCGTCGCGCAAGGCGCGGTCTTTCCAATATCCTTTGGCGCGGTATTGGGCCGCGTATTCGGGGGGAAACGGAACAAAACCTTCCAACATATATCCCCCTCAAGTTGAACTGGTGAAGCCACCGTCGATGACGATGATTTCACCAGTCACAAAACGGTTGCCTTGGATCAAGCTCATCATGGTCTCGGCGACATCGTCGGCCGTGACACAGCGCTTGAGTGGCGTGAGCTTGGCGCGCTTGCCCATCAAGTCATCGTATTTATCCCCCAACATGCGCTCCATCCAATCGCCTTCCATCCACCCTGGGGCGACTGCATTCACGCGGATTTCAGGCCCCAGGTTCCAGGCCAGGGTTTTGGTCATGTTGACCACCGCCGCCTTGCTGGCCGCATATGGCAGGGGCTGCGGTCCGGGTCGCAAGCCCACGATGCTGGCGGTGTTGACGATGCTGGGGTTGTGCCCTTTTTTCAGCAGGGGAACGGCGGCGCGTGTGACTTGAAACAGCCCCCTCACATTGACCGCAAAGGTGCGGTCCCATTCAGCCAGGTCCAGGCTTTCCAGGTCTTTGACTTTCCATTTAGCGGTGGTGCCCGCGTTGTTCACCAAGGCATCCAAATGACCAAACTGCGCCTCCACCTGGGCAAACATGGCGCGCACTGCTTTCTCGTCGCTCACATCGCAAGGCAACAGCATGGTCTGAGCCCCCATGCCTTGGGCCAAGGCCGCCACCTCTTGCGCCGCCTTGGCGCTGGAGGCGTAATTGATGGCCACGTCATAGCCCGCTTTGGCCAAGGCCAACACGGCGCTGCGGCCAATGCCCGTGGCACCACCGGTGACCAGGGCTTTTTTTCGATCGTTCATGGGGAAATTACTCAGGGAGGAAGTTGAAAAAACGCTTCAAATGGCGCCCAGCACTGGGCCGCGGGCAACTGTATCAGAGCGCAAAACTGCTGTGGTCAAATCCAGCCCCAACTGAGGCAGTCCACTTGGATTGCCCAACCCCACTCCTCAGAAAGCCCATCGTGAGCAGCGTCAAGATCGATATTTACAACCACGTCATGCCCCCGGCCTATGTGGAACTGGTCAAAACCCATGGCAAAGAGCCCGGCATGGTCAAACGCATGAGCCAATTGCGCATGCTGTGGGACATGCCTGCGCGGGTGGCCATGCTGGACCAATTTCCGGATGTGCAGCAAATCATTTCTTTGGCCGTGCCCTCCCCCGATATGTTGGGTGGGCCGGATGATTCGCCGGCATACGCCAGGGTGGCCAATGAAGGCATGGCCGACATTTGCCGCCAATGGCCGCATAAATTTCCCGGCTTTGTGGCCTCGTTGCCGATGAACAACCCCGAGGCTGCGTTGAAAGAGATGGACTTCGCCATCGATCAGTTGGGTGCCAAAGGGGTGCAAATCCTCACCAGCGTGAATGGCCGCGCCATGGACAGCGCAGAGTTCTTTCCAGTTTTTGAGCGCATCACCCACCACCACCAACTGCCGGTGTGGATGCACCCCACCCGCCCCGGCTCGCGCGCCGACTATCCCAGCGAAGACCGCTCGCAATACGAAATATGGCAGGTGTTGGGCTGGCCGATGGAAACCAGTGTGGCCATGGCGCGGATGGTATTTTCCGGCTTGCTGGAAAAATTGCCCGAGCTGCGCTTGATCACCCACCACTGCGGCGGCATGCTGCCCTACTTTTCAGGCCGCGCCGAAACCTTGTGGGCGCAAATGGGCAGCCGCAGCGCGGATGGTGCTGAGGCCGATGTGCTCAAGCGTTTGTCCAAACCGCCCATCGACTATTTCAAAATGTTTTATGGCGACACCGTGCTGGGCGGATCGGCATCGGCTTTGCGCTGCGGATTGGATTTCTTTGGACCCGACCATGTGGTGTTTGCCAGCGACTGTCCGTTTGACCCGGAAGAAGGCCCGATGTTCATCCGCGAAGGCATCCGCTCCATCGAAGACCTGAACCTGCCGGTGGAAGACGCGCGCAAGATTTATTTCGGCAATGCCTTCAAGTTGCTACGCAGCAAAAACACCTGAATTTCCATTGGAGACACGATGTACCGCAGATCTTTCATCAATACATTCAAATGCTTGTGCGCAGTGGTCAGCCTTTTTTGTGCAGCCAGCACATGGGCCGCTTACCCAGAGCGCACCGTCACCCTGGTGGTGCCCTTCACCCCCGGCAGCGGCAGCGACATCATTGCCCGCATCATCGCGCCCAAGCTGAGCGAGCGCTGGAAACAAGCCGTGGTGGTGGACAACAAGCCAGGGGCGAGTGGCAACATCGGGGCCGATGCCGTGGCCAAAGCGGCGCCCGATGGACACACGTTGCTGATGGCCATCAACACCATCACCATGGCCCCCAACATGTACAAGCGAGTGCCATTTGACCCCACCACCGATTTCACCCCGATCATGAAAATGGCCGTGGCCAATTTCGCCATCGTGGTCAACCCCCAAATTGGCGCCCAAGATTTGGCCGGCGTGATTGCTTTGGCCAAGGCCAAACCTGGACAAATCAACTTCGGTTCACCGGGCAATGGCACACCGCACCACCTGGCCATGGAATTGATGAAGCAACAACTGGGTTTTGACATGCTGCATGTGCCCTACAAAGGCATCAGCAATGCCACCACCGATTTGATCGGCGGGCAAGTTCAGTTGATGTTTGCCAGCGTGCATTCCATGCTGCCGCACGTCAAGTCGGGACGCTTGCGCATGCTGGCAGCCACTGGCGCTGCGCGCTCCCCCATCACACCCACGGTGCCGGTGTTCAAAGAGCTGGGCATTGACTTCATGGACGCGGTGGATTCTTGGTACGCCCTGCTGGCCCCTGCCAAAACATCTGGCGATGTCGTGAAAAGCCTGCACCGTGACGTCAGCGCTGTGCTGGCCTTGCCCGAGGTGCGCGAACAACTGACCGCACAAGGCCTGGCCATCCAAATCAGCAGCCCCGAACAACTCGGGGATTTGGTCAAAGCCGACTACGCCCGTTGGCGCAAGACCGTGGCCGACGCCAAAATCCCCATCGAATAAGCCCGCATCAATGCCCCAAGACCCGGGGCAAATGCACGGCCAGGGATTCGCCATCCTCTCCACGCCAAGCCACGATGTGGTCGGGCCTGATCAAAGCCATGCTGGCTTGGTACAGGGCTTTGAGCTCGGGCACATCGGGCTGCACCAAGCGCAGATCCATGCCCAATGTTTGGGCTTGCGCGAGCACTGCCAATGTGTCCCACGGGCCCTCTCCCAGCAACAGCAACGTCCATTCGCGGTGAAACACATCGAACAGCGACTGCCCATCGGGCATCCATGCATGCGGCGGTCTGCCGCCTGGGCAGGCGGTGGGTTGGTAGTCGTTGGCCGTGTCAGGGGGCGGTGCCGTGCCATCGGCCAAGATCACTGGCGAGCCGTCATAACGCCCGCCGAAGGTCACGCCGGGAATGTTGAATTCCAAACGCACATGGGCATTCAGCACCTCGCTGGCTTGGGCGCGCAAAGACTCGCCCACCTCACCAGGGCTCTCTAAATCAGGGTGGGCTTGGAACAAGCCGACAGAATCGGCAAATTGGCGCGCATAAGCGGTGTTGCGCAAAGCCAAGCGCTTGCGCTCGATGCCGTAACTGTCGAGCAATCCCAAAGGCGAGATGCCTTTGCACACCGAGGCCAATTTCCAGCCCAAATTGACCGCATCTTCCACTGCGGTGTTGTAACCCAAGCCACCCGTGGGGGTGAACAAGTGAGCGGCGTCGCCCATCAAAAAAACACGCCCCTCGGAGAATTTTTCAGCCACCAATGAGTGGCCAGCGGTCCAGTTTTGGGTGGACAAAATGTCCACGTCGACCTCAAAGCCCAACACCTGTCGCATCAACGCCCGCGCAGCCGCATGGTCCAAGGATTGGCCATCTTCGCCCTCGTGCAAGGCGGCATGAAAGGCAAACTCTTGCTGGCCATCCACAGACACCAAAAAACCGCGACGCTCGGCATTGAAGGCCACATACATCCAAGCCCGGTCGTGGGGGATTTGGCTGTAAAGCTGGGAGGAGCGCAGGTACACCGCATGCATCACCCCACCCATGAAGTCGCGCTTGACGCCACTGGCGCCCTCGTAAGAAATGCCCAAAGTGGAACGGACCATGCTGCGCGGCCCATCGGCGCCGATCATGAATTGCGCACGCACATGCACCAAATCGCCACCTTCCACGGGACTCACCCAGGCATCGACATGGTCGGCACCGGCTTCAAAACGCGCCAATCGCCAACCAAAGCGAATGTCGTTGCTGGGCCACTTTTGGGCGTGCTTGAGCAGCACCGGCTCGACCCATTTTTGTGACACGCGGTGGGGCAACTCGGCCGCGCTCCAAGCACCCGTCATGCCGCGAACGCGGCTGGTGGCTTGTGACGGTGTGGGCAAGCGCAAACGCGCCAACTCATGGCCACCCAAGCGGGTGAAGTACGCAATGTCGGTGGGGTGGTCTGGGGGCAAGCCCAGTTGGCGAATTTCTTGCGCAAAGCCCAAGCGGCGGTAATGCTCCATGGTGCGGGCCTGGGTGGCATTGGCCTGGGGATTGAAAGCGGTGGAAGGCTTGGCATCCACCAGCAAAGTGGACACACCACGCATGCCCAGTTCATTGGCCAACATCAAACCGCTGGGGCCGCCCCCCACAATGAGCACAGGAACTTGAATCATGGAAGGGCAGACGGTGGGCAAGGTGCAGAGGTGGCAAACATATACTGGCATTATTTCACCAATCACCACGCTGGCGGCTTGATGAGCCCGCCACATGATGTGATCAAACCCATCAGCATTCAGCAGGAACACCCCATGAAAAAAATCCTTTTGCTTGGCTCAGGCGAATTGGGCAAAGAATTTGTCATCAGCGCCAAACGCTTGGGCTGCCATGTGGTGGCCTGCGACAGCTATGCCGGGGCACCAGCGATGCAAGTGGCCGACGAACACATGGTGTTCAGCATGCTCGACGAAGCGGCGCTGCGCCATGCCATTGCCACCCACCGGCCTGACTTTGTGGTGCCCGAGATCGAGGCCATACGCACCGAGGTGTTGTTGGAAGTCGAGTTGCAAGGCCAAACCGTGATTCCCAGCGCCCGTGCGGCCAACCTGACCATGAACCGCGACCGCATCCGCCAAGTGGCCACCGAACTGGGGGTCCGCACCGCGCGCTATGCATATGCCGAATCGGCCGCCGAGTTGCTGGCCCAAGCCCAAGCCATTGGCTTTCCAGTGGTGATCAAACCGGTGATGAGTTCATCGGGCAAAGGCCAAAGCGTGGCCCACACCGCCGCAGACATTGATAACAGCTGGGATGTTGCCTGTGCGGGCATGCGCGGTGACCGCAAAAAAGTCATCGTCGAAGAGTTCATCCATTTTGAATATGAAATCACCTTGCTCACGGTGCGCCAACGCCATGGGCCCACACTCTTTTGCCCGCCGATTGGCCATGTGCAAGAGCGCGGCGACTACCAATACAGCTGGCAACCCCAGGCGATGTCGGCCGCGCATTTGAAAGCGGCGCAAGACATGTCGGAAAAAGTCACCGCCAATTTGGGTGGCGTGGGTTTGTTTGGTGTGGAGTTTTTTGTCACCCGCGATGAGGTGATCTTCAGCGAGCTCAGCCCGCGACCACACGACACCGGCATGGTCACCTTGGTGAGCCAAAACTTGAGCGAGTTCGACTTGCACGCACGCGCCATCTTGGGACTGCCCATCCCTTTGATCGAAGCCCGCGAAGGCGCCAGTGCCGTGGTGTTGGCCAGCCACGATGGAGTCAACCCGCGCTTTGAAGGTGTGGAACAAGCGCTGAGCGTGCCCGGCGTGGATGTGCGCATTTTTGGCAAGCCCAGCACCCGCCCCTATCGGCGCATGGCCGTGGCCTTGGCCAGCGGCAGCAACGCCTTGGCCACTGCGCGTGCAGCGGCCGCCAAAATCAAGGTGATTTGAGTCATTGCCATCCCATATGTCACGACAGGAGCCCCACATGCCCACACCCCATGCCGCTGAACAGGTTTTTTTCAAAGACCCAGCCATTGATCGCCTCATGGGCGTGACCATGGCTTTGGCCACCGAGGTGTATGTCCTGCGCGATCGGCTTCGCGCACTGGAAACCCAATTGATGGACAAGGGCGCCGTGGATGCACAAAGCCTGAACCAAGAAGTGGCGCCCGAGGTATTGGCCCAACACCAAGCCGATCGGGATGCCTTTGTGGCGCACCTGCTGTCCCCGCTGTTGGGTCAAGAAAGCAGTCGAGGGGTCCAACCATGAGCACGGTCGATGCGCGCGCCTTTTCTGCGGCTCAAGACTTTCTGTTGGGCGCCAAAAAGTTTTGGACCACCCAGATGTACCCGCTGTTGCGTGAGCAAGACCGCGCCCATGTTGCCCATGCGGCGACACCTGTGGACGCCCGCATGCAGGACAACGACTTGTACCCCTTTTACGCCTGGATGGAGCGCCACTTACAGCGCATGAAATACGCCGGCCGCTATGGCCTGGCCCCCTGGCACGAAACCCAGCGCCCGACCCTGGAAGCAACGTTGGCCAAACAGAATGTACCCACGGTGGCCGGATTCCAGGTGCCCGCCTATTACCCCTCATTTGATGTGCATCAGCACCCAGGCGGCCTGATGGGCGACAGCTTGGCAGGCTTTGTTTATGAGCGTGGTGCGCGCTCCACCACCCCATTGGACAAACATTTCGATTTGCACCACCGGTTCACCCGACAAGTCGGTGCTTTCACGAAGCCTCAGCGCATCTTGGATTTGGGTTGTGGCTTTGGCAAAAGCACCCGGCCTTTTGCCCTGCAATTTGCCCAAGCCCAAGTGACGGCCACCGATTTATCCATGCCCTGCTTGAAACTGGCGCAGCATTTGGACGCGCAAGAAAACATTGCCCATGTGCGCTACATGCAAGCCGATGCCTGCGCCACAGGTTTGAGGGATGCGGAATATGACTTGGTCACATCCACCATGCTGTTGCACGAATTACCCACCACGCATCTGGCCGAACTATTTGTGCAAGCCCACCGTTTGCTCGAACCCGGTGGATGGACCGTGCATTTGGATTTTTTACCCCAGGTGCAACCAGGCGCCGATGAGTTCACCCACTTCATTCATGCAGGCCACTCTGTGCGCAACAACGAACCATTTATGCAAAGTTTGGCGGCGTTTGATTTGCAAGGCCACTTGCAGTCCCTGGGCTTCACCGACATCAGCATCACGCCATTTGCTGAAAACGACCAAGCCCTGGCGCCCGCTTATCCCTATTGGCGCTTTCCTTGGACCGTGGTCCAAGCGCGCAAAGCTTTGTGATCAGTTCACCCAACCGCCGCTAATGCGACAGCTTGGGCAACCAAGTGGCCAGGGGTGGAAAAACAATGATCATGGCGATCAGCAGCAGCACGCAACCGATGAAAGGCATCGCCGCCAAATAAATGTCTTTCATCGTCGTTTCAGGGGGCGCGACACCCTTCATGACGAACAACAGCAGGCCAAATGGCGGTGTGGTGTAGCCAATCTCCAGGGCCAAGAGCATGATCAGGCCAAACCAAGTCAGATCGAATCCCAAGGTCTTGGCCAAGGGGAAAAAGATCGGCGCGGTCAGCAACATCATGGAGAGTTGGTCCATGAAGCAACCCAAAAACAAAATCATGGCCAGCATGATCATCAACATGCCCATGGGCGTCAGCTCAAAGGACAAAGCCCAACTCATCAAACCGCTGGAAGCCCCCGTGAACGCCAAAATTTGCGCAAACGTGGCCGAGCCAAAAATGATCAAGAACGACATCACCGTGATGCGCAAAGCCCCTTCCAGCGACTTGACCCAGGCCGACCAGGTCATCTCACCATAACAGGCTGCCAGCACCACCACCGACAAAGCACCCAAGGCCGCAGCCTCCGTCGGCGTGGCCCAACCGGTGAGCATGATCAGCACCGAAAAGGCAATCACCGCCACCATGGGCAGCACATCGACCACGATCAAGCGCAACTTTTCTTGCCGCGACACCGGTTCTGCGGTGTACTGGGGCGCTGCCGTCGGGTCGAAACGTGTCCAGGCCCAAATCAATACCCCGTACATCAGGGCCAACACAAAGCCAGGGATGATGCCAGCAATCAACAAGTCACCCACATCGGTTTGGCCCAAAGTGGCCAGCAGCACTGTCAATGCCGAGGGCGGGATGATCACAGCCAAGCCACCCACCCCCATGATGGGCCCAATCGACAAATACTTGTTGTAGCCGCGCTTGGTCATCTCGGGCACCATCAGCGAGCCCAGCAATGCGCAAGCGCCCATGCTCGACCCGGCAGGGCCCGCAAATGCGGTGCCACCGATCAAGGTCACATACGACAAACGCCCGGGCAAATTGCCCAGCAATTTATCGGCCGCATTGAAGCAGCGGGTGGCCAAATTGGTGTGATAGAAAAGCTCACCCATGAGCAAAAACATGGGGATGGGCACCAAGGCAAAAGAGGTCATGGACCCAAAGCCGTTGTTGACGGTTTGGATGATGCCGTTCGCACCACCCATGAACAAAAAAGCCGCCACCAAGTTGCCGGCACAAAACGCCAATGCCACCGGCACACCCACCAGCATGAAAATCAATGACATGCCAAACAAGGCGGTGGCCGCCCAATACCACTCCAAGTTCATGGCTTGCTCTCGGTTTTTTGCGTCGACAAGGCAGAACTCAAGTCACCGAGGACACTTTCGCCTTTCAGCAGCAGGCGGGTGAATTCAACACCCATCATTAAAAAACCAATGGGAATGAAGATCACCACCATCCAGCGCGGCATGTCCATAGACCGCACATCCACATCGGCCCGCACGTAATTGGTCCAAGTCACCTCAAAACCATACCAAGCGATCAAGCCACACACCATTACACAGCCCACGCCCACGGCAAAAGTCATCCAACGGCGCAAACTTTCATTCACAGACATGAGAAGAATTTCCACATAAACGTGGCCCTTTTCGCGCACCAACCAGGGCGCGCCCAAACACGGCACGATGAGCAAGGCGTATTCGGTGAAGGTGAACAAATGCGCCGAGCTTTGAAACCCGAGGTTGCGCACGATGACATCGATGCAAATGCTGAGCATCATCGCCGCCATCAACAGGCCAGCCAGCCATGCCATGGCATTCACCAGCCATGTGTAGGCGCGGTTCATACAGGTCCGATCAAGAAAATGAAAAATGCGCCCTTGCAGTGAACAAGGGCGCAGTCAGGGAGTTACTTGGCGGGTGCAAACAAATTCTTGAACTTGCTCACATCATCAGAGGCGCCAATTTTGGCCAAACGCTCGCGCATGCGCTCGTAGCTGGCGTTGCGGGCCTCTTCTCCAAACTTGGCGGCTGCGGCAGCACCCAATGAAACGCCTTTCACACCGCGCTTTTCCAACTCAGCAAATTCGCGGTTGCGCAGTTCACGCAAATCTTTCATGGAAGAGACCTCGTGCTCGATCATGACTTTTTGCAGAATTTCTTTGGACTTGTCTGACAAGGAATTCCACTTGCGCACGTTGATGATGACGCCTAAGTCGGTGGTGAAAAAGGGTGGGTCCAAACGGAACTTCAGAAACTTGTCCCAGTTGGCATCCATCAAACCAATTTCGGTCCAACCTGTGGCATCCACCGTGCCGCGCTCGAGTGCGGTGTAGGCCTCGGTCGAAGGCAAGTTGATGATTTGGGCTTTGAGGTAATTGGTGAAAAACGCGTTGTAAATCGGGTTGCCACGCAACTTCACACCGGCGATGTCCAAATTGCCATTGGCATCAATTTTGGGTTGAGACTTGAACCACATGTGGAAACGAATGCCACTGTCCATCCAGCCCAAATACGTCACACCCATGCGGCGAATGTGGGCTTCATTGAGGGCGGCCAAAGCGCCAGATTTGCGTGCCGTGGGGCCATCCAGGGTGCTGGAGCTGACCGCGTCGCACTCGGGCACGCTACCGGCATAAAACGCACAAGGGGTATAGACCATGTCAACCACGCCATCGCGCACCGCATTGGGCTGCTCGAACTGGCCAATGGCCTCAGGGCCACCACGCACTTTGATTTCCACAATGCCTTTGCCTGCGGCATTGACTTTGCGCACATATTCCAAAAAGCTTTTGGAATAGACCCAGGTGGTCGGAAACGCATGGACCGCAGACAAGGTGTCCATGGCCTTGGCGGGCATGGCCCAGGCGGCCACAGAAAGAAGCAAGGCGGGAAGTAGCTTTTTGGTATTCATATGATGAAGTTGATGAGGTTCAAGATGAAAAATGAACAAGTCGCACATCCTAATGATGAACAGGGCGCTTTGCAAGAAAAGTTTGAGGAGGTTTTCCCTTGCCCTGTTGTGCGCCAATGCATCGGCATAATGGCTCGAACACACCGCATTCATTGTCAAAGCCACCATGTCCAGCACCCTCGCCGCAGAACTCCTCAAAAGCCTGGGGCCTTACGGGTTTGTCACAGGGGCTGAAGCCAACATCAAGCACCAGCAAGATTGGAGCGGCCTTCCCCGCACCGTTCCGCTGGGCGTTGTGTATCCGCGCAACACCCAAGAGGTGGCTCAGGTGATTGAGCACTGCCAGCGGCACCAAACCCCGGTGGTCACCCAGGGGGGCTTGACCGGCTTGGCTGGCGGCGCCCACCCCATTGAAAATGGCTTGGTCTTGTCCACCGAAAAAATGTGCGGTGTCTCCAACGTTGACCCGCTGATGGGCACCCTGACCGCTTGGGCGGGCACCCCGTTACAAGAGATTCAAAATGCCGCCGAAGCTGCAGGCTTGTACTTCCCCATCGATTTAGGCTCGCGAGGCTCGTGCACGATTGGGGGCAATTTGGCCACCAATGCAGGCGGCAACAAGGTCATTCGCTACGGCATGACACGTGAACATGTGCTAGGCCTGGAATGCGTGCTGCCGGACGGCAGCGTGCTGTCGTCGATGAATCATTTGCTCAAGAACAACACCGGTTATGACTTGAAGCAACTGCTCATTGGCTCAGAAGGCACCCTGGGTGTCATCACCCAAGTGGTGTTGCGCTTGCAAGCCAAGCCCTTGCACCAACAAAGCGCCATGTGCCGGTGCGACAGCTTTGATCAGGTGTTGCACACCCTGCAACACGCGCGCAAATGTTTGGGCCCGGGGCTGTCCGCATTTGAAGTGATGTGGCCCGAATTCATTCAATGCATGACCACGGGCTTGCCCGATTTGCGCTACCCCTTTGCCCAAAAAGAGGGCTTTCACATCTTGATCGAAGAAGGTCATTTTGCATCGCACCCCCAAGGCGGCGGTTTGCAAAATTGCCTGGCCGAGCTGTTGGAATCTGAGGTGCTGTGCGATGTGGTGATGGCCCAAAGCGAACAAGACAACCAAGATTTGTGGGCCATTCGAGACAGCGTGGCCGAGTACGGCAAAGTCTTGGGGCCCATCATTGGTTTTGACATCGGTTTGCCCACCCCGACCATGCATGCCTCTACCCAAGCCATGCTGGCCGCCATCCATGAACAATGGCCCAACGCCGTGGTGCTGTTTTTTGGCCACGTGGGCGATTGCAACCTGCACGTCGTGGTGCATGTGCCTGGCATGGGAGAAGCACAACCGCATCATGCCGTGGAGTCCTTGGTGTATGCCTGGGTCGAAAAAGTTCAAGGATCCGTTTCCGCTGAACACGGGGTGGGCTTGATCAAAAAGCCTTTTTTGTCCAGCTCGCGTCAACCCGCCGAAATTGCTTTGATGAAAGTCATCAAACAAGCCCTGGACCCACACCATTTGCTCAACCCCGGAAAAATTTTCGACCTGCCCTCGCCGGCTTGAACACCAGACCTTTGTTTGCCTTGAACCAGAAAACACCATGAGCACCACCCACCAAATATGGATCCAAGGAGCCACCGATCGTGTGGCCCATTCGCCCTACATCACCCAGCTCGAAGCCCATGTCAAACGCATCATCGACCCCGCGTTCAGCCACAGCTTCAACACCACCACGCCGCCGGCCACCACGACACATGCTGTCACCGAATTTCGCATGGCTCGCAACTTCATGAAGAACGCGGTCATCGCCCAACAACAAGGCTACAGCGCCATTGCCATCTCGCACTTTCAAGATGCCGGTTTGGCCGAGGTCAAGTCTTTGGTGGACATCCCCGTCATTGGCTTGGGCGAAACCACCATGATGCACGCTTGCACCTTGGGCCGAAAATTTGGCCTCATCACCATCAACCCCGTCTTTATTCCTTGGCATGAAGACCAGGTGATTCGCTATGGCTTGACCCAGCGCTGCGTGGGCGTGCGGGCGGTCAATTGCAAGGTGAGCGATTTCATGCACGCCTTTGCCACCGAAGAAGGCTATGCCGAGTTGGCCCCCAAATTCCAAAAAGAGGTGGACCATCTGTTGGCCGCTGGTGCCGATGTCATCGTCCCGGCCGGTGGTCTGCCGATGATGATGTTCGGTGGCCGACAAGACCACCGCAAAATTCGCATCCAAACCGAGGGCGCACCCATCATCAATGGCATCACCGTGATGATCAAGGCGGCCGAGATGGCTGTGCGCATGCGCCAGTTGGATGACATCGCGGTGAGCCGGCGCAGCAACTACGCCCATCCGCCCGAGCAGGCCTTGAAAGAATTTTTAGAGCAAGGCTAAAAGGCCATCAACCCTGCGGAAACGGGGTTGACGCCAGGGTTTGCGGGCCCACGTCCTGAATGCGGGACAAACCCAATTGGGACAAAGTCACCCACAGCTCTTCGCGCAAGCCAGCCAGCCATTGCTGTAAACCGGCCTCGCCCCCGGCGGCCAGGGCATACAAAACAGGCCGACCCAACATCACCAGATGGGCGCCGCAAGCCAAGGCTTTCACGATGTCCTCACCGGTGCGCACACCACTGTCAAAAACCAGTGGAAAGTTCGGGCCCAGGCGTTGTCGAATTTGGTGCAAGGCACTGATGGCCGATGGCGCGGCATCGAGTTGTCGGCCACCATGGTTGGACACATAAATCGCATCCACGCCCATGCGGGCAATGCGCTCGGCATCGTCGGGGTGCATCACCCCTTTGACGATCAGCCGCCCCCGCCACTGTCCACGCAAGCGCTCCAAAAAAGCCCAATTGGCCCCCGCACGCGAAGCATGGCGGTCAAACCCACCTTGGAGGGGGTCGAAGTTGGCTGGTGCGGGCGCCCCCGCCCAGAGCGTGGCCAAAGACCAACGGGGGTGCAGGGCAAAGTCCACAAAATGACGCGGCTGCATGCGAAACGGCATCTGAAAACCATTGCGGACATCGCGCGGGCGTGGGGCCACTTTGGGCACATCCACCGTCAGCACCAAGGTGTCATACCCGGTTTGGGCCGCCCGCTGGGCCAGCGCCAAACCCGCGTCGGCAGAGCCGCTCACATACAGCTGAAACCAGGCTTGACCGCCACTGTCTTTGAACATGCGCTCCAGCGGGCTTGATGCTGCGGTGGACACCCCCAGCGGTACCACCATCTGACGCGCCAAAGACGCCAACACCTGGTCCGCACCCGGCCAAGCCAAATTGCACATGCCCATGGGTGCGATGCCAAATGGCAGGGAATAGGGTTTGCCTAAAAATGTCGCACCCAGGTCTGGGGCTTGCAAATCGGCCAACACCCGGGGGGCCAACTTGACCAAGGCCAAATCGCCGGTGTTGCCCAAAGCCGCGCTCTCTTGACCCGCAGCACCATCGATGTAATCGAAAACCAATCGCGGCAGGCGTTTTTGCGCCCAGCGGCGGGCGTCGATGTGGGTGATGGCGGGGTTGGGCATGGATAGAAAACGCTTGTCAAAGCGCGGTACGTGCCGAGTCTATCTGTAGATGACCGGTTGGGAAATGTTGGACACCACCCAAGCCGTCATCGGCTTGCGTCATATTGAGATGCCAATCATTCGTCAAAATTGCTGAAATTACAAATTAAATGATAAAATCAAAATTAATTTTTAACCTTTCCAAGGAAACCATGAAATCACATATCGTTGCGCTGTCAGTTGCTCTTGCCTGTACCGGTGCATTTGCACAATCCAAATCAAAGTCCAGTGATGACTCCATGTATGTATCCGTCGGATACCAATCGGGGCAATATACGAGCAGTGATCTGACGAATTTGTCCAATGCCAACCATTTGGTCCTTTCGGTGGGCAAAAACATGTCCGCAAATTATGCTTTGGAGGGTGTTTACGCCTCTGGCATGAGTGATTCAAGCACGACATCACTGGGCACTGCCATCAACATCAAATTGACCTCATCCTATGGTTTGTACGTCAAACCAAAAATGAAAATCAATGATTCCATTGAAGTTTTTGGGCGCTTAGGCTACTTCAACTCTAAGGCAACTATTTCAGTGCCCGCTTTCCCAGCACTCAACTCCGACGCAAGCGGCACTTCACCATCCTGGGGTTTGGGCACAAGCATGAAGTTCACCGACACCATCTATGGCACATTGGATTGGATGCAGATGTACAAAAAAGATGGCTTCGATGTCAAGGGATTGGGCTTGAGCGTTGGCTACAAGTTCTGATCACCTCACCTGATCAAGCAAAGCCCACTTCGGTGGGCTTTTTTCATGGCTGAACGCTTTGTGGCGGCGTCGGTTTGGGCTTGTCGCGCTCTTTTTGATATTGGTCGTAAGGCGGCAGTATTCGCGGATTGGGGATGTTGGGGTCGGCGTTGATCTTTTGCTGGCTTCTGATGCCCTCGTAGATTGACTCGGCGCTGATCGCGCCACAGCCAGCCAAGCAAACGAACACTGCCCCGCAAAAGATGTGCTTCATGAACGGCTTCTTTCTTCATTGAATATGCGGATGAACAAGTACCGATTTTCGCAAGTTCATTGCAGTGTGATACAAAATGGCAGACCTGGGCCGACTCCATCTCAAAAACGGCGATGGTTGAACTTGCAGGGGTGGTGCTGGTGCTGGTGTATGTGATGCGTGAACCCAACCAAGTGCGGTCCATATCTCTGCGCCGCGCATCCAAACAAGAAAGGACGCTGTATGCCCAAAACACCCACTAAACCCTCAGCAACCGATTGGGCACGTGTCAGGCGTGAAGCCACCCAAGACGCGCCCATTGCACACAACCCCACTGATGGCCCCTACAACCCAAACAATGCTGATGCCGTGGCCGCTTATTGGCAACAGGCCAGCATCAAGCGAGGGAGAGGCAGGCCTGCCGCCGCCGTCAAGCGACCTACTCTGAACATGCGAGTGGATGCCGATGTTTTGGAAGCCTTCAAGGCCACCGGGCAAGGGTGGCAAACCCGCATCAATGCCGCGCTGCGAGAAGCTGTGGCGCATGGGCTGCCCAAGGCGTGAGTTCCTCTCTGCCTGTCTAAGCCTGCAACCCCAAAAAGCAAAAAGCCCAAGCGGTGAGGCTTGGGCTAAGTGCTTGATTTACTTGGGGTGGCTGATGGGGCTCGAACCCACGACAACAGGAATCACAATCCTGGACTCTACCAACTGAGCTACAGCCACCGTGTTCAAAGATTATAAACGCAGGTGCAGGCGAACAAAGCACAACCCCTGCGGTGCCGACAAACAGTCTTATGGTTTTGGTTCGGGCACCATGATTTTGACTTTCAGTTTTTCCTTCAAGTCGTTGTAGTAAGCCACGCTTTCGGCCGCAGCCATCCAGCGGGTGATTTGGGCCATTTCTTCTTTGCGGGGTGGCGCGGTCGAATTGTTCTCGCGGGCCACGACTTTGCTGATTTTCACCACCACATGCCCAGCGTTGCCCACTGCCAACTCGACCCAAGCGGGCAAATTTTGCGCAGGTGCACGCATCACCGCCTCGACCACCTCGGAGGGCAATTGCAGGTTTTGCTCACGTGACAAGGTTTGCACCGGGCCCAGGTTGGTCACAGGCTTGTCGGCCTTGCCATCGGCGAGTTTGGCCAGGGCTTCTTCTTTGGCCAGTTTGAGGGCTTGCTCTGCCTTCCAAAGGGCCGTGACACGCTCAGAGACCTGGTCCAAGGGCAGTGTTTTTTCGGGATAGTGTTTGACCACCCGCACCGACACCAACTGGTTGGCGCCAAACTCAACCGCTTCGGTATTGCGCATTTTTTCGGTGGCATCGGATGAGAACAAGGCCGCCAATACCTTGGTGTTGGCCAAAGGCCCCTTGTCACCCGCAACAGGCGTGCGCCCCACCCCTTGCGCCGACTGGATGTCGAGCTTGAGTTTGTCGGCGGCGGGCTTCAGGGTGTCGGATTGTTCGTACACCAGGTTGGTGAATTGCTCTGCGGCTTCAGCAAACTTTTTGCGCGCTTGTTCGCGGCGCAAATCGGCCTCCAAGCCGGCTCGGGCCTGGGCAAAGGTTTGCAACTGCGGGGCTTTGATGTCGGTGACTTGGATGATGTGGAAACCGAATTCGGTTTCCACCAAGGGGCTGATCTCGCCCTTATTCAAAGCAAACGCAGCATCCTCAAAGGCCTTGACCATGGCACCCCGGCCAAAAAAGTCGAGGTCACCGCCCTTGGCCGCAGAGCCCGGGTCTTGGGAGTTCTTTTTGGCCAACTCAGCAAATTGCTGGGGAGACTTTTGCAAGGTATCCCGCAGGCTTTGGGCCAAGGCTTTGGCCTTGTCGCGCTCGGCCGCTGGGGCGTCTTTGGCCGCACCAATCAGGATGTGACTGGCCCGGCGTTCGACGTTGTTGCTCAAGCGCTCTTGGTTTTGCTCGAAATATGTTTTGACATCTTGCTCGTTGAGCGAGATGGTTTTTTCGATCACCGACAAGTCCAGCACCACATATTGCACGTCGGCCTTTTCCACAGATTTGAACTTGGCGGTATTGGCGTTGTAGTAGGTCAGCAAAGCGGCTTCGTCGGGCTTGATGTTGGCCATTTGCTCAGACGCCAAAAAGCGGGCTACTTGGATTTCGCGTTTTTCGTAAAAGGCGTCCAATGTGATGCCAGCCACCGTTTTTCCCACCAAACTGCTGGCCCCCAAAGCCCCAACGACTTGGCGCGAGGCCAGATCGGCGCGCACATTGGCCTCGAACATTTCAGGCGACAAGCCCTGGGCGGACAAGAGCTGGCGATAGCGGTCTTTGTCTACGCTGCCATCGGGTCGACGCAAAGAGGCAATGGTGGGGTTTTGCATCAACTCCTCAGCGACGCGTTGGTCGCTGGCCGATAGCAGTTGCTTTTGGGCCGCAGCCATCAACACCCGGTCGCGCACCAAGCGCTCCAAGGTGCCATAGCGGGCTTGGGGTGAGTCCAACAATTTGGGGTCCAGGCCTGGGGCCTGAGCACGGAAACGCTCGGCCTCGGCACGGTGGGCGTTGTCCCACTCGGTTTGGGTGATGTCCACGCCGTTGACGGTGGCGACCACGGCGCCTTTGTCCATGAAACTGTTGTAACCATCGATGCCAACCAGCGCAAATGCCGGGAATATGAGCAGCACCAATAAGAACTGCATGATTCTTTTATGGTTGCGAACGAAATCAAACATGCAATCTTTCTCATGGGTCAAGAAAAAAGGCAAACACCGTTCGCCTTTGATGGTGTGGGTGGTGGTGGGTGCTGACGGTCTCGAACCGCCGACCTACGCCTTGTAAGGGCGCCGCTCTACCAACTGAGCTAAGCACCCCACCTGTTCTTCAGTTCAAAGCGTCTTTCAACGCCTTGCCCGGACGAAACTTTGGCACCTTGGCGGGCGCGATTTTAATCTCCGCGCCGGTGCGAGGGTTGCGACCGATTCTGGCCTCGCGGTGACCCACCTCAAAAGTCCCAAAGCCCACCAGGGAAACCGAGTCACCTTTTTGCAAAGCCGCTTGCACCGCGGCCAACGCGGACTCCAGGGCGCGGGTGGCACTGGCTTTGGAAATATCGGCTTGTAGGGCGATGTGGTCGATGAGGTCGGATTTGTTCACAGGGTGTTCCTTATGCGTGGTTGATGCCGTGACGGCGAATTCATTCCCCCAAAACCGCCATGCAAGCCGCGCGACTTGCGTGGCCTTTGCAGCATGGGCAACAGGGGCCCCGCTCGGCGGTTCAGCCCCATGAATGGTTGTCAAACCACCCAGCTTGCTGAGGAGGGCGGATTCTAAGCAGGTTTTTCAATTCACCAAGCAAGAACGAGAAAAATTGACATGGCTGGATACTTAAGCATTGCCAACGGCCTGGGCGATGGCTTGGCCCAGGTCGCTGGTGCTGGCTTTGCCGCCCAAGTCTGGTGTGCGCGGAGCGCCGCTGCCCGGGGCCAAGACCGCTTCAATGGCTTGCAAAATGGCGTCATGGGCTTCCTTGTGGCCCAAGAACTCCAGCATCATGGCGCCGCACCAAATTTGGCCAATGGGGTTGGCGATGTGGCGCCCGGCAATGTCGGGGGCCGACCCATGCACCGGCTCAAACAAAGAAGGAAAGCGCCGCTCAGGGTCCAAATTGGCGCTGGGGGCAATACCGATGGTGCCGGTACAAGCCGGGCCCAAGTCGCTGAGGATGTCGCCAAACAAGTTGCTGGCCACCACCACATCAAAAAACTCGGGGCGCTGCACAAAGTGCGCGGTCAAGATGTCGATGTGGAACTTGTCCCAATGGATGTCTGGATAGTGTTTGGCCATCTCAACCACCCGCTCGTCCCAGTACGGCATTGTGATGGCGATGCCATTGGACTTGGTGGCGCTGGTGAGGTGTTTTTTCGGTCGTGATTGGGCCAGCTCAAACGCAAACTTCAGCACCCGGTCCACACCAATGCGCGACATGATGCTCTCTTGCATGACGATTTCGCGCTCGGTGCCCGGGTACATGCGCCCGCCCACGCTGGAGTACTCGCCTTCGGTGTTCTCGCGCACGATGTACATGTCAATCTCGCCGGGTGCACGGGCACTGCCGTCGCGCCGCACCACCGGCGCAATGATGCCGGGCATCAAGCGCGCTGGGCGCAAATTGATGTACTGGTCAAACTCGCGCCGAAACAACAGCAGCGAGCCCCACAAGGACACATGGTCGGCAATTTTGTCGGGCCAACCCACGGCGCCAAAGTAAATTGCGTCATGACCGCCAATCAGGTCCTTCCAGTTGTCGGGCAGCATTTGGCCATGGCGCTCAAAGTAGTCCCAGCTGGAAAAGTCAAAGTGGTCAAACTGCAAGCCAATGCCAAAACGCCGGGCTGTGGCTTCCAACACCCGCAAACCTTCGGGCATGACTTCTTTGCCAATGCCATCCCCGGCGATGACAGCGATGCGGTGTGTGGTCATGACAAAACTCCCTTTGAATCAAATGAAAGGTGAACAAGCAACAACAAATGCCCCACTTTGGTCGCCAATACAGACGGGTACAGGCTATGCCTCAGCCCGTGGCACGGGCGCCGCCGCCGGGTATTTGACCACCAAGGCCACCCCCAACACGGTGCACACGGTGCCCACAATGGTCATGCCGGTGACAGCTTCATCAAACAGCAGCCAGGCCATAAAAGCCGTGCTGGGCGGCACCAGGTACATCAAGCTGGTGACCGCTGCCGCAGCGCCCCGCTGGATCATCATGTAGAGCAAGGAGCTGGCCCCCAAACTCAAAGCCAACACCGACCACGCCAAAGCGCCCACCAATTGGGGAACCCATTCGATGGCCTCGGTCTCCAGCGCTGCCAAGGGCAGGGTCACCAGCAAAGCGGCCATCAACTGCACCGCACTGGCGGTGCGCACATCGCAAGGGGCCACATGGCGTTTTTGATACAGGGTGCCGGTGGTGATGCACAGCAATGAGGTGACGGTCAGGCCCAAGGTCCAGGCGCTGACCTCGGCAGTGAGTTGCAATTTTTGCCACACCACCAACACCAAACCCGCCAGACCCAAGGCCAAGCCCAGCCATTGGGCCCGCCCCACCCGGCTGCCGCGGTGGGCCAACCACACAGCGGTGAGCACCGGTTGCAAACCCACCACCAAGGCCGACAAGCCCGCCCCCATGCCTGCTTTCACCGCCAACCAAACGCCGCCCAAATAGCCTGCATGCATCAGCAAGCCGGTGATGGCCAAGTGGCGCCACTGCGCGCTGTCTTGCGGCCAGGCCACGCCGGACCAAGCAATCCAGGCCAAAAAGCAGGCGATGCACAAAGCGTAGCGCCAGGCCAAAAAGCCCATGGGCGGGGCATGCGGCATGCCAAACCGAGCAACGATGAAGCCGGTGCTCCAAATCATCACAAACACCACGGGCATGAATTTCACCCAAGGCTGGGTGCTGGGGTCTTGCATCAGTTGCCGTGCGCCCGAATGATGGGCAAGGCTTTCTTCAGGTAATACATCATGGACCAGACGGTCAGAACCGCAGCCACCCAAATCAACACTTGTCCCACCAAGCGGGTGTCGATCAAGCCTGCGATCAGTCCGTCGTAAAACAAAAAGGGGATGGCCACCATTTGCACCGTGGTTTTGACTTTGCCCAACATGTGCACCGCCACGCTTTTGGAAGCCCCCATCTGGGCCATCCATTCGCGCAAGGAGGAGATGGCGATTTCACGACCAATGATGATCAAGGCCACAAACACATCTGCGCGGCCCAAATGCACCAGCACCAACAAGCAAGCACAGACCAAAAACTTGTCGGCGACCGGGTCCAAAAATGCCCCAAAAGCCGAGGTTTGGTTGAGCTTGCGGGCCAGGTAACCATCCAGCCAATCGGTCAAGGCAAACACCACAAACATGACGGTGGCGATCAAATTCGCCACGGGCAGCGTGATGGGCAGATAAAACACCAACAAAATCAAGGGGATCGCGACAATGCGCGTCCAGGTCATGATCATCGGCAGGGTGGAAAACATGGCTCAATCGTAAACAATGCTGGCCATGCCTTGATGGGCTTGGGCGGTCCAACTGGCCAAGGCCCCATCGCTGGGGAAGAATCGGGCGGCCTCACCGAGTTCGATGTCGGCCTGCGCCCGCTCGCGCAGCAAGCGCAAGCGCACCGGCAAGGCGCGCAAAAATTCGCCCTCATCGGTGATCACTTTTTGCGGCGGGTGATCGCGAAGCAATCGATCGATGTCGGGCTCCTTGCCGTTGACCACCACGCGCAGGTATTTGCCAAAACGACAGCGCGCCTGTGGCAAGCCCCAGACCTGCTGCACATTCAAGCGCAAGCCGCCCGAGAAGCGATCGGGTTGCACCTTGGTCAACACCACGATGAACTCGTCGTCCTTCACCCATTGGCGGCTGGCCTGGTACAGGGTGTCGTCCATGCTGGCCTCCATGACGGCTGACTTGTCATCGAGCTTGAACAAGGCCACCTTGCCGCGCTGGCCATTGATGGTGCGAAAGTCGCTGACGATGCCGCACAAGATTTGCGGCTCGCGGCTGTCGCTGACTTCATCCATGCGGCGTTTGACAAATTGGCGCACCTCGGCCTGCACTTCGTCAAACAAGTGGCCCGACAAAAAGAAACCCAGGGCCACCTTTTCTTCGCTCAAGCGCTGTTTGACGCCCCAAGGGGTGACGGCCACCATGTCAGGCTCACGGGTGCTAGAGCCCAGCGCTTGCGAGTCCGCGCTGTCAAACAAGCCGCCTTGGTGGGCATTGGCTTGCACGCTGGCGGCAAAGTCAAAGGCGCGGTCAATGCTGGCCACCAAGCTGGCGCGGTTCAGATCGAGGTCGTCAAATGCGCCGGCTTTGATCAAGGCCTCGACGCTGCGCTTGTTCACACGGGTGCGGTCGATGCGCACACAAAAATCAAACAAGCTGGTGAAGTCGCCACCGGCTTGGCGTGCCGCCACGATGGCCTCGATGGCTTGCTGGCCGGTACCGCGCACCGCCCCCAAGCCATAACGGATCACCGTGTTGGAGACGGGCTCAAACCGATGTCCACCGCGGTTGATGTGCGGTGGCTCAAAGTTCAGGCCCATCTTGACGGCGTCTTCAAACAACACCTTGAGTTTGTCGGTGTTGTCCATCTCCACCGTCATGTTGGCGCAGAAAAACTCCACCGTGTGGTGCACCTTGAGCCAGGCCGTGTGATAGGCCAACAGCGAATAGGCGGCGGCATGCGACTTGTTGAAGCCGTAGCCCGCAAAGCTCTCCATCAGGTCGAAAATTTCGTTGGCTTTGGGCTCGACAATGCCGTTTTTGGCCGCACCGTCGGCAAAGATTTGGCGATGCTGGGCCATTTCTTCGGCCTTTTTCTTGCCCATGGCACGGCGCAACAAATCGGCGCCGCCCAGGGAGTAACCGCCCAATATTTGCGCGGTCTGCATCACCTGCTCTTGGTAGACCATGATGCCGTAGGTTTCGCTCAGCACCGCCTCAACCAGGGGGTGGGGATAGGCCACCTCCTCGCGCCCATGCTTGCGCGCCACAAAGCTGGGGATCAGGTCCATCGGGCCCGGCCGGTACAAGGCGTTCAGGGCAATCAAATCCTCCAAACGCGTGGGGCGTGCGTCGCGCAGCATGCCTTGCATGCCGCGGCTTTCAAACTGGAACACGGCCTCGGTTTTGCCATCCGAAAACAGCTTGTAGGTGGCGGCATCATTCAGCGCAATGTCTTCATAAGCGAAGTCGCTCTTGGCCGGGTTACGCTGCACGATCATGCTGCGCGCCAGCTCCAAAATGGTCAGCGTGGCCAGGCCCAAAAAGTCAAACTTCACCAAGCCAGCGGCCTCAACATCGTCTTTGTCAAACTGCGACACCGCGGCTTGGCTGCCGGGTTGTTGGTAGAGGGGGCAAAAGTCGGTCAATTGGCCGGGCGCAATCAACACCCCACCCGCGTGCATGCCCACGTTGCGGGTCAAGCCCTCGAGTTTTTGGGCCAAGGCCAACAAGGTTTTGACCTCGTCTTCCTTGGCCAAGCGCTCGGCCAAAACCGGCTCAACCTCGAGCGCACCGGCGATGGTGATGTGCTGCCCGGGCTTGTTGGGGATGAGCTTGGAGATGCCATCGCAAAATGTGTAACTCATGTCCAGCACCCGCCCCACGTCGCGGATGGCGGCGCGCGCGGCCATGGTGCCAAAGGTGGCGATTTGGCTCACCGCATCGCGCCCATATTTGTCCTTGACGTAGTCGATCACCCGGTCTCGGTTGAGTTGGCAAAAGTCAATATCAAAGTCGGGCATGGACACCCGGTCGGGATTCAAAAAACGCTCAAACAGCAGTTTGTATTGCAGCGGGTCCAAGTCGGTGATGTTGAGCGCATAGGCCACCAAAGAGCCAGCCCCAGAGCCACGCCCCGGCCCCACCGGGCAGCCATTGTTTTTGGCCCAGTTGATGAAGTCGCTCACGATCAAAAAGTAGCCTGGAAACCCCATCTTGACGATGGTGGCGATTTCAAAGGCCAAGCGCTCGTCATAGGGCGCGCGTTGGCTTTGGCGCTGGGCCGGGTCCGGAAACAAGCGCTCCAGCCGGGCCTGCAAGCCGCTCTCCGAGGCCTGGCGGAAATACGCCTCTTCGGCCATGCCATTCGGTGTGGGGTAAACGGGCAAGCGGGGTTTGCCCAAATCGAGGGTGATGCTGCAGCGTTTGGCGATTTCCACCGCATTGGCCAAGGCCGAGGGCACATCGGCAAAGGCCTCTTTCATTTGGGCGCTGGACTTGAAATACTGCTCGCGGGTGAAGCGGCGCACCCGGCGCTGGTTGCCCAAAATTTCACCTTCGGAAATGCACACCCGTGCCTCGTGGGCCTCGTGGTCATCGGGCTGCAAATACTGCACCGCATGGGTGGCCACCACCGGCAGCTTCAAGCGGGCGGCCAGTTGCACCGCTTCGCGCACATGCAACTCATCATCCGGGCGGCCACAGCGTTGCAATTCCAAATAAAAGCGATGCGGAAAAACTGCCGCCCATTGCAAGGCCATGTCGCTGGCGCGCTGGCGGTCGCCTTGCACCAAGGCTTGGCCCACGTCGCCCATTTGCGCGCCCGACAAAGCCAACAAGCCCGCTGAACGCTCTTGCAACCAAGCCAGGCGCATCACCGACTGGCCCTTGATGGGTTCGTGGGTCCACGCCCGGGAGAGCAATTCACACAGGTTCAAATAGCCTTGTTGGTTTTGCACCAAGAGCAGCAAGCGGGCCAAAGGTGCGTCTTCGCGCCCCGTGGCTTGCACCCAGACGTCAGCACCGATCAATGGCTTGACGCCTTTGGCCTGCGCCGCCTTGTAAAACTTGATGGCGCCAAACAAATTGTTCAAATCGGTGATGGCCAACGCGGGTTGGCCATCGGCGGCAGCGGCCTGCACCACATCATCGACGCGGTTGGTCCCGTCGACGATGGAAAACTCGGTGTGCAAACGCAGATGAACAAACATGCGGGCATTGTAGGTAAGGCCCCAAGAGCAGTTTGCCCTCCTGCGCGGGCCATGGCCCGGCGAGGTCCAGTGGGCGACACCCGCCTGAACACGCACACCCCGACCCGCCGGTCACCCGGTCTCCCTAAAATGGTCCGGTGAATCCCATCTTGAACATATCCGCTTATTTATTCACGCCCCTGGCGGCGCCCGAGGTTTGGCGTGAGCGGTGTCGCGACCAAGCAGATGCCCGGCAACTCAAAGGCACCATCTTGCTGGCCCCCGAAGGCATCAATTTGTTTCTGGCTGGCCCTGAAGCGCCAGTGGACGGTTTCATGCAATGGTTGCGGGCGCAAGAGGGCATGGCGGGCTTGGGCGGCAAAAGAAGCTGGTCCGCCGAGCAACCGTTTGGCAAGCTGCTGGTCAAGGTCAAGCGCGAAATCATCCGCATGAACCACCCCACCATCGCGCCAGCTGAAGGGCGAGCCCCTGCGGTTTCACCCACCGACTTGCAGCGCTGGCTGGCCCAGGGGCATGACGACCAAGGCCAAGCGGTGGTGATGCTCGACACCCGCAATGCCTTTGAAGTGGGCCATGGCAAATTTGCCGGCGCCCTGGACTGGGGCTTGGAGAAATTCAGCGAGTTTCCGCAGGCCGCTCAAGACCACTTGGGCGAGCTGCATGGCAAAACCGTGGTCAGCTATTGCACCGGCGGCATCCGCTGTGAAAAAGCCGCCATTTACCTGCGCGAGCTGGGCCTGCCCGATGTGTACCAACTCGACGGCGGCATCTTGCAATACTTTGAAGACACTGGTGGCGCCCATTTTGAAGGCGACTGCTTTGTGTTCGACGAGCGCGTCGCCCTGGCACCCGACCTGAGTGCCAAGCACGGTTGAGTGCGCCAGGCGTGTAGAAATGCCCGCCCACCCAGTCGGTGAGCGGGCATTGCTGAGGACTTAAGGACTTAAGGACTTAAGGACTTAAGGGCTTAAGCGATCAAGCGCCCATGCGCTGGGCCAAAAGACGCACACGCTCGCCATAGGCCTTGGCGGTGTCCAAATCACCTTGGGGGATGTCGGCCGCTGGGCTGGTGGGACCGACTTGCGCCATCACACCAGAATTGGAGCCAATGCGGTTGATGTTGCCGTCGTTCATCGCGGGTTGGCCGACCCACACCATGCCGTGCTGCATGGCCAGTGTGATGAAGTACTGGATGGTCGACAACTTGTCACCGCTGGGGCTGCCAGAAATGGTGAAGCCACCGGCCACTTTGTCCTTCCAAGCGCCGCTGAACCAACGCTTGGAGCTGGCATCGGCGAATTTTTTAAATTGCCAAGACACCATGCCCATGTAGGTGGGCGAGCCAAACACAATCGCGTCGGCCGCATCCAGTGCGGCCCAATCGGCCTCGCTGATGTTGCCGTCGGCATCGATGGCGATGAGCTGGGCCTGAGCCCCATCGGCCACAAATTGCGCCACGCGCTGGGCATGGCCGTAGCCGGAGTGGTAAATCACTGCTGTCGTCGTCATGGTCTATCTCTCTTTCAAAGTTACAAAGTTATCTGCACCAGGCAGGTTTTCAAATCAGCAGCCAAAACAGCACTGCACAGCACCGGGCCAGTTGCCCTAAACGGCACCCAACCCCAGTTCCATCACCGTAGTCCGCTGGCAGGCCCGTTCATTGCCTGCCACCGCCACGGTCAGTGCCCGCAAGGCACCGCATCCAAATCAAGCTTGCAAATCAAACACCAACACTTCGGCGCTTTCAGCATGGTCGATGACCAAGCCGCTTTCGCCTTGCATCAGCAAAGCGTCGCCGCAGGCCAGGGCTTGTCCATTGGCCTGCACGCTGCCGCGCAACACCTGCACATACGCTTTGCGCGCCGGATCCAACACCATGTGGGCGCTTTGACCGGCTTCAAAACAACCGGCGTACATGCGCGCATCGGCATGAACTTTCACCGAACCCTGGGCTGCATCGGGCGAGGCCACCAAGCGAAGCGCGCCGGCTTTTTCTGCCGGGGCAAAGGTTTTTTGTTCGTAGCTGGGCGGGATGCCGCGCTGCGACGGCAAGATCCAAATTTGTAAAAAGTGCGTTTCGCCGTTGGGTTCGTGGTTGAACTCGGAATGGCTAACACCCGTGCCCGCGCTCATGCGCTGCACATCGCCTGGGGGAATGCCTTTGACATTGCCCATGTTGTCTTGGTGCGCCAAGTTGCCCGACAGCACATAGCTGATGATTTCCATGTCTTGGTGGCCATGGGTGCCAAAACCGGTGCCCGGCGCGATGCGGTCTTCATTGACCACCCGCAAATTGCCCCAACCCATGAATTGCGGGTCTTGGTAACCCGCAAACGAGAAACTGTGAAACGACTTCAACCAACCGTGGTCGGCATAGCCTCTTTCGTGTGATCGTCGAACCATTTGCATGTTTGTTTACTCCAGTGAGGTGTACTGTAAAAGCAGTCAATGGGGCTGTGGTTGATCGAAATTGATGGCATCATTCAAATAATTTGATTGATAAGGGCTTTTCCATGCTGACGCCACGCCAGGTATTGACCCCCGAGGGTTTGGCCATGCTCCAAAGCATTGACCAGTTGGGCAGCTTTGCCGCCGCAGCGCGCGCCATGGGCCTGGTGCCCAGTGCCTTGAGCTACCGGGTGCGCCAAATGGAGGAAGCGCTGGACGTGCTGTTGTTCACCCGCGCCGCCCGCCAAGCGCGGTTGACCGCCGCAGGGCGAGAGTTGCTGCAAGAAGGCCAACGCCTGTTGGCCGAAATGGACAGCATTGCGCAACGCGTCAAACGCCTGGCCACCGGTTGGGAGAGCCAATTCACCGTCGCTTACGACAGCATCATCGACCCATCGGTGGTGATGGACCTGTGCGCGGCGTTTTACGCCGACAACCCACCCACCCGGCTGCGCTTGCGCCATGAAACCTTGAGCGGCACGCTGCACAGCCTCAGCTCGGGTCAAGCCGACTTGGCCATTGGCGTGGACATGCAACTTAGCCCGGCCTTGGGTTTGCGGTTTGCCGAATTGGGGTCCTTGGTGCAGTTTGCCTTTTGTGTGGCCCCCCAACACCCCTTGGCGCGCAGCCCCCAGCCCTTGAGCGATGCCAGCATCCAAGCGCACCGCGCCGTGGCCGTGGCCGACACTGTGCCGCAAGGCCAAGGGGTGACCATTGGTTTGCTGCCAGGCCAAGACGTGTTCACCGTGCCCAGCATGGCGCTCAAACGGGACGCCCAATTGCGCGGCCTGGGCGTGGGCTTTTTGCCCGAACCCCTGGCCAGACCGCACATTGAAGGCGGGCACTTGGTGGCCTGCGAGGTGCAACGCCCCCAGCGCAGCGGCAAGCTGGGCTATGCCTGGCGCGAAGCCCCCGGCGAAGCGGCAGAAACCGCTGACAAACGCGCTTTGCAATGGTGGCTGAAAGCCTTGGCGCAGCCCCAAACCCGACATGCTTTGTTGGGGCAATCGAGCACAACCACGCACTCTTCATCGGTGTAGAGTCGGGCCATGGCAGCACAACACATTGCAATCGTGGGCGCAGGCATGGCGGGTATCACCGCCGCCCGCACCTTGGCACAAGCCGGGCACCAGGTCATGGTGTTTGACAAAAGCTCGGGCGCAGGTGGTCGCATGGCCACCCGGCGCAGCCCCTTTGGCGGCTTTGACCACGGCGCTCAGTACTTCACCGTGCGCGACCCGCGCATGGCCTTGGCCTTACAAACCGTGCCCGACAGCCTGACCCACTGCCGCCCCTGGAGCGCCAACGCGGTACGCGTGCTCGACCCGTCTGGCCGGTTGGTGGAAGCCGCCCGCCCCGGACCGGAAGCCCATTGGGTGGGCGTGCCCGGCATGAGCGCACTGGTCAAGCACTGGGCGCAACCCCTGGCTGACGCAGGCCAATTACAACTGGGCCACACGGTTCAATCCCTGCAAGCCGACCCGCGCAAAGCCAGCCGCTGGTCTGTCCACGGCATCGACGCCGACGGTCATGCTTGGCAGCAAGGCGGCTTTGACAGCGTGCTGCTGGCCATGCCTGCGGCGCAATGTGCTCAACTGCTGCAAGCCAGCCCCGGGCGTGGCGCGGCCAGTGGCTTGATTGCCCCCACCCTCACCGTGCAAACGGCCCCCTGCTGGACCTTGATGCTGGCCTACCCCCAGGCCAGCCAACCCGGCCTGACCCACCTGGGCCCGCAATGGAATGCCGCCCGCAGCACCCACCACCGCATTGCCTGGCTGGCGCGCGAATCGTCCAAACCAGGGCGCAGCAGCATCGAACGCTGGACGGTGCAAGCCAGTGCCGAATGGTCCATGGAGCACCTCAATGATGACGCCGAGCGGGTGCAAAACAAGCTGCAACGCGCATTTGCGGAATTGACCGGCATCCACACCGCGCCCAGCCACGCCCAAGCCCATTTGTGGCGTTATGCCAAAACCACCCACCCTTTGGGTCAGCCCTATCAATGGGACAGCGCCACGGGTTTGGGCACCTGCGGCGACTGGCACATCGGCCACCGGGTGGAAGACGCCTTCGTCTCTGGCCTCGAATTGGGGCTGCGCCTGTGCGGTAAATGAAACCGTACCGGGGCCGGTTTGCGCCCTCGCCCACCGGTCCCTTGCACGCGGGCTCTTTGGTGGCGGCCCTGGCCAGCTGGCTTGACGCCAAAGCCCACCACGGGCAATGGTGGGTGCGCATCGAAGACACCGATGGCCCGCGCTGCCCACCGGGCACAGACCAACTCATCTTGCAGCAACTGGCCCAGTGCCACCTGCACCCCGACGCGCCCGTGCAATGGCAATCGCGCCGAACCCATTTGTACCAAGCGGCCCTGGACCAATTGCAAATCGGCGGTCACATCTACCCCTGCACATGCTCGCGCAAAGACATTGCCGCCGCCTTGACCGCACAGGGTTGGGCCGCCCAGCGCCACGCTGCGGCACCCTACCCCGGCACCTGCCGGCACCAACCGCACTCCGCCCCACAACTCACTCAAGGGCCACATGCCTGGCGCTTTCGTGTGCCCAGCGGTGACTGGCATTGGCACGACCGGTGCCTGGGCGCGCAATCGCAAGACCTGGCCCTCAGCGTGGGCGATGTGGTGCTGCGCCGGGCCGATGGCCTGTGGGCCTACCAACTCGCGGTGGTGGTCGACGATGCCGAGCAAGGCATCACCCATGTGGTGCGCGGCCAAGACCTGGCCGACAACACCCCACGCCAAATGGCCTTGCAACAAGCCCTGGGGCTGGCCACACCGATCTATATGCATACGCCCTTGGTGCTGGGCACCGATGGCGAAAAACTCTCGAAACAAAACGGCGCTCAAGCCTTGGACACCCACGACCCCCTGGCTTGTTTGCAGGCCGCGGCCACCGTCTTGGGTTTATCAGCGCACCCCGGGCCGGTGGCCGAGGCCTTGGGTTCTTGGGTCCAACAGTGGTCCTTGGTGCATGGCGTGGGTGGCAGCGATCAACAGGCACCATCAAAGAACGTGGGGGCACAGGGTCTAAACCCCATCGACCCTTGAAAGCCTGACCCAGATTCACACTTTCGGTTCATGCTGACGCCGACCATAGAATCGATCGCTTGATGAACCCCAGTACCTCACCCCCAGCGCCCGGCCCGAGCGCTCCTGAACCCGCAGCGAAGGCCACCCCCACGCACATGCACAGCGGGGAAGGTCTGCACCAAGACAAGCCTTTTTTGCGCACCATCAAAACCTTTGTCACCCGCGCGGGTCGCGCCACCAGTGGTCAACTCAGGGCCATCGAAGACCTGGGGCCGCGCTTTGTGCTCCCCTATGCGCCTGAAGCGATCGACCTGGCGGCGGCATTTGGGCCTGAGCGGGCATCAGCGCCGTTGATTTTGGAGATTGGTTTTGGCATGGGCGAGGCCACGGCGCACATCGCCCGGGTTCGGCCCCAGGATAATTTTTTATGCTGCGAGGTGCACGAAGCGGGCGTGGGCGCTTTGCTCAAGCGCATGCAAGAGCCGCCCATCGACAACATCCGCATCGTGCAACACGACGCGCTCGAGGTGATCGAGCACAACCTGGCGCCCGCCAGCCTGGACGGCATCCACATCTTCTTTCCCGACCCGTGGCACAAACTGCGCCACCACAAGCGCCGCCTCATCCAACCCGCCTATGTGTCTCGGCTGATGCAACGCCTCAAACCTGGTGGCTATGTGCATTGCGCCACCGACTGGCAGCCCTATGCCCAACAAATGCTGGCCGTGCTCGGTGCCGAAACTGGCTTGAAAAACACCAGCACCCAGGCCGATGGTTATGCCATCAAGCCCGATTACCGGCCCCTCACCAAATTTGAAAATCGCGGCATCAAATTGGGTCACGGGGTGTGGGACTTGGTGTTCAAGCGGGCATGACCCCTTCCACGCCCAAGCCAGCGCCAGACCAGACACCCCCTGCGGTCAGCTTTGGCCAAGCCTTTGCCTTTTGGCTCAAGCTGGGCTTCATCAGCTTTGGAGGGCCGGCGGGTCAAATTGCCATCATGCACCAGGAGTTGGTGGAGCGCCGACGCTGGTTGTCAGAGCAGCGTTTTTTGCATGCGCTCAACTACTGCATGGTGCTGCCCGGCCCGGAGGCGCAACAACTCGCCACCTATATCGGTTGGCTGATGCACAAAACCTGGGGCGGCATCGTGGCCGGGGTCTTGTTTGTGCTGCCTTCGCTGCTGATCTTGATCGGCTTGTCTTGGGTCTACATTGCTTTTGGCGAACAGCCCATCGTGGCGGGCTTGTTTTTCGGCATCAAACCCGCGGTGGTGGCGATCGTGGTTCAAGCCACCCACCGCATTGGCTCACGCGCCCTGAAAAACAACTGGCTGTGGGGCATCGCCGCTGCATCTTTCCTGGCAATTTTTGCGCTCAATGTGCCCTTTCCCGCCATCGTCGCGGCAGCTGCCGTGATTGGCTATCTGGGCGGCCGGTTGGCGCCAAGTGCGTTCCAGTCAAGGGGAGGACACGGCGCTGCTCAAAAGTCATACGGCCCCGCGCTGATGGACGATCACACACCCACGCCCGAACACGCCCAATTTCGCTGGCGCAGGCTGATGCACATCGGGTTGGTGGGTGGCGTTTTGTGGGCGCTGCCCATGGCTTTGTTGACCGTTGTCCATGGCTGGGACCACACCCTGACCCAAATGGCTTGGTTTTTCACCAAAGCCGCGCTGCTGACCTTTGGCGGCGCGTATGCCGTGTTGCCTTACGTGTACCAAGGTGCTGTGGCTGATTTCGGCTGGCTCACCCCGACCCAAATGATGGATGGTTTGGCCTTGGGCGAAACCACCCCAGGCCCGCTGATCATGGTGGTGGCCTTCGTCGGCTTTGTGGGGGCTTATGCCAAAGCGGCGTTGGGGCCTGATGCGCTGTTTTTGGCCGGCGCTGTGGCGGCGTGTGTGGTGACGTGGTTCACCTTTTTGCCGTCTTTTTTGTTTATTTTGGCGGGTGGCCCCATGGTGGAGAGCAGCCACCACGAGATCCAATTCACCGCGCCACTGACCGCCATCACCGCCGCCGTGGTGGGGGTGATCCTGAATTTGGCCTTGTTTTTTGGTCACCACGTGCTGTGGCCCATGGGGTTTTCAGGCCCTTTTGACGGCACATCAGCGGCCTTGGCCATGGTTGCTGCCATCGCGCTGTTTCGCTTCCAGCGAAGCGTGATTCAAGTGATCGTGGGTTGTGCCGTGCTGGGGTTACTGGCCAAGACCCTCTTGGCTTGAAGAGGGTTCAGCTCCCAGCGAGCGGCCATCGGCCATCACCTCACCCCCATGCACTTTCGGGTCGTAGGCCTTGAGTTTCTGAGCCAGCGACATATTGGGTTTGCCACCCACCCGAACCCAAAAACCTTCGGACACCACTTTCCGGGTCACAGGGTTGCCTTGCGCCACGTCCGACGCCTTGGCCAAAGGTTTGGTGAGGCGCACGGCCAGCCTCCGCTCAAGCCGCGCGTTTTTGCCGCGCTGCCAACAGGCGCTCGGGGGTGAAGGGCACGCTGCGCAAGCGCACACCCGTCGCGTCAAAGATGGCGTTGCCCAGGGCGGCAAATATGGGGGACGCCGTGGCCTCACCCGCCCCCACAGCCCGCACCGTGGGGCGATCGATCAGCTCAATGTCGATGGCGCTGGGCAGGTCTGAAAAGCGCAAGATGGGGTAGCTGACCCAGTCCACACTGGTGATTTCGCGCCGGGTGGTTTGCACCTCTTCCATCAAGGCACGGCTCAGGGTTTGGATCACATTGCCCTCGATTTGATTGCGCACGCCGTCGGGGTTGACCACCATGCCGCAATCATGGGCCACGCAGACGCGCTCAACCTTCACCCGACCGGTTTTGTCGTCCACCCGCACCTGCATGCTCACCGCCACATAAGCGGCGTTGTTGTCGTATTGCACGAAGGCCACGCCTCGGCCCACGCCGTTGCTGCGACCGCCACTGGGGCGCTTGTCCCAGCCAGCGCGTTTTTCGACCGCGCGCAAGACTGCAATGGCGCGCTCGTCTTTCAGGTGGCGCACCCGGAAATCGATCGCATCGGCCCCAGCCAACACCGCCATCTCGTCGATGAAGGATTCGTTGGCAAAGGTGTTTTGGGGCGAGCCCAAACCGCGCAAAGACGATGAGCGCAGCGGCGACTGGGTGAGCAAGTTGAGCACCACCCGGCTGTTGTCAAAGGCATAGGTGGGCTTGGCATTGCGGTCGGCACCGGCTTGCAAAAAACGCGCGGGCATGCCCAGGGCTTCACCGGCCAGCACATTGCCGGCCATGTCATAAAAGGGCCGCAAGGCGTGGTTGGGGCTCCACACCGCGTAGTCCCAGCCCATGATTTGCCCATTGGCGTCCAGACCCGCTTTGACCGTCATGGCCATGGCGGCGCCCTTGGGCTCCCATTGGTGCTCTTCGCGGCGCATCCATTGCACCCGCACCGGCTTGCCCACCAGCTGCGACAACAAAGCGGCGTCACCCGACACATCGTCTGAACCATTTTGGCCGTAGCAGCCCGATCCTTCGGTCCAAATCAAACGCACCTGCGCGGGCTTCATGCCCAACATGGTGGCCAAGCTGCCCCGGGTGAGAAAGGATGTTTGCGTGGCCGACCAGACGGTGGCCTTGTCGGCGCGCACATCGGCCACTGCGCATGAGGGACCGATCGAGGCGTGCAGCTGAAACGGCACAAAGTAATCGGCCTGATGGGTTTTGGCCGCTTGGGCCATGGTGTCGGCACCCCGACCGGTGCGCTGCAATTCCCGCGCGGTTGATGGGGTGCTGCGCAAGCGCTGCGGAACCTCTTGTGGGGTGGGCAAGGGCTCGGCCGCACTCCAAAGCACCTTGACCGCTTGGGCGGCTTGAATGGCCATGTCTTCGGTGTCGGCGACCACTGCCAAAAAGTTACCCTTGCGCACCACTTTGGGTGCACCGGCCATGGTCTTCAGGGCGCTGTCGTCGATTTGCAAGGCAGTGGCGCCAGGCATGTCCGGGCGAATGATACGCCCATGCAGCATGCCAGGCACGCGCACATGCTGCACATATTCATGCGTTCCGCAGACCTTGGCCGGAATTTCCACGCGGGGCACCGATTGGCCAATTTGCTTGAACTGCGCTGGGGTTTTCAAGGTGGCTTTGCCGCTGATGGCACGCCCCAAAGCAGGGCCTTGGGCCAACTCGCCGTAACTGACGCTGGCACCAGAGGGGGCTCTGGCCACACCTTGAGCGGTTTGGATTTGATCGGCCGGTACGCCCAAGCGCTGGGCTGCGCGCTCGACCAAAGCCAGGCGTGCCTCGGCAGCGGCTTGGCGCACCTGGGGGCCAGCGAGCATGATGGTCAAGCTGCCAAAAGTGCCGATTTGATCCGGGCACAAATCGGTGTCACCCATGACCAACTGGATGCTGGAAACCGCCACATCCAGCTCTTCGGCAATCATTTGGGCCAAAGCGGTGCGCACACCGGTGCCCAACTCGACCTTGCCGGTGTGAAAAGTGACCAGGCCGTTGGGCGCGATCTTGAGCCAAGCGTCGACTTGGGCAAAACGGGGGTCAGCGGCTTGCTGGGCCAGCACCGGTGACAAGCTGAGGCTGAAGCCGACCACCACGCCGGCCGAAGATTGGAGGAATGCGCGCCGTTTCATGCTGCCACCCCCGCTGCTTTGCGCACCGCCGAAATGATGCGCATGTGGGTGCCGCAACGGCACAAGTTGGCGTCGAGCGCGGCCTTGATTTGGTCGTCGCTGGGCTTGGGGGTTTTCTTCAAAAAAGCCACCGTGGTCATCACCATGCCGTTGATGCAGTAACCGCACTGGGCGGCTTGGGCGTCAATAAACGCTTTTTGCACCGGGTGGGGTTTATCGGGTGTGCCCAATCCCTCCAAGGTGGTCACCTCGCCGCGCACCGCCCCCACCGGCATGACGCAAGAGCGCATCGCTTGGCCATTGATGTGCACGGTGCACGCACCGCATTGGCCCAGGCCACAACCGTATTTGGGGCCTTTGAGCAACAACTCGTTTTGCAACACGTGCAACAAAGGGGTTTTCGAATCGGCCTGCACTTTGTGCGGTTGGCCATTGACCTGAATGGTGGACATGAACGCTCCTGGGGTTGAGCGCCAAGATGACCCCACGCAACCCTGCGCATGATCACCCACTGGCGATGGCGTCCATGCTAAGTGGCGTCAAGAGCGATCCAGCCCCTGGATAACCCTTGCCCGCGTGGGTGATTGATGCCCTTGCGATTAAAGCCGCTCTGCCACCCAGCCTTGCACACTGGCCAGCGCCGCGTCCAAACCAGCGGGCTGTGTGCCACCGGCCATGGCTATGTCGGGCTTGCCGCCGCCCTTGCCGCCCACTTGCTGGGCGACAAAATTCACCAACTCACCGGCTTTGACTTTACCGAGGGTGTCGGCAGTCACCCCAGCGGCGATTTGCACCTTGTCGCCGTCGACACTGGCCAACACCACCACCGCGGTTTTGAGCTTGTCTTTGAGCTTGTCCAAGGTTTCGCGCAAGGCTTTGGCATCCGCGCCGGGCAAGCGGGCTGCCAACAGCTTGACGCCTTTCAGGTCGATGGCTTGGCCGCTCAATTCGTCGCCTTGCGATGACGCCAGCTTGCCTTTGAGGGCAGCGAGTTCTTTCTCCAGACCCTTCAATTGGTCCAGCACTTGGTGGATGCGTTGGTTCAACTCTGCCGTGGGGGTGCGCAAGCTGCCCGCTGCCTCTTGCACGGTGCGCTCCAAGGTTTGCACATAGGCCAAGGCATTCGCACCAGTGACCGCTTCGATGCGGCGCACCCCTGCGGCCACACCGCTCTCGGACACCACTTTGAAGAGACCAATGTCACCTGTACGTTGCACATGGGTGCCGCCGCACAGCTCGCGGCTGGTGCCAATGTCGAGCACCCGCACGGTTTCGCCGTACTTCTCGCCAAACAGCATCATGGCACCGGTTTTTTGTGCCGACTCGATGTCCATCACCCGCGCTTGGGTGCTGGCGTTGGCCAAAATTTCATGGTTCACCCGCGCTTCGATGTCGGCGATTTGCGCATCCGTCACCGGGGCGTTGTGGGCAAAGTCAAAACGGGTGCGCTCATCGTTCACCAGCGAGCCTTTTTGCTGCACATGGTCGCCCAGCACCTCGCGCAAGGCCTTGTGCATCAAATGGGTGGCGCTGTGGTTGCGCACGGTGGCGGCGCGAACGCCTGAGCCCACCGAGGCTTGCAGGCTGTCGCCCACATTCAGCGTGCCTTGGGTGAGCGTGCCGTGGTGGCCAAACACATCGGCCTTGATCTTCAAGGTGTCTTCCACCGCAAAGCGTGCCGATCCGCTGACCAACTCGCCCTCGTCGCCCACTTGGCCGCCGCTCTCGGCGTAAAAAGGGGTGGTGTCCAACACCACCACACCGCTTTGGCCGTGGTTCAAAGCCGCGACCGACACGCCATCAAAGTAGAGCGCCAAAATTTTGGCCGACGCTTGCAAGCTCTCGTAGCCGACAAACGCGGTGGGGGCGCCGCTGTAGTCCAGCGCCTTGTCCATCTTGAACTTGCCCGCTGCACGGGCTTGGTTTTTTTGGCGGTCCATGGCGGCGTGGAAACCTGCTTCGTCAACTTGCAAAGCACGTTCGCGGCAGACGTCATTGGTCAGGTCCAGCGGAAAGCCGAAGGTGTCGTGCAGTTTGAAAGCCACCTCGCCCGGCAAGACCTTCACGCCATCGGCCAAGGCCTCGTCCAAGATGTGCATGCCGATTTCAAGCGTCTCGTAAAACCGCTCTTCCTCGGTTTTCAAAATCGCGGTGATGCGATCGGCCTGCGCCGCCAAGCTGGGGTAGGCCGCACCCATGAGGGCGACCAAATCGGGCACCAGTTTGTGAAAAAACGGTGTTTTTTGGCCCAGCTTGTAGCCGTGGCGGATGGCGCGGCGGATGATGCGCCGCTGCACATAGCCGCGCCCCTCGTTGGAGGGCACCACGCCGTCGCTGACCAAAAACGCAGTGGCCCGCAAGTGGTCGGCAATCACCCGCAGCGAGGGGGTGGCCAAGTCGGCACAGCCGGTTTCACGGGCGGCGGCTTTGATCAAGGTAGCGAACAGGTCAATTTCGTAGTTGCTGTGCACATGCTGCAGGATGGCGGCCAAGCGCTCGAGGCCCATGCCGGTGTCCACGCAAGGTGCGGGCAGCGGCGTGACCGAACCGTCTTCGTGCATTTCAAACTGCATGAACACGTTGTTCCAAATTTCGATGAAGCGGTCGCCGTCTTCCTCGGGGCTGCCGGGGGGGCCGCCCGGGATGTGGTCGCCGTGGTCGTAAAAAATTTCAGAACACGGGCCGCAAGGGCCGGTGTCGGCCATCATCCAAAAGTTATCGCTTTTGTAGCGACCGCCTTTGTTGTCGCCAATGCGGATGACCCGCTCAGGGGGCAAGCCAATCTCTTTGGTCCAAATGTCGTAGGCCTCGTCGTCCTCTTGGTAGACGGTGGCCAGCAAGCGTTCTTTGGGCAGCTTGTACACCTCGGTCAGCAACTCCCACGCCCATTTCAGGCTTTCGCGCTTGAAGTAGTCGCCAAACGACCAATTGCCGAGCATTTCGAAAAAGGTGTGGTGCCGCGCGGTGTAGCCCACGTTTTCCAAGTCGTTGTGCTTGCCACCTGCACGCAAGCAAGCTTGCACCGAGGCAGCGCGCACATAAGAGCGCTTGTCGGAGCCCAAAAACACGTCTTTGAACTGCACCATGCCCGAGTTGGTGAACATGAGCGTCGGGTCGTTGCCCGGCACCAAGGGGCTGGACGCCACCACGGTGTGGCCTTTGGTGGCGAAAAAATCCAAAAACGACTTGCGGATGTCGGCCACAGACAGCTGGGGCACGGATTGATGTGGGGTGTTCATGGTGTGTGGCAGTGCGAAGGCGGGGCTCAGGCCCGCAGGCTCGGGGAAAGCCCCCGGTCCAAAGCGAAAGATTATAGGTTTGACCCAAGGCCGAACGGGTGGGTGGGGCCGGTTGTCCAAGACGCAGAGGATTCGGCCCCAAGCCGCTCCAGCGCAGTCCGAACTGGGGTGATTTGTCCCAACCAAAAGGCCCGACTGGGCCCTCACAAACCCTCAGAAATCGCGCTTGCGCCATGACTTATGATCAGGGTGTTAAAAAATCAGTCATACCTATTCAATTTTGAATAGATATCCAGGAGCGAATGAATGAAAGACCCCCAGGTTTATCTTCGATTTTTAAACCTTTTGCACACCCTTGAAGGTGCTGGTCAAATGCCAGACATCGATGCGGATTCGCGCAAACTCCTGGAACTGATTGCTCTGAAACACAATCAGCAAAATCCTCTGACCATCAGCGAGGCCATGGCCCTGGGCCACATTGCCTCACCCGCCACCATCCACCGCAAACTCGATTTGCTGCGCGATGTGGGCATGGTGGACACGGTGCACGAGGGCAAAAACCGCCGCACCAAATACCTGGTGCCCACCCCCAAAGCTTTTGAGCACTTTGCCGGCTTGGGTCAGGCCATGCAGCAAGCCCTGGGTTTGGCGATTTGAAAATTGGGGCCCTGCGGCATTGGGGGGCACAACTGGGCATGTCCCTGGCACTGCTGCTGGCTGTCGGCGCGGCTGCCGCACCCAACCCCGATGGCAACGACGACATAGAAAAACTCCTGCAAGAGCGCGGCCTGCTGGGTCGGGTTGAGCAATTTCGGCAGCGGGTGGGTGACAAGGCTTCTGATTTGGTGGTCAACGCCATGGGTTTCTTGGGTGTGCCTTACCGCCGTGGTGGCACCAGCCAAGAAAACGGTTTCGATTGCAGCGGTTTTGTGAGGGCCATGTTCGAGCAAACCGTCGGGCTGATCCTGCCCCGGCGCGCCAGCGATCAGGCCTCAGTGACCGAAAAAATCAACCGCGAAGACCTGCAACCCGGCGACTTGGTGTTTTTCAACACCATGCGCCAAGCTTTCAGCCATGTGGGTATTTATGTGGGTGACAACAAGTTCATCCACTCCCCCCGCGCGGGTGGCGAAGTGCGGGTCGAAGACATGCGCCAAGCCTATTGGGACCGCCGCTTCAACGGTGCGCGTCGGGTGACCGCCGAAACCGTTCCCGCAGAGGCCATCAAGCCCAAGCGCTGATCCCACCTGCGCCGAGCGCCAAACCGCCCATGGGCGGTTTTTTCATGTGTAATGCGGGCTGGTAAAACTGTGCTGAAAAGGCCTCCCATGACCGACCCCCTGTTGATTGCCAAAAATGACACGGCCCAATGCTGGCTCATGCCCCAACTGGCCAACCGCCACGGCCTGATCACCGGTGCCACCGGCTCGGGCAAAACCGTCACCTTGCAAACCATGGCGCAAAGCCTCTCGCGCATCGGCGTGCCGGTGTTCATGGCCGACGTCAAGGGCGACCTAACGGGCCTGAGCCAAACCAGCAAGCTGAGCGACAAAATGGCCGCCATCCTGAAAGAGCGCGGCTTGGACACACCCGCTTTTGCGCCCTGCCCCACCACCTTGTGGGATGTGTTTGGCGAACAAGGCCACCCCGTCCGTTCCACCGTCAGTGACATGGGCCCGCTGCTCTTGGGGCGCATGCTCAATTTAAACGACACCCAAGAAGGTGTGTTGAACCTGGTGTTCAAAATCGCTGACGACCGCGGCATGTTGCTGTTGGACCTGAAAGACCTGCGGGCCATGCTGCAGTATGTGGGCGACAACGCCAAAGAATTCACCACCGAGTACGGCAATGTCAGCGCCGCCAGCATTGGTGCCATTCAGCGCGGTTTGATGCAGATCGAGCAGCAAGGCGGCGACAAATTCTTTGGCGAGCCCATGCTCGATATCCACGACTTCATGCAAACCGATGGCAACGGTCACGGCGTGGTCAACATCTTGGCAGCCGACAAGCTGATGAACTCGCCGCGCTTGTACGCCACGTTTTTGCTGTGGATGCTCTCCGAGTTGTTCGAGCAATTGCCCGAAATCGGCGACCCCGATAAACCCAAATTGGTATTCTTTTTCGACGAAGCGCATTTGCTGTTCAACGAAGCGCCCAAGGCCTTGATCGAGCGCATTGAGTTGGTGGTGCGTTTGGTGCGCTCCAAAGGTGTGGGTGTGTATTTCGTCACCCAAAACCCGCTGGACATCCCCGACAGCGTGCTGGCCCAACTGGGTAACCGTGTTCAGCATGTGCTGCGGGCCTTCACGCCGCGCGACCAAAAAGCCGTGGCCGCCACCGCGCAAACTATGCGCCCGAAAAAAGGCTTGGACATTGAAGCCGCCATCACCGATTTGGCCGTGGGCGAGGCGCTGGTCAGCCTGCTCGACGCCAAGGGCCGCCCGAGCGAAACCGAACGGGTGTTTGTGCTGCCGCCTGGCAGCCAGCTGGGCCCCATCACCGCCGAGCAACGCCAAGCCTTGCTGCAAAGCTCGCTGGTGGCGGGGGTGTATGAAAAGACGGTGGACCGTGAATCCGCCTACGAAATGATCAAAGGGCGGGCCCATGGCAGCGATTCCCCCAGCGCCAGCCAGGGTGCGAGCCCGAACCCAGGGCCGGAAAACCCAGCGCCGGCTTCCAGCGGTGGCGGCTTGATGGGCAGCGTGAGCGATTTGTTGTTTGGCAGTCAAGGTCCGCGTGGCGCCCACCGGGATGGCGTGGCCCAGTTGGTCATCAAAAGCGCGGTGCGCACCGTGGGCTCTTCCATCGGTCGGGAAATTGTGCGTGGCGTGCTCGGCGGTTTGCTGGGTGGCGCCAGCGGCAAAGGGCGGCGTCGCTGACGCCTGCCGCACCCCCACGCGCCAACGCCAACTGTTGGCGATCGAAAGCCGGGGCTGGCTCAGGCTTGGCGCATGGCCAAGAGATGCTGGGCAAACTCCACAAAGCCAGCCCCCGAGCGTGCGCGGGTGACCCAGGTCGGTGGGTGTTCCAAACGGTCTGAAAAATCGGCCACATTGGCCACGCCCACGCTGTGGGGCAAGGCGCCAAACATGGGGGCATCGTTGGGTGAGTCGCCCACAAACAAAATGCGCGCGCCCTCATTCGCCCAGTCCACACCATGGCGCTCGGCCAACATGCGGCGGGCCATGCGCAATTTGTCCCAATCCCCCCACCAACCGTTGACGTGGATGGAGCTGACCTTGGCCGTCATGCCCTCAGCTTGCATGATGGCCACAATGCGATCCACGGCGCTGCGGGGCAAGGCGGGCACGTCCTCACAAAAATCAATGGCCAAGTCGTACCAGCGGGCAAATTGATCGGACGCCACGCCACTGCCCGGCACCTCAGCCAGCACCCGCTCGCGCACAGCGGCCAAGCGCTGGCTCAATGCGGACAAATTCACATCGCTGTCCCAATGGCGGCAGCGCAAGCGCTGATCTGAGGCGTCGTGCCACATGTAAAAGGCGCCGTTTTCGCCAATCACCCCATCCACCGGCCAGGTGCGGGCGATCATGTCGCACCAACCCGCAGGTCGACCGGTCACCGGGATCACCCGCAAACCCGCCTGCTGCAAACGGGCCATGGCGTCATAGGCGTCGGGCAACAAACGTCCGTGGGTGGTCAAGGTGTCATCGATGTCGGTCAACACGGTGTGTGCCGAGCGGGCCAGGTCGGGCGGAGATTGCTGCCAAGGTTTCATGGCCCCATTTTGCAAGCAGTCGATGGATCGCCAAGCTTGGCGGGCGATGGCGATCCTGGTCCCCGTTTCAACGCTTTGAAACGGCGCATCGCTCAGCCCCGACACCTCAAGCCTGGGTGGTCGGCAAAGCCCAGGGCACGGGGTCAAAGCGTGCGATCAAAAAGTCGAGCAATGCGCGTACCGCAGGTGCCAGGTGTTTGCGCGAGGGGTACAGCGCATAAATGGACAGCATGGGCAAGCCCCAATCGGGCAAAACCTGCTGCAAACGGCCATCGGCCAGCAAGGGGTTGGCCAAGTAGGTCGGTTGCAGGCTGACGCCTGCGCCCGCCAGGGTGGCACGCATCAAGGCTGTGGCCTCGTTGGCACTGAAACGGCTGCCCAGTTTCACTTCGCAACGCTCATCTCCACGGGCAAACATCCAGGTGCTTTTGCCAAAGTTGGCATAACTCAAACAGCGGTGGGCGGCCAGATCGGCGGGCACTTGAGGTTTGCCATGTTGCGCCAGATACGCAGGGGAGGCCACCAGCACCGAGGCACAAGGCGCCAGCACCCGGCCAATCAGCGCCGGGTCGGGCTCGGCACTGATGCGGATGGCCAAGTCGATGCGCGCCTCCACCAAATTGAGCACGCCATCGCTGGCCTGCAAATCGACCTTGATGTTCGGGTGCAGCTCCAAAAAATCGGCCAAGGCCGCAGCCAATTGCGCATAGGCGAACGACATGCTGCACGTCACCCGCAACTGGCCGCGCAGGGCACCGTCTTGGCGGCTGGTTTCCTCTTGCACGTCCTCCATCAAGGCCAGCATTTGTTGGCTGCGGCGCAAACAGCTTTCACCCGCATCGGTGAGCGTGACGCTGCGGGTCGTGCGCTGAAAAAGCCGGGCACCTAGCCACTGCTCTAAGGCCTCCACATGCCGGGTGACCATGGCGCGCGACATGTCGAGCTGATCGGCGGTGGCGCTGAAGCTGCCGTTTTGGGCCACGGCCACAAACACCTGCATGGCGGTCAGTCTGTCCATGATTTGCTCGTTTTATGCAACATATATGTCCAATTTAAGTGATTTATTTGTACTATTTTATTCATTAAAGTTCATCCCACGCCAACGAGATGTCCTCTAAGCGTTCAACAACCTCAAGGAGCTTCCCCATGATTCGCACCACTTTGATCGCCGCTTCCATCGCCATCGCCATGGGTTCTGCCCAGGCCCAAAATGCCCTCAGCGTGCAAGTCCACAACGCCGGCGCCAACAGCTTCAACGTCAATTCCACCTTGGTCTATGGCCAAAAAGAGGCCATGGTGATTGACGCCGGCTTCACCCGGGCCGACGCCATGCGCATTGCCGCCAATGTGCTCGACAGCGGCAAACAACTCAAAACCATCTTGGTCAGCCAAGCCGACCCCGACTACTACTTCGGCGTGGAGTACCTCAAGCAGGTCTTCCCCCAGGCCGACGTGGTCGCCACGCCAGCCGTGCTGAGCAAACTGACCCCCCATGTGGCGGGCAAAGTGGCTTTTTGGGGCCCACAGATGGGTGCCAATGCACCCAAGCAGCCGATCGTGCCGCGTGCCTTGGAGGGCAACACCCTCAGCCTGGAAGGCCAGACCATTGAAATCCGGGGCACGCAAGGCCTGTTGGCGCACCGGCCCTATGTGTGGATTCCCTCCATCCAGGCCATCGCCGGCAACATTGGCGTGTTTGGCAACGCGCACGTCTGGACCGCCGACACCCAAAGCCCGGCCGAACGCGCCGCCTGGGTGACCCAGTTGGACGAAATGGCCGCTTTGAAGCCAGCCCTGGTGGTGCCAGGCCACATGCAGGCCGGCACCCGACTAGACGCCAGCGCCATTGCTTTCACCAAGGACTACTTGCAAACCTTTGAGAAACACCTGGCCGCCAGCCCAAACAGCGCCGCCTTGATCGGCGCCATGCAACAGGCCTACCCACAGGTGACACAAGGTACGGTGTCTCTGCACATTGGCGCCAAGGTCAACAAAGGCGAGATGAAATGGTGATCAGGCCCTGAGCCCTTGCCCCCGGCGGCACGCCCCTGTTTTGCGGTGGCGTGCCGCTTTCATTCCACGGCCCACAAAACCGGGCCTTGGCGATGCTTGCCACGCTGCGGCAGCACATGGCGAAGGTGGGTCAGTGGTATGGTGCGGGCATGAAAACGCAAATCGATCATTTGGTGGTGGTGGCTTCCACCTTGGCGCAAGGGGTGCAATGGTGCGAGGCCACTTTGGGCATCACCCCTGGGCCCGGGGGTGAGCATGAGAAACAAGGCACGCACAACCGCTTGTTCAAAATTGCCACGCCAGCGCACCCCATGGCTTACTTTGAAATCATCGCCATCCACCCGCATGCCGACCCGGCCCTGCGCTCCAAAAATGCACGCTGGTTTGACATGGACGACCCGGCGGTGCAAAAAAGTGTTGCCCAGCAACCGCGTTTGTTGCACTTTGTGGCCGGCACCTCCGACATTGCCGCGGCGCGACAAGCATGGTTCGACCAAGGAATAGACCGAGGCACCACCATCCACGCCAACCGGCGCACCCCCAAGGGTTTGCTGCATTGGCAATTCAGCCTCCGGCCCGACGGACAGCGCTTATTCCAAGGCACCCTCCCGAGCCTCATCCAATGGGGCAAACCGGGCGACGCCGACCCGCAACGCATGCACCCGCGCAACACCTTGCCACGTTCCAAAGTGAGCTTAGAGCGCTTGAGTGTGAGCCACCCCAACGCCAACAAACTCCAAGCCGCCTACGCCGCCTTGGGACTCACAGAAGTGGCCGTCACCACAGGCCCCGCCAATGTCCAAGCGGTGTTGCACACCCCCAAGGGCATGGTGACCTTGAACAGCGAAGGCGTTTGAGGGCGGCGTTTCACCATCGCGGTGCGCGTAGTTGATGGAGGGGTGTCACCACCGAAAACCACCGATCAGCATCGTGTCAGAGCGATGGACCTTAAGAGGTACACGTACTGGTTTTAGACAGCGTGTAACTGTTATTCATGGTCTGCTGTAAGACGGCAGCTTCTAAGTTAAGAACCATTTCTGCCAGTTTGGAGGCTGAAGGATTCAAGTTCGCCAAATCAGTCGCTTTGGAGAACATATTCGCCAAATAAATTTTGGAACTTGAATCCACCGTGATGCAACTTTTAATGAATTTGTTGCTGCCAACTGCCACTTGTGCAGACGCTGCATTCAATACACCCAACTCTGCTGAACCACTGAATTCAGCTACGGCAGCTGTGATCGCAACGTCATTTCCCCCATCAATTGCCGTTTTTAATTTCAGCCCTGCAGCGGCCAGACGCTCCGAGAATTCAATCGCATTTGAGCTGCTTCTAGATCGAGAAGCCCTGGCAATTTCAGCCAAAAAGTACCCCATGTACCCGCCTGGGGCACTCAAATCAATGCCTGCGCTTGCAGTGGTGGACGAGAGCACGGATGGCGCAATCAGCAGGTTCAAAGTATGAATGTTGTTCACCACATTGGAGGTGTCCGAGCGAAAACCCAGCAGAAGGCGCACGCGAGCCAATGCTTTGTACATGGTGTCGGATTCAGTACCACCAGTGGGTTTAGTCACTTGAAAATTACTGGCTGTCAGACCCGCAAAAACCGCTGCCAAGTGGGTCAAGGGAGAAATGCCGTAACTGGAACCTGATGTCACACTTTCCGCAGGCACCACCGACAACATAGATTTGGAGCTATCAAAGTCAACACTTGCACCCAGTGTTTCATCATAGTATTTAACCCCTGCCCCCCCAGACACACGCAAAACCATGGGGCCAGAGTAAGTGCCGAGGTCCACCACAGCCACTCCTGATGCATTGGTGCTGGCAAAAGAAATTTCACTGCCTGTGCTTGGATTGATCACCGACACCTTGGCGCCTGACCCAAAAGCCCCGGATCCCGGCACCACATTGATGGTTCGTGCGGCCGTGGTTGCCTTGGTGATGGTTGAAGCCGTATTGACCTGAGACGCGGTTTTGTCCGTATAAGTCAACGCAACTTTAGAACCCGAAGATAAAAAGCTGGTGGTGCCCGTGCTCAGCTTGGCCTGTGCTAGCTTCAACGGTGCCAATGCCGTGTCCAAATCAGTCAACCCGCTGGTGAAAGCACTCTGCTTGACTTTAAGGGCCCGCGTGTACATGGACTTCGCCTGAACCAACGGGGTGGTACTGGTCGATTGATTGGCCAACTCAGCCAAAAGCAACCCATAAACACCCGACGAATTGCCGCCAGACACCGTGGTTCGATCAGCCCGGACCAGAGTGGGTGCAGAAAGAATATTCAACGTTGTCGAGTCCACACCCATCAAACTTTGAACGTATTCAAGCGATTGATTGATGCTGGTTATCACTGCAGCCGATGTCGCCCCAGAAATCGTTGGTGCCAAACCGTCGACGCCAGCCAGCGCTGCCGCCATATTGGTCAAGGGTGTCACCCCATAGCTAGAGCCGCTGGTGATCGCAGTGGTTGGCACCACCGATAACAAATAATCAGAAGAACTTGAAAAATCTTTAGATGTCCCAGTTTTTTCATCGTAGTAGGTAACGCCTGTAGCGCCCGAAACTTTCAGAATAAATGGGCCGTCATATCCGTACATGTCAAGCGTTGCTTCACCAGCGGCATTGGTGGTCGAGGCTTTGATCAAATCACCATTGGGCTTGTAAGCCTCCACCACAGCGCCAGCACTGAAGCCGCCCAAGCCCGGTGTGATTGAAATATTTTTAGTCTCGGTGGTTGATGTGCTGCTACCACCACCGCCTCCACCACATGCCACCAACAATAAGGGCAAAACGATGGCCAATAACCAATGCGATCGAAAAGAAATGATATTTTTAAACATGGTTAACTCAGCCCATCAACACGGCAGTTTGGTTTTGACTCGCTGACAATCCAGTCAGACCGATGATGGAGTCGCCATTCAGGTCCTGATTGAAGTCACGCTCAACGGTTGTCACATCAACAACTCTGTCGGCTTTCGTCCAATCCAGTTTTCCAGTGGCATCAAGGGTATGAATTTCCCAACTGATGGTCTCTTCAGTGCCCAATACATCCGTGTACTTAACAGCCAATTTATAAGTGCTGTCTGTTTGTTTTTCCACAGCAAAAGATTCCCCTTTCATACTGCCGCCCTCAATTAAGTAGGTGAAATTAAACGGTAGGTCACCGCCATCACCATCACTGATGCGCAAAGGATTTTGACCGGAGCTATTGATGTAAACAGCACCATTTGGGTCCATCGCCAATTTGTCACCAACGGAATCGGTTTGGATATCTTTTAAGCTTGAGGCTGCAATACCCAATACGCCATCACCATTCATGTCCTGGTTAAAAATACTTTCTTGCGCAGCAACACCCTTGAATGAGGTAAAGAAAGGGTCAACCACACCCTTGTCAGTTAACGTATAAATCCTCCAATCACTCGTCTCAAGTGACCCAACTGTTGTCACGGCTTTGACGGCCAAACGATAGCTTGTTTTTCCACCAGCCACGACGCTTTCAACGGCGCTGGCAGTTGCGATCAGCGAGTAATTTGATGCAGACTGGCTGTCCTCTAGCATCACTGCGTTGCCCAGTTCATCTTGAACCATCAATGTCTTGTCCGCTTTGATATATAGAGCTCCATCCGAACCCCTGGCCAATTTGATACCAGTGACATCAGACGTTAACTCCACCGCGGTGGTTGATGCAGAGGTCAATGTGGCGTCTCCATTCAAATCTTGATTGAACGCGGCTTCAGAAGAGGCAATATTTTTAACGTAGGAGGTTTTGCCCCAATCCAACGTTGTGGTCCCAGATGTGGTGGATTTCGCACTGAGCGTAAAAATCTCCCAAGACACCTCTGTTTTATTGGCCACAGTGTCGGTGTAAGAATTTTTAACCGCCAATCGATAGGTATCATCCGCCTGCTTTTCCACGGCATATGCAACCCGTGAAGCACTTCCGCCCGTCCAGCTGGTGCTGGACTCCAAAAATGGAGCACCACCGTTTTTATCCACAATAGCAATATAACTTTGCGCCTCTTTGATGTAGAGAGCGCCGCTGCCATCTTTGTAAAGAGCTCCGCCAGTACCTGACACATCTGTACTCACCACTACCAATTTATCTGTGTCTATACCAGTCTTACTATCGCCATCCAAATCCTGATTGAACAATGCTTCCACACTGGCAACTGATCGGGTCCAGGAGGACTTGCTCCAATCGATTGCACCGTCAGCACTGAGTGTATGAATTTGCCAACTGTATTCAGTGACACCATTGTTAACAACCGTATTTTTAAGAGCCAACTTATAGGTGCCATTGGATTGCAACTCAACGGCATAAGCCTCAGTTTTAGAAGATCCGCCCGTCCAACTTGAATTGAACTCCAAATTGGGTGTGGACCCATATGTATCTGTGATGGTTTTGAGGGTATTGGCATCTACCTTGATATACAGAATTCCGTCTGCATCTTTGGCCAAAACATGGCCCGTCGTATCCGTTGAAATTAAAGTCAGTTTGCTCTTATCCAGTCCAATGGTCTTGTCGCCATTCAAGTCTTCATTCACCAACGACTCAACGGAGGAAACATTCTTTGACCAAGAGGACTTTGACCAATCCAAAACACCTTTATTGCTCAATGTTTGTACTTGCCAGGATTCAGTGGTTTTTCCATCATAAGTATTGGTGTTTTTGATCACCAGTTTGATGGCGCCACCCGCCTGCTCTTGAGCGGCAATGGCTTCACTTTTATAGGCGCCAGTTGTCCATGAATTACTCGACTCTAGGGTTGGGCTTCCGCCATTGGTGTCGGTGATGGCATACCACGCAGAGCCAATTTGGACATACAAAGCACGCTCAGCATCGCGGGCGAGACGAACGCCGTTGGTGTCAGTGCCCACAAGGTCCAATTTATCGTTATCAATGCCAACCTTGCCGTCGCCATTGAGGTCTTGCTCAAACAATTTTTCATGGCTTGTAATGGCCTTGCTCCAACTGGATTTAGACCAATCTAGCACGCCCGCTTCACTGAGGGTTTGAATTTGCCAACTGATGTCCGTCTTGTCGTTGTAAACATTGGTGGTTTTGATCGCAAGCTTATAGGTTCCGTCCGATTGTTTCTGAACGGCCATGGCCTCGGATTTATTCGACCCGCCAGTCCACGAATTTGAATATTCAAGCTTAGGTGCACCACCATAAGAATCGGTGATGGCCGTTAAATCGTTGCCATTGCGAATGAACAGGGCACCATCTGCATCCTTTACCAAGGTGGCTCCCAGCACATCCTTGCCCACAGCCAGCATGGTTGAAGGATCGACCCCCTCAAAACCATCCAGGTTCAAATCTTGTTTGAATTGTGTTTCTACGTTGGATATGCTTTGCGTCCAGGTTGACTTGCTCCAATCCAAAGCACCCTGCGCGTTCAGCGAGTAAACCTGCCAATTGACCGTGGTCACGCCACTGTAAATATTGGTATTTTTGACGGCCAACTTAAATGTTCCGTCGGTTTGTTTTTCTACCGCATAGACAAGACTTTCGTTCGACCCGTCCGTCCAACTGTTGGAATATTCAAGATTGGGGATGCCGCCATAAGAATCGGTCAGTGCGATATAAGTTTGGCCATCTTTGATGTAAATGTTTTTATCTGCATCTTTGGCCAGTTGCGTACCCACAACATCGGTTTTCACCACGGTCATTTTGCCGGGCAAGATGCCAATGATGCCGTCACCGTTCATATCTTGATTGAATAAACGCTCAGAGTTGGTGATGGACCGGCTCCACGTCGATTTGCTCCAATCGAGCGCACCCGTCGCGCTGAGTGAGTGAACCTGCCAATTGACGTCTATGGCATCGCCCATTTTGTTGGTGTATTTGATGGCCAGCTTATAAGTGCCGTCGCTTTGCTTTTCAGCCGCGAACAATTCCGACTTATTGGAGTTGGTTTTGCCGTCATAGGTCCAACTGCTGCTTTGCTCCAAATTGGGCGAGCCCCCATAGGTATCCGAAATAGCAAGTATGGTGCTGCCGTCTTTGATGTATGCATCCGAATTCTGACCACGAGACACCACAGCACCGGTGGTGTCGGTTGCAAGGTTAACCAATGTGGCCGGGTCCACGCCAATGGCACCATCACCGTTGAGATCTTGCTTAAAGTCACTTTCAAACTTCGTAATGCTCTTGGTCCATGAGGAAGTTCCTGGCCTTGACCAATCCAGCACACCTTTATCCGTCAAGCTATAAACCTGCCAGCTGACATCGGTTTTTCCATCGTTGACGTTGGTATTTTTCAGCGCTAATTTGTAGCCATCGGTTGTTTTTTCAACTGCAACCGCTTCTGACTTATAGGACCCGCTGTAAGAACCATTGCTCCACGAATTCGAATTTTCTAGATTGGGCGTGCCACCATTGGCGTCGGCGATGGCAATGGAATTGGTGCCATCCTTGATGTAGAGCGATCCGTCGCTGTCTTTGAGCAAAGTGGCGCCCGAGGTATCGGATGCCACCGCTTTCATAGAGGCAGGGTCAATGCCAACATAGCCATCTTTGTTCAAATCTTGGTGAAATATTTTTTCATAAGCAGTGATGCTCTTGGTCCAAGTGGAACTACCTGGCTTTGACCAGTCGATCACCCCTTTATCATTGAGGGTGTAAATCTGCCAATTCACATCGGTCTTGCCGTTGTAGGTATTAGACATTTTGATGGCCAACTTATAAGTGGTGGTAACTCCATCGACCACCACCTTTTCTGCCGCTACCGCTTTCGATTCATTGCTGGATGCAGCGCTGCCACTGCTGTATCCAGCAGAACCGGAGTAGGAGTTTTCCAGATTGGCTGCGCCACCATTGCTGTCTTTGATGGCGATCGATTCACCACCGGCAACGATATACAGTGCGCCATCCGCACTTCTTTTCAGCTCCACATTGGTTTCAGGCGATTTACTGATGGAAGTTAATTTACTAACATCAAGACCCACAACTCCATCACCATTTAAATCTTGACGAAAATCTTCCTCAACCGAAACAACACTTTTTGAGTACGATGATCTACTCCAGTCTAAGCGACCCTTTTCATCCAATGTATAAATTTGCCAATTAACGTCTGGCTTATCGCTGCTGCCGCTGGTGTTCTTCACCGCAAGCTTATATCCAGACACAGTTGTTGTCGTCGTGACCGGCGTTAAATTGGGGGTGGTAGTGTAATACCCTGTACCGTAACCACTGCCAGTACCGTAAGTAGTTGTGGTTGTAACAATCGAGACCTTTTCTGCAGCAATCGCCTCTGTTTTATAGTTATAACTCACAGAGCCTGGCATAGAGTATGAGTTTTCCAAACTGGGAGCACCACCGTTCATATCGGTGATGGTGAGTGTGCTGCTTCCATCCTTGATGTACAAAGCTCCATCTGAATCTTTTGCCAAATACGCAGGACCCACTTTGTCTGTATCCACCGCACGAATGGTGTCTACATTGAAACCGATGCCATCTTTACCATTCAAGTCTTGATTGAATTTTTCCTCATAACTCGCAATATTTTTAATGTTGTAAACAGATTTAGTCCAATCGTTACTGAATATATTGTCAGAATTTTTTGTAAGCGCTTGGATGGTCCAAGTGATCGTTTTGGTTTCACCGCTGGTTTGTGTGTTCCGAATTGCAACCAAATAACTGTCATCACTTTGCTTTTGGATGCCCATCACTTTGGACTCCCAATTGGCAGAGGAATTTTCCGAAATCAATGCATATCCAGAACTGTCTTTAAGCTCATAAGCCGAAGTTGCGTTGGCCTTGACCAAATAGGTCTTTTGAGAATCACTGTATTCAACATCATTGCTGTTTTCTACCAGGTACAAAATACCATCGGTGTCTCGGGCCAACCTCACGCCGGCCGTATCAGCGGCGTCTATTTTCCGTGCACCTTGCCCAATCACGCCATCGCCATTTAAATCTTGGCCGAATTTAAATTCAAACGAGGATCCTATTGACTTTGTCCACTTCTGGTCAATGATGACTCCATTTAAATCTATTTTATAAACTGTCCAATTGATATTCGCTTCTACAGTCGAACCAGCAGTTGTGTTAAAGCTTTTAACCGCCACTGAATAGGCTTTTTGGCCAAACTCTGTAATTGATTCGGCGGCCACGGCCCTTGTCTCATATGCACTTCCATCTGAACCTTTGCTGAAATTCTCCAAAGTAGCGGGTCCATTAGCCTGATTGTTTTGGACCAAAATATCTTTTTCGCCATCCCTGATGTAGACTGATTTATCGGTGTCTTTGACCAACTTTAAGCCAGGCTCATCTGCGTTGTATACGGACTTAACCGGCACCAACTTGCCATCACCATTCAGATCAGTGCCCAGTTTGGCTTCAAAGCTAGTGATCGCTCGAGTCCAAACTGATTTGCTGCTATCGAGAACACCATTTGCATCGACTGTGTAAATCGTCCAAGACACATCTGTGTTTTCGTATGTCTTTCCAATTCCCCATTGGTTGGTCTGCTTAACAGCAATGGTGTAAAAGGCATCTCCAACTGTAGGGACTGTTTTTGCTGCGGCAACAACTTTGACTTCATTCTTGCTATCGTTGTAGCTATCGTTTCTTGTTGGGTTCCATTCGTTGCCCCATTCCTTGACAGCCAATGCATCAGTCAATGATGCGTCTTCAATCACAATTTTGCCGTTGGCATTGACCGATGTCTTTAAGGGTGTGACGATGCTCATTTGTATCCTTAGTGAAATTCAACAGGCGAAGACCCCTTCGGCGGCGTCTTGTTAGCTTTAACATTTATATCGTAATCGATCAATTTTTCTTTGTCTACTACAAATTTTTATTAATTTCTCTAAAATATTAAATATTTAAAACTACATAACATTTTTTTATAAATAATTTTAATTAAACAATAAAATAAACAAAAATAGAACCTTCCTATTTCGTCCAAGTCAAAACCATGCTTTCTCAACACACACCATTTCAGATGCGCCCTCTTTTTCTATGTGCCTTGACATTGGCCATGACTGCGTTTGTTGGCGTTGGCCCTGCAAGGGCCCAATCCCCCCCCTGGCCCACCAAACCCATCACCCTGATCGTCACCTACCCACCCGGCGGCGGGGCCGATGCCATGGCGCGTTTGGTAGCGCCCAAGATGGCCGAGGTGCTGGGACAAAACGTGGTGGTGGAAAACCGTCCCGGCGCCAGCGGGCAAATTGGGGCTAGCGCTGTGGCCAAGGCCACGCCCGATGGCTACACCTTGATGCTGGACGCTTCGTCGTTTGCAGTGAACCCGGCTTTGTTTCCCAAACTGCCGTATGACAGCAGCAAGGCCTTCAAGCCGATTGGGGTGATGGCTTTGTTTCCCAATGTGGTGTTGGTCAACGCGCAGCTGCCGGCCAAAAACATTGCCGACTTGATTGCCTTGGCCAAGTCGCGCAAGGACGCCATCGCCTACGCATCGTCTGGCAACGGTTCCGCCCAACACTTGGCGGGGGCTTTGTTTGAGTCGGCGGCCAAAGTGGACATGGTGCACATCCCATACAAAGGGGGTGGCCCGGCCCTCAATGATGTGATTGGTGGCCAAGTGCCCCTGTTCTTTGGCAACCTGGCCTCCACCTTGCAACACGTGCAAGCAGGCAAACTGCGCGCCCTGGCCGTGACTTCAGGCAAACGGGCCTCGGCTTTGCCCGATGTGCCCACCCTGGCCGAAGCGGGTGTGAGCGGCAGTGAAATCCATGAGTGGAACGCCATCTTCGCGCCGGCGGGCACACCCGACGCCGTGGTGGAAAAACTCTCCGATGCCCTGATCAAGGCGATGGACACGCCCGAGGTCAAAGCGCGCATCGCCCAATTGGGGGGTGAGGTGCAAAAAGGCGGACCCAAAGCCGCCCAGGACTTTATTCAAGCCCAAATGGCCTTGTGGGCCCGGGTGGTCAAGGGCAAGGGGATCGTGGTGGAGTGACCGGCTAGAAACGCCGCCGCCAACCCAAGGCAAAAAAATCCTCGCCATTGGCACCATAGTTGTTCATCAAGTCATAAATGGTGCAGCGGTGGTGCAGCCGGGCAAACCATTCTGATTTGGGATTCTTGGGTGCTGAGGCCGTGAGTTCGAGCATCAAAAAATTCAGTGTGCGACTGCCTTGATCGTTGACGCCCCGCTCCAAGGGGCTGATGATGTTGGTATAAGAAATCCCCAGTGGACCCGCACGCACATCAACGGCCAATGTGTCCCTGCCAGGCAAGCCACTCCAGCGCAGCACCGGGGCTACGGCCACTTCACTGAGGGTGGCTTGTCCCCATTGTTGGCCCAGCATGGCGTCCAACTCCAACTCAAGGGGCCAATTCTCCGCTCGCCATAAGCGTTTGCTGGCAGTCACCGCCAAGATGTAATGGTTTTTGAATTCGCTGCGGCCCGCCAAAAAACTGGCGGGCTCTTGGTTGTGGTACTGGCCGGCATAGACACCCATGGTCCAGTCACCGTCCTTGGCACAGACAGGCATGACCAGCAGACCAGTCAACAGGGCCAAACCCAGCCGATGGGTCAAGGCTTTCTTAATCTGGCCGCGCCAGTCCGCGAAAAATAAAAGGGCTTTCATGGCGGTTCAAAAGGTGTCAAGGATTTTCTGACGCAAGGCCGCATCGATCACGGGCTTGATGCCAAACCAGGCCTCAAAGGCCGGCACGGCTTGGTTGAGCAGCATGCCCAGGCCGTTGATCGCCACATGTCCGCGCGCCTTCGCGGCTTTGATCAAGGGCGTCTCCAAGGGCACATAAATCAAATCGCTGACCAAGGCCGTGCGCGGCAGATCGTCGAGCACCAAGTCCAAAGGGGGTTGGTCGTACATGCCTTGGTTGGTGGTGTTGATGAGCATGGCCGCACCGGCCAAAGCCGCATAGCGCTCAGACCAGTCAAGCACCTTCACCACCTGCGGGTTGAGCGCGGCCAGTTGCTCTGCCTTGTCACGAGAGCGGTTGAGCAAGCGAATTTCTGGGGCACCGGCATCGATCAAAGCGATGATCACCGCGCGGGCTGCACCGCCAGCACCCAACAGGGTGATGGGGCCGACATCGGCACGCCAATCGGGTTTCTCGTCCTTGATGCTTTGCAGGTAACCGTAGCCATCGTTGTTGTGGCCATGCAAGCTGCCATCGTCTTGCACCACGATGCAATTGATGGCGCCGACCCGTTGGGCCATGGGGGTCAGGTGGTCCATCAGCGCCATGGCTTTGACTTTGTGCGGCAAGGTGATGTTGCACCCCGCCAGCCCCAGTGCGGCCAAACCGCGCACCGCCGCTTCGACTTGGTCGATTTGCACTGGAAAGTGGCCATAAGCGGCCTGGATGCCATGAACGGCAATCCAATGGTTGTGGATGATGGGCGAGCGCGATTGGAAGATGGGCATGCCCATCACGCCGGCCAATTTGAATTGGTTGCTATTGGCCATGCACTGGTCCTGCATTGGCTTGGAAATGGTGCTTCATGATTTCCAAAACTGCTTGCTGGCGATGCGCGCGCCCTCGGCCATGGCGGCCAACTTGGCCCACACCACATCGGGGTCTACCGCCGCTTGGCCGACCCAAGTGCCATAACCGCAGTCGCTGCCGGCGATGACGTTTTCACGACCGACCAAGTGGGCGTAGCGCCCGATGCGCTGCGCGATCAACTCAGGGTGCTCGATGAAATTGGTTTTGGACTCCAACACGCCGGGTATCAGCACCTTGCCCTCGGGCAACTTGACGCTTTCAAACAGCGTCCACTCATGGGCATGGCGCGGATTGGCCGCTTCAAACGAAATGGCATGCGGCTTGGCCTTGAACACGATGTCGATGATGGATGAGAAATCCACATCGCAGTGGTGCGGGCCTTCGTAATTGCCCCAGCACACGTGCATGCGCAACTGCTCGGCGGGGATGTTGGCCAGCGCGTGGTTCAAAGCCTCCACATGCATTTGGGCGCGTTTGCGAAATTCGGGCAAGGGCAAGTCGGCATATTGGATGTGCCGCCCCATGGCCAAATCGGGGCAGTCAATTTGCAGCACGATGCCGGCCTTGGCCACGCTTTCGTATTCGTGGCGCATCACCTCGGCAATGGCATACAAATAGGTTTCATGGTCTTTGTAATGGTCGTTGCGAAAAAACAGCGACACCACACCCGGAGACGCCGCACTCATGAACATTTCTTGCGCCGCCGATTCGTGCGGCACTTGGGCAAAAGCGGCGCACAGGTTGTCGGCATCGGTGTGGGCGGCTTGGGCATCGACCAAGGTGATGGGCGCATTGCAAGCTGGGGTTTTGCGCCGCGAACGACCTGGGTCGCCAAACACCTTGCGCTCCAGCACGGGAAAGTCGGCCAAGTCTTGGTAGACAAAACTGTTGCCCGTGCCACCAAACCCACCCAGTCGGTCTTTGATGTAGGTGGCGTAACTGGGTTTGCTCATCTCGCCGTCGTTGACCAAATCCACACCCGCTTTGGTTTGCAGGGCCACCACTTCGGCCACCGCTTGGCGAATGCGCGCTTGCAGGGCCTGGCTGTCCACGGGCACACCACTTTCCTTGGCAAACATCATCTGGATGAGGTCGTCGGGCCGGGGCAGGCTGCCGGTGTGGGTGGTCAAAAATCGGTCTGTGCTGCGCTTCATGCGGATGGCCTTGGGTAGATGAAATGGCACCTATTGTGCCGCGTCATCCCAGCTCAATTGCCGCCCCAGCCCGACATGCCCTCACCTTTTTTCGGTTTTGGGGTGGGGTTGGGGTATATCGCGTTGTACTGTTTTTTGCGGATCATCTGCAAGCATTCACCTCGCAAATGAGCGGCCTTGATTTTTTCGCAGGTATAGGAATTGGGCTGAACTTTGGCCTGGCACATCAAGCGAACATCAGCCACTTTGATGTCTTCGCAAAAACGGGGGTTGTTTTGCTGCACGGCATTGCAAGTCGCATACTCATCGCCCTTGAGGGCGCTGCAGTCTTGCGCCCACACACACCCACACCATGCGCTCGCGAGCACTGCCCAAACATAACGCATGTGGTTTCCTTGTGATGCAGCACCCAACATACGCTGTTGGGGCCCACATACAAGGGATCAAACCCTTGGGTGAGGGCTGCTCCAGCCCTTGGGCGAAGGGCCGCCGCTTTAGCGGGGCGTGCCCATCAAGGCCGCTTCTTGTGTACGCATCCATTGCTCACGGCTGGCAAAAGTTTGCTGGTCCTTGATCAGCGCCTGTGTGAAGGCCTCAATCTCCGCGTCCGGCAAGCTCAAATCAAAGGGCCGACCATGGGGCTGGGCCACATGCCACGGGGTGTCCAAATAAGCCTCCAAGCCATTGCCTTCAGGGTCGCTGGCATAAATCGACCAGGCATTGCCATGGGTGATCGGCGTGATGTCGGTCACGCCTTGGGCACGCATCTTGGCATCGATGCGGCGCAACTCGTCCAAGGTTTGCACATAAAACGACAACTGAAACACCACGCTTGGGCCGCTGGCCGGGTCTTTGCCATCGATCAACACCATTTGGTGGTGGGCGTCGGCGGCCGCACTCATGAACACGATGTTGCGGTTTCCCAACCGGGGCACTTGGCCACGGTCGGTGACCATCAGGTCAAAAACATCGGCATAAAACGCCTCCATGCGGGCCATGTCGTGCACATACAAGCCAACGTGTTTGAGTTGCGGTCTGGCGTTCATAAGGGGCTTTCAATCGATTTTCATGCCGACCGATTTGGCCAGCGCAGCGTATTTGGCGTGGTCACTGCGGATGCGGCCAGAAAACTCAGAGGCCGACATGGGCAAGGGGGCACAGCCCATGCGGCCCAAATTGGCTTGGACTGTGGCCGACTTGGCCACATCGCCCATCACCTTGTTGTAGGCGTCCAAGATGGGCTGTGGCGTGCCAGCGGCGGCGGCCACGCCATACCAAAAGCTTTCGTTGAAGTCGGTGAAGCCTTGCTCATGCAGCGACTTGACCTCGGGCAACTGCGGCATGCGCTGCTGGGTGGTCACCCCCAACAGTTTGAGCTTGCCACTGTTTTGATTGGCAATCGCCAGCGCAGGGGTGCCGATGTAGATCATCACCTCTTGGTTACCCAATAAATTTTGCACCGCCGGGGCCTCGCCCTTGAAGGGCACATGGGTGAACCGGGTGCCCGTTTTGGCATTCATCATCTCCAGCAACAAATGGGAAAAAGAACCATTGCCACTGGAGGCGCCAAAAATGGTTTTGGGCTTGGCCTTGTCTGCCGCCACCAATTCGACGGCGTTTTGCGCCGGCACCGAGTTGCTGGCCATCATCACCAAAGGCACTTCGCAAATGCCGCCCAAGGGCAGCAAATCTTTCAAGGGGTCGTAATTGATCTTGGTGTACACCGCTGGGTTGAGGGCCATCACCGAGGTGAACACCAACAACAGGTTGTAGCCATCGTTGGGCGAGCGCATCAATGCCTCAACCCCCACACCCCCATTGGTGCCAGGCCGGTTGTCAGCCACCACCGGTTGACCAATTTGCTCGGAGATACCTTGGGCGATGACCCGGCCAATCGCATCCGCCCCACCTCCGGGCACTTGGGGAATGATCAGGCGAACGGGCTTGTTGGGAACCCAAGCTTGTCCCCAGGCCCCCGGGGTGGCCAAGACACACAACAAGGAAAGAAGCAGACGGCGCAACACAGCATGCATAAAAACCTCATCCAAAAGTATGTGGCAGCGACGGGACAACTGACCCCATCACAAAGATTTTTTCAACTTGTGCGCAATTTCGCCCACCAACCCGCGCCGAAATGCCAGCACACAGATCACAAAGATAACCCCTTGCACCACCGTGACCCACGCGCCCAAATGGGCCAGGTAGTTTTGCATGGTCACAATCACCGCAGCACCCACCACAGGCCCAAACAAGGTGCCCATGCCACCAACCAAGGTCATCAACACCACTTCGCCAGACATGGTCCAGTGCACATCGGTCAGGGATGCCAGTTGAAACACCAGCGACTTGGTCGCCCCCGCCGTGCCCGCCAAGGCACCTGAGATGACAAAGGCAATCAGCTTGAAGGTATCGGTGTCATAGCCCAAAGAAGTGGCCCGGTCTTGGTGCTCACGAATGGCCTTGAGGATTTGGCCAAATGGCGAATGCACCACTCGCCAAATGAACAAAAAGCTGGCCAAGAAAATGACCAGCACAAACACATACATGGCTTGGTTATCGCTTAAATCGAACAAACCCAGCAACTTGCCCCGGGGCACGGCCTGGATGCCGTCCTCGCCCCCGGTGAAAGGGATTTGCAGGCAAAAGAAGAACACCATTTGTGACAAGGCCAAGGTGATCATGGCGAAATAAATACCCTGTCGGCGAATGGCCAATGCGCCCACCACCAGGGACAGCAACCCCGAACAAAGGGTGCCAAACAGGACACACCACTCTGGGTTCCAACCCCAAATTTTTGACGCATGGGCAGCGGCGTAACCCGCACTGCCCAAAAACATGGCGTGGCCAAACGACAACAAGCCCCCAAAGCCCAACAACAAATTGAAGGCGCAAGCAAACAGCGCAAAGCACATGACCTTCATCAAAAAGATCGGATAGACCCACATCGGTGCGATCGCCAACACCGCCACCATCAAGGCAAACACCACCCACATATGGGCTTGGGACTGGGCAGCAGTGGGCGACAAGGCGGGGCTGTTCATGGGTTTTATTTCTGCGTGCCAAACAAACCGGTTGGTTTGATGAGCAACACAATGGTCATGATGACAAAAATAACCGTGGCCGATGCCTCGGGATAAAACACCTTGGTCAAGCCTTCAATCAAGCCCAGGCCAAAACCAGTCACGATTGAGCCCATGATGGAGCCCATGCCGCCAATCACCACCACCGCAAACACCACAATGATGATGTCGGCACCCATGGTGGGATTGACTTGGTAAATCGGCGCGGCCATCACACCGGCCAAAGCCGCCAAGCCCACCCCAAAGCCGTAGGTCAGCGTGATCATGCGCGGCACATTGATGCCAAAGGCCTGCACCAGGGATGGGTTTTCGGTGGCGGCACGCAAATACGCGCCCAGCTTGGTGCGCTCAATCACATACCAAGTGGCCAAACAAACGACCAAGGAGGCCACGATCACCCAAGCACGGTACTTGGGCAAAAACATGAAACCGGTGTTGAACACCCCTTGAAACACCTCGGGCACCGGATAAGGCATGCCCGAGGAACCAAATTCATTGCGAAACAAACCTTGGATGATCAGCGCCAAACCAAAGGTCAATAGCAAACCATACAGGTGGTCGAGCTTGTACAAGTGCTTGAGCATCAAGCGCTCAATCAACACACCCGTGGCACCCACCACCAAGGGGCACAGCACCAAGGCCGCCCAGTAATTGACCCCCAAATGGGTCAGGGACAAATACGCCACGAACGCGCCCAGCATGTACTGGGCGCCGTGGGTGAAGTTGATGATGTTGAGCAAGCCAAAGATCACGGCCAAGCCCAGGGATAGCAACGCATAAAAAGACCCATTGATGAGCCCAATCAGCAGCTGCCCCATGAAGGCCTGCAAGGGAATGCCAAAAATCTCCATCGTGATCGGTTGGTTGGCTACAACGTGCTGGCTTTACTTCTTGACCAAGGGGCATTCGCTCTCAGACAAGGGGCGGAAGGCCTCATTGGCAGGAATGGTTGCCACCAATTTGTAGTAGTCATACGGGCCCTTGGATTCGGCCGGTTTTTTGACTTCAAACAAATAAGCAGGGTGGATTTTGCGGCCATCGGCGCGCACCGAGCCTTTGCCAAACAAGGGGTCGTCGGTGGGCAGTTCTTTCATCTTGGCCGCCACTTTGGTGCCGTCATCGGTTTTGGCTGCGTCAATGGCTTTGAGGTAATGCAACACGCTGGAATACACACCGGCTTGCACCATGGACGGGTACTTTCCAGCGTTGGCCGCCGCAAAACGCTTGGACCAAGCGCGGGTTTGGTCGTTCAAGTCCCAATAAAAGGTTTCGGTCAGCATCAGGCCCTGGGCTTTTTCCAGGCTCAAGGAATGCACATCGGGCAAAAAGACCAACAGGCCAGCCAAATTCTGGCCGCCCTTGGTGATGCCAAACTCAAACGCTTGTTTGATGGAGTTGGTGGTGTCGCCACCCGCATTGGCCAGTCCAATGATCTTGGCTTTGGAGGCCTGGGCTTGCAGCAAGAAAGAGGAGAAGTCTTGTGTGGGGAAAGGCGTACGGACTTTGCCCAAAACTTTGCCACCGTTTTTCACCACCACAGCCTCGGTATCGCGCTCGAGCGCATGGCCAAAGGCGTAGTCAGCGGTCAAAAAGAACCAGGTGTTGCCGCCACTTTTCACAATGGCCTTGCCCGTGCCGTTGGCCAGCATCCAGGTGTCATAGGCCCAGTGAATGGTGTTGGCATTGCAAGACTTGCCGGTCAAGTCTGCGCTGGCCGAACCCGAGTTGACATGCAACTTGCCTTTGTCTTTGGCAATTTGCGCAATGGCCAAGCCCACCGAAGAGGTGGGCACGTCGGCAATCATGTCCACCTTGTCGGTGTCAAACCACTGGCGCGCGATATTGGAGCCGACATCGGGCTTGTTTTGATGGTCTGCACCCACCACCTCAACTTTGAGGGTGCTTTTGGTGGCTTTGATGTAGTCTTCAACGGCCATCTTGGCGGCCGTGACCGAACCTTGACCGGTGATGTCTGAATAAAGGCCCGACATGTCGTTGAGCACGCCGATTTTGACGATGCCGTCAGACACCTGGGCTTGTGCCGCCCCAAAAGCGGTACAAGCGGCCAAAGCGGCGATGGTGAGGATGTTGCGTTTCATTGAAGTCTCCTGTTGAAAGTATCAAACCCCGAGGTATTCATGCAGCATGGGCATCTTGGCTTTGCGCTCGGCAGAGGCAAAGCCCTCGACGATGCGTCCGTGCTCCATGACGTAGAACCGGTCTGCCAGGGGAGCGGCAAACCGAAAGTTTTGTTCCACCATGACGATGGTGAAGCCTTTGGCCTTGAGGGCTTTGATCATGCGCGCCAAGGCCTGCACAATCACCGGCGCCAAGCCCTCAGAAATTTCATCGAGCAGTAGCAACTTGGCGCCAGTGCGCAAAATGCGCCCCACCGCCAGCATTTGCTGCTCGCCGCCCGACAAACGCGTACCAGGGCTGGTACGGCGCTCGTACAAGTTCGGAAACATCTCGTAAATTTCGTCCAAGCCCATGCCACCAGGGGCAATGACCGGTGGCAAGAGCAGGTTTTCTTCACAAGAGAGGGCCGAAAAAATTCCCCGCTCTTCAGGGCAATACCCCAGCCCCAAGCGGGCAATTTGGTGCGGTGCCCAATCCACGGTTTCGTGGCCAAAAATTTGCACCGAACCACTTCGCTTGCCCACCAAGCCCAGCATGGACTTGACGGTGGTGGTGCGCCCCGCGCCGTTGCGCCCGAGCAAAGTCACCACCTCGCCGGCATGGACCGTCAGGTCCACCCCATGCAAGATGTGCGACTCACCATACCAGGCATGGAGTGCTTGGATGCGCAACACTTCGGCAGCTTCAGCCATGGGCACCTTCAAGCTCGTTTTCAGCACTGCCCATGTAGGCCTCAAGCACCTGTGGGTTTTGCGACACCACAGCGTAAGGCCCCTCGGCAATCACTTGGCCACGTTGCAAGACGCTGATGGTGTCAGCAATGCTGGACACCACATTCATGTTGTGCTCCACCATCAAAATGGTTCGGTTGGCAGAAACTTTTTTAATCAACTGGGTGACCCGATCCACATCTTCGTGGCCCATGCCCTGTGTGGGCTCGTCGAGCAACATCAATTCGGGCTGCATGGCCAAGGTGGTGGCAATCTCCAAAGCGCGCTTGCGCCCATAGGGCAGCTCCACCGCCATCAAATCGGCCATGGGCGCCAAATCGACTTGTTGAAGCAATTCCATCGCCCGGTCATTGAGCTGGTCCAAGCTGCGCTCTGAGCGCCAAAAGTGCAAAGCTGTTCCGGTGGAGCGTTGCAAGGCAATGCGCACGTTCTGCATGACGGTGAGATTGGGAAAAGTGGCCGATATTTGAAACGAGCGCACGATGCCTTTGCGGGCAATTTGCGCCGGCTTGGCGGCCGTGATGTCTTGCCCATTGAACACAATCTGACCGCGGGTGGGGATCAAAAACTTGGTCAACAGGTTGAACACCGTGGTCTTGCCGGCACCGTTGGGCCCGATCAAGGCATGGATATGACCCCGTTGAACCTGCAGGTTGACCCCGTTGACAGCCACAAAGCCCTTGAACTCCTTGATCAGGTCGTGGGTCTTGAGAATGATGTCTTCGGCCATAAGGTCGTGGATCGCGCTGGTTTCATGGATGAACTTCATTCTGCGCTGGAGAGAATGCTTTGGGTAACGTGGTTATCCCTTGGTTCGGACAAACCCCTAATGCCAGGCCACTGAAGTCAAGTCATTGAAAACCGAGGTCAAGATTTGATGGCCCCAAAGGTCTTGGGCGTCATCAAACTGTCAAATACTTCCATTAAGATGGAATTATGGAATCAACATCTGTCGTGCAAGCCCTCACCGCCTTGGCCCAGGCCTCTCGGCTGCAAATATTCAGGGCCTTGGTGCAAGCTGGCCCCACGGGGCTCACCCCCGGGGAGCTGTCCGCCCATGTGGATGTGGCACCCAACACCTTGTCGTTTCACCTCAAAGGCTTGATGCATGCCGACTTGGTCAGCCAAGAGCGCAGCGGGCGCAACTTGATTTACCGAGCGCATTTCGATCGCATGAATGCGGTGCTGGCCTATTTGTCTGAAAACTGCTGCCAAGGCCAAAGCTGCGAGGTCGAGGCCCATTCCGTTCACAAAATCTGTTAACTCCTTGGAGATAAAAATGTCCGACAACCCAAGCATCCATGTCTTGTTCCTGTGCACCCACAACTCAGCGCGCAGCATCTTGGCCGAGGCCATGCTCAACCACATGGGTCAGGGCCGCTTCATCGCCCACTCAGCGGGCAGCAGCCCCCGCGAGAATCAACAACCCAACCCCCTGGCGCTGCGCACCCTGGAGAAGGCAGGCATCAGCACCCAAGGTTTGAGCAGCAAAAGTTGGGACGTGTTTGCCGCACCCGGCGCGCTCCAAATGGACTTGGTCATCACGGTGTGCGACAACGCCGCCGGTGAGGTCTGCCCCTATTGGCCCGGTCAACCCGCCACGGCCCACTGGGGCTATGCCGACCCCTCCGAAACGCAAGGCAGCGAGGCCGAGAAATTGGCCGCGTTTGCGCAAACCCTGCACCAAATCAAACGGCGGTTGGAAATTTTCACCAGCCTGCCCAACGCCAGCTTGGAACGAATGAGCTTGCAGCAAAGCGCCCGTGCGCTGGCCCAGCCATGAAAACTTGGCGCCTGTATGGGGCTGAAATGGTGGGCACCGCTGCCTTGCTGTGCGCGGTGATTGGCTCAGGGATCATGGCCGAAAACCTCAGCGGCGGAAATGTGGCTGTGGCGCTGCTGGCCAACACCTTGGCCACCGTGTTTGCGCTGTATGTGCTGATCGAAACCATCGGCCCCATCAGCGGGGCACACTTCAACCCCGCCGTGTCATGGGTGATGGCCTTGCGCAAAGAATTGCCCATGCGTTTGTTGGCTGGCTATGTGGTGGCCCAATTGCTGGGTGCGGCCCTGGGGGCTTGGCTGGCCCACGCCATGTTTGAGCTGCCCATCTTGCAATGGTCGACCAAAGTGCGCACTGGGCACAGCCAGTGGCTGGCCGAAGCAGTGGCCACGGCTGGGCTGTTGTTTGTCATATTGAGGTCGCCCCCGGGCAAAGCATCGGCCTTGGTGGCTTGTTATATTGGCGCTGCCTATTGGTTCACCGCCAGCACCTCGTTTGCCAACCCAGCTGCGGTGTTTGGGCGCATGATGAGCGACACCTTTGCGGGCATTGCGCCATCCGATGCCCTGGGGTTTGTGGCGTCACAATGGGTGGGTGCTGCCCTGGGCTGGCTGCTCCATCGCTTGTTAAGCCCCCCACCCCATCCATCCTAGGAATTGCCATTACCCCACTGCCCTATGCCGCCCTCATCACCTTGCTGGCCATCGCCGTGATGTTTTGGACGGCCATCAACGTGGGGCGTGCTCGCGCAACATACGACGTCAAAGCACCCGCCACATCTGGGCACGAGATGTTTGACCGCGCTTACCGCGTGCAAATGAACACCATGGAAAGCGCCCTGATGCTGCTGCCCGCTTTGTGGGTGTATGCCGCATTCATTGGCGATACCGGCGCAGCCGCCATGGGCTTGGCTTGGGTGGCAGGCCGCATTTGGTATGCCCTGGCCTATCAAAAAGACCCTGCCAAGCGCGGCGGCGGCTTCAGCCTGGCCCTTTTGGCCATTGCCAGTTTGTGGGCGGGCGGCTTGTGGGGTGTGGTGAAAGCCTTGCCTGCTGCATTCTGAAATTTCACCAGGCTAGGCACCATGGACCCCCTTTGGTCAAGTTTGGCCGCGTCGACCCACCACTGCTGACATAACGCGCCAAAGCCTTTGCCGATTTTTGGTAGAAAATCCCCCGTCTTCAAAAGGAACCCGCCATGACATACCCCAATACCCAACTTTTCATCAATGGCCAATGGTGCGACGCTGCCGCTGGCGAATCGCTGGCGGTTTTCAACCCGGCCACGGGCAAAGAAATTGGCCGGGTGGCCCACGCCCGAATCCCCGACCTGGACCGCGCTTTGCAAGCGGCGCAAAAGGGATTTGAAACTTGGCGCAGCATGCTGCCCATCGAGCGCAACAAAATCATGCGCAAAGCGGCCGCGTTGATGCGCGAGCGCGCCGGTGACATCGCCGCCATGATGACCCAAGAGCAAGGCAAGCCCCTGGCTGAAGCCAAGGTCGAAGCCATGGCCGCGGCCGACATCATCGAATGGTTTGCCGACGAAGGCATGCGCGTGTATGGCCGCATCGTGCCTTCGCGCTTTAACCTGTCAGCACGCCAAATGGTCATCAAAGACCCCGTGGGTCCGGTGGCGGCTTTCACGCCATGGAACTTCCCCATCAACCAAGTGGTGCGCAAAATGGCCGCCGCCTTGGCGTCGGGCTGTTCGATGATCGTCAAAGCGCCCGAGGAAACACCTGCCGCACCCGCCGCCCTGATCCGCGCCTTTGTCGATGCCGGCATTCCCGAAGGCGTGTTGGGTTTGGTCTACGGCACACCGGCCGAAATCTCCAACTACCTGATCCCCCACCCCATCATCCGCAAAATCACCTTCACCGGCTCCACGCCCGTGGGCAAGCAATTGGCCGCACTGGCTGGCCAGCACATGAAGCGCGTCACCATGGAGCTGGGCGGTCATGCGCCGGTGATCGTGGCCGAAGACGCCGACATTTCCTTGGCGGTGAAGTCGGCTGGTGCGGCCAAGTTCCGCAACGCGGGCCAGGTGTGCATTGCGCCCACCCGCTTTTTGGTGCACGAGAGCATCAAAAAAGAATTTGCCGCAGAAATGGTCAAGTACACCCAAGGCCTCAAAGTGGGCAATGGTGCCGCTGAAGGAACCACCATGGGCCCGCTGGCCAATCCCCGCCGCGTCACTGCCATGGCCGACTTCACCGCCGATGCCATCCAACAAGGCGCCACACTTGCCTTCGGTGGCGAGCGCATTGGCAGCGAAGGCAACTTCTGGCAGCCCACCATCTTGACCGACGTGCCCTTGCAAGCCAAGGTGTTCAACGACGAGCCCTTTGGCCCCATGGCCGCCATCCGCAGCTTCAACACCTTGGACGAGGCCATCACCGAAGCCAACCGCTTGGCCTTTGGCTTGGCCGGCTACGCCTTCACCCGCTCGCTGAAAAACGCCGACATCCTGGCGCGCCGCGTCGAAGTGGGCATGCTGTGGATGAACATGCCCGCCCTTCCCTCGGCCGAAATGCCCTTCGGTGGCATCAAAGATTCGGGCTACGGCTCCGAAGGCGGCCCAGAGGCCATGGACGCCTATTTGAACGCCCGGGCTGTGACCATCATGAACGTGTGAGTGGCGCATGAAGCAGGCGCAGTCGTTCAAGGGCAACAAACAAAATTTGCCCTCCAAGCTGTGCCGTGTGTGCGGGCGTGAAATGACTTGGCGCAAATCCTGGGCTAAAAATTGGAACCAGGTTTTGTATTGCTCAGACGCGTGTCGCAAACAGAAGTCGGCTACCCCATGACCGTTGTGAACCATTCCTGCCGCCCATGAGAACGCTGGTGCTGGTGCTGGGCGACCAGCTGGATGCCGATGCAGCCGCCTTTGATGGGTTTGACCCGCAACAAGACGCCGTGTGGATGGCCGAAGTGGCGCAAGAGTCCACCCACGTGTGGTCCAGCCAACAACGCTTGGTGATGTTTTTGAGTGCCATGCGCCACTTTGCGCAGGCACTTCAGGCATTGGGTCGGCCACTCCATTACCAACGCATGGGCGCTGGTGACAACGCTACTGAGCCCCGCACACTGGCCGACGCCTTGCAAACCGACCTGGCACGGTTGCAACCGCAAAGGGTGGTGATGACCGCACCGGGCGACCACCGCGTGTGGCAAAGCCTCAAGGCCACGGTGAAGGCCACTGGGTTGTCGCTCGAGGTTTGCGAAGACCGCCATTTCTTCACCTCGGTGGCCGATTTTTCAGCCCATGCGAAAGGCCGCAAAACCCTGCGCCTGGAATACTTTTACCGCGAACTGCGCCAACGCTTTGGCATCTTGATGGACGGTGCCCAACCTGCGGGCGGGCAGTGGAACTTTGACGCCGACAACCGCGAGGCCTTCGGCCCCCAAGGCCCGGGCCCCATACCGCCCCGCGCCACTTTCGAGCCCGATGCCATCACCCAAGAGGTCGTGCAGTTGGTTCAGCAACGGTTTGCATCACACCCCGGCACGCTGGCCAGTTTTGCTTGGCCTGTGACCCGTGCGCAGGCCTTGCAATCACTGGATCGGTTTATCCAAGAACGCCTGCCCCTGTTTGGCCGCTATGAAGACGCCTTGTGGCCCGGCGAGCCGTGGCTGTATCACTCACACCTGTCGGCAGCCCTGAATCTGAAGCTCTTGAACGCCCGCGAAGTGGTGGCCGCAGCCGAGGCTGCTTACCGCAATGGCCATGCCCCCTTGCAAAGTGTGGAAGGTTTTATCCGGCAAATATTGGGTTGGCGTGAATATGTGCGCGGCATTTACTGGACCCAAATGCCCAGTTATATCGAGCGCAATGCCCTCAATGCCGAGCAAGACTTGCCCGCCTGGTATTGGACGGGTCAAACCGATATGGCTTGCTTGAAAGACGCCATCACCCAAACCCTGGCACATGGATATGCCCACCACATTCAACGCTTGATGGTGACGGGCCTGTATGCCTTGTTATTGGGTGTGCAACCGAAGCAAGTGCACGAATGGTATTTGGCCATGTATGTGGATGCGGTGGAATGGGTGGAGCTGCCCAACACTCTGGGCATGGGCCAGTTTGGCGATGGTGGTCTGATGGCCAGCAAGCCCTATGTGGCCACGGGGAAATACATCCAACGCATGGGCGGCCCCTGTGCCAGCTGCCGCTACAACCCGGCCCTGCGCGAAGGCGACCAGGCCTGCCCCTTCACCACCTTGTATTGGGATTTTTTGATGCGCCACGAGACCCTGCTCCGGCAAAACCCCCGCATGGCCATGCAATTGAAAAATCTAGCGCGCTTGACCCCCGAACAACGCCAAGCGATCACCCAACGGACACAGGCCATTCTGGCTGGCACGGTGGGGGCCGAATGAGTTGGGGCCACTTGATCGACGACCGGCCCGATGAAGGCGTGTTTCGGGTGCACCGCGATGCCTTTCGCGACCCGGCCGTGTTTGAGCGGGAAATGACCCAATTTTTTGAACGCGGCTGGGTGTTTGTCGGCCATGCCTCGCAAATCCCCCAGCCACACGACTACATCACCGTGCGCATCGGGCGCAACCCAGTGATCATCAGCCGCGATGGCCAAGGACAAATCCATGCCCTGCACAACTCTTGCCGACACAAGGGCGCAGTGGTGTGTCAGAACGCCTCGGGCAACCGGCGCGCCCACCTGTGCCCCTACCACGGGTGGAGCTATGCCTCGGATGGGCGCAACCTCTTGATCAAAGACAAGGCCGAGGGCGACTACGCACCATCGTTTGACACAGACAACCACGACTTGCAAGCCGTGGCCCGGTTTGCCCAATACCGTGGCTTCATGTTTGCCAGTCTCTCGGCCGATGTGCCGCCCCTGGAAGAGCACCTGGGCGATGTGCGCAGCTTGATCGACTTGGCCGTGGATCAGGCCCCCGACGGGCTCGAGTTGGTGCCCGGCGTGGTGCACTACCGGTTTCAAGCCAACTGGAAATTACAACTCGAAAACACCGTGGACGCCTATCACTTTGCCTCCACACACCCTTCCTACCTGCGCTTGCTTGAGCGCCGCGCGAGCATGCCTGGGCGTGCGGATGCGCCCCAAACCATTTGGCAAAGCCAGAACAAACCCAAAGAAATGATGGGCTCTTTTGGCTTTGCCCGAGGACACGCCATGGTGTGGACCACCACCCCAGTCGAAAACCACCCTTTGTTTGACCAACGCGAACAACTCCAGCAACGGGTGGGTGATTTGCGCACCCAATGGATGATGCGCACCCGACAACTCAATGTGTTTCCCAATTTGCAAATCGCCTCCAGTGCGGCCATCCAAATGCGCGTCATTCATCCGGTGGCGGTGGACCGCACTGAAATCACCTCCTACTGCTTGGCCCCAGTGGGCGAGGACGCGCACAAGCGGCGCCAACGCTTGCGCCAGTACGAAGATTTCTTCAACCCCAGTGGCTTGGCCACCCCCGATGACACGGTGATCTTTGAAGACTGCCAACGCGGCATGGCCTCGGGTGCCATCGAATGGCAACAAGGGCACGCGCGTGGCATGCAAAGGTCCATCATGGGGCCTGATGAACACGCCCAGGCCTTGGGCATCCAACCACTCACATCCGTCAGTGGCACCTTCGAGATGAGCGACGAAACCGTGTTCCACGCCATGTACCGGCATTGGGCAAAGGCCATGTCATGACAAGTTTGTCCCTGCAAACCATCCACGAGGTGCAAACCACTCTCTATCAAGAGGCATTGCACCTAGACGCCCAACGCTGGGACGAATGGCTGGGCCTGTTCACAGAAGACGCGGTTTTTTGGTTGCCCGCTTGGACCGACGAACACCGCTTGAGCACCTCGCCAGACCACGAACTGTCACTGATTTATTGCGCCGCCCGGGCAGGCTTGGAAGACCGCGTGTGGCGCGTGCGCTCTGGCCTGTCGGTGGCCTCCAAGCCATTGCCCAGAACCTCTCACGCCGTGACCAACTGTGTGGTTACCCCGGACCCCGATGACAGTGAGCGGGTGGTGGTGGACTCCAGTTGGACCTGCCATGTGTACGAACTCAAACAACGCACACAGCATGTGTTTTTTGGAAGCTATCAACACCACCTGGCGTCCCGGAACGGTCAATGGCGCATCACCCACAAGAAAGTGATTTTGATGAACGACCAGATCCCCACGATGTTGGATTTTTATTGCATTTGATCGTCAGAAAAGCCGTTGTGTATTAAAAATGAATGGCAAGACCTGTGCCTTACCCAACATCACGGCTGACCCCCCCTGCAAATTCTTTTGGGGTTTATTTATTGCGCTTATCGTAAAGAGCAAACAAGCCAAAAAGCGCCACCAAGCCAATGGTGGTGCCAGAGGGAATTTCTTTCAATAAAGTCATGGCATTTTTGGCAATGGCCTGGATGACCACCCCACCCTCTGCGCCCAAAATAGCCGTTAAAACGATGGACAGCAACACCACGATGGCACCCAACTCAATGGCTTGCCAGCCGATTTTTTTGAGATTGTTCAACACATCATTCCCCTGAGGGTAAACAACGGGCAGGCCCGTTGTTTACCCATGTCTGTTGTTTAGGTGTGCTTTCTAGTGAACAGGGCAATGATGATGCCCAGTGCGATCAAGCCAGACAAACCACTCGCGCCCAGGTCTTTGATCAGGTGGGTCAGATTGGCCACAACAGTTCCGAAAAAGGGCAGGTTTTCTCCACCCACCAACAAGGTGGCCACGATGGCGAGCGCCATCAACATGACACCGATTTCCGTGACTGCATTGATCCAATTTTTGATATTACTTGTGATTTCCATGGGGTACCTTTTTGTGTAAACCATCATCAAACGCCGCACCCAATCGGTGCATACGGATGTTCAAGGCATGACATATGTATGTCAATGTCATCTCATACGTGTTTACCCTTTTTTTGTTCAGGTTAAACCCTTTAACTTTCTGCCTCAAAAGGTATCAAATCCATTGGAAATCATTTGTAGCTCAGTTGCCGCCTTGACCCAACCGGCCTGCCATCACATGCAGGTCAAAGCAAGCCCTTTAGGCCCGTGTAAATCGACGTGGCAGTGGCCCCCAATGCCAGGGCTGTGCTGCCAAAACCTTCCAACTTTTTGATGATTTGCTGGATGGCATCGGGTGAGAGCTTGCCTTCGCTGAACTGCATCACCAACATTTTTAAAAATGGGCTGCCTGCATTTTTCGGTCGGTGCGTTTGGTGATAGGCAATTCCACCCAGCAGCATACCGGTGAGAAAACTAAACGCGATGCTGCACGCGTACTCGATGAACTCACGCCACTCCAGCATGCTTTGCGGCATGATGGGCACACGGTCCACCCAAGCGGTGATGGCGCTCATGCCCAAGACCGACAGGCCGGCCAACAATGTCGCCGATAAAAACCAAGGCAATAGCGATCTGCTTTGCCCCTTGAACAACCAATACCCAAAGGGCAAGGGCAAGATGATGGAGATCAGTCGAAGATAAATCAAGGGCAAGTCATACACCACCGTGATGAGAGCATGCCCAAGCAACAGCAAGGCCAAGGGGATGAACACAAATTGCGCCAAATCGAGAAAAAACCCAGCCCAAGTGAGCGACTTGGCATGTAGCTTTTGATGGGCGACATCAAGCGAGTACTCCAAATCTTGAATGCGCTTTTGCAGTTGGTCTGTATTTTCTTGGGCGTTTAACTTCTCTTGCAGCGATCGAATGGTTTCTGTCAGCGGCTTGAACAGATAAATATCGCGGTGGCAAACCTTGCAAACCAGGGCCTCGTCTTCAATGAGGCTGGTGCAATAAGGGCACTTCATTATTTGGCAACATTCAAATTGATGACCGTGCTGCTCTCGCGCCCATCCAAGTCTTTGACCGTGATCTTGATCGCATGCTCTCCCGGGGGAACCTCCGCTTTGGAGAAGTCAATGCCACCCGCAGTAATGGCGCCTTGCAACCGAGGTGTTAAATCCACCTCGGTTGATTTGAGGTAACTGACTTTGACCGCATTCGGGTCCACTTTGTTGCCACCCCGACTCTCAAACAATACTTTCAAATCGAATGGAGACTTGATTTCAGCCGCCGTCAAGTCGGGCGAACTGACTTTGATCGCCGGACCGCGGGTGATCCCTCTGGTTTTGAGGGAACCACTGGCCTCTGGAAGCTTGGCTTCCTTCAAGCTGATCAATTCGGCCGAGTGCACCCCGAAAGTTGACATCGAAACGGCAACAGCAAGCATCCAACGGAAAAAATATATCTTCATAAGCCCTCTTTTAACGCTCAAAAATTGGCATTCACGCCATCACTGAAGCCAGAACAATACATCAATCACCCACCACCACGAATGGCGCCCAAAACAAGGGGTGGGCATAGGCATATTTGGTGTTCCCTTGGGCATCTTTGGCCCCCAAGCCATCGATCATATTGACCATCGAAGCCTGAAGATATTGCGCTTTGTGCTGGCCTTTGCTCTGCTGTTGGCGTTTGAACATATCGGTCATCAACATCCGCGCTGTTTCAGACTCGACAGGCCAGTTTGACACCAGCAGTGCCCGGGCACCCGCATAAAAGAACGCACGCCCCAAACCCGAAACAGCTTCTGCGCCCGCGCCCTCGCCAGATGCGGTGTTACAGGCCGACAAAACCACCCAATCGGCATTGAGTTTGAGGGTCAGAATTTTTTCCATGGTCAACAAGCCATCCCCTTTGACTTCTCCCGTCACCTCTGGAGAGCTCAATGCCAAGGCCGGCTGTGACAAGCCATCCAACTCACCCGGCACCAACCCGTGCGTGGCAAACATCACCACTTGCCGTTTGGACAAGTCCATCTCCATCACCCGGCTCACACTGGCATCTTTGTTCAAAAAGATGTCTTGACTGGGATCGGCAGAAAGCGATTTGCCAATCTCAATCAATTCCTCATTCGTGTCGGGTAATCGCGGCAACAAAGCCAACTCCGCACTGCTGACGCCGGCAGTTTTAGGTGCGCTGCGCAAATTGAGCGGCATGCCCCGGGTGGCCACTGCGTTGGCTGCACGGTTGGCCACATTCGCGGCGATTTTGGCCTGCTCCAGGCTGAAAAAAGGATCACCGAACCCGACAAAATTACGCCGGTCCGCAGGCGGTGCAGGCAAGTTTCGCAAGGCCACCAACGCCGTCACCGAAGGCAATTGCGCCACCGCAATGTCTTTGATCAACCAAGCGGTTTGGCGATATTCCATGAAGTCACCACCCTTTTCCCGGGTGGAAGGTGCCTGAGCTTGGGTGACCAACAAAGCCAAGGGCAACTGACCCAACTCAGCATGCGGAACCGTCAGCATGGCCTTTTTGCCATTGAGGGCAGGCAGAACCGGCTCCAAAATGGTTTTGAACAAGGCATGGGACAGGTTCACATCGAATGCGGGGATTTCGTCGATGGTGGCAACACCCGCGTCCAGTGACTTGCGTAAATTGCCAACCATCTGCGCCATTTCTGCACGGCCCAACTTGAATGCGTGGAATAGGGGCATGCCCGCTTTGGTGATGGCCCACACAAAGCTTTCCTTTTCACCAAAATACCAAGACACCAACACCTCATCGGGTTTGAGATGCTGCTGTGTTCGGTCAATGGTGGCCGGCTTTGGATTGACCAGATCCGAATAGTCGGGAAATTTTTGTTCGATTTCTTTTCTAAACTTTTCTCGGTCGGCCTTCAATGTGGCGATGTCGGCTTTGAGCTTGCCTTGAATGACGGGCAATTGCTGCTCCGGCGGGGCCCCCATCAGCCCTGTCAGAACATCCTCCAAAGACCCAATGCGCCGATGGGTGTCTTGCTCTTTGCGGGCCAAAACAGCCAATTGCGCGTCTTTGATGTTGGCACGCGCTGCACTGGCATTCAAGGCACGTTGCACGCTGCTGCCCCTGGCCAAATCAGCCAAGCTGAACGCTTCCGCAGCGAACTGCCGGGCCTGTGGTTGCGCTTTGAACTGCTTGGCCAACAAGGATATGTTGTCCTCCAAAATCAACACCATTCGCTCTTGTTGCTTGTTGGATCCGGTTTGATTTTCTGCATCGTTGCGGACCCTATCCACCAAAGCGGGCATGACTTTGCGATAGATCTCTCGGGCTTGTTCATCCTTGGCGGATGCATGCAAGGACATGGCATGGAAAGCTTGCAAATAATTCAATCGAGATTCTGAAAAATTCGATTGTTTGGCAACGGCGGCCAGCATTTCTTGGGTCATGTCCAGTGCCCCAGCAGCTTTGCCTACTTTCAGCATGGCAATCACCCAGTCCAAGTCGGTGGCGGGTAATTTGTTTTTGACTGCGCCTTGCTTTTCAATGCCTTGTCGCATTTCCTCAAAAACAGCATCAGCCTCTTTGAACTTTCGATCTGACACCAAGGCAGAACCCAAAATTTTGCGCGCCAGAACCATCGTGAAGGAATCGTCAGCCGTGTTAGCGGCCTTGATGGTTTTGATCGTCTCTTGCGCCAGCAAAACGGCTTCTGAAGCGCGCCCCTGCTCTCCGATGATGCGTGTGAGCCTGCTCAAGGCGTAGCCCACCTCTGTTGAGTTTTTATTAAACACTTCCAACATAGTGGCCAGCCCCTCTCGGGCATTGACTTCTGCCTCGACCAGTCGACCCTGCATCATGATGGCCGTCGACAAATCAATTTGCCTGTAGGCAATTTCTTGCTTAGTGTTCAATTTAAATCGGCTGCGAGTTGCGATGGCAGCCTCGTCATTTGCCAAGGGCATTGAATTGATTTGTTGCCATAGCTCTTGCCGCAGGCGTAGCCCTCTTCGCAATGATCGCTCAGCCTCCACCCACCGCCCCTGGTACATGAAATAAATTCCTCTGGCACCATCCAAATCGGACTCCCATGATTTGCCATATGTGGCCATGGCATTCGATCGCCGAAGGACGGTCATCGTGCCTTCTGCATCTCTGAGGTGCTTTTCTGCTGCCTCAAAGTTTCCCACCTGCGCGTAAAAAGCAACTGACAGGCGATTGATCAGCATGTGGTTGCCCAAGAGATTGGGCGGGATGTTGCTGCGTGATTTCTCAAGCGCTTCCAGGGCGCGCAGCATGTTCCCGCCCCTTTGCTCGTATCGGCCCAAAGTTTGCCAATCGTTCACCCTCAACTGCGGTGTGTTGCCCAAATACTGCGAAGTGATAAGGCGCATTTCTTCAATGGCTTGGCTGATGTCTCCCAAACGTTGATAGGCTTCGGCCCGCGCCAAGTGGTGTTTGCGCAATTCAACGGCATCCGTGGTGTCGGGTTTGGCCAAGGTGATGATTTGCTTGGCACGCAAAACCTCTGTCTCATCGGCTATGCCGTTTTCAACGGCCGTGATCACGTCTTTGATCGATCGCGGGGGTGGCTTGAACTCGGTCAACTCTGGGGCCTCTGCGCCCTTGTCAACTTGCGCCAGCGCCCCAGGCCCAGTCAGCAAGGCAAGAACTGAAGCAAATAAAAGGGTTGTCCGCTTGGTCAAGTCTTTCATGTGGCACCATTCAAACTGATATTGATTTTTGTTTTTGACATTCAACATCCTACCAATCAAGATGGGGGGTCTCCATCGCAAAGACGGCGCTTTCTTAACCAGAAAGAATTATTCGCCTCCTAAAAATTGCGATGTGAACGTTACCCATGCACTTGCCAGAGTTAAACAACGCTGCACCCTGTTCTTGTTGAAGTTCAACAAACCGTCTTTTCGTGCGCGTCGAAGCGCTGGGTTCAAACCCCAAGTGGAGATACCACTGAAGCCCTTATTCCAGAATCTATTCTCGCAATTATTCTAGAAAAAAATAACATATTACGAATGAATTTTTCTCGCATACAATCTCGCACATGAAGTCGAAAAAAATCAAACAATACGATGCGCCGCATCTGTTTGAGCCATTGCTTCCGCAAGAGCACCGAATGGCTGCCTTGTTGGAGAAGGCAAGTGACCTCATTCGAGAGGCTGCCAGCCTTGGCGCTTCAGCAGCGCCTGGGGCGGCTGTTCAGTTGCGCGAACTTCTGCGCAGCATGAATTCGTATTACACCAACAGGATTGAGGGCGAGCACACGCGCCCATCCGACATCGAACGGGCCCTGCTCAAGGACTTCTCAAAAGAATCCGATGTGGCCAGGCGGCAGCGGCTGGCGGTGTCCCACATTCAAACGGAAATCGCGTGTGAGCGTCTGATTCAAGCGAAATTGGACTCAGGCGAAACCGTGATTCCCTGGCTTTACTCGACCCAAGCGCTGGTATGGCTGCACCTGCAGTTGTTTGGCGGACTCACGCCAGAAGACTTGACGCTGGCGGACGGCTCACTGCTCACGCCTGGCCAAGTCCGCACCCGTGGCGTTGCGGTGGGGATCCATGAAGCACCCAATGCAGAGGCACTTCCATCTTTTCTGAGCCGATGGGAAGAAGTCTATGGCCACAGCAGACGTGGCGAAGCCTCGATCGTGGCATTGGCCGCAGCACACCACCGACTGGCATGGGTGCACCCCTTCCTGGACGGGAATGGTCGCGTCGCGCGACTGCACACCCACCTGGCATTGCATGCCCAGGGGCTCACCAATGGCCTGTGGTCGCCTCTTCGTGGATTCGCTCGTTCAGAGGAGAAATACCGGGGTATGCTGAAAGCGGCAGATGAACATCGCCGTGGCGATCTGGACGGCCGAGGAAACCTCACTGAAGCCGGCTTGATCGACTGGATCAGCTACACCCTGGAAACCTGCATTGACCAAGTGCGCTTCATGCGCAAATTACTGGATGTGGGCTCCATGCGCGAGCGCATTCAAGCCGCATTGATTTTCGAGGAGTCAAAGAAAACCGGCGTGCGCAAAGAGGCCGCTCTTGCGTTGCATTACCTCTTCAGCACCAATTCCGAGCTTGGGCGAGCGGCGTTCAAGCAAATGACGGGTCTTGGTGAGCGCGTCGCAACGGACCTGATTTCATCGTTGCTGAAGAACGGTTACTTGGCAACCGATTCGGCTTATGGTGCACTTCGCTTCGCCATCCCCCGGTCAGCACTTCGCTTCTATTTTCCAGACCTCTGGCCAGAGGCAGAGGTCGATTGACCATTCACCGGGTTTTCTGCACGTTCAGCGGCATGACTGCCCCGGCCTGATTGCCCCAAGCATTTCGAACATAGGTCGCAACGGCAGCGACCTCGGGGTCTGAGAGGGTATGCGCGAAGGGGGGCATTCCATAGGGGCGCGGGTTGCCTTCCGTGGTGGGCGCGAAACCCCCGCTGAGGATGATCCGAACCAAGTTAACGCTTGAATGCATGGTGACCGTGCGATTGCCCGCCAAAGCCGGATAGTCACCACGCCCCTCGCCCCGGTCCCCATGGCACGAAGCGCATTGGTCTTCATACAGACTTTGACCGATTTGCTGGCCCTCAGCATTGGTAAGCTTTGGTTCTGCTTGTGCACTTTCTTGTCGCGGCAGCTCTTTTAAATAATGGGCCATGGCTTTCAAGTCTTTTGGATTCAGGTGTTGTGTGCTGCTGAAAACCACCTCTGCCATTGGCCCTAAAGTTGAGCCGTTGGCTGCCTTGCCAGTCTTGAGCAATTGCATGATTTCTTCAATGGGCCAATCTTGAAGGCCCGCCTCGGCTGGCGAGGAAAGAGACGGCGCATACCAGTTCTGCATCGGTATCAAACCGCCACTCAACCCAAGCTTAGACTCGGTGGCACCGAACATATTGCGTGGCGCGTGACAGGCTTGGCAGTGCCCAAGACCTTTCACCAAATACGCGCCTCGGTTCCATTCATCGCTCGCGGTATTCAGCGGTTCGAAAGGCTCAGGCGAAAAAAACAGCGCTCGCCACACCGCCAAAGCGGCCTGCGTGTTGTACGGAAATTTCAAAGCATGGGGCCGATTGGCTTGTTCGACGGGCTGCACACTGAGCAGGTAAGCAAACATCGCGTCCGTGTCGTCTCTGGTGATTCGGGTGTACTCGGTGTAAGGAAAGGCGGGATAGAGCAGCCTGCCATCTTTTGAGCGGCCATGGTGCATCGCTTGCCAGAAGTCGGCCGCGGACCACGCGCCGATGCCTGTCAATTTGTCTGAGGTGATGTTCGAGGTGACCACGCTGCCAAATGGCGTGTCAATGCTTTTACCCCCGGCAAACGGCAAGCCACCCCGCGCGGTATGGCAGGCGGCACAGTTTCCAACCTGAACCAAATACGCACCACGCTGCGCCAACTGTGGTGCCGACAAATCGGTAGATGCGCTTTCACCGATGGGGCTGCCATCTTGGCCGTTCATCGACACAACAAACACCAAGCCCCCCACACACACGACCATACCCACGACCATGATGAAGGCCAAAGTTTTGGCCCCTATGAAACGCATGGCTTTCATGGGAATCCACTCCCGCATTCCATGGTCGGTTTGGCAGGCAGGCTCACAGCAGGCACACCCAACTTGACCGGCTGCGAAGACAGCCAGGTCGCAACCGCCACAACGTCTTGCGGCGACAGCCGGCGCGTGATGTCTCCCATGCAGTCTGGAGCGACTGCACGCCGCATGCCAGCGCGCCACGCACCCAACTGCCCAAGGAGGTAGTCGTGCGGCAGGCCTAGCAGTCCCGGCATGGCGGGCACCACCCCTGTCATGGCTGCGCCATGGCAGCTTGCGCAGGCGGGAACGCCACGGGTGGCGTCACCATGACGAACCAGTTGCTCGCCACGGGCCAAGGTCGCCGCGGGCGCTTTGGTGGTTTGCGCTGGCGGATAGGGAAGGTCCAGTGATGCGAAGTGGTTCGCTATGTCCATCAGGTACGGGTCGGACATGTTGTCCAGCAAATAAGCCATGGTCGCGTTTTGGCGTCTACCGTCTCGAAAGTTGATGAGCTGGTTGTACAAATAACCGGCAGGCTTGCCCGCAATCCGCGGTAAATAGCCGCTGTTGCTTGCTCGCCCCTCCTTGCCATGGCATGAGGCGCATGCCTGCATCCGTTGCCCCATGGTGTTGGGTGGTTCAGCCGCCCAGGCTGTGGTTTGGCACAGGCCCAGAAGCAGCAGCCACCCTGCCAGATGGCGCGATACAAATGAAGATGCAGCAAAACTCATGGATGGGGTACTCGTCAATGGATTGGAAGAGTGTCGCGGACAACATCTGATATTGCCAGAATCAGTTATTCTTTAAATGACCATATCAGTTTGGTCGGCCCCCTACCCTCCTGCAGATGAAAAAGTACGAATCACTTGCCGCAGACATAGAGGCCCTGATCGCCTCAGGGACCATTCAGCCCGGCGAGAGACTGCCCTCCGTGCGCCAGACCATCACAGCACGGCACCTGAGTCCGTCCACGGTGTTTGAGGCCTATTACCTGCTGGAGGCGAGAGGACTGGTCGAGGCACGACCACGCTCGGGCTACTTCGTGAAGAGTCGGCCCGCCTTGCGCAACGAACCACAGGCCGCCAAACCTGCCCCAGAGCCACGGGAGGTGGTCGTCAACAACTTGGTGCTGGAAGTCTTGGGCGCGGGGCACGGGCGCGATGTGGTGCCGCTCGGGTCCGCGTTCCCCAACCCAAATTTGTTTCCAGTTGCCCGACTTGGGCGCAGCATGGGCGCTGCACTGCGGAACATGTCACCGGCCCAATTGCTTGAAGACCTGGCACCGGGGAACGCGGCGTTGCGTCGCCAAATTGCGCTGCGCTACATGGGTAATGGCGTCAGCGCCAGCTCCGATGAAATTGTGATCACCAGCGGTGCAATGGAAGCGCTGAACTTGTGCCTGCAAGCCGTCACCCAAGCAGGTGATGCCGTGGCCATTGAGTCCCCAGCCTTTTATGGCTGCCTACAGGCGCTTGAACGTTTGAAACTGCGCGCGGTGGAGGTCGCTACCCACCCGCGCGATGGCATTCAACTTGACTCGCTAGAAACCGTGCTCAAACGCGAGCGCGTCAAGGCCTGCTGGTTCATGCCCAACTTCCAGAACCCTCTAGGTGCACTGATGCCCTTGGAGAACAAACGCAAACTGGTGCACTTGCTGGCGCAAAAAGGTATCCCGCTGATCGAGGACGATGTGTATGGTGAGATGTACTTTGGCGTGCGGCGGCCGCCACCGGCCAAAAGCTTTGACAAGGACGGCGGGGTTCTGCACTGCAGCTCGTTCTCCAAGAGTCTGGCACCCGGGTACCGGCTCGGGTGGACGGCAGCAGGCCGCTATGCGCGCGCTGTGGAGCGGCTCAAGCTTTCAAGCACCTTGTCTGTCTCGGTTCCTGTGCAATTGGGTGTCATGCACTATCTCCAGGAGGGTGGTTACGACAAGCATTTGCGCGTGTTGCGCGCAACGCTCAGCGCGCAGCGAGACGTGGCGCTTCATGCCATTGCCAAGCATTTTCCAAGGGGCGTGCGGATCACTCAGCCTGAGGGCGGCTACTTTTTGTGGGTGGAGTTACCGCTTGGATTGAATGCGCTGGTGCTGCAGCGAATGGCTTTGTCTCAAAACATCAGCATCGCACCAGGGCAAATGTTCTCTGCGGACCAGCGATTTGGCCACTGCATTCGACTCAATTTCGGACACCCCTTGGCGGGGCAGCTCGAGCCAGCGCTCAAGGCGCTGGGGAAACTGGTGCACGCTTTGGCGCAGTAAAAAGGACGGGTTTGCCGACAGAAAAAACCCCGTAAATCTCTGATTTACGGGGTTTTCGGATCTTGTCCTGGCGGAAACGGAGGGATTCGAACCCTCGATGAGGCTCTACACCCCATACTCCCTTAGCAGGGGAGCACCTTCGGCCACTCGGTCACGTTTCCAGGTCTCGCCATTATGCCCGAGCTTGGTCCAGGTCAAAAACTTTGTGCAAAGCGCGCACTGCCAGCTCCATGTATTTCTCGTCGATGACCACCGAGGTTTTGATTTCGCTGGTCGAGATCATCTGGATGTTGATGCCCTCTTCGCTCAGGCATCGGAACATTTGGCTGGCCACGCCGACATGGCTGCGCATGCCAATGCCCACGATGGAGACCTTGCAAATTTTGGTGTCGCCGACCATCTCAGGGTTGCCCAAGGACGACAGCACCGAGCCCTTGAGAAGGTCGATGGCGCGGGCGTAGTCGTTGCGGTGCACAGTGAAGCTGAAGTCGGTTTTGCCGTCTTTGCTGCTGTTTTGGATGATCATGTCCACTTCAATATTGGCCTGGGCCACGGCACCCAAAATTTGGTAAGCAATGCCGGGTTTGTCGGGCACGCTGAGCACTGAAATTTTGGCTTCATCGCGGTTAAAGGCAATGCCCGATACGATGGCTTGTTCCATGTTTTCGTCTTCCTCGTAAGTGATCAAGGTACCCGAGCGGGCTTCTTCTTGCAAGTCGATGTCCCAGGGCGTGAAGCTCGAGAGCACGCGCAAAGGCACTTTGTATTTGCCCGCGAATTCGACCGAGCGAATTTGCAGCACTTTGCTGCCCAGCGAGGCCATTTCCAGCATTTCTTCAAAGCTGATGGCGCGCAGGCGGCGTGCTTCGGGCACGACGCGCGGGTCGGTGGTGTAGACGCCGTCCACATCGGTGTAAATCAGGCACTCGTGGGCTTTCAATGCGGCGGCCACGGCCACGGCCGAGGTGTCTGAGCCGCCCCGACCCAAGGTGGTGATGTTGTGCTCAGGGTCCAGGCCTTGAAAGCCGGTGATGATGACCACCTTGCCCGCGTCCAAGTCGGCGCGCACGCGGGTGTCGTCAATCGATTCGATGCGCGCTTTGGTGAAGGCACTGTTGGTGCGGATGGGCACTTGCCAGCCGGCATAGCTGACCGAGGCCATGCCCTCGGCTTGCAAGGCAATCGCCAGCAGGGCCGAGGACGCCTGCTCGCCGGTGGCGGCCAGCATGTCGAGTTCGCGCTGGTAGGGGGTGTCTTCGCGGCTGGGGGCGAGTTCTTTGGCCAGGCCGAGCAAGCGGTTGGTCTCGCCGCTCATGGCGGAGGGGACAACCACCATTTGGTGCCCGGCGCGGGCCCATTTGGCCACGCGCTTGGCCACGTTGCGGATGCGCTCGGTCGAGCCCATTGAGGTGCCGCCGTATTTGTGAACGATCAAAGCCATGGTGTGTGAGGCTGTTTCGAAGCAAAGCTAGGGATTGTACCAATCGATATGGTCTTGAACCCTGTGCACAAAGCCCTCCCCCACTTTGATGTGGATGCGGTGGCCCCGGGTGGTGCAGGCTTGGATTTGCTGCTGCAGTTCAAGCAATTGCGCTTGGCTGGCACGCACGCCCAGGCCCTTGAGCCAATGGCGCAGCACATTGGCCTGGCGTGCTGGGCTCAAGCTCTGCAAGGCCAACAACAAGGGTGGCTGCCCCACCAGCGCCAAGTCTTGCGCGGCCACCTCGTCGAGCAAGGTTTGCGCTTGCGCCGCATGCTGGGCGCTGCGCGCCAAGGTTTGGCGGTAGCTGGGAAACAGTTGTTCCCAAACCGGCAGCAGTTCTGCGCGGATGCGGTTGCGGGTGAAGCGCGTGTCTTGGTTGGTCGGGTCTTCGCACCAGGTTTCGCCCTGGGCTTGGAGCCACGGGCGCACCCAAGCACCGGGCAGTGACAGCCAAGGCCGGTGCCAATGGACGCCGTCCCGGATGCGCGTGGCAGGCATGGCCGCCAAGCCAGGCAAACCGGCACCGCGCGACAGGGCGAGCAACACGGTTTCGGCTTGGTCGTCGGCGTGCTGGGCCAGCACCACATGGCGCAGGCCACCGCCCCAATGTTGTTGCAGCACCTGGGTGATGCCTGCATACCGTGCGTTGCGGGCGGCTTCTTCGGGACTCTCGCCACTGGCGTGCTGGGCCTGCACACGGTGCACCACCAAGGGCACCTGCCAGCGTGCGCACAAGGCCTCGCCATGTTGGGCGAAGGTGTCGGCCGCTGCTTGCAAGCCATGGTGGATGTGCACCGCCTTGACCCGCCCCGGCCAGCGTTGGGCGCAAGCGACCAGCATGGCGCTGGAGTCGGCCCCACCGCTCAAGGCCACCACCAAGGGCGGCAAGTGGTCCAAGGCCTGCAAGGCCTGGGTCAACGGGTGATCGGTTGGGGGGGGGCTGGCGCTCACCCGGGGCTCATTGGGCTTCGACTTTGGTGTCGGTGTAGCGGCCGTAACTTTGCAGTCGCTCGTAACGCTTGTCGAGCAGCTCTTTGATCTTGAGGTCGCTGACTTGGCGCAAAGCGTCTCCCAAGCCGCGTTTGAGTTGCGCCGCCATGTGCTTGGGGTCGCGGTGTGCGCCGCCCAAAGGCTCGTTGACGATTTTGTCGATGAGGCCCAAGGCCTTGAGTCGGTGGGCGGTGATGGCCAGCGCCTCGGCTGCATCGGCGGCACGGTCACTGGTTTTCCACAAAATCGATGCGCAGCCTTCGGGGCTGATGACCGAGTACACCGCGTATTGAAGCATCAACACCTGGTCGGCCACGCTGATGGCCAAGGCCCCGCCCGAGCCGCCCTCACCAATGATGGTGGTGATGATGGGCACTTCGAGTTGTGCCATTTCAAAAATATTGCGGCCAATGGCTTCGCTTTGGCTGCGCTCTTCGGCATCGATGCCCGGATACGCGCCAGGCGTGTCGACAAAGGTGAACACCGGCAGTTTGAATTTTTCGGCCGTCTTCATCAGCCGCAGTGCTTTGCGGTAGCCCTCGGGCCGGCACATGCCAAAGTTGCGCATCGCCCGCTCTTTGGTGTCGCGCCCTTTTTGATGGCCAAGCACCATGCAAGCCTGGCCATTGAAGCGGGCCAAGCCGCCCACAATGCTTTGGTCATCGGCAAAGTGGCGGTCGCCGTGCATCTCGACAAAGTCGGTGAAGATGTCGTTGATGTAGTCCATGGTGTATGGACGCTCAGGGTGGCGGGCGATCTTGGTGATTTGCCAAGAATTGAGGTCGCTGTAAATGGTTTTGGTCAGCTGCTGGCTTTTTTTGTGCAGTTGCTCGATCTCGGTGGAGATGTCCACCGCAGACTCGCTTTGCACATAGCGCAACTCTTCGATCTTGGCTTCGAGTTCGGCAATCGGTTGCTCAAAATCAAGAAAAGTTTTCTTTGACAAATTTTTCTCCTGGGGCGGCGCGGTGCGCTTGCTCAGTACTCGACCGGCAAGGGGTCGAGCGAGCGCCAAATATACCAAGTGGCCACACTGCAATACGGCTGCCAAGCAGCAGCGACTTCACGGGCTTCGCTGCGGCTGACCGCTTCGCCTGAAAAGTAGTTGTGGCTGATGCCGTTGATCAAGCCCACATCATCCAGGGGCAAGACATTGGGGCGCATCAGGTAAAAGATCAAAAACATTTCGGCCGTCCAGCGGCCAATGCCCCGGATGGCCACCAGCTCGGCAATGATGTCTTCATCGCCCATGCTGGCCCACTGTTGGGTGCTGAGCAAGCCGCCGTCAAAGTGCAATGACAGATCGACCAGGTATTCGACTTTGCGCGCTGACAAACCCGCTGCACGCATGTCGTCGACCTTGAGCTTGAGCACATTGGCCGGGGTCATTTTGCGGGGCAGCACCGCAAACCGGTCCCACACACTTTGCGCGGCCTTGACCGAAATTTGCTGGCCCACGATGGAGCGCGCCAAGGTCACAAAAGCGTCGCCGCGCGACTGCAAGCATGCATCGCCAAACTGCGGAATCAAGCGGCGCATCACCCGGTCTTTTTTCGCCAGGTGCTTGCAGGCCTCCTCCCAGTATTCGGGCGTGGCCACGGTGATCGCGGGTTGCTTGTTGGGCATCAACCGCGCTCCCAGGTGGTGCCGGTGGGCGAGTCTTTGAGCACCACCCCTTGCGCGGCCAGTTCTTGGCGGATGCGGTCCGCCGTGGCAAAGTCGCGGTCTTTTTTGGCCTGGGCCCGGGCTTGGATTTGCGCTTGGATGTCGGCTTCGCTGAGCGACACACCGGTTTGCAAAAACGCTTGCGGCACTTGTTGCAACAAACCCAACACCCCACCCAAAGCCTTGAGCAAGCCCGACAGCTCGGCAGACAAGCTTCGGTTCACTTCGCTGGCCAAGTCAAACAACACCGCCACGGCCTCGCTGGTGCCAAAGTCTTCGTTCATCGCGGCTTGAAAGCGCTGGGCATGCGGCTCGCGCCAATCGATGCTGGCCATCGCAGTGGGGGGCACCGCTGCCAGCGCGGTGTACAAGCGCTTGAGGGCGTTGCGGGCATCGTTCAAATGCACATCGCTGTAGTTCAGGGGGCTGCGGTAGTGGCTGCGAACCACAAAAAAGCGAATGGTTTCGGCGTCAAACACCTTGAGCACTTCGCGGATGGTGAAAAAGTTGCCCAGGCTTTTGGACATTTTTTCGTTGTCCACATTGATGAAGCCGTTGTGCATCCAGTAGCGGGCCAAGGCCTGGCCGGATGCGCCCTCGCTTTGGGCAATTTCGTTTTCATGGTGGGGAAATTGCAAATCCGCCCCGCCGCCGTGGATGTCAAAGGTTTGGCCCAACAACTCACACGCCATGGCCGAGCATTCGATGTGCCATCCCGGTCGTCCCGGCCCAAAAGGGCTGGCCCATTTGGCTTCTTCAGGCTCTTGCGGTTTGGCGCTCTTCCACAGCACAAAGTCCAACGGGTCTTGCTTGCCGTCGAGCACGGCGACACGCTCGCCGGCATGCAACTCGTCCAAAGACTTGCCCGAGAGCTTGCCGTAGCCAGGAAATTTGCGCACCGAAAAATTCACATCGCCATTGGGCACCCGATAAGCCAGGCCTTGGCTTTCGAGTTGACCGATCAAGCGGGTCATTTGCGGCACAAAGTCGGTGGCACGCGGTTCGTGCTGGGGCCGCTCGATGCCCAATGCGTCGGCGTCTTGGTGCAGGGCGTCAATCATGCGCTGGGTCAAGGCCCGCAAGGTCTCGCCGTTGTCCACCGCGCGTTGGATGATTTTGTCGTCGATGTCGGTGATGTTGCGCACATACTCGACCTGGTAGCCGCTGGCCTTGAGCCAGCGCTGCACCACATCAAAGGCCACCATGGAGCGGGCATGGCCCAGGTGACACAGGTCGTAGACCGTCATGCCGCACACATACATGCGCACCACACCAGGCGTGATCGGCGAAAAGGTTTCCATCGCCCGGGTGAGCGTGTTGTGAATGCGAAGGGTCATGGGTCTGGGTAAGCTCTGAGATCAAGACGCCGAAATTTGGCGCTGACCTACAATGCCCTCAGTATATATAACGCCCTATGTTGTGGGCTGACAACCGCTCATTTCGCCCATGAAACCCCTGCCCTGGCCCTCTGCGCTGCGCACCTTTTGCCTGTCCTGGGTGATGGTGTGCTCGATGTCTGGCGTGGCGCATGCGCAAGGGCCCGCCGTCATCACCGATCCCCACCAACAGGTGGAGCAGTTGATGCGCCAAGACCAGATTGAGCCCGCGCTGGCAAAGATTCAAGCCCATTTGGCCCAACGCCCGCGCGACCCGCAAATGCGCTTTTGGCAAGCCGTGCTTTTGACGCGCCAAGGCAAACGGGAACAGGCCATGCAGGTCTACACCGAGCTGACCCAAGACTTCCCCGAGCTGGCCGAACCGCACAACAACCTGGGCGTGCTGCAAGCGGCCAACAACGACATCGATCTGGCCCAACGCTCGTTTGAGCTGGCCTTGCGCGCCGACCCCCAGCATGCCCTGGCCCACGAAAACTTGGCCGATGTGTTGCTGCGCCAAGCCCAGCGCCATTACCAACGGGCCGCACAGGCCCCTGCGCCCATACCCCAGCGGCCCCTCACGGGGGCCAATCCTGGCGTCAGTGCCACAGTCAGTGCCCCACGCCCCAACCTGGGCTTGGCCCAAAAACAGCAACTGCTGCAACCCCTTTTGAAACTCTCTGGCCCCACACCATGAAGCGTCGTTCTTTGTTCAAGCCCCTTGTCCATGGCTTGTCCTTGCTGGCCGTGTGCGCCAGCTTGGGCCTGCCCCTTGCCCAGGCCCAAACCGCGCCGCGGGTCAAGTTCATCACCAACATGGGCGAGTTTGTGGTCGAGGTCTATCCCGACAAAGCACCCAAAACCGTGGACAACTTTTTGCAGTACGTGCGCGACAAGCACTACGACGGTACGGTGTTTCACCGTGTGATCAGCAACTTCATGGTGCAAGGCGGTGGCTACGACACCCGCTACCGCGAAAAACCCAGCCGCGCACCGGTGACCCACGAAGGGCGCGAAGCTTTGTCCAAGGGTGGCGCACGCAACACCGTGGGCACCTTGGCCATGGCCCGCACCAACGATCCCCACTCTGCCACCGCGCAGTTTTTCATCAATGTGCATGACAACGCCTTTTTGGACCCGGTGCTGATCCCCGACGGCGACCCGGTCACCCGCTTTGAGTACGGCGGGCGCACCTACGAAAACGTGCCCCGCGCCAATTTGCTCAACGCCCCCCAACTGTTTGGCTACACCGTGTTTGGTGCGGTGGTCAGCGGCATGGAGGTGGTGGAGCGCATCAAAGCCACGCCCACCGGCGCTGGCGGCCCCTTCCCCACCGATGTGCCCCGCACAGCGGTGGTCATTCAATCTGCAACCCTGGTGAAATAACATGTCCAACCCCCAAGTCGAACTGCACATCCAAGACCACGGCGTCATCACGCTCGAACTCGATGCCGACAAAGCCCCGTTGTCGGTCGAGAATTTTTTGAGCTATGTGGCCAATGGCCACTACAACCAAACGGTGTTTCACCGCGTGATCAAGGACTTCATGATCCAAGGCGGCGGCTTTGAACCGGGTATGAAGCAAAAGCCTTGCGCCGCACCGATTGACAACGAAGCCAACAATGGCTTGCACAACGACATCTATACCGTGGCCATGGCGCGCACCAGCGACCCGCACTCGGCCACCGCCCAGTTTTTCATCAACACCACGGACAACAGTTTTCTCAACCACAGCTCGCCCACCCCACAAGGCTGGGGCTATGCGGTGTTTGGCAAAGTGGTGGCTGGCACCGAAGTGGTGGACGCCATCCGCGCGGTCAAAACCGGGCGCAAGGGCTTTCACGACGATGTGCCCGTGCAAGACGTGGTGATCGAAAAAGCCATCGCCCTTTGATCGGAGCGGCTGCGCCTTGACAGCCCTGTACGCCACCCTGCCCGCCAGCGCCCCCGCGCTGTCATCGGTCGATGCTTCGGCTTGGGGTTGCGTGGATTTTTTATCGGACGTGCACTTGCACAGCGCAGACCTAGCCACGGCGCAAGCCTGGTTGGCCTATTTGCGCCACACCCCTGCCGATGCCCTGTTCATCTTGGGCGACTTGTTTGAAGCCTGGGTCGGCGACGATGTGCTGCACCACCCCCTGGGGGTTTTTGAGCAAAGCTGCGCCAAAGCCTTGGCCGAATGCACCGCATCGAAGCCCGTGTTTTTTGTCTGTGGCAACCGCGACTTTTTGATCGGCCCTGGTTTTTTTCAATTCACGGGGGTGCAAGCGCTGAGCGAGCCCTGCACCGTGCTCAGCAGCGCCGGGCCTTTGTTGCTCAGCCATGGCGACGCTTTGTGCACCGATGACCACGATTACCTGGCCTTTCGGGCCCAGGTGCGCAGCCCAGAGTGGCAAAGCGCGTTTTTGTCGCAGCCCTTGCCAGAGCGCATGGCCCAAGCGCGGGCGATGCGCGCCCAAAGCCAAGCCAAACAAGAAGCCATGGTGTCTTTGCCGGATGTGAACCCCCTGGCCTGTGAAGCAGCGCTCAACTTGAGCCAAGCCCACACATTGGTACATGGCCACACCCACCGGCCTGGTGTTCACGCCTTGGGCCAGGGCCGAGTGCGGCGGGTGCTGAGCGATTGGCAAGCCCAAGCCAAGCCGCCGCGCCTGGAGGTGTTGCGCTTGCAAGGGGGACAGTGGCAACGTGTGCCCCTGCCCACCGCACCGGTCAGCGGCGCAACAACACCTTGAGCGCGTTTTGCAGGCGGCGCGCCTGGCCCGGCTCAAATGCCGATGACATGACGTGTGCCGCGTCCTGCGCCCAGGTTTGATGCGGCGGTGCATCGTTGCGCCGGGTCAACAACACCAACTGCAACTGACGGCGCGCCTCGAGCGACGCCGCCGGGCTGGGCAACTCGGCCGCCATTTCCAACCGCAACAAAGCGGTTTCGGCCTCGGCACTGGCCGGGCTGGACAAGGCTTTGACCCACTGACTGCGCTGGGCTGGCGGCAAGCGCGCACCCAACTCTGAGGCCGGGGGCAGCAATTCGGCATCGCGCTTTTCCCAGGCGATCAAGACATGGGTGAGGGTTTCGCCATGGGCTTGGGCGGCGAGTTTTTTCAGCGCCAGCTCGGCTTGCTCCAGGGCTTGGCGTTGGGCACGGAAAGCGGCGTCGCCCAAACGCGGACCCATGTCGCTGCGCTCAAACCGCCCCGGGCCTGCCGCTCGGGGACCACCCGCGCCAAAGCCTTCGCGGCCCCGCCCGGCGTCGCCAGGGCGCCCGCGCGGTGCGTCGCGGCTGTCTCGACCGTCACGGCTGTCGCGCCCTTTGAAACCCCGGCCCATGGGCGCGGCGGGTTCGGCTTTCTTCATGCCGGGTCGGTCGTCGCCGCGCACAGCCACCACCTTTTTGGGTGGGGGCGCGGGGGCCACGGGCACCACGGCTGGCGTGGGCTCTGAGGCGGTGGTTTCCGCTGCGGGCTCTGAGGTCAAGTCATCACCCGAGGCCTGCGCTGCGGCATCGGTCACGCTGGCTTCGAGCGGTGCTGTGGATTCCCCGTCGGTGGGGGCTTCGGAGGTGTCTGGCGTGGCTGCGGTCTCAGCGGGTTCTGCGGCCGATGCGGCGGCGGTGGTCTCAGTTGGGGCGGTGGCGGTCTCAACCGGAGCGGCAGGTGCGTCCTGCGCCACAGCGGCATCCGGGGTGGTGGCTGCAGCTTGGGCCTGGCCACGCATCGCCATATCCAATTGGCGCATAGCGGTGCGGATGGCGGCGGCATCGGCGCTGGCGTTGGCCTGCTCCAAGGCCTTGGCAGCTTGCAGCACCGCGCGGTCGTGTTCGTTCATGGCTGCGCTGGCCTGTTCGCGCTGCTGCGTTTTGCGCTGGAAGGCATCGTCGATGGGCTTGCGAAACGCATCCCACAGCTTTTGCTCCAAGCGGCGCTCGAGCACCATGGTCTGGGCCTCGGCCTGCCAGCGTTGCTGCAAGGCTTTGACGGCGTCGACCCGCAGCACATCGGCAGCGGCCAGTTGCTCGGCCTCGGCGATCAAGCCTTGGCGCCGGGCAACGCTGGCTTGCTGCACAGCGTCGATCGGACCACGGGCGGCTTTCATCGCTTCGCGCCAAGCGTTTTGCAAGTCTGCAAAGGCTTTTTCGCTCATGTGGCCGGCATCGCGCCAGCGGTTTTCAAATTGGTGCAATTGGCGCGCCACGGCCTTCCAGTCGGGCCCTTGCGCATGGGCAAGCGCCCAGGCTTGCAATTCCTCGATCAAGGCCTGGCGTTGGGCCTTGTGCGCGGCGGCATCGGCACGCACTTTCTCCAGCCACTGCTCGACCAATTTGTGGGCTTGGTTGCAAGCACGGTCAAAGCGCTTCCACAGGCCATGGTTGGGCAACCCCCCTTGATCGGTTTGCTTCCACTGTTCGCGCAGTTGGCGCAACGCCTCTTGCATTTTTCGCCCACCCATGACCGGCTGCGGGGGGGCGGGCTCTTCGCCTTCGGCGGCGGGCGGCGCGGGCTTGAACAAGGCCTCGGCCTTTTGGACCAACTCGGTGCGCAGCTGATCGGCGCGCCAGCGCTGCCAGCCCTCCAACTCACCCGCGGCCAACAACACTTGGTCGGCGTGGTGCTGCAATTTGTCGTCAATGAAGCGCCCATGTTCTTTGAGCGCTTGGCGCAAAGCCTGGGCCGCACCGGCGCTGGCCTTGCCGTGGCCCAGAGACAGTTCTTGTTCGAGCACCTGCAACACCGTTTGCACAGCGGCTTGGGCGCTGGCGCGTTGCGCCGGGTCCACCTTGGGTCGCTGCGGGGCTTGGGCGGCGGCAGGCGCCTCTTGCCCACGTTGGGCGCGGATTTGATCGGCCCAAGCGGGCACAGGCGGCAAGGGCAAACTGGCGTCGGCGGCGGCCGCTTGGGCCTGTGTCAAAGCCGCTTGAAACGCCTCCCACACCGCCTTCAACTGGGCTTCGCCCGCGAGCAGCATGGGCGGGAATTTGGCGTCCACACTGGCCCAACCCGGGGCAACCCCCAAGGCCTGTGCGTCGGCTTGCCAGCGCAGCCAATCGGCCTGCAAGCCTTCGCGCTGGGCCAGGGCATCGGACAAGGGCTTGGTGGACAAGACTTCAATGCGCTGGGTCATCAACACGCTGGCTTCGCGGTACACCTGGGCCTTGTGCTGCAAGTCTTCAATCGCTTTGACCCGCTCGGCCAATTGCCCCTTGAGGCTTTGCAAGGGCTCGCGCGACAGCGGCGCACCGGCTTTGGCTGCATCGCGCTGCCAGGCCATGGCATCGGCCAAGTTGATGCGGGGCGCTGCCAGCAAAACCTGCGCGCGCTGGGCCCAATCTTGGGCCAGGGTGTCTTGTGCCCGGGCGCGGCGCAGCTCGTCGAGCTTTTCACGCAGCGGTTTGGCCGCGCCCTTGTCTTTGGCACTGAGCTCTTTGTAAACCTCTTGCAAATGCTCCAAAGAGGGTTCGCTGGTCAACCAATCGCGCACGCGGGCGGCACGCTCAGAAGCAGTGGGGGCGGTGAAAGCACCACCGGTCAGCCGGTCCAAAGCGGCGGCGTCCAGGGTGCTGGCAGAAGCATCGGTCACAACAGTCTCACATTTCTTGATTCAAGGGGCGGGGCTGGGTTGGCACGCTCACCCGGGGCTTGGGGCCTGGCAGCGCACCAGGGTGGTTGCGCCAGCGGGCCCAACCGCCTATTGTCACCGCACAGCGCGCAGGGCTGACACGGCGGCCCCCAAAGACCGCTTCGGACAGCCTTTAAAATGCCCAACACCGTCATTTGCGGGACAGGCCCCCAGCCACTAGCGCTGTTGCGCCACCTGCCCAGGCCCACCGCGGACTGGACCCCACGCCGGCCGCCACTGCGCCCCAACCCCTTCATCCCGGAGACACCCTTTGAAAGCTGCCATCCACCGAGCCATGCTTGCGCTGCACCAGTTGCGCATGGGGGTGGTGACCGTGCTCAATGACATTGGTCAAGGCTTTTTTCTGATTGGCCACAACGGGTTTGCCCTGGTCGGCATGTCCGTGGTCTTGGTCAGCCTGGCGGTTTACCTGCGCCCCGACCTGCGCACCAGTGGCGAGGCGCTGCTGATGTCTTGGCTGCAAGAGCGGCAAACCGACACCCTGGGCTTTGCCACCGACATCGACGCCGCCGACCGCGCCACCGCCAACGACCCGCGCGATCTGCCCAAACAACAGGCCAATTTGGCCTATTGGCTCAGCCGCAAATACCGGGTGGCACCCGAACCGCTCAGCGCCTTGATCGCCGAGGCCTACGAAGTCGGCCCCATCAACCAAATCGAACCCACACTGATCTTGGCGGTCATGGCCATCGAGTCGGGTTTCAACCCCTTTGCCCAAAGCAACATGGGCGCTCAAGGTTTGATGCAGGTGATGACCAAGGTGCACTACGATAAATATGAAGGTTTTGGCGGTAAATTTGCCGCCTTCGACCCTGTGGCCAATTTGCGGGTGGGGGTGACTGTGCTCAAAGAGTGCATTGCCCGCGCCGGCGGCTCGGTCGAGGGTGGTCTGAAGTTTTATGTGGGCGCGAGCAACAGCGAAATGGACGGCGGCTATGCCCAAAAAGTGATGGTCGAGCACGCCCGCCTGCTGCTTGTGGCCGCCGGCCAAAGCGTGCCCGCCAGCGAGCCCTCCGAAACACCCGCCACCACCTTTGAAAAGCTGTGGGAGCGGGCGCAAAAACTCACCAAGTTTCGTTGAGCCCCGCCGCAGGCATGCCGGCCACGCCAAGCCGCCAGGTGCATTGGCAGCCCGCACCGCTGGGCGGAACCCAAGGGGTCTTTCACTGGCGTAAACTCTGTCTCGCACGCAACTGGCGATAGGCGTGGGTTTGACACCCACCGCTGACGTGGATCGCGGCTTCTGCTGAGGCCCCACCACTGGGGAGCGTGCCACCTGGTGTCAGGTGTTTAGCCGTTCGCCTGGGCAGCCTGGGCGCAGCCATTGGCCGCGCCAGGGTCCTTCATTTGAAAGACTGCCGCCATGTACCACCGCAATTTTTTGGTTGAACAAACCGACCCCGAAGTGTGGGCCGCCATCCAGGCCGAAAACGCCCGCCAAGAGCACCACATCGAGCTGATTGCCAGCGAAAACTACGCTTCCCCCGCTGTGCTGGCCGCGCAGGGTTCGCAATTGACCAACAAATATGCCGAGGGCTACCCGGGCAAGCGCTATTACGGTGGCTGTGAGCATGTCGACGTGGTCGAGCAACTGGCCATCGACCGGATCAAGCAAATTTTTGGCGCCGACGCGGCCAATGTGCAACCGCATTGCGGCGCCTCCGCCAACGAGGCTGTGTTCCTGGCGTTTTTAAAACCCGGCGACACCATCATGGGCATGAGCCTGGCCGAGGGCGGCCACCTGACCCACGGCATGCCCTTGAACATGAGTGGCAAGTGGTTCAACGTGGTCAGCTACGGCCTGAACGCCAAAGAAGAAATCGACTACGACGCCATGGAGGCCAAAGCCCACCAGCACAAGCCCAAACTGATCATCGCTGGCGCCTCGGCCTACAGCTTGCACATCGACTTTGCGCGCTTTGCCAAAGTGGCCAAAGATGTGGGCGCGATCTTTTTGGTCGACATGGCCCACTATGCGGGCCTGATCGCCGCTGGCGTCTACCCCAACCCGGTGCCGCATGCCGATGTGGTCACCTCCACCACCCACAAAAGCCTGCGCGGCCCGCGCGGGGGCATCATCTTGATGAAGTCTGCGCATGAAAAGGCCATCAACAGCGCTATCTTTCCCGGCTTGCAGGGCGGCCCGTTGATGCACGTCATCGCGGCCAAAGCGGTGGCCTTCAAAGAAGCCTTGCAACCCGGCTTCAAAGAGTACCAGCAGCAGGTGGTGAAAAACGCCCAAATCGTGGCCCAAACCCTCACCGAGCGCGGCCTGCGCATCGTCAGCGGTGGCACCCAAAGCCATGTGATGTTGGTCGACCTGCGGCCCAAAAACATCACCGGCAAAGCCGCCGAAGCAGCCCTGGGTGCGGCGCACATGACCATCAACAAAAACGCCATTCCCAACGACCCGGAAAAACCCATGGTCACCAGCGGTGTGCGCATTGGCACCCCAGCCATGACCACGCGCGGTTTCAAAGACGACGAAGCCCGCGCCACCGCGCATTTGATTGCCGACGTGCTCGACAACCCCGCTGACGAAGCCAACATCAACGCCGTGCGCGCCAAGGTGCATGCCCTGACCAGCCGCTTTCCGGTGTATGGCTAAAGCGCACCCATGAAATGCCCTTTTTGCGCCCACCAAGACACCCAGGTGGTCGAGACACGCATGTCCGAAGACGGCGACTTTGTGCGCCGCCGTCGACAGTGCGCGGCGTGTGAAAAGCGCTTCACCACCTACGAGCGGCCCGACGTCAACTACCCCGCGGTGGTGAAAAAAGACGGCCGGCGCATCGAGTTCGATCGCAGCAAGCTGCAAGCCTCGATGAACTTGTCTTTGCGCAAGCGCCCGGTCAGCACCGAGCAAGTTGACAGCGCTTTGGAGCGCATCGAAGAGAAGGTGCTGGCCGCGGGCCTGCGCGAGATCAGCTCGCACCGGTTGGGCGAATTGGTCATGCGCGAGCTGAAAAAGCTCGACAAAGTGGCCTATGTGCGATTTGCCAGCGTGTACCGCAGCTTTGAGGACATCGACGAATTCAAGTCCTTGGTGGACGAATTCCGCCGCTGAGCAGCGCAGCCCATCAACGGCGGCGGGCCGACTCCACCCCGGCCACGCTGCGCACCGTGGCCAGCACCTTGCCCAAGCGCACCGCGTCGCCCACCTCGACGGTGAAGGTCATCCAGGCCGTGCCTTTGACCGACTGGGTTTGCACGCCAATGACGTTGATTTTTTCGCGCGCCAACACCTCTGAAATATCGCGCAACAAGCCTTGGCGGTCTTGCGCTTGCACCTGCACATCCACCGGATAAACCGCCGCGCCCTCGCCCAGGCCTTGCCACTGCACCTCGATGGCCCGGTCAGGCTGGCGCAACAGCATTTGCTCAAAGTTGGGGCAATGGGCGCGGTGCACGCTGACGCCTTTGCCCCGGGTGACAAAGCCACAAATCGGGTCGGGCGGGGCTGGGCGGCAGCAGCGCGCCAGCTCGGTCATCAAGGCGTCAATGCCCACCACCAACACGCCACCGGTGCTGGCGCTGGCGCTTTTGCGGTTGATCTTGTGGCGCAGCCAATCGTCGGCGGCGGGCAAGGGTTCAATCGGGCGCAAAAACGTCTCGATGGTGCGCAGCGAAAACTCGTCTTTGCCCACCGCCTCAAACAAGTCTTCGGCACTGGCAAAGCCCAAGTTGCTGGCCAAGTCCTCATGCCGGGTGGCGGTTTTGCCCTCGCGCTGGAGCAACTTTTCCACCGCCTCGCGGCCCCGCGCCACGGTTTCTTGGGCCACTTGGGCATTGAACCAGGCGCGCACCTTGGCCCGCGCCCGGGCGCTGGCCAAAAAGCCCAGGTCGGGGTTGAGCCAGTCGCGGGAAGGGCCACCCTCTTTGGCGGCGATGACCTCCACCGTTTGGCCGTTGTCCAGCGGGGTGCTCAAGGGCACCATCTGCCCATCCACGCGCACGCCACGGCAGCGGTGGCCCAAATTGGTGTGCACGGTGTAAGCAAAATCCACCCCCGTGGCACCCACCGGCAACTCGACCACCGCCGCGTCCGGCGTGAGCACATAAATGCGGTCATGCTGCATGGCCGCTGCACCTGGGTCGGATTCGCCCGCGCCGGTCATCTCGCGCTCCCAGGCCAGCAGCTGGCGCATCAGGGCAATCTTGTCGCTGGCGGCTTTGGATGCGGCCACACCGGCGTAGCCTTTGCTGCCGGCTTCTTTGTAGGCCCAATGCGCGGCCACGCCCAGCTCGGCATGGGCATGCATGGCCTGGGTGCGGATTTGCACCTCAATGGCCCGGCCCTGCGCATCGCGCACCACCGTGTGCAGCGACTGATAGCCATTGCTTTTGGGGCGGGCGATGTAGTCGTCAAACTCCTCGACCAAGGGGGTGAAATGGCTGTGCACCCAGCTCAGGGCGGCGTAGCAATCGGGCACGCTGTCGACCACCACCCGCACCGCGCGGATGTCAAACACCTGGGCAAAAGGCAGCGATTTGCCGCGCATTTTTTTGACGATGCTGTAGATGTGTTTGGGCCGCCCGTGCACTTGGGCCTGGATGTGCTGGGTTTTCAAGTCGGCTTGCAGGCGCTGCACCCATTCGGCCATGAAGGCCTCGCGCTCGACGCGTTTTTCGTCCAGCATGGCCGCCACCTCGCGGTAGGTGCTGGGCTCCAGGAACCGAAAGGACAAATCTTCCAGTTCCCACTTGAGCTGCCAAATGCCCAAACGGTTGGCCAAGGGGGCAAACACCTGCAAGGTTTCTTGCGCCAGGTCTGGCGGCACGGCAAGTTTGTGGGCCGCCATGTGGCGCAGGGTTTGCAGCCGCGAGGCCAAGCGCAGCAGCACCACGCGCAAATCGCGCGAAAACGCCAACAGCATCTTGCGCACGTTTTCGCTCGCCATGGTGCTGTCGGTGCCGGCTTCGGCACCCGCAGCGCGCATGCCCCGCCGCGTTTGGCGCTGCACATGCAACAGCTTGTGGGTTTCGATGGCCAAGCTGGCCAAGCCCGGGCCAAAGGCCTTGCCCAACACCTCGGCAGGTTTGCTCAAATGGTCGCAGGCATAGACCAAATAACAAGCGGCTTGCATCGCGGTCGAGCCCCCAATGCCCGCCAAGATGTGGGCCATTTCTTGGGCATGCTGCCAATGGTTTTCACCGCCATCGAAGGTTTCGCCCACCAACAAGGGTTCTGTCAAGGCGCGGGCACGCTCGAGCAGGCCCTCGCCCTCATCGGCCGACGCATTGACCAGCGCCAACACCGGCGTGATCTCCGGTGCGGGCAGCTTCGCATCAGCCATGGGGGCTTCCTGGTTCATGTCCCTGCCCATGTCTCTGTTGATGTCCCTCTTGTGAGCAAGAAGGAAGCCACCGCGGCCACTTGATCGTCGGCCACCAAGGTCGGGGCATGGCCCACACCGGGCAAGTCAACGCGCTGGGCACGCGGCCCGCGCTGCTGCATGGCCTGGGCCACTTCGGGGGTGAGCAAATCGGAATCGGCCCCTCGCAACAGCAAGGTGCGCGAGTGAATTTGGTCGTACAACTGCCACAACAAGGCTTCGCCCTGCTGTGCCGCCTCGGGGGTCAGGGCGTGCACTGGCTGGGCCAGCGCGGGGTCGTAATGCAAGGTCCACCCGCCGTTGGGCAAGGGCTTGAGCATGGGCGTGCTGAGGGCCAACCACTGGGCATCGGTGTGCGGGCCAAAGCCGGGTGAGATGCGCCGCAGGTGGTCGGCACCGGCTTGCTGGCTGTCGAATTGGCCGGTCTGCCCGATATAAGTGCGCAGCCGCTCGATGAAGCGCCAAGCCACCACCGGCCCCACGTCATTGAGCACCAAACGGGTGATCGGCACCCAGGTGGGGCTGGCTTGCTGCAAGGCAGTTTGCCCAGCCAGCAACAGGCCGATGAGACCGCCCATGCTGGTGCCCACCCAATCCAGATGAGCCACGGGCGCTTGGGCCTGCAAATGCGCAACCAAGGTCAACATGTCGCCCGCATAGGTCGGCAACTGGTAGGCCATCGGGTCGGCCAACCAGTCGCTGTGGCCGCGCCCCGCCACATCGGGGCACACCACGCGCAAGGGTTGTGGCGAGCGCGCACACAAGGCCTGGGCCAGCACATCGAAGTCGCGCCCCTGGCGGCTCAGGCCGTGCACGCACAGCACCACATGCGCGGCCTGCGGGTCGCCCCATTGCCAATACGCCATGCGCCGCGCTCGGCCATCGGCCAGGGGCTGGCTGGGACATGTCACGAAATGCAGATCTGGGGTCAAAGCAGTGGACGGGGTCACAAGCGGGTGCCTCGGTGGATACAGGCTTTCATCCTAACCACGCCAGCTGAAAGCCAGCTGTCATTGCCCATAAATCTTTAGAAACACCGGGAACGCCATACAAAAATTAACTATAAATTACACAAAAAAACATATTTTTTGCTAAAGTCGCCATTCGCACAAAAAAAGAGGAAACTGTCACACGAAAACAACAACAACAAGAATTACGATGACATTTGAAATGGAAAAAAGAATAATATTTGCAAAAAATTTGCAACTTACAAATCAAGTTTCATTTTTGTTATAAAAATCGATCGAAAATTTCTCTTATTCATCTTTAATAATTTCTACAAAATCATGAATAATGCTTTATGGCTTGCTGAGAGTGAGCCCCTCAGCTTGCAATTGCAGGCCAACTTTTTGGGCAAATCGGGTTACCAGGTGAAGTCACTCACCAACGCCGAAGGCTTGAACGCAGCCTTGGCGGCGGGTGCGGCCCCCGATTTGTTGATCATCGGCACCCTGGCCGATGGCAAAAGCATGTCGGTGCTGCGGCAATTGCGCCAACAAGGCCTGGAGTTCCCCATTTTCATGATGTCCTCGAGCAGCGATCCGATTGACCAGATCATGGCGCTCGAGGTCGGTGCCGATGACTTTTTGATCAAACCGGTCAACCCTCGGGTGCTGTTGGCGCGCATCCAAGCGTGTTTGCGCCGGCTTCATCGCCCGGCCAAAGTGACCGCGCCAGAGCGCTTTCGCTTTGGACCCTTTGTGCTTGATTTGACCGAGCGCACCTTGGAAAAAGGCAAAAAACCCGTTCACCTGACCACCCGCGAGTACGAATTGCTGAAGGTTTTGGTGAGCCACCCGCGTCAACCCCTGGAGCGCCAAGAATTGGCCATGATGGTCATGGGCCGGCGCTTGGCTGACAACGACCGAAGCTTGGATGTGCAGGTGGCGCGTTTGCGCAAAATCATCGAAGAAGAGCCCAACCAGCCCCGGTTTTTGCAAACCGTGTGGGGCTCGGGCTACGTGTTCACGCCTGGGAAATGATCAGGGCCACGGCCCGCGCTTCCATGCTCTGGCCCTGACCCACGGGGCCCAGTTTTTCCGCCGTTTTGGCCTTCACATTCACCTGCCCCACCGCCACACCCAAAGCCTGGGCAATGCGCTCGCGCATCAGAGCGATGTGAGGTGCCATGCGCGGCGCTTGGGCCACGATGGTGGCGTCAATGTTGCCAATTTCATACCCCGCTTGCCGCACCCGTTGACCGACCTCGCGCAACAACACCAGCGAGTCAGCGCCCCGGTGCTGGGCATCGGTGTCGGGGAAGTGGCTGCCAATGTCACCCAGCGCCCCCGCGCCCAGCAGCGCGTCGGTGATGGCATGCAGCAACACATCCGCGTCAGAGTGGCCCAGCAAGCCCCGTGGGTGGTCGATGGACACCCCCCCCACGACCAAGGCTCGCCCCGGCACCAGGGCATGCACGTCCCAACCCTCGCCAATGCGCATCATGGGAGTCATGAAAATTCCTTGTGTGTGGGTGTGCTGGCGCGGGCCGCCAAAACGGCCTCGGCCAAGGCAAAGTCGGCCGGGTAAGTGACTTTGAAGTTTTGTGCCGAGCCTTCGACCAAACGGGGCTGCAGCCCCAAGCGCTCGATGGCACTGGCTTCATCGGTGATGCCCACAAAACCGCCACCGGCCACCTGGGCCAGGGCATCGTGCAACACCTGCAAGCGAAACATTTGCGGCGTTTGCGCCAGCCATTTGTGCTCACGTGGCAGGGTGGCCGCCACGCGCCCACCAGCTTCGCTTTTCAGGGTGTCGGGCAAGGGCAAGGCCAGCAAACCACCCACCGCATCGTGTTGGCAGGTGTCGATCAGGTGGTTCACCGATTCAGGCGACACCAGGCACCGCGCGGCGTCGTGCACCAGCACCCAGTCCTGTCCGCTCAAGCCCGCCGCCAACATGGCCTTCAAGCCGTTGAACACACTCTCAGCACGGCTGTCACCCCCACACGCCACCCGCTGAAAGCGCTCAGGCCATCCTGGTGTGGGCCACTCATACGGGTCTTGCGGCGACACAACCAGCCAGCCAGTGTGGAGTTGAGGCACCTGCGCCAGCGCCTGAACGGTGTGCATGACCATGGGCTGGCCCGCGATCCATTGGTACTGCTTGGGCTGTGCCGTGCCCGCACGGCTGCCCGTGCCAGCGCAGGGAATCAGGGCGTGAAAAAGGGGATTTGCAGGGGCAGCGTGCATCGCATTTGATTGTAGAGGGGCACCCTGGGCCCATCAGCTGAAAACCCTCATCCACGTCCATGGGATGCCCCAGGCATGGTGTCGAATGAGCGCCACAGCCCCTAACTGCCCCGACCAAGGTGCCCGATGCGCGCCCACATGGGCAAAACGACTGCCCCCTAAAATCGCCCAACACCACCCCATGCCCGTTGGCCTGGGGTGGCTTGTTTTTGTCGGTCACTCAAGCCCATGCACATCCCCACCCTCAGCCCTGGCAAACGCCACGCCCTACCCCGCCCGGCGGGCAGCGCCGACGCTTTGCTGTTGGCCCAATGGGCCAGCCGCGAATGCAGCGCCGGGCGCAGCGTGGCGGTGGTCACGGCCAATGCCAGCGATGCCCAGCGCCTGCTGGAGGAGATGGTGTTTTTTGCCCCCGACCTGCGCTGCGTGCTGTTTCCCGACTGGGAAACCCTGCCTTACGACAGTTTTTCGCCACACCACGACCTGATCAGCGAACGCCTGGCCACGCTGTGGCAAATTTCGCAAGGCCAGGCCGATGTGGTGCTGATCCCCGCCACCACCGCGCTGTACCGGTTGGCGCCGCCCTCATTTTTGGCCGGCTACACCTTTCACTTCAAGGTCAAGCAAAAGCTTGATGAGGCCGCCCTGCGCGCCCAACTCACCCTGGCCGGCTACAACCACGTGACCCAGGTGGTCAGCCCGGGTGAATACGCGGTGCGGGGTGGCTTGATCGACCTGTTCCCAATGGGCTCCTTGGTGCCTTACCGGGTGGATTTGTTCGACAACGAAGTCGACTCCATCCGCACCTTTGACCCCGACAGCCAACGCAGCTTGTACCCGGTGCCCGAGGTGCGCTTGCTGCCCGGGCGCGAGTTCCCCATGGACGAGGCAGCGCGCGCCAAATTTCGCAGCCGCTGGCGCGAATTGCTCGAAGGCGACCCGACCAAAAGCCGCATTTACAAAGACATGGGCAATGGCATGGCCACGGCGGGCATTGAGTACTACCTGCCCTTGTTTTTTGACGACACCGCAACGGTGTTTGATTACCTGGGCCCACAGGCCCTGGTGGCTTTGCATGGCGACTTGGACGCAGCCTTTGCCCATTTTTGGCAAGACACCCAAGAGCGCCACCGCTTGGTGCGCGGCGACCCCGAGCGCCCGGTGCTGCCCCCGGCCAGCTTGTTTTTGAGCGCCGAGGCGTTCTACACCGCCGCCAACCACCACGGGCAATTGGCCCTGCGCGAACACAGCGGTGACGCGGCCGACAACGCCTGGGTTCAGTCGTTGAGCGGTTTGCAGGCCTTGCGCGGTGCCTCCGACCCCTTGATCCACTTGAAAACCCACGCCGCTACCAGCCAACGGCGGGTGCTGATCTTGGCCGAAAGCGCAGGCCGGCGCGAGAGCTTGCTCGACTTTGTGCGCGCCAGCGGCCTGAGCGTGGCGGCGTTTGACGATTTGGCCGCCTTTGAGGCCAGCGACGCGCCTTGGGGCATGGCCACCGCCGCTTTGCAACAAGGCTTTGCCTGGATCGAGCGCGGCCTGGACTTGGTCACCGAGACCGAGTTGTTTGCCTCCAGCCCAGGTGTGCGCCGCCGCCACAAACAAGAGCAAGTCAGCGATGTGCAGGCCTTGATCAAAGACCTGGCCGAGCTGAATGTGGGTGACCCGGTGGTGCACAGCGCCCACGGCATTGGCCGCTACCGGGGATTGGTGCACCTGGACATGGGGGCCGCGCCGCAAGCCGATGGCAGCCCGACCTTGCAAGAGTTTTTGCACCTGGAATACGCCGAAGCAGCGGTGCTGTATGTGCCGGTCAGCCAGCTGCACCTGATCAGCCGCTATACCGGCGTGAGCGCCGATGAAGCCCCGCTGCACCGCTTGGGCTCGGGCCAATGGGACAAAGCGCGGCGCAAAGCGGCCGAGCAAATCCGCGACGTGGCCGCCGAGTTGCTCAACATCTACGCCAGCCGTGCGGCACGCACCGGTCACGCGTTTCGCTACAGCGCGGCGGACTACGAGGTGTTTGCCAACGACTTTGGTTTTGAAGAAACCGCCGACCAACGCGCGGCCATCCATGCGGTGATCCAAGACATGATCAGCCCGCGCCCGATGGACCGCTTGGTCTGCGGCGATGTGGGCTTTGGCAAAACCGAGGTGGCTTTGCGCGCCGCCTTTGTGGCCATCACCGGCGGCAAGCAGGTGGCGTTTTTGGCCCCCACCACCTTGCTGGCCGAACAACATTTCCAAACCCTCACCGACCGCTTTGCCAAGTGGCCGGTCAAGGTGGCCGAGGTCAGCCGCTTTCGCTCGGCCAAAGAGGTCAACGCGACCTTGGTCGGCTTGGCCAACGGCAGCGTGGACATCGTGGTGGGCACGCACAAGCTGCTGAGCGAATCGGTCAAGTACAAAGACCTGGGTCTGTTGGTGATTGACGAAGAACACCGCTTTGGCGTGCGCCACAAAGAAACCATGAAGGCCTTGCGCGCCGAGGTCGATGTGCTCACCCTCACCGCCACGCCCATCCCGCGCACCCTGGGCATGGCCCTGGAAGGCTTGCGCGAATTGAGCGTGATCGCCACCGCACCCCAACGGCGCTTGGCGATCAAAACCTTTGTGCGCGACGAAGGCCAAGGCGTGATCCGCGAGGCGGTGTTGCGCGAGCTCAAGCGCGGTGGCCAGTGCTATTTTTTGCACAACGAGGTCGAGACCATCGAAAACCGCAAGCAACGGCTGGAAGAATTTTTACCCGAAGCCCGCATTGCGGTGGCCCACGGCCAAATGCCCGAGCGCGACTTGGAGCGGGTGATGCGCGACTTTGTGGCCCAGCGCTTCAATGTGCTGCTGTGCTCGACCATCATTGAAACCGGCATCGACGTGCCCAGCGCCAACACCATCTTGATCAGCCGCGCCGACAAATTTGGCCTGGCCCAGTTGCACCAGTTGCGCGGGCGCGTGGGGCGCAGCCACCACCAAGCCTATGCCTATTTGATGGTGCCCGACACCCAAAGCCTGACCAAACAAGCCCAACAAAGGCTCGACGCCATCCAACAAATGGAAGAGTTGGGCTCAGGCTTTTACCTGGCCATGCACGACCTGGAAATTCGGGGTGCGGGCGAGGTGCTGGGCGAAAACCAAAGCGGCAACATGCATGAGGTGGGTTTCCAGCTGTACAACGAGATGCTCTCCGAGGCAGTGCGTGCCCTCAAAAACGGCGAAGAGCCCGATCTGCTCAAACCCTTTGCCGCGGTCACCGACATCAACCTGCACGCCCCGGCTTTGCTGCCCGAGGACTACTGTGGCGACGTGCACCTGCGCCTGAGCTTTTACAAAAAGCTCGCCAGCGCCCAAACCCCCGATCAGATCGACGGCTTGCTCGAAGAGATCGTCGATCGCTTTGGCCAATTGCCTGCGCAAGCCCAAACCCTGATCGATGTGCACCGCTTGCGGGTGCTGGCACGGCCCTATGGCGTGGCCAAAGTGGATGCCACGCCCAGCGTCATCTTGATCGCCTTCAAACCCCACGCCCCGGTGGACGGCATGCGCATCATTCAGTTGGTGCAAAAAAACAAACACATCAAGCTCGCCGGCAACGACAAGTTGCGCATCGAGCGCGCCCTGGCCACGCCGAACGAGCGCGCCCAACTGGTGCGTGAAATCCTGCGCTCGCTGGGCGAGCCCACGGCCCCAGAAACTCGGTCAACCGCAACGGTCAGCTGATCGGTGCGGCAATGCATCAATCTGTGGTTTTCAACCCATCAGCGGGCAAACCAGCCTCAAGCGATGCAATGAATTTTGTTAAACGATACAATTAGGGCATCTTTGCGACAATCTAAAGATACAAATGCAAGACTTCAACGATGCAATCATCATCGCCTGCGCCACGCAGGGCGGCGCATTGCCGAGTCTGGCCAGTGAACAAACCGGTCTTTCGCGGGTCGCCGTTTCCCGTCGTTTGCAAAAACTGACCCAAGCTGCTTATTTGCAGCGGCATGGCTCGGGCACCCGGCCCAGCTACAGCTTGGGTGTGCGCCGCTTTTGGATGGGGCGTCTGCCGCGTTTGGACATGGTGCGCAGGGGTGGTGAGATGGCCATCTGGGAGCGCCATTTGGCCCCCCTGCTGGAAGACTTGCGCGCCAATGTCAAAAGCCTGGCCAACACGGCGTTCACCGAAATGCTGAACAACGCCTTGGACCATTCACAAGCGCACAATGTGCTCATGGGACTGCATTGGAGCGATGGTCAATTGCAAATGGTGGTCGCCGATGATGGCGTGGGCGTGTTTGCCAAGGTCGCCAAAGCAGCCAACTTGTTTGACCCGCGCTTGGCCATTCTTGAATTGGCCAAAGGAAAGTTCACCACAGCGCCTGAAGGCCACTCCGGCATGGGCATTTTTGTTTCTTCGCGCATGATGGATGGGTTTGCCATCGAGTCTCAAGGTCTGCACTTTGACCCCCATGACAGCAGCCACCCCTTGGGCGCTTTCAACTGGATCGACATCGCTGCGGGGCTCAAACCGCATCCGGTGGGGACGGTATTGCGCATGTCGATTGCACAGGACAGCACGCGCACCGCCAAGGATGTGTATTTGAAATACTTTGAACCCGAGGAAATCGGTGCTGAGGCCTTCCACACCACCGAAATCCCCGTGCGCTTGGCCCAACTCAGCAGCGAACTGGTTTCAAGATCGCAAGCCAAGTGGGTGATGGAGCGAGCGAGCCAATTCAAAACCGTCATCCTTGACTTTGAAGGCGTCAACCATGTCGGCCAAGCCTTTGTCGATGAGGTGTTTCGTGTTTTCGCCTTGGCCCACCCGCAAATTCAACTCCAAACCATGGGCATGACACCCGCCGTGGCGCAGTTGGTGGGTTTGTTTGTCAAGCGTTGAAACCCTCCTGCGCAGCCCCTGATCAACCACACCAACCCATGAACCCATCCGCTCCCACCCCATTTGCCCCAGGCTTGAACATCCAAGGTTTCAACGCCCCCTTGCGATTGCACGACTTCAAGTTGATCGCGTTTGACATGGACTCGACGCTGATCAACATCGAATGCGTGGACGAAATCGCCGATGCCGCCGGTCGCAAGGCCGAGGTGGCGGCGATCACCGAAGCCGCCATGCGCGGCGAGATCAAAGACTACAAAGACAGCTTGCGCCAACGGGTGGCTTTGCTCCAAGGCGTGCCCGAATCCGCCTTGCACGAGGTTTACCAACACCGGCTGCGCTTGAACCCGGGGGCGCAAGCCCTGGTGCAAGCCTGTCAACGCGCAGGCCTCAAAACCTTGCTGGTCAGTGGCGGCTTCACCTTTTTCACCGACCGCATTCGCGACCTGCTGGGCTTGGACGAGACCCGCAGCAATGTTCTCGAAGTGGCCAATGGGGTGCTCACAGGTCGCTTGGTTGACCAAGACTGGGGCGATATTTGCGACGGCGAAGAAAAACGCCGCAAGTTGGCGCAATCTTGCGCGCAACTGGGCATTGCACCGGCCCAAGCCATTGCCATGGGCGACGGCGCCAACGATTTGCCCATGATGGGCTTGGCGGGTTTATCGGTGGCCTACCACGCCAAACCCGCCGTGCGGGCCCAGGCCATGGTGTCCATCGAGGAAGGTGGCTTGGACCGCTTGCTCGAAGTGGTGCAGCCCGTTTGACGCCGGTGCTCACCCAGCAGCCCAGACATCACCAACATCCAACGTGCGCCAAGACGCGTGAGGCCCGAATCGGCATTACTGGATCAGCAAGGCGCGATCGCCCTGCGCTCAAGCGAAGCTGAGTTGCACCTTCATCGACTTGGTGCGGTCGGCGGCCAGCGCAAAAGCCTGGGCAAATTCAGTGTGCGGCAAGCTGTGGCTGATCAGGGGTTTGACGTCCACCCGGCGTTGGTTCATCAGTGCCACGGCCAGGGCAAACTCTTCGTGGAAGCGAAAGGTGCCGCGCCACTCGAACTCTTTGGCCACCAGCACATTCATCGGGATGGTGGTGTCGCCACCGGTACCCACTTGCACGATCACGCCGCGCGGGCGCAGCACCTCAAAGGCTGCCACCAAGGCTTTGGCATTGCCACTGGCCTCGATCAGCACATCAAAGTGGCCCTTGTTGGCTTTGTACGCGTCCAAGCCCTCGGGCGTGGTGGCGGTGTTGATGGTGTGGTCGGCACCCACCAAACGCGCGCGGGCCAGGGTTTGGTCGGTGATGTCGGTGGCCACCACCTCGGCCGCACCCGCCCAGCGGGCCGCCAACACGCACAGCGAACCGATCGGGCCGCAACCGGTGACCAGCACCTTGGCCCCTGCCAAGGAACCCGCGCGGCGCACCGCATGCAAAGCCACCGACAGCGGTTCGGCCATGGCCGCCTCGCCATCGCTCACATGGTCGGCCACGGCATGGGCTTGCCAGGCCTCGATCACCATCTCTTGCCGAAACGCGCCTTGGATGTGCGGCCACGGCATGGCACTGCCGTAGAACCGCATGTGCAGGCAATGGCTGTGCTGACCTTGTTGGCAAAACATGCAGTGGCCACAGGGCCGGCTGGGGCTGATGGCCACCCGTGTGCCCATGCTGATGCCCTGCACCTGCGCACCCACGGCCACCACCTGGCCCGATACCTCGTGACCCAGCACCATGGGCTGCTTGACCCGCACCGTGCCAAAGCCGCCGTGTTGGTAGTAATGCAGGTCTGAACCGCAAATACCCCCGGCGCGCATGTGCACCCGCAACTGGTGCTCGCCCAAGGGTTCGGCTTCGGTTTCTTCAATGCGCAAATCGTTGGCGCCGTGGATCACAAGGGCTTGGGGCATGAGGCAACTCTGACGGTTAGAAAAAGAAAAATCTGCGGTTTACAGCGAGGCGGTGACGCCGCCGTCCACATACAACACATGGCCATTGACAAAGGCCGATGCGTCGCTGCTGAGGAACACCGCCGCACCCACCAGGTCTTGCACCTGGCCCCAACGCTTGGCGGGTGTGCGCCCAATCAACCAACCGCTGAAGGTGGCGTCGTTGACCAGGGCCTCGGTGAGTTCGGTTTTGAAGTAACCCGGGCCAATGCCATTGACCTGGATGCCGTGCGGCCCCCAATCCACGGCCATGCCTTTGGTGAGCATCTTCAAAGCGCCCTTGGAGGCGGTGTAGGGCGCGGTGCCCGGGCGGCCCAACTCGCTCATGACCGAGCAGATGTTGATGATCTTGCCCGCTTTGCGCGCGATCATGCCGGGCACCACGGCTTGAGACACGTAAAACGCGCTGTCCAAGTTGGTGCGCATGATGTTGTGCCATTGCTCGGGTGGAAATGTTTCCAAAGAAGATCGAAACGTCATGCCCGCGTTGTTGACCAAAATATCGATGGGGCCCACGTTGCGCTCGATCTCCGCCACTCCAGCCTTGACCGCAGCACCATCGGTGGCATCAAACGCCTGGATAAAAACACCCTCGCTTGGGCCCGGCAGTTGGCGCAATTTGTCGGCGGCGGCTTGCAACTTATCGCGGTTGCGCCCATTGAGCACCACCCGCGCACCGGCGCTGCGCAAGCCCTCGGCCAGGGCCAGGCCAATGCCGCTGCCCGAACCGGTGACCAAGGCCACGCGGCCGGTCAAATTGAACATGGCCAGCGCGGCTGGCAAGGAGGAAGTGGGGGTGGTATTCATGCGTAGCATTCTAGGTGGCGGCCCTGTGCCAGCACACCGGGCAAACACCCACCCCCAGCCACTGTGGACTCAGCGCAAGGCCTGGTAAATGCTCTGGGCCAGCTCGGGCGATATGCCTTCCACCGCACACAGGTCTTGCACGCTGGCGTCGGCCACGCCGCGCACGCCGCCAAAGCGCTGCAACAACTTGGCGCGCTTTTTGGGGCCGATGCCGGCGATGTCTTCCAATTTGCTGGCGCCGGTTCGCACCTGGGCGCGCTTGGCCCGCATGCCGGTGATGGCAAAGCGGTGCGCCTCATCGCGGATTTGGGCAAACAGCATCAAGGCCGCTGAGTCTTTGGGCAGGGTGAGTTTGTCGCGGCCATCGGCAAACACCAGTTCTTCCAAGCCCACTTTGCGGCCCTCGCCCTTTTCCACGCCGACGATGCGCGACAAATCCAATCCCAGTTGTTCAAAGACCTCGCGCGCCACGCCCACTTGGCCCTTGCCGCCGTCGATCAACACCAGGTCGGGCAAGCGCCCCTCACCGGCGCGCACCGCCTCGGCCAGCTTGCTGTAGCGGCGCACCAGCACTTGGCGCATGGCCGCGTAGTCGTCGCCGCCGGTGATGTCTTCGATGTTGTAGCGGCGGTATTCGCTGGACTGCATTTTGTGGTGTTGAAACACCACGCAAGAGGCTTGGGTGGCTTCGCCCGCCGTGTGCGAAATGTCAAAGCATTCGATGCGCAGGCCGTCCAGGTCTTCCACAGCCAGTTCCATGGCGTCGGCCAAAGCGCGGGTGCGCGCTTGTTGCGAGCCTTCTTCGGCGAGCAATCGGTTGAGTTGCAACTCGGCGTTTTGCAAAGCCATGTCCAACCACACCCGGCGCTGTTCGCGCGGTTGGTGCACCGCGTGGATGCGCACCCCGGTTTGCTCGCTCAAGGCCGCCAGCAAGGTTTTTTCGATCGGGTGGCTGGCGACCAAGGTGGGGGGCACCGGCACCTCCAAATAATGCTGTGCCACAAAGGCTTGCAACACCTCAACCGGCTGCGCATCGTCCACATGGGCCGGAAAGTAAGGCCTGTCACCCAAGTGGCGCCCACCGCGCACCATGGCCAGATTGACACAGGCTTTGCCGCCTTGCACGCGCACGGCCAAGATGTCCACATCGCGATCGTCCACGGTGTCCACCGCTTGCTGGTGCAGCACCTTGGACAGCGCACTCAACTGGTTGCGCAAATCGGCTGCTTGCTCAAACTCCAGCTTGTCGGCATGGGCCAACATGCGCCGCTCCAGGTCTTGCATCACCTCTTGGGTTTCGCCACGCAACAAGCGCTGGGCGCTGTCGACATCGCGCGCGTGCTGGGCCAGCGAGGTGTGGCCCACGCAAGGCCCCGAGCAGCGCCGAATTTGGTACAGCAAACAAGGGCGCGAGCGGTTGTTGAACACCGTGTCCTCGCAGGTGCGCAGGCGAAACACTTTTTGGATCAGCTCCATGGCCTCGCGCACCGCCCACACACTGGGATAGGGGCCAAAGTAATCGTGCCGCTTGTCCACCGCACCCCGGTAATACACCATGCGCGCGACTTGGTGCGATTTGGGCGGGCCCGCATCGGTGGCCTCACTGCCCGTGTCGCGCGCATGGGTGATCTTCACATAGGGGTAGCTCTTGTCGTCGCGAAACAAAATGTTGTAGCGCGGCTTGAGGCTTTTGATGAGGTTGTTCTCCAGCAGCAAGGCCTCGGCCTCGGAGCGCACCACGGTGGTCTCCATGCGGGCAATCTTGCCGACCATGTGCCCAATGCGCGTGCCGCCGTGCTCGCGCTGGAAATAGCTGGAGACACGTCGTTTCAAATGATTGGCTTTGCCAACATACAGCACTTGGTTGTCGGCATCGAAGTAGCGGTACACGCCAGGCAGCGCCGGCAATGCCGCGACTTGGGCCAGCAGTTCAAGGGGGAATGCACCCGCAGCTTTGTCACTCATGCGCCGCATTGTGCCGTGCGCGCTCAAGGTATAAACGGCCATGCCCGATCTGGCCCACACCCGCCCTGCCGCCCTGCCCCACTTGGTCCATGCCGACGCCGGAACACCCCAGCCCGCGATGCAGTGGGACGTGTTTTGCCGGGTGATCGACAACCACGGCGACCTGGGGGTGTGTTGGCGACTGGCCTGCCATTTGGCTGCCTTGGGGTCGACGGTGCGCTTGTGGGTGGACCAGGCCACCGATTTGCAATGGATGGCCCCCAACGGCCACCCCGGCGTTCAAGTCCTGCCCTGGCCCAGCGTCAACGCCTGGCCCGTTCAGCCCCACCCCTTGATCACCCCCTTGGCACAGCCGCCAAACGCGCCCACTGCGCTAACCGTGTCGGCGTCCGAAGGGTCAAGCCCGCCCATGCTGCATGGGGTGATTGAAGCTTTTGGTTGTGAGTTGCCCGACATGGTGCAAGCCGCCTTGGCTGCCGAACGCCCAGCACCCGTGTGGATCAACCTGGAATACCTGAGCGCCGAGGCCCATGTGGAGCGCTTGCATGGCCTGCCCTCGCCAGTGATGAGCGGCCCAGCGCAGGGTTTGCAAAAGTGGTTTTTTTACCCCGGCTTCACGGCCCAAACCGGCGGTTTGCTGCACCCCTGGCCGCCTAAAACCTTGGCAACCCAACAGACCGACCCGAAGGCGCTGAACGCTGCCTCTGCCCCGGCCCTCACCTCAACCTTCTCTAACGGCAACGCCGAAGGCATCAGCGCTTTGGGCCACCCCACCCCAGTGGGCAGCGCCCAGGGTCATGCGCCCCAAGCTGCTTTGCGCGTGCTGCTCTTTTGCTACGAGCCCGCGTCCTTGCCAACTTGGCTCACGGCTTGGGCCGACGGGCCGCAACCCATCGATTTGTCGGTGTGTGCCGGGCGCGCCAGCCGGGGGGTGCAAGCCTGGCAAGACCAGCGTGGAAGCGCTGGCGACGGGGCGCTGCGCATCACCCATTTGCCTTGGGTCAGCCAGGTCGCGTTCGATGCCTTGCTGGCCCAGCACGACCTGAATTTGGTGCGCGGCGAAGATTCTTGGGTGCGCGCCATCTGGGCCGGCCAAGCCTTCATGTGGCAAATTTACCCGCAAGGCGATGGCGTGCACCACACCAAGCTGGGGGCTTTTTTAAGCCGGTTCAAAGCTCCTGCCGACCTGGTGCAGGCCCACCAGGCCTGGAATGCCGACAGCGCCCAAGCGTCGCCAAGCTTGTCGGTACCCCAACTGAATGCCTGGCGTGAATGGGTGCGCGAAGTGCGCCACGGCCTGCTGGCCCAACCGGATTTGGCCCAGCAATTGACCGCCTTTGCCGCTGCCAAGAGCGCCGAACCCAGCCCACAAGGGTGACATGGCTAAAATGAGCGGCTTTGTGAACAGGATGCGCCGCGAGTGCCTTGTTCCCAATCCAGGCCCCAGGCTGTTTCCGCGGCCCCTGTTTGATACCGACAACCCCCAGAAATCATGAAAATAGCTCAAGAAATTCGCGCCGGCAACGTCATCATGCACGGCAAAGACCCGATGGTCGTGCTCAAAACCGAATACAGCCGTGGGGGGCGCAACTCCGCCACCGTGCGCATGAAGCTCAAAAGCCTGATCGCCAACTTTGGCACCGAAGTGGTGTTCAAGGCCGACGACAAGATGGACCAAATCGTGCTCGACAAGAAGGAATGCACCTACTCCTACTTTGCCGACCCCATGTATGTGTGGATGGACTCGGAATACAACCAGTACGAAGTCGAAGCCGAAAACATGGGCGACTCGCTCAACTACCTGGAAGAAGGCATGCCCGGCGAAGTGGTGTTTTACGAAGGCAAGGCCATTTCGGTGGAGTTGCACACCAGCGTCGAGCGCGAAGTGACCTGGACCGAGCCTGCCGTCAAAGGCGACACTTCCGGCAAAGTGCTCAAACCAGCGAAAATCGCCACCGGCTTTGAAGTGGGCGTGCCGATTTTTGTGGCCCAAGGCGACCGCATCGAAATCGACACCCGCACCGGCGAGTACCGCCGCCGCGTCTAAGCCCAAACCACCCCTGCGAGAAGGCTCCCACTGGGGGCCTTTTTTCATGGACCCACCCAGGAGACACCCCATGGACAGCACCCACGACATCCGCGATCACCCCCTGGCCCAGGCCTGGGAGGTGCTGCAAGCCCAGCACACCCAAGGCGAGGCGCTGCAAGTCGACTCCAACCGCTTGGCCTTTGCCGACCCCGAGTTTTTGCTGCGCCGCGAGACCCGTGGCATCCGGTTTCAACTGGAAATGCTCAAACCCGATTTGGCCCAGCAAGAGCGCGGCATTGAACACACCGTGGTGGTGTTTGGCAGCGCGCGTTTCCGCTCCGAACAAGACGCCCAGGAACATTTGCGCGTGGCCCAGGCCAGTGGAGACGCCAGCGCCATCGCGCGCGCCCAAACCTTGCTGAAAAACGCCCGCTATTACGAAATGGCCCGCGCCTTTGGGCGAAGGGTGGCCGAACACAGCCTCAGCCAGGTCAAAGCCGAGCAAATGTTTGTCTGCACCGGGGGCGGCCCGGGCATCATGGAGGCGGCCAACCGCGGCGCCCAAGAAGCGGGCGGCATCAGCGTGGGCCTGAACATCGCCCTGCCCCACGAGCAAGAACCCAATCCCTACATCACCCCGGGCCTGAGTTTTAAATTTCACTACTTTGCGCTGCGCAAAATGCACTTCATGATGCGCGCCCGCGCCTTGGTGGCTTTCCCTGGCGGCTTTGGCACGCTGGACGAGTTGTTTGAAACCCTGACCCTGATCCAATGCAAAAAAGCCAAGCCCGTGCCCGTGGTGCTGTTTGGCAGTGAATACTGGAAGCGGGTGTTGAACCTGTCGGTGTTGGTTGAAGAGGGCGTGATTTCGCCCGAAGACCTGAACTTGTTTCAATTCATCGACGATGTGGACGAGGCTTGGCGCTTCATCCAGGGCTTTTACAAGCCTTGACCCAGGCATCAGCAGCACGCTGATGCGTGCCCTGTGCCGGTGCGCATTCAGTCGACGGTCATGCCGGAGTCGCGCACCACAGCAGCCCATTTGCTGATTTCATCTCGGGTCATGGCCATCAACTCTGCAGGGCCAGCCCTGAGCACACTGGCCCCTTGGGCCGCCAAAAAGTTTTCCATCTCCGGCTGCGCTTGCAGCGTGGTCACGGCTTTGCGCATTTGCTCAATCAACTCCCTGGCCACGCCTTTGGGTGCGTACACCGCCACCCACAACTCACCCACCAAGCCAGGGACGCTGTCATGAGCCAAGGGCACATCGGGCAAAGCCGGCGCGCGCTGCATGGATGTCACGGCCAAAGCTTTGAGCTGGCCGCTTTTGATGAAGGGCAAACAAGCGGGAACCGTGCTGACCAAGTAATTCACATTGCCACTGATCACGTCGGTCAAGGCAGGGGCCACGCCTTTGTAGGGGATGTGGGTCAGGTTCACGCCCTGGGATTTTTTCAGCATCTCCATGAGCAAATGCGAAAAAGTCCCATTGCCCGCGGAGCCATAGCTGTATTTGCCAGGGTCGCGCCGGGCCAGGGCCACCACATCAGAGAGGTTGTTCACCGCCTGTTTGGGGCTGACCACGATGACATGTTGCACCAGGGCAATGGCGGCCACGGGCTCAAAGTCGTTGATGGGGTCAAAGCCGGTGTTTTTGTACAGCGCCGGGTTGATGGCTTGGGTGCTGTTGATGGTGACCAACCACAGGCTTCCGTCTTTGGGCCCGGACTTGGCCACATACGCCGAGCCCACATTGCCACCGGCACCGGTTCGGTTTTCCACCACCACGCTGGCGCCGATCAAGGCGGGCAGCCTGGCGGCCACCGCACGGGCCATGACGTCATTGGAGCCGCCTGCGTTTTGGGGCACCAGCAAAGTGATGTTTTTGGGCAGCACAGGCTGCGCCGCAATGGGAAAACTGGCCGCCACAGGCGCCAGGGCGAAGGCGGCAGCCACTTGGCGGCGGTTCAGGACAGGAGATTTCATCGAACCCTTTCGTTGGCCATGCCCATTAAGGGCGTAAAACTTCATCGATCACCTCTTGGGTCAGTCGAACATCGCCAAAACTTTGATAGAACGATGTCAGCCCGGCCATGTGGTCTTCATCGTAGCGGGCCGCACAGGCGTCGGCCACCATGATCACGCGATAGTCCAGCATCATGGCGTCACGGGCTGCGGACTCGCAACACATATTGGTCGCCGTGCCCACCACAATCAAGTTGCTGATGCGCTTGGCGCGCAGCATCGAATCCAGTTGGGAGCTCCCCGCGATGAACGGGGAGAACCGGGTTTTCCAAACCATCCAATCGCTGGACTGGGTGTGGAGCGCTGGATACAGCGCGTGTCCTTCCGCCCCCTCAGACAGCTGATCGCGGTGGCGCGCTGCTTTTTCGGGCGTGAAAAAGTGGTCGTGATAGGTCGACCAAAGGCTTTCACCGCCTTTGCCCGCCGTCATGTTGACCCATGCCACCGTACCGCCTTTTTGCCGCAGCGCATGCGCCAACTGGTTGATGTGGGGCACGATGGCCCGCGCGGTGGGCACCTCGGCCACATAAAAATTTTGCATGTCAATCACCAGCAATGCTGTCTCGGCCGCTGAGAAAGACGGGTACACATGCAGTTGCCCGCGTTTGGCCATGACCCGGTCTAACACGTATTGAGGCCATACAAAGGGGTGAACTTGATCTGAGGTACCCATGTGCTTATCCCATTGCATTCAGCATTGAACTGGGGCCGCGTTCAGCGACCGCTTCCATCGGGGCCCAGATATCGACGCAGGGCCAGCGCGCACATATCCACGGCGGTGTATGCCTCGCGGATGACCCGACCCATGGTGATGAAGCCATGGATTTGCCGCTCAAAGCAAATGTACTGGGCGTCCACGCCCGCCTGGGACAAGGCATCGGCATATTGCAAACCTTCATCGCGCAAGGGGTCGTAGCCCGCGGTCAGCACCAAGGCTGGGGGCAGGTTCGCATGTGAGCTCGCTTTTAGCGGTGAAGCACGCCAGTCCTTGGCGTGTTCACGGGTAGGCAGGTAATGGTCCATGAACCAATCCATGGCCAGGGCGGTCAAACCATAGCCCTCACCGTTGGCATGAAAACTGGGTGTGTCCGGGTACATCAGCGTGGCTGGGTAAATCAGCAATTGAAATGCCGGCGGCTGTGCGCTGCCGCGCGCGCCCAGACACACGGCGGCCGCCAAATTGCCCCCGGCGCTGTCGCCACCCACCGCCACCCGTTTCGGGTCAATGTGCAAAGCCGCGGCTTGCGACACCACCCAGTGAAAGGCCGCCAGGGCGTCTTCATAGGCAGCCGGAAACACATGCTCGGGCGCCAAGCGGTAATCCACGGAAAACACCGCACAACCACTGGCCTGGCACAGTTGGCGGCACAGCACGTCGTGGGTTTCAATGTTGCCAATCACCCAGCCGCCGCCATGGAAGTACACCAGGGCCGGTAAGCTGTCTGTCGCTTGGGCAGCAGCAGGCCGGTATTCACGGATGGGCACGCTGACACTGCCCAACAGCGGGCCATGGTCGGTGGTGGAAGATACCGGGGGCGGATCGGGTTGCGTCAATGCCTTGCGCACCAAATAAAACTCGCGGGCTTTCTCAGGCGGCAAGGTGTTGACCGCGGGCACCTTGCGCTCCACCATCAATTGCAGCAAGGCTTGGGCTTGGGTGTCTAGCATGATGCGTTCCAAAAAATGGGTTGTCAGCGTTGGGTGGCTGGTGGCTGTTGACAGGGTGAAGGCCTTGAAAGATATCATGCCCAAAGAGAACACGGAAACGGCCAGCGGTGACTGGCAAGGGTTTTGATGAACAAGGAGCAACACAATGTCTTTGACTTGGATGGGTTTGGCTGAGCTGGGCGCCCGGCTCAAAAAGGGCGATTTATCTTCTGTGGAATTGACCCACCACTTCCTGGGTCGCATCGCCAAAGCCGACCCCACATTGCACGCCTTCACCGAGGTTTATGCCGATCAGGCTTTGGCCCTGGCCCAAGCGGCGGACCAGGCCAGGACCAGCGGCTTGCCCATGGGGCCCTTGGCGGGTCTGCCCATAGTTCTGAAAGATTTGCTGCACATCCAAGGCCATGTGTCCACCTTGGGATCGAAACACTTTGTCAACCAGCAGGCCCACCAGACCAGTGCCACGGTCGAGCGCCTGTTGCAAGCCGGCATGATTCCCTTGGGCAAGCTGCACATGACCGAGTTTGCCTTTGGCGGCTGGGGCACCAACCCTTTGATGGGCACCCCCCAAAACCCTTGGGACTTGGCAACCCACCGGGTGCCTGGAGGCTCTTCCAGCGGCACCGGCGTAGCGGTGGCCGCGGGTTTGGCGCCCGTGGGCATTGGCAGCGACACCGGTGGGTCGGTGCGCATCCCCAGCGCCTTCAATGGCCTGACCGGCTTGAAGGTGACGTTTGGGCGCATCAGCTTGCATGCCACCGGCTTGCTGAGTTGGTCGCTGGACACCATCGGGCCCATGGCGCGAAACGTGCACGACTGCGCGTTGATGTTGGATGCCATGGCCGGGCCAGACGCCCGCGATGCAACGACATGGGCGCAACCGCTGGAGGTTTTTACCCGCGAGCCGCGCGCGGTCAAAGGCCTGCGTTTGGCCATGCCAGACGCCAACCAGTTTCCCGACTTCATGCAGCCCGCCGTGATGCAGTCGTGGCGCGATGCCGCCCAGGTGTTGGCCGGCTTGGGGGCGGTGGTGATCCCCGTTCGGCTGCCCGACGGGTTTTTTGATTTGGCCGCCCAAACCGGCCGCATCATCGCGTCAGAGGCCCACAGCTTGCACCGCGAGTATGTGGACAACCCGGATGTCCCGCTGGGCCCCGCCGTGCGCCAACGCATCCAAGCGGCGGCTTCTTTCAAGCCGGGTGAATATGCCGAGGTGCTGAAAACCATGCACGACCAACGGCGGGTGTTTGCGCAATGGTTTGAAGCCTTCGATGCGATGCTGTTGCCCACCGTGGCCGCCACCGCCACAGCGCTGGCAGACGTGGACGAGGCCTCTCCCCTGCCCGGCTACATGACCCGGCCCATCAACTACCTGGGTTTGTGCGCCCTGTCGGTGCCAGCGGGCTTGGCAGCCGGTTTGCCCATGGGATTGCAAATCGTGGGCAAGGCTTTTGATGAGCGAACGGTGTTGTCCTTGGGCCAAGCGTTCCAAGCCAGCACCGACCACCACCAGCTGCACCCCGATCTGTCAACTTTGGGTTTGTGAATCCACCGCCAGCACCCTGGCACAGAACACATCACAGCCACCTCAGAGCCGTCGCACCCAGGCGGGTGCGGCGTTCAACGACTGGCCTCAGGGGCTGTCAATCTTGAGGCGCAATGCCGTGCGGGTGCTGGCCCCCACCCAGGCGGCCACCGACCAAAACACACCGGCGCTGCCCAAAAAAGCCCCCGCCACCCCAAACAGCATGGGCATGGCCACGCTGGAAGCGTTGATGGCCATCAAGCGCAGGCCGATGGCCTCGCCATGGCGCTCATGGGGCGTGATTTGGTGCAGCATGCTCATCAACATGGGTTGAATCACCCCGAGTGAAAAGCCCAGAAACACCGAACAAACGCCCATCATCCAGGCACCTTGGCTGAGCGGGTACAGGACCAACAAAACACAGGTGATGACCATCGAGCCCGAGATCATTTGCCATTCTTGAACCCGGTGCACCAAGCTCGGCAAGGCCACGCGAATCAAGGCGGCGGCAATGGCAAAACCACCCAAGATGCTGCCAATGGCCGAGGCGCTGAGGTTTTGCTCGTGGCCCATCAAGGGCACGACAAAGGTGTGCACGTCCCAACAGGACGCCATCACCCAGTTGATCCACAGCATGCGCCGAAACATGGGCAACTTGAACAAATCCCAAGCGCTGCGCTTGGGCTGTTCGGGGTCGACCACGATGGCCGGCAGTTCCTGCACCTGGCGCACCCACCACCAAGCCAACAAGGGCAACATGGCGAGCATGAAAAAGGCCGCCTGAAAGCCCGCATGGTCGATCAACAAACCAGCGAAAAAAGGCCCAATGAAATTGGAAATGGCCGGCCCGATGGCCAACCAACTGAAGGCCTGCTTGAGTTCGGTCATGCCTTGGGCACGCCGCCCCACATGGCGCTGCAAGGCAATCACGGCCGCGCCGGTGGCGCCACCGGTGAACAAGGCACTGATGCACAGCACTGGAAAAGTCGGCCAGATCACCGCCAAACCGGTCCCTACACTGCCCAGCACCACGCTCCAACCCACCGGACGCTTGAGGCCATGGCGGTCGGCATAGCGACCTGCGGGCAAGGCCAAAAACACCTGGGTCAGGGCAAACATGGCCAACAACATCCCCACCGCCAATTCGGTGTGGCCTTCGCGCAGCGCCAGCAAGGGGCCGGCCATGCGCATGCCGGTCATGCAGGCATGTAAAAAAACTTGTCCGGCGATCAGCCGTGCCAGCTCGGGGTTCAAGCGTCAACCCGCATCGTTGTCCAGGCCTTCTTCTGGGTCAGGGCCCAAAGGCAACCTAGCCAAAGCCTCGGCCTCGGGCAAGGCCTCCACACCTTTCAAGACCCGGCGCATTTGTTTGCTGCGGGTGTCGGCGCGGTCCAAGGTGTCGGCGGCCTTTTGCACCTGCTCACGCACCTTGGCCACCCATTCGCCATAGCGGTCGAACTCGGTTTTGACCGCGCCCAGCACCTTCCACACCTCAGACGCTTGCTTCTCCAAAGCCAAGGTGCGAAAGCCCATGTGCAGACTGTTCAATATCGCCAGCAAGGTGGTGGGACCCGCCAGCGTAACGCGGTAATCGCGCTGCAAGCTGTCCATGAGACCTGGGCGGCGCAGCACCTCGGCATACAAGCCTTCCACCGGCAAAAACAGAATGGCAAAGTCGGTGGTGTGGGGCGGCGCCAAATAACTCTCGGCGATGCTCTTGGCCTCTTGGCGAATGCGTGACTCCATGGCCTTGGCCGATGCTTCGGCAGCAATCGGGTCGGCGCGGTCTTGGGCATCGAGCAGGCGCTCGTAATCTTCACGCGGAAACTTGGCGTCGATGGGCAACCACACCGCTGTGCCGTCATCACTTCGACCTGGCAGCTTGATGGCAAAGTCCACCCGCTGGTTGCTGCGCGGTTTGGTCTCCACTTGCTTGCCGTACTGCTCGATGGTCAGCACCTGTTCCAGCAAGGCCTCGAGTTGCACCTCGCCAAAAATGCCACGGGTCTTCACATTGGAGAGCACCCGCTGCAGATCTCCCACGCCTTGGGCCAAGGTTTTCATATGGCCCAAACCTTGGTGCACCTGCTCCAAACGCTCGGCCACTTGTTTGAAGCTTTCGCTCAAACGCGCTTCCAAGGTGGTTTGCAGTTTTTCGTCCACGGTTTGGCGCATCTCATCGAGCTTGGCGGCATTGGTTTTTTGCAATTGCTGCAGCTGCTGGTCCAAGGTGTCGCGCACCTCGGCCATGCGCCGCGCATTGCCCTCACTGAGCGCCAGCAACTGGGTGCTCAAGGTATCTCCCAGGTTTTTTTGCAGCAAGCCCAATTGCTCGGATTGAGCCTGCTGAAACTGCGCCAAATTGAGCGACAGCTCTTGGCGTGCACCGCGCGCGGATTCGCCCACCTCCAAGCGCATGTCGCGCTCCAAGCGGTTCAGTCGCTCGTGCAGTTGTTCCCAGACGGCGCTTTGGGCAGGGTCTGGCGCCGGTGCGGCACGGCGCCACAGCAACAGCGCCAGCATGGCGCACACGGCCAGTGCCGCCAGGGCCACCCAGGTGGGGGTATCGATCAACGGGTTGCCCCGATGACTTCGGGGTTGAGCGGCGTGCGCGCTTGGCCTTCGGTGAGGTAGCCAATCAGGTTGTCGGCTGCCAAATGCGCCATGGCCAATCGGGTGGCGACGGTGGAGCTGGCAATGTGCGGGGTGAGCACCACATTCTTCAAACCCAAAAAGCCAGGGTTGAGCGCAGGCTCGCCTTCAAACACATCCAAACCAGCGGCGGCAATACGGCCTTCGCGCAAGGCCACGATCAAGGCCGCGTCATCCACGATGCCGCCTCGGGCAATGTTGGTCAGGGTGGCGGTGGGTTTCATGCGCGCGATCTCGGCCGCGCCGATGGTGTGATGGGCTTCTTTGGAATACGGCACCACCAACACCAGGTGATCGGCTTGCACCAGCAATTCATCTTTGCCCACATAACGGGCCCCGCAAGCGGCCTCCACCTCAGGGCTCAAGCGGCTGCGGTTGTGATAAATCACTTGCATGCCAAAACCATGCGCGCCTCGGCGCGCAATGGCCTGGCCAATGCGCCCCATGCCCATGATGCCCAAGGTGCTGCCATGCACCTCGGCGCCAGCGAACAAGTCGTAACGCCATTGCTTCCACTGGCCGGCGCGCAAAAAATGCTCGCTTTCGGTCACACGGCGGGCCGCCGCCATCATCAAGGCAAAGCCAAAGTCGGCTGTGGTCTCGGTCAGCACATCGGGGGCATTGGTGGCCAACACGCCATGGCGGGTCATGGCGGGGACGTCCAAATTGTTGTAGCCCACCGACATGTTGGCGCAGATTTTGAGGTGCGGACATGCTTTCAGCACCTCTTCGTCCACCGGGTCGATGCCCATGCTGAAGGCGCCCACATGTTGGCTCAAACGCTGGGTCCACTCGGCCTTGCTCCAGGCCACATCGGCTTGGTTGTCGGTGACCTCAAAGTGCTGGCGCAGCCGGGCCACCACTTCGGGAAACACGGTGCGGGCAATCAGAATGCGGGGCTTGCTCAAAATAAGGCTCTCCTCGGAATGGGTCCCGCCTTCAGCGGAACCAAATGAAACCCATGATGATGAACAAGGGGATCAAGATGCCCCCCGACCACAACATGTAGCCGAAAAAGCTGGGCATCTTGACGCCACGGTCTTCGGCAATCGCCTTGACCATCAGATTGGGCGCATTGCCGATGTAGCTGTTGGCACCCATGAACACGGCGCCAGCAGAAATGGCGGCCAAGGTGGGCGCCAGCGTGGTCATCAACACCTGCGGCTCGCCGCCAGCGGTGTTGAAGAACACCAGATAGGTGGGCGCGTTGTCCAAAAAGGAACTCAACAAGCCCGTGATCCAAAAATACATCAGCACATCGGGGCTGCCATCGGGCTGGGTAACCGCTGAGACCACCGCGCCAAATGGCCCGTCAACGCCAGCCTTCAGCATCGCAATGACCGGAATGATGGTGAGGAAAATGCCAGCAAACAGCTTGGCAACCTCCTGCATGGGCGCCCAGCCGAATTGGTTGTCGGCATGCACCTGGGCCGGCGTCAAACGCAGCGACAGCAAGGTGACCAAGACCAAACCGAGGTCACGCAGCAGGCCGGGCAATCCGACCTCGGTGCCCCAGACATCGAACACCACGCTGCTGGTCCAGACGCCGCTCATCAGCACCAGCGCGACGATCACCGCCAGCAGCACAAAATTGCCGGCACCATCAAAGCCGATGGATCGGCTCACTGGCGTCGGATCGACCGGTAGCATTTCCTCACGGCGGTGATACAGCCAAGCATCCAGCGCGTAGAAAATGGCCAGCAAACTGACCACCAGAAACAGGGTCTGGGGCAGCAAGGTCTGTAGCGTCCAGAAAAAATCCACGCCTTTGAGAAAACCCAAGAACAGCGGCGGGTCGCCCAAGGGCGTGAGCGAGCCGCCCGCATTGGAGACAATGAAAATGAAAAAGATGACCACATGGGCCACATGCCGACGGTCATCGTTGGCTCGGATCAGGGGTCGGATCAGCAGCATCGAGGCGCCGGTGGTGCCCATGACGCTGGCCAACACCGCACCCACACCCAAAATGGTGGTGTTGAGTCCGGGGCTGCCGCGCAAATTGCCGCGGATATAAATGCCGCCGGAGACGGTGTAGAGCGCCGTCAGCAAAATGATGAAGGAGATGTACTCGGCCAGCAGGGCGTGCACAAAGTTGGCGGCGGCCAGGCCAGGGCCATAAACCGCCGCAAAGGGCAGCAAGAAAGCCAATGCCCAGCCAGCTGCGATCTTGCCGTAGTGGTGGTGCCACAGCGTGGGTGTCAGCAGGGGGCACAAGGCGATTGACAACAAGATGCCCGCAAAAGGCAGGCCCCACCAGGCACTGAGCGCTGCGCCATCGATGCTCGCCGCGCCCGCCAGGCCCGGACACAGCAACAGGGGCGCAAACAGCGCCAAAGCGCGATGCCAAAAAGTTTTATTCATAGGCCAAGTCAAAAACATAGTAAGTCCCCATTGTCACAAAAGCACCGTCCGAAGATCAGCGGCACCGCAAGCCACTGAATCAATCAGCGGCTTTGATATCGAAGACCTGGCGCAAATAAGCCAGGTACTTCTCGTCATCACACATGTTCTTGGACGGCGTGTCGGAGAGCTTGGCCACTGGCTGGCCATTGCAGCGCACCATTTTGATGACGATTTGCAGCGGCTCATAGCCCAAGTCGTTGGTGAGGTTGGTGCCAATGCCAAACGCGAGTTGGCAGCGGCCACGAAAGCGTTGGTACAGCTCAATGGTGCGCGGCACGGTCAGGCCGTCGCTGAAGATCAAGGTTTTGGTCAGCGGGTCGACTCGGTTGTTTTTGTAATGTTCGAGCAAGCGCTCGCCCCAGGTGAAGGGGTCGCCGCTGTCGTGGCGGGCGCCGTCGAAGAGCTTGCAAAAGTACATGTCGAAGTCGCGCAAAAAGGGCTCGATGCCGTACACATCGCTCAGGGCAATGCCCAGGTCGCCACGGTATTCACGCGCCCAGGTCTCAAAACCAAAAACCTGGCTGTCACGCAGCCGTGGCCCCAAGGCTTGGCAGGCTTGCAGGTATTCGTGGGCCATGGTGCCCAAAGGGGTCAAGCCCAGCTTCATGGCAAACAAGGCGTTGCTGGTCCCGGCAAATTGGCCGCTGGGGCCGGTGCCCAGGCGGTCGGCCAACACACGCAGGACTTCTTCATGCCAGGCTTTGGAAAAACGCCGGCGTGTGCCGTAGTCAGCGATTTTCAATTCGCGCAGACCTTCCGCCTGGAGTTGACCGATTTTGCGGTCCAAGCGCTCGCGGCCTTGCAAAAAATCTGGCAGGCGTTGGGTGTGCCGGAAAAACACCTCGTTGACGATGGCCAAGACCGGGATTTCAAACAAGATGGTGTGCAACCAGGGGCCGCGGATGGCGATGTCGATTTCGCCCGAAGGCAAGGCTTCGATCTCGATGTATTTTTCGTTGAGTTTGAAGAGCCCCAAAAAATCCACAAAGTCGCTTTTGATGAAGCGCAAGCTGCGCAGCCACAGCAACTCTGGGTCTTGAAACTTCAAACTGCACAGCGAACGCACCTCGGTGCGGATTTCGTGCACCAAGGGCCCCAACTGCACCCCGGGATTGCGGCACTTGAAGCGGTATTCCACCTGCGCACCCGGAAACTGATGCAGCACCGCCTGCATCATGGTGAACTTGTACAGATCGGTGTCGAGCAGACTGGTGATGATCATGGTGCGGCGTCACACCAATGGGTGAAGCTGGCCACATCTTCGCGGGGGGTGAAAAAGGTGTTGACCGGCTCGTCGGCCTTGATCCACCCCAGCGACATGCCGCACACCAGCATCTCGCTGTCAGGGGCACCGATGTGGGGCAAGATGATGTTGGCAAAGTTGTTCCACGCCGCTTGCGGACAGGTGTGCAAACCGCGGGCGCGGGCGGCGACCATGATGTTTTGCAAGAACATGCCGTAGTCGAGCAAGGAGCCGCGGCCCATGACCTTGTCGATGGTGAACATCAAGCCCACCGGCGCATCAAAAAAGCAAAAGTTGCGCTGGTGTTGGGCGTGCATTTTGTCTTTTTCACCTTTGACAATGCCCAACAAACCATACAAGCCCCAGCCGTTTTCGCGCCGCCGATCAATGTAGGGGCTGACCCATTTTTCCGGGTAGTAGTCGTAGGCTTCTTGGTAGTCGGCGGCTTTTTCAGGGTGATCGCGCAAGTCGTCGTGGGCTGCGCACACTTTTTGCACCAAGCTGTCGCGGTTGGCGCCTTGCAAGACATACACCTTCCACGGCTGGGTGTTGGTGCCCGATGGGGCCCGGCTCGCCACTTGCAAAATGGCTTCGATGGTGGCGCGCGGCACCGCTTGGTCCGTGAAAGCGCGCATGGACATGCGGCTGGTGATGGCCTCGTCCACGGCTTGGCTGCGTTCGCTGGGGGTCATGTCAAGGTCTCCAATAATTGTTTGAGGGGTTGCGGCAGGCTGACGGGGCGGCGGCTCACGCGGTCCACATATACGTGCACAAAATGACCGCGCGCTGCGCACAGGTCTTGGTCTTGGGCAAACAAAGCCACTTCGTAACGCACGCTGGAGCTGCCCAGTCGCGCCACCCGCAACCCGGCTTCAACAGTTTGCGGAAAGGCCAGCGGCGAAAAATAGTTGCACTGGGTTTCGACCACCAAACCAATCGCCTCGCCGTGGTGGATGTCGAGCACCCCGTGTTCGATCAAGTAGGCGTTGACCGCGGTGTCAAACCAGCTGTAATAAACCACGTTGTTCACGTGTCCGTACGCGTCGTTGTCCATCCAGCGCGTGCCAATGCTGCGAAAGGCCTTGTAGGCGTTGCGCGGCTCGGGTTCGATGCGGGCTGGGGCTTGCGTGCTCATGGGCGCCGATTCTGCCAGCGTTGCCAATGGGCGGCCGCCACCGCAAAAGTGTTGATTTGCACTTGCACCGTGTCCTCGATGTCCACCCCATAACCGCCCGCCATGGCCATGGCCAAGGGCAGGCCACGCGCATGGGCCCAGTCCATGACGCGCCGATCGCGCGCCTCCAAACCATCAAAGCTGAGTTTGAGCCGGCCCAAGCGGTCCCCCTCATGGGGGTCGGCACCGGCCAAATAAATCACCAGCCCTGGGTCAAAGCGCTCGCCCAAATGCTGCAAAGCCAGTTCCAAAGCAGCCAGGTATTCGTCGTCGCCACAGCCGTCGGGCAGCTCCACGTCCAAGTCGCTGGCTTCTTTGCGAAAAGGAAAGTTTTTGGCCCCATGCAACGACATGGTGAAGACGCTGGGGTCGCCTTGAAAAATCCGTGCCGTGCCATTGCCTTGGTGCACATCCAAATCGATGATCGCCACGGCCAAGGGCTGGCGATGGCTGCGCGACCACTCGGCCTGCATCAGCCGGGCGCACACGGCGGCATCGTTGAACACACAAAAACCGCTACCCTTGTCGGGATAGGCGTGGTGGGTGCCACCAGCCAAGTTGGCCGCCAAACCCTCACGCAAGGCGCTGCGCGCAGCCATCACCGTCGCGCCGCTCGAGCGGCGGGCCCGCTCGACCATGCCTGGCGTCCAGGGAAAGCCAATTTCGCGCTGTTGGGCCGGGCTCAGGCTGCCACTGACCACCGCCTCGATGTAGGCCGGGGTGTGGACCAGGGCCAGCTCGCCATCGCTGACCGGCTCAGCCAGGGACAGTCGCAACTGGGGCAACTCCTCCCCCAACCGGGTGCGCAAGCGCTCGTACTTGCCCATGGGAAAGCGATGTCCAGGGGGGAGTTGCTGCACATGGGGGGTGGCGTAATAAATGTTCACGGCGGGTGATTGTCCCGGTTTGAAGCCGGTTTAGAACAGCCACTCTAATATGCTGCAATGCAACAAAAATAGCTTGAAAACACCCGGGGTAACCCTATACTTCAATCCATGCTGCAACGCAACAAATCAACCGCGACGCAGTGAAACCCAACTTAAAGGAAACACCATGATCACCGTTGACCAAATTGCCTCCAGCCAAAAAGCCAACCTCGAAACCTTCTACGGCCTGACCCACTCAGCTTTTGCCGGTTTCGAAAAAATGGTTGAACTCAACCTGACCGCCACCAAAGCCGCTTTGTCGGAAACCATGGGCCACGCCCACGCCGCCATGGGTGTCAAAGATGCCCAAGAACTGATGGCCCTGCAAGCCGGTTTGATCCAGCCTTTGGCTGAAAAGTCAGTTTCCTACAGCCGCCACCTGTACGACATCGCCACCAGCACCGGTGCTCAGTTCGGCAAGGCCATGGAAGACAAGTCTGTCGAAGCCCAAAAAACCTTCGCCAACCTGATTGACTCGGCCGCCAAAAACGCACCCGCCGGTTCCGAGACCGCTGTGTCGATGGTCAAAAGCGCTGTGGCCGCCAGCCAAAACGCCATGGAATCCATGCAAAAGGCTGTCAAGCAAGCCACCGACATGGCCGAAGCCAACTTCAACGCCGTGACCGCATCCGCTGTCACCGCCGCCAAGACCGCCAGCAAAAAGCGTTGAATCTTTGGGCCACATGGCCCCAAAGGCTAACCTTTGTCTCCTCGGATCCTGTCGCAACCTTTGGGTTCCGGGATCCCTTAAAGGCCCCGTTGCAAAACGGGGCCTCTTTTTTGGGACAACTTTTTTAATTACTTTTGCTTGACCGACTTGATCTTGCCGCCAAAGCCAGTGACTTCGGCATCAAAGGTACGGAAGATATTGAGAAAGTTGAATTCGTCCACGGTGTACTTTGGGGCCACCAACAGATCCGATTTGTTGGTCTGCAAAGCCTTGTAGGCGGCGGCCGACTTGGCCTCCTCGACAGCACCAGAACCAAATGAGGGCTTGCCAACGCCATAGTTGATGCCATCCGCAAATTGGCTGTCACCAAATTTGATAAAACCAAAAATAACGGTTGTTTTAGAACGACCTGTGACCCTGGGGCCAATTTCAATCTCCGGGCTGAAATCGGCTTCTATGGATGAACTCATGCCCGAGGATGGGGCGCTCTGGTTGAGTGAAGAGCAACCGGCGAATGTCACAGATAGGGCCAGCACGGAAAGCAGTTTGGTGTATTTCATGGGGAAATGGCATTTTTATTTGTCGAAATTGACTTTTTTATTGTAATTCAACAAATGAAATAGAAATTTGTCTAGAACAAATAAACGGTAGCAGCCTCAGCGGCCCGCGTTGAGCGCCAATTTCAGGGCCGGCAAAGCGGCCAGCATGGCGGCACGACCCGCTTCGATGGCGCGCAAACGGGCATTGAAGTCGGCACTGCTCACGCCGGTCAAGTTGGGGCGCACCACCACTTGGGCCTCTTTGAGCTCCAGCGTTTTGATGCTTTTGCCCATGATGTTGAAGGTTTGCAGCAGGATTTGCAGCATCGACTCGGCCTGGCTGCCTTCTGGGGTGGTGGAAATGTCCACCGCCAATACCACTTCTGCCCCCATCTCCCGGGCATAGCGCACGGGCACGGGTGCGACCAAGCCGCCGTCGACATAGTCGCGGTTGTTGATGCGCACCGGCAAAAACACCGAGGGCACAGCACTGGAGGCGCGCACCGCCGTGGCGGTGTCCCCGCGTTGGAACAGCACCCCCTCGCCCAAATTCAAGTCGGTGGCCACGATGCCCAAGCGGATGGGCAATTCTTCGATCTTGCGCCCTTGGGTCTGGGCCGTCACATAGCGGGCCAAGGCCTCGCCGCGCAACACACCCCGGTTCAAAAAGGGCAAGGCCCAATCGGTGATGGTGGACTCCTCCATCGTCTCGGCGATGCGCTGCAACTGGGCACCGGTTTTGCCACTGGCATACAAAGCGCCGACCAAACTGCCCGCTGAAGTGCCCACCACCAAGTCGGGCTTGATGCCCGCTTCTTCAAGCACTTGCAACACCCCCACGTGGGCAAAGCCGCGCGCACCACCGCCCCCCAAGGCCAAGCCCAAGCGTTTGGGCTTGGCGGGCACCACCTCTGGCGTGGGGGCAGGGATTTGCGCATCCTGCGGGGGTGCTGGGGGTGTCGAGCAACCCACCAACCAGGCCAGTGCGGTCAGCGCGGTCCAGGTCTGGACGCGGCGCGAAAAAAGGTCAAGGGTCATGGTGGGGTTCTCGGTCAAAGATGGCAGCGCAAATGCACAACCGCCATTGTCGTTGCTGATGCACCAACCAGGTTGGGCCGTGGCCGATAATTGGGCCTCAAACCGATTCAATCAGGAGCTCAAAAATGGACATTTCAGGCAAAGTTTTCATCGTCACCGGCGGTGCTTCGGGGCTGGGCGAGGGCACGGCCCGCATGCTCGCAGCCAAGGGTGGCAAGGTGGTGATTGCCGACATGCAGGTCGAAAAAGGCGAGGCGATTGCCAAAGAAATTGGTGGCGCCTTCATGCGCTGCGACGTCAGCAGCGAGGCCGATGGCCAGGCCGTGGTGGCCAAGGCGGTTTCCATGGGCAAGCTGATGGGCTTGGTTAACTGCGCGGGCATTGCACCCGCCGAAAAAACCGTGGGCAAAAACGGCGCGCATTCCTTGGCCGTGTTCACCAAGACCGTCACCGTCAACCTGATTGGCACCTTCAACATGATCCGCTTGGCCGCTGAGGCCATGTGCAAAAACGACCCCGAGCCCACTGCCGAGCGCGGGGCCATCATCAACACCGCTTCGGTGGCAGCCTATGACGGCCAAATTGGCCAGGCCGCCTACTCAGCCACCAAGGGCGGCGTGGTCGGCATGACCTTGCCCATCGCCCGCGACCTGGCCCGCAACGGCATTCGCAACATGACGATTGCCCCCGGCATTTTTGGCACCCCCATGATGTTTGGCATGCCCCAAGACGTGCAAGACGCTTTGGCCGCCAGCGTGCCCTTCCCGTCCCGCTTGGGCACCCCCCAGGACTACGCCCGCTTGGCGGTGCACATCTTTGAAAACGAGATGCTCAACGGCGAGGTGATTCGCTTGGATGGCGCCATCCGCATGGCACCGAAGTGACCCCTAGGCCCCTGCGCGCATGAAGGCTGAGCCCCAGCCGGCCGCAGGCGGCCGGCTCCACCCGCGCGCCAAGGCGCGCTGGGTCCTTCCCCTGCTGTGGGGCTTGTGCGCCCCTTTGGCCTGGGCACAAACCGACCAGCCGCTGCAACCCGAGGCGGCCACGGGCTTGGTGGCGCAAAGCAGCGTTCGCTTTGCACGCCAAGGCGTGAGCGCCGCCCACCCCTTGGCCAGCCAAGCGGGCTTGAACATCTTGCGCCAAGGCGGGTCGGCATTGGACGCGGCCATCGCTGTGCAAATGGTGCTCACCTTGGTCGAGCCGCAATCGAGCGGCATTGGCGGCGGGGCATTTTTGCTCTACCACGACGGCCAACGCGTGCGGGCCTATGACGGGCGCGAAACCGCCCCAGCAGCCGCCACCGAAAACCTGTTCATGCGCGAAGGCCGCGCCATGGACATGCGATCTGCGGCCATCGGCGGTTTGTCGGTGGGTGTGCCCGGCGTGTTGCGCATGCTCGAATTGGCGCACCGCGCTCATGGCCGCCTGCCTTGGGCGCGTTTGTTCGAACCCGCCATCGCCTTGGCCCAGAACGGATTTCCGATGGGGCACCGGCTGCATCAGTTGCTGCGCAGTGCCACCGATTTGCAACAAGACCCCCAGGCGCGGGCCTATTTTTACCAAGCCAATGGCCAGCCCTGGCCTGTCGGTCACCGCTTGCAAAACCCGGGCTTGGCCCAGGTGTTGCAACGCATCGCCGATGGCGGGGCGGATGCGTTTCACCAAGGCGCGATCGCACAAGCCATGGTGCAAAAAGTACAAAACCACCCCGACAACCCTGGCTTGATGCACCTGGAAGACCTGCGCCAATACCGCGCCATCGAACGCGAACCGCTGTGCTTTGACCACGCCGCCCAAGGCGTGGTGCACCAGGTGTGCGGCTTTCCCCCGCCCAGCTCGGGCGCGGTGGCCATGGCCCAAATTTTGGGCATGCTGGCCAGCGCTGTGCCCCGCACCGCGCCCGCACCGTCTTTGCGCCCAGACACCGTCGCCAACCCGGGGCAGACCCCCTGGGTTTGGGACGAGGCCTGGCTGCACACCTACACCGAAGCGGCGCGTTTGGCCTATGCCGACCGTGCTCAGTATCTGGCCGACCCCGACTTTGTCACGGCACCCGGTAGCGATTGGCGCAGCCTGATCGCGCCGGCTTATGTGGCGCAACGCGCCCAGTTGATTGGCCCGCGTCGCATGGCCAACGCACCCGCCGGTTTGCCCGGCGCTGCGCCCCTGGCCCTGGCGCCCATGGCCGAGCAAACCGAGCGGGGCACAAGCCACCTGAGCATCACCGACGCCTGGGGCCACACTTTGGCCATGACCTCCAGCATCGAATCGGCTTTTGGTGCCCACACCATGGTCAGCTTGGGCGAAATGGGGGGCTTTTTGCTCAACAACCAACTCACCGATTTCAGCTTTGTCCCGCGCAACGAACAAGGCCTGCCGGTGGCCAACCGCGTCGCGGCCGGCAAGCGCCCGCGTTCGTCCATGTCGCCCACCCTGGTGCTGCGCCGCTCAAGCACCGACCAGCCACCCCAAGTGCACATCAGCTTGGGCAGCCCTGGGGGTGCGGCCATCATCCACTACACCACCCAAGCCCTGTGGGGCCTGCTGTATGCGGGCTTGAACCCGCAGCAAGCCTTCGATCTGCCCCACCTCGCGCTGTTTTCGGCCCAAGGCTCGCTGTGGCTGGAAACCGGCCGCTTTGGACCAGCCACCCAACAGGCATTGACCCAGCGCGGTCACCCGCTGCGCCAGAGCGACTTGACCAGCGGCCTGCACGGTTTGCAACGGGTGCCAGGTGGCTGGCTGGGTGGGGCCGATGTGCGCCGCGAAGGGGCGGTGCGCGGCGACTGAGCACGCCCCATCTGGGGCTGATCCCAAACCAGACCGATGGGCCCTGCCTGAAGGTACCCCAGCGTTTGGCACCAAACCCAGGTGCTGCCCCCAGGATGTCGCTGCCTACAATGCCCGCTCCACCCGACGCACCCATGGCCATTCCCCAATCCTTTATCCAAGAGCTGTTGGCGCGCGCCGATGTGGTGGACATCGTGGGCCGCTATGTGCAGCTGAAAAAAGGTGGCGCAAATTACATGGGCCTGTGCCCTTTCCACGGCGAAAAGTCCCCCTCCTTTTCGGTCAGCCCGACCAAGCAGTTTTTCCATTGTTTTGGTTGTGGCAAAAACGGTAACGCCATTGGTTTTTTGATGGAACACGCCGGCATGAACTTTGTTGAGGCCGTCAAAGACCTGGCCCAAACCTATGGCATGCCCGTGCCCGAAGACGATGCCTCGCCCCAAGATCGTGAACGCGCCGCGCGGGCTCGCGAGCGCCAAGCCACCTTGAGCGATGTGCTGGAAAAAGCCGCAGAAGCCTACCGCAAGCACCTGAAAAACACCCCCCCAGCGGTGGAATACCTCAAAGGCCGCGGTCTGTCGGGTGAAATCGCCAAAGCCTATGGCCTGGGCTATGCCCCTGAAGGCTGGCGCAGCCTAGCCAGTGTCTTCCCCAATTACCAAGACCCTTTGTTGGTCGACAGCGGTTTGGTGATTCACCACGCCGAGGACGGCAGCGAAGACAAGCGCTATGACCGCTTTCGCGACCGCATCATGTTCCCCATCCGCAACATCAAAGGCGAGTGCATCGGCTTTGGCGGACGCGTGCTCGGCGAGGGCACGCCCAAATACCTGAACTCGCCAGAAACCCCTGTGTTCAGCAAGGGGCGCGAACTCTACGGTTTGTTTGAAGCGCGCCAAGCCTTGCGCGATTCGGGCTATGTGCTGGTGACCGAAGGCTATATGGATGTGGTGGCCCTGGCCCAATGGGGCTTTCCCCAGGCCGTGGCCACGCTGGGCACCGCTTGCACCCCGGAGCATGTGCAAAAACTGTTTCGCTTCAGCGATGCCGTGGTGTTCAGCTTTGACGGTGATGCCGCCGGTCGGCGTGCGGCGCGCAAGGCCTTGGACGTGGCCTTGCCCTTTGCCACCGATGTGCGCAGCGTGAAGTTTTTGTTCTTGCCCGCCGAACACGACCCCGACAGCTACATCCGCGCCTTTGGTCCCGAGGCCTTTGCGCGTTGCGTGAGCGAGGCCATGCCCTTGAGCCGGTTCATGATCGATGCCGCCCGCGAAGGCTGCGACCTGAGCAGCGCCGAAGGCCGCGCCCACCTGGCCAGCAACGCCCGCGACCTGTGGCTCACCCTGCCCGATGGCGCACTCAAACGCCAACTTCTGGCTGAATTTGCTGAATTGATCCAACTCGGTCTGCACGAGTTGCAGTCGCTGTGGCAACCGCCCAACCCCAGCCCATCCAAATGGCCCCGGCGCCAAACCGCAGGGGAAGCCGCACCGGGTAACGGTGCCAGCGCAGCGCCCTACCCCCGGCGTTTCAGCACCGACAAGCCGCCACGCGGCATGGGCCGACAGTTGCCCGCCAGCCGTGCCGACCATGCCGTGCGTTTGCTGCTGGCCGACATGCGCCAGTGGCAAGACCTGAGCAGCGAAGAACACCTGATGCTGTGCGAATTGCCCGCGCCGCATGGCCCCTTGTTCATTTGGCTTGACAGCCAACACCAAGAGCACGGCACTTTGCCCTGGGGGGCCTTGCGCGAAGGCCTGCGCGAGCACCCCAGCGAAGCCCTGGCCTTGAAAGTCATGGACACCGGCTTTGAGGTCACCCCCATGACCCACACCGACGAGCCCAGCCCCCAAGCCATGACCGAACACGCCTTGGCCTTGGAAAGCGCGGCCGAGCTCAAGGCCTTGCTCACCCGTTTGCTCATCGAACGGCTCAAAGCCCAAGAGACACAGGCGATTGCCAGCGCCCAAATCGACCCCGGCGCGCTCGAGCGCTACCGCACCTTGCAAGCACGCCGCCGCTCGTTGGAAACCCCGCCAGAGGTATAATCCACTCCTCCTACCCGCAAGCGCGACAGCAGCACCTCCGAATTTGGCCAACCCAGGGCAAGCGCCCCCACCGGCCAGCCACCCGCAAGGACTGCACCCCAAATGTTCGCCCACCCCCTTGCACAGGACCCCCAGCCCAGCCCACGCGCCCTTCGGGTGCAGGGTGTTTTTTTGTCTCTCAATGGAGGATGAGTTCCATGCCTGCTCAAAAACCCAAAAAGAACGCTCAGCCCGCCCCTAAAGGCGTCAAAGCCGCTGCGCCGCTCAAGAAAACTGCCCCAAAACCGTTGAGCGCCAAGACCGCCAAGAAAGCCATGCCAGTGACCTCCGCCAAAGCCAAGCCCGCCCCCAAAGTCGCCACCAAAGCAGCGCCCGCAAAACCTGCCGCCAAGCCCGCCACCAAAGCGACGGCCAAACCCATTGCCAAACCCACGGCCAAGCCAGCTGCGAAGCCAGCCGCCAAAGTCGCGGCCAAGCCCGTAGTAGCCGCCAAAACACCGGTCAAAGCACCCGTCAAAGCGCCCATGAAAGCAGCCTCCGCTAAGCCGCCGGCCAAGCCTGCGGCCAAAGCAGCGACGCCCGCCGCCAAAGGCAAGGCTGCGGCCAAAGCCAAGGGCAAAGGCCCGGGGTTGGAAGAAGACTTGCCCGATTTGGAAGCCGAATTTGCCGAGGAAGCACCCGCCGCCGCTGGTGAAAAGGTCAAGCCCCTGCGCATGAAGATCAGCAAGGCCAAAGAACGCGCCTTGATGAAAGAGTTTGGCCTGGACGAAACCGTCCTGTCAGAAGAAGACCTGGCCAAGCGCCGCCTGCGCTTGAAGACCCTGATCAAGATGGGCAAAACCCGGGGTTACCTGACCCACGGCGAGATTTCTGACCACCTGCCCGACAAATTGGTCGACGCCGAGACCATGGAAGTGGTCATCACCATGCTGAACGACATGGGTGTGGCGGTTTACGAACAAACGCCTGACGCAGAAACCCTGCTGATCACCAACACCGGCCCCACCGTGGCCAGTGAAGAAGAAGCCGAAGAAGAAGCCGAAGCCGCTTTGTCCACCGTGGACAGCGAGTTTGGCCGCACCACTGACCCGGTGCGCATGTACATGCGCGAAATGGGCACGGTGGAGCTGCTGACCCGCGAAGGCGAAATTGAAATCGCCAAGCGCATCGAAGGCGGCTTGATGGACATGATGGCCGCCATCAGCGCATCGCCGGCCACCATTGCCGAAATCCTCCGCCTGGCCACGGACATCCGCGAAGACAAGGTGGTCATCTCCACCATCGTTGACGGTTTCAGCAACGCCAACGAGGCCGACGACTACGTGGCCGAAGAAGACTTCGACGAGTTCGACGAAGCCGACGACGACGACGGCAAGGGCGGCTCCAAGGCGCTGACCAAAAAACTCGAAGAACTCAAGCGCGAAGCCTTGGAGCGCTTTGACCGCATTGCCAGCTTGTTTGAAAAGGTCCACAAGGCCTACGACAAAGAAGGCTACGGCACGCCCAATTACATGAAGGCGCAAAAGGCCTTGAGCGAAGAGCTCATGACCATTCGCTTCACCGCCCGCACCATCGAGCGCCTGTGTGAAATGGTGCGCGCCCAGGTGGAAGACGTGCGCAAAAAAGAGCGCCAACTGCGCCGCATCATTGTCGACAAATGCGGCATGCCGCAAGACGTGTTCGTCAAAGACTTTCCGGCCAACCTGCTCAACCTCAAGTGGGTGGAAAAGCAAGCCGCTGCGGGCAAGCCCTGGTCGGCCACCATGGCACGCAACATCCCGCCGGTGCAAGAGCTGCAACAGCGCCTGATCGAGCTGCAAACCCGCGTGGTCGTGCCCTTGGCCGAGCTCAAAGACATCAACAAGCGCATGAACCAAGGCGAGGCCAATTCACGCCACGCCAAGAAAGAGATGATCGAGGCCAACCTGCGCTTGGTCATCTCGATTGCCAAAAAATACACCAACCGTGGCTTGCAGTTCTTGGATTTGATCCAAGAGGGCAACATCGGTTTGATGAAGGCCGTGGACAAGTTCGAATACCGCCGGGGCTACAAGTTCTCCACCTACGCCACTTGGTGGATTCGCCAGGCCATCACCCGCTCGATCGCCGATCAGGCCCGCACGATCCGCATCCCGGTGCACATGATCGAGACCATCAACAAGATGAACCGCATCAGCCGCCAACACTTGCAAGAGTTTGGTTTTGAGCCCGATGCCTCCATCCTGGCCGAGAAGATGGAAATCCCCGAAGACAAGATCCGCAAGATCATGAAGATCGCCAAGGAGCCCATCTCCATGGAAACGCCCATCGGTGACGACGACGACTCGCACCTGGGCGACTTCATCGAAGACAGCGCCAACACCGCCCCCATTGAAGCGGCGATGCAAGCGGGCTTGCGCGATGTGGTCAAAGACATCCTCGACGGCCTCACCCCGCGCGAAGCCAAGGTGCTGCGCATGCGCTTTGGCATTGAAATGTCCACCGACCACACCCTGGAAGAAGTGGGCAAACAGTTTGACGTGACGCGCGAGCGCATCCGCCAAATCGAAGCCAAGGCCTTGCGCAAGTTGAAGCACCCCAGCCGCAGCGACAAACTGCGCAGCTTCATCGACACCATTTAAGCCACGCACGGCCATGAAAAAGGACGCCCCCGGGCGTCCTTTTTTGTTTGTCTTGCGGCCGATTCGTCCCTCAGTCAGGCCCCCGTGCCGCTAAAAATTAAAACCGCACAAATCCGGTGATCCCCAGTTCGCTGACATTGCCTTGGTCGCTCAGCGGTTGGCGCGTGCGGTAAACCACCTTGGCATACTTGCCTTGATAGCCGAAAGACAAGGCGTTGAAATAGCTCTCCCAGCCCAGCTCTAGCCAATGCTCGCCAGATAAGCGCAACCCATGGCTAAGCCCCGCCATGGCATGGCTGCGGATGGATTGGCCCACCACACGCCAACGCCTGTCGGTATCGGCATGGACCCAATCCACTTGGTATTTGGGCTCCAGAGTTTGCGTGATCACCCTTCGGTTCACATCGTTCATGCCGGTCAGCGAGGGCTTGGCAAAGCCGTTCTCATCTTTGCCCACCTGCTGGTTGTTGATGGTCAACTGGGTGTTGGGCATGTTCTTCCAAACCACCGCTGACATAGCGTCATTCACAGCAAAACCCAGCCTTTGCTGCGCATTGAGGCGGTAGGTGGCCCCGAGATCCAGCGCATAACCTTCGGCGCTGACTTTGGCATCTCGGATGTAGGGATAGGTCGCGCTGGAGGCACTGTCGTTGGTGTTGACATTGAAGAGATAGGCGGCGTTTGTTTGTTGCACCGTGCCATTGGCCTCGGTCAAGCGCAAACTGTTGCCCATCAAGGCACTGACCCCCAGTCCCAGGGCCCAGGTCTGCTGTCCCAAGCCTTGAAAGCCAAAGGCCTTTTCCACCTTCAGGCCCGTGGCCTCGTAGCCTGCAAACTGCACACCCACGGGCATGGCCTGTGAACTGGGCAGTGAGCGCCCCGCCATGTTGGCGTTGAGCACATCCAAGGTTTTTTCTTCAATCTCCAACCAGGCATCTTGTTTTTTAAACACCGAGAAACGCCAGCCTGGCCGCTCATACCCCAGGGCCAGCATGGATTGGAAGATGGCCAAGTTTTTGCCAGAACGGGGGGCGTATTTCACATCGCCTTTGTACACCTCACCCGCAAACATAGGCCCCATGCCACTGTTGGCCATGAAGGTGTTGGCCTCTAATGCGTACGCCGAGGCAAAGCCTTGTGAGCTTGTCACCTCGGCCAACTCTGCGGGGTTGCCCAGGTGGAGCACGCCAGACCATGCGGGCAGGCCCAGGGCCCACAGGGCGACCACCGCACTGCGTCGTGCACTCATGAAAAATTGCCCACGCGAGGTGGGCAATTTGAAATACATATCAGGAAAAGTTCTAGTTCAAGCCAATGATTGAGCCATCTACAAAGTAAAAAGCTTTGCCGCCATTGCCGTCTTTGTATTTGCCCAATACAGTGGTTTCGTCACTGGCGTAAACCGTGGGTACAGCATTGGGCGAACTCCAAAAACGAATGCCATCTTGGTTCTTTAACTTAATGGTGCCGTCTTTGTCCTTAACCGCATTGCTCACACCCGTTCCCTCTAAGACAAATCCACCAGCAATTTCAAATCGAATGGTGGCAGAGTCAATCTGCACTTTATCAGAGTTGAATGTGTGCGATATGCCAAGACTGGTCTTGATGTAATCCGTCGAATTTTTTGCATTCACACTGCCCACAAAATTGAGGGTATTGCCGTCATCGTTATCAGATGCAATGGCTTTGGTACTGTCGAATTCAGCATACTTTGGTTTTTTGATGGTGATCACGCCTTTCAGAACATCACCGTCTCCGCCAGAGCTTAGGTCGCTGATTGTGCCGTCGAAAACAACAGAGGTTGGTGCATCATTTATACCTTTTTTATCCAATGTCCACCCAGAGGCAGTGATGATTCCAGTCCCTTTGGTTTGATAACCCGTGTAAGTCAACTTCAGATACATGGAATTGGCACGATCAGAAACCACACCCGATGCACTTGTGCTTCTCTTCACCTCCGCATAAGACCCCTCTGCAAGTTCATATTTAACCATCTTGCTTGTATCAACTTCAACCGAACCTGTTTTAGCAGTTTCATAAGCGGTAGCTGAACCATTGATCGTGTTGCGAAAAATATTACCGCCCATGTCTGAGGTACTAGAAGATAGGCTGGCTTCGACATACCCAACATCCATGGTGTTGGATGAGCTGCTTGGGGGCAGCGTTCCGGTGAATTTAACACTGGTCAAGTTTCCATCGGTTCGCACACGCTCGACGGTTGCAACCCCTACATAATTGAAGCAGGTGTACTTGGTTGATGTGGCAGTTCTTTTCGCGTAGTCATAGGCAGTACCAGCCGAGTTCAAACATCCAGCGTTATATGTGTTGGTTTTTGTTGTCAAATCAAAATCGTAAGGACCCGCACGAGAGTAAGGACTCTGTGCAGGGATTTGATATTTTGAAATATCGCTCTTATCACTGGCGTTGTTGACATTCATCGCAACAACTTGACGAACAGTCAAAGCCTGAAAAGAGTTTCCACCCAAGGGCTTTAGGCTGATGGACAAAACATTTGTGGCGCCAACCACGTTTGTTAAATCAGCACTCATCCCGGTATACACCGTAGACCTCGGAGTCCAACCACTACCTGATTTAGCAAAATAACAAAAAACATCGGTACTGGCCTGTCCAGTGCTGACCTTTTCAGTTTTACATGCCGTGTAATCACCCTTGCCATTGAGCATGTCACCCACTGTTCCATCGCTTTTGTAGAAGTAAGTCTTGCCTCCATCAGTGAAGGTACTGGCATTGGCAGCATCTGAACCATTTGCTTTGTCATAAAGCTCAGTCGCCAACGTAATTGCCGATACGCGTGCAATTACTTTTTCAACATCAGGCCGCACATAGGTCGCCACTTCTGCTTCTATGCGGGTTTGTTGTTTGTCCAAGTAGCCCGTTTTAGAGGAATTGGAAAAACGGTTAAATGCTTCACGCATGAACTTGGCCATGGTTTTTGCCTGCTCCACTGCGGCCATGGAAGTTGTACTTGGTGGGGTGTAGGCCATTTTTCCGTCGGACCCTGCTGCAGCGACAACCACGTCTCTGCTGCTTTTGGCGTTGGTCACAACTTGGTCAAGGTTGGATTTAATGGTGGCAACCAAACTAGCGGAATCAGTCAACCCAGCAGCCGCGAGCTTGGTTTGAATCGAACTGCTGCTGCTAGGGTCTATGGTTTGAACCGAAATGGTCCCATCGGACTTTCGGATGGGCACATTGACAGCAACCGTCGTGTTGAACACCGTGTTCATGGTGCTCATGCTATTGCCAGTGCCGCTTGTTGCCACAATAGATGTGGTTGAAGGCGCAATGGCTTTCATGGCACTGATCCCGCACGCAACAGTAGTGCAAGCGGCCCCAGTCGTTGGGTTTTTAAACTGACCGTTTTTACCGGCATTGACCACCTGGGCCAGTTTTTGAACCATGGCTATTTGCTGGCCCATGGCGGCAGAGTCGCCAGAGGACTCTTTCAAATCCACCACCGGCTTGGTCGAGAGATCAATGCCGAAATTGCTTTGAACCATGGCATTGGCTTGATTGACCGCCGCGGTGTCGACCGTGCCGGAGGCAACAGCTGCGGCGGCTGCAATCTCACTAAACGGGGTGACTTGGGCGGCAGTACCTGCAGAGGCTACTACGGCTCGAAGACCATCTTCCACATCAAAGGTCTCATCCAATCCAGTAAGTTCGTTCATCATGGTGGCACCTGTGGCTGGCATCACCTTGACCAGCACCGGGCCAGTCCATCCATCGGCGAGAGAAACGCTGTAACTACCGTCTACCCCAGTTGTTCCTGTGGCACAACTGGCATCGGCTTGCACAGCGCCGCCAGTGATGCGACAAACAAGCACCTTGGCGCCCTTGATGATGCCTTTGGCTGCGTAACCTGAAGTGGTTGTGGCCGTGGTTGATGTGCTGCTGGAGCCGCCCCCGCCGCCACAGGCGCTCAGAAGGGCTGCGGCAGACAAGACAAAAATAGAAGAAGTGAATCGAGTGAACATGTGATGATATTTCCCAGTTTTGCTGATTTTTGAGATAGTAAACCATTTATCAAAAATTAATCAACAAAACACAAATAATCACATATGTCTTTTTGCCTTATATGTCAATTTCTAAACAAATAGTTCAAAAGAGCAATCATGTGGCCTCACCTTTACCAGGCCATCAAGCAAACACCTCGGTGTCCACCTCTGAGTTGGCCTGGTCGTTGTAGCGGTTGCCCACCACGTTGTGCTGACCGATCATGGCCTCTAGGCGCTGCATGTGTTCCGCATTGAGCTTCACATCCATGGCACCCAAGTCGTCATGCAAATGCGCAATCGATGTGGTGCCAGGGATGGCAACGATGTGCGGGGCTTTGTGCAGCAACCAAGCGATGGCCAATTGCGAAGGGCTGCAACCGAGTTCTTGTGCCATGGCCAAGTAAGGCGGCAGCAATTGCAAATTGCGCGGGAAGTTCTCGGCGTTGAAGCGCGGCATGCCGCGGCGGATGTCTTTGGCGTCGAGTTGGTCGATGTCAATCGGCTTGCCGCACAAAAACCCACGCGCCACGGGGCTGAAGGCCACAAAGGTGGTGCCCAACTCACGGCAAGCGTCGAGCACCGCGATTTCGGGGTTGCGCGTCCACAGCGAATATTCGGTTTGCACCGCCGCGATGGGGTGCACCGCATGGGCTTTGCGCAAGGTCTTGGCCGAGACCTCGGACAAACCAATGCTGCGAATCTTGCCGGCGCGCACCAAGTCGCTCAAGCCGCCCACGCTGTCTTCGATGGGCACTTTTTTGTCCCAGCGGTGCAGGTAGTACAGGTCAATCACATCGGTTTTCAAACGCCGCAGGGCGTCTTCGCAGGTTTGGCGCAGGGTGGCCGGTCGGCCATCGATGACGCGCACCAATTTGCCGTCGCCTTGCACGTCCACGCCTTGCATGCCGCATTTGCTGGCCAGGGTAAAGCGTTGGCGATGGGGCGACAGGGCCTTGCCCACCAATTGTTCGCTCACGCCAAAGCCGTACAAGGCAGCGGTATCAAAGTGGGTGACACCGGCATCCAAAGCGGTGAGCAACAAGCGCTCGGCCTGCTCGGGCGGTGTTGGGTTGCCGTAGGCATGACAAATGTTCATGCAGCCCAGGCCAATGGGCGAGACTTGAAACGGGCCGAGGGCGCGGGTACTCATGAGAATTGTTGCTCCAAGTCGTGCAGCACCTGGTAGCAAGGCAGCACTTGGGCCACGCTGGCATTGGGCTCGCGGCCTTCTTGAATGGCGGCAAAAAACTCGCGGTCTTGCAGCTCAATGCCGTTCATCGACACCGCCACTTTGGACACGTCAATTTGTTCCTCTTTGCCGGTGAACAAGTCGTCATACCGGGCCAAGTAAGTGGCGGTGTCCCCGATGTAGCGGAAGTAGGTGCCCAAGGGGCCGTCGTTGTTGAAGCTCAGGCTCAAGGTGCAAATGGCGCCATTGGCGGCTTGGAGTTGAATGCTCATGTCCATGGCAATGCCCAGCGCAGGGTGAATCGGTCCTTGCACCGCATTCGCTTTGACGATGGGGCTGCCCGCCTGGTAGGCAAACAAATCCACCGTGTGCGCCGCGTGGTGCCACAACAAGTGATCGGTCCAGCTGCGCGGCTGGCCCAAGGCATTCATGTTGCTGCGCCGAAAGAAATAAGTTTGAACGTCTAGCTGCTGGATGTTGAATGCACCAGACTTGATTTTTTGGTTCACATACTGGTGGCTGGGGTTGAAGCGCCGGGTGTGGCCGCACATCGCCACTTTGCCGCTGGACTTGGCCAGATCGACCACGGCCTTGGCGTCTTTCCAGCTGTCGGCCAGGGGGATTTCCACTTGCACATGCTTGCCCGCCTGCAAACAAGCCAGCGACTGTGAGGCGTGCATTTGGGTGGGGGTGCACAAAATCACCGCATCGACCTCTTTGATCTTCAAGCTGTCGTTCAAGTCGGTGCTGACATGGGCAATGCCGTACTTTTGGGCCACTTCTTGGGTTTTGGCAAGCTCTCGCCCCACCAAAGAAATGACTTCAACGCCAGCGATGTTTTTGATGCCGTCCAAATGCTTGGTGCCGAATGCGCCAGCGCCGGCCAAGGCTACTTTGATGGTCATATTGATTCCAAATGAAGTTGAATAATGAAACTGAGTTGAGTTTAATTCAGTGCGATGACAAAGTCTGAGACAGCGTCGCAAACGGCACCACCTTGGCGATGTCTGACAAAGGCCATGCATGCTCGACCGGAGCCACCACATAGGCGCGGCTGAGTTGCAGGTCGGCACAGGCGTTCCAAAAGCCTTTGGTGACGCGCGGCGCGTCAGATAGCTTGATCTCAAAGCCGATGCGCTCACTGCCCGTATCGATCACGGCGTCCATTTCGGCACCTGCGCTGGTTCGGTAGAAATACAGCGAGGCATTGCCTCCAAACCCTTGCGACATTTGCGCGGCCAAATGGTTGATGACCAAGCCTTCCCATGAATAGCCCGCCATGGGGTGACCTTGCAGGTCATGGGCTTGCCCGATGTTGAGCAAGGCATGGAGCAGACCCAGGTCTCTGAAATAAACCTTGGGCGACTTGACCAAGCGTTTGCCCAGGTTCACGAAATAAGGCTCCAGTTTTCGAACAATCAGCGCATCGCAAAAAATATCCAAGTAGCGACTGACAGTGATGGGCGAAATCCCCCCCATGGCCACAGCCAGCGCAGAGGCATTGAACAGTTGCCCATGCTGATGCGCCAACATTCGCAAAAACCGCCACAGGGTTTCACTGGGAATGGTGATGCCCAAGGCCAACAGGTCACGCCGGACCAAGGACTGCAGGTAGTCATTGCGCCAGCGCAATGATTTGGCATCTGTGGGTGCCAACAAGCTCAAAGGCATGCCACCACGCAACCAATACTGCTGGACAGCGAGCAATTGCGCCTGGTGGGTCGGTGCGGGCGACAGCAAAGTGGATTGCACCTCATCCCACAGCAAGGGCGACAGCTCCAGGTAGCTGACGCGCCCAGCCAAAGACTCGGCCGATTGGCGCAGCAACACACCACTGGCCGAACCGAGCAACAAAAAGCGGCCCGCATGCCTGGCCGCGTCTATTTCTGGGCGCAACTGCGCAAATAATTCAGGGAAAGTTTGCACTTCGTCGATCACCACCAAGTGGTTTCGATGTGCGGAAAAAAACGCAGCGGGGTTGTCCAGCCGCGCCCGATCGGCGGGCAACTCCAAGTCCAAGAACACGGCACCCGGGGTTTGCTTGGCAATGTGCCGGGCCAACGTGGATTTGCCCACCTGACGGGCACCCAGCAACACAACCCCGGGGTAAAAGCCCAGGCGGTCTTGCAGTTCAGAGACAAATTGGCGCTCAATCATCCTTGCATTTTATTACCGAAGGTATCAATATGCAAGGATGAAATGACCCCCTGACGGCACAATCAGCGGGCTGGGTTTTCCAAAATCATGTGGCCCACGGCCGTGTTGCTGGCGGGCACATGGTAGAAGCGGTGACGCATGTTGAGCTTGGGCTGTGCCATGCCGGGGGCACGCTTGACCACATCTTCCATGGCCCCGCGCGCGATCAACCACATGACCAACTCAATGCCTTCGCTGCCAGCCTCGCGCACGTAATCGATGTGCGGGATGTTGACAGCGGCTTCGGGATCGCTGACCAAATGGTCCAAAAATGCATTGTCAAAGTCTTTGTTGATCAGGCCCGCACGGGGGCCTTGCAACTGGTGGCTCATGCCACCCGTGCCCCAGATTTGCACGTTCAAATCTTGGTCAAAGGTTTGGATCGCGTTGCGGATGGCCCGACCCAACTCAAAGCAGCGCCGACCACTGGGCACCGGGTACTGCACCACATTCACCGCAAACGGGATCACCGGACACGGCCATGCCTGGGGTTGGCCGCACATGAGCGACAAGGGCACGGTCAGGCCGTGGTCCACGTCCATTTTGTTGACGATGGTGAGGTCAAAGTCTTGTTGGATGACCGAATGGGCAATGTGCGAGGCCAGTTCAGGGTGCCCATGCACAAGGGGCACGGGCCGTGGGCCCCAGCCTTCGTCGGCGGGTTGAAACTGCGCTGCGGTACCAATGGCAAAGGTGGGGATGATGTCCAGGCTGAAGGCGGTGGCATGGTCGTTGTAAACCAAGAACACCACGTCGGGCGGGTTGTCTTGGAGCCATTGCTTGGAATACTCGTAGCCCTTGAACACCGGCTGCCAATACGGCTCGGCGGTTTTGCCCAGGTCCAGCGCGGCGCCAATGGCCGGCACATGCGAGGTGTAAACGGAAGCGGAGATGTGTGCCATGGTCAAGCCTTTGCGTTTTGGCCAGCGCGGCCTTGGGGTTGTCGGTGGGCTTGGGCGTCGCCGTCTTCGCCGACCACGCGGTTGCCGTTGGCGGAGCGTCCACCGGCGACCATCATGTTGCGGTATTCCTCTTCGGTCATGCCCGTCATGCTGCCCGCCATTTGCTGAAAGCTTTTGCCATCGGTGGCCCCAATTTTGGCGAGGAAATAAATATTGCCGCCGGTGCGGATGCACCAGTTGAGGTCACGTGCCATCACCGCATCTTTTTGCTCATCGGTCATGTCCCACTCATCCAGATAAGCACGCTCATTGGCCTTGAAGCGCTCGCGGTTGTCGGCCTTCATCAAGGACATGCAAAACTGGTTCAACCAGTAGCCACGGCGCGATTGCTCCGCGTCAAAAATGGTGGTGCCTGGGACGTCCAGGTAGGGTTTGTCCAATGCCATGGTTCAGCCTTTCCAAAGTTCGGGCCAATAAAGCCGGGTGGGGTTATCGACCAACAAGCGGCGCTGCAAATCAGCGGTGGTCGCAATGTGGGGGATGAAGTCGACCAACAAACCGTCATCGGGCATGTGGTCTTTCAAGTTGGGGTGCGGCCAATCCGTGCCCCAGAGCACGCGATCGGGAAATGTCTCGACCACGTGGCGGGCAAAGGGCACGACATCGCGGTAGGCGTTGCGCTCACCTTGCAGCGCCGCAGGCCCCGCCAGGGACAAGCGCTCGGGGCAAGTGACCTTGCTCCACACGTTTTCGTGCTGCTGCATGAACTTCATGAACAACGCAAACTCGGGGCCATCGACGGGCTGGTTCGTATTGGGGCGGCCCATGTGGTCGACCACCACGGTGGTGGGCAGCGCGGTGAAAAAGTCCCACAGTTCAGGCAAGTCCACGGCCTCAAAATAAATCACCACTTGCCAGCCCCAGGCTTTGATGCGGGTGGCAATTTCCAACAGCTCGTCTTTGGGCGTGAAGTCCACCAAACGTTTGACAAAGTTAAAGCGCACACCGCGCACACCGGCGTCGTGCATGGCCTGTAACTCGGCATCGGTGACGCTGCGTTTGACCGTTGCCACGCCACGTGCCTTGCCACCCGAATGCAGCAAGGCGTCGACCATGGCGCGGTTGTCGGCGCCGTGGCAGGTGGCTTGCACCACCACGTTTTTGGCAAAGCCCAAGTGGTCGCGCAGCGCATACAACTGGTGCTTAGACGCGTCGCAGGGCGTGTACTTGCGCTCAGGCGCATAGGGAAACTCAGCGCCCGGACCAAACACGTGGCAGTGGGCATCGACCGCACCAGCGGGCAATACAAACTGGGGTTGGCTGGGGCCGGCATACCAATCGAGCCAACCGGGTGTTTTTTCAAATTGCATGGTTCATGTCCTTGGGTTCGGGCAGGTCTGCCTCAGTGCGCGTCAGTCAACGTAGACCAAACCGGCCTTCTCCAGTGGCGCACGCATGTTGTACATGTCCAAGCCCAACTCACCGGCCGCCAGTTTGGTGCGCTTATCGCCTTCATTGGCCTCGCGGGCTGCAGCGGCGTCGGCTGCTTGCGCCGCAAACTCGGCCGGCACCACCACCACGCCGTCATCGTCGGCGACGATGGCGTCACCGGGGTTGACCAGGGCACCCGCACAGACCACGGGGAAATTGACATGGCCCAAGGTGGACTTGACCGTGCCCTTGGCGCTGATGCATTTGCTCCACACCGGAAAACCCATGGCGGTCAGCTCGGACACATCGCGCACACCGGCGTCGATGACAAACCCATGCGCCCCACGCGCTTTGAAGGAGGTGGCAATCAGGTCGCCAAAGTAGCCATCGGTACACGGCGCGCTGATGGCCGCGACCACGATGTCACCGGGTTGCACCTGCTCACAGGCCACGTGCAGCATCCAGTTGTCCCCCGGGTGCAGCAACACGGTGATCGCGGTACCGGCAACCCGGGCACCGGGGTACACCGGGCGCATATAGGTGTGCATCATGCCCACCCGACCCATGGCCTCGTGCACGGTGGCCACACCATATTTGGCCAGGCGTTCCACCGCCGATTTGTCGGCACGCTGAATGTTGCGTTTGACTTTGCCCATGTTGTTCATGTCAGTGACCTTTCTGTTTTAACAAACTGTCCAAGCGGGGGAACACGCGGCGCACATTGCCCTCGTAAATGGCGTGCCGATCGGCATCGCTCAAAATTTTGCTGGCCTGGATGTAGCGCTTGGTGTCATCAAAATAGTGGCCGGTTTGCGGGTCGATGCCACGCACCGCGCCGATCATCTCGGAGGCGAACAACACGTTTTTCACGGGGATCACGGTGTTGAGCAAATCGATGCCGGGCTGGTGGTAGACGCAGGTGTCAAAGAAAATGTTGTTGAGCAAATGCTCTTCGAGCAAAGGCTTTTTCAGCTCTTGCGCCAAACCGCGAAAACGGCCCCAGTGGTAGGGCACCGCGCCGCCGCCATGCGGGATCAAAAACTTCAGCGTCGGAAAGTCTTTGAACAAATCGCTGTTGAGGCACTGCATGAAAGCCGTGGTGTCGGCGTTCAAATAATGGGCGCCAGTGGTGTGAAAGCAGGCATTGCAACTGGTGGACACGTGGATCATGGCCGGCAGGTTGTGCTCGACCATTTTTTCGTAAATGGGATACCAGTGGCGGTCGTTCAAAGGCGGGCTGGTCCAGTGGCCGCCCGATGGGTCGGGGTTCAAATTGATGCCCACCGCGCCATATTCTTTGACGCAGCGCTCCAACTCGGGGATGCAGGTGGCCGGGTCCACGCCCGGCGACTGGGGCAGCATGGCCACGGGCACAAAGTTGTCGGGGAACATTTTGGACACCCGAAAGCACAGCTCGTTGCAAATTGCCGCCCAGGTGCTGGACACCTGGAAGTCGCCAATGTGGTGGGCCATGAAGGAGGCGCGGGGCGAAAACAGCGTGATGTCGCTGCCGCGCTCTTTCATCAGCTTGAGTTGGTTGGTCTCGATGCTGTGGCGCAAGTCGTCGTCGCTGATTTTCAAATCTGACGCTTTGGGCATCTTGGCCGGGTCTTGGATGCCTGCGATTTGCTGGTTGCGCCAATCGTCCAGGGCTATGGGCGCGGTCGTGTAATGGCCGTGGCAGTCGATGATCAGAGACATGGTTTTCCTCAGTGATGAAACAAAAAATAAAAATTCAAAGCCAGTGCATGCCGTGCCGGCGCTTGATCGGCTCCACCTCGGCACTGGCCAAAAAATCCATCCAAGCGCGCACCGCTGGCGCGCGCTGGGCATCTGCCGCTGCGGCCGTTCCCATGCCCGTCGAGAACACGCTGATGTAGGCCACATCGGGGGACAGCTCACCGAGCATGGTGATGCCCGGCAGCGACATCAATTCGCTGAGTTGCTGAAAGCCCAGGCTGGCCTCGCCCCGGGCCAACAAGGCCCCCACAGGCACGCCGGGCGGGGCTTGCAACAAACGCCCTTGCATGGCCGCGGTGATGCCCCATTGGTCAAACAATTTCTCCAAATACACACCGCTGGGGCCAGTGGAGAAAGCCACTTTGGTCGCCGCCAGCACTGCCGCCTTGAGCGCTGCCGCGCTGCCAATATCTGGGCGTGGCGCACCTTGGGGCACGGCCACGGCCACGGGCGAGCGCACCCAGTCCACCCGCGAGCCCGCCAACACCTGACCAGAGGCGATCAAACGGTCGATGGCGTCGTTGGCCAAGATCACCGCATCGAACACCTCACCCGCTTGAACCCGGCGTGCCGCGTCCACGCCGCCCACGGCCTCCACTTGCCAGAGCACACCGGTTTGTGCTTGGTAGGCCTGGGTCAAATCAGCCAGCACGGCTTGGGTGGCTTTGGAGGAAATGGCGCAGAGAGTTTGGGGGGTGACAGGCTGAGACATGGCCCATTGTGAAGCTTTGCAGGGCGCACCCATGCACCACAGGGCCACTATCTGATATGCGTTTTTTGAATATCAGATAATTGGTTATATCCAAATTAACGATATGGACCTCTACCAACTGCAATCCTTTGTAGCCGTGGCCGAGCAAGCCAGCTTCACCCGGGCCGCCCAGGTGCTGGGCTTGGCCCAGCCCGCTTTGAGCCGCCACATCCGCAGCTTGGAGGTCGAGTTGCGCCAAACCTTGCTGCTGCGCAACGGGCGTGGGGCGGTCACCACCGATGCCGGCAAGCTGTTGCTCGAACACGCCCGCGGCATCTTGCACCAGGTCGCGCGCGCCCATGAGGACCTGGATCAACTGCGCGGCGGCATGAGTGGGCGCGTGGCCCTGGGGCTGCCACCCAGTGTGGCCCGGGTACTCACCGTGCCGCTCACCCGCGCTTTCAGGGCCGAATTGCCCCAAGCGCAGCTGAGCATCCGCGAAGGGCTTTCCGCCGATTTGGCCGAGAGCTTGCTCAATGGGCGGCTGGATATTGCCGTGCTCTACAACGCCCAAGCCACCGAGGGCTTGCAGCGCCAAGCCCTGATCGACGAGGAGTTGGTGTTGGTGCATGCACGCCCGCCGGGCTTGGCCGAAGAGCCGCCTCCCCCGCCCTTGGAATGGCGCGCGTTGGCCAAATTGGCCCTGGTCACGCCCAGCCGACCCAATGCCATCCGCATGCACCTCGAAGCCGAAATGGCCCGGCATGACTGCCAGCCCAAGGTGGTGTTGGAGATCGATGGGGTGTCGGCCATTTTGGACCTGGTGGCCGACGGCGTGGGCTGCGCATTGCTCAGCCGACAAGCGGTGGCCCGCTCGACCAAACCCTCGGCCTACCAATTGCGCCCCATAGGTTCACCGCCCTTCACCATCGCCCTCTCGTTGGTGAGCAGCGACCGGCGCGCCACCACACCCACCCAGCAGCACACAGCGGCCTTGGTCAGCCACATGGTGCGCTTCCATTTGGGCCGGCTTTGACCCCAGCAAATGAAGTTGGCAACGTCTACTTTTGAAGTTAATGTCAGTTTTGTCTGATACAAACCAACAAAATGATGTATGCTTTTGCAAGTGATAAAACGCATTCAAAGTCCACACTTGCCTGGGAGAACAACATCAACCACTACCTCAATTTCGTCAATTTGGTACGCGCCTTGGCCGACGCGGAGTCCATCCCAGACCTGGACGCCAGCTCGAAACAACTGCTCGATGAGATTGCTCTGTTCCAGCATCGCGAAAAGCCCCTGACCGTGACCGAATTGATGAGCTTGGCCCACATCGCCTCTCCCGCCACCTTGCACCGCAAATTCACCCAGTTGCTCAACCTGGGGCTGGTTGATGCCGTTTTCAAAGACCGCAACCGGCGCACGAAATATGTTTTGCTGACAGCCGATGGCCAGGCCTACTTCAAGGCCATTGAGCGGGCGTTCGAGCAAGCCCTGAAAGCCGCTTGATCAGGCATTGACCGCTTTTCGCTCGGTATCTGGACAACCCATACAAATTGAGGCTATTTGAGGGTCGTGCCCTGGGTCACATCAGACCCATGGCGCCAGGCTGCCACAGCGCCAATACAGCCCCCGCCAAGGCCAGTGAAGGGCCCAAAGGGATGTGCTGGTCTTTTTGATACGTTCCCCGCCACATCAACAGCGCGGCCAACACCAAACCCAGCAGAGAAGCCCCCAGCACCAACCACGGCAACACCTGCCAACCCAGCCAAGCGCCCAAAGCGGCGAGCAACTTGAAGTCGCCGCCGCCCAAGCCGTGCTTGCCTGTGAGGCGCAAAAACACCTGGTACACCGCCCACAAGCTGAGGTAACCCACCACCGCGCCCCACAGCGCATCGGTCAAGGACACACCGATCCAGCCCAAGCTGGCGGCGATCAAGCCGGCCCACATCAAAGGCAAGGTCAAGGCGTCGGGCAACAGCATGGTGTCGGCATCCATCAGCGCCAAAGCCAGCAAGGTGGTGAAAAAGCCAGCCCAGGCCAGCGCGGTGAGGCTGCCACCCCAATGCCAAGCGCACAGGCCCCAGACCAATCCCACCGCCAACTCCACCAGCGGGTAACGCACAGAAATGGGGGTGGCACAGTGGGCGCATCGACCACGCAAGCACAGATAACTGAACACCGGCACCAAATCGCGCCAGCGCAAAGGCGTTTGGCAATGCGGGCAATGCGAGCGCGGTGTGGACAGGTTGAACACCGCCTCGCCCATGGGGTCCACAGCGTTGCTGGCCTTGAGCCATTCGCGCTCGAGCATGCGCGGCAAGCGCCACACCAACACATTGAGAAAACTGCCCAATTGCAAGCCCACCATGGCCGCTGCCAAGATGCTGAACGCTGGCTCGATGGGCATGGGCTGAGGCAGCGCGGTTCAGGAACGCGACTTGTTGGTTTGCAGGGCGATCAGTCTGTCCGCATAGTCTTGCCAAACCGGCTTGGCGGGCATGTCTTTGAACACGCCTTGCGCGGCCAAACCCGCCACCCAATCTTGTTTGGTGGCAATCGCCGCCGCCATGGTGGGTGCCACCCCGGTTTCTTGCACGGTGACGGCCGACTCGCGCATTTCTTCCGCGCGGCGTTTGCCATGCTGAACCACCCGGCTGAAAAAGTAAGCGCCTTGCTTTTCCCAGTCGATGGTGGGAAAAGTCTCGGCCATGGTGGCCAGCATTTGTGATTCCACCCCATGCTGGCGCGCTGTGGTGTAGCTCTCAACCACCAGCGCCTCCAAGCCCTTGATCATGATGCTGCGGCACATCTTGATGGCACTGGCCACACCCACGGTGTCAGCGGCGATTTGGGCATCACAGCCCCAGGCGAGCAAATGGGGCAACAGGTCTTGGGCATTTGGCCCCCCGAGCAACATGGGGGTGCGGATGCCGTGCGGTGGCACCGAAGTCATGACACCGGCCTCGACATAGCGCCCACCCGCCGCATTGATCAAATCGCTGCACTGCTGCTTGGTCTGCGGAGAGGCCGAATTCAGATCCAGAAAAAAAGCACCGGGGCGGATGTGCGGCGCCACGGCTTGGGCCACCGCCAAGGCATTGGAAGCGGTGACTGCCGACACCACCAAGTCCACTTGCTGCGCCAGCTCCTCAGCAGAGGTGCAGGGATGCACCCCATTTTTCTGGGCATGCTCCAGCATGAGCGGGCCGCGTGCGGGATCGACAAAGCCCAGGTCCCAGGTGCCGGTCCACGACACATGGGGTTTGAAGCCCAGGGCAAAGGTTTTGCCCACCTCACCGTAACCCACCACCCCCCAACGCGCGATGCCCATGGTCAGCCCTTTTTGGCGGTCATTGTTTTTCGATTTTGGCGCGGGCAATCACCTCGGCCCAGCGGCGGATATCGGCATTCAAAATATCAGCCGCACCCTCGGGCGTGCTGCCTTGGGCAATCACATTCAGGTCGCTCAAGCGTTTTTTCACATCGGGGGCATTGAGGATGGTTTGGATCTCCCGGTTCAGCTTGAGCACCACTTCGCGCGGGGTCTTGGCCGGCACGGCCAGGCCGTTCCAAGAAGCCACGTTGAAGTTGCCCAATGCGCCCCCGGTTTCACGCAACACCGGCACCTCGGGCAAGCCTGGGAAGCGCTTGTCACCCATCAAAGCCAATGGGCGCAAAGCCTTGGACTGCACCTGGGTCATGATTGGGCCCAAGATGTCCACCATGGCATCAATTTCGCCGCCGCGCAAAGCGTTGATCACCGGCGGTGTGCCATTGAAGGGCACGATTTGAATGCTCAAGCCTGCCGTACTGGCGAACAGCTCAGCGGCCAAATTCTGCGTGGTACCAATTTGCGGCGTGCCCACATTCAGCTTGCCAGGGCTGGCGCGGGCATAGGCCAGCAAATCGGCAATGGTTTTAAAGCGCCCCGTTTCGGACACCGCCAACACCAGGTCAAAACTGGCCAGCTTGGTCACCGGGGTGAAGTCTTTCACCGTGTCAAACGGCAAAGCCTTGAACAAAGAGGCACTCACCGCCGTGCCGCTGGAGATCAGCAGCAAGGTGTGGCCATCGGCATCGGCGCGGGCCACTTGCTCGCCCGCCACCACGCCACCGGCGCTGGGTTTGTTTTCAACCACCACCGATTGGCCCAAAGCTTCGCTGAGCTTTTGCCCCACGGTGCGCGCCGTGATGTCAGCCGCACCGCCAGCGGCATTGGGCACCACAATTTTGATGGCTTTGGTGGGGAAATTTTGCGCCCAAGCACCTGCGGCCACCGCCACAGAACAAATCGCAATGCACAGGTTTTTGACCCAGTGACGACCCAAGGGGAAAGCAGTGAACATGAGCAACTCCAAATATCAACCGCACCAGAAAGTCCGGCGCACCAGCAGTGGGCGTGAACTATAACGCGAGCGACTTTGCAGCGAAGGCGACCAGCCCATATCGTCTAACATCTCGCACTTAACCACGGAGTAAGCCCCATGTCTTTGCCTTTTTTGCCCGCCCGTTATGACCACGTTGGCAGCTTTTTACGCCCTGATTACCTGTTGCAAGCCCGCGCCCAAAAGGCCAAAGGCGAAATCAACGCCGAGCAGTTGCGCGCGGTCGAAGACAAGGCCATCACCGAAATCGTGCGCTTTCAAGAGAGCGTGGGCCTCAAAGCCATCACCGACGGCGAGTTTCGCCGCACCTACTTTCACATCGACTTTTTGGACCAACTGGGTGGCGTGAAAACCGACATCCCTGTCACCATCAAAAAACCCGATGGCAGCGAAGAATTGGCCCCGCCGGCCATCCGCGTGATCGACAAGGTCACCCATGTGCGCGACATCCAATTGGCCGATTACCAGTATTTGAAAAGCCAAGTCAGCGCCGGCAACACGCCCAAGGTCACCATCCCCTCGCCCACCATGCTGCACTTTCGCGGCGGGCGCGGTGGCATCAGCAAAACCGCTTACCCCGAGCTCGACCCGGTGTTCTACGACGACGTGGCCAAAGCCTATGGCGACGAGTTGCGCTCACTGGCCGCTGCCGGCTGCACCTATGTGCAAATGGACGACACCAACCTCGCCTACCTGTGCGACGACAAAATGCGCGAAGCCGCACGCCAGCGCGGTGACGATCCCAACGAGTTGCCGCACCGCTACGCCGCCTTCATCAACAAAGTGGTGGCGCAAAAGCCCGCTGGCATGACCTTGGCCATGCACCTGTGCCGGGGCAACTTCAAGAGCACCCATGCCGCAGCGGGCAACTACGAGCCCGTGGCCGAAGCGCTGCTGTCGGAGATGGACATTGACGCCTACTTCTTGGAGTACGACGACGACCGCAGTGGCGACTTCCGCCCCTTGCGTTTTCTGCCCAAAGGCAAGCTGGTGGTGCTGGGCTTGGTGACCACCAAGTTTGGCGCCATGGAGAGCAAAGACAGCCTGAAGCGGCGCATCGACGAGGCCGCCAAATTCGCGCCCATGGACCAACTCGCCCTGTCACCCCAGTGCGGTTTTTCCAGCACCGTGCACGGCAACAACATCGCGGTGGAAGACCAGCGCAACAAACTGCGCTTGGTGATTGAAACCGCGCAAGAGGTGTGGGGCGCCCACTGAAATTGGGTGGGCCCACCCTGCCCCTGCTGCTAGAGCCGGGGCACCTGATGCGCCGCGCCCACCAGTGGGCGGTGTTTCATTTCCATGACACGCACGGGCGGCATGTCACGCCTGTTCAGTACGCCATCTTGCGTGCCCTGCAAGACCAGCCCGGCATCGACCAGGTCACCCTGGCCCAACGGGTGGCGCTGGACACCTCGACCACCGCAGACATCGCCGCCCGCTTGGAAACCAAGGGCTGGATCGTGCGCCACATCCTGCCCCGGCGCCAGCGCAGCCTGCACCTGACCGATGAAGGCACGTCCTTGCTGGCCGAGATGTTGCCCCGGGTGCAGGCCATGTATGCGCGCATTCTGGAACCCCTGAACGCCAGCGAACAAGACGAGTTGCTGCGCTTGCTGGGCAAACTCACCGCCGCCGAAAACCAAACACCCCCGCCGTCCGAATAAGGGAAAACCCTCGCATTCAAGGTCTTCCATCCCCGACTCACATTCAGTATGATGAACGTCATTCAGTATACGGAATGAAAGGCGTTGACATGTTTTTGATGAACACCTGGTACGTGGCCTGCACCAGCGCAGACCTTGGCCACAAGCCTCTGGGCCGCACCATTTGCAACCAAAGCATGGTGTTTTTTCGCAATGCCGAGCAACAAGCCGTGGCGGTCGAGGACTTTTGCCCGCACCGCGGCGCCCCGCTCTCGCTGGGCCGGGTGCAAGACGGCAAATTGGTCTGTGGCTACCACGGTCTGGAAATGGGCTGCAAAGGCAAAACCGTGCACATGCCCGGCCAGCGGGTACAGGGCTTTCCCAGCATCAGCGCGTATGCAGTGATCGAGCGCTATGGGTTCGTGTGGGTGTGGCCGGGCGACGCCGCCTTGGCCGACCCCAGCTTGATGCCCGTGTTTGACTTCTTTGACAACCCCAGCTGGGCCTATGCGGGTGGCCTGTACCACGTCAAAGCCGATTACCGGTTGATGATCGACAACCTCATGGACCTGACCCACGAGACCTATGTGCACGCCAGCAGCATTGGTCAGCCCGAGATCGACGACACCCCTTGCGCCACCCACAAAGAGGGCAACGCCGTGGTGACCAGCCGTTACATGCACAACATCCAAGCGCCACCGTTTTGGCGCATGGCCATGAAAGCCAATGGGCTCGACCCCGAGGCGGCGGTGGACCGCTGGCAAATCTGCCGCTTCACCCCGCCCAGCCACGTGATGATCGATGTGGGCGTGGCCCTGGCGGGCATGGGCGGCTTTGACGCGCCAGCCCATGCCAAAGCCTCCAGCGTGGTGGTGGACTTCATCACCCCCGAAACCGAGACCTCGCACTGGTACCACTGGGGCATGGCGCGCCAATTCAAACCCCAAGACGCGGGCTTGACCGCGCAAATCCGTGAGGGCCAAGGCCAGATATTTGGCGAAGACATGCAAATGCTCGAGATGCAACAAGCCAACCTGTTGCGCCACCCGACACGCAAACTGCTGATGCTCAAAATTGATGCGGGTGGTGTGCAGTCGCGCCGGGTGATTGATCAGCTCTTGGCCGCAGAGCAAGCGACCCGCGTCACCGCTCAGGCTTGACGTGATGTCCAGCGCCACCACAAGGTGCAGACCCCCAGAACCGACAAGCCCACAAAGGCGATGAACGACCAATTGGCAATGCTGCCGCCCAGCAAGGTCCAGTCAATTTGGCTGCAGTCGCCGCCCCCACGAAAAATCATGGGAATGGCGCGTTGCAAGGGAAATGTTTCGATCATTCCGTAAAAATCCCGACCGCAACTGACCACCTCGGGCGGGTACCACTGCAACCAACTTTGGCGGGCGGCCACATAGGCCCCAAACAAGCCAAACAACACCCATGCAACAACCCAAAACAACTGCCAACGAACAGGGCTTCGGCTGGCCGCCAAAGCCGCACAAACCATGACCAACACCAAGGCATAGCGTTGAACAATGCACATGGGGCAAGGCACCAAACCCACGACATGCTGCAAATACAGGCCAAACAACAATAAGACCAAGGGCACCAGGGCGACCATCAGCAACCAGCGCCGTGGGTGGGTTTGAATCATTGCTTTCACGTTCATGGTTGACCCTTTTGGATAACTCGGTTGCGGCCATCCACAAACAAACGCAACTCGCCAGGCTCGAACGGCGTCCACGCTTCATCGGTGGTCAAGGGCGCGGTCACCACCACCGCCACCCGGTCATCGACTTGGGCCAGTTGCGCAAAGTCAATGCTCAAGTCTTGATCGGCCAGGGTGGCATGCTGGAACGGGTGTTGGCGCTGCACAAAGTAAAGGCTGGTAGAGGCATGCGCCCACAAAGCTTGCCCGTTGGAGAGCAAGCAATTGAAGGTGCCATGTTGTGCCACCCGGGGCAGCAACTCTTGCAAGGTGATCGACAACTCATTGAGGCTGGGCATGCTGGCGTGGGACTTGGCCAACTCTTGCATCAGCCAACAAAAAGCGCGTTCGCTGTCGGTGTCGCCCACAGGCCGGAAATTACCATGCAGATGGGGCGCGTAATCGACCAAATTGCCATTGTGGGCAAACACCCAATAGCGGCCCCACAACTCGCGCACAAACGGGTGACAGTTTTCCAGCGCGACCGGGCCTTGAGTCGCCTTGCGAATGTGGGCAATGACATGGCGGCTTTTGATCGGGTAGCGCCGAATCAACTCGGCCACCGGTGAGCTGCTGGCCGGCAAATGGTCGACAAAGTGGCGCAGGCCACGGTCTTCTTCTGTGCCCTCAAAAAACGCAATGCCCCAGCCGTCTTGGTGCTGGTCGGTGATGCCCCCACGCATGGCAAAGCCACTGAAGCTAAAAGTCACATCGGTGGGGTGGTTGCAGTTCAGGCCCAGAAGTTGGCACATGGCGAGGCGTTCATGGAGGCCCGATTTTGACCTGGTCAAACCGTTTTTTTCCGACGGGTGGGCATCCGTTTGGATGGCCCATAGATGGCGACATATTTAGATCATTCCAATCTTTAAAAATCATTCTATATACATATATGTCATAAACAAATAAAAACTCAGTCGTTCCCTTTTGGCCAGTTGAACTTCAGAATTCATGCATTCATTCAATGGAGAAAGCACCATGCCAACCCGATCAAATGTCATCAAGTCGTTCATTTCACTGGCTTTTTTAAGCATTTTCGGCCTGGCACAAGCCCAAAACGCCGCTGTGACCCTGCTCAATGTTTCCTACGACCCCACCCGCGAGTTATACGCCGATTTCAACAAGGCCTTTGCCGCCCACTGGAAAGCCAAAACTGGCCAAGACTTGAGCTTCAAGCAGTCACACGGCGGCTCGGGCAAGCAGGCCCGCTCCATCATTGACGGGCTGGACGCTGACGTGGCCACCCTGGCGCTGGCCGGTGACACCGATGCCCTGCACAGCAACGGCAACCTGATCCCCAAAGACTGGCAAAAACGCCTGCCGCACAACAGCACACCCTACACCTCGACCATTGTGCTGGTGGTTCGGCAAGGCAACCCAAAAAACATCAAGGACTGGGACGACCTGGTGCGACCCGACGTGAAAGTCATCACGCCCAACCCCAAGACCTCGGGCGGTGCTCGCTGGAACTATTTGGCCGCTTGGGAATTCGCCAAGCGCAAATACGGCGGTGATGACAAGGCGCAAGACTTTGTGAAAAAGCTCTACCAAAACGTCCCCGTCTTGGACACCGGTGCACGGGGCTCTTCCATCACGTTTGCCCAACGCAACCAGGGAGATGTGTTTCTGAGCTGGGAAAACGAAGCCTATTTGTTGGAAAAGGAATTCGGCAACAAAGTGGATTTTGTCTACCCCTCGATCTCCATCCTGGCAGAGCCCGCTGTGACTTTGGTGGATAAAAACGTGGACAAAAAAGGCACCCGGGTCGTGGCACAGGCCTACCTGGAATACCTCTACACCGAAGAAGCGCAAGACCTGATCGGCAAGCACTTTTACCGACCCCGCTCAGCCAAAGCACAGGCCAAGTACGCCAAACAACTGCCCAAGCTGAACCTGTTCAGCATCGATGAAGCCTTTGGCGGCTGGGACAAAGCCAGCCAGGTTCACTTTGCCGATGGTGGCAAGTTTGACCAGATCTACACCCGCAAGTGAAAAGCTCTTTTTTACTTATTCACATAAGCAAACAACAAATGATTCGTTTGAGATTTAACGAACCGCTTCCAGAATCGCGGCCATGACTGGATGGTGGTCGATCCAATGGGTCGGCCATGCCACTCTGGACATTCATCTTTTGCCCCGTCACAGACCGAATCACCATGAAAAAATTCACTCACCTCACTTTGGCTGCCACCTTGGCCTTATCAGGCTTGGCGGCCAACGCGCAAACCTTGCTCAACGCCTCGTACGACGTCGCCCGCGAGTTTTACAAAGACTACAACGTCGCTTTTATGGCGCACTACAAAAAGACCACGGGCAAAGACGTCAAGATAGACCAAGCCCACGGCGGCTCCAGCGCCCAGGCCCGGGCCGTCAATGACGGTCTGGACGCCGATGTGGTGACCATGAACACCACCACCGACATCGACTTTTTGGCCAGCACCGGCATCGTGGCCAAGGACTGGAACAAGCGTTTTCCCAACAGTGCGTCGCCCACCACTTCGACCATGCTGTTCCTCACCCGCAACGGCAACCCCAAGGGCATCAAGGACTGGGACGACCTGATCAAGCCCGGCATCCAGGTGATCGTGGTCAACCCCAAGACCGGTGGCAACGGTCGCATGGCTTATTTGGCGGCTTGGGGTTACGCCAAGAAAAAGGGCGCGAGTGATGCACAAGCCGCAGAGTTCGTGGGCAAGCTCTACAAAAACGTGCCGGTGCTGGCCAAGGGCGGGCGCGATGCGACCACCATCTTTTTGCAACGCAATATTGGCGATGTGCTGATCACGTTCGAGTCCGAAGTCATCTCGGTGGACCGCGAGTTTGGCGCGGGCAAGGTCGATGCGATCCACCCGTCGATCAGCATCGTGGCCGAAAACCCGGTGGCTGTGGTGGAGCGCACCGTGGCCAAGAAAGGCACGGGCGCTGTGGCCAAGGCCTACCTGGATTACCTGTACTCTGAAGAGGCGCAAGAGATCGCAGCCAAGCACGCGCTGCGTCCACGTTCGCAGGCGGTGCTCAAAAAGCACGCCCAAACCTTCAAGCCTTTGCAACTGTTCACGGTGGACGAGGTGTTTGGCTCCTTTGGTGAAGCGCAAAAAGTGCACTTCAACGACGGCGGTCAGTTCGACAAGATTTACACCGTCAAATAAGTTATCGCCATGACCGCATTGCCCATTGCGGCACCTGCCCAGCGGCGGGTGCCAGCCAGGGTGTTGCCCGGGTTCAACCTGACCCTCGGCTTCACCCTCTTTTACCTGTGCTTGATCGTGCTGATTCCGCTGTCGGCCCTGGTCTTCAAAACCTTTACCCTGAGCTGGGAGCAGTTCTGGGTTGCGGTGACCAGCCCTCGCGTCATGGCGTCTTACCGATTGACCTTTGGCGCTTCTCTGATTGCCGCCCTGGTCAACTTGTTTTTTGGCTTGTTGGTGGCGTGGGTGCTGGTGCGGTACGACTTTTTCGGCAAAAAGATCGTGGATGCGCTGGTGGATCTGCCATTTGCCCTGCCCACCGCGGTGGCGGGCATTTCGCTGACCGCCCTCTTGGCGGGCAATGGCTGGGTGGGCCAATACCTGGAGCCGCTGGGCATTCAGCTGGCCTTCAACCCCAACGGGGTGGTGATTGCGCTGATTTTCATTGGTTTGCCCTTTGTGGTGCGCACGGTGCAGCCGGTGCTGGAAGACACCGAAAAAGAACTCGAGGAAGCGGCCACTTGCCTGGGCGCCACGCGCTGGCAGACTTTCACGAAGGTGATCTTCCCGACCATCGCGCCTGCGTTGCTCACGGGTTTTGCCATGGCGTTTGCGCGGGCCATTGGTGAATACGGCTCGGTCATTTTCATCGCGGGCAATATGCCCATGATTTCCGAGATCACACCCCTCATCATCATCGGCAAGCTCGAGCAGTACGACTACGCAGGGGCCACTGCGGTGGCTTTGGTCATGTTGGTGGTTTCTTTTGTGTTGCTGTTGATCATCAACGCCTTGCAAACTTGGCAACGCCGCCGTTCTGGAGCCCCCGTATGAGCACCGCCTTGACCTCCAAGAAAGTCCAGGCGGGCACCACCGAGGCCCGCTGGATCCGCTACAGCCTGATCGGGCTGGCACTGACCTTCATGTTTTTGTTTTTGATCTTGCCCTTGGCTGCGGTGTTCTCCGAAGCCTTGCGCAAAGGCTTGGATGCTTACCTGGAAGCCCTCCAGGAGCCCGATGCCTGGTCGGCCATTCGCCTCACCTTGATCACCGCCGCCATTGCGGTGCCCATGAACCTGGTGTTCGGTGTGGCGGCCGCTTGGGCCATTGCCAAATACGAGTTCACGGGCAAGTCGGTGCTGACGACTTTGGTGGATTTGCCGTTCTCAGTCTCGCCCGTGGTGGCCGGTCTGATTTATGTGCTCATGTTCGGTGCGCAGGGCTGGTTTGGTCCTTGGCTGCAGGCCCAGGACATCAAGATCATTTTTGCCGTGCCCGGCATCATTTTGGCCACGGTATTTGTGACCTTTCCCTTCATTGCGCGCGAGTTGATTCCGCTCATGCAAGCGCAAGGCAGCGAAGAAGAGCAAGCGGCCATCGTCTTGGGTGCCACGGGCTGGCAAACCTTTTGGCGGGTCACTTTGCCCAACATCAAATGGGGGCTGATTTACGGCGTCATCTTGTGCAATGCCCGGGCCATGGGCGAGTTTGGTGCGGTGTCGGTGGTCTCGGGCCATATCCGGGGCCAAACCAACACCATGCCACTGCATGTGGAAATTTTGTACAACGAGTACCAGTCGGTGGCAGCCTTTACCGTGGCGTCTTTGCTGGCCTTGCTGGCGCTGGTCACCTTGGTCATCAAGTCGGTGATCGAGTGGCAGCACGAAAAAGACATGAAAGCCTCGGCCAACACGCCACCTGAGCGCCCTTTGGCATCGACTCCAGACGCCCTCGTCTGAACCCGACGGAAAGCATTTGAACCATGAGCATCGAAATCCGCAATATCCATAAACAGTTTGGCGACTTCACCGCGCTGAACAACGTCAGCCTCGACATCGAGTCGGGCGAACTGGTCGCGCTGCTGGGGCCATCCGGCTGCGGCAAGACCACGCTGCTGCGCATCATCGCGGGTCTGGAAACAGCCGACCAAGGCACCATCGCTTTCAGTGGCGCAGACATCACACATGTGCATGTGCGCGAGCGCCAAGTGGGCTTTGTGTTTCAGCACTACGCCTTGTTCCGCCACATGACGGTGTTTGAAAACGTCGCCTTTGGCCTGCGCGTCAAGCCCCGCAAAGAGCGCCCCAGCGAATCCGATATCCAGCGCAAAGTGCATGACCTGCTAAACCTGGTGCAACTCGACTGGTTGGCTGACCGTTACCCCTCGCAGTTGTCGGGCGGGCAACGCCAGCGCATTGCCTTGGCCCGTGCATTGGCGGTGGAGCCCAAAGTGCTGCTGCTGGACGAGCCTTTTGGCGCCTTGGACGCCAAAGTGCGCAAAGAATTGCGCCGCTGGTTGCGCCGCTTGCATGACGATTTGAATGTGACCACCATTTTTGTCACCCACGACCAAGAAGAAGCCCTGGAAGTCGCAGACCGGGTGGTGGTGATGAACCAAGGAAAGATCGAACAAGTGGGCTCACCGCAAGACGTGTGGGACCACCCGGCCAGCCCGTTTGTTTATGGCTTTTTGGGCGATGTGAACTTGTTCCATGGCCGCGCCCACCAAGGCGAAATGCACATCGCAGTGGATGATCAATCGGTGCGTTTGGCAAGCCCCGAACACAGCCAAGCCCAAGACGCCAAGGCCTTTGCTTATGTGCGCCCGCACGACCTGGATGTGCGCCGCTACCAGGCGGGCGACGCAGGCATCGTGGCCCAGTTGCTGCGCGCCGTGGTGGTCGGCCCCATTGCCCGCTTGGAATTGGTGGCCACCGAGGGTGACAGCCCCAGCGACGAGCCCATCATTGAAGCCCAAATTCCGGCCAGCCAATACCGCGATGAAGGCTTCAAAGCCGGTGAAACCCTGCTGCTCACCCCGCGCAAGGCGCGGGTATTCATGGCCTCATGAGCAAATACCCATTCAGCCAGCGTGATGCGTGACGTGGCTGGATGGGATTGATCCGATCCTGGGCCTTGCGCTCAGCAAAACCCGCTCAGCGATGCTGAATCAAAGACCTGTTCAATGCAGCTCTACAGTTGGATCCTGCACAATGTGACACTGCCTCCATTTCTTAAGCATGGATGCCACAACGCATATTCAACGATATGACACCCATGTGGGAGTCGGCTGTTTTCACGAATGTGCTGTGCGAATGGTCACACCGTGTGGGAGAAAAAATGATGTCCAAACAAGAATGCATCGATCTGGCAAGTCTTTCCCCATGAAAAACCACAAACCAATGGTCACCTCCAATGCGTTGGCATCGACTTGGCCTGAACCCCCAGATACACCACTCGATGCCCTTGACCACACCATGGCGCACAAAGGCCATGCGGTTCTCAACCCTCCAGCCGTCACGCTGTGGGCAGGATGCCAACCGCGTGAACTCGAAGCCCTGATGCCCTTTTGGGACGACATGCCTTTGGATGCACACCTCAAGGATGGCGGCAGCTATCGACGCCGGCGCCACAGCTGCTTTGAATTTCGCAACAAGGTTTTGACCCAAACACCGCACCGCGCGCATTGGCAGTCGCTCGACTACAACGCATTGCACGGCGGCATGCATCGAATGTTCGAGCCCATCAGCCCAGACATGGTGGAGTTGCCTGTGTGGACCCAACTGTTGGCGGCATTTGCCCGCAGCTGCAGCCAATGGCGCCACAAACCCCAAGCGCAGTGGTGCATCGAAGCACACCCATTTCGCATCGACTGCAGCCAAGGCATTGGCCGCCCAACACCTGAAGGTGCACACCGCGACGGCGTGGATTTTGTCGCCGTATTTTTACTGCAACGCAAAAACATCATCGGTGGAGAAACGCGGGTTTTTGATGCCCATGGGCCGCAAGGCGAACGCTTCACGCTCCAACAGCCTTGGTCTGTGCTGTTGTTGGATGATGCGCGTGTGATCCACGAAAGCACCCCCATCCAGCCCCTGGAGCACATCGCCCACCGCGACACCCTGGTGCTGACCGCCCGTGAAAATGCGTTTCAAGGGGCCGAGCAAGACCTCATCGCCCAGCCCGCCCATTCCCCGGAATGAAATCACCGTTCAAAGGCATGAGAGAAAATTTTGCACGCCATAAAGGATTGGAAGAAGTTCCCTATGGATAAAACAGCTTTGAATGTGTTGGGCACTCCCTTGGTACCCTGCTCCTATGATCCTCTCACGGGTTACTACAGAGATGGTTGTTGCAACACAGATCATCATGACCAAGGCAGCCATGTGATTTGCGCAAAAGTAACGCAAGCATTTCTTGACTACTCACTTCAGCAAGGCAATGACCTCATCACGCCACGACCTGAGTACAGATTCAAGGGGCTAAAGGATGGCGATCGGTGGTGTCTGTGTGCACTGCGATGGAAACAGGCATTCACGGCCGGTGTTGCGCCCAAAGTGGTCATCGAAAGCACGCATTCACGGGCGCTCGATTACGTCACTTTGGAGCAACTTCAAAAATGAATATCAATAAAAGATGTGATGAGCTACGCCTTGGTTTGGTTTAAACGTGACTTGCGCTGGCAAGATCACCAGGCGCTGGCACATGCATCCCAAAACGGACCAGTGCGATGCATCTACATCGTTGAGCCCGAACTTTGGCTTCAACCGGATTGTGCGCTCCAACATTTTGAATTTATTCGGGAGTCACTGGTAGAGCTCGACGCATTTTTACGCGCTCATGGCGGATGCATAGAAGTGCATGTCGGTGAAGCCGTTGATGTGTTGAACCTGTTGTGGGCAGACTCACCCTTTTCACGGCTTTACTCACATGAAGAAACAGGCAATGGCTTTACATATGCACGTGACCTGAAAGTAGCCACTTGGTGCCATGCAAATCATGTTGTATGGACAGAGTTTGCACAGTTTGGTGTTGTGCGCCGATTAAAAAATCGCAATCTATGGCGAACAGCATGGGAAAGGCACATGGCTTCACCCATTCAAGAGGTACACGGCCTGAGGTTTTGGAGACAGGCACCGGCCGAACCCTTTGTCATGTCAGCCCCCGACCATTTACAACATAACCCTCCATTGAGGCAACTTGGCGGGCGTATGCAGGCATTGGAAACGCTGCACAACTTCTTAAATGCCCGCAGCATTGGCTATCGAGGCGGGATATCGTCTCCCCTGTCTGCTCCAGATGCATGCTCTCGCCTTTCTGCATACCTGGCCTACGGTTGTATCAGCATGCGCGAGTTGGTTCAACAAACTCGGAAACACCTTGAACAACTTCCCCCTCAGGCATCTCGACACCGCTCGGGTTTGTCTGCATTCATCAGCCGACTGTATTGGCATTGCCATTTCATTCAAAAATTAGAGAGCGAACCTGAGATTGAATGGCGCAATATGCATCGTGGATACGACAACCTGCGCGAGCATGACTTTAGCCAAGAACACTTTGATGCTTTGAAACAAGCCCGCACAGGTTGGCCCATGGTGGATGCTTGTGTCACCATGCTCAGGAAAACAGGCTGGCTTAACTTTCGCATGCGTGCCATGCTGGTCTCCGTTGCAGCCTACCCCCTGTGGCTGCACTGGCGGCCTGTGGGCGAATGGCTGGCCACCCAGTTTTTAGACTACGAACCTGGCATCCACTGGAGCCAATTGCAAATGCAATCTGGCACAACAGGTATCAACACAACCCGGGTTTACAACCCCATCAAGCAAGCGCAGGATCACGACCCGAAAGGCATATTTGTTCGGCACTGGCTTCCATCCATGCGCCACATTCCAAACACGTGGCTGTTTGAACCCTGGAAAATGTCCGTCGAATTGCAGCATGCTGTTGGAATCAGGCCAGGTTCTGAGCTTGCAACGCCTGTGGTTGATCTGGCCCTTGCCACGCGGGAATCCAAACATATGTTGCATGCCCGTCGAAACACCACTGAAGTGCGCAATGGGAAAGAAGCTGTGATTGAAAAACATGCTTCACGCATGACACCACGCCGCTCAACCAAAGCCAAATCGGCAACGACGAGTTCAGAACAACAATTAGGATTTAATTTTTAATGCCACGTCTCAAAACATCAGTGAACCTCAAAGAACTGACGACGGGTGATATCTCAGCCGTCATTCAAATGGCGTGGGAGGACCGAACGGCGTTTGAAACCATCATGGAACGCATTGGCGTCAGTGAATCCGAAGTCATCAAAATAATGCGTTCGGAACTCAAACCCGATTCGTTTAAATTATGGCGTCAAAGAATGAAGGGTAGAGCGACCAAGCACCGTGCACTTCGTTCACCCGAAATGAAATTTTCAGATCACGCTATAGCTGACCACAGACGCGGAAATTGTTAACCTTTATTTATTTTTGATTGGAAAAAATGACTGACGATCCAAGGTGTTGCGGAACTGGAACTTGCATCATCAACGCGCAAGGAATTTGTTGGTGCGGACAGGCTTGGGATGGCGAAAAAATGTCCATGCCAAAACCTCGCACTGAGCCCTTGAAACCTATTGAAGATGACAAAGCTCAACCCATCCGCAGTTCTGAAATTTAGAGTGAACAAGACGTCCCCGCCTACCCCTGAAGCCGCCTGGGAGCGGATCAGAGCGGTGCGCCCTGCCGACTATGCCCGCACGCGCAATGCCATCGAAGGCTCGGTGTCGCATTTGTCACCCTACATCACCCACGGCTTTGTCAGCCTGCGTGAGGTTTATGAAGGGGTGTGCGAAAGCCACAACCTCCACCAGCAAGACAAATTTGTTTTTGAACTCGGATGGCGTGCGTACTTCAGGCATGTTTGGCAGCACCGGGGCGACGCGATCTTCAGCTCATTGCACAGCGGCCCATTGCCAGACCACCAATACAGCCGGTCTGTCCCCCATGACATTCGAAAAGCCCAGACGGGTGTGAACGCCATGGACATGGCGATTCGCGGACTTTATGAAACCGGCAGCATGCATAACCATGCCCGCATGTGGTTGGCGAGCTACATGGTGCATGTGCGAAAAATCCATTGGCGTGCGGGTGCCGATTGGCTCTACGGCCATTTGCTCGATGGTGACTTGGCCAGCAATCACCTCAGCTGGCAATGGGTGGCCGGCACCGGCAGCACCAAGCCATACCTGTTCAATGCAGAAAATGTGGCTCGCTATGCACCTCCACCATGGCACAGCCCCGGCAGTGTGATGGATACCTCTTACGAGGCTTTGGCGCAGATAGCCCATCAAACTTCGGATCAATGGCAACCCCCAAACCCATCGCCAGCCCGTCACCCAGCGGCCAATGAACCGCCTGTTTTCTCCGCACCGCCAAGCCCTTGGCGGCACAACGCGCCCGATGAAGCGATGGTCAAAGGTAGAGATGTTTGCTTGGTTCACCCGTGGAGCCTGGGCCCATTGCCAACAGATTTATCCCAAGACACTTTGGTGATTGGTATCTCGGTGTCCGACTTTCACCAAAGATGGCCATGGCGTGAAGAGCGATGGCATTTTGTAGAGCAGCGCATGGCCGATATCACGGCATTGCGCTGGCATGGTGCAGCCAGCGCCTTTCAATCGGCCCTGGAACAAGCCCGCAGCGTGCGCTGCACGGATGAACCGCACTTAGCTCAATGGTTACAAAAGTGGGCCAGGTGTGATGCAACTCATGGTTTGTTTGCGCCGGTTGACCACCTTTGCAGCTCTTTTACGCAATGGTGGAAATGTGTTTCTCAAGGTGATCGGTCGCACCGGGAAGCGCGAATCAAAACAACAGTTTGACCAGCCCCAGGCAAATCACCGGGAAGCACAACAGCAGCACCACACGGATGGCGTCCCAGACCAAAAAGGGCATCACCCCTTTATAGGTTTCGGACATGGGCACCTCTTTGGCCATGCTGTTGACCACATACACGTTCATGCCAATGGGCGGCGCGATCATGCCGATGCTCACCGTCATCAACACCAAGATGCCAAACCAAATGGCCTTGCCCTCGGCATTCAGCCCCCACAAGTCCAAGCCCATGATGGCCGGAAAGATAACGGGAATGGTCAACAGCAGCATGGACAACTCGTCCATCACGCAGCCGAGCAACACATACAGCACCAACACCAAGATGACGATGCTCAGGTCAGGGATGGGCAAATGGGTCACCCATTGCGCAATGATTTTGGGCATTTCGGTCAACGCCAAGGTGGCGTTCATCATGTCCGCCCCCAAGAAAATCATGAACACCATGGCCGTGGTGTCGGCAGTGCTGAGCAACGCGTTTTTCAAACCTTCCGCATTGAGTTCGCGCTTGAACAAGCCCGCCAGCAAGGTCATGGCCGCGCCCACGGCCGCGCCCTCGGTGGGCGAAAACACCCCGCCGTAAATGCCACCAAAAACTACCACAAACACCAGGGCAATGGGCCACACACCGCCCAGGGCCGCCCACTTTTCTGACCCCGTGGTTTTGGCGGTGGCGGGGGCCAGGTCGGGTTTGAAATGCACCGTCAAAGCCACCACCACGATGTAACCGAGCATGGCCAAAATGCCCGGCACCATGGCCGCTGCGAACAACTTGGCAATGTTTTGCTCGGTCAAGATGGCGTACACCACCAGGGGCACCGAAGGCGGGATCAAGATGCCCAAGGTGCCACCCGTGGCCAAAGTGGCGGTGGCCAAGCGACCGCTGTAACCGTGGCTCTTCATGTGCGGGTAGGCCACTTGGGTGATGGTGGCCGATGTCGCCACCGAAGAGCCGCACACCGCGCCAAAGGCACCGGCTGAAAGCAAAGAAGCCATGGCCAAGCCACCGCGCACATGGCCCACCAGGGCTGAAGCGGCTTTGAACAGGTCGCGGCTCAAACCGCCTTGCGACGCAAACTGGCCCATCAACAAAAACAAGGGGATGACGCTCAGCTCATAAACAGTCAGGCGCGCCACCGCATTGCCTTTGAGGAAGTTCAAGGTGGCCGCGCTGTCGGTCATCAGCCAATAGCCAAACACGCCGGGGATGAACATGGCCGCTGCAATCGGCATGCGCACAGCCATGAGCACGATCATGGCCAAAAACATCACCACGCCCACCTGGGTGGCCCAAGCACTCATGCCGCCACCTCGTCCACGGGTTGGGTCCAATGGTCAATGGTTTGCGCCAGCGCGATGAGTGCGCTCAAACCCAAACCAGGTGCCAGTGAGGCGTAAGCCCACCACATGGGCAGGCTGATGATCATGGTGGTCTCACCGGCTTCACGCACCGAGACGGCGCCCACCGATGTGCGCCACGCCAAAAAACCATACATCACGGCCAGGGCCAAGCTGCCCACCGAATCCATGAAACGCAAGCTCTGCGCAGAGCTTTTTTGGGTGAAAAAATCGACCAAGATGTGCCCGCGCTGGGTTTGGCACCAGGGCAGGCACATGGAGATGGCCAGGGCAATGCCCATTTGGGTCAGTTCTACATCCCCGGGGATGGGGGTTTGGAGGAAGGCCCGCATGAACACGCTGGTGAAGGTCATGAAGCCGGTGAGCAGGGCCAAGCCCGCACCGATCACGCCAAACCAGCGGCTCAAGGGGGTGAACCAATGGGCCACGTCAAATATCCCCTAGTGAGGCGGCTGTCAAACGCCCAGCCGCTCTCACTTGGTGGTGCTGTGCTTCTTGATCAGGTCTTTGGCGTCTTGCAGCATTTGCTTGCCAGGGAGGCCCTTTTTGTCCATGTCGCTGACCCACTCGTCATACAAGGGGGCAGAGGCTTGGATCCACTTGTCGGTTTCAGCCGGTGTGACTTTGATGAAGGTGTTGCCCCGGTCAGCAGCAGCTTTGCGGCCCACGGCGGTGGCCTCATCCCAATAGCGACCAATGGTGCGCGACAAGGTGATGCCACTGTTTTTGTCGATGATGCGCTTGAGGTCGGCGGGCAAGCTGTCGTACTTGGCTTGGTTCATCGCAAAAACAAACCCGGCTGTGAACAAGGACGGGCGGCTGGCTTCCACCTCGGTGTGGAACTTGCTGACCTCTTGCAACTTGAACGAAGGGATGATTTCCCAGGCGGTCAAAAAGCCGTCGACCGTGCCCTTGGTCATGGCGTCGGCCACAGCCGGGATGGGCATGCCCACCGGGGTGGCACCCAGGCGCGCGAGCAATTTGCTGGACTGGCGGCTGGCGGCACGGATCTTCAAACCCTTGAAGTCCTCCATGGCGCGCACCGGTTTGTTGGAGGTGCTGATAAAGCCTTCGTCGTGCACCCAGGTGGCCAAAATTTTGGTGCCGGGAAACTCTTTGGTGGCGTATTTGCTGTAGTACTCCCAGGCGGCGGCGGAGGCCACATCGGCGGTGTTGGTCATGAAGGGCAACTCGAAAGCCTCCATGATGGGGAAACGTCCGGGGGTGTAACCAGGCAAGGTGATGGTCAAGTCATCCACACCGTCTTTGACGCGGTCCACCAACTGACCCGGTGTGCCGCCACCCGACATGGCCGGCAAAATTTGGCAGCGCATGCGGTTGTTGCTTTCTTTGGCAATGGTGTCGCACCATGGCACCGTCACCCGGGTGTGACCCATGGCCACCGTGGGCCAAATGTGGTGGAACTTGAGCACCACTTCGTCGGCCAAAGCCACATTGGACAAAGCGCCAAACAATGCGCCCACGAGGGCCGCTGTGCGAAGCTGGGTAGGTAATTTCATTCGGGTCTCCAAATCATGTCAAACAAATTAAATTGCGTTGGGGGCCGCGCATTCTATCCATGCGCAACGCCTGTCGTTGGCCCGAGGACAAAGCCACACAGACCGGGTATCTCTTCTTGCTGCACCCAAGGGTAAACACCAGCCTCCAGCGCTCTGGCCTAGCGGCGTGGAAATAATCATTAAGATCGCGGGCATCTTTTGAACCAGGAAGCTTTTGATGTTGAAAATCCCCGCCCGCCACGACCACGTTGGCAGCTTTTTGCGCCCCGAATACCTGTTGCAAGCCCGCGCCCAAAAGGCCAAAGGCGAGATCAATGCCGAGCAGTTGCGCGCGGTCGAAGACAAGGCCATCACCGAAATCGTGCGCTTTCAAGAGAGCGTGGGCCTCAAAGCCATCACCGACGGCGAGTTCCGCCGCACCTACTTTCACATCGACTTTTTAGAACAACTCGGCGGCGTGGCCACCGACATCCCGGTGTCGGTGCTCAACCCCGATGGCACGCAAGAGCCAGCCCCGCCAGCCATCCGCGTGGTGGGCAAAATCACCCACGACAAATGCATCCAAGGGGATGACTATGACTTCCTCAAGTCACAGGTGAGCGCAGGGCACACACCCAAGGTCACCATCCCCTCGCCCACCATGCTGCACTTTCGCGGCGGGCGCGGTGGCATCAGCAAAACCGCCTATCCCGAGCTGGACCCGGTGTTCTATGACGATGTGGCCAAAGCCTACGGCGACGAGTTGCGCTCACTGGCTGCGGCCGGCTGCAACTATGTGCAAATGGACGACACCAACCTCGCCTACCTGTGCGACGACAAAATGCGCGAAGCCGCACGTCTGCGCGGTGACGATCCCAACGAGTTGCCGCACCGCTACGCCGCCTTCATCAACAAAGTGGTGGCGCAAAAGCCCGCTGGCATGACCTTGGCTATGCACCTGTGTCGTGGCAACTTCAAGAGCCACCACTTTGCCGCTGGCAACTACGAACCCGTGGCCGAGGCCCTGCTATCAGAGATGGACATCGACGCCTACTTTTTGGAGTACGACGATGACCGCAGTGGCGACTTCCGCCCTTTGCGTTTCCTGCCCAAAGGCAAGCTGGTGGTGTTGGGCCTGGTGACCACCAAGTTTGGCGCCATGGAGAGCAAAGACAGCCTGAAGCGGCGCATCGACGAGGCCGCCAAATTCGCGCCCATGGACCAACTGGCCCTGTCACCCCAATGCGGTTTTTCCAGCACGGTGCACGGCAACAACATCGCGGTGGAAGACCAGCGCAACAAACTGCGTTTGGTGATTGAAACCGCGCAAGAGGTGTGGGGCGAAAACTAAAGCCCAGGGGGCGTGCAACGCAACGGCCTAACGGAAGATGCGTCTCACCAGGCCATCTCAAAACAAATCTGGCACGTCAGCTGGTCTTGGCCCACTGCGGAAAGTAGCGTTTGACCACCTCGCCCTCCAAGCTCAGGGCATGGCAGCCGTTGAGGGCTGAAGATTGGGTTTGTCCGCCTTGGGCCTTGGCCTGGGGGTCCTCGTCGGCGCGAGACCACAGGATTTGATAAGCGGTGGTGGCCATCACCGGCAGCAGTTCGGTCATGTGGGTGCAGCCCAGCACCCCTTTGAACAAGCGCTTGACCGCCAGGTTAAAACCCGGCTCGATGCGCAGGCCCACCAGTTGTTGGTAACGCGGCCCGATCTCGCTGCACACCCCATAAGGCGCTGCCAAGGTTTGCACCTGGACGGCATGGATCAGGCGCTCACGGTCAATGGTCAAACACAGCGTCATGAGGTGAATGGGTTGTCCGGCCGAAACCGGCTTGGTGCGCAATTGCAAATCATGAGGTTTGGTGTCTGTCAGGGTGCCCTCGATGTCAACCAAGCCATCGTCGCGCTCAAAGCCTTGGCATTGGATGGTTCGCAGGTGGACAGGTTTGCGCTGCACAGATGCGGCTGCGGGCGGACGGGGTTCGGGGACAACAGACATGGCGGGCCAAGAAGGGTAAAGGCCAAGCATAACAAGGGCTGAATGTTGACCCCACGCTCTCACAGAGGCACCTGCACTCGAAGCCGAACGGGATCGTCGGCTTCGCCCATCGTTAACCCATTTGCCAAATTAACTTATTTGGTTAAAATTTTCTCGTGGAAAAAAACACGCCTCACAAAAAACTGTCGGTCATCAAAGCCTTGGTGGTGGCTGGCGATGTCAGGGCAACGGCGAGTGCCTTCCTTGGGGCGCGCGCGCTGGGCATCCACGACTTGGCTGCCATGTGATCGGTTGTATTGACGCTGAATTCCACCGACTTTTACAAAAGCATGACCACCCATTCCGATCACCGCATTTGGCAAGACGTCTACCGGACCACGATAGCGAACGGCGCTGATGTCTACATCAAGCTGACCGTGATGGGTGATGTATTGATTGTTTCCTTCAAGGAGTTATGACGATGAAATGCCCCAGCTGTGGCGCTGCGCAATTGCAACCCGAGACGCGCGATGTGCCCTACACCTACAAGGGAGAAAACACCACCATCCCTGCGGTGACGGGTGACTTTTGCCCTGCATGTTATGAGGTGGTGTTGAACCGAGAACATGGCGACCGGTACAGCGAAATGGTGGGCCTGTTTCAACGCCAGGTGAATGCCGCCTTTGTGGACCCCGACTACATTGCCAAGGTGCGCAAAAAGCTCGACCTGGATCAGCGTCAAGCGGCAGAGCTTTTCGGTGGCGGCGTGAATGCGTTCTCTCGCTACGAAAACGGCAAAACCAAACCCCCTTTGGCCTTGGTCAAACTGTTCAAGTTGCTAGATCGCCATCCAGATCTGCTCACTGAGATCAAATCCGCCTGATCGCTTTGATCGACAAGGCTTCAGTACACGCTCGATTGGCATTGTCTCGGTCAGCCAACCAAGCCAGCCCATTGAATCCGCACTTTGGCGCAACCGCCCTTATGTGATGGGCGCCGGGTTGAACAGCACAAGGTCGTTTTTCAGGCCCCAATGCTCGGCCCAGGTTTTGCGGCCACTGGCCACGGCCAACATGAGTTCAAACATCTCCCAACCGACTTGCTCGATGCTGGCCTCGCCAGTGGCGATGCGACCGGCGTTGACGTCCATCAGGTCGTGCCAGCGGCGCGCCAAGTCGTTGCGGGTGGCCACTTTGATCACCGGCACGGGCGCCAAGCCGTAGGGCGTGCCGCGCCCCGTGGTGAAGATGTGCAGGTTCATGCCAGCGGCGACTTGCAAGGTGCCACAAATGAAATCGCTGGCGGGTGTGGCAGCGTAAATCAAACCCTTTTGGTGCAGCTTTTCACCCGGCGCGAGCACGCCTGAGATGGGCCCACTGCCCGACTTGACGATGGAGCCCATGGCTTTTTCCACGATGTTGGACAAGCCCCCCGATTTGTTGCCCGGTGTGGTGTTGGCGCTGCGGTCCACCGAGCCGCGCTGCAAATAGGCGTCGTACCAGGCCATCTCGCGGATCATGGCGTCGGCCACGGCGGGGCTGGCGGCGCGCGCGGTCAATTGGGCGATGCCGTCGCGCACCTCGGTCACCTCCGAGAACATCACCGCGGCACCAGCACGCACCAACAAGTCGGTGGCAAAGCCCACCGCTGGGTTGGCGGTCACGCCCGACAACGCGTCGCTGCCACCGCATTGCACGCCCACCACCAGCTCTGAGGCCGGGCAGGTTTCGCGCCGGCGCTGATTCAGCCGCTCCAAATGCACACGGGCCTGGTGCAAGATGCTGTCGATCATGCTCATGAAGCCCACATGGGCGTCGTCTTGCAAGCACACCACATCCAACACAGAGGCATCGGTCGATGAACGCGCATCGACCAGCGGGATGCTGCCGGGGGGCAAGAGGCGATCAGGTTGGAGTTTTTCGCAGCCCAAGCTGACCACCATGACCTCGCCACCAAAGTTGGGGTTCAGGCTGATGTGGCGCAGGGTGCGGATGGGGATGACCGCATCCGGCGCATCAATCGCCACGCCACAGCCATAGCTGTGCGACAAGCCCACCACATCGTCCACATGGGGGTACTGCGGCAACAGCTCTTGGCGGATGCGCTGCACCGCAAACTCAACCACCCCGGTGACGCACTGCACGGTGGTGGTGATGGCCAAGATGTTGCGCGTGCCCACACTGCCATCGGCATTGCGGTAACCCTCAAAGGTATATCCTGCCAACGGCGCCCAGTCGGGGGCGGGTGCGGTGGCTTTGGGCAAATCTTCCAAGCCGCAGGCATCGGGCATGTTCAATAAGCGCTCGTGGACCCAACTGCCAGCGGGCACCGCACGGACCGCATGGCCAATGACCACGTTGTAGCGGCGCACAGGTGCGCCCTCGGCCACGTCTTGCAAGGCCACCTTGTGACCCTGGGGCACTTTGTCGCGCAACACCAGGCCCGCACCGGGGCCGTTGTCGGGCAAAAGGGTGCCTGCCGCCAAGCCCCCATCGTTGGCCACGATGGCCACGTTGTCACTCGGGTGCATGGCGATCAGCAATGGGCTGGGTGCAGTCATGGGCGGAAAACTTCCCTCAAGATTGAATGGCGGCGCGCCAGCGCCGGGCATGCTCGGCATTGACCGCACCTGGCGGTATTTGGCCTTGCAACAGGGCCCGGGTTTGGACCACGGTCTCCAAGGCTTGGTGCTCGGTGGCGGCGGGGGTCAGGCCACCGATGTGCGGTGTGGCAATCACTTTCGGGTGTCGGGCCAAGGCCAAGCTGGGAGTTTGGTCGGGGCCACGCCCCACGTCCATTGCCGCACCCGCTAGGTGGCCATGGTCCAAAGCGTGCATCAAAGCATCCTCGTCGACCAAGTTGCCCCGGGCGGCATTGATGAACCATGCACCGGGCTTCATTTGGGCAAAGGCGTTGGCATTGAACTGATTTTCTGTTTCTGTGGTGGCTGGGGCCAGACACACCACATGGTCGCTGGCGCTGAGCAAGCGCTTCCAAGACACCAAGGAAACACCTGGGTCTGCGGCTTGAACATGTGGGTCGTGCGCCAGCACCTGCATGCCAAATGCCTGGGCCAAGGCACACACTTGGCGCCCAATGTGGCCATAGCCCACCACCCCCAACGTGGCGCCGCGCAACTCGCGCCCCATCCAGGCTTGTGCCTCGTGCCCCGCTTGGTATTGCAAGCGTGCCGCGCTGATGTGGCGCACAGCGTCGATCATCACGCCCATCACCCATTCGGTCACCGCTGTACCAAAACCAGCGCTGGCGCGGGTCACCAAAATGCCGTTTTGAGAAGCCGCATCCACATCGATGGTGCGGATGTCCATGGCGCAACGGCACACCGCCCACAACTGGGGCAAAGCAGCGAACACCGCCGCGTCAAATGGGGTTTGGCGGTAAGCGATGATGATGTCGCAGCCCTGGGCGGCAGTGACCAAATCAGCCCCCTGCCAATCTTGCTCGCTGGGGTTGAGCCGCACCTCGGCGAATTCGCGCAACTGGCCCAGCGCACGCTCGCCAAAGTAAGTGGACAAACGCGAGGCCGGGTGGGTGACCAAAACCGTGGCCATCAGTGGCCTACTTCATCAGCCCCGGCAGCCACAAAGAGATGGCTGGCACATAGGTGACCAGCAGCAAGGCCATGCACATGGCGCCATAAAACGGCCACAGCTCTTTGGAGACTTGTTCCATCGTTACTTTCCCCACCGCACACCCGACAAACAAGGTTGGCCCCACAGGTGGGGTGATCAGGCCAATGCCCAGGTTGAGAATCATGATCATGCCAAAGTGCACCGGGTCAATGCCCAACTTGGCAATCACCGGCATGAAGATGGGCGTGCAAATGAGCAGCATCGGCGCCAAATCCATGAAGGTGCCCAGCAACAGCAGCAGCAAGTTGACCAAAAACAAAAACACATATTTGTTGTCGGAGATGCTCAAAAAGAACATGGTGATCTTGGCCGGTATTTGCATCAAGGTCATCATGTAGCCAAAGGCCACTGAAAAGCCAATCAGCATCATCACCATGGACACGGTTTTGACCACCCGGTGAACCATGCGTGGCAACTCGCTCCACTTGTAGTCGCGGTAGACCAAGAAGGTGACCAAAAACGCATACACGCAAGCCACTGCCGCCGATTCGGTGGGTGTGAACACGCCCGACAAAATGCCACCCATGATGATGAAAATGGTCACCAAACCCCACAAGGCATCGGTGACGATTTTGGGGATGTCTTTGAGCGCCACGGGCTCGCCCTTGGGGTAGTCGCGCTTGTGCGATGTCCACAGCACCAAGCCCACCAAGCACAGGCCGAACAAAAGGCCCGGCAAGATGCCGGCTAAAAACAAATGCGCCACCGACACCGTGCCACCGGCGGCCAACGAGTAAATGACCGCGTTGTGCGAAGGTGGGATCATCAAGGCCTGCACGGAACCGCAGATGGTCACATTGGTGGCAAACACCCGCGGAAAACCGGCCTTCACCATTTGCGGAATCATCACCGAGCCAATGGCCGAGGTGTCGGCCACCGAAGAGCCCGAGATGCAGCCAAACAAGGTCGAGGCCATGATGTTGACCAAGGCCAAACCACCTTTGATGAAGCCGACAAACACCTTGGCCAGGTTGATCAGCCGGTTGGCCATGCCCCCTTCGGCCATGATGCCGCCAGCCAGCACAAAAAACGGGATCGCCAGCAGCGAAAAATCGTCGGTGCCGTCGGAGATTTTGAGCATGATCGCCTCTAACGGGAGGTCGATCCACAAGGCGCCACAAATCGCCGCCAAGCCCAGGGAATAGGCCACGGGCACACCCAAGGCGCACAGCACGGTGAACGAACCGAGCAGAATCAAGATGTCCATGGCTTACTCCAATTCGACAGCTTCATCGCTGTACATCACCGAATCCTTGGACGGATGCCCCACCCAAACGCGCTCGATCAAAAATAAAAACGTCATCAAACCCGCCAACGGGATCGGGGCATACACCAAACCCACCGGCAAGCCTGGAAACTCGGCCATCGATTGATACCAAGTGATTTGACACAACTGCACGCCATAAAACAACATGAACAAAGACATGGCAGCCATGCACAGCTCAACCCCTGCGAGCATCCACTTTTTCTTCAGCGGCGATACCGCATTGAGCAAGGACTCCACCGCAATGTGGACATTGGCACGGTAAATCGCAGCGCCACCCACAAACGAAAAGAACACCATCATGACCACCGAGGCCGGCTCTGGCCAGGACTGGGGGTTGTTCATCGCATAGCGCATGAACACCCCATACGGGATCATCAAGGTGATCAACACCAGGGCTGTGCCCGATAGCGCAATGCAGGCCAAATAAAGCCATTCCATGGTCTGGGCATACGCTTGTTTGAGTGTCATGTCGGAAGTCTTCAAAATGATGTGGCCCAGCAAACCATGCTGGGCCACGCGCACACAGGCTTTTTTACTTGGTGTCTTGGATACGCTTGATCAAAGAAGCGTACTTGGCACCGTACTTGTCGCGGATGGGCTGGGTGGCTTTGAAGAAAGCCGGCTTGTCCGCAGGCACAAATTGCACACCCAAGCCTTTGAGCTTGGACTCGGCTTCGCGTGTGTAGTCGTCCCACAGTTTGCGCTGCTCAATTTGGGCTTCGGCAGAGAATTTGCGCACCAAGGCCTGGTCGTCTTTGCTCAAACCCTCCCAAGATTTTTTCGAAAACACAAAAATTTCGGGAATGATCAAGTGGCCGGTCAGGCTCATCACCTTGGTCACCGTGTAGTGGTTTTGCGCCAGCAAGGTGGGCGGGTTGTTTTCAGCCCCATCGACCACACCGGTTTGCAAGGCGGGGAACAGTTCGTTCATGCCCATGGCCACACCATTGCCGCCCATGGCGTTCATGGTTTCCACGAACAAGGGGTTGCCCATCATGCGGATCTTCATGCCCTTGAGATCGGCGGGTGCCGTGACAGGTTTGTTGGCGTAGACGTTGCGGGTGCCCGCGTCCATCCAGCCCAGTGCCACCAAGCGTGAGCCGGGACCGTTGGTCATGCGCTCGAGCAACTCTTGGCCAATCGGGCCATCGATGACTTTGCGCATGTGTGCTTCATCGCGAAACACAAACGGCATGTTGAACACATTGACCTCGTCGACCACCGGGCCCATGGCACCGACAGAGATGCGGGCAATTTGCAAGGCGCCGATCTGGGCTTGCTCGATCATTTCTTTTTCGCCACCCAACTGCATGGAAGGGAACATTTGGATGGAGATGCGGCCATTGGTGGCGGCTTCGAGTTTTTTGCCCATGCGCACGATGGCTTCCACCGTGGGATAGCCCAGCGGGTGCACATCGGATGCTTTCAGCACCATTTTGCTTTGGGCCTGGGCTTGAAACCCAAACGCCGAGGCCCCAATGGCCAAGCTGGCGGCGATCCATTTGACGAGTTGTCTTTTTTTCATGGTTTGTCTCCTGTGTTGATGAAAGGGATGGGTGGCGAAAAAATCAATGCGGGGTGCGGGGGCGATGGATGCTCACATCGGCCCCATCTTCACAAAGGCTCCGCCTTGGAACTGCACGGCGGGGTCGCTCAAATCGGGCTCGGGGGTGTTTTGGTAGATGGCTTGCCGAAACACATCCGAGCTGTCTTGGGGCACGAAACCCACGTGGCGGGCGCGGCTGTTGTCCCACCAGGTCACGGCATTGTTGGACATGCCAAAAATGATGCTGTGGCCCAGCACCGGCGTGGTCAAACAAGCGGTGATCAAGCGGTGCAAGTCGTCATAACTGAGCCAACTGGCCAGCATGCGCCTGTCGCGCGGCTCGGGAAAAGAAGAGCCAATGCGCACACAAGCGGTTTCGATGCCATAGCGGTCAAAGTAAAAGCGGCTCAGGTCTTCGCCAAAGGCTTTGCTCAGGCCGTACAAACCGTCGGGGCGCGGCGGGTCATCGGCGGTGATGGTTTGGCCCTGCTTGTAAAAACCGGTCACATGGTTGGAGCTGGCAAACACCACGCGGCGCACCCCGTTGATGCGGGCGGCCTCGTACAAGTGGTACATGCCGACGATGTTGGCCTGCAAGATCGGCGCCCAGGGCTGCTCGGTGGACACGCCACCCAGGTGCACCACGGCGTCGACGCCGACCATCATGGTCTGGACAGCAGCCGCATCGGCCAAATCGGCGGTGACAATTTCTTCGCCCGCTTGGGGCTGGCCCAGATCTGCCACATCGGACAAGCGCAACACATGGCAATTGGCCTTCAAGCGTCCCCGCAAAGCCTGGCCCAATCCGCCAGCGGCGCCAGTGAGCAACAAACGGTGATGAGAGGGCGGCATGGTCATGGGGTGATACAAAGCGCAGTGGCTGCGCATCCAAGGGTTATCGGGGGCTGGACTTTACAAATGGCTTTGCTACAGTCAAGCGATGGGTCATCAGTTGTCAGACAACTAAAAGTCTAACCCTGTTCATTCTGAGGTCAAGGGGAAAGAGATGGAATCAAGGCAAACCCCTAGTGTTGCCGGCGGCCCCGCAGTGGCGTCCAACCCACGTGCACGCCGCCCCGGTGGTTTGGTGGGGGAAATCGTGGCCTCGTTGGGCGAACGTGTGCTACAAGGCCACTGGCCAGCTGGCCACAAGCTGCCCAGTGAAAGCGAAATCATGGCCGAGTTCGAGGTCAGCCGCACCGTCGTGCGTGAAGCCCTGTCGCGCCTGCAAGCCGCTGGCGCGGTGGAGACGCGCCACGGCATTGGCACCTTTGTGCTGGCCCCGCGCGAGAGCGCCAATTTCAGCCTGGGCAGCGTCGATTTGGCGATGGTCGGCGATGTGATCGCCTTGCTCGAATTGCGCATCAGCCTGGAGACCGAGGCCGCTGGCTTGGCCGCGCAGCGACGCACCGATGCGCAATTGGCGCAGATGCAAACCGCGCTGGATGATTTTCAAGCCGCCTTGGGCCAAGACAGCGATGCCGTGCCGTCGGACTTCGCTTTTCACATGGAAGTCGCCCGCGCCACCCACAACCGCCACTTTGCGGATTTGATGGGCTATTTGGGCACCATGGTGATTCCGCGCGCGCGCATCAACACCGCCCAGGCCGCACCCGAGGGCCGCCTCAACTACCTGCAAAAAGTACATGGCGAGCACGAGAGCATTTTGAGCGCCATCCGCAACCAAGACACCGAGGCCGCCCGTGCGGCCATGCGCACCCATTTGAGCAACAGCCGCGAGCGCTTGCGCAAGACCCAAACCCTCGAAGCTCCCCTCCCCAATTGACCGCCAACTTGTACGATGTCTAACGCACCCAACCCCCTCTCCCCCCTGGCCAGCCCTGCCCACACGCCAACCACCCGGGGCACACCAGTGGTCACCCAGATGCGCGTCATCCCCGTCGCCGGGCGCGATGGGATGCTGCTCAACTTGAGCGGCGCGCACGGCCCGTTTTTCACCCGCAATTTGGTCATCCTCACCGACAGCGCCGGCCGCACGGGCGTGGGCGAGGTGCCGGGCGGCGAAAAAATCCGCAGCACCTTGGAGGCGGCGCGGGGCTTGATCGAAGGCGGATCGATTGGCGACTGGAACCGCGTGCTCAACCGCCTGCGCGAGCGCTTTGCCGGCCTGGACCAAGGCGGGCGCGGTAACCAAACCTTTGACCTGCGGGTGGCCATCCACGCCGTGACGGCGGTGGAAAGTGCCTTGCTCGATTTGCTTGGGCAATTTTTGGGCGTGCCGGTGGCGGCTTTGCTCGGTGACGGCCAGCAACGCGATCGGGTGCAGGTGCTGGGCTACTTGTTTTATCTGGGCGACCGGCGCAAAACCGACTTGCCCTACATCAGCGAACCGGATGCCGACAACGACTGGCAGCGCTTGCGCCATGAAGAAACCTTGACCCCCACGGCCATGGTGCGCCTGGCCGAGGCCGCACAAGACCGCTACGGCTTTCAAGACTTCAAGCTCAAGGGGGGCGTGCTCAGTGGCGCGGCCGAAATGGAGGCCATCGTGGCCTTGCACGAGCGCTTTCCCCAGGCCCGCATCACCTTGGACCCGAATGGCGGCTGGTTGCTCAAAGACGCGATTGCCCTGTGCCGCGACCGCCACCGCGAACTGGCCTATGCCGAAGACCCTTGCGGCGCGGAAGGGGTGTTTTCAGGGCGCGAGGTGATGGCCGAGTTCCGCCGCGCCACGGGCTTGCGCACCGCCACCAACATGGTGGCCACCGATTGGCGCGAAATGGCCCACGCCATCCAATTGCAGTCGGTCGACATCCCCCTGGCCGACCCGCACTTTTGGACGATGCAAGGCTCGGTGCGGGTGGCCCAAGCCTGCCAAACCTGGGGACTGACCTGGGGTTCTCATTCGAACAACCACTTCGATGTGTCACTGGCCATGTTCACCCATGTGGCGGCAGCCGCTCCCGGTCAAGTCACCGCCATCGACACCCACTGGATTTGGCAAGAAGGCCAGCGCCTCACCCGCGAACCCTTGCGCATCGAGGGGGGCTTCATCGACGTGCCCCAGCGCCCAGGGCTGGGCATTGACATCGACATGGCCCAAGTGGAAGCGGCGCACCAGTTGTATTTGCAGCACGGTCTGGGCGCCCGCGACGACGCCGTGGCCATGCAATACCTGATGCCGGGCTGGAAGTTCGACCTGAAAAAACCCTGCCTGGTGCGCTAGGTTTTCACCCCCTGCGGGGGGTCAAGAGCGGCACTGCCCCATGTCAGGCAACTGCTCGACCCACGCTTGGTAAACCGGCAAATTGATTTGCCGCATGGACGCGATAAAAGCGTTCCAATTGGGTTCTGGCAATTGACGGCACAGACGCCAAGCCAATTGGTTGGCAATGGCGGTTTCGCCATCGGCGATCTTCACCTGCAGCAAAGGAAAATTGTTGAAGTTGGTTTGAGAATAAATGTTGGCGTTCTCAGTAGCAATCCTTCGAATCACATCTTTGGTGTCGTCATTGATGGGTGTGCCCACCATGAAAACGCTGTGCAGCAAAATTTTGTTCCACCACACATTTTCATTGGCTTTGACGTACCCCCCTTGTGAGCCATTCTGATTGAATTGCATGTAAGCACGCTGCGAGATGCCGTAGTCGGCAAACACCCAGACCGTCATGATCAGCACCGCGCTGGCCATGCCCTTGAGCATGGTCGTGGAATAGCCATAGCTGCGCTCTATACCGGGCAGCAAAGCCAATGCAAAGGCAAACAAAAACAAAAACAAGGCATGCCACAAGGGGTATTCCAGCATGCTGTGGATGCCCAAAGACATCGCTATGGCCAGCGCCACCACCTCATGCGCACGGGTGAATTGCCAAGGCTTGACTTTGAACACCAAGTGGGCCACGAAGGCCAGCAAGGCCAGACTGCCCAAGACGCCCAATTCGACCTGAATTTGCAACAACAAATTGTGTGCATGGTCCACCGGCTCGGCAATGCCAGGCATCAATACCTCGCTGACCTGCAAGCGACGCCAACCCACACCCAACCAGGGAGCCGACTCGATCATCAAGCCAATGTCTTGCCAAATGCGCAAACGGTGTGCGCTCGATCGGCTCACCGCATCGGTTGATTCACCCACCATCTGCGCGCTCACCACGTTTTGGCTGCTCAATATCTCACCCACGCCAATCGCCACCAACAACCACACGGGAACAGCCACCCACACCCAATGAATGGCCAAGCGCTTGCGCATCACCAGCAACACCAGGCCCAAGGCCAGCACCTCGACATAGCCGGTGCGCGAGCTGGTTCCCATGATGGCCAAGAGCAAAAAAGCCATGACCAACCCACGCCAGCGAGAGGGCGCTGCAGCCTTGTCCACTTGGTTGGGATGCCAAAACATCAGGCTCACCAAAGCGCAAACCATCAATGAAGCGGCCAAATTGGGTTGAGATAAAAAGCCACCATGGCGGGGAAAGCTGGCGGACTTGGGCAACCAGGGGGACAAAAAATCTTGCCAACCAAGCATTTGCAACACAACGCCGATGGCGGTCATCAAGCCCCCGGCCAAAACGGCGAGCATGAAAGCTTGGGCCAATTCAGAGACTTTTCCAGCCTGGGTCCACATGCGCACCCAAGCTGTCAGCAGAACCACGGCCACCAAATAAGAAATGCTGATCAAAAAGTGGCTGAAGTAGGCCGTGTTGATTTGCAGCGCATATTGGGCACACGCAAGAACCAGCCAAAAACCACACAACAGGCTCAGGCCATTGAAGCCAAAGCGGCGGTTTTCCTGCGGCACGCTCCAATGGGTCAGCCAGCCAAACACACCCAAGCCCAGAAAAGCCAACAAATCAGAGTTGATCCTGGGCGTGATGGGGTTGATCATGGGCATGGCGGCCACAGCAATCATCAAAAAAATTGATAAAAAGGGTAATGAAATGAAATTGTTCATTTAAGTCCTTAAAGTTCTATTTTTAACAGCTATTGTGAAATTATATAGTACTTTAAAACTATTTCAATTTAAAAGTAAATCTATTTGAAACATTTTTCTATATTTCAATAACCAAAGACCCCATTTCAGACGGAAAAGGGGTGGTTAAACCACCCCTAGAGACCAGTTTCTGAGGCCTGCGAGGGCCCATGACCATGTCCGAAACTGACCATTCCCAATCCCAGACCCTGCGTAACATCCAGGCGTGTCAACCCACAACCTGCCTCTGAACCCGAGCGCCTGCTACCAAGCTTTGCGCGCGCGCGATGCCCGCTTTGACGGGCTTTTTTTCTTTGGCGTGCAAAGCACCGGCATTTACTGCCGGCCGGTGTGCAAAGCGCGCACACCTTTGGCGCGAAATTGCCACTTTTTCACCCACCCCGCCCAAGCCGAAGGGGCGGGTTTCAGGCCTTGTCTGCGCTGCCGCCCCGAGTTGGCGCCCGGCCAACCCTGGCGTTGGTCCACCCAAGATGCCAGCCAGATGCTGGCGCACCAAGCCCTGGCCTGGATGGATCAGCGCACACCCCAAGAGGGCCCATGGGCCGTGCAGGCTTTGGCCACGCGCCTGGGCGTGAGCGATCGCCATTTGCGCCGCATCTTGCACACCCACGTGGGTGTCACGCCGTCTCAATATCGCCAAACCCAACGCTTATTACGGGCCAAGCAACTGTTGATGGACACGCGCCTGCCCATGGCGAGGGTGGCCTTGCTCAGCGGGTTTTCCTCAGCCCGCCAATTCAACCGCGCTTTTGCGCTGCATTACCAACTCAATCCCACGCAATGCCGCGCCAGCAGGTCAAGCGCAGACACCACGCGCATTCGCCTGTCCTACCGCCCCCCGTTTGACCACCCAGCCATGTTGGCTTTTTGGCGCCAACGCGCCGTGCCTGGTTTGGAGTGGTGTGAAGCCCCTGCGGCGGGGGATGACACCTTCAGCCGCATCCTGGCCGTGGAAACGCCCGCAGGCTTGTGCCATGGCTGGCTGCGTTTGCAGTTTGATGCCACCCGGCATGAAGTGGGTCTTCAAATCAGCGACTCGTTTTGGCCCCATTTATCAGCTGTGCTCACCCGGGTGCGCTGGGCTTTGGACTTGGATGCCGACCCTTCGGCCATGGAAGCCGTTTTGCAAGCCGATTTCCCCCGAGGCTGCGGTATTCGCGTGCCCGGTGCCTGGAACGGTTTCGAGCTGGCCGTGCGCGCCGTGCTGGGGCAACAGGTCAGCGTGGCCGCAGCGCGCACCTATGCCCAACGTTTGGTGCACAGCCTGGGCACGCCGGTCAGCACCCCTTGGGCCGCACTGACCCATGCCTTTCCCACGCCAGATCAGGTGCTGGCCGCCAGTTCCAACCAGTTGGGCGAGCTGGGCATCGTCAAACAGCGGCAAAAAGCCTTGCATGCCTTGGCGCAAGCGGTATCGGCGGGATTGGATTTGAACCCCGGCGCCCATGTGGCTGAGCGCGTGCAAGCGCTGCTGGCCTTGCCCGGCATTGGCGCGTGGACGGCGCAGTACATTGCCATGCGTGCCCTGCGCTGGCCCGATGCATTTCCCGCCGGGGACTTGGTGGTGCAACAACGCCTGGGCGTGCGCGCTGCGCCCAACCCGGCGCGTGCGGCCAGCGAACGCGCCCTGCGTTGGCAACCTTGGCGCAGCTATGCCGTGTTGCGGCTTTGGCAAACACTGGAGACATGATGCTGGTATGTAAAACGATTCGCACCCCCCAAGGGCCTATGCTGCTCGCCGCCAGTGAAGACGGCTTGGCCGGGGCTTGGTTTGAAGGCCAAAGCCACCACCCCGATGCAAATGATTGGCCGGTGGTGCGCGAGCAACGCTGGATCGACCGGGCTGAACAAGAGTTGACCGCTTATTTCAAAGGCGAAGTGCAGGTGTTCAATACCCCGCGTGTGCCCGCCTGGGGAACGGCATTTCAACAAAGCGTGTGGCGGGCCTTGTGTGCCATTCCCCACGGCAGCACATGCAGTTACGGCCAACTCGCCGCTCGGCTGAACAAACCGCTGGCGGTGCGCGCCGTGGGCGCGGCCGTGGGCCGCAACCCCTGGAGCGTGATCGTGCCCTGCCACCGGGTGCTCGGTGCGCAAGGCCAGTTGACCGGTTATGCGGGGGGCTTGGAGAGAAAGCGCGCCTTGCTCATATTAGAGGGTGTGGCGCTTTAAGCCACGCCCGATTGGACACATCGGGTGGCCACAGACGTCGGGCTGAGGAGGTGGCGCAACATGCTCTCCGGGCCACACGGCATCGATGCGACTCAAGGCTTTGAAGCATGCCGCTGCCTCAGTGCAGCAATAAACTGGCTTATGCAGCGTCTGGTTGCTGCGCGGGTGCCGCTTTTTGAAAAGCCTCCAAGGCCATGCAAGCCGCATCCACCGCCGTGATGAGCGGCCAGCGCGCCATGTCCAGCTTGAAGCGGCGTGCGCTTTCGACCTGGGGCACCAAGTACACATCGGCCAAACCGGGGCGGTCGCCAAAGCTAAAGCCAGCGCGCTTTGGGTCTGCGGCCAGCAAAGCCTCGTAAGCATCAAAACCTTGGGTGATCCAGTGGCCGCACCAGGTGTTGATGGCGGCCTCGTCGGTTTTCAAGGTGTGGCGCAGGTATTCCAGGATGCGCCGGTTGTTGATGGGGTGGATGTCACAAGCCACCATCGCGGCCAAAGCGCGCACGCGGGCGCGGTCATCGGGCGTGGTGGGCAAGAGCGCTGGTGTGGGGTGGGTTTCTTCCAGCCACTCGATGATGGCCGGCGACTGGGTCATCACATGACCGTCTTTGACCAAGGTCGGCACCAAACCTTGCGGGTTCAAGGCCTTGTATGCGGCGCTTTGGTGCGCCTCGGTGCGCAGGTCCACCGCCACATATTCGGTGGCCAAGCCTTTGAGGTTCAAGGCGATGCGCAAGCGGTGCGAGGTGCCCGAGCGAAAAAAGCTATAGAGCTGCATGGGGCTTCAGGCGCGGACTTCGTAAACACCCAACTTGCGGTGCAGGGGCGCTTCGTCGGCCAAGAAGAAGAAGGCCGGTTGGCTGCTGGAGCGGTTGCTCACGGTGACCGGGGTGTAACCCGGTGCGCAACAGGTATCGGCCTCGACCAGGTGGAATTTTTGCGCTTCGATGGCCACATCGGCTTGGCCTTCGATCAAATGGAACACGCAAGCGGGCGAGCGGGCGGGCATTTGCAGGGTTTGGCCCGGGCGCAGCATCATGGCGTAAAAGCCCAAGATGTTTTCCACATCCGTGCCGGTGTCGGGGTTGACATAGGTGATTTGCACCGAAGGCTCTTGCGGGTTGTCCTGCGACAGGGTCAGCAAGGCTGCACGTGCTTGGTCCCAGGGGTAGCGCAGCATTGGATAGGGCTTGCTGCCGCGCACAAACATGCGGGTGGGCGCCATGCCGCCGTGGGCATAAATGCGGTCACCGCGACCAGGCACCGTGGTTTGGGCGTCGCCGTTGACGTGGTAAGAGGTCTCGAGGTAATAAATGATGGGCAGGTCCAGCACATCCAACCACACCACCGGGTCGGTGCCATCGTGGCCATGCTCGTGCCACAAGCCGGTGGGGGTGAGGATCAGGTCACCCCGGCTCATCGGGCATTTTTCGCCGTCGACCGTGGTGTAAGCGCCCTCGCCTTCAACGATCATGCGCACCGCGTTGGGTGTATGACGGTGTGAAGGTGCCCACTCGCCGGGCAACAGCAACTGCATGCCCAAATAGATGGCTGCGCTGGCTTGCATCTTGTCCAGGCCGTGGCCCGGGTTGGCCAGCACCAAAACGCGGCGCTCGGCTTTTTCGATGGGGGTGAGTTCGCCCGCTTGCAACAACAAGGGTTTGATGTCTTTGTAAGCCCAATGGGTGGCGCGGGTGTTGGGCCGGGGCTTGGTGGGGGGCAACACACCGCGCAGGCTGGGCCACAGCGGAACCAGGTTGTGCGAAGCCAAGGCCTCCACATATTCGGTGGGCAAATCGGCCAAACTGCCGAGGTCGTTCATTGCGTTCATCCAAGTCTCCTAGTGTGTCAATGGGCGGCCAAACAGTTGGCCACATTCCAACCGTACAACCATTCGAGGGCGTCATAAAAACGCTCGGGGCTGCGCCCGCGCCACAGGTCGTTGCGCACCAAGCGCTCGACGTCCTTGACGTGGAACAAGCGCCCCATCTCGCGTGCCGACAAAACGATGCGCGCGGTGCGCGCCACGCGCGAGCGCTGGTACAAATCAAAGGCGCTGACCCAGTCTTTATGGGTGACGCGCAAAGCCTCGCCCAAGGTGACGGCGTCTTCCATGGCCATGCACCCACCCTGGGCCATGTACTGGGTGGTGGGGTGGGCGGCGTCTCCCAACAAGGTGACGCGGCCATACGACCATTGGCCAATCGGGTCGCGGTCGGCCGTGGCCCAGCGCCGCCACGATTTGGGCAAATCGATGAGCTGGCGCGCCTTGGGGCAAATGCCTTCAAAGTAACTGAGCACCTCTTCGCGGCTGCCGTCGGTCACGCCCCACTCTTCGGTTTGGCGGCTGTGGAAGGTGACCACCACGTTGTATTGCTCACCCCCACGCAGCGGGTAGTGCACCAAATGGCAATTGGGGCCGACCCAAATGCTGGCCGCGTTCCATTGCAAGTCCACTGGGAATTCATTTTTTTCGACCACGGCGCGGTACACCACATGGCCGGTCACCCGCGCGGGGTCGCCCACATATTGCTCGCGCACCACAGATTTCACGCCGTCGGCACCGATCAGGGCTTGACCGTGGTGGGCGTTGCCATGTTGGTCGTACACCGTGACGCTGTCAGCGTTTTGCTCGGTGCGGACGATCCGGGTGGAGGTTAAAAACGACACCTGGTCTGAGGATTTGACGCCGTCATACAACGCCATGTGGGCATCGGCACGGTGGATCACCGCATAGGGGTTGCCAAAGCGCTGGCGAAAAGCTTCGCCGGTGGGGATGTAGCCCACCTGCTGCTCATCGATGGCGTCGTGCATCACCATGTAATCGGTGTACACCGCTTTGGAGCGGGCTTGCGGGCCCACACCCAGCGCATCAAAAGCGTGGAAGGCGTTGGGGCCCAATTGAATGCCCGCGCCAATTTCGCCAATTTCTGGCGATTGCTCAAACACCTTGACGCTGAAACCTTGGCGAACCAGCGCCAATGCCGCTGCCAAACCACCGATACCGCCGCCGGCCACCAACACCGGCATAGCTTGCTTGTTGCTCATGAACCAATCCTCATCATGCGACAAGTTTAGTGGACGCCACAGTCGCCAGCGCGCTGGCTGTCACAAACCCAACAAGCGCACCGCATTGCCCTTCAAAATGCCGGGCATCACTTCGGGCTTGAACCCAGCCACCTCAAAGTCTTTCATCCAGCGCTCGGGCGTGATCAAGGGGTAATCGCTGCCAAACAGCACCCGGTCTTTGAGCAAGGTGTTGGCGTACTGAACCAATTGCTTGGGAAAGTACTTGGGGCTCCAGCCTGAGAGGTCGATCCACACATTGGGTTTGTGCGTGGCCACCGACAGCGCCTCGTCTTGCCAGGGAAAGCTGGGGTGGGCCATGACGATTTGCATGTCGGGCCAGTCGATCGCCACATCGTCCAGGTGCATGGGGTTGCTGTAGGCCAAGCGCAATCCGCCGCCGCAGCGCATGCCCGAGCCGATGCCACTGTGGCCGGTGTGAAAAATGGCCGGTAGTTTGTGGTGGTTGATGACGTCATAGATGGGCCAGGCCATCTTGTCGTAAGGGTGGTAGCCCTGCACCGTTGGGTGAAACTTGAAGCCGCGCACACCTTCTTTTTCGATCAAGCGTTCGGCCTCGCGCGCACCCATCTTGCCTTTGTGCGGGTCGATGCTGGCAAAGGCAATCATCATGTCGCTGTTGTCGCGCGCGGCCTGGGCGATTTCTTCATTCGGGATGCGGGTGCGGCCCAATTGAGATTCGCTGTCCACGGTGAACATCACCAAGCCCAGTTTGTGCTCGCGGTAATAGGCCACCGTCTCGGCAATGGTGGGGCGGCGGTTGGAGCCAAAGAATTTGTCGGCGGCGCGGTCGTATTCCTCGCCATAGTTGTCGAACGGGTTGCGGCAACTCACCTCGGCATGGGTGTGGATGTCGATGGCGATCAAATTGGCGTGGTCCATGGTTTCTCCATTGGTTGATGTGCAGGCCATTCCCAGTTCCTAGGGAAAACACGGGGATTTGCCACCCCTTGTTGGCTTGAAATAGTTATAAAACATAACCATAATCGATTTAAACGACTTTGACAACCAGGATCCACCCCATGCCCTCTGCCCACCTGCACATCGAACACCGCGACGCTGTGGCCCTGGTGCGACTGACGCGCCCGCTCAAGCGCAATGCCTTGAACGATGGCTTGATCGCCGATTTGCAGCAGGCTTTTGACCACATGCCTTCCTCGATACGCGCCGCGGTGTTGCATGGTGAGGGCGATCACTTTTGCGCTGGCCTGGACCTGAGCGAACTGCAAGAACGCGACGCCGGCCAAGGCATGATGCATTCGCGCACCTGGCACCGCGCCCTGGACGCGATGCAATTCGGCCCGGTACCCGTCATTGCGGCTTTGCACGGCGCCGTGGTTGGCGGCGGGTTGGAGTTGGCCAGCGCCTGCCACATCCGGGTGGCCGATGAAAGCGCGTTTTACGCCTTGCCCGAGGGCACGCGCGGCATTTTTGTCGGTGGCTCGGGGGCGGTGCGCATCCCCAAACTGATTGGCGTGGCGCGCATGACCGACATGATGATGACCGGGCGCGTGTACAACGCCACCGACGGCGAGCGCCTGGGCTTTGCCCAATACCTGGTGCCCACCGGCAGCGCTTTGGACAAGGCGCTGGAGTTGGCCCAGCGCGTGGCCACCAATGCCCCACTGACCAATTACGCCTTGATGCATGCCCTGCCCCGCATCGCCGAACAATCGGCCGATCACGGCTTGTTCACCGAATCCATGATCTCGGCCATCACCCAAGCCGCCCCCGAGGCCAAGCAGCGGGTGCGCGACTTTTTAGAAGGCCGCGCGGCCAAGGTGCAAAAAGCATGAATACCAGCGCCAGCCCCCGCTACCGCGCCATGCGCTTTGGCGTGACCGAGGTGGATGTGCGCCATGCCCCCGGCGGTGTGCAGTATGTGCGCGGCGTGGGCGAACTCGCACCCCCCCCCGATCGCATGACCGACCGCTTGTTGCATTGGGCCAGCTTGGCCCCCGATCGCAGCTTGTTTGCGCGCCGCGAAGCCGCCGCCGGGGGAGAGCGCGGGGACTGGCAGCACATCAGCTACGCCCAGGCGGTGGACTGGGCACGTCGCATTGGCCAGGCTTTGCTCGAGCGCGGCTTGGGCCCCGAGCGGCCGGTGGTGATCTTGTCGGAAAACAGCCTAGAGCACGCCATGCTGGCCCTGGCCTGTGTGTATGTGGGTGTGCCCTATTGCCCGGTGTCGCCGGCGTATTCGCTGATCAGCCAAGACTTTGAAAAGCTGCGCCACATCTTGGATTTGCTGCAACCCGGCCTGGTGTTTGCCAGCGACGCCCAGCGCTATGGCAAGGCCATCCACGCCACCGTGGCGGCCGATGTGGAAGTGGTGCTGCACGATGGCGTTTTGAGTGAACGCCCCACCACCTCTTTGGCGACTTTGATGGCCACCCCGGCCACGGCGGCGGTCGATGCAGCCATGCGCGCCACGGGCCCCGACACGGTGGTGAAGTTTTTGTTCACCTCAGGCTCGACCAAGCTGCCCAAAGGGGTGATCAACACCCAGCGCATGTGGTGCGCCAACCAACAGCAAATGTGCCAGTCCATGCCCTTGCTGACCGAAGAGCCGCCGGTGTTGGTCGACTGGCTGCCGTGGAACCACACCTTTGGCGGCAACCACAATGTGGGCCTGACGATTTACAACGGTGGCACTTTGTTCATCGACGACGGCAAGCCCACCCCCGCCTTGATGGGCGAGACCCTGCGCAACCTGCGCGAGGTGGCACCCACCATTTACTTCAATGTGCCCACCGGCTTTGAGGCCATCTCCAACGCCTTGCAAACCGACGACGCGCTGCGGCGCAATTTGCTCAGCCGGGTGCGCATGTTTTTCTACTCGGGCGCGGCCCTGGCCCAACCCATTTGGGACCGTTTGCACGCAGCCCAAGAGCGCGAGGTCGGCGAGCGCATCGTCATGGGCACGGGCCTGGGCATGACCGAATCCGGCCCCTTCGCGGTGTTTGTGCCCAACCACCATGTGCGCGCTGGCGACTTGGGCCTGCCCACCGTGGGCATGACGCTGAAATTGGTCCCCATGGGCGACAAAACCGAGGTGCGCTACCACGGCCCCAACATCACGCCCGGCTACTGGCGCTCACCCCAAGAAACCGCCGACGCTTTTGACGAAGAAGGTTTTTTCTGCACCGGCGACGCGGTGCAATGGATCGACCCCGCCCGCCCCGAGTTGGGCCTGAAATTCGATGGCCGCATCGCCGAGGACTTCAAGCTGGCCACCGGCACCTTTGTCAGCGTCGGCCCCTTGCGCGCCAAAATCATCGCTGCGGCTGCGCCGTATGTGCAAGACGCGGTGATCACTGGCATCAACCTCAACCAAGTGGGGGCCATGCTGTTTCCCACACCCGCCCTGCGCCAATTGGCCGCTTTGGACGCCAGCGCCCCCATGGCCGATGTGGTCGCCAGCGCCCCCGTACAAGCGCATTTTCAAGGGGTGATCAACCGCTTGGCCGCCCAAGCCACCGGCAGCGCCAACCGGGTGGCGCGGGCCATCATCTTGACCGAGCCCCCGTCGATCGACAAAGGCGAGGTCACCGACAAAGGCTCGATCAACCAGCGTGCTGTGCTCAAGCACCGCGACAGCTTGGTGCAAGCCTTGCATGCCGGACAGGCCGAGCACACCTGGCTGCCCCAGGCTTGAACTGAGCGATTTTTCCCCCAAGACAGACAACCCCTTTTTCAACCCACCCCGCTTTACACCCACAGGAGACAAACCATGCAACAACGACGCGACTTCCTCAAACACGCTGCCACCCCACTGGCCCTGGCCGCCTTGAGCCCGCTGCAAGCCTGGGCACAAAACACCAGCTTGCCCCTGGAACAAGTGAAGATCGTCAACGGCTTTCCCGCTGGCGGCACGGCCGACGTGACCAGCCGCCGCATCGGTGACAAATTGGCCGGATCGGCCTACTCGCGCGGCCCCGGCGTGGTGGAAAACAAAACGGGTGCAGCCGGTCGCATCGCGGTGGACGCCGTGAAAAATGCGGCCCCCGATGGCGCCACCTTGCTGCTCACACCCTACTCCATGATGTCGATTTACCCGCACATCTACAGCAAGCTGTCTTACGACCCGTTCAAAGACTTTGTGCCCGTGTGCCTGGGCTCCATGCTGTCGCACGGCTTGGCCGTCGGGCCGATGGTTCCGGCCAGCGTGAAAACCGTCAACGACTACCTGGCCTGGGCCCGCGCCAACCCCAAAGACGCCAACTACGGCTCGCCCGCTGCAGGCTCCACACCCCACTTTTTGGGCGCCTTGATGGGCCTGAGCCAAAACGTGGACTTGAAGCACGTGCCCTACCGCGGCTCAGTCCCCGGCGTGGCCGACATGATTGGCGGCCAGTTGGCATCGATGGTGACACCGCATGGCGACTTCATCGCCAACCACAAGGCCGGCAAGATCCGCATCTTGGCCACGTCGGGCAAAACGCGTTCACCCTTTGTGCCCGAGGTGCCCACCTTCACCGAGCAAGGCTTCCCCGACTTGACGGTGGAAGAATGGTTTGGCTTTTACGCCCCCGCCAAAACACCTACCGCTGTGGTCAATGCCGCCAACGCCGCGATCAATGCGGCCCTCAAAGACCGCATGGTCATCGACAGCTTGGCCGTGTCAGGCCTGACCCCGCTGGGCGGCACACCCGATGACATGGCGCGCGACATGAAGCGCCAATACGACCACTGGGGCCCCATCGTCAAGCGCATTGGCTTCACCGCCGAGTCTTGATCCGCTTCGCGAACGCGCCATGAACCGCGCCGCTGCCGCACCCGATGCGCTGGCCCCGGGGGAGCCATCGGGCAAAGCCACCGGTGGCGTGCGCACCGATTTTTTGGATGGGCTGCTGGGCTACAACGCCCGGCGCACCAGCTTGCACCTGGTGGCTTCTTTTGTCCGCGACCTGGCGGATATGCAACTCAAACCCGTTGGGTTTTCGGTGCTGTGCTTGGTCGGGCACAACCCCGGCATCACCTCGCGCCAGCTGTGCCAAACCCTGGACATCCAAGCACCCAATTTGGTCGGTTTGGTCAGCGCCCTGACCGAGCGCGGTTGCCTGGAGCGCCTGCCCCACCCCACCGACGGCCGCGCCTGGGGCTTGCACCTGACCCCTGCCGGCGAAAGCCTGCTGGCACAGGCAGAAAGCCGCATTCTGGCCAGCGAACAACAAGCCTGCGCCGGTTTGAGCACCGCCGAACAAGCCACCCTCAAGCAATTGCTGCAAAAAATCTACCTGAGCTGAGTTGCGCCCACTCACGCCGGTTTGAGTGGCCCAACGTGGCCTGAAACCGCTGCGACAGCTGCGCACAATGGCACCCAAGCCTCGGGCCCATAATCGCCGCTTTGCCCCCAAGACTTGGTCGCTCAAATGCTGACCAGCGCACGGCGGGTACCCCGCCCACTTTCGCCATGCCCCTTGTCCAGCCATCCATTCCCTTGCTTCAGTGGCTGGGCACCTTGCTGTTGGCATTTTTGGGCGCGCAAACCTGTATTTGGCTCCACACGCCCATCCCCTGGATGCTCGGGCCCTTGATCGTCACCGCCTGTGCCAGCATGGCGGGCGCACCCACCTACAGTTGGTCGTTCATGCGCAAATCTGGACAAGCCACGATCGGCTTGTCTTTGGGCCTGTACTTCACCCCAGACATGGTGGCGCTGATTGGCCGCTTGTGGTGGGCCATTGGCTTGGCGATTGTTTGGTCGCTGGCCATGGGTTATGTGTGCGGCCTGTGGCTGTACCGCCTGAACAAGTCGCGCAACCCCGATTTGCAGCGCAGCACCACTTATTTTTCGGGGGCCATCGGTGGCGCCTCGGAGATGACCCAATTGGCCGAACGCATGGGCGGTCGCGCCGATTGGGTGGCCTCCGCACACAGCCTGCGGGTGTTGCTGGTGACCATCACCATTCCGTTTGCCATGCAGTGGGGGCAATTCAATGGGCATGCCATGTGGCAAAACAGCCCCGTCGCCTTTGACCCCCTGGGCTTGGCCGCGCTGGTCGTGTTGAGTGGCTTGTCGATTGCGCTGCTGCTGCGTTTTCATTCGGCCAACCCCTGGTTTTTGGGCAGCTTGGCGGTGGGCATTGCGGTCACCGCGATGGGCCAGAGTTGGACGTCCATCCCCAGCGCCATGTCGCAAGCGGCCCAATTGTTCATTGGCATCAGCCTGGGGGTTCAGTTCACCCCGCGTTTTTTGCGCACCGCGCCTCACTGGTTGGCCTCGGTGGGTGTGAGCACCTTGAGCATGATGGGCCTGTCGGTGCTGTTTTCTTGGTTGATTGCCCAAGCCATCGACTTGCCCACCGCCACCTTGGTGCTGGGCACCGCGCCCGGGGGCATGGCCGAGATGACCATCACCGCCAAGGTCTTGCAATTGGGCGTGCCCATCGTCACCGCTTTCCAAGTCAGCCGCTTGGTGGCCATCTTGGTTCTGGTTGGCCCTATTTACAGGTGGTGGGTCGAACCCAACAATGGGCCTGTCAAAACCACTGGATGATCCCGCCATGACCCAGCCCCTGTTTGCCAACGCCCCCTCCATTTGGCCGGTGGATGCCCCACGGGCCGTGCTCATCGCCCGCATCTGGGTCGCTGGCCGCGGGCCGGTGTTGGTGCGGGTACAGCCCGATGGCGTGTACGACTTGTCGGCCCTGGCCCTGACCAGCAGCGAATTGCTGGCCTTGCCCGATGCCGCCCAACGCGTGCGCGACCTGTCGGCCCCGCGCTTGTGTGACACCGCCACCGTTTTAGCCGCCACCCACCCCGACCACGCGAACGACCACCCGATGTGCTTGCTCGCCCCGTGTGATTTGCAAGCCATCAAAGCCGCAGGGGTGACGTTTGTCGCCAGCATGCTCGAGCGGGTGATTGAAGAGCGCGCCCGGGGCGACGCCACCCAAGCCGAGGCCGCGCGCCGCGCGGTGGTGGCGGTGATGGGCGAAGACCTGAGCCAAGTGCGGCCAGGCTCGCCCCAGGCCGCGCAATTGAAGGCCGTGTTGCTGGCCCAGGGCATGTGGTCCCCATACTTGGAAGTGGGCATTGGCCCTGACGCCGAAATTTTCACCAAAGCGCCGTGCCTGAGCGCGGTGGGCTGGGGCAGCCAGGTGGGTATCCACCCCCAAAGCGAATGGAACAACCCCGAACCCGAAATCGTGCTGGCGGTCAACAGCCGCGGCGAAACCGTGGGCGCCACCTTGGGCAATGACGTCAACCTGCGCGACTTCGAAGGGCGCAGCGCTTTGTTGCTGGGCAAGGCCAAGGACAACAACGCGTCTTGTGCCATCGGCCCCTTCATCCGCTTGTTTGACGCGCACTTTGGCATCGACGACGTGCGCCAATGCGAGTTGTCGCTGCGCATTGAGGGCCACGATGGTTTTGTGCTGCAAGGCAGCAGCGCGCTGTCCAAAATCAGCCGCGACCCACTGGACCTGGTGGGCCAGGCCATGGGCCCCAACCACCAGTATCCCGACGGCATGATGCTGTTTTTGGGCACCATGTTTGCCCCCACCCAAGACCGCCCCTTGCCCGGCAAACCCGCCGGCCAAGGCTTTACCCACCAAGTGGGCGACGCGGTGCACATCTCCACCCCGCGCCTGGGTTGCCTGAGCAACCGCGTCAACACCAGCGACCAAGTGCGCCCATGGACTTATGGGCTGGGCCAACTCATGCGCGATCTGGCCGGGCGCGAGCCTCACGCCTGATGGCCCAGGGCTAGAACGTTTGGACCCGCGCCTGAACAGGGCTGAGGTCGGTGGCCAACACGCACAGCCTGGCGACATGGGGCTCAGGACGCGCCATTACACTCTCGCCTTTTGCAACGATCCCACAAGGAAAATCATGATCACCAACCCTTCCGGCCTGCAATACACCGATGACCACGTGGGCGAAGGCGCCCAGGCCAAATCCGGCGACGAAGTCACCGTCCACTACACCGGTTGGTTGTTTGCCGACGGCGAGCGCGGCGCCAAGTTCGACTCCAGCAAAGACCGCAACGACCCGTTTGAGTTTTCGCTGGGCGCGGGCATGGTGATCCGTGGTTGGGACGAAGGCGTGGCGGGCATGCACATTGGCGGCAAGCGCACGCTGCGCATCCCCCCCGACATGGGCTATGGCGCACGCGGCGCCGGCGGGGTGATTCCCCCCAACGCCACCTTGGAGTTTGAGGTGGAATTGCTGGCCATCGGCTGACAACTCCCGCTGACCCAGCGGGTCCCTGGCCACAACCCTTGGCAAGGATTTGCCTGGGCCCATGCGGGCTGACCCCGCCACCTGGTCAGCCTGCACGATGCACCAAGCCGGTGCCTTTGAGCGAAAAATGCCAAAACACGCAGCCCTGCTTGAAAAAGGGTTTCTTGCCCCCATGTGGGCGCAATCCCTTGATTGAATTTGTTTTTTTGCGAGATCAACCATGTCCGACCCCCAGCCCAACCCGGCCGCCGCAGCGCAACCACCTCATACCATGGCGAACGATGGCCAAGCTCACCCAGCAGCTGCCCCTTTGCCGGAGAGCCCGGTGGAAGACCCGATGAGCGTCTTGCAAGCCGAGCTGGCCATGGTCAAAGCCCAAAACACCGACCTGGCCGACCAGTTTCTGCGCGCCAAGGCCGAGGTGGAAAACGCCCGCCGCCGTGCCGACGAAGAGGTGTCCAAAGCGCGCAAATTCGCGGTGGAGTCGTTTGCCGAAAGCCTGTTGCCCGTGGCCGACAGCCTGACCGCGGGCTTGGCCATTGCCGACGCCAGCGCCGAGCAACTCCGCGAAGGCTCTGAAGCCACGCTGCGCCAGCTCAAAAGCGCCTTAGAGCGCCACAAAGTGATCGAAATCAACCCCGAAGCCGGGGCCAAGTTCGACCCGCACCAGCATCAAGCCATCTCGGTGGTGCCCGCTGAGCAAGAGCCCAACACCGTGGTCATGGTGTTGCAAAAAGGCTATCTGATTGCAGACCGGGTGCTGCGGCCCGCCCTGGTGACCGTCACGGCCCCCAAGTGATCCACCCACTGGGCACTTGAAATCCACCGACTTATCCACAGTTATTCAACATCGTTTCACACAGACCCCGGGCGTCAAACCCGCCGGTCCAACAGGAGTTAAAAATGGGAAGAATCATTGGCATTGACCTCGGCACCACCAATTCATGCGTGGCCATCATGGAAGGCAACACCACCAAGGTGATCGAGAACGCTGAAGGCGCTCGCACCACGCCGTCCATCATTGCGTACCAAGAAGATGGCGAAATTTTGGTCGGCGCGTCCGCCAAGCGCCAAGCAGTCACCAACCCGCGCAACACGCTGTACGCCGTCAAGCGCCTGATTGGCCGCAAGTTTGACGAAAAAGAAGTGCAAAAAGACATCAACATGATGCCTTACACCATCGCCAAAGCCGACAACGGCGACGCATGGGTGGAAGTGCGTGGCCAAAAAATGGCGCCACCCCAAATCAGCGCTGAAATCTTGCGCAAGATGAAGAAAACCGCCGAAGACTACCTGGGCGAAGAAGTCACCGAAGCGGTCATCACCGTCCCCGCTTATTTCAACGACGCGCAACGCCAAGCCACCAAAGACGCGGGGCGCATCGCTGGTTTGGATGTCAAACGCATCATCAACGAGCCCACGGCTGCCGCACTGGCTTTCGGTTTGGACAAAACCGAAAAAGGCGACCGCAAAATTGCCGTGTATGACTTGGGTGGCGGGACGTTTGACGTGTCCATCATCGAGATTGCCGACGTCGATGGCGAAAAACAATTTGAAGTGTTGTCGACCAACGGCGACACCTTCTTGGGCGGTGAAGACTTTGACCAACGCATCATCGACTTCATCATTGGCGAGTTCAAAAAGGACCAAGGCGTTGACCTGTCCAAAGACGTGCTGGCCCTGCAACGCCTGAAAGAGTCGGCAGAAAAGGCCAAGATCGAGCTGTCCTCTTCGGCCAGCACCGATGTCAACCTGCCCTACATCACCGCAGACGCCACCGGTCCCAAGCACCTGAATGTGAAACTCACCCGTGCCAAGCTGGAGCAATTGGTGGAAGAGTTGATCGAGCGCACCATCGCGCCTTGCCGCACCGCCATCAAAGACGCTGGCGTATCGGTGGGCGACATTGACGACGTGATTTTGGTCGGCGGCATGACCCGCATGCCCAAGGTGCAAGACAAGGTCAAAGAATTTTTCGGCAAAGAACCCCGCCGCGACGTCAACCCCGACGAAGCCGTGGCCGTGGGTGCTGCCATCCAAGGTCAAGTGCTGTCGGGTGACCGCAAAGACGTGCTGTTGCTGGACGTCACACCCTTGTCTTTGGGCATCGAAACCCTGGGCGGCGTGATGACCAAAATGATCGCCAAGAACACCACCATCCCCACCAAGTTTGCGCAGACCTTCTCCACCGCTGACGACAACCAACCTGCGGTGACCATCAAGGTCTACCAAGGCGAGCGTGAAATGGCTTCCGGCAATAAGAGCTTGGGTGAGTTCAACTTGGAGGGCATCCCCCCTGCCGCCCGTGGCACGCCGCAAATCGAGGTGAGCTTTGACATCGACGCCAACGGCATCTTGCACGTGGGCGCCAAAGACAAAGCCACCGGCAAAGAAAACAAAATCACCATCAAAGCCAACTCGGGCTTGAGCGAAGCCGAGATCCAGCAAATGGTCAAAGACGCCGAACTCAACGCCGCTGAGGACAAGAAGAAGCTCGCCATGGTGCAAGCGCGCAACAGCGCCGAGGCCTCGGTGCACAGCGTGAAGAAGTCGCTCACCGAGCATGGTGACAAGATCGACGCCAGCGAAAAGGAAAAGATCGAAGCGGCGGTGAAAGACCTGGAAGAAACCCTCAAGGGTGAGGACACCGCAGCCATCGAAGCCAAAACCGAAGCGCTGATGACCGCCTCACAAAAGTTGGGCGAAAAAGTTTATGCCGACATGCAGGCGCAACAAGCCGCTGCGGGTGCATCCGCCGGTGCTGCGGGTACCGAAGCGGCCTAGCCCGCCGACGACAATGTGGTGGACGCCGAAGTCAAAGAGGTCAAAAAAGGCTGAACGGCCGCAACCCACCAGCCCACCGCGCTGCCCCTGTGAAAACAGGTCAGCGCGGTTTATTTGTTTAACCGCACCCCCTAGAGCTGCACCACACCATGGCCACCAAACGCGACTATTACGAAGTTCTGGGTGTTCCCAAAAACGCCAGCGACGAAGAGATCAAAAAATCCTATCGCAAACTGGCGATGAAGTTTCACCCTGACCGCAACCAGGGGGACGCCAGCGCCGAGGTGAAATTCAAAGAGGGCAAAGAAGCCTACGAAATGCTCTCTGACCCGGAAAAGCGCGCCGCCTACGACCAATACGGCCATGCGGGTGTGGACCCGAATATGCGCGGCGGTGGGGGATTTGGCGGGGCCGGTGGCGCTGGTTTTGCCGATGCCTTTGGCGATATTTTTGGCGACATCTTTGGCCAAGCCCGGCGCCAACAAGGTGGGCGCCAGGTGTTTCGCGGCAACGACCTCAGCTACGCCATGGACGTCACCCTGGAAGAAGCGGCATCGGGCAAAGACGCCCAAATCCGCATCCCCAGCTTCGACGAATGCGACACCTGCCACGGCAGCGGTGCCAAGCCTGGCACCTCGGCCAAAACCTGTGGCACCTGCCAAGGCAGCGGTCAGGTGCAAATGCGCCAAGGCTTTTTCAGCGTGCAACAAACCTGCCCGCATTGCCGGGGCACGGGCAAGATCATTCCCGACCCCTGCTCGCCATGCGGCGGCAACGGCAAGATCAAGAACCACAAAACCTTGGAAGTCAAAATCCCAGCGGGCATCGACAACGGCATGCGCATCCGCAGCACCGGCAACGGCGAACCCGGCACCAACGGTGGCCCACCCGGCGATTTGTACATCGAGATCCGCACCCAAAAGCACGATATTTTTGAGCGCGATGGCGACGACCTGCACTGCGCCGTGCCCATCAGCATGACCACCGCGGCCTTGGGCGGCGAGATCGCTGTGCCCACCTTGCAAGGCGAGGCAGCCATCGACCTGCCCGAAGGCACGCAAACCGGCAAGCAGTTTCGCTTGCGTGGCAAGGGCATCAAAGGCTTGCGCTCGACCTTTCCGGGCGACTTGTATTGCCACATCACCGTGGAAACACCGGTCAAACTCACTGAGCACCAGCGCAAGTTGTTGAAAGACCTGGACGAGTCCCTGAAAAAGGGAGGCGACAAGCACTCGCCCAACGAAAAGGGTTGGGCCGATAAATTGCGCAGCTTCTTCAATTGACACCGCACGCCATGGGGCACACACTCACCCCATGGCTGTGACCCTTCAATTCATCGGCGGTGCGGACAGCGTCACCGGCTCCAAATACCTGGTCTGCAGCGGCACGCAATCGCTGCTTGTGGACTGCGGTCTGTTCCAAGGCTTCAAGCAACTGCGCTTGCGCAACTGGGACGCGCTGCCTGTAGCCCCTGACAGCGTGGACGCGGTCATCTTGACCCACGCCCACCTCGACCACAGTGGCTATGTGCCCAAGCTGCAGCGCGATGGTTTTGCGGGGCGGGTGCATGTGAGCCCGGGCACGCGCGACCTGTGCAAAATTTTGTGGCCCGACAGCGGCCACTTGCAAGAAGAAGACGCGTTCTACGCCAACCGCCACGGCTTTAGCAAACACAGCCCGGCCGAGCCCTTGTACGACCGACAAGACGCGGTCAACAGCCTGGCCTTGTTGCAAAGCCACCCTTGGGGCGAGGCATTTTCACCCATGCCAGGCTGGCGCGCCACCTTCAGTTCTGCCGGGCACATTTTGGGTGCGAGCAGCTTGTTGCTCGAAGTCGGCGAGCGGCGCATTTTGTTCAGCGGCGATTTGGGCCGCCCCGATGACCTGATCATGAAGCCGCCCCAAGACCCACCAGCGGCCGACACGGTGCTGATCGAGTCCACCTATGGCAACCGGGTCCACCCGCACGAAGACGCTCTGGCCGAGTTGGCCCCCGCTTTGCAACGTGCCGCTGCCCGATCCGGCGTGGTGGTCATTCCGGTGTTTGCGGTGGGCCGGGCGCAGGCCATCTTGCACGCCATCGCCACCCTGAAGGCGCAAGGCCTGGTTCCGCACCATTTGCCGATTTACTTGGACAGCCCCATGGCGGTCCACACCACCGATTTGTTTCGCCACCACCCCGATGGACACCGCTTGAGCCCGGCCCAAATGCAAGCCATGCAAGACGTAGCGGTGATGGTCGAGAGCGTGCAAGACTCCAAAGCCTTGGCCAAGCGCCATGGCCCCAAAGTGATTTTGTCGGCCAGTGGCATGGCCACCGGCGGGCGGGTGCTGCACCACCTGGGCTTGTACCTGCCCGATCACCGCAACATGGTCATCTTGACCGGCTACCAAGCCCCAGGCACGCGCGGGGCTTCGCTGGCCTCGGGCCAGCCCAGTGTGCGCATCCATGGGCGCGATGTCGGTGTGAAGGCCGAGGTGGTGTGCATGGCATCGGCATCGGCCCACGCCGACAGCGTGCAGTTGCTGCAATGGCTCTCCCGCATGCCCAAGCCCCCCGGTCAGGTGTATGTGGTGCACGGCGAAGGCGCGGCCAGCGATGCTTTGCGCTGGAAAATCGAACACGAATTGGGTTGGCGCGCCCGGGTGCCCGATCACTTGAGCGTGTGGCCCTTGTAGCCCATCGCGTCAGGCCCTGGCTCGGCGAAGTGACCTGACATACACGCACGACACCTGGTCGCGCAACAAATCAAAAGAAGCGGTCGAGCAATTTGCGCGAATGGCGATCCAGGCGCGACAAATCGCGGATCAGGTACTGCACACCGTGAGCATCGGCGACCAACCAGGTTTGGCCACTCATGCGGCGAATATCCTCTTCGCCCTTGAGCAAAAACTGGGTGGGTCCACGGCTGGTTTGCACATGCCAGGTGCAAGGCGCGATGAAGCCGCTGACCTTGTCCAGGCGCTCGATTTCGGGCATGAACTCCCGCTCGGCCACGGCTTGCAACAAGGCCTCACGCTCATTGGGCGCCAAGGCTTGCAGGTCGTCGACCCAGACCAATTCATGGCCTTGGCGGTTGAGGATGGAAAAACCCGATTCGGGGTGTGAGATGGGAAAGGCCCGCACCACCACCACCTGTTCGTGAACGGCCCCATCGGTGAGTTGCAACACCCACACCCCAAAAGGGTCTCGCCGCAGCAAAAATGGCACACGCGGGGCTTGCTCGGCTTGGGTCAAGGCAGGTGCGGAATCGTCGCTCGGGGTGGCTTGAGCGTTCATCGCATCTCCTGCGGGGCCAAAGAAGCGGCCATGGCCACCCGATCGGCTTCGTGCTGCCGCGCCTGGGCCTCGTACAAGCGGTAATAGGCCCCTTGCCTTTGCATCAGATCGGCGTGCGAGCCTTGCTCGACCAAGCGGCCGCGCTCGAGCACCACCAAGCGGTCGGCTTGCTGCAAAGTGGAGAGCCGGTGGGCAATGGCGATGGTGGTGCGCCCGCGCACCAAGTTGTCCAAGGCGCGCTGAATTTCTTGTTCGGTCTCGCTGTCCACTGAAGAGGTGGCCTCGTCCAAAATCAAAATGCGCGGATCGATCAACAGGGCACGGGCAATCGAGATGCGCTGGCGCTCGCCGCCGGACAAACCTTGGCCCCGCTCGCCCACCAAAGAGTCGTAACCTTGCGGCAAACGCATGATGAATTCGTGCGCATGCGCGGCGCGGGCGGCGGCCACGATCTCCTCGCGGCTGGCTTGGGGCAGGCCATAAGCGATGTTGTCGGCGATGGTGCCGAAAAACAAAAACGGCTCTTGCAACACCAGGCCGATGTGGCGGCGGTAATCGGTCAAACGCAGCTCGCGGATGTCCACGCCGTCGATGCGGATGGCCCCATCGCTGACATCATAAAAACGGCACAGCAAATTGACCAGGGTGGTTTTGCCCGAACCGCTTTGTCCGACCAAACCAATCATTTCACCCGGGGCAATGTTCAGGCTCAAGCCGCGCACCACCGCGCGGTTACCGTAGCGGAAATTGATGTTGTCGATGTCAATTTGGCCCTTGACCACGGGCATGGGCTTGGGGTTGGCCGCCTCGGGGACGCTGGACACATGGTCAAGAATTTCAAAAATCCGCTTGGCCCCAGCCGCCGCCCGCTGCACATGGGCCACGATGCGGCTCATCGAATCCAGCCGGGTGTAAAAGCGCCCGATGTAGGCCAAAAACGCGGTCAACACGCCCAAGGTCACTTGGTGCTGTGCCACCAGGTAAATGCCAAACGCCCACACCACCAACAAACCAATTTCGGTGAGCAAGGTCACGGTGGGGGAAAACAAAGCCCAAACGAAATTGATGCGGTCGTTGACCAGCAGGTTTTGGCGGTTGGCCTCGCGAAAACGCTCGGCCTCGCGCTGTTCTTGGGCAAAGGCCTTGACCACCCGAATGCCAGGAATGGTGTCGGCCAGCACATTGGTCAACTCAGACCAAACGCGGCCGACTTTTTCAAAACCGGTGCGCAATTTGTCGCGCACCACATGGATCAACCACACGATGAAAGGCAAAGGCACCAAGGTGACCCAAGCCAGCATCGGGTCGATGGAAAAGAGAATGACCGCGGTCATCACAATCATCAACACATCGGTGGCGAATTCCAGCAAATGCACCGATAAAAACAAACACAGGTTATCGGTTTCGCTGCCCACGCGGTTGAGCAAATCGCCCGTGCGCCGACCGCCAAAATACTCCAGCGACAGCTTCATCAAGTGCTCATAGGCGGTGGTGCGCAAATCTGCACCAATACGCTCCGAAACCAAACCCAGCACGTAATTTTTGGCCCAGCCCAAGGCCCAGGCCAGCAAGGCCGCCGCCAACAAGCCAGCCATGTACAACGGCACGATGCCGGGCTCAATCTCCTTGCCGTTTTGAAACGGCACCAAGACCTCGTCCATCAAGGGCATGGTCAGGTAAGGCGGCACCATGCTCGCGCCGGTGGCGGCCAATGTGAGCAAAAACCCCAGAAACAAATGCCCTTGGTAGGGCTTGGCGAAGCGCCACAAACGCAACAGGCCCAGGGTCGAGGGTGGCGAGTCGACCGCCTCAGCCTCCTCCTCTTCTGCCGGGGCCATGTCCGCTTCATCGGGGGCGCTCCGGTCTGGCCGTGGCTGGTCGTGGGCCTGAAAAGGGGCCATGGCCTGGTCAAACAAGGCCAAAAAGCGCAAAGCGTCAGGGTTGTGGGCCAAAGTGAAGCGCCACTGCGCCAACCGGCCTTGGGTGTCCAACAACTCCAAGCTTCCCGCCCCCGCGTGGTCGCTGTGCTGCATGCGCAGCCCAGCATTGAGCGGCCACTGCCCCAGGCTCTGAGGGGGGGACGCGCTGACATCGAACAGGTTCAGTCCCCTAGGTGACAACACCAAGCTTTGGCGCTGGAAAAACAATTCCGCGCTCAAGTCAACTTCCAGACGGGCCAAGGCGTTTTCAACACCATGCCCTGTCAACGGCCCGGCTTTTTGATCTGACAACAGATCTGGCGGTGCAACAGTCTGGGTTTCAAAAGAGGACTTCATGATTCACAAATCAACGGCAATGACAACCAAGGCATTGCCCTTCAGCGCTAAAAAGACAACTGGCGTGTCAAGCCCATTGCAACGGCCTGCATTCTAACGGCCACCCCCTCTTCACCCCTTGTCTGGTTCACTTGTCCGCCCATTGATAGCAAAGTACACATGCCGTTTCCAGACATCCAAATCCTGAGCACTCGCCACTTGCGTGGCCCCAATGTGTGGACCTACCGTGCGGCAGTCGAAATGTGGGTGGACATTGGGCCCCTGGAAGACCACCCTTCCAACACCTTGCCCGGCTTCAATGATCGCTTGCAAGCCTGGTTGCCCGGCATGATCGAGCACCGCTGCAGCGTGGGTGTGCGCGGTGGGTTTTTCCAACGCTTACTCAATGGCACTTGGGCAGCCCACATCATGGAACACGTGGCCATCGAGCTGCAAACCATGGCGGGGCTGGAAGTCGGTTTTGGCAAAGCCCGCGAAACCCATCAACGCGGCATCTACAAAGTGGTGGTGCGTGCCCGCCAATACGATGTGGCCCACGACAGCTTGTTGGCCGCGCGTGACTTGGTGATGGCAGCCATCAACGACACCGCCTTTGATGTGGCTGCCACCGTCAATCGCCTCAAGGCCATGGCCGATCGGCTGTGCCTCGGCCCGAGCACGGCCAGCATTGTCGATGCCGCGGCCCAGCGGGGTATCCCATCCATTCGCCTGACGGACGGCAACCTGGTGCAACTCGGGCACGGCTCGCGCCAACGCCGCATTTGGACCGCTGAAACCGACCGCACCAGTGCCGTGGCCGAGAGCATTTCCCGAGACAAAGACCTGACCAAGCGCTTGCTGGCCCAGTGCGGCGTGCCCATTCCCGAAGGGCACATCGTGAACAGCCCGGCGCAAGCTTGGGCAATGGCCCAAGACATTGGTTTGCCGGTGGTCATCAAACCCAGCGACGGCAACCATGGGCGCGGTGTCGCCCTGGACTTGAACAGCCAAGCCGAAATCGAAGCCGCCTGGCGGGTGGCCGACGCAGAAGGCAGCCAAGTGATTGTGGAGCGCCATGTGCGCGGTGAAGAGCACCGCTTGCTGGTGGTCGGCGACAAAGTGGTGGCCGCAGCGCGCGGCGAGCTGGCTTGCATCACCGGCGACGGTGTGAACACGGTCGAACAGCTCATTGAACAACAACTCAACACCGACCCGCGCCGAGGTGAAGAAGAACACTTTCCCCTGGACACCATCCGACTGGATGAACAACCCCCTGCGGTGCTCGAACTCCAACGCCAGGGTTTGAGCGCCGACAGCATCCCGACCCTGGGCCGGCGCGTCATCGTTCAGCGCAATGGCAACATGAGCAACGATGTGACCGACTTGGTCCACCCTGAAGTGGCCGAACTGGTCACCTTGGCAGCCCGGGTGATTGGCCTGGACATTGCCGGCATTGACTTGGTGGCACAAGACATTTCGCGCCCTTTGCACGAACAAGGGGCTGCGGTGGTCGAGGTCAACGCCGGCCCCAGCTTGCTCATGCACTTGAAGCCTGCCATCGGCCAGGCCCGGCCGGTGGGCCAAGCCATTGCCAACCACTTGTTTCCCACCAAAGACAACGGACGCATCCCCATCGTGGGCATCGTGGGCCACCGCCACACCGCCGGCCTGGCCCAATTGGTGGCTTGGTTGCTGCACCTGTCGGGCAGCCGGGTCGGCATGGCTTGCAGCTTGGGCGTGTTCATGGACCAGCGCCATGTGGACACCCAAGATGCACGCGGCTTTGAAATGGGCGAGCGGCTGCTGATCAACCGCAGCATCGATGCCGCGGTGTTTGAAACCTCACCGCGCGAAATTTTGCTGGAAGGCTTGCCCTACGACCGCTGCCATGTGGGCTTGGTGGCCGACATGCCGTCCTTCGAAGGTTTGCAAGACCTGGATGTGACCAATGCCGACAACATGCGCCAAGTGGTGCGCACCCAAGTGGATGTGGTGCTGCGCGAGGGCGTGGCCGTGCTCAATGCCGATGTCAGCGCGGTGGCCGAACTCGAAGAACTGTGCGATGGCGAAGTGATGATGTACGGGCTCAACCCTGACAGCGCCATCCTCGGCGCACACCGCCGACAAGGACGCCGCTCGGTGTTTTGTCGCCAAGGCCATGTGACTTTGGCGCGCGGCGACCAAGAAACCACCTTGCTGCACCTCGACCTCGCCCCCGTGGCGCGCTTGCTCAAGCACGAGGACATGTCGGTCTCGCACCTGCTGGCCGCCGTGGCCTGCGCCTGGTCGCTGGGTGTCACCCCCACGCTGATGCGGGCGGGCTTGAAAAATTTCCGCCAAAAAACCGAATCCGAATCCCAAGAAAAAGCAAGGATGAAAGCCTGATGGACATCTCACACATCCGCGCCCTGCGCGGCCCCAATCTGTGGACACGCCACACCGCCATTGAGGCCATGGTCCTGTGCCAAAACCAAGAATGCGACTTGACCACAGTGCCCGATTTTGAGCAACGCTTGCGCCACTTGTTTCCAGGCTTGGGCCAGTTGCGCACCACCCAACAAGGCGCAGTCCTCAGCATGGCCCACGCCATTGAAGACGCCACCTTGCACATGCAAATAGCAGCCGGCTGCCCCGTGACCTTCAGCCGCACCAGCCTCACACCCGAAGCGGGCATGTACCAAGTGGTGGTCGAATACACCGAAGAAGACGTGGGTCGACTGGCCCTGGAGTTGGCGCAGGCCCTGTGCCAAGCGGCTTGGGACAACACGACTTTCGATATTGATGCAGCCCTCGCGCAACTGAGCGCCCTGGACGAAGACATTCGCTTGGGCCCATCCACCAGCTCCATCGTCGACGCGGCGTTGGTGCGTGGCATTCCTTACCGCCGCCTCACCGAGGGCAGCATGGTGCAATTTGGTTGGGGCAGCAAACAACGCCGCATCCAAGCCGCAGAAACCGATTCCAGCAGCGCCATCGCCGAAGCCATTGCGCAAGACAAAGACCTGACCAAGAAGCTGTTGAACGCCGCTGGCGTACCGGTGCCCCAAGGTCGACCGGTGCTGGACGCCAACGATGCATGGGCTGCGGCACAAGCCATTGGCACACCCGTGGTGGTCAAACCGCGCGACGGCAACCAAGGCAAGGGCGTCACGGTCAACATCAGCACCCGCGAAGAAATCGAAGCGGCCTTCCACAATGCCGCCAAATTCCGCGATGAGGTGATGGTGGAGCGCTTTTTGCCCGGCAGCGACTACCGCTTATTGGTGGTGGGTGACAAATTGGTGGCCGCAGCACGCCGCGAACCTCCCCTGGTGATTGGTGACGGCCAGCACACCGTGAGCGAACTGGTTGAGCGGGTCAATGCCGATCCACGCCGGGGTGAGGGACACTCGACCTCGCTGACCAAAATTCGCTTTGACGAAGTGGCCCTGGCGCGCCTCAAAGACCAAGGCTTGAATGCCCAATCGGTGCCCGGCAAAGGGGTGCGGGTGATATTGCGCAACAACGCCAACCTGTCCACCGGCGGCACGGCCACAGATGTGACCGATGACGTGCACCCCGAGGTGGCAGCGCGCGCCATTGCAGCCGCGCAAATGGTTGGGCTGGATGTGTGCGGCGTGGACATTGTTTGCGAATCGGTGCTGCGCCCGCTGGAAGACCAATGCGGGGGTGTGGTCGAGGTCAACGCCGCGCCTGGCCTGCGCATGCATTTGCAGCCCTCTTATGGCAAAGGCCGTGATGTGGGCAAAGCCATCATGTCGATGTTGTATGCCCCAGGCGATGATGGCCGCATCCCCGTGATTGCCGTCACCGGCACCAACGGCAAAACCACCACCGTGCGGCTCACCGCCCACCTGCTGCGCACCCACGGCTTGCGCGTGGGCATGACCAACACCGATGGCGTGTATGTACAAGGGCGGCAAATCGACAGCGGCGACTGCAGCGGCCCGCGCAGTGCGCGCAATGTGCTCATGCACCCCCATGTGGATGCGGCGGTGCTCGAAACCGCCCGTGGTGGCATGCTGCGCGAAGGCTTGGCCTTTGACCGCTGCAGCGTGGCGGTGGTCACCAATATCGGCATGGGCGACCATTTGGGCTTGAACTACATCACCACGGTTGAAGACTTGGCGGTGCTCAAGCGCATGATTGTGCAAAACGTCGCCACCAGTGGCATGGCCGTGCTGAATGCGGCAGATCCCATGGTGGCGTCCATGGCCAGCAGCTGCCCCGGTCAAGTGACGTTTTTTGCGCTTGACCCGCACCAACCCACCCTGACCACCCACCGCGCCCAAGGCAAGCGGGTGTTGTTTGTCGAAGACGATCAACTCGTCGCTGCCGAGGGCAAATTCGAAATTCGCATTCCCTTGTCGCATATCCCCCTGACCCGCTCGGGGGCCATTGGTTTTCAGATTGAAAACGCCATGGCATCGGTGGCTGCGGCCTGGGCCAGCGCCATTCCCTGGGCCACCATTGCGCGCGGTTTGTCCACCTTTGTCAGCGACGCCATGGCAGTTCCGGGCCGCTTCAATGTGTTTGATTACAAAGGGGCCACTTTGATCGCCGACTACGGCCACAACCCAGACGCCATCAAGGCCTTGGTGCAGGCTGTGACCAATTTGCCCGCCAATCGGCGCAGCGTGGTCATCAGTGGTGCGGGCGACCGGCGCGACGAAGACATCCGCCAACAAACCCGCATCATTGGTGAAGCCTTTGACGACGTGGTGCTGTTCCAAGACGCCTGCCAACGCGGCCGTGCCGACGGCGAGGTGTTGGCCCTGTTGCGCCAAGGTTTGGACGGCGCGCGCCGCACCAGCCACATCGAAGAAATCCGCGGCGAATTCACCGCCATCGATGCCGCCATCGACCGGCTCACCCCTGGCGACCTGTGCTTGATTTTGATCGACCAGATCGAAGAAGCCTTGGCCCACATCACCCGGCGCGTGCAAGAAAACCGCAGCGCCTTGAGCGAGCACTGATCAAGGCACCTGGTGGTGCCAATAACGTGCCTGGGCCTCGCGTTCGCAATGCACTTGGTCGGGCTGCGCTGAACGCCACCGGCCTGCACCACAGCGCACACTCTCCAACACCGTGATGCCTTGCGCTTGATAGCGCGCCATCACCGCTGTCGTGGGGTGGCCATAGCGGTTGCGGTACCCGGCTTGCACCCAGGCCCACCGCGGCGCCACTGCTGCTAAAAACTCGGTTGTCGAAGAGGTGTTGCTGCCGTGGTGGGGCACCAACAGCACATCGGCGCGCAAGCGCGATGCCCCATCGCCCCCCGCAGGCTCGTTGCTGACCAAGGCCTTTTCTTGCGCCGCCTCGATGTCACCGGTGAGCAGCACCGATCCGCCCTGGGCTTGCACCTTGAGCACACAACTCAGGGTGTTGGGTTTGGCGCGTTCGCTGGGGCTGACATCCCAGGGGTGCAGGAATTCAAACCGCACCCCATCCCAGTCCCAGCCCACACCGGCTAGACAGGCTTGACCAGGACGCGATTGGTGCAAGGGGTGCGATGGCGGCAAGGATCCCCACCAGGGCATGCTCGGGTTCATTTGCAACACCGCAGGTGCGCCACCAATGTGATCGCTGTCCGAATGGCTCAGCACCAGGGCGTCCAAACGCAAACCCCAGGCGCGCAGCAAAGGCAGCAAAACGCGTTGACCCGCATCGGTCTCGCGCGAGTAGCGGGGCCCCGCATCAAACAACAAAGCATGGTGGGCGGTGCGCACCAGCACCGCATGGCCCTGGCCAATGTCGGGAAACCACACCTCCACCTCTGCCGGCGCAGGACCGGGAACGGTCCACAGCAAGGCCGGGGCCATCAATGGCAAGCCCATGGCGCGCAGCACCACCGGCAAGCGCATGGCCAACATCAAGCTGCCCAAGGTGGCCGCCGCACTGGCCCAAGCAGCTGGTGCTGGTGTGCTCCACACGGCACCTGGCCAGGCAGCCAAGATGTTCAAACCGGCCACCAAGGCCTGCAAAGACACCGACGCCACATCCCATGCCACCGGCACAAACGCACCCAGCAAACACAAGGGAGTGACCCACAAGGTCACCCAAGGAATGGCCACGGCATTGGCCAGCAAACCCACCACGGACACCTGTTGAAACAGCCACAAACTCAAAGGTGCGAGGCACAAGGTGATCGCCAGTTGCTCGCGCCACAGCCGCCACAAGCGCTGTGCCCATGACAGATCCTGGTTGGTTTGGGGAGGCCCTTGCCCGGTGGCAAACAGCACACCCACCGCAACAAAGCTGAGCCAAAAACCGGCTTGCCCCAAGGCCGAGGGATCGGCCAACAACACCCAGGCACAGGCGCTGAGCCACACCTGGGGCCAAGGCCAACGCCGCCCCGTGGCCGCCAAGACCGTGACCCAGGTGAGCATCCAAATCGTGCGTTGCGCGGGAATGCCCCACCCGCTGAACAGTGCATACAACACGGCCAGCCCCAAGCCCGCCCAGCGCGCAGCTTGATCAGCGGGCACCCGCAAACACCACGAAGGCCCCCACAGGTCACTGCGCCGCCAAGCCCAGCGCACCAACCCGCCACACAGCCAAGCAAACATGGTCACATGCAGACCTGAAATGCTCACCAAATGGGCCACGCCCGTGGCGCGAAACACGTCCCAATCGGCGCGTTCGATGCTGCCCTGGTCGCCCATGAGCAAGGCACTGATCAAGCCCGACCACTGGGGATCGGCGATGCGCGCTTGCACCCGATCGCGCATCCACTGCCGCCATTGCGCCACGCCGTATTGCCACGTGGCTTCCAATCGAACAGGTGTCGGGTCATGGCGGCCCGCGCGCACATAGCCCGTGGCCCCCAAGCCCTGCCCCCACATCCACAGCTCAAAGTCAAAGCCGTGGGGATTGACTTGACCGTGGGGCTGCTTGAGCCGCACCACCATGCGCCAGCGCTCCCCGGCCCGCAAAGCGGGAATGCTGGCGTGGTCTTGCAGGCCCCAACGACCAGCATACCAACCCAACAGCACCTCGGGGGGGGCCTTCACGCGCTGACCTTGCCATTCGGCCGTCTCGATGGCCAAGCGAAAACGCAGGCTGTCTTCGGTGCGCTGGGGCAAGGCCGACACCACGCCGACCACGGTGAGGTCGCGCCCCTCCAAATCCGGTGCCAGCAAGCGTTCGGCATGCCACACGGCACGCATGCCCGCCAAAGCAAACACCAGACCCCAGACCGAAAAAAACACGGGCAACCACCCACAGCCCGGCCAACGCTTGAGGAGGCGCCCGCCCCAGAGCAGCGCCACCAAGGCCATCAAGGCGCAGATGGCATAAGCCCAGATAGGCCACAGCGGTTGGTGCCAAAGGTGAGCGGCGCTGGCGGCGACACACGCCAGGGCCGCCGGGGTGATGCGGTCTGTGCCGCGGCTTGGGTTCATGCGCCCTCCCAACGGGGCGATACAAGCCCCACGAGAGAACGAATTTACCTCTTTTTAATTACTGACAAACTTCTTTTTTCAGCAAAGCCTGAACCGAACCTGGTCGGATGGGGGTTTCGCGCACCCGCCATTCGGTTTCGTCTTGGCTCGACAGCGGCGCACCCTTGCCCTGGGGTTGCTCGTAAAAGCTGACCGACAAACGGGCCACCATGTCGGTGATGCAATGCACCCGCCAGCGCGTGAGGGTTGACTTGACCTTGGGCGCAGCGGCCGCCCCTGGTGTGCCGGTATTGGTCAAGACATCGGCCAACTCGGTCAAGGTCCAGGCATATCGGGTGACGTGCGCGGCTTTGACCGAGTCTTTGTCAAAAAAGTGGGCCAATTGCTCGGTTTTTTCCAACGGGGTCCATTCGGCGTGGGCCGTGCCCACACCCCACAAAAAAAGCAAAGCGCCGGCCACCCCAAGCGCTGAAACACGGCGGGTGGCCCATTGGGAAAAGGTGATCTGGGTGTTCATGCCAGGTGTATCGGCACCAAGCCAGGTTTTCTTGAGTGTCCACATTCCATGTCTAAAAGCCAGACTGGGCTGGACCTTGGCCGCTACACTGCGCAATCGCCTGAAAACCCCTTGGAGACCCGCATGTCCGTCGCTCAACGACTCGCCGAATTGAACATCACTTTGCCGCCCGTGGCCACGCCCGCTGCGGCCTATGTGCCCTTTGCCATCACTGGAAATTTGGTGTTTTTGAGTGGTCATATTGCGCGCCAAGACGGTAAGCCTTGGGTAGGTCAACTCGGCCTGAACACGGACACCGCCACCGGCCAAGCCGCTGCGCGGTCCATCGCCATTGACCTCATCGGCACCTTGCAAGCGGCCTGCCAATCGCAAGGCAAAACTTTGGAAGATGTGAAACGGATTGTCAAAGTGCTCAGCCTGGTCAACTCCACGCCCACCTTCACCGAGCAACACCTGGTGACCAATGGCTGCAGCGAACTGCTGGCCCAGGTGTTTGGACCGCGCAGCGCCCACGCCCGCAGTGCCTTTGGCGTGGCCCAGTTGCCCATGGGGGCTTGCGTGGAAATCGAACTCATCGCCGAGTTGGGCTGACCAGCGGCCCTGGATCAGTTTGTCCCAAGCCTTTCGGGTGTCATTGGTGTGAGGCCAGGGGCGCACCAGGTCAAGACCCCTTAAAGGACCCGCCTCACGGCATTGGGCTTGAAGCCCAAATCGGCCGCCTTGCCCTTGCGCCCGCGCACCAGCATGGCGTTGTTGAGACTTCTGATTTCCAATGTTTCCTCACGGTCTTTACCGCCACGCCCCACGCCCACAATGCACACGCTGCGGGTGTAAGCCGCGGCACCGGCCAAGCTGTCTTTGTCTTCCAAGTCGATCAGCATCAAACCCCTGCCGCCTTTTTCCATGGCTTTGAGTTCGCTGATGGCAAAGGTCAAGATGCGCCCACCGGTGGAAGCACAGGCCACATGGGTGGCGATGGGCAGCAGTGTTTCGCCGTTGCCGCCGCCCACCAAGGACGGGCAGCAGAAGGTTTCGCCCTCGCCCAGACTGATGAAAGCCTTGCCGCCTTTGTTGCGGGAAATCAAGTTGTCGATGCAACACACAAAACCATAACCGCCCGAGCCGCTGAGCAACAAGGTGAGCGTGCCAGGCCCTGCAAAGTAATGCACCAGTTGCGTACCGGCTTCCACGTCCACCAAGGTGGTAACGGGTTGGCCGTCACCCCGCGCACCAGGCAGCTGCGCCACCGGCACCGAGTACACCCGCCCATTGGAGCCAAAGGCAATCAGTTGGTCCACTGTGCGGCACTCGAAGGTGTCGTACAACTCGTCACCCGCTTTAAAGGCAAAGCCCAACGGGTCGTGGCCGTGGCCGGTGCGGGCACGCACCCAACCCTTGGCAGACAGCACCACGGTGACGGGTTCGTCAATCACCTTGACTTCAGCCACGGCTTTTTTCTCTTCTTGGATCAGGGTGCGGCGCGCATCGGCAAAGGTTTTGGCGTCGGCTTCGATCTCTTTCACCATCAAGCGGCGCAGCGAGGTGGCGCTGCCCAAAATGTCTTCCAAACGGCCCTGCTCTTCGCGCAACTCTTTGAGTTCTTGCTCGATCTTGATGGCTTCCAATCGCGCCAATTGGCGCAAGCGGATGTCCAAAATATCGTCGGCTTGGCGCTCGCTCAGTTTGAAGCGTTCGATCAATGCAGGCTTGGGTTCGTCGCTGTGGCGGATGATGCGAATCACCTCGTCGATGTTGAGCAACACCAACTGGCGGCCTTCCAAAATATGGATACGCGCCAGCACCTTGTCCAAACGGTATTGCGATCTTCGCTGCACGGTGGTTTGCCTGAAGGCAATCCACTCTTCCAGCATTTGGCGCAAGGTCTTGGGCACCGGGCGGCCGTCCAAACCGACCATGGTCAGGTTGATGGACGAGGAGCTTTCCAAGCTGGTGTGCGCCAACAAAGAGGTGATGAGTTCTTGCTGTTCAATCGTGCGGGTTTTGGGCTCGAACACCAAACGCACCGGCGCGTCTTTGCTGGACTCATCTCGCACCCCATCCAGCACCGCCAAGATGGTGGCTTTGAGCATGGTTTGCTCTGGGCTCAGCGCTTTTTTGCCGGTCTTGACCTTGGGGTTGGTCAGTTCTTCAATTTCTTCCAACACTTTTTGGCTGCTGACACCGGGGGGCAATTCGTTCACCACCAACTGCCATTGGCCACGGGCCAAGTCTTCAATCACCCAACGCGCACGCACCTTGAGCGAGCCGCGCCCTGTGGCGTAAGCGTCTGAAATATCGGCGTCGCTGCTGATGATTTGCCCGCCACCGGGGTAGTCGGGGCCAGGCAAAATTTGCAGCAACTCGGCGTGTGAAAGCTTGGGGTTTTTGATCAGCGCGACACAGGCATCGGCCACTTCGCGCAGGTTGTGGCTGGGGATTTCCGTCGCCATGCCCACCGCAATGCCGCTGGCGCCATTGAGCAAGGCAAACGGCAAACGGGCAGGCAACTGCTTGGGCTCTTCGGTGGAGCCGTCGTAGTTGGGCTGAAAGTCCACCGTGCCTTCGTCGATTTCATCCAACAACAAACTGGTGATGCGGGCCAAGCGTGCCTCGGTGTAGCGCATGGCCGCCGCGCCGTCACCATCACGCGAGCCAAAGTTGCCTTGACCGTCAATCAGCGGGTAACGCTGGGAAAAATCTTGCGCCATGCGCACCAGCGCTTCATACGCCGCGCTGTCGCCATGCGGGTGGTAGCGACCCAGCACATCGCCCACCACACGGGCGCTTTTCACAGGCCGAGCGCCTACTGCGCCATTGGGGCCGCCAAAGCCCAAACCCATGCGCGACATGGAATACAAAATGCGCCGCTGCACCGGCTTTTGGCCGTCGCACACATCGGGCAAAGCGCGGCCCTTGACCACGCTCAAGGCGTATTCCAGGTAAGCGCGTTGGGCGTAGTGCCCTAAGGCAATGCCGTCGTCGGATTCGGCGTCGGAGAGATCGGGGGTCACTGCATCCGTCATCGTTGTTCAACATCCATTTTTTTTATTCATCTAAAGGTGGCCCTAAGACTGGGCGTTCTCATTCGTTCGGCATTGTATTGAGCAGCGGGTTTGCTGCTGGCAGTCCAAAAGGCAGCCAATTTTTCGCAATCTCAAACCCCACTCGGCTCACACCCTGCGCCAGCGGATCGGTGCCTTGCCCTTGGTCGATCACCGTGGCGCTGATAGCCCCCGTGTCTTGCATGATGGCACGTAGACCACGGGCCAAATAGGGCGAGGTAGCGCGTGCGGTTTTGATCTCGAGCACATGCAAAGCATCCCCGCGATCAAGCAAGAGGTCTGCCTCAGCGCCACCCGCCGTGCGCCAAAAATGCGGCATGCTGTGCGGATGCGCCAACGCCTCTCGACGCAACATGTCTTCCATGACAAAAGTCTCCCAACTCGCACCACGAATCGGGTGACTGTCCAAAGTGTCCAGCGAATCAATGTTCAGCAAGTGGTGTAACAGTCCGGTATCGCGCAAATAGAGTTTGGGGGCTTTCACCAATCGTTTGCCCACATTGCGAAAGTAAGGCGTTAAGCGCCGCAGCAAAAAACTGCGCTCCAGTATGTCCACACAGCGAGCGATGGTGGGCTGCGAATGGCCCAGCGCTGCGGCAAATTGACTCAAATTGGCAACGCCGCCTTGGGCATGCGCCAACATGGTGAGCAGTTTGCGCATCAGAATCGGGTCAGCGCTCATGCCCATGGCCGGCAAATCGCGCTCCACATAAGTTCGCAAGTAGGCCTCCCACCATTCCCGAAAGTGCCCACCCCGCGCTGGGGCCCCCATCGCATCGGGAAAGCCCCCAGACAGCCACAACTGGCGATGGTCGGTGATGGGATGGTCGCCACTTTGGGCCTCCATGACCGTCAACGGTGGCAATTCCAAAATCCCCACACGCCCCGCCAGACTCTCGGCCACTTTTTGCACCAGCGCAGGCTGCGCCGAACCCAGCAACACAAAGCGCCCCATGCGCTGGCGATCTGCGTCAATCGCTCCGCGCAAAGCATCAAACAATGCTGGTAAACGCTGCGCTTCGTCCAACACCAAGCCTGGTGCCTCTTGCCGAGCATCCAGCGCAAAACGCGGGTCTTGGGCAAACAGCGCACGCGTATTGGGATCTTCCAAATCGATGTAGCGGTGATCGGCAAATGCCAAACGCGCCAGCGTGGTCTTGCCCACCTGGCGCGCCCCCAAAATCAGCACCGCCGGAAACTGGCGGGCCAAATAGTGGAGTCGTTCTGAACCAAGACGCGCATACATATCGAGAAATTTTAAAGTCTTTCTTTAAATATGCATTATATCTAGCCACAAGCTTTGCAGGTGATGAAAAGCGTTTCGCGGGTACATAACCGTGAATTTCAGTACCTTAAGTACGAAATTTCTCGGTTAATTTCAAAAAGGGATCAAAAAATGAATAAAAAAGAGCCCATCACACATCAACTTCAATGCTGTCGCCGTGCAACTCCATCAGTTCACGCCGCGCGGCGGCCTCGCCTTTGCCCATCAACTGGGTGATCAGGCCTTCGGTTTGGGCAAAGTCCAGCACGCCCAATTGCACCGGCAACAAGCGGCGTGTGTCGGGGTTCAAGGTGGTGTCCCACAGCTGCTCGGCGTTCATCTCGCCCAAACCTTTGAAGCGGGAGATGCTGCATTTCTCACGCGGCACGCCTTCTTTGGCGCTTTTATCGAGTATGGCTGTCAACTCACCTTCGTCCAAGGCATAGGCTTTGCTCGCGGGTTTTTTGCCACGCGCTGGCACATCCACCCTGAACAAAGGTGGGCGGGCCACATACACATGGCCAGTCTCGATCAGCTTGGGGAAGTGCCTGAAGAACAGCGTCAGCAACAACACTTGGATGTGCGAGCCGTCCACATCGGCGTCACTCAAAATGCACACCTTGCCGTAGCGCAAGCCGCTCAGGTCGGGTTCATCGTTGGGGCCATGCGGGTCAACGCCAATCGCCACAGCGATGTCGTGCACCTCGTTGTTGGCAAACAAGCGGTCGCGCTCAACCTCCCAGGTGTTGAGCACCTTGCCGCGCAGGGGCAAGATAGCTTGGCTTTCTTTGTCGCGGCCCATTTTGGCGCTGCCGCCAGCACTGTCGCCCTCGACCAAAAAGATTTCGTTGTGCGCCAAGTCGCGGCTTTCGCAATCGGTCAGCTTGCCCGGCAACACCGCCACGCCAGAGCCCTTGCGCTTTTCCACTTTTTGGCCAGCCTTTTGGCGCAACTGCGCGGCGCGAATGACCAACTCGGCGAGTTTTTTACCGAACTCCACATGCGCGTTGAGCCACAAGTCCAAAGCGGGTTTGACAAAGCTCGACACCAAACGCACCGCGTCGCGCGAATTGAGACGCTCTTTGATCTGCCCTTGGAATTGCGGGTCCAGCACCTTGGCGCTCAAAATAAAGCTGGCACGGGCAAACACGTCTTCGGGCAGCAACTTCACGCCCTTGGGCAGCAAAGCGTGCAAGTCGATGAAGCTTTTCACCGCGTTGAACAGGCCATCGCGCAGGCCGCTCTCATGCGTGCCACCTGCGCTGGTGGGAATCAGGTTGACGTAGCTCTCGCGCACGGGCGAGCCGTCTTCGGTGAAGGCCAAGCACCAGGCCGCGCCCTCGCCTTCGGCGAAGCTGTCGTGGCCTTCATCGGCAAAGCCCTCGCCCTCAAACAAGGGGATGAACGGGTCGTGGCTCAGGGTTTGCGTCAAATAGTCGCTTAAGCCCCCTTTGTAGAGCCAGGTTTGGCTGTCTTTGGCTTTTTCTTGCGCCAAGGTGACGCTCACGCCCGGCATCAGCACGGCTTTGCTGCGTAAGAGGTGAATCAACTCTTGCAAAGGCAGGTTGGCGGATTCGAAGTATTTGGCATCCGGCCACACCCGCACCACCGTGCCTTGGCGACGGTCGCCTGCTTCGGTTTTGCGGAGCTTGAGTTTTTCCACCACATCACCACCGGAGAAAACCAAATGCGCGACTTGCCCCTCGCGGTAGGAGGTGACTTCCATGCGCTTGGCCAAGGCATTGGTCACGCTCACGCCCACGCCATGCAAGCCGCCCGAGAAGCTGTAAGCGCCGCCCTTGCCCTTGTCAAACTTGCCACCCGCATGCAGGCGGGTGAACACCAGCTCAATGACTGGCGCTTTTTCTTCGGGGTGCATGCCAAACGGAATGCCACGGCCATCGTCTTCGATGCTGACCGAGCCGTCGCTGTGCAGTTGCACGGTGATTTTTTTGCCGTGCCCGGCCAGCGCTTCGTCGGCGGCGTTGTCGATCACCTCTTGGATGATGTGCAAGGGGTTGTCGGTGCGGGTGTACATGCCCGGGCGTTGCTTGACCGGCTCCAAGCCTTTCAAGACGCGGATCGAGCCTTCGGAATATTCGGGTTGTTTGCTTGCCATGGGGCGCGATTGTAGGCAGGCAGGTCTGTGGCCCTGCGCACGAAGGCACACAGAATTCGCTACAGTGCAGGCCATGAACCAGACCAAACCCCTGCTTGATATGCGGCAAATGCTCATTTGCAGCGCCATTTTGTTGACCCTGTCGATGGGCATTCGCCACGGTTTTGGCCTGTGGCTTCAACCCATGACCCAGGCCATGTCATGGGGACGAGAAGACTTCTCTTTGGCCATGGCAGTCCAAAACCTCACCTGGGGTTTTGCTGGCATTTTTTCGGGCATGCTGGCCGATCGCTTTGGCGCATTTCGTGTCATTGTGGTGGGCGTGCTTTTGTATGCCCTTGGCTTGCTGGGCATGGCGCATGCCACCACCCCTCTGGCCTTGGTCTTGAGCGCGGGTGTGATCATTGGTTTGGCCCAGGCAGGCACCACCTATGTGGTGGTGTACGGCATCATCGGTCGCAACACGCCCGTTGAAAAACGCTCTTATGCCATGGGTTTGGCCGCTGCAGCTGGGTCCTTTGGTCAATTTTTGATGATGCCCATCGAAGGCTTTTTGATCTCTTCTTTGGGTTGGCAACAGGCCTTGATGGCATTGGCCACGATCGCCTTGTTCTTGCTTCCACTGACATTGGGTCTGCGTGAACCCGCCTTCTCCCAAGGTCAAGCACCCCAGCGCGATCAAACCATCCTGCAAGCCCTGCGCGAGGCACTGGCCTACCCCAGCTTTCAATGGCTGATGGCCGGCTTTTTTGTCTGCGGATTTCAAGTGGTCTTCATTGGGGTCCACCTGCCCAGTTACCTCAAAGACAAAGGGCTGGGCCCTGATGTGGCCGGCTATGCCCTGGCCCTGATTGGTTTGTTCAATGTGTTTGGCACATACGCGGTAGGTTTGTTGGGGTCGCGCTTTTCAGGGCGGCAATTGCTGGCTTGCAACTACCTGAGTCGATCGGTGGTGATCTCGGTTTTTTTGTGGGTACCCGTGAGCAATTTGAGCGTCTATATTTTCTCGTGCTGCATGGGTTTGCTGTGGCTGTCAACCGTGCCTCCGACCAATGGCACAGTGGCCAAGATTTTTGGCATCTCTCACTTTTCCATGCTCGGGGGCTCGGTGTTTTTTGGCCACCAATTGGGCAGCTTCATGGGCGTTTGGCTGGGCGGCTGGCTGTATGACCACACCGGCAGTTATGACGTGGTGTGGTACATCTCCATCGCCTTGGGCTTGGTGGCAGCCTTGTTCAACTGGCAAGTCAACGAAAACCCGATTGAACGCAGAACACCCCAGGTGAGTGCGGCATGACACCCATGCGGCACAAAATTGGATACGGGCTGCTGTTGGTAGCGGCCTTGGTGCCCATATTCATGCTGTACCAACACCCCGATTTTTTGTGGATGCTGGCCTCGCAAGCTTGGTCCTGCTTCTGACCCTGGCCACCATGCACCCCGCCGACCCTGGCCCATCTGCCCCACCGCAGCCAATCCACCCCCATGGCGGAAATGCGCCCAATGCCTGGGTACAGCGATGGACCCACCTGATTGCGCCGGGCGGCGAAGTCCTCGACTTGGCATGTGGCCACGGCAGACACATGCGGCATTTGGCCGAGCACGGATTTCGCCCCGTGGGCGTAGACCGCGACCCGCAGGCCTTGGGGCAAGCCCAAACCTGGGGGGAAACCTGTTTGGCCGACGTGGAAAACCATGCTTGGCCGTTCCCGGGCCGCGTGTTTGATGCGGTGGTCATCACCCACTATTTGTGGCGCCCACTGCTGCCGCAAATTTTGGCCAGTTTGGCGCCCGATGGGGTGTTGATCCACGAAACCTTTGCCCAGGGCAACGAAACCGTGGGTCGGCCGTCAAGGCCTGATTTTTTGCTGCGCCATGGCGAGCTGCTGCAGATGTGCAAAGACTTGCACATCGTGGCTTACGAAAATGGTTTTATCGACACCCCAGCCCGCTTTGTCCAGAGGGTGGTGGCGGTGCAATCCGGGCCAGACCACACACACACGGTGCGTTACCCGCTCTCGGTAGAATGAGCACCTTTCCCTGACCGAGACTTGGACATGATCAGCATCACTGGCAGCATTGTGGCTTTGGCCACCCCCATGCTCGACGACGGCGCCATCGACTACCCAGGTCTTCGCCGTTTGGTTGATTGGCATGTGGACCAAGGCACGGATTGCATCGTGGCGGTGGGCACCACCGGAGAGTCACCCACGGTCAGCGTGCAAGAACACTTGGAGATCATCCGGGTCTGCGTTGAGCAGGCCAAAGGGCGCATCCCCATCATGGCGGGCTGCGGTGCCAACTCGACAGCCGAGGCCATCGAACTGGCCCGCCGCGCCAAAGAAGTGGGTGCCGATTGCCAGTTGCAAGTGGTCCCCTATTACAACAAGCCCACCCAAGAAGGCTTGTTCCAACATTTCCAAGCCATCGCACAAGCGGTGGATCTGCCTTTGGTGCTGTACAACGTTCCGGGCCGCACCGTGGCCGATATGCAGCACGACACGGTGATGCGTTTGGCCCAAGTGCCCGGCATTGTCGGCATCAAAGAGGCCACCGGAAACATTGAACGCGCCCAATGGCTGATCCGCGAAGCCCCCAAGGGCTTTGCCATTTATTCGGGCGACGACCCCACCGCCGTGGCCCTGATGATGTGCGGCGGACAAGGCAATATCAGCGTGACGGCCAATGTGGCCCCGGCCTTGATGCACCAATTGTGCGTGGCGGCTTTGGCGGGCGACCACCGCACCGCCATGGACATCCAGTTCAAGCTCATGCCTTTGCACAAACACTTGTTTGTCGAAGCCAACCCCATCCCACTCAAATGGGCGATGGCCAAGTTAGGCCTGTGTGGCCCTGCCATGCGCTTGCCTTTGACCCCCTTGTCCTCCCAGTACCACGCGGTGGTGGAGTCTGCTTTGCGCGCCAGCGGCCTGCTGGCCTGAGCCCCTCATCCATGAAACACCCCATGACCCGTTTTGCCTCGATTTCCTTGCGAATGAGCCCATGGCTGCTCTGCGCCGTGCTGGCTGGGTGTGGCAGTGTCATCCCCGACTCCAAAGTGGATTACAAAACCCAAGGTGAAGCCAAGGGTGCCAAACTCGATGTGCCGCCTGACCTGAGCCAAATTGGCCGTGAATCCCGCTACGCCTTACCGGGTGTGGGGGTCAGCGCCAATGACTTCAACAACAGCCGCAACGCACAACGTGGCAACGCTGTGACCAACGCCTTGGGCGATGTGCGCTTGGAGCGTGTGGGCAGTGACCGCTGGTTGGTGGTCGGCCGCTCGGTGGATCAGATCTACCCCATCGTGCGTGACTTCTGGAAAGAAAGCGGGTTCACCTTCACCCAGGAAAATCCTGTTTTGGGTCTTTTAGAGACCGAATGGGCCGAAAACCGAGCCAAGTTGCCGCAAGATGTGATCCGCCGCACCTTGGGCAAAGTGCTGGACGGTCTGTATTCCACGGGTGAGCGCGACAAATACCGCACCCAACTGGAACCCCTGACTGCACAATCCACTGAAATCCGCATCAGCCACCGGGGCATGGTCGAGGTCTACACCAGCGTGGTGAAAGACGCCACCGTCTGGCAACCCCGGCCCAGCGACCCGGGCTTGGAAAACGAGTTCCTGCGCCGTTTGATGCTCAAGCTCGGTGCCCCCGCCCAGCAAGCCGATCAAGCGGTGGCACAGGCCAACCTACCCAACACCTCGGCCAAAGCTGAGAACATTGCCGGCCAAACCTCCATCTTTTTGAACGAAGGTTTTGACATCGCCTGGCGCCGCGTTGGCTTGGCCCTGGACCGCACGGGCTTCACCGTTGAAGACCGCGACCGCCGCACTGGTACCTACTTTGTGCGCTTTGTGGACACACCCAACGACAAAGAAGGCAACTTCTTGACCCGCATGTTCAAAGCCAAAAAAGTTCCGGTGCCGGTGAAATACCGCATCGCCATCACGGCCCAAGCCAGCGGCGGCAGCCGCGCCGTGGTGCTCAGCATCGACGGGCAAAACGAGTCCAGCCCAGCCAGCCAAAAAATCGCCAAGTTGCTGCTCGACGAACTCAAATAACCCCTCACCCGCCCGATGCCGGGTTGTTCAGACACAAAAAAGCCACCCGAAGGTGGCTTTTTTGTGATCTGAAAAAAAGAATTACTTCTTTTCGCCAGCAGGTGCAGCAGCAGGTGCGGCGGGTGCAGCGGCTGCATCAGCAGCAGGTGCGGGGGCAGAAGCGTCAGCAGCCGGTGCGGGTGCAGCAGCGGGAGCCGGTGCGGGTGCAGGAGCGGGGGCTTCTTTTTTGCCACAAGCGACCAAAGCGGCGGCCATCAGGGCGGCCAAGAGGATTGATTTTTTCATGTTGATTTCCTTTGAAGGGGTAGATAAAACTCATTTGTTGGAACCGCCACACCTGGGCGTGGCCGAGCCGATGGACTCAGAAGCTTCCTCAACTCAGCCTCTGATTATAGGGTAAATCCCGGGTTCTATCCCGTCAGGACGGCCAGCTTGGCGACACGCGCCCCAAGCAGGTGCATCGGAAGGCCGCCTCAGATCGGGTGACACCAACCTTGGTCACCCCATTCGCGCAACAAAGCCTTGGCTGCTGGGCTGGCCGATCGCCATTGGGCCTGATCCAATCCGCGCTGATCGGCCAAGGCCCGCATCAAACGGGCATCGGCACCACTGGCGCGCCAGCTCTCACCGTTGAGGTAAATGTGTCCGTCGTCGTACAACATGCGGCTGCACGCATCCAGCACCCAAGCCCGAATGCGCCGGGGTGCAGGGCGCGGCTCAAACCAGACCTGTGCCTTGGGTTCGGTCATCACCTCGCCCAATGCCTGGTGCAGGGCATGGGGCTGGTCCAGCATGTGTTGCACCGCCTTGTGGGCAAAGGCTTGCAAATCCGCTGGCATTTGGGCCGGGTGCGACACCGCCGCCTGCTGGGGGTCGGTGTACAAACGGGTGGGGAGCTCATCCTCGCAGTGCTCGGACAAACGCTGCAACACATCGCGCCCCAATTCGGCCATGGCGGGGGCCCGAAAGCCCACCGAATAGGTCATGCACTCGCCCACCGCTGTGCCTTCGTGCGCATAGCGGGGCGGCAGGTAAAGCATGTCTCCGGGGTTGAGCACCACGTCCCAGCGCGGCTGAAATTTAGACAAAATTTTCAGCGGCATGCCCGGTTGCAAAGACAAATCTTTTTGCGGGCCGTAGCGCCAACGCCGTTGTCCTTGGGCTTGCATCAAAAACACGTCGTAGCTGTCAAAGTGCGGCCCCACCCCACCGCCATCGCTGGCCCAACTGACCATCAAATCGTCCAAGCGGGCGTCGGGCACAAAGCGAAAGGCTTGCAAAAAATCAGCCGCCGCTTGGGCATGCAAATCCACGCCTTGCACCAGCAGCGTCCAATGGGGTTGGGCAAAAGCCGGGCGCTGGCGTGCGCTCAAAGGCCCGTGGCGCATCTGCCAGTCACGGCCTTTGCCTTGCACCAGGCGTGAACCCACCTCAGGGCTGGCCGCCAGTTCAAACAATTGCTTGCGTGAAAGCAAAGGCTGGAATTGGGGGAAAGCTTGTCGCACCAGCAAGGGCTTTTTTTGCCAATACCGCTGCATGAACTCGCTGGCTGTGAGGCCGCCGAGCATGGCCAAAGGTTGTTGCGTTTGCATGAGGCCATGATAGGTGCAGGCGCAAACTGCGACAATTCGGCCCATGAAAATCACATCCCCTTGCGTGGTCGCACTGACCTGGACTTTGAAAGACTCTTTGGGCGAAGTCCTGGACGAATTGACCGATCCGGTCGAGTTCATGGTGGGCGGCGAAGATTTGCTCGCCAAAATCGAACAATCCATGCTCGGCCTGGGTGCAGGCGACAAACTCAAACTGCACCTCGAGCCGGAGGATGCGTTTGGCCTGTTCAATGAAGCGCTGGTGTTTTTGGAGTCACGCGCCTTGTTCCCACCCGAGTTGGAAGTGGGCATGACCATCGAAGGCCATGCCCTGCCGGTGGGCTGCAACCCGGACGCGCCCAGCGATATTTTTTACACCGTCACCGACCTGTACCCCGATCACGTGGTGCTCGATGGCAACCACCCACTGGCGGGTTTATCTCTGTACATCGACATTCGCATCGCCGACGTGCGCGAAGCCAGCGTGGATGAGGTTGGGCGCGGCAGTGCCGGCACCGGCTTTTTCAAAATCGTGCCCCAAGCGCCTGGCGGCGCGAGCTTGCAATGAAATCAGGCCGTGCCGGTTGATCCGTAGCCGCCCGCACCGCGCTGGGTGGCTTGGTCAAAGTCTTGCACCACCCGAAAACTGGCCTGCACCACCGGCACGATGACCAGCTGGGCCAAGCGCTCCATGGGAGCCAGGGTGTATGCGGTGGGGCTGCGGTTCCAGGCACTCACCATCAAGGGACCTTGGTAGTCGCTGTCAATCAAACCCACCAAATTGCCCAACACAATGCCGTGCTTGTGGCCCAAACCCGAGCGCGGCAAGATCATGGCCGCATACGCCGGGTCCGCCAAGTGGATGGCCAAACCCGTGGACACCAACTGCCAGGCATTGGGCGCCAGCACCAGTGGTGCGTCGATGCAAGCGCGCAAATCCAAGCCCGCGCTGCCCGGGGTGGCGTATTCAGGCATTTGATCCGCCAAGCGCGGATCCAAAATTTTCACGTCAATTTTCATGGGGTTTTCGGGGCCAAGCGAGTGGCCAGATCGTGGATCAATTGGCGTGCCAAATCGGCCTTGCTGGCACGTGGGAGTTCGCGGTGTCCGTGCTCGTCCACCAGCAGCAAAGCGTTGTCGTCTTGGCCAAAGGTGTCGGGGCCAATGTTGCCCACCAGCAAAGGCACATTTTTGCGCGCCCGTTTGGCCTGGGCGTGGACCAGCAGGTTTTCGCTTTCAGCCGCAAAGCCCACACAAAACAAACGACCGCTGCGCGCACGCGCGCTGGCAGCCACGGTGGCCAAGATGTCGGGGTTTTCCAAAAAACGCAAAGCTGGTGGCGCGGCCCCCGCCTCTTTTTTGATTTTTTGCCCCGCCGCCTGATCCACCCGCCAATCGGCAATGGCCGCAGCCGCCACAAACACATCGGACTGTTCCGCCTGCGCCAGCACCGCCGCATGCATTTGTTCGGCGCTGACCACATCGATGCGCTGCACGCCATGGGGTGTGGGCAAGGCCACGGGCCCAGCCACCAAGGTCACCATGGCACCGGCATCGGCCGCCGCACGGGCAATGGCAAAGCCCATCTTGCCGCTGGAGCGGTTGGTTATGCCGCGCACCGGGTCAATGGCTTCATAGGTGGGGCCGGCATTGACCAGCACCCGCCGGCCTTGCAACACCTTGGGCGCAAAAAAAGCTTCCAAACTGTGGAGCAATTCATCGGCTTCGAGCATGCGCCCGTCGCCCACCTCGCCACAGGCTTGGTCCCCCTGGCCCACGCCCAGCACGGTGCAACCATCGGCGCGCAACTGCGCCACATTGCGCTGGGTGGCCGGGTGCGCCCACATTTCGCGGTTCATGGCCGGGGCCAACAGCAAAGGCACGCGCTCGATGGGCCGGGCCAGACACGCCAGGCTGAGCAAGTCGTCGGCACGCCCATGCAGCAGTTTGGCCATGAAATCCGCACTCGCTGGGGCCACCAAGATGGCGTCGGCCGCTCGGGTGAGGTTGATGTGGGCCATGTTGTTGTCTTGGCGGGCGTCCCATTGAGACATATATACCGCTTGGCCCGACAAGGCCTGCATGGTGACCGGTGTGATGAAGGCCGAGGCCGCCTCGGTCATCACCACCTGCACGCTGGCACCGGCCTTGACCAAGGCGCGGCACAGCTCAGCGGCCTTGTAGCAGGCAATGCCCCCGCTCAAGCCCAGCACGATGTTTTTGCCATTCAAAATGCCCATGGCCGCAATGTAGCAGAGCGCCCCCATATAATCACCGCTTACCACCACCCGGGACTTCAGCATCCCGTACCTGACATGACCCAATTTGTCTTCGTCACCGGCGGTGTGGTGTCTTCCCTGGGTAAGGGAATCGCCTCAGCCTCCTTAGCTGCGATTCTTGAGTCGCGAGGCCTCAAAGTCACTTTGATCAAGCTCGATCCTTACATCAACGTGGATCCGGGCACCATGTCCCCGTTCCAGCATGGCGAAGTTTTCGTCACCGATGATGGCGCCGAGACCGATCTGGACTTGGGCCATTACGAGCGGTTCATCACCACGCGAATGCGCCGCACCAACAACTTCACCACCGGCCAAATTTACAAAAGCGTGCTTGAAAAAGAGCGCCGGGGCGACTACCTGGGCAAAACCGTTCAGGTCATTCCGCACATCACCAACGAAATCCAAGATTACGTGCGCCGGGGTGCGGGCATAGGCACGCCGGACGCGGTGGACGTGGCGATTGTTGAAATTGGTGGCACCGTGGGCGACATCGAGTCCCTGCCGTTTTTGGAAGCCGTGCGCCAAATGAGCCTCAAGCTCGGCCCCAACAATGCGGCTTTTGTGCACCTGACCTATGTGCCATGGATCGCCGCAGCGGGCGAGTTGAAAACCAAACCCACCCAGCACACAGCGCAAAAGTTGCGTGAAATCGGCATCCAGGCCGACGCCTTGCTGTGCCGCGCCGACCGCAAAATTCCGCAAGAAGAGCGCGAAAAAATCTCCCTCTTCTCCAACGTCGCCGAATGGGGCGTGATCTCCATGTGGGACGTGGACACCATCTACAAAGTGCCCCGCATGCTGCACGAACAAGGCTTGGACGCCCTGATCTGCGACAAACTGCGCATCCACACCCCACCCGCCGATCTCAAGCGCTGGGATGCTCTGGTCTACGAGGTCGAGCACCCCCAACACGAAGTCAGCATTGCCATGGTGGGCAAGTATGTGGATTTGTCAGACAGCTACAAATCGCTCAACGAGGCCCTGCGCCACGCCGGTTTGATCAACCATGCGCGGGTCAAAATCGAATACATCGACTCCGAAACCCTGAACACCGAAAACGCTTCGCGCCTGGGCCAGTTCGACGCGGTGTTGGTGCCCGGCGGTTTTGGCAAACGCGGCATTGAAGGCAAAATTTGCGCCGCCCGCTTTGCCCGCGAACAAGGCATTCCTTACCTGGGCATTTGCCTGGGCATGCAAGTGGCCACCATTGAATACGCCCGCCATGTGGCCCACCTCGAAGGTGCCAACAGCACCGAGTTCGAGCCCGACACCCCGCACCCGGTGATCGCCCTCATCAACGAGTGGAAAGACGCCGACGGCAGCATCAAAAAGCGCGATGCCCAGTCCGACCTGGGCGGCACCATGCGCCTGGGGGCCCAAAGCTCAGACGTGCAAACCGGCACCTTGGCGCATCAAATCTACGGCGACGTCGTGACCGAGCGGCACCGCCACCGCTACGAGGCCAATGTCAACTACCTCGATCGCCTGCGCGCGGCCGGCTTGGTGATCTCGGCGCTGACCCAGCGCGAGCAACTCACCGAAATCGTCGAGCTGCCCGCCAGCGTCCACCCCTGGTTCATGGGCGTGCAGTTCCACCCCGAATTCAAATCCACCCCGTGGGACGGCCACCCCTTGTTCAACGCCTACGTCCGTGCAGCCCTGGGCCACAAAAGTGGGCGGCAAAACCTCAAAGCGGTGGCGTGATGCAAACCTTGGCCCTGCGGCAACCGCGCCCCTGCTCCGCGCAGCAAAGCGGCGGCGACATCCCTCTCGATTTCTGAAAGCCCCCCATGAAGTTGTGCGGATTTGATGTTGGCCTGACACGGCCCTTTTTCTTGATCGCAGGCCCCTGCGTCATCGAGTCCGAGCAATTGCAAATGGACACCGCCGGCAGCCTGAAAGAAATCACCGCTGCCCTGGGCATCCCGTTTATTTTCAAAAGCAGCTACGACAAAGCCAACCGCTCCAGCGGCACCAGCTTTCGCGGCCCGGGCATGCAAAAGGGTTTGGAAATTCTGGCCAAAGTGAAAAAAGAACTCGGCCTGCCCATCCTGACCGATGTGCACAACGAGGCTGACATCGCTGCGGTGGCCGCCGTGGTCGATGTGCTGCAAACCCCCGCTTTTTTGTGCCGCCAAACCGACTTCATCCACGCCGTGGCCCAGTCGGGCAGGCCGGTGAACATCAAAAAGGGGCAGTTTTTGGCCCCGCACGACATGAAAAACGTGATCGACAAAGCCCGCGCCGCGGCCCGCGCTGCCGGCTTGAGCGAAGACCGCTTCATGGCCTGCGAACGCGGCGCGTCCTTTGGTTACAACAACCTGGTCAGCGACATGCGCAGCCTGGCCATCATGCGCGAAACCCAAGCCCCGGTGGTGTTTGACGCCACCCACTCGGTGCAGTTGCCCGGCGGCAACGGCACCAGCAGCGGCGGTCAGCGCGAAATGGTGCCAGTGTTAGCCCGCGCCGCGGTGGCCGTGGGCGTGGCCGGTTTGTTCATGGAAACCCACCCCAACCCGGCCCAAGCGCTGAGCGACGGGCCCAACGCCGTCCCCTTGAAACACATGCGCGCATTGCTCGAGAACTTGCAGGCGCTGGACGCGGTGACCAAACGCAACGGCTATTTGGAAGACCAGTTTTCTTTGTGAATTTTTATTAATTGAACCTTTGGAAAGAGTGACATGAGTGCAATTGTGGATATCGTCGGTCGAGAGGTGCTGGACAGCCGTGGCAACCCCACTGTGGAATGCGACGTCTTGTTGGAGTCCGGCACCATGGGACGCGCCGCCGTTCCGTCGGGCGCGTCCACCGGCAGCCGCGAGGCCATCGAGCTGCGCGACGGCGACCCCAAACGCTACCTGGGCAAAGGCGTGCTCAAAGCCGTCGAACACATCAACACCGACATCGCCGAAGCGGTGCTGGGCCTGGACGCGAGCGAGCAAGCCTTTTTGGACAAAACCCTGATCGACCTGGACGGCACCGACAACAAAGGCCGCTTGGGTGCGAATGCCATGCTGGCCGTATCGATGGCCGTGGCCCGTGCCGCCGCCGAAGAAGCTGGCCTGCCCCTGTACCGCTACTTTGGCGGCATGGGTGGCATGCAAATGCCCGTGCCGATGATGAACGTCATCAACGGCGGTGCCCATGCCAACAACAACCTGGACTTGCAAGAGTTCATGATCATCCCCGTCGGCGCCCCCAGCTTTCGCGAAGCCCTGCGCTACGGCGCCGAGGTGTTCCATGCCCTGAAGAAAATCATGCACGACAAAGGCATGAGCGTGGCCGTGGGCGACGAAGGCGGCTTTGCCCCCAACGTGGACAGCCACGAAGCAGCCATCCAAATGATTTTGCAAGCCATCGAAAACGCCGGTTACACAGCGGGTGAACAAATTGCCTTGGGCCTGGACTGCGCCGCCAGCGAGTTCTACAAAGACGGCCTCTACCACCTGAGCGGCGAAGGCCTGCAACTGACCTCGGCCCAATGGACCGACATGATGGCCACCTGGGTCGACAAATACCCCATCATCAGCATCGAAGACGGCATGTCCGAGGGCGACTGGGACGGCTGGAAAATCCTCACCGACCGTTTGGGTAAAAAAGTGCAATTGGTGGGCGACGACTTGTTTGTCACCAACACCAAAATTTTGCAAGAGGGCATCGACAAAGGCGTGGCCAACTCCATCCTGATCAAGATCAACCAAATCGGTACCCTGACCGAGACCTTCGCTGCCATCGAAATGGCCAAGCGCGCGGGCTACACCGCCGTCATCAGCCACCGCTCGGGCGAGACCGAAGACACCACCATCGCCGACATCGCGGTGGGCACCAATGCCGGGCAAATCAAAACCGGCTCCTTGAGCCGCAGCGACCGCCTGGCCAAATACAACCAGTTGCTGCGCATCGAAGAAGACCTGGGTGAAATCGCCACCTACCCTGGCCGCAAAGCCTTTTACAACCTGCGCTGAACCGAGAGCCCCGCATGCGCCGCCCCCTGCCCCTGATCCTGATCGGCTTGCTGCTGATCTTGCAGGGCCAGTTGTGGCTGGGCCGGGGCAGCTTGCCCTCGGTGTGGCAACTTGGTCAGCAATTGCAGGTGCAGAAAAAACAAAATGCCGTGGCGCAGCGCACCAACGAGCAACTGGTGAGCGAGTTGCGCGACCTGCGCGAGGGCCTGGAAATGGTCGAAGAACAAGCGCGCAAAGAAATCGGCATGGTCAAGCCCAACGAAATTTTTGTGCAAATCGCCAAGTAAACCGACTGCCCCTGCCATGAGCAGCCCCGTTTGGCACCTGGTGTTGGCCGCCGCAGATGGGCCGCTGCTGCAAACCCTGGCCGATCACTTCCGGCCCATCTTGGCGCAAGCCCCCCACGCCCCTGAACTGCTGGCGGTGCAACACCCTGAACAACTCCCGCCCGACATGGAGCCCACATCGGTGGTGCTGATGGCAGCGGGCCCGCCCTTGGCGCTGGCCCACTGGCGCGATTGGCTCCAGCAGCGCCAATGGCCTTACCAAGTGGTGTACGGCTCCGGCACAGAGGCCATGGCACAACTGGCCCATGCCTGGGCCGCTGACGAACGTTTACAAGGTTTGCCCAGTCTGCTGGCCCGTGAAGAACTGGCACCCCGATGGCGCGGTGCCTGCGAGCGCTGCGCCGACCCAGGCTGCGAGCACCGCTTGTTCAGCCAATTGCGCGAACGTTGAACCGCGCGCTTCAGTGCAAAACGGAAGGGCTAGTGGACGGCGCTGCTGGGCTGGGGCCGTCGACAAACAACTGCGCCGTGTCCACCGCGTCGTAGCGGTATTGCTGGCCGCAAAACTCACACCCCACCTCAATCTGGCCTTGCTCGGCCACGATGCTGGCGGCCTCCTCAGCCCCCAGGCTGCGAATCATTTGGCTCACCCGCTCGCGGTGGCAGCTGCACGCAAAGCGCGGCGCCAAAGGCTCAAAGCGGCGCACATCTTCCTGCCAAAACAACCGCCGCAGCAAGGTGTCCACGTCCAAGGTGAGCAGCTCTTCGCTTTGCAAGGTTTGCGCCAAGATGGCGATGCGCGCGTAGTCTTCGTTGCGGCCAATCTCGTCCTCATCGGCCGCGCGCGAATGGGCTGACAAATTGCCCAATCCCTGCACCGGCAGGCGCTGGATCAGCAAACCCGCAGCCACCTCGTCATTGGCAGCCAATACCAAGGTGGTGTCGAGCTGTTCGCTTTGCAGCATGTAATGCGCCAGCACATCGCTGAACCGCGACAGTGGTTGGCGCTGGTCGTCAAACAACGGCACCACCCCTTGGTAGGGCTGCTGACCGGGCAATTTGTCTTTGGGGTCCAGGGTGATGGCGCAACGCGCCTCGTTGTTTTGGTTGACCATCTGCGTCAACCCCGCACCCTCGGGCACGTCCCCGCGCAAGGTGGCGGTGGCGCGCAGGCTCAAATCGGCTTGCACCTCGACCACCGCCAGTTTCACCGGGCCATCGCCCATGATTTGCAGCACCAAGGCGCCATTGAATTTGATGTTGGACTGCATCAGTGCGGCCGCTGCGGTCATCTCACCCAGCAAATGCCTGACCGGCGCTGGATAGGCGCCGCTTTGCAGGTTGTTGGCACGGCGGCGCAAAATTTCTTGCCACACATCGGTCAAGCGCACCACCATGCCGCGCACCGGCAGGCCTTCAAAAACGAACTTGTGCAGCTCTGACATCAGCCGATTTTTTTCATACCCGCTTTGAAGCGTTTGGCGTTTTCCATGTAGCCCCGCGCAGATTGGCGCAAGCCTTCGATTTGCTCGGGCGTGAGCTCGCGCACCACCTTGGCCGGGCTGCCCATGATCAAGCTGCCGGGGGGAAACTCTTTGCCCTCGGTCACCAGCGATCGCGCGCCCACCAAACAGTTTTTGCCAATCTTGGCGCCATTGAGCACCACCGCGCCAATGCCAATCAAACACTCATCGCCCACGGTGCAGCCATGAAGCATCACCTGATGCCCCACCGTCACATGTTTGCCAATCGTCAAAGGCATGCCGACGTCGGCGTGCAACACACTGCCGTCTTGGATGTTGCTGCCCTCGCCCACCGAAATGTCCGAGGTGTCGCCCCGGATCACCGCACCAAACCACACGCTGCTGTCAGCGGCCAGCTTGACACGGCCCATCACCTGCGCGCCCTCAGCGACCCAAGCGCTGGGGTGGATATCGGGGCTGTCGGCGTCGAGTTGGTAAATGGCCATGGTTCGCTCTTTCTCAGAGATAGGATATTCATACAATTGTAAGGATGGAATGCCGACAACTCGCTTTGGACGCCTTGTGCCTGCGCGAGCCTGCGGCCAAGGTTGCCGCTGTGCATGGCCTGTGGTCGCGCATCGACCATTTAGACCTGCACACCGACACAACACTCACGCCCCAGGCACACACCGTGCCGGGGCGGCCCGAGCGCCCAGCCTTGCGTTCGGCCAAAGCGGTGCCCACCCGATCTGTCTTCACACCCCAAGGCATGGCGGCCATGGTGCATGCGGTGTGCCACATCGAGTTCAATGCCATCAACTTGGCCCTGGACGCGGTGTGGCGCTACCCGCAAATGCCCGAAACCTATTACCGCGACTGGTTGCGGGTGGCCCACGAAGAAGCCACCCACTTTGGCCTGCTGCAAACCCACTTGCAAGCGCATGGGCACGCCTATGGCGACTTTGACGCCCACGACGGCCTGTGGGCGATGTGCGAAAAAACCGCCGATGATGTGCTGGCCCGCATGGCCTTGGTGCCGCGCACCCTGGAGGCGCGGGGCTTGGACGCCACGCCCCTCATCCAAGCCAAGTTGCAACGCGCCAACACCCCGCAAGCGCAGGCGGTGGTGGGCATTTTGGACATCATCTTGCGCGACGAAGTCGGCCATGTGGCGATTGGCAACCACTGGTACCGCTGGTTGTGCGCCCAGCGCGGGCTCGACCCCGAAGCCCACTACCCCACCCTGGTGGCGCTTTACGACGCACCCCGCCTCAAGCCCCCGTTCAACGATGCAGCGCGTTTGCAAGCGGGCTTCAGCGCCCAAGAAATTTCTGCCTTGCACACAGCACGTCGCTAACCCAACGCCAACCTCACCCCCTGGGGTGGTGCTGGGCGTGCAAGCTTTTCAGCCGCTCGCGCGCCACATGGGTGTAGATGGTGGTGGTGGAAATATCGGCGTGGCCCAACAGCATTTGCACCGCCCGCAAATCAGCGCCGTGGTTGAGCAAATGGGTGGCAAAGGCGTGGCGCAAGGTGTGCGGCGACAAAGGCGAATCGATGCCCGCTTGCAAAGCGTACTTCTTGACCACATACCAAAACATGGTGCGCGTCATCGCGCCACCGGCCAGGGAGCCGCGCTGGGTCACAAACACCGCGTCGGTGCTGGCGCCGCGCAGCAAGCCGACGCGGGCCTGCGCCAGGTAGCGGTTGAGCCACTCGCGCGCCACCTCGCCAAACGGCACCAAACGCTCTTTGTTGCCCTTGCCCAGCACCTTGAGCACGCCCTCGCTCAGCCCCAAGTGGTGCAGCTTGAGGCCCACCAACTCGCTCACCCGCAGGCCGCTGGCATACATCAACTCGAGCATGGCGCGGTCGCGCACGCCCAGGTCGGTGTCGCTGTTGGGCGCGGACAGCAAGGCCTCCACCTGGGCTTCGGACAGGCCCTTGGGCACGCGCAAGGGCTGCTTGGCCGACAACATGCGCAAGGTCGGGTCGGCACGGGTGAGGTTTTCGCGCAAGCACCAGCGGTAAAAGCGCTTGAACACCGTCAAGCGCCGGTTGGCGGTGCTGGCGCGGGTTTGGTCGTGGCGGTGGGCAAAGTAAGCCTGCAAATGGGCCTCTTGCACGCTCAGCAAATCCACCGCTTGGGGTTGCAACCACTGAGCAAACAAGGCCAAGTCGCGGCGGTAAGCGGCCAAGGTGTTGGCCGACAAACCCGACTCCAGCCACAGTGCATCGGCAAACGCGTCAATGCAGTCGGTGGCCGGGGCGGGGTTCATTCCAAGGTGAGTTTTTGCTGGTCCACCACTTTTTTGTAGACCTCGTACTCGGCCTTCATTTGGGCGGCAAACTGCTCGGGCGTGTTGGCAATGATCAGCGAGCCGGTGTCTTCAATGCGCTTGCGCACCGCTGGGTCTTCCAGGGCCTTGCGCACCCCGGCGTTGATTTTGTCCACCACGTCTTTGGGCAAGCCCTTGGGGCCATAAATGCCGTAATAGGCCATGCGGTTCACCGGCTCCAAGCCCACTTCTTTGAAGGTCGGCACATTGGGCAACACCGCCAAGCGCTGGGGCGCGGCCACCACGATGGGCACCAAGCGGTTGTCTTTGATGAACGGCAAGGCCGAAGGCAGGTTGTCAAAAATCATCGGCACCTGGCCGGCCACGGTGTCGTTGAGGGCGGGGCCTGCACCCCGGTAAGGGATGTGGGTGATGAAGGTTTGCGACAAGCTTTTGAACAGCTCGGTTTGCAGGTGGCCAATGCCGCCAGTGCCCGAAGATGAATACGAATACTTGCCCGGGTTGCGCTTGACCTCGGCCACAAAAGCCTTGTAGTCGCGCGCCGGAAACGATGGGTGCACCGCAATCACATTGGGCGTGGCCGCAATGTTGATGATGGGGGTGAAATCGGTCTGCGCGTTGTAGGGGATCTTGGGGTTGATCGCCGGGTTGGCTGCGGTGGTGGACACCGTCGCCATGCCCAAGCTGTAGCCATCGGGTGCCGACTTGGCGGTCTCCAAAGCACCGACCACGCCGCCGCCACCGGCTTTGTTCTCAATCACCACCGTCTGGCCCAAGGCCTTGCCCAAAGGCTCAGCGATGACCCGCGCAATGATGTCGGTGGTGCCGCCCGGCGCAAAAGGCACTTGCAGTTTGATGGGCTTGCTCGGGTAAGCGCCTTGGGCCCAGGCCCCAGCAGCGGTCACGGCCAGTGCACAAGCGCCCAGCAGGTGTCGTTTCTTGATCATGATCTTGTCCCCTATGATGGTTTACCGGAAGCCGTCATTCTAGGTGGGGGTGCCCGCCACAACATACGCAAATCCACTTAATTTCACCCCCCGCCATGAACACCGCCCAACTGCTGCTGCCCGACTTTGCACTCATCTTGTGCGGGTACTGGGTGTGCCGCTACACCGCCTTGAACCGCAGCGTGTGGGAGCCGGTGGAGCGCTTGGTGTATTACTTTCTTTTCCCTGTGTTGTTGTTCCATTCGATGGTGCGTACCCCACTGGATGTGGCGGCCACCTCGGGCCTGATGGCCGCTGGCGTGGCCCTGTGCGTGGTCGGCGTGGGCCTGTCCTACGGCCTGGCGCGCCTGCCGGGCATGGGTGAGGCCGATCGGCGCTTGCACGCGGGCAGCGCCCAAGTGGCGTTTCGCTTCAACTCCTTCATTGGCCTGGCCCTGGCCGAGCGCTTGGCCGGTGCCCAAGGGCTGCAATGGATCGCGGTGCTGATTGGGGTGTGCGTGCCCATTTTGAACATCGCTGCGGTGTGGCCGATGGTCGGTGGCGGTGGGCGGCAGTTTGCCAAAGAGTTGCTGCGCAACCCCTTGGTGGTGGCCACCGTGAGCGCCTTGGCGTTCAACCTGATGGGGGGTACTTTGCCCGACTGGCTGCTGCCCACCACGTCACGCATCGGCTCGGCCTCCATCGCTTTGGGCCTGATGGCCGCCGGGGCGGGCTTGCAGTTGAGTCAACTGGGCTTGGCACCGCGCTTGAGCGCTGGCGTGCTGCTGATCAAACACCTGCTCATGCCCGTGGCGGCTTGGGGCATCGTGCGCCTGGCCGCGCTGGACAACACCCAGGCCTTGGTGCTGATGGCTTTCTCCGGCCTGCCCACCGCCTCGAGCGCTTATGTGCTGGCCGCGCGCATGGGCCACAACGGACCCTTTGTCGCCGGTTTGGTCACCCTGTCCACGCTGCTGGGCATGGCCAGCTTGCCGTTTGCCCTTGGCCTGGCCGGCGCGCAGTGATCAACTTGGCCGAACCGTGACACGGGGCGGCAGCACGGCGCAAAGAACCAACCAAGTCGCTCAGCGGCCAGATGCCCATCAGCGCTCTTGCGCCCCCACCACTGACATCTTTTTACGCGGTCACGAACAGCGTTTTGTACTGCTCGCGCAGCAGGTTTTTTTGCACCTTGCCCATGGTGTTGCGCGGCAACTCGGCGACCACAAAGCACTGCTTGGGCACCTTGAAGTTGGCCAGGCTGGCCTTGAGGGCGGCCACCACCGTTTCTGGGGCCACGTGGGCACCGGGCTTGGCGATCACCACCGCCACGCCCACCTCGCCAAAGTCGGGGTGGGGCACGCCCACCAAAGCGCTTTCGGCCACGCCGGGCATCTCGTTGATGAAACTTTCCACCTCGGCCGGGTAGACGTTGTAGCCGCCGCTGATGATCAGGTCTTTGCTGCGCCCCACGATGCGAACATAACCGCGCGCGTCCACCGCGCCCACGTCACCGGTTTTGAAAAACCCATCGGCGGTGAACTCTTCGGCGGTTTTCTCGGGCATGCGCCAATAGGCCTTGAACACATTGGGCCCCTTGACCTGAATGCCCCCCACCTCGTCCACGCCCAGGGTGTGGCCGGCATCGTCTTGCACCCGCAAGCTCACCCCTGGCAGGGGAAAGCCCACCGTCGCGCCCCGGCGCTCGCTTTGCCCGCCATAACGCGCATCGGCGGCATAGGGGTTGGAGGTCAGCATGGCCGTCTCGCTCATGCCGTAGCGCTCCAAAATCGTGTGGCCGGTGCGGGTTTGCCAGTCTTTGAAGGTCTCGATCAGCAACGGGGCCGAACCGGCAATGAACAAGCGCATGCGCGCCACCGCCGCGCGCGTCAGCGTGGGCTCGGCCAGCATGCGCACATACAAGGTGGGCACGCCCATGAACACGCTGGCGCGGGCCATGTCGGCGATCACCCGCTTGGGGTCAAACTTGGCATGCCACAGCATGGGGCTGCCATTCAGCAGCGCCCCGTGCAAAGCCACAAACAGGCCATGCACATGGAAGATGGGCAAGGCATGGATCAGCACATCCCCCGGCACCCAACCCCAATAGTCCTTCAACATGCGGGCATTGCTGTACAGGTTGTCGTGGGTCAGCATGGCCCCTTTGCTGCGCCCGGTGGTGCCGCTGGTGTAGAGGATGGCGGCCAAATCGTCAGGCCCACAATGGGCAGGCGTGTGTTGGTCGCTGTGGTGCGCGGCGCGCTCGAGCAAGCTGCCGGTGCGGTCGTCGTTCAAGGTGAACACATGGCGCGTGCCGGCTTGAAACGCAATTTTGCTGACCCAACCAAAGTTTTTACCGGTGCACACCACCACAGCGGGTTCGGCATTGCCCACAAAGTAAGCCACCTCGGCGCTTTGGTACGCGGTGTTGAGCGGCAAAAACACATGGCCTGCGCGCAAGGTGGCCAAATACAACAACATGGCCTCGACCGACTTTTCCACCTGCACCGCCACCCGCGAGCGCGGGGGCAAATCCAAATCGGTGAGCAAATTGGCCAGCATGGCGCTGGCCCGCTCCAGGTCTTGCCAGCTGTAGTGCAGGCCGTTGTCGGTCTCCACCGCCGTGGCGGTTAAATCATGGGGAAACGCGGCGCGCAAGGCGACAAATAAATTGTGGTTCATGGTCGATCACAAAGAGCGGGGGCAGTGCCCCCAGCCAAGAAAGCCAACTCAGTCGAGCTTGGCCCCAGAATCCTTCACCACACCGGCCCAGCGCTTGATCTCGGCGGCAATGAAGGCACCAAATTGTGCCCCCGTGGTGTTGGGGTATTCGGCCCCATTGTTGGCCCAAGCGGTTTTGATCTCGGAGGAGGCGGAAATTTTTTGGCTCCAATCGATAAACCCGGCTTGCGCCTCGGCCGGTGTGCCCTTGGGCGCCCACATGCCGTACCAGGTGCTCACCGTGTAATCGGGCAGCCCCAACTCGGCCGCGCAGGGCACATCCGGAAAAGCCGCATTGCGCTTGGCACCGGCCACCATCAGCGCTTTGATGCGCCCACCCTTGATGTGCGCCGCCGACGAGCCCAGGCCGTCAAACATCATGTCCACATTGCCGGCCATCAGGTCTTGCAAAGCGGGCCCTGCGCCCCGGTAGGGAATGTGGGTGATGAAGGTCTTGGTTTGAATTTTGAACAACTCGCCCGCCAAATGGTGCGAGGTGCCGCCACCGGCCGAGCCGTAATTGAGCCGCCCCGGGTTTTGCCGCACTTGCGCCAAAAAAGCCTTGAAGTCGCCGGGCACGTTTTTCGGGTTCACCACCAGCACCTGCGGCACCGTGGCCATCAGCGCCAGGGGGATGAAGTCTTTTTCCAAATCGTAGTCGAGCTTGGGGTACATCGATGGCGCGATCGAGTGGTGCACTGCCCCCATGAACAAGGTGTAGCCATCGGGCACGGCCTTGGCCGCCACCCCCGCGCCCAAGGTGCCACCTGCGCCACCCCGGTTGTCAATCACCAGTTGCCGGCCCGTCATCTTGGCAAACTGCGCCGCAAAGGGGCGCGCAAAGGCGTCGGTGCCCCCGCCTGCGGGGAAGGGCACCACCACATTCAGCGGTTTGCTCGGCCACGCCGACTGGGCGTGCAGCCCCAAGTGGGTGCTGGCCAAAGCGCCAGCGCTCCATTGCAGCCACTGACGGCGATCAAGGTTTGATGTCATTCGTGTCTCCTGAGTGTTGTGGATGTGAACGGGGGTGAACATGGTGCGCCGTCACACGGGCGTCATTTTGCCTTTTTGTGCCCAGGCCCACAAAAGCGCGCCGCCCACCACCATCGGCACGCACAACCACTGGCCCATGCTCCAGCCCAACCACAGCAAACCCAGGTGCGCATCGGGTTCGCGGAAATACTCGGCCACAAAGCGAAAAGCGCCATAACCGATCAAAAACACACCCGACACCGCGCCCACGGGCCGGCTGCGGCGCGCGTAAAACCACAACACCACAAACAACAGCAAACCCTCGAGCAAAAACTGGTAGATCTGCGAGGGGTGGCGGGGCATGGCCACGCCGCTTTGCGGAAACACCATGGCCCAGGGCAAGCTGGCGTCAGCCGCCCGGCCCCACAACTCGCCATTGATGAAATTGCCCACCCGCCCTGCGGCCAAGCCGGTGGGCACACAGGGCGCAATGAAATCCGTCACCGCCAACCAGGGCAATTGCAAGCGCCGGGCAAACACCGCCATCGCCGCAATCACCCCCAGCATGCCGCCGTGAAAACTCATGCCGCCCTGCCACACAAACAACACCTCCAAAGGGTGCGCCGCGTAGTAAGCGGGTTTGTAAAACAAGCAATAGCCCAAGCGCCCACCCAAGATGACACCCACCACGCCGTAGAACAACAAATCGTCAATGGTTTGTGCGTTCCACACAGCGGGGCCGCGTTGCGCCGCGTCGGGGTGCGCCAAGCGCAAACGCGCCAAAAACACAAACAAAGCGAAAGCCGCCAAGTAGGTCAGGCCGTACCAGTGCACAGCCACCGGGCCAAGCTGCAAAGCCACGGGGTCGAATTGCGGGTGAATCAACATGGTTCTATTGTGCGACAGGCCGGATATCGGTAAAAACACGTATTTATGAGTACTAAATTAACAAAAAAACAACAAAATAACAAAAAATGAGCTATTTTTTAGTGAAAAAAGTTGTCAGCTGTGGCGAAAAATGAAACTAATCATTTAACATTCAAACGCAACGAAATGTAGCTCTTTAGTGCATATCGTTGAATTCCTTAACTTCACTTGTCATCGGAGATTTACACATGCGCAACACGTTCAATCGCAACAAAGCCAAACTCACCATCGCCGCCCTGGCCGCAGGCCTGGGCTTGCACTTGGCCTCACACGCCCAAGCGGCCAACGACGGGGGCACCTTGATCATCAACGGGCAAATCAGCGCTAGCACCTGTGTGCTGAGCTTCGGCGATGGCAGCACAGGCAGCACAGGCAATGGATCCAAAACCCTGAGTTTGGGCAACGTCACCACCGGAACTGCTGGCACCACGGACGGCGCCACCTTTGGCACAGCACAGTCGGTTGTGTTTAGCATTCAAACCACCGCTGGAACTGGTGCGACTTGCACATTGGGCGCTGGCAACACCTTATGGGATATCGGTATCAACCCGCAACTGCTGTCTGGGCAAGTTTCGTCTATTACCAACGGCGCCAACGCCGTGTTGCTCAGCAGTGGCACGTCAGGCATGGCGACCGGCGTGGGCGTGTTGATCAGAACATCCACAGGGCCCTCAGTCACCACCGGCACCACCAATCTCAATTTGTTAAGGGGCGCCTACCTCGGCAACACCTTGTTGTCTGGCTCCGACAGCTTCCCTGCTGTATTGCCTGCCAACAGAATTGCGCTGACCGCTCAGTTCGTCAAATTGGGCGGGACTCCCGCTACCGCTGGCGGCTTCTCAGCCACCTTGCCATTGAACGTTTGGTACCGCTGATCGTTTGAGTTGGGCATGTGTTACCCCAGGGCCTGTCGCCCTGGGGATGACACCCCAATCACTCCCCCCATTCAGTTCACCGTCTTTGATGAGCCATTTTGGATCTGATCGCATGCAGTTTTTGTCGATCCCAACCCTTTGGAAAACGGCCTTCGCCTGGGTGTTGCTTGGCGCGCTGGCCATTGGCCACGCCCAAGCCCCAGACCAAGGCACGCTGGTCTTGGCGGGAACCCTCACCAAACCCACTTGTGTGTTGAACTTTGGCGACGCCCTGTCCACCCTGAATGGGCGCAAAACCATGTCGTTTGGGTCCATATCTCCATCCAAAATTCCAACCGGCCAATTTCAGGGCTTCACGAATGTGGCCCCCAAACAAACGGTCATTCTTTCGGTCAAAAATGCCGATGGCAGCACTTGCGATGGCATTGGTACTGGCAAGTGGGATGTGGGCATATCGGTCACCGCTGCCAACGTTGTCACCGCATCTGGCGGAACCAAGGCACTTCAGTCGGACGGCGATAGGAGCGCGACACCCCAGTCCTTCACTTCTGACATCGGTATTGTTCTTCAGACCACCAAAAACGCGACTGAAGGCACCGCCAATGTTGTCTTGGATAACAAACCCTTTACCCCCACCGAAGGTACCGGCACATTCACATTGCTTTCAAGCCCCAACGCCAGTATCCCGGGTTTGGTGGCCACTGACACACTGGCATTGAGTGCCCAATTTTTGACACTCACCTCGGGCACCAGAACGCCAGGCGCCTATTCCGTGGCTATACCCCTGACGGTTTTTTACCAATGAAGCTGGCATGGTGTTTGGGTTCGGGCAGGTGTTGGGCTGGCTGGGCGCTGTGGCCATTTTTGGTCTTGGGCAACGCCTGGTCGCAAAGCCCCATCAGCACACAGGCGGGGTCGCTCAGGTTGTCTGGCCTGATCAAACAAGGCTCTTGCCAGTTGCCGCTGCGCATGGTGAGCAACCCCAACCCGTATGTGCTGAATTTGCCGCCCTTGCAAACCGTGCAGTTGATGAACAATGGTTTTGGCAACATCACCCCCCTGAACCTCAAGCTCAATGGTCCAGCGGGGTGCATGACGGTGTCGAGGCTGAACGCACAAATCGCCTTTGATGGGCCCTTGGCCGCCGTGGTGCCCAATGGCGGTTTGTTGCGCAATGTGGCCACCCTGCGCCCGGCGCAAAACGTGTATGTGCAACTGGGCTTGCTCAGCCCCAGCGGCTTGTTCACCCCCTTGGACTTGAACGACCCCCAAGCCCTGAACGCCGCCTTGAACGCCAAAACCAATGCCGATGGCTCCCCCCCTGGCGACGCTACGCTCAATTTGGGCGTGCGCTATGTGACAGCGCGCATCACTGGCGCTCAAGTGGCCAGCCTGATCAACCTGTGGCCAGGCACTGACGATGTGATGCCTGGCAATGTGTCGGTGCTTCTGCCCTTTGTGCTCAACCACAACTGATCAAGCCCATGTTGACGCGCCCAGCCCACAACATTGTCAAAATAAGTGACGAAGTGTGTCCGTCTGCACCTGTGCGCACGGGCCGAAAAAGCATTCAAAAGGCCACCAAAAGGCCACGTCATCTGGCCTGTCAAGCGCTAAAGTTTGATGCCCACCCCTGGCAGGTAATGCCAAAGCAAGTCTTGTTCTGCACCGCGTGTTTCGATTCAATGGTGATTCAACAGGCATTGGATGCCTGGGTCGACACAAGGACGGGTGGGCATGGATCGCCAATCAGCGAAACAACGGGGGCGCACATGGCTGGTGACAGCTGTGTTGGCCGCTGGCGTGGGTTGCGCACACGCCCAAAAGGGCGTGCTGGAAATCCACGGCGTGATCACCTCTCCGGGCTGTCAGCTGAGCCGGCATGCCTTGCAGCACATCGGCGAGCCCACCCGCTTGAGTGGCCAGGCCTGCGGCCTGAGCACCGGCGCGGGCAACCCCTTGTCGAGCGCAGCCATTGCCCAAGTGGCGCTCGAAACCCTCGCGCCTGCCCACAACGCACGCGGCCCCCACAGGCTGATGACGCTCAACTACCGCTGAGCCGCCACAGGCCTGGGGTGGTTGTTCGCGTTTGGGTTTTTGTTTGACCTTCACTTCACCCTCCCCATGATGTACACCTCCCTGCCCCCCTCCTCCCTGCCGTTTTTTCCCGCCCCCCTGGCACGCCTTTGGCGTTGGGGTGTGGCCGCTTTGGTGGGCTGCTGGGCCCTGGGCGCCGCACAGGCCAACATGGTTATCGACACCACGCGGGTGATTTACCCCGAGGCCCGGCGCGAGGTGTCGTTTCGGGTGACCAACACCTCCAAAGACCGGCCTGCCTTTGTGCAAATGTGGCTTGACGACGGCAACGCCAACGCCGCGCCCGAAGACGCCACCACCCCGTTTAACCTCACCCCGCCCATTGCCCGCCTCCAGGCCGACGGTTCGCAGGTGGTGCGCCTGGTCTATACCGGCGAGCCACTGCCCGCGGACCGCGAAAGCGTGTTTTACTTCAACATGTTGGAGGTGCCGCAAAAGTCGGCCGAAGAAAACAAAATCAGCTTTGCGGTGCGCACCCGCATCAAGGTGTTTTATCGGCCCAAGGCTTTGCGCGCCGACCCGTTGTCGCTGATGGGCAAAGTGTCTTGGCAGCTGGTCAAAGAAGGCGGCAATTGGGTGGCCCAGGGGTCCAACCCCACACCCTTTCACATGTCTTTTTTTGCCGTGATGCTGGGCCAAGCGGGCAAATTTGGCGGTCCCATCGATGGCGGCATGATTTCCCCCATGGGCAAAACCAGCGTCGTGCTGGGTGAGGTCGACAAAATGCCCGACCCCGCCAAAGCCTTCAACCAAATCAAGGTTGATTTTGTCAACGACTTTGGCGGCGCGACCACCATCGAGTTCCCGCTGTCTGGCAAGCCCTGAGCGGGCTCAACCCCTGGCAAATCCTGGTATCCATGCATACCACCTGTGGCGCAAGCATTGCACCCCAGCGGGCCAGCTTGGGCGGTGCCTTTGCCGGTGCTGTGCGCCCTGCACTGGCACCTGCACGGTGCCAGCACCAGGCCTTCCCCGGGGCCCGTTTCCTGTCTTGGGCGCTGGGTCTGTGCTTATGGTCAGCCCTGGCGCAGGCCAGCACCCCGACAGCCAACGCGGTCATGGCCATGCAATCGCGGGTAGAGCTGAGCGCGCATGCCAGCGCCGCGCAAGGGCCCTTGCTGCTGCGCTTGCAAGGCCAGGCCTTTCGCGGCCAGGTGGTCGAGCTGATGCAAAGCGGCCTGGTGTTTTTTGAGCAGCAATTGAGCGAAGGCCCCTTGCTGATCGACAAGGTGCAGCCCCTGAACCCCAGCTTGCCCGTCACCCTGCGCTTGCGCACCCCCAGCCAGCCCGACGAACAAGGCGAGCTGCGCTTGCAGCCCCAGGAAAAACTGGCCTTGTTGGCCAAGCGCCCGGAGCGGCTGACCCCAGAACCCGCCCCCGTGCCCACCCCACCCGCCCCGCCCCCCAAAGCCGCCGATGCTGATGGCGAGGACTTTGAATTTGACACCGACTTTTTGCGCGGCAAAGCCTTTCGCAACATGGACGCGGCCAGCGTCAACAAACTCGGCCGGGTGCGCGCCGGCGCGATTGACGTGGAGATTTACAGCAACGACAAGCCAATCACCAAGGCCAAGGTGTTGTTCACCGACCCACCCAAGGGGCGCGACGCCCGCCCCTGCTTGAGCCCCAGCCTGTTCAAAGAGTTGGACGTCAAGCCCGAGCACATCAGCCCCGAGGGCCAACAACTGCTGCAAGCCAAGCCCGCCAACCCAGCGGCCAATGCCCCCCTGAAAACCGCTGCGGCACCCAACCCAGCAACCGCCACAACCGCCACCCCCTCAGCCACCCACCCCGGCTGCCTGTACATCGAAGCTTGGCTGCCCGGTGCCACCGCCGCCTACGACGCCACCGAGCTGCGGGTGAGCTTGACCATCCCCCAAGCGTTTTTGACGCGTCGCAGCTTTAATTCGGTGCCCCCGGGCATGCTGACCCGGGGCGAAAACGCGGGCTTTGCCAACTACAACTTCAGCCACTACCAAAGCAGCGGCACCCAGTCGCAGTTTTTGGGCCTGAACTCGGGCGTCAACCTGCAAGGCTGGCAGGTGCGCCACACCAGCTACCTGAGCCAAAACAACAGCGAGGGCAACAGCACCCAGCAATATGTGGCGGGTGAAACCTTTGTCAACCGCCCCTTGATCGACTGGCAGGCCAACCTGGCCCTGGGCGAGATCAGCAGCTTCAGCCCCTTGATCGGGGGGGTGCCCCTGCGGGGCCTGCGCATGAGCTCTGAAGAAGGCTTGATGAGCGATGAAGACCGCGTCTTTCGCCCCAAGGTGAGTGGCGTGGCGCGCAGCAATGCCCGTGTTCGCGTGCTGCAAAACAATGTGGTGTTTTTTGAACAAACCGTGCCCCCCGGGCCGTTTGAGTTTGTCAACCTCAACCCGCCCGCGCCGCTGGGCGACTTGCAATTGCAAGTGACCGAGGCCGATGGCACCACCCAAAGCTTTTTGGTGCCCTACACCCGAGGTGCGGGCAAGCTCAAACCCGGCAGCTACCGCTACAGCCTGTCGGCGGGGAACTTGCGCAACAGCACCGGCGTGACCGACACCCCGGTGCTGCAAGCCTTCCTGCGCTATGGCCTGGAAAACTGGCCCACGCCGGGGCTGGAATGGGTGAACGCGCCCAACTACAACAACCTGGGCCTGCAAGCGGCTTTTTTACAGCCCTGGGGCACGGTCAACTTCAACCGCTTGCAATCGCAGTGGCAAAGCGCCAACTTTGGCACCAGCAACGGGCAAACCTATGGCGTCAGCTACTTTGCCCCACCCCTGGGGCCGGTGCAGGTGTATGCCAGCATGTCGCAGCAAAGCCTGGGTTATGTGGCCCCCCTCACCGCCTTGAGCGGCAGCGGCGCCGACCCCTACAACCCCTTGAGCCCCAAAAGCAGCCTCGCGCTGAACCTGTCGATGAACATGGGCCGCTGGGGCGGCCTGGGCCTGAGCGTGACCGAACAAAACACCTGGACCGGCAGCACCCAAACCCATCAATACGCCTTGTCTTACTCGGTGAGCGCCAAAAACGTGAACCTGTCGATCAGCATGAACCAGACCACCTACATCGACGGGCGCAAACCGGTGGACAGCATGAGCGTGTCGGCCTCGGTCCCGCTGGGTGTGGGCAAACTCAACAATAACGTGCGCCTGAGCCACTTCCAAACCGGCACCAACCAGCCCAGCCAAGCGCTGTCGGTGTCCGGCTACAGCCCCGAAGGCGGCTTCAACTACGGCCTGAGCCAGTCGCAAAACGGCAACAACAGCAGCACCAGCGCGTCGGTGGGCACCCAGCACCGTTATGGCAGTTTGGGGGCGTCGGTGTCGCAGTCCAACCCCGGGGGCAGCGAGCAAACCAGCCTGAGCGCCAGCGGTGGCCTGGTGGTGCACAGCGGCGGCATCACCTTGGCGCCCAGCCTGGGCACCACCTTTGCCATTGTTGAAGTGCCCCAAGGCAAAGGCGCGGGCGTGCTGGGCAGTGCGGCGCGGGTCAACAGCAGCGGCTATGCGGTGGTGCCGTTTTTGTCCGCTTACTACATGAACGACGTGCAAATCAGCCTGGAGGGCGCGCCCGACGAGCTGGAAGTGGACAACCCCAACCAAAAAGTCGCCCCGGTGGAGGGCTCCATCGTGCGCCTGACCTACAAAGCCACCACCGGCCGGCCGATTTTTATCGCCCTGCAAACCAGCACCGGGGTGCGCTTGCCCATTGGTGCCAGCGTGACCGACAGCCTGGGCAACGAGGTTGGCACCGTGGGCCAAGGCAGCCGCGCCATGGTGCGGGTGCAAAGCTTGAAAGACCGCCTCAAAGTGGTGTGGGGCGACGAACCCGGGGAAACCTGCTGGGTGGATTACGCCTTGGACGAAAAAACCACCGCCAATGCCAATGGGTTTACCCATTTGAAACTGCGCTGCGAGGTGACCGGCGCAGGCGGCCTGAGTGCGCTGAAAGATAAATAAGGGGATATTTATGGTTGCGAATGAAAAAACTCATTTTTTCCATCTGCTGAAAAAACTTTGGCAATGGGGTGCCATGGCTTGTTTGATCAACATGATGCATTATGGGGTTGCCATGGGGCAATGCGTACAGCCACCAACAGTTCTCCGTGTTTCAAATACCGCCCCCTTTGGCACAGTAGAGATAAAACGAACAAGTACAACAAATTCATCTGTTTACAAAACCGAGTTTAATGTCAATACCGCACCCTGCACAACCAGCAAAGATATATTCATGCAGTTTGGAACACCTACCTCACTCACATTGACAATTTCAAACAACATATTAACTGCAAGATATTCCCCCCTACTCGGCGGATCAAACTGTTTTAGTCTTGTAGGTTCAGTGGAATTTTTATTGGTTAACTGTAAAAACGCGATCGGCCAAACTCTTAATATCGGGACCTCCCTAAGAAGTGGTTTAGCTGCTACCATTACTATTGATGTGAATGCATTATGTGCATCTAAAACCGGCATTATTGCAATTGCCACTTCAGCAAATGAAGTTCGTCTCAATTCAAGTTGTCAAAGATACAAATTCACCTTCGAACTTTTTAGAAATACTGATGATCTGACTCTTCAATCTGGATCTAACATTAATTGCGCAACTCAGGTCGGCCCTTTCCCCTTTAGCTGCCTTACAGAAGCCACGATTAGCTATTCATCATTTCGCGCTCGCAGCGCAACTGCTACAAATTTATTTGTACTTTCTAATATTCTTTCCCCTCTCACTTTGAATTACGTCGGTACCTCCGCCACCTGTGCTGTCACCCTCCCACCGCTGGTCGTCATGCCTAAAATGACCCCGGACAAAGTCACTGCAACAAAAGCCGGCGAAGCCATTCCAGGCACCACCATCGACTTGCCCATCACGCTCAATTGCCAAAATGCGGATAACCAGGCCAAAGTTTTCACATGGACTTTCACCACGCCCTCTGCGGATGGTTTTTCAATTTTGAACGACCCCAGTTTAAATATCGCTGGCGGCGTATCTTCGGCAGGAATTTCTGCACAAATTTTTTCCACGGTTGATTTAACCGGTCGAGACAAGGTCAAATTCACAGAAAACCCGACCCTTGTTAAAAACAGCCGATCTTATATAGCGACCCCCACCTCAAACACCACCATCGTTCCCCACAAAGTCAGGCTCATTAGAAACAGCGAAACCACCAAGGAAGGCACATTTATTTCTAAAGCCACATTCACGGTGGAATATCAATAAGTGTCGTGGCGCCCATCTGACGCTGCAAACCGCCTCAAAGGGGTGTGGGGCGACGAACCCGGGGAAACCTGCTGGGTCGATTACGCCTTGGACGAAAAAACCACCGCCAATGCCAATGGGTTTACCCATTTGAAACTCAAGTGTGAGGTGGCCGGCGCAGGCGGCCTGAGTGCGCTGAAAGATAAATAAGGGGATATTGATGGTTGCGAATAACAAAACTCATTTTTTCCATTTGCTGAAAAAACTTTGGCAATGGGGTGCCATGGCTTGTTTGATCAACATGATGCATTATGGGGTTGCCATGGGGCAATGCGTACAGCCACCAACAGTAACCAGCATTTCAAATAATGCACCCTCTGGCACAGTACAGCTTAAACGATCAAATCCAACAGCGTTTACTCTTTACACAACTGCTGTTGAAATAGATGTTACAAATTGCCTAACCAGCAGCAACTTAATACGAATAAACACAGGATTAGCGGCGACCATCACAAACGGCAAATTAACTTTGTCTGTTGACGAAGAAGTTTCAGGAACGTCTAGTTGCGGCACAAATAATATTTGGTTAAATTATGTGACCAATTGCAAAGATTTAGCCGGTAATAATTTTATAGGGAGAACTGGTTTAAATGCGATCATTACCATTGATGTAAATGAATTGTGTCCATCTAAAACCGGCAGTATTTCACAAGTGGTTCTTCCAACTGTATTTGTTTTAAATTCAACTTGTAAAAAATACAAACTCACCGTCCAAATTACGAGAAGTAATATTGGTATGGATTTAACTAGTGGTGGAAGTGAATTCAGATGCGCCTTTAACATCTTCGTTAACTGCATTACAAGTGGCAGGATTGACTATTCAAAATTTGTCATTTCTAACTCATCAGGAGTGGCATTATTTAACCTTTCATCTTTTCCATCTGTTCTTCCCCCTGTCGATTTTAAATACAGTGTCGCCCCACCCACCTGTGCTGTCACCCTCCCACCGCTGGTCGTCATGCCTAAAATGAACCCGGACAAAGTCACTGCAACAACAGCTGGCCAAGCCATTCCAGGCACAACCATCGACTTGCCCGTCACGCTCAATTGCCAAAATGCGGATAACCAAGCCAAAGTTTTCACATGGACTTTCACCACGCCCTCTGCGGATGGTTTTTCAATTTTGAACGACCCCACTTTAAATATCAAAGGTGGCGTATCTTCGGCAGGAATTTCTGCACAAATTTTTTCCACGATTGATTTAACCGGTCGAGACAAGGTCAAATTCACAGAAAACCCGACCCTTGTTAAAAACAGACGACCTTATATAGCGACCCCCACCTCAAACACCACCATCGTTCCCCACAAAGTCAGGCTCATTAGAAACAGCGAAACCACCAAGGAAGGCACATTTATTTCCAAAGCCACATTCACGGTGGATTATCAATAAGTGTCGTGACGCCCATCTGACGCTGCAAACCGCCTCTAAGGGGTGTGGGGCTGTGTGCACATGCTTGAAGCCATGGTTCGAAAATGGCAAAAAAACTCGATGATTTAATCGCATCCCTGCCCAAAGACAGGCAAGCGCGGGTGCAGGCACGGGTCATGGAATTGACCACTCTCAAGGACTTGCGCTTAGCAGCACAACAAATACAAGTCCAAATGGCCGCTGTCTTAGGGGTTCGGCAAGACACCATTTCTCGCTTGGAAAAACGCAGTGACATGTTGCTCTCGACCATGCGCCAATATGTGGAAAGCATGGGAGGTCAGCTGGAATTGGTGGCGAAATTTCCCGACCGCCCGCCTGTGGTGATCAACCACATAGGGGTGAAGTGAATCTGCCAGCGGCCCTTTTGCAAGGCTTTTTTCAAGCAGCCACTGCTTTGGGGGCCAGCGCAGGGTTGTTTTTGAACTTGATTTCAGCCGTCCACAGGTCCAAAGCCTGCTGCATGCGAAGCCAGCTTTCTGGGGTGCCACCGATGGTTCTGGCAATGCGGATGGCCATCTCGGCAGTGAGCGCCTTTTTTTCGTGCAGCAAGTCTGACACGGTTTGCCGACTGACCATCAATTTGGAAGCCAATTCGCCTTGTGTCCAGCCCAATTCAGGCAACACATCTTCACGAAGCACCGCACCAGGGTGGGTGGGTGGACGGTCGGGGTTTCGCAGAGACTTCATCAGTGATAGTCCTCCAAGTTAACGTTGATGGCGTCTTCGCCCATAAATTCAAATGTGATTCGCCCCATCAGCGCTCGTTTTATCCACCAAAAAGAGCTACAACGCTATGAAGAAGCTTCCAACCCTTAAATCCGACCAAGAAGCAGAGGCCTTCTTGGACATGGAACCATCGTCTTGGGTCGATTCATGCCTAAAATGAAAGCATTCCATCCACATCCATCGGAGCAATATTGATGTTACTTACTGCAGTCATCACCGAGGCTGAAGAAGGTGGATTCATCGCCTTGAACCCAGAAACAGGCACCACCACCCAGGGCGAAACCTTTCAAGAAGCCATCCAAAACCTCAAAGAAGCGACAAGCCTTTACTTAGATGAATTCCCCATGACAATTCATCATCATCCTGTGATGACCACATTTGAAGTCAGCCATGCCTAAATTCCCCGGGCTATCGGGTGCAGATATTGTTCGTGCTCTTGAAAAACTTGGGTTTGTTGTAGCAAGACAATCCGGCAGCCATATTGTGATGAAGCGCGAAGGACAAGGTTGCGTTGTTCCCAACCACAAGGAAGTCAAAGTCGGCACAGTCAATGGCTTACTGAGACAGGCAGGTGTCAGTGCAAAGGAGTTTTCAGATGTACTGTGATTTTTAGGCGATTCTTAACATGCCAATGCATCGATCCCTTTGGTCTCAATGATTTGTAGCAACTTGGCCGCAGCGCCAACGGGATGTTTGCCCGAAGCAGGAGATTCCCATTTTTGAATCGTGGACGGGCGTACATTCAGAAAACCAGCAAACACCGCTTGGCTCATCTTGGCTTTTTTCGTGCGAATCGCAGCCACTCGCTCGGCAGTGTAAGCAGGTGGGGCAGTCCCCAGCGCCTTGATTTGTTCCAAGTTTTTCATGGAAACAATGCCACGCTTAGACAGCAACGTGGCCATTTCAATCATTTCGCCAGCAACGCGGTCAACCTTCTTCTTTGCAGTCATGACAAATTTCCTCTATGTATCCGTCTTGCATCGCGTATTCAATTTGAAGAACGGTGGATGCTTGTAAATCCTTAGCAATCAGTTGCGCCTGTGCAACCGATGCATCTGAAAAGTCAGTACCCGGGTCACTTTTTGAGCGGCCCGCCATGAAAAAAACACCATGCGCGCTTGTGTTGGCAACCAGCGTTCGGGTTGCGCCACACTTACCCTGTCCAGACACAGCGATGCGTTTTTTACATACCCCAGCACCGAGATCTGCCTCATACTGGCCAGCAAGGATTTCTTTTGCTGCAGCGCATAGCTGTTCATCAGTCAAGATTTTTTTGCCCACCGCGCGAAGGTTTTTAACTTAAAAACGCGTTTGTTTTTCATGGGCATTAAATATAGCACTATGTGCAATAGTACATCATGGACCTCCACCATTGACTCACGGCTAAACTAACCGCTTTACCCAAAACCCCGAGACACCATGGCCACTTTTCCCATCAAAATCAACCGCCGTTCTGCCAACATCACCGAAGGCAAATCCCGCGCGCCCAACCGCTCCATGTATTACGCCATGGGCTACCAAGAGGGCGACTTTGTCAAACCCATGGTGGGCGTGGCCAACGGGCACAGCACCATCACACCGTGCAACAGCGGCTTGCAAAAGCTGGCCGACGCGGCGGTGGCCGGCATTGAAGAAGCAGGTGGCAACGCGCAGATTTTTGGCACGCCCACCATTTCGGACGGAATGGCCATGGGCACCGAGGGCATGAAGTATTCGCTGGTCAGCCGCGAGGTGATTTCCGACTGCATCGAAACCTGCGTGGGCGGCCAGTGGATGGACGGCGTGGTGGTGGTGGGCGGTTGCGACAAAAACATGCCCGGCGGCATGATGGGCATGTTGCGCGCCAATGTGCCGGCCATTTATGTGTACGGCGGCACCATCCTGCCGGGCAGCTACAAGGGCAAAGACTTGAATATCGTGAGCGTGTTTGAGGCCGTGGGCGAAAACGCTGCCGGCAAAATGAGCGATGCCGACCTGCGCGAGATTGAGATGCGCGCCATCCCCGGCACCGGCTCGTGCGGCGGCATGTACACGGCCAACACCATGTCGTCGTCCTTCGAGGCGCTGGGCATGTCACTGCCCTACTCGTCGACCATGGCCAACCCCCACGACGAAACGCAAAACTCGGCCAAGGCATCGGCCAAGGTGCTGATCGAGGCGATCAAAAAAGACTTGAAGCCGCGCGATATCGTGACCAAAAAGGCGATTGAGAACGCCGTGGCGGTGATCATGGCCACCGGTGGCTCGACCAATGCGGTGTTGCACTTTTTGGCCATCGCCCACACCGCAGGCGTGGACTGGACGATTGACGACTTCGAGCGCATTCGCCGAAAAATCCCCGTCATTTGCGACTTGAAACCCAGCGGCAAGTACCTGGCGGTGGACCTGCACAAAGCCGGTGGCATTCCGCAAGTGATGAAGGTGTTGCTCAACGCCGGTTTGCTGCACGGCGACTGCATGACCATCACCGGCAAAACCGTGGCCGAGAACTTGGCCGATGTGCCCGACACCCCGCGCGCCGACCAAGACGTGATTCGCACCATCGACAAGCCCATGTATGCCGAGGGCCACTTGGCGATTTTGAAAGGCAACCTCTCGCCCGAGGGCGCGGTGGCCAAGATCACCGGCTTGAAAAACCCTGTCATCACCGGCCCTGCGCGGGTGTTTGACGACGAGCAGTCGGCGCTGAAAGCGATTTTGGACGGCAAGATCCACGCCGGAGACGTGATGGTGCTGCGCTACTTGGGCCCCAAAGGGGGACCGGGTATGCCCGAAATGCTGGCCCCCACCGGCGCGCTGATTGGCGCGGGCTTGGGCGAGAGCGTGGGCCTGATCACCGATGGGCGTTTTTCGGGCGGCACCTGGGGCATGGTGGTTGGCCACGTGGCGCCCGAGGCGGCGGCGGGCGGCAACATTGCCTTTGTGCGCGAGGGCGACCGCATCACCATCGACGCGCACCAATTGCTGTTGGAGGTGGATGTGAGCGATGCCGAACTGGCCGAGCGCAAAAAAGGCTGGACCCCCCCAGCACCACGCTACACCCGTGGCGTGCAGGCCAAGTTTGCCTTCAACGCATCCAGCGCCAGCACCGGCGCGGTGCTGGACCTGTACCCCCAGCCGTGACACCCCGGCCCCTGGCATTCCCGCTGATGTTTGGCCACCGCAGCGCGCCCATGGGTTGCGATGCGGTGCAGCCCAGCCACAGCCGGTTGCCAGCTGACCTGGGTGGGCATCAGCCCACTCGAGTGCCCTTAGGAATGCCCAAACACATACCTGCTCACATGACTGGATTGATGCTCGCGCTGATGTGTTGGTTGGCGCTGGGCGTGCCCAGCCTTGCCCGAGCCGATGCGGCGTTGTCGCAGCAAAAAAATTGCAACGCCTGCCACGCCATGGAAGGGACCATCACCGGCCCGTCCCTCAAAGCCATGGCCCAAAAGTACGCCAACGACCGCACAGCGGCGGACAAGCTCACCACCCGCATCCTCAAAGGTGGCGTGGGCGTCTGGGGCCCAGTGCCCATGCCAGCCAACCCGCAACTGAGCGAAGCCGAAGCACGGCGCTTGGCGGTGTGGATATTGGGATTGAAGTAGGCGCGTCTTTCAGCCGCCAAACAATCCATCGCGCTATGGATAGAAACCGCGCTGGATGCGGGCCAAAGCGTGCCGCCGCCCAGCACCATCACCTCACTGCAAAAGCAGCGCGCTTACAAAGGTTGGATTTGGGCCATTGCCGAGGTCTCCCCCGAGCTGTTGTCTGAAGAGATTGAGCGCGTCAATATTTCGCTGCCCAAGCGCGTCTTGGCACGGTTGGACGCCAAAGCCAAAGCGTTTGGCGAAACCCGCTCAGGCTTTATTGCCCACATGACCATCAGCGCTTAAGCGCTGAGGGGGCAACCTCGCCGAGTCAGGAAGTTAGAGCATCCCACCTGTTGATATCATTGGCATCAAACGATGTCTTAATGAAGCCATGAACTCAATACAGCAATTCACCCTTCGCTTGCCCGAGGATTTGGCGCGGCGTTTGGCTGCCGCCACTCCTTCACGCAAGCGCAACCAGTTTGTGGTGGACTTGGTTCGCCGCGAGCTGGACCGCGAAAGTCGCGAACTGGAAGAAGCGGCCCAGCGTCTGTCGGCCTTGGAGCAACTGCAGATCAGTGACGATGGCCAGTGGCTCGCCCTGGACGATAACGATGCCTGGGGCGAATTTGACGAGCAACGCTTTTTGAAAGAGCTGGGCGCGGGTCAAACCAACGCACCAGGACCCGCAACCCCGTGAAAAGCATTCAGCGTGGTGAAGTTCACTGGGTGAAGTTGGATCCAGCGCGCGGCTCGGAAATGGCCAAGCGCCGCCCCTGCGTCATTCTGTCGCCCAGAGAAATCAACGACCATCGCCGCACCGTGGTGGTGTTGCCGCTGACCACCACTGAAACCCCAGCCATCTTCCCACTCCTGGTGGCCACGCCATCGTTGGGCGTCAGCTCGAAAGTGCGCACCGAGCACATCCGTGCGATCGATAAATCTCGGCTGTCAGGCTACATCGCCGATATGGGGGAAGAAGATCTGCAAGCGATCAACCTGGCGCTGTGCAAAGTGCTGGCCATCAAGACCCAGACAGCTTGAGCCACCCCATTAAATTGGAATCTGACCCCAATTACAATTGAGGCGCAGAGTGCCACCCAGCCGGTGACATGAAATTGGAACCCCGTTAACACCAACCCCGCCGAGGCAGGAAATTGGAATCTGACCCCAATTAATCAATAGGCTTGGCCGAGCTGGCTCAGGATGGCGGGGTTTTCCAAGGTGCTGGTGTCTTGGGTGATGGCCTCGCCTTTGGCCAGCGAGCGCAGCAGGCGGCGCATTATTTTGCCGGAGCGGGTTTTGGGCAGGTTTTCGCCAAAGCGGATGTCTTTGGGTTTGGCGATGGGGCCGATTTCTTTGGCCACGTGGTCGCGCAGTTGCTTGGCGATGGCTTTGCCTTCGTCGCCGCTGGGCAGGCTGCGTTTGAGCACCACAAAGGCGCAGATGGCCTCGCCGGTGGTGTCGTCGGGGCGGCCGACCACGGCGGCTTCGGCCACCAGTTCGGTGCAACTGACCAAGGCGGATTCGATCTCCATCGTGCCCATGCGGTGGCCCGACACGTTGAGCACATCGTCAATGCGGCCCGTGATGGTGAAGTAGCCCGACTGCGCGTCGCGAATGGCGCCGTCACCTGCCAGGTAGTACTTGCCTTGGAAGTCATCAGGGTAGTAGCTTTTCTTGAAGCGCTCGGGGTCGCCCCAAATGGTGCGAATCATGGAGGGCCAAGGTTTTTTGACCACCAAGATGCCGGCCTGGCCGTTGGGCACGTCTTTGCCCGTCTCGTCGACGATGGCGGCTTGGATGCCGGGGAAAGGCAAGGTGCATGAGCCGGGGACCATGGGCGTGGCACCGGGCAACGGGGTGATCATGTGGCCGCCGGTTTCGGTTTGCCAGAAGGTGTCGACGATGGGGCAGTTGCCGCCGCCCACATGCTGGTGGTACCACTCCCAGGCGGCGGGGTTGATGGGCTCGCCCACCGAGCCGAGCAAGCGCAGGCTGCTCAGGTCGTAGCGGTTGGGGTGCACGGCGGCCGTGCCCTCGGCCGCTTTGATCAGCGAGCGGATGGCCGTGGGTGCGGTGTAAAAAATGCTGACCTTGTGGTCTTGGATCATCTTCCAAAAGCGGCCGGCATCGGGGAAGGTGGGCACGCCTTCAAACACGATTTCTGTGCCGCCCAGGGCCAAGGGGCCGTAGGTGATGTAAGAGTGGCCGGTGACCCAACCGATGTCGGCGGTGCACCAAAACACGTCGTTGGGTTTGAGGTCAAAGGTCCAGTGGGTGGTCAGGGCTGCGTGCAACAAATAGCCGCCGGTGCTGTGTTGCACCCCTTTGGGTTTGCCGGTGGAGCCTGAGGTGTAGAGCAAAAACAGCGGGTGCTCGGCCTCGACCCACTCGGGCTCGCAGGTGGTGGCGGCTTTGTCAGCGACATCGGCCATCCACAGGTCGCGCCCAGCGGTCATGGCGATGTCGGCACCCGAGCGCTTGACCACCAGCACATGCTCGATGCTGCCGCAGCCGCCCAAGCCCAGCGCTTCGTCAACGATGGATTTCAAAGGCAATTGCTTGCCACCGCGCACCTGGTGGTCGGCGGTGATGACCATCTTGGCGCCGGTGTCTTCGATGCGGTCGCGCAAGCTTTGTGCGGAAAAACCGCCAAACACCACCGAGTGGGTGGCACCGATGCGGGCACAGGCTTGCATGGCGGCCACGCCCTCGATGGACATGGAGATGTAGATGATGACGCGGTCGCCTTTGCGGATGCCCAGCGACTTCATCGCGTTGGCGATTTGGCAGGTGCGCGCCAGCAGTTGTGCATAGCTGGTGCGGGTGACCTCGCCGCCGTCGGCCTCAAAAATGATGGCGGTTTTGTCGCCCTGGCCTTTTTCGATGTGGCGGTCCAGGCAGTTGTACGACGCGTTCAAAGTGCCGTCTTCAAACCACTTGAAAAACGGCGCTTGGCTGTCGTTGAGGGTTTGGGTGAACGGCTTTTTCCAGGAGATGTATTCGCGCGCCAGATCGGCCCAGTAGCCGGGGTAGTCCTGCTCGGCTTTTTGGCACAGGGCGTGGTAGGCGTCCATGCCGGAGACATGGGCGTTTTTGACAAACTCTGCGTGCGGGTGGTAGGTGGGCGTGGCGTGTTCGCTCATGGTGTTGTCTCCGGTTGATTCGCCTCTGCGGGCGCGACGGGTGGGAATGTCGTTGCAAGCTCTTACACCCCACTGACTTGAAGAAAGCTTACACCTTTTTGGACACCCAGCAGGGGCACCAGCGCCCAGGCCATCTCTTGTAAACTGCCCCCGCCCTGCACTGTCAGCGGCGCCATTCCTGTTCGAAAGATACCCTCCCCATGACCATCATCCGACAAGACGACCTGATTGAATCCGTGGCCGCGGCCTTGCAGTACATCAGCTACTACCACCCAGCGGATTACATCTCTCACCTGGCCAGCGCCTACGAACGCGAGCAAAGCCCAGCGGCCAAAGACGCGATGGCGCAAATTTTGACCAACAGCAAAATGAGCGCCATGGGCCACCGCCCGATTTGCCAAGACACGGGCATCGTCAATGTGTTTGTGAAGATTGGCATGGGCGTGCGCCTAGAGGGCTTCAGCGCCGGCTTTGAGGACGCCATCAACGAAGGCGTGCGCCGGGGCTACAACCACCCTGACAACACCTTGCGCGCCAGCATCGTGGCCGACCCCCACTTTGAGCGCAAAAACACCAAGGACAACACGCCCGCGGTGATCTTCACCCAATTGGTTCCGGGCAACACCCTCGACATCACCGTGGCGGCCAAGGGCGGCGGCAGCGAGAACAAAAGCAAGATGGTCATGCTCAACCCCAGCGACAGCTTGGTCGACTGGGTGCTCAAAACCGTGCCCACCATGGGCGCGGGTTGGTGCCCACCGGGCATGTTGGGCATTGGCATCGGCGGCACCGCCGAGAAAGCCATGCTGATGGCCAAAGAAAGCCTGATGGAAGACCTGGACATGTACGCCCTGCAAGCCAAAGCAGCCAAGGGCGAAAAACTGACCCAGACCGAAGACCTGCGCCTGGAGTTGCACGACAAGGTCAATGCCTTGGGCATTGGCGCGCAAGGCCTGGGTGGACTGACCACCGTGCTGGATGTGAAGATCAAGATGTACCCCACCCACGCGGCCAGCAAGCCCGTGGCCATGATCCCCAACTGCGCGGCCACGCGCCACGCGCACTTTGTGCTCGACGGCTCGGGGCCGGTATACCTGGACCCACCGTCACTGGACACCTGGCCCAAAGTGGACTGGCAACCCGACACGCAAAAAAGCCAGCGCGTGGACTTGAACACCTTGACCCCGGCGCAAGTGGCCGCCTGGAAGCCCGGCCAAACCCTGCTGCTCAACGGCAAGATGCTGACCGGGCGCGACGCCGCGCACAAGCGCATCCAAGACATGCTGGCCAAGGGCGAGAAACTGCCCGTGGACTTCACCAACCGCGTGATTTACTACGTGGGCCCGGTGGACCCGGTGCGCGACGAAGCCGTGGGCCCCGCTGGCCCGACCACGTCCACGCGCATGGACAAATTCACCGAAATGATGCTGGCCCAAACCGGCTTGATCGCGATGATCGGCAAAGCCGAGCGCGGCCCCACAGCCATCGAGGCGATTCGCAAACACCACAGCGCTTATTTGATGGCCGTGGGCGGCGCGGCCTATTTGGTGAGCAAGGCCATCAAAACCGCCAAAGTGGTGGGCTTTGCCGACCTCGGCATGGAAGCCATTTACGAGTTTGATGTGGTCGACATGCCTGTGACCGTGGCGGTGGACGCGGGCGGCACCAGCGCCCACATCACCGGCCCAGACACCTGGCAAAAGCGCATCGCCACCGGCGAGTTCAAAGGCATCGCGCTCAGCCGCGCTTGACGCTGGCTGGCGCGGGCATGCGCACCTGGGTCAGCAGCAGCAGGCCCAGGACAAACAAGCCCGCGGTGCTGGCCAAGGCCAGGCGCTGGTTGCCACCGCTGAACCAGGTGACGGCGCCATAGAGCAAAGGACCCAGTACGCTGGCCAAGCGCACGGCAAAGGTCCAGGCGCCAAAGGACACCGCCAACCGCTCAGGTGGCGCGAGCAAACCCACCATGGCGCGGCCACACGATTGGCTCGCGCCCATGCTCAGACCCGCCAAGGTGGCTGCGCCCCAAAATGACAGCTTGGTATCGGCCAATGACGCCCAAACGCAAGTGATGCACCAGACCACCAAGGTCAGGGCCAAAGCGCGGCGATGCCCAAAACGGTCTTGTCCATGCCCCAGCACCAAGGCCCCCACGGCGGCCGCGATGTTGAGCACAAACACCATGAGCATGGTTTCGGTGGTTTCAAAGCCCATCACGGTTTGGGCATAAATAGCGGCCAAAGCAATCGCCACCGCCACCCCGGCTTGGTAGGCCACGGTGCAGGCCAGCAACCACAGCATGGCGGGTTGGGTGCACAGCTCTGCCCAGGTGCTGCGCCAGTTGACCCAGGCGCTGCGTGGCACTGACGCTGGCCCCAGGCCACCTGGCACGGGCGGCTGAGGCACAGCACGTTCGCGCAAACAGGCAAAGGTGACCCCGCTGGCCAGCGCAAACACCGCCGCGGTGATGAGCATGGTGATGGGCACAAAGTCAGCCGCCCCCTGCCCTTGGGCTTGCGCCCAAAACACAAAGGCCAAACACATCCCAAGGGATAGCATGCCCCCCACATAGCCCCAAGCCCAGCCCCAGGCGCTGACCCGTCCCATGGCCTCGGGCGGGGCCAGTTCGGGCAAAAACGCAGCCGCCAAGGATTCGCCGTAGGCAAAAAACAATTGGGACAGGGCGATCAACACCCCGGCCCACACCACATCGCCCGCCCCCACGGAGGCCAAGCCAGCGGTACACACCACACAGCCCACGGTGCTGATGGCCAAGGCGCGTTTTTTGGCGGCATGGCGATCGGCCCAAGCGCTGACAGCAGGCAGGCTGATCATCACCAGCATATGCGAGGCGGCGAAGACACTAGTCCAAGCGAAGGTGGCCCACGCCGCATCTGCGGCCACCACGCCCACGAAATAGGCCGAGAACACGGCGGTGAGCACCACCGTGGCATAGCCCGAGTTGGCAAAGTCATACATGGCCCAACCCACCAAGTCACGCCGGGTGACGCCAGGTCGGAGGTGCTTGCTCGAAGGGGTCATCGCCTCAGTGGGCGTGGCCAACACGCAGGAGATGCTGCACCATTTAAAGACCTGTGCCCATGAAAGGTCTGCATTCGCGAGGCCTGGTTTTTGGAAACGCGCGGGTCAGTGCAAATGGCGCGGCTTGCGCGGGCCACCGTGACCCGGGTTGCCGCCAGGCCCGCGCGGCGGGCGGTCCAAGCGCATGGAGTTGACCAGCGCATCAAACCGGCCAGAGAAAAGTTTGTCGATCTCAGCGACCACACCGCCCAGCTCAGCGCCGTCGAAATGGCGCTCCATCATGTGGATCACATCGCTGACCAGCAAGTCGCGCTGCACTTGCATGATGGCCGCCGGGCTGGGGCCCACAAACAGCATCAAAAAATCGTCGCGCGATTCGCCCTCTTCAGGGCCGTCTTCTTGGTCAAACTCGGTGTCATAGAAAGTGACCTCGATGGATGCACCGGCCTTGGTCAATTCATTGAGGTTCATGCACATGTCGTCCAGGCATTGGCGAAAGTCCTCGTCGCCAGAGACGGTCCAACACATTCGCAGCAGGTTGTCGGCTTCATCAAACTGCAAACCGAGTTCTTCTTCATAAGCGCTGGCCGCGCCGTCGGTCAAGGACTTGGCACCCGCATACTTCCACAGCGGGCGCAAGGCCTCGTGCAGCTGTGGCAAACCCACCTCTTCGCGCAACGGCACGTCGCCATGGACATGGATTTCAAAGGGTTGGTTGTATCGCGGCATGGCTGGATTCTTTCTGGTGCCCGGGACGGGAATTGAACCCGTACGCCCGCTACTAACGAAGCGGCGGATTTTAAGTCCGCTGTGTCTACCAATTTCACCACCCGGGCGATGGGCGGTACACCATTGTCGCAAACTTAAGCGCATCTCCCAGGGGAGTTGTCGTGCGATGATGCGCACCCATGCCCAACCACCCCACCCCCCACCCCAACGAACGATGGATTTTGTGGGTGCTGGCCGGCATCCAGTTCAGCCACATCGTGGATTTCATGATCATGATGCCCCTGGGGCCTCAAATCACCCAACAGTTTGGCATTGGCGATGCGGCATTTGGCTTTTTGGTTTCTTCTTACACCTGGGCGGCGGCCATTTCGGGCCTTGTGGCCTCGGCGTATGTGGACCGGTTTGACCGCAAACGTTTGTTGTTGGCTCTGTTTGTGGCTTTCTCTGTGGCCACCTTGGGTTGTGCCGTCGCCTGGAGCTACGCCAGCTTGGTATCGGCGCGCATCGCCACGGGGGTGTTTGGTGGGGTGCTCTCGGCCCTGGTGCAAACCATGGTGGCCGAGTTGATCCCGTTTGAGCGCCGGGGGCGCGCCATGTCGGTGATTTTGTCGGCCTTTTCCCTGGCCACCGTGGTGGGCGTGCCAACCAGCTTGTTCATCGCCGCTTGGTCGAGTTGGCACATGCCGTTTGTGGCGATTGCGGTGTTTGGTTTGCTGCTGTCAACGCTGGCTTGGCGGGTGCTGCCGCGCATGCAAGGACATATGCAAGGCCCAGAGCGGCCCGCCATTCGCGCCATGATCACCAGCGTTTTGGCCGACGTCAATCACCGCTGGGCGTTTTTGTTTTCGGCCTTGATGATGTTCACTGGCTTTGCGGTGATTCCCTACATCACCATCTACCTGCAAACCAATGTGGGGCTGAATGCCCAACAAGTGCCGTTGATTTATTTGTTCGGTGGCGCGGCCACCTTGTTCAGTGCGCGCTGGATTGGCGGGCTCAGCGATCGGCATGGCAAGGTTCAGGTGTTCACTGTCTTGGCGGCTTTTGTGGTGCTGCCTTTGCAGGTGTTGACCCACCTGCCCCCGGTGGCATTGCCCTGGGTGATTGCGCTCAACATGGTGATGTTTGTGGTGCTCAGCGGCCGCATGATTCCGGGCATGGCGTTGGTGGGCGCTTCGGCCAACCCCGCGGTGCGCGGCAGCTTCATGGCCATCAACAGCGCGGTGCAGTCGCTCGCCATGGGCGCAGCCGCCTTTGTCGGCGGCTTGATCATTTCACGCGATGCACAGGGTCTGGTGCAAGACTACGGTTGGAATGCCGTGGTGGGGGGCGCCGCCAGTTTGCTGTCGATTTGGGTGGTGCGCCGCTTGGTGGTGCGCGACCCCAGCACCAGTACCTCCAGCCAAGCCAAACCCTGATGTAGCGCCACCCATCTTCGGATGGCGCGCCACGGCCCTGAACGCGAAGTGGCGATCAACGGTGCGGCGCGAAGCTCAGTCGGCCTTGGCCCCCGAGGCCTTCACGATGGGCCCCCAGCGGGCGACTTCGGCACGGTTCATTTCGGCCATTTGGGCCGGTCCATAGCCCATGATGTTGTAGCCCAAATCGGTCATGCGCTTGATGTAGTCGGGCGACTTGGTGCCCTTGATGGCCTCAGCGCTGAGTTTGGCAATGATCTCTGGCGGTGTGCCCACCGGCACCGACAAACCAAACCAGACACCCGACTCATAGTTGGCCACACCCGCCTCGGCGATGGTGGGCAAATCAGGCAGGGTTGGGTCGCGCTTGGCGCCAGTGGTGGCCAAAGCGCGCAATTTGCCCGCCTTGATGTGGGGCAAGGCCGATGGGATGTTGTCAAACATCATCATCACTTGGCCGCCCAACAGGTCATTAACCGCCGGTGCGCTGCCCTTGTAAGGGATGTGCAGCATGTTCACGCCGGTGAGGAACTTGAACATCTCACCCGACATGTGGATGCTGGTGCCACTGCCGCTGGACGCGTAGTTGACTTGTTGCGACGGGTTTTTGGCCAGCGCAATCACCTCGGCCACGCTATTGGCTTTGACCGACGGGTGCAGCACCAGCACGTTGTTGAGCGAGACCAAGGCCGCCACCGGGGCCAGGTCTTTGTTCGGGTCAAAGGGCATCTTGGCGTACAGCGCGGGGTTGATGCCTTGGATGCCGCTGGTGGTCATGAAGATGGTGTAACCATCGGGTGCAGCGCGCGCGGCCTCAGTGCCACCAATGTTGCCGCCGGCGCCGGGGCGGTTTTCCACCGTGACCGGCTGGCCCAGGTTTTTGGACAGCTCAGCGGCAATGGCGCGCGAAGCAATGTCCACCGCGCCCGCAGGAGGGAACGGGCAGATCAAGCGAATGGGTTTGTTCGGAAAGCTTTGGGCCTGGGCCACACCGCCCAGCACCGTCAAGGCCACGGCGGCCAAAAGCGTCCGACGTCGGTTGATTTCACGCATGATGTCTCCTGAGAAAAGGTTTGGCACCATCGTAACCGGCTTGGGTGCGCCATGGGGGCAACCTCTCCCGCAAAACTCGCTCTTGGGGCCTAGGAAAAACCCGCGCCCGCCCCACCGATCGGCACCAATTGGCGCTGATCACAGGCACAAAAAAGCCTGCGCAAGGCAGGCTTTGAAGGGGCTCGGCTGAGGGCGGTGGATCAGACCATGGACTTTTCGTATTCGGCCTCTTGGGCCAAGTGCACCCAATCCACAATTTCCCCGCTGGGGTGGTAACCGCTGACCAACTGCTCGAGCATGCGCCGCAGCACACCCACATCGTTCACATCCAAGGCCACTTGCATGGCGTTCAAACTGTCTTGCAAGTCAGACCAAGCCATTTTTTCTTCGCTGGCTTTCATGATGCGGGGGTGTAAGGTGGGCTGGGGGTCATTGCCAATCAACAGCTCCTCAAACAACTTTTCACCCGGGCGCAAACCGGTGATTTCAATCGCGATGTCCCCGTCGGGGTTGGCTTCGGTGCGCTCGGTCAGGCCCGAGAGTTCGATCATGCGCTGGGCCAAGTCCATGATCTTCACCGACTCGCCCATGTCGAGCACGAACACATCGCCACCTTTCGCCATGGCCCCGGCCTGGATCACCAACTGCGCCGCCTCTGGGATGGTCATGAAAAACCGGGTCACCTCCGGATGGGTCAAGGTGATGGGGCCGCCATTTTTGATTTGCTGGCGAAATTTGGGTACCACCGAACCCGACGATCCCAACACATTGCCAAAGCGCACCATGGAAAAGGTGGTTTTGCTGGGCTCAGCGGCCAAGGCTTGCAACACCAGTTCGGCCAAGCGCTTGCTCGCCCCCATGATGTTGGTGGGACGCACGGCTTTGTCGGTGCTGACCAGCACCACATCGGACACGCCGTGTTCGGCGGCCAATTGCGCCACGGTGCGGGTGCCAAAGACATTGTTTTTCAGCGCTTCGGCGGGGTTGTGCTCGACCAGGGGCACGTGCTTGTAGGCGGCAGCGTGGTAGATGGTATCGGGCGACCAGGTGGTGATGACCTCGCGCATGCGCTCTGCATCGCGTACCGAGGCGAGCAGCGGCACCAATTGGGTGGCACCCTGGCCCAAGGCTTGGGTTTTGTCGAGCAATTCTTGGTGGATTTCGTACAGCGCATATTCGCTTTGATCGACCAACAGCAATGTTTGCGGCTTGAGCTTCAAGATTTGCCGGCACAACTCACTGCCAATCGAGCCGCCAGCCCCCGTGACCAAAACCACTTTGCGGGTGACGTTGCGCCCCAGCAAAATGTGATTCGGTGGCACGCTGTCGCGCCCAAGCAAGTCGTCGATATCGAGTTCGCGCAGGTCAGCGGTGCTGACCTTGCCTTGGGCCAATTCCATCACGCTGGGCAAGGTGCGCACCGACACCTTGGCCTGTTGCATCAAAGCCAAAATTTCATTGCGGCGTTTGCGGTTGGCGGTGGGCAAGGCCAACAGCACATCGCTGATGCCCAAGGACAGCACCAAACCCGACAGGTCTTGCGGGCTGTAAATGGCCAAACCGTTCAACACATGGCCATGCAAGCGGTCATCGTCGTCCAAATAGCCCGCCACGCGCATCTCGTAGCTGTTGGCCAAGGCGTTGGCCAACTGTCGCCCAGCCGATCCGGCGCCATAAATCAACACCTTGGGCAATGTCCCGAGCTTGTGTTGCGACAGATACAAACCGCCCAACCAATAGCGCGCCAATGCACGCGACGCGCCCACCAAAAACAACACCAACAAGGGCTGGATCAAGCCAACCGTTCGTGGTACACCCGGCACGCCCACCAAGGTGAAGATGGCCATGAAAACCAAACCATACAAGCCCACCGCCTTGCCCACTGTGACAAGTGCTGGCCAACCCGAGTACCGAAAGATGGCCCGGTACAAACCAAACGCCACAAACACCGGAACGGCCAGGCCCAATGAGACCCACACCGGGGTCATGGCCTTGTATTCGGGGTGGTAGGACAGCGACACCCACTCACCCACCCGCAGGTAAAACGCCAACGAGACGGCGATCACGCACAAGCTGGCGTCCACCAACAAGACGATCAAACGCTTGAGCGCCCTGGGCAATGCCAGGGTGGGCAAGGCAGCTGCATAAAAGGGGTTGTATCGTTTCATGGGTTCAATGGGTAACACCCTCGCGGCGCACCACTTTGAGAACGGTCAGCCACAGGATGTGAATGTCAAAAAAGAAAGATTGGCGCTGCAAGTATTCGCGGTCAAGACGCACTTTGTCGGTCAAGGCGATTTCATCGCGGCCATTGACCTGGGCCCAGCCGGTCAAGCCGGGCACCAACTGGTGCACGCCAGTTTGGGTGCGCATCTCGATCAAATCGGTTTGATTGAACAAGGCGGGGCGTGGCCCGACCCAGCTCATGTCCCCCACGAGGATGCTCCACAGCTGCGGCAACTCATCCAAACTGGTGCGGCGCAATAGTCCGCCCACGGGCGTGAGGTGGGCTTGGGGGTTGTCCAGCAAATGGGTGGCGACCGCCGGTGTACCGGTCTTCATGGTGCGCAACTTGGGCATGCGAAAAATGCGGTTGTGTTGGCCCACCCGGTCGGACCAATATAAAACGGGGCCCTTGGAAGTGAAGGCCACCAGCAAGGCCAAAAATACAAAAGGCACGCCCAGCAGCAAAAGGGCAGAAAAACCGGCCAACAGGTCAAAAACGCGTTTCATGTTTTGTGAAGGCCTGAGCCTTTGGGCGGGTCTCGGTGCGACGGGGCAGATCAGCTGATTGCCAGAGATGCCTGACCCACGCTACCGCCAAACCCAGGCACCTTGCGTGCCTCAGCGGACCATCAATAACCTAACGATCCGGTAAAAGCGTGCATTTTAGGCTTGAACGAACGCGCCCAAGGCGGGACAGACTTTGGGGTTTTGGGGCTGCCCATCAGGCCTTTTCCAAATGCGCTTGCAAGCCCCTGCGCGGTGAGGGCCCCACCTCGGGCGCATGGCCCAAGCGGGTCCACATTTGCACAGTGTCTGCGCCGTCCTTACCGCCCAAAAGTTGGTGAATGGCTTTGTAGTTCTGCGCCTGCTCGGGGTACTCCTGCAGGGCCTGCGACAAAGGGTGCATGCGCAATCCCAAGGCGGTGGCAGCAAGCTGCAAACGCACATAAGCGCGGCCACACAACATTTGGGTTGCGCGGCTGTTGTCCGAGGTGCTGAGCCACACACAAGCGGGTGTGGTCGCCATTTTTTCGTTGAAATCACTGATTTGCCCTTTGACGGCCGAGCTGTCAGGCTCAGAAGGCTTGCTGCGGTCAAACAAGCCGAGTGCCACCAAACTACGAACCATCGGTGTGTTGATCGAAATCCCGTCTCGGTGCTGAGCTATTTCTCTCGGACCAACCCGCAACACCTTGTACGACTCTAGCAATGTACGAGGAGTTTGCATCTCGATGCGCCATGCATCCATGGCGATTTGGCGGTGTTGCTGCATGCTGGGCTCGTCCGCCGTGACCAGGCCGAACTTGACCGGCAGGCCTTTCACGCTGTCGGCCAAGGCCTGGCGTGCCTGGGCGTTGGGGATGCGGCTTTCATACACGCCTCGGTGGGTGTGGCGGTGGAAGATTTGTGCAAACAAAGGGTCGACTTTCACCGCAGCGTCTTTCACCAAGCGGATGCTGGCGGTGGGGCGGCCATCGGGTGCCTTGGCGTCGAATTCGCCCTCAGGGAACAGGGTAATGTCGGCGCGGTAGCCTTTTTCCTTGGCCGCGATGTCCAAAAGCTCTAAAAAAGTCCCTTGGCTGATGACAAGCTGGCGCGACCAAGGATCGGTGTCGGGCAGCAGGCGTTGCAAGTCCATGCGCAGCACGATGGTGTCTGGCGTGTCCAAACCCACCAACCAGGATTGCAGGTTGTGCGCGTGGGGAGCTAACAAAGCGTGAGAAAGCGCCCAGCGGCGGATATCCATGTTTGCAGGGGGCGGCTGCCAGGCGGCAATGGCCTCGGGTGGCAAGGCCGTGCTGCAGCCAGTCAGGCTGCTGAGGGTGGCAGCGGCGATCACGCCACCACCGGCGATGCGTAAAAATTGGCGTTTCTTCATTCTTTTCTCTTCTAAAGGGTGTTGGGTGTGCGTGAATCGACACTCAAATTTATTCTCTGAAGAACGCCTAAAACTGGCGCACCACACCGATGCTCAGGTACGTGTTGGCAGAGGCTTGAACAAATGGACTGGTTTGTAAGCGTGATGCCAGCTCGCGTTTTTCAAGGCTGCCCAGCATGGCCCAGCGCGGCGCAAGATCGTAAGACCATTGGACACCCACACTCGAATGGATCAAGCCGGAACCCGCGTCAAATGCGGGCAATAAATTTTCAGCCGCCACGTTGCCGTAATGGGTCTGCGCAGATTTGGTATCCGCCCACGTGAATTGCGTGAAGATGCCGGCTTTCAAATTTGCGCCACCATAGACCCCAACCATGCCACGCAAGTCAATTTGGGAACCGCGCTCAGCTTTGGCATCTTGGCGATAGCGCACCATCACATTGGCAGGCGCTGGACCGAGATGGCCATCCCATTCCAAATGCGTACCCCATGAAGCACTGGCATCCAGATTGGCAACTTGTTTGCTTTTCAAAAAATCGGACGCTTTGATTTCGCGACCCGTTTCATAGGCGAGTTGCAAGCCGGCTGTCAAGCCCGCACCGAGTTTTTGTCGAACACCCGCTTCAAGCAGACCATGTGTAGTCCGTGCAAATGCGGTGTCGCCGTGATACCGAGCCAGAGGTATCAGGGTGACAAGTTGACCGTCGCCACCCAAGTACGCTGGCCCTCCCCATGCGCCAGCACCAAAATACGAAACGCCTTCCTTATTTTGTTGAGCCGTGTTTGCACCATTTGCTTGCACAACGCTCGCCCATAAACCCAGGCCCAAAACCATGAAAGGCACGATACGGAAAGATTGACGTTTATTCATACTTTTCCCCAGTGAAGGTGTTTTTGATGTGCGAATTGTGTTGAAGCCATAGAGATTGCACAATTGCATATATTTCATACACAGGTATTCATTTGTGAATGGCAAAAACTTTAACTGGTCTTTGATCCCTTCGTTTCTGGCCGCCTTGGAACACGGCAGTTTGATGGGCGCTGCACGTGCCACAGGGGTCAGTCAACCCACCTTGGGCCGGCATATTGCCGAGTTGGAGAAGCAACTGAATGTGGTTCTTTTTGAGCGCACAGGCCGCGGCTTGCAAGCCACACCCAACGCCTTGGCATTGGCCGAAGCCGCCCAAACCATGCAAAGCGGCGCAGCCAGTTTTTCGCGCTTGGCCAGTGGCAGCACCGCCAGTTTGCAGGGCTTGGTTCGCATCACCGCCAGCCAACCCGTGGCTTGTTTTTTGTTGCCGCCCATCTTGGCAAACATGCGACAGACCTTGCCCGAGGTGACAGTGGCGCTGGTGGTCAGCAACGATGTCAGCAACTTGCTGCGCCGAGAAGCCGATATTGCCCTGCGCATGGTGCGCCCCGAACAAAGCAGCCTCATCGCCAAGCGCATCGGCCATGTCGCCATTCGGGCCTGCGCACACCACGACTATCTGCAACGCAAAGGCACGCCCGTGAAAGCCGTCGATTTGGTGAGCCACGATTTGATCGCAGGCGACCACAACAGCGATGTCGAACTGGGCTTTGAAGCCCAAGGTTTTGCCATCCAAGACCTGCGCTTTGCCCTGCGCAGCGACGACCTGATCGCCCAATGGGTGGCGGTCAAAGCGGGGCTGGGTGTGGGGTTTGTGGCCGACTACTTGCTGCGCAGCGAGCCATCTGTTCAAGCGCTGCTACCCGCGTTGGAACTGCCCCAAATCCCCATGTGGCTCACCGTGCACCGAGAGCTGCAAACCAGCACTCGCATTCGGGCTGTGTATGATTTTTTGGCTGAGCAGGTGGGGCAAAGCCTGAGCCAAGTGCCATGACCAGCGCTCAACAGCTCGCTAAATCGTCCAAGTTTCAGTTTTCGCTTTTTTGACCATCGCCGCATCAAACAAGGGGTGCGCCAACCACCCCGCCAACCAAGCCTTCACGGCGGGCAAAGGCACGGTGTCAAACCAAGCTGGGTCGACCGCTGCAAACTGGCGCACAAACGGAAAAATGCCCATGTCTGCCGCGCAGGGAGTGCTGCCGCCGAGTTGGGGCTGGTCTTTCAATGTCGCTTCCAAGGGTTTTAACAGCACCGCCACGGCTTGGCTGGCGTGGTGCGCGGTGCCCAAAGCGTCATCAAAGCGCTGGGGGTACTTGTAACGGTCCAAGTGGACTTTGAACTCTCCATCGCAAAGCGCCAACAGCGCTTGGTTTTCAGGGGTTTGCGCCCTCGCCCACCAGGTGTCTTTATCGCCGGTCTCTGCATAGGCCCAGCGCATGATGTCCCAGCTTTGATCCAGCACCTCGCCATTGGCCAAAACCAGCACCGGCACCGTGCCTTTGGGCGACACGGCCAACATGGCCGGCGGCTTGTCGCGCAACGACACCTCATGCGTTTGGTAGGCCACGCCCGCTTGCAGCAAAGCCATGCGAGCACGCATGGCGTAGGGGCAGCGGCGGTAGGTGTAGAGCAGCGGGGTTGACATCAGCCTCAGAGTCTACAAAAACGCGCCTGCGTGCCCATGCCCATGCCCATGCCCTTGCTCATGATGTCGCCGGCGTGTTTGCCAACCATGCCGCCACACGGGATCTTGCCGTGGCCCCGGCCAGCATGGCCGTCTTTTGAGATGGCATCAGCGAGGTTTCAGCAAGGTACAGTGCGGCCCGCCCACCTTTGTCTAGACATATGGCTAGATAAAGTCTTTTAGACATAGAATTGCATGCATTTATCCACTCGAGGGGTCACCACCATGCAAGTTCAATTGGCCGAGATCAAAAACAAAATGTCCGAATATGTCCGGGCCGTTCAAAACGGAAGCACATTTGAAATCACGGTGCGTGGCGTGCCCGTTGCTATGCTGACCCCCATCGCCAAACCCACGAGCAAAACAGGCTTTCAAGCGCGTGTATTGGGCCTGATGGCCACACCCGGTGCGCCTCGGTTAGACATCGCGGCGGCCTTGAAAGAGGGGCGAAAGTGAAACTCGTTGTTGACAACTCCGTCGCCATGAGATGGTTGTTTTCAGACGGATCAGAGGCAGATCGACAGTACGCCAGCGAAGTAGCGGCCTTGGTTGAAACCTCTGAAGTTCACGTGCCTGCCTTGTTTGTGACCGAGGCCGCGAATGTTATTTCGCGCGCCTTGAAAGCCGGCGTGATCACCTCAGAGGAATGTGAATCAAGGTTCGATCTGCTCCAGGCCATGCAAGCCAGTGTTGCCCCCATGGAATCTACACATTCAGCCATGCCACTGGCCATCAAAGCATTTGAAGAGGGACTTTCGGCCTACGACGCCACCTATTTGCTGCTGGCCCAAAAACTGGGCTGCCCACTTGCAACGCTTGACAAGGATTTGCGCCGAGCCGCCAAAAAAAATGGCGTTGCGATTTCCGGGGAAGCAACGAATTAAATCGATAAAAAATGGTTTTGCCATCCATGCCGCCCTTTCTGCAACCCCGGCCAGCATGGCCGTCTTTTGATCGCCGCCGCCGCCATCGCAGCCCCTTAAGTTACATCTCCAGCGTTACCCGATCAAATTAAAATAATACTTTAAGATACTATTGGTACTCACATTGTGAGTACTTAATGGGTCTTAACTGGAACGAAATCAAATCCAGGGCATTGCTTTTCAGCAAAACCTGGGACGACGCCTGCAACGAAAACAGCCAGGCCAAGCCCTTTTGGATCGACTTCTTCGAAATCTTTGGCATCACCGACAAACGGGTTGGCACCTTTGAGCAGTACGTCAACAAGCTGGGTGGCAAGCGTGGCTTCATGGACCTGTTTTGGCCCGGCATGCTGCTGGTCGAGCACAAGTCTCGCGGCGAAGACTTAGACGACGCGTTAGACCAAGCCCTGGGCTACCTGCACAACGTGACCGAGCGCAACCTGCCACAGCTGGTGGTGGTCTGCGACTTTGCCCGCTTTCGGCTGCGCCGCCTGGCCACGGGCGAGACAGTGGAGTTTGAGCTCCAGCACCTGCACAAACACGTCAAGCTCTTTGGCCTGCTGGCGGGCTACAAGGTGCAAGACATTCAGGCCGAAGACCCAGTCAACATCAAGGCGGCTGAACGCATGGGCCGCCTGCACGACGCCCTGAAAGCCTCAGGCTACCAAGGCCACGCGCTCGAGGTGCTGCTGGTGCGCCTGCTGTTTTGTTTGTTTGCCGACGACACAGGCATCTTTCAGCCCGCGCAATCGTTCAGAGACTTTGTGGAAGAACGCACCGCGCCCGACGGCTCAGACCTGGGGCCACGCTTGGGGCAACTGTTTCAGGTGCTCAACACGCCCGAGAGCCAACGCAGCCAAAACATCGACGAACAGCTGGGCCAGTTTGCCTACATCAACGGCAAGTTGTTTGAAGAAACCCTGCCCATGGCCGACTTCAGCACCGCCATGCGCGAAGCCCTGCTGGACGCCTGCGCGCTCGACTGGTCAGCCATCAGCCCGGCGATTTTTGGCAGCTTGTTCCAAAGCATCATGGACGACAAAGCCCGCCGCAACCTGGGCGCGCACTATACGTCTGAAGCCAACATCCTCAAGCTGATCAAGCCCCTGTTTCTGGACGAACTGCACGCCGAGTTTGAGCGCGTCAAAGGCCACCGCAACAAGCTGTTTGAGTTTCACAAAAAGCTGCGGCGCCTGACCTTTTTTGACCCCGCCTGTGGGTGCGGCAACTTTTTGGTGATCAGCTACCGCGAACTGCGCGAGTTGGAGCTGAAGGTGCTGCGCGCCGACCATGACTTGAGCGCCCACAAGGGCCAACTGGCGGTGGACGTGCACGGCCTGATCGGCGTGAACGTGGACCAGTTTTTTGGCATCGAGATCGAAGAGTTTCCGGCGCAAATTGCCCAAGTAGCCCTGTGGCTGGTGGACCACCAAATGAACCTGCGCGTGAGCGTGGAGTTTGGCCTGTACTTTGCCCGCATCCCGCTCAAAAGCACACCGCACATCCAAAACGCCAATGCGCTGCGATTGGACTGGAACGATGTGCTGCCTGCGCAGCGGTGTAGTTATGTGTTGGGCAATCCGCCGTTTGTGGGTGCCAAGTTCATGGATGATGCACAACGTGAAGACACACGCCTTGTGTTTGAAGGCATCGACAACGCTGGTCTGCTCGACTTTGTGGCGGCTTGGTACGTCAAAGCCGCACGCTACATGAACTGCGCCCCTGCCTGCCGCAGTGCGTTTGTGTCCACCAACAGCATCACCCAAGGCGAGCAAGTTGGCGTGCTGTGGGGCTGGATGTTGAGCCGAGGCATTCGCATTCAATTTGCCCATCGCACGTTCAACTGGAGCAATGAGGCCAGAGGCAAAGCGGCCGTTCACTGCGTGATCCTGGGCTTTGGAATTCAAGACCTCAGCAATAAAACGATCTACGAATACGAAGACATCAAGGGCACGCCTTTGGCCGTGCCTGCAAAGAACATCAATCCCTATTTGGTAGATGCACCCGACGTGGTGCTGCCAAGGCGCAATACACCGATTTGTGATGTGCCCGAAATTGGCATTGGCAACAAACCCATTGACGACGGGAACTACCTTTTCAGCACGGAAGAACGTGACGCATTCATTGCGTTGGAGCCAAAAAGCGAGAAGTGGTTTCGCCGTTGGTTGGGCGCTGACGAGTTTTTGAATGGCTACGAACGCTGGTGCCTTTGGTTAGGCGACTGTTCACCGACGACACTCAGGGCAATGCCTGAAGCGATGAAACGTGTTCAAGCGGTTAAAGCTTCACGCCTTGCCAGCAAAAGTCCTCCAACGCGGAAACTTGCAGATACCCCGACACGATTTCATGTTGAGTTCATGCCCACAAGTCCTTACTTGGCAATCCCAGAAGTATCTTCAGAGCGCCGCGAATACATACCTCTTGGCTACCTTACACCCTCTACTCTTGCAAGTAACAAACTGCGTCTGCTACCCAAAGCCAGTTTGGCCGAATTTGGCATCCTTCAGTCTTCAATGCACATGGCATGGACCAGATCAGTGAGCGGACGCCTCAAAAGTGATTTTTCGTACTCAATCAGCATCGTCTACAACAACTACCCTTGGCCGGGCTTCGCTGAAGAACCACTCAGCGACAAACACCGCACCGCCATCGAACAAGCCGCCCAATGCGTGCTCGACGCCCGCGCCCAATTTGCAAGCTCGTCACTGGCCGACCTCTACGACCCGCTGACCATGCCCCCGGCCCTGCTCAAGGCCCACCAAAAACTAGACACCGCCGTAGACGCCGCCTACCAACCCAGCGGCGGCAAAAAGACCTACGCCTCCGACGCCGAACGCGTCGCCTTCCTGTTCGAGCTGTACCAACGCATCACCAGCTTGCTGCCTGCGTCAGCCGGAAAGAAAAAACTAAAACCCAAGCTTATAGAAGGTTAATCACTATGACTTTTCAGTTAATTACATGTCGCATTCAACAAGGTTCAACATGTTCAAATTAAAAGCAATACAGATTCACGGGTTTTGGCAGTCACGCACTGCGATGGCCGACCTTAGGGAAGACGTAAACATCATCATTGGAAAGAATGGCAGCGGCAAGACGACGTTCATGAACATTGCACATGCAGTTCTGACAGTGGATCTGGACGCACTGTTCGAGAACGCATTCAAGTCAGTAACTCTGACGCTCTCAGACGGAAAGCGTACTCGCACAGTCCGCGCAGATCGTCGCGAATTGGAAACTTCTCCCTTCGCAACAATTGAGTATCACATCTCGAATCGGAAATTTTCCGCCCCGTTAATCGGCGGAGACGATAGCAGAACTATGTCCCCCTCAATACGGCGACGTGCAGCAGAAGAAGCGCTGAAGATTAAGCAAAAACTCAGTTCGCTTGTAGCGGTTGCGTCACTTTCCGTGTACCGAATCGGAGGAGAATCAGATCCAGATGCTCGCGAGCGAATGGTACGTCGTTACACATCTGCGGTGGATGTCAGACTTCAGAGCCTAATGCAACGGCTCACGCAATACCAACTAGAGCTTTCAAATGCCGCACGAGAGATCTCTGCGAATCTGCAAAGAGACGTTTTAACATCCCTTCTCTATGCCGAGGACAAAGATCGCAACAACGTATACAGCCTTCATTTCGACGAAGTAGTCGAACGACAGAATCTCGTTTCGGCATATCGTCAGCTCGGTGTCGGTGGAAATGAAGTAGCAAAGAGAATTCAGGAGCATTTGGCCGCTGTTGGCACGACTGTAAAGAATCTTCGCGTAATGTCTGACGCTCGCGCTAAAGGTGACCATGCCGGAGTGCCTGATCTGCCTGTCGATTTTGCCGCACTTGAAGCGTTCAAACTAACCAGCAAAGTTGTTGCTAAGTCGCTCGATGCAGAGAGGCGAACTAAAGAAATTTTCAGCCAAGTAGACCTCTTTCTTGGAACTTTGAAATCATTTATTAAAGATAAAAATTTCACATTCAGTGCCGGAGAACTCTCAGTTTCTGCTGAAGGTCCGATTCTTCTTGCGAAACTTTCTTCTGGCGAAAAGCAGCTTCTAATCCTTTTCATTGAAGCGCTACTTCAGAGGCAAAAACCATACATATTTTTGGCAGATGAACCTGAGCTATCTTTGCACATTGCGTGGCAACGAAATATCATCTCAGCCATTTGCTCGATAAACCCAAACGCGCAAATTATTGTGGCGACCCACTCTCCTGAAGTTGCCGGGAAGTTCCGTTTTGCAATTCTGGATATGGAGGACATTCTCCATGGCTGACCTGTTTTATTCGGATGAGGCACTCAATGTCAAAAGTGCGTTTTATCGGGCCAAGTCAATGGTATTTGTTGAAGGCGATGATGACGTCTTGTTCTGGCACGAGGTGTTTTCAAAGGTTCCTGAAGCGTCTGTAGAAGTAGAGTCTGCAGGCGGGTCCGATCAAATTGATCAGTACATCAACAAAATTATTTCGGGAGAACTACAGGCGATAGCCGCGAGAGATTCCGATTTTCTTCCCCATATGACAGGCATAGTCAACGATCCAAGAATTCTCTATTCATTCGGTTATGCCATAGAAAACTCTCTCTACACAGTTGAGTCAATTACAGCCCTGACTAGACAGTGGTGTAAGAACCCTCGAATTTCCGCACAAGACTGCACAGACTGGTTGGCCGACGTTGCCGCCACTTTAAAACCACTCATCCATCTAGATCTTGCAAATCGCATATCCAATACCGGAGCAGGGACAGTCACAGATAACTGCACAAGATTGATGAAATCTCAAACATCTTGTGTTCCATGCAAGAACAAGGTCACTACTCAGGTAACTCATGCTACGGCTATGGTGCCTGCACATGCACAAACACGTGCTCAGAACACATTAGGCAATCGACCCGAAGATCTAGTGCGGTGGCTACGAGGACACTTTTTAGCATCTGCCGTTCTGAAATATGTTCTCTCAAAGGCGAAGGCGCTTGGTAAAAGAATTGATTTGTCGACAGACTCACTCTACGCTGCTGCGGTAGGGCATTTTGGACGAGTTCTCGGTGTGTCGCATCCACATCAGGATCACTACATTCAAACTGCTAGCGTCGCATATCAAGCTATACGCTAAGCCGTCAGTGAATCGCCTCGGGGTGATTCACTATGATGATAGCTTGAACTGGTGACCAAGTCTCCCATCGTCTGTCACCAGGCTTGGCTAAAGTCGGGGTTGATCAGCAGTTCGGCTTTCAGATCTTTCAGGCTTTTCACGTCGATTCCCCCAAGCGTTCCAATACGATCTCAATAGCGCTTCGTTGCGTTGGCTTAACACGATCATTTTCCAGCAATGGTCGGTCACAGACTCAGTTCTGTGTGATCACCTCAAGAGCAGTGCGATAGCCCCCCCACTCCCTTCACATAAGCCAGCAACTCCCAAAAAAACGGATGCCTGCAAAGCGTGGACGAATCGCCCACCAACAGGAACTTGCGCCGTGCGCGGGTCATGCCCACGTTCATGCGGCGGATGTCAGACAGGAAGCCGATCTCGCCTTGGGGGTTGCTGCGCGTCAAGGTGATGGCATAGATGCCGCGCTCTTGGCCCTGAAACGAATCGACGACGAGTTTGAAACGTATCGCTTGACCGCGCACAATGTTTACATACAATGTACATATGATCCAGTTTGAATGGCACCCAAGCAAGGCAACAGCAAACCTGAAGAAGCATCAGGTCTCATTTGAAGAAGCGCAGACCGTTTTCTATGATGAATTCGCTGTTCAATTCTTCGATGAAGATCACTCGGCCGATGAAGAACGCTTTCTGATGTTGGGCATGAGTGTTCATTCAAAACTGCTCATCGTCTGCCACTGTGAACGTGAAGGCGGGGAAACCATACGAATCATCTCTGCCCGCAAGGCAACCAAGCGCGAAAGCGCTTTTTATCGAGGCATCTGACATGAAAGCCGAATACGACCTCTCCAAGCTCAAAGCTCGCAAAAACCCCTATGCATCCAAGCTCAAGAAGCCTGTGACGATGCGTCTGTCAGAAGACGTCGTCGTCTATTTCAAAAGCATGGCAGAAGACGCAGGAGTTCCCTATCAAAGCCTGATCAACTTGTATTTACGCGACTGCTTGGCCAATAACCGCAAAGTACAAATCAATTGGCCTAAGTTGGGTTAAAGAGCCAAAGCCTTGCTTAGCCCCCACCCCCTCAACATAAGCCAGCAACTCCACAAAAAACTTCATGCAGCCGCGAATGGCTCCATGCGCACCACGGCACGCGCTCCCACGGCGCTGGCAAAGCGTTGGACTGTTCGCATGGATGGTGTGCCCCTGCCACTTTCAGGCGCTTGTACGTCATAGGCTTGGCGAACGGCGGGGTTGGCCAGCAGTTGGGCTTTCACATTTTTCAGGTTTTCCACGTCGATGGTGTGCGATGAGTGCGCATGTTGTCTGTGATGAGCACTTCACCGGAGATACCCAAACCTTTGTTCAAGTTTCGGATCATGCGCAGCGTGAGGGGGCGTTTGTGGTTGAGCACTTCATAGACGCGGTTCGGCTGGCCGATCATGGGTTCCAGATCTTTCACCGACAGCCCCGCTTGGTCCATGCGGAACTTGATGTGAATGATTCGCTGCTGCATGTTCACGCCCCGCCCCGCGCTCACTCTTGCGCCACCACGTTGGATCTCCATGTGAATGGTCTCTGCGGTGGGACCAGCCCTGTGTGGATGCAGGATGCGGACTTCTTTGGCACTGAGCAATATCAGCCAAAAATGAAACATGCCGATTCCGGACTGAAAGGCTGCACTGAATCGGTTTAGCATCGAGTTTGAGGATCGGGTCCCTCAGCAATGACCCTTCACTCCGTCTTCAAAAAATACAAGCATGCCCGTCTCACAGAACACAGTGCCGGATTCAAAATCTAAATTATGCGATCGCTGCGGTACCGCTTGGGAGTACGAAAACAACAAAAGCAACTTGCATGCGGGTTGGTCGGTGGTGCGCCGTTGAAGCGGCCCACATGAAAGCACCGCTAAGACTGCAAACCCTTGTGGATGAGGGGCTGATCGACACTGTGGTTCGCCAGCTCATGAGCGGCAAAGAAGCCATGGTGTACGTGGTGCGCTGCGGGGACGAAACCCGTTGCGCCAAAATTTACAAAGAGGCCACTCAGCGCAGCTTTAGGCAGGCGGTGGATTACACCGAAAACCGCAAGGTCAAAAATTCGCGCTCGGCCCGGGCCATGGCCAAAGGCAGCAAATTTGGTCGGCAAGAACAAGAAGCGGCCTGGCAAAGTGCCGAGGTCGATGCGCTTTACCGGTTGGCCGCTGCAGGCGTGCGCGTGCCTAAGCCGTACAACTTTTTTGACGGTGTGTTGTTGATGGAGTTGGTGACCGACGCGCAGGGTGACGCAGCGCCACGATTGAATGACGTGTCCTTCACGCCCGAGCAAGCTATGAAGCACCATGCGACGCTGATTGTCGAAGTGGTGCGCATGTTATGCGCAGGCGTGGTGCACGGTGATTTGTCAGAGTTCAATATTTTGCTGGCGCACACGCCAGGCCCTGGCGACACATCTGGCGTGGACGAACCCGTCATCATTGACCTGCCGCAAGCGGTAGACGCCGCAGGCAACAACCATGCGCAACGCATGCTGCTGCGCGATGTGGGCAATCTACGGGACTTCTTCGGCCAGTTCGCGCCTTCGCTTTTGAAGACAGACTATGGCCCAGAAATGTGGAGCTTGTACCAAGCTGGGTTATTGGGCAACGACACCGTTCTGACAGGGCATTTCGAACGCGCCAATGCCGATGTAGACATGGCCGCCGTGCTGCGCGAGATTGACGATGCCCGCGCCGAAGACGCAGCGCGCCGATTGCGCATGGCTTTACCGCCTGCGTGAAAGTCCGCAAATACGCCCCCTCAGCCAAGGGCTACGCATCCCTGAAAGCCGTTCAAACCTTCAGACAGAACGCCCGTAGCGGTCTCATAAAGCTGTTTGAGCAGGGCCAAGGCGGCTTGCTGTTTGTCGGGCGCGGCTGGCCTCGGCATAGACGAGCACGTTGGTATCGATAAAACTGCGATCTGCCACAGTGTCAACGCTCGTTGGCTTCATCACGGGTGAATTTCCAACCGCCGAGTTGCGCAGTTGACTGGCGGCAACGCGCCTCAAACTGGGCCCATTCTTGGCCCCGACGCGAACTGCCCGCCAATGGCTCCAAATGGTCACGCACCGCCTGATTCAGGCTTTTCCCCATTTTTTGCGCTGCCTCGCGGGCGCGTTGAGCGACTTGTTCGTCCACAGAGAGAGTGATGTTCATTGTGAGCTCCAGCCTTCAATATTTACACGTTTTATGTGCGCACTCATTATTTTTGTCAAATGGAGTTGCAGCACCAAGTTGCACGCCTGGGGAGCGGGGGCCGCAAGGCTTGCGTTGCCGACGGTCTCGTCTCCTAGCGCCGGGACGAAGTTGACTTGTGCAACTGAACCTCAACGACGCGTACTGCCAGGCTTGGCAAAGTCCGCATCCACCCAAGCTTGGGCCGTTTGGCGGTTGAGCTTGAAACCGGCGTCCACTTTCACTTCGGCCAACTCGTCACCGCCTTCGTCCTGCGCGCTCAGCACCGCATAGGGGTTGTCCTCATCGGGCGCGATGCGCAGCAGCACCGTGATGCGGCTGCCCAGACCGTTGACGATCACGCTCTGGTTCAACTGCGCATGCAATTGCTGCTCGCTGCGGCGCACAAACTCGCTGGCGGTTTTGACCAGCGTGATGAAGGCCGTGCCGTCTAGCGGCTTGGGGTTCTTCTTGTCGCGGCCCATGGTCCAGGGGCCGACCAGCGCCGGTTCGGACGCACCGGCTTTGAACATCGCCACGGCCCAGCCATCGTCGTCTTCATTTTTGATGACCTGGGCCGTCCAGTTATCGTCTTGCCAAAGTCGGGCTTCCTGCCGCAGGGGGGTGTCTTGTGTGTCGTCGCTCATCATGTCTTTGCTCAAAAGTTATCTCCGATCATGCCTTATGGCTGCAAATGCACGGCCAGCAACAGCACCTGAGGGGCGCCTTGTTCGCGCAACAGCGCCGCTGCCACGGTGGCGGCCCAACGGGTGCGCACCGTGCTGGCAACCAGCAGCACCGGGCCGTTTGGGAGTTGCGCATCAGCGGCCAAATGAACCGCCGATTCCAGATGCGCCACCACCGGGGTGGAGGCGGTATCGTCGGGCGCAGGCCCGCCGCGCCAGCTGAACACATCGAGGGTTGGTATCGAGCAAAAAACTCATGTTAGGTCCGCAGATCTCACCCAATCACGAGAAGTCTGCAACACCTCGTTCAACTCGTCGGCCACTGGCATGGCCAACAAGTCGGCTACAGACTGCGCTGGCCCTTGCAAGGCCTGGTAAGCGGCGTAGCTCATGAGCACATGGGCCGGACGGCCACGGTCGGTGATGAGCAGCGGCTCCTCAGTGGCGCGATGGCGCAAGGCGCTGGCTTGGCGGTTGAATTCCTGGCTGGTCGTGGTTTTCATCATGCCCTCCACTCAAAGTATGTAGGTACGTATTTTGTGGTCATATCGAATGCGTCAACCATCCACTGCCCCACGGTTGATCTGACTTGGAGTGCCCACAACTGCATCGCTCACCAAGCTGCGCATGGGCGCTGCGGTTGTGCAATGGGACGACTTGAACCGCCTCAAACCTCTTCGTCTGTATAGCCAACTTCTCGCTGGTGGCGAATGCGGGCGACCATGACCCGGTCCAGGGCATCGTCCCAGGCATAGCGCGCCAAATAGCCGCTGCGTCGGCGGGAGATGATCAGTTCACGCAAACCATCTTCCACCGGACGGCCAATGCCGGGTTGATGCGTCAACACGTCTAGCGCATCCAGGATGAAATCAAGCAACTCCCCGGCCAAGGGGTCTTCTGACTCGTGCAAAAACATGTCCAGGCGCACCAAATCCTGAAACGCCTCCGGGCTCAGAAATACGGTGCTCACACCTCAGCCCATTTTTTTCGGTTGCAAGGGTGCTGGCGGCGCGCTCTGCCCCTGACGATGTTCTTTCAATTGAGAAAAATAAACCCGAACATCCGCCAGCGCATGACCTGTACCGGTGGCCTTCATGAGCGCCAGTGCATCGGCCGAGTCATGTGCAAATTTTTGCCGCAAGCGCTTGCGCTGCGCGGCATCGGCAAGTGTGCTCACCATGTAAGCGTGCAGGCTCATGCCCATTTGCTTGGCATCTTCTTCGAGCTGCAGCTTGAGAGCGCCAGGCAGTTTGAGGCTGGTGGGAATACTGGCAGGAACAGCGGGCATGACAAGCTCCATTGAGGGGTAGTCAGATGTGACTACCAAGAAGATTCTACCCAGCTGGCGATTGAGGGTGGATGACTCTCCGCCGCCATGCCAATCATGCCGCCAGCGTGGGGTGGGGGTGAATGGTTTTGCCAATGTCCACCGCGTCTGCGCCCATTTCGATGGCCAGCGCAATCTCGCCAATCATGTCGCCGGCGTGGGTGCCGACCATGCCGCCGCCCAAGATCTTGCCGTGACCATGCGCCTCTGGGCTGTCGTCAAACAGCAGTTTGGTCACGCCTTCGTCGCGGCCGTTGGCAATGGCGCGGCCAGATGCGGTCCACGGGAACAATCCTTTTTTCACCTTGATGCCTTGCGCTTTGGCTTGGGTCTAGGTCAAGCCCACCCATGCCACTTCGGGGTCGGTGTAGGCAGTCGCTCACTGCAATGCCCCAAAAAAGTACTTTATAAGGTACACTTTATGAATGTCGTCGAGCAGAAAAATCCCTGCAATTTTCTACCGATCTGCACTTGGCAACGAGCCCGTGCGCGAATGGCTGAAGACTTTGGACAAAGCAGATCGGCAAACCGTCGGTGAAGACATTGCCTATGTCCAATACAAATGGCCCATAGGCAAACCACGAGTCGATCATTTGCGAGGGCCGATCTGGGAGGTGCGCAGCAAAATCGGCAACCGCATCGCACGCGTGCTTTTTGCTGTTGAAGAGTCCGAAATGATTTTGCTGCATGCCTTTGTCAAGAAGACCCAGCAAACAAACCCCGCCGATATTGAACTGGCGACCAAACGCTTGAAGGAGTGGATCAATGGCCAAAGCAACTAAAGTCAATCCCCACACGGGCAGCAGTTTTGATGACTTCCTCAAAGAGGACGGCATCTATGAAGAAGTGCAGGCCCGTGCGCTCAAACGCGCATTGGCCGAGCAACTGGACGACGCCATGCAAAGCGGCAAACTCAGCAAAGTGAACATGGCACAACGCATGGCCACCAGTCGGTCCCAATTGGACCGTGTGCTGGACCCGAGCAACCTGTCGATTCAACTCGACACCCTGGTCAAAGCAGCCAGAGCAGTGGGCAGAACGGTCGAAATTCGGCTCAAGCGCGAGACCAAGCGTACGCGAGCCACGTCGGCTTAGGGGAAACCAAAAGCCCGCTGTGCGCCTCCAGCAAAAAGTCCGAACCGTTACCAGTTCGGACTTTTGCATTCATGCCGCTACAGGTTCAACGCGTTTACTTCCGCGCCGGCGGCAAATCCGTGCAACTGCCATGCGCCACCTCCGCCGCCATGCCAATGCTTTCGCCCAGCGTGGGGTGTGGGTGGATGGTTTTGCCGATGTCCACGGCGTCTGCGCCCATTTCAATGGCCAGCGCAATCTCGCCAATCATGTCGCCAGCGTGGGTGCCGACCATGCCGCCGCCCAATATCTTGCCGTGGCCGTGGGCCTCGGGTGAATCGTCGAACAGCAGTTTGGTCACGCCTTCGTCGCGGCCGTTGGCAATGGCGCGGCCAGAAGCCGTCCAAGGGAACAAGCCCTTTTTCACCTTGATGCCTTGCGCTTTGGCTTGGTCTTCGGTCAAGCCGACCCAGGCCACTTCGGGGTCGGTGTAGGCGACGCTTGGGATGACGCGGGCGTTGAACGCCGCCGCTGCCAACTCTTTGTTGCCTTGCAGTTCGCCCGCAATCACTTCAGCCGCCACATGCGCTTCATGCACTGCCTTGTGCGCCAGCATGGGCTGGCCCACGATGTCGCCAATGGCGAAGATGTGCGGCACGTTGGTGCGCATCTGAATGTCCACGTTGATGAAGCCCCGGTCGGTCACCGCCACGCCAGCCTTGTCAGCGCCGCATTTTTTGCCGTTGGGCGTGCGGCCCACGGCTTGCAGCACGAGGTCGTACACCTGGGGGGCGGGCGCTGTGCCACCCTCTTGCGCGGGTGCAAAAGTCACCTCAATGCCCTCGGGCAGCGCCTTGGCTGACACCGTTTTGGTGTTGAGCATGATGTGGTCAAAGCGCTTGGCGTTCATCTTCTGCCACACCTTGACCAAGTCGCGGTCCGCGCCTTGCATCAGGCCGTCCATCATTTCCACGACGTCCAGGCGTGCGCCCAAGGTGCTGTAGACGGTGCCCATTTCCAGACCGATGATGCCGCCGCCCAAAATCAGCATGCGCTTGGGCACTTCTTTGAGTTCCAAAGCGCCGGTGCTGTCGACCACTCGGGGGTCATCGGGCATGAAGGGCAGGTGCACGGCTTGCGAGCCGGTGGCAATGATGCAGTTTTTAAAGCCAATGATTTTTTTGCTGCCGGTTTTGTCTTGGCCCGTGCCGGTGGTTTCTTCCACCTCCACATGGTGGCTGCCGACAAAGTGACCAAAACCACGCACGGTGGTGACCTTGCGCATTTTGGCCATGGCCGCCAAGCCACCCGTGAGTTTGCCAATGACTTTTTCTTTGTGGCCGCGCAGCTTATCGATGTTGACGGCAGGCTTGCCAAAGTCCACGCCCAGGTCGGCCATGTGCGCCACTTCGTCCATCACCGCTGCCACATGCAGCAGGGCTTTGGACGGGATGCAACCCACGTTCAAACACACGCCACCCAATTGGGCATAGCGCTCGACGATGACCACGTTCAGGCCCAAGTCGGCCGCGCGAAACGCCGCGCTGTAACCGCCAGGACCACCGCCCAACACGAGCACATCGCACTCGAGGTCGGCGCTGCCCGTAAAGCTTGCCGCTGCTGGCGCAGTGATGTCATTGCGAGGGCCATCGGCCCGTGGCAATCCAGTTTGCGGCGCGGTGGATTGCTTCGCTTCTGTCGCTGCGAGCCCGCTTGCGGGCGTGGCAGTCGCAATCACAGCAGACGTCGCAGCGACCTCACCGTCCAGCACCACCACCACCGAGCCTTGCTTGACCTTGTCGCCCAGCTTGACTTTCACTTCTTTGACCACACCGGCGTGTGACGATGGGATTTCCATCGAGGCTTTGTCGCTCTCAACAGTGATGAGGCTTTGCTCGGCGCGGATGGTGTCGCCGGGCTTGACCAGCAGTTCAATCACCGCGACTTCGTCGAAGTCGCCAATGTCGGGTACTTGTATGTCTAACAGTGCCATGTGGTTCTCGCAGGTTGCGTGGGCACCGACCAGCGCAGGGTCGGCAGGCCCAAATATTTAAAGCAATACGCGCCGGAAGTCGCCCAGGATTTGACCCAGGTAGACATTGAAGCGGGCTGCGGCCGCGCCGTCGATGACGCGGTGGTCCCAGGTCAGCGACAAGGGCAGCATCAGGCGGGGCACAAATTCTTTGCCATTCCACACCGGCTCCATGGTGCTTTTGCACACACCCAAAATGGCCACTTCGGGGGCGTTGATGATGGGCGTGAAGTAGCGCCCGCCAATGCCACCCAAGCTGGAGATGGTGAAGGTGGCCCCCGACATTTCGGCCGGACTCAACTTGCCCTCGCGGGCTTTCTTGGCCAGCTCGCCCATCTCTTGGCTGATTTGCAACACGCCCTTTTTGTCGGCATCTTTGATGACCGGCACCATCAGCCCATTGGGCGTGTCGGCGGCAAAACCGATGTGCCAGTAGTTTTTGTAAACCAGTGCATCGCCATCGAGCGAGCTGTTGAACTCGGGGTATTTTTTCAGGGCAGCCACGCAAGCCTTGATCAAAAACGCCAGCATGGTGACCTTGATCCCCGACTTTTCATTTTCTTTGTTGGTCAGCACCCGAAAGGCTTCCAGGTCGGTGATGTCGGCATCGTCGTGGTTGGTGACCGCCGGAATCATGATGGCGTTGCGCAGCAAATTCGCACCGCTGATTTTCTTGATGCGGCCCATCTCTTTGCGCTCGATGGGACCGAACTTGGCAAAGTCCACTTTGGGCCAAGCAATCAAACCCAGTGCAGCACCGTCGCCACCGGCTGGGGCTTTGGCGGCTTGGGCCTGGGTGCGGGTGTCGCCAGCCATCACCGAACGGGTGAAAGCTTGCACATCGTCTTCGGTGATGCGGCCCTTGGTGCCCGTGCCCTTGACTTCTGCCAGGGGCACGCCCAATTGGCGCGCCAACTTGCGTATAGAGGGCGACGCATGGGGCAAGCCAGTAGCAGGGGTATGGGTGGGGGCATGCGCGGCCACCACGGCAGCGGGGGCCATTGGTGCGGCGCTGGGTGCAGGCACAGCTGCGCTGACAGATGCAGCGGCCGGGGCTGCTGCAGCCACCGGTGCAGCACTGGGCGCTGCCACTGGCGCCGCCGGGACAGCGACCGGTGCCGGGGCTGCTGCGCTGGCACCGGCCACCTCGAGCACCACCACCACAGAACCTTGCTTGACCTTGTCGCCCAGCTTGACCTTGAGTTCTTTGACCACCCCTGCGTGCGAGCAAGGGATTTCCATCGATGCCTTGTCGCTCTCCACGGTGATCAGGCTTTGCTCGGCCTTGACGCTATCGCCCACCTTGACCAACAACTCGATCACAGCCACTTCATCAAAGTCCCCAATGTCGGGGACCGTCACATCCATCATCGCCATCTCTCGTCTCCGTTGGGTTTTTTAAGCGTACAGGGGGTTGATTTTGTCGGCTTTCAAGCCGTATTTCGCAATCGCCTCGGCCACCTTGGCCAGCGGCATGGCACCGCTCTCGCTCAAGGCCTTGAGCGCGGCCACCACGATGTAGTGGCGGTTCACCTCAAAGTGCTCGCGCAACTTGCTGCGGAAATCGCTGCGCCCAAAACCATCGGTGCCCAGCACTTTGTAAGCGCGGCCAGCAGGGATGTAGGCGCGGATTTGATCGGCATAAGCCTTCATGTAGTCGGTGGAAGCCACCACCGGGCCTTCATGCGGCGTCAGTTGTTGGGCCACAAACGACACGCGTGCCTCCTCGGTGGGATGCATCAAATTCCAGCGCTCGGCTTGTGCGCCATCGCGGGCCAATTCGTTGAAGCTCGGGCAGCTCCACACATTGGCGGCCACGCCCCAATCGGTGGCCAACAAATCACGCGCAGCCATGGATTCGCGCAAGATGGTGCCCGAACCCAGCAGGTTCACGCGGGGCAGTTTTTTCGCGCCTTCTGCGGCTTGCAACAAATACATGCCCTTGATGATCTGTTCTTCGGTGCCCGCTGTGAGGCCCGGCATGGCGTAGTTTTCATTCAGCAGCGTGAGGTAGTAAAACACGTTCTCTTGTTTTTCCACCATGCGCTTCAAACCGTGCTGCATGATGACTGCCACTTCGTGCGCAAAGGTTGGGTCGTAGCTCACGCAGTTGGGGATGGTGCCCGCCAAGATGTGGCTGTGGCCGTCTTCGTGTTGCAAACCTTCGCCGTTCAAGGTGGTGCGCCCAGAGGTGCCGCCCAACAAGAAGCCACGCGCTTGCATGTCGCCCGCCGCCCAGGCCAAGTCGCCAATGCGCTGGAAGCCGAACATCGAGTAATACACATAGAACGGAATCATGATGCGGTTGTTGGTCGAGTAAGACGTCGCCGCCGCGATCCAACTGCTCATGCCACCGGCTTCGTTGATGCCCTCTTGCAAAATTTGACCGGCCTTGTCCTCGCGGTAATACATCACCTGGTCTTTGTCCACCGGCGTGTACTGCTGGCCATCGGGGTTGTAAATGCCAATTTGGCGGAACAAACCTTCCATGCCAAAGGTGCGGGCTTCGTCCACCAAGATGGGCACCACGCGGGGGCCCAAGGCTTGGTCACGCAACAACTGCGTGAGAAAGCGCACATAGGCTTGGGTGGTGGAAATCTCGCGCCCCTCAGCCGTGGGGTCGGTGATGGCCTTGAAGGTTTCCATCGATGGCACGGTGAAATGCTCATCGGCTTTGGTGCGCCGGTGCGGCAAGTAGCCCCCCAAGGCTTGACGCCGCTCATGCAGATAGCGCATCTCGGGCGTGTCGTCGGCGGGCTTGTAAAAAGGCAGCTTGGACAACTCACTGTCGGGGATGGGGATGTTGAAGCGGTCGCGGAAGATTTTGATGTCTTCGTCGGTCAGCTTTTTGGTTTGGTGCACCGTGTTTTTGCCCTCACCCGAGGAGCCCATGCCAAAACCTTTGACGGTTTTGATCAACAGCACCGTGGGCTGGTCTTTGTGCTTGACCGCTGCGGCATAGGCGGCGTACACCTTTTGCGGGTCGTGGCCGCCACGGCGCAGGTTCCAAATGTCGTCGTCGCTCAACTTGGCCACCATCTCCAAGGTGCGCGGGTCGCGGCCAAAGAAATGTTTGCGCACAAAAGCGCCATCGTTGGCTTTGAAAGCTTGATAGTCGCCGTCCACGGTTTCCATCATGATGCGGCGCAGGGCGCCGTCTTTGTCGCGGGCAATCAGTGGGTCCCAGTTGCTGCCCCAAATGAGTTTGATCACGTTCCAACCCGAACCCCGGAATTCGCTCTCCAACTCTTGAATGATCTTGCCGTTGCCGCGCACGGGGCCGTCCAAACGCTGCAAATTGCAGTTGATGACAAAAATCAGGTTGTCGAGTTTCTCGCGAGCGGCCAAACCAATGGCACCCAAAGACTCCACCTCGTCCATTTCGCCGTCACCGCAAAACACCCAAACCTTGCGGTTTTCGGTGTTGGCAATGCCGCGGGCATGCAAGTACTTCAAAAACCGGGCTTGGTAAATCGCCATCAATGGACCGAGGCCCATGGAGACAGTGGGGAACTGCCAAAACTCGGGCATGAGTTTGGGGTGTGGGTAACTCGACAAACCTTTGCCGTCCACCTCTTGGCGGAAGTGGAGCAACTGCTCCTCAGTGAGACGCCCCTCTAAATAAGCTCGGGCATACACGCCGGGCGACACATGGCCTTGGATGTAGAGCAAGTCGCCGCCATGGTTTTCGCTTTCGGCATGCCAAAAATGGTTGAAGCCGGCGCCAAACATGTGGGCCAAGGAAGCAAACGAACCAATGTGGCCGCCCAAGTCGCCGCCATCGGCGGGGTTATGGCGATTCGCCTTGACCACCATGGCCATGGCGTTCCAACGCATATAAGCGCGCAAACGTTCTTCAATTTCAATATTGCCGGGGCACCGCTCTTCTTGGTCGGGCTCTAAGGTGTTGACATAGCCCGTGTTGGCTGAAAACGGCATGTCGATGCTGTTTTCGCGGGCATGCTCCAGCAATTGCTCTAATAAGAAGTGGGCCCGCTCGGGGCCTTCGGCGGCGATGACGGCGGAGAGCGCGTCCATCCACTCGCGGGTTTCTTGGCTGTCGCTGTCGTTCAGGGCAAAGGTGCGCAAGTCATTGGGCAGGGCTGACATGGATATCTATCTCCTACGTTGTTTTTGGCTTGTACGCTGTTTTCAGCGTGTCTCGATTGAATTGTGCCATTTATTCTTTCAAATTTCAAATAGTGCTTTTGATTTTTGTATTATGAAATTTGAATGCAGCTGTGAACTGCCTCAAACAGCCGAAGCCACCCATCTTTACCCAGCGCACAGCGACCTGCCAAACCGTCCTGGCTGACTGAAACCACAGTCACGCCTGTCCTACACTCGCCCACCATGAAACCCCCAACACGGCCCCGCTCAGCAGTCAAAGAGATCAGCCTGTTGTGGCAGAACTGGTGGCGAAAGCAAACGCCCAGCCGGCAAGACCGCTTTGCCTTCTTGGGGCCACTCACAGCGGTGATCATGTTTTTCGCCGCCATCAGCAGCGCGTTTTGGTACCTGCGCTATGAAGAGATGGAGCGCGAGCAAGAAAGCGTGCGCCGCGACGTCGAATCGGCCCAGCAACAACTGCGCTTGCGCCTGATCGAGCGGCAAGAGCAAATGATGCGTCTGGCGCGCGACGCGGCCAATGGCGACATGGGGGTGATCAGCTTCGCCGCCCAAGCCGAGGGCTTGGTGACCCAGTTTCCTGAGTTGTCCTCGGTCAGTTGGTTGGATGCGCGGCGGCGCGTTCGGTCAAGTTATTCGGCGCCCTCTTCGCAAAACTCTCACCACTACCACCAAGGCGAGGTGCTGCGCAACACCGACGCCGTCAACACCTTTCAATTGGCGCGCGAATTGCGCCGAACGATTTACTCCCCCCCGCTGGTCGATACCGGACAAAAAGCCCGCCCCGCCTTTGACCTTCAATTGCATGTGCCCATCTTCACCCAAGGTAATTTTGAGGGGGTGGTGATGGCCGAGTACAGCATCGACGGGCTGATCCGTTATGCGGTGCCTTCTGACATCACCGCTCGGCACGCCGTGTCGCTCATGGATGCCTCAGGGGTGGTGCTGGCGGGCCAAGCCATCAGTGCCCGGGTGCGCACCTCGCCGGTGATGCCGTGGACGGCTGAAGCCTATGAATTTTCGGTGCCCGTCTCACCCGTGGGCAACAGCTTGATCTTGCGTGCACAGGCCTATCGCACTTCACAAGGTCTGATTGGCAACGGCTTGTTTTGGTTGGTCGGAGCGCTGAGCGTGCTCACCGCCTGGATGCTGATTGGCAGTTGGCGGCACACCCGCCGACGCTTGCAAGCCCAACAGGCCTTGGTTTCCGAGACCAATTTCCGCCGCGCCATGGAAAACTCCATCCTCACCGGCATGCGGGCCATGGACTTGCAAGGCCAAATCACCTATGTGAACGCAGCGTTTTGTCAAATGACCGGCTGGAGCGAGCAAGAGCTGGTGGGTTTGAAGCCCCCCTTCCCTTACTGGCCCGAAGAAGACCGCGAAACCTTGACCTTGCGCTTGCAAGAGGAGTTGACAGGGCGCACCAGCCCCAGCGGCATACAGGTGCGGGTCATGCGCAAAGACCAGAGCTTGTTTGCCGCCCGGCTGTACGTTTCCCCCCTGGTGGATGCACGCGGCCAGCAAACCGGTTGGATGACATCGATGACCGACATCACCGAGCCCAACCGCATCCGCGACCAATTGGCTGCATCCTATGAACGCTTCACCACTGTGTTGGAAGCCTTGGACGCCTCCGTCTCAGTGGCCCCCTTGGGCAGCGAAGAACTGTTGTTTGCCAACGGCCAATACCGCTTGTGGTTTGGCAACCAGGCCAATGGCCATCTGCATCTGATCGCCCAGGCCGGCATGCCCGCGCAAGACACCGACATTGACAGCGGTGACATCGACTCCCTGGCTGGCTTGCCCACCATGGGCATCACCAATGCACCAAGTGAAAACGCCGAAATTTTCATCACCGACTTGGGCAAGTGGTTGGAGGTGCGCTCACGCTACCTCAACTGGGTCGATGGCCGCTTGGCGCAAATGGTGATTGCCACCGACATCACGCCACGCCGACAAGCCGAAGAACAAGCCGAGTTGCAAGCCGCCCGCGCCCAAAACGCCAGCCGCCTGATCACCATGGGCGAGATGGCCTCCAGCGTCGCGCATGAATTGAACCAACCGCTGACCGCCATCAACAACTATTGCAACGGCCTGGTGTCGCGCTTGAAGAGCGGTCACATCAACGAACCCGAGATGCTGGTGGCATTGGAGAAAACCGCACGCCAAGCCCAGCGTGCCGGTCAAATCATCCAGCGCATCCGGGCATTTGTGAAACGCAGTGAACCCAACCGCGTCCATGCCGATGTAGCCCCCATGGTGTTTGAGGCATTGGAGTTGGCCGAAATTGAGCTGCGCCGCCGCAACGTTCGCTTGAGCCGCTTCATCCCAGACGCTTTGCCCAAAGTGATGGTCGATGTGATTTTGATCGAGCAGGTGTTGATGAACTTGCTGAAAAATGCCGCCGAATCCATTGACCATGCCCAACGCCCCTCGGCCCACCGGCATGTGGAATTGCAAGTGGGCGTCAAGCGCATGGGTGAACAAGATGTGGTTGAGTTCTCTGTGACCGATACTGGACAAGGCTTGGCCCCACAGGTTTTGGAGCGATTGTTCGAAGCGTTCTACTCCACCAAGGCGGAGGGCATGGGCATTGGCTTGAACCTGTGCCGCAGCATCGTCGAGTCACACTTGGGTCGTATGCAAGCGGAGAACCTTTACAATGGAAGCGAAGTCATTGGATGTTGTTTTTCCTTTTGGCTTCCCGTGAGCAAGCCCGAATCTGAACCCCAAGCGCAACCCGCCCCCGACCCCGGAGTATCTGCATGAGTTTGATCCCCAAAAAAGGCACTGTTTATGTGGTCGATGACGATGAGGCCGTTCGCGACTCGCTGCAATGGTTGCTCGAAGGCAAAGATTACCGGGTGCGTTGCTTTGACTCTGCCGAAAGCTTTCTCAGCCGCTTTGACCCTCGCGAGGTGGCCTGCCTGATCGTTGACATCCGCATGGGTGGCATGACGGGCTTGGAACTGCAAGACCGCTTGATTGAACGCAAGTCGCCTTTGCCGGTGGTGTTCATCACCGGTCACGGCGATGTGCCCATGGCGGTGACCACGATGAAAAAAGGCGCGATGGATTTCATCCAAAAGCCTTTTGTCGAAGACGACTTGCTCAGCTTGGTCGAACGCATGCTCGAGCAGGCCAAGACCTCTTTCGCTGACTACCAGCATGCCGCCAGCCGCGACGCTTTGATGGCAAAACTCACTTCGCGCGAAGCCCAGGTGCTTGAGCGCATCGTGGCGGGCCGCTTGAACAAGCAAATTGCCGACGACTTGGGCATCAGCATCAAAACCGTGGAGGCACACCGCGCCAACATCATGGAAAAGCTCAATGCCAACACCGTGGCCGACCTGCTCAAAATTGCCTTGGGGCAAAGCCCCGTCAAAGCCTGAGACTGAGCACAGCCCTCCCCCAACCAACGCCCGTGTGATGCGGGCGTTTCACATTCAACACCGACATGTCAGCCCACATCATCGATGGCAACGCCTTGGCCCAACACTGGCGCGAACAAGTCGCCCGTGACTGCGTGGCCTTGCAAGCGCGTGGCGTGAAGCCCGGCTTGGCCGTGCTGCTGGTGGGCGACAACCCGGCCAGCCAAGTCTATGTGCGCAACAAAGTGAAGGCCTGCGAGCAAGCTGGTCTGCACTCGGTGCTCGAGCAGCTTCCCGCCGACTTGAGCGAGTCCGACTTGCTGGCGCGGGTCGAGGCTTTGAACCGCGACCCCTTGATCCACGGCATCTTGGTGCAACTGCCATTACCGGCCCACATTGATGCGCACAAAGTGATCGAAGCCATCGATCCGGCCAAAGATGTCGACGGCTTCCACGTCGCCAGTGCCGGCGCCTTGATGACCGGCATGCCCGGCTTTTGGCCCTGCACACCCCACGGCTGCATGAAGATGCTGGAGAGCATTGGCTATTCTTTGAGCGGCAAACATGCGGTGGTCATTGGTCGCAGCAACATCGTGGGCAAGCCCATGGCCTTGATGCTCTTGGCGCAAAACGCCACCGTGACCATTTGCCACAGCCGCACCGTCAACCTCAAAGCCATCACCTTGCAAGCCGATGTCATCGTCGCTGCGGTGGGCCAACGCAATACCGTGACGGCTGACATGGTCAAACCCGGCGCGGTGGTGATCGATGTGGGCATGAACCGCAACGAAGCCGGCAAGCTGTGCGGCGATGTCGACTTTGAAGCTGTTCGCCACATTGCTGGCCACATCACCCCCGTGCCCGGCGGCGTGGGGCCCATGACCATTGCCATGTTGCTGGTCAACACCTTGGAATCCGCCCGCCGCACCCTATCTGTTTAAAACCATGACCACCCACCACACCAACCCCCTGCTCGACTTTGCCGACCTGCCCTTGTTTGACGCGGTTCAACCCGAACACATCACCAGCGCGGTGGATGAATTGCTCGGCCATGCCGAAAAAGCTTTGGAGCAGGTGTGTGCCGAAGGTTTCCCCGCCCAATGGTCGGCCATGGCCCAGGTGTTGGATGTGGCCACCGAACGGCTGGGCCGCGCTTGGGGCGTGGTCGGCCATTTGCAAGCCGTGGCCGACACGCCCGAGTTGCGCTCCGCGTACAACGCCGCCCTGCCCCGGGTGACCGAGTTTTGGACCCGCATGGGCGCCAACGAAAGCCTGTACGCCCAATACAAGGCCATGGACCCAGCCACGCTCAACCCCGAGCAAACCAAAGCACGTGACAACGCGTTGCGCAACTTTGTGTTGTCGGGCGCCGAACTGAGTGGTGAGCCCAAAGCCCGCTTTGCCGCCATCCAAGAACGCCAAGCCGAATTGAGCCAAAAATTCAGTGAAAACGTGTTGGATGCCACCGACCAATGGACGCTTTTGGTGTCGCCTGCAGAGATGGCCGGCGTGCCTGAAGACGTGTGCAAAAGCACCCAAGCCGCCGCCCAAGCCCTGGGCCAAGAAGGGCATTTGTTGAACCTGAAGATGCCGTGCTATTTGCCCATCATGCAGTACGCCCAAAGCAGCCAGTTGCGCGAAAAACTCTACCGCGCCTACGTCACCCGGGCCTCTGACCAAGCCGGGAAACCCGAGCAAGACAACACCGCCTTGATCCAAGAAATCTTGGCTTTGCGCCAAGAAGAAGCCCACTTGTTGGGCTACGCCAATTTTGCCGAGGTGTCCTTGGCCAACAAAATGGCCACTTCACCAGAACACGTGGTGGCGTTTTTGCGCGACCTGGCCCAGCGCGCCCGCCCCAGTGCTGAGCGCGATGTGGCCGAAATGCGCAGCTTTGCCGCCGAGCATTTGGGATTGAAAGACCCCCAACCCTGGGACTGGACCTACATCGGCGAAAAGCTCAAAGAAGCGCGATACGCCTTCAGCGACCAAGACGTCAAGCCCTACTTCACCGCGCCCAAGGTCTTGGCCGGCTTGTTCAAAATTGTCGAGACCCTGTTCGAAGTCAGCATCCGTGCCGACACCGCGCCCACTTGGCACCCCGGCGTGGGCTTTTACCGCATCGAACGCGCTGGCCAGTTGATTGGCCAGTTTTACCTCGACCCGGGTGCGCGTGCGGGCAAACGCGGTGGCGCCTGGATGGACGATGTGCGCGCCCGTTGGCTGCGCCCAGACAACGGCCAGTTGCAAACGCCCATCGCCCATTTGGTGTGCAACTTTGCCGATGGCGTCGGAGGTCAACCGCCCTTGCTCAGCCATGACGATGTGATCACCCTGTTCCACGAATGCGGCCACGGCCTGCACCATTTGCTCACCCAGGTCAACGAGCGCGATGTCTCTGGCATCAGTGGCGTGGAGTGGGACGCGGTCGAATTGCCCAGCCAGTTCATGGAAAACTTTTGCTGGGAATGGTCGGTGCTGCGCCACATGACCGCCCATGTGGACACGGGCGAGCCCTTGCCACGCGCATTGTTTGACAAGATGCTGGCTGCGAAAAACTTTCAAAGTGGCTTGCAAACCCTGCGCCAAATCGAGTTCTCGTTGTTTGACATGCGCTTGCACACCGAAGGCGCGCGTGCACAAGACTTCATGCAGGTGTTGCAAGACGTTCGCGCCGAGGTGTCAGTGCTGACCGCGCCCCGTTGGGGTCGCACCCCGCACAGCTTCAGCCACATTTTTGCCGGTGGCTATGCGGCAGGTTATTACAGCTACAAATGGGCCGAGGTGTTATCGGCCGATGCCTACGCGGCCTTTGAAGAAACCGCTGGAGCCGATGGCGAACCCAGCGTGGAGACAGGGCGGCGTTATCGCCAAGAGATTTTGGAAGCCGGTGGAAGCCGACCTGCGATGACCTCGTTCAAAGCCTTTCGCGGCCGCGAACCCCAACTCGACGCCTTGCTCCGCCACCAGGGCATGGTGGCTTCGGTCCACTGAAAAACCGCCGTCTATCAGGCGTTCATCGCGCCAAGCGTTTGCCAACCATCAGGGCTTGGGTTGGCCTAGGCCAAATGCCTTGAGCGCACACACTGCGCCTTGTTGGGGCGGTCAACCTGCTCTCAGGCCGCCACCAAAAAGTCTTGGCTGATGCCCTTGCCCAATTCGTTGATCCGGTCGAGGAACTGGGTCAAAAATGTGTGCAATCCCGTGGCCAAAATTTCATCGATGCTGCTGTAGCGCAACTCGGCCAATAACTTTCCGGCTTTGCGCGCCGTGTCCACCGATTGGTCGTTGGCCACCGATGCCAGGTTGTGCACCACCTCGTTCAAGCAGGCATGCAAAGAGCGCGGCATGTCGGCGCGCAAAATCAGCAACTCAGCCACCCGCTCGGGCTTGATCACATCGCGGTAGACCTTGCGGTAAATTTCAAAGCCAGAGACGCTGCGCAAAATGGCGCTCCAGTGGTAGAAATCGTATTCCTGGTCTTTGCTGGTGGCCGATCCCCAAAAGTCGTTTTGCAGGGCATGGAACTTCACGTCCACCAAGCGCGCCGTGTTGTCACCCCGCTCCAAGAAGGTGCCCAGGCGCATGAACTGCAAGGCCTCGTCCATCAGCATGGTGCCCACCGTGACGCCACGCGAGAGGTGAGAGCGAAACTTCACCCATTCGAAAAACGCCCCGGGATCTTGCTCAAACTCACCAGCACGCAGCATGCGATTGATCTCCAACCAGGTTTGGTTTTGCGTCTCCCACACCTCGGTGGTCAGGGTACCGCGTACCGCACGGGCGTTTTCGCGCGCTGCCCGCAAGCACGACACAATGGACGAAGGGTTGCGTTCATCTTTGACCATGAAGCTCATCACCGATGCCGGTGTGATGGCGCCATACATCGCTTCAAAAGACGGCAGCAACTCGCTGATGGACAACAGGCCTTGCCAACCCAATTGGGCCGCTTGGTCAGACTGCGGCAACAACGCCGTTTGATAGCTGACGTCGAGCAAGCGGGCGGTGTTTTCGGCGCGCTCGGTGTAGCGCGACATCCAAAACAAGTGATCGGCGGTGCGGCTGAGCATGGTCAGACCTCCAAAATCCAAGTGTCCTTGGTGCCACCCCCTTGGGATGAATTGACCACCAATGAGTTTTCTTTCAAAGCCACCCGGGTCAAACCACCGGGCACCATTTGCACGCTGGTGCCACTCAGCACAAAGGGGCGCAGGTCAATGTGGCGCGGGGCAATGCCGCTGTCCACATAGGTCGGACAAGTGGACAAACTGAGCGTGGGTTGGGCGATGTAGCCCTCGGGTTTGGCCAGCAAAGCTTGACGAAATTGCGCGACCTCGGCTTTGCTGGCGGCCGGCCCCACCAACATGCCGTAGCCGCCTGCGCCATGCACCTCTTTGACCACCAACTCCTCCAGGTGGGCCAAGGTGTAGGCCAGGTCTTCGGGTTGGCGGCATTGGTAGGTGGGCACGTTGTTCAAGATGGGTTTTTCGCCCAAATAAAAGTCGATCATTTGCGGCACATACGGGTAGATGGACTTGTCATCGGCAATGCCCGTGCCCACCGCATTGCAAATCGCCACATGGCCGGCGCGGTAGGCCCCCATCAAGCCCGGGCACCCCAGGCTGGAGTCGGGGCGAAACACCGCCGGGTCCAAAAAGTCGTCGTCCACCCGGCGGTAAATCACGTCCACCCGTTTGGGGCCGCGGGTGGTGCGCATGTAAACAAAGTTGTCGCGCACAAACAAGTCTTGGCCTTCAACCAACTCCACGCCCATTTGCTGGGCCAAAAAGGCGTGTTCAAAGTAGGCGCTGTTGTACATGCCGGGGGTGAGCACCACCACCGTGGGATTGTCGGTGGTGGCCGGGCAACTCGCGCGCAAGGTCTCGAGCAGCAAATCGGGGTAGTGCGCCACCGGTGCCACCCGGTATTGGCTGAACAACTCAGGGAACAAGCGCATCATCATCTTGCGGTCCTCGAGCATATAGCTCACCCCGCTGGGCACGCGCAGGTTGTCTTCGAGCACGTAATACTCGCCCTCGCCTTGGGCATTGGGGGCACGCACGATGTCGATGCCGCTGATGTGCGAATACACCTGATTCGGCACATCCACCCCCATCATCTCGGGGCGAAACTGCGCGTTGTTCAAAATTTGTTCTTTGGGGATGATGCCCGCGCGCAAGATGTCTTGGCCGTGGTAGATGTCGTGGATGAAGCGGTTCAAAGCACTCACCCGCTGCGCCAAGCCTTTTTGCATTTGCCCCCATTCGTGCGCGGGGATGATGCGCGGGATCAAGTCGAAGGGAATCAAGCGTTCGGTGCCCGCACCTTCCTCGTCTTTGGCGCCATACACGGCAAAGGTGATGCCCACACGGCGAAAAATCATCTCTGCCTGGGCCCGCCGCGCTTGCATGGTCGCGTCGCTTTGGCGGTCTAACCAAGCACGGTAGGCGCGGTAATGCGCTCGCAAGCCTTGCGCCCCGTCGGCCGGGATGGGCAAGCGCTCGTACATCTCATCAAAGCTGTGCATGGCATTCTCCTGGAATGTATTTAGCAAGTTAAATGCCATCTATCTGTCAAACACGCACCTTTTCAGCGCACGCGCTTGGCGCATGTTTTGCTAGACCTCTGGCATGACCATCCATGCGGCCCTCAGCCACATCACCCACTACCAATACGACCGCTGGGTTCAGTTGGGGCCCCAGGTGGTGCGCTTGCGCCCGGCCCCCCACTGCCGCAGCCGCGTCTTGTCTTATTCATTGCGGGTGGAACCCCAAGCGCATTTCATCAACTGGCAGCAAGACCCGTTTGCCAACCACCTGGCCCGGTTGGTGTTTCCGGCCAAAACCCAAAGCTTCAAAGTCACCGTCGACCTGGTGGTCGAGATGGCGGTCTACAACCCCTTCGATTTCTTTCTAGAACCCAGCGCAGAACATTTCCCCTTCACGTACGAACCGGCCCTGGTGCTGTCGCTGGCGCCCTACTTGAACACCCTGCCTGGCACACCCAAGCTCAAGGCGTATTACAAAAAACTCGACCGTTCGCGTGCTCGCAGCATGGACTTTTTGGTGCGCACCAACCAACAAGTTCACCAAGACATCCGCTACCTCATCCGCATGGAGCCCGGGGTACAAACCCCTGAGCAAACCTTGCAATTGGGCAGCGGCTCCTGCCGTGATAGCGCCTGGCTGCTGGTTCAGTTGCTGCGCCGCAGTGGCTTGGCAGCGCGCTTTGTGTCGGGTTACTTGATCCAACTCGCGCCCGATATGAAAGCACTGGACGGCCCCAGCGGCACCGAAGTGGATTTCACCGACTTGCACGCTTGGTGCGAGGTGTTCTTGCCGGGCGCGGGATGGATTGGGCTGGACCCCACCTCTGGCCTGCTGGCGGGTGAAGGGCACATCCCGCTGGCCTGCACGCCAGAACCCTCGGACGCAGCCCCGATTGAAGGCCTGATGGACGAGGCAGAGGTGCGCTTTGAGCACCACATGCAGGTCACCCGTTTGCTGGAAACGCCCCGGGTGACCAAACCCTACACCGATGCGCAATGGGAATCCATTTTGTCCCTGGGTGAGAGCGTGGATGCACGTTTGCGCGCCAGCGATGTGCGTTTGACCATGGGTGGCGAGCCGACTTTTGTCGCGATGGACAACCGCGATGCACCAGAATGGAACACGGACGCCCTCGGACCCACCAAAAGAGGGCTGGCCACCGAATTGGTGCACAAACTGCGCGCCCGTTACGGCCAAGGTGGGTTTTTGCATTTCGGACAAGGCAAGTGGTACCCGGGTGAACAGCTCCCCCGCTGGGCCTTGGGCATCCACTGGCGCACCGACGGCAAGCCGTGTTGGCGCAACCCGGATTTGTTTGCCGATGAGCGCCAAGACCACCGCCTGGGACCGGATGACGCCAAGCGCTTTGTCACCGCATTGGCCGAAAACCTGTCGCTGAATCCCGCGTTCATCACGCCTAGCTTTGAAGACACCTGGTACCACCTGTGGCGCGAGCGCCGATTGCCGGTCAATGTCGACCCCTTTGATGCCCGCTTAGACGACGAGATGGAACGCGTGCGATTGCGCCGCGTTTTCTCCCAAGGCCTGACCCACACCGTGGGCTATGTGCTGCCGCTGTCGCCCAACGCACGGGAGGGTGGCGGGTGGCAAACCGGCCCCTGGTTTTTGCGCGATGAACGCATGTACCTGGTGCCGGGCGACTCACCCATGGGTTATCGGCTGCCGCTGGATTCCTTGCCCTGGGTGGACCCCAAAGACCGCCCGGTCATCTTCGAGTTGGATACCTTTGCGCCCCGCGCAGACCTGCCCCACAGCCCCATCCCGCGCCACCAAGACCGGGTGGCGCCACGCCACCCCTGGACTGCGGTACCCAAGCCACCAGAAGCAGACACACCAGCGCCATCGGCTTTTGAATCGTCCCATTGGCTGACCCGAACGGCCTTGTGCGTGGAGACCCGCGACCCGGCCCGGGCCCATGGGGCCGCCAGCGAGACCGCATCGCTGGACGCGGGACAACTTGGCGTGGGCGTGTTGTATGTGTTCATGCCGCCTTTGCAACGCTTGGAGGACTACCTCAATTTGCTCAGCGCCATCGAGGCCACCGCCGAAACGCTGCAAATGCCCTTGGTCCTCGAGGGCTACCCGCCACCCCGTGACCCGCGTTTGAAAGTGCTGCAAGTCACCCCCGACCCTGGCGTCATCGAAGTCAACGTCCACCCCGTTCAGCGCTGGAGCGAATTGGTCGACAACACCGAGTTCTTGTACCAAGCCGCGTTTGAAACCCGCTTGAGCGCCGAAAAGTTCATGACCGATGGCCGCCACACGGGCACGGGTGGGGGCAACCACATCGTGCTGGGCGGCGCCACCGCCGCCGACAGCCCGTTTTTGCGCCGCCCCGAACTGCTGGCCAGTTTGTTGCTTTACTGGCACAACCACCCGTCCTTGAGCTATTTGTTCAGTGGCTTGTTCATTGGCCCCACCAGCCAAGCGCCACGGGTGGATGAGGCGCGCAACGACCAGTTGTATGAGTTGGAAATCGCTTTGCGCGAAATCCAGCGCAACCGCCAAGTGCATGGGGCCCAGATGCCGCCGTGGCTGGTGGACAGAACCTTGCGCAACATCTTGATCGATGTCACCGGCAACACCCACCGCAGCGAGTTTTGCATCGACAAACTCTATTCGCCCGACGGCCACACCGGCCGCTTAGGCCTGCTGGAGTTGCGCGCATTTGAAATGCCGCCTCACGCGCGCATGAGCGTGGTGCAGCAGTTGCTGCTGCGGGCTTTGGTGGCGCGCTTTTGGGACAACCCCTACCAAGCGCCTGTGACGCGCTGGGGCACCGAACTGCACGATCGTTTTTTGCTGCCGTATTTTGTGCAACACGATTTTTCAGATGTGCTCACTGAAATGGGCCAAGCTGGTTTTCACTTTGACCCGGCGTGGTTCGCCCCGCACCACGAATTCCGTTTTCCCTTGGTCGGCAACTTGGAGACCCAAGGCCTGCGCCTGGAGTTGCGCACGGCCCTGGAACCCTGGCATGTGATGGGCGAAGAAGGCAGTGGCGGCGGCACCGTGCGCTATGTGGATGCGTCCTTGGAACGCTTGCAACTGCACGTGCAAAACCTCAATACCAGCCGCTACACCGTGACCGTGAATGGCCGCGCCCTGCCCTTGCAACCCACCGGCACCGTGGGCGAATTTGTGGCCGGGGTGCGCTTTCGTGCCTGGGCCCCCGCGGCCTCATTGCACCCCACCATCGGTGTGCATGGCCCCTTGACCTTTGACATCATTGACACCTGGATGAACCGCTCCATTGGTGGTTGTCAATACCATGTCTCGCACCCCGGCGGTCGCAGCTACGACCATTTGCCGGTCAACGCCTACGAAGCCGAGAGCCGGCGCTTGTCGCGCTTTTTCCGCGTCGGCCACACGCCGGGCTGGCTGAAGATACCGCCCCCCAACATGCAACTGGTGGGCAGCCGCGAATTCCCCTTCACCTTGGATCTGCGCCGATGAGCGCCGCGCCTGGGGTGAGACAATGCCAGCCCTATGGAAGCCCCTGATTCGCCCCTTCAGGCAGCCTTGCTGCCCAGCTTGAGCCCGCAGGCCATGGCTTTGCGCATGGCCCCGCGCGCGCCCAGCGGGCATTTCGACGAATGGCGCGGCCTCACCACCCCAACCAGCACAGCGGCGCCAGCCGAGGACCCTTTGTCGCCGCCGTGGTCGCAGTTCATGGACCATTTGGGCAACGAGGGCTTCTCTGACCTCGATCGCCGCACCCAAACCCTGGCGCGCCAAATCCGTGACAACGGCGTGTCCTACAACGTGTACGCCGACAACAGTGGGCCGCAGCGGCCTTGGTCACTGGACTTGTTCCCCCTGTTGATCACCCCCCAAAGTTGGCAACGCATCCAAACCGGTGTGCACCAACGGGTGCGCTTGCTCAACGCCATCATGGGCGATGTGTACGGCCCGCAATCGGTGTTGCGCTCTGGTTTGTTGCCCCCGGCCCTGGTCCAAGGCCATCCCGGGTATTTGCGCGCCATGCATGGCGCGCATCCCGCCCAGAAAACCCATTTGCATGTGGCCGCCTTTGACCTGTCGCGCGGGCCCGATGGTTTGTGGTGGGTGGTTTCGCAGCGCCTGCAAGCGCCCTCGGGCCTGGGCTATCTGCTGGAAAACCGCTTATCGATTTCGCGTTTGTTCCCGCAAGCCTTTGAGACCATGCAGGTGCAGCGCTTGGCCAGCACCTACCAAGCCTGGATGGAAGGCTTGCGGCGCATGAGCCCGGCCGGTGCCAACGCACACGTGGCTTTGCTCACCCCCGGCCCCTACAACGAGACCTATTTCGAACACGCCTATTTGGCGCGCTATTTGGGCATCAGCTTGGTCCAAGGCAGTGACTTGACGGTGCGCGACCAACGCCTGTACCTCAACACCTTGCGCGGTTTGCAACCGGTGCACGTGCTGCTCAAGCGGGTGGATGACGCCTGGTTGGACCCGTTGGAGCTGCGCGCCGACTCCACCTTGGGCGTGCCCGGTTTGTTGCAAGCGGTTCGCGCCGGGCATGTGTTGATGGCCAATGCACCTGGCAGTGCATTTTTGGAGTCACCGGCCTTGCTGGGCTTTTTGCCCGCGCTGTCGGAGAAGTTGCTGGGCGAGGCCTTGCAATTGCCCAGCCTGCCCACCTGGTGGTGTGGCGAAGGCGCCGCGATGCAGCAAGCCCTGCCACGTTTGGGCGAGAGCGTGCTCAAGCCCACCTACCCGGGCTCGGACATCCATGCCCATTTCGAGCCCGTGCGCGGCAGCGCTTTGGACCAGCGCGAACGCGATGAATGGGCCGGGCGCATCTTGCGCGAAGGGGGTGACCACACCTTGCAGTCCGCCCTGCCATTGGCCCATTTGCCCACCTGGCAAAGCGACAACCAGCGCCAGCGCATGGTCACCCGACCCTACATGCTGCGCGTGTTTGCCTTGAGCGATGGGCCCCAGTCTTGGCGCGTCTTGCCCGGCGGCTTGACCCGCTTGGCCCCCGATGACCAAGGCATGGCATCGATGCAGCGTGGCGGCAGCAGTGCTGACACCTGGGTGCTCAGCGACGGCCCGGTCGACCGCACCACCTTGCTGCAACCGGGGGCCGGACTGCCCGTTTTGCCACAGGCCAAGCGCTTGGTCACCAGCCGCGCCGGGTCCAATTTATTTTGGTTGGGTCGCTACACCGAGCGCGCAGAAAACAGCTTGCGCTTGGTGCGTTTGGCGCTGGAGGCCTTGAACGGCGAAGACCGCTTTTGTGCCCCCATGCTGCAATGGTTGTCGGTCATGGCCGAACAACATTCGCTGCTGCCCGCAGGCACGCCCACGGCCTTGCAAGCGCGGCGGGTGTTTGAGCGCTCGCTGATCGCCAGCCTGTGCCAGCCCGAACACGCCGCCAGCTTGGGCTTTAACCTGCGTTCGATCACCATCGCCGCGTCCGCTGTGCGCGAACGCCTCTCGCATGAGCAGTGGAGCCTGACGGTGCGCGCCGAGCGCGAGTTTTTTGACCGGTCCAAAGAGTTTGTGCACGCGGGCGAATACTCCACGGTGGATGCCTTGCGGGTGCTGGAGGCCACCAGCGCCCACCTGGCGGCCATGACCGGTGCCCAAACCGACCGCATGACGCGCGACGATGGGTGGCGCTTGCTGGCCATTGGGCGACAAATTGAGCGCCTGGGCTTTTTGACCTCGGCCTTGACCCATGGCTTTGAAACCCAATCGGTGCACGAGATCGCGGGCTTTGAGACCATGCTGGCCTTGTTTGACAGCACCATCACCTTTCATGCGCAGTACCAACAACAGCGCGAAGTGCCCGCCCTGCTGGAATTGCTGGTGCTCGACCGCGAGAACCCACGCTCTTTGAGCTGGGTGGCGCAAACCCTCAGGGGTCGCTTGTCCAAATTGGCCGGTGCCGCGCCCCTGGAGAAAGACAGCTTGGCCCAGCGGGTCATCGACCCCGACACCTGGCAGCTCTCCGATTGGTGGGCCCAAGGCCAAGTGCTTCCAGCTTGGAGCGACTTTTTGCAATCGTGCAGCCAATGCGCTTGGCGCTTGTCCGAAGACGTGAGCTTGCGTTATTTTTCCCACACCGATGAAGCTGGCCGCAGCTTGGGCGCCTGATGCAATTGACCGTCATCCACGAAACCAGTTACGACTACACGCCGGTGGTCGAGACCGCCCACCACATGGCCTGCTTACAGCCCATCCACACCGACCACCAAACCCGCCTGTCGCATAAACTCGACATTCACCCCGCACCCGCCCAATGCAGCGAACACCAAGATGTGTTTGGCAACCACAAGGTGTTTTTCAATGTGCTCGCACCGCACGAAACCTTGCGCGTCACCGCCACCACCCAGGTGTTGACCACGCCAGCGGCTGAACTCGCGGCCAGCGCCCCTTGGGAATTGGTGCGCGAGGCCATGGCATTCAACGCCGGCAAGCCGCACCAAGCCGCGAGTGAATTTGTGTTTGCCTCACCCCATGTGCAACCGCACCCCGATTTTTCGGCCTATGCCTTGCCCAGTTTCAGCCGGGGCGCCGATTTGATGCAAGCTGCGCAGGCCTTGATGCAGCGCATGCACCGCGAGTTCACCTACGCCAGCCAAAGCACCGAGATCAACACCCCCGCACTGGAGGCCTTGCACCAGCGCCAAGGGGTGTGCCAAGACTTTGCCCACATCTTTATCGCGTGTTTGCGCAGCCTGGGTCTGCCAGCGCGTTATGTCAGTGGCTACCTGTTGACCCAACCGCCGCCGGGCAAACCGCGATTGATTGGCAGTGACGCGTCGCACGCCTGGGCCTCGGTGTATTTGTTGGATCCCAAAGGCCAAGGCCTGGGCTGGTACGACCTGGACCCGACCAACAACCGCTGTGGCTTGGGCACCCCGGGGGAAGACTACGTCACCTTGGCGGTGGGCCGCGACTACGCCGACATCTCACCCATGCGCGGTGTGATCCAAGGCGGCAACAGCCACCAACTGAAAGTGGCGGTGACGGTGATGCCCAGCCACGAAACCGCTGCGGCTCAATAAGTCAGGGTCTTCACGCCCGCTGGCGTGCCCAGCAAACACACGTTGGCTTTTTGGTGGGCAAACACACCCACCGTCACCACGCCCGGCCACTGGCTGACCTGGTCCTCAAAGGCCAAGGGGTCGGTGATCGACAAGCCGCGCACATCCAAAATGTGTTGGCCGTTGTCGGTGACCAAAGCTTCCCCATTGCGCAAGCGCAGACTCGCTTGGCCGCCCAGCTGGGCAAAGCGCCGCACCAAGCTGGCCGCGGCCATCGGGATCACCTCCACCGGCAAGGGAAAAGCGCCCAAGGTCTGCACCCGCTTGCTTTCGTCGGCAATGCAGACAAAACGCTGGGCCATGGCAGCGACAATTTTTTCCCGCGTCAGCGCAGCGCCCCCGCCTTTGACCATGAAGCCGTGGCCGTCAATTTCATCCGCCCCGTCGATGTACACCGACAAGCCTTCAACGGCTTGGGCGTCCAGCACCCGAATGCCGACCGCCTGCAAGCGCTGGGTCGAGGCTTCTGAGCTCGACACCGCGCCCGGTATGGCGTCGCGCATGCTGGCCAGCGCATCGATGAAGTGATTCACCGTTGACCCGGTGCCCACCCCCAAGACCTGGCCCGGCACCACATAAGCCAGTGCGGCCCGACCCACCAAGGCCTTCAATTCATCTTGGCTCAAAGGGGATGCCGGTGGCTGGGTGTGCATGGGTGAAAATCCTGTCTTTGTATCGATGCCTGGGATTATCCATGTCGCTCTTGCCTTATGCCTTTGCCCGCCCCTTGTTGTTCGCCATGGATGCCGAGGCTGCGCACGACCTCACGCTGGCGGGGCTGGAGCGCAGCCAAAACACGCCACTGCAATGGGGCTTTTGCCAAAGCCGGGTTGATGACCCGGTGAACTTGGCCGGCCTGCAGTTCCCCAACCGCGTGGGCCTGGCCGCTGGCTTGGACAAAAATGCCCGCTGCATCGATGCCTTTGCCGCCATGGGCTTTGGCTTTGTCGAGGTCGGCACCGTCACCCCGCTGGGCCAACCCGGCAACCCCAAGCCACGCATGTTTCGCTTGACCCAATCCCAGGCCTTGATCAACCGGTTGGGATTTAACAATGAAGGCCTGGCGGCATTTATCAACCATGTGCAGCGCGCCCGTTGTCGACAAAGCGGGGCCCATTCCCCCATGGTGCTGGGCCTGAACATCGGCAAGAACGCCATCACCCCCATTGAGCGCGCGGTGGACGACTACCTCACCTGCCTGGACGGTGTGTACCCGCATGCCGACTATGTGACCGTCAACATCTCCAGCCCCAACACGCAAAACCTGCGCAGCTTGCAAAGCGATGAGGCGTTGGAGGGTTTGATCGGTCACCTCACCGAACGAAGCGCCTTGTTGGCCCAGCGCCACGGCAAAGCCATTCCCTTGTTCATCAAGATCGCCCCCGATTTGGACAGCGATCAAGTGGCGGTGATCGCCGCCACCTTGCTGCGCCATGGCGGCAGCGGAAAAAGCACCACCTGGGGGGTGATCGCCAGCAACACCACCCTGGACCGTCAAGCGGTGCAAGGCCAAATGCATGCCAACGAAGCCGGTGGTTTGTCGGGTAGCCCCGTGTTGGCCAAAAGCAATGCGGTGATCCGTCAATTGCGTGATCAGCTGGGTGCGGGATTTCCCATCATTGGGGTGGGCGGCATTTTGAGCGGTGCTGACGCCGTGGCCAAAGTGAAAGCCGGTGCCGATGTGGTGCAAATCTACACCGGGCTGATTTACCGCGGCCCCGAGTTGATCACCGAGGTGGCCCAAGCCCTGCGGGCAACTGGGCGTTGAAAGGTTTGGTTTGTCAAACGGGGCCGCTGAGCTGGGTCAAAACCAGACGAGCCTCACCGCAAAAACCGCGCTGAGCTGAGATGCTCAACTGAGAAACAACGCACGCGGGCTGCTGCCTGCCGAGGCTTCGAGGCTGGCGAGCTTGCGACAGAAAAAATTCCAGGAATGCTCGATGTGCACGGGGGTCATCACTTGCGCATGGCGGCGTGCGCGCGTGGCCTCGGTGGGCATGCTTCGCGCAAAGCCAGCGGCCATGCCGGCCAGGTGTGCACGCGCTGCTTTTTCCAGGAACACGCCCACACAGGTGGCATGTTCGATCGAGGTGCCGCAAAAGGTGATGCCATGGTTGGCCATGAGCACCGCAAAATGTTCTCCCAGGGCACTGGCCAGGGCGTCGCCGTCTTCCACCGCTGTGAGAAGGGCTGCCTCGGTGGCGTCGCGCGGCAGGTGGGCAAAGTAATCGGCGTCGAGTGTGAACGGCAGCAAAGGCTCGCCCGAGGCAGAGAGCACGCTGGCATGAAAGGCATGGGTGTGGGCCACGACATGCACATCGGGCCTGCGCAAAAGGATTTGCGAATGGATGGGCCATTCCGAATGCCGCCCGCCCCCGCCTTCCAGTTTTTCACCCTGAAAGCTCACCAGGATGAAGTCCTTGGGGCCCAGCACCTCGCCCAAGCCAATGCGGTTGCGTTTGAGCCAGAAACCGCGCCCATCGGGGTCGCGCAGGGACACATGGCCCAGCGTCATGTCGCCATGCCCTTCCATCTCCAAGATGCGGCAGGCCTGGGCCAGTTGCAGCAAAAATTTTTCTGTGTTGGCCATCATTGACTCAAGGACGAGGAGTTGCCTGCGGCGCATCCGACGGCGCGTCGGTCGGCTGGATACCGATGGTCTGGAAGGTCCGCGCCGAAGTGACTTGCGCTTGCGCCAAGGTGGCGGCAAATTGTTCTGGCGTGCCCGCCATGGTTTCTAAAAAACCCTGCTGTGCAAAGCTTTGAAAGGATGCGCTTGAGAGGGCTTTGTTCAGTTCCATGTTGAGCCGGGCCACAACGGCTGCGGGCGTTTTGGCCGGTGCATACAGGCCCCAAAAGGTGCCCAGGTTGGGGTCGCTGTTGGACTCGCCCAGGCTGGCGGTGCTGGGAAATGCGGCTGCGCGTCGGTTGCCGGTGACAGCGATCAGCTTGACCTTGCCCGCCTCAGCCGCCGGCTTGGCGATCGCCAGGCTGCTGTATGCCAAGTTGACCTCACCCGAGATCACCGCCAAGAAGGACGGACCGGCCCCCTTGTAGGGCACGGCCATCATCTGCACACCGGCTTGTCGGGTGATCCAAGCGTAGTAAATCGCCGGCAAGCTGCCGGGTCCCCAAGTCGCAAAGCTCACCGTGCCTGGTTTGGCGCGCGCCAGGGCCAGCACCTCGGCCAGGTTGTTGGCGGGCAGCGTGGGCGAGGCCACGATCACGTCATTGGGGGTGCGCACCACGCCGCCAATGGGCACAAAGTCACCTTTGGGGTCATAGGGCAGCTTGCTGAAAAGCAGCGGATTGAACACCAGGCTCTGGTTATCGGTCAGGCACAAGGTGTAGCCGTCGGCTGGCGCGCGCGCACAGGCCGTCATGCCAATCAGGGTGCCCGCGCCAGGGCGGTTCTCCACCACCACCTGCTGGCCCAGCGATTCAGACATCAGGCGACCCAAGTTGCGGGCCAACAGATCGGTCAGGCCACCAGGAGAAGTGGAGGCGATGATGCGGATGGACTTGGCAGGAAAGGGGTCGGTTTGCGCCAGGGCTGACTGGGACAGCAGCGATGCGGCAAGCAGTGGGAAGAGAAGGCTTTTCAGCACTTTGCGCAATGTCAATTCATGCATTTGAAATCCAATATGGCACGGACGATGTGCCGCTCAACCCAACGAAATGGCCTGGCTGGGTTCAGCCAAGGCCAAACTGCAATGCCCGAAACCATCACTCGGGCTGAAGGCCTGAGCGGGCAATGACTTTTTTCCAAACCATGGCTTCTTGAGCGATTTGCTTGGCAAACTCAGATGGAGAGCTGCCCACCGGGCTGACCCCCAATTCAAAATACTTTTGCTTGACGCTTGGATCGTTCAAAATGACTTGAATGGCTTCAGCCAGTTTTTGAATGATTTTGCTGTCGGTGCCCAGGGGCGCTGAGAGCCCCCACCAGTTGCCCGTGATCAGTTCTGGAATGCCTTGTTGCGCTGAAGTGGGGACATTGGGTAACACAGCGAGCCTCTGTGGCCCAGCCACTGCCAACGCCTTTAATTTGCCCGCAGTGATATTGCCAGCCACCGAGCTCAAGGCCGTCATATAAATTTGCGTGTCTCCGCCCAGCAAGCCCTGAACCGCTGGGGCAGAGCCACGGTAAGGCACGTGGATCAACTCAACACCCGTCAACTGTTTGTACAGCTCAGCCGCCAGATGAGGCGGTGTGCCGTTGCCAGGCGATGCAAATGCCAATTTGCCAGACTCTTTCTTGGCCAATGCAGTCAACTCGGTCAATGTGTTGACCGGCAAATTGGCGTTGACCACAACCACCGAAGGCGCATTGCTGATCATGGAGATGGGCGCCAAATCCTTCACGGGGTCAAATCGCATGCCTTTGATCAAAGAAGCATTGGTCACATAGTTGTTCGTTGAGCCCAGCAGCAAGGTGTACCCATCCGCAGCAGAACGGACAACGTCTTCTGCGCCGATGTTTCCAGAAGCCCCGCTTTTGTTATCGATCAAAAAGCGGACACCAAATTTGGCTTCCAATTGATTTTGAATCAGCCTGAATGTGATGTCTCCGGTGTTACCTGGCGCGTATGGGATGACGACCCGAACAGGGCGATTCGGCCAGCTGTCCGCATCGGCAGATAAGCTGGGGCTTGAAGTCAAAACACCAGCCAGGAGCGCTGCGGCCGAACCTAAAAATTGACGTATTTTTTTCATCTTGCTTCGGACTTTCAGTGAATTGACAAGCTACCAAACAAATTCACCGTTCACCATCACTTTGGTGGCTTGAATGTGCGGCAACTCTTCTTCGGCGCATGATAAAGGGTCTGCTGTGAGCAAGGACAAATCAGCCAAAAAACCCGGGGCCAGGCGACCGCGTTCATCTTCATCGAAACACAAATAAGCGCCGCCTTGGGTGGCGATTTCCAAAGCTTGGCTTCTGTGAATGGCTTGTGATTCACCCACCACCTGACCGCCGCGGCTTTTTCGGGCACTGGCGTGCCACATGGGATGGAACAAGGAAGGCGGTAAGTTGTCACTCCCAAACGCCACCGGTACGCCACTCTCTGCGAGGCTTCGCAGTGGCACCAAATCATTCAAATCATGAACGCCTTCTCGCAACATGCGATCGCCGTCTTTGTAGATATGCCGATTGGTGTGGGTGGTGAGCACAATGCCCAAGTCTTTGATGCGGGCGATTTGATCGCGGGTCAAAAAACGTTGATGGCCCAATACCCAACGCATGGGGGCAATGGGATGGGCTTGATTGGCCAGTTCAAACAATTCCAGAAGATTGGGCCAAATTCCACACAAGCGAATTTCACTTCGCGCCGCCTCTTGGACCAATACCTGCATGACGTCCAAAGGCAAGGCACACCCGGCTTGGAAACCCGCCCACCCGGTACAAGGGTGATTGGCCGCTCGGAGCCGGTTGTTGTGCGGATCCGAGTCGATTTCTGCATAAAGCCCTTGAACCCTCAGGAAATCGTCGCCACTGCCATTTCGCCCCACCCAGGCAGCCCAATCTTTCAAAAGCAGTGCAGCATCACCCTCACCCTTCAAATGCCAATTGGGACTGAAGGTGAGCAAGGCCCTGACCGTGCCCTTGCCCGCTGAATGCACCGATTTGTAGGCTTGGATGACTTCACTGGCAACCCCATGGCCCTCAAAGACGCAGGTCGTTCCGGTTTTGTTGTACTCGGACATGCCATGCAGCAAGGCCGCCTCACGTTGCGCCCCTGAAAACCCAGGCGCACAACGCATCAAGGTGTGTTCAACCAGTGGGACCAAACTTTTTTCCCAAAAAATGCCAGTCGGTTGCCCCGATGCGTCCTTGTCGATGACCACATCGTCGCTGGGTGAGCGCGTATCTGGGCCAATACCCGCCAGCTTCAAGGCCAAGCTGTTTGCCACACACGCAAAGGGCACCGAATTTGACCAATACCCCCAGATCGGACGAATGAACACGGGATGCTTTGGGCTGACGCGATCCAAGTCGAAACGCGTGGGCATTACATGCGAAACATCGCTCGAAAATTCCGGCGGTTGACCGATGGGCTGGGTCAAAATCCATGCGCCTTCGGGACGCTGCCGAGCCTCATCAGCAATGGCATCCAACACATCCTGCAAAGAATTGGCGTGCTGCAAACTGGGCAACTGATGTCTCAAGCCCTCTCGGTCCATGTGTGCGTGGCCATCGGTCAAGCCAGGAATCACGCAACCACCCTTTAAATCAATGATCTGCGTGCTTGGATCTGCTGAATTCAGAAGATCTTCAGTCTGACCTGCGGCCTGCACACGGTTTCCAACAATGGACAAGGCCTGCACCGTGCCCGTTTGCGCGTCACATGTGTGGATGTGCCCGTTATGAAGAATCACATCGGGGGGTGATGGTCGGCTTGAATTCATCTTGCTTTCATTCAGACCTGCCCTGCCAGCGTGCTGTGCACCACAGCCTGGGCGATGGCCAGCGAGCTGGTCAAACCCGGCGACTCGATGCCAAACAAGTTGACCAAGCCAGGCAAGCCATGGTCGCTGGGGCCTTGCAACACAAAATCGGCCGCCGCTTGTCCTGGGCCTGAAATTTTCGGTCGGATGCCCGCATAACCGGGTTGCAACGCACCATCGGGCAAGTCCGGCCAGTAGGCGCGCACGGCTTGGTAAAAAGCTGCTTCATGGTCTCGGGAGACGACCAAGTCTTCGGGGTCGTTCACCCACTGCACATCGGGCCCAAACTTGGCTTGCCCGCCCATGTCCAGCGTCAAGTGAACGCCCAGGCCCCCCGCCTCTGGCACGGGGTAAATCAAGCGAGAAAACGGCGCCCGCATGCCCAAGGTGAAGTAATTGCCTTTGGCGAAATAAGCGGTGGGCACATGGGCGGCATCCAAGCCCTGGCATTGCCGCGCCAGCGCCGGGGCGGTTAAGCCGGCCGAATTCACCAATTGGCGGGTCAACAGTTCGGTGCCATCGGCCATGTGCAGCACCCACCCCTGCGGATGGACATGGGCCGACACCACCTGTGCATGGCACACCACCGTGCCGCCCGCGTTTTCAAAGTCACCTTGCAAGCTGAGCATGAAGGCATGGCTGTCGACAATGCCGGTGCTGGGCGAATGCAAAGCGGCCACGCACGATAAGGCGGGCTCCATGGCCCGGGCTTGATCGGCGCTGATCAGCACCACGTCGGTCACGCCATTGGCATGCGCCTTGTCGCGCAAGGCCAACAAGCCGGGCAATTGGCTGTCGTCGGTGGCCACCATCAGCTTGCCGCAACGCCGGTGCGGCACACCGCGCTCGGCGGCATAGGCGTAGAGCATGTCACGCCCTTGCACACACCAGCGCGCCTTGCGCGAACCTTGGGGGTAGTAAATGCCGGCATGGATGACCTCGCTGTTGCGCGAGCTGATACCGGTGCCAATCGCCTCGGCTTGCTCCAACACCAGCCATTGCGCACCGGGTTGGGCCAGACACAGGGCACGCGCCACCGCCAACCCCACCACACCGGCCCCAATCACCACCCCATCGACCTGATCCAAAGCACGGCCCTTTCAAAAAAAATGACACCTCGAAAGGTGCCATTGTGGGGCCAGTGGGGCCATGCCCCGAGGCTGGTGGTCAGCGCTTTTTAGCGGCAGGGCGGGCTTTGGCCGCAGCAGGCACGGCCTGGGCCATCTGGCTCACATTGGCTTGCATCATTTCGTTGGCCTGGTGGACGGCTTTTTGCACCGAGCTCAAAGCGGTGTTGCCAGCGGCCACAGCGGCCTTCAAGGCTTGCGAAGCGGCTTCGGTGCCAGCGGGTGCGTTTTGCGTCAGGTTCTTGACCAGGGCTTCCACGGCTGCTTGGGCTTGGCCCACTTGGCCTTCCACCACTTGACCGATTTGGCCACCGGTGCTTTGGGCGATGTCAAACAACTGGCGGTTGTAAGCAGCGGCTTTCTCGGCCAAGGGCTGAAACATTTGTGCTTGCAGCGACATCAGCTCTTGTGCGTCACGCACCGACATCAGGGATTCGGTTTGGTGCTGGGCATCGCTCAAAGCGGCTTTGGCGGCGCTCATGTTGAGCTCGATGAGTTGCTCCATACCGGCGAAAGCTTTGCTGGTCAGGCCAGCGAGGGTTTCCAAATTGGCCTTGTTGGCGGCCAGCACTTGATCAGGGGTCAGGGTCATGTTTTGCTCCATTGAATTAAGGGGTTGTTCACTGCATTTGCTGCATTGCACAATGACCGAAATTATAAGAATGAAGGGTCAAAAAAACGACCTTGATGCACTTTTAGAGGCGACAAACTAAGTGACCACCTGGGTTGACACCCCAAGGTCAAGTCTGACGCGCAGCTTTCAAAAAAGTCCAGCAAGCACCCGGTTTTGCGCAACAGCATCACGCAAAACCAGGTGTGCGCCTGTGGAGCGCACAGCCCTCAATAAGAGCGCGGCAAACCCAAGACGTGTTCGGCGATGTAGGACAGCACCATGTTGGTGGAGATGGGCGCCACTTGGTACAAGCGTGTCTCGCGGAACTTGCGCTCTACGTCGTATTCGGCCGCAAAACCAAAGCCACCGTGGGTTTGCAAACAGGCATTGGCCGCTTCCCAGGACGCGTCGGCGGCCAACAACTTGGCCATGTTGGCTTGCGCGCCACACGGTTGACCGGCATCGAACAAACGCGTGCCCTCATAGCGCATCAAGCTCGCCGCCTCCACATTGATGTGGGCACGGGCGATGGGGAATTGAATGCCTTGGTTTTGGCCAATCGGGCGGTCAAACACGCGCCGGTCGTTGGCGTAGTTTTTGGCTTTCTCGACAAACCAGTGGCCGTCACCGACGCATTCGGCCGCAATCAGCAAACGCTCGGCATTGAGGCCATCGAGGATGTATTTCAAACCCAGGCCTTCTTCGCCAATGCGGTTTTCCACCGGGATTTCCAAGTTGTCGATGAACAACTCGTTGGTCTCGTGGTTGACCATGTTGCGGATGGGTTTGGCAATGATGGTTTTGCCCATCTCCGGGCGCACGTCGACCAAAAACACAGACAGGCCTTCGGTTTTTTTCTTCACCTCGGCCAGGGGCGTGGTGCGCGCCAGCAGCAGCATGTAGTCGGAATGTTGGATGCGCGAGGTCCACACTTTTTGGCCATTGACCACGTAGTGGTCGCCTTTGCGCACCGCCATGGTTTTGAGTTTGGTGGTGTCCGATCCGGTGGTGGGCTCGGTCACCGCCATGGCCTGCATGCGCAACTCGCCACTGGCAATTTTCGGCAGCAAGGCTTCTTTTTGGGCCTTAGAGCCGTGGCGCACCACGCAGCCCATCACATACATCTGGCCGTGGCAGGCGCCGGAGTTGCCACCCGCGCGGTTGATCTCTTCCATGATCACGCTGGCCTCGGTCAGGCTCAGGTTGGAGCCTCCGTATTCCTCTGGGATCAGGGCCGACAACCAACCAGCGGCGGCCAAGGCATTGACAAATTTTTCGGGAAAGGCGCGCGCCTCGTCCAGGTCTTGCCAGTAACGAGAATCAAACTGGGTGACAACGCTGCGCACACCGGCGCGCAGTTCGGCATAAGGGTCAACTTGGCTCATGGGGAAAAGGTCTTTCTCAAACAGGGTCGGCGTAAATTTGGCCCGCGTCCAAATTGATCACGGTGCCACTCAAATAACCCGACAAAGGCGAACAAGCAAAAACTGTCATGCGCGCAATTTCATCGGGTTCGGCCATGCGGCCAAAGGGCAATTTGGTGGACAGCTCCATCCATCGGCTGGTGTCGCCCCACTTGTTCTTGGCTTGGCGCTCGAGCATGGTTTGCATGCGCTGGCTGCGGGTGGGCGCGGGGTTGATGCCAAACACCCGCACACCTTTGCGCACGCTGCCCCCGCCCAGGCCTTGGGTGAAGGCGATCAAGCCGGCATTCGCGGTGGAGCCGCAAATGTAGTCATAGCGCGGCGCCACCCCGGCCAGGCCAATGATGTTGCAAATCACGCCCCGACCGCGCTGCTCCATCATGGGCAAATAGGAACGGGTGAGGTTGATGTAGCTGAACAGTTTGAGTTCCCAGGCCTGGCGCCAACGCTGCTCGTCCAGGTCATGCAAAGAGCCGCCAGGGATGGCGCCCGCGTTGTTGACCAGCACATCGATCTCGCCCACCGCTTTGAACAACGCCTCTGTGGCGCCGGGCTGCGACAAATCGGTGGCCACAGACTCGGCGCTGATGCCTGTGCTGCTGTGGATGGCTTTCACCGCCAGCGCCAACTGTTCGGCATCGCGTGACGCGATGATGGGCATGGCGCCTTCGGCCGCAAAGGCTTGGGCGATGGCCAAACCAATGCCGCGCGAGCCGCCGGTGACGAGCACGCGCTGTCCTTTTAAATTCAAATCCATGGGGTTCCTTAGGTCGGGTGCTCAGGCTTTGGGCGCCGGCACCTGGTCGCGGTACCAAGCGGAGATGTCTCGCCCGGTCATGAAGCATACCCCTGGCGTGGCCATGAGCAGGTCCAGCATTTTCTCCAAGCTGTGGAAGCGGTGCGGCACCCCAATCAAATGGGGGTGCAAGCCAATCGCCAACACCCTGGGATGCTCCACCGCTTCTCGCTTGAACAAATCCAGGGTGCGGGTCAAGCGCATGAGCATCTCGTCGGAGCTGTGGCGCTCCACCGCATAAATGATGGAGTCGTTGATCTCCAAGTTATAGGGCAGCGACAACAAGGGGCCGTGGTCGGTGCGCATCCAGTTGGGCACATCGTCAACCACCCAATCAAACACATACTCGATGCCCAGCTTTTTCAAAATGTCGGGTGTTTCGTAGGTTTCGCGCAGGCCTGGCCCCAGCCAGCCTTGGGTGCGCACACCGGTGAAGGCTTCGAGCATGTCCAAACAGGTTTTGATCAAGGCTTCCTCTGACTGGGCCTCGTGGTTGATCGCCTTTTGGTGCAAGCCGTGGCCAATGAACTCCCAGCCCGCGTCACGCATGGCTTCGGCAGCGCGGGGGTAAGCCTGAATCACACCCGCATTGAAACTGGTTGAGGCAGGCAAGCCCCGGCTGTGGATGGCGTCGATGATGCGCGGCAAACCCGCCCGCATGCCGTAATCGGCCCAGCTGAAGTTGGGCACATCGGGCACCGTCTCTTTGCCGTGGGGCGGCGTGATGATGGTGCGCGGCATGCTGGCATCAAACTGCCAGTGCTCCACATTGACCACCAAGTGCACCATGATGGCGCCTTTGGGATGGGGCTTGAGTTGGGGGCCGTCGTTGGAGAAACGGTAAGGGATGCGTGGGTTGGCCATGGTCAACAGTACCAATCAGAAACAGGCAAATCAGACCACGCCCTGGGCGTGGAACTGGGCGATGTCGGTGGATGAATAGCCGATTTCGGTCAATACCGCATCGGTGTGTTCGCCCCAACCTGGGGCGGGCGTGCGCACCTCGGCGGGGGTGCGCGACAGGGTCACCGCTTGGGTGATGTAGTGCTTGCGCCCATGCGGCGTGTCCAGCGCTTCGCTAACCCCCAGGTGCTGAACCTGCGGGTCTTGCATGACCTGCGGCACGGTGTACACCGGCCCGGCGGGCACGCCGACTTGGTTGAGTTGATCCACCCAGTGCTGCACGGTTTGGGTGGCAAAAGCTTGGTTGAGCAAGCCATTCAAGCGCGGCCGATGGGCCACGCGCAAAGCTTCGGTGCTGAACTCGGGGTCAGCCAACCACTCGGGTTTGCCCAGCAATTCACACAAGCGCTTCCAATTGCCTTGGCCCGATGCCCCCAAGTTGAACGGGCCATCGCTGGCGGTGAACAAGCCCATGGGCGAGCTGGTCGGGTGGTTGTTGCCTTCTTGCACCGGCACGCTGCCTTCGTTGATGAACCGCGCCACCTGAAAGTCCATCATCGCAATTTGCGCATGCAACAAAGAGCTGTGCACCCACTGGCCGCGACCCGACACCTCGCGCTCGTGCAAAGCCGCCAAGATGCCCAAGGCGCAGTACAAACCGGCGCTCAAATCGGCCACCGCCAAACCCGCGCGGAAAGGGCCACTGTCGGTGTCGCCCGTGACACTCATCAAGCCGCCCATGCCTTGGATGATTTGGTCAAAGCCCGGGCGCTCGGCGTAGGGACCGTCTTGTCCAAAACCCGAAATGCTGGCCAAGATGATGCGCGGGTTGACCTTGGCCAAGTCCTCATACCCCAACCCCAGCTTGTGCTTGACGTCGGGGCGCCAGTTCTCCACCAACACATCAGCTTGCGCCACCAAGCGCATCAAGATGTCCAAGGCGCCGGGCTTTTTCAGGTTGAGGGTGAGCGAGCGTTTGTTGCGGTTGAGGTTTTGAAAATCGCCGCCATCGCGGTTGGCGGCAAACAACACCTCGTTGGGGTCGACGCCAGCGGGGGGCTCGATGCGCAACACATCGGCGCCAAAGTCGGCCAGCACCCGCACACAGTTGGGCCCGGAGCGCACGCGCGACAGATCCAGCACCTTGAAGCGCGACAGGGCGCGGGGCATGGGGGGTGTGGTCATGGCAAATTAAATGTGGTTAAAAGGGTCGGGGCATTTTCACACGGCTCAAAAGACCAGGGGCCAGCCCGGCCCATCAGTGCTGCTCGGCCAAGATGCCAAAGCCGGGCATCGCATCGCGCAGCCCCAAGCGGCGCAAAGCCAACCAATAGGTGGCCACATTGACGCCGATCAATGGCTTGCCAAAGTGCGCTTCAATGGCGGGTGTCATGGCGCTGACGGGCAAATTGGTACCCACATGAACCAGAGCCTGCACCTGCGGTTTGTCCAGGGCTTCAAACCCTTGCATGATTTGCTCTGGGGTGAACTGGGCCACCGAAATCGGGCCTGTGGACTTGAGGCCATGGCTGGCCACCACCTCAAAGCCGCAGGCGGTGAAGAACTCCGCAATGATGGCGTCAGCTGGCGGCCAATAAGGCGTGAGCACACCAATGCGTTTGGGGTTGCCAATGGCCTTCAGGCCTTCGAGCACCGCAATCGACGGGGTGACAAACGGAATGCCGGCCAAAGCCTGTAAGCGCGCCTCTTCGGCCTGGGCGCGCTGCAAGTCGCCGCGAAACGAATGGATGGAGTGGCCATGCGCCACCGCATGCGGCTCGCAAGGCATGACCAAAGCCAGGGCTTCCTCGAGCTGGCCTTTTTCGGTTTTGAGCGCTTGCTGGTAGGCCTGCATGTCGTCATACGGCCTGGGTGGCAGCAACATGCGGCTGACGTGGTTGGTCACGCCGTGTGGGCGCATGGCCTCCATCTCGGGTTGCACCACGGTGTTGGTGGCAGGCACGATCACCGCAATCTTGGCGCGGCTGGCCAAGGTGTCAAAACTCAAAGGGGTGGCCATGGCTCACTCCATTTTCAATTTGGCGGCTTTGGCCGCTTCGGACCAAATCGCCATGTCGGTGCGCAAGGTGTCGGCCAATTCACGTGGGGTGCTGCCAATCGCATCCACGCCAATTTGCTGCAAGCGTGCGGCCATGCCCTCTGCTGCCAGTGCTTCTTTGACCGCATCGGCCACCCGCTGCACCACCGTTGCAGGGGTTCCCGCCGGGGCCATCAAGCCATTCCAAGTGACGGTGCGAAAACCTGGAAAGCCAGACTCGGCAATCGTCGCCACTTGCGGCAATTGGCTTGCGCGCTTGTCGCTGGAGACGCCAATCAAACGGATGTTGCCACCCGCCAGATGCGGCACCAGTTCGGAGAAGTTGCCAAAGTACATTTGCACATTGCCCGACAGCAAGTCGGTCACCGCGGGTGCACCGCCTTTGTAGCTGATGTGGGCCATGTAAATTTGGGCGCGGTTGACAAACAGCGCGGCCGAGAGGTGCGACACGCTGCCCGAACCGCCCGAGGCGTAGTTGTATTTGCCCGGGTTTTTGCGCACCAATGCGACCAACTCTTGCACATTGTTGGCCGGTACCGATTTGTGCACCCCCATGACAAACGGGTTGCTGCCCACATTGCTGATGGGCACAAAGTCGCGCACCGGGTCGTAATTGGTTTTGTTGATGGCGGGCAAGATGGCCATCACCGGCATGGCCGCCATCAGCAAGGTGTAGCCATCGGGCGCTGCCTTGGCGACAAATTCGGCCGCAATGCCGCCACCCGCGCCCACCTTGTTTTCCACCACCACCGACTGACCCAGGCTTTGGGTCAAGCGCTCGGCCATGATGCGGGCAATCGAATCGGTGTTGCCACCCGGTGCAAAGGGCACCACGATCTTCACGGGTTTGCTCGGCCATGCCGGTGCTTGGGCCAGGGCAGCACCCGACAAGCAAGCCCAGCAGCCCAACAACACAGCGGCACGCCGCAAAGGAGATGGGGCCAGTTGCACAGATGGGCTCACGCGTTGGGCATCAAAAAACTTCATGGCAGTTTCCTTATCGTCAAAAAAATTTCAAACTGTGGGACCTGGGTCAGCGCCCCAACTGGCGAAAGACACCCATCATGCAACAGACTGCGCGCGGCGGATGCTGTTGATCATCGATGAGTTGAGCAGGTATTCACGCGCTTTGACCGGGTCGGCGCAAACGGCGCGCAGCTCGTGCATGCGCTGGGCCCGCAGGGCCGGGTCTTTTTCTTCCAGGTTTTTTTTGTTGCGCACCGATAGCTCTTGCACATAGGCCACGTTGGCTTGTTGGCGTTGGCGGTTGTAGCGCTCCAGCGCCTCATCGCCCTCCTCGCCTTTGACCACCCGCGCCAGCGCCTGACCCAGGCTGATGGCATCGTGGATGCCACTGTTGAGCCCAAACCCACCCAAGGGGTTGTTCACATGCGCCGCATCGCCCGCGAGCAGCACCCGACCTTGGCGAAACCGCACCGCCACCCGCTGGTGCACGCTGTAAATGCTTTGGTGCACCAAGGGATAGGTGGTGCGCTCATCGGCCCCGGTGATGCGGCGAATCGCATGCTGGGCATAGGGCCCGGCCAAGGCCTCTTCTTCGGGGGTTTCGGGGGCCACCGGCAAGGTCATGCGCCACAAACCTGGCGGGCCTTCGTCGGGCATTTTGAACAAGGCGCTCCATTGCACCGGGTCGCTCATATATGCGTTCTCGCGGTAGCCCAGGGTGGCAAAGTCAAAGGTGGTGCTGAGCACGCTGTAGCGCTCGGGCCAGGTGTAGCCGGCAAATTCGATGTCGGCCGATTTGCGCACCGGGCTGCGCCCGCCATCGGCACCAATCAGCCACTGTGTGGTCCATTCCACCATGCCATTCGGGCCTTGGGCTTGCACCACCAAGTGGTCGCCCTGGCTGTGCTGCGCCTCAAAGCGGTGGCCAAACACCACCTCGACCAAGCCGGTGCGCAACACGTGCTCGAGCACGATGGGCGTGAGCCGGTGCTGCTCCAGGTGCAAACGGTAGGGATAGGGCGTGTCGTTGCGCAGCAAATCCAAATCCCATTCGGCCACCAGGCCATCTTGCAAATCGCGCGCCTGCCAGTACCGCACCGCAATCCCCAGCGCGCGCATTGCAGCGGCCACGCCGATGCCGTCCAGCATCTCCAGGGTGGGTGGGTGAAAGGTCCCCGCCCGCAAGTCGATGGTCAAGCCCGGTTCGGCCTCAATCACCCGGCTGGCAATGCCTTGCTGCGCCAGCACCAAGGCGGTGATCAAACCCACCGGACCGGCGCCCACGATCAAGACGGGACTTTCCATATTGACTGCCATACATCACACCTGTTGACAGCGCACCCTCGCAGAGGTGCGCATTTAGTACTGTTAAACCCTTTGGGGCTTTGCTGACATGGAGCATAACGCAGGGGACGGGGCTGACCTGCACGCAGCTCAGCCGCAACCGCACACCCCGCATGGGTTGCGCGGCACAATGGCGGCCCAGCCCCCAGGCAAACCTGGCCTACAGGCCGCCCCGATCAACCCCACATTTGTCCGACACCCCAGCCCATGCAAAACCTTGACACCCTGCGCCTGAGCGAACCCCTGCCCCATGTGTTGCTGGTGCAATTGCACCGCCCCCAAGCGCGCAATGCCTTGAACACGCAAATGGGGCGCGACCTGCGCACCTTGTTTGGCCCGCTGCAGTTCACACCCGGGTCCTTGCGCTGCATCGTGATCACGGGCGAAGGCGACAAGGCGTTTTGCGCCGGTGGCGACTTGAAAGAGCGCCAGGGCATGAGCGACGCCGATTGGAAGTTACAACACGCGATTTTCGAAGAAGCCTTTTACGCCGTGCTCGATTGCAGCGTGCCGGTGATCGCGGCCGTCAATGGCGCGGCCTTTGGCGGCGGCTGCGAGCTCTCACTGATGTGCGACTTCATTTACGCCGCCGACCACGCCCGCTTTGCCCTGCCCGAGGTGGGCCTGGGCATCATCCCCGGTTGTGGCGGCACGCAAACCCTGGCCCGCGCCGTGGGCGAGCGCCGGGCCAAAGAACTGGTGCTCACCGGCAAACCCTTTGACGCCCACCAAGCCGAGCGCTGGGGCATGGTCAACCAGGTCTGCCCCGGCAGCGAATTGCTCAACACCACCTTGGCCTGCGCGCAGTTGATGGCGGATGGCGCACCGCTCTCAGTGCGCCAATCCAAAAAAGCCATTCACCAAGGCCTGCAAGGCGATTTGCGCAGTGGCTTGAACTACGAGGTGGCGGCCTATATGCCGCTGATCCACACCCAAGACCGGCGCGAAGGCACCCTGGCCTTCAACGAAAAACGCAAACCGCGCTTCACGGGCGCCTGAACTGCCAAGGCGGCATCGGGTCTGTGTCCTGCCACAGGCCCAAGCGGGCTTGGCGGGCTTGTTGCTCGGCGTGGTCGTAGCGGCTGCGGTCAGCGGGCAACTGGTCGCGCGCATAGTGCTTGAAATGCCAGGCCATGCCGCGCTGGATTTGCACCAGATTCACATCCACATCCTGCAACCACAGCTTGCCCACCAGGCGGTCAAACCGGTCTTTGTGGGTGCTCTCCACCGTCACTTCGTGGCCAAACACCTGCTCGCTGAGCGACTGCTTGGACTTTTGCCCAAACGCCTGGTTTTGCTCGGGGGCGTCGATGCCCAGCAAGCGAATGCGGTGGCGCCGCTGCTGCGCGTCCAGCACGGTGACCGTGTCGCCATCGGCCACGCCCACCACCTTGCCGATCCAACGCTCGGCCCAGGCTGCGCTGGGCAAGCACACCATGCACAACCCCAACAGACCCACCCGGGCCCCAGCCCCCAGGGCAGCGCGCCACCCCCTGCTTTGCAAGGCTGCCATATTTACAACTTTGTTTGAATTATTGATATTGTGATTTTTGCACGCCCCACCTACCCCGCAGGGCTTCCCCCACAATCGGCGTTTCCCTTGCCGCATTGCCTGCCATGACCGCACCCACAGAACTGCCCAGCGACCCCGCCGCCATCGAACACCTGGCCCAGCAACTGGAGCTTCACCCCGATTACCGGGTGTTGCGGCGACTGCCCATGCGCAGCCACTTCCAGCCCGCGCCCGATGGGGCGTTCTTGCGCCGGGGCGTGGTGCTCGACACCGAAACCACTGGCATGGACAGCGCCCAAGACCGGGTGATTGAGCTCGGGATGGTGCTGTTTGAGTTCGACCCGGTCAGCGGTACGGTGGTGCGCGTGGTCGATGTGTTTGACGAGTTGGAAGACCCCGGCTTTGCCATCCCACCGGCGACCATCGCCATCCACCACATCACCGACGACATGGTCAGCGGGCGGCAGATTGACGACGCCGCTGTGGCCCGCCTGCTCAAAGACGTGGCGGTGGTGATCGCCCACAACGCCGCCTTTGACCGGCCCTTTGTCGAGCAGCGCTGGCCGGTGTTTGCGGACATGGACTGGGCCTGCTCGGTCAAAGACATCCCCTGGCGCGAAGAAGGCTTTGGCTCGGCCAAGCTGGAGTTTTTGCTGCATGCCAATGGGTTTTTCCACGAAGCCCACCGCGCCGAAGCCGACTGCCGCGCCCTGCTCGAGTTGCTCAGCCGCCACCTGCCCGAGCGCCAGCAACCGGCTTTGCTGCCGCTGCTGGAAACCTTGAACCAACCCCAGTACCGCGTGTATGCCACGGGCTCGCCGTTTGAAACCAAGGACATGCTCAAAGCGCGGGGCTACCGCTGGTCGGCCGAAATCCGCTGCTGGAGCCGCGTGGTCGCGGGCGAAGAAGCCCGCACCGAAGAGCTGACCTGGCTCAAACGCCGCGTCTACGCCGGTCGCCCCGCCCATGTGGAGGTCGAGCCGCTGGGCGCGCGGGTGCGCTATTCGCAGCGCAGCGGCCACAAAGAAGCAGTGGCCTTGTGAAAACCGAGCACATCCGCGCCAATGGACAGACCTTTGCATGCCTGAGCCACGGCAGCGGACCAAAGGTGTTGCTGTTGCACGGCTTTCCCGACATCGCCACCACCTGGTCGCACCAAATGGAGGCCTTGGCCCAGGCCGGCTATTGCGCCGTGGCGCCCTACTTGCGCGGCTACCCACCGAGCAGCGTGCCCAGCGGCGGCTTTTTTGACAAAGCCACTTTGGTGCAAGACCTGGCCGCGCTGATCGAGGGCCTGGGTGGGGGCGAGCCCCTGCACTTCGTGGGTCAAGATTGGGGCGCCATCATTGGCTATGCGCTGTGCGCCGCGCGCCCGCAACTGATCCGCAAAGCGGTGTTGATGGCCGTGCCCCACCCCGAGGTGGTGGCCCAGCACCTGCTCGAGCCCAAACACATCCAGCGCTCTTTTCATTGGTGGTTTTTTCAGCAGCCCCACTTTCCCGAAGCCGCGCTGCGCGCCAACGACATGGCCTTCATTGATTTTTTGTGGCGCGACTGGTGCGCCCCTGGGCACCAAGACGCGGCCCACATCGCGCAGGTCAAACAATGCCTGCAACAACCCGGTGCGCTGGAAGCAGCCCTGGGCTACTACCGGGCGATGTTCGACCCGCAACGCGCCGACCCGGCCCTCGCCGCCTTGCGCGCCGACATGGCACGCCCCATTGCCGTACCCACCCTGGCGCTGTGCGGTGCCCAAGACCTGCGCGCCGAGCTGATGACCGACCAAGCCCGCTATTTTTCAGGTGAATACGCATACCAAGAAGTGGACGGGGCCGGTCACTTCTTGCACCGCGAGCAGCCACAGGCGGTGAATCGCTGGGTGTTGGATTGGTTGGCTTGATCGGCCACCAACGCTTGGCGGGCCCGCCAGACTTTTTTACTTTTGACCGCAGGTGCTGTCGTGGTCCGGGGCCACGGTCAACAAGCGCAGGAAATCCCCGTCGCGGTAAGCCGTGCACCGACGGGACTGGGTGATCCGAAGCGAGTAAATGGCGTCAATGCCGGGCGAGGGTTTGACGCTGATGATTTTTTCCCACTTCAGGCCCTTGTCGCGGTACAGCTGAACAGGTTTTGGGCCGCTTCCCTGCGCAATGGGGTTCAAACCATTAGGGTCGGCTTAACCGCTCAAGAGCTTCATCACCGATTGCTGGCTGAGGTTGGCCTGCGCCAGTATCGCGGTAGAGGCCTGCTGCATGATCTGCGTCTTGGCCAACTCGGTGCTGGCCGAGGCGTAGTCGGCGTCCTCGATCTGGCTGCGCGAGGCAGACAGGTTCATGGACACATTGGTCAAGTTGTTGATCACATGGTCGAGTCGGTTCATCACCGCACCCATGGTGGCGCGGGTTTGGTTGACCTTGTCCATCGCCACATCCAGCTTTTTGAGCACATCTTGCGCGCCTTGCAGCGAGCTGATGAAGGTGCGGGTGAGCGGTTTGCCCATCAAATTGGGGCCGCCAGGCAGCGCCTCGGGAATGGTGGAACCAGGCACCAAGGGGTTCAGGTCCGCGTCCCAGGTGATTTCACCGGTGATGGGGCCACCCTTGCCGAAGTCGGCCAGGTCGATGGTGATGCGCTGGCCTTCGTTGGCGCCAATTTGGAACGCCAAGCGACCGGTGCGCGGGGGTGACATTTTGCTCACCGCGGCGTCCACTTCGCCACCAAAGGTGCCCTGAGAGAAGCCCAGGTTCACAAAGTTGGCGGCTTCGTTGAAGCCGTTGTTGCCCGGTTCGACCTTGATCGCCTTCTCAGACTGCAAGGCCACCGATGCATACAGCGTGGCCGCGCTGGTGGTGTTGATGTTGCCACCGTTGACCGCCGTCACACCCTCGGGGGTGTGGGTGACTGTGCCTTCGCCCAAGCCAAAGCTGCCGGCGTTGACCTTGTTGCTGTCAAACCAAATCGACACATTGCGCCCGTCCAACGCAGCCAGCGTGACGCCGCCGTTGCCGTTGTCATAAGCGTCCACCGCGGTCAAACCCGCGTTGGCGTGGATGGCGGTCACCACCGCAGCGCGGCGTTCTGCCGCGGTCTGCGTGGTCGACATCACCACTGGGATGTTCTTGCCATTGATGTACAAAGACACCGTGCTGTCGGCCGTGGCCGACAAGGTAGCCGAGGTGGGCAAGCCGGTATCGGTCACATCGCCCTTGATTTTGACGGGCACGGGCACCGCCGTCACGCCCGTTTTGGCCGTACTGACGTTGATGGCCGCAGCCGTGGCAATTGCGCTGGCCTCGGCCTTGCTGGTCACGCTTTGCGTCACCGACAAGGTGTCGTCCGCGGGCAATGCTGCGCGGATGGCCACGCCATTGATCATCAAGTCATTGATGTTCAAGCTCTTGATGGCGCTCACCGTGGTCACCTCGGGGCGCAGCTTGGTGGTCACCGTGGTCAGGGTCTTGCTGTCGTAGTTGACCGTCTCCAAGCCCGCGCGGTGGATGTTGCCATTGGTCGCGGTGGTGATGTTGACGGGCGTCTCAACCATGCTCTCCAAGGAGAAGGTCCCGGTTTGCACGCCTTGCTTCAAGCCTGTCAGGCGCGAGAAGTCGGTGTCGGTGCTGGCGGTGTTGAAGGCCACCTCGATGTTGCGCCCATCGTCGGCCACCAAGATGATGCCCTTGCTGTCAATCAGCGAGTCGATGGCGCGGATGCCGGTTTGGGCCGAGATGAAGTTGATCGCGTTGACCGCGGCAATGCGCGAGTCGCGGGGGTTGTCCAGCACGGTGTTGATCATCGGGGTGGTGAAACCGTTGATGTTCAAGGTGCCTTTGGCCTGGCCGGTACCGCTCATGGCTGCACCCGTCATGAGGGTGGGGTTGACGGTGGCTTGCACGCCGGTGGCGGGGGCTTTGGCGTTGATGGCCGCGGCCTTGGCAATCGCAGAGGCAATTTGGTTGCCGCTTTGTGGCGACACGATGTCGTCGGCTTCGCGGGAGGCGCCGATGGGGATGCCGTTGATGATCACATCGCTGGCGTACATCTGCTCCAGGTCAGGCAGGTCGCGGCGAACCGTCAAGCCCACCACGTCGCCTGAGGCGAAGGCGGCGGCGGTGGGGGTAGTGGCAGAAGTTTGCTGCGAGAGCGTGACATTGCCACCCGACAAAATATTGATGCCCGCGCGCTCGAGCAATGTTTTATTGATGGTCACAACCCCGGCAGAGATGGTGACCGCGCTGTTGACGTTGAGGTCCAGGATTTGCCCGTCGTCCAGGGTGAACGTGGCCGAGGTGACTGTTGACGCACCACCTGCCACCACCGACAAAGAGCCCGATTTGGCAAACGCACCCGCGCCGGCCAAATAAATGCCGCCACCGGCAGCGCCTTGCTTGGCCGCAGGGGTTGACACCGTGGGTGACAAGGCAATTTGCCCACCCGACACCGTGGTACCGCTCGACACAGCAATGTCGGTGGCCGTGGTAAAACGGGTCGTGCTGGTGAAGGTGACATCGCTGCTGGCGGTTTTGGGGCCAGAGCTGAATGCCGTCAAGGTGCCGCTGTAAGTACCTTTGGTACTGGAGCCAGTGGTTCCACTTGCCGCAATATTGGCAAACGCTGCGGCCACTTCGGCACCGCTGTTGGCAACTGTGGCCGTGTAAGTCAACCCGCCCACTGTGATGGTCTGTCCCTTGCTCATCGCAGGGAAGGTCAAAACGGACTCTTCGGTCACACCCAGGCCAGTTCGGCCATCGGTGTTGGTCACACTCAGGGCCGTACCAGTGGTGACATAAGTCAAATCGGTTACATTGGAAAAGGTGGTGGAACTGGTGAATGGGACCACTGAACCTGTTGTGATGGCGCCAGTAGCGAACCCGGTCAGGGTTCCGCTCATGGTGGCGCCGGTAACCGTCAAACTTGAACCCACAGTTCCAACTGCTCTGCTGGCAAAGGCCGCGGCCACTGCAGTATCTGCCATGGTAGCGGTTGCCGTCAAAGTTAACCCACCCACGGTGACAGACTGCCCTGCCGTCAAACCTTGGAAGGTGACTGCCGCCGACTCGGTGAGCTTATTGTCCAAAACCGTGGTGGAAGACGTGGTCGGCTTGCCCGCATAGACCACAATATTTTCTGCAACTGTCGGCTCGGAGGTGGTTTTGTAGACCGGTTTGATGCCCACGCGCTCGCCGGTGCTGCCGTTCAGCACGGGGAAACCGTTCCACTCGGTGTTGTCAGCGATTTGAACGATTTGCTTTTTCAGCTGCTGGAACTCCAGGTCCAAGTAGCTGCGCTGCTCGTTGTTGTTGGTGTCGTTGGAGGCTTGGATGGCCAACTCCCGCATGCGTTGCAGCATGTCGGTGATCTCGTTGGTCGCGCCCTCAGCGGTTTGAATCAAGGTGATCGCATCGCCTGCGTTGCGCACCGCTTGGTTCAAGCTGCGCACTTGCTGGGTCATGCGTGTGGCAATGGCCATACCCGCCGCATCGTCGCGTGACGAGTTGATGCGCTTGCCGGTCGACAACTGCTGCATCGAGACTTGCTGGTTGCGCTCGGTCAATTTGAGCGCCGCCTGCGAGAACAATGCTTTGACGTTGGTGTTGATCACTGCCATTTTGGTTTCTCCTGACTTACTTCAGTCAATCTTTAAAGGTGTTATGCAAGTCCTGTGCCATCTGTACAAATTGGTTTTGCATGCACCTGGACGACTTCTGTTTCAGTTCTAAAGGGGGTGTTTGGTTTTGCGGTGTGGCTTGGCGGGGGTTTGCAGGGGCAACTTTGTGCCGCTTGCCGATCCGTGCTTTGACCACCGCAAGTGTTTAATGTTCGGTGTTCGTTTCGAGTACAGATGCGTTCATGAAGTCTTGCAGCAACAGGCCTTCGGCCACCAGCTCAATTTGCTCTGGGTACTTCTTCAATGCTTCAGAGCAAACGTGGGCTGCACGCACGGGCTCGAGGTTGCAGCGCAGGGCACGAACCAACATCACATAAGTGAATGCAGGTGTTTTGTCGCCTTGCAGTTTTCTCAGCTGCCCCATCAGGTCAACGGCGTAGTCCCAGTCTTGGCGCATCAGTGCCAGCAATCCGGTGATGGCCAGAATGTCTTCGCTATCGGGATACAGGCTCAAGCCAGCATCGCCCAAGGCATTGGCCAATGAATCTTTGCCTTCAATCACCAAGGATTGAATGGCTTCGCGAATTTCCATGGGTGAAAATTTGGACACATCTCTGTCGCTCATCATGCGACCGACTTCTGCGTTGCTAATCACTTCTTTGGCCAATGGTTTCATTTGTTAACTCCTTGTGAATCAGGTTGTAAACGTTAGGAATCCATCCGACGGGATGAATACCCACATGCAACCTATCAAGCAATAGTGATGCCAACTTTTTTAAGCCTTCTGCGCCTATTTCTTTAGGATCTTTTGGCCAATTAAGGGCTATATTGAACTAATAAAAATATTTATTTAATTATTTAACATTATTTAAAAATTCACCGCCCAAACACGGCACATCTTTGCCACCGAGCGGCAATAGTTGTCGGTTAGTCGTCATATCGCTTCGATGCTTGCCGCCACCGTTCATCAAAATGGCCCATCGCGCATCCATATTCGCACTCTTCCAGGGGTGAAAGTGACGCTTGAGTGGTTTCCGATGGCACCTTTATTGCTTGTTTTGAACAAATTGCAATATTCACCTAGAAAAACTTCATGCCCGTCATCAATACAAACATCAAAGCCTTGATGGCCACGGCATCTCTTCAGATGAATGAGCGACCTTTGTCAGTGGCCATGGAGCAGCTGTCAACGGGTAAGCGGATCAATTCTTCACGAGATGACGCGGCAGGGATGGCCATTGCCTCATGGATGAACGCAGAAATCAGGTCGCTCAACCAAGCCGTGAGAAACGCAGGGGACGCAGTTTCATTGCTGCAAACTGCGGATGGCGCCACAGGCGAAATAAGCGATATGTTGCAACGCATGCGTGAACTCTCGGTTCTCTCTGTCAGCGATACCTACAACGGTGTGCAGCGCGGATTCATGAACATGGAGTTTCAGCAATTAAAAAAACAAATAGTTCAAATTGCCAATAACACCGAATGGAATGGTTTTCCAATATTGAGCGGTTCCACAGGGGTGCCCATTGGTCACCAATCAAAAGCCACTGGCAGCGGCACCTTTGCCACCTCTTCAGCGGGCCTTCCTGCCATCTCCGCCACCGACATGTCTATCAACGGCATACCGATTGGTATCCCAAGCGCTTCGGATGACACCTTGACGCACTGGGTTGCAGGGTCAGATAACCGCGCATCCAGCGCAATCGCCAGAGCTGCAGCCATCAACGCAAAGACACCCATGACCGGTGTGCGAGCCATCGCTCAACCCACTATGCTGACTGGCACCGCCATGAGCACGGGAACGGCGGTGTATAGCGGCACGCTGACCATCAACGGCAAAAGCACAACGATCTCCACCGTGATCAATGACGCCAGCAGCACACGGGATCAAATCGTTAGGGCCATCAACACACTCACCCCTGATACAGGCGTTGTTGCCAAAGACACGGGACAAGACGCCAACGGCATTCTGCTAACGGCAACAGATGGCCGCAACATAGCGGTCACACTTGCCTCTACAGATGTCAGCTTTGCCACCCACACAGGTTTGAAAGCGGGCATTCAAACCGGCGGGATTGCCTTGACCACTCAACGCGATGACCCTCTGAATATTGCAAGTCCCAGTGGGTATATCTCAAGATGGGGCCTCAGCACAGGGGATTTCAGCGCACCAACCACCCGGGCGATGGTGCTGCAACGCACTGTGACCTCACCCAACACCACCTACACCCCGCTGAATGCGGGAGATCTGGTGATCAATGGTTTTGCCATTCGAGCCACGGTGGACAGCGACGACGCCGTCTCAGTGGCCAAAAGCGGCTTAAGCAGCATCGACAGCAGCGACAAACGCAGCAGTGCCATGGCCTTGGCCGTGGCCATCAACGACCGGCAATCTCAAACCAATGTCACGGCCTTGGCACAAGGGCCTTTGTTGCAAGGTGTGGCGATGACGACGGCCAACGGCACAACATCCTTGATGATCAACAACTCAACGGTCTCGGTGACGCTGACTGCCGGACAAACGGCCGCGCAACGACTTTCTGCTGTGCTAACAGCAGTGAACGCTGGCGTTGATACCCACGGCGTGAAGGCCTCTCTGAATGACCTGGGCGGCATCAACCTGACCACCGTGGATGGCCGCAATCTGTCCATTCAAATTGGCTTGGGCACAGGCATGACCAACGCCGACTTGGGCTTAAACGCTGACATTCCAAGCAGTTCAGTGGCTTCGCCGGGTTATAAAACCTTTTACGGCAGTGTCACCCTTCAATCGCGTCAGCCCTTCACCATCACCCCCGGTGTGAATGGCTATTCCACCTCGTCAAACTTCAAGGCTTTGGGCTTTTTAGAAGGCCATTACGGTTTTGAAAGCACTGGGCAATTGAGTTTTCAGGTTGGGGCCAGGCGCTACCAAACCATCAACATAGACATGCCCGACTTTGGCAGCCAAGGCGGTCTGACAGGGCTGATCACGGCTGACGCCAACTTGGTGAGCCCCATTGTTGGTATCGCCAGCCCAGAAACCGCTACACAAGCGATCGATTTGTTAGACCGCGTGATGCAAAAGGTCAACGAGTCTCGCGCCATGATGGGCGCGGTCACCAACCGGCTGAACCATGCCATGGACAACATCACCAACGTGGCCATGAACACCAGCAACTCTCGCAGCAAAATTGAAGATACCGACTATTCAATGGCTTCTTCTGAGTTGGCTCGCGCACAAATCATCCAGCAAGCAGCCACTGCGGTATTGGCTCAAGCCAACGCCAGTCAACAGATCGTTTTGAAGTTGTTACAGCAATAAAAAAAGGTCCTGGTGGACCTTTTTTCATCAGTTGCTATCTGAACCCTGCCATCAGAAGGGCATCAGCTTTTGTGTTGGGACAATGGGTGGTGTGCATCATTGAAGCTTCTTAGGAACGTCTGTTCAGACAGCAACTCCTCATGATCTGGGAAGCATTGCAAGCCTTCTAGGACAACCTCCAGCGCCCTGGCGGGCTCCAGATTGCAACGCAAGGATCTGGCCAAAATTACAAACGTTAAAACTGGTGAATTAGCACCTTGCATGCGTTTGAGCTCTTCAAGCAACTCCACCGCCAAAGACCAATCTTGCCTGATACTCGCCAACAAGCCCGTGACGGCCAAGATATCCTCCGAATAGGGGTACAAGTTGAGCGCAGCTTCACCCATCAGATAAGCAAACTCATCGCGACCATCTCGCATCAAAGCTTGAATGGTTTGGCAAATTTCGGCGGGTGTGTAGCGTGATAAATCGCGCTCGTTGACCATGGCACCCAGCTGATGCTTGGTTGAAATTTCCAAAAGCAATTGGGACATGATGTGTACTCACTCAAATGACTGAACAACATCTATGCAAGGGGCATGCCAATGGCGATGTGCGGAACAAGGGATAGGCATGCAAATTGCTCAATCAAATGACAAACGACAGATGGAAAAAATAAGCACTTTTGAATTATTTGATGCCGAAAAATAATCTTTAATCATTCAAAGCGAGTGTCGATATCCTGACAATCACCAAGCCATTCAATGAACTCTACCTTTCAAAAAAATATCGACGCTTTCAAAGCCCGCTTCAAGTGGAACGATGAGGCCGTCGAGGCTTTGCGAAAAAAGCCGTTTGAGTTTGAGCACACGCCCAGCATCCGCAACAGCCCAGTGGGTTTGCCCAATATTTATTACGGACATGGCGAGGGCGAATTGTCTGTGTTCGATGACCGCAACCCTTACGCAGATATACAAAATGCCTTAAAGCCGTTTGAGGGAAAGGAAATTTCCCATGTGATCAGTCTTGGGTTGAATTTTGGATTTTTGACCGAAGAGGTTTTGAACCAAAATACCGACTTACAGCGCATCATCATCGTGGAACCTTCTGGTGCTTTTTTCTTGGAGCAACTGGAAGTCATGGATTTCAGCGCTCAAATCGCCAATGAAAAGGTATCTTTCATCATTGGCAATAATGTTCCTGACTCCGTCGGCCTTTTGGCGCCGCATTTTCAAATTGCCAGTGCTGACATGAAGGAATGGGGGTTTGCGCTGCTCCCCAATGCTTTGCAGTTATACGGCGAATTTTCCAAAGAATTCATTGCGCAGTTTGGTAATTTGATGTATTACCAAAAACTCAATGCCAACACCGCAACCGTGTTTGGCACCAAGTTTTTAAAAAACTACTTGGAAAATGTGACCCATTTGCCGCAGTCTCATTACGTGTCGCAAATCGCGGGCAAGTTTGATGGCGAGCGCTGCGTGATCATTTCAGCCGGGCCATCGTTGGAAAAGCAATTGCCTTTGCTCAAGGCCATTCAAAACAAAATAATCCTGATCGCCGTGGGTGCGGCCATGCCAACCTTGCATGCCCATGACATCCATCCCCATTTTGTCATTTTGATCGACCCCATTGAACTCAATATCAACGATTTTTCTTCAGGCAAATTCACCCACGAGATTTTGATCAGTTCATTGGTTGGCAACTCATCTGTGGTGGCCAACTTCCAAGGTAGGAAATTTTTCACCCAGTACAGCCAAGCTTTTGATGAAGCGCCCAGCAACCCCTATGGAAAAATGTGTCACATGGACAGCGCAGGCTCTGTGGCCAATTGCGCCTATGCGTTTGCCAAGATCATTGGCATGAAAACCATCGCGTTTGTCGGACAAGACTTGGCTTACACGGGTGGCGTGAGCCACGCCCTGGGTCACCAGCAAAGAGAAGACAAAACCACAGAAGACATGGCTAAAGACGCCGGCATGAAAAAGGTGGCTGGCTATCACGGGGACATGGTTTACACCACCATCGCCATGGATGTTTTCAAAGCCTGGTTCGAAGCACGGTTTGCCGCAGACAAGGACATCACGGTATTGAACTGTACCGAGGGCGGTGCCATGATCAAAGGGGCTATCCAACAACCATTGCGAACCCTTGCAGATGATGTACTTGACATGCCAGACATCCACATCGATGCGCGGTTGGATATTCCCTTGCCGCAAATTCCGAGTGTCAAATCCTTGTTTCAAAAAGATCTGGCGGATATCAATTCAGTCTCACAAATTTTATCGACCTGCTTGATCAGCTTTAACCAGGTGAAGAAAAACGATCAAGATAGGAAAGCCATGACCAAGGCCATCAAAATGTTGACGAGCTTTAAAGACTATTTGACCAAGGTTGAAAAATCATCTGCACCGCACGTCAACTACATCATGACCCGCGCTTTGCTGAACTTGTCCAAAGAAAATATCAGTGAGTCCGACAGCAGTTTGGAAGTGCTCAACAAGCTCAAGCCACACCTCACAGACTTGCGATCAGGTTGCGAAACGTACTCCACATTGCTGCTTGAAGTATTGAAAAGCTTGCGGCAAAAACCCATGACCCACCCGTGACATGACAAACCTCAAAACTGCATCGACCGACAGGCAAAAACCAGGCTGGTGGCGCAGTGCTGTGCTGCACGAAGACGCGCAGATTGAGCACGCGATTCGAAATTTGGAAGAAACCGGTTATCAAATTGTGTTGGTCACCAACGCTGCAGGGAAATTTCTAGGCACATTGACCGACGGTGATATTCGTCGCGGCATGCTCGCTGGTTTGGCATTGAACACGCCGATCAAACAAATGATCAATGCCAAACCATTGATCGCACCCGTTGAAGTCAGCCGTGAAACCGTTCTGCATATCATGCATGCCAACAAAATCCACCAAATTCCCGTGGTCGACGGCCAAGGTCAATTGGTGGGTTTGCACATTTGGTCCAGCGTCATCACCACCAACCAGCGACCCAACACCTTGGTCATCATGGCCGGCGGCATGGGCAAGCGCCTGCGCCCCTACACCGATTCATGCCCCAAACCGATGTTGCGCGTGGCGGGCAAACCCATGCTGGAGCACATCATTGAGCGTGCAAAGCTCAATGGATTTTCAAACTTCATCATTTCGGTCAACTACTTGGCCGAAGTGATCACCAATTATTTTGGCAATGGACGGCAGTTCAATGTGTCCATCAGCTATGTCCACGAGACAGCGCCTTTGGGCACAGGCGGTTCACTCAGTCTGATTGACCCACTGCCCAGCGACCCCATCGTCATCACCAACGGCGATGTACTCACCCAAGTGAACTATGCTGAAATTTTGGACTTCCATCTGAACAACCAAGCAGTGGCCACCATGGCGGTGCGCAACTTTGAATGGCAACACCCGTTTGGGGTGGTCAGCACCAATGGCGCAGACATCATCGGTATTGACGAAAAACCCACCACGCGGACCTTGGTCAATGCGGGCATTTATGTGCTCAGCCCACTGGCCGTGGCGCAACTGCAGCCCCACACCTATTGCGACATGCCTTCGCTGTTTCAACAGCTGATGGCCTCCCAGCACAAGACCATTGTCTTTCCCATGCATGAGCCTTGGATTGATGTGGGTCGTGAAGCAGATTACTTGGTCGCCGCCGATCAATTCAAAATCACTTGATATGAAAAAAACCCTGATCACTGGGGCCGATGGCTTCATCGGCTCACACCTCACCGAGCTGTTGGTGCGGCAAGGTCATGCCGTTAAAGCCCTGAGCCAGTACAACTCATTCAACCATTGGGGCTGGCTGGAAGATCTTTCCTGCTTGCCCGACATTGAGGTGGTCAGTGGTGACGTGCGTGACCCGCATTTTTGCCGCCACATCACCAAGGATGTGGGCCAAGTGTTTCATTTGGCTGCACTCATCGCCATCCCCTATTCCTACGTGGCGCCGCAAAGCTATGTGGACACCAACGTCAACGGAACGCTGAACATGTGCCAAGCGGCATTGGATAACGGTGTTGAGCGTTTCATCCACACGTCTACCAGCGAGGTTTACGGCACCGCGCAGTACGTTCCCATCAACGAAGCACATCCCTTGCAACCCCAGTCACCTTACAGCGCCTCCAAAATTGGGGCAGACGCCATTGCGATGAGTTTTCACCATGCATTTGGTTTGCCACTCACCGTGGCACGCCCCTTCAACACCTATGGGCCAAGGCAGTCTGCCCGCGCAGTCATCCCAACCATCATTGGCCAAATTGCCAGCGGTGTGGCCCAAATCAAGTTGGGCGACACCACGCCGACCCGCGACTTTAATTTTGTCAGTGACACCTGCCAAGGGTTTGCGCAGTTGGCTCAATGTGCTGGGGCGATTGGCCAAGTGGTCAATATAGGCTCCAACACCGAAATCAGTGTGGGTGACACATTGAACATGATCAAAGACATCATGAGCAGCCAGGTGGAATTTGTCAGCGTTGAATCTCGCCTGAGACCGAGCCAATCAGAGGTGTTTCGTTTGTGGTGCGACAACCAAAAAATACAGCAGCTCACCGGCTACCAAGCCCAAGTGGGCTTGCGTGAGGGCCTGACAAAGACCATCGAATGGTTTACGCAAGCTCACAATCTGGCCAAATACAAAACAGGCATTTACAACGTCTAAGCCATGGATCAACTGGTTTCATTTATCCGCGAGGTGTATGGCAGCCATGGCCCGATTGCGCTGCATGAACCTGTTTTTTCAGGCCGCGAAAAAGACTATGTGAATGAAGCCATCGATTCGACGTATGTGTCGAGCGTGGGTAAGTTTGTCAATCGATTTGAAATAGATCTGGCCCATTACACAGGCAGCCAACAAGCGGTTGCCACGGTCAACGGTACGGCAGCACTGCATGTGGCCTTGGTGGCATGCGGCGTTGGCGTGGGTGACCTGGTCATCACGCAATCTCTGACTTTTGTCGCCACATGCAATGCCATTCGTTATTGTGGTGCTGACCCTATTTTTGTGGACGTTGATGCACACACTTTGGGTTTATCGCCAATGGCTGTGCGCCAATGGCTGGAAGAACATGCTTTTGTGGACGACCAAGGTCAATGTCGGCACACCGATTCCATGCGGGCCATCAAAGCAGCCTTGCCCATGCATACCTTTGGCCATCCCGCCGACCTTGACGGCTTGGTCGCTGTTTGCCGCGATTGGCAGCTGGTATTGATTGAAGACGCCGCTGAGTCTTTGGGCAGTTTTTACAGGGGTCAGCACACCGGCACTGTGGGTGCACTGGGCACATTGAGTTTCAACGGCAACAAGACCATCACCACCGGAGGTGGCGGTGCCGTGTTGGCCAGCAGCCCCTTATTGGCTGCGCGAATCAAGCACCTCACCACCACAGCCAAACAAGCCCATGCCTATGACTTTGTTCACGATGAATTGGCATTCAACTACCGCATGCCCAATCTCAACTCCGCGCTGGGTTGCGCCCAACTTGAACAACTGACAGGGTTTATCAAAACCAAGCGCGAATTGGCCATGGCCTATAAAGCCTTTCTTGCTGACAGCGATTGGCAATTTATCGATGAGCCTGAAGCTTGCTGCTCCAATTTTTGGCTCAATGCCGTTTTGTGTCAAAACCGTTCTCAAAGAGACGCTTTGCTGAACCACCTGCACAAGCATGGCATCCTGTCACGGCCCAGTTGGACACCCATGCATCTGTTGCCCATGTACGCTTCTTGTGTGCGTGGTGCATTGCCACAGACAGCGCATTTGTTCGATACATTGGTGAATCTACCCAGCGGCGTGCCAGCTGGTCGCTCAGCATGACACGCGCCATTGCAGTTTTCACGGGCTCAAGGGCCGACTACGGTTTGCTCTTTTGGCTGATGAAAGACATTCAAGCCCATGGTGAATTGACACTGCAAACACTGGTGAGTGGCATGCACCTCTCAGCCAAGCACGGCAACACTTGGCGTGACATCGAGAAAGATGGCTTTCACATCGACCAACGTGTTGACCTTCAACTGACTGGCGACCAAGCCTTGGACATTGCTAAAGCGGTCGGTCGTGGGGTCATTGAAATAGCGCAGGCATTGTCCGCCATGAAACCAGATATTTTGGTGATTTTGGGCGACCGTTTTGAAGCCATGGCAGCTGCGCAAGCAGCTCACTTCTTGGGTGTTCCTATTGCCCATTTGCATGGTGGCGAAATCACCCAAGGTGCAAACGATGATGCCACCCGACACGCCATCACCAAACTGGCTCATATCCACGGCGTGTCAACCGAGCAACATCGCCAGCGTGTTATTCAAATGGGTGAGGCACCCCACGCTGTGCATTGTGTCGGTGCGTTTGGACTGGACGCGATTCGCCGCACACCGCTTATGCCGCAAAGCGACCTTCTGGCGGCCCTGGGGTTTGACCCAACTTTGCCCTTTGCCGTTCTCACTTACCACCCTGCCACCTTAGGTCAAGAGGATGGTTTGAACACCTTGCAAAACATTTTGCAGGCTTTGGAAGCCCACCCACATTTGCAAGTGCTTGTCACCTACCCCAATGCCGACGCAGGCAACACGGCCATCATCGAGGCTATCCATGCAGAAGCCATGCGCCGCCCACTGCGCGTCAAAGCGTTTACATCGCTGGGCATGGTGAAGTACCTCAGCGCCCTTCAACACGCGGCTTTTGTCGTGGGTAACTCCTCGAGCGGACTGATCGAAGCACCTTCGTTTGGCATTCCCACCATCAATGTCGGGATTCGCCAACGGGGTCGGTTGCAACCAGCCTCGGTCATCAATACAGAAACCGATGCCGTCGCTGTGGGCAGCGCTGTCAACCAGGCTTTGTCCACCGAATTTTCTGAGTTTTGTCGCAGCGTTGTGAACCCCTATGGGGACGGACATGCAGCGCAGAAGATGCTGGCTGTTTTGCAGACCTCTTCTTTGAGCACTGTTAAAGTATTTTTCGATTCAGGGGTTGCCCATGTCGTTTGAACCCCAGCAGGTTTATGTGATTGCCGAAGCCGGTGTGAACCACAACGGCCAATTGGACTTGGCCATGCAACTGGTTGATGCCGCCGCCAGCGCAGGTGCCGATGCGGTGAAGTTTCAAACTTTTCAAGCAGACCGCTTGGCCAGCCCAACCGCACCCAAGGCGTCCTACCAAACCCAAACCACATCTGCGAACGAATCACAACACGCCATGCTCAAAAAGTTGGAGTTGCCCTTTGAGTGGCACTTGCAACTTCAGCAATACGCCCAAAAGCAGGGCATCACTTTCCTTTCGACACCTTTTGATTTGGTCAGCTTGAAGTTTTTGCAAACGCTTCAACTGCCTATGCTCAAAGTGTCCTCTGGCGACTTGACCAATGCGCCTTTTTTGTGGGCCTGCGCGCACAGCGGCATGCAGCTGGTGGTGTCCACGGGCATGGCCACATTGTCTGAAGTGGAACAAGCATTGGCTGTGATTCACCACAGCTTGCACCACAACAGCGAACCTCAGCACATGGAAGCTGTCTGGTCACACTGGGTCGCGCAAAGCGATCGCAGCTTGTTGGCCTCGCAGGTCACGCTGCTGCACTGCACTTCACAATACCCAACCCCCATGACCGAAGTGAACCTGCTCGCCATGGATACACTGCGCGATGCCTTTCATTTGACAGTGGGTTATTCGGACCACACCCAGGGCACAGCCATTCCCATTGCGGCAGTCGCGCGCGGCGCCCGTGTGATTGAAAAACACCTCACACTGGACTGCACAATGCAAGGCCCAGACCACCGCGCCTCGCTAGAGCCAGATGAATTTGGCCAGATGGTGAAGGCTATTCGACAGCTGGAAGTGGCCATGGGTCATGGTCACAAAGTGCCCCAAGCCAGCGAACTCAATACCCGCTTGGCAGCGCGCAAACAAGTGGTGGCTGCGCGCTCCATTGCCAAAGGACACACCTTCACACGCGAAGATTTGGAAACAGCGCGCAGCGGCCAAGGTTTGCCAGCCCATGACTTGTGGCAACTCATAGGTTCTGTTGCACAAAAGGACTTCGCTGCTGGCGAGGCCATACAAACATGAACAACCACCACCTGCAAAGCAAGCCCTGGGTGTTGCTGGGTGCTGGTGGTCACGCCAAGGTGGTGCTGGCCTTGTTGCGTGAACTTCGCTGTGATGTGGTTTGCGTGAGCGACCCCGCGTTGCTGGCGCAATCGACATCTGAGTGGCATGGGCTGCCTGTGTGTGATGATGGCACGGTGCTGGCGCAGTATTCGCCCACCCATGTTTTTTTAGCCAATGGCGTGGGCTTTGTTCAAACGTCTGAGCCACGGCAAGGTGTTTTCGACACTTATGCTCAAAAGGGCTACCTCTTTCCTGCCTTGGTACACCCTTTCAGTTGGGTCGCCCCAGATGTCGTTGTTAAAGAAGGCGTGCAAATCATGGCCGGCACTGTGGTGCAGCCAGGCACACAGTTGGGCACCAACACCTTGGTCAACACCGGCGCTCGCATAGACCACGATTGCCACATCGGTCCCCACGGGCATATTGCCTGTGGTGCCATTCTTTGCGGAGCCGTTCACTTGGGTTCCCATGCGTTTATCGGTGCAGGGTCGGTGGTGATACAAGGCATTCGACTAGGGGATCACTGCACGGTGGGGGCTGGATCAGTGGTTCTGCAGAGTCACGGCAATCATCATCGTTTGGTCGGTTCGCCAGCCCGCGTCATATCCAGCACACCCAAGGGAATAACACCATGAAATTTTTAGTCATTGGCTTGGGATCTATGGGCAAACGCCGCATACGCTGTTTGCAGGCTTTGGGTTTTCAAGACATTGTGGGTGTGGATGTGCGCGAGGACAGACGACTAGAAGCCCAGACCAGTTATGGCATTCAAGTGCACAGCGACTATGCAGACAGCTTGAAGCAACATGCTTTTGGTGGCGTGGTGATTTCGCTGCCTCCGCTTCTTCACGTGGCAGCCATGCAAGCTTGCCTGAAACACAGCACCCCATTTTTTGTCGAAGCCAGTGTGGTGGACGATGGTTTGGCCGACATCATTCACGCCGTTAAACAACAAGGGCTGTTGGCTGCCCCCTCCTCGACCTTGCACTTTCATCCTGCCATTGCATGCATCCGTGACATCGTCGCCTCTGGTGCTTTGGGAACTTTGTCGAATGTGATCTTGCATTCCGGCCAGTACCTGCCCGACTGGCACACCTATGAAAAAGTATCGGATTACTACGTTTCCACACCCGCCACTGGTGGTGCACGGGAAATTGTTCCTTTTGAGATGACTTGGTTCACAGAGGTGTTTGGCTTTCCGCACAATGTGTCCTGTCACTTCAGAAAAACCATCCATATTGAAGGGGCCGAAGGGATCGCAGACACCTACAACGCCGTCCTCGACTACGGCAATTTTTTGGCCAACGTCACGGTTGACGTGGTATCGCGCCAAGCGACACGTCGCTTGCTGATCAACGGCTCCAAGCAACAACTGGTCTGGAACTGGGAAGATGCTGCGGTCAATGTGTTTGATGGCGCAAGCGCCCAATGGACTCACCTGCCCTACGACTCTGGCACTTCAGCGGCTGGCTACAACAAAAACATTGGTGAAAACATGTACATCGATGAAATACGTGCTTTTGTAGATGCCATAGAGGGCAAGGCAGTATTTCCCAACAACCTTGACAACGACCATGCGGTGCTCAAGCTTTTGTACCGCTTAGAGTCCACCGATGCCGTGGGCATGGCACAAGTGATGTCTCCATGAAGATTGGCCTGCTTGTCACCGCCCGCATGGGTTCCACCCGACTCCATGACAAACACCTCAAGCACTTGAATGGTCGCCCAGCGCTGTCCTATTTGTTGGAGCGCATTGAACATACTTTCAAAACACCGGTGCTGCAAGGCTTGGCGCAGGTGTTCATTGCAACTGGCAATGCGGCTGCCAATGCGGCGCTGGGCGTCTTGTCCAATGACCCTGTGCGTTTGTTTCATGGCGATGACGACAACATTCCCTTGCGCCATTTGCAGTTGGCAAAAGCCCATTCATTAGATGCCATCGTGTCCATCGATGGCGACGATGTGTTTTGCAGCCCTGAGGCCATGTGGGCTGTTTACGAAGGTTTGAAGCAAGGCCTGCCTTTGGTCAAAACCACGGGCTACCCGTTTGGCATGAATGCGTGGGGCTACAGTTGCGAAGCACTGGCGCAAGCGGTATCCACCCAAGACCATGGTCTGCTCGAAACCGGTTGGGGACGTGCATTTGATGCCATTACCGCTAAGGTGATTGAACTTGATTGCGCCGACGCCGAGAAAGTCCGCGCCACCTTGGACTACCCGCTGGATTTGGATTTTTTCAGTGCCGTGATAGCGCATATTCCTGATTGGCCAACTTTGTCCACCCCAGACTTGGTGACAAAGATAGTGGCACAAGATTTGCATCTTATTAATGCCAGTTTGCATGATGTGTACTGGCAAAATTTTCATGCCCAGTTGAACCAGGAAAAAACCAGAGCGCTTTCATGAATTACAGCGAAAGACTACACCGTGTCATCCCAGGGGGTGCCCATACCTACTCGCGTGGCGACGATCAACACCCCAGCAATGCGCCTCCCATTTTGAGCGGCGGCAAAGGCTCGCGTGTTTGGTCGCCCGATGGCCGCGAATTTTTGGACTACGGCATGGCCTTGCGTGCTGTATCGATTGGCTACGCCGAGCCAGAAATCAACCAAGCTGCCATTCGCGGCTTGGAGCTTGGAAACAGCCTAACCCGTGCCTCGATGATCGAACTGGAAGCCGCCGAACTGCTGGTGAGTCTGATCGATTCGGTGGACATGGTCAAGTTCACCAAGAATGGTTCCACCGCCACATCTGCAGCTGTCAAGCTCGCACGTGCCTACACAGGCCGTGAATTGGTGGCTCGCTGCGCACAACACCCCTTCTTTTCGTTTGATGATTGGTTCATTGGTTCAACGCCCATCACCAAAGGCATACCCGCAGACACCATTCGCCAAACCAAACAATTTAACTTCAATGACATTGCCTCACTAGAGGCCTTGGTACAAGCCCATCCCGATCAATTTGCTTGCGTGATTTTGGAACCTGCTGCCACCGAATGCCCCGCTGTGGGGACATCCTCAGGCTGCTGTGGGCAAGCCATTTGCACGCGCAACTTCTGTGGTGATCAACCCAATTATTTGAAACAGGTGCAGGCGCTGTGCAAAAAGCACGGCATTGTGTTCATCTTGGACGAAACCATCACAGGTTTTCGCTGGCACATGAAAGGCGCACAACATGTGCACGGTGTGCAACCTGACCTGAGCACTTTTGGCAAAGCCATGGCCAATGGTTTTTCTGTGGCCGCTGTCGCTGGACGGCGCGACATCATGGAGCTGGGCAGCATTGACAAACTGGGACAAGAACGTTTGTTTTTGCTGTCCACCACCCATGGCGCGGAAATGTCTGGTTTGGCTGCATTTATCGCCACCATGCAGTATTTAGAAAAGCACCAGGTTATTCCTCATCTGTGGCAATACGGTCACGCCCTCACCCAGTTGCTCAACCGCAAAGCACAAGAACACGGTCTGTCGCAATACTTTAAAGCGGCGGGCCCTGCCGCCAACCCTTATTACCTCACCACCCAAGCCGACGGCAGCGCCTCGTTTGAGCTGCGCACTTTGTTTGCCCGCGAGATGATTGCCAACGGCGTTCTCATGCCTTGGTTGGCTTTCAGTTACAGACACGGCGACGCCGAACTGGCGCAAACTTCCCTTGCATTGGACAAAGCCTTCGCCGTTTGCAGCACAGCTTTGCGCAATGGACTGGAAGATGCGCTGATGGGCGAGAACATCATCAAACCTGTGTTTCGACGACACAACTGAAACCTATGCTGAACAACCAAGTGATGGTGGTGACTGGAGGCGCTGGCTTGTTGGGCCAAGCGTTTGTTCGCGCCATCGTTGCCAACCATGGTGTAGCTGTGATTGCCGATGTCCATGCAGACAAAGGGCAAGCGGTGTGTGCCAGCATCTCTCAAGAACTGAATACCGACAAGGTCAGTTTTGTGCAGGTGGACATCACCAGCAAAGACTCCTTGCAAAGCGCCATCCATTCGCTGCAGAACCAATACGGCAGGATCGACGCCGTGGTGAACAACGCTTACCCGCGAAATGCACAGTACGGCCGCCGCTTTGAGGATGTTGAATACAGCGACTTCTGCGACAACCTAGGCCTGAACTTGGGTGGCTTGTTCTTGACCAGCCAACAATTTGCCCAACACTTTCAAAAGCAGGGGCACGGCAACATCATCAACATCGCATCGGTGTATGGCGTCATAGCGCCTAAGTTTGAGATATACGCCAACACCACCATGACCATGCCAGTGGAATACGCAGCCATCAAGTCTGGCGTGATCCACTTGACCGCCTATATGGCTAAGCTGTTTAAAAACCAAAAGATTCGCGTGAACTGCATCAGCCCTGGCGGCATCTTGGACCAGCAGCCTCTTTCTTTCTTGGACGCTTACAAAGACAACTCGTTGAACAAAGGCATGTTGGATGCGTCTGATTTAACCGGCACTTTGGTTTTTTTGCTGAGTGAAAACTCACAATACATCAATGGACAAAACATCGTTGTAGACGACGGGTTTGTTTTGTAAAGGATTTTTCTATGGCTTCTCCTGTTTTTACCGTTGGTATTCCTACTTTTAATCGTGGCGCTTGCGCCAGGAAACTGGTGACAGAGTTATTGCCTGTGTTACCCGATGGAGCATGCATTTGGGTTTCTGACAATGCGTCAACCCGAGAGGCTGAAGATTACGATGCCATCCGTTTGCTCGCCTTGAAATATCCGCAAAAAATAACTTATACGAAAAACGAAACGAATATTGGTTTTGCAGGTAATCTTTGCGAGTTATTAAAAAATTGTCCCACCGAATGGTTGATGCTATGCAGTGACGAAGACAAACCCAACCCCGCATATATTCAAGAACTTATTGATCTCGGACCTAATTCAGAATTGGGCTTTTACCGAGGTGGCGTAGGTTCTGACGGTAGCTATATTGGTAATTCATGCAATTTACCAAAAGTAAAACTTGTTGCCGGATTAAAAGCACTCAATGGCGCCGGATACCATTTCAATTATTTGTCTGGAGTTGTTTACAACTGTAGTAATTTAAATCGATTACAGATTATCAATGCATTTTTGGCTGGTGTGAAAAATCATCTGGCCTACCCCCATCTGTATTTGGATACGTTGATAACCGTTAAGTTAGACGTTCAGCTTTCCGATACTCTTTCCTGCTGGGAAGGCGCACCAGACAATGGGGCTGGACAGTTACCCTCCGAATATCTTCCACCCTATACAGTGGGTTGTAGGCTTGATCAATTTTGGGCAACACGAATCGGAGTTTTTGAAGCTCTTGATTCAATTTCCAATCAATTAATTCTTGACGATATAGTTAACACATATGTATTGATCTGCGAAAAATATATGCGGCTTTGTATTGAGGTTGATGGTGCGATATTTAATTCACACGGCCTTGAAACCGCTGAAATCGCTAGATCTGCTGCTTCGTTTATGAAAGCTGCCATTCCGAAATCTCAAGGTTACGAAGTTTATTCAAAATGTCAATGGGCCATTGATAAACTTCTTGCAAAACGGCTGCAGGCTTGATAAAAATTTTTGAGTGAATCACAGTGCTCAGCACACTACCACTCAGCGTATGCATGATCGTGCGCAATGAATCCCACCATTTGCCAAAGGCGCTCGCTTCGGTCAAAGGCTTTGCTGCTGAAATCGTGGTGGTGGACACGGGTAGCACTGACGACACCGTGTCGATTGCAAGCGCCATGGGTGCCAAGGTTTTGCACTTTGCTTGGACAGACGACTTTGCAGCTGCGCGCAATGCAGCCCTTGAAGCAGCCACACAGCCTTGGATTTTGAGCCTGGACGCCGATCAACAGTTGGCCAGCGACAGTACGGGCGCATTGGCCACCGCCTTACAGCGCAGCGATTGCATGGCGCAAGTGGTGACCATTGATTTGTACGGCCCTTCCACCCTTAACCCCGACCCTACCGTGGGCAAGTCTGCGGTCGAGCTTGCCTTCAAATCGCTGCGTTTGTTTAGAAACCACCCCCAAATACGCTTTTCGGGACCGGTGCATGAAGACGTTTCTACAAGCTTGCTCAGTCTGGGCCAGAGCCATTGGCCAGACTCTGGGGTGGTGTTGGCAGACCACGGCTATGTTCAAGCCGAGGAGCGCGACCGCAAACGCCAGCGTAACTTGCTTTTGCTGCGTCGCGTGCACCAAGAACAACAGAATGAGATTTTCCCAGCGTATAAATTGGCCACCACCCTGCTGCACGCACACCCCGAAGAAGGCCAACACATCCTGGAAAAAGTGGTGAAGCTCATCAATGACTTGCCCAGTACAGAATGGTCTGGCTTGGCTTATCTGCCAAAGCTGGTGGCGGCAGTGGTGGACATGCGGCGCGGCCAAGGTCGGCTGGAGGAATCTGCACTTTGGTGCGCAAAATTACATGCTGTGGTGGGCGACCCCTTGTGCTTTGCCACCGGCATGGCCATGGCAAATGCTGGGCGCGCTGATGAGGCTGACAAACTTTTGAGGCGGTATGTAGAACAATCCCATTCCCGCAAACATCCATTGATGGAACCTGCCCATAACGAACAAGCTGTCTCCGCTTGCCTTGCCTTGGCTGGTTTGGCGAGAAAAAACAAACGGCCCGAATTGGCGCGGGAATGGTTACAAAAAGCCAGAGCGCTCGCAACCGAGACTGAGCAGCCCGATGTGGACTGCGAAAACGTCGAAATCGAATTGAGTGTGGGCGATCTGTTGGCTGCCACCCAGGCCATCGAACCATTGCATCAAAAAGTGTCTCAGCACCCCAGTTACATTCCGAACCTGATGTATTTGTCTGCCAAAGTTGCTCAAGCATCGGGCGATAACGCCACAGCAATAGAGTTGATTAAATCGGCATTGGGCTTGAGCGACGACCGTGCTGCATGTTTGTTGGCCAGCTTAGAGATTGAAGCTGGCGATGTAGATACAAACCGGCTAGAGCACCACTTTCAAGCCATCATGGGGCAATCCTTTGATACCTTAGCCGTTAAGCTCATCATTGGCCGCGCACTTGAAGTGCCTTTCTCTCACGATGTTCCGTTGGCAACCCTTGCCATGCTGGAGTCCAATTAAAAAAGCCCTTGCTAAAGAGCAAGGGCTTTTTTCACCTAAGCTTCTAGGTGAATTTACCTTAGCAAGGCCAACACCATCGACGGCATTTGGTTGGCTTGCGCCAGCATGGCCGTACCTGCTTGTTGAATGATTTGCTGCCTTGCCAAATCACTGGTGGCCTGCGCGTAGTCCGTGTCAGTGATTTTGCTGCGAGACTCCGTGGCATTTGCAGCCACATTGCTGAGGTTATCCACTGCATGGGTGAGGCGGTTGATAGAGGCCCCCAATGTGGCACGTGCCGTGTTGATCACTGTGAGCGCCGTATCCAGGTCTGGCAGAGCGCTGGTCGCACTGGCTGCCGCACCAATGCCCGCAGTTGTCAAACTCAAAGCACCCAGACCCATGCTGGTCACGGTCACCGTCATGGTTTGCGCAGTGTTTCCACCTACTTGAAAAGTGATGATGGACGTGTTGCCAGTCCCGCCACCAGCGCTGCCATTGAGCAGACCCAAACCATTCCACTGGGTTGTGGTTGCAATGGACGTGATTTGTGAAGCCAGAGCAGTGAACTCGGTACTCATCGCACTTTTTTGGGTAGATGAATACGTGTCGTTGATGGCCAAAACAGCTAGCTCACGCATACGCTGCACCAAACTGGAGGTCTCTGACAGTGCACCGTCCGCTGTCTGCAGCATAGACATCGCATCGTTGGCGTTTTTAACAGCGGCATTCAAGCCATTGATCTGCGCTGTCATCGTGGTAGCGATGGCAATACCAGCCGCGTCATCAGAAGCGCCATTGATGCGTTGACCGGTCGACAGCCTTTGCATGGTCTGCTGCATGTCGCGAGAATTTCTGGTCAGCGCATTGGTGGCTGTCAACGCATTGACATTGGTATTTATTTTTGACATTTTCTCTCCTAACAAAAAATGGTTGGCTGCTAAAGCTCAGCAGCCAACCCATTAAGTGCCAACGCTTTTGGCGTTGGTTGAAAGGTGGCTTACTTCAGCAGCGACAGCACCGACTGCGGCTGCTGATTCGCCTGAGCCAATATCGCAGTGGCCGCTTGTGCAATGATTTGCGTTCTGGCCAGCTCGCTGGTGGCTGCAGCGTAGTCGGTGTCTTCAACCTTGCTGCGTGAGTCAGTGGCATTCTGCTGAACGTTGGTCAAGTTATCAATCGCATGCGTCAAGCGGTTAATCGTTCCACCGATGGTTGAACGGTATCCGTTGAGTTCACTGAGCGACCCATCGAGGTCAGCAATGGCCGACGTGGCGGCCGCTGCAGTTGTAATGACATCACCTGTCACCGAAAATTCTGTCAACGCCATCGAAGGAATAGTGACAGTCAGTGTTTGTGCGTTATTCGCACCCACTTGAAAGGTATAAACCGAGGTAACAGTACCGCCAGGAGCTCCACCACTTCCAGCCAACAAATACATTCCATTCCACTGGGTTTGTTGAGCGATTCTGGTGACTTCTGCACCCAACTGAGTGAATTCAGTCGACATGGCAGTTTTTTGGGTGGACGAGTATGTATCGTTCACTGACAACACCGCCAATTCACGCATGCGCTGGAACATGGTGCTGACCTCGTTCAATGCACCATCTGCAGTTTGCAGTTGTGAAACGCCATCGTTGGCATTTTTGATGGCAGCGCCCAAGCCGTTGATCTGCGCTGTCATGGTCTCACGAATCGACAAGCCAGCTGCATTGTCAGATGCACGGTTGATGCTCTTGCCTGTGGACAGGCTTTCCATGACGTTTTGCTGAACACGGCCATTTTTATTCAGCGCATTCGAAGCCATCAAGGCTTTCACATTGGTGTTGATCACATTACCCATTTTTTACTCCTGTTGTACTGAATTTATTTCAACAAAGACAAAACATACTGCGGCTGCTGATTGGCCTGTGCCAAGATGGCTGTGGCCGCCTGGGCGATGATTTGTTGCCGTGCCAAATCACTGGTGGCGCTGGCGTAGTCGGTGTCTTCCACCTTGCTGCGCGAATCGGTGGCATTGGCTGCCACATTGGCCAGATTGTCCAAAGCGTGGCTGAGTCGGTTGACAGCTGCACCAATGGTGGATCGCTGTGTATTCAAAGTGCCAATCGCCGTATCCAAGCTGGCAATGTTGGATGTGGCACTTGCTGCAGTCGTAATGGTCGCACCTGTCAGTCCATATTGAGCCAGTGTTTGAGAAACAATTGCTACTGCCATGGTTTGGGTGGTATTTCCACCAACCTGAAACAGAAAGCTACCAGTTCCACCATAAACACCACCAGAACCCGAAAGTAAATCCATGCCATTGAATTGGGTGTTGGCTGCAATTTGGGTGATTTGCGACGCCAACGCAGTAAATTCCGAACTCATCGCCGTCTTTTGTGTTGACGAATACGTGTCATTCACAGCCATCACAGACAATTCCCGCATGCGCTGCAGCAAGCTGGAGGTCTCTGACAGAGCACCATCCGCTGTTTGCAGCAATGAGATGCCATCGTTGGCGTTTTTGATGGCGGTATTCAGACCCGTGATTTGAGCCGTCATCGTCTCTCGGATGGACAAGCCAGCAGCATCGTCCGATGCGCGGTTGATGCGCTTGCCCGTGGACAGCTGTTGCATGGTGTCTTGCTGAGCTTTGCCATTGCGACTGAGCGCATTGGATGCGCGCAATGCATTGATATTGGTGTTGATAGAGGTCATTGATGACTTTCAGTTGGTGTTTGTTACTTGAGCAATGACAAGACCGATTGCGGTTGCTGATTGGCTTGTGCCAATATCGCAGTGGCTGCCTGCGCAATGATTTGCGTCCTGGCCAACTCACTTGTGGCTGCTGCATAGTCGGTGTCTTCGACCTTGCTGCGTGAATCTTCTGCGTTTTGCGCCACATTGGTCAAGTTGTCCACAGCATGTGTCAATCGATTGACCATGGCACCAATAGTGGAGCGCTGCGTATTCAAAGTGGTGAGGGCGGTGTCCAAGCTGGCGATTGCCAGTGTGGCACCAGCCGCAGTAGCAACCGATGCACCAGACAAGCCACCCAGGGTTGTTGCAGTTGGTGTAGCAAGGGTAGCGCTGGTAATGGCAATATTAGCAATGGTTACTGCTACGGTTTGTCCGTTATTGGCACCCACTTGGAATGTAAATCCACCCGTTGAGCCTGCACCTGTGTACAACCCACCTGAACCATTCAAAATGGCCATGCCGTTCCACTGAGTTTGCGTAGCGATACGGTCAATTTCAGATGACAGCTGGTTGAACTCAGTTGCCATGGCTGTTTTTTGGGTGCTGGAGTAGGTGTCATTGACTGACAACACAGCCAACTCACGCATGCGCTGCAGCATGCTGGAGGTTTCATTCAAGGCACCATCGGCAGTTTGCAACATGGAGATGGAGTCGTTCGCATTTTTGACGGCTGCATTCAAGCCATTGATTTGCGATGTCATGGTCTCGCGAATCGACAAGCCAGCTGCATTGTCAGAAGCACGGTTGATGCTCTTGCCTGTCGACAAGCTTTCCATGACGTTTTGCTGAACACGACCATTTTTGTTCAGCGCATTGGAAGCCATCAAGGCTTTCACATTGGTATTGATCACATTACCCATTTTTCACTCCTGACTTTGCGTTTTCTAAAAACTCAGCACTTGTTCACTGAGCATCGGCTGTTTCTCGAAAACAGAAAGAGGTTTTTATCTTCCCGTTAGCAAATGATTCGACTTCTGTTTTTATTACTTGAGCCCGTATTCACATCTTTTCGTTGAAGATGACGCCTTTGAGCGAATCAATGCTTTTGGCCACCCGCAAAACTTCTTCCGAAGGAATGGTTCGAATCAATTCCCCCGTTTGGGTGTTGTGCACAGTGATCACTGGGCCCTTGATGTGGGGGTCCATTCGGAACCCCAGTTGTTGATTGCCCGCCTTGGCCTGTTCGTTCAACTTGGATATCGCCTCTTTGACCAGCTTTTCTTGCTGCTTCACATCCAGCATCACTTCTGCTTTGGCAGGGACCTGAATGCTTTGAGGCTTTTGAACGGCAGGGGTCTTTACAGCTGCCGACTCGGTGATCTTTTCTGCAGAGCGCACCGGAGTGGCTGCAGGATCGATTTTTCCAATGTCATTGACCATGGGTTTCTCCGTTTTGGCAAATCAGATGGGCTTGCAAGGGCTGGCAAGCAACCCTTCATGACCAATGATTCGGCACGAGAAACGCTAACTTGAGTGTTGAAGAACACTCTTTTTGAAATAAATTTTATTAAGCTAATTTAATTAACTATTGGACTTGCTCATTCCCTCGAAAGTGCTTTTCAAGCTGGCTTTGAGCGAATTGTTACTACCCACCATGCTGTCCATGTTGGCAAATTGTTTTTGGTACCTGAGCAACAAAGCATCCATGCGGGTTTGCAGGTTTGCCAGGTCTTCTTGATATTTCTTATTTTGAGTTGTGGCGTTGGTGCTCATGGTCTTCACAGGACCCGAAGCCTTCAACAATTTGGTCAGGGCCCGAGAGCCATCGCCGGCGATGCCAGCGGCGGCCGTGCTGTATTCGCCCAAGTCGTTCATGTTGCCGGTCATGGCGGTGACGACTTCGTCAAAATAATTGGTAAACGCGCTGGTCAGCTTGGCATTGTCAAGCGTCATGCTGCCCGTCATGTCAATGCTGATGCCCAAATCTCGCACGGATTTAATGTTGCTGGTGGAACTGGCCGCGCTGGAATCGGTGAACATCAGGGTTCGCAATTGTTCGCGCACGGTTCGCACCATGGAATCGCCGACCAGGGCTGCGCCATACGTGTCCACCGTCGATTTGGGATCCGACAAGACATTGAGCATGGACATGGCGTCGTTGTAGGCGGTCACCACATCTTGAACCTTGGACATCAAGCCCGAATTGTCACGGGTCAATTCAATCGAAGTGGCACCAACGGCTTTTAAGTTCAAGGTGACGCCTGTCAAAGCATCTCCCACCTGGTTGCTGGAGCGGGTGAAACTAACCCCATCAATATCAAACAACGCGTTGGTTGAGCTTTGCTGTGCGGCGGTAACGTTGACCAGACTGGTCGTTGTACTGTCAGTTAAAGAGAAGGTGTTGGCAGCCCCGGCCTTGCCTGAAAGTACGATTTTGTAGTCGCTTCCGGTATAAACCAATTGAGCCTTGACACCGGTCACAGGCGCATTGCCGTTGATTTCCTTAACAATATCAGTGGGGTTGGTCGCCGCAATGGTTTGCGTACCTGTTGCGCCGGCATACGTGTAGGAAAGGCTCAAACTACCCGTGGTCAAACCAGTGATGGCAGTGGTGGCATCTGAAAACCCCGCGGTTTGACTTGAACCAAACACCGCTCGCTGTGGCTTGGCAAGTTGTGTGATGGTCAGGGCGTGTGAGCCTTCTGTGGCAGTGGATCCTGCGGTAGCGGTCACGGTCGATGCGTTGCCCACACTGGCGACAGCACCATCAAAATTGCGCTCATCTTTCAAGGCATTGAGTGCGTTTTGCACACCGGTTGCCACGTAGGCAATGGCGGCATAACCCGAAATACGCGACTCGTTTTTGCTGATCTTTGCATTGATGGCGTTGGATTTGGGGACGCGCTCGGCGTCCGTCAGGTTTTGCGCCAAAGACGCCACGTCCACACCAGATCCTGTGCCCAAGGCCGTGATGAGTTTCTGCGCGTTGGCACGGTTGTTGGCAGCAACACTGGCTGCTGTGACAAGTGCCGCAGGTACCGCAAAAGTATTACTTGCAGATGTGCTGGATGAGACAGATGTGGCCATGGGTCAACTTTTAAGGTAGATCAGTCTTATCGACTCATGTCAAACAAACTTGAGCGCTCAATTGATGTAGTTAAAAAGGGTGAGCTTGGCAATCTTGGCAAAGCTGCTTTGGGCCGCCTCCAAGGCGAGTTGGTCTTTGTTCATGCGGGTGATGGCCTCGGTGTAGTCCAGGTCTTGCACATCTGACAGCGTGGATTTGAGGCGCAAGGTGGTTTCGTCAAGCACGCTGTTTTGCATGTCCACCACGCCCATGTCCGAGCCGATTTGGGCCGTGGCGTCGCTGATGCCTTGCTGCAAGACGTCAATTTCGCCCAAGCCGCGCTGCATGTCCTTGGGCTTGCTGTTGGAGATGGCGTCGGCCAAGTCGCTCAGGGCTTGAAAGAAGTTCACCCCCATTTTTCCGCCCTTGCCGTCGTCGCGCACGACGCGCACAAAAACATCCGAACCGGGGGTGTTGGCACTCATGCGCCGGTTGTCACCCACGGGAACTTTCATGCGACTTTGGTCACCTTGGTAGGTGATGTGGCCGCTGGCGTCCAAGGCATAAGGGGTTTGGGTGCTGCGGCTGCCGGCAAACAAGAAGTTGCCGTTGGTGTCTTGCGCATTGGCTTGGCTGAGCAATTGGTCACGCAGCCCATTGATTTCGACCGCAATGGCTTTGCGGTCTGGCCCGCTGATGGTGTCGTTGGCGGCTTGCACAGTGAGCTCTTTGATGCGGATCAGCACATCGCTGACATTGCGCAAGGCCGACTCCTGGCTGTTGAGCCGGGTGTTCATGGTGGTCAAGGTGTCTTGATAGCTTTTTTGGCGCGCCATTTCAGATTCCAAGCGCGTGACGGTCGAGGCTTTGTCGGGCTCGTCGCTGGGCTTGGTGATTTGCTTGCCCGTGGACAACTGCTCTTGGGTTTTGGCCAAGCTGCCCTGCACATTGCCCAGCTGGGCGCTGGCGCGTTCAAAAAAGAGGCTGGTGGAAACTTTCATGGCTTATCCCTTGGTCAGCGCACTTGCAAAATGGAGTCAAACAACTGGCTGGACACTTGCAATGCCTTGGCCGAAGCTTGGTAGGCTTGTTGAAAACGGATCAATTCGGCGGCCTCGTCGTCCAAATTGACACCAGAAATTTTGTCGCGCGACTGCACGGCCTGGTCTTTGACCACGGTCAAGGCCTGCTGGGTGATCTTGGCTTGCTGGGCCAGGTTGCCCACGTCATTGACCTGGTCGATGTAATTGTTGGCCAGTGTTTTGCCACCGGCGATTTTTTTCTTGGCCAGATCGCTCATGGCGATCATGTTTTGGTTGTTGCCCACACCGTCTTCGTTGCCATCGATGGTGAAGCTGTCGCCCACATTGGGGGCAAAGGTGAAGCGCACATCGATGCCCTGGTAATTCACCACGGGTTCGAGCACGCTGGCGTCATAGCTGCGGTTGGCCAGCTCGGTGCCGCTGGCTTTGTCGATCACCACATAGCGGTCCGGGGCGGTGAACTTGACGTCGAGTTTTTGCTGACGCAACTGCACCTGCGGGTCCGACGGTTTGGAGTTGGGGTCCCAACTCGCAGACACGGTGGCACTGCTGCCGGTGCCGGTGACAAACACCAACAAATCGTCGGGAACTTGGCCTTCAATGTAGGCCCCGGTGCGCAAGCCCAGGCTGGCCAGGTTGGAGGGTTTACCACCCTCGCCAAAAGTGATGCGGATGTCGGACTCGCGGGCTTGCTTGAGCACCGCATCGGTCAAGGTAATGGGCTTGCCAGCATCGTCCACAGGTTGGTCGGGCAAGGTACGTGACAATCGCAATTTACCGGCAAATTCGCCAGGCTCAATGCCCAGTACGTTAGGCACTTTGGTCGACACGGCAGGGCCAATTTGGATGGAACGCCCTGGGTAAGGTGGCAAATTGCTGAGCACCAGTTGACCGCGGTCATCAATGCCAGCGGTCACACCCGTGGTGGCCGACTTAGCGCGGATGGCCAGCACCAAACCGTCTACGCTTGGCGAAAACGAGATGGCCACGCCATTGATTTCCAATTGCTTTTCAAACCGATCTTTGCCCACTGAATATTGATAGTCGATGGTTTTGGGGTTGATTTCAATGGTGTTGAAAGCCTCGGCCGTGACCTTGGTGAGCTTGGACTGGGTATTGACCCAGGCCGCAACTTCGCTGGCCGGGTCTTTGATGCGGCCCTGGTCGATGTCGGTGGTGGCGTTGACACTGACCGCGAGGTTGGTGACATTGGTGCCCAAATTGACGGCGGAGAAGACCACCTTGTTGTCCACCGAAGCTGCGCTTGAGAAAGCGGTCAATTGCCCTGAAAAAACAAATTTGGTCGTGTTGGCCATGGTGGTGCTGACCGGTACGCTGGAAAACGCTGCAGCCACTTCGTCGGCTGTGACGTTGGTTTGTGCCGTCACCACCAAACCGCCCACCGTGACCGATTGACCTGTCTTCAAAGCTTTGAAGCTGACCGTGGCTTTTTCGTCCAAGCCGTCCCCCCCGTTTTTGGTTTCAACCGTTGGGGTGATGAAGGGAAACACCAACTCTGGCATGTCCACGCCATTGATGCGAATACCATTTTTGGGAATGATGGTGCCGGGCTGGTTTTGCGCCACACGGCCACCCTCTAAGATGGCCGGATAGAACAAGTCGTCCAAGGTGGCATCTTTGGGGATGAGGGTGGTGATATTGCCTTTGTCATCGAACAACTGTTTGCTCAGCACCTCTGACTTGGCACCGTACAGAACGTTCATACCGCGATAGCCCATCTTGTCGGACTGGTTCAAATACGCATCGCTGTAGGTGCTGTGGGGTGCAAAACCATTGTCGGTTTGCATGAGTTGAAATTTTTCGTTTTCAGGCTCGGTCGGTGGACGGTCCAGTGTGGCACCCAAAATATGGCGTCCGTCACGGGTGAAAATTTGCAACTGCTGGTCACCCGTGGCGTTGTCAATGTAGAAGGTGGCCTCGTTCATCCCTGCAGCCACCGTGGTGACAGGGCTGAAAAGGTTAAACCCCTGCACCACGATGGGCACGCCCGTGGTGGGGCTGGAATTGTTGGTGATGGCCGGATTGCCCAACAACGGCGCGGGTTCGCTCGGCGTAAAGCTCAAACTGGCTTTGACGGTGCTGGTATTGGTTTGTCCCTCGGACACCCGAAACTGGGCCGCGGTGGCAATGCGCATGGCATCATTGAGGGCCACTTTGACACCGGCGGCCTCGTTGGTGACCGACGAATCGATCGCAAACAAATTGCGGCCTATCTCACCATAGCCATCGATGCCACTGGTTTGAACCTTGTTGACCTCGTTGACCAAGGTGGTGGCCAAAAAGTTCAGGCTTTTGTGCGCAGGCTCGAGCACATTGGTGATGAAGCCGGACAAGCCGCCAATGGTGCCACTGGGGATGCTGGCCAGGGATTCGGTGGTGCCGTAGGGGTCGATCACAAAATCGATTTTTCCATTGCTGGTGTCCACACCAATCGGTCGTGCTTTGTCGCCATTGACAACCACGCTTTGGTTGGCCGTGGCACCCAAGCTGACGCTGACCACACCGTTGTTCTCGAACGTGGTTTTCAAGCCAGCGAACTCGGCCATTTGGCGCAGCAGCAAGTCGCGCCGATCCAGCAGTTCTGAGGGTTGGTTTTGCAACCTAGAGGCTTTGCTCAAGTTGGCATTGACCAAGGCCAATTGCTCGGTCAAGGTGTTGAATTGACCCGCCGCGCTGTTGAGCGCTTGGGTGGTTTCTTCGCCAATCAAATCCAACTGGCCAGACAACTCAGCAAAGCGCGAGGCCAGTCCATCGGAGCTGCGCAAAAAACTGCCGCGCTGAACGGTAGAGGCCGGGTCGGCGGCCAAGCTGCTGGCCGAAGAGAAAAACTGGTCCAGCGCAGACGACAGGCCCACGCTTTTGTCGCCCATCAAGTCCATGACGCGCTGGCTGTAGTTGACCAAGGGGTCTTGGCTCATCAGGTCGCTGGTGCTTTTGCGCAAATTGGATTCGGCAAATTCGTCGTACTGGCGCTTGACGGCGGTGAACATCACCCCCGTGCCCAGAAAGCTGTTGGCGGCTTTGGCCGGGGTGTTGGATTGCAGCGCCACGTCTTGGCGCGAATAGCCATCGGTGCTGACGTTGGCAATGTTGTTGCTGACCGTGCTCAGGGCGCGTTGGTATGCAGCGACCGCGGTGCTGCTGATGCTCAGCATGTCAGCCATGGTTGCCTCCCACTGGTGCAGGCAAAGGCTTGATCAAGGGTTTGATCAGGGGCATGGGCTTGGGCTGATCGGTGCCCAAAGTGATGGGCAGTTGCGGCTTGACCAAGGGCATGGGGGTCTGGCCCTTGAGCTTGAGTTGCTCGGCGGTGTCGGCCACTTTGTCTTTGGGGCCCAATTGCCGCACCAGCATGTCGGCCAGGCCCATGGTGTTGCGTTTGGCCATTTGCACCGACATTTCTTTGTCGTACATGCCTTCAAAGGTTTCGGCGGCTTGGGATTCGACCAAATCGCTTTTCATCACATTGTTGGCGTCACGCATGGACTTGAGCATCATTTGGATGAACAAGGCCTCAAACTGTTGCGCGGTTTCGCGCAAAGCCTGGTCGTCGTTTTGCTGGGCCTTGCCACGCAACTCGCCCAGGCCTGCAAAGTCCAAATAGGACCGAGCGGTGGTGGTGGGTGTCAAAGCGTTGGCCATGGTGGGTCAGGCGGCGTTAAATGATGACGAGTTCTGCGCGCAAGCTGCCCGAGCTTTTCAGGGCTTCGAGGATGGCGATCAGGGCCGAGGGCGAGGCGCCCACTTGGTTGACGGCGTCGACGATGTCGCGCAGTTCGGCACCCGGCTTGAACAAGAACATGGGTTTGTTGGGCTCGGCCACATTCAGCTGGGCGTTTTGCACCTCAGCGGTCTGGCCTTGCGACAAGGGGTTGGGCTGTGAGACCTCGTTGGTGGCGGCAATCGCCACTGAAATGGTTCCGTGCGACACCGCGGCTGGGGACACGCGCACCGAGCGGTTGATCACCACCGTGCCAGTGCGGGCGTTGATGACCACCCGCGCTGGCGGTTCGCCGGGAACCACCTCGATGTTTTCCAACATGCTCATAAATGTCACACGCTGGCTCAAGTCTTGAGGAGCTCGTACCGATATAGATGTGCCGTCGATCGATTGCGCCACGTCGGGACCAAACTTTGAATTGATCGCGCTGACGATGGCCGAATTGGTGGAGAAATCGTTGTCGCGCAGGTTCAGCACCAGACTCTCGGCTTTGTCAAACGGCGTGTCGACCATGCGCTCGACGATGGCACCAGAAGGGATGCGCGCTGCTGTGGGCACGCCAATGGCGACTTTGGAGCCCGCTTGCGCCGCGTCAATGCCAGTGGCCGTGACCGAACCTTGGGCCAAGGCATAAATTTCACCGTCCACCCCGCGCAAAGCGGTGAGGATCAAGCTGCCACCGCGCAGGCTGCTGGCCTTGCCAATCGAGGCCACGTTGACGTCGATGCGCTGACCCGGTTTGGCAAACCCTGGCAAATCGGCCGTGACCAACACGGCAGCGGCGTTTTTGATGTCCACCCGACTGGCGGAAGCGGCTTGCTCAAAGTCAGACAAGGGGCCATCGATGCGCACACCGAGTTGCGACAACATGGCTTTCATGCTTTGGGTGGTGAAAGGAACCGAGGCATCGTCGCCGGTGCCTTGCAAACCCACCACCAAGCCAAAGCCAATCAGTTGGTTGGATCGCTGAGAGGCGACCGTGGTCAGATCTTTGACGCGGTCGGCCCAAGCGGCGGGGGTGGCCAGCAAGGCGCTGGCCAATGCCAGGCACAGGCCACGTCGGAATGTGTTGAATTTCATGGGTAGCTTTCAGCCAAACATCAGCTTAAAAGGGCCAAAAGCGGTGCAAGGCGCTGGTGCCCCAACCGGCTTTGGCGGCATTGGCGACGTCGCCATTGCCACGGTAGGCAATTTGGGCATTGGCCAAGCGCAGGGATTGCACGGTGCTGTTGGGGCCCACGTCTTGCGGGCGGATGATGCCGGAGACTTGGATCACTTCAGTGCCTTCGGCCAAGCCGAGTTTTTTCTCGCCGCGCACCATCAGGTTGCCATTGGCCAAGACCTCGACCACGGTGACGGCCAAAGAACCTTTCAAGGTGGCTTTTTGGTCGGCCACGCCCTTGCCTTTGCTGGTCTGGCCAGAGGAGCTGAGGTCAATGCCTTGTAAAAAAGGGCTGATCTTTCCGATTTCGGTGTTCAAACCGGTGGGCAAGCCGGTGTTTTTGGCTTCGCGGCTCAAGTCGGTGTTGGAGGTGCGAGCCGCTTGAGTGGATTCATCGAGCAACACCGTGATGATGTCGCCGACTTGGAAATTGCGGCCCCGGCCAAACCAGGCGTCGCTTTGGCGGTTGCCGTAAATGCCACCCGTGGGAATGCGGTTGGCGTCGCTGGCGAGCGGGTAGACCGGCGCAAAGTCGGGTGAATGGGTGAGGGTTTTTTGGGTCAGATCGGAGCTGGCGCAGCCGCCCAACAAAGCCGTGATGCAAACCAATAAAAGCAGGTATTTCATGGCCAGGCCTCACATGTTTTGGTTCAGGAACTTGAGCATGCTGTCGACCGCCGAGATCGACTTGGAGTTGATCTCGTAAGCGCGTTGGGTTTCGATCATGTTGACCATTTCTTCGACCACGTTGACGTTGGATGCCTCCAACGAGCCTTGGTTGAGAATGCCCGCGCCGTTCACGCCCGGTTGCAGCAACTGGGGTTGGCCGCTGGCAGCGGTGGTGGCCAGCAAGTTGCTGCCCAAGGGTTTCAGGCCGGATGGATTGACGAAGCGCGCAATTTGCAACTGGCCAATCACTTGCTGACCGCCACCGGCAACCAGCTCGACCGATACCGAGCCATCGCGACCAATGGTCAAGCTCGAGGCGTTGTTGGGAATGGTGATGACCGGTTGCAGCGAAAAACCATCGGAGGTGACCAGCTGGCCTGTGGATGAGAGCTTGAACGAGCCGTCACGGGTATAGGCCGTGGTGCCGTCTTGCTGCTGAATTTGGAAATAACCGTCACCCAAGATGGCCACATCCAAGGGGTTTTGGCTGTTGATCAGGTTGCCCTGGGCGTGCAGCTTTTCGGTGGCATTGATCTTGACACCGGTGCCCAACATCAAACCGGTGGCCGACTGGGTGATGGCCGTGGTTTGGCCGCCCGCTTGGCGGATGTTTTGATACAACAAGTCTTCAAAAACAGCGCGGTCGCGTTTGAAACCCGTGGTGTTGACGTTGGCCAAGTTGTTGGAGATGACGTTCATGCGCGTTTGCTGCGCGTCCAACCCGGTTTTCGATACCCACAATGATGCGTCCATGGCTTACCTCTGTGCTTTCACTTCATGACCGGCCATCAGGTCGGTCGTTGCATCAGGACAGCTTCATCATCGCTGCACCTGCTTGATCGTTTTCTGTGGAGTTCTTGATGATCTTCACCTGCTGCTCAAATGCGCGGCTGTGTTCGATCATCTTGACCATTGCCTCCATCGGATTGACGTTGCTGCCTTCCAAGGCGCGCACTGTCAAAGAGACGGGCTCAGTACCACTTGCAAAATCTGTGCCTGACGGTTGTCCGTCAGCTTTGAACAAACCATCCTCGCGCCGGCGCAGCGGCGTTTGGCTGGCGTCGCGCAACAGCAAACGGCCCACCGGCACTTGCTGGGGCACACCTGGCTGAGAAGGGTCGTTGGCAAACACGGTGCCGTCATCGGCAATGCGGGCCATGAAGCCGGGCGGAATGGTGACGTTGCCGCCCTCTTCGTTGCGGATCAATTGGCCCAGGCCATTTTCCAAAGCGCCACTGGTGTTGACACGCAGGTCGCCCCGGCGGGTGAAGGCAATTTCGCCGTTTTCGGCGGTCACACCCATCACCGTGTTGCCATTGAGCAGCACATCGAGATCGCGCCCAGTGGCGATCAATGGACCGGGTTTGAGCATGATCAAGTCCGTCGGCACGGCCAAGGGTTGAAAGCGAGAGTCGAAACCCTGCCCCGATGCTTTGTGGGCCACCAAGGCCACCTCGTAGCTTTTTTTGAAGCCATTGGTGTTCATATTGGCCATCTCGTGCGACAACTGCTGGCGGGCCATGCGCATCTCGTTGATGGTGGCGGCGGCGTTGAAGGCTAGGCGGTCCATGGTGGTGGGCTTTCAGTCAATGCGATCAAGCGCGGATTTGGATGATGGCCTGGGTCAGCGTGGTGCTGGTCTCAATGGCCTTGGCGCTGGCTTGGAAGTTACGCTGGGCGGTGATCAGGTCCACCAACTCTTGCGTCAAGTCCACGTTGGCACGCTCTGTGGCGCCTGAGCGCACGGTACCGAAGCCGGCCGAACCGGCTTCACCGACCTTGGCCTTGCCCGACTGCGAGCTGGCGTAGTAGCTGGAGTCACCAATCTGGCGCAAACCCGAGGGGTTGGAGAAGTTCACCAACACCACCTTGCCCAAAGAGTTTTGCGTGCCGTTGGAATAACTGGCATTGACCAAGCCGTCGTCACCAATGCTCACACCCACCAAGTCACCTTCGGGTGCGCCGTCTTGCGACTGCGACAACACCGCATAGGGCGATGAAAACTGGGTTGACTTCGAGTAATCGATGTTGATGGTCAAAGCGCCCTTACCGTCTGCCAGGTAAACCGTGTCCAACTGGGAGCCAGCTTTGGGGGAAATCAAATTACCACCGGTATTGAAGGTCAGCTCGCCTTTGTCCAGGTAAATCGGCGACCACTCGGGCAGGGCGCTGAAACCGTCGGCGCTGTTGGTCTCGCGGCCAAACTCGTCGATGTATTTGGCCACCGGCACGCCGTCCATCTCTTCGGTGAACTGGGTCGGTTTGATCCAGGTCGAGGTGGACCCACGGCCCGCGTCGATGTTGGCCAAGCCCCAGGTGGTGGCACCCGACACTTTGATAAATGAATTGGAGGTGGCGGTGCCGCTTTTGAAAGTGAAAGCGCCCTTGGAGCGGTCGAAGTCCACTTTGACGCCATTGACCGTGCTGCCAGCCGTGTTGGCCAATTGGTTGATGCGCTTTTCCAGCTCGGCCTTGAAACTGTCCAAGGTGTAGGTGCTGCCAAAGGGCAACTCCACGGTGCCTTTGACGTCGTCGACGGCCACCACGAATTTGTTGTTGGTGGCGTCGACCACAAAGTTGTTGTTGACGTTGATGGTCACGGGCGAGCCAGTGACGACGGCCTGGCCGGAAGGCACGCCACGGATGGCCTCGGGCTTGGTGATCACTTCGGCCGCCACACTGAAACCCAACAAGGTGCCGGCATGGCCTTCTGAGGGGATGACACCGGCTGCGGTCAAAGTGGCTTGCTGGGCCTTGGTCAAATCGCTCCAGAACCGCACACCGCTGTCGCCCTGGGTGACTGCAATAGTGGGCGGGGGGGCAGAGCCGCCAACCACAATGTCTTCCACGTTGGTTTCGGTGGTGGTGCTGGTGAAAGTCACAGTGCTGCCCGTTACTGCGCCAGAAGCCCAACCCGACAAAGCACCCGAGTAGGTGCCACCGGTGATGCCCGCTTTGGTGTTGGCGTTGTTGGCCAAACTGGCAAACGCAGCAGCCACGGCTGGGCCCGCCAAATTGCTGGTGGCGGTGAAGGTCAAACCGCCAACGGTCATGCTTTGACCGGTGGCCATGGCATTGAAAGTCAGATTGGCTTTTTCGGTCACCTTGGTGGCCGTGGAGTCCACATAGGTTTGGGGCACTTCGAGCTTGATGGTCGAGGTGTCGCCAGTGGTGCCAGATGCGATGGAGAAGGTTTGTTTAACACTGTCAAACTCCACCTTCAAGCCAAAGCGCTGTTGCGATGCGGGGCGGATGAAGTTGCCGTTGGCGCCCACATAGCTGCCGTAGCCGCCGGTGGCGTCCAAGGTGGTGGCTGCCGTGCTCAAGCCCAAGACCTCGTTGTTGTTGGTGGTGGCGCGAATGGCAATGGTTTTTTGTGCGCTCTCGGCGGTGCCCAATTGCTTGAATTTAAAACCGCGCGTGGCTTCGTCGTAGCTGACCGTGATGGCATCTATGGCAGTTTTGGCGGCGGTGGTGGCTGACTTGGTGAGGTTGAAAGCGGCATTCGCCGCATTGGCCGTCACCACCTGAGCGTCCACTTCTTTTTGCAAAGCGGCGACCACTTGTTCGGTGGTCAGCTCTTCCAGTTTTTGGCCCACCGGATAAAGGGCGGTTTTGCTCAAATCCAGCGTCAACTCGTTTTGCGCTGTGCCCTGGTCGTTCACGCCGAACATCAGCACAATAGGCTCTGAGGAGGTGGCGTTGGTCATGTTCCAATAGCGCTGATCGCCAAATTGTTTGTTCAACTCATTGGTCAATTTGGTGGCAATTTGTGCACCCGTGAGGCTTTGTCCTTCTAAGGAGCTCATGTCCAAGTCCAATGCGTTCGAACCATCGACCGAAACCCGCACGAACTTGGTCAAGCTGGCCTTGTCCTTGGCCGACAAACCTGTGAAGTCATGGGGGTCATCAGCCGTTTTGAAATAACTGCCCACTTTGGCGCCACTGACCGCTGCTGGCACCGAGTCGCGCACATCGGTCAATTGGTTGAGCGAGAACATTTTGGTTTTGGCGTTGACCAGCAAATCGCTGACTTCGCTTTCCGGCTTGATTTCGCCGTATTTGTTCACATACTGCTTTTCGCCCAGGTTGTTGGTCGACTGCTGCAGCGAGGCCTGCACCAAGCTGTCACCAATGTAGACATAGGTCTGCCATTTGTTGGTGGGCTGGCTGGCCGATGCGTTTTGGGTTTTGACGTAATACACCGTGGCCAGGTAACCGTTGCCGCCCTTGTCATACACCGTGAGGGCCGTGCTTTTGTTGTAGGTGTTGGGGTCGTTGCGGTTGAAGTCGGTGTTGATCACCTTGGCGTCGGCTGGGAAGTTCAGGCCCAGTTGCACCAAAGAGGTTTCGCGCGCTTGGCCGGTGGTTTTTTGCGGAATGCTGAGCACGTTTTGGTCATTCAAGTTGGCCTTGCCCGAGCTGTCGACCGATGCCGCCATGAGCCGTTGTCCGGCGGAATTGACCACGTTGTATTGGTCGTTCATCATGAACGCGCCGTTGCGGGTGTAAATGTCTTGAAAGCCGTCGGCCGATTTGAGCGGGAAAAAGCCGTCACCCGTAATGGCCAAGTCCAAGGTGTTGGAGGAGAAGCTCACGTTGCCCTGGCTGAACTCTTGGGTCACGCGTTTGAGCGACACACCCTGACCCACGGTTGAAGACGCTTTTTGCAAAGGCGAGGTGGCAAAAATATCGCCAAAGTCGGTGCGCGAGCGCTTGAAGCCGATGGTGCCCGCGTTGGCAATGTTGTTGGCGGTCACGCCCAACTGTGCGGTGGCGGCATTCAAACCGGTGAGTGCGGTAAAAAAGGACATGGTGTGGTTTCTCCGAAATGTCTGGGAATGTCTTCAGGGTTTCAATAGCCGACGCGCTTGACGTCCACCAAGTTGATGGTTTTGCCGCCAGCGACTTGCAACAGCCAGGTGTTGTCGGCGGTGCCGGCGTTGCTCACGCCGGTGACCACCGACATGGTGTTGACGCTGACCGGGCCGGTTTTGCCCATGCTGGTGGCTTTGGCGGCAAAGCGGTATTTGCCATCGGGCAAGGGGTTGCCCACGTTGTCGGTGCCGTCCCAGCTGACCACGGCGTCACCTGCGGTTTGCGGTCCAAAGCCCATGGTGCGAACCACGCGGCCCATGTCGTCTTGCACATCGAGTTGCATGCCGTCGGCACCCAGCGGTAAATTGATCATGGCCTCCATCGATTGGCCATTGGCGTTGATCGCCCAGCCATCGGGCACGGCCACTTTGCGGCCAATCAGCGCGGCACCCGACATCATGCGGTCGGCTTGCATGTTGGACACCATGGTGTCCATGCTGGTCTTCATGGCGGTGGTGGCTTCCAGTTGCGAGAACTGCGCCAACTGGGCGACAAAGGCCTCGTTCTTCACCGGGTCCAATGGGTTTTGGTTTTTCAACTGGGTGGTGAACAGGGTCAAAAACTGCTGCTGGCCCATTTGCTCTTTGACCGGCGTGGCTTTTTGCTTGGCTTGGTAATCGGAGTAGCTCACGATGCCATTGGGCAGCGCTGCGGCGGATGTGGTGGCCATGGTGCTGTTCTTTCAGGTGGGTCAGGCTTTGGTGATGTCAATCGTGCGCGACATCAATTGGCGCGCGGTGTTGATCACTTCCACGTTGTTTTGGTAAGAGCGCGAAGCGGCCATCATTTCGACCATCTCTTGCATTTCGTTCACGTTGGACATGTAGACGAAACCGCTTTTGTCGGCCATGGGGTGGCTGGGGTCGTACATGCTGCGAATGGGGGTGGGGTCGTCGACGATTTGGTCAACCTTCACACCGCCTTGGTTGGGAAAGGCGCGGTTGGTCAACTCTTCGCTGATCAAGGCCTTGAACACCGGGCGCTTGGCGCGGAAGGCGTCGGCATCGCTGCCGGCCATGGTGGTGGCATTGGCCAAGTTGGACGCGGTGGTGTTCAACCGAATGGTTTGCGCATTCAGGGCGGTACCGGCAATGCCAAAAACGCTGTCAAGGCTTCTCATGGTTCATCACTCCCCTTTGAGGGCTTTGCGAATGGAGCCAATGCGGTTTTCCAGAAACTGCAAGGTGGCTTGGTAGTCGGAGGCGGCCTTACCGTATTGGGCTTGCTCCACATTGATCTCGACGGTGTTGCCGTCAAACGAGCTGTTGAAGGGCACCCGAAAGCGCATGCCGTTGTCGGGGGCTTCGGCCAAGGCGCTGTAATGTTTGTCGTGGGTCGCGTTCAAATATTCTTTGCCCGCTTCTTTGAGCATGGCTTTGAAGTCGAGGTCTTGGGCTTTGAAGTTGGGGGTGTCGGCGTTGGCAATGTTGCGTGCCAATACCTCCATGCGCTGGCTCCTGACTTGCAGGGCCTTTTCATGGATACCAAACGCGTTTGAAAACAGATTCATCGCCGTTCCTTTTGCCAACACATCACCGCTTTTGCGGTCCCGGCCCTCAAGCTTGAGAACCTCGTGTCGATATCTGCAAGAGTTGTGCCATGGGTTTTTGACACTTCTGAACTTGAATTTGGGCGGCCAAGCGGCAAGCCCTCTCCGTTTCGGCGCTCAAGCGGCAAGGCTTTGCCGCTGCGGGCGCTCAACGGATTTCGTTGTTCCCCTGATATGCGCTGACGCGGATCGCCTGTGCGCGCGCGGCTGCGGGTGATTGACCGTTTTCGTTGCGCAAGCCCAAACGATCGATGGCGTTTTGGTGCAAGCCTTGCAAGATAGAAGCCCGGGTGATGGGTGCCTTGGTGTCGCGGTTGACATGCAAATAAGAGGCCTGGGGGCCCGCAATGTTCAAGTTGACGTCGGGCCGGGTTTCGTTGCGCGCTGCGGGCGTGAGCACGGTGAGGTAGAGGTCGTCCAAGCCGGCAGGGCCATAGTTTTTCAAACCCGTGTCGTCAAAGTATTTACCCACCATATCTAACTGTTGCAGCACGCTGTGGCCCAGGATGGCGCGTGGGTTTTGGCCAAAGCCTGCGCTGGCGGCACCGCGATCGGGCCCATCGCAAAACTGAATGATGCCGTGGCAGCGGTTGTTGGTGGAGCGCGGGTTCATGCCGTCGCTTTCCATCAAGGTCAGGCGCGCAAAGTCGTCAGGCTTGAATTTGTGTTCTTTGGACATTTGCAAAATTTTGTCCATCACGGCTTGTTTTTCGTGCGGGGGAATAAAGCCCTTGTTGACCGCACGCTCCAGGGTTTTGTCCAACACCGGGTGGGCGCTGACATTGCCCCGGGCTTCGAGCTGCACTTGTGCGCTGGCCGCGACCCCAGTTTGGGCCGGGTTGGGGGTGTTGGGCTTGGGCAGGCCCAAGCTGGCCTGGGTGTCGGCAGCGGGCCCGTTCAGGGCCTGTTGCAGGGCCGTCAGGTTGATGCGCTGGCCAGGGTAGATCAGGTTGGCATTGGCCAAGTTGTTGCTGCGGGCCACCTCTTGGGCCAAACGCATGGACTCAGTTTGGCCGATATTTTTGCCAGAGGCGGCCATGAACTGGCGCACGATGCCGCTCAAGGTGTCGCCGGACTGCACAGACACGCTGGCCGTTTGCGGGCCCAGGATGCTTGTCGAATTCCCGCCAGTGCCGGTTTGTTGCGCTTGGGTCAAGGCACGCTGAAAAACCATGCCACCAGCCGACGCCCTGGACTGGGCACGCAGCTGCGTTTGCAAATGATTTAGATTGATGTGCGATGTTTTAACGAGAGCTTTTGGGTCAATCACTGGGTTCATGGTGCGCTCGGTAAGGGTTGATGGTGGTTGGCATCTAAATTGCTTGGGAGTGTCTTGTCTTCAACGATTTGTCAAAACTTCAACACCCTCCACCCAGATACTTGCAAATGCTGTGCCCACTTAAACCCCAAAGCAGCGTCACTTTTGACGCCGCGTCCCCCACCCCGAAAAAGCGGTCGAACGCCTGGGCCATGGCCCTGCTGCTTGGCCTGTGGGCGGGCTGGGCTGGGGCGCAAACGGCCGGTCATGCGCAATTGAACGAGGGTGCGCGCCAGTGGGTGGCCGAGCAGACCCAAACCCCTTTGGGCGCTTTGCAGGTGACCCCTTTGGACCCCCGCTTGAACATCCCGGCGTGTGCCAAACAAATTCAATTTGATTTGCCCTTTGGCAACCGCCAATCGGTGCGCGCCCGCTGCGATCAGCCCGCTTGGCAGCACTTTGTGCAGGTCATGGTGCGCCCCGAAGCCGTGCCAACTCCCACCGCGAGCGCCCCTTCAACGCAAGCACCCACTGCCCCAAAAATTCAGCCAGGGCAGGTGATGCGCCAGGTTTTGGTGGCCAATCAAGCCATCCGGCGCGGTTCTGTGGCGACCCCCCAACAATTCACTTTGGTGGAGATGGCCTTGCCCAGCGGCGAGACCAGCTACCTGAGCGACGCTTCAGCCTTGACCCACATGGAGTTGCAACGCGACTTGCCAGCCCAAACCGCCTTGCGCACCTACGACCTGAAAGCGGCCCAAATGGTTCGCCGGGGCCAACAAGTCATGGTTTCCGTGGGTGAAGGCAAAGGGTTTTTGATCACTTTGCGGGCCGAAGCCCAGCAAGATGGCATCTTGGGTGAACAAATTCGCTTAAAAAATCCGGAGTCGGGTCGATCATTGTCAGCAGTGGTCACCGGCTTCAATGCAGCAAAGGCGATTTAGAAATGAATACCAATTCACTCTTTACAGCCATTAACGTTTTAATCGCCGTTGGCGCTCAAGTTCTCAAGCTTGGCGCCGATAATTCACATGACGCGGAAAGAATTGCCTTTCCCTGTTGAAGAAAGAGAGACCATCATGTCTGACGCCATCAATAACCAATCCCGGCTGTCGCAGTCCAATGCTTCTATGCGCAGTGCCATTGAAAAAACCGATAAAAAGCAGGGTCCCCAAACCCCGCTGGTCGCGGAAGATTCGGCACCTGCCAAAGCCAAAGCCAGCGGTGCTGACACCTTGTCCTTGTCCAATGTGACCGATCGCGTGAAAGAGCAACCCAGTTTCAACCGCGCCAAGGTCGAGGCGATCAAGCAAGCCTTGGCCGACGGCAACTACCCTTTGAACCCGCGCCGCATTGCTGAAAGCTTTGTGTCGCTGGAGAAAATGGTTCAGGGCTGAGCAACCCCATGCTGGCCGATCCTGCCCTCGAACCTGTGATGGACGCCCATCACGCCCAAGCCCTGATCTTGATCGATGGGCTGGAGGACTTGCTGGCGCAAGAGTTCGAAGCCCTCAAAGCCCAGGACCTGGATCACTTTGAGCAATTGCTGGAGCAAAAAAACCAGGTGTTGGAACAACTCAGTATCCTGAGCGGCGTGCGTCAACCCGAAGACGCCGATCGCTTGGGCAGCGAGTGGGATGTTTTCAAATCGCGCATGGTCGAGTGCCGCGACATGCACCGGCGCAACGAAATTTTGATCGTGCGCAAACTCGATGCGATTCGGGGCACCTTGCAAAGCATGGTCATCAATGACCCGGCCAGCTCGGTCGAGGTGTATGACCGTTTGGGCAAAATCAACCGCCTGAGCAGACGCCGCGGTTACAGCGACGCTTAAGGCGCGCGCGCCGAACCATTTTTCTCGTCCCCTGGCTCCATGCCCTTGAGCCAATAAACCCACGACAAAATCACCGCCACTGCGGTGTACATGTCTTGGGGAATTTCATCCCCCACCTCTAAACGCGCCAGCAAAGACAGCAACTGCGGGTCTTGCGACACAAACACCCCTTGCTTTTCCGCTTCGGCCAAGATCATGCGGGCCAGGTCGCCATGGCCCTTGGCCGAAACCCGTGGGGTTTTGTTGCGCCCATATTCCAGGGCAATGGCTTGGAAGCGGTCTTTCAACACAGCAGCCTCATGCCAATGCGTCCACCACCAGGCCGCGTTCCGGTGCAGATCGGGTCTGATCACTGCCGGGACGCGGGCTGTTGTAGATTTGAAATTGTTGCAACTCCAAGCCCGCCGCACCCAACTCCAAAACCAATTCCGTGGCGTGTGAGCGTGCTTGTTGCGCCACATCTTCGCGCACGGCCCACATGGTCAACTCCACCTGTTGGCCCGCTTTGATCAAGGTGTGCAGCCACACCTCGCCCAACAGTCGGCTTTGCGAATGGATGTCAACGCTGAGCGGCGGATTTTCTTCCCCCGGTTGGCGCGGCGGTCGCTGAAAGTGCAGCTCCACCGGATCTGCGTCGGTGAAGGGCAGCAGCAAGCGCAGGTTCAACTCGCCACGGTGCAGGTCGAGCGCAGACTGGACTTGGGCGGCCTCAATTTCATTCAAGGCTTTGTGCAGGTCTTCCGACAGCCCATTGACGGAAGCCCCCGTGTCCTCTTCGCCCAAGCTGGCCAACAACTGGCGGATCAATGAGCGGGGCTCGTCTTCAACCTTGCCGCGCTGCGACAACTGGCTCTCCATGGATTTGAAATAGGGTGCCAATGCTTTGCGCAACCCAAACGGCTGCAGCTGACCCATGGACAAGCCCATGCCCGACAAACGGGACAGCAAGGCCGACTGCTCACCGGACAACTGCAGCATGGGGGGGCCGCGCGTGTCGATCATTTGCAACAGCTGTCTGAATGCGGCGAAACCAGGTGGTTGAAACACCAAGGTATTGAGCCGGTTGGTGGTGGCCGATGGGCTGAGCACCTCCTCGGCCAAGCCACCGGTCGAGCCGCCCAAGCCGACCCCATCGGGGTGGGCCTTGTCTGCCCCTTGGGCAGAGGTGATGTTGAATTTGGCCTGCGCGGCCACGGCCTCGCTGGGGTTTTGAATCAAAAAGCCCCACCCACTCGGGTTGACCAAAACGCGCAAAAAAGGCTTGTCGCCATCTTTGAGCACCCAGCCGTTGGGCAAGTCAAATGAAAAGTCTTTCAACCACAGCCGAACACGGCCATCTTTTTCTTCGACCGTGGCTTGCACCACTTGACCATCTTGCAAGCCCAATTGCCTGGCTTGCATGTTTTCTATCCAATGCGGGCGCGTGTCCAACTGCACCGGCATGGGACGCAAAGTGCTCAGAACGCTTTCGGTACCCAACATGGTGTGACCTCCGCTGCCGCCTCTGGGCGGCGCGCGTCAAGGATAGCGCACCCAGGTTTTGCGGCGATCGTCCACCATCGAGGTGCTGGTGGTGGCCGGGGGGGCTGCCTCTGCCTTGGGCAGGGCCGAACCCAACTGCATTTGCAGCAGTTCGGTGTGGTTGGGCACGGTGATGACCGCGTTGGCCAACAACACCTTGGTGGATCCCTTGACAAACGCATGGGGGTTTTGTTTGACCACCGCGTCGCGCAAAATTTCAATGCGCAACGGGCTGTTGCCCATGTGCAAACGAATGACCTTGTCCAAGGTGTCGCCTTCGCGCACGGTGTATTTCACGGCGGCAGCGCCCGATTTGGATGCAGCCTGTGCAGCGGCGCTGCCGCCCGCGGGGGACGGTTCGGCCGAGAAGGCTGGCCCAGCCAAAGTCAAGGCACCAGCCCACAGGGCCCAGCCAAGGCTGGCGCGGATCAAGGGCGTGCGGTTGAGGTCAAGCATGCGTTTCTCCTGGAAGTTCATGGGGTGTAGGGCACGGCAACCCATTGGGCCGCACCCTTGGGCATCACACCGGCAATGGTTTTGAGTTCGGCGCTGTAAGCATAGACCGAACGCACCTCGGCCAGGGTAACCCCCTCGAGGTTGCCGGGTTCCATGATGCGCGCGGGTATTTTTTGACGGTCGGCAATCACCAGCACATCGCCCAAGCGCAAACCACTCAGGTGGCCGGCATTGATGCGCAAGGTTTTGCCCTGGTCAAGCTGGGCTTCAAATTGCGGCGGCAAACAAGCCATGCGCGTGTCCATGGCGCGGTGAAAGGTTTCCACCACGGCTTGGATTTGTGCGCTGACCACAGGCTCCAAGCCCGATGCCGCCACTCCCGCTTGGGGCAAGGTGACCCAATGCTGTTGGGTCAAAAAGAGGGCCCGCTCCATGCGGTGAGAGACTTCCCAACGCAAGGCAAACGTGGGGTTGGCCGGTGTGGATTGTGGGTCCAAGCCGACCATCACATTCAAGCGCCAGGGCAGGTTTTGCTCGCCTTGGGTGAGCAAGGCTTTTTCATACGGGTTGGCATAGCTCACCTTGTTGCTGACGCGCCAATGGGGTGACTGCGCGGTGCGGTGGTGGATTTGCTGGCGCAATTCGCGCGCAATTTGCTGAGCGGGAAACCGGTCAGCAGGGTTCAGGTGGGGCGACACCAACACATCCAGCGTGACATGGTGCCAAGGGCTGGCGCGTTCATGGGCAGAGCGCTCACACGCTTTTTCGAGCAAGGCTTGTTGGTCTTTGGCCTGGACTTTTTCCACCCCAGGGGTTGCCGGGTCGCTGAGCACGCGCACACCGCGCACCAACATGCCGGAGGTGAAGCTGCTGCTCTCACGCAAAGCACCGGTGTGGTCAATCCACTGTGTGCTCTTGACCTCGGTGGGGCCTTCCATGGCTGTTTTCAGCAGCGATTGGCGCAATGCGGCCAAGCGCTGATCGGCCGAAATGTCGACCATTTGCAGCTTTTGTTGGGCCGCCTGCACATGGGCCGGGGTGGGGCCCGATTGGCCCCAGGCTGCGCCGATGGGCATGGCGCACATCAGGGCCAAGGCCCAGGGCAAACAAGGAAGGGGTGTTTTCATGCGCGGCTTTGTGGACATGGAGCGCTGATCAACGACCGCGTTGGGCCAGTTGGCTCAAATACAAAGCGCGCAAGTCCATCACCACTTGGCGATCCAGCGACAAGGTGGTTTCATAGGTGTCCTCGCCCACTGGGGTGATGCTCACCAACTGCGCGCCGTAAACCACGCCTTCGACACGGGCGCGGAAGTTATCGTTGATCACGGTCATGTCGGCCACCGTGGTGGTCGCGTCCAATTGCTGGCCATACACCTGCTCGGTCAGCGATCGATAGGCATCGAGCTTGGAGGCGCGGATGGCCAACAGCCGCTGCTGCGATGGGTTTTTGCTGTTTTGCACGCTGATCACCGAGTAGCCGGTGGCGACAAAGGTTTCGCGTTTTTCCATCATCGGCGAGACCATGGAGACGGGCGGCTTGGCCGGGGCCGGCTCAGCTGCGCCAGGTGGCGTGAACACGGTGGTGTCGACTTTCATGGGAAAGCCCTGGCAGGCTTGGAGCAGCACCACACCGCACAACGACAAAATGCTGGAAATACGTTTCATGGCCACATCCTCTTGAGTGATATATCGCAGGTTCATCTGACAGAACCAGGTTGTTAACAGGGTCCTCTCTCAGATCGGCATCAAGTGGCCAAGCTTTACACCCCAGCCTCAGACAAATGCGGGTATCGAATACTTTTGTGGACTTGCATGTTTGGCGTGGATGAACACAATGAATTCATTCACTAATTTAGAGCCCATGGTCACCCATTACATCGGTCACAGCGAAGCCGCCAATGCCCTGCGCGAAATGGTGTCTGCCGTGGCCCCATCGAATGCCACCGTGCTGATCACGGGCGAAAGCGGTACTGGCAAAGAGGTTTTGGCGCGCATGCTGCACGAGCAGTCTGACCGCGCGGGCGGGAACTTTGTGCCTATTAATTGCGGCGCCATCCCCGCAGAGCTGATGGAAAGCGAACTTTTCGGTCACCGCAAGGGCGCTTTCACTGGCGCTGTGGCCGACCGCATTGGCCGCTTTGAGTTGGCCCACGGTGGCACCTTGTTTCTGGACGAAATTGGCGATATGTCCTTGGACATGCAGGTCAAATTGCTGCGCGTGTTGCAAGAACGCAGTGTGGACCCTGTGGGGTCTACGCGACAGGTGGACATCGATGTGCGTGTCATTGCCGCCACACACCGCGATTTAGAGTCAGAAATTTCAGCCGGCCGGTTTCGCGAAGATTTGTACTACCGATTGAATGTGATTCCGCTGGTCACCCCCTCTTTGCGCGAACGCGCCAGCGACGTGCCCATGCTGCTGCAACACTTTGCCAAGCGCTTTGCAGTGCGCGGGGCCAACCCGGTGCGCTTTCGCCTGGACTTTTTAGAGGCCTTGCAAACTTATGGCTGGCCGGGCAATGTGCGTGAATTGTCCAATTTGGTCGACCGCTTCAGCACCTTGTACGCCGGCAAAGAGCTGGACTTGCGCACCATTCCCTTGAGCTTGCTGCCCAAAGGCTTGCACCCCTTGCGCGCCAATCTCTCACCGGCACCGCTGAACCGCGTGGAGACTTTGTCGCCGCCAGCCACCGACGCTTTTGGTTTGCCCGAAGGTTTGCTGGAGATGGACGATCAGCCCACCTTGGAAGACCGCGAGGTGGAGAACATCATCATGCTGGCCCAGGGCCTGCCGCAATTGCCACCAGACGGCATCTCACTCAAAGAGCGCTTGGCCGACATAGAGCGCAGCATGATCGAACAAGCCCTGCAACGCAGCCAAGGCAATGTGTCGCGCACGGCCAAGTTGCTCAATTTGCAGCGCACCACCTTGATCGAAAAAATCAATAAATACGAACTGAAATACGGTTGATATCCCGGGCCGCTGAGCCTGCGATCGACATCAAAAAGCGGGCTTAAAGCCCGCTTTTTTCATCTCGACCCCAAACCGAAATCACGGATCTTGGTATTGAACGGTGATGCTCATGCGCCGGTTGCGTGGGTCGCGCGGGTCTTTGGCATTGAAGGGGTCGGTATCGGCCACGCCTTCGATCTTTGAAAAGCGACTCTCTTTGATGCCATTTTTCTCCAGCATTTTGCGCGTGGCCTCGGCCCGCTCGGCCGACAGCGACCAGTTGTTGCGCCCCTCGGCGTTTTGAAAGGGCACCGCATCGGTGTGGCCGCGAATGGCAATTTTGTTGGGCATGTCGGCCAAAGAAGCCGCCACCTCGTTGATCAAGGCCTGGGCCCTGCCCTGCATGGACACCTGGCCACTGGGGAACATGGCGAAGTCGGCTTTGTCAATGATTTCAATGCGCAAACCGTCTTTTTCGCGGGTGATCGACACCTGCTCTTTGAGGTTTTCCAGCTTTTTGTTCTCGGACAATTTTTGCTTGAGCTCTTTCTCCAGCTTGTCAAAGTTGGCTTGGTCGGCCTCGGCCGCGATCTTTTTCTTTTGCTCGGGCGTGAGTTTGTCGGGGTCGGCGTTTTCGTTTTCGTTTTCTGGGCCGGGTTCGGTGTCGGGGTTGGGGCCGCCCTCAGAACGCGGGGTCAAGCGCTCGAGCAATCCGGTTTGTTTGGCAGAGTAAGGAAAGCCATCGGGGTCGATGATCGAGCGCCCGCCCAAAATGCCGTTAGAGCCCGCCAATTGGCCAATGGCAATCAGGCTTTGCGAGGTGGGCTTGAAATAGTCGGCAATGCTTTTGCGCTGGTCGTCGGTGGAAGCACCCAGCAACCACATCAACAAGAAGAAGGCCATCATGGCCGTCATCATGTCGGCCAGGGCGATCTTCCAAGCGCCGCCGTGGGCGCCGCCATGGCCATCGTCCATCACCTTTTTGATGATGATGACGGGCGCGGGCGACTCGGCCGGTGCCGCCTCGCCTTCGGGCTTTTTCTCTTCCTCTGTCGCCATTACTTGCCTCGCATGCCGTCAAAGACCTCGGCAAACGTGGGTTGGTTGTGGTGGCTGACGCAAGCGCGGGCGGCTTCGATGATCAAAGGCATGGGGTGACCGTGAAGGGTGCCGATGATGATTTGTTTCACCACTTTGGGCATTTCGCCTTCTTCGTCAATCACCTGGGTGAAGCGCGAGGCAAAGGGCTCGACGATGCCGTAAGCCAAGAACACGCCCAAGAAGGTACCCACCAGGGCGGAACCGATCAGGCCACCGAGCACCGGCGGGGGTTGGTCAATGGCGCCCATGGTCTTCACCACACCCAACACGCAGGCCACAATGCCCAGCGCGGGCAAGGCACCGGCCAGGGTGGCCAAGGCACCAGAGTATTTGAGTTCGTTGTGGTGGTGCAACTTGATCGCTGCGTCCATCACGTCTTCCACCGCGTAGGGGCTGAGGTTGCTGGACGACACCACCATCAAACGCACGGTGTTGCAAATCAAGTCAAGCAAATCGTGGTCGTGCAAGATGGGTGGGTGTTCGCCAAAGATGGCACTGGCCTCGGGGTTTTCGATGTGCGCCTCCAGCGCCACCGCCCCTTCGGTTTTGAGCGTTTTCATGATCTTGGCCACCAAGAGCATGACGGCCAAATAGTCTTCTTTTTTGTACTTCGGGCCCTTGATCACGCGGCCAAAACCGCCAAAAGCACCTTTGAGAATCACACCGCTGTTGCCAGTGATCATGCCGCCAATACCAGCGCCGCCAATGATGAACATTTCATAAGGTGCGGCCTTGATGATGGGCGCCAAGGATCCACCGGCAATGATGAAGCCCCCGAACACACAAATCATCAACACAACCAAGCCAACGATAGCAACCATCTAACTCTCCAAACAAGCGGCACGACCCAGGAAAAGCCTGGGTAGCGCACCTCAAAAATCACGCATGCGCGAGATTAACTGATATTTCCGCCGTTTGGCCGATGGCCCGGGCGGCCCGATCAGTTAATGAACACCCCCGGCTGGGGTGAAGCAGGAATCAAATCGGGCACACCTTCCCAGGCGGCACGAATTTCATTCATCAAACCGTAGATTTCTTCCAATGCGTCCAAGTCATTGCGCGCATTGACGTACAACAAACGGCGGGTGACATAGGCATACAACTCATTGAGGTTGTTGGCCAAATCGCCGCCACGCTCAAAGTCGAGGGCGCCTTGGAGACCCAACACGATGCGGCTGGCGCGGGCAATGCTTTTACCTTTGTCCACAATGGCACCGTTTTGGATGTGGCCTTTGGCCGTGGCCAAGCTCTCCAGCAGGCCGTCAAACAGCATTTGAATCAATTGAACATTGTTGGCAGTGGCCACACCGGTGGTGACTTTGACATCCCCGTATGAGGCTATGGCTTTTTGATTGGCTCGCATCTGCATCTACTCCTGAAATCGTTGTTGGACGCAAACAGATTCGGTCGCAGTGGCGCAAACTTGAGTCATGGGGGTGAAATGGGTCGATTTCATGCAGGCACCGGCTTGGCTTGCTGGGGCAGGGCTTGGCCCAGCGTCATGGGTTCCACAGCTTCGGGCTCTGCATCAGCAGGCTGGGCGTGGTCTGTGGGCGTTTGAGCCGCCAAATCTGGGGGTGGCATCGCTTCGGATGGAGCGTCGGCTTGGGCCGGCATTTGCTCAGGCGGGGCCTCAGGGGCAGCCAACTCGGGCTCGGGCTCACCCGGGTTGATGGGCTCCATCAAGATGCGAGAAAACGGGTCTTTCAAATCCAAGCCAGCCCGTGCGTACAGCATGACGCAAACTTGGTCCAGGGTTTGTTGCACGCGCAAGCGGTCTGCGGGTTTATTTTGGGCATGCTCCACACCACATTGGTACAGACTGGACAAATGGTGCAAGGGCATCCATGACTCGACAGAGCCACGCGGCGTGGGGATCATGCGGTTGTTGACCGGCACACCGGCGCGGCCTTCGCGATGATCGGTCACACCTTGCAAAAAGGTGTGCTCAATGTGCTGGCGCAGCACGGGCTCGTAGTGGGGCTTGAGGTCTTGCACCAACTTGGGGTCAAAACCAGGCAAAGGGATGCCACTCATGGCGTCCCACAAGGCTTTTCCAACCAATTCGCCAAACAATCCGTCGCTGTAAGCGGGTTCGCTGGCGTCTTGGGCTTGTCGCTGATAAATGATGTTGATCTTGTCGATCAAGTACAACACCAAAATCACCAAGAGCAGAACGCCCCAGGCCAAAAAGAGTTGGAAAAAGCTGCTCATGATGCCACTCGCCTGACCATGCCACCGCCGTTGGGTTCAATTTGCAAGGTGCCACGGAGTTTTTTCACCACCGAAGACAAAATTTGGCTGATGCGGGACTCGCTCACACCCAAAACCTCGCCAATTTCTTTCAAGTTCAGCTCTTCAACGTAATACAGCTGCATCACCGTTTGCTCGCGCTCTGGCAATTCGCCAATCGCGGCGGTGACGGCGTCCATGAATTCGGCCTCTTCCACCATGACATCGGGTTGGTGCGAGGCATCGTCGGCAATGCCCATGACCTCTTCGGTGACCACTTCCAGCGAGTAGGTTTCAAAACGGCGGGCTTTGCCGCGCTCGCGCTGAAACTCTTCCAAGTCTTTGCCCATGAATTCGGCAATTTCCGATTCTGTGGGGTTGCGGCCCAATTCGCTGGCCAGCACATGAACACCTTCGTTGTGTTCTTTGTTGAAGGCCACCGCTGAGCGCGGCAAAAAGGACAAGCGACGCACCTCATCGAGCATGGCACCACGCACCCGGCTGTGGGCAAAGTTCTCAAATTCCACGCCCTTGGCTGGGTCGAAGGCTTTCGATGCCTCCAACAAACCCAACATACCGACCTGGATCAGCTCGTCGAGTTCCATGAAGGCCGGCACACGGGCTTTGAGGTGAATGGCCACACGCTTGACCAAACCCAAATGGGCCAACACCAATTCATCACCCTTGGGCTGGCTTTGCTGATACATCGCAACTGGGGACAGGGCTCTCATGGCGCCTCCGGTTTGTTTTGGATCAACCGTTCCATGAAGAACTGCATCCCGCCCGACAAGGGGTCGATGGGGCGCAGCTGTTGGCAGAAATCAGCCAAGCGACGGTAATCTCTTGATGCACCCGTGCCGGGTGCCAACTCTAAAACGGACTGGTATTTCTTCAGGGCCGTCAAGACCATTTCATCGGACTCGATGGATGTCAGGTACTGCACGGGCTGGCCCAAAAAGCGCACACACACATCGTTGATGCGGTTGTACAACTTCCAGCCGGCGGTCTGGCTCTCGACCATGTTGGGGATCAGGTAGATTTCATCGAGCTTCATTTCTTGGCTCATGACCTTGATGGTGCCATAAGCGTCGGCAATCGAGGACGGATCGTCCTTGACCACGATGAAGCGGCGTTGACAAGCGCCCAAAAAGGTCATCACGGAGGGGGAAATGCCTGCGGCGAGGTCCACGATCAAGAAATCAATTTCTTCGGTCAAGGTGCTGAAGGCTTGCACGATGCTGGCCGATTGCAAATGGCTCAAACCCGCCAACTCTTGCACGCCAGAACCGCCGGGGATGAGGGTCAAACCCTGGCGGGTTTTGACCATGATTTCTGCCAAGGACTTTTCGCCCGCCAAAAAATGGCCCAAGTTGTACTCTGAGCGAACGCCCAATGCAATTTGCGCATTGGCCAAACCCAGGTCTGCATCAAACAGCAGAACGCGTTTGTCCATCATTTGCAAAGCCACGGCCAAATTGATGGCGGTGGTGGTTTTGCCCACCCCGCCTTTGCCACTGGCAATGCCGATGACTTCGGTTTTAAGCTGGGCCATGCTGAATACTCTGGTGGGTAACGCCCATTTTTTGGGCCATGCGGGCACTGGCCATGGCCAACTTGTGTTGCATGTCGTCGACCGATGCCTCGGCTTTATGTTCCTCTGGGACGCTCAGGTTGTGCAAGGCAATGTCCACCAACTCGCTGGCTGAGGTCATTTTGTTCCAGTCGCCACTGCGCTCGCCACGGCTGGCGGCACACACGCGGTGCGAGCCTTCGGTGAGCAGCTGGATCAACGGCCACGGCTGCGATGATTCATCGAGCTTGGTCAAGATCAGGCCATCCCAAGGTTTGGTGTTTTGGTCGCACAAGCGGCGGATGGTGACCGATGAGGCATCGGCAGGGATGACGGCATGGAAATGGGCACTGCCACACACCGAGCCGATATCGGCCAAACGTTCGGCCATTTGCACCCCCGGGGTGTCGATCAAAATAAAGCTGCGCGCCGACAACTCGTCGAGCAATAGTTTGAGGGTGGCCACATTGTTGGCGCGGTAACAGTCCACGCCCGATTGTGCGCTGAGCAGCTGGGTTTGGTTCCAGGCCCCTGCGCGCTGATCGTTGTAGCTGATGATGGCCACTTTTTCGCAGCCTTGCTCCATTGCGGCGTGGTTGGCCAAGCGGGCCACCATCAGTGTTTTGCCCGCCCCCGAGGGGCCAGCGAGCACATGCACGCCCTGGCTGGGCATGTCCGCGCCAATGTCTTGCAAGCTGTGCGACAGCTGGCGGCGAATTTCTTTCATCGCACCATCCATTTCCTCATGGTCTTTGATGCTGTCCATCAGCAAAGCGCGCAAGGCGGCTGGAATGGGCGCCTCATTGAGGGCATTGCGCAAGGGCAGCAAACCACGGGCCAAGGGCACGCCGCCTTGCCACATCGCCATTTGCTGGCCCATTTTGAATTCTTTGCGCAGGTTGGCCAGTTCATCGCGCACCATGGCCACGATTTCACGGCCACGCAGGTAGTCGCGTTCGTCATGGTCGGACTTTTCAGCCTCTTTGGTGACCGCTGGCGCGGCTTCCACCACGGCTTGGGCTTTCGCTTCTGCGCTGCGTGGCATTTCTTTGCGTCGATTTTGATCCATGGACTGACCCAACAACTCGGCAAATGGCCCTTGTTTGACAACTGGGGCCGCGCGCACGATGGGCGTGGCCTCGTCCTCTTGCAAGGCCAGCTCTGCCGGGATGGGCTCAATGTCAACGGCCACGATCAGTTCGGTTTGCCCCCGGACTTGACAGCTGGAGATGACCAGCACGTCACTGCCGAAGAGGGCGACCGCTTTTTCGTTGGCTGACTTGACGTCACGGGCCAGAATGCGCTTGAGTTCCATGATTATTCTCGGTTCTTCAGGTTTCAATCAAAATCATTTGGGCTGGGCTGACACGGTGTGGATCACCTTGACCGGCTGGTCATCTGGGATTTCACTGTACGACAGCACGGTCAGGTCGTTGACGCGATATCGCGCCGCTTTGGACAACCAGCCACGGATAACTGGGGACACCACCAACACCGCAGGGTGGCCCTCTTCTTCGACGGCACGCGCGCCATCGCGCATGGCCGCAAACAGGCTTTCGGCCAAACCTGGCTCGAGCACCACGGGTTGGCCCGGCTGGCTTTGTTGCAAAACGTTGTGCAACAACTGCTCCAAGCTGGGCTCCAGGGTCATGACGGACAGGTTGTTTTTCTCGTCGACCAGGGCTTGCATGATCATGCGGCCCAGTTTGGGTCGAACCATGGCGGCGAGCTGCTCGGGGTCGGTGGTGCGGGCGCTGGCCTCGGTCAAGGTTTCCACAATGGTGCGCATGTCGCGAATCGACACCGACTCGTTGAGCAGGTTTTGCAAGGTGCGGGTGAGCACACCCAGGGTCAACTTGCCAGGCACCAACTCTTCCACCAGCTTGGGCGACTTGGCCGACAACTTGTCCAACAGTTGTTGCACCTCGTCGTGGCTGAGCAGGTCAGAGGCGTTTTCACGCAGCACTTTGTTCAAATGGGTGGAGATGGCGGTGCTGGCGTCGACCACGGTGTAGCCCAAGGTGCGGGCTTGGTCGCGCATGGAGGGCTCGATCCACACCGCCTCCAGGCCAAATGCAGGTTCACGCGTGGGGGTGCCAGCGAGTTCACCATAGACTTGACCGGGGTTGATGGCCAACTCGCGACCGACTTTGATGTCGCCTTTGCCGCGCACCACGCCTTTGAGCACGATGTTGTAGCTGTCAGGGTCGATGTTGAGGTCGTCACGGATACGCACCGGCTGCACCAAAAAGCCCAATTCCGCAGACAGTTTTTTGCGCACGCCTTTGACGCGCCCCATCAACTCGCCGCCAGATTCTGCATTGACCAAGGGAATGAGGCCATAGCCAATTTCCAACCCGATCAGGTCGACTTGGTCGACATCGTCCCAGTCCAGCTCTTTCGGGCTGGCCGCATTGGCCTCGGCTTCGGCCACCGCCTCTTGGGTTTCTTCGGCCTCGACCTCGCTGCGCACCACCAACAATCCCAAGCCTGCGGTGGCCGCGGCCAAGGTGATGAACATCAGGTGGGGCATGCCAGGCACCAAGCCCAACACGGCCAAGATGCCTGAAGAGATGAACAAAGCACTGGGGTTGGCGAGTTGGCTGGAGGCCTGCTCGGTCATGGATTCGGAGGTGGTGACACGGGTCACGATGATGGCGGTCGCCAGTGACAACAGCAGCGATGGGATTTGGGCCACCAAGCCGTCACCGATGGTCAACAACACATATAACTTGCCGGCCTCGCTGGCGCTTAAATTGTGTTGCAACAAACCAATGGCCATGCCACCGACCAAGTTGATCAGCAGAATCAACAAGCCGGCGATGGCGTCGCCGCTGACAAACTTGGACGCACCGTCCATGGCGCCGAAGAAGTCTGACTCTTGGGACAACTCTTCGCGGCGCTTTTTGGCGGTGGCCTGGTCAATCATGCCGGCATTCAAGTCAGCGTCGATGGCCATTTGTTTGCCTGGCATGGCATCCAAGGTGAATCGCGCGTTCACTTCAGAGACGCGGCCAGCACCTTTGGTCACCACGATGAAGTTGATGATCATCAAGATAGCGAAGATGATGAAACCCACGACATAGTTGCCGCCGATCACAAACTCTCCAAATGCGGCGACCACCTTGCCTGCGGCATCATGGCCTTCATGGCCATGGACCAAAATAACCCGCGTTGACGCCACGTTCAGGCCCAAGCGCAGCATGGTGGCAAACAACAGCACCGACGGAAAGGATGAAAAGTCCAAGGGGTTGCGGGTGCTGATGGCGATCATGATGATGACCAAGCTGGCAACGATGTTGAAAGTAAACAAAAAGTCCAACAACAGCGGCGGCAACGGCAAGACCAACATGGCCATGATCAACAACACCAGCGCGGGTATTCCCAGGCCAGAGTAGTCAAACTTGGACAAGTTCTGTCGAATCGTTGACAGTGTGAAGGTGCTCATTCCGTTGTAGGTCCGTTTTTTGTTTGCTTAAGTTTTCTTTGCGGCCAAATTGTTTGACCACGCAGAGTTAGCTAAGCAATCGATGTGCCAATTGCAACTTCCTGCGCGTTTCCATTTCGACCGGTGTGGGGCCGCCCACGCTTGTCAAAGAGATAAAGCGGCACAGGGCTTGCTTGTCAAAGAGATAAAGCGGCAAAGAATAACCAGTCACGATTCTTGCTTTGGTTTATCCAAATCTTTGTTTGAGAGGCTTGAAGCCGATATGAACCTGCCCTTGTCCAACGCCGTGAACCCTGCCCAGGCCAGCGCTTTGCTGACCGTGTCCAGCCCTGCCCCCACGCAGGGCGCTGGGGCGTCGCCTGCCTTGGGCGGCGCTACAACCATGCGCGAAGACTTTGCCCAACACTTTGCCCGCATGGCGCGGCAAATCCAGCCGCGCTCAACATTGGCTGGGGCACCCCCGCAGCGGCAACACCTTGCCACCGACACGCCGCATCGATCCGATGCGCGCTTTACCGCGCCCAAACCAGCCCACCATGATGAAACGGGTTCATCCCGGGCACAGGCCTCGGAAGGGCCAAAGTCAAAGGATGTGGGTCAAAGCCCTGCCCACGCAAACCAATCAAACAAAACGGGCGCTGCGCCAGACAGCGCTGAGGCCCGCAGCACCCAGGACAAGCCTTTGAGCGAGGCGTCAACCTCAGCCGCCTCCGAGAGCAAGCCTGACACAACCCACAACGAAGACAACGCCGTCACATCTGAAGATGGGGTCGCAGCGAACGCAAACCCGGCGTGGGTGGCCATCGGCCCAGAAGGGCTCAAGACATGGCAAATCAGTGAGCGGATGCAAGTCATCACCACCAACGAGCCCCTGCCCGACCCGCAAAGCAATGCCCAGTTTGCGCGCAGCATGGGTTTTGACGAGCAAATGATCCAGCGCCTGTTTGGCCCCGCATCCGCCAATGCCGCAGGGGCAGCTACTGCACTGTCTGCCGCCTTGGGCAGCGCACCAGGCGCGACCACACCCACTTTTGGCGGACTGGTTGCTGGCATGGGACAGCCCCCATCATTCACGGTATCGGCCGAAGCGGCCAAAGCCATGGCCGGCCTGAGCGCTGCCAGCGCCACCAGTGCGACGCCCGGCCTGCCCACCGTGGGCGACTTGCAAAATTTGGGGGCGCAAAGCATTCACATCGCTGAAATGGCCGACGCCCAACTGGCTGCCACGCCACAAGCCAGCCTCACCATGCCCAGCGTCAGCACACAAAACATGTTGGCCATGTTGAGCGCTTTTGTTCCCAACGCCGACAACAAACGCCTGCCCAGCAACAGCGAGGCCCACGCCTTGGACACCATTGACCTGAGCGGCCTGGTGGGTGAAAACCCCGGCAGCGCAATCAACCTGACCGGCACCCAGGCGTCACGCCACAACCCCATGGGCAGCGCGGCCAACCCCAACCTGGCACCCAACAGCACCGATATGGCCCAGGCCTATCAAGACCTGAGTGACAAACTGTCGACCGAGTTGGCTGGCAGAATGCACCAGCAACTCAATGAAGGTCAGTGGAAAATGAAGCTGGGCCTCAAACCATCGCACCTGGGCGCGGTGGACGTTGAACTGGAAATGCGCGATGGAAAACTTTCAGCCGTGATCAACGCCGACAATGCAAGCACCCAGCAACTGCTGAACCAGGGCAGCCCGCGTTTGCGCGAGGCCTTGAATGCCTTGGGTTGGGCCCAAGCTTCAGTGAACATCGGACAAGGACAGTCTTCATCGGCACAATCAGGGCAAGGCCAAGGGCAACACCCAGGTCAAACCGGACACCATTCATCCCGCGGCGAGTCCCTTCATGGCGATGTGACTGAAGCCGTTCCGAGCAAATCCCAAAACACCAGCAACGCCTTGCTGGACATTTACGCTTAATCACACGAGACCAACAGGAGTTAGACATGGCCACAGAAGCACCCGCAGCAGAAGCACCTGCAGAAGAGAAAAAGAAGAAACCCATTTTGCTGATCATCCTGGGGGTGGTTGGTGTGATCGTGATTGCCGTGGGCGTGGCCTTTGGCACGCTTTATTTCTCGGGCTACTACGAGAAGAAAGCCGAGATCGCGGCCATGGACAAGGTGGACGAGCTGGAAGCCGCGGCCGCCAAGGCCAAAGACGAAGCCCCACAAAAGACCAAGAAAGAAGCCCCAGAGGCCACCAAGTTCGAAAAGAACTACATGCAAATGGAAAAGGACCTGATGACCAACATCACCGGTTCCAAAAAAGTCATGGTGGTGCAAGTGGCTTTGATGACCCACTACGACAACCGGGTGTTTGACAACATCAAAAAACACGAGTTCGCCATCCGCTCGGCCGTTTTGGACGTGATGCGCCAGACCACGGAACCCGAAACGGCCAAGCCTGAGTTTCGCAAGCAGTTGGCAGAAAAGATCAAGGACACGATGAACGAGATGCTGGAGAAATTGGAAGATTTCGGTGGCATTGAAGAAGTGTTTTTCACCTCATTTGTGATGCAGTGATACCCCATGGCCACCCAAAGCAATTTACTGTCCCCCGATGAACTGACGGCGCTGACCGAGGGCATCAAGGACGGCTTGATCGAGGTCGATACGGGCTACAACACGCAAGCGCGGGTGAGCAAGCACGACCTGACCAGCGAGGACAGCAGCCTGGGGGTGAACGTTTCATCGATCGACATGATCAATGAGCGCTTCATCCGCATGTTCCGGTTTGGACTGCTCGAAGTGCTGCGCACCAGCCCGCGGGTCAACCCGACCCGGGTGCAAATCGTCAAGTATGGCGACTACCTCAAAGAGCTCAAGCCGCCCTTGGCGGTGAACTTGGTGCGCATGAACCCCTTGCGTGGTTTTTCGGTGGTGATCATCGACCCCAATGTGGTGTTCAGCTCACTGGACAGTTTTTTTGGTGGCTACGGCAAAGGGGTGGAAGAACTGCCGCCGGGCCGCTTGTTCACACCCACCGAAAACCGCATCATCAAACTCATATTGGATGTGTTTTTCCGCTCCTTGCAAGACGCTTGGGCACCTTTGATGCCCTTGGTATGCGAGCATGTGAGCTCAGAGATCAACCCCCAGTTTGCCCAAATTGCCGACGAAAACGACCTGGTGGTGCTCAGCCGCTTTGATTCGTATGCCAGCGGCGCAGGCGGCAAGGGTTTCATGGATTTGGTTTACCCCTATTCCTCGCTCAAACCGGTGCGCGATTTGTTGCGCAGCCGCGTGCAATCGGGCGACGGCAACGAGGAGTCGGACAAGAAATGGCGCGAGGACCTGGCCGTGGCCGTGGGCGACTCGCGCATGGACTTGCATGTGGTCATGGGCCAAATCAAGACCACCTTGCATCACTTGCAAACCATGAAAGAAGGCGATTTGCTTTATTTCAAAAAACCCGAAATGGCGCAATTGATCGCCAATGGTGTGCCGTCCTTTGGTGTCAGCGTGGGTGCGCGCGGCTCTCAAGTGGCGGTGCGCATTGAGCGACAAATTGTCCCCGGTCAAATTTAAGTCAGGAAAAAACCATGAGCGACGCCACAGACACCCCAGAGTCCAACCCAGCCGAAGCGATTTCTGCATCGCCTGCCGCACTGGACGGTCCGTCCGCAGAGGACTTCAAGTACAGCCACCCAGGCAATATCAACGCCGATGTGCTGCAAAACATCTCTGTTTCGCTGTCCATTGAGGTGGGCCGGGCCCAAATCAAGATCAAGGATTTGATGCGCCTGACACAAGGCAGCGTGGTCGAGCTTGACCGCATCGCTGGCGAACCCTTGGACCTGTTGGTCAACAACACCGTGGTTGCCCAAGGCGAGGTGGTGTTGGTCAACGACCGCTACGGCATTCGGCTCACCCGCGTGGTGCCATCCACCGACCGCCTGAAAACCATTTAACTTCTTGCACGCGTGAAAAAGCCACCTTGTGAGGTGGCTTTTTGCTGTGCCCCAAAACCAAACGCCTGCTCAAAGCAGGCGTTGGTGTTTCGAAGCCCTGCGCGCAGGGCCCGATTCATCAGTTGGCGCCGATTTTGCGGCCGTTCAGAGGCTGCACCGGTCGGGCATTCATCTTGAAGGGGAACTTGGCCACCTGGGCTTTGGAGATGTCCACCGGTGTTTTCAGGATGTAGAAGTTCACCCCTTCCGTGCACGGCGGCGTGGTCAGTGAACCCTCGTAGGCATAGTGGGTCAAGGCTGAGGGAATCAGCTTGCCCGGGTCGAAGCTGATTTTGTCGAGCTTGACCTCGGGGCCTTCTTTGGCCGGTGCGTTGTCCCACAGCACGTTGATCGCGTCGTTGTCTTTGCCCTCTTTGAGCAAGACACCAATCACCGCCAGCTTGCCGGCTTTGCTCTTGTGCACAAAGTGGGCCACCATGGCCATGGGTTTGCCGTCGACCTTTTCTTCACTGGGGCGGTGAAAGTGAAATTGCAGCAAATCAAACACCTCGCCATTGATTTTGGCCGTGCTGCCAGGGGGAATATTGACTTGAATGGTGTGGCCATTGTTGAGCATTCGCAAAGGGCCAGTTTTGTAGCTGACTTCCAAGCTGTCCTTGGATTTTTCAAATGGCCCAACGATGTTCAAGGGGGACTGTTTTTTGCCGTTGGCGCAGGTGGGGAACTCTTTGCCCCAGTTTTCTGGGCCCATTTCGCCCTCGTAGCCCCAATGGGGTGCACCGCCATGCCCGCCTTTGCCATGTTTTTCTTCACCCTTGCCTGGGGCACAGTCGGCCAATACCGTGATTTTTTCGCCCGCAGCGACCAAGGCGTTTTGCGCCGCGCACACGGCATTCAGGCGGCTGGACCAATCTGCCATCTCCAAGGCCTTGTTGAACGCGTTGACGGTTTCGGGATCTTTGGGTCCATTGGTCAACAAACGCACAGCGCCCAAGCTGAGTTGGCGCTCAGCGCTCAAGCCGGTTTTCAATCCCTTGTAGATGCCTTCGATGTCGCCCAGCAAGACGCCATTGGCAAAAGCGGCCTTGACCGCTTCCAGTTCGCGCGCCTTGGCGGCGAGGTCCTTGACTTTGGCCTCAGCTTCGTTCAGTTCTTCGCTGGTTTTGGCCAGCTCTTCCTTGGCCTCCTCCAAGCTTTCAACCACCTCGCTCAACTCAAGGGAGACGTGTTTTTTGCCAGAAAAATTCATGTAGCCAAAGGCACCTGCAGCCACCAGCAACAGCCCCAGCAGGATTTCAATCAATAAACGCAAATACTTTTTCATGGTGAATCACACTCCAGTCGAGAAGCTCAAAAAAGGTCAACGCATGGTCGACACCCAAGCGCACAGAAAGCCTGTCGCCTTTGGTTGGTGTGAGAGTATCGGTGCGAAAGGGCCCGGACTTGAGGCCGCATGCGCAGAAGTCGCGCAAATGAGATCTTATGGCCTACTTAGCCGCGCACAAACAAAGTCACCAGCGGGTCTGGGCCCCGCTGACAACTCCAATGCCCATGCACCTGGGCATCAAACACAGCACCCTCGGGCAGCAAATCGGCAGAATAAAAATGCTGCCCCGGGTTGAAGATGCGCGAACTGCCATCTTGCAGGCCAATCTCCATTTGCCCCTCTAATATAAAGACCCACTGGGGATGCGAGCTGACATGAAAAACACTGCGAAAGCCCACCGGGCTTTCGCGCAACTGATAGCCGCCACTGGCCATGAGGCCAGACAATCGCGACTGCGGCGTGCCCTGGTCCAGGGCCAAGACCTGCTCGCGAAAACGCGCACGCCCATCGGTGTCGGTGAACAAAATGGTTTGTGTGAAAGTGCTCATGGCGTTGATCATAAAGGCTGGGCCGAGCGGCACTTACAATCTGACCTCCTTTCACAGCCTCTGGATTGACACCATGAACCGCTGCATCTGGGCTTGCGCCCCCATTGCGCCATGAGCCCCAAAGTCTTCATCAAAACCTTCGGTTGCCAAATGAACGAGTACGACTCGGACAAAATGGCCGATGTGTTGCACCAAGCCCAAGGCTATGAAACCACCGATGATGTGGAACAAGCCGATTTGATTGTCTTCAACACCTGCTCGGTGCGCGAGAAGGCCCAAGAAAAAGTGTTTTCCGACCTGGGACGGGTCAAGCACTTGGCCAAAAAAGGGGTGCGCATTGCGGTGGGCGGTTGTGTGGCCAGCCAAGAAGGGGCCGCCATCATCGCCCGCGCGCCCTATGTGGACGTGGTGTTTGGGCCGCAAACCTTGCACCGCTTGCCTCAGCTGCTCGACCAGCGGCGCGATTTGGCCAAGCCCCAGGTTGATATCCGATTCCCTGAGATCGAAAAGTTCGATCACCTGCCACCCGCACGGGTGACTGGCGCCTCGGCTTTTGTCAGCATCATGGAGGGTTGCTCTAAATATTGCAGCTATTGCGTGGTGCCCTATACCCGGGGCGAAGAAGTGAACCGACCGCTGGACGATGTGCTGGTCGAGGTGGCTGGCTTGGCCGCACAAGGGGTCAAAGAAGTGACCTTGTTGGGCCAAAACGTCAACGCCTACCGCGGGGCCATGGGGGCCACCAGCGACATCGCCGACTTTGCTCTGCTGATTGAATATGTGGCCGACATCCCGGGGATCGAGCGCATCCGTTACACCACCAGTCACCCCAACGAATTCACCCAGCGCCTGATCGATGTGTACGCCCAAGTGCCGCAATTGGTCAGCCACCTGCATTTGCCGGTTCAACACGGGTCAGACCGCATCTTGATGGCGATGAAGCGCGGCTACACCGCCATGGAATACAAGAGCACGATTCGCAAGTTGCGCGCCATCCGCCCGGATTTATCCATGAGCAGCGACTTCATCGTCGGCTTTCCCGGCGAGACCGAGGAAGACTTTCAAAAGATGATGAAGCTCATCGATGACGTGGGTTTTGACAGCTCATTTAGCTTCATCTTCAGCCCGCGACCGGGCACGCCCGCCGCGGCCTTGCACGACGAGACGCCGCATGCGGTGAAATTGGCGCGGTTGCAACACCTGCAAGCGCGCATCGAAGAGAACGTGCAAGCCATCAGTGCCAGCCGGGTGGGCACGGTGCAGCGCATCTTGGTCGAGGGTCCGGCGCGAAAACCTGGGTTGAGCGGGCCGCAGTCGATGGGCCGAACGGTGTGCAACCGGATTGTGAATTTCCCCAGCGGGCCCGATCACGCCAGGCTGGTGGGGCAGATGATCGATGTGCGCATCACCGAGGCCTTGCCCCACTCCTTGCGCGGTGAAGTGCTGACGACAGATTGAGCCGGGGCTCTCCCCAGCCAAGTTCTCAGCGGGGCATGCCGGGAAAGCCGCCCATGCCTTTCATGCCGCCCAACTTTTTCATCATCTTCATCATGCCGCCGCCGCGCATTTTTTTCATCATGTCTTGCATCTGGGCAAACTCATTGAGCAAGCGGTTGACTTCTTGCACCTGAACCCCCGCCCCAGCGGCGATGCGGCGCTTGCGGGTGGCCTTGATCAAATCCGGGTGGGTGCGCTCGCGCGGCGTCATGCTGTGGATGATGCCTTGTTTGCGGTTCATTTCTTTTTCCGCCCGGTTCAGGTCGATGGCACCGGCCTTGGCGGTCAACTGCGAGGGCAGTTTGTCCATCATGCTGGCCAAGCCGCCCATTTGTTTCATTTGCTGCAATTGGGCCAAAAAATCGTTCAGGTCAAAGCCCGCACCTGACTTGACCTTGGCGGCCATTTGTTGGGCAGCTTGCATGTCGACACCGGCAGTGACTTGTTCGACCAAAGCAACGATATCGCCCATGCCCAAAATGCGGCCAGCATGGCGCTGGGCATCAAACACCTCCAGACCATCTATTTTTTCGCTGGTGCCGGCAAATTTGATGGGCGCGCCGGTGATCTGACGCACCGACAAAGCCGCGCCGCCGCGCGCATCGCCGTCGGTTTTGGTCAACACGATGCCCGTCAGTGGCAAGGCCTCATGAAAAGCACGGGCGGTGTTGACCGCATCTTGGCCCTGCATGGCATCCACCACAAACAAGGTCTCGACCGGGTTCAGGGCCTGGTGCAGTTGCTGGATTTCCAGCATCAAGGCTTCATCGATGGCTAAGCGGCCGGCCGTGTCAACGAGCAACACATCAAAGTAATGTCGCTGGGCATGCTCCAGCGCAGCCATCACGATGTCCACTGGTTTTTGCCCCACTGCACTGGGAAACCACTCCGCTTGGGCTTGGGCCGAAACCGTTTTGAGCTGCTCAATGGCCGCCGGTCGATACACGTCGGCCGAAACCGTGAGCACCTTTTTTTTGCGCTTCAAAATCAAATGGCGCGCCAGCTTGGCCGTGGTGGTGGTTTTGCCAGCGCCTTGCAAGCCCGCCATCAAAATGACCGCCGGTGGTTGGGCCGCCAAATTGATATCGGCCACGCCCTCGCCCATGGTGGCGGCCAACTCGCGGTGCACCAGGCCGACCAAGGCCTGACCCGGTGTGAGCGAGCCCACCACCTCTTGGCCCAGGGCTTTGTCTTTGACCCGGGCAATGAACTCGCGCACCACGGGCAGCGCCACATCGGCCTCGAGCAAAGCCATGCGCACCTCGCGCAACATGTCGGCGACATTGGACTCGGTGATGCGGGCCTGACCACTGAGGTGCTTGACCAGTTTGGAAAGCTTGTCGGAAAGTGCGGTGGCCATGGGGATTCGCTGCAAAGCGGTTGGATGAAGGACCCAAGGGGCCGAAACAAAGCGCAGCGCAGGCTTTGGGCAAAACGCTAAACTCAGGCGATGATTTTACCTGCCGAACTTTCCCTGAACTGGGTGCTCAGTGCTGTGGCGGTGCTGTTGTACGCGGCCAGCGCGCTCTTGGGCCAGCAATTGGGTGTGGCCAACAGCCGGCGCATGCTCTCTGTGGCTTGGGGCACCCATGCCTGGGCCTGGGTCAGCGGGCTCATGGGCATTGGCGACAGCACGGGCCCACACTTTGGTTTTGCCCCTGCGTTGTCGGTGACTTGCTGGCTGGTCATGGCCTTTTATGCCCTGGAGCAACGCTGGGTACCCCAAGTGCGATCGCGCGGGGCTTTGGGTGGCCTGGGCGCCGCAGTGCTGCTGCTGACCATGGCATTTCCTGGCAAAGCCATGAATGTCAACGCCTCCGCCTGGTTGCCCCTGCACTGGGCGTTTGGCTTGGCTTCATATGGTTTGTTTGGCGCTGCTGTGGTGCATGCAGCGCTGATGACGCGTGCCGAGCGGCTAATGCGCTCGGCTGCTGATGCCAACATTGGCATGCCTTTGCTCACCTTGGAGCGGCTGACATTCAGGTTTGTCGGCGCAGGTTTTGTGCTTCTCAGTGCGACCTTGCTGGCCGGCTGGTGGTTTGGCGAGCAGTTGTACGGTTCGGACCACACTTGGCGCTGGGACCACAAAACGATTTTTTCGCTGCTGTCGTGGTTGTGCTTTGCCACTTTGTTGTTTGGCCGCACCCAACTGGGTTGGCGTGGTCGTACCGCCGTGCGGGTCCTTTACGCAGGAACCGGCCTGCTGCTGCTGGCCTATGTGGGTTCGCGCTTTGTGCTGGAGGTGATTTTGGGTCGCCTCGGATGAAATTTTTGCTGCTGCTGGTGGTGGTGTTGGTCGGCGCTGTGTGGTGGCGTCTCCAAAAACGCGGTAAAAAACCGTCCTCGCCTCCCACGGAGAACCCTTCGACCGAACGCATGGTGCATTGCGAACGCTGTGGGCTGCATTTGCCACAAACCGACGCCATCGCTGCCGACGGCGTCTTTTTTTGCAGCAAAGAACACCAGCTGCGTAACGGCGCATGACGCATGCTTGAGCACCCAGCACACCCCCTGTGGGCACAAGGCTGGTATCGATACGCGCGCCGCTGCCCATCGCCCAACTTTGGACCCAGGCCCATCGGCATGCCCATCGATTTGGTGGTGGTGCATGCCATCAGCCTGCCACCGGGAGAATATGGGTCCTCGCATGTGTTGGATTTGTTCACCAATCAACTGGCCATCCACAAACACCCTTACTTTGAAAACTTGCAAGGTCTGCAGGTTTCGGCCCATTTTTTCATTCGCCGACAAGGCCAGTTGTGGCAATTGGTCAGTTGCGATGACCGGGCTTGGCATGCCGGGGTGTCTCGCTTCAACGGTCAAGACAATTGCAACGATTTCTCCGTTGGCATAGAAATGGAAGGCTTGGATGGCCAAACTTTTGAAGCCAGCCAATACGAAACCCTGAGCACCCTGTGTGCCGCGCTGGCCGACAACTATCCGATTGCACACATCAGAGGCCACGAACACATCGCTGCGGGCCGCAAACAAGACCCCGGCCCGGGTTTTGATTGGGCGCATTTGCAACAACACTTGGGTTGGCAGGCGTCACGATTTCCCAGCCCGTGACCATGCTGGGGCGCCCAACACGGGGCGCATGCGTTTTTTCTTTAACACATAAATACGTTGCTGCAATGCAAAAACGCAGCGGAATTCGCAAGCGGCCACTTTTTTTCACCCCATCGCCACACAAATCCTCAGCGCGCACCATGTCCATCTTTGCCCACTTGCAAGCTTCAGGCGCGTCTCGTGCAAGAAAATTCAAAAAAGTTGCAAAACACTACCAATAGCGTATTGAAAAGCCTCCAGACCCCAGATATAGTGTGTGCTGGTTTGGTTCCCTCGGGGCATCTGGCTTGTTGAAGCCGCCGCAAAACCAGATCAAGAATCAATAAACACAAGGAAAGTCTTTCCCATGCAACTCGCAGAGACATCGCTCGCAGTCCAACGCCAGAGCAGCCCGTCCTCTCCCCCTCAGCCAAACCTGACGCCCACAAGCCTGCCGCTGAGCCATTACCAAATCATTCGCCGCAATGGTGCCGTGGTGCCCTTTGAGCCCACCAAGATCGCGGTTGCGCTGATGAAAGCCTTTTTGGCGGTACATGGCACGCAAGGTGCCGCTTCTGCCAGCGTGCGCGAAACCGTCGACGGCCTGACCCAGTCGGTGGTGCGCGCCCTGATGCGCTCGCGCCCGGGCGGCGGCACCTTTCACATCGAAGACGTGCAAGACCAAGTCGAATTGGGCTTGATGCGCAGCGGCCACCACGAAGTCGCACGCGCCTATGTGCTTTACCGCGAGCGCCGCTCCAGCGAACGCGCGGCGCAGCAAGAGCAAGCCGCACCTGGGGCGCCCGCTTTGCATGTGACCGACAACGGGCAGCGCGTGTCCTTGGACTTGCAGCGCATGCAACAAATCATTGCGGCGGCCTGCCAAGGTTTGGGCCAGGACGTCAAGCCCGAGCCGATCGTGGCTGAGACCATGCGCAACCTGTATGACGGCGTCCCCATCGAAGAGGTCTACAAAGCCGCCATCTTGGCCGCTCGCACGCTGATTGAAAAAGACCCCGACTACACCTACGCCACGGCGCGCTTGTTGATGCACACCATCGCCAAAGAAGTTTTTGGCACCGAGGTGACGCAAGCGGAGATGGGGCAACACTATCAAGAGAACTTCCCTGCCCTGATTAAAAAAGGCGTTGACAACGACTTGCTGGACCCGCGCATGGCGCAATTTGACTTGCCGCGCCTGGCCGCGGCACTCAAGGCTGAGCGCGATCTGCAGTTTGACTACCTCGGGCTGCAAACCCTTTATGACCGTTATTTCTTGCACGTGCGCAAAAGCCGCATCGAGCTGCCACAGTCATTTTTCATGCGGGTGGCCATGGGCCTGTCGCTCAATGAGATCGACCGCGAAGCCCGTGCCATCGAGTTCTATGAGGTGCTGTCGTCCTTTGACTTCATGTCCAGCACCCCCACTTTGTTCAACAGCGGCACCTTGCGCTCACAGCTGTCGAGCTGCTACCTGACCACCGTGCCCGACGATTTGGACGGCATTTACGAATCCATCAAAGAAAACGCTTTGTTGTCCAAATTTGCGGGCGGCCTGGGCAACGACTGGACCCGTGTGCGCGCCCTGGGTTCGCACATCAAGGGCACCAACGGTGAGTCGCAAGGCGTGGTCCCATTCCTCAAAGTGGTTAACGACACCGCTGTGGCTGTCAACCAAGGCGGCAAGCGCAAAGGCGCCGTGTGCACCTATTTGGAAACCTGGCACCTGGACATTGAGGAGTTCTTGGAGCTTCGCAAAAACACCGGCGACGATCGCCGCCGCACCCATGACATGAACACCGCCAACTGGATTCCTGACCTGTTCATGCGCCGGGTGATGGAAAAGGGTGACTGGACGCTGTTCTCGCCGTCCGACGTGCCCGATCTGCACGACTTGTTTGGCGCGGCTTTCGAAAAAGCCTATGTGGCCTATGAAGCCCGCGCCGAACGCGGCGACATCAAACCCAGCCGCAAAGTGCCAGCCGCCGACCTGTGGCGCAAGATGCTGACCATGTTGTTTGAGACCGGGCACCCTTGGATCACCTTCAAGGACGCCTGCAATGTGCGCTCACCCCAACAGCACGCCGGCGTGGTGCACTCATCCAATCTGTGCACCGAGATCACCCTCAACACCAGCGACACCGAAACCGCGGTGTGCAATTTGGGCTCGATCAACTTGCTGCAACACCTGAACAATGGCCAAGTCGATCATGACAAGCTCAAGCGCACCATTGGCACGGCCATGCGCATGCTCGACAACGTGATTGACATCAACTACTACGCAGTGAAAAAGGCGCGCGATTCCAATCTGCGCCACCGCCCCGTGGGTCTGGGCGTGATGTCATTTCAAGACAGCCTGTACGCTTTGCGCATTCCCTACGGCTCGCAAGCCGCGGTGGAATTTGCCGACACCTCGATGGAGGCTATTTGCTATTACGCCTATTGGGCATCCACCGAGTTGGCCCGTGAGCGTGGCAAATACTCCAGCTTCAAGGGTTCGCTCTGGGATCAAGGTGTTTTGCCGCCCGATACCTTGGACATGCTGGCCAAAGAGCGCGGTGGCTATGTCGAAGTCGATCGAAAAGCCACGCTGGATTGGGATGCCTTGCGCCGCAAAATTGCCGCCGATGGCATGCGCAACTCCAACTGCGTGGCCATCGCCCCCACCGCCACCATCTCCAACATCATTGGCGTGGACGCCTCCATCGAACCCAGCTTTGGCAACTTGTCCGTCAAGTCCAACTTGTCTGGTGAGTTCACCGTGATCAATGCCTACCTGGTGCGCGACCTCAAGCGCCTGGGCCTCTGGGACGACGTGATGGTCATGGACCTCAAGCACTTTGACGGTTCGCTGCGCCCCATCGACCGGGTGCCCCAAGACATCAAGGCCCAATACGCAACCGCCTTTGAGATCGAGCCCCAATGGTTGGTTGAGGCCGCAGCGCGGCGTCAAAAGTGGATCGACCAAGCCCAATCGCTCAACATCTACATGGCGGGTGCATCGGGTAAAAAACTCGACGAGACCTACAAGCTGGCTTGGTTGCGCGGTCTCAAAACCACTTACTATTTGCGCACCTCCAGTGCCACCCAGGCTGAAAAGTCCACGGTGCAGTCGGGAAGCCATAACGCCGTGTCCTCGTCTCAGGGCACCGGCATGAGCGCGATGGAAGCGGCCGCCGCTGCAGCGCGCGCTCAAATGAGCGACGTGCCCGCCACAGACATCAAGTTTTGTGGGGTTGACGACCCCACTTGCGAAGCTTGTCAGTGATTTTTCACGCATGGCATCGAAGCGCGACAACGTGCTTCGATGCAATTGAACAACACCTTTCACGAACGAAGTGAACGAGTGCTTCCCTTTTTTAGCAACTGAACGCATAATTAACCGAATGGAAATCCTCCTATGTTGACCTGGGACGAAGAAGTCAAGCCCTCAGCGCCATCGCCTCTTGCCAGCGGCCTCTCTGCCCGCTCAATGGACATCCCACCCCTGAACCATTCTGGTTTGCACGGTGCGCAGGCCGCTCCGACCCACCTGAATGATGGCGCACCGGTACCGGTCGCTGTTGCCAGCACACCCAAAGTGAGTGCCCCGGCCCGCCGCGTGGTGGCTGCTGACAAGCGCATCATCAACGGTCAGACCGATGTGAACCAGTTGGTGCCCTTCAAATACAAATGGGCCTGGGAAAAATACCTCGCCACCTGCGCCAACCACTGGATGCCCCAAGAGGTCAACATGACCCGTGACATCGCTTTGTGGAAAGACCCCAACGGGCTGACCGAAGACGAGCGGCGCATTGTCAAACGCAACCTGGGCTTTTTTGTCACCGCTGACTCACTGGCTGCCAACAACATTGTGTTGGGCACCTACCGCCACATCACGGCCCCAGAGTGCCGACAGTTTTTGCTGCGCCAAGCCTTTGAAGAAGCCATCCACACCCATGCGTACCAGTACATTGTGGAATCTTTGGGTCTGGATGAAAGCGAAATCTTCAACGCCTACAACGAAGTCCAATCCATTCGCGACAAAGACCAGTTCCTGATCCCCTTCATCGAAGCGATCATGGATCCGAACTTCCACACCGGAACCCCTGAGACCGATCAAACCCTGCTCAAAAGCTTGATCGTGTTTGCTTGCCTGATGGAGGGCTTGTTCTTCTATGTGGGCTTCACCCAAATTTTGGCCCTGGGTCGCCAAAACAAAATGACCGGTGCTGCCGAGCAGTACCAATACATCCTGCGCGACGAGTCCATGCATTGCAACTTTGGCATTGACTTGATCAATCAGCTGAAGCTGGAAAACCCCCACCTGTGGACCAATGAGTTCAAGGAAGAGATCAAGGCCTTGTTCCACAAAGCCGTTGAATTGGAATACCGCTACGCCGAAGACACCATGCCGCGCGGCGTGCTGGGCATGAATGCGTCCATGTTCAAAGGGTATTTGCGCTACATCGCCAACCGCAGGGCCACCCAAATTGGCCTGGAGCCGCTGTTCCCGCATGAGGAAAACCCATTCCCCTGGATGAGCGAGATGATTGACCTCAAGAAAGAGCGCAATTTCTTTGAGACGCGTGTCATTGAATACCAATCGGGTGGTGCCCTGTCTTGGGACTGAGCCACTTGCCGCAACACATGTACCCCATTTGCAAATCTCTCTGCACAAAAAGCCCGCTGGGTTGCAGAGAATTTGCGTTTCGAGTTCATGGCGCTGGACCCGGGTCCAACGCCATGGATCGCTTGGTGTGCCCCCAAAGGCGCACAAAGTGTTTTCCACCCAACGATCTGTTCACTTGATCTAGGAGAACTATATGGCAACTGCAAAAAAATCGGCCACAAAAACCAAGGCCCCCGCAAAGAAAGCCGCAGCCAAAAAGCCGGCAGCAAAGAAAGTAGCAGCGAAGAAGCCCGCCGCCAAGAAGAAACCGGCCGCTAAAAAGCCGGTTGCTAAAAAGGTAGCAGCGAAGAAGCCTGTGGCCAAGAAAGCGGCAGCCAAAAAGCCCGCCGCTAAAAAGCCCATCGCGAAAAAGCCCGCCGCTAAAAAAGCCGCAGCCAAAAAGCCAGCGGCCAAGAAAGTAGCAGCCAAGAAACCTGCTGCCAAAAAGGCTGTCAAGAAGGCCGCTAAAAAAGCCGTCGCCAAGAAAAAGCCGGCCGCGAAAAAGCCTGCTGCTAAAAAAGCTGCCAAAAAGCCGGCAGCGAAGAAAGCCGCGAAAAAGCCTGCTGCCAAAGCGGCGCCAGCCCCTGCGGCACCTGCGGCTCAGACCACTCTGAACCCGCAAGCCGCTTGGCCGTTTCCGACGGCACATAAGCCCTGATCTGCAAAGATCTGGCCAGCGGTTCGCCGCTGCTCAAGCCCGGTGCCCAAAAGCATCGGGCTTTTTATTTGCCCACACCCATCACCGATGAGTTCGCGCCCCACATGGCCTTTTCTGCAATGGCAAGCCAATGGCGATTGCCACATCGATGTCCATGTGGTGCCACATGCGGCACGCACCCACAGCGAAGGATTGTTTGATGGCGCACTGAAGGTGCGTCTGCATGCGCGTCCCGTTGAGGGCCAGGCCAACACAGCCTTGGTGGCATGGTTGGCCTCCAGCCTGGGCATTGCCAAAGGGCACATTCAATGGGTGCGCGGGCAAAACGCCCGGCGCAAACGCTTGTGCATTGGCGCGGCAGCCGCAGCCAACGCGCAATGGGCGGCTTTATTGCTTTGATCAGGGCAAGATCGACGCCACCAAGCCCGCGGGGATTTGATAGTTTTGCGGGCCACGCTGGGCAATCTTCAAGGCGCCCACATGGTTTCCCAGTGCGGCGCAACGTGTGAGCGGCCAGCCTTGTTCCAAGCCAAACAGCAATGCCCCGCGCCAAGCATCGCCACAGCCGGTGGGGTCGACCACCGCTTGGGCCTTGACCGGGGCGACGACGGTTTTTTGGCCACCCTCCCACACTTCGCAACCGTGTGCGCCCAAGGTCACCACCAAGCCACGCACTTGGCGCGATATGTCCGCATGGCTCAAACCGGTGCGGTCGCTGAGCATCTTGCCTTCGTAGTCGTTGACGGTGACCCAATCGGCGTCTTGAATGAATCGGGTCAACTCTTCTCCGTTGAACATCGGCAAACCCTGACCTGGGTCAAACACAAAAGGGATGCCCGCCGCTTTGAACTGTTGCGCATGCTGCAGCATGGCGTCGCGCCCATCGGGGGAGATGATGCCCAAGCGCACGCCTTCGACCGCACCGACTTGGATTTGGTGGGCCAAACCCATCGCACCCGGGTGAAAGGCGGTGATTTGGTTGTTGTCGCGGTCGGTCATGATCATCGCCTGCGCGGTATAGGTACCGGGCATGGTGCGCACCCAACGGGTGTCAATGCCCAGGCTTTGCAAGCGCTCGACGTAGGGGCCGCCGTCGTTGCCCAAAGCCGCCACCGGGTAAGCCTGGCCACCGAGTTGATGCAAGCTGTAAGCGATGTTGCCCGCGCAGCCGCCAAAGTCACGGCGCAAAGCCGGCACCAAAAAAGACACATTCAAAATGTGCAATTGGTCGGGCAAGATTTGCTCGGCAAAGCGCCCTTCAAAATCCATGATGGTGTCAAAAGCCAAGGATCCACAAATCAACGAAGCCATGTTTTCTCTTTCTTCAAGGGTAAAAAATCTCTGCCCGATAGCCGCTCAGCCGGTCTTCCACATCGGAGTCCACACGCCAGTGCACGCTGGAGACGGCGTCGGCACCAGGGTTCAAATGGCGGGGCAAGCCCATCTCTTCTGGCGCCAGCGCTCGGCGAATCACCACCGAATCGTCGCCGTCGGTGAGTGAGAGGTCCACCCACGGTGTGGCCACCGGATGGCTGGCGCGGTTGGACAACTGAATTTGCAAGCGGTGGTGGCCATCCCCGTCGGGCTCAAAATGGGCGCGCTCAATCATCACCGAGCCCAGGCCCTGGGGCCAATCCATTTGGCAGTGCCACTGGGCGCACTGGGATTGGGCCCATTCGTGAACAGCCGGCCATGGGGCCAACAGCGGACTTTTGGCCCACCAGGCACATTGGGCGAGCAGTGCCAAACCCAGCGTCAGGTTCAACACATGCCACACCCGGCGCGGCCGCGTCGGCGAGCGGTGCAACACATGGGCGGTCAAGACCTCTTCCGTGAGGTCGATGGAGTCCCGCGATGCGTGGCTGTGCGAGGCATCCGCAAGAGGTGTTGGTTCCAGGTTGACGTCAGCCCGAATGGGCACAGGCTGGGCTGAAATGGGTGGTGCCGCTGCAACAGGCTCCGCGAGGTCCGCGTTCATGGCCGCGTCGCTGTCATCCAAGGTCAACCAGTGGGAGCGGGCATCAAAAATTTGTTCGCATCGACCGCACCTGACCCAACCGTGCGCCAGCTTGAGTTGGTCTTGCACCACCTTGAAAGCGGTTAGGCATTGGGGGCACTGCACAGCCAAGGTCATGATGGCCGCATTGTAGGTGGCGTTGTGTGCTGCCACGAGGTGCAGCAACAGCAGGGGCTCAGCACCGGCTCAATCGAAGCGAGCAGTCATCAAGGCCCATCCGTCTTCGCTGTCATGCACCGCCAAAGCACACCAGGGCGCATAGGCTTGTTGCAACAAGGCCACCTGACGCTCCAAGATTCCAGCCAATACCAAGTGCCCGCCGCTTTGCACCAAACCACACAACAAGGGCGCCAGCACTTGCAAAGGCGAGGCCAGGATATTGGCCAAGACACATCGGTACGGGCCTTGCACCTGGTCTGGCAAGCCCGCTTGCAGCACCACCCCATTGGCTTGGGCATTGCGCACGGTGGCCTGCACCGCATCGGGGTCGATGTCCACCGCATCCACCCGAGCAGCGCCATACAAAGCCGCCCCCATGGCCAATATGCCCGAGCCACAACCGTAGTCCAGCACCGACGCGCCGCGGACATCGTGTTGGGCCAACCAGCGCAAGCACATGCGCGTGGTGGGGTGTGTGCCGGTCCCAAAGGCCAAGCCGGGGTCCAGGCGCAACACCCGCTGCGCTTGGGCGGGGGGCTCATGCCAGGTCGGCACAATCCAAAAATCAGGGGTGATTTCCACCGGCGCAAACTGCGACTGGGTCAAACGCACCCAGTCTTGTTCGGCCACCGCTTCAATGTCGAGCACCTGGCAAGCATCAAATGGGGTTTGCAAACGCAACAAGTCGGCAGCCGCTTGGGCTTGTTCGAGGTCGGCAAACAAGGCTGTCACCTGTGAGCGGTCCCAACCCGGCTGGGGTGGAGGCATACCCGGCTCGCCAAACAAGGGGGACTCGCTGTCGCTGTGCGCATCGGCGTCTTGCACCGAAACGCTGAGCGCATCCAAAGCTTCCAAAGCCTCGCTCAACCACTCCACGCGGTCTTGCGGCGCGAGCAAGCGCAGTTCATGCATCAGCGTTTGCGCGCAGCGATCCACGCTTCCAAGTAATGGATGTTGGTGCCACCGGACATGAACTTGGCATCCACCATCAACTCGCGGTGCAGGGGAATGTTGGTGGAGATGCCCTCAACCAAGGTCTCGGACAGTGCAGTGCGCATGCGTGCGATCGCCTGATCGCGGGTGTCGCCATACACAATGATTTTGCCCACCATGGAGTCGTAGTTCGGTGGCACAAAATAATTGGTGTACACATGCGAGTCCACCCGCACCCCCGGACCGCCCGGTGCGTGCCACATGGTGATGCGCCCCGGTGAGGGCACAAAATTAAACGGGTCTTCGGCATTGATGCGGCACTCAATGGCATGGCCTTTGACCGTGATCTGGCGCTGGGTAAACGGCAACCTTTCCCCAGCAGCCACCATGATTTGGGTTTTCACAATGTCCACCCCGGTGATCAACTCAGTGACGGGGTGCTCCACCTGCACCCGGGTGTTCATCTCGATGAAATAAAACTCGCCGTTTTCATACAAAAACTCAAAGGTGCCAGCGCCCCGGTAGCCCATGCGCTTGCAAGCAGCGGCACAACGCTCGCCAATTTTGTCAATGAGCTTGCGCGGAATGCCGGGCGCAGGTCCCTCTTCGATGATTTTCTGATGGCGCCGCTGCATCGAGCAATCGCGCTCGCCCAGGTACACCGCGTTCTTGAACTGATCGGCCATCACCTGGATTTCAATGTGGCGCGGGTTTTGAAGAAACTTCTCCATATAAACCGCTGGGTTGCCAAATGCGGCACCGGCCTCGGCCTTGGTGGTTTGCACCGCGTGAATGAGCGCTGCTTCGGTGTGCACCACGCGCATACCCCGGCCACCGCCGCCACCGGCGGCCTTGATGATGACCGGATAACCCACGCTTTTGGCGATGCGCCGCACTTGCACCGGGTCATCGGGCAACTCGCCTTCTGATCCTGGCACGCAGGGCACACCGGCCTTGATCATGGCCTGCTTGGCCGACACCTTGTCGCCCATCATGCGAATCGACTCGGGGCTGGGGCCAATGAATTTGAAACCGCTCTTCTCCACCCGTTCGGCGAAGTCGGCGTTTTCGCTCAAAAAGCCATAGCCTGGGTGAATCGCCTCGGCGTCGGTCACCTCGGCGGCCGAAATGATGGCCGGCATGTGCAAATAACTTTGGGCCGAGGCCGCTGGGCCAATGCACACCGCCTCTTCGGCCAGCTTGACGTATTTGGCCTCGCGGTCGGCTTCGGAATACACCACCACGGCTTGAATGCCCATTTCGCGGCAAGCGCGTTGGATGCGCAGGGCAATCTCGCCCCGGTTGGCGATGAGGATTTTCTTGAACATGGGCTAGGGCTTAGGCGATCACAAACATGGGCTGACCAAACTCCACCGCCTGGCCGTTGTCCACCAAAATTTGGGTGATGGTGCCGCTGGCATCGGCCTCGATCTCATTGAGGATCTTCATCGCTTCAATGATGCAAATGGCATCGCCCTCTTTGACCACCGACCCGACCTCGACAAACGACTTGGCCCCTGGGCTGGAGGCACGGTAAAAAGTGCCCACCATGGGGGACTTGGCCACATGGCCCAGCACTTCGGGCGGGGCCTCTGGCGCAGGGGGTGCCACTGGGGCTGCAGCGGCGGGGGCTGATGCGGCCACCATGGCCACAGGGGCCGCGACGGGGGCCATCACCACCGGGTTGTTGACCGCCTTGACAATGCGCACCGTGCCCTCTGCCTCGGTGATTTCCAACTCAGACACATTGGACTCGGAGACCAAGTCAATGAGGGTCTTAAGTTTTCTCAAATCCATAATCAAATCCCACCCTTGAATGCAAGAGGGCCGAATTTACACCAAAAACATGCATGTTCCCCAAAAACCTGCCTCAAGCGGTCAAGGAAGCCCACGATTTGATTTGATCTTCTTTTAATTTACCCAAATATTGACCGATCATGTCGCCATTGGCATTCAACACCACAGTAAAGGGCAAGCCGCCCTGGGTATTGCCCAGTGCCTTACCCCATTCGGTGCCCTGCAGGCCGCCCAAAGCGATGGGGTATGACACTGGGTACTGGGTCAAAAAGCGTCGCACCGAGGAAGGCTGGTCAATCGCGATGCCGATCATTTGCCAATTTTTACCCTTGTTTTCGCGGTAGAAGGCATCCAATAAAGGCATTTCCTCCACACACGGGGCACACCAAGTGGCCCAAAAGTTGATCACCAAGGGTCTGCCTTTGAAGCTTGACAGCAGCAACTGCTCACCTTGGGCGCTGTCCCACTGCGTGTCCCACCAGCCGGGTGCCAGCGGCACTGCAGACCGTGCAAAAAGCCCGCCGCGCCATGCGGCCAAACCCAGACCCGCCAGGGCGGCGGCGGCAGCCACACCCCACAGCAGGCCACGCCGCGAGGGCGGCGGTGTATCGGCGTCGGATGAATGGGGACGGTTTGTCATAGCGAAACCCCCTCAGGGGCTTGGAGCAAAGCCAGCAATGCCTTCAAATCTCCGCGCGCTCGTCGACCTTGGCGGTCGGGTTGCAAGGCGCCGCGCAAATCATCGTGGTCGTGCACCATCAAATGGATGCCTACCTCTTCGCCCAGACCGGGGCAAAGGCATGAAAAGCTCAGGGCGTCGACCACCTCGCCTTGAAACCCGGTGACCGCACTGGGCTGAAACCGCACGCCTTGGTCAATCAGCGCCAATTCGGCTGATTTGGGGTCATCGCAAAACAATTGCAGGTAAATGTCATTCAAGCGGGTCGCCGTGCCACGCCATACCGCCCCGGCCAAATGGGGGCGGAAATCCTGCAAGCGCTCCATCCATTGGCAGGCCAGGGCGCGCAAAGCCGCCAACTCCTGGGCTTGGCTTTCGGCACAAAACACGGCGATGTATTCCCGCACCGCTTGCTCCACCAGGTCGTTGTCCGGCCAGGCCGAACGCCGCCCAGCGCCCAACTCGCGCGCGGCACGGCTCTTGGCCGGCCCGTACTCCAAACCCTCCTCCACCACCCAGCGGGCGGCAGCAGCGGCGATTTCATCTTGGATGCGCATCATCATGGGGCGGATTGTGCCTGGGCTGCAAAGCCCCCGCTCCTACAATCCGCGCCCATGCACATCCATATATTAGGTGTCTGCGGCACCTTCATGGGCGGTTTGGCCGCCCTGGCCCGCGAAGCCGGCCACCGCGTCACCGGCTGCGACAGCGGCGTCTACCCCCCCATGAGCGACCAACTGCGCGCTTTGGGCATCGAGTTGATCGAGGGCTATAGCGCCGACCAACTGGCCTTGAAGCCTGATATGTTTGTGGTGGGCAATGTGGTTTCCCGCGCCCGCTTGCCCGACGGCACACCGCGCTACCCGCTGATGGAAGCCATCTTGGAAGCTGGCTTGCCCTACACCAGCGGCCCGCAGTGGCTGAGCGACCATGTGCTGCATGCACCTGGGCAAAGTCGCCATGTGCTGGCCATCGCCGGTACCCACGGCAAAACCACCACCACCGCCATGCTGAGCTGGGTTTTAGAGCAGGCAGGCCTGACACCCGGTTTTTTGATCGGCGGCGTGCCTTTGAACTTTGGCGTGTCGGCCCACTTGGGAAGTTTGGCCAAGGGTCAAAGCCGCCCCTTGTTTGTCATCGAAGCCGATGAGTACGACACCGCGTTTTTCGACAAACGCAGCAAGTTTGTGCATTACCGGCCCCGCACCGCGGTGCTCAACAACCTCGAGTTTGACCACGCCGACATCTTCCACGACCTGGCCGCCATTGAGCGCCAATTCCACCACCTGGTGCGCACCGTGCCCGCCAGCGGTCGCTTGGTGGTGAATGCCGAGCAAGAGAGTTTGCAGCGGGTGTTGGGCCTGGGTCAATGGAGCGAGGTGGCGGGTTTTGGTGCTTCGCCCCATGCCGCATGGCAACTGCGCGGCGAACCCTCAGACTTTGAGGTGCTGCACCAAGGCGCAGTGAAGGGCCGGGTGCAATGGGCTTTGGGCGGGGTGCACAACCAAATGAACGCCTTGGCCGCCGTCATCGCCGCTGACCATGTGGGCGTGGCCGTGGCTGATGCCTGCCAAGCCTTGTCATCGTTTGAGAATGTGCGCCGGCGCATGGAAGTGCGCGGCCGCGTGGGCGCGGGAGAGCAGGCCATCACGGTGTATGACGACTTCGCCCACCACCCCACCGCCATCCGCACCACGGTCGATGGCCTGCGTCGCCAAGTGGGCACGGCCCGCATCTTGGCGGTGTTCGAGCCGCGCAGCAACACCATGAAACTGGGTGCGATGAAGTCGCAACTGCCGTGGAGTTTGGAACAAGCCGACTTGGCGTTTTGTCACACCGCCGGTTTGGACTGGGACGCCGCAGAGGCCTTGGCCCCCATGGGAGCCCGCGCTCACATCGCTGCAGACATCGACAGCTTGGTGGCCCAAGTCAAAGCCGCTGCCCGCCCCGGCGACCATGTGCTGTGCATGAGCAATGGCGGCTTTGGCGGGGTTCACGCCAAATTGCTGCAGGCTTTGCAGGGCTGAGTCTCCGGTGCCACCGATCGACCGGTGAACCCAGGCTTTCAAAAAGACACGGCCACAAATCACAGGTGATCGAGCGACTCGGAAATGCGTGCATGGCGAAATCAGGCCTGGCCTGCAAACGTCAGCAGGGACCCAGCTGTCAGGCCCAATTTGGCATCCAACAGTTGCGGCTCAAGCGGCATCAAACGGGTTGATGACTTGCACGCCACAGCCCAAGAAGTCGCGCACATTGCGCGTGGCCAGCACCAATTGGTGCTCCATGGCGGTGGCGGCAATCAGCATATCGGGGGCACTGCGCGAGATGCCTTGCGCCTGAAATTGGCCGCGCAATGCACCCCCGCGCTGCGCAATGGCCGGGCTGATGGCATATACCTCGTGCAGGCGCTCAACCAAGGCGTTGAACAGCGCCAGCTTGCGGGCATTGGGTTGCCACGCCAGCCCAAAATGCGCTTCCTCCAGGGTGATGGCTGAGATGGCCATCCGTTGCACCGTCTGCAACCAGCGCATCACCTGTGTGTCGGGCTTGTTCTTCACCAACTCACTGATGACGTTGGTGTCGGCCAAAACGATGGTCCCACTCATGGGCGTGGCCCTGTGATGGGCGCCACAAAAGCATTCTCGCGTTGCCAGGCTGCAGGCCGCGCTTCGGTGTCGGCAGTGCCCAGGCCGGTGTCGTCCAGCGGCGCCCAGGCCTCTCGCAGTTGCAGCCACTGGCTGTAAAAAGTCTTGGCCACCGGTTTGGCTGCGACCTCGCTTCTGGCGAAGTAATCGGCCGACACCAGCACCGCCACTGGTTTGTTGCGGTTGGTGATGGTTTGGGGTTGCAGTTGGGCCGCGGCAATCAGGGCGGAGAGCTGCTGTCGAGATTGGGCAATGGACATGGACATAAATACCCTTCATGTACTTTTGAAATGTACATTATAGGCACTTATATCTGATTCATGGGCATGTCTTGACGCGCCCAAAGCGCCCCGCGCGCACCCCAACCGAAAGCCCACAAGCGACCAGAGCCAAGCCCGGGGCGGCGTGTTTTATTTCTTACCGCGCCGCGCTTTGACACCTTTGGAAAGCACCTCCAGCGCTTGCAAGGAGTCGTCCCATGCCAGACAGGCGTCGGTGATGCTTTGGCCGTAAGTCAGGGCTTCCACTTTGTCTTTGCCAGGGGTGAATTTTTGCGCACCCGCTTTGAGGTGGCTCTCGATCATCACGCCAAACACGCTGTGCGAACCGCCGGCCATTTGGTCGGCGATGTCTTGGGCCACCACCAATTGGCGCTCGTGCTGCTTGCTGCTGTTGGCATGGCTGCAATCCACCATCAAACTGGCGGGCAATTTGGCGGCTTCCAACTCTTTGCAGGCGGCAGCGACGCTCGCAGCGTCATAGTTGGGGGTTTTGCCGCCGCGCAAAATCACGTGGCAATCGGGGTTGCCTTGGGTTTGCACAATCGCCACTTGGCCGTTTTTGTGCACCGACAAAAAGTGGTGGCCCCGTGCGGCGGCTTGGATGGCGTCTGTCGCAATTTTGATGTTGCCGTCGGTCCCGTTTTTGAAACCAATCGGCGCAGACAAACCAGAGGCGAGTTCACGGTGAACCTGGCTTTCGGTGGTACGAGCACCAATCGCGCCCCAGCTGATCAGGTCGCCAATGTACTGGGGTGAAATCACATCCAAAAATTCGCTGCCAGCGGGAACGCCAGCGCGGTTGATCTCAATCAGCAACTGGCGCGCAATGCGCAAACCTTCGTCAATGCGAAAGCTCTCATCCAGGTAGGGGTCGTTGATCAAACCCTTCCAGCCCACCGTGGTGCGGGGCTTTTCAAAATACACCCGCATCACGATTTCCAGCGTATCGGCGTATTTCTCGCGCTCGACCTTCAAGCGGCGCGCATAGTCCAAGGCGGCGGCGGGGTCGTGGATGGAGCAAGGGCCCATCACCACCAGCAAGCGGTCGTCTTTGCCGGCCATGATTTTGTGCACGCGCTGGCGGGTCTTGGCGATCAAGCTCTCAACGGCCGTGCCAGCGATGGGAAAGAAGCGGATCAAATGTTCAGGGGGCGGCAACACGGTGATGTCCTTGATGCGTTGGTCATCGGTTTGGCTGGTTTGGTCGTCGTGCGCCACATAAGGCACCTCAGTGCGTTGGGTTTTCATGCTCGCTTCCTTCAAAAACGGGTCGGTGGTGAAAGGTCTGAAAGGCAAAAAAAAACCGCCGGTATTCGGCGGTGGGTTCAGGGGTTCAGGCGCTGTTTGCGTTTAAACCTCTCGACCGCCAATGAAGCGTGAGAAGCAAAAATAAGCAAAATAAAAGTGCACTGAAACCATGGGCATTAATGTAGCACAGGGTTTTCGGTTGCCATTAAGCGGTGCCGCCCACGGTCAAACCGTCGATGCGCAAGGTGGGTTGACCCACGCCCACGGGCACGCTTTGGCCCTCTTTGCCGCAGGTGCCCACACCACTGTCCAAGGCCAGGTCGTTGCCAATCATGGTCACGCGGGTGAGGGCATCGGGCCCATTGCCAACCAAGGTCGCGCCCTTGACCGGGTATTGGATTTTCCCGTTTTCCACCCAGTAGGCTTGGCTGGCGGAAAACACAAACTTGCCCGATGTGATGTCCACCTGGCCGCCGCCAAAGTTGGTGGCGTACAGGCCTTTTTTCATGCTGGCGACGATTTCTTGTGGGGCTTTGTCACCCGCCAACATATAGGTATTGGTCATGCGCGGCATGGGAATGTGGGCATAGCTTTCGCGGCGCCCGTTGCCGGTGGGGGCCACGCCCATCAAGCGGGCATTGAGCGTGTCTTGGATGTAACCGACCAACACACCATCCTCGATCAACACATTGCGCTGGGTCGGGTGGCCTTCGTCGTCCACATTGAGCGAACCCCGTCGATCGGCCATGGTGCCGTCATCCAGCACCGTGACGCCCTTGGCGGCCACGCGCTGGCCAATCTTGCCGCTGAAAGCGCTCGAGCCCTTGCGGTTGAAGTCGCCCTCCAAGCCGTGGCCAATGGCTTCGTGCAACAACACCCCAGGCCAGCCTGGGCCAAGCACCACGGTCATCTCGCCGGCAGGGGCGGCACGCGCTTCCAAATTGGTCAGGGCGGCGTCCACCGCTTCTTGCACGTAAGCGGCAATCAAGGCCTCGTCAAAATAAGCCAAGCCAAAGCGGCCACCGCCACCAGCGGAGCCGGTTTCGCGGCGCCCGTTTTGTTCGGCGATCACGCTCAGCGACAAGCGCACCAAAGGGCGCACATCGGCGGCCATGGTGCCATCGGCACGCGCCACCAACACCACATCGTGCTCACAGGCCAAACCGGCCATCACCTGCACCACGCGCGGGTCGCGGGCACGGGCCAGTTGTTCGGTGTGCTCGAGCAAGGCCACCTTGGCCGCGCTGTCCAAGCTGCCAATCGGGTCTTGTCCGCCGTACAGGCTGCGGCTGTGCGCCACCCGTTTGGCCGGCACCTTGGCGCGCGCCTGCCGACCTGCAGTGGCGATGCTGCGCACCGTGTGCGCCGCGTCCATCAAAGAGGTCAGAGAAATATCGTCCGAATAGGCAAAAGCGGTTTTTTCGCCGCTCACCGCCCGCACCCCCACACCTTGGTCGATGCTGAACGAGCCGGTTTTGACAATGCCCTCTTCCAAACTCCAGCCTTCGGAGCGGGTGTACTGGAAGTACAGGTCAGCGTCATCCACTTGGTGGGCACGGATGGCCGACAAAGCTTGGGTGAGGTGGGATTCGTCCAAACCGTATGGGGTGAGGAGCAGGTTTTGCGCGATGGTCAATCGCTCGAGGGTGGGTTCGCGTGAAATCATGGCTTGATTGTAGGAGCGCCCCTGCCCTGGGCGGCGCGGGCTTTCACATGACCTTGGCCGCCGCTTTAAAGCCCGTGCGGCGATCGCTCAAACCTGGGCGCGCAGGTGCCGCAAGACGGCGGCGTCGTCCAGTTCGGCCAAACCAGCGGCGCTGGCCTGGGCAAACACCGCTGCCGCCCCAGGCCCCAAGGGGCCCACATAGCCCGCTTTCAAAGCCATTTGCTGGGCCAAGCCGGTGTCCTTTTCCAGCAAAGTCATGTGGGCGCGCGGGGCCCAGTCTCCAGCCAAGGCGCGGGTCATGCGGTCTGAGGCGATCCAGCTTTGGGCGCTGGACGCGGCCATCACCTGCAAAGTGCGACCCCCATCCAGCCCCATGCGCTCGGCCAGCGCCAGCGCCTCGGCGGCACCCACCAAGTTGATACCGGCGAGCAGGTTGTTGACCAACTTGGTGCGGGCGCCGTCGCCCACGCGCTGCGAAATGCGAAACACGGGGTTGGCCAATGCATTCAACAGTGCCTGGTGGCGCTCAAACACCGCATCGGCTCCTGCCACCATCAAGCTCATGGTGCCCAGCGCTGCCCGCTCGGGGCCACCCGACATGGGCGCGTCCAAGGTGGCCACACCCTGTCCGGCCAGGCGCTCGGCCACGGCCTCTGTGTCGTCGGGGGCGATGGTGGGGCACAGCATGACCGTGTCGCCGGCCTGGAGCTGGGCGGCCAAGCCCTGCTCGCCCCACAACACCTCTTGGACCTGTGCGGCGGTGACCACACAAACAATCAAAAAATGGGCCACGCCGCCCAACTGGGCAGGAATGGCAGCAACGTGGGCTCCTAAGGCCTGCAAAGCTTGGGTTTTGTCGGCATCGATGTCACACACGTGCACCTCCACGCCCTGGGCCAACAACCGACGCGCCATGCCGCCGCCCATATTGCCCACGCCGACGATGGCGACGGGGGGCCAGGCGGCCGTCACGACTGCACCAACTGCTTGGAGCGCGCGATCGACATCAAAATGCCCACCCCCAGCCCCAGGGTGACCATGGCCGTGCCGCCATAACTGATGAATGGCAGGGGCACACCCACCACCGGCAAGATGCCACTGACCATGCCCATGTTGACAAAGGCATAAGTGAAAAAAATCAGGGTCACACTGCCGGCCAGCAAGCGCGCAAACAAAGTGGGCCCTTCCAAAGCGATGGCCAACCCCCTCAACACCAACATCACAAAACCGGCAATCAGCAGTAAGTTGCCAAACAAGCCAAATTCTTCGCCATAGGCGGCAAAAATAAAGTCAGTCGTGCGCTCGGGGATGAAGTCCAAATGGGTTTGCGTGCCCTGCATGAAGCCCTTGCCAAAAATGCCGCCCGAACCAATGGCAATCATGCCTTGGATGATGTGAAATCCTTTGCCCAACGGGTCGCGCCCGGGGTCCAGCAAGGTGCACACGCGCTGCTGCTGGTACTCGCGCAGCAAGGGCCAGCGAAAGCCCTCGGCGCACAAGGTGGGCTCAAACCACACCAGCAACACCACCCCGACCAAGCCCAAAAACACCGGCGGCAAAATCCAGATCCAGCGCAGGCCCGCGAAGAAAATCACATACAGGCCCGCCGCCAGCACCAAAATCGAGGTGCCCAGATCGGGTTGCTTGGCGATCAAACCCACCGGCACCACCAACAACACGGTGGCTACGGCAAAGTCCAGGGAGCGCAACTGCCCCTCGCGCTTTTGAAACCACCAGGCCAACATCAAGGGCATGGCAATTTTGAGAATTTCGCTCGGCTGAATCACGATGCCCACGTTCAGCCAGCGGCGCGCCCCTTTTTTAGTCAGGCCAAACAAGGCCACGGCGATCAGCAAGGCCACGCCCAAGGTGTACAGCGGCACCGCGAAGGTCATCAAGCGCTGAGGCGGGATTTGGGCCACCAGCACCATGATCACAAACGCCAATGACAGGTTGCGTAAATGATCCCAAAAGCGGGTTCCATTGGCAAAACCCGAGGAATACATGGTGATCAAGCCGGCCAGCGCCAGCGCCATCACGGCCAAGGCCAATTGGCTGTCATAACCCCGAAACACATGCGCCAAGCGGCGCAAGAGGTGGGGCTTTTCGATCACGATGGGCATGGCGTGCGATTATCGGGCATGGCCATCACCCATTTGCTTTATTTGCATGGATTTCGCTCTTCACCGCTGTCTGCCAAAGCGCAGCGCATGGCCGCCTGGGTGCACCAGCACCAACCCAGCGTGACCTGGTGGTGCCCGCAGCTGCCCGCGTCCCCCCAAGCGGCGGCGGCCCTCATCACCGCAGGCCTGCGCGACTGGCCCCGCGATCAAATGGCCGTGGTCGGCTCCTCCCTCGGCGGCTTTTATGCCACCTGGGTCGGGGCCTGCTGGGGCTGCAAAACCGTGCTGCTCAACCCCGCGGTCGACCCCGCGCGCGATTTATCAGCCCACATTGGGCTGCACCCCCAATGGCACCAGCCCGAAGAAACAGTTTTCTTCCAGGCCCACTTTGTGGATGAGTTGCGCGATTTGTATGTCGGCGGCGCCAACCGCACGCCAGCAGGCAAGGCGGCGGCCTTGGCCGACCCCAGCGACGTGCTGGCCATCGTGGCCCAAGGCGACGAGGTGCTGGACTGGCGCGAAATGGTGGCCCGCTACCCCGTGGCCCAACTGCGCCTGATTCCCGGCTCTGACCACGGCTTGAGCGATTTCGATGCGCATTTGCCCAGCGTGACCACCTACCTGGGCTGGGGCAGCGCCATGCCCTGAAACGGGTGGCGTCATGGGCGCGTGGGACAATCTGCGCATGTATGCACTGTTTGAAGATGCCGGAAAATTTCTGACCGGTCGGGTCCTTTCCGAGGCTGAAGCTTCGGCCCAAGTCGAGCTGGACACGGGCAAACGCGTCAAAGTCAAGTCGGCCCTGATGCTGATCAAGTTTGACCAACCCAGCCCCGCCGATTTGATGCGCGAGGCCAACGCCTTGGCCCAAACCATTGAGTTGGACTTGGCCTGGGAGTTCGCCCCCACAGACGAGTTTGGCTTTGCCGACTTGGCGCGCGAGTACTTCAGCGCCAACGCCAGCTTGACCCAACAAGCCGCCACCTTGCTGCGCTTGTTCGAAGCCCCGCATTACTTTCGCCGCGCCGGGCGCGGGCGCTTCAAAAAAGCCGCCGCCGAAGTGATCCAGCAAGCCCTGGTGGCGATCGACAAGAAAAAACAGCAATTGGCGCAAATCGACGCCTGGGCCTTGGCCCTGGGCGACGGCCAATGCCCCGAGCCGGTGTTGGCGCAGTTGTACAAAATTTTGTTCAGGCCCGACAAAAACGGGCCCGAGTACAAAGCCGTGGTGCAAGCCGCCCGTGCCACCCAAATGGCACCACTGGCCTTGCTGCAACGCGCGGGGGCCATCACCTCGGCCTACGAGTTCCATTGGCAGCGGTTTTTGTTTGAAAACTTCCCCAAGGGCACCCAGTTTCCAGCGCTGCAAGCGCCCAGTGCCACGGTTGACTTGCCGCTGGCCGATGTGCAGGCCTACTCCATCGACGACTCACAAACCACCGAAATCGACGACGCCTTGTCGGTACAAGGCCTGGGCAGCGCCCACATCACCGTGGGCATCCACATCGCCGCGCCGGGCCTGGCGCTGCAACCGGGTGACGCCATCGATCAGGTCGGCCGGCAACGCCTGTCCACCGTCTACATGCCGGGCCACAAAATCACCATGCTGCCCGATGGCGTGGTGCAGCACTACACCTTGCAAGAAGGACGTGCCTGTCCCGCCTTGTCGTTGTATGTGCAGTTCGATGCCGACACCTTGGCCATCATGGGCAGCCACACCCGTTTGGAGCAAGTGCCGATCGCCGCCAACTTGCGCCACGACCAACTCGACGATGTGGTCACCCCGCAGTGGCTGGACGACCCGAGCTTTTCCCACCCGAGCAGCGTGACCGAACCGGCCATGCCGCGCGCCCAACTGGCTTTTTTGCACCGCCTGGCGCGCCACCTCAAAGCGCAGCGCGAGGTGGTGCGCGGCAAGCCCGAAACCTTCAACCGCCCCGACTACAACTTCCGCTTGCAGGGCTTGAATGGCGGGCCACCGCGCGGCCAGGAAACCGTAGACATCAGCGTGCGCCAACGCGGCGCGGCGCTGGACCTGATCGTGGCCGAGGCCATGATCTTGGCCAATAGCACCTGGGGCCAGTGGATGGCCAGCCTGGGCGTGCCTGCGATTTACCGCAGCCAAGCGAGTTTGGCCCCGGGCATCAAGGTGCGCATGGGCACCAAGGCCTTGCCGCATGCCGGCATTGGCGTGCCTTGCTACGCCTGGAGCACATCGCCACTGCGCCGCTATACCGACTTGGTCAACCAGTGGCAACTGATCGCCTGCGTGCGCCATGGCGCCACGGCGGCACTCGCTGCCCCCTTCAAACCCAAAGATGCAGCTCTGTTTTCCATCATCTCGACTTTTGAAGAAACCTACAGCGCCTACAACGCCCACCAGGCCAGCATGGAGCGCTTTTGGACTTTGCAGTGGCTGCGCCAACACCACACCGAAGAAATTGATGCCGATGTGATCAAGGCCATGCCCGGCATGCCGGTGCTGGCCCGCGCGCAGCGTTTGCCTTTGGTGCTGCCCATCGTGGGCGGCCCCAGCACACTGGCGCGCGGTCAACAGGTGCGCTTGCGCTTGGGGCCCATAGACGACATCAGCCTGGACGTGCAAGGGCATTTTGCGGCCCTGATCGGGGACGACCCCGGCCAAGAACCCGCCAGCGAGGCCGACGACGACGAAGCCGCCGGGCCCATCGCCATTGCCGTCGATCTCAGCGACGCCGATGGCGAGGCACCGGCCCCCTCCAGCACCTGAGCATGTGGCAGCGCTGGTCACCGTTGCAAATCGCTTTGGGCGTGTCCCTGTTGGTGCACGGCGGGTTGCTCAGCCTGCGCATCGCTGACCCCGAGCGCTTTGACCGTTTGTTCCAAACCAGCCCGCTGGAAGTGATCTTGGTCAACACCCGGGCCAAATCGGATGAGGCCACCCCCGCCCAAGCCCTGGCGCAAACCCGCTTGACCGGTGGCGGTGACGCCGATCAAGGCCGTGCCCGCTCTCCCCTGCCCAGCGCGGCCCTGAGCACCGAAGGCGATCAACTCGAGCCCTCGGCCGCTCAAACATTGGCGGCCTTGAGGCTCAAACAAACCCAACTGCTGAGCCAGATCAAGGCCAGCTTGGCCCTGATCCCGGAGACCCAACCCGCGCCTGACAACGCCCAGCAGCAAGCGCAAGAGGCCAAACGCCAGCAGCTGCTCAAACTGCTGGCCGAGATTGAGCAGCGCATCGAACAAGACAACGCCAAGCCGCGCAAGCGCTACATCAGCCCCAGCACCCAAGAGGTGGTTTACGCCCAATACTATGACGCCATGCGGCGCCAAATCGAGGCCCACGGCACACGCCACTTTCCGCAGCAAGACGGCCAAAAACTGTATGGCGAGCTGACCATGATCATCACCGTGAATGCACAAGGCAAGGTGCTCACCGCAGAGGTGGCGACCAGCTCAGGCCAACGCGCGCTCGACCTGCGCGCGATCGCCATTGCCCGCAGTGCCGGTCCGTTTGGCACCTTTGATCCCGCCATGCGCCAAAGTGCTGACCAATTGGCCATGGTGGCACGCTTTCAGTTCAGCCGCGACGGCAGCGTGCAAACCCGCTGATATGCGCTGGCCCACCCTGTCCTCTGTCACCAGCCCGCTGATGCGTTGGCTGGCCTTGGTGCTGATCGCAGGCTTGGCGCTGCAATTGTTTTTTGTGCTGCGCATTGCCGTTTTGGCCTGGTGGGACCCGGCCTCCACCAGCTTTCAACGCTCCGAGGCAGTGCGCATCCTGCGGCAAAAAAACAGCTTGCCCTGGCGCCAACAGTGGCAGCCCTACGATCGCATATCCATCCACCTCAAACGCGCCGTGGTGGTGTCCGAGGACGACATCTTTGCCCAACACGATGGGGTGCAATGGGATGCGATTGAAAAAGCCTGGTCCAAAAACACCCGCGCCCAGCAACAAGCAGCGCAAGCGAGCGCATCGCGCAGCAGCACACCCAAGATCGTGGGCGGCTCCACCATCACCCAGCAGTTGGCCAAAAACCTGCTGCTCTCCGGTGAGCGCACCTGGGCACGCAAAGCCCAAGAATTTGTCCTCACCCTGGCCTTGGAAGGCCTGCTCAGCAAACAGCGAATTTTGGAAATTTACCTCAACAGCGTGGAGTGGGGCGAAGGCGTGTTTGGCGCCGAAGCCGCAGCCCAGCACTACTTTGGCAAGTCAGCCCAACAGCTCACACCCTATGAAGCCGCGCGCCTGGCCGTGATGCTGCCGCGACCCAAATACTTTGAGCGGCTGCCCAGCTCTGCCTATTTGGCCCAGCGCGCCGAAGTGATCGTTGCCCGCCTGGGCGCGGCGCGCTTGCCTTGAAAGGAAACGCCATGCGCATCTTGGGCATCGATCCGGGCTTGCAAACCACGGGCTTTGGCGTGGTCGACGCTGAAGGCGCGCAACTGAGCTATGTGGCCAGCGGCACCATCCGCACCCAATCGGCACAGCGCGCCGACCTGCCCGCGCGACTCAAACTGTTGTTCGACGGCATCCATGAAGTGGTGGCGCGCTACCAACCGCAATCAGCGGTGGTGGAGATTGTGTTTGTCAACGTCAACCCCCAAGCGACTTTGTTGCTCGGCCAAGCGCGCGGCGCTTGCCTGACCGCCTTGGTCAGCGCCAATCTACCGGTGGCCGAATACACCGCCTTGCAAATGAAAAAAGCTGTGGCCGGTCACGGCAAAGCGGCCAAAGCACAGGTGCAAGAAATGGTCAAACGGCTGTTGAATTTGCCTGGCCTGCCCGGCCCCGACGCAGCCGATGCCCTGGGCTTGGCCATCATGCACGCCCATGCCGGGCGCAGCTTGGCGCTGCTGCAAACCGCTGGGGCCCCACGCAGCAAGTCCAGCGCAGTGTTTCGGGGTGGCCGCAGCGGCTGATCAGCGCTTGCTGTGGGGCGGATACGGCTTGAACAACTTTGGGGGCGCGGTGGAAATGCGGCAAAGCAGGATGGCTCTTTACAAGCGCTCCAAAATCAGCACAGCAAAAAACACCAAAGCAGCGCCCACGGTGACCCGCAGCACCTTCCAACCCCAAATGCGATAACGGGTTTCACCGGTGGCGATGAAGGCGGCAAAAAGCAAGGCCGAGACCAACAGCAAAAACAAAACCGCCCAGCGCACCAGCAACATGGCGTGTCACCAAGCCGGGGCCAACTGCGCCAACCCACGCGGGGCTTGGCGCTCATCGGCAAAACTGACCACTTCATAGGCTTGCGGTCGGCTGAGCAATTCGCGCAACAAGCGGTTGTTCAAGGCGTGTCCCGAGCGAAACGCGCTGTACGCCGCCAGCAAAGGCCGGCCCAGCAAAAACAAATCGCCCATGGCATCAAGGATTTTGTGTTTGACGAACTCATCGTCGTAGCGCAGGCCTTCGCTGTTCAAAATCTTGTAGTCGTCCATCACGATGGCGTTGTCCAAACCCCCGCCCAAGGCCAGGCCATTGGCCCGCATCGCCTCGACATCTTTGGTGAAACCAAAGGTGCGGGCGCGCGCAATGTCGCGCACATAGCTGCCCCCATCGGTATCAAACACCACCCGCTGGCCGGTGGAGTCCACCGCAGGGTGATCAAAGTCAATTTCAAAGCTGAGTTTGTAACCATTGTGCGGGCTCAGCCGCGCCCATTTGCGCGCCGCCCCTTCGCCCTCGCTCACCTCCACCACCTCCAACACGCGCATGAAATGCTTGGGCGCGTTTTGCAAAGCAATGCCCGCGCTTTGGAGCAAAAACACAAACGAGGCCGCCGACCCATCCAAGATGGGGACTTCTTCGGCGGTGATGTCCACAAACAAATTGTCCAGCCCCAAACCCGCGCAGGCCGACATCAGGTGCTCAACGGTCAACACCTTGGCGCCCAAGTGCGAAATGGTGGAAGCCAAGCGGGTGTCGGTCACGGCCGTGGCCGAAACAGGGATGGTGACCGGTTGCGGCAAGTCGGTGCGGCGAAACACAATGCCGGTGTCGGGGGGTGCCGGCCTCAAAGTGAGTTCCACCTTTTGCCCGCTGTGCAAACCCACACCGACGGCGGTGGTGATGGTTTTGAGCGTTCGTTGTTGCAGCACGGTGTGATTTTAATGCGCTGCAGTAGGTTGTGGTTCAGCGTTCGCTTTTTCATCTATTGTGTGAAGCGAGTTGATGGTGTTCGTCACCACTTTGGCTGAACCCGCCCCGCCGGCGGGCACGCCGCCCTCCGCCAGTCGCTGCGCTCCAATGTTGTCGGGCGACGCACCCACCACCGGTGCTGCGAAGTAAAGGATGTGAGCATACAACTGACAAACCAGCACTTGACCGAAACCGGCACGAGTGGGTGTGCGGGCTGACGACGTTGGAGCGCAGCGACCGGAGGAAGCTCGCGCACCCCGAGATGGCGGTTTCAGAGGGGGAGTTCGAGCCACCCAAGCAGTGCAGTCTAGGGTTGTGAGGGGGAGTCCTTTCAGCGCAGCACAAAGAAAAAACGGCCCGAAGGCCGTTTTTCAAAGCATAAAAACGCTCAATCCGCTTGCTTGCGCAAAAACGCTGGGATCTCGTAATCGTCCATGCCACCAGAGGACATCGCATCCACCTTGGCGGCCGCATGCGTGCGGTTGGTGCGCCACACGCTGGGCACGGCCATGCCGGTGTAGTCAGGCACGCCCACACCTGCACTCGCGGTGCTGGCTTGTGAACTCACCTGTGTCGGCTGGGTCTCGGCGGCGCTGGGGTAAGCCATGCCATCGGTGCCATTGCGCAGCACCTGCAGCGGTGGGGCAGCACGGCGACCCGACTGCGCCAAGCCCGTGGCCACCACGGTCACGCGAATTTCATCGCCCAACTCGTCGTCGTACGCCGTGCCGTAAATCACATGCGCATCGGCAGAGGCACTGGCGCGGATGGTGTTCATCGCTTCGCGCGACTCGGCCAGCTTCAAACCGCCCTTGGCCGCGGTGATCAACACCAACACGCCTTTGGCGCCTGACATGTCCACGCCTTCCAGCAGTGGGCACGCCACCGCTTGTTCAGCGGCAATGCGCGCACGATCGGGGCCGCTGGCTTTGGCCGTGCCCATCATGGCTTTGCCGTGCTCGCTCATCACGGTGCGCACGTCTTCAAAGTCCACGTTGACCAAGGCTTCCACGTTGATGATCTCGGCGATACCACCCACCGAGTTTTTCAGCACGTCGTTGGCAAAGGCAAAGGCCTGGTCTTGCGTGACCTCTTCGCCCAACACTTGTTGCAGCTTTTCGTTGAGCACCACGATCAAGGAGTCCACATTGGCTTCCAACTCGGACAAACCGGCCTCGGCATTGGTCAGGCGTCGGCCGCCCTCCCACTCAAAGGGCTTGGTCACCACACCCACGGTCAAGATATTCATTTCGCGGGCGATGCGTGCCACCACCGGTGCGGCCCCAGTGCCGGTGCCGCCACCCATGCCAGCGGTGATGAACAACATGTGCGCGCCTTCGAGGGCTGCTCGGATGTCCTCTTCAGCAGCCATGGCTGCGTCGCGACCGCGCTCGGGTCGGCTGCCCGCACCCAAACCGCTTTGACCGAGTTGGATCACCTTGTGCGCCGCGCTGCGGCGCAGGGCTTGCGCATCGGTGTTGGCACAAATGAACTCCACCCCTTGAACATGGGTGTTGATCATGTGCTCGACCGCGTTGCCGCCGCCACCACCCACGCCAATCACCTTGATCATGGTGCCTGAGTTGAACGCTTCTTCTTCAACCATTTCGATGCTCATTTTTCTACTCCTATTGATCCGTTGTTTGCAGTTGCCAAGTGTTTTTTTAATGTTTGCGATTCATTCAACCATCTGGGGGTGCACCACGGCAACAAGGTCGCCATCGCCACACCCCCCATGCGGGCGGACTGGCGCGGGCCATGGCCAACCATTGGGTGTTGTTCATCAGAAGTTCCCCACCAACCAGTCCTTGATGCGACCCAAGGCGGTCTGCACCGAACCATTGTTTTGTGCCACCTTGAAGCCGCGCAGGCGGGCCAGGCGGGCTTCTTCGAGCAGACCCATGACGGTGGCTGCACGCGGCTGGGCCACCATGTCGGCCAAAGCACCGCTGTACTGGGGCAAACCACGGCGCACGGGCTTCAAGAAAATGTCCTCGCCCAGCTCGACCATGCCGGGCATGATGGCGCTGCCACCCGTGAGCACAATGCCCGAGGACAACACCTCCTCAAAACCCGACTCGCGGATGACTTGCAGCACCAGCGAAAAAATCTCTTCAACACGCGGCTCGATCACCCCGGCCAAGGCCTGGCGGCTGAGCATGCGCGGGCCCCGATCGCCCAATCCGGGCACTTCCACCTGCATCTCTGGGTTGGCCAACAGTTGCTTGGCATAGCCGGACTCGACCTTGATGTCTTCTGCGTCTTTGGTTGGCGTGCGCAAGGCCATGGCGATGTCGCTGGTGATCAAGTCGCCCGCAATCGGGATGACCGCGGTGTGGCGAATCGCGCCGCCGGTGAAGATGGCCACATCGGTGGTGCCCGCGCCAATATCAACCAGGGCCACACCCAGCTCTTTTTCATCGGCTGTCAGCACCGAATAGCTCGAGGCCAGGGGGTTGAGCATCAACTGCTCGACATCCAGTCCACAGCGGCGCACGCATTTGATGATGTTTTCAGCGGCGCTTTGGGCACCAGTGACGATGTGCACCTTGGCCTCCAAGCGGATGCCGCTCATGCCAATCGGCTCTTTCACGTCTTGGCCGTCGATGACAAACTCTTGCGGCTCGACCAGCAACAAGCGCTGGTCGGTGGAGATGTTGATCGCCTTGGCAGTCTCCACCACCCGGGCCACATCGGGGGCGGTGACCTCGCGGTCCTTGACCGCCACCATGCCGCTGGAATTCATGCCACGGATGTGGCTGCCAGTGATGCCGGTGTAGACCTTGGTGATTTTGCAATCGGCCATGAATTCGGCCTCTTTCAAAGCCGCTTGGATGCTTTGCACCGTGGCGTCGATGTTGACCACCACACCGCGCTTGAGGCCGTTGCTGGGCGCGACCCCCATGCCAGCGATCTTCAGCTCTCCGCCGGGCAAGACCTCGGCCACCACGGCCATCACCTTGCTGGTGCCAATGTCCAGGCCCACCACGAGATCTTTGTATTCTTTTGCCATGTGATTTCCTTGTCCTTACCTTTTGAGGCCCTGGGTGTCGAGCGTGCTCACCCCGCGCAAGCGCAGCGCGTATCCGTTGTCGTGGCGCAGATCGGCCGACTCCATGGCGCTGACCCGGCGCCCATAGCGGCTGGCCACTTGGGTCAAGGTTTGCGTCAAGCGCTGCACCCGCTCTTGCACCTGCGGCGCTTGGCCACGTCCCAGCTCCACCACCGACCCCCCCTCCAAATGAGCACGCCAGCTGCCGCGTGCGGTCAGCTCCAAACTGCTGAGCTCAAAGTGCAATTGACCAAACATGGGCGTGAGCAAGCGGTACAAGCCCAGCACCTCGGCCGATTGGGCATCGGGGCCGATCAGGCGGGGCATGCGCTCGACGTCGGCCTCGGCCACATTGGCCTCGAACAACTCGCCTTGTTGGTTGACCATGCGGGCATCGCCCTCATTGCCCCACAGGGCCACGGGCTGGTGCTCTTCGAGGGTGACGCGCAAGCGGTTGGGAAACTCCCGGCGCACCACTGCACGGCGCACCCACGGCACCGCCTCGAAGCTGGCCCGCGCTTGGGCCAGGTCCATGGTGAAAAAGTTGCCGCTCAAGCGGGGTGCCACATTGGCACGCAAGGTGACTTCGTTGCTGTGCGCCACATCACCGTCCACGGTGATGCGCTGCAAGCTGAAATGGGTGTGGCGCACGCCCCACCACAGTGCCGCACCAATCAGCATGCCCATGAAACCCAACAACAACAGATTGGCCAAGGCGTTCATCCATTTGGCGTCCCAGGGCACCTCCACTGGCACCACCCGGGGAGGTCGCAGGCGGCGTTGCATCACCGTCATGGTGCGACCCCGCGGCGGCTGTCCAAACTGGCGCTGGCGATCAAGCGCAGGCACAGGTCTTCGTAAGAGATGCCGGCCGCACGCGCCGACATTGGCACCAAAGAATGGCTCGTCATGCCCGGCGAAGTGTTCATTTCGAGCAAAAAGGCCTTGCGGTCGCTGGCGCGGATCATCAAATCAGCGCGGCCCCAACCACGGCATCCCAGGCTGCGGTAGGCGGCCAGCACCTGTTGCTGAATGGCCTCTTCCTCCGCTGCGGGCAAACCGCTGGGGCAGTGGTATTTCACGGTGTCGGTGAAGTATTTGTTTTGGTAGTCGTAGTCACCTTGTGGCGCGGCGATGCGCACAATTGGCAGTGCCACGGCGCCCGCGCCTTCGCCCAACACCGGGCAGGTGATTTCGTCGCCATCGATGAAGGCCTCGCACAACAACTCGGGGTCATAGCGGGTGGCCAAGGTTGCCGCATTGACCATCTCACTGGCTTGGCTGACCTTGGTCACCCCAATCGATGAGCCTTCGCGCGGCGGCTTGACGATCAAAGGCAGGCCCAATTCAGCCGGAATGGCGGCAATGCGCGCCGCGCTTTGTTCGGTTGGGCTCAGGCACACCGATGCGGGTGTGTCCAGGCCGTGGCTGCGCCACAAGCGTTTGGTCATGACCTTGTCCATGGCGATGGCCGAGGCCATCACGCCCGAGCCGGTATAGGGAATGCCCAGCAACTCCAAGGCCCCTTGCACCGTGCCGTCTTCGCCATGGCGTCCATGCAAGGCAATGAACACATGGGTGATGCCCAAGCCGCGCAAGGCCGACAGATCTTGTGTGGACGGGTCAAAAGCCTGGGCCTGAACCCCTTTGGACAACAAGGCTTGCAACACGCCTTGGCCCGACATCAAGGAGATGTCGCGCTCGGCCGAGTCGCCGCCCATCAACACGGCCACACAGGCGCTGGTGATGTCAAAGCCGCTCATGGCGTCACCCCCAGGCCCATTTGCAAAATTTGGTTGGGCACCTGGCCAATGCTGCCCGCGCCCATGCACAACACCACGTCGCCGGGCTGGGCCTGGTCCAAGATGTGCGCGGGCATGTCGGCAATGGCGTCCACAAAGGCCAGGGTTTGGTCACCGGCCATGCGCAAGGCGCGCGCCAAGGCCCGGCCATCGGCACCCGCAATCGGCGCTTCACCCGCGGCATAGACCTCGGACAAACACAGCACATCGGCGCGCCGCAACACCTGCACAAAGTCTTCAAAACAGTCGCGGGTGCGGGTGTAGCGGTGCGGTTGAAACGCCAGCACCAAGCGCCGCCCGGCAAACGCCCCTCGGGCCGCTGCCAGCGTGGCGGCAATCTCCACCGGGTGGTGGCCATAGTCTTCGATCAAGGTGAAGTGCCCGGCGCCCGAACGGGTGGGCACTTCACCATGGCGCTGGAAGCGCCGACCCACCCCTTTGAACTGCGCCAAGGCGGTTTGCACCGCGCTGTCGGGCACACCCAACTCCACCGCCACGGCAATGGCGGCCAAGGCATTGAGCACGTTGTGCTCGCCAGCCAGGTTGAGGGTGATGTCCATCTCGGGCAAGCGGATGCCATTGCTGCGGGTCACGCCAAAGTGCATGCGCCCGTTGTCGGCGCGCACGCTGTGGCCGCGCACTTGCGCCGTCTCGCCAAAGCCGTAACTGGTGATCGGCCGTGACACCTGGGGCAAGATGCTGCGCACCGCCGCATCGTCGGTGCACAGCACCGCTGCACCATAAAACGGCATGCGGTGCAAAAACTCGACAAAGGCATTTTTCAAACGCCCAAAGTCATGGCCATAGGTCTCCATGTGGTCGGCATCGATGTTGGTCACCACCGACATCACCGGCATCAGGTTCAAAAACGAGGCATCCGACTCATCGGCCTCGACCACGATGTAATCGCCGCTGCCCAAACGCGCATGGGCGCCGGCGCTGTTCAAGCGCCCACCGATGACAAAGGTCGGGTCCATGCCGGCCTCGGCCAACACGCTGGCAACCAAACTGGTGGTGGTGGTTTTGCCATGCGTGCCGGCGATGGCCACACCTTTTTTCAAGCGCATCAACTCGGCCAACATCACCGCGCGTGGCACCACCGGTATGAGCTTGGCATGGGCCGCCACCACCTCGGGGTTGTCGGCATGCACGGCTGTGGAAGTGACCACCGCATCGGCACCTGCGATGTGCGCCGCCGCATGACCGACTTGGATGCCCATGCCCAAGGCGCGCAATCGCGCCAAGGTCGGGCCTTCAGCCAAGTCTGAACCTGACACCCCATAGCCCAGGTTGTGCAACACCTCGGCAATGCCGCTCATGCCTGCGCCACCAATGCCGACGAAATGGATGTGGCGAATGGCTTGCTTCATGACCGCCCTTCGCTGCGCAGTTGTTCGCAAGCTTGCACCACCTGGGTGGCGGCATCGGGTTTGGCCAACTGCTGGGCACGCTCGGCCATGGCTTGCAAATCAGCGCGGTTCAAGCCGGCCAACCACTGCGCCAGCCGTTCGGCGCTCAGTTCGGTTTGCGGCCACAACCACGCTGCCTGAGCGTCGCTGAGAAAGCGTGCATTGTGGGTTTGGTGGTCATCCACCGCATAGGGGAAGGGCACCAACAAGGCGGCCACCCCGACTGCGGCCAATTCGGTCACGGTGCTGGCACCGGCGCGGCAAATCACCACATCGGCCTGGGCCATGGCGTGTGCCGTGTCGTCGATGAAGGGGGTGAGTTCGGCTGGCACACCGGCCTGGGCATAGGCTTGGCGCAGGCTGTCAATGTGGCGCTCGCCGCTTTGGTGCAGCACCTGTGGTCGCAAGGATTCGGGCATGCGCGCCAATGCCGCCGGCAAGGCTTCGTTGAGCGCTTGGGCCCCCAAGCTGCCACCCAACACCAACACCCTCAAGGGACCACTGCGCTGAGCAAACCGCATCGCCGGTGCGGCTTGTTGGGCAAACGACGCGCGCAAAGGGTTGCCGATCCATTCGCCCCGGGCAATCGCGCCCGGAAACGCACAAAACACCCGTGCCGCCACCCGGCTGAGCCAGCGGTTGGCCATGCCGGCGATGGAATTTTGCTCGTGCAGCACCAAGGGGCGACCACACAGCACGCCCATCATGCCGCCGGGAAAGCTGATGTAGCCGCCCAGGCCCACCACCACATCGGGGCGCAAGCGGCGCACCACTTGCAGGCTTTGCCAAAAAGCTTTGATCAGCCGCATGGGCAAGCCGATCCAGCTGGCCCAGCCCTTGCCACGCACGCCACCAAACTGCACGGTTTCAAAAGCAAAGCCTTGTGGCGGCACCAAGCGACTCTCCATGCTCGGGGCCGGTGCGCCCAACCAATGCACGCGCCAGCCGCGTTCGCGCAAACCTTGGGCCACGGCCAAGCCGGGGAAGATATGGCCACCGGTGCCGCCGGCCATGACCAGTGCCACACCCGCGCTCATACCCGACCCCCGTGCATGAGTTGTCGGTTTTCATGGTCCACCCGCAACACAATGGCCAAGGCCAGCAAATTGAGCAAGATAGCGGAGCCGCCAAAGCTCATCAACGGCAGGGTCAAGCCCTTGGTCGGCAAGGCACCCAGGTTCACCCCCATGTTGATGAAGGCTTGGAAACCGATCCACACCCCCACCCCTTGGGCCACCAACCCAGAGAACACGCGGTCCATGGCAATCGCTTGGCGGCCAATGTGCATGATGCGTCGGGTCAACCACAAGAACAAAACGATCATCGTCACCACGCCCACAAAACCAAACTCCTCGCCAATCACGGCGAGTAAAAAGTCGGTGTGTGCCTCGGGCAGCCAGTGCAGTTTTTCCACGCTGCCGCCCAAACCCACACCAAAAATCTCGCCCCGCCCAATGGCGATCAACGAATGCGACAACTGGTATCCCTTGCCCAGGGCGTACTTGGGGTCCCAGGGGTTGAGATAAGCAAAGATGCGGTCACGGCGCCATTCGCTCAAAGCAATCATCAGCACAAATGCAATGATCAGCACCAAAGCGATCAAGAAAAACATCCGCGCGTTGACTCCGCCCAAGAACAAAATGCCCATGGCAATCATGGCGATCACCATGAAGGCCCCCATGTCGGGTTCGGCCAGCAACAGCGACCCCACCACCGCCACCGCCACCCCCATGGGTGCAACGGCGCTGAAAAACTTTTCCTTCACTTCCATCTTGCGCACCATGTAATTGGCGGCGTACAAGAGCACGCCCAGCTTGGCCAACTCGGAGGGCTGAAAGTTGATAAAGCCCATGGCAATCCATCGCCTGGCCCCATTGACCTCCTTGCCAATGCCAGGAATGAGCACCACGATGAGCAACACCAGCGAAGCAATGAACAACCACGGTGCCCATTTATCCCAGGTATCCATGGGCACTTGGTAGGCCAACGCGGCCGCCACCAAGGCCACACCAATGGCGGCGGTGTGGCGCAGCAAAAAATGGTTTTGGGCGTAATTGCCAAAACGCGGGTTATCCGGCATGGCAATGGAGGCCGAGTACACCATCACCAAGCCCCACAGCAACAAGGTGACCGCGACCCAAATCAAAGGCTGGTCAAAGCCTTTGACCCGCACCGGTGCGGCGCGGGTGCGGGTGAACTCGGTGCCGTGCACCCTTACGGGCAAAGCGTCTGGGCCTTCGGCGGGTGCATTGCCACGCCAGCGTCCCCAGGCGTCGCCCAGTTTGTGCGTCAGCGTGCTCATGCCGCACCCTCCCACACCACACCAGCATCCTCGGCCAAGGCCTGCACCGCTTGGGCAAAGGCTTCGCCGCGCTGCACATAGTGATCAAACATGTCAAAGCTGGCGCATGCTGGTGACAGCAACACCGCGTCGCCAGCCTGGGCCTGTTCGGCCCCGCACCGCACTGCGTCCTGCATGGACGCAGCCTCGATCAACGGCACGCCGCAGCCTTGCAAGGCCTGGCGCAGCAAGGGCGCGTCGCGCCCGATCAGCACCACCGCACGGGTGTGGCCAGTCACCACCGCGGCCAAGGGGGAAAAGTCTTGACCCTTGCCTTCGCCCCCGGCGATCAGCACCAAGCGGCGGTCTTGTCCCAGGCCTTGCAAGGCGGCCACCGTGGCACCCACATTGGTGCCTTTGCTGTCGTTGATGTATTCCACGTCTTGCACCACGGCCACGGTGCTGGCACGGTGGGGCTCGCCCCGGTATTCGCGCAAGGCATACAACATGGGCCCCAAGGTGGCTTGGGTGTGGCTGGCCAAGGCCAGTGCGGCCAACGCATTGAGGGCATTGTGTTGACCGCTGATGCGCAAGGCCTCGGCAGGCATCAAGCGCTGCATGAAGGGCGCATCGTCGTCATAGCCCTCGTGCTCAGGCGCACCAGCACGGGCCTTTTTGCGCCCACCTTCGCGCTCGATCAAGCGCACCAACCAATTCATGCCATTGACGTTTTCCAGGCCCCAGTCCCCGGCGACGCGGGGCGCATCGCTGCCAAAGGAGGCGACCTCTCGCTCGATGGCTTTTTTCTTTTTCGCGGCATCACTGACCGGCTGCAAAGCCATCACGCGCGCATCATTGCGGTTGAGCACCAGCAAGCCGGTGCTGCCCACGATGCGGGCCTTGGCGGCGCAGTAATCATCCATGCTGCCGTGCCAATCGAGGTGGTCTTCGCTGAGGTTGAGCACGGTGCTAGCCGTGGGCTCAAAGTCATCGACCCCATCGAGTTGAAAGCTCGACAACTCCAGCACCCAGACCGCTGGCAAGCCCGCACCTGCGGCGCGCTCGCGCCAGGTGTCGAGCAAATTGGGGCCAATGTTGCCCGCCATGACCACGTCTTGACCCGCGGCCTTGAGCAATCGGGTGGTCAATGCCGTGACCGTGGTTTTGCCATTGGTACCGGTGATGGCGAGCACCTGCGGGGCATAGCCCGTTTGGGCCTGGGCCTCGCGCAGGGCGTGGACAAACAAACTCAACTCGGTGCCGACCCACAAACCCGCTTCAATGGCTGCACGCCACACAGGCGCCACTTCGGCGGGGGACAGACCCGGGCTTTTGAAGACGGCACGGATGCCTTGGCTGGACAACACGGTGGCATCGAATTCACCCGCGATGAACTGCGCTTGCGGTGCATGGGTGTGCAAATCGGCCAAGCCCGGTGGTTCAGCTCGGGTGTCCATCACCCACACCCGAGCGCCTTGCTCGCTGCACCAGCGCGCCATGGCCAAGCCCGACTGGCCCAGGCCCAGCACCAGCACGGCTTGGTTTTGCAAGGAGGAGGGGTACACGGTGTTCATCGGAGCTTCAAGGTCGACAGGCCAATCAAGCACAGCAGCATGGTGATGATCCAAAAGCGCACCACCACCTGGGTTTCTTTCCAGCCAGATTTTTCAAAATGGTGATGCAATGGCGCCATCTTGAGGATGCGCCGGCCCTCGCCATATTTGCGTTTGGTGTATTTGAAGTAGCTGACCTGGGCCATGACCGACAGGGCTTCGACGACAAAAATGCCACCCATGATGGCCAGCACGATTTCTTGGCGCACGATGACCGCGATGGTGCCCAGGGCCGCGCCCAAGGCCAGCGCACCCACATCCCCCATGAACACCTGCGCGGGGTGGGTGTTGAACCATAAAAACGCCAAGCCCGCACCGGCCATGGCAGCACAAAAAATCATCAGCTCGCCCGAACCTGGGATATAGGGAAAGAGCAGGTATTTGGAATACACCGAACTGCCCGTGACGTAGGCAAACACCCCCAAGGCGGAGCCCACCATCACCACCGGCATGATGGCCAAGCCGTCCAGGCCATCGGTGAGGTTGACCGCATTGCTCGCGCCCACAATCACCAAGTAGGTCAACAACACAAAACCAAACACCCCCAATGGGTAGCTGACTTCTTTGAAGAAGGGCAACAACAAATCGGCCTTGGGCGGCAAATCGACATCAAAGCCCGAGCGCACCCACAGGTAGAACAACTCCAGCACGCGCAGGTTGCTGACCTCGGAAATGCTGAACACCAAGTAAAGCGCAGCCAGCAGGCCAATCACCGACTGCCAAAAGTATTTCTCGCGCGAGCGCATGCCTTCGGGGTCTTTGCGCACCACTTTGCGCCAATCGTCCACCCAACCAATGGCGCCAAAGCCCAGGGTGACCAACAACACGATCCACACAAAGCGGTTGGACAGATCAAACCACAACAAGGTGGAGACCGAGATGCAAATCAAGATCAGCACACCGCCCATGGTGGGGGTGCCCGATTTGCTCAGGTGCGCCTCCACGCCGTAGCCGCGAATGGGTTGGCCGATTTTGAGTGCGGCCAGTTTGCGGATCACCCACGGACCCGCGATCAAGCCCATGAGCAAGGCAGTGAGCGCAGCCATCACTGCACGAAAGGTGATGTACTGAAACACGCGGAAAAAACCGAATTCGGGTGACAAGGTTTGCAGCCACTGGGCCAGACTCAAGAGCATGTGGCCTCCTGGTCAGATGCGTGTTCGCGCAGGGCCTGGACCACACGCTCCATGCGCATGAAGCGCGAACCTTTGACCAGCACGCTGCCACCCTCGGCGGCCTGCGCCAGTACCGCCGCTTGCAACGCCGCCATGTCGCCAAAGTGGGTGGCCGCCGCATGCACCGCCGCGCTGGATTGGGCCAACTCGCCCAAGGTGAACACACGTTCAATGCCTTTGGCTTGTGCATGCTGGCCCACCTCGGCATGAAAGGCTGCGCCATTCACACCCACCTCGCCCATATCGCCCAGCACCAGCAAACGTGGAGCGGGCAAGTCGGCCAACACATCAATCGCCGCCAACACCGAGTCGGGGTTGGCGTTGTAGCTGTCGTCGACCACGGTGCAGGTGTGCCCCTGCCACTGCAAGGCGTGCGTGCGCGAGCGGCCGGCCACCGGCCTGAAAGCGCGCAAGCCTTCGGTCACGGCGGCCACAGGAGCCCCAGCGGCCAAGGCGGTGGCGGTGGCGGCCATGGCGTTGCGCAGGTTGTGGCGACCGGCGATGTGCAGCTCGGTGCCCACCACACCCACAGGCGTGTGCAACTGAATTTCCCAATGATCGGCCTGCCAGCGGCTGTGCTGCGGCCACACCTCAGCGCTGGCCTCCCAGCCAAAGCACCATGTTCGGCGCGCACCCGCCAAGCGACGCCACACCGGGGTGTGCGGGTCATCGGCTGGAAACACCGCCACACCATCGGGCCCCAAGGCCGACAGAACGCCGCCGTTTTCTTCGGCCACGGCGGCCACGCTGTGCATGAACTCTTGGTGCTCGCGTTGGGCGTTGTTGACCAAAGCCACTGTGGGCCGGGCGATGGCGGCCAATTGGGCGATTTCGCCGGGGTGGTTCATGCCCATCTCGACCACAGCGCTCAGGTGCGACGGGCGCAAGCGCAGCAAGGTCAAGGGCAGGCCGATGTCGTTGTTGAAATTGCCTTGGGTGGCCAAGGCTTGATCCGACCCCGGGTGCCAAGCGCGCAAGATGCTGGCGATCATTTGCGTCACCGTGGTCTTGCCGTTGCTGCCTGTGACCGCCAACAAGGGCAGCGAAAACTGCTGACGCCAAGCGGCGGCCAGCTCGCCCAAGGCGCGCAAGCTATTGGGCACTTCCAAACCCACCAAGCCCGCTGCGGCCAAGCCTTTTTCAGCCAAAGCAGCGCGGGCACCGAAGGCCTGGGCTTGGGGCAAAAAGTCATGCGCGTCAAAGCGCTCGCCGCGCAAGGCCACAAACAAGTCGCCGGCTTGCAGCGTGCGCGTGTCGGTGTGCACCCGGCCGCAGCGCACATCGGGCCCGCCCACCCAACGCGCGCCGCTGATCCATTGCTGGGCCTGGGCCAAGCTCAGTTGCATATCACTCATGCCCATGCCCCCGCGTCCAAGCAGGCCTGGGCCAGTTGCGCATCGGAAAACGGCAAGCGCTGGCCTTGGATGTCTTGGTACATCTCGTGGCCCTTGCCGGCGATCAACACCACGTCCTGGGCATGGGCTTGGGCCAAGGCATCGGTGATGGCCTGGCGCCGGTCGGCTTGCACTTGCGCCCGATCCGGTTGGTGCAAGCCTGCGCGCATCTGGGCCAAGATGGCCAATGGGTCTTCGCTACGCGGGTTGTCGCTGGTGAGCACCACACACTGGGCTTGCGCTTCGGCCACCCGCGCCATCAACGGGCGTTTGCCGACATCGCGCTCGCCGCCGCAACCCACCAGGCACCACAGACGGCCCCCACGCTGTTGGGCCACGCTGTGCAAGGCTTGCAAGGCTTTTTCCAAGGCGTCTGGGGTGTGGGCATAGTCCACCACCACCAAAGGCTGGTCGATGCCGCCCATGCTGTTCATGCGCCCGGGCACACTGGGCAAATGGGCACAGGCCCGCACCGCATCGGCCAGTGGGTGGCCCAAGGCGCGCAAGGCGGCGATCACCGCCAACACATTGCTGACATTGAAAGCCCCCACCATGCGGGTTTGCAAGGGCATCACCGCATCACCCTCGCAGACGTCAAAGGCCAATCCCGCACCACCTTCGCTCGAAGCGTGCCAACGGACGTGTTTTGCTTGCAAACGCGCAGGCCCTGCAAAGGAAAACGTCCACACCTGGGCGGGGCGCTTTCTGGCCAACAGGGTTTGGGCCAAGCGGCTGCCTTGGGCGTCATCGACGTTGACCACTGCCGCAGGCAATTCGGGCCACTCAAACAAAGCTGCCTTGGCCTGCCAATAGTCGTCCATGCTGCCGTGGTAATCGAGGTGGTCTTGGCTGAAGTTGGTGAAAACTGCCAAACGCAGCACCGTGCCATCCAGGCGGTGTTCACGCAAACCAATGGACGAGGCCTCGATCGCACAAGCCGCCAATCCCTGATCAACAAATTGGCGCAAACCCGCTTGCAGCAACACCGCATCGGGCGTGGTCAAACCACCACCGTGCGACCACTGCGCGGCCTGCGCCACATCGCCCATGCCCAAAGTGCCCACGACAGCGCAACCACGCCCCATGGCTTGCAGCGCATGGGCCAACCACCAGGCGGTGGAGGTTTTGCCATTGGTGCCGGTGATGGCCAGCACATCCAAGGCCTTGCTGGGGTGACCGTGGAAGGCCGATGCAATCGCACCGCTGTCGCGGCGCAAGCCCGCATAGGCGCCCAATCCTTCAACGCTGTGCAGCGTGCCCATGGTTGGCGCGGAGCTGAACAAGGCCTCTTCGGCCCAGCCGTCGCGCTCGACCAAACAAGCACGCGCACCGCGCGCCAGGACCTCTGGCACATGGCTGCGGCCATCGCTGCGCGCACCCGGCCAAGCCAAAAAGCCGTCACCCGCACGCACCTGCCGGCTGTCGCTGTGCAGTTGTGCGCAGCCACGCTGGTGCAACCACTGCGCAGCTTGTTGGGGGGTGTGCAAAGCGGGCATCAAAACGACTCAGGCTCCGCTTTGGCCATGACCTGGGGGCGCACCGCCACGTCGGGCTGGATGCCCATCATGCGCAGGGTTTGCTGCACGGTTTGGCTGAACACGGGAGCGGCCACGTCACCGCCGTAATAAGCCCCGTTGGTGGGCTCGTCGATCATCACCGCCACCACAATGCGCGGGTTTTCAATGGGCGCCAATCCAACAAAGAATCCACGGTATTTTTTGCTGGCGTAGCCCTTGCCTTCTTGTTTGTGCGCAGTGCCCGTTTTGCCACCCACCGAATAACCCATGGTTTGGGCTTTGGGTGCCGTGCCACCGGGGCCTGCGGCCATATTGAGCATGTGGCGCACGGCCACCGCGTGGCGCGCTTCCATCACCCGCACCCCTTGTACCGGCTCGGTGCGCTTGAGCAAGCTCACCGGCATGCGCTCGCCATCGCGGGCAAACACCGTGTAAGCCTGGGCCAATTGAAACAAGCTCGACGACAAGCCATAGCCATAGCTCATAGTGGCTTGCTCAATCGGACGCCAAGTCTTGTAACCGCGCAAGCGACCCGACACCACCCCAGGGAAGGGCAAATCGGGCTTGATGCCAAAGCCGAGTTGGGTGTACATCTCCCACATCTCACGCGGGGGCATTTGCATGGCAATTTTCACCGTGCCCACGTTGCTCGATTTTTGAATCACTTCGTTGACACTGAGCATGCCGTGTGGGTGGGCGTCGGAGATGGTGGCACCCGCCATGGTGATGCGCCCGGGCGCGGTTTGGATCATGGTCTCGGGTTTGATCAAACCCTTCTCCAAAGCCAAACTGATGGCGAACGGCTTCATGGTCGAGCCCGGCTCGAAGGTGTCGGTCAGCGCGCGGTTGCGCAGCTGAGCACCGCTGAGATTGACCCGCCGCTCGGGGGAATAGCTGGGGTAGTTGGCCAAGGCCAGCACCTCGCCCGACTGGGCATCGAGCACCACCACACTGCCGGCTTGCGCCTTGTGCTGCAGCACCGCTTCGCGCAGCTTTTGGTAGGCGAAAAATTGCACCTTGCTGTCGATGCTCAGCTGCAGATCGCGACCGTCAACGGGTGGAATTTCCTCGCCAATGTGTTCGACCACTTGTTTGAGCCGGTTTTTGATCACCCGGCGCGAACCCGACTTGCCGCCGAGTTGGTTTTCAAAAGCCAGCTCCACACCCTCTTGGCCACTGTTTTCCACATTGGTGAAGCCCACCACATGCGCCAGGGCCTCGCCCTCTGGGTATTTGCGCTTGTATTCCATGCGCGCATACACGCCTTTGATCTTGAGCGCATCGATTTCGCGCCACACCGACTCGTCCACTTGTCGGCGCAGCCAGACAAAGTTTTTGTCCTCGTCCTCCAACTTGTGCTCAAGCTCTTGGGTGGTCATATTGAGCAGGCGGGCCAGGTTTTTGAGTTTGGCTGGTGTGCGGTCGATGTCTTCGGGGTTGGCCCACACACTGGGGGTGGGCACACTTGACGCCAAGATCAAGCCGTTGCGGTCCAAGATGCGGCCGCGGTTGGCTGGCAACTCGAGCACGCGGATGAAGCGCATGGCGCCTTGTTTTTTGAAGAATGCGTTGTCAATCACCTGCACATAGGCCGCGCGCCCCACCAAGCCCAAAAAACCCACGGCGATGCAGGCCACGATGAATTGGCTGCGCCAGACCGGTGTTTTGCTCGCCAACAAGGGGCTGGAGGTGTATTGAACGCTGCGCGTGCTCATGGCTGCGTGCCTTGCTTGTCGCTGACCGGCGCGTTGGCGCTGGCCGATGTGTCACCGATGCGGGCGTATTGGGTGATGGCCGGCGTGACGGTGCGCATTTGCAGTTGTTCGCGCGCGAGCTTTTCCACACGCAAAGGTGTGCCCAAAGAGCGACGCTCCAAATCCAGTCGATCGTGTTCGGTTTGCAACTCTTGGGCCCGGTCTTTGGCGCGGTCAAGCTCAGTGGTCAAGCGGCGCGATTCGTACTGCACGCGCACCAAGTACAAAGCGCTGGCCAGCACCGCGAGCAACAGCATCAGGTTGACCCGGGTCATGGCGCGGCCACCCGGGTGCGTTCGGCCACGCGCATGATGGCGCTGCGCGAACGCGGGTTGGCCGAGACTTCCGCCGCACTGGGCCGCACCCGACCCAAAGCCTTCAAGTGCAAAGCCGGCGCCGGGGCAAAGGGCTGGCGGCGATCGAACACCTCGCGGCTGTGGCGCGCGATGAACTGCTTGACGATGCGGTCTTCCAGTGAGTGAAAACTGATCACGACCAAACGCCCTCCAGGTTGCAATGCATGGATGCTGGCCTCTAGCGCTTGTTGCAACTCTTCAAGCTCGGCATTGATGTGAATCCGAAAAGCTTGAAATGTGCGCGTTGCAGGGTCCTGGCCCGGCTCGCGGGTTTTGACCGTGCCAGCCACGAGTTGGGCCAACTCAGCGGTGCTTGCAGGCGCGCCCCGCTCTTCTCGGCGAGCCACAATCGCCTTTGCAATCTGAACAGCAAACCGTTCTTCGCCATGGTCACGAATCACCCCCGCAATTTCTTCTTGTGAAGCCGTGACCAACCACTGGTGCACGCTGCGCCCGCGGGTCGGGTCCATGCGCATGTCCAGTGGCCCATCGTGGCGAAAGGAAAAGCCGCGCTCGGCTTGGTCGATTTGGGGTGAGCTCACCCCAATGTCGAGCAACACGCCGCTCAAGCTGGCAGCAGGCCAATCGCGCAAGCTGGAGAACGGCACATGCCGAACCGAAAAGCGCGGGTCTTGCAACAAATCCTGCGCCGACTGCACCGCTTGCGGGTCTTGGTCGAATGCACACAAGCGCGCGTTTGGGCCCATGCGCGCCAATATCGCGCGCGAATGACCGCCTCGGCCAAAAGTGGCATCGAGATAAGACCCCTGCGGGTCGTGCACCAAGGCGTCGACCGCTTCTTGCAACAAAACCGTGGTGTGGGTACATGTCAAGGACACCGTGGGCATTCAGAAAGAAAAATCCTTGAACACATCGGGCATCTCACCTTGCAAGGCCTGTGCTTGCTGGGTTTCGTAGGTGGCTTTGTCCCACAGTTCAAAGTGGTTGCCCATGCCCAGCAGCAAGGTGTCGCGCTGAATGCCTGCGGCCTCGCGCAACTCGGGCGAAACCAACACGCGCCCTGTGCCATCCATCTCCACATCCATGGCATTGCCCAGGAAGTGGCGCTTCCACCATTGCGCACTCATGGGCAAGGCGGCCAAGCGCTCGCGAAAGCGCTCCCACTCTGGGCGCGGGAACATCATCAGGCATCCATGGGGGTGGCGCGTCAAGGTGAGTTGACCTTGCGACATGGCAGCGAGCACCTCGCGGTGGCGCGTGGGCACCGACAAGCGGCCCTTGGCATCCAGACTCAGCGATGAAGCACCTTGAAACACAGAAAAGCATCCTTGAAAACAGGCAAAAATGGGAATGCAAATGCATTTTTCACCACTTTATTGCACTTATTTGCACTGTAGCAGGATTCAGCCAAATCTCCAACACATTTGTCTTTTTTTCAATGGAATCAATGACTTAGAGCGCATTTTGCAGAGATTGCAAAAGGAAAAAGTTGTTATGAATTAGCAACTTAGCAACAACTCCAAATGTCAATTATTAAGATTTTTTGGGCGCAAAAAAAACAGGCCCGCAGGCCTGTTGTGGTGTGTGCGCCGCAGGGGCCAAGCGCCGCGCGGCTCAGTCCCCAAACATTTTTTGCTTGAGTTCGCGCCGCTGTTGGGCCTCCAGCGACAAGGTGGCGGTGGGGCGCGCCAACAAACGGCCCACGCCAATGGGCTCGCCAGTTTCGTCGCAGTAGCCGTAATCATCGCTGTCGATGCGGCCAATCGACTGCTCGATTTTCTTGAGCAATTTGCGCTCGCGGTCACGGGTGCGCAACTCGAGGGCATGCTCCTCCTCGATGGTGGCGCGATCGGCAGGGTCTGGCACCACGGTGGTGTCTTCTCGCAGATGCTCGGTGGTTTCGCCAGCGTTGTTGAGGATGTCTTGCTTGAGCTGAACCAGCTTGCGGCGAAAGAAAGCCAGTTGCACGCTGTTCATGTACTCGTCGTCGGGCATGGCCATGAGGTCGGCATCGGTCAGGCTCTCCAGCGGCTGGGTCTTCCAGTGGTTGGCCAACTTGGGGTCTTTGTGTGTGTTCACGGGTGCGGCAGGAATGTGGGTGGGGGTGATGATCGGCGAATAACTGGACTTGGCCGCATTGGAGGGCACCACTGCGGCGGGGGGCGGCGGCACCATGGAGGCGGCTTTGGCCGCGCGTGGCGATTGCTTGCCCACGGCGGGCAAGGCTTTGACCGGTGCTGGCGCAGGGGCGGGACGGGCCGGGGCCGCTTTACTCACCGGCGCAGGCGTCTTGCCAGGTGCCACTTTGGCAGCTGGGGCTTTGGCCGAGGAGGCGGGGCTGTTTTTCACAATGGGTTTGGCGGCCTTGGACGCGGGTTTGGCCGCCACTTTGGACGCTGGCTTGGCCTGGACAGGCACCGGCTTGCCCTTGGCTTTGGAGGGGGTGGTTTTGGCCGCAGGGGCGGATTTTTGGGCGACGGGCTTGCTCGCGGTTTTGGCACCCCCTTTGCTCGGGGCGGGTTTTTTCACCGCAGCGCTGGACTTAGGGGCCGCAGATTTTGCCGCTGTGGTTTTCTTGGCTGATGCCGGACTGGGCTTTTTGACCGCCGGCTTGGCTGCGACTTTGGCTCCGACTTTGGCTGCGGGCTTGGCAACTGGCTTGGCTGTGGGCTTGGCTTTCACGGCCGGGCGGGGTGGTGCCTTTTTGGCCACCGACTTGACCGGCTTGGCAGGGGTCGCGGCTTTGCCGGCCTTTGGGGCCACGGGCTTGGCTTTGGTCACAGCGGCACCTTTTTTGGTTTTGGCAGTGGACATGCAGGGTCTCCTAAAATTTTGGCCCCCGCCGATGGGCGGTTGTACGACGAGCTGGATGGGCGTGTGGCCCCGATTTGGGCCACTTGTTCACCCCGGGTTGCAACCGAAGCTTCGCCTTTTGCCCAGCGTTGGGCGCGCGCGATTGTAGCGACAGGTCGCGCCGCCGATCAGACCAGGCATTTGTCCAGGCCTTGGAAAAAAATATCCTTGGGCAAATCCAAACCAATGAAGACCATTTTGCTGTTGCGCACCTCGTCTGCTGCCCATGCAGGGCCCAGGTCGCTGCCCATCAGTTGGTGCACGCCTTGGAAGATGACTTTGCGCTCGGTGCCCTTCATGAACAAGACGCCTTTGTAGCGCAGCATGCGTGGGCCGTAGATGTTGACGATGGCGCCCAAAAAGTCCTCCAGCTTGGCCGGGTCGAAGGCGCGGTTGGACTTGAAGACAAAGCTTTTCACATCGTCATCGTGGTGGTGGTGATGCCCGCCTTCTTGGTCATGGCCGTGCTGGTGCGAGGGGTGGTCGCAGTGCTCGCCATGGGCATGGTCGTGGTGGGCGTGGCTGTTGTCTTGCAAAAAATCGGGGTCGATGTCGAGTTTGGCGTTGAGGTTAAAGCCATGCAGATCAAACACCTCTTTGATCGACACCTCGCCAAAGTGCACGGCTTTGTGGGGCGCGCGCGGGTTCATGTGTTTCAAGCGGTGTTGCAAGGCGTCCAACGCCGCCGCATCGACCAAATCGCTTTTGCTGATGAAGATTTGATCGGCAAAACCCACTTGGCGGCGCGCCTCTTGGCGGTCGTTGAGTTGCTGCGGCGCATGCTTGGCGTCCACCAAGGTGAGGATGGAGTCGAGCAAATACGACTCGGCCACCTCGTCGTCCATGAAAAAGGTTTGGGCCACCGGGCCGGGGTCAGCCAGGCCGGTGGTCTCAATCACCAAGCGCTCAAAATCAAGCTCGCCCTTGCGCCGGCGCTCGGCCAGGTCGCGCAAGGTGGTGCGCAGGTCTTCACGGATGGTGCAGCACACACAGCCATTGCTCATTTGAATGATCTGCTCTTGGGTGTCGGCGACCAAAATTTCGTTGTCGATGTTTTCTTCGCCGAACTCGTTTTCGATCACGGCGATCTTCATGCCATGGGCCTCGGACAACACCCGCTTGAGCAGGGTGGTTTTGCCAGAGCCCAAAAAACCGGTCAGGACAGTGGTGGGAATCAACATGGCTTGCTTTCTGGGGATGAATGCACAAAGGGGGGCAGTGTAGCGATCATTGAAGTCCGCCCGAAACCGCCAGTGGAGACCCAGCCTGCGGCATGGCGGCCCGCCAAGCGGCGGGACACAGGCCTTACTTTTTGATCACCACCAAGCCCTTGAGGTACTCGCCCTCTGGGAAGGTCACCGTCATCGGGTGGTCGGGCGCGGCAAACAAGCGCTCACTGATGAAGCCGTCCACCCCCGCATCGGTGCCGGCAGAGGCCACGATTTTGTGGAACAAGTCGGCGTTGATGCCGCCCGAGCAGCTGTAGGTGAACAAGGCCCCGCCGGGGACCAACAGCTTAAAGGCCAAGCGGTTGATGTCTTTGTACGCGCGCGCCGCCTTATCGGCGTGGGCAGCGGTGGGGGCAAACTTGGGCGGGTCCAAGATGATGGCGTCAAAGTGTCGGCCTTCTTGGATGAAGAGACGCAAACTGGCGTTGACATCGGCATCCATGAACAGCGCACTGTCAGCATCAAAACCATTGAGTTGCACATGCCGCTGGGCGCGGGCAATGGCCGGCCCGGACGAGTCGATGGAAGTCACCAAAGCCCCAGCGCCCAAGACGCCAGCCGCGCGCATGCCGCTCAAAGCCGCAATGCTGAAGCCGCCCGTGTAGCAGTAGCAATTGAGCACTTGTGTGAAACCCAAGCGCTGGGCGTATTGGGCAAATTTGTGCCGGCTGTCGCGCTGATCGAGGTAAAAGCCGGTTTTGTGGCCTTCGGCCACATCCAAGCTCAACTGCCAGTCGTGCTCCCGCAGGCCAATATCGGTGTGACCCGCGTCGCCAGCAGGTTGGCGCAGCCATCCGCTGTGCGGCTGCAAGCCCTCCAAGGCGCGCACGCCGGAGTCAGAGCGTTCATACAAACGGCCCACGCCGGTGGCGTTGCACAAGGCGTCGGCGATCGCGGGCTTCCAACGCTCGGTGCCGCTGGAAAGGAATTGCGCCACCAAGGTCTCGCCATAGCGGTCGACGATCAACCCAGGCAAGCCATCGGCCTCGCCGTGCACCAAGCGCACACCGTCGCTGTTGATGTCCATGCGCGCACGCGCAGCGATGGCCGTGTGCAAGCGGCGGGCAAAGAATGCATCGTCAATGCGCTCGGTCTCGTCAAAACTCCAAATGCGGGCACGGATTTTGGAGCTGGGGCTGAACGCCGCCCAACCCAAAAACTGCCCGGTGGCCGACTCCACCCGCACCGTCTCACCACTGTCGCCACTGCCCTTGGCAATGGCGTTGTCATAGATCCAAGGGTGACGCCGCAAGGCGGCGCGCTCTTTGCCCTCTCGCAGGCGCAAGGTTTTCATGGGACTGACCGTTTCATTTTTTATGCGCCCGGGGGTGGGCCGCGTCGTAGACCTGAGCCAGGTGGCTGAAGTCCAGCCGTGTGTACACCTGGGTGGTGCTGATGCTGGCGTGGCCCAGCAACTCTTGCACCGCCCGCATGTCGCCACTGGACTGCAGCAAGTGGCTGGCAAACGAATGGCGCAGCATGTGCGGGTGCACAGGCGTGGCCACCCCAGCCAACGCAGCGCGGCGCTTCAAACGTTGGCGCACCGCGTCGGCGCTCAATCGGGTGCCATAACGGCCCACAAACAGGGCCGCTTGGTCGGGGTCGCGCACATGGGCTTGACGCACGGCCATCCACTGTTGCACCGCCTGCAACGCCTGGGACCCCACAGGCACGCTGCGCCGCTTGCTGCCCTTGCCCAGCACATGGGCCAAGCCCGCGGCCAAGTCAAGCCAGCCCAGGGCCTGGCCGCTGTCGCGCACATCCAAACCCACCAACTCTGCCACGCGCAAGCCGCTGCCATACAGCAACTCGACCATGGCCGCATCACGCGCTTCGAGCCAGGGGTCGTCTTCGCTCACCACATGATCGGCCAACTGAACGGCCTCATCCACATTCAAGGCCTTGGGCAAAGGTTTCGCGCCCTTGGGCGGTCGCACGCCTTGCACTGGGTTGGTGGCCACCAAGCCTTCGCGCGCCAACCAGGCGTAAAAACCGCGCCAACCCGACAAGATCAGGGCAATGCCGCGGGCACTGCGGCCATGGGCATGCATCTGCGCCACCCAGCGCCGCACATGGGCGCTGTGCACTTGGGCCAGATCCACCGGCACGGCGCGCGCCAGCGCCTCCAAACGCACCAAGTCCAGGCTGTACAAAATGAGTGTGCGTTGGGCCAGGCGCTTTTCAAACTGCGCATGGTCCAGGTAGCGTTGCACCCGCGCATCGCGGGCCACGGCGGAGGGCTCAAAGGAAAGAGGGGCGGTGCTGTCCAAGCTCATGCCATGCCTGGGGTACTCACCGCGCGGCCCACAGGTTTCAGCGCAAGCGCTGCAAGGCCGCACTGGCCAAGGCGCTCAAATTGTCCAAAAACTCGGTGCCCATGCCGGCGTGATAGCGCTGGCTGTCGGGCGAGGCCAACACCAAAAGGCCCATGGCCTTGGCAGTAGCTTCCCCGGTGTGGGGTTCACGCAGCGTGACCAGGGCCAGGGACTGCGCCGCGCCAGGATCGGCCAACCACTGAGCGGCTTCAAAGCCATTGTTGATGCCGCAATAAGGCTGTGCAAGAGACTCGGCAAACACCTTGACGTCATCGCTCACACCCTGGGCAAAAGGCTCACCTTGGTGCGCCTGGGCCACGCCCCACAAACGCAGGGCCACCTGGGGCACCATGAACTGATGCTCAATTTGCTCGGCCAAGACGCGCGGCAAATCGCTGGCCTGGGGCACCAAAAACAAGGCCTGCGACCAGCGTTGCAACCGCTGGGTCAACACCGCGTTGTCGTTGCCATGGCGCATCATCTCCATCATGCGCGCCTCGAGCGCACGGATTTTTTCGCGCAGCATCTCGGCCTGGCGCTCTTGCAAGCTGACCGCCCGCCCGCCATGGGGGCTGCCCAAGCGAACCGTGGCCAGCAGCTCGGCATGGCGGTCGAAAAAATCGGGCGTGTGCACCAAAAATTGGGCGATATCGTCTTCGGTGATGGGGTTGAGTGCGGCTGGTTTCATGTGATATCGGGCAGTTCTGTCTCACCGTGGAAAACCGTGGTGGCCGCACCGGTCATGCGCACCGACGAGGCATCCCCGGACCAAGAAATCTCGAGCGTACCACCGCGGGCATGCACCACCACATTGGCGTCGAGCCAGCCCATGGCCTGGCCCGCCACCACGGCCGCGCAAGCGCCCGTGCCGCACGCCAAGGTTTCGCCCGCGCCGCGCTCAAACACGCGCAAGCGAATTTCGCGGCGCGAGACGAGTTGGGCAAAGCCCACATTCACCCGCTTGGGAAACGCTGGGTGGTGTTCAATCACCGGCCCCCAACTGAGCACCGGCGCGGTGTCGACATCGTCGACCCACAGCACCGCATGCGGGTTGCCCATCGACACCGGCGTGATGTCGGCGCTGTGGCCTGACCACTCGATGCGCCAGCGACCTGCTGAGTGGGTGTCGTCCGCGGGCAAGGCTTGCGCGTGGTGGGGGTCAAAGGGGATGCGGGGCAAGTCCCAAATGGGAGCGCCCATGTCGACACTGACCAAACCATCGGGGCGCTCAGTCAGGGTGATCACACCGCCATGGACTTTGACGCGCACCGTCTGTTTTTTGCTCAAGCCTTGTTCGCGCACATAGCGCACAAAGCACCGCGCACCATTGCCGCAGTGCTCCACCTCGCCGCCGTCGGCGTTGTGGATGACGTATTCAAAATCAACATCTGGGCTGGGGGCGGCGCGCACACTCAAGATTTGATCGGCCCCAATGCCAAAGTGCCGGTCTGCCAGCCAACGGTATTGGGCGGAGCTCAAGTTCAAGCGTTGTTGGGTTTCGTCCAACACCACAAAGTCGTTGCCGACGCCTTGCATTTTGGTGAAGCGGATGTGCATTTGCGGATTATCTGCGAGGACCGCTTCTGGTTTGAGGTGGCGTTTCTTGGCTTGCGTTGCCCAGAACTACCCCTCTGAAACCGCCATCTCGGGGCATGCGAGCCTCCTCCGGTCGCTGCGCTCCAACGTCGTCGGTCCGCACACCCACTCGTGACGGTTTCTAAGTTGCTTTGGTTGCGTGCTGAGGGTGGGCTCCCCCTCTCAACCGTCATCTCGGGGTATGCGTGCCTCCTCCGGTCGCTGCGCTCCAACGTCGTCGGCCCGCACACCCACTCGTGCCGGTTTCTATGTGCTGTGGGTTTGCAAGTTGTTCGCGGGCAAAAGTTTCTGCAATTCACCCGGATGTGGAAATTTCCCTTTACGAGAACGGAGCCCTTTTTCGCAGCACCGATGGTGGGTGCGTCGTCCCGACAACATCGGAGCGCAGCGACTGGCGGAGGGCGGCGTAGCCGCCAGCGGGGCGGGCTCAGCAAAAGGTCAGGGGGTCAGATGGGGCGGTACCAAAAGTCAGCGCAAAAAAATTGGAATCTGACCCCAATAAACTCAATGCTCTTCAGGTGTGATTTGCAACGCCACAAGGATACGGGCGACCATGTTGTAGGTGGCGATGGCGGTGGTCAATTCGAGCATTTCAGTGGTCGAAAAATGGCTGGCCAGTTGTTTGAACAATGCCTCATCGACCTTCACATCGATGGTCATTTGGGCGGCGTACTGCAGCACCAAACTCTCTAGCGGGGCCAAGGCCGGGTGGTGAATGGCTTTTCGTGCGTCCCCCTTGAGAACAGCTTGCAATGCATCCAACTCGGCTTGGGTACCGCCAGCAGTGATGAAGTCGGGTGCGTGGTGGTGGTACTCGTACTCGGCGCCGGTGATCAAGGCCACGGTGCAAATACCCAGCTCGCACAGCTTGCGGCTGGCCGACAAGCCGGTGCGCACATTGCGCAGATAAACATTCCAACCGCTGGCCACAGGCTCACTCCAGAGCAAGGCTTTGTCGAGATTGATCAACTTGCCACCACGGCGCGCCATGATGCCGTCGATCAAAGCAGCGGGTTGGGGATGGGCTTCGGGGGTCCAATCGGGGATGCGCATGGCGTTGTGTCCTGTGGTTGAAAAATTCGCGCTAAGCTTAACAGCGCTGGTTCATGGGGGGTCGGTCCCAGTGATATGAAGGGCTCGGTCACTTAGGCCGGGCGGCTTTGGGGCCGCATCATTGGGATAGGTGAAACTTTTGCTGAGCCCGCCCCGCTGGCGGGTACGCCGCCCTCCGCCAGTCGCTTCGCTCCAATGTTGTCGGGCGGCACACCCACCATCGGTGCTGCGAAAGCAATGGATGCGCGCCAACGAAAGGCCCACCAACACCTCACCGAAACCGACACGAGCGGGTGTGCGGGCTGACGACGTCGGAGCGCAGCGACCGGAGGAGGCATGCATACCCCGAGATGGCGGTTTCAGAGGGGGAGTTCAGCGCACCCCAAAGGCCAGATCAATCCGACTTGATATTGTTGTCCCGCACCACCTTGGCCCAGGTGTCGATTTGGTTGTCAATGAACGATTTGGCCCGCTCCACGCTGCCACCGGCAAGCTCAATGCCTTGGGCTTGCAGCTTATTGGCAACATCGGGGTTGCGCAAAGTTTTGTTCAGCTCTTCGTTCATGCGCTTGACCAAATCGGGCGGCGTTTTGGCAGACGCCAAGACGGCCCACCAAGCGGGCGCTTCAAAACCCGGAAAGCCTGCCTCGGCAATGGTCGGTACATCGGGCATCTCCGGCACACGTTTGGCCGAGGTCACCGCCAGGGGGCGCATGCGCTTGCTGTCCACATGCGGCTTGGTCAAAAACACCGTGCCCATCGACAAAGGCACATGGCCGGCGATGGCGTCGTTCATCAAGGGGCCGCCGCCTTTGAACGGGATGTGGTTGAAGGTCAGGTTGGCGCTCTTGCCCAGCAAGGCCATGGACAAATGGCCCAAGCTGCCATTGCCCACCGTGCCAAAACTCACGGTTTTTTGGGCTTTGGCCGCCGCCACCACATCGGCAAAGCTTTTGTACTCCGAGCCCACGTGCGTGGCCAGCAACATGGCAGACGTGCCCACCAAAATCAGGGGCACCAGGTCTTTTTTGCTGTCATAGGGCATGTTGGCAATCAAGCTTGAATTGACGCCGTGCGTGTCAAACACCATGGCCCAGGTGTAGCCATCAGCCGGTGCTGTGGCCATGGCTTGCGTGCCCACCACGCCCGAGGCGCCCGCTTTGTTTTCGACCACCACGCTTTGGCCCAACTGCTGCGACAGCGACTGCGCCAAGATGCGCGCCACCTGGTCGACCGAGCCGCCCGGCGGAAACACGGCAATGATTTTGATCGGCTGCTTGGTCGGCCAAGCCTGGGCCCAGGCCACCATCGGTGCCATGCACGCAGCCAAAGCCAGGGCGGTGAAACTTCTTTTCAACATGGGTGTCTCCATTTCAAATTGGGGCCAAGTCATCCAAAACTGGGCAGATTGGACAGTATCGCGCAAAGCCCAAGGCGGCCACTGCGCACGAACCCCCACCGTCCTCGGGTGCATGGCGGGCTGACCCCAGCGCCACCCATCGAAGCCAGAGGGGCTTTCGGCGTGTTCATAATGCGCCATGGTCCGACCCACCCAACTCATCCACCCCCAACGCGCGCCCGCCGAGCCCCGGCCTGCGGCCACTGTTTTGTTGCTGCGCGATGGCGCGAATGGCGTGGAGGTGTTGATGACGCGCCGCGCCATGTCCGCCAGCTTTGCACCCGGCGCTTATGTGTTCCCCGGCGGCGGCATCGACGCCCATGACGCCGGCCACCACCATCTGGCCCAGCGCCGCGCCAGCCAAAGCGACGAGCGTCTCACCCAAGCGCTGGCGGCCATTCGCGAAAGCCATGAAGAGCTGGGCATCTTGCTGGCCCAGCATGCCGATGGTCGCGCGCTGGATGCCGCCACCCATGCGCGCATCGACCGCCACGGCCCTTTTTACGACCAGTGTGCCCAACACGGCTTGCGCTTGTGCGCCGACCAGGTGTTAGTGCTGGCCCACTGGGTCACCGACCGCGACTTACCCCGGCGCTTTGATGTGCCTTTTTTAGTTGCTCGCATGCCCGCCGACCAGCACCCCGTGGCCGACGAAAAAGAGCAGTTCGAGCCGGTGTGGGTGCGCCCCACAGACGCCTTGGCGCGGCACCAAGCCGGCGACTTTTTCATCACATTCCCGACCATCCGCACCTTGCAGCGCTTGCAAGCCTACGCCACCGTGGACGCGCTGCTGCAAGCCTGCACCAGCGAGCAGCCTTTGTTCACCAGCTGCCCGCGGGCCGGACTCCTCAATGGCGAAGTCGAGCGCTACATGGAGCACGAGCCGCCCTTTGGCGAGCTGAGCTTACTCAACCCCGATGGGCAAGTCCTGCACCACCTGGATTGGCAATGCGAGCGGCCCGTGCCCTTGCTGCGCCATGTGCAACGCCTGACCGCACCCAACCCCGGCATGATGACCGGTCCCGGCACCAACAGCTACATCGTGGGCCAAGCCGACAGTGGCTTCATCGTCATCGACCCCGGCCCGAACGAAGCAGCGCACCTGCAACGCCTGTTCGATGCCACCCAAGGCGATGTGCGCTTCATCATCTGCACCCATTCCCACCCCGACCACTCGCCGGGCGCGGCCCCCCTGCAAGCGCTGTGCAACGCCCACGGCCAGTACCCGCCCATCTTGGGCCTGGCCAGCGCTGACACGGCTCGACCCGACAGCCGCTTTACCCCTGAGCGCGAGCTCGCCGATGGCGAGCGTTTGGTGCTCCAAGGCGGCGGTATATCGCACAGCTTGCGCGCCATCCACACGCCGGGCCACGCGGCCAACCACCTGTGCCTGGTGTTGGAAGAAGACGGCTTGTTGTTCAGCGGCGACCATGTGCTCAATGGCAGCACCACCGTCATCAGCCCGCCCGACGGCCACATGGGCCGCTACCTGGACTCGCTGGACAAACTGCTGGCAGCCTGCGCCAGCGACCACATTGGTTTGATCTTGCCCGCCCATGGGTATGTCTTGGGCAACCTGCCCGGTGAGCCCTTCGATGCCAGCGATGTGATTCGCCGCCTCAAAGCGCACCGCTTGCAGCGCGAGGCCAAAATCGCCCGCGCCATGCAAGCCCAGCCCAACGGCACGCTCGAAGACTGGGTGGCCGTGGCCTATGACGACACGCCCGAGCGCTTGTGGCCGGTGGCCAAGCGTTCACTGCAAGCGCATGTGGACCACATCCGCGAATTGGCCGCTTGATCGCAGGCCCTGATCGGTTTGGGTTAAAGTGAAATTGCCTTCTTCCCTGCACCTGGGTCCATGGCGGTGTGCCACGACCCACCCTTCAAAGGTTTTCCCATGACTTCTGCCCCCGAAGCCAACACCTCGCTGGGCCGCTTGGCCGGTGCGGTGGAACACGGTGTGTGCGTGTTTCGCGGCGTGCCCTACGCCCAAGCCCCCGTGGGCGCCTTGCGCTTTGCAACCCCGCAGCCCATGACACCCTGGAGCGGCGTGCGTGACGCCAGCCGCAACGGCCCCATACCGCCCCAACCCGCCTCACGTTTGCGCGCGGCCATGGGCGACTTTGACGAACCTCAAGGCGAAGACTGCCTGACCCTGACCATTGCCACCCCGGCCGCCGATGGCGCACGCCGCCCCGTTTTGCTGTGGTTGCACGGCGGCGCGTTTTGGACCGGGGCGGGCTCGCTGGACTGGTACAGCGGCGTGCCCATGGCGCAGCACAACGACATGGTGGTGGTGGGTGTCAACCACCGCTTGGGCGCCCTGGGCTTCATGCACCTGCCAGGCGTCAGCCCGCCCAACTTGGGGCTGATGGACCAATGCGCAGCACTTGAATGGGTGGCGCGCGAAATCGCCGCTTTTGGTGGAGACCCCGACAACATCACCGTGGCTGGCCAGTCGGCCGGTGGCTTGTCCATCTTGGCCATGCTGGCCATGCCCCAAGTGCGCCAGCACTTTCGCCGATGCGTGATCCAAAGCGCCCCGTTTGGCCGCACCTTGCGCGAGATGCCCCAAGCCGAGCGCATCGCGCTGTCGGTGCAAAAACATTTGGGTATCACCGATGCCGCGCAATGGCGCGACGCATCGGTGCAAGACATCGGCCAAGCCCAGGTGAAAGCCGCGCGCGAGTTGGCCGCCTTTGCCAACACCACGCCACCTTTTATTCCGGTGATCGACCACCAATGGCTGGGCGACGACACCATTGCCGCCGCCACCGCAGGTGCCGCTGACAAAGACGTGATGGTCGGCTACACCCGGCACGAAATGGCGGCGTTTTTTGGCAATGACGAGGCCATCCAAAACGCCACACCCGAACAAGTGCGCGCTGTTTTTGCCATCAAGTTTGGCGCCGCCGCTGACGAGGCCGTGGCCGAATACCAGCAGCGCGCCGGCAGCGACCACGCGGCACAGGTGTTGGGCTGCATGCTGGGCGACGCCTCTTTTGGAACCGGCGTGTACCAGTTTGCCGAGCGGCTTCACGCCACCGGGCGCGGGGCCTGGGTGTATCGGTTTGATTGGACGGCACCGGACAACCGCTTTGGGGCTTGCCATTGCATCGAGCTGCCCTTCATGTTTGACACCTTGACACACTGGCAAGCGCCCATGCTGGAAGGCGCCGATGCCAACGAAAAATCCACAGTGGCCGCCACCGTGCGCAACACCTGGGCAGCTTTTGCCCGCCACGGCGACCCCAACCACACCGGCCTGCCGCATTGGCCGCGCCATGCGGCCAAAGGCGAGACCTTGCTCATCGACCACCCGCCCAGGGTGCACAACGACCCGGCCGGGCGCCAACGCTGGAAGTACTGGCCCTGACCCATGAACAACACCGCTGTTCGTTTGGACCATGTGCAACTGCGCTTTGGCAGCGAAACCATTTTTCAAGACCTGAGTTTTGAAGTCCGCCAAGGCGAATTTGTCTGCTTGCTCGGGCCTTCGGGTTGCGGCAAGTCCACCAGCCTGCGCCTGATGGGCGACTTGCTGCAAGCCAACGGCGGCAGCGTCGAGGTGGCCGGTTTGCCCCCCAGCCAGGCGTGGGAACAGGTGGCCTTTGTGTTCCAGTCGCCGCGTTTGGCGCCGTGGCGCAATGTGATGGACAACGTGCTGATGGGAGTCGAGCTGCGTTCAGGGCGTGCCGCGGCCAGGCGACAAACCGCCAAAGCCCAAGCCTTGCTCGACTTGGTGGGGCTGGGCACGTCAGCGCACAAATTTCCGGCCATGCTGTCCGGTGGCGAGCGCCAACGGGTGGCCATTGCCCGCGCCTTGGCGGTGGACCCGTCCATCGTGCTGATGGACGAGCCTTTTTCAGCCCTCGACCCCAACACCCGGCTGCGCCTGCGCCAAGAAATTGTGCGCATTTGGCAAGAAACCCAGCGCACCGTGGTGTTTGTCACCCACGACATCGAGGAGGCCATTTGGTTGGCTGACCGCATCGTGTTGCTGTCGAACAAACCCACCCGGGTGCTCGAGAGCATCGTGGTGGATGCACCGCGCCCGCGCCAGCTGCACCAAGACCCGGCATTACAAGCGCTGCGCCAGCGCTTGGAGCAACTGTTTCACACCCTCGGCTTTGACCCTTCAACGGAGACCCTCGCACCATGAAAAGACGCCACTTTTTGGCCGCCGCTTCGGCCCCTGTTTTTTTGACCCATGGTTTGTCGCGCTCACAAACGCGCACCAAAGTCACTTACGCCTATTTGCTCGACCCGGCATTCGATGCGGTGGTCTGGGCGATTAAAAACGGCAAGGTCAAGTCCGACCTGATTGACCTCGAAGTCTCGGGTCTGCTGATTCCCCAATTGCTGCAAGCCACCTCGACCAAACAATTTGACGTGGTGATGACTGCCGTCATTGGCGTGCCCGCCGCCGCTGCGCGCGGCTTGGATTTGCGCATCTTGTCGGCCGCCCTGCATGCCTCGCCCCAGGGTGAGGGCGGTGGTGTCTGGGTCAAGAAAGACAGCCCGATCAAAAGCGTGGCCGCCCTCAAGGGCAAAACTTTGGCCTCTTACGGCCTGCGCTCCACCGGTTATATGTTTGTGCGCGAAGCGATGCGGCGCAAGTTTGGCCTGAACATGGCGCTCGAAGGCGGCGATGTGCGCCAAGTTGAGGTGCAAGCCCCCAACCTGCCTGCGGCCTTGGCCACCGGTCAAGCCGATGCGGCCAGCCTGATCCACAGCCAAGCCTGGCGCGCCATGCAAAGCGGCGACTTTGTCAACATCTGCGAAACCGGGCAAATCCTCAACGAGTATTACGGCCCCTTGGTGTCGGCCATCAATGTGTCCTACCCTGAGCGTTTGGCGGCGCGGCCCGAGGCCTTTGCCGAATTCAACCGCATGTTCAAAGCCTCCAGTGCCTATGCCTTGAGCAACCGCGACGAGGTGTTTGGTGCCATGGCCAAGCAGGCCAACATCGAGCGCAAGTTTTTCGATTGGTGGTTTGACAAGACCACCAACGTGCCCGGCATTTTTGGCGATGCGCAGTTCAAGGCCGTGAGCCAAGCCTGGCAAATCGGCAAAGACATGGGCATGATCGCCAACGTGCCCGACCTGCGCGCCTTGGTGTGGGACAAAACCCTGCGCGCGTGAGCGTCGGCGCCGTTCATGTTGCAGCCCCCTCGGGGTTGACGCTGCTCCACCGCCAGCGCCTGTGGGCCTGGGGCTTTGTGGCGGTGTTGGCCCTGGCTTGGTGGGCGTCGCAAGGCCGTGTGCCGGTATACATCTTGCCGCCACCGGCCGAGGTGGCGCGGGCCATGGCCTCGTTTGCCACCAACCCCCAACGCCTGGGTCACCTCGCGGTGACGCTCATGCACATTGGCTCGGCGATCGCCATCTCGTTTGTGTTGGGCGCGGCCATGGCCTTTGCAGCGCATTCCTGGGGTTGGAGCGCGGCCTTGATCCACCGCCGCCTGAGCCCGTTTTTGAGTGCGTTTTCCGGCATTGGCTGGACCTTGCTGGCGGTGATTTGGTTTGGCGTGTCGAGCACCACGGTGGTGTTCACCATCGTGGCAGTGTTGCTGCCGTTTGCCTTGGTCAACCTGCGCGAGGGCTTGCTGGCCCTGGACAAAGAGCTGCTGGAGATGGGCCGCAGCTTTGGCCGCGCCCCGTTGCGCCACTGGCGACTGCTCACCTTGCCAGCGCTGGTGCCGTTTGCCGCAGTGACCTTGCGAATCATGTTTGGCGTGGCCTGGAAGGTGACCCTCACCGCCGAGCTGTTTGGCGGCGGCCAGGGTTTGGGTTACCTGATCAATGTGGCGCGCCAAGACTATGACACGGCGATTTTGTTTGCCGTCATCTTGCTCATCATTGGCTTTGTCAGCTTGGCCGACCGCTGGGTGTTTTTGCCCCTCGAAAGGTATTGCACGCGACAGTTTGGGGTGGCCGCATGAAAGCCCGCTTTTCCAACACCTTGGCCAACGGCGTGGTGCTGCTGGCCTTGCTGGCTTGGTACCTGTGGGCCCAAACCCTGCCAGAGTACGTGCTGCCCGGCCCCCAAGCGGTGGCACTGCGCCTTTATGCGCTGTTCACCGACCCGCAGTTTTTGGGCCACACCCTGGCATCCACCTTGCGCATCTTGTTGGCCGTGGTGTTGGCCCTGGTGTGCGGCGCTGCACTGGCGTTGATGGCGCGGGCCTGGCCCAGTTTGGACGGCATTGTCAGCGGCGTGCTGCAACCGTTTTTCAACGCCTTCCCCTCGATTGGCTGGGCCATTTTGGCGGCCATTTGGTTCCCGCCGGGGCACTTTGCCATTGTGTTTGTGCAACTCGCCATCTTGATTCCGTTTTGCCTCATCAGCATCGGCGAGGGCTTGCGCCAGATCGACCGCGAGATGCTGGAGATGGCCACCAGCTTCACCCGTTCGCGCACGCGCTTGGTGCTGCACGTGGGCCTGCCACTGATGCTGCCGTATGTGATGGGCGCCCTGCGAATCGCCTACGGCGTGGCCTGGAAGATCGCGCTGGTGGCCGAACTCATGGGCTCGACCTCAGGGCTGGGTTTTCTGATGCTGCGCGCCCAAGGTTCGGCCGACATCACCACCGTGGTGGCCGCCTGCCTGGCCATCGTGCTGCTGTTTTATGCGGGTGAAAAACTGCTGATCGACCCGCTGGCGCGGCGCTTTGCAGCCAAATGAAAAGTGTGAAGTCTGCCGATACGCCGGATTCTGTGCGCTTTGGTTGCCCAAAGCGTGACCGCCATTGATCTGGGCCGGGGGTCGCCCACCCGGCTCGGTGCCACCTACCCGCCCACTCGGCCCGCGGAACCACGGGTGGACGCCTTGCGGCGCCCGATGGGCCTACTTGGTGTTGCTGCGCGCAGAGATTGCCCGTTTCACCCGCACTCAAGCGGCTCGTCTCTGTTGCTCTGATCCTCACCTCGCGGTGGAGAGGTGTTACCTCCTGCGCCGTCCTGTGCAGTCCGGACGTTCCTCCAGTGCGGTGTTTCCACCCAACGCTTGCGCGCTGGCCTTGCGGCTTGCACCAGCGGCGGCCTGGCAGACTTCACCGGGGCATTATCCGCCCAGCCCGATAATGCGCGCTTCTCTTGTCCTTGCCCGATGACCACGGGCCGCATGGCCATGATCCGCATCACCGAACTCAAGCTCGCGCTCGACGCCGCCTTTGACCCGCCCGACGCAGCCTCCCTGCCCCCGCAGTACCCGCCAAGCCTCCCCGCGCTGGTGGCCCACACCTTGGGTGTGAACCCCGCCGACATCGCGCATTGGCAGGTGTTCAAACGCAGCTTTGATGCGCGCAAAGCCAAACTGCAAGTGGTCTACATCGTGGACGTGCAGTTGCACAGCGAAGCCGCGCACGCCGCCTGCCTGGCGCGCCATGCGGGCAACCCCCACATCTTTCCCAGCCCCGACATGGCTTGGCAGGCGCCGGTTCAGGCCCCAGCCGATTGGGCACCACTCATGGGTGAGCGCCCGGTGGTGATTGGCTTTGGGCCATGCGGCATGTTTGCCGCCTTGGTGTTGGCGCAAATGGGCTTGAAGCCCATCGTCATCGAGCGCGGTCGCCGCGTGCGCCAGCGCACCAAAGACACCTGGGGCCTGTGGCGCAAGCATGTGTTGCAAGCCGAGAGCAATGTGCAGTTTGGCGAGGGTGGGGCCGGCACCTTCAGCGACGGCAAGCTGTACAGCCAGATCAAAGACCCGCGCCATTTGGGGCGCAAGGTGATGGCCGAGTTTGTGCGCTTTGGAGCCCCCGAAGAAATTTTGTGGGCCGCGCACCCGCACATAGGCACCTTCAAGCTGGTCAAGGTGGTGGAGAACCTGCGCGAGCACATCATCAGCCTGGGCGGTGAGATCCGCTTTGAGCAACGCGTGACCGATATCGAAACCGAAGACGGCCCACAAGGCCAGCGCATCGTCGGCTTGCAAGTGTTGGATGTGGCCACTGGCCAAAGGCACGCCCTGCCCGCACAGCATGTGGTGCTGGCCTTGGGCCACAGCGCCCGCGACACCTTCACCATGCTGCACCGCCATGGCGTGGCCATGCAGGCCAAACCGTTTTCGCTGGGTTTTCGCATTGAGCACCCGCAAGGCGTGGTCGACCGCGCACGCTGGGGCGCACACGCGGGCCACCCCATGCTGGGCGCGGCCGATTACAAACTGGTGCACCACGCGCGCAATGGGCGCAGCGTCTACAGCTTTTGCATGTGCCCGGGTGGCACGGTGGTGGCCGCCACTTCTGAGCCAGGCCGGGTGGTCACCAATGGCATGAGCCAATACTCGCGCAACGAGCGCAATGCCAACGCTGGCCTGGTGGTGGGCATCGACCCACGCGACCACCCCACCGACCCGGCCTTGTTTGAGGCCCTGCTCGGCCCGGTGCGCATGGACACCGCCGACGCCACCGGCGGCTTTCACCCGCTGGGCGGGGTGGTGTTGCAGCGCCAATGGGAGAGCCGCGCTTATGAACTGGGCGGCCACGACTACAGCGCCCCCGGCCAGTGCGTGGGCGACTTTGTGGCGGGCCGCGCCAGCACCGGTGTCGGCGGGGTGGAGCCGTCTTACCAACCCGGCGTGCGCTTTGGCAGCCTCGACTCTGCCCTGCCCACCTACGCCATCGATGCCTTGCGCGAGGCCATCCCGGCGATGGCGCGCAAGCTCAAGGGCTTTGACCAAGCCGATGCGGTGCTCACTGGGGTGGAAACCCGCACTTCGTCACCCCTGCGCATTGAGCGCGACGCCGGCCACCAAAGCCCCAATGTGCGCGGCCTGTACCCGGCGGGCGAAGGAGCCGGTTTTGCAGGCGGTATTTTGTCGGCGGCGGTGGATGGCATCAAGGTGGGGGAGTCGGTGGCGCGGGGGTTGTTGCGCTGAACTTCCCTTCTTGATCTGTTTGATTGAGGGCGTTGGTTTGGACTACCCCTCACAAACCGCCATCTCGGGGTGTGCGTGCCTCCTCCGGTCGCTTCGCTCCAACGTCGTCAGCCCGCACACCCAATCGTGTCGGTTACTGGTTTGCTTTGTTCTGTGCGCGGCTTAGGACTCCCCCTATGAAATCGCCATCTCGGGGCATGCAGACCTCCTCCGGTCGCTTCGCTCCAACGTCGTCGGCCCGCACACCCACTCGTGTCGGTTTCCATAATCTCTTTCGCAGCACCGATGGCGGGTGCGTCGCCCGACAACATCGGAGCGCAGCGACTGGCGGAGGGCGGCGTACCCGCCAGCGGGGCGGGCTCAGCACAAAGTCGGCCCACACACCCACGCTTGACCAACCACCAAATTGCATATACATTTTGGCGATGATCACGTGGGACGAAGCAAAGCGGCGCGAGAACATCAAAAAGCACGGGCTTGACCTGGCTGCTCTCGAAACCGTTTTCGATCAACCGATGATTTCCGTGGAAGATGATCGCCAAAGCTACGGCGAGCTCAGGGTGCAAAGCCTGGGCATGTGGCAAGGGCGGGTCGTCTTTTTGGTGTGGACCCCGCGCGGCGACGAGACAGCGCACATCATTTCCTGCCGTTATGCCGATAGAAAAGAATCAGATGCCTACTTCGAAGCCCTTTAGCCCAAAACAAATCGCGGACGCCAAGTCTGCTGCGCCAAAACGAACCGCCAGCAAGAAGGGGGTCGACTGGCGCCAAGCCACGGTGACCCGAGGTGGTGGGGTAGCAGCAACACTTGAAGGCCTGCGCCAATTTCGCGGCCCCAACAAAAAGCCTGCCAAAGAACAAGTGGCCATCCGCCTAGATCAAGAGTTGGTGAGCGCCCTGCGCGCCAGTGGGCCTGGTTGGCAAACGCGGGTGAATGCCGCTCTCAAAGATTGGATGGCCCATCAAACTGGCAAGCCAACAACTCGCACACCTTGAAGCCCATCAAAAAAAGGCTGTGCCGAGAACGATCCGGTCGTGTCGGTTACTTGGTGGCTTGTTTGTGCAAGTGGCTTTGGACTCCCCCTCACAAACCGACACCTTGGGGTATGGGTGTCTTTGAACTCCCCCTGTCAAACCGCCATCTCGGGGTATGCAGGCCTCCTCCGGTCGCTTCGCTCCAACGTCGTCGGCCCGCACACCCACTCGTGTCGGTTTCCATGGGATGTGGGTTTGCAAGTTGTTCGCGATGAAGAGTTTCTGCGATTCACCTAGGGTCTGGTAATTTGCCTTGGGGCGAACTGATCTCTTGTTCGCAGCACCGATGGTGGGTGCGTCGCCCGACAACATCGGAGCGCAGCGACTGGCGGAGGGCGGCGTGCCCACCAGCGGGGCGGGCTCAGCACAAAGTCGACTGGCTCACCCGCCCGTATTTTTTGGAGGGCATCATTCTCCTTCGCGGCACCGATGGCGGGCTCAGAAGAATTGGAATCTGACCCCCATCACTGCTGTTGCTGCAAATGCGCGATGCGCTCCTCCAGCGGGGGGTGGCTGGCGAAGAGTTTGCTCAGGTCGCCAGTGATGCCCATGGCGGCGACGCCGGAAGGCAAAACGCCAGCTTGCATTTGGCCCAAGCGGCCCAGCGCGTTGATCATGGGTTGCTTGCGCCCGAGCAATTGGGCCGAGCCCTCGTCGGCGCGGAACTCGCGCTGGCGGCTGAACCAGGCCACGATCATGCTGGCGACAAAGCCCAGCACGATGTCGAGCACGATGCTGGTGACGTAGTAGCCCCAGCCCGGGCCAGTGTTTTCTTCGTCGTTTTTGCGCAAAGCGCTGTCCACCAAGTAACCAATCACGCGGCTCAAAAACACCACAAAGGTGTTGAGCACGCCTTGGATCAGGGTCAGCGTGACCATGTCGCCATTGGCGATGTGCGCGACCTCGTGGCCCAACACGGCCTCGACCTCTTCGCGCGTCATGCCTTGCAGCAAGCCGGTGGACACCGCCACCAAGGCCGAGTTTTTGAATGCACCCGTGGCAAAGGCATTGGGCTCGCCTTCATAGATGGCCACCTCGGGCATCTCAATGCCGGCACGTTGCGACAAGGTGCGCACGGTGTCGAGCAACCAAGCCTCATCGGCCGATTGCGCTTGGGTGATGACTTGCGCGCCCGTGGACATCTTGGCCATCCACTTGCTCATCAGCAAAGAAATGAATGCACCGCCAAAGCCCATCACCGCGGCAAAGCCGAGCAAGGCGCCCAGGTTCAAACCGTTGCTGGTGAGAAAGCGGTTCACGCCCAACAAGCTGGCCACCACACCCAACACCAACATCACCGCGAGATTGGTCAAGATGAACAAGAAAATGCGTTTCATGTCGTCCTCTGTCAGCCCCGCACCGGGGGGCCGTGGGGCGAATCTTAGGGCGATGTCGGCCAATTCAAGCCGATGCCATGACGGCTTGTCAGGGTATTGGGGGCATTGACCGTGGGTGATGGGCCTGCACAGGCCGCGTTGTCAACTGAACTTGTCAGTTGCTGCTGTGGTGGCCAGGCGAAAGACCTGGGTTTGCCCGTAAAAAGCAGGGTCTTCATTGGCCGCCCACCAACCCGGCACGCCCAACACCGGCAAAGGCGCAAAGGCCTTGCGCCGCAAAAGGTCTTCTTGCAAGCTGTCGCACAACCAGGCGTCGAGTTGCGCATCGGCGTTGGTGACGCCTTGCGATTGCGATTGTGGATTCGGGTACGGATGCACGTGCGATGGCGTTGGCGCTGGCTTCGCATGCGCGTTGGGACCTGCGATGGGTGCGGTCGGCGCAGGGGCTGGCATCACGCGCCAGGCATGGCCAGTGATGGCCACATAAGGCTGGACCAACTTTTCCAGCAACGCATGGCCAAAGACCTCGATGCGCACTTGCGCCCATTGATCACGCTCACGAACAAACAGGTGTTGCCAATCGCGCGCGCTCAAGGCTTGCCACAAGCCATCGGGTGCTTGCAGCAGCAACGCGTTTTCATCGAACACGGTGAGCGCGTCGCGCAAGGCACCACGCGCTTGGCCCACGCCTTGGCGGGCTATTTCTTGCGCTTGCAATTGGTTCAAGCGGCGTTTGCTGCGGCCAAAGCGCAACCAGCACAGGCCGTTGAAAAAGTCATGCAGGTTGTCTCGGGTGGGGATGCGCTGCTGGGCATGGATAAACGCCTCATAGGCCTGGCCTTTGGGCAACTCACTTTGTGGCACAAAACACAGGTCAGTGCGCCCGCACGGGTGCGCGGCTTGGTTCAGCGCATCGGCCACGCTGTGCCCCGCCATCACCGCCGCATGCACGGGCTGCCCCAGCGCCGCCCATGCTTGAAACCACGGGGCCTGCCAATCGATGGCTGGCCAGGTGGGTGTCTCGCTCAGGCCTGCATGCGCCATGCCAGCGTCTCGCCACCGCACAAGGGCTTGATGGCGGCGTCGCCAAAGGGCAAGGTCTCGGGCAAGGTCCAAGCCTGGCGCGCCAAGGTGATGCTCCCGGTGTTGCGTGGCAAGCCATAAAAGTCCGGGCCATGAAAGCTGGCAAAGCCCTCTAGTTTGTCCAGCGCACCCGCGTCCTCAAAGGCCTGGGCATACATCTCCATGGCGCTCAGGGCCGTGTAGCAACCGGCGCAACCGCTGGCGTGCTCTTTCAGGTGCGCCGGGTGCGGGGCGCTGTCGGTGCCCAAGAAAAACCGCGCACTGCCCGAGGTGGCCGCTTTCACCAAGGCCAAGCGATGGGTTTCGCGCTTGAGCACCGGCAAGCAGTAGTAATGGGGCCGCATGCCCCCCAAAAACAGGGCGTTGCGGTTGAACAGCAAATGGTGGGCGGTGATGGTGGCGGCGGTGGGGCCATCGGCTTGGGCGACGAACTGCGCGGCCTCTTGGGTGGTGATGTGTTCCATCACGATTTTGAGTTCAGGGAAGTCGCGGCGCAAAGGGATGAGATGGCGCTCGATGAACACCGCTTCGCGGTCAAACAAGTCCACCGCCGGGTCGGTCACTTCGCCATGCACCAACAGCAGCAGGCCGTGGCGCTGCATGGCCTCCAAGGTGGCGCTGATTTTGCGCAAGTCGGTCACACCGGCGTCGCTGTGGGTGGTGGCCCCAGCGGGGTAGAGCTTGCAAGCGACCACACCAGCGTCTTTGGCGCGGGCGATTTCATCGGGCGGCAAGCTGTCGGTGAGGTACAGGCTCATCAGGGGTTGAAAGCTCGCCCCTGGCGGCAGCGCGGCCATGATGCGATCGCGATAAGCCAGCGCCAGCGCCGTGCTGGTAATGGGGGGCTTCAAGTTGGGCATGACCAGTGCGCGGGCAAACTGCGCCGCGGTGTGCCCCACCACCGCTTGCAAGGCCGCGCCGTCGCGCAAATGCACATGCCAATCGTCGGGCTGGGTGAGGGTCAGGGTGTCGGAGGTAGAAGGGTTGGGGTTCATGCCCGCATTGTCCCATCGGCGCGGGCCAACCCAAGCCACGGGCACTTATTCGGCAGGAAGAGTCTGCGCGGCCAAATTGGCTTTGTGCTGCAAAAACGCCCACAACGCATGGGCGGCGGTTTTGGGGGTGGTGGCATTGGCGCGGGCCGGTTTGACCCGGTAAGCGCGCAACAGCATGGCTTGGTCCGGGTGCGGCCACAGGTGCGAGGTGGCGCGCACCAACAACTGCTCGCGCAGCTCTTTGGCCACTGCGCTGTGCGGCAAAAACGCCAGCCCATGACCGGCCAAAGCCATGGCCTTCAAACCCTCGGCCATGTCGGTTTCGTACACCCGGTCCAGGTGGATGGGTACCGGAGCGCTTTTGAGGATCAGGTCCACGATGCGGCCCAAATACGCCCCTGGCGCATAGCCCAAATAAGGCACATGGGCGGAGGCCGTGCCCGGCAGCTGAAACATCGGCTGACCGTCGGCACGGGGTTTGGCGTAAGGGCCCATCACCTCTTGGCCCAGCTCGACCATTTCATACCGGTCGGCGTCCAACTCAATCGGCTGCGAGGGGTGGTAGTAAGAGATCAGCACATCGCAACTGCCCTCAATCAGGTGCAGCACCGCGTCGTGCACATTGAGCGCGATCAAGCGGCTCTTGATCGGGCCAAACTCTTCGCGCAGGCTCGACACCCAGGCCGGGAAAAAGGTGAAGGCCAGGGTGTGTGGCACGGCAAAGGCAATCACGTCTTGCCCAGCAGAAGCCTGGGCGCGCAGCATGGCGCGGGTGCTGTTTAAAAACTGCAGCATGTCCAGCGCCTGTGCATACAAAGTCTCGCCAGCAGCGGTCAGGCGCGTGGGGTAGGAAGAGCGGTCCACCAGGTCAGAGCCGGCCCAGGCCTCGAGCGACTGGATGCGGCGCGAAAACGCCGGCTGGGTGACGTGGCGCAATTGCGCCGAGCGGCTGAAGCTGCGGGTCTCGGCCAGGCTGACAAAGTCTTCCAACCACTTGGTTTCCATCAGGGCTCCAAGGGCTTCAAAGCGGGCGGCCCTCTTGCACCGCATGGCAAGCCACTTGCACGCCGTCGATGGTTTGCAGCACCGGGCGCTCGCTGCGGCAGCGCGCATCGGCCCAGGGGCAACGCGGGTGAAAGCTGCAACCCGTGGGCGGCTGCAAAGGGTTGGGCACCTCGCCTTGCACGGGGGTGCGCTCGCGCCCATGGTCGCGCATGCGCGGGATGGCGTCGATCAGCATGCGGGTGTAGGGGTGGCGCGGTTGCGCGAACAAGCGCCGGGTGGGTGCCACCTCGACCAAGCGGCCCAGGTACATCACCCCCACTTGGTCGCTCACATGGCGCACCACGGCCAAGTTGTGCGAGATGAACAAATAGGTCAGCCCACGGGCGCGCTGCAAGTCGCCCATGAGGTTGAGCACCTGGGCTTGCACGCTCACATCCAGCGCCGAGGTGGGCTCGTCACACACCAAAAACTCGGGAGCGGTGGCCAGGGCACGGGCAATCGAGATGCGCTGGCGCTGCCCGCCCGAAAACTGATGCGGGTACTTGCCCAAATCGGCCGCGCCCAAACCCACCGATTGCAGCAAGCCCACCACCGCGTCTTGCGCAGCGGCGCGGCTGGGGGCGAGGCCGTGCTCGAGCAGCGGCTCGGCCACCACATCGCCCACCGTCCAGCGCGGGTTGAGGCTGGCATAGGGGTCTTGAAAAATCATTTGGATGCGCCGGCGAAGTGCCAGCGCATCGCGCCCGGCAAACGCGGCGTGCGCGTCTTGGCCGTCAAACTGCACCTGGCCCCGGCTGGGCTGGTACAGACCCACCAGCAAACGCGCCACCGTGCTTTTGCCGCAGCCCGACTCGCCCACCAAGGCCATGGTTTGGCCGCGTGGGATGGCAAAGTCCACCCCGTCCACCGCGTGCAGCCATTGGCGTGGTTGACCCTCGAGCAAGCGGTTGAGCCAAGGCGCCGACACATCAAAGTGCCGTGCCAGGTCGCGCACCTGCACCAAGGGCGTTGGGTGCTGTGGGCCCGCTGCGCTGGCACGATGGTCAGGGTGACCGGTGAACTGAACAGTGCCGTTGGCTGGTGCGACCCGCGCAGCTGGCGCTCCAGCCATGGCGCTGGCCAGTGACTCTTCCACCATGGCATGGGCCGGGGCATTCGCATCGATCAACCAACACGCCGCCAGGCCTTGGCCCACGGCTTGCAATTCGGGCCGCTGTTGGGCGCAGCGCGGCAGGGCGTGGGCACAGCGCGGGTGGTAGGCGCAGCCGCTGGGGATGGCGTTCAGGCGCGGCATGCTGCCGTCGATTTGGTGCAAGCGCTCGTCATCGCCGTCGATGTCGGGGATGGAGGCCATCAGCCCCGCGCTGTAAGGGTGGGCGCTGCGGTGGATGACCGCGTCCACCGGGCCGATCTCGGCCACCCGGCCGGCGTACATCACCGCGACGCGGTCGCAGGTTTCGGCGATCACGCCCATGTCGTGGGTGATCAGCACCACCGCAGCACCGCGCTCGCGGCACAGCCGCTTGAGCAGGCCAATGATTTGCGCCTGCACCGACACATCGAGCGCGGTGGTCGGCTCGTCGGCCACGATCAAGCGCGGCTCGGCAGCGAGGGCCAGCGCAATCACCACCCGCTGGCGCATGCCGCCCGAAAACTGATGCGGGTAATGGTCGAGCCGCTCACGCGCGGCGGCAATGCCGGTTTCTTGCAGCAAAGCCACAGCGCGTTCGCGCGCCTCGTGGGTGCTGACGGGCAAATGGGCTTGGATGGTCTCCACCAATTGCTGACCCACGCTGTACAAAGGGTTGAGCGAGGTCAGCGGGTCTTGAAAAATCGCGCCGATGTGGCGGCCACGCAAACGGCGCAGGCCCTCAGCGTCCAGGTTGTCGATGCGCTGGCCGTCAAACCAAATGCTGCCACTGGCGATGCGCCCGGGTGGCTCGAGCAAACCAATGATGGACGCGCCGGTGAGCGACTTGCCAGCACCCGACTCGCCCACCACGCCCAACACTTCACCGGCGGCCACGCTGAAGGACACACCGTCCAAAGCCCGCAGCACGCCCCGGCGGCTGGGGAACTCGACCACCAGGTCTTTGACCTCGAGCAAGGGCGTGGCTTGGGGCAGGTCCATGCGTGCCAGCCTATTGCAAACGCGGGTTAAGCGCGTCGCGCAACCAGTCGCCGAGCAAATTCACCGACAGCGAAATCAGCACCAGCATCAGCCCCGGGAAGATGGTGATCCACCACTCGCCGGAAAACAAATAGTCGTTGCCCACCCGAATGAGCGTGCCCAGCGACGGCGATGTCGGTGGCGCACCGACACCCAAAAACGACAGCGTGGCCTCGGTGATGATGGCCGTGGCCACCTGAATGGTGGCCAGCACCAACACCGGCCCCATCACATTGGGCAGCACATGGCGGCGCATGATGCGCGCCGGGCTGACCCCGGTCACGCGGGCGGCTTGTACATACTCTTTGTGGCGCTCGACCAAGGTGCTGCCGCGCACCGTGCGGGCGTACTGCACCCAGCCGGTCAAGGTGATGGAGGCGATCAACACGCCAAAGGCCAAGGCCTCATGCGCTTGCGGAAACAGCGCCCGCCCAACACCAGCAATCAGCAGCGCGACCAAGATGGCGGGGAAGGACAGCATCACGTCGCAAGTGCGCATGATCAGCGCGTCCCACTTGCCGCCCCAAAAACCGGCCCACAACCCCAGGCTCACACCCAGCAGCACCGACAGCGCCACCGAGCTCAAACCCACCAGCAGCGAGATGCGCGCGCCAAACATCAGCGCCGACAAAATGTCGCGCCCTTGGTCGTCGGTGCCCAGCCAATACTTGGGGTTGCCTTCTGCACTCCAAGCCGGGGGCAGGCGCGAATCGGCCAGCTCCAAGGTGGCCAGGTCAAACGGGTTGTGGGGTGCGATCCAAGGCGCCAACACCGCGGCCAGCACACACACCAAGGCCAACAGCGCCGCCACCACCGCTGTGGGCGAGTGGCGAAAGCTGTGCACCAGGTCGCTGTCCCACCAGCGCGCCCAGGCGCTGGGGCTGGCTTGGCTCATGGCGGCAAGGCGCGGGGCTTAGGGTTTGACGACGATGTACTTCCAGGGCATGCCGTTGTCGGGCAACTGCACCACTTGGATATTTTTCTTGGCCGCCCAGTTCAGCGCTTGCTGGTGCAGGGGCAGGTGGCCAATGTCGTCTTGGTGGATCTTCATCGCATCGCGGATCAAGGCGTTGCGCTTTTTGGTGTCGGTCTCTGAGGCCACTTGCTGGGTCAGTTCGTCCACCTTGGGGTTGTTGTACGCGCCCAAGTTGAATTGGCCGCGACCACCCTCACCGGGCGAGGACAAGATGGGGTAGAGCACGTTGTGCGCGTCCACCGTGCTGGCGGTCCAGCCCAGCATGTAAAAGCTGGTGTTGCGGCTTAAAATTTTGGGGAAGTACGAGCCCTTGGTCTCGGCCTCGAGGTTGATCTTCACCCCCACCCGCGCCAAGTTGGCAGCCACGGCTTGACAGATTTCGGCGTCGTTCACATAGCGGTCGTTGGGGCAGTTCATCTTGACCTCAAAGCCGCTGGGGTAGCCAGCCTCGGCCAACAGCTTTTTGGAGGCTTCGGGGTCGTAGGGCAGGCGCTTGGCCAGGTCAGCGGCGTAGCCATTGATTTGTGATGTGAGCATCAAGGCCGTGGGGGTGGCCGCGCCACGCATCACCCGGCTTTTGATGGTTTCGATGTCGATGGCTTGGTAAAAAGCTTGGCGCACGCGCTTGTCTTTGAACGGGTTTTTGCCCTTCACATTGCTGTAGAGCAACTCTTCACGCGCTTGGTCCATGCCCAAAAAGATCACCCGCAGCTCGGGGCCTTGCAACACATTGAGCTTGGCGTTGGCCTTGATGCGCTCGACGTCTTGCACCGGCACCGGCTCCATCACATCGACCTCACCCGACAGCATGGCCGCCACGCGGGTGGCGTCGTTGCCAATCGGGGTGAAGATCACTTCGTCGACATTGGTGGGGATCTTGCCCCAATAGCTGCCATTGCGGGTGAAGGTGGTGCGCACACCGGGTTGGCGCTCGCGCAGGCGAAACGGTCCGGTGCCATTGGCGCGGAAAGAAGCCGCGTTTTCAATGCCCTTGCGCCGGTCCACGGGCTTGGTGGCTTGGTTTTCCTCGCACCACTTTTTGCTCATCATGTTCCAGTGGGTGATCATCTCGGGCAGGATGGGGAAGGGCTGGTTGGTGATGATGTCGATGCTGTGGTCGCTGAGTTTTTTGATCTCTTTGATCTGGCCCACATAGGTTTTCATGTCCGAGCCGTCGCCCTTGGCACGCTCATAGCTGAAGATCACATCGTCAGCGGTGAACGGTGTGCCGTCATGAAAGGTCACGCCCTTGCGCAGCTCAAAGCGCCAGACGGTGGGCGCGGTTTGCTTCCAGCTGGTGGCCAGCATGGGCGTGAGTTTGAATTTGTCGTCGCGCCAAATCAGCGGCTCATAGACGTTTTCCACCACGGTGATTTGCAGCGACTCGTTGAGCGAGTGCGGGTCCATGGAGAGCGCGTCGCCTTGGTTGGCAATGCGCAGCGTCACAGCGGCGGCGGGCAAGGCCAGGGCCAAAACAGCGGCCAAGGTGCCCAGGCGCCAAACGGGGGTAGAGGTTTTGAGGTTCATGGTGTTCTCCTAGAGGGGTGTGATGTTACAGGGCGTTGTCTCAATTTGAGAACGATGGATACCCGGGTTTTCAAGGGTTGCGCTGGCTGGGTCTGTCCACGTTGCGGGTCAAAACCTGGGGGGCAAGTCATGCTCGGGCCTGGTAGGCGGGGGTTCACAGCGGCAAAGCAGCCTCAATGAGGCTGGCGTGCAAGGCCGCGCCCAGGGGCAAGATGGCGTCGTTGAAGTCGTAGCGGCTGTTGTGCAGCGGGTGGCTGCGGCCCTGCGCGGGCTGACCTTGGCCAATGCGCATATAAGCCCCGGGCTTGGCCTGGAGCATGAAGGCGAAGTCTTCGCCACCCATGCTGGGCGTCATGTGGCGCACCACATGTTCCTCGCCGACCAAGCGCGCGGCCACATCGGCAGCAAAGTGGGCCTCGGGCACGGTGTTGACGGTGGCGGGGTAAACGCGTTCGTAATGCACTTTGGCCGTGGCCCCAAAGCCTTGGGCAATGCCCTGGCACAAATGGGTCAAGCGGTTCTCGATGTGGGCTTGCACGCTGGTGCTGTAGGTGCGCACCGTGCCCACCAGGGTGACCTCGCCAGGGATCACGCTCATCGCCCCCGGGTGGCCTCCTTGCATCGAGCAAATGCTGAGCACCGCTTGGTCCATGGCCGAAAGATTGCGCGCCACGATGCTTTGCGCGGCGGTGATGATGTGCCCGGCCACCAACACCGGGTCCACGGTTTGGTGCGGGCGGGCGCCATGCCCGCCTTGGCCGGTGATGGTGATCTCCACCCGGTCCACCGCCGCTTGCATCGGGCCGGGGGTGATGCCAATCACGCCCAACGGCACATCGGGAGCATTGTGTTGGGCATACACCTGCGCACAGGGGAAGCGGTCGAACAAGCCGTCTTCGATCATCGCGCGGGCACCGGCGTAGCCCTCTTCACCGGGCTGAAAAATCAAACACGCGGTGCCGCGAAATTGCCGCGTCTCCACCAAATAGCGCGCCGCGCCGATCAGCATGGCGGTGTGCCCGTCGTGCCCGCAGGCGTGCATCAGGCCGGGTGAGGCCGACTTCCAGGCCATGTCGTTGTGCTCGTGCAAGGGCAGCGCGTCCATGTCGGCGCGCAGGCCGATCATGCGTGGGGCGCTGACACCTTCTGCGCCTGCTGCAGAGCTTGTTGAGCCTATGGTCGCTTGATGAGCCTTCGCACCTGTTGCATGGGGTTGGCCGTGAATCAGCGCCACCACGCCTGTTTTACCCAGGCCGGTGTGCACCTCGTCCACGCCGCACAAGCGCAGCGCCTCTTGCACCCGCGCTGAGGTGTACAACTCTTCAAAACCCAGTTCGGGGTGGGCGTGCAAATCGCGCCGAAAGGCGGTCAACTCGGGGTGAAATTGGGCAATGTGGGCAAACGCCCTGCCCGTGGCCAACAAGCGCGGCGCGGCCATCAGTGCCCCCCCGCTGTGGCCACCCGCAAGCGCGGGTCGACCACAAAGTAGAGCAAGTCCACGGCCAAATTGATGACCACGAAAATCAGCGAAATCAGGCACAAATACGCCGCCATCACCGGTATGTCGGCGAAGGTCACCGCCTGGATGAACAACAAACCCATGCCCGGCCACTGAAACACGGTTTCGGTGATGATGGCAAAGGCAATCAACGAGCCCAGTTGCAAACCGGCGATAGTGATCACTGGCACCAAGGTGTTTTTCAGCGCATGGCCAAAGTGCACGGTGCGGTTGCTCAGGCCCCGGGCGCGGGCAAATTTGATGTAGTCGGTGCGCAGCACCTCGAGCATTTCAGCGCGCACCAAGCGCATGATCAGGGTCAGCTGAAACACCGCCAGGGTGAACGCGGGCAGCAACAGGTGCAGCCAACCATCGCGGGTGAACAAACCGCTTTGCCACCAGCCCCAGGCCACCACCTCGCCACGGCCAAAACTGGGCAACCAGCCCAGGCCCACGGCAAACACCAAGATGAGCAAGATGCCGATCAAAAACGTCGGCAGCGACACGCCCAACAGCGACACCGTCATGAACAACTGGCTGAGCCAACTGCCCCGGCGCAGCGCGGCGTACACGCCCATGGGAATGCCCAGCGCCAGCGCCAGCACAGCGGCCACCAAGGCCAGCTCCAGCGTGGCCGGAAAACGCTCGGCAATCAAGCGCGACACCTTGGCCCCTTGGCGCAGGCTCAGGCCAAACTCGCCTTGCACCGCATTGACCAAAAAGTGGCCAAACTGCACCACAAACGGTTGGTCCAGCCCCAAGTCGCGGCGCAACTGCGCAATCTGATCGGGCCGCGCATCCTGCCCGAGCAAAAACACCACCGGGTCGCCCACATACTGGAACAACATGAACGAAATGAAAGCGACCACCCCCATCACCACCAGGGCTTGGGCGAGTCGGCGCAGGATGAAGGCGAGCATGGGCGCAGTCTATAACTTTTTGGATGCATTTCCTTGGATTAAAAGCACGCCCAAGAAAAAACCCCGCCGCCTGAATCGCTCCGGGTTTTGCGCTCAGTGCCAACGTGATGGCCCAGCGCTTTCATGACTTGTTCAAACGGGCTGGCATAGCAGGCGCATCCAGTCACTCCATGCGCCGCAGCTTCATCACCAACTTGGCCACCAACGGCATAGGCGTGCGGGTGCTGGCCAGCTTGGCTGGGCACCGCAGTATCGCAGTCACCCAAAAATATACTGACGTCAACGACGACATGATGTGCAACGCCGTTGAGTTGGCTTACGACCAAAAAATATTCGCCTCTTGAAATTTATTCAAATACTTATATAATGAAGCGATGAAAAAAATCTCCTTTCTTGGTCATTCTCTAGATGATTTAAGGGAGTTTCCTTCTACGGCAAGAAGCGAGGCCGGCTATCAATTGGACCGCGTACAACATGGGCTTGAGCCTGAGGATTTCAAGCCCATGGCCTCCATCGGCAAAGGCGTCTGGGAGATACGCATCAGTGATGAAGCAGGTCAATTTCGAGTCATTTATATTGCCAAATTTAAAGATGCAGTTTTTGTTTTGCATTGCTTTCAAAAGAAATCACAAAAAACACCTCTAAAAGATTTAGACCTTGCCAGCAAACGACTGCGCGAATTACTTCAAGGACAACCATCATGAAAACCACAAATTACCCTAGCGTTTGGGATGCCATCACAGACACGCCGCAAGAGACAGCCAGCATGAAGGCTCGATCTAAACTGATGATGGCCTTGAGCGACACCATCAGCCAACGTCAGTTGCGCCAAAAGGATGCGGCTGAGTTATTTGGAGTGACCCAGCCCAGAATATCTGATTTGTTGCGCGGCAAAATCCATCTTTTTTCTTTGGACATGTTGATGGACATGGCCTCTACTGCGGGTATGTCGCCAGAGGTATCCGTAACCAAACCTCGCGTGAAACGCGTCTTCGCACGCGGTAGCCGCAATCTTTCAGCGGTATTGATGGCGTAGATGCTTTTCGATTTAGTAGCTATTTGATTGAACGCGGGTCTGCGTTGAAGTGTCGTGTTACACGACACAGCGTTATGTGTTTACTGACCTTGGCGCCTGTAGACCTCTGTGCGATTGCCAACCCGTAAAACCAAAACCGTTAGACGCTTGTCTTCTATGCTGGCAATGATTCTGATGTCACCCACGCGGTATTTCCAGAAGTCACCAAGTTCAGAGCCTTTAAGTGCTTGCCCGATACTGCGCGGGTCTTTAAGCACAAGCAATCTATCTCGCATAAATCCAAGAACTCGCTTGGCCACTTGTGGATCAAGTTTGCGCAGTTATTTTTTTGCAGCCTCATCAAATTCAATTTGCCAAGCCAAGTTCCTGCTCCACAGAATTTAGGCTGTAGGTCGTGGTTTTGCCACTGCGAATTTTCATGAGCCTTTTTTCAGCGAGGTATAGATCTTCCAGATCCCCCAAGTGTTCGACAATTGCTTCGCGAGCATAAAAGCTTTTGGTGCGCCCAGTCGCCTTGGCCAATTTATCTAAGCGCGTCTCAATTTCTTCGGGTAGTCGTAAAGCCAACATGGGCATCTCCAAATTTGCTTTAGAAGTATATTGTGCAAAAGTGTTGGATCAATCATTGCTACGCCAAAGCAAATGGTTGTGAACGATGACATGAAGCGCACCGCTGTTCAGTTGGCACTGCAAGTGAGGCGAGCCAAAAACACACAGCCTGCAAGTGTCCTTTAACACGACACTTCTAACACCAACCCGCCTGACCAGCGGGTTTTTTTGTGCCTGTATCAAAACCCGCACGCCCATGAAAAAACCCCACCGCCCTTGTGAGGCAGTGGGGTTTGAGAGTTTCTAGACCTCAAGCTGGCCGATGGGCCAGCCGGGGATCAGAAGCTGACGTTGATGCCAGCAATAGTCTGGGTCATGTAAGCCACTGTAGCGGCTGAAGCATCCACGCGCACTTGGTCCTTGAGGTTGCCAACGATGCCATAGATGCGGGTGCGCTTGCTGAAGTTGTAGATCAGGCCAACTTGCGAGGTGGAGATGTTGTTGATGTTGGTAGAACCAGTGCTTTGGCTGGCCGTGCCCATTCCACCAAACAGCTCCATCGCGCCCATGGGCATGTTGAAGCTGATGCCTTGTGATGCGATGTCATAAGACGCAACACCCGTACCAGAGGCAACCGCTGGTGCTGTGCCAACGCTGGGCGTTGTCACAGAGGTCAAGTTGTAGGTGCCACGGTTGATGTTGGCACCGACCTTGATTGCGCCAAAGTTGTAGGAACCAGCCAACTGCATCAAGTTGGTTGTGTACTCAGATGTGCCAGAGTAGGTCACAGTGGCAGCGGTCAAAGGCAAAGCACTCAAAGCACCAAACACGTTGTAGGTGCAGTAAGAGTCGTTGGTGGTGGTGGCAGCAGCAGAGCAGTTGGCAGCTTTGGCGGTGGTTGATTGGTTATAAGTGGTATAAACCAAGCCAGCTGCAGCAGGACCTTCAGCCCAGTCGACTTTCAACGATGAGCGTGCGGCTTTGGCAGTACCAACGCCAGATGCTGTGTTGGAGGCAGCAGAACCAAAAGATGTCTCTTCGCGGCCACCGCCAGAACCGGTTTGCAGGCCAACAGTCACATTGCCCATCTTGGGCAACTGCCATTCAATGGTGTTACCACGGGTACCGCCGGCCCAAGCTGCGCCCCAAACGTGCGCAGCTTGTCCACCCACGGCACCTTCGGTGGTCATGGTTGCGCCACTGAAGGTGGCCAATTCATACAGGTGGGTGCGCATGTAACCAGCGCGCACGCGACCAAAACCGCCGCCGATCTCAGCAAAAGTTTGGCGGTTGGTGCCAGTGGAATAGCCACCTGCACCGCCAATAGCGGAATCATTGAGACCGGTAGCGCCAGCATAGCCTTCCAACTGTGCACCAGCCGTTGCAGTGCGCATGGCACCCAAGCCGGCGTTGGTGGTGGGACTGTAGCCCCACTCGGTCACAACACGCGCCTTCATGCCGCGGCCCAGGTCGTCGGTGGCGTCAAAGCCAATGGCGTTGGAGGTGATTGCACCATCAGAGATGCCGTTTTGGCTCCAAACTTTGCCGCCAGCACCACTGGTGGCTTGTTTGTTACCGTAACCAACGTCGATACGACCATAAATGGTGGCTTGTGCCATCACGGCGCCAGTGGCAGCCAGTGTAGCCAGAGCAAAACTAAACCTATTTTGCTACAAAATTCCAAAAGGTGTTACAGGGAAATCCAGCGCACTGCCGTTGTTTAATTGCCCAAAGTTGTAGACCTTTTGGTCAGCTACTGGCTCAACTCTTTTCACTCAATTTTTAGCAATGGCTTGTTGCGGGGGCTTGTGGGTTTAGCGCGGATTTCACGTGCCACCAATCCACGGCTGCTTGCCCGCGCGAGGTCGCATTTGCAGGTGTACAACACTATGCTTGAGTGATGTTGGACCGTTTTGTAGTGGTTGCTGCCAATGAATCAAACTTTGCACGGCAACCTCGCGAGCGAACAGTGCCGATACCTGAAACCATCACACCAGTGCCAGGCTACCCCAAGAAACTGGTGGTGTTCAAGATGAAGGCCAGCAGGTATTGGCAAGTGCGTTGCTGGATTGATGGGAAAACCCACAAGCGCAGCTGTCAAACCCAGTCTCTGCGGGTGGCCCAGTCGTTTGCCCGCAGGTACTACGAATTGCTGCTAGCCGCCACGCATGGCCAGGCGTTGGCAAACACATCGCAAGGTGTCGTGTTACACGACACTTCAAGCACGTCAACCAAAGCTCAAAACACTTTTGCCATGCTGGCAGCCCAGATGTTTGCCGCTGAACAGGCGCGGGTTGAGCGTGGAGATTTCACCAAAGGCAGCCTGCGCATACTTCGCAATAGGCTGGACTCACACATCCTTCCGCGCTGGGGCCAACAACGCATTGAACAGATTGGTTACGCAGAACTGATGACCTTCGTGGACTTCATGAGCAGCGACTCCAGTAGCACCACCATCAGTCAATACCTTGTGGCCATTCGCAAAGTGTTTTATCACGCCTTGCGTGTGGGCGCTATTACTGCGATGCCAGAGTTTCCCAAACTCAACGTCAAGACAACCTCTCGTGGCGCTTTTACCCCCACAGAGTATTGGCGCATATTGCGAACCGCCCGTGGGTTGATTGGCCAACCCCATCCAGAAAGCAAAAAGTCCTTGAGAAAAAGCTACAAATTGGTATACGGCAACTATCAAATGCCACCAGATTTGGCCTGGGCCATTGGGTTCATGGTCAATGCATTCATCAGGCCCAGTGACCTTAAAACCCTTAAACACCAGCATGTAGAAGTGGTCACAGGGCACAACACCTATTTGCGTCTCACACTACCCGTTACCAAAAGCCACGGTGCGCCAATAGTGACGCTGTATCCAGCGGTGCGAATTTATAGGCAAATCCTCAAGTATCAGCAAGCCAAAGGCCATGCCCGTCCAGATGACTACTTGTTCTTGCCTGAACTGCGTGACAGGAACTATGCGTTAAATGTTTTGAGCTTGATGCTGAACTGGGTACTGGGCATAACGGGCGCCAAAAATAATGCACATGGCCAGCCGCGCTCCATGTACAGCCTGCGCCATTCAGCCATCACGTTCCGCTTGCTCTACGGCCAGGGTATTGACCTGCTGACCTTGGCCAGAAATGCACGCACCAGCGTAGAGGTCATCAACAACCACTACGCCAGCTCTGTGCGGGGTGAGCAAAACATTGCGCTGCTACAAAGCAGGCGCAGCAAATATCGCTCTACTTCTTAAACCCGTCGCGCAGCTTCACACTCACAGCTTCAATTTGAACATCCAGCTCGCCATTTTTAACAGCAGCAATAACGCTCTCCAGTGTGACCACCAAGTTTGCAGCGCCACCCACATCAATGGCGGTCTTGCCCTTTTGCAGTTCTATTTGTTTGCTGCCGTAGTTGATGGCCAGTAGCGTCTCCCCCTTCTCACCTGTCCAAAACCAAGGTTTGATTCGAACCGCCACTTCTTTCACTACCCTGGTGCCTGTGTCTGTATCCACTGCGCTTCTCAAGCGTTTGGGTGCGTAGTGCCGCCCTTGCTCCAGTGCTGCAGCCAATTCCCGTTGCTCTGTCAGTTTCAGCAGCAATTTATTGCGACGCCTGACCACATCTGGCAGTGCGCGGCTTTTGCGGGCTGCGGTAAGTTTGAGGGTATTTAGGATGCTGGTGCTCATATGTTTATCCTTTGTGTGGAATGGGCATGAGCAATTTTGTTTTCATCTTGGGTGTTTGGGCGACCTGAGTCCGTTCAGATTGGCGGGTCATTGGGTGCAGGTGTCGTGTTACACGACACACCAGCGTGTTGTTACTGCATGCTGGTGGTTGCAGGGCGGGCTATTGTTTTCAGCTATCTATAGGTTGACAAGGCCCGATCATTTATATAGCATGCACGCTATAAATGAAGTACGCCATCGTTTTCTTCAATGCATCTGTACAAGAGCGCATATCAGCGTGGCCTGTAGGCATTTACGCCAGTTTTGTGCGCATCACTGAACAAATTGTGATGTCTGGGCCTAATCTGGGAATGCCTTATACCAAAGCCATGGGGCAAGGCTTATTTGAAATCAGGGCCCGTGGCGCAGAAGGCATTGGTCGTGCATTTTTTTGCTGCATGAAGGATCGAAAGGTTGTCGTTTTGCACTCCTTCATCAAGAAGACGCAGACAACTCCACAAAAAGAACTGCAGATTGCAAACAAGCGTATGAAAGAGGTTTACCGTGACTAAAGCAACAGAAGATACCTTCAAACCCGTCTCCTTCAACCCCAAGGCCACGGCCGCCAAGGCTCGCGCGATCAGCCCCAAGTTCAAAAAGGCCTATGACGCATTGGATGATGAGTTCACGGCGTTGGCCGCCTTGTTGAATGCGCGGAAAGATGCGGGCCTGACCCAAGCAGAGGTTGCATCCCGCATGGGCGTTAGCCAACCCGTTCTTGCACGAATCGAGTCAAGCCTTGGCAACCGTGAGCATGCACCCTCTTTGAGCACGCTGCGGCGCTATGCCACAGCATGTGGCAAACGCTTGGTCATTAGCATGGTCTGAAGTAAGGGCTCAACACCACTGCTTGCCCTGTTACTGCATGCTGGGGGTAGCAGGCTTTGCGGGCTGGCTGGCTGCTGCCATGGCTTTTTGCGCCTTGGCAGCTTGCTGGCGTTTGCGCTCTGCGTCCAGGGCAACAGCAGCACGCTCTTTGGTGGTCCTTAGTGTGGCTAATCTTTGTTGCTCTGGTGTTGTGGGTGAGGTGGTTTCAGCCAGCACAGGGTGGCCCACCACGCTGTTCATGCCAAACACATACTCAATCATCAGTCGTGCGTGTGTGGTGCTTTGCGCGAACACCACGGTTCGCACAGTCTGGCCCTTGACTCTAATGGTGCAGAAATACTTGTTCATCACGTATTTAGCCCTGGTCAATTTTGCCAAAACACTAAATTTGAGGTTGTTTTTCTGCGAGATTTATTTGCCAAGGCATAAATATTTGCGAGTTGCGATGAGTTGCTAATGGGTCTCGAGAAGTAAAACGTCGCTTGTTACTAGTCACTAAGTTACTCGTTGCGGCATTTGAGACAAATGAGCAACTGCGACTGGCAACAAGCGACACCAGAAACGCTTTGACATGCGTGACAAAGAGACCAGCAACCAAGCAGCAAGTGACGCCTTTTGGCCTCTGCGACTGGAAGCAACCAGCGCAACAGCAGCAACGCATCAGCAACTCCAACAGCAACATCAAAAGGAGAAATCATGCTGAACAATCAAATCGAAATCGCAGTGCGCCTGTATGACAACAACACCTACGGCAGCACCTATGGGCGTGGCCTATATCGCAAGGCCATTTACAACGGCACCATTGACGCCAAACATTCAAGCGCCAAATACTTGGTGGATTTTTATAGCTTCGAGGACTGGGCAAATCAAGCCAAGACCGATCAGCAAATGACCATATTGGCAAATGTCACACCTGAAACTGACTCGCTATTTAGTTGGGTCAAGCACTATGACAGCGACACCCGTGTCAAAACGCCTGTCACAGGCATGTGCCGCATGAACATGAGCACCATGGCCATCACTGTGGGCATCATGGATGAGCAAAGGGGCATGGAGGACGTGTGGAATATGACTGCTCACCCCTGCAAAAAAGCCACACGCGAAACCGTGCGAAGCCCCCAGCTGCTGGCAACCAATGCGGATTTGAATGGTTGGTAATTGGATCGCATGACCCAATGGGTCAGTGCTCACAAGCCCACCGTCCAGCTGCTGGACCGTGGGCTTTTTTAATGGGCTGCAGCAAGCCCTCAAATCAGCTGCACAAGCGTGAATTTGTCCCTGTCAGCACCCTGGGCAGCTGAAACGCGGATCTGTGCTGCTGCGCTGCGTAATTGCGCCGCCACGCCCGTGTCGTCAAGATCCCACATCAATAGAAATTACGTCATAAATAAACCAGCCAAAGAAAAGTGCTGTTTTCTTAACCGCGTTGATTTCATTGGTGATTTATTCACCCGCCAATTTGACGGGTCATGGTCGCCCATTTCGCCAAAAGAAAACATACTTAATTCAGCGCATGTATTAACTACCAGGAGCAATTCAAAAAATGGCACAAGCAAAATCCCTATCCCCCGCAGAGCTTGACGCTTTGTTGGAATTCGTGTCGCGGCGCAGCTATGCCACCCGCAATCGATTGATCCTGTCATTTGGTTTCCACGCAGGCATGCGTGTGGGAGAAATATCAAGTCTCACCATTGGCGATGTGATGAATGCGGATCAAACAGTCAAGACCGAGGTTCGCCTGAGTGCTGAACAGACCAAGGGGCGACACCCGCGCACAGTGTTCATGCCGCAACGACTGCAAACTGAGCTGCAAACTTACCTTGACCTGCGCCAGCCCACGAACCCTGCGCATCCCTTGTTCGTCACAGCGGGCAGGCGTGCTTTCACAGCCAATGTCTTGACGCAAAAGCTGTTCTGGCTGTACCGCGCAGCGGGCATATCTGGCGCCAGCAGCCACTCAGGGCGGCGCACATTCATCACCAACCTGGCCAGCAAGGGCATCAGCGTTCGGGTACTGGCCAGCCTCGCTGGGCATAGGTCAATTGCGGTCACCCAAAAATATATTGATGTGAACGATGACATGAAGCGCAACGCAGTTGAGCTGGCTTGAAGAAATTGGAAGTAGATGTGTCGTGTTACACGACACCTAAGCAGTGAGGTCTGTTTCACCAGCCAAGAATTTGGGTATCTGTGCTTTGATTCGTGAATTGCCGATTACAGCTTTGCCCAAATTGTTCTTGCGGATGATGTGATGGCGTAAAACATCCAGATACTGATCCTGCAGCCACGCATGCCGGGGTGACACCACATCCAACCGCCTGCCAGTAGCAGCCAGGAAATCTGCGTGGTGCTTGGCACCAAAGGGCTGCTCAATCACCTGAGGTTTGCTGGCATTGGGAAAAGAACCTCGCTCCACATTGGCCAAGGTGCTTTGGGCTTTGTACAAATACCGCCCTGTGATGCTTTGCAGTTTGTCATGTGGGCTGCTGACATGGGGGGAATACACCTTGCGCTCCACTCCACGCACCCGCAGGCTGGGTGAAACCTGCAGTCTGTCTCCAATGCCCAGCACAGAGATGTTGGGGTACAGCATGCGGTACAGCAGCACCCAGTACTCCAGTTCCAGTGTGCGAAGCCTGTAACGCTTGGTATGCAGTGCAAATTGCGCTGTGCTGGTGGCGGCCAAGTTCAGTGCCCTGCCTTCATGCTCCAGGGCCAATAGGCGCTTGACCTGTTGCAAGATAGTTTCTTTTCGAATGGTCAGCGGCACCTCCAGCAACAGGCTGCTGCCTTGTGGGTAGAACCTGTGCTCTTCCAACTGGTCCATGTTGATGGCGCGAACACTGGCAGGGCGCTTGGCCTCAGCAAACACCTGGGCACCTGTAGCCTTCCACCAAGGTTTGAACAGCCCCCTGCTCAAGTCCCCTGCGTTGGCCCAAGCTCTGGCCATGGCTTCGTTCTTGGGCGCCACTCCTGCGTGCCTTGCATACCAAAACACAGGGCTCAAACGCATGAAAGCCCACCACCAGTAGTACACGCTGTCCTCTGCGGCCTCTACCAAATCGTTCTCAAACTGCCTGGTAAAGCCCTGAACACCCTTGTAAAAGGGTCTATTTGAGTTATTCATGATTAATAGCATAACAGCATATAAAGATTATCGGAAATAAATGTTATTGGTGGAAAACTTCAATCCATCGCAGCAACAAACAAAACCCAAGTTGATGCGATGGCCGCAGCGGTGCGGTCTTTATCAACCAGCATTTAAGGAGAACCCAAATGCAAAACACCGTGACCCCCCAGGCCAACATGGCCACCCCCGCCACCACTTCTGCTGGCGCTTTGGCTCAGCCCACCTCGCAAGTGCAAGTCAGCGTGACCCCACCACAAGGTGTCGTGTTAAACGACACCCCAACAGCGGCACAAGCTGTACAGGGCAGCCAGGCAACGGCCTCAGCCCTTGAGCAGCTGGTGACTGAGCGTGAGGTCTGGGAGCAGACAGCGTTTCGCACCAGCAACGAGCAGTTGTATGCGCTGCTGCAGCGTTGCTATGGGCTGTACAAGGCCATGGAAGGTGGCTCTGCTCAAGCAGCTGCTCTGCGCTCTGGGCTCAAGGACTACATCAACTTAAAGGGCTTGAGCACGCACTTCAACAAGGGCTCACACACCTTGACCAAGATTGTGAAGTGCGTGTTTGGCTCTGACCGTCGCCGCGTGAATGCTTACAGCATTGTGCTGCGCTCTGCGCTGGCACGCGGCGTGGGCTTGATGGATGTGGCTGAGTTCATTCACAGCGAGGGTGGGGTGGAGGAGATTCGCTTGGCCAAGTCTCCCAATGCCATGACGCCCAAGCAAAAGGCAGCCGTGGCGACCACCACGGTGGTGGTCAACAGCATTGGTGTTGTCAGCAGCCCAGCCTTGAGCGGCCTGCTCAATGATGCAGGCAAGATTGGCACCAATATGGTGTTGATTGGAACCTGGCAGTCAGATGGCAGCGTACTGGTGCGTGCTGTGGTGGAAAGCGAGGCTGTGCTCACAGCAGCACTGGCCAGCCACTACAGCACCATCAAGCAAGCGGCTATTGCGCAGGCACAGGAGCAAAAGCAAGTTGATGTTGCCGCTGCAAAGCAAACGGCCATTGACACAGCAGTAGCCACAGCTTCAGTGACGGCTTAACTCAACTGACGGGGCAGCAGCTTTTGCTGCCCCTTTTTTACCCCAAAAAAGGAGAACTTGATGTTTGAAGACTTTGAACAACGCTTTGGTCCCAAATCCATTGACGATATCGTGTTTGCCGCTCAATCAGCACGAGAGTTGATTGAGGACTTGGTCACTGGCGCACGGCCTTTCCCCGTGACAGAAGGCAAGTGCGGCATCTTGCTTTACGGCATACCTGGCACTGGCAAAAGCGCATTGGCCAAGCTGCTGCCCAACGCCATAGAACGAGCACGCGCAGGAGAGGACGCATACGAGCGTTATGAACGTGTGCAGCCTGGAAACAATGGGCTCAAGATGATGCATGCCATTGCCAACCAAGCCATGCTGATGCCGTTCGCGCGGCATCACTACTTTGTGTTGGATGAGGTAGACCAACTGAACAAAGATGCCATGCCCATCCTCAAGTCTGTCATGAACTATCCGCACACGGTATGGGTGCTCACAACCAACCACTTTGGTGACATTGAAGCAGGTGTCAAAGATCGTTGCCATTGCATGCCATTCAATGCAGCGCCAGCAGCCCATTGGTTTGGCTTGGCGCGGCGCATTCTTTCGCACGCAGGTGTCACGGGCGTCACAGACTTGCAACTGGCAGCAGTGATCACCCCTTGCAACGGCAGTGCACGGCAAATCACAGACGCCGTGGTGCAGTTGGCGCTACAAGTGTGGCGATCAAAAATCACCCAGCCTGCAAGTGTCCTTTAACACGACACTTCAAACTCTAACCCGCCTGACCAGCGGGTTTTTTTGTGCCTGTATCAAAACCCGCACGCCCATGAAAAAACCCCACCGCCCTTGTGAGGCGGTGGGGTTTAGGTGTTGCTAGACCTCAAGCTGGCCGATGGGCCAGCCGGGGATCAGAACGTGGTCAGCATGCCCAAGCCGGTTTGGGTCATGTAACCAACTGCAGAGCCGCTGGTGGCATTGATGGGAGTTTGGTCTTTTGCAGTACCAATCAAACCATACACGGCCGTGCGCTTGCTGAAGTTGTAGCGCAAGCTCAACTGGCTGGTGGACTGGTCTTTGGTGGCCACGCCAGCAACCGAGGTGCTTGCAGTGCCCATGCCGCCTGCCAATTCCATGGCGCCCATGGGCATCATGAAGGAGATGGCTTGTGACTTGATGTCCACGGTGGAGGCTGCTGTCGTAGTGGTGCCCAGTATCCCAGATGTAGCAACTTCAGAGTTGTTCTGGCTGCCCATGTTGATGTTGGCACCAATTTTCACCATGCCAAAGTCATAGCTGCCAGCCAACTGGGTCAAGTTGGTGGTGAAGGTGGACTTGCCAGTTCTGTTGGCAGCGGTGTTTAAGCCGGTGAGCGCGCCAAACACGTTGTAAGTTGCGATATTTTCAAAGGTGGCTGTGTCGCCATCGAAATCAAATTGTCGAACAGCTCCGGAAGTGCTTGACACGAAGGAGGTGTACACCATGCCAACCTTGGCAGCGCCAGCAGCCCAGTCAAGCTTGAGGGAGTTGCGTGTGTTTTGAGTCGAAGCAATACCAGTGGCTAAGTTTTGCGTGCCAGCTCCGAACTCGGTCAGCTCACGACCACCGCCAGAACCCATTTGCAGACCAACGGTCAAGTTGCCGATCTTGGGCAATTGATACTCGATGGCGTTGCCGCGTGTGCCGCCAGCAGCGCCGAGGCCGAAGACGTGGGCCACTTGACCGCCCACAGCGCCTTCACCGGTGAAGGTGTGGCCGCTGAATGTGGCCAACTCATAGCCATGGGTGCGCATGAAACCAGCGCGAACGCGGCCAAAGCCACCTTCCAGTTCCACAAAAGTCTGGCGGTTGGCAGCTTGTGAGTAAGCGCCACGTGTGCCCATATCGAACACATCAGCAGAGTTGGCAGCATAACCGTCCAGCTGAGCGCCAGCGGTGCCGGTGCGCATGCCGAACATGCCAGAGCCGTTGGTGGGGCTCAGGCCAGTTTCAGCCACTAAGCGTGCGGACATGCCGCCGCCGATGGACTCTTTGGCTTCAAAGCCAATGGCGTTGGAAGTGGCCAGGCCGTCCATCAGACCAGTTTGTTTCCAGTTCAAACCGCCGTTACCGAACGTGGCTTGCTTGACGCCATAGGAAACGTCCATACGACCATAAATGGTGGCTTGTGCCATCACAGCGCCAGTGGCGGCCAGTGTAGCCAGAGCAACTAGGGATTTTTTCATGAGTAAATTCTCCAAGGTTAAACAAAGGGGCTTCAGCGAACTGAAACCAACTTCTTTTCTAGAAGTTGGCGCTATTGCACCAGAGCGGGCACCGGCTGGCAAAGGCTTTCTGGCTTTATGGGGTCAATGCGTTGCAGGCTTGCAACAAGTTTTGAGGCCCTTTGGTTTCATGCCGCGCTGAGAATGAAAATAATACTTCATAAGTTAACGTTTTTGGTGTTTTTGATTTTTCTCTTGGCTTTGTGCTGTGTTGGACAATGCACCGCATGACACACCCCGCTTCGTTTTTCAAACCCGGCCCTTTTGATGCATTGTTGGGCGCTGCCGATCAAGCCTTGCGCACCTTGTGGGCCACGCCACATGCGCGCCGCCCCATGCCCAGCCCCGACAGTGCAGCCGTTTCGCTAGACGATGCGCAGCGCCGCGAAGCCGCCGCTTTGATGCGGGTGAACCATGTGGGCGAGGTCTGCGCCCAAGCCTTGTACAGCGCGCAAACCTTGGCCACGCGCCAAACGGGCTTGCAAGCGCATTTGCAAGCCGCCGCCGCCGAAGAAACTGATCACCTGGCCTGGACCGAGGCGCGCATCCAAGCCTTGGGCGGGCGCAAAAGCTGGCTCAACCCCCTTTGGTATGCCGGTGCGTTTGCTTTGGCGTATGCCACCGCCAAGATAGGTGGCGAACGCATCAGCCTGGGGTTTGTGGTGGAAACCGAGCGCCAAGTGGAGGCGCATTTGCACAGCCACCTGGCGCGCTTGCCAGCTGGTGACACCGCCTCCATCGCCGTAGTGAAAGCCATGGCCCACGACGAAGCCCAACACGCCCGCGAAGCCCAGCGCGCAGGGGCCGCCGAATTGCCCGAACCCCTCAAGCGCCTGATGGCACTGAGTGGGCGGGTGATGACCACGGTGGCGCATCGGGTTTAAACAGCCTGTTGCTTCGGCGCCTTTTGGGTAGCACAGATGCCTGCTGTGGGCCTCATAGGCAAGCCCTTGAAACAGATTTGACAAAAAGTCAGCCTGGCACCAACCAGCGCATGGGGTCCTGGGCGGGTAAATCGTTGGCTGACACGCCTTGCTCTTGGACGATTTGCGGCCACCCGTCCATGTAAGCCTCGCGGGCTTGCGTGATGAATGCCATGGCCTCGTGGCTGTCCCAGCCAAACCGATGGGCATCCAAAAGCAAATTGGCTTGCGTGGCGATGGCCGACCCCGTGTGCGTGATCGCCATGGCTTGCACCCCCGAATAGGCAGGGTGGGGTGCGATGTCAAAAGCTGGGGCCAATTGCCAGCGGGCATCTTGATAGATAAATCCGTGGTTGCGCGGGTGGTCGTCGCCATTGCCGCAAATGGTGTTGAACACCATGCGCCGCCACAACTCGCGCTGCATGGGAACCACAGACGGGCTTTGAAAGTTGGCTCATGGCGTTTGCCGCTTGCGACCACTGCGCACACGTTGGGGCAATTGCGCTTCGAGCAACGCAATTCCTGGTGCACCCAGCCCCAACTGCGTCAATTTGGCGAACGGTTGCAACAGATCCAAGGCCCACAGCGCATTCAGCCAAAAGCCCAACTGCACTGTGGGCGCGCCTTTTTCGATGGCCACGATGGTGCTCAAACCCACACCCGCCTTGGCGGCCAAATCGGCCTGGGTCAAACCCAAGGTGCGCCGCGTCAAAGTCACACGCTGGGCCAAGCTGGACAAGACGTCCTCAGCCTCAAAGGGCAGCAGACTGAGACTGGATGATTTTTTCATTAAACAATTTTTAAAATGGCTTATGTCTCCATGCGCCTGGTTCTTTTCACCCCCACAACGGCCTGCGCAAACGACACGCCGCTGGGCTGTTGGATTCAGCTCTCAGGCGCTGTCTTCCGTTCCCACTTCAATCACCTCAAAACTCGTGGTGATGCTCGCGGTTTTGGCCAACATGATGCTGGCCGAGCAGTATTTGTCGTGGCTCATGGCGATGGCGCGCTCGACGGCGCTAGCGGGCAGGCCACGGCCTTTGACGGTGAAGTGCATGTGGATGTGGGTGAACACCTTGGGGTCGGTGCCAGCGCGCTCGCTGGTGAGTTTGACGCTGCAACCCTCCACCGCGTGGCGCCCGCGCTTGAGGATGAGCACCACGTCATAGGCGGTACAGCCGCCGGTGCCGGCAAGCACCGTCTCCATGGGGCGCGGCGCCAAGTTGCGGCCGCTGTGCTCGGGCTTGGCCGGGTCGGGCGCGCCGTCCATGGTCAGCATGTGGCCGCTGCCGGTTTCAGCGATAAAGCCCATGGCCGATTGGCCCCCTGCGTGGCCGGTCCAGGTGACGGTGCATTCCATGTTTGATCCTTGTGGTGGGTTGGCATTGGGAGCCCGGTTAGGCAACCCCATACGCAGATTTTCCACCACACACAGGCTCGTGCTGCAATGCAACAAATTTTGTGTGACAATGCACACATCGGGCTTCAAAACCCCAACATTTGTCTCCTCCACCCTCTGAAAAGGTGGATTCAGCCCCGGGTGGCAACACCCGGGGTTTTTTTCTGGGTGGTGTCGCGGCGGCTTTGCAGCATGCCCACGTTCATCTCACCGCTCAGGGTGGAGGCGTAAAAGTTTTCAATCATGTCCACCGAGGTGCGCGCATTGCGTGCCAAGGTCAGCATGTCGATGCCTTGGCCGTACAGCAGCCGAAAAGTGATGCCGGTGTGGCGCAAGCAGTACAAGGTGCGCGGCTGGCCGTGGGTGTCGGTGAGGGCAATGCCGGCTTCGCGCATCACCCACTTGAACCAAAAGTTAAGCACCGCCAGCGCATGGTCGCGGTTTTTTTCTTCGGGCAAAAACAAATAATCGCTGGCACTGGCATTGGGGTTGGCGCGGCGAATGGCTTCGTAAATGCGCACCGCGCTGGGCAGGCTGACCACCGGCTTGTCATGCTTTTTGGTGGCGGGCATGCTCAAGCGCAAATAGGTGTACGGGCCGCGCACCACTTGCACATGTTGGTGTTGCAAAATTTTGATGTCGCTGGGGCGCACAAAGCTGTTGACCATGAACACCATCACCCAATACAGGTCGGGGGGCAGGGTTTGGTAGCGCTGGGTGATCCAAAACCGGCTGCGCGTGCCCGTGCCCATTTTGAACATGGGCGCCTCGGCCCCGCTGCGCGCAAGCCGCTTGGCGCTGCGCAGCACGGCTTTGTACTGGGGCAGGGTGAAGGCGGCCCGGGGCCGGCTGTCGATGTTGATTTTGGGCAACTCGGGCAGCTCGCGAATCCACTTGCGCGAAAACGCCAGCTTGAGCAACTTGCGCACGATCACCAGGTATTGCGACAAGGTGGTGGGCGACGAGCCCAAGTCGCTCAAGCGTTTGACCAGCAGCTGCACGGCGTCGGTATCGACCAAATGGATGGGCGTGGTGCCCATCAGGGGCAGGATGTGCAGCTTCAAGCGGTTGCGCAAAATGCCCACCGAGGCCACAGACATGGCGCCGCGCTCGGCGCGCAAGCCCTCGTCGAGCAACAGCCGCTCGGCCACCGCCGCCACGGTGGGGGAGTCGTTCACCTCGGCACCGGTGACAAAGCGCGTGGGGCTGGGTTGCTCGGCTTCTTGAAGGGGCAAGCGCATTTGCAACTGACTGAACATGGCTGGGCTGACCATGTAAAAGCAGGTCTCGCCCCCTTTTTGCACCGCAACAGGTTCGTTGTTCAGCAACGGCAACACGCTGGACGCGAGCTTTTGCAGCCGATCCAGCGGGATGGTGCAAACTGCGCGCGCTTCACCGACCACCGGCACGGGCGAGGGGCTGGGCATGGCCTTGATGGCAAGTCCTTTGTAATAGTCAGTCTAGAAATATTCGCCAATTTGGTAATCTAATTTATATATATAGATTGGCAGCGAATAAATTCTAGATTTGAATCAATCTTTTGCGCATCATGCCCTTTTGAAATGTGCGGTTTATTGTCTAGTTGCTCTGGCTGCGCTGGCAGTTTCAGGCGCCGCAATGGCACAAGCCACCATCTATGGCCGTATGGACGTTTCCTATGGCGTCAAGCAAGCCTCCTTCGGCAACGGTGGCATCAACTGGAAACAAACTGGTTTGATGGACGGTTTGGCGACTTCCAACGCCATTGGCTTTGAATCCAGAGAAGACATTGGTGGCGGCTTGAAGGGCCGCATGGTTGCTGAAACTGGCCTGAGCCCCACCAACGCCTCTGGCATGTTTGGCATGCGCACCGGCAACGCTGGCGCACAGTTGGACGGCTATGCTGCCAACTCTTCCGATCTGTACGATATCGGCACACGCGGCGGTTACACACAAGGCGCCAACCGCCAGACTTTTGTGGAACTGGAAGGTGGCTTTGGCCGTGTGCGCGCCGGTTACATGCGCACCCATGGCTATGAGTTGGCCACATTCAGCGGCCACACCTTCACCGGTGAAGGCGCTGTGGGCGGTCAAGTGGCCCACGTCTTCGGCCTTGGCGCTGCTGGCGGCACACGCGGCAACTCCATCGAGTACCAATTGCCCAAGTTTGGCAATTTGACCGTTGGCCTGCAAATGGGTTCTGCTGGTGGTCGTGAGCTGACCGAGTTTGGCGGCACTGGTTCTGCCAACACAGCCAATGGTGTTCAGTCAGCTCAAGCTACCCGTACATCTGTCAAGTTGGACTGGGCTGCTGGCAAAGCCAAAGCTGGCATGGTGTACACCACCTTCAACTCCAGCACTTCCGCTGGTCAAATGAATGCAGATTTGAATGGTGATACCACCAATGATGCAGTGGCTTCATTCAACGTATTTGGCGCTCTTACTGGCGTCAACCAAACGGCATTGGTCAGAACTGGCAAAGCCACATACACCACCAACTTGACCCAGTTGGCTGGCAGCTATGACTTTGGCATGTTGACCGTTGGTGCCAACATCAACATGGGCAGCCAGAACATCACTGAAAACGTCACCTCAGGTAACGCCAACACGGCAGCTGCCGGCTCAACCGTGGACATCAAGTCACAAGCCATCAGCTTCAGCATGCCCATGGGCGCCATGGTGTTGATGGGTGGCATGGGCACCGCAACCACCTCGGTTGCTGGTGCTGCCACCAAAGACCTGTCCACCAGCCAGTTGACCTTGCGCTATAACCTCAGCAAGCGCACAGCAGCTTATGGCTTGATTGGTCAAGTGAAGGACCAAACTGCCATCAATGCCAACAGCACCTCTGCGACTGGCTACATGACCCAAACCGGCGTGGGCATGCTGACCACGTTCTGATCCAACGCTGGCCCATCGGCCAGCTTGAGGTCTAGCAACGCTTAAACCCCACCGCCTCACAAGGGCGGTGGGGTTTTTTCATGGATGAGGGAGCTTGAGGTGTTGTCGTGAGGCAAGCTGTTAAGCGACCCATGCCGCTGAAACGGGGCGCTTGCGGCGGGCAACCACAGGCTTGGCGCGGGGTTGGCGCGGGGTTGGGTGACAGGCACTTCGGGCGACATTCCCGCAGTAGAGGCCATGTCCATCAGATTAGAGCGAGCCTTCATGCTGGCTGTCTCTTGCGGGGAGTCTGAGATGAAATGATGCGAAATTGCCCAACTTCATCACTGATGCGCATCTCCCAGACGCCTATGCCGATGGTGACCATCTGGGAGTTCACCACAAGGTGCGAGATATGCAGCCAACTCGTCCCGTCACTTTTTAGGCATAAACACCGTGCGTGGGTGAGGCCTCTTGGTTTGTTCTGAAGTCAATCGCACTTCAGACCATGCTGATGACCAAGCGCTTGCCACATGCTGTGGCATAGCGGCGCAGCGTGCTCAAAGATGGCGCATGCTCACGGTTGCCAAGGCTTGACTCGATGCGCGCAAGCACGGGTTGGCTCACGCCCATGCGGGATGCCACTTCTGCTTGCGTCAGACCCGCATCTTTTCGGGCTTTCAACAAGGCGGCCAACGCCGTGAACTCATCATCCAAGGCGTCATATGCCTTTTTGAACTTGGGGCTGATGGCTCGGGTCCTGGCAGCCGCTGCCTTGGGGTTGAAGGGGACGGGTTTGAAGGTATCTTCTGTTGCTTTAGTCACGGTAAACCTCTTTCATACGCTTATTGGCAATCTGCAATTCTTTAACTGGGCGCTTGCGGCGGGCGGCAACAGGCTTGTCGCGGGGTTAGGTGCCGATGATGCCGCCTATGTCGCTCAGGCCAAAACCATCGGTTCCAGCGGTTTCATTTGACCGAGTTCGTCGTGCAATTTGACTTCTGCGTGCCACAGGTCGAATTGGGTTTGCATGTCCAGCCACAGTTGTGCGCCATTGCCCAACAAGGTTCCCAAGCGCAGGGCCATCTCAGCAGACACGCCGCTTCGCTCTGCCAACACAGCGTGCAGGGTTTGGCGGGAAACACCCAAGTTGCGCGCAAAGGCGCTCACAGACATGCCAGGCAAACTGGGCAAAACATCTTCCCTGAGAATGGCCCCTGGGTGGGTGGGTGCACGTTGACGCATGGCTTGCTCCTAATGGTAATTTTCTAAATCCACATTGACGGCATTTTCCCCTTGCCACTCAAAGGTAATGCACCACGGGCCGTTGACATGCACGCTGTAACGCTTGGGCTTGCCCCGCAAACCGTGAAAGTCAAAACCTGGAACGTTTAAAGCGCCCGGAGTCTTGGCCATGTCAATGGCATCGAGTCGGCGAAGCGCACGTTCCACCAGGGCTTTATGCAGTTTCGGGCTGGCGCCCTTTTCATAAAGTTCCTTCAGGCCTTTGTGCTTGAACGACGCAATCATAGGAAGAAGTGTAAATAATATATTTACACATGGCAACCGCCTGGACTTGTTCTGTAAGCCCCTGCCTACAATCCCCCACACCATGCCAGCTCCCATAAAAAATCGGCCCCTCGCCTCGGTCAAGCGGCCAGCCTCTGTCGCCGAAAAAGCCCCTGCCAAACGCAAAACAGCAGCGCTTAAAAGTGGCCCCAGCCAAGCCTCAAATGCGCAACCATCAAAGCGCCAAACCCAGCGCAAAACCACCATCGGTAAGCCTTGCAGCGGCACCGATTACCTGAAAAAAATCCTCACCGCCAAGGTGTATGAGGTGGCGCACGAGTCGGCGCTGGACGTGGCCAAGGTATTGGGGCGGCGGCTGCACAACCAGGTGTTGCTCAAGCGCGAAGACCAGCAGCCGGTGTTCAGCTTCAAGCTGCGCGGGGCCTACAACAAGATGGCCCAGTTGAGCCGCGAACAATTGGCGCGTGGGGTGATTTGCGCCTCAGCCGGCAACCATGCGCAAGGTGTTGCGCTGGGCGCGGCCAAGCTGGGCGCGCGCGCGGTGGTGGTGATGCCGGTGACCACGCCTGCCCTCAAAGTGGAGGCGGTGAAAGCCTTGGGTGGCGAGGTGGTGCTGCATGGCGAGAGCTACTCCGATGCCCACCTGCACGCCTTGGCCTTGCAGCAACAACACGGCATGACCTTTGTGCACCCGTTTGACGACCCCGATGTGATCGCCGGCCAAGGCACCATCGCCATGGAGTTGCTGCGCCAGCACCCCGGGCCGCTGCACGCGGTGTTTGTGGCGATTGGCGGCGGCGGCTTGATCGCCGGTGTGGCCAGCTACATCAAAGCGGTGCGCCCCGAGGTGAAGGTGATTGGCGTGCAAATGAGCGACTCGCGGGCCATGGCGCAATCGGTGGCCAAGGGCGAGCGGGTGACGCTGCAAGACGTGGGCTTGTTCTCAGACGGCACGGCGGTCAAATTGGTGGGCGAAGAGACCTTTCGCATCGTGCGAGAGTCGGTCGATGGCTTCATCAGCGTGGACACCGACGCGGTGTGCGCGGCCATCAAAGACGTGTTTGTCGACACCCGCAGCATCGTCGAGCCCGCCGGGGCGTTGGGCGTGGCCGCCATCAAACAATACGTGGCCCAGCACAAAACCCGCGGCGAAACCTATGCCGCGATTTTGTGTGGCGCCAACATGAACTTTGACCGCCTGCGCTTTGTTGCCGAACGCGCCGAGGTGGGCGAAGAGCGCGAGGCCTTGTTCGCGGTGACCATCCCCGAACGGCACGGCAGTTTGCGCGCGTTTTGCCAGTTGTTGGGCGCGCTGCCCGCCTTTGGCGGGGGCAAGTCCCCGCGCAACGTGACCGAGTTCAACTACCGCATCAGCGACGACACCCAGGCCCATGTGTTTTTAGGCCTGAGCACCTCCAGCCCCGGCCAAAGCCCCAAGATCGCAGCGTTTTTGAGCAAGCACGGCTTTGCCACGCTGGACCTGACCCACGACGAACTGGCCAAAGAACACCTGCGCCACTTGGTCGGCGGCCACTCCAGCTTGGCCCACAACGAACGCTTGCTGCGTTTTGAGTTCCCCGAGCGGCCCGGCGCATTGATGAAGTTTTTGCTGGCCATGCGCGAGGGCTGGAACATCAGCTTGTTCCATTACCGCAACCAAGGGGCCGACTACGGCCGCATCTTGATGGGCCTGCAAGTGCCCCACAGCGACCGCGCCGCGTTCACCCAGTTTTTGACCGAGTTGGGCTACCCGCACGTGGACGAAACCCGCAACCCTGCTTACCGCTTGTTTTTGCGCCGCTGAAGACTTGGCGACACCGGCGCTGAGTTGGTCATTGCACCCAACCTGGCCCGCTTTGCATCGCTTTGAGGCCCGAAGTGAATGGGCTGCACAAACACGGGCGTCAACACATCAGGGTTGGCGCGGCAAGGGCATGTCCAGTTGCAAGGCGCTGGGCCCGCCGACTTGGGCGCCCAGGCGCGCCGCCAAGCGATCGACCGATAGCAAAACCAAACCATCCACCACCTCTTGGCCAATGCGGTAGGGCTTGGGGGTTTGGCCATCGATGCCAATCAAGGCCGCACCGCGTTGCGCACCGGCGCTGGCCACACCCACCAACTTGAGGCGGCTGACCAGGCTGGGCGAAGCCACCACCTCGGCAGCGCTGGAGGCGGGTGCGCCCAACAAGCGAGCCGCCTCGGGACCCACCACAGCGGCCCCAGCAGCCGTGGGAGCACCGGCACTCGAAGGGGCCATTGATGAATTCGAAGAAGGCGCAGCGCTGGGTGCTTGCAAGGCCCGCAACACCCAGGCCGAACCACTCCAGCCCAAGACCAACCAGACCCCCAAAGTGACCACGGGCATTCCCCATTGCACGGGTGCCCAACGCGTTGACCAAGGCAGGATGTGTCGCATGAAACCATTATCATGCAACGGTACCCGGCCTCGCCCTGGCTTGGCCTGAGCAACAGCCCTGGCGCCCCGCATCGCAGCGCTGGCATCACCCCCTACGGACACGCCATGAACCATTGCCCCCCTCACCCCGCACCCCCCATGCGCGCCATCGACAACACCACCCATGGCACGCTCAAACCTTTGCTCAACGGGGTCTTGTCTTCTCCACCCCCACAGTTGCGACAGGGGCGCATGCGCGGTTTCACCCTGATCGAGTTGATGGTGGTGCTGGTCATCATCGGCGTGCTGGCGGCCTTGATCGTGCCCAATGTGATCAATCGCGCCGATGACGCGCGGGTCACCGCAGCGCGCACCGATGTCAACAACCTGATGCAAGCGCTCAAGCTGTACAAACTGGACAACCTGCGCTACCCCACCAGCGAGCAGGGCTTGCAAGCCCTGGTGGTCAAGCCCAGCGTGGGCCCGGCCCCCCTCAACTGGAAGCCCTACCTGGACAAACTGCCCAACGACCCCTGGGGTCGCCCTTACCAGTTGCTCAGCCCCGGCATCAAAGGCGAGGTCGATGTCTTGTCTTATGGGGCCGATGGCCAAAGCGGTGGCGAGGGCGCCAATGCCGATATCGGCAGCTGGCAGTGAGGGCCGCTCTGGGCCCCGCATGAAGCCCAGGCCACGGCCCCACCCCGGGCTTTCCAACTGGCAACGCGGCTTCACCCTGATTGAGCTGTTGGTGGTGCTGGCCATCGTGGCCCTGGGCACCGGTGCGCTGGTGTGGAGCCTGCGCGACAGCGCCAGCCAGCAGTTGGACGAGGAAGCGCAACGCCTGAGCGCCTTGCTGGAAGCGGGCCGCGCGCAGTCGCGCACCAGCGGCGTGGCCCTGCGCTGGCGCAGCAGCGACACCGGCTTTGTCATCGAAACCCTGCCCCCGGGCTTGGCCGCCCCCAAAGCCCATGCTTGGCTGTACCCCCAAACCCGCCCCAGCGTCAGCACCCTGTGGCTGGGGCCTGAGCCCATCTTGCCGCCGCAAAGCCTGGTGCTGACCCAAGGCGACGGCAGCCGTGGCAGCGTGCGCGTGGCCAGCGACGGCTTACGCGCCTTTGGCACCAGCCCTTGAAGGTGCGACACACATGAAGTCCCGCCGCCCTTCCCACCCCCGCAGGCCAAAGCCACCCGGCTTCACACTGGTGGAGGTGTTGGTGGCACTGGCCATCGTGGCGGTGTCGCTGATCAGCGCGAGCCAGGTGGGCGGGGCTTGGGTGCTCAACGCCAACCGCCAATGGCAATACCAATTGGCCCAGGTGTGTGCCGACAACGCGCTGATCGCCTTGCGCTTGTCGAGCCAATTGCCGGGCCTGGGCGAGCGCAATGTGGACTGCACCCAAGCCCAGCGTGAGATGCGCGTGGTGCTGACCGTGCGCGCCACGCCCAACCCCTCATTTCGGCGCGTTGAGGCCCAGGTGTTTGAGGCCCAAACCCCACTCTTACGGGTGCAAACCGTGATTGGGCGCTATTGACATGCCAACGCCCACACCCCTGCACTTGGCAGGCATCACCCCGCAGCCAACGATCGACGCGACCAGACCCATTGGCCCTGACCGCGGCTTCACCCTGGTGGAGGTGTTGATCGCCCTGGCGCTGATGGCGGTCATGGGGGCACTCAGTTGGCAAGGCATTGACAGCTTGTTGCGCAGCCGCAGCGCGGTGCAAGCCGAGCACGCGCGCAGCACCGTCCTCGGCACGGTGTTGGCCCAATGGCGCGCCGACCTGAACGCCGCCATCACCCTGCCTGGCATGGGCAAAGACAGCGGCATCGACTGGGACGGGCGCGTGCTGCGCATCACCCGCCGCAGCACCGAGGTCAACGCCGACGGCAGCGACACCGGCATGTGGGTGGTGGCGTGGCGTTGGTCGGCCCAAGCTGGCCAGGCCCACGGCCCGTGGCAACGCTGGCAATCGCCCGCCTTGCGCGACAGCGCCAGCTTGCAAGCCGCCTGGACGCAAGCCGCGGTGTGGGGCCAAAACAGCAGCACCGATGGCACGGCGCGCCAGACTGATGCCTTGCCCCTGCAAGGCTGGCAAATTTACTTTTACCGCGACAACGCCTGGGGCAACGCCTTGTCCAGCGCGGGCACCAGCACCAGCGCCAGCACGGGCAGCGCCAGCTTGCCCGATGCCGTGCGGGCGGTCATTCAACTCGCCCCCGACAGCGGGCGCGGCAGCATCACCATCGACTGGGTGCGACCCAACTGGAGCGTGGGGCGCTCATGATGAACCACCGCTGCAGCACCCGCTTGCGCCACCCTCACACCGGCTTGGTCAGGCACCAACTTGTCAACCAGCAAGGCGCGGCCCTGCTGATGGCCATGCTCACCGTGGCCTTGGTCGCCACCTTGGCCGCCGCTGGCGTGTGGTTGCAATGGCGCAGCATCGAGGTGGAGGCCGCCGAGCGACAACGCGCCCAAGCCCATTGGTTGCTGTTGGGCGCGCTGGACTGGGCGCGCATCATCTTGCGCGAGGACGCACGGGCCGGCGGCGACAACGGCCAAGACCATTTGGCCGAGCCTTGGGCCGTGCCCTTGCAAGAGGCGCGCTTGTCGACCTTTGTGTCATCCAACGCCGAAGGTGTGAGCCGCGACGACGAACGCATGGCCGAAGAGGTGTTTTTGTCGGGCCAGATCAGCGACTTGCAAGGGCGGCTGAATGTGCTCAACCTGGTCGAGTCCGATGGCCAGTTGTCCAAGCTCAATTTGGCAGCTTTTGAGCGCTTGTTCAAGCGCCTGGACCTGCCCCCCACTGAGCTGCAAACCCTGGCCCAGCAACTGGTGCTGGCCCATGGCAACACGGCGGCCCGGCCCTTGCGGCCCCAGCGCGTGGAACAACTGGCCTGGTTGGGTTTGTCGAACAGCACCTTGGCGACCTTGGCGCCGCATGTGTGCGTGCTGCCAGTGCGCACCAGTGTCAACCTCAACACCGCCAGCGAGGCGGTGCTGCTGGCCAGCCTGAGCGGCGTGGACGTGGCGGGTGCGCAAAAAATGGTGCAGCAACGCGCAAGCCGCCACTTCAGCACCTTGGAGGACGCCCGCCTGCGCCTGGACAACCCGCGCACGGGCATCGACCCGGCGCTGCACAGCGTGAACAGCCGCTACTTTGAGGTGCGCGGGCGCTTGCGCTGGGGTGCCACCGTGCTCGAGGAGCGCAGCTTGGTCGAGCGCAATGGTGTGGACGTGCGGGTGCTGTGGTCCGACCGCGGTCAACTGGCTGCGCCCCAACGCGAGCCATTGGGTCGGCCCTTCGTACAATGAAAAACACATGCTGATCATCGCCTTGCCCCTGCACACCGAAGGTGCTGCCACCGAGTACCTGCACCTGCGCGCAGGCCCAGGTGGGGCCACGGGACATGCGCAATCCGCCACGGCCGCGCGGTTGCCGCGCGACGCGGGCACCGTGGTGGTGGTTGTCCCCGCCCAAGCCCTGGCTTGGCACACCCTCACCCCACCCCCCGTGGGTGCGGGGCGCTTGGCCGCCGCCTTGGACGGCTTGCTCGAAGAGCGCTTGCTGGAAGACCCGACCCAATCGCAGGTGGTGTTCACCGCCGAGGGTGCCGCCGCCGCCGCCAAAGGCCAGACCCTGACCGTGTTGGTGTGCCAAAAAGCCTGGCTGCGCCAAGCACTGGCCCCGTTGCAAGCGCAGGGCCTGGTGGTTTCGCGCATCGTGCCCGAATGGTCGCCCCCAACCCAGGGCGCTCCCCTGTTGTGGGTGGGGGGCAGCCCCCAACAGGTTCAGGCCGTGGCCTGCGACCGACATGGCGCGATGGTGTTGCCACCCCCGCCCTGGTCGAGCGCCATCAGCGCCACCCTCACCCAGCCCGAAGCGCAGTGGCTTTGCGAGCCGGCCATGGCCGCTTGGGTGCAACAACATTTTGGCCGCGCACCGCGCATGCTCAGCCCGGCCCAGCGCTTGTGGCAGGCGCAACAAACCGATTGGGATTTGGCCCAGGGCGAGTGGGCCCAGGGGCGGCGTCAGCGTTGGGCGCGGTGGACCCAAGAGATGGCCATCAATCTGTGGCAAGCCCCGCGCTGGCGACCCGCCCGCTGGGGGCTGCTGGCATTACTTGTGTTGAACCTGGCTGGCTTGCAGTGGATGGCCTGGCAACAGCGCCAGCAACAAGCGGTTTTGCAGCAACAAATGGCGGCCCTGCTGACCCGCAGCTTCCCTGCGGTGCAGGTGGTGGTGGATGCACCCCTGCAAATGGCGCGCGAAGTGCAGGCTTTGAAAAAATCTCTGGGCCAGCCCAGCGCAGCCGACTTGGAGCCCATGCTGACCAGCCTGGCGCGCGCCCTGCCACACTCGGCCCAATTGAGCAGTTTGCAGTTCACCCCAGGCGAGTTGCGCTGGCAAGCCACCGCCTTGAGCGCCGAGCGCATCGAAGCCGCGCGTGAACCGTTGCGCCAACAAGGCTATCAATTGGTGGCCGATGGCAACCAATGGGTGCTGCGCACCGGGGTGCGGCCATGAGCGCGCTGGGCCGCTGGGTGCCCGAGCGCTGGCAGCAGCGCTGGTTGGATTTGAGCGGGCGTGAACGCGCGGGTCTCAGCCTGGCCTTGGGCCTGTTGACGCTGGCGCTGGTGTGGTCGGTGGGGGTAGAACCAGCCTGGCGTCAGTGGCAGCAAGGCCAAGCGCGAACCCAGGCCTTGCAAACCCAATGGCAAGGCATTCAAGCCCTGCAAACCCAAGCCAGCGCCTTAAACGCACAAAGCCGGGTCCGCCCCGATGAAGCCGTGCGCCTGTTGCAAACCAGTGTGGCCACCCTGGGGCCGGGTGCGAGCCTGGTGGTGAATGGCGACTTGGCCACCGTGCAAATCAAAGCGGCCACCGCCGCAGCTGTGTCGCAGTGGCTGACCCAAGCCCGCGTGCAAGCCCAAGCGCTGCCAGTGCAAGCGCGCCTGGGCCGCAGCACCGCTACCGGCGCCTCAAGTCCCACCGGCAACTTGGTTGCCCCGGCCACCGCTGGCCACTCGACCACCGCCGCCCCTGTGGGTGCCCTGGGTGTCATCTCGGCACCGGCCACCCCCCAAAACCCAGCGCCCTCCCCCGGCGCAACAGCTGGCAGCGGGCTTGTGTGGTGGGAGGGACAGATTGTTTTGCAACTGCCCGCCCCCGCCAAGCCCTGAGCCCCAGCCCACATGGCCCATCCCCACACGTTCCACCGCCCCTGGGCCTGGGCTGTCGCCGGCGGACTGATCGGCGCAGTGGTCGCCGCTGGGGTGCTGGCACCGGCGCTTTGGTTGGCACAAGCGGTGGATGCGGCCAGCCAAGGGCGGCTGCAATTGCGCCAGCCCAGCGGCAGCCTGTGGAGCGGATCGGCCCAATTGGTGCTGACCGCTGGCGCGCGCGCCAGCGATGCCCAAGCCCTGCCCGGCGCGGTGCGTTGGCAATTGCGCCCCCAGTGGAACCAACAAGGCCCGGGGTTTTTGCTGCAAGTCAGTGCAGACTGCTGCACCACCACGCCCTTGGCGCTGCAGTGGCAACCGGGCCGTGATGGGGGGCACATCCGCTTGGCCGATGGCCAGTCGCGCTGGCCAGCCGAGCTGCTCACCGGCTTGGGCGCGCCCTGGAACACCTTGCAAGCCCAGGGTTGGATACAGATCCACAGCCAACAAACCCAACTCCACAGCGGGCCTCAAGGCTGGCAAATGGGTGGCCTGTTGCGCTTACAAGCCCTGGATGTGTCGGTGCGCTTGTCCACCCTGCGCCCGCTGGGCAGCTACCAGCTCGACGTGCAAGGCGGTGCCCGCACCACCTTGTCGCTGACCACCCTCAACGGGCGGCTGCAACTGAGCGGCCAAGGCCATTGGCAGGGGCAGGGCCTGGTGTTCAGCGGTGAGGCCAGCGCCGCGCCCGAGCACGAAGCGGTGCTGAACAATTTACTCAATTTGATGGGCCAACGCCAAGGGTCACGGTCCTCGTTCAAAATAGGCTGATGCACATGAAACCCTTTACCTCCCACGCCTTGGCCTTGGCCCTGTGCTGTGCCCTGGCCAGCACCGGCTGGGCGCAAACCGCCAAACCCGGCCAGCCCATCGTGCTCAACTTTGTCAATGCCGACATCGAAGCCGTGGCGCGCACCCTGGCCGGCTTGACCGGGCGCAACCTGGTGGTCGACCCCCGGGTCAAGGGCAGCATCAACCTGAGCACCGAAAAACCGGTGTCGCCCGCCGTGGCTTGGGACCAGTTTTTGGCCACCCTGCGGCTGCAAGGCTTCAGCATGGTGGTGAGCAATGGCTTGTATAAAGTGGTGCCCGAGGCCGAAGCCAAGTTGCAAGGCGGCGGCGTGACCGAGGTGCCCAACCCCAGCGGCACCCCAACGGCGGCAGCGACACCCGCCGGACAGGTGGTGACGCACATCTTCAAACTCAATTTTGAAAACGCCAATAACTTGGTGGCGGTGCTGCGCCCGCTGATCAGCCCCAACAACACCATCAACGTCAACCCCGGCAACAACTCGCTGATCATCACCGACTACGCCGACAACTTGCAGCGCTTGGGCCGCATCATCGCCGCACTGGACGTGTCCAATGCCAGCGACATCGAGGTGATCGTGCTCAAGCACGCCATGGCCAGCGAACTGGCGCCGCTGGTGACCCGCTTGCTCGAACCCGGTGCCAGCGGGGGCGCGCCAGGACCGGCCAATACCGCCGACAACAGCTTCAAAACCACGGTGATGGCCGAACCCCGCGCCAACAGCTTGATCTTGCGCGCGGCCAACCCGGCCCGCGTGGCCCAGGTGCGCAGCCTGATTGAAAAGCTCGACCAACCCAGCTCGGCGCTGGCCAGCGGCAACATCCATGTGGTCTACCTGAAAAATGCCGAGGCCACCAAACTGGCCGTGACCTTGCGCGCTGCGCTCACCGGCCAAGGCGGGACCAACACACCGGGCACCCCCACCGCCACCCTGGCCCAACCCAACCCAACCGGGGGCACCACCGCGCCGATGGGCAGCAGCACCGCCACCAACCAGCCCAGCACCGGCGGACAAATCCAGGCCGACCCTGCGACCAACTCGCTGATCATCAGCGCGCCGGAGCCGCAATACCGCCAGTTGCGCGCCGTGATCGACAAGCTCGACCAACGCCGCGCCCAGGTGCTGGTGGAAAGCCTGATCGCCGAGGTGAATGCCGAAAAACTGGCCCAGTTTGGCTTTCAGTGGCAAAACGTGGTGGGCTCCAGCGGCGGCAACCTGGGTGTGATGGGCACCAACTTTGACCCCGCCAAAATCGGCGGCTCCAACCTCGCGCAACTATCGGTTGACCCCACCAAAGCGGCCGTGGGCGCGGGCTTGAACATCGCCTCGGTGCAAAGCGTGGGCGGGGTCTACATGCTGGGTGCCTTGGCGAATTTTTTGCAGACCAATGGCGACGCCAACATCTTGTCCACACCGACCTTGCTGACGCTGGACAACGAAGAGGCCAAGATCGTGGTCGGCCAGCAAGTGCCCTTCACCACCGGCAGCGTGGTGCTCAACAGCGCGGCGGCCACCCCATTCAACACCTTTGAGCGCAAAGACGTGGGCCTGACCCTGCGGGTGCGGCCGCAAATCAGCGAGACCGGCACGGTGCGCCTGTCGGTGTACCAAGAGGTGTCGAGCATCGACAAAACCACCGCCGCCTCCACCGGCGGGCCGACCACCAACAAGCGCTCCATCGAATCGAATGTGTTGGTCGAAGACGGCTCCATCGTGGTGCTGGGCGGCTTGCTCACCGACGAGTCCAGCGACAACCTGAGCAAGGTGCCGGGCTTGGGTGACATCCCGTTTTTTGGCAATTTGTTCAAAGGCCAAAAGCGCGAGCGCAGCAAGAAAAACCTGATGGTGTTTTTGCGCCCGGTGGTGGTGCGCGATGGCAGCCAAACCGATGCCTTGTCGCAAAGCCGCTACCAACAAATGATGGGCTTGCAGTTGCAATCGCAACCCGCGCCCAACCCGGTGTTGGGCATCGACGGCGCGGCGGTGTTGCCGCCCCTGCCCACTGCACCTGCACCGGCCACACCCTCCAAGGGCGGCGCGCCCAACCGCTGAGCGCATGACTGCTCAATAGCCATGCGCCACCCCTTGCCCTATGCCTTTGCCCGCAGCCACCAGCTGCTGCTGGAGGACGACGGCCAACAACTGACGCTGTGGCACAGCGACCAACCCGACCCGGGCGCCTGGGGCGAGGTGCTGCGCCTGCACCCGGTGCGCCAATGGCAACACCTGGACGCGCAAAGCCTGGCCCAGCGCATCAGCGCGGCCTATGCGGGTGCTGGATCGAGCGCCGCTGCGGTGGTCACCGAGGTCGAGGGCGAGGCCGATTTGGCGCGCATGATGCAAGCCCTGCCGGCTGTGGAAGACCTGCTCGAATCGGCCGACGACGCGCCCATCATCCGCATGCTCAACGCTTTGTTGTCGCAAGCCGCGCGCGACGGCGCCAGCGACATCCACATCGAGCCCTTTGAGCGCCACTCCAGCGTGCGCTTTCGCGTCGATGGCGGCTTGCGCGAGGTGGTGCAACCCAACCGCGCTTTGCACGCCGCGCTGATTTCGCGCTTGAAGATCATGGCCTTGCTCGACATCGCCGAAAAACGCTTGCCCCAAGACGGGCGCATCTCTTTGCGCCTGGGCCAGCGCGCCATCGATGTGCGTGTCTCCACCTTGCCCAGCGCCCATGGCGAGCGCGCCGTGTTGCGCTTGCTCGACAAAAGTGGCGCGCGCCTGTCGCTGGAGTCGATTGGCATGCAAGGCCCCACCTTGCAGCGCTTTGAACACCTGATTGCCCAACCGCACGGCATTGTGTTGGTGACCGGCCCCACCGGTTCGGGAAAAACCACCACGCTGTATGCGGCGCTGCAGCGGCTGGACGCGGCGCACAGCAACATCATGACGGTGGAAGACCCGATCGAATACGAGCTCCCCGGCGTGGGCCAAACCCAAGTCAACCCCAAGATCGATTTGGACTTTGCCAAGGCCTTGCGCGCCATCCTGCGCCAAGACCCCGACATCATCATGATCGGCGAAATCCGCGACCACGAAACCGCGCAAATTGCGGTGCAGGCCTCGCTCACCGGCCACTTGGTGCTGGCCACCTTGCACACCAACGACGCGGTCAGCGCCGTTACCCGCCTCACCGACATGGGCATCGAGCCGTTTTTGCTCAGCTCCTCGCTGCTGGGCGTGTTGGCCCAGCGCTTGGTGCGCAAAACCTGCACCGCCTGCCAAGGCCGTGGTTGCGCGGTGTGTGGCCACACCGGCTACCAAGGACGCACCGGTATTTTTGAGCTGCTCAGCGTGGACGAAGCCTTGCGCGGCCTGATCCACAACCGCGCCAGCGAGAGCGACATGCACCGCCAAGCCCAGCGCAATGGCCTGGGCAGTTTGCGCGAAGACGGCGAACGCCTGGTGGCCCTGGGCCTGACCAGCCGCGAAGAGCTGTTGCGCGTCACCCGCGACTGAGCCCAGCGCCATGCCCGCCTTTGCCTATCAAGCCCTGGACGCCCAAGGCGCCACCCAAAGTGGCGTGGTCGAAGCCGACTCGGCGCGCGCCGCGCGCAACCAATTGCGCGCCCAGGCCTTGGTGCCGCTGAACCTGTCGGCTTTGGGTGCGGGCAACAGCCCAACCGCCCAGCAAAGCGGCTGGCGCAGCGCGGCGCTCAGCCGCAGCGAACTCACCACCTGGACGCGCCAACTGGCCGGCTTGGTCGGCGCGGGCCTGCCGCTGGAGCGTGCCTTGAGCGCCTTGGCCGATGAAGCCGAGCAACCGCGCCAACACCATTTGGTGGCCGCCTTGCGCGCCGAGGTCAACGCCGGATCGACCTTTGCCCAAGCCTTGGGCGAGCACCCGAAGGAGTTCCCGCCGGTGTACCGCTCGGTGGTCGCTGCGGGCGAGCAAAGCGGCCATTTGGGCGAGGTGCTGGAGCGCTTGGCCGACGATTTGGAGCAACAGCAAACCCTGCGCGCCAAACTGCTGGCGGCCACCTTGTACCCGGCCATCGTGAGCGCCGTGGCCATGCTCATCGTGCTGTTTTTATTGGCCTATGTGGTGCCCCAGGTGGCCACCGTTTTTCAAAGCAGCCAGCGCAGCTTGCCCACCTTGACGGTGGTGATGCTGGCCATCAGCCACGCGGTACAAATCGGCTGGGCCTATGCCGTCGTAGTTTTGTTGGCCGGTGCGGCCTTGATGTGGCAAGCGCTGCGTCAACCGGCGGTGCGCGAGCGCTGGGACGCGCTGTGGCTGCGCCTGCCGCTGGTGGGCCCGCTGGCACGCGGCTACAACGCGGCGCGCTTTGCCAGCACCTTGGCCATGCTCGCTGGTGCGGGCGTGCCCATCTTGCGTGCCCTGCATGCGGCAGCCGACACCTTGTCCAACCAAGCCTTGCGTGCCGACGCCTTGCAAGCCGAGGTGCTGGTGCGCGAAGGCGCGCCCTTGGCCCAGGCCCTGGCCTACCACCGCCGCTTGCCCAGCTTGCTGCCCATGTTTGTGCGCCAAGGCGAACAAACCGGCCGCTTGCCCGAAATGCTGCAGCGCTGTGCCGAGCAACTGGGCAACGATGTGCAACGCCGCGCCATGCAGCTGGCCACCATTTTGGAGCCGCTGCTGATCGTGGCCATGGGCGGCTTGGTCATGCTCATCGTGCTGGCGGTGATGCTGCCCATCATCCAACTCAACCAATGGGTGCGCTGACATGACCATTCATTTCGCGGCCATCTCACCCACAGGTGCCCCATGGGCGTGAGCCTGGACGGCCAATTGGTGGTGGCGATTTCATCGCGCGCCTTGTTCGACTTTGAAGAAGAAAACCGCTTTTTCGAACAAAGCGACGACCGCGCATACATGAAGCTGCAACTCGAGCGCTTGGAGCAACCGGCCAAGCCTGGCGTGGCGTTTTCGCTGGTGAAAAAGTTGCTCGCTTTCAACCAAGGCGATGCACCCCAAGTGGAGGTGGTGATCTTGTCGCGCAACGACCCGGTCAGCGGCATGCGGGTGTTTCGCTCGGCGCAGCACTACGGCCTGCCCATCCAGCGCGGCAGCTTCACCCGCGGCCAACCGCCGTGGCGCTACCTGAAACCGTTGAACGCGAATTTGTTTTTATCCGCCCACCTGAGCGATGTGCGCGCCGCACTCGACGCCGGTGTGCCCGCTGCGCAGGTGTACCCGCACTCGGCCCATGCGTCGGTGGCGCACCCCAATGAGGTGCGCATCGCCTTTGACGGCGACGCCGTGCTGTTTTCGGACGAGGCCGAGCAGGTGTTCGCCGCCCAAGGCCTGTCGGCCTTTCAAGCCCATGAACGGGACAAAGCCACCCTGCCCTTGTCGGCCGGCCCCTTCAAACCCCTGCTGGCCGCGCTGCACCGCTTGCAACGCGCCGGTACCCCGAGCATGCGCATCCGCACCGCCTTGGTCACCGCCCGCAGCGCCCCGGCGCACGAGCGCGCCATCCGCACCCTGATGGACTGGGACATCGAGGTCGACGAAGCGATGTTCCTTGGCGGCCTGGACAAAGGCGCTTTTTTGCGCGAGTTCGAGCCCGACTTTTTCTTCGACGACCAAACCGGCCACATCGAATCCGCCGCCCAACACGTGCCCGCCGGGCATGTCGTGAGTGGCGTCAAAAACCCCGCGCCTTAATTGTTAATTGGGGTCAGATTCCAATTGTTTTTGGCTGAATTTCTTTGGTTGCTCAGCCATTCGCCTGATGGGTGACTGAGCCCGCCTTTGGCTGAGCCCGCCCCGCTGGCGGGTACGCCGCCCTCCGCCAGTCGCTTCGCTCCAATGTTGTCGGGACGACGCACCCACCATCGGTGCTGCGAAAGAGATATGCGCGCGCGACCCTGTGCAAGCCTGCTGGGTGGTGAATCGATAAAGCTTTTGCGCGTCAACCACTTGCAAACCGACACCCCAAGAAAACCGGCACGAGCGGGTGTGCGGGCCGACGACGTTGGAGCGCAGCGACCGGAGGAGGCTTGCATACACCGAGATGGCGGTTTATGAGGGGGAGTTCAAAGACACCCACATCACCAAGCAACCTTGAAACCGACACGAGTGGGTGTGCGGGCCGACGACGTTGGAGCGAAGCGACCGGAGGAGGCCTGCACACCCCGAGATGGCGGTTTATGAGGGGGAGTTCAAAGACACCCACATCACCAAGCAACCCAGAAACAGGCACAAGGAGGAGTCCAGCACAAAACTTACCCCGCCAACCGCGCCTCCCGCCGCGCCGCCCACACCGTGGCGCCCAAAATCACCAGGGCGCCCAACAACGTGGTCACCATCGGCACCTCGGAGAACAAAAACCAGCCCCACAGCGACGCCCAGATCAAATCCAAAAAGCGCAGCGACTGCAAAGCCGACACATCCACCGCTTGGAAGGCGCGCGTCATGAAGTAGTGCCCACTGGTGCCCAAAGCCCCGGCGCACACGATCACCAGCCATTGCCCGGCCGTCGGTGCGCGCCAATTGAGCAATGCCAAGGGCAGGGTGAACAAGGTCACTGAAATGGTTTGCCACAACACGATCACCTTGGGTGAGTCGTGCCGCGTCATCGCTTTGGTGAGCAAAATCGACACCGCAAAAATGGGCGACGACGCCAACATCACCAAGGTGTACCAGCCGGCCTCGCCCGATAAATTGGGCCCCACGATCACCAGCACGCCGGCAAAGCCGAGCAATGCCGCCACCCAGCGGTGGGCACGCATGGGCTCGCCCAAAAACCAGGCGGCACCGAGCATAATGAAAATGGGCCCCGTGAAACTCAAAGCCGTCATGTCGGCCAAATGGATGTGGGGCAAAGCGGTGAACCACAGCGACAAGGCCACGGTGTGCACAACGCCGCGCAACAGTTGGCCGCGCACGCTCACGGGCTTGAAACCCGCCCAACCCAATCGCAGCAAGAAAGGCACGATCAACACCAAGCTGGCGATGTAGCGCATGCACATGGCTTGGTAAACATCGAGGTTCATCGACAACACCCGGCTGGCCACATTCAGTGCGCACAAGGTGATGCCCGCCAGCGTGGCCCACAGCATGCCGCGCACCGACACCGGCCAGCGGCGACTGCGGCGTGTGACATGGACGCGCCACAAGCGTTGCGCGTGCACCCGCGCACGGCCAATGGGGTTGGGCTCAAGCGCCATGCGGGAGGGTGTTGGCGCTGCTGGGCGGGGCATGGGTCATCAGCCCAGTTTAGGGCTTGGTGAGGCGGGTGCCGGGCGCACACGCGACAATCAGGGCTCTTGCACAGGACCCATGCCCATGACCGCGACCCTTCATACCGCCCAAGCCCCTGCCTGGACCACCGCTTTGGACGCGACCGACCCTGCCACCGCTGAGCAAGCTGGTGCGCGCCGCTTGGTCATCGAGCGCGAAACCCACAAGCTGGAAAAACGCCTGTGCCGCCAAGTGGGTGAGGCCATCGTGCAGTTCAACATGATCGAAGAAGGCGACAAGGTGATGGTCTGCTTGTCGGGAGGCAAAGACAGCTATGGCTTGCTCGACATTTTGCTGAAGATGAAGGCGCGCGCGCCCATCCACTTTGACATCGTGGCTGTCAACCTGGACCAAAAGCAACCTGGCTTTCCGGCCCATGTGCTGCCCGACTATTTGACGCAGTTGGGCGTGCCGTTTCACATCGAAAACCAAGACACCTATTCGATTGTGAAAGACAAAATCCCCGAAGGCAAAACCATGTGCAGCCTGTGCAGCCGCCTGCGCCGGGGCATTCTGTACCGCGTTGCCGACGAGTTGGGTGCCACCAAAATAGCACTGGGCCACCACCGCGACGACATCTTGCAAACATTTTTTCTCAACATGTTTTTCGGTGGCAAGCTCAAGAGCATGCCGCCGAAATTGGTCAGCGACGATGGCCGCCACATGGTGATCCGCCCCTTGGCCTTTGTGGCTGAACGCGACTTGGAACGCTGGGCGGTGCACCGCGAATTCCCAATCATCCCGTGCACTTTGTGTGGCAGCCAAGACGGCTTGCAGCGCCAGCAAGTGGGGGCGATGTTGCGTGAATGGGAGAAAAAGCACCCGGGCCGTTTGGACAACATGTTCAACGCCTTGCAGCACACCGTGCCCTCGCATTTGCTGGATGCGTCGCTGTTTGATTTTCAAGGCCTCCAAGCCAGCGGTGTGCCGCACCCAGATGGCGACACCGCCTTTGATGCGGTGCCGCTGCCTGCCGCGGGCTTGCCGGGGGTGCAGGTGGTGAATTTGGGGTGATTTTGGTTTTGGATGGCTTGCTCGAACTCCCCTTCTGAAACCGCCATCTCGGGGTATGCAAGCCTCCTCCAGTCGCTTCGCTCCAACGTCGTCGGCCCGCACACCCACTCGTGTCGGTTTTCGGGTTGCTTGGTGATGTGGGTGCCTTTGAACTCCCCCTCACAAACCGCCATCTCGGGGTATGCAGACCTCCTCCGGTCGCTTCGCTCCAACGTCGTCGGCCCGCACACCCACTCGTGTCGGTTTCTAAGTGGTGTTGGTTTGCCAATTGTTGGCGTGCATCCATCTCTTTCGCAGCACCGATGGTGGGTGCGTCGCCCGACAACATTGGAGCGAAGCGACTGGCGGAGGGCGGCGTACCTGCCAGCGGGGCGAGCTCAGCACAAAGTGAGCTAAGCTCAAGCGAGCTCAAAAAGAAAAAACGGCCCGAAGGCCGTTTTCTTGCGGGGCAAAAAGCTTCAGCGCTTTTTGTAACCCACCACCTTTTGCGTTTGCACGCCCAGGCCTTCGATGCCCACGGTCATCACGTCGCCGGCTTTCAAAAACACCGGAGCGGGTTTGCCGTTTTTCTTGATGCCCATGCCCACGCCAGCGGGGGTGCCGGTGGCGATCACATCGCCGGGGTACAAGGTGGTGAATTGGCTCACATAGCTCACCAACTTGGCCACGTTGAAAATCATGTTCTTGGTGTTGCCGTTTTGCATGCGCTCACCATTGAGCTCCATCCACAAACCCAGCTTTTGCGGGCTGGCGACTTCGTCGCGGGTGACCAACCAAGGGCCGATGGGGCCGAAGGTGTCGCAACCCTTGCCCTTGTCCCAGGTACCGCCGCGCTCGATTTGGAACTCGCGCTCGCTCACATCGTTGATGGTGCAGTAGCCGGCCACATGGTCGAGGGCGCTTTTTTGTGACACATAGCTGGCGGTGGTGCCGATGACCACGCCGAGTTCGACTTCCCAATCGCCTTTGACCGAGCCCTTGGGCAGCATGACGTCATCATCTGGGCCTTGGATGCAATCGACAAACTTGGAGAAGATGATGGGCTCTTTGGGCAGGGGCAAATTGGCCTCTGCAGCATGGTCGGCGTAGTTCAGGCCAATGGCAATGAACTTGCCCACCTTGGCCACGGGGCAGCCCATGCGGGGCTTGCCTTTGACCAAGGGCAGGCTGTCGGTTTTGAGCTTGCTCAGCTTGGCCAGGGCCTTGTCGTTGAGCTGATCGGGGGTGACGTCTTTGATGACCTTGCTCAGGTCACGCAACTTGCCTTGTGCATCAATGAGGCCTGGTTTTTCTTGGCCGGGTTTGCCGTAGCGAACGAGTTTCATGGTTTGCCTTTCTAAAAAATGGTGTGCACGGCATGGGGCCGTGTGCGGGTTGGAGTGTATCGGTTTGGCGCGCCGCGTTTGAACGCCAAAAGCACATGCGCGTCAGTAGGTGGAGCGCCCTCCGGAGAGGTCGAACACCGCGCCGGTGGAGAACGAGCAATCGTCGGTGCACAGCCAGGTGACCATGGCGGCGATTTCTTCCACCTTGCCAAAGCGGCCCATGGGGATTTTGCTCAGCATGAAGGCGATGTGTTCGGGCGTCATTTGGTCAAACATCGCCGTGTGCACCGCTGCGGGGGTGATGCAATTCACGCGCACCCCGGTGTCGGCCAGCTCTTTGCCCAGCGACTTGGTCAGGCCAATCACCGCCGCTTTGCTGGCGCTGTAGGCGCTGGCATTGGGGTTGCCGTCTTTGCCCGCCACCGAGGCGATGTTGACAATGCGCCCGCTGCTGCGGGCGCGCATGTGGGCCGACAACTCGCGGCAGCAGTGGAACAAACCATGCACATTGATGTCGAACACTTGGCGCCAGTCGTCCACCGGGTAATCCCACAGCTTGGTGTTGGGGCCGGTGATGCCAGCGCTGTTGACCAGCGCATCCACCGGCGCAATCGCCAGGGTTTGGGCGGTGGCTTGCACCACACTGGCGTGCTGGGCCACGTCCACATGCACGCATGCCACTTGGGCGCCGGGGTGGGCTTTTTTGAGTTGCTCGGCCGCCGTGCCCATGCCGCCAATGTCGCGGTCCCAAATGGTGATGCGCGCACCCGATGCGAGCATGCGTTGGCCGATGGCATAGCCCAAACCGGTGGCGCCGCCGGTGATGACCGCATGGCGGCCCTTCATGTCGTATTGGTTCATGGTGTTCTGGTTGAGAGGGAATTGAACAGGGGGGTCAAATGGTCATGCCGCCATCGACCATGTAGGCATTGCCCGTGGCAAACACCGATTCGTCGGACGCCAAAAAGGTGACGATGGGGGCGATTTCATGCGCCTGGGCCAAGCGCCCCATGGGTTGGCGGTTGATGAAGTCTTTGCGCGCTTGCACCGGGTCGGCATAGCTGTTGATGCGGTCTTGCAGCGAAGGCGTGTCCACCGTGCCGGGGCAAATGCAATTGCAGCGAATGCCTTGGCGCACATAGTCGGCGGCCACGCTTTTGGTCAGGCCAATCACCGCCGCTTTGGAGGTGCCGTAAATGAAGCGGCTGGGCAAGCCTTTGACGCTGGAGCACACGCTGGCCATGTTGATGATGCTGCTCGATTGGCCGTGCTCTTTGAAGCGCTGCAACATGCCGGGGACCACGGCTTGGATCATCCAAAACTGCGCCCGCACATTGAGTTGAAAGGCGAAGTCCCAATCGGCATCGGTGGCTTCGAGCACCGTGCCGTTGTGCACAAAGCCCGCGCAGTTGAACAAGATGTCGATGGCCGGCAAGGCCGCCACTTGGCGCGCGATGGCCGCTTTGTCGAGCACATCCAGGGTAGCGGTGTGCACACCCGCCACGCCTTGGTAGCTCGCCAACAAGGCGGGGTTGACGTCGGTGGCCCAGACAGTGGCGCCCTCGCTGGCCATGGCCAGTGCAGCGGCTTTGCCAATGCCTTGACCGGCAGCGGTGATGAGGGCGGTTTTTCCTTGGAGACGTTGGCTCATGGTGGGGTGATCTCGGGTGGGCTTGGGGCGATGGTTGAAGAAGTATGTGGTTGGCCGAGCTTGCATGCGGCCGGCGTTCAAGATAGAGGCGTCAAGGTGATTCGTGCAGCGGATGCGAAACAAAAAGCAGTGTCGGGCCAAGGCTTTGCTAGGGTGGCCCCCAACTTGACGACCCTGGGGGTGTGTGGGAGCATTCTGGGCGTGGGCAGACCCCTTGTCCAATCAGGTTTTCCCTGAGTGCCGCACCCCTTCAATTCGACCCATCCCAGCCCTGCGCTTTTGCCCCATGAGCCACACCATTCGCCTCCACCCCGCCGATGACGTGGTCATCAGCCGCCAACAACTGCTCTCCGGTGCCACGGTCGAAGGCATCGCGGTGCGCGGCCTGATCCCGCCGGGTCACAAAATCGCCACCCGCGCCATCGCCTCGGGCGACGCGGTGCGCCGCTACAACCAAATCATTGGCTTTGCGTCCAAAGACATTGCCGCTGGCGAGCATGTGCACACCCACAACCTCGACATGGGCCCCAACAAGGGCGACTTTGCACGCGACTACGCGTTTTGCGCCGACGTCAAACCCGAGACCCCCAAGCTTCACGCCGAGTTCATGGGCTATGTGCGCCCGGATGGTCGCGTGGCCACGCGCAACTTTATTGGCATCCTCTCCAGCGTGAACTGCTCGGCCACCGTCGCCCGCGCCATTGCCGACCATTTCTCCAAAACCATCCACCCAGCGGCCTTGGCCGACTTCCCCAATGTGGACGGCGTGGTCGCCCTGACCCACGGCCTGGGTTGCGGCATGGACACCGAGGGCTTGGGGATGCAGGTGCTCGAGCGCACCATGGCGGGCTACGCCACCCACCCCAATTTCGCCGGCGTGCTGGCGGTGGGTTTGGGCTGCGAGTCCAACCAGCTCAGATCGTGGATGGCGCACAGCGGTTTGACGGAAGGCAGCACGCTGCAAACCTTCAACATCCAAGACAGCGGCGGCACTCGCTTGACGGTGGCCAAAGGCATCGAGCTGGTCAAGGCCATGCTGCCCACGGTGAACCAATCCCAACGTGTGCCATGCAGCGTGGCCCACATCACCGTCGGCTTGCAGTGCGGCGGCTCGGACGGTTATTCGGGCATCAGCGCCAACCCGGCCTTGGGTGCGGCGGTGGATATGTTGGTGGCGCACGGCGGCACCGCCATCCTGAGCGAAACGCCCGAAATTTACGGCGCTGAACACCTGCTGACCCGCCGCGCGGTGCGCCGCGAGGTGGGCGAAAAACTGGTCGAGCGCATCCGCTGGTGGGAGCACTACACCGCCATGCACCAAGGCGAGATGAACAACAACCCCTCGCCCGGCAACAAAGCCGGCGGCCTCACCACCATCTTGGAAAAATCATTGGGCGCAGTGGCCAAGGGCGGCACCAGCAATTTGCAAGCGGTGTACGAATATGCCGAGAAGGTCACGGCGCATGGCTTTGTGTACATGGACACGCCAGGCTACGACCCAGTGAGCGCCACCGGCCAAGTGGCGGGCGGTGCCAACCTGATTTGCTTCACCACGGGGCGCGGCTCGGCCTATGGCTGTGCACCCTCACCGTCGCTGAAACTCGCCACCAACACCGCGCTGTGGCAGCGCCAAACCGATGACATGGACATCAACTGCGGCGATGTGGTCGATGGCGGCAGCACGGTGCAAGCCAAAGGCGAAGAGATATTCAAACGCATCATCGCTTGCGCTTCAGGCGAGGCCAGCAAAAGCGAGCAACACGGCTATGGGCAAAACGAGTTTGTGCCCTGGCAGTTGGGTGCGGTGATGTGACGGGCTTGGGCCTTGCCCACCCAGGCAGACAACACCCCTCCAAAGCGCACACCGGTTCCATTGGGCACAAGCCACGCAGCACCCATTCCACCCATTCCTCCCTTCGCCAACCCACTACCCCATCCGCCATGAGTCACTTGATTGCCGCCCCCGAACTGGAAGACACCATCACCCGTTTGTTTGTCAACGCTGGCGCACCTGCCGATCGTGCGCGCCAAGTGGCGGCCAATTTGGTGCTGGCCAACCTGAGCGGGCACGACTCGCACGGCGTGGGCATGGCCCCACGCTATGTGGATGCTATTTTGGAAGGCCGTCTCGACACCCGTGCCGATGTGGCCGTGCGGGTGGACAACGGCATGCTGTTGGGCTTGGATGGCCAATCGGGTTTTGGCCAGGTGGTGGGTGTGCAAGCCATGGACCTGGCGTTTGAACGCGTGGCCGCGCATGGCGCATGTATTTTTTCGCTGGCCAGTGCCCACCACTTGGGGCGCATTGGTCACTTTGCCGAAATGGCGGTGGCGCGCGGATGGATTGCGCTGCACTTTGTCAGCGTGTCATCGCGCCCGAATGTGGCGCCGTTTGGTGGCAGCGATGGGCGCTTTGGCACCAACCCCTGCTGCATTGGCATCCCCCTGGGCTTGGACGCCACGGTGCGTGAACCCTTTGTGCTCGACTTTGCCACCAGCCGCGTGGCCCAGGGCAAGATGCGCGTGGCCCACAACGAAGGGCGCAGCGTCGAACCCGGCACCTTGATCGACGAAAACGGCCAGCCCACCAACAACCCCGGCGTGGTGGTGGTGCCGCAGTCGGGTGGGCGCATGGGGGCCTTGCGCACCTTTGGCGAATACAAAGGCTTTGGCATGGCCGTGGCGTGCGAGTTGCTCGGCGGCGCATTGAGCGGTGGTGGCACCTGGCACCGCCAAGCGGATGGCCGCCGTGCTGTGCTCAACAGCATGCTGTGCATCGTGATCGACCCCGCGCGCCTGGGCAGCCTGGCTTCGTTTGGCGAAGAATCCCTGGCCTTCATCGATTGGTTGCGCCACAGCCCACCTGCTCCGGGCAGCGAAGGGGTGGTGCTGCCCGGCGAACCTGAGCGCGCAGCGCGCCAACAGCGCCTTCGCGAAGGCATCTCCATCGATGACGCCACCTGGCAAGAAATTGTCGATGCGGGCAAAAAAGTGGGCGCCACCCCCTGAACATGCTGGTGGCGCCACCAGTGCCCCACTTCAGATATGCCCCACCCATTGGGGCGTTTCGTTCGACCAGATGGACCAACCCGCGTTGACCGTGTGAGATGGCTAAGCTGCGGATTTCAGGGATGTGCGCCCTGGACAGGTTGAGCGTTGATTTAAAGCATCAAGGCCAAGCTGGCTTCGAGGTGCTCCAAGGCCGAGCGCTTGAAGCCCGAGCGCGCATGGCGCTGCAAGCGGCCTTGCACAAACGACACCAAAAGCGCGGCGCGCACTTGGGCGTCCACCGTGGGGGTTGCCGATTGCTGGGCTTGGGCACCATCGCGCAGCACTTGGCGCAGGCTGGACTCGATGCGGTCGAAAAACTGGTTCATGCGCTGCTGCAAGCGCTCGTTTTCAAACACCAGCGCGTCGCCCACCATCACGCGGGTCATGCCCGGGTTTTTCTCGCCAAACTGCAACACCAAGGTGACGATGCGGGCGGCTTTTTGGACCGCGTCGGCGTCGCGCTCCATGATCTGATTGATCAGGGTGAAGACGCTGCTTTCGATGAACTCGATCAGGCCTTCAAACATCTGCGCCTTGCTGGCGAAGTGGCGGTACAGCGCGGCTTCGCTGACATCCAACTTGGCGGCCAAGGCAGCGGTGGTCACCCGTTCGGCCCCGGGTTGCTCGAGCATGGTGGCCAGGGCTTGCAGAATTTGCACCCGCCGCTCGCCCGGTTTGGGGCGCTTGCGCACCGGAGGTGCATCGGGGGTCGGGGTGGAATCGGTATCGGCCATGGGCAACCTCAATGAGAACGGATCATCGTACCGTAGGCTTGGTCGGTCAAAATTTCGAGCAGCATGGCGTGCGGCACCCGCCCGTCAATGATGTGCACCGAATTGACCCCGCTTTTGGCCGCATCCAGTGCACCACTGATCTTGGGCAGCATGCCCCCGCTGATGGTGCCGTCGGCAAACAGGTCGTCAATTTGGCGCGCTGATAGGTTGGTGAGCAACTGCCCACTTTTGTCCAAAACCCCGGGGGTGTTGGTGAGCAAGACCAGTTTTTCGGCTTTGAGGACGGTGGCGAGTTTGCTGGCCACCAAGTCGGCATTGATGTTGTAGCTTTCGTTGTTGTCACCAAAGCCAATGGGGCTGATGACCGGGATGAAGGCGTCGTCTTGCAAGGCCTTGACCACGCTGGGGTCGATGCCAATGATGTCGCCGACCTGGCCCACATCCACCTCGTGCGCGGGGTTGTCGGCGTCTTGCATCAGGAGTTTGCGCGCGCGGATCATGCCGCCGTCGCGCCCGGTCAGGCCCACCGCTTTGCCGCCGGCTTGGTTGATCAAGCCGACGATGTCTTGCTGCACCTCACCCGCGAGCACCCACTCCACCACTTCCATGGTTTCGGCGTCGGTGACGCGCATGCCCTGCACAAACTCGCCTTTTTTGCCCAAGCGGTTCAAAGCGGTTTCAATTTGCGGCCCACCGCCGTGCACCACCACGGGGTTCATGCCGACCAATTTGAGCAAGACCACATCTTCGGCAAAGTCGGCCTGCAAGGCCGGATCGGTCATGGCGTTGCCGCCGTATTTGATGACCAGGGTTTTGCCGTGGAATTTGCGGATATAGGGCAGCGCCTGGGCCAAGATCTCGGCCTTGTCGCGGGGCGTGATGGCAGACATGTCAGTCATGTGGAGGGGGCTGGCTGGGTTGTTTAAAGGCATTGTGCACGAACTCGATCACCGCCCATGGCCGCACCGCGGGGGCAGCCGGACCTTTTGGCGTGGGCACGCACTATCGCCTCATCAGCTGGAGGGCTGGGTGGGCAGGACCTTTGGCATGTGCCGACCCGCCATTTGAGCGCCTCAGCCGCCGCACAGGGGCAGCGATCAGCCCCAATCGGCTTGGGTTTGCGCCCAGGTGGGCGCATGGGCGTCTTTGGCCGCCAACAATGGGGCCATGGGCAGGGCCGGCCAAGCGATGGCCAAGTCCGGGTCGGACCACAAGAGGCTGCGCTCGTACTCGGGGTACCAGTAGTCGGTGGTTTTGTACAAAAACTCGGCGTGCGCGCTGGTCACCACAAAACCATGGGCCAGCCCAGGTGGCACCCACATTTGGCGTTTGTTGTCTGCAGACAGCAGCATGCCCACCCATTGGCCCCGGGTGGGCGAGTCGGGCCGGATATCGACCACCACATCAAACACCTCCCCCTCGGTCACCCGCACCAATTTGCCCTGGGGGTGTTGCACCTGGTAGTGCAGGCCGCGCAACACGCCCTGGGCCGAGCGGCTGTGGTTGTCTTGCACAAACGGCGTGTCCACACCGGTGGCGGCGGCAAAGTCGCGGGCGTTGAAGCTCTCAAAAAAGAAGCCGCGCGCGTCGCCAAACACGCGGGGTTCGAGCATCAAAACGCCGTCGATGGCCGTGGTTTGAACGGTATAGGGCATGGTTCAGGCCAGCAGGTTCATGAGGTAGCGGCCATAACCGCTTTTGATCAAGGGGGCGGCGATTTTTTCCACCTGCGCGGCGTCGATCCAGCCTTGGTTGAAGGCGATTTCTTCGGGGCAAGCGACCATCAGGCCTTGGCGCTTTTGCAAGGTGGCGATGAAGGCCGAGGCCTCGTGCATGCTGTCATGGGTGCCGGTGTCGAGCCAAGCGTAGCCCCGGCCCATGATTTCGACTTTCAGCTGTTGGCGCTCCAAATAAATGCGGTTGAGGTCGGTGATCTCCAACTCGCCACGCGCAGAGGGCTTCAAATCGCGCGCGAGGTCGCACACCTGGGTGTCGTAAAAGTACAAACCGGTGACCGCATAGTTCGACTGGGGCCGGGCGGGCTTTTCTTCGATGCTCAAGGCGCGGCGTTGCGCATCAAAGGCCACCACGCCATAGCGTTCGGGGTCCTGCACATGGTAGGCAAACACGGTGGCACCGTCGGTGCTGGCATGGGCCGATTGCAATTGCTGGACCAGGTCATGGCCGTAAAAAATATTGTCGCCCAGCACCAAGGTGCTGGGGTGGTGACCGACAAAGTCGCGGCCGATCACAAAGGCCTGGGCCAGGCCATCGGGGCTGGGTTGCACCGCGTACTGGATGTCCATTCCCCAAGCGCTTCCGTCACCGAGCAATTGGGCAAAGCGGGGCGTGTCTTGCGGGGTGGAGATGACCAAGACCTCGCGGATGCCACTGAGCATCAAGGTGCTCAAGGGGTAATACACCATGGGCTTGTCGTAAATGGGCAGCAGCTGCTTGGAGACCACGGTGGTGGCCGGGTACAAGCGGGTGCCGGAGCCACCGGCGAGCAAAATGCCTTTGCGGTTGGTCATGCGCGACTCCTAGGGTTCATGGTCGGTGGGGAATGGGCAGGCTGTCGATCACTGCATCGACACCTGCTTGCCAATCGGGCAATTTCACGCCAAAGCGGCTTTGCAAGCGCTGGGTGTTGAGCCGTGAATTGGCCGGGCGCGGGGCGGGCAAGGGGTATTGATCGGTGGCAATCGCTTCGATGCGCTGGGCGCTGGCGCGCATCGGCCAACCCAGCGCGGTGGCGCGGTCCATCACATGGCAGGCATAGGCGTGCCAGGTGGTTTCACCGGCAGCGGCCAGGTGGTACAGGCCCCAGCGCGGGTCATCAATGGGTGCCCAGGGCGCGTTTGTCGGTGGGCTGGCTTCACCCTTGGTGTTGGCAGCCAAGGCGGGTGCGCGCATCTGCTGCAACACCTGCACTGTGGTGTGGGCGATCAACTCAGCGGACGTGGGCGCGCCGTGCTGGTCGGCCACCACGCGCAAGCTGTCACGCTCGGTACCCAAGCGCAACATGGTTTTGAGGAAGTTGCCACCGTGCGCACCCACCACCCAACTGGTGCGAAACACCAAGTGGCGGCCCGCTGCGGCCAGCACCGCGCGCTCGCCGGCCCACTTGCTTTGGCCATAGACCGACAAGGGGGCGGGCGCATCGGCCTCGGTATAGGGCCGGGGGGATCGCCCATCAAACACATAGTCGGTGGAGTAATGCACCAACACCGCGCCATGGGCTGCCGCCCAATGGGCCAGCACTGCCGGAGCTTGGGCATTGATGGCCTGGGCCAAATCGGGTTCTTGCTCGGCTTTGTCCACCGCGGTATAGGCCGCGGCATTGACGATGAGCTGGGGTTGGTGCTGATCGAGCAAGGCTTGGAGCGCCGGTGCTTGGGACAGATCAGCCTGCGCCCGGGCACAGGCAACGACCGAGCCCAACACCGGCAAGGCTTGCGCCAGCGCATGCCCCAGCTGACCCTGCGCGCCCAACAACACAATGCGCAGGGGAGTGGCTTCAGCCATAGTGCTGGTCCACCCACTGGCGGTAAGCACCACTGGTGACGTTGGTCACCCAGTCGGCGTTGTCCAAGTACCAAGCAATGGTTTTGCGGATGCCGGTTTCAAAGCTCTCGGCCGGGCGCCAGCCCAACTCGCGCTCGATCTTGCGCGCATCGATGGCGTAGCGCCGGTCGTGGCCGGGCCGGTCGGTGACGTAGGTGATTTGGGTGGCGTAAGACAGGCCATCGCTGCGCGGTCGCATTTGGTCGAGCAGTTGGCAAATGGTATTCACCACATCGAGGTTGGGCTTTTCGTTCCAGCCGCCAATGTTGTAGGTCTCACCCGGTGCCCCGCTTTGCAGCACGCAAGCAATCGCGCTGCAGTGGTCTTGCACATACAACCAATCGCGGATTTGCTGGCCATCGCCATAAATGGGCAGGGGCTTGCCGGCCAAGGCGTTGTGAATAACCAACGGAATGAGTTTTTCCGGGAAGTGATAAGGGCCGTAGTTGTTGCTGCAGTTGGTGGTCAGCACCGGCAGGCCGTAGGTGTGGTGCCAGGCGCGCACCAAATGGTCGCTGGCGGCTTTGCTCGCCGAGTATGGGCTGTTGGGCTCAAAAGCTTTGGTTTCGGTGAACGGCGGATCGGTGGGGGACAAGCTGCCATACACCTCGTCGGTGCTGACATGCAAAAACCGAAAGTGGCTCTGACTGGGTGGGGTCAAGCCGCTGGCACCAGCGGCCAAACCCATCCAATAAGCCCGCACCGCTTCGAGCAAATGAAAGGTGCCCACGACATTGGTTTGGATGAAATCGGCCGGCCCGTGGATGGAGCGGTCCACATGCGACTCGGCGGCAAAGTTGATCACCGCGCGCGGTTGGTGGGTTTGCAGCAGCTGGTCGACCAAAGCGCGGTCGCCGATGTCGCCTTTGACAAACACATGGCGCCGGTCGCCCGCCCAGCGGGCCAAATTACCGAGGTTGCCCGCATAGGTCAGGGCGTCCAGGTTGACCACGGTCTCGTCTGATTGCCCCAAGCAGTGGTGGACAAAATTGCTGCCAATGAAGCCGGCACCGCCGGTCACCAAAATCGTCATGGGGTTCCTTGGCTCTGTGCTTTTTTGGCTCTTTAGGTCTTTGGCTCGTTGGCGCTGGTCGCGCTCACTCTTCGGCGGTGACGCCCAGCACCTTGGTGCGCACCAGGTCGCGCAGGGTTTTCTTTTCGTTGAAGCTCAGGGTGCGGTCCAGCACTTTGCGCACCCGCAACAGCAAATGGCGGTCCAACTCTTGGGGCAGGCCGCGGCTGTTTTGCAACTCTTCGCGCAGGTCTTCACGCAGGTCTTCGGGCTCATCGTTCCACCAGGCGTCGATCACCTCTTGCAAGGCCACGCGCACCACCTCGGGATCGGCCGCTGGGGTGGGTGCGGGGGCGGCGCCCATGCCAGAGGGCGCACGGCCTTGGGTCAGGTCACGCATGGCCTGTGGGTGCAACACGATGCGCCGATCAGCCTGGGCCAACAAACGCGCCCAACCCGGATCGTCCTTGGCCAATTGGTCCATTTGGCGCGCAGCCTCATCGGCCAACAAATGCACCGCCACGCCATGCAATTGCGCGTCGTCGATGGCCATGAGCAAGCGCTCATCGTCGCTGGCCACCAACACATGGTCGCAAGCATGGCGGCTGGCCAATTTGTGCAAGTCGGCACTCAAAGCGCGCAGCATGGAGGTGCCGCCATCCGCAGGGTGGGGCAACACCATGCGCACCACTTGGTCGGGCGGGTTTTGGCCATCGGCCTTGTCGGTGTACCAATAGACCCGCGCCACATCGGCGGTCACGCCGGCCTGGTGCAACAAGGCCGTCAACACCGGGGCCAGGGACTGACGGCTCAAGGCTTCGGTGACCATTTCTTGGTTTTGACCCAACAGCCAAGCCATGTAGCGCCCGTCCACCAAAGCCATGCAAGTGCCCTGGCGCTGTGCGCCGTCAAAACGGTGATGTGAATTCATATGGATATCTCGTTTCATAGCGTGAATAAATAAAAACAGCCTTAAGGGTGGCTGCGTAAGCATTTTAAAGCATGGTCAGGCGCCAGGTCCCCAAACGGCCAGGGGCCCTTGGCACCAGGTCGAAAACCCCCTTGGCAAGGCGCTCAACCGTCGCAGGGCTGGCACCCACACCCATCAGCGCTTTTTCTGCCACGGCTCCAAGCGGTCATCAGGCGGCACGGTTTCGTTCCACGGCGGGGCCGGGGCATAGGCTTTGGCGTCGGAGCCGACCCATTGGGTTTGGGGGTACAGATTCAATGGCCGGGTCAGAATGGCACCACCATCGCGCGTGAGCGGCTTCCAGCTGAAGCCAGCCAGGAATCGGCTGGGGCTGGTCAAGAAAGCTTCGAAGGGAACCATCCAAAAAATACCTTTGTCAAATGATCCTTCACCAAATTCGGTGGCGGAGACATTGGTTTTGGTCATGTAACCACCCATGATGGTTCCATTGGCAAATCGTTTGTTCAAATTGAGTGTGACGCCCTGGTCACCAGCAAGGTACTGCCCCACACTCAACGAAGCCTGCACCCCTTCGAATGGGGTGGCCCAGTAAGCCGTCAGGTGGCCAGTGTTGTAGGTGTAGGGGCGAAACTCAAAATCTTGGGCAAAGCTGCGTGTTTGTACCCGATTGATATCAGCACCCAGAGCCCAGGTGCTGCCAGGGCGGCGATAGAGCACCTCCGAACCAACGCCGCCATACATGCTCTCAAAATACCCGGCATAAGCAGCAGCGTACCAGTCGCGCCCCAAACGCTCCGACTTGCTCAGCGTCAAATTGTCCAACGTGGTTCGCGACGTGATCATGTATTCCCGCATGAGGGTGCGCACGCGCGGCAATGCAGCGCCAGAACCAGGGGTCACGAAGCTGTCGTAGTTGTCCAAAAAGCGATGGGCTGCCGTTCCTGACAGCCGCAGGTTCCAAGGCATGTCCACACGAACAAGCGCAGAAGCACGCAATTGGTACAAAAAGCCATTGGGGTCACCAAAGGTGGGCAAGAAGTCTATCCCTGGCTCGAAAAAAGGATTGAACAGCTTGCTCGGCAACAAAGCTTGTCCACGGGTGGCAGGCGGCACATACAAAGGGCCTTGTACCAGTTGGGGCTCGCTCACCCGGGGCGCAGAGGTTTGATTCAACGCCCAGGGCTCACGCTCTACTTTTTCCACCGCCAACACATCGCCCACGCCATGGTGGTGAATTTCAAAACGCTCAACCTCAGCGGGCGCATCGCGCTGGAGAACAGCCAGGGCCTTGCCCAATCGGTCCTCGGTGTAGGGGTGGCTGGTGTCGGCCGCTTCCACCACAACTGTCTGGTCTTGGCGGTAAATTTGCCGCGTCCGCCACAAAGTCAGTTTGTCAATGTCTCGCGCGGTGGCTTGCCAGTCGGGATCGGTTTGAGGCCGCTGCAAACGAACCGCAGGCACTGGCGGCGCGGTGACCTTGGGCACGGCCAAGCTCGACATGTCGGTATAAAAAGTCAGGCCCAGCGTCCAAGTGGTGCCGCGCTCGTAGCCCAGAGATACATCCAAACCTGCGGTAGGTCGATAAACCAAGCCCAAATTGAGCGGACTTTTTTGGGGCAAGTTGTTGTCTTGAGGCTCCCGCTGGTAATGGTTGCCATCGTATTCCAACTTGAACACGGTTTTCCATGGACTTTGGTATTCCAAGCCGCCAAACCAAGCGGCATCGCCACGAAACCAAGATTCGGTGGAGAAGTTACCACCCAAACCCGCATCGTTTTGGCGCAGGTCCATTTTGCTGCCCAAGACGCTGCTCAATGGGTTGCGCACATCGCCGCGGTTGCCCAAATAGCCCCAGCCCATGCCCAGCGAAGCATCCAACCGACCCCAACGCTTATTGGCCACCAAATACTCTGAGCTGTACAAACCGGTCCCGCCAATATCTCGCCAACCCACCGCCAGTTCGGGAAGCCAATCGCTCTCGCGCCAAGCGCGCAGCTTCAAGTCCAGGCTTTTGTCTTTGTAAGGCAAATCGCCACTGAAGTCGCGATATGGGCTGTAAAGCCGATTTTCGACATCGATGTATCTAAAACCGCCCTCCAACCAATCCAAGGGTTGCAGAATCACGTTCATGAAGTTCAACGGCTGCACCCGGGCAAAGCTCAGCCCAAAATGCCCAGCCGAGCGCATTCGGGCTGTTGGGGTTTGCAACAGTCCCACCATGCCCCAGTTGCTGGCACTGGGCAGCGGGTCAAAGTGCAGACCCTTTACGTCCCATGGATGATTCTCTCCCGTGGGTGGAGCAGGCTTGCGTTCGATGATGGCGAACGCCTCGGTTGGTGCCACATTGGACACTCCTTGGTGCCCCAACCACTGGGCCCAAGCTTGATTCACTCCTGCGGGAATGCGGGCGGCGTCAGACGGCACCCACAACCAAGCACCCGGAGCGGGTTCGCTTTGAACTTGGGGGTTCCAAGGACGCAAGCCGACATGCTGGATGCGGCCATCGGGTTGCACCAACCAAGCTTTTTCAGCGCGGTGCTCGGGCCAACACGCGCTGACATAGTCGCGCCCCATGGCCCCCACCCGGTGTTCGATCTCACAGACGCGGCCGGTTTCGTCGAGCAGGCGCAGGTTGCCGGGCCTGGGTGGCAATTGCACACTGTCCCCGGGCAACAAACGCGCATCTCGCCGAGGGTTTGCTTGCAGCCAATGAGCATCTGCCGCGGCCAATCGCACACGGCCTGTGGGTGACAAGGCACGCATCATGCGCTGCATGGTCAGCCAAACATCAGCCCCAATCCGCCCCTCAGTGCGCAAACGCTCTAACTGGCTAAGCCAAGCGCTTTGCTGGTTTTGCTGCTGTGCTTTGGCTTCGGGCGTGGTCCATACTAAACCCAGCGGGTAGGCACCGTCCAAGGCAGGCCGACTGAGCAACCAGTCACTCAAAGTGGTGACCTGAGAAATCCGGGAATAAACAGTTGTTGGCTCGAAAGTGGATGAACTTTTATCGTGCGTCTGAGCGTGGGCCAAGCCCTGAACCAACCCAAAACCCACTGATAAAACCCATCGAAAGCGAATAGGACGCACGCAACTAATCTTGGAAAGCCATGTAGAGCACCCGGGAGTTTCGTCGCCTAGTGCGTGCTTAAACTTTTCAATGTGGCTTGCGCAGCCAAATGCCACACCATCCAAGACCTCACTTTCAGGCTTCATTGAACCAAACCCAAGTGTTTGAACTTGAAGCAAACGTTGGGTGAAAGACATTGCTCGCTGTACACCACTCGCCCTTGATGCACAGCGAAGTGTTGTTTGTAAACCCAGTCTCCACCCAATGGCTGCGGGCTGCGCACGTGATCAACGAACCACTGCGTGCCACCGGCCTGCGCAGGTGCGCCAAACGGGGCTGAGCCCACCTGCGTTTCAATGCGGTCTGTTTGCCCGAAACGATAACCGGGCATGACATCGATCTCCCTCTGCCAAGTCACCGGTACCTGGGAGGCTGCAAGTGACGCCCAGATGGGGGGTGAACTTTGCTGTCGGCGCCACTCCACAGTCAAGCCAAGTGCCGTATAAATACGACCGTTCACCATATGGATCATTTCGCGTTGGCCGCTGTACCAGTGCTCGTGCACCATCACATCACCAGCGCCGATCACCTCTTGCCGAGCGCCCAAGGCCATCGCGGTTTTTCTGCCGTCAATTTCAATCAACAAATACTCATAGCCTTTGGCCACCATCAAAGCTGGCTCTTTGCCAGGCAGAAAAGTGGTGAGCATGTCCATGGTCGGGTTGACGCCCAAGCAACCCGAAAGCAAGCACGCGCCCCAAAGCCCTCCAATGGCACGCAGCCAAAACCGGAAGTCACGCATTGAGGGTAAAAGCTTCACTCGCTGGAGTTAACTTAAGAAGAAAATGAGGGCACAAAAAAACGCCCCACGCGGGGGCGTTTGGTCCCAATGCTAAAAATCAGCAGTTGGCGATACAAGTTGTCGTGTAAATGGTGGTCGTGCCAGACAAAGTGGAAGTGGTCGAGTAGATGGGGTCGGCCTTTTTAGCCACCGCTGCAGCCACCACAGCCGCCGCAGCCACACCAGCTGCCACCAAACCAACCGTGGCTGCGGTTGCTGCTGCTGCACCAGCCGCAGCTGCTGCACCACCCGCTGCGGCAGCACCGCCTGCTGCTGCACCACCGGCTGCAGCGCCACCGCCAGCAGCTGCACCGCCACCGGCCGCGCCACCAGCACCGCCACCTGCGGCACCGCTCCCAGCGCCTGTGCCGCCGCCCTGAGCTTGGCTATGGCCTGTCAAAGGCATGATGGCCAGAGCAGCCGACAAGATAACTGATGCGATAGATGCGGTTTTCATGTGATTTCCCGATGAAGTGAGGTTGTGAAAATTGGATGCCACTCGCTCGTTGAACCGAAAATGAATGGCGTTGAAGTGGAGTGAATGTACCAAATTAATTGAACTCGGACAACACAGCATGGGTGACCGATGACTTTTTTAGGCTGCCGCTCCAAAAGCCCACGCTGAAAATCGGCCTACAACCACGTATATTTATCATAAAGTATTCAATTTGAATTTTTATCCCCGTCTGATTTGCAATTTTTATTGATTTGGCATGCTCATGGATGCGAAAACGCTGGCTTAAACCCCACAGTTCAATGGGTCTCAGCGCTTTGAACTGTGGGGTAAATCCAACGCCCAATGGCTTGGCGCGGGGTCCTGGCCATGCGTTTGGGGGTGATGGGTGATTTCATTACAATCAGCCAACCAAATCCAAGGGTTTCCATCATGCAATGGTTTGTCGTTCACACCAAGCCCCGCCAAGAGCAGCGCGCTTTGGAGAATTTACAGCGCCAGGGCTTTGCGGCCTGGTTGCCCATGCTGTCGGTGGAAAAGTTTCGCCGCGGGCGGCTGGAAAAAGTGATTGAACCCATGTTCAGCCGCTATTTGTTCATTCAGCTCGACAAGGTGACCAGCAATTGGTCGCCCATCCGCTCCACCATGGGTGTGAGCAAATTGGTCACTTTTGGCAACCTGCCGGCCGCCGTACCGCCTGAAATTGTCGACGCCTTGCGCAACGCCCCCACGCCCGATGTGCCCCGCTTTTTTTCCAGTGGAGACGCCGTGCGCTTTGTGGATGGGCCCTTGCATGGTCTGGAAGGCTTGTTCCAGGCGCCCGACGGCGAAGCCCGCGCCATGATTTTCATCAACCTGCTGAGCCGCCCCCAGGTGGTCAGCGTTGAATTGAACCAACTTGCACCCGCCCGCCGTTGAACCGGGTGCCATGGGGCCACGCCATATTGCCATCATCATGGATGGCAATGGCCGATGGGCCAAAAACCGCCACCTGCCACGCACCTTGGGCCACGTCAAAGGGGCCAAGGTGGTGCGGCCTTTGGTCAAGGCGTGTACCGAACGGGGCATCACCCACCTGACTTTGTTTGCCTTCAGCACCGAAAACTGGCGCCGCCCGCCCGAAGAGGTGAGCACCTTGATGGGCTTGTTTGGGCAATACCTCGAAAAAGAGGTGAGTGACATGCAAAAGCAAGGGGTGCGCTTTCGCTTGATTGGTGACCGCAGCGCCTTTGCCCAAGGCTTGCAAGACCTGATTGCCCATGCCGAGTTGAGCACTGCGCACAACCAAGGCATCCACCTGACGGTGGCCGCCAATTACGGCGGTCAATGGGATATTTTGAACGCCACCCGCGAATGGCAGCGTGCCAACCCGCTCAAGGGCTTGGAGTTGCTCGATGCCCCTGGCCTCGCCCCGCACCTCTGCATGGCCGGTGCACCCGACCCAGACTTGCTCATCCGCACCGGCGGTGAGTCGCGCATCAGCAATTTTTTGCTCTGGCAATGCGCCTACACCGAGCTGTATTTCACCGACGCCTTGTGGCCCGACTTCAACGCCGCCATGCTCGACGATGCGCTGGCCTGGTATCAAAAACGGGTGCGCCGCTTTGGCCGCACCGACGAGCAGGTCTTGGACGACAAGGGCCCCAGCGCCAAGCCGTCCACTCACAATGCGAATGCCGCAAAAGCCCCGCGCTGACGCGCCACGGGCCCTGTTGGCCCGATCTTTAAAATGAACCCATGAACATCTTTACCCTGCCTAACCCCTTCCGCCGCCTGCCTTTGGCTTTGTTGTTAGCGGCTGTGGCCATGGCCGCATCAGCACAGTCGGGTTTCAGCGGAGGGGGCAACAACCCAGCCATGGGCGGCGGCGCGACAGGTGGATTTGGGTCTGGTGGCTCTGGTGGCTCAAGCATGGGCACCATGCCCACATCCCCATTCTTGAGCAATGGTCAGTCTCAGCCCTCAGGCTTGGTCAGGCCCATGACCCCTGAACTTGGCCAGGGCACTGCCTACACCCTGCGCACGCCATTGCCCCCCCTTCAAAAAACCGAATTCCAGTCTTTTGTCGAAGACTCCAGCGGGCAGCGCCTGCCCCTGTTTGGCTACAACCTGTTTGACAGTGGCGTCTACACGCCGGTGCAAAGCGTGCCCGTGCCGGGCGACTATGTGTTGGGCGTGGGCGACGAGGTGCAGTTGCGCGTATGGGGCAGCATTGACGCCGATCTGCGCTTGGTGGTCGATCGCAATGGGCAGGTGAGCATTCCCAAAGCGGGCACCTTCACCTTGAGCGGCATCAAAGCCTCTGAGTTGAACAACGTGCTGCGCGCGCACATGAGCCGTTACTACAACAACTTCCAGCTGACCGCTTCATTGGGTCAGTTGCGCAGCTTGCCGATTTTTGTGGTGGGCCAAGCGCGCAAACCGGGCGCTTACACCTTGTCCAGCCTGTCCACCTTGATCAGCGCCTTGTTTGAAAGCGGCGGTCCCGCCGCCACCGGCAGTTTGCGCAATATTCAGCTCATCCGGGACAACAAAACCGTGGCCCGCTTGGACTTGTACAAGTTCATCACCGAGGGCAACACCAGCGCAGACCAACGCCTGCTGCCCGGCGACGTGATCTTGATTCCGCCCGCCGGACCTCGGGTGGCCTTGCTGGGCCCGCTGGACAACCCAGCCATTTTTGAGCTGGCCCCTGGGGGTGAAGCTTTGGGCCGTTTGTTGGCCTACGCGGGCGGCACCAGCGCCATGACCAATACCAACAAGGTGGTGATTGAGCGACTGCAAACGGGCGTGGGCAACCAAGCGCCACGCACCGTTGAAGAAAAAACCATGGACGCCAATGGCTTGCAAAGCACCTTGCGCGACGGCGATGTGGTCACCTTGCTCAAGCTGCGCAGCGAATTTGACAATGCGGTGACCTTGCGCGGCTCGGTCGCGCAGCCCTTGCGCCACGCCTTCAAGCCAGGCATGCGGATCAGCGACCTCATCCCAGACCGGCAGGCCCTGATTGACCCGGTTTATTACCGGCGCAAGAACGCCTTGGTCCAGTATGAGCGTGCACGCCCGTGGGGCCGCGACCAAGACGAAAGCAACAGAAATCAGTTCGTGGGTCGATCTCAGGACTCGAGAAACACCGACAACAACCGCGGCACAGACCCCCGCACCGGCTTAGACCCCAGACCCAACAGTGAAGAGCGCGGGAACGATTTCCGTGGCAATGGCGACAACCGCTTTGCCCCCCTGGATCCGCGCATGGGCAATCAAGCGCAAAACGAATTTCGCCCCAACACCGAGCGCGGCCGTGGCGCCGACAACAACCGCTGGAGCGACGAGCCAACGGCACCTTTGACCCAGGTCAAAAACCTGTTCAACGAAATCAACTGGGATTACGCCGTCATTGAGCGCTTGGAGCCCCAGGCCCTCAAGCCCACGGTGATCGCCTTTAATTTGCAAAAAGCCGTGATCGAGCGCGACCCTGGGGCCAACATCGAGCTCAAAGCGGGCGATGTGGTGACCGTTTTCAACGTCAAAGACATCCCCGTGCCCGCCAACCGCCGCTCACTGTTTGTGCGCATTGGGGGCGAGGTCAATGCGCCTGGCTTGTACCAAATTCAAGCCGGCGAGACCTTGTCACAACTGCTGCGCCGCGCTGGCGGCGTCACATCCAATGCCTATATTTACGGCACGGTGTTTGCGCGCGAGACCACGCGCAAGCAGCAGCAAAGCAACCTCAACCAGGCCGTGCGCCGGTTTGAGGCGGAAATGTCAGGTCAATCTGCCGCCCTGTTGCAAAACAGCCAAGACACCGACAAAGCTGCACTGATGGCCCAAACCCAAGCCGCGCAACGGCAAATGCTGGCCAAGTTGCAAACCCTGGAGGCGAGCGGGCGCATTTCTTTGGAAATTGACCCTGTCAAACCTGCCCTGCCTGACCTGCCACTGGAAGACGGTGACCAAATCACCATTCCCGAGCGCTCGGGTTTTGTCAGTGTGTTCGGTGCCGTGTTGTCCGAATCGAGCTTTTTGCAGCGCAATACCTCCAGCGTGCGCGACTACTTGTTGCGCGCCGGTTTGACGCGTGATGCCGATGAAAGTGCCGTCATGGTGCTGCGCGCCGATGGGTCCGTGGAAAGCGATGCAGGCCGTTGGTTGTCCAACTTGACCGGCGGCGTCAAGGCCAAACCCTTGTACCCGGGTGACGCGATTTTTGTGCCTGAAAAACTGGACCGCCGCACCGGCTACGTGCAGTTCATGACCGCCGCCAAAGACTGGACGCAACTCATCTACCAGATGGGCATTGGTGCCGCCGCCATCAAAACCCTTCGCCAGTGAGGTCTCGCACATGAACGACCACACCCAACCCAGCGCCATGCCCATGGGCGACGAAGACGAAATCAGCTTGCTCGACCTGGCCACCGCCTTGGGCGAAGAAAAAGCCACCCTGTTTGCCATTCCCTTGATCACCACCCTGGTGGCCGTGGTGGTGAGCTTGCTCATGACCCCCATCTTCACCGCCAAAACCGTGGTCATGCCACCCCAACAGCAGCAAAGTGGCGCTGCTGCCGCATTGGCCAGCATGGGCGGTTTGGCCGGTCTGGCTGGTTTGGGCGGTGGCGGTGGACTCAAAAGCCCAGACGAAATGTATGTGGCTTTTTTGGGCAGCGAGGGCATGCAAAACCGCATCATCGCCGAGCTCAAACTGCAAGAGCGCTATGAGGCCAAAACCCTGACCGATGCCCGTGCCGCCTTGAAAGGGCAGGTGCGCTTTGCCAGCGACAAAAAATCTGGCCTGCTCAGCATCGAAGCCGATGACAAAGACCCCGCTTTTGCCGCCGAGCTGGCCAACCGCCATGTGGTGGAGTTACGTGCCATGCTGGGGCGTTTGGCGGTGACCGAGGCGCAGCAAAGGCGGGTTTTTTACGAACAACAAATTCAACAAACCCAGGACAAGCTGGCTTTGGCCGAAGTGGCTTTTCGCGCCGCCAAAGAAAAGTCGGGCATGCAGGTCACTTCCGTTTTGGCCGAAACCGGTGTGCGCGCCAGCGCAGAGTTGCGGGGACAAATTGCCTCCCGCGAGGTGCAGTTACAAGCCATGAGCCGTTTCGCCACGGCGCAAAACCCTGAGACCCAGCGCATCGCCAGCGAGTTGGCGGCTTTGCGATCCCAATTGAACAAAACCGAACAAGGCTCTGGCGAAAGCAAGGCTGCAGCCAGCCCCTTGCACCAAGAGGCCGTGAAATCCTTTCGGGACGTGAAGGTGCAAGAGGCCATGCTCGAGGTGTTGATCCGCCAATACGAATTGGCCCGGGTTGACGAGGCCAAAGAGGGTCCGCTGATTCAGCAAGTCGATGTGGCCATGCCAGCTGAGCGCAAATCCAAACCCAAACGTGCCGTCATCGTGCTGGTAGCGGCATTTGCCGGTTTGTTCCTGGGCGTGCTGGTGGCCTTTGTGCGCCGCGCCCTGCGCAAAGCCCAAAGTGACCCAGCCTCGGCCGGTCAATGGCTGGCCCTGAAAAAAGCCTGGTCGCTGCGCGGTTGATTTCGCGTTCGTGCGGCGTCCCGTTGCCGCACAGCAACTGGGCTACAGTCCGGCCATGCCTTGAATGGAGAAAAACATGGCCCGCACACCCAGCCCCGACGCCTCTGACAACGCCGCCTTGAAGGACCACATCCGCGACTCGGCCAACCACATCTGGCTCGCTGGTCTGGGTGCCTTTGCCAAAGCCCAGCAAGAGGGCGGCAAGGTGTTTGAGTCGCTGATCAAAGACGGCATGCACATGCAGCAGCAAACCCAGCAAGTGGCGGAAGAAAAAATCGCCCAGGCCACCCACACCATGAGCAACTTGGCCAGTCAATTCACCGAACGCGCCGGTGGCTCTTGGGACCGCTTGGAAACCTTGTTCGAGCAACGCGTGGCCAAAGCCATGCACCGCCTGGGCTGGCCTTCGGCCGACGATGTCGCGGCCCTGCATGCACGCATCACCACCCTGGAACAAGCCTTGGCCAACACCAAGCCCGCCAAAACGGCGGCCCCGGCCAAACGCCAAGCCGCCAAGCCGCCGACAGCCAAGCGCCAGGTCACCCAAAGGGCTGCGACCAAAGGCCCCGTAGTCAAAACCGCCAAGCCCGCCGCCACCAAAACGCGCGCGGCCAGCCGCAACACACGCAGCCCAAAACGCTGAAGCCCTGTCGAGACGGGCCTGGCCATGGTCAAAAAAGCGCCCCGGCGCACCGCTCAGCGCATCACCGAGACCAGCCTCTCGCTGTTCAACCGCTTTGGCGAGCCCAATGTCTCCACCAACCTGATTTCTTCTGAACTGCGCATCAGCCCGGGCAACCTGTACTACCACTTCCCGGCCAAAGACGAGTTGGTCAATGCCTTGTTTGACCAGTACCTGGCGCAACTCAACCCCTTGCTCGAAGCCGCTGGCGATGTGCGCGATGTGGAAGACGCATGGTTTTTCATCCACTCCTTGTTTGAGCGTTTGTGGGAACACCGGTTTTTGTACCGCGACCTCAACGACTTGCTCAGCCGCAACCGGCGCTTGGAAACCGAGGTCAAAGACTTGCTGGCGCGCAAACAACTCGCCTTTGCGCAACTGATTGCCGGCTTGCACCACCAAGGCGCTTTGCAACTCGAAGGCGCCGAGCGCGAAGCGGTGGCCACGCACATGGTGGTCTTGCTCACGTGGTGGCTCAGCTATGAGTACGTGCGCAACCCGCGCCATGCCTTGGAAGAAGACAGCGCGGCCCAAGCGCTGATAGGTGGCGCCCAACATGTGCTGCGTTTGTTGTCGCCACACTTGGTCGCAGGCTCTCGCGAGCACCTGCAAACCTTGCTGGCGCACTACATCCCTTCTTAGCACCTCGCGGCGCCCCTCTTTGCAGCTCCGATGGTGGATGCGTGGGTTTTGAACTCCCCCTCATAAACCGCCATCTCGGGATATGCAGGCCTCCTCCAGTCGCTTCGCTCCGATGTCGTCGGCCCGCACACCCACTCGTGTCGGTTTCCATGGGATGTGGGTTTGCAAGTGGTTGGCGAGCACCGGTTTCTGTGATTCACCAAAGGTGTGGGAATTTCCCTTTGCGAACGGATCTCTTGTTCGCAGCACCGATGGTGGGTGCGCCGTCCCGACAACATCGGAGCGAAGCGACTGGCGGAGGGCAGCGTACCCGCCAGCGGGGCGGGATCAGCAAGCATGGGCGCCAAAGAAATTGGAATCTGACCCCCATTAACCCAGCACAAAACAGACTCTGCACAGGCCAAGCCAGCAAAACTCAAGCCCTGGCCAAACCCTCGATGCCTTGGGCCAAGGCCTGCCGCGCTTGCGCCAATATTTGCAGCTTCCAGACATCGGTCTCGGTGTAAAAAACGCGGCGCAGTTCACGGCGAATGTGCTGGGCCTGCTCGGCGCTGGCCTCGGGGTGCAAGGCCAGCCAATGATCGGCACGCAAAGCGAACAGGGTTTCGGTCCAGGGCACCGTGCCATATTCCAGAGCGATGCCGGTGTATTGGGCCTGTGGGCATTCGTCCTCCACGGCAGACCACATCAAGCCGGTCAAGCGCGCTGAGGTGGATGAACCGTCGTAAATCGATGTGATGGGCGTCGCCTCGCTGCCCCACCAAGTGCGGGTGCGCACCAGAGCGGCGGCATCGTCTTTGCACGCAAAAATGCGCTCGCCCACACCCGATGGGCCCAGGCCGGTGTGCAAGTCGATCCAACCCACATGGCGCGCATGGCCCGCGTGTTCACGCAACACCTGGCGCAAGGTGGTGTGGCTCCAGGTGGGTTCGCGGCCACTGAAGAACAAGCCCTCAGGGTGGCTGTGCTGCCCACCGGATACCGCTTGCTGGAAAGCCGCTTTGCCGTGCTGCTCCACCCAGTTTTGCAAAGCCGCCTCGTTCTCGGGCGTGGGCGGCCACGATGGGGGAATCAATAAATCATGGATCTGGGCATAGCCGGGGTTGTCGGGCAGGGCTTGGTCAAAGCGATGGAAGTTGCGGTTGAGGTCGACGTTTTCTTGGGTGGTGCGCCGCCCATGCGAAAAGCCATAGGGGTTGAGGGCATGCACCCACAGCACGGCTACATCAGCCGGCCACGGTGTGGGCCGCCAATCGGCTCGGCGCAAGGCATCGACTTGCACGCCCGATCCGCAATGGCCCTCGACCCCGTGGCAAGCACTGCTGACAATCAGCACCCGGCTGGCGCGGGCTGGGCCGTCCCACACCACGTCCATGGCCATGGCTTCGCCATCGCGCCCGGGCAAAGGGTGGGGCCGGGTGTCCACCGCCAAACCCCGTTGATGGGCGGCTTGTAAAAATAATTCTCGGGCTTGCGCGTAGCTGGTTGCAAACGCCTGCTCGGGGGGCGCACTCATGGCTTGGCAGCGAACCAGGCCTCAACCAGCTGCACCCAGTAAGACCCACCCAGCGGGATCAAGTCGTCATTGAAGTCGTAGCTGGGGTTGTGCAAGGTGCACGGGCCGCCGCCGTGGCCCATCTCGCGGTGGGTGCCGTCGCCGTTGCCAATGAAAAAATAGCAACCCGGCTTGGCTTGCAGCATATAAGAGAAGTCTTCGGCGCCCATGGTGGGCTCTTGAGCCAGCACGTTTTCGGCACCCACCATGTCAGCCATGACTTGGCGTGCAAACGCCGCCTCGGCCGCATGGTTCACTGTAGGTGGGTAGTTGCGGTGGAAAGAAAACTCACACACCGCGTCGTGCGCGGCGCACACGTGCTCGGCCACTTGGCGCATGCGCCGCTCAATCATGTCCAGCACCTCGATGGTGAAGGTGCGCACCGTGCCTTGCAGCTCACACGCATCGGGCACCACATTGGTGGCCTCTCCGGCGTGGATCATGGTGACCGAGATCACCCCCGCATCCACCGGCTTTTTGTTGCGGCTGATGATGGTTTGAAACGCCTGCACCATTTGGCACGCCACGGGCACCGGGTCGATGCCGTTGTGCGGCAAGGCCGCATGGCTGCCTTTGCCACGGATGGTGATCTTGAACTCATTGCTCGACGCCATCACCGGCCCCGCGCTCACCGCAAATTGGCCCGCTTTCATGCCCGGCCAGTTGTGCATGCCAAACACCGCGTCCATGGGGAATTTATCGAACAAGCCGTCCTTGATCATTTCGCGCGCGCCACCGCCGCCCTCTTCGGCCGGCTGGAAAATCAGGTACACCGTGCCGTCAAAGTGGCGGTGTTGCGCCAGGTGCTGAGCGGCAGCGAGCAGCATGGTGGTGTGTCCGTCATGGCCGCAGGCGTGCATTTTTCCGGCGTGCTGGCTGGCATGGGCAAAGGTGTTGAACTCTTGCATGGGCAAGGCGTCCATGTCGGCGCGCAAGCCAATGGCGCGCAGGCTGTCGCCGCCTTTGATGATGCCCACCACGCCGGTGGTGCCCATGCCCCGGTGGATGGGAATGCCCCAGGCCGTGAGCTGCTGGGCCACCACATCGGCGGTGCGCTGCTCTTGAAAACACAATTCAGGGTGGGCGTGGATGTCGCGGCGCACGGCGGCCAGGCTGTGGGCTTGGGCCAGGATTTCTTCAATGACTTTCATACAGGGCTCTCATCTGCGGCTTGGGGTTGGTCAGTCTATCGAATTGGCGCAGCTTTGACAGCCCCGGGGTTATGCCCATGCCGAACCCGCCATCAATGCAGCACGGTGGTGCCCGGCTGGGGCTCGGAGGCGGCCGAATCGGCGTCGGCCACGGCACTGGCCGGCCCCAGGCCCCATTGGGCGCGGTCTTGGATGGTGGCCAGCAGCATGCGGAACTTGGCGAACAAATCGTCATCCAAGGTGAGCTGCATTTGGTGCCCACCGGCCAAGGTCCAATCAATGGCATAGCCCGATTTGCCATCCTTCGTCTCCACCTTCATCTCCACCTTGAGCGCCAGCAAGGGCGCTTCGCCCAAAGGGGTTTGGGCTGCCGGCTTGTATTCGCTGAAGCGCGCCTGCTGCTCCACGCTTTGCTGCTTGAACTGGGCAATGGCTTGGGCCTGGGGCAAGGCATGCTGGGCGGCATGGGCCAAGACACTGGCCTGCGCGCCCACCGCTAGCAATTGGCGCACCGTGGCGCGGGTCAACCACAGCCGAAATTCCTGGCCATCGTGGGTGTTGAAGCGAAACAACACCCGGTCCTCTTCGGCGACGTAGGTGACATTGAGCTGGGTGATCACGGTTCGGGGCTAGGGAAGTTGAACAAAATGGGAAATGGCAGCATCGCAATGCTTGGCTTTGAAAGCTTGGTCTGCGTCTAAAAACAGTTTGATGGGACAAGCATCGCATGAAATTGAAGATAATGCGCCCCCGAGGTCCAAAATTATGACTTTTTTAGCACTTGATGTGGGCAACACCCGGTTGAAATGGGCGCGCTATGACCAAGCGCGCCCCGGCGCCAAATTGTTGGGCCATGGCGCGGTGTTTCTGGAAAACATCGACCACCTGGCCGAAGGCGACTGGAAAGCATGGCCCGCACCGACCCATATGCTGGGCTGCATCGTCGCTGGCGAAGCGATTCGCCGCCGCGTCGAAGAGCAAATGGAGTGGTGGGATGTGCCCGCCCGCTGGGTCGTGCCCTCGGCCCAAGAGGCGGGCTTGACCAATGGTTACGACCACCCCACCCGATTGGGCGCCGACCGCTGGGTGGCCATGATCGGCGCCTTGGCGCGGATGAAAAGCCAAGTGGGCACCAACCCAGCCAAGCCAATGGTGGTGGTCATGGTCGGCACCGCCGTGACCGTCGAGGCGGTGGACGCACAGGGGCGGTTTTTGGGGGGCCTCATCCTGCCCGGCCACGGCATCATGCTGCGCGCCTTGGAGTCGGGCACCGCCGGCTTGCGCGTGCCCACCGGCGAGGTGCAGCCCTTTCCGACCAACACCAGCGACGCGTTGACCAGTGGCGGCACCTTTGCGATTGCCGGCGCGATCGAACGCATGGTTCAGCATGTTCGCGCGCACTGCCAAGCCGATCCGGTGTGCTACATGACAGGCGGTGCAGGCTGGAAGATGGCGCCCAGCATGTCGGTCCCCTTTGAATTGGTCGACAGCCTGCTGTTTGACGGCTTGCTCGAAATTGCCTTGCAGCGTGGATTGTCCCAACTGGCCCCCGCACAGCCCCTGACCTGAGCGCGCCACGCACGGCGTCCATGGGTATAAACCCTCTAGCCATGGCGCGCAAAACGACAAAAATACGCTGTTGTTTCTTTGATACTGTCCACACTGGAGAATTGAATGTCCGAACAAAAATCCCCCCGCCGCCGCAACCTGCTCAAAGGCGCTGCCGTTGCCGCAGGCGCCATGTCGGCCCCCATGGTGTCCATGGCCCAAACCACCTCGCTGCGCTTCCAAAGCACTTGGCCCGCCAAAGACATTTTTCACGAATACGCCAATGACTTTGCCAAAAAAGTCAATGACATGGCCGGTAACCGCCTGAAAATTGAAGTGCTGCCCGCTGGCGCTGTGGTGCCCGCGTTCCAATTGTTGGACGCCGTCAACAAAGGCACCCTGGACGGCGGCCACGGTGTGCTGGCCTACCACTACGGCAAAAGCTCGGCCCTGGCCCTGTGGGGTTCAGGCCCCGCCTTCGGCATGGACCCCAACATGGTCCTGTCCTGGCACAACTACGGCGGCGGCAAGCAGCTGTTGGAAGAAATCTACAAATCCCTCAACATTGACGTTGTTTCCTACGTTTACGGCCCCATGCCCACCCAACCCCTGGGCTGGTTCAAAAAGCCAGTGGCCAAAGTGGGCGATCTGAAGGGCCTGAAGTACCGCACCGTGGGCTTGGCCGTGGATATCTTCACCGACCTGGGCATGGCTGTGAACCCCTTGCCCGGTGGCGAGATTGTTCCCGCCTTGGACCGTGGCCTGATCGACGCGGCCGAGTTCAACAACGCCTCGTCTGACCGCGTGCTGGGCTTCCCCGATGTGGTGAAAAACTGCATGCTGCAAAGCTTCCACCAAAGCGGCGAACAGTTTGAAATTCTGTTCAACAAAGGCAAGCTCGACGCACTGCCCGCAGAGCTCAAGTCGGTCATCGATTACGCGGTGCAAGCCTCATCGGCCGAAATGAGCTGGAAAGCCATCGACCGCAATTCCAAAGACTATGCCGAAATGAAAAAACAAGGCATCAAGTTCTACAAAACGCCAGACTCCATTTTGAAAGCCCAACTCGACTCTTGGGACAAAGTAGTTGCCAAGAAATCGGTCGAGAACCCCTATTTCAAGCGCGTGATGGACTCCCAACAGGCTTTCGCTGCACGCGCAGGCCAATGGCAAAACGACTACATGGTCGACTTCAAAATGGCGTACAACCGCTATTTCAACAAGCCGGCCCCCGCCAAGAAAGCTTAAACTATCTACCTTAAGCGTCCAACCCATCCGGGTTCGCCCGGATGGGTTTTTTATTTTCTGAATGTCTCCCCATGAACATGCAACAACTGCTGCACACGGCCGACAGCATCAGCACCTGGGTGGGCAAGGCTTTCGCCTGGCTCATCGTGGCGCTGATGCTCATGGTGGTCGTCGAAGTTTTCAAACGCTATATCCTCAACGCCCCCACCGCCTGGATTTTTGACGCCAGCAACATGATGTACGGCACCCTCTTCATGATGGGCGGCGCCTACACCTTGAGCCAAGACGGCCATGTGCGCGGCGACTTTTTCTACGGCAGCGCCCAACCCCGCACCCAAGCCTGGCTCGACCTGGTGCTGTATGTGCTGTTTTTCATCCCCGGGGTGATCGCCCTGACCTGGGCGGGTTGGTCCTATGCGGCCGACTCCTGGGCCATCCACGAGCACACCTTCAATGCCGACCCCCTGCCGCTGTACCCCTTCAAGTCGGTCATTCCTTTGGCTGGTTTTGTGGTGTTGATGCAAGGCATGTCCGAAATTTTGCGCTGCGTGGTGTGCATCCGCACCGGTGAATGGACACCCCGCCTAAAAGACGCCAACGAAATCGACGTGGTTGAGCAACAACTCGCTGGCAGCAGCTTGGTCGACCACGACGCGGCCATGCAAGCCATTGCCAACGCCAAAAACATTGAAGAGTCCGCCCACCAGCGCGCGAAAGGGGGCCAAGCATGAGTGATCCCGCACTCGGCCTTTTGATGCTCTCACTCATTGTGGTGGTGATCATGCTGGGCTTTCCCACCGCCTTCACCCTGATGGGCTTGGGCATGGTGTTTGGCTTTGGCGCCTTTTATGAACCCGGCGCCCCTTGGCTTGACAACAAAGTGTTTAACCTGATGGTCCAGCGCGCATTTGGCGCGATGACCAATGACACCTTGCTGTCCATCCCCTTGTTCGTGCTCATGGGCTATGTGATGGAGCGTGGCGCCTTGGTCGACAAAATGTTCCACAGCGTCCAGTTGGCGTTTCGCCGTTTGCCCGGTTCATTGGCCGTGGCCACCTTGGTGATTTGCACGTTTTGGGGCATTGCCAGTGGCTTGGTCGGCGCCGTGGTGGTGCTGATGGGCGTGATCGCCATGCGCCCCATGCTCAACGCCGGTTATGACACCCGCTTGGCGGCAGGCGTCATCACCGCTGGGGGCACCTTGGGGATTTTGATTCCCCCCTCGGTGATGATCATTGTCTATGCAGCCGTCGCTGGTCAATCGGTGGTCAAGCTGTATGCAGCGGCCATGTTCCCAGGCTTTTTCCTGGCGTTTTTGTATTTGGTTTATGTCATTGGTTGGGTGTTGATCGACCCCAAAGTGGCGCCCAAGCTGCCTGATGACCAAGTGCGCGCGCCTGTGCGCCCCTGGGTGCAACACGTGGCCACGCAATACGGCCCGCGCCACCTGTTTGCCTTGTTGCGCGCAGTGCTGTCTCCGGGCCGCATCAGCGGGCAGATTGAACAAGTGCGCGTGACCTGGGGCTTGCTGGTGCGCAGCCTGGCCATGAGCCTGGTTCCCTTGATGACCGCTTTGGTTTGCTTGGGTGCCGTGTGGTGGTATGTGGTCATCCACTCGCAAGCCGACAACGACGCTGCCGATGCCGCAGCCGCCGTGACCGCCATGGCCCCCGCAGCCAACGCAGAACGCAGTGACGTACAAGAACCCCCGGGCGCTTCCAGCAATGGCGTTCAAGAGCCTCCAGGCGCCCAAAGCAGCGGTGTGCAAGAACCTCCGGGTGCCCAACGCTTGGGCGTGCAAGAGCCCCCTGGATCTGGCGGCGTTCAAGAACCCCCCGGCGCCCAACGCATGGGCGTGCAAGAGCCACCGGGTGCAGGCGGGGGTGGCGTCCAAGAGCCCCCTGGCGCGCAAGGTGGGGTTCAGTTGCCACCTGGCGCAGAAAACGCGGTCCAACTGCCCCCCGGCGCCGAAGATGACAAGCCCGAGGCCGCCGAAGGTCCCATGCAAGCGCTGGGAGACGGCGACACGTCTGACGCACCACGCACCGAGCCCGTGCCCGAGAACTTTTACTTCGGCTTTTGGATCGCTTGCGCCCTGGCGCTGGCCCTGCTGAGCTATTACTACTGGCACTTCGATGCCGAGCAGTACGAGATCTTGGACATGCTGGTGCGCTCGGTCATGCCCCTGGGTATCTTGACCATGGTGGTGCTGGGCGTGATCTTGTTTGGCATCACCACCGCCACCGAGTCCGCCGCCGTGGGCGCGGCCGGGGCATTCGTGATGGCCTGGTCGGCCGGCACCCTGGACTTTGAAAAGATCAAACAAGCCGTCTTTTTAACCGCCAAAACCACCTCCATGGTGTGCTGGCTGTTTGTCGGCTCGGCCTTGTTCTCGGCCGTGTTTGCCATTTTGGGCGGTCAGCGCTTGGTCGAAGAATGGGTGATGGCGCTCAACCTGTCGCCCCTGCAGTTCTTGCTGTTGTCGCAAGCCATCATCTTTGTGCTGGGCTGGCCGCTGGAGTGGACCGAAATCATCGTCATCTTTGTGCCCATCTTCCTGCCCCTGCTGGCGCATTTCCAAATCGACCCCTTGCTGTGGGGCGTGATGGTTTTTGTCAATTTGCAAGCCGCCTTCTTGTCGCCGCCGGTGGCCATGTCGGCCTTCTACCTCAAGGGCGTGTCGCCACCGCATGTGACCATCAACCAGATTTTTGCCGGCATGATGCCCTACATGCTCATCGTGATCTTGTGCATGGTGCTGATGCACATCTGGCCCGAACTCACGCTGTGGCTGCCCAACTACCTGTACGGCAAGTAAGGGCCGGCTTTTTTAGAAAGTCATTCAAAAGCCCCGCTTGCGGGGCTTTTTTGTTTCCGCTAAAAGCAAACGACTTTACCGACAGCGAATGTAAATATTACAAATAAATTGATATTGGTGATTTTTTATTGAACGCAAACGTAATTATTTAGTCCGCCCTGAACAATTCATAAGCATATGAATTAATTGAAGATATGGTGTAAATCCTGTCGGCAAATTTGCAAGTTGTTGCGTTAATGGATGTAGATTTCTTGCAAATTTAGACGAGGTATTT